>NZ_JBBOBZ010000001.1:4800000-7777252 GCF_038000365.1 Paenibacillus sp. FSL R7-0333
AGTGCGCCTGTGGTCTCTTCCCAGCCCCGAGTCTTCAGTCCGCAGTCAGGATTGATCCAGAACTGCTGGACATCCAGAACGCGCAGCGCACGTTCGATGGCCGAAGTCATCTCCTCTACCACCGGTACGCGTGGACTGTGGATATCATACACACCCAGTCCAATCCCCTTGTCGTATTCCTGCTCCTCGAAGCTGACGATCAGCTCACCATGGCTGCGCGAGGTCTCAATGGAGATGACATCCGCATCCATCGCCGAGATCGAACCGATCATGTCGTTAAATTCACTGTAGCACATATGCGTATGCACCTGCGTGGTGTCCTTGACATGATTCGTGGCGGTCCGGAAGGATTTCACCGCCCAGTTCAGATAATACTCATGATCTCTCGCCTTCAGCGGCAGGCCTTCGCGGATCGCCGGCTCATCGACCTGGATCATCTCGATACCAGCCTCCTCGAGTGCGGATACTTCATGACGCAGGGCGAGGGCGATCTGTCCGGCCACCGCCTCCCGGCTGAGATCATCGCGGACAAAGGACCAGTTAAGGATCGTGACCGGACCGGTCAGCATTCCCTTAACAGGCAGCTTCGTCAGTGACTGGGCATACACGCTCTCCTTGACGGTCATCGGCTGGATGAAGGCAACATCGGCATAGATTACCGGAGGCTTCACGCAGCGTGAGCCATAGGACTGAACCCAGCCGCCTGCGGTGAACAGATAGCCGGCCAGCTTCTCTCCGAAGAATTCCACCATATCCGTACGCTCGAATTCCCCGTGTACCAACACATCCAGACCAAGCTCCTCCTGAAGCGTAATCGCTTCAGCGATCTGCCGCTTGATGAACAAGTCATAACGCTCCTGGTTCCAGACTCCCTTGCGCCATTTCAGACGGGCCTGGCGGACTTCAGCCGTCTGCGGGAAGCTGCCGATGGTCGTGGTCGGCAGCAGCGGCAGACGCCACTTCTCCTGCTGAACCTTCACACGCTCGGCGAACGGAAGGCTGCGGTGGTCCGGAAGCTGGGCAAGGGCACGCACCTGCTCGGCTACATCCTCACGCCCGCGCTCCGGCAGAGCACGGAATACGGCCAGCACCTCACGGCTGCGCTCCAGATCGGCGGCATAACGCTCTCTTCCCTCGTTCGCGGCTGCCGCAATCAGAACCAGCTCGGTCAGCTTCTCATTGGCGAACGCCAAGGCGTTCTTAACGGCAGCCTTCAGCTTGACCTCGCCCTCAACCGTTACAGGCACATGCAGCAGACTTGACGCTGGCTGGAGAATCAGCTGCTCCTTAGGCACATAGGTCAGCAGCTTCTCTACCAGCTCCAGCTTGGCATCGGTATCGGCGCGCCAGATGTTGCGTCCGTCAAGGATACCGGCTCCGAGTGTCTTATCCTGCGGCCACCCGAGGCGTGCAACCGACTCCAGATTCTTGCCGCCGTCATGGACGAAGTCAAGACCCAGACCCTGCACAGGCAGCGCGAGCAATGCTTCAAGCGGCTCCGCAGCTTCGAAGTACGTCTGCAGCATCAGGTTCAGACCCGGTACGGCCGCAGCAATCTCACTGTAAATGTTCTGCAGCAGCGCGGTATCCTCAGCCGTTAAGCCGGTAACAATCGCAGGTTCATCGATCTGTACCCAGGCCACTCCTTCCGCCTTCAGCTCCTGCAGCAGCTGCACATACAGCGGGAGGAAGCGTGCGGCAACGGCAGCGATGTCTGCTGCCGGGAAGCCCTTGGACAGCTTCAGGAAGGTATACAGTCCGACTATAACCGGCTTGCCCTCAATGCCTGCCCGCTCCTTGGCGAAGCGGTAGGCAGCCAGCGGTTTATTCGCTGTCAATACCGGAATCAGGCTGCCGATCTCAGGCACAATGTAATGGTAATTCGTATTGAACCATTTGGTCATCTCGCAGGCCGGGGCCTCTGCATTGCCGCGCGCCATTGCAAAATACAGATCAAGCGGAATCTCTCCGCCCTTATATCTGTAACGCGCCGGTACG
This sequence comes from Paenibacillus sp. FSL R7-0333, assembly GCF_038000365.1. NCBI lineage: Bacteria > Bacillati > Bacillota > Bacilli > Caryophanales > Paenibacillaceae > Paenibacillus > Paenibacillus sp. FSL R7-0333. The sequence continues at coordinate 4,801,999 of NZ_JBBOBZ010000001.1, forward strand.
ATCCCGAACATAGCGGCGGTATCCAGCACATGGTCATAGAAGGTGAAATCGCCCACCGGTATCAGATCAATTCCGGCCTGCTGCTGGGTCTGCAAATGCTGAAGCTGAATATCCTCCATCTGCGAGCGGAAGCTCTGCTCATCGATTTTGCCGGCCCAATAAGCCTCCAATAATTTCTTCCATTCACGGTTCTTGCCGATTCTCGGATAACCGAGGCTGCTTGTCTTGATTCCTTTACTCATAGGTGTCCACTCCTCTGTATAATTTTCTGCCCTTATGCCTGCAAGCCTTAATCTGATGCCATCTTACTGCACGCCTACCGCGCCCCGCAACAGATTCCACGCAATCCGGCTATACAGATTCCCTATAGCAAAACGCCAAAAAAAGCTGCACCCCATGAAGGAGGAGCAGCTTAGACTCTGAGGCCCGGCGAAATCAGAACCAGATCAGATAGACCACACCCGCAAGTACAATCCGGTAGATTGCGAAGGGCAACAGCTTGATCCGGTTAATCAGCTTCAGGAAGAAACGCATCGATACCAGTGCGAATACGAAGGCGCTGATGAACCCGGCAATGAAGAACGGCAAGGCATCCAGCGTAAAATACTGCCAGTTCTTCAGCAGTGAAATCAGGCTCGCCCCGGCCATAATCGGCACCGCCATGATGAAGGTGAAATCGGCTGCCGCACGGTGGCTCATGCCCAGCAGAACCCCGCCGGATATCGTCGAGCCCGACCGCGAGAAGCCCGGCCACAGGGAGATACATTGAATCAATCCGACTGATAGCGCCTGCCTATATGTAATTTGGTCCACACTCTCAGTCCGGGCATTCGCAGGCGCAAAACGGTCAGCACAGATCATGAACAACGCTCCTACCACAAGTCCAATCAGCACAGTAAAGGTAGAGAACAGATGCTCATCGATGTAATCCTCCAGCAGAAATCCGAAAATACCGGCAGGCAGCAGTCCAACGAGGATATGCGTCAGCTTCAGCCGTCCTTCAACCGGAGCCTGCCGCTGCCCTTCCGGCACTACGGCCAGATCCTGGCGGCTAAGCTTCCTCAGGCCCAGCAGATCAATGAACCGGTTACGGAAAATAATGACGACTGCAAGAATGGAGCCTAATTGAATTACTACCTTGAAGGAGTTGGCCGTGTATTTCCCCAGGAACTCCTGCGATTTAAGCCACATATCATCAACGATGATCATATGGCCTGTCGAGGATACCGGAGCAAATTCGGTCAGCCCTTCTACAATGCCCAGAATGATTGCTTTGACAATGGTCAGCAGCTCCATGGCGATCCCCCTTTATTATTTTCAATATAATAATTGTAAACTCGCACAGCTATTTCTGAATCTTACAATCCCCTTGCAGTATTGCAAATTTTAATTCATAACGCTGACTTGACAGTCCGGAAGGAACACTTTATATTTATATGCATGCGCATGCATTTATAATTAACAATCCCAGGCAAACCGAAGGAGCGAGAAGGATGACGAAAGATCTGTTCACCCCCTATGAGTATAAAAGCTTAAAACTTAAGAACCGGGTTGTGATGCCGCCTATGTGCCAATATTCAGTTACCAATAAAGATGGAATCGCTAACGACTGGCATTACAACCACTATGTAAGCCGCGCTGTCGGCGGCACCGGACTGATCATTGTCGAGATGGCTGATGTGGACCCGGACGGCCGGATTACCGATTATGATCTGGGCCTCTGGTCTGATGAGCAGATTCCTGCGCTGGCGCGGATTGTAGAAGCCAGCCATGCCCATGGAGCCAAAATCGGAATTCAGGTGGCCCATGCCGGACGCAAGGCGGAGGATGCCAAAGTTCCTGTCTCTTCTTCCGCTATTCCTTTTGACGACAAGTCCAAGACTCCTCATGCCCTGACAACAGAAGAAGTTAAAGACATGGTCCGGAAATTCAAACGGGGCGTAGCGCGTGCAGTTCAGGCCGGGTTCGACACTATTGAGCTGCACGGCGCCCACGGCTATCTGATTCACCAGTTCCACTCGCCGCTGACCAACCAGCGGACTGATGAATACGGACAGGATCTGACCTTGTTTGGCCGGGAGGTGATCGCTGCCGCCAAGAGCGTAATGCCTGAGGATATGCCACTGATCATGCGGATTTCCGCCAAAGAATATGTGAAAGGCGGCTACGGCCTCCAAGAGGGTCTGGAGATCAGCAGAGCCTATAAGGAAGCCGGGGCCGATATTTTCCATATCAGTTCAGGCGGTGAAGGAGCCGTTGACGCAGAGAATGGACCGGGCAACCATGCAGCCTATCAGTTACCGCTGGCCAGAACGATCCGCCAGGAGCTGAACGTACCGGTGATTGCTGTCGGCCGCTTGGATGAAGCGGTTCTTGCCAACGCCGTCATTAGCAATGAAGAAGCTGACTTGGTGGCGGTGGGCCGGGGAATGCTCCGTAATCCTTACTGGACGCTGGAAGCCGGTGTGACGCTGCGCAAAGACGCAAATATACCTAAGCAGTACGCATTAGGATTCCCGCGTTAAGGACAATTCGTCAGCAGCTTGCCTATGGTGATGGTATACTGTATAACAACTACTATTCATTAGAGGTATACACCGGGAGGATGAAGACATGACTAACCCCCCTTCAAATGATCTGATTAACAGCTGGTTATCGCTCTCTCTGATACAGATGAAGGTGGCCGCAGTCCTTGAAGCGAAGCTGACCGAGAACTATGAGTTATCGCTTAAGGAATTCTATGTATTGCTGTTTCTGTCCGAAGCCCCTGAGCAAAAGCTGAAGCTCCAGCAGCTGGAATCGATGGTCGGGCTTAGCCAGAGTGCTGTGTCCCGGCTGGTCAGCCGCTTCGAAGCCAAGGGCTGCGGAGCGCTGGAGCGCAAGTCCTGCGAGGCAGACCGCAGAAGCATCTATACGTCCCTGACTGCCATTGGGCAGGACAAGGTTGACCGGGCGAAGCAGACCGTTCATGAAGTGCTGCAGGAAGCCTTTCCTGTAGACGACACGCAGCTGCTGCTGGAGCAGCTTATCCAGCTGAAGCAATCCTAGACCCGGGCAGATGCCTGCCGGGTGAACCCGCCGTCCCTCCCGAGGGATGGCGGGTTTTTGTCTGAACCTCCCTCTCCCCCTGAGCATACATCGTACTAATACGAAATTAAGAATAGCGGGGTGTATGAATGGTGTTCACAGTTATGCAGCTGGTTGGCGGTCTTATTCTCTCTGTAGGCTGGATTCCGCAGATTGTGCAGATCCTCAGGACCCGTTCTGTTGCAGATCTCAGTCTGAAATCTTACCTGCTGATGCTGCTGGGCATCGCACTTATGGAGGCTTATGCGGTTAACCTGGCCGCGCAGGGGGTCGGATTTGCTTTTCTGATCACCAATTCCTTATCACTAGCCGTTGTAACAACGGTAGTCCTGCTGATTATCCGCTACCGGACCCAAGGGTAACAATGAATTCTGTAGGCTGCACTTCCGTCCCATCTGCGTTATACTTTCTGTAATAAAAGGATGTGGGAGGTTCAATGAATGAAGCAAAATAAGTATGACGACGCAGGTTTTTTTGCGAATTACAGCCTGATGCCCCGCTCTACGGGCGGACTGGAGGCTGCCGGAGAATGGGAGGTCTTCCGTACCCTGCTGCCTGATCTGGCGGGCCAGCGGGTGCTTGATCTGGGGTGCGGGTTCGGCTGGCACTGCCGGTATGCCCGGGAGCAGGGGGCGGCTTCCGTCGTAGGCATAGATCTCTCCGCCAATATGCTGGAGCGTGCCCGCGCGATGACAGACGACCCGAAGATTGAGTATCTCCAGCTCGCGATTGAGGATGCCGCATTCGGGGCAGAGCAATTTGATACCGTGATCAGCTCGCTGGCGATCCACTATATTGAAGATTTCGGCAGTCTCTGCCGCCAGGTCCGGCATTGCCTGAAGCCCGGGGGAGCCTTCGTCTTCTCTGTAGAGCATCCGATCTTCACCGCCCTCGCCGCGCAGGATTGGCATTACAGCCCGGACGGGGAGAAGCAGCATTGGCCCGTGGACAACTACCATCTCGAAGGGCTAAGGCTGGCTGATTTTCTCGAACACGAGGTTGCAAAATACCACCGGACCACAGCCACCTACCTGGGTACGCTGCTCGATTCCGGCTTCGTCCTGAAGGAGATGTCGGAGCTGCAGCCGACCCCTGAGATGCTGGAGAAGAATCCGGCCTGGCAGGAGGAGACGCGGCGTCCGATGTTCCTGCTGCTGTCAGCGGTGAAGCAGTCAACAGACTAATCTTATTACGCAAAAAAAAGACCAGCCGGACGGTAGTCCGCTGACCTTTTATCATCCCCGTGGTTCACGGAGTTCACATTGCATTATTCACATTCACTGTACCTTCCTGAGTCTTGGCAAGTGCGGACGGAATCTTAGGTGCCTGAACCAGCTTCTGTCTGCCCAGAGAGGTTGTAAAAGTGATTACATAACCGGCTACAACTACAGCCATCACAGTGTACAGGGTTTCTCTTAACGGCATATAGAAGAGGGAAAAAGCCAGAACGATTACATCCATCAGGATAAATACGGTTCCTACCTTAATACCTTTCCATTCACTGATCAGCACGGACAAAATATCGTCCCCGCCGCTCGCCCCGCCGCCCAGCAGGACCATTCCTGCGCCCAGACCTGTCAATACCCCGGACAACAGCGCCGCAACCGGCAAGTTATCCTGCAGGTCAATAACCCAGCCGGAATAGCGTTCCATCAGCCCGTAGAATACCGTGAAGGCCACTACGGAGATGAAGGTGTTCACTACGAATGATTTTCCTTTGAAGATGATTGCGATGATGAGTACCGGAATGTCCAAAATCAGGATGCTAAGTGATGGTGAAATCCCCAGTACATACTTGCCGAGCAGCGACAAGCCTACGAATCCGCCTTCGGTCAAGTGGTTCTGATAATTAATGTGATAATACGTAAATGCAAGCAATAGTGTTCCGGTCAAAATAATAGCTAACCGGAGCGGCAAACTCATGCCACTGTCTTGTTTCCTCATTACTCGGTCTCCCCTTATCGTATATGGCGGCTAGACGTTCGTGCCAGCCTCTACGAGGGGTTATACCGGAGGAGGTGTTGCTCCTTCGCATACAATACTCCCTTCCCTTCGCAGAAGCGGCTTCGTCAATGAACAACGGTTCGCGCACATTCTACAGGGAAGCTAAGTATAAGACAGATCATAACGTTTCCAAATCGTCCTTTGGGGAATCGTCCTTCGGGGACACATGGTATCCTGATCCTTTCTTTAATTTGATATGTTCTGAATAGATTATACCACGCGGAGGGGCCACTCTAAACAGTTTCCATTAAAAATAAGCAATCAGCCCGGATTCCGCAGCAGACGGTTGACGGTCTCGCGGCGGACGCCGATCAATTGTCCTATCTCTTCCTGTGTCAGCAGATCTGTGAGCTGTGCGCCATGAGAATATTCGGTCAGCCAGCGGGTCAGCAGGGCCATACGCTCCCCCGGCGTTCCAACCGTGAGATGATCGAGCCTCGTCTGCATGAACCGCACCTTCTCCTGAAGCAAAAGGGCGATCTCCATCACCTTCTCTGGATTCTCCCTCAGCTCCCGGTACCATTCTGCAGCCGGAATCAGCTCAACCTCACTCTTCATCATTGCCACTGCGGTTCCATGCGCCTCCTTCGGCGAAATGAGGGAATGATGCGGAACAGTCTCACCCGGATATAGCAGGTTGAACAATACCATGTTCCCGTTCTCATGCAGTCTCGTGACCTTGAACAGTCCGCTCTTCACCTTGAACAGGTTCTGGCCGCCGTCACCCTGGCGGAATAAGACCTCACCTCTGTGCAGAATCATTTCGCATTCTCCTTTGCCTTCTCTGTATATATATTTTTAATTATACCGAAATAAGACACCAAATTGGAGCGGCAAGCGTAAAACAGCCCTGTTTCAGGCTCTAAATGGCAAAAACCGCCTGGGAGCAGAGGACTGTCTCTGCTCCCAGGCGGTTTCAGGGAAAGGCAAGATACGTTATTTTGCTGTGATCGGCTTCTTCCAGAGCCCCAGGATCAGACCGGAAATCACGGAACCGATCAGCACAGATAACAGGAACAGCGCGGCATTGCTGGACAGGAAGGCTACGAACACACCGCCATGCGGTGCGGGAACGTTGAGGTTCCATAGCTGGGTAAGCCCGCCAGCTACGGCAGAGCCCAGAATACAAGAGGTGAGTACCCGCAGCGGATCAGCCGCAGCGAACGGAATGGCCCCTTCGGTGATGAACGACAAGCCCAGCACATAGTTGGTTACACCGGATTTGCGTTCGGTCTCCGTGAATTTATTCTTGAAGAACGAGGTTGCCAGCGCAATCGCCAGCGGAGGCACCATCCCTCCGGCCATCACTGCTGCCATCATCATTCCGTTTGTATTGCCGCTGGACGTAAACACGCCGATGGCAAAGGTGTAGGCTGCCTTGTTGAATGGACCGCCCATATCAATGGCCATCATCCCGCCAAGCACCAAGCCCAGCAGAATCTTGTTGCCGGTACCGAGATTGTTAAGCGCATCGGTCAATCCTCCGTTAATCCAGCTAAATAACGGATCGAACAGGAAGAACATAACTGCGCCAGTAATCAAAAGGCTGAATACAGGATAGAGCAGAATCGGCTTCAGTCCGTCCAGTGTGCGCGGCAGGCCCGAGAAGGCTCTGCGGAGCATAATCACAACGTAGCCGGCCAGGAACCCGGCAGCCAGACCTCCGAGGAAGCCTGAATTAGAGTTAAGGGCCATCAGACCGCCGACCATACCCGGCATAAGCGCAGGCCGGTCACCGATGCTCATCGCGATAAATCCGGCAAGGATCGGAATCAGGAAGTGGAAGGCTCCGTCACCGCCGCCAATGCTCTGTAGCAGCTTGACCAGCGGATTGTCGGGACTGGCCACCTGTTCAATCAGGAAGGAGATCGCCAGCAGAATGCCTCCGCCGACTACGAACGGCAGCATATGCGAGATGCCGTTCATCAGGTCTTTGTAGATTTTGCTTCCAATAGAACCGGACTTCACAGGTGCTGAGCCTTCTTCATTGCGTCCAGAGCCGCGGTAGATAGGTGCATCTCCTGCAACTGCGATCCGGATCAGCTCCTCTGACTTGCGGATACCGTCGCTAACCGGTCGCTGAAGCACAGGCTTGCCGCTGAAGCGCTCCATCTCCACGTTCTTGTCGGCGGCAACAATGACCCCGCTGGCCCGGGCGATCTCGTCTGCGGTCAGCACATTCTGCGCACCCTCTGAGCCATTGGTTTCGACACGGATATTGACCCCCATCTCCTTGGCCTTCTTCTTGAGAGCATCCTCAGCCATGAAGGTATGGGCGATTCCAGTAGGACATGCTGTTACAGCAACAACGAAGCTCTGTGAATCGGGGTTCCCGGTAATCATCCGTGCCGGTTCAGCTTGCGGCGCAGTTGCCTTCGGTGCAGCATCCTTCACCGCCGCTGCCTTAGCTTCCGCTTCTGCCTGGGCTTCCGCCTCCGCTTGCTTGGCATCGAATAATGCGGACACCTCGGCAGGTGTCTTCGCACCCATGAGCTGTTCGATGAATTCGCTTTCAATGAGCAACCTGGACAGTGCAGCGAGTGTCCGCAGGTGCATATTTCCAGCTCCGTCCGGCGCGGCGATCATGAAGAATATGTGGGCCGGCGCTTCATCCAGGGAGGCAAAATCAATTCCGGCGCTGCTCTTCGCAAATACTACTGTTGCTTCGCTAACGGCCTTGGTCTTGGCATGAGGCATAGCAATGCCTCCGCCGATGCCTGTGCTGGACTGGGCTTCACGCTCCAGAATCTTCTCCTTGAACAGCTTCGCATCCGTGATGCGTCCGCTGGCCGCGAGGCTGGCAATCAGCTCGTCAATGACCCCTTCCTTCGTTGTCGCCTGCAGCTCCATAATCATCGTTTCCTGTATCATCAAATCTGTAATTTTCATCAATTCTCAACTCCCCGAATGTACTTGAACCTGTTAACCTCTGTTATTCATAGCTGAGATATGGCAATAAGCGGACGAAGCTCTTCAATCAATGCCCGGTCTGCCAGATCATCGGAGAACGCTGTGGCACTTCCTGATGCCACACCGGCACGGAATGCTTCCAGCACATTCCCTGTCAGCGACAAGGTGCCCACGAATCCGGCAATCATCGAATCTCCCGCACCTACTGAATTCCTCACCTGGCCCTTAGGAGCGCTGGCATGGTAAACTTCTTGCCCGGTAAGGAACAATGCGCCTTCGCCAGCCATCGAGACCAGCACGTGCTTGGCACCACCCGTAAGAAGCTTGCGTCCGTAAGTGATAATCTCTTCTCTGGTACTGATCTGAACACCGAACAGCTCTGCCAGCTCATGGTGATTCGGCTTGACCAGCAACGGCCCCCGGGATAAGGCGTCCTGCAAGGCCTGCCCGGTCGTATCAATAACGAACTCCGCGCCCTTCTGCCTGCATACTGCAATCAGTCTGCTGTAGAAATCTCCACCCAGCGAAGGTGGCGTGCTGCCTGACAGGATCACAATGTCACCCGGCTTCAGGGCTTCCAGCTTAAGCAGCAGCGAAGACGTCTCGGTCTCCGTAATGACAGGCCCGGCCCCGTTAATCTCTGTCTCCTGCCCGGCCTTAAGCTTGATATTGATCCGGGTATCGTCCGCAATATGAACGAAGTCGCCGGAGATCCCCTCCTGGCCCAGCCAGGTATCAATGTAGCCACCGGTGAAGCCGCCCAGAAATCCGGTTGCCGTATTCTCAACGCCCAGCTGCTTCAGAACGCGGGATACGTTGATTCCCTTCCCGCCGGGCAGCTTCATATCGCGCTTCATCCGGTTGAGTCCGCCTAGTGTTAGCTCTTCTACCTCCACGATATAATCGACGGAAGGATTGAGTGTCACCGTATAAATCATCATTCATCCCTCATTTATAATGTTTGTCTTCCCATCCCGTCACACCAGTGTATAATCCACATCCAGCTTCTCAAGCTGCCTCCTGAAGCTATCCGGAATCCCCGTATCCAAAATGCAGTGGTCCATCTCCTGCAGATCCGCAACCTTGCAGAAGGAGATCTGCCCAATTTTGCTATGGTCGGCCAGCAGGATCGTCTGCTTCGCTACAGCGATCATTTTGCGCTTGGTGGCCGCTTCCAGCATATTCGGCGTCGTAACCCCTTCGCGGATATCCAGCCCGTTGGTGCCAAGGAAAGCCTTATCCACCCGAACCATATCCAGCGAGCGTTCGGTCATCGGTCCGACAAAAGCCATGGTGTCCGGCCTTAGCATCCCGCCTGTAATAGACACCTCAATATGGCGGCAGTCCTTCAGCTCGTTCAGCGCCATGATTGAGTTGGTAATGACCTTGAGATTGCGGAACGATTTCAGCGCCCGGGCAATCTGTAGGGTGGTGGTACCTCCGTCAAGGAGAATGGCATCACCATCCTCAATCATCTCCACAGCCTTCCCGGCAATCCGCAGCTTCTCCTCCAGGAACCGGTCTTCCTTGTCCGTAACCGCCGCTTCAAAGTTCACACTCTGCAGGGACACCGCCCCGCCATGCGTACGCTTCAGCAGCCGCGCTTCCTCCAGCTCCTTGAGGTCCCGGCGGATGGTCGATTCCGAGACGGACAGCTCGTGGCCCAGCTCCTGAACCGAAGCTCTTGTATGCTTCTCGACAAACAGCAGAATCATCCGTTTGCGTTCTTCTTCAAACATGCAGCTCACTCCTTAGGATGTGCAGCTACCCGCTGCCGGATTCCTATATATACAGTAACTACTGAATTGAAAGATAAGATGACTGGATTCAAATCACTTGTGACTGATGTTGATCGTTTGTGCTCATTTATGATTGTAACAGCGTTTTCATGACCTGTAAAGAGGCTACTATTCCAGCCAGATACACTACTGATGTAAGAATTGGCGTATGCTCTGCTCATTTATGCTCATTTCAACCTTGTAACTTTATGATCCGGTGCGGTAAATTACCTCCCGATTGCCCATTTCACAATGGCAGCGAGCGACATATTTATATTACATATGGGGAAAAGCGGGTGAACAGGAGATGGCCTATTACAATAACAACGGATATGGCAGCGCGGGAGGTAACGGCGGTAATGGCAGTAGCAGCGGCATTAACGGCCACGGAGGGGGCGGCAGTGACGGCCCAGTAGAAACCGAGGAGCTCAGTGCAGAGGATTATGCGATTATTGCTGCCGGCTTCGGCGTGCTCGGGGAACTGTTTGCTTTTTTCTCTCTGGTAAAAGCCAAGCAGGTGACCAAGGAAACAGGCGGACAGGTAGGTGCCGGCATCGACCCGGTGCTGTTCGTACAGAACCGCAAAAAAAAAGCAGCCAGACGAAAGTCCCGCCGGCTGCGTTGATCCCTTATCTTTTCCGAACCCATCACTTACTTCAAAGGTATGACCTCATGCTTCGCAAATATGGTCTGCACTCTCTCCCGCAGCTCCTCTTCGGGCAGAAGGACAATGACAATAATATGCTCCAGATCAGCATGCTCCGCATACGCCTCCGCGTCATCTTGCGGAATCCCCATTCCGATCAGGCTGACCGCAAGGCCGTCTGTCTCCAGATCCGCCCCCGCGAGCTTGCGGGCTGCCGGACCTGCTGCGACCGCAGAATCCGCGACCATATCCAGGCCTACACCAAGCCCGCGGGCTGTACCGTACAAGCCATTATTCCCCTGCCCCGTCTCCACATCTCCAATCGCGGCATCCTTGCTGATGATCTCCAGCGTATTCTTCTGCTTCGTGACAGCTGAGATATGCTTCGCCTTGATCCCATTCTTCTTCAATTCTTCGATCGCCAGCACCGCATCACTCCGGTGTCCAAAAATCCCCAATACCAATGTTGGCATGCGGTATCCCTCCTATTACTGCTACTGCAATATTACCACTCTGCTACTGCGATATTACCACTCTGCCTGTGGCTTGAATCCCGCATGTGGCGGCGGCTCCCGGTCTGGCCTGAATCAATCTCTTCTAATTGGGTTATAAAGATACGTATACATAAACATAACTTAAGAGATAGGGGGGGCTGCTGTGCTTCAAAGCAAGTATTTTCGGACCTGCCTGGCCATTATCGCCTTTTTGACGATTCTGTACCTTGGCTCGAAGGTCATTTTTCTGTTCACACCGCTGGTATCTATCATTCAACTGCTGCTCGTACCCATGATGCTGTCGGGCTTTATGTATTATCTTCTGCGGCCGATTGTCAACTATCTGGGGACCAAAAATGTTAACCGCGGGCTGTCCGTCCTGCTGATTTATCTTGTGTTCACCGGACTGTTCGTCTTATTCTGGGTGCTGGTCTGGCCTACACTGCGCGAGCAAATCCAGAATTTCATCGACAATACGCCGTATCTGGTCGAGGGTATACAAAACCAGTTCAACAAGCTCCAGAATGATCCGTCGTTCTCCCGCTTCTTCAAGGGTGACACGGATGTGACCACACGCTTGACGGAGTATGTGAACAGTGCCATTAACTGGGTGACCAATTCGATGTCCAACCTGATCACAGTGATCTCCAGTATTGTCGTGGTTATCGCTACCCTGCCAATTATTCTCTATTACATGCTGAAAGACGGGCACAAGCTGTCCCCGATTCTTCAGGGCCTGATTCCGAGAAAATACCGCAAGGAAGGCCAGGAGATGTTCAAGGATATTGACTCTGCACTCAGCGGCTTCATCGTTACACGTGTCCTGCTTAATGTGGTGCTGGGCATCTTGCTATACATCGGATTTTTGCTGATCGGCCTGCCTTATTCTCTGCTGCTCGCCGTGATCTCCATCCCGCTGAATTTCATTCCCTATGTGGGCTCTCTGCTGGCGGCGGTTCCGGTTGTTATCGTGGGGTTCATAGAATCGCCTTCTATGGCTATCTGGTCAGCGGTCGTCATTCTGATCGCGCAGCAGATTCAGGATAACGTGCTGTCACCGGTCATCTATGGCAAGTCGCTGGATGTTCACCCGCTGACAACAGTACTGCTTGTACTCGTGGGGGGCGACTTCTATGGACTGATCGGCGTCCTCATTGCGCTTCCGGTCTATATGATTATCAAAATCATCTTCCTGCGCATTTACGAGATCATTGTCGCCGAACGGGTGGATCAACCCGTACCCGAGCCAAGTACTCCGCCGGGGATTGAGATTGAGATCGTCAAGGACGATAAGGTATAGTAAAACAACCCCACAAAGTGGGGCTTTAGCGTAGGTGATAACTCAGGTACTTTGCGGGGGCCCCAAAACATATAAATTCTTATCTTTTAATAAAAAGCCCTCCGGCGCTGATGATCTCCGCGCCGGAGGGCTTTTCAATGTACACGCTTGAATGTATCTGGACTTCATCCCCGCAGCGAGCGGACCACGAAAGTGTGGTTGCCCTTAGGCAGGTTCTGCCCGTCACGCAGCGTCACGGAGCCTTTGGTATGTGCGATGATCGTCGCATTGAATGCAACCAGCTGGTCCCCTTTCCAGACCGTAACCGCTGATTTGAAATAGACGGCATTATCAAACTGCAGACGTTCTCTCATAATATATCCGACCGAATGGAGAACCGGGGGCAAAGCCCTCTCTTTGGGAGCCAGAGCCTTGATGTACACAATATCGCGGAAAGGGACGGCAATCTCCTGATGCCCGATGACGGCTACCGAAGCTGCAAGATCCCATCTGCGCAGAACGCCTTTCATAATCGTATATGGCTGCTCGCCGCAGTACATAATGACCGGTCTGCCAACCCAATGCTTCATGGCTCCACGCCCTTCCCTGTGCCTGAACTACTTATACCTTCGGTATGGACCAGTCTATGCCCTTAAGCCCATGCTGCTCCAGATACTGGTTGGCCTGAGAGAACGGGCGGCTGCCGAGAAATCCGCGGTGTGCTGAGAACGGGCTCGGGTGCGGGGACTGGATCACCTTGTGTCTGCTGCGGTCCACTACCGCGCCCTTAAGCTGGGCATGACTGCCCCACAGGATGAAGACCATCGGTTCCGTCCGCTCGTTCAGCTTCTCCATAATGGCATCCGTGAAGGTCTCCCAGCCCAGCCCCTTATGCGAATTCGGCTGGCCCTCGCGTACTGTCAGTACGGCATTGAGCATCAGCACGCCCTCCTCCGCCCAGTGCAGCAGCGATCCGTGGCCCGGCACCTCCAACCCGAGATCACTGTGCAGCTCAGCGTAGATATTGCGCAGAGACGGCGGAATCCTTACACCCGGCTCTACCGAGAAGCTAAGGCCATGGGCCTGTCCTGCGCCGTGATAAGGGTCCTGTCCGAGAATGACTACCCGGGTCTTACTGTAAGGCGTCAGCTTCAGCGCCGAGAACAGCTTGTCTTTCGGGGGATAGACTGTATACTGCTTGTACTCGCGTGCCAGGGCATAGCGCAATTCCTCAAAGTAAGGCTTCTGCGTCTCTTCCTGCAGCACTTCATCCCAATCGTTGCCAAACATTCGGTTCTCCTCCCAATTCCCCTGCTATTAGTATTGTTTCATTACCTGTTATTAACCAGAATAACAGGAACTTATTTGCGGCCATAGTCCGCCTTGATCTCGCCCCATGACTTCGTCTGCCATTTCAGCACCTTGTTGTCATAAGTATGGCTGCGCAGCCAGCTCTCCGCCCGGTCAATCAGCTGCCAGATCTCCTCTGTAGAGGCATCCCGGGGCAAGGTCGTGGCCACCTTTTTCTGCTTGACCCATTTCATTGCATTGACAGAATCACTGTAGACCGTCTTGCTGCTGCCTTCCTGCTTAAGATGAGCCAGAGCATGCACAATCGCCAGGAACTCTCCGAGGTTATTAGTCCCTTTACGGATCGGACCGCAGGAGAAAATCACATCCCCGGTCTGGGTATCTACGCCTTTGTATTCGACCGGTCCGGGATTCCCCCGGGTGCCTACATCCACGGAGATGCTGTCATAATCAATCTCCTCAGATGTCTCCACGCCGGCACTCCGGCTCCAGGACTTGCCTGACTTGCTTGTGCCGGAAGTCCCTGAAGCTGCCGCACCCGTTCCCCAGTTGCCCTTCCAGCCTGCCTTGAAGGCTGTCTCAGCCGCCGCCTTGCTCTCATAGGACTTATATTTCGCTCCGGTATAATGATCCGTCTGCGCCTGACATTCCGCCCATGTATTGTAGACTCCGGGCTGCTTGCCTTCCCAGACTACGTAGTATTTCTGCTTAGCCATTCCTATTGCTCCCTCCTGCCGGTGTAACCTTATCCAGAATAATATTGTACTGCATACTGCGTTCTTATTGAAGTCTGAATACACCCGCACGCCTGCTGCCCTCCCGAATATCTGTTTGGATAATTACCGGCAGGCGCGTTCATACTAATACGGCAGCTCAGTCCAGCACAGCCAGCGTAGTATCAATAATGGTCTGGAGCTTGCCTTCATCCCTCGTTGCCTTGACCATAACCCGCAGTCCAACCAGGGCATTGTGCAGATAAGCAGCAAGCGCCGGAGCCGCATGCCGGGAGGAGAGTTCTCCGGTCTCCTGTCCATGCAGGATCAGCTGTTCCATTAATCTCTCGGTATTCAAAAAAGCCTCATTGGCCCGCTCAGCAGCTTCCGGATCATGAGCCGACAGCTCCACTGCCGTATTCACCAGCATACAGCCCTTCGGCTCCGCTTCACTTCTGTAAACTGTGGCTTCGAATAAGAGGCGGATGGCAGCCTTGGCAGAGGTGATGCCCTCGATCCGGCTCTCCAGCCGGGAGCTTTGAAGGGCTGCAAAGCGCTCCAGCGCTTTTATATATAAGGTATGCTTGTCTCCAAAGGTGTCATACATGCTTCGCTTGTGAATTCCCATGCCGGCTACAAGATCCTGCATGGACGTCTTCTCATAGCCCTGCTGCCAGAAAATCGTCATTGCCTTGAGCAATACATCATCAATGTCAAACTCTTTGCTTCGCGCCATGATCATGCTCCTTTCGCGGTCTATTTTACCATTTATAGAACGATCGGTAAATATCTCACCCTTACACACCCCAAGGAGGTTATCACATGAGAAAACTCGCAGTAATACTTGCGGCATTCACCCTGACCCTGCTGATCGGATGCGGCAACAATAACAAAAGCACAGAGAACACTAACACCTCAGCGAACACGGGCAATACGGCAACCGCTGCCCCGGATGCGGTCACTTCAGCTTCAGTGGTCGACAACGGCGAAGCCTTCAAGAAGGCGATCAGCAAGGATGGCACCTGGATTGCAGCCACCCTGAAAGACCTGAGCTTCTCCGAGGAGCTTGTGGTGGACGGACAATTCATTAACAAGGAAGAACCTGCCCGCAAAATCGCGCTCTATACCCAGGATGCCGATCACAACATCACGAACTCCTTCAAGCTCACCGCCCCCAAATTGACGATCCGCAGCGAGAATGCCCGGATTCAGGGAGGGACCTTTGTGGGTGATGTCTATGTGGAGGCTGACGGCTTCGCCGTCGTGAATGCCACTATTGAAGGCAATGTCTATTTCTCCGATGCCAAGTACCAGGCTACCTATACGGCAGCTGATCAGGGTAAGGTAACCGGCGTCACCGAAGTGAAAAAATAATGCGGCAGGGTGCGGGGTGTTCCTCTTCGGGCAAGCGGCCGGGGAGGATACCCCTTTTTCTTGTTCCTGCCCGCGAAAAGGGGTGCTGGCCTAATGAAGTTCATCCGTAAGTATGCTATTCTTCCTCTTCTGCTCCTGATGCTCCCCTCCTGTGGCGGACAGGATGTAGCGGAGCCGGAGCCGCAATACCGGATTCAGTCCGGCCATGATCTGAGTATTCTGACAACGAGCGACACCCATTATTTAGCGCAGGAGCTAAGAGATCTCGGACCTGCCTTCCAGCAGTTTCTGGCTGCCGGTGACGGCAAGCAGCTCGGCTACAGCAAGGAGATGATGGAGGCGCTGGGCTATGATATCGGAATCCGCAAGCCGGATGTGGTGATTATCAGCGGGGATCTCAGCAACAACGGGGAAGAAGCCAGCCATAAGGAGCTGGCCGGACATCTGAAGCGCATTGAGCAAGATACCGGAACCCGGATCTATGTGATCCCGGGCAATCATGATATCCGGAATCCCTGGGCCCGGAGCTTCCGCGATAAGCGCCAATATGCCGCAGATTCCGTGAGCGTCAAGGCATTCCGCCAAATCTACGGCAGCTTCGGTTATGATGAGGCCCTGCTGAGAGACGAGGATTCGCTCAGTTATCTGGCCGCCCCGTCGGAGGATCTGTGGCTGCTCATGCTTGATACTGCACAGTATAAGGACAATAAAGCGCTGGGCCATCCCCAGCTGGAGGGCCGGGTGAGCGGACGGACTCTGGAATGGGTCGCCGCCTGCGGCGCGAAGGCCGCGGCCGCAGGCGCGCAGCTCGTGACGGTCATGCATCACAGCCTGCTGAATCACAGTGAATTCATTCAGGAGGGCTTCACTGTAGAGGATCATGCCAAGGTTACAGATGCCTTGATGCAGAGCGGTGTGCGGACGGTTCTCAGCGGGCATATACACATTCAGGACATCAGTGAATATAGTCATGACGGGGAACATATCTATGACATCGCCAGCAGCGCTTTATCTGTTTTTCCCCATCAATACGGACTCTTAACCTATTCCTCCGCCCGTCAGACTCTGGATTACAGCACGGCAAGATTAGGGATGGAGCAATGGGCAGCAGCCACCGGCAATACCGATCCGAATCTGCTGGGCTTCAGGGCCTACAGTGAAGCCAGCTTCCGCAAGCGGTCTGCCACCCGGAGTTATTCCCGTCTGGCTGAAGACCCCGCTTATGCCAGCTATACGGAGGCTGAGCTGAAGCAAATGGCTGACGTTGTCGGAAGGCTGAACGAGAATTACTTCGCAGGCTCTGCCAGTACGGGTAATGCCGCCGTGACCGCCACACCAGGCTACCGGCTCTGGCAGGACGCCCCGGCAAGCGGAACGAGAAGCTATGTTCTGGAGATGGCCTCGCAGCAGCCGAAGAACAATCATGAACTGCATGTCCAGCTTCCTCAGCGGTGATGTTTGAAAAACTGGAAATAGGTGTAAAATAGACAAGTATGCTTACACCTACTGCTGAGGAGATGATGATCACCATGTTCACACGTATGGATGAGATTATGATTGAAATCCCGGACGTCGAGAAACCAGATCCTAATGCTGCAGCAGCCGTACAAGAGCTGCTCGGAGGCAAATTCGGTGAAATGTCAACACTCAATAACTACTTGTACCAGTCCTTCAACTTCCGCTCCAAGGACAAGCTGAAGCCCTTCTACGACCTGGTAATGAGCATTACCGCCGAGGAGCTGGGCCATGTTGAGCTGGTCTCCCACGCCGTGAACAAATGTCTAAGAGGTTCCACGGCTTATAAGAAACCGGATTCCACACCGCTTGCGGATGTCAAAGACGCACGGCTGTCTTATCATTTCCTGGCGGGCGCACAGGGGGCCATGCCGTTCGATTCGATGGGCAATCCATGGACCGGAGCCAATGTGTTCAACAGCGGTAATCTGGTGGAGGACCTGCTTCATAACTTCTTCCTGGAGTGCGGGGCCAGAACCCATAAAATGAAGGTCTACGAAATGACCGACCACCCTGCAGCCCGGGCGGTAGTCGGCTTCCTGCTTGTCCGTGGAGGTGTTCACGTGGTCGCATACGCCAAGGCGCTGGAGATTGCCACAGGCGTCAATGTTACCAAGCTGGTGCCCATTCCTTCCTTGGACAACAAAGCTTTCAATGAAGCCAGAAAGTACGAGGAAAAAGGCGTTCATACGAAGCTGTACACCTGGAGCGATAAGGATTTCAGCTCCATTGACCAGATCTGGAAGGGCACTCACCCCGAGGACGGGCTTCCGCTTGAGGTCATTCAGGGCGTACCGGAAGGCTTCCCTATCCCCGAGGCCCCGGAAGTGAAGGAAGAATTCGCACCGGGCATCTCTGCCGAGGAATTCAAGGAGATTGCCAAACGGCTGAAAATGGCCGGGAATATTCATGACTAGCAGCCAGAGCCAAGCCTAGCGGATAATAGCACCCATAGAGAAGCGGATGTCCCGGAAGCCATGAACTGGCTGCCGGAACATCCGCTTTGTTTGGGTATGGATACTTCTAAGATCTCTGCCTTATAACTCCGGCTCAAGCAGCAGTAAGGTATCGGCTACAGCCCGCCCATTCACAAGCAGCACAATGGTATGCTCTCCGGGATAGTGCTTCCGTGTAGTCAGGTTGGCCCAGCGGTGGGTCCTTGTACCGGAGAGTCTGGTACCGCCGGGCACGGTTTTGTCGGATAACAGAAACAGCTTGCGCGAGGTCTTGCCGCCGGCCTTGACGAAGTTGATTCCGTATTCAATGCGGATGCGCACCGGACCGCCCTCCCGGATCGTCAGAGTGTATTGCAGCTCACAGTGCTCCCCAATCCGCAGCTCGGCCGGTTCGGCCGTTAGGACAGCCGAGCTGACCAGCGGGGTGCCGCTCTCCTCCGGGGCATATCCGAACAGCTCCATGATCTCAGGGTCCGCCTTGCGGATCAGAGAGCGGCAGCCATGCCGCACAATCCAGTTCGTATTTACGTTACTGCCCAGCCAGCGGCGGGCGGTAGCTATCACGATATCAGGGTGATCCTTCGCGATATCGTTCAGGTTGTTGGCTACACTTTTGCGCACATAGAGTGACGGGTCAGCCTTCAGCTTCTCCAGCAGCGGCAATAGCGGAGACGGATCGCGCTTGAACATCGGCAATGCCTGGCCCCAGGGCAGGCGGGGACGGCTGCCCTCACTGGCGAGCCGCCGCACATGCTCCCCCGGATGCTCCGCCCAGACCAGCATCTGGTCCATCATCGCTTGCGGATCACGCAGCAAGAACGGCCTGACGGCAAATTCCGCCGAGGACCTCTGGGTGAACCGCTCCAGCGCCTCCATCGACAGCTCCCAGTGCTCCTCACTTCCGCCATACACCTCCACGAAATCCGGGAAGATCAGATACGGGAAGCCGACACAGTCCTTATCTATCGCATACAATATCTTCAGCGCTTCCTCATAGGCCGGGGGCAGGCAGCTGCCCAGTGTCTCTGTAATCCTCCGCATCCGTGCCTTCAGCTCCAGCTCCTCCCACGGCTCCCTCATCGCCTCAGCCATGAAGCGGCCTAGCTCGAACGAACTGTAGACGGCTTTAATCTTCATTCCCAGGCTGTGCAGGAATTCTTGGTTGTACATTGCTTTCAGGGGTTCGGCCATTCTTGAATTCCTCCTGCTGATGTAATTGGATTCTCTTATAATGAGAGCTTACCATACGAACCGGACATCCCTGTGTCAACTTTCGGCTGGATATATATACACCAAGTATAGCCTATGTTCAAATCCGGCAGCCTGTCGTACAATAAGATTTAAGTTTTTTTGCCCGCTGACGATGTACTACCTCATGAAAGGACTGGGACTTTTGCCACAGACACTTGTTAAAAACATTGATTTTTTCGTAGCCGCACTGTCACAGACCTTCGTATCCGCCCTCCAGCTTGACCCTGACGGAATGTACTCCCAGGTAGGCAGCGGAGTCGTTGAGAAATTCTCTGATGAGTATGTCCGGCTGAAAAGATTCGACGGCACCACCTCGCATTACGCCCGCGATATTACGAAATTCCAGCACAACCATGCCTGAGAAGGCTTCGGGGTCTCTTCATCAGAGGAGAAGCAGCGCTCGCCGGTGATCCTTCCTCCCCTCTTCAAACGCAGACCCTGGACCCTCATCCGGGTCTGTTTTTGCGTTGACTTTTCACAAAATATTAACGTGTGCATTCCAATAAACTATTGACTTGACACTGCTGGAGAACTAAACTGAAATCGTTAACAATTCCATGTACCCGGGGAGAACCTATGATTACCATCAAAGATATTGCCCGTGTTGCCGGTGTGTCCCATACTACCGTATCGAGGGCGCTGAACGGCAACCCGCTGATCAAGAAGGCCACCCGGGATAAGATTGAACGGATCGCCGCCGAAATGAATTATGTGCCAAATTACAGTGCCAAGAGCCTGGTCACCAAGAGATCGTTCATCATCGGCCTGTTCTTCTCCAGTATTGAGCAGGGGACTTCCTCAAGCTTCCTGGTGGATGCCATCAAAGGCATTACGCATATTCTCGATGAAAACTATAATCTGACGGTGAACGGGATCGACGGTGTGCAGCATTTCAGCAATATTCAGCCGCAGCGCTTCGACGGCATTCTGGTCATGAGCCAGAGCGATGAAGACAATGCCTTTATCTATCATGTGAAGAAGACGGGCATTCCGCTAGTGGTGCTGAACCGCCAGCTGGAGGACCCCGGCATCATGAACGTGGTCGCCAATGACCGCGAAGGCGTCAAGGAAGCGATTGATTATGCTGTGCAGCAGGGTCACCGCAAGCTGGCTATTATTGAAGGCAAGCCCGGCTTCAAGTCCTCAAGCGAACGTAAGCAGGGCTTCCTGGACAGTCTGATTGCAGGCCGGCTTCCGCTGAATCCTGATTATTTTGCCCCGGGAGATTACAGCATTGAGAGCGGATATGCGGCAATGAGCAAGCTGCTTAGCCTGGAGGACCGGCCTACGGCTGTGTTCTGCTCCAATGATGATATGGCGATAGGCGCCATGAATGCCTGCTATGCCCACAAGGTGCAGGTGCCGGAGCAGATCTCACTGATCGGCTTCGATGATATGATGTTCGCCCGCTATACGAATCCTGCCCTGACCACGGTCCGCAAGCCGATTGCCGAGATCAGTGAGCTGGGCATTACCATGCTGATCGAGCTGCTTCAGCAGCCGGAGACCCCGCCGCAGCAGCTGTTCGTTAAGACTTCGCTGGTGGTAAGGGATACGGTTGCAGGAGTATAACTCTATTTCAACCCACCCGCTATTTTCTGCAGATACGGAGCCTTCCTGGACAAGAGAGGGAATTCCGGATCTTGCTTAAAATAAAATGTTAACGTGTGCAATTTATCACTGTATTCTAAAGGAGATCATGACCACTATGACAAACCGTTTATCCAGAAGCACTCACCCGGGGCTAACCCTCCATCCGGAACGGATGATTCAGTTCGGCGAAGGCAACTTCATGCGTGCGTTCGTAGACTGGCAGCTGCAGCAAATGAACAATCAGGGTCTGTTCAACGGAAGCGCTGTCCTCATTCAGCCCATTGCTCAGGGAACCGGAGGCGTAGCTGATCTGATGGCCGCTCAAGACAACCTCTACACCGTGCTGCTTAATGGCATCATGGACAACGAGACCGTCAATTCCCGCGAAATTATCAGCTCGGTCAGCCGGGTGATTAATCCATACATGGATTATGAAGCTTATCTCGCGCTCGCCGAGAATGATGATCTGGAGTTCATCACCTCCAATACTACCGAAGCCGGCATTGCCTATCTTCCAGGCGACCGCGCAGACGAGGTTCCCCCTAAGAGCTTCCCGGGCAAGCTGACCGCCCTGCTCCACCGCCGCTTCCAGCTTGGCAAGAAAGGCTTCGTTATTATTCCTTGCGAGCTGATTGACCGCAACGGCGAGAAATTACAGGAGATCGTAGAACGTTATGCGGCTGACTGGAATCTTGGTGCAGAATTCCTGCAATGGCTGAAGTCCGAGAATACCTTCTGCTGCAGTCTGGTGGACCGGATTGTCCCTGGTTATCCGCGTGACCAGGCTGCTGCTCTCGAAGCTGAGCTCGGCTATCTCGATAACGTAATGGTAACCGCAGAGCCGTTCCTCTTCTGGGTCATTGAAGGACCGGAGTCTCTGGCAGAGCGCCTGCCGCTGGCTAAGGCCGGACTGAATGTCGTGGTGACACCGGATATGACGCCTTACCGTGAACGCAAGGTTCATCTGCTGAACGGACCGCATACCGCTATGGTCCCTCTGGGCCTGCTTGCCGGTCTTGAGACGGTTGAAGACGTCATGAATGACGGTACCTTCTCCCGCTTCGTGAAGCAGTTGATTGAAGAGGAGCTGATCCCTATGCTGGATCTGCCTGCCGAGCAACTATTGTCCTACGCCGATGCCGTACAGGAGCGCTTCCGCAATCCGTTCATCCGCCATGAGCTGACCTCCATCTCGCTCAACAGCATTTCCAAATTCAAGGCCCGCCTGCTCCCGGTTCTGCTTCGCTACCAGCAGGAACGCGGCAAGCTTCCGGAGCGGATGACTCTCGCCTTCGCCGCCCTGCTGCTCAGCTACCGGGGAGACCGTATTCCCCGGCAGGACGGCGCAGAGGTACTGGCAGTGTTCGATCAGGCCTGGAGCCAGCCGGCCAGCTTCGTGAACACCATTCTTGGCGACAGCAGCCTATGGGGACAAGATCTTACCCTGCTGCCGGGACTAGCTGATGCGGTTGCCGCCCATTTGCAGCAGCTGGAGCGTGAAGATTCCCGCGCAGCATTACAGGAACTCGTCGGCTGAACCGGCGTGTTTGTACGAAGGAGCTCAGGAAAGCGCAGAATTACTAACTTTTAGGAGGGCCAACATGAAGAACTTAATGAAAATGAACCCGCGAGATACGGTAGCTGTAGCCTTACGGCCGATTGCTGCCGGAGAAGAACTGACGATAGACGGACTAACGCTTCAGGCCGCCCAGGAGATTCCGCAGGGTCATAAGATTGCCCTGACCGGTTTCAGCAGCGGAGACATCATTACCAAATACGGTTCCCCGATCGGCCATGCCACGGCTCCGATTGCCGCAGGCGACTGGATTCATACGCATAACATCAAAACCAATCTGTCCGGCGAGGAAGAATATGAGTATGTGCCCGATGTCCATCCGGTGATCTATCCGCGCCGTGATCTGACCTTCCAGGGATACCGTCGGAGTAACGGCAAGGTGGGCATCCGAAATGATCTGTTCATTATTCCGACCGTGGGCTGTGTGAACGGCGTTGCCGAGCAGATGCTTCAGGAGTTCAAGGCCGAGCATCCCGATCTTGGCGGATTCGACAACCTGACCGTGCTGAAGCATCCTTACGGCTGCTCCCAGCTGGGCGATGATCACCGCATGACCCGCAGCATTCTGCTCGATGCCGTCAATCATCCCAATGCAGGCGGTGTACTCGTCTTCGGCCTTGGCTGCGAGAACAATATCGTCTCCGAGTTCCGCAGCATGCTGGGCGATTATGACGAATCCCGGGTTAAATTCCTAGTGGCCCAGGAGGTAGGCAATGAGCTGGAAGCTGGACTTGTCCTGCTGGAGGAGCTGTATGAAGCCGCAGCGAACGACGTCCGTGAGCCAGTTCCGCTCAGTGAGCTGAACATCGGGCTGAAATGCGGCGGCTCTGACGGGTTCTCCGGCATTACGGCCAACCCGCTGCTGGGCGCATTCTCCGACTTCATCATCTCCCAGGGCGGAACCTCAGTGCTGACGGAGGTGCCGGAAATGTTCGGTGCGGAGAAGGTGCTGATGGCCCGTGCTGAGAGCAAGGAGGTCTATGATGATATCGTCTCGCTGATCAATAACTTCAAGCAGTATTTCCTCTCTTACGGCGAGCCTGTCTATGAGAATCCGTCTCCGGGCAACAAGGCTGGCGGCATCAGCACGCTGGAGGACAAATCGCTCGGCTGCACCCAGAAGGCCGGATCGTCGCCGGTGGTGGATGTATTGCAGTATGGCGTGAAGCTGCGCAAAAAAGGGCTGAGCCTCTTACAGGCTCCCGGCAACGATCTGGTCGCTGCGTCTGCGCTTGCCGCTTCCGACTGCCAGCTCGTGCTGTTCACCACCGGCCGCGGCACGCCTTTCGGCAGCTTTGTGCCTACGGTTAAGATAGCAACGAACAACGACCTTTTTGCCAAAAAAGGCCACTGGATGGACTTCAACGCAGGTCCCCTGCTGGAAACGCCGATGGCCGATGTGCTGGAGGAATTCATCACGTATATCATTGATGTCGCCAGCGGCCAAAAAACACGGAACGAGCAGAATGAAGTGCGTGAGCTGGCTATTTTCAAAACAGGCGTTACCTTGTAGAACTTATTCCAATCCATTCAAAGGGAGATCCTACTCATGTTCCTAAACGAGGACTTCATGTTGTCCGGCGAAACAGCACGGCTACTCTTTCATAATCACGCCAAAACCATGCCCATTATCGATTACCATTGTCATCTGGACCCGCGCGAAATCTATGAGGACCAGCCCTTTGAGAATCTG
This sequence comes from Paenibacillus sp. FSL R7-0333, assembly GCF_038000365.1. Lineage (NCBI taxonomy): Bacteria > Bacillati > Bacillota > Bacilli > Caryophanales > Paenibacillaceae > Paenibacillus > Paenibacillus sp. FSL R7-0333. The sequence continues at coordinate 4,826,179 of NZ_JBBOBZ010000001.1, forward strand.
ACCGCAGCCTGGCTGTACGGCGATCATTACAAATGGCGGCTGATGCGTGCGAACGGCGTGCCTGAATCGCATATTACCGGCGACGCCTCTGATTATGATAAATTTTTGGCCTGGGCCCGTACATTGCCTAAGGCAGTAGGCAACCCTCTGTATAGCTGGACGCATCTGGAGCTCCGCCGTTTCTTCGGTGTAGAGGAGCTGCTGAATGAAGCCACGGCGCCGGCCATCTGGGAGAAGGTCAACCGCAAGCTGGCTGAACCGGGCTTCACCCGGCGCGGCCTGATCCGCAGCAGCGGTGTCAAGGTGATCTGCACCACCGATGATCCGGCAGATTCCCTGGAGTATCACAAGCTGCTGCAGGGGAGTGAGACCGCCTTCCAGGTGTTCCCGACCTTCCGTCCTGACAAGGCGCTGAACATCGATGCCGAAGGCTTCGCCGCCTGGACCCTTAAGCTGGAGTCGGCCTCCGGCCTGCCGGTCAAGAGCTATGCCGGACTGCTGGATGCCCTGCGTAACCGGGTTGCCTTCTTCCACGAGCAGGGCTGCCGCCTGTCGGACCATGCGCTGGATGTCCTGCGTTACGAAGCGGCTGCGCCTGAGGTGGTGGAAGCTATTTTTGCCAAAAGAATGCAGGGAGCTGCGCTGTCACCGGAGGAAATCACCCGCTACCGCACAGAGCTGCTGACCGCGCTGATCGGCTTCTATCATGACAAAGACTGGACCATGCAGCTTCACCTGCATGCCTACCGCAACAATAATACGCCGATGTTCCAGCGGCTTGGACCGGATACCGGCTATGACGGCATCAACGATCTGCCGCTGACCACAGCGCTGTCGCATCTGCTGGACCGGGCCGAGAGCGGCAGCGGCTTGCCGAAGACGATCCTATACTCGCTGAATCCCGGCGACTACCCTGCCCTGCTGGCTCTGCTGGGCTGCTACCAGAAGGACACCCCCGGCAAGCTCCAGCTTGGCTCCGGCTGGTGGTACAACGATACGCGCAGCGGCATGCGCCAGCAGCTGACCCTGCTGGCCGAGAACAGCCTGCTCGGCAACTTCGTCGGCATGCTGACCGATTCGCGCAGCTTCCTGTCGTATACCCGGCATGAATATTTCCGCCGGGTCCTGTGCGGACTGCTCGGTGAACTCGCCGAACGCGGGGAAGCGCCGGATGACCTCGAAGTCCTCGGGGCTATGGCCCGGGATATCTCTTACAATAACGCAGCCGGGTATTTCGGCTTCCAGACTGCCGGCAGCGAAGCCGGAGTCACCGTCTAGATGGAGGCATGCTGAAGATGCCGACTATCTATATCGCCGGAGACTCTACCGCCGCCCAGAAGGGCGGCGGGGAATGGCCGATGGCCGGATGGGGCGAATACCTGCAGCAGTATGTCAGCCGGAAGGTGCGGATTGAGAACCGGGCTATCAACGGACGGAGCACACGCTCCTTCCTGGCTGAGGGAAGGCTGACAGATATGGAACGGGACTTCATCCCCGGAGATTTCCTGCTGATCCAGTTCGGTCATAATGACCAGAAGCTGGAGGACCCTCTCCGTTACACGGAGCCGCATACCGAATACCGCCGGAATCTGCAGGTATTCATTGATTCCGCCCGCAGCCGGGGCAGCTTCCCTGTGCTGCTGACTTCCGTGAGCCGCCGCCGCTTCACTAGGGACGGGGAACCGGACCCGCAGGCTGTCGGACTCTATCCACAGGTTATGCGGGAGGTTGCAGTGGAGACTGGAACACCTCTGCTTGATATTTTTTCCTCCTCCCAGCAGCTCTACCGCAGACTTGGGACCGAAGCATCAGCCGGGCTGTTCATGCACCTGCCGCCGGGTGCCCGCCCCAACTACCCGGACGGCATTACCGATGACACGCATTTCTCCCAATCCGGAGCGCAGCAGATCGCAGCGCTGGTAGCCGAAGCGCTCACACAGTGTGCGGAGCTGAAGCAGCTGCATCCGTATCTGCGGGTGTAGCTAGGGGAAGCAGGCAAGTGTGTCGCGCAGATTAGGTTATGCATTAGCCTGTGTACATTGCAAACGTAGCGCACATAATTGGCCATTCTTACATGCGGCTTCAATCCTCAGTCAGCATGATCAGGCCGCCTGTGACCACTTGGACACAGGCGGCCTTTTTAGTGGAAACCGGCCCATCGGCGCTCCATGCGAACTCTTATATCTGAATACAAAGGAGTCTAACCCTATGACCGTTCCATTTCACCTGGGCGTCCGTGCCCATGACTTCAAGCGGTGTCCGCTACCGCAATTGATAGATAAACTGAAGGAGCATGGCTTCCCGGCGATTCAGTTGGCGTTACATAAATCTTTTCCGGAGAGTGTGGCTGAGCTTGGCGCACTGAGTCCGGGGACTGCTGCCTATTATGGCGATGCCTTCAGACAAGCCGGTATCAAGATTGCAGTCCTCGGCTGTTATGTAAATATCATTGATGCTGACCCTGCCAAGCGCGCGCAAGCGCTGAGCGACTTCAATACTCATCTGCGGCTGGCCCGTGACTTCGGCGCAAGTCTGGTAGGGACAGAGACCGGCAGTGTGGGTCAGGGGTATACACCGGATAACTTCACGGAGAAGGCTTTTCTGGAGGTCGTCGCCTCGGTTAGCGCCATGGTTGCTGAAGCCGAACGGTTCGGAGTAACTGTAGGCATCGAGGCAGGCGTCAACCACCCGCTCTACACGGCCCCGTTAGCCCGGCGTCTGCTGGATACCGTGCCATCCAATAATCTGCAAATTATACTGGATGCTGCGAATCTAATGACTCCAGACAATTACCTTCAGCAGGAGCAGATTGTGGCAGAAGCGCTGGAGCTTCTCGGAGACCGGATCGCGGTCCTGCATCTGAAGGATTTCACAGTCAAGAACGGCACCATCGACATCGTTCCTGCCGGACAAGGGATGCTGAACTTCGCCCCGCTGCTCCGCTACATGAAATATAAGCGCCCGCATATCCAGGGCCTGCTGGAGAGCACTCCCGAGGAACATCTCAAGGCCAGCGCGCAATTCCTGCGGAGAATGTATAACGAGGTTTAACAAAAGTGCTCTGCAGATGGATGTTGGGTGCTTGATGAGGGTAATCTTGCACAAATTGCAGCTTCTCCCCCAACGTATACACTCATAGCTGGAATAGTTGCACAAAAGGCAGGATTCCTCCTCTAACTAAGCATCCTGGCCTGCACATTCCTGCATTTCCTGCAACAATCCTTAGGCAGGCCCCGGTTTCGGGGTAGCCAGGTTGCATAACTTGCAACATTTGAGGGTATTCGCTCTAAGTGAGCGGTCCTCTAAACGATTGCTCCCTTAAGCGGAGCACTTTAGAAATAGCAATAAGACCGCCCATAGTTAATCGGGCGGTCTCTTGCTTGAGGCCGCTATTCCCCGGCCTCGGGGGAAATCACACCTTTTTTGAGTATAATATTCCCGTAGAGTGCCTCTTCCCCTGTAATTAGAATGGCGTAGCTGTGCTTGGAGCGGTCATAGAAGTCGAAACGCTCTTCATACTCCACCTGCACCTCAGGATCATGCCGGGTGAGAATCTCCTTGTACGTGTCCCATATCACAGGGACTGTGGGGTCTCCCTCCACTACAGCCATGAAGGCCGCCTGAGCCGGAGCATAATGATCCAGCGGTAGCAGCTCCAGGATGGCGTCAAGCAGCCGGGGGATACCGATCCCGTCAGCCCGCAGCACCCGGGAATGCAGCGCATGTCCCGGATAATTGGCATCCGCCAGCACCAGCTCATCCCCGTGGCCCATCTCCATCAGGGTGCGGACGAGCTCGGGGGAGAGCAGTTTAGGTATTTTTTTGAGCATAATCATATCTCCTCTCGGCTTCATTACATCCCGTAAAATGATCTCAGCGCCACCAGCTCCTCAATCCGGTGCGGCGGCAGCTCACGCTCTCCCCCGATCATGCGGGTCAGGAAGGTCAGCTTCGCTGTATACTCAAGCCGCTCCATGTTCATATAAGCAGCCATTACATCCTTGCCCCAGGTCAGGGCCCCGTGGCTCTCCAGCAGCACTGCGGTCTTCTTGCCCAGGAAGGGAGTCAGCGAATCCGGGATCTCTTCGGTCGAAGGCGTCCCGTATACCGCCAGTGGAATGTCCCCCATGGCAATGACGGATTCCGGCATCATCATTTTGTCCAGAGCTTCACCCTTGATGGCAAAAGCGGTAGCATACGGCGGATGCGCATGAACCACCCCGCCCATCTCCGGCAGCTCGTTGTAGATCTTCAGGTGCATCTTCACTTCCGTGGACGGCCGGTAGCCCTCCGCTGCATCCAGGATCTCTCCCTGCAGATTGACTTTGATCAGCATATGCGGCTGCAGATAGCCTTTGCTGACTCCTGTGGGCGAAGTAATGACCTCGGTGGCCGACAGGCGGGCGGAGATATTGCCGTCATTGGCCGCGATGAAATCCTTGTTGAACAGATTCCGGCCGATATCGCAGATTAGGCGCCGTAGTTCTTCTTCATGATTATTCATAATTGCCCCCTTGATTGCTGCTTGATTGCTGTATGAAGCTTATCCGTTCTGATGTGTTAAAGACGGCTGGTACCGGAGCGTTGAGCAGGACCGGGCTGCCACCCTTCGGACCTCTGCGGGATCGACAGCTCCAAGTGCCGCCAATTGCACCAAAATATTGCCGATCGCGCTCGCTTCTACCGGTCCGGCAATAACCTCTTTGCCGGTGGCATCCGCCGTCAGCTGGCACAGCAGCTTGTTCTGAATGCCGCCGCCGACCATGTGAATGCGGCGCACCGGACGGCCGGTGAGCGCCTCCAGCTCGCGGATCGTATCCGCATAAGACCGGGCCAGACTCTCCAGAATCGAGCGGATGATCTCCGCCCGGGTCTGCGGCACCGGCTGTCCGGTGCGGATGCAGTAGGATTCAATCCGCAGCGGCATATCGCCCGGCGTGCTGAAGAGCGGATCGTTCGGGTCCAGCTCTGCTATGCACGCACTTGGCCGGTCCAGCTGCCCGGCCAGCTCGGCGGCTTCCTGATGGCTGAGCGGTTCCCCCGCTTCAGCCCAGCACCGCTGGGTCTCCTGGAGCAGCCAGAGGCCGGTGATATTCTTCAGCAGCCGGTTGGTGCCGCCGAAGCCGCTCTCGTTGGTGAAGCCTCTGGCCCGGGCGCCGTCGCTTAATACAGGCTCTGCTGTCTCCAGGCCGACCAGCGACCAGGTTCCGCAGCTGATGAATGCAGCGGACGGCAGCGTGGGGCTGAGTCCGGCGGGTCGGTCAGGTCCGGCGGAGCTTGGATCTGGGGAGCTAAGATCGGCGTTGCTAGGATCAGCGCTGCCAGGGCCGACACAGCTAGCATCGGTGCAGTTAGAGTCGAATCCGCCGTAAGGAATGGACGCCACGGCGGAAGCCGTATCATGTGAGGCTCCAGCGATGATCTGGAGCGGGCCGCTGCCCAGCTCTTCCTGGAGTGCGGGCCGGAGCTCCCCCAGCACCGTGCCTGCCGGAACCAGCCGGGGCACAAGCGTCACCGGCAGCCCCAGCCTGCGCAGCACTTCGGCTGCAGGCGCTGTGGACTGCGGATTCAGCAGGCCGCTGGTGCTCCAGATGGTCTGCTCGGCCACGGCCACACCGCTGAGCATATAATTGAACAGATCCGGCATCAGCAGCAGCTGTCTGGCGGTTGTCCGCAGCTCCGGCTTCGCCATAAGATCGGCAAACAATTGATACACCGTATTAATCGGGCTGGACTGGTTGCCCGTCAGCTTGAATTGCTCTGCCGGAGGCAGCGCAGCCTCTAGTACTGAGGCGAAGTCCACCGCCCGCTGATCCCTGTAATGATGCGGAGCGTCCAGCAGCCCGCCCTGCTCATCCAGCAGGCCATAGTCGACTCCCCAGGTATCCACGCTCAGAGAGCGCAGAGGGCCATACTTTGCCGCAGCCGCTGCAATCCCTTGCTTGATCTCCTCAAGCAGCCGCTGCACATCCCAGTGCAAATGTCCGTTGACCTCTACCGGTCCGTTAGGGAAGCGGTGAATCTCCTCCACCGTCACCTTTCCGTCCCTGTAGCTTCCCAGCATCACTCTGCCGGAGCTGGCTCCCAGGTCGATGGCCAGCAGCCGGATTCCTTGGTTACCGGTTACCTCCATCACTTGCGTCTTCGCCTCTGTCATCTTCCCACCTCTTCACGTGGAGGATTAGTAGAGCGGGCCAAAGTTGCGGCAGGCTCTGTAATCGGCACTCTCCAGATTCTCTGTGCCGAACAGCGACCAGACGCGCGGGCGGAAAATCCGCGTTTCTTCCACGTTATGCATACTGACCGGAATCCGCAGGATCGAGGCCAGCGTAATGAGATCTGCGCCAATATGTCCGTAGCTGATCGCCCCGTGATTGGCACCCCAATTGTTCATCACATCGTAGACAGACTGGAACGAGCCCTTGCCGGTCAGCTTAGGTGCGAACCAGGTTGTCGGCCAAGTAGGGTCCGTCCGCTGGTCGAGCGTGTCATGCACTTCTCCCGGCAGCTCCACCGTGTAGCCTTCCACCAGCTGCAGTACAGGTCCCAGACCCTTGACCAGATTAAGCCGGGCCATGGTGACCGGCATACCGCCACGGGTCAGGTAATCCGTCGAGAAGCCGCCTCCCCGGAAATATTCCTGGGAAGCCGGACGGAACTGGGTCTGCGCGATACAGGCCGCCGCCTCTTCATCCGTGATGTCCCAGAACGGCTTGATCGCCGGCTTGCCGTCAATACTCTGCTCGCCGGTGCCGTCCAGCGCTGCCGAACCGGAATTAATCAGATGCAGCAGGCCGCCTGCCGCTGCTCCCTCCAGCTCATACCCGGTCACGCGCTTCACAGCAGCCGGACTCCAGAAGGTGCGCACATCGGCAAAGATCTGCGCTGTATTCGTCAGCAGATAATTGAACAGCATCGTCACCCCATTCAGGCTGTCATTCTCGGTGGCGACGATATAAGGCGCCCGTCTGCCGTTCCAGTCGAACGAGGAGTTCAGAATCGTCTCCATGAAGTCGCCGTTCGGGAAATGGTCGGTCCATTGCCGCTGGCCCTGGAAGCCGCCCAGCAGGGCATTGTGACCACTCGCTTCTTCTTCGAAGCCAAGCTTTGCAAGCTGCGGATTGCCGGTCATGAGATCACGGGCAATCAGCGTCATTTTGACAACCGTCTCCCACTGCTCTTCCTTAACCTCTTCACTGAGCTGCAGATGCTGCGGGTTATTATCCGCCCCCACACGGCAGTTGTCCTTCACCCAGGCCAGCGCCCGCGCGAACTCCTCGGGATCATAGATCCCTTCCTCAAATCTGCGTACAAATTCAGACATATCGATATATTCATTGCGCATGCCGAGATATTCCTGGAAGAACTGCTCGTTGACGATGGAACCGGCAATCCCCATAGACACGGAGCCCATCGACAGATAGGACTTCCCCTTCATCAGAGCAGCCGCCAGCGCGGACTTCGCGAACTGCAGCAGCTTCACCTGAACATCCGCCGGGATCTCCTCGCTGCTGGATTCCTGGACATCCTCTCCGTAGATGCCGAAGGCCGGAATGCCTTTTTGCGCATAAGCAGATAGAACTGCCGCCAGATATACCGCCCCGGGGCGCTCCGTTCCGTTGAAACCCCATACCGCATGCGGGATTGTCGCATCCATGTCCATCGTTTCCGATCCATAGCACCAGCACGGGGTGACTGTAATGGATACGCCTACACCTGCACCCGCGAACTGCTGCGCCGCCGCCGCAGCCTCCTTCACACCGCCAATCGTAGAATCGGCAATGATACATTCCACCTGAGAGCCATCAGGATACCTTACATTCTCCTGCAAAAATGCCGCCACGCGCTGCGCCATGCCCATCGTCTGCGCCTCCAGCGATTCGCGCACCCCGCGTCTTCTGCCATCAATTGTCGGCCGGATTCCAATCTTCGGATAATTTGCTGTCACTGCTGTTCCTCCCCGAATGGTAAGTTGATAGTATGAGAACATTACACTGGAGCTATAGCTCCGATTAGTAAGCGCTACCAAATACAGCCTCTGCGGTCTGCACCCTTTTGTCTTTTGCCGCCGACTAATCCATTTCCTCTACATCATAGAATCACTCACCTGCAAAGTCAACACTATTCCACACTTTAAATTTGGTTTTTGTGTGGTTTTGTGTGATATAATTTCGATGAACTGTGGCATTGTTTGTGATTGCGGGATTTATGTTAGGCAGCAGATTATAGTAAACTGTATACAACTACATAACGTAAGGGTGGGCATGATATGAAGGCTTTTGAACGGCGGGATCTGGTCATTAATGAGCTCTACAGGCACAAGAAGGTTCACGTTGCGGATCTGGCGCAGAAATTCGGTGTATCGGAGGAGACGATCCGGCGCGATCTCGACCGGCTGGACAAGGAGGGCATTGCCAAGAAGAATTACGGCGGGGCGATTCTGAACGCTCACACCAATGAGGACCCCTCTTACTCGCACAGGCATCAGGTCAACATTGAAGCGAAGCGGATGATTGCGGTAAGTCTGCTGGAGCTGATTAATGACGGGGACAGTGTGATGACCGACACCAGCACAACGGCTTTTGAAGGATTGCGGAGAATCGTGGAGGACAAAAAAAATCTGACCATCATCACCAATTCCCTGGCGGTATTGTCAGAATTCCAGCATTCCGGGCAAAAGCTCATCTCCACGGGGGGCCTGCTCGGGCCAGAGACCAGCTCTTTCGTAGGGCCTACGGCCTCGCAGACCATCCTGAAATATAATGTGGATGTGGCTATTTTCAGCTGCAAGGCACTCTCCATGAACGGCGGACTCTGTGATTCCAACGAGGCGGAGACCGAGCTTAAGGTGCTGATGCAGCAGCAGGCGAGCAAGGTGGTCCTGCTGGCTGACCATTCCAAGTTCGACCGGATCGCCTTCATCCGGCTCTTCAGCTTCGACAAGGTCGATTATATCGTCACCGATCAGCGGCCGTCTGAGGAATGGATGGAGTTCCTTGCCAAGTATCAGATCTCCCTGCTCTACCCTGCTGACTCACAATAAGTCTTAATTTTCACGCTTAAAAGCCTGCGCTGACACGTACACGAACCGTTCCGCTCTGGCCATCATATGGAACTTCTGCTCCGGGAAGTGGCGGTAGAGGTGATCCACGAAATAGCCCGGATTCTCGGCGTTGCCGGCGAACAGGTCATAATGCAGCGGCACCACAGTCTCAAAGCCTGAGGTCGCCGCGAACTCCGCCGCTTCCCGGTAATTCATATTGCCGACGATATTGCGGCTTCCCCGGTAATAGTCACGGCCGTTAATCGGCAGCAGCGCCAGATCGATCTTGCGGCTACCTACCTCCTCAATCAGCTCAGGGAACAGCACGGTATCCCCGGCATGATAGAGCTTTACCCCGTTCAGCTCCAGAATGTAGCCGACATACTTGGGATTGCCCTGTTCATCGCGGTCCAGTTGCTCATGCGCCGCTGCCACCGGATATACCTTCAGGCCTTGTGCGGGCTCTGCTTCACTGGCAGGCAGGGCAGCGGTGAGGCGCTCCTTGCCAATGCCCAGCTCCTGCAGACGCTCCAGGCAGACCGCCGGAGCCATGAACTGCGCCTGCGGATTCAGTCCGGCAAGCACGGGCAGGGCCTCCTCATCCAGATGATCCGAGTGGTCGTGGGTAATCAGGCAGACCTCCATATTCTTAATATCTGCCGGTGCAACCGGCGGCGGGAAGCTGCGGTCCGGATTCGGTGATACATACGGGTCAATATATACGGTTACATCTGCGCCCTTGACAATAACGCTGGCTTGTCCGAGAAACCAGACCGCCAGGCAGCCGTAAGGCACCTCTGTGCTGCGGATTTCTTCGATTAATTCTGGTCCTGCTAATGGCATAGCGGGTTGCTCCCTTCCTCTTCTATCTCTCATTCTTCACAGCTGTATGTTACATCCCTGTTTAGTTTATACCCGCGAGAAGACAAATGGAAGCGCTTGTGATAATCCCTGCTTGTTACCAATGCCATTTCATGGGTACAATTATTAGATAGTCTACTTCTATAATGGACAGATAAAGGACAGGTGAAATGAATGCAGAATTACGGATTCGCAAGAGTCGCCGCCGCTTCCCCGGAGCTCCGGGTGGCTGACTGCGTATTCAATGCAGACCAGATAATTGAAGCCATCAATACAGCCAGCACCCAGGAGGTGGAGTACCTGGTACTCCCGGAGCTGTGCATCACCGGCTACAGCTGTGCGGACCTGTTCCTCCAGCCCCGGCTGCTGGAATCCGCGATGCAGGCGCTGCTGCGGATTACAGCCGCAACGGCAGAGCACCGGATGATTGTCATTGCCGGTCTGCCGGTCTCCATCAAGAGCAGGCTGTTTAACTGTGCCGCTGTCCTCCAGCAGGGCCGGATTCTCGGGATTGTGGTCAAGACCTGCATTCCCGGCTACAGCGAATTCTATGAGCCGCGCTGGTTCGCCGGAGCCGAGGAGCTGGAGGTGACCGAGCTGCGGATCGGCGGATCGGCGGTGCCGGTGGGCAATGATCTGATTTTTGCCTGTGAGAGTGACGGGAACCTGTCGTTCGGTGTGGAGATCTGCGAGGATCTCTGGGTGCCGGTGCCGCCAAGCAGCCTGCTGGCCCAGGCCGGGGCCACGCTGCTGTTCAACCCGTCGGCCAGCAACGAGCTGGTCGGCAAGGCTGATTACCGCCGCCAGCTGGTCGGCAGTCAGTCTGCCTCCTGTGTGGCCGGTTATGTCTATGCCAGCTGTAATACCGGCGAGTCGACAACAGACGTTGTCTTCGGCGGACATTCGCTGATCGCGGAGAACGGCCAGCTGCTGGCCGAATCGGAACGCTTCACCCATGAGAGCCGGATGATTACCGCCGACATTGACCTGCCGCGGCTGCAGTATTCCCGCACCGTGATGGGAACGTTCCGGGCCGGCAAGGGCGGACGCAATTACCGCGAGATTCTCTACGCTGCGCCGCTCAGCAGCAGCACGCGGCGGGAGCTGAAACGAAGCGTAGGCGTCAACCCGTTCGTGCCGGGCAATCCGCTCCAGCGGGACGAACGCTGCCAGGAGATTCTCTCGATCCAGACCTCCGGTCTGATGAAGCGCATCCGCCACATCGGCACCAAGCAGGCTGTGATCGGCATCTCCGGCGGCCTCGACTCTACGCTTGCGCTGCTGGTTGCCGTGCGGGCTATGGAGCTGCTCGGGCGTCCGGCCAGTGATGTGCTGGCGGTCACAATGCCGGGCTTCGGCACGACCAGCCGCACGTACGACAACGCGGTAGGCTTGATCAAGGCACTCGGCGCCTCGATGAAGGTCGTTGACATCAAGGCGGCCTGCCTCCAGCATTTCGCGGACATCGGCCACGACCCCGAGGTGCATGACCTGACATACGAGAACGTACAAGCCCGCGAGCGTACCCAGATTCTGATGGACCTCGCCAACAAGAACGGCGGGATTGTCATCGGCACGGGCGACCTGTCCGAGCTGGCGCTGGGCTGGTGTACCTATAACGGCGACCATATGTCGATGTACAGCGTGAATTCGGGCATTCCGAAGACGCTGATCCAGTATGTTGTCGCCTGGTATGCAGACCACGAAGCACACGAGACGGTGAGCAAGTATCTCTACAGCATTATCGAGACCGGAATCAGCCCGGAGCTGCTGCCGCCTTCGGCAACCGGAGAGATTGTCCAGCTGACCGAGAATATTCTGGGCCCTTACATTGTGCATGACTTCTTCCTGTATTACATGCTGCGTACAGGCGCTTCTCCCGGCAAAATGCTCTACCTCGCCCAGCACGCCTTCGGCGAAGCCTATCCTAAGGAGCAGCTAACCGCCTGGCTGAAGGTGTTCGTCACCCGCTTCTTCACCCAGCAGTTCAAGCGCTCCTGCCTGCCGGACGGACCGAAGGTCGGTACGGTCAGCCTCTCGCCGCGCGGCGACTGGCGCATGCCAAGCGATGCTTCCGCCGCGCTCTGGCTGCAGGAAATCGAAGAATTGTAGCTCCTGAATACAGCAGTGCTTAATCAAGGCGTTTCCTATCTTCAAGTGAGGATAGGAGACGCCTTTTTTATGTGTAGTAGCAAAAACCTGAATCCGTATGATGAGTAATTCATAACAGACAACAGAAACTCATTGTTGTATGATTGGCATGTACACTTCACAGTTGGAGGCGGGACCATGAGATGGAAGGAACACTATGAAATTCAGTATAGGGAGGGCATCAAAACACTAATAACAACATTATTCGTCTTTGCCTTTATAAGTATTGTCCGCGTCAATGTGACAGTTTTAGAAAGGTGGATCAACACCTACACATATTTAGAATTTCTTTTGTATGGAGTTTATTTTATATCTATTATTACAGTTATTCTGACCTACTTAGGATTGGGTGGCAGGACTTGGAGGTCAAAGCATAGACTTTTTGTTTTAACTGGCGATTTTTTTGCTGTTGCCGTAAGCTCCGGCATATTGCTTAACTATTTTAGCGGAATGGGCTTTAAAAGCATCGACAATGGGCGGATTCTTTCTTTTCTATTCGGTTGTACGAGCATAATGGCTATCGGTTGGCTGATTTTTTTTCTTTTCACATGGCTCTATCCATTCTTCAAAAAAAGAAAGGAGAATACCGATAAACTAGCAGATACTATTGTTCGTTCTAGTCCCAAAGTCATGATTAACCGGGAGACAGACGGTTCAAAGGAACAAGACCTTCTAAACCGGTATCCGTATGCCGAAAAGCTAAAAGAACATTTATTAACCGTACGGACTGAGAGCTATACAATCGGTATATTGGGTGCATGGGGTTCCGGAAAAAGCTCCTTTATTGCTATGACCAGGAAACTTCTTAAAGAAGTGAACAATTCAGACTATATAATTATGGATTTTACCCCATGGTATTTCGGGGATGGCAATCACATTGTTCTTCAAAAATTTCTAATCCAGCTTTCAGAGGAAATCCGAAAAAATTATGGAGCCTTTCCGAAGTTAAATCGGGAAATAAGGCAGTATGCAAAATTACTATCTTCGGTAACCTTTCGGCCTGATTCATGGAGCTTCTCTTTTAAGGATTCTTTGGAATCGCTTTTTCCGGGAGATGAAGCCAAAAGCTTATACTCTCTCAAAAAAGATATAGAAGTGTCGCTTAAATCATTAGAGAGAAACTTCATAATCTTTATAGATGATCTAGACCGGCTAGACCCAAATGAAATACAAACTGTGCTAAAATTGATTCGGCTTGTCGCAGATTTCCCCAATATCACTTACGTACTATCTCTGGATGAAGAGATTGCGGCAATGTCTATTCAGAACCTGTATACACCTGGTGGGCACGGGGAGTACGAGCACGGAAAAAAGTATCTTGAAAAATTCATTCAACTTCCCATCTATCTCCCTAAGACAAATGCTTCCTCACTTTTCAGCCTCTTCACTGAGGGGTTAGAAGAAATCAGAGGAAATCTGGAGATCAAAGATAGCCTGTTATTTAATGATGTGTTGAAAGAACTTGCCCCCTTGGACTTTTCCCCCAGAAACATCAAACGTATTTTGTTTACATATGAATTCCATTTGAAAATTCTTCATGACGAAGTGGACAAGGCCGACCTGTTCCGTTTGACCATCCTTAAAATTATCAAGCCCGAAATATATGAATACATATATCAAAACAAAGCTTTTTTCACTTCTACGAACAATACTCTCGAAGCAGCTAAGAAGGGTGAATTCCTTGCAATCAGGGGTTATGAACCATTTAAGCAGTTGTTAGTTCATCTAGCTCCCAATAGCGGAAGACTGTACGGAGATTCAAACATCAAAGACAATATTGTGCCTGGTAAGAAACGTCTGGCTGACAAGACTTATTTCGAGCGCTATTTTCGGAATGTACTATTGGACAACGAGGTATCTGCGCACAGCATCAATGAGTTTCTTAATAAAATTATAGAGCTTAATGATCCCGGAGAGCAATATGCGTGTTATGAAGAATATCTAAAGCCATATCATATAATTGATTTCCACGTAGAGCTACTGAATAAAATATCTGATCTTGAGCAAACACGACTGTTAGTTATCATTGAGCTTGTTTCAGAAAAATATAAGAATATACATGAGTCCAGAACAAGGCATGAACAAGTATACACCTCTTTATCGAGTTGTGAAGTCATCATTAGAGCTTCAGCTAAGATTGTACGCGGGCACCTCTTATCTCTACAAAAATTCATACAATGGCCGCTTAAACTCTGGATGGATACATTGCTGTTTATGCACAGAGAGGAACTTGATGTCAGCCAAGAACAGGTAATTGAACTTCTCGATGCCCGTATGAGTACAATTACACTTCCAGAAATGATGTCCTTTGCTCCCGGCATATCCTTTGAGATGTTTCAGCAAATCCAACAATACAGTTCATTTCCAAATATTAAGCTTATGCTGGGCAACTGGATTCAAGATGAAGCAACTTTAAAGAGTGCTCTAACTTTTCTGTTTGATTACAATATAATTAAGTCAGGAGAGGAATTGCATATAATCGGGAATTTTACAAATATTTTAAAGTATTTTCCTGATCAGATTATATTGCCTTTAATTCGTAACCAAAAAAATAAACTGAAATTGAAAAATGTAACCTTGAAGGTTTTCAGAAAATTTCTTTCTTCCGATCAAGCTATGACAGAAGAGTTATTGCTAGAATTATTTCTATTACTATTACAATTCAGCTTGGATTATACAAAGGAGGTACTTAGGGACTTCTACAATAATACAATACAATCTGAAGGCAACTATATACCTATGAATGATAACTTGCAGCAAATACTTATTAATCTGGAGAATTTCAGTTCCGAGCATGAAATAGCAAATGTATTAGACATACAACAGTGATTATGTGTAGAAGGGCTGTCCCAAAAGTAGGTTTTCTACGGCGGAAGACCGTTCTCTTCATTCTTAATGCTACAAAAAGTGAGCGGAGCAGAGAATCTCCCGTTATTGGAGGAGCGCTGCTCTGCATTTTTGGTCATTGGCGGCTTGTTTCAGCAAATTATGAGAAAGGGAAAGCCATACGACCTCCAGCGTCACTTTCTCCACGCCGCGAAGCAGAAATCACCGGAAGCCCCGGTTGTTCTTCAGTTGTCCGAATACACTTTCCGGCTCCGTCATTCGGCGTACGGCCAAGGTGTAACCTTCTTCACTCCGTAGAATTTCACGCGCCTGTTTCTGGTATCGCAGCCGTTCCAGGCTGACGACCACTTCCCGATTTCCTGCCACTTTCGTGCAACACTCCTTTAGGGGGCAGCCTTCACAGGAGCTGCTTCGGCAATGCCGTCTGCGAATTTCATAGCCACTCTCTAGGGTCTCCTTGCTCTCCCTGTGGAAATGCAGCCTGTTCCCAGTTGGGCACGTCCAGTGATCCTCGGTGTGTCGTATGTCCAGTTTTCGATTTTACCAACATTCGCTTTCCAGGCTTTAGTCTTTTCCTTGTGGTAGCTGCCGTACTTCACCACCGCCTGTATCTCTTTCTTTTCCAGATAGGCGTATTTTTCTTCGCTGCCGTAGCCTGCATCCGTAATGACTGTCTTTGGCCATTTCCCGAGGATCTGCTGGACTTTTTCCAGATGCGGCTCTAAACAGCGGGTGTCGGTCGGTCTTTGATGTATACTTAGGTTAAAATAAATTGGTTTTCGGTCCCGATTTGCACATTGTATCCCGGTTTCAGTTGGCCATTTCGCATGTGATCTTCCTTCATCCGCATAAACGTTGCCTCGGGATCGGTCTTGCTGAAACTGTTCCGGTCCCCAAGCAGCTTTTGATATTGTTCGTACTTCTGCAGTCGAGGGAGCAAATCCTTACGCAACGTCCGAACCGTCTTGTTTAGGGGCTTGTCTTTCGGTTTTTCGGCAAGCTGAGCTTCAAGCTTTTGCACGGCTTGTTCGAGTTTCTCACTGTCCATTTCCGAACCCGTGCTGAGTTCAGCCAGATCTTTGCCCTGGTTCTCTTGTTCTTCCTGCTCTTCCGCTGCTTCAATGTCAGCGAATAGGGCCTGCACCTTATCTTGCAGTTTCGCTTTGTGTTTGCTGACCGCTTTGCTCCAGACAAAGGTGTAGCGATTGGCATTCGCCTCGATCTTAGTTCCGTCCACAAAATAATGCTCCAGAGACACGTATTTTTCGTTAGCCAGAAACTGAAGCACGGCGGTAAATACCGTTTCGAGGACATTTCTCATCCGCTGGGAACGGAAGCGATTCAGCGTGCGGAAGTCGGGTCGCTGCCGTCCGGCCAGCCACATGAAGGGAATGTTCTCCCGGACCGCTTTGGCGATTTGGCGAGACGAATAGATTCGCTGAGTGTAAGCGTAGATGATGACTTTGGTGAGCATTTTAGGATGGTAGCTGTCACGGCCGCCGCCGGGATAGGCCGCGTCAAAAATGGCGTTGTCCAGCCGATTGACGGCGGCATTCACGACGCGAACGAGGTGATTTCCCGGGATATCTTCTTCCAGATCCATTGGCAAGCAAAGTTGGTCCATGGTATATTGAATGTACAAAGAAACCTCTCCTTTGAAATGGTTGTGTGGTAACTCCATTTTAACAAAAGAGAGGTTTCTTTTTTTGCGTTTTTATAAATATTGTCGTCCATTTTCCGCTTAAACAGCGGAGAGAACGGAACGATTGTGTAAAAGCGATAGCGGTCGCCTTGGTCTCCGGATTTTCACCGCTAAGGGGAATGAAAAAAATCTGGAGACCACAGCGATTGGAACAACGGTCCGTTCGCGCAGCGTCCACCCAAGTGCTCACGTTGATCCTACTACAAAACAAAGGGCTGTCCCAAGCAGCCATTTCATGGCTTTTGGGACAGCCCCTTATCTGCAACAACCTTCATATTTTACCTATCAGAAGAGCCAATCTGCTTCACTCGTACCGATTATCAAGAATCAAGACTTCATCGCTGCCGAACGGAGTCTGAATCGTTACCGTCTCTCCCGGGCACGCCAGAATCAGCCCTCTGCCCATGGGCGACCAGAGTGAGATGCAGAATTCATCCAGCTCGGCTTCACCGGGGATGACAATCCGGTACGGCTCATCAAGCGTCTCCTGGCCGATCCGCAGCGACACCCGGGACCCGACCAGCACCATAGAACGCTCTAGCGCATCGTTGTCACCGGACAGAATCCGCTCCACCGTCTCCTGATAACGCTTGATCATCGCCTGTACCTCTGCCCGCTCAGCCGGGGACTCCCATGTTCCCCTGTCCAGAATGGAGAATTTATGCTCATCGAGATAGACCAGCTGCTGCACCAGCTCCTCGCGTAAGGAAACTGTTCTGAGACTATGGCTCATAGTAGATTTCACCTACCTTCTTCATCAGGTCATGCTCGAAAATACGCTTGTTCCTGCTCATAGCCCTCAGTCCTCCCATATAAGAAAATAGATCCCGCGCAGGGACCTATTCTCTATGATAGCATCTTTCCCGGGAAAGACAATCTCATGTGCAGGGGATGGCGCGCTCCGGTTCAACGCTTCAC
The DNA here is from genome assembly GCF_038000365.1 of Paenibacillus sp. FSL R7-0333. Classification (NCBI taxonomy): domain Bacteria; kingdom Bacillati; phylum Bacillota; class Bacilli; order Caryophanales; family Paenibacillaceae; genus Paenibacillus; species Paenibacillus sp. FSL R7-0333. The sequence goes on from NZ_JBBOBZ010000001.1 coordinate 4,843,701, forward strand.
AGAATCGGCAGATTTCCCGGACGTTCCGGCAACGGCCCGACTGTACATATTCAGGTCCTGCAGCTTGATCAGCACCTTGCCGAACCGTCCGCCTTGGCGGACAACGACTTGCTGCTGCGGGTATGCCGTGTGCAGATAATCCGTAACTGCCTCGCGGGTAGCCTCTCCCCCGTCCAGATGATGCAGCGGCAGCATCTCCATCACCTCTGCGGCTGCTGCCTCCAGTGATAGCTCCTTGCTTTTCGCTTCGCGGGTAATGATCGTCTCATAGGAATAGCCCTTCAAATATAATAATTGAGTCAGATAAGCCATATCCGAGGACTCTGCATGAACCTCCCGGCCCGTCAGCAGCGGCAATACTTCATTCATCAGGCTATGCTCCTGCACACCTGCCGAGGTGCTGATATAACAGTATTTCCGGGCACAGCTGATCACCTTCTCCGTGCTCTCCCAGTCGAAGACCGCAGGACACATGGACACGAAGACCAGATCGAAGGCATTCAGCCAGCCCTGCGCGGCAATGTCGATATTCTCGAATGCTTCATGCACCAGCTCCACCTGTCCCGTAGCCGCTCCGGCCGTGTTCTTCAGGAACAGCTCCGCCAAGGGAACATTAGGCTCTACTGCTGTAACCTTGGCCCCCCGCTCGATAAAAGGAACCGTGAACCCGCCCGAAGCCGCCCCCACATCGAGAACAGTCAACCCGTTAAAATCCACACCCTGGCCTTCCATCCAGCCGATAATCCGCTCACTCCGGTCCCGCCCGGCACTGCTGAATACCTCTTCATTGAACACCTGCGCTTTATGATCGAAGCTCGTGTGCGGGTTCATGCCCATCGCCTTGAACTTGTTGGCCATTGCCTTGGGATCTTCCTTCCAGGCCTTCTCCCATACGCTTGCATCGAATAATCCGTTATTCATTACTAATTCATCCTCTCCTGAGTATCTTGATTGTCTTAACTGCAATACAATTACACAGACTTAAAAGATTTTGAATATCTATAATACCCGCTAAGTTGCAACGGCTATACCGCCCCTGAAGGGACGGTATCCGTTGCAGCGGGAAATAGCAGCATACAGTTTGACGCAGCAAGATGCCATAGCTTAATGCATGGACAGCATCTTCCCGGCAAGCTCGGACATCATTTTGTTACGAAAATAGTCTTCCATCTGCCCTTCGGCCTTGACCATCTCCTGCTGAATCAGACACTCGCTGGGATGGTCCAGGGCGCAGTCGAACAGCGACGCTGTGCCTTCAATGGCATGGATGATATCCAGGAACGAGATTTCGTTCCCCTTGCGCCGCAGACGATACCCGCCATTCGCACCGGATGCAGACTCGATAAGCCCGGCCTTGACCAGCTTGGTCAGAATCTTGGATAAATACGTTGGCGATACATTCTGCCGCTCGGCCAGCTGCTGCACGCCCATCGGCTTATCGGGAGTGTGCGCCACCAGGAACAGCATCGTGTGCAGGGCGTAGTTCGTTGCTTTGGAGTACTTCATGTCTTATTCCACCTTACCTATGGACTATGTCCGCAATTACAGACTTCACTTGTCTATGATAACCCTTATGTGTAAGGAATGCAAGGGGCAGGAGAGGGGAGTGGGCGGAGAGATTGGGAGAAGAAACACAAGTGAACACAGCTGCAGCCAACCTACGTCCGCACCGGCACAATGTATTCGCACTTTCCAGCACAACAAAAAAACAGAGCCCCATACTCCCGAAGGCTCTGCATCGCAGATTATCTATGGCTGATATGCCCCGTCTACACTCTGCTTACTTCCGCAAAGGGTACTGGAATCTGTATTCCCCGGAGCCGAGTGTTACCTTCACCACCTGTGCCAGCTGCTCAGCGGAATGAATGCCGGGGACCTGCTGAAGCGGCTGCCCAGCCGCCATTCCTGTCTCCGACACTTCGGCCAGCAAGGCATCCGGCAACAGCACCGTAGCTGAGGTATTCGGCGGAATCACGGCGATCAGCTCGATTGTCCCGGAATCTATCGTCCATTCGGAGCGGATCGTCCCGTACATGGATTCCAGACTGGCGGCAGCCGAGGTCAGTCCGCCTCCCGGATACGGCTGGATCAGGAACTGCTTATAGCCCGGCCCCTCCTCTGTCTGCTCGATCCCGGCCACATAGCGGTACAGGAAATCCCCTACCGCCCCATAAGCATAGTGGTTGAAGGAATTCATCGACGCACTCCAGAAGCTTCCGTCCTCCTTCATTCCGTCCCAGTGCTCCCAGATCGTAGTTGCGCCGCGGGTAATCGGATACAGCCAGGATGGATAGTCCGTCTGGAGCAGCAGCTTGTAGGCAGCCTCGTAATGTCCCGCATCCGCCAGCACCAGATTCAGATAAGGCGTGCCGACGAAGCCGGTCGTAAGGTGGTACCCGCTCGCTTCCAGCAGCTGTATAAGTCTCGCTACCGTGCGGTCCTTCGCACTCCCCTCCACTAGTCCGAACATTAACGCCAGCACACAGGCTGTTTGGGTAGCCGGACCTTTCTCCCCCGCTGGCAGGATATACGCTTGGTTGAACGCATCTTTGACCTGGTGATGAAGCTGTGAGTATTTCTCTACATCTTCTGTCCTGCCCAGCACCTTCGCCGTCTTCTCCATCAGCTGGACCGAATAGGCATAGAAGGCCGTTGCGATATAATTCCGGTCCGTTGCACCCACATGACTGTCAGCCTTGGCATCCAGACCCAGCCAATCTCCGAAGTGGTCGCCGGTATTCCACAGGAACTCATCCGTACCCTGGCGGCGGATATACTCCACCCAGCCCTTCATGCTGCTGTACTGCTGCTCCAGAATCCGCTTATCCCCGTAACACTGGTAGACCGTCCACGGACAGATGACCGCCGCATCGCCCCAGGCTGCAGAGGAATGCGCCTCCTCCCCAAGCACATGCGGAATCACGTAGGGAACGCCGCCATCCTCCCGCTGATCCGCAGCCAGATCCCCCAGCCATTTGCTGAAAAAAGGTGCCACATTCATCAGATACGCCGCCGTGCGGATGAACATCTGTGCGTCGCCGGTCCACCCCAGCCGTTCATCCCGCTGCGGGCAGTCGGTCGGCACATCGACGAAATTGCCCTTTTGCCCCCAGAGGATGTTGTGCTGGAGCTGATTCAGCAGAGCATTGGAGCAAATGAAGGTGCCAGTCGGCTCCATATCGGAATGCAGCACCACGCCTGTGAAGTCCTGCAGGTCCAGCGGGTCCGGGAAGCCGATCAACTGGACATACCGGAAGCCCTGGAAGGTAAAATGCGGCTGGAAGCTCTCCCGGCCCCCGCCTCCGGCGATATAAGTAACGGTCTGCCGGGCTGTCCGCAGGTTCTCGGTATATACATTGCCCTGTTGATCCAGCACCTCGAAATGCCGCAGCTGATATTCCTGACCCGCCGCGCCATCTACGGTGAACCGCAGCCAGCCGACCATATTCTGGCCCATATCGAGCACCGTCTCCCCCGCCGGAGTGCGTATGAGAGCAACAGGTGCCAATTCCTGGACCGCCCGGACCGGATCATTCTCCTGTGCAAGCAGAATATTCTTGGCATACGGAAGAATCTCGGCCGGTGCCCACAGTGTGTCGTCATACCCCGGCGTGCTGAAGCCGTGCTGCGCCAGGCGGGCGTCATAGGTCTCCCCGTGATACAGCTCCGACATCAGCAGCGGGCCGGGCAACACCTTCCACTGCGGGCCGCTCCCTATGATCTGCTCCGTGCCGTCCTCATAGGTGAGATGAAGCTGCAACAGCAGCGCTGTGCGGCTGCCATAGATATGCTTCCTGTGCTCCCAGCCGAGATTCCCTTTGTACCAGCCGTTTCCGAGCCAAGCTCCGGCCACATTGTCCCCAACCACCAGTTGTTCCGTTACATCATACGTCTGATATTGCAGGCGGTGGCTGTAACTGGTCCACCCGGGATTGAGATAAGTATCTCCGACCCGCACGCCGTTCAGCTCCAGCTCGTACAGCCCGAGACTGGTCACATAGATCCGGGCCCGGGCGAGCGGACGGTCCACCTGGAAGCTTCCGCGCAGCAGCGGACTTTGCTCCGCCTCTTCCGCAAGGCAGGCCAAGGGAGCCGTAATCCATTCTGCGGTCCACTCCTCCGGCGAGAGCAGCCCCATCTCCCACCAGGCCGCCTGTGACCACTCCGTAGGGCGGTTGTGCTGATCCCATATTTTCACCCGGTAATAATAAATCTGCCTGGACTGCAGCTCCAGCCCCTTCAGCTCGATATGGAGAGATTCACCAGACTCCACTCTGCCCGAATCCCACCATACGCTCCCGAAATCCGCCGCACCTGACACCTGTAATTGATACGCCTGCTGTCTCACATCGCGCTCATCCGTATGCAGCTGCCAGCTGAATCTCGGTAAGCGGATATCCAGTCCCAGCGGATTCTCCTGGTACTCCACTCGCGGTTTTTGGATAGCTATCATTGAATACACCTCACCTTTTATAGGATTAATCCTGTATACCTGTATATATGATGCGCTTTCTATTACAATTATAGGATTCCGCATGGTCTGCATGACCTGCAATATGGACATTTCACCGGGGTAAAAAGGACTTTATACCATCTGGAGGAGGGAACTGATGGATTCGGCCAACCATACGCTAAAAGGGGAGTATTTCTTCCGGGGCAATCTCCTGTTATATGTGAACCGCGCTACCGAGACCTATGATCTTCCGCTTCACTCCCATGACTTCATGGAGCTGACCTTCGTGGCCGAGGGCAAAGGATTTCATTATATCGGCCAGAAGGCTCACCCGACCGGCAAGGGCCAGCTGCACTTTATTCCTGTCGGCGTGTCCCATGTCTTCCGTCCGTCTTCACCCAGCTCTCTGCACGAGCCGCTCGTCGTGTACAATTGTTTGTTTAAGCCGGAGCTGCTGGACCGTCTTTCCTGCGTGATTCAAGACCCGCCGATTGCCTCCTACCTGGAGCAGATCAGAGAACAACGGCTGCCTTCCTTCTCCCTGACGGATCTGATTGGTTCCATAGAGAACCTGTTTCTGGCGCTTCACCGTGAGCTTCACCTGCCGCAGAGCGGCTCGGACAGCTATTTGCTGACCCTGTTCATTCAGCTTCTGATCAGTATCTACAGGCTGGAGCATGATGAGATTCAGTTTCCGTTGGGCAAGCAGACGCAATTTTTGCAGATTCTGAATTATGTCCACCTGAACTATGTGCAGGAGATTACCCTGACGCATCTCTCACGCAGCTTCGACTGGAGTGAACGGCATCTTCAGCGGCTATTCAAGGCGCATACCGGGCAAACCTTCTACCGGTACCTGCAGAACGTCCGGATTCAGAAAAGCTGTCTGCTGCTGGTCCAGCAGCCCAATTCGCCCGTTCACCTCATTGCAGAGCAGGTAGGCTACCGCGATCCGTCAACGTTCAATCTGGTGTTCAAGCGGATTATCGGTACCACACCGGGGATCTACCGGCAAACACCGGGAAGGAAACAGATGGAAGCGGTGAACCCGGAGGAACAACTTTAACGCGGAATCATTGATGTTATCAGGAAATAGTGTTAGGCTATCAACGGTAAACTCCATTCCAGCTACACAGAAAGGTAGTCCTATGATTAAAGTTCAACACCTGTCCTTCTCCTTCCCGCAAAAAGAGCTCTACACTGACATTTCGTTTACGCTCGACGAGGCGCAGCATTGCGCTTTTATCGGAACCAGCGGCAGCGGAAAAAGCACCCTGATCGATATCCTCATCGACCGGAACAGATATTTGTTCGACGGTACAATAGAGATGGAGCCTGATTGCAGCATCGGGTATGTGAGCCAGTTCGCCAAGCCTGACCAGTCTCTAGACACCACCGTGTTTGAATATATAGCCGGACCTTTCATTAAGCTACAGGAGGAAATACAGCTCATCTGCACTGAGATGGAGACCTCGGCGGATATTGAGCCGCTGCTGGAGAAGTATCAACTGGCTCTGGACGCTTTTGAGGCTTTGGGCGGAGATGATTACGAGAGTCTTATTCATAAAAAGCTGAATCTGGCAGACCTCATGAAGCGCAGGGATCTCAAGGTATCCGAGCTGAGCGGCGGGGAATTCAAGCTTGTTCAGGTCATGAAGGAAATGCTGAACCGCCCCGACTTCCTGATTATGGATGAGCCGGATGTCTTCCTGGACTTCGAGAACCTGAATGCGCTCCGGCAGCTGATTAACTCTCATAAGGGAATTCTGCTGGTGGTTACGCACAACCGTTATTTGCTTAACCATTGTTTTAACAAAATCATTCACCTTGAGAATAAGGAGCTCCAAGAGTTTGACGGCCGCTACCTGGAATACAACCTCTCCCTCCTTCAGACCAAAATAGAGCTGCAGGAGCTGGCCCTCGCTGAACAGGAAGAGATTGAGCGCAACGATGTGATCATCGACAACCTCCGGGCGATCGCCACGTATAATTCAGAAGCCTCCAGAGGGAGGGCGCTGAAAGCGAGAGTGAAGTTCCAGGAAAGACTGGAGGCCCGCAGAATCAAAGCGCCGTTCGTGGACATTAAGCAGCCGCAGATTCATTTGGGGATGGTGCATGAGCCGCAGGACACTGACACTCCTGTAGTGACAGTCCAGGATTACCGGGCGGCCTTCGATGAGCTGCTGCTGGACAAGGTTAGCTTCGAGCTGAATGCTGGTGATAAAGTCGCCCTGATCGGTCCGAACGGTACCGGCAAAACAACCCTGCTGCGCGATATTGCGCGGGGCCAACACGACTCTATAACCCTCAGCCCGGAGGCTGCGGTAGCTTATCTGTCCCAGCTTCAAGGCGAAGTGCTGAACGATTCCAACACCCTGCTGGAAGAATTCATCGAGGCCGGGATGGCTACGTATGATGAGATCCGCTCCCATCTGGCAGGCTACGGCTTTGAAGGCGAGATCGTGAACCAGAGAATAGCAGCCCTGTCCGGCGGCGAAAAGAATTTGTTACAGCTGGCCAAGGTGTCTGCCCTGAAGGCCAACGTCCTGCTGCTAGACGAGCCGACTAGCCATCTGGACACCTACACGCAAATCGCTCTGGACCAAGCCATCCAGGAGTACAAGGGCGCGATTCTCATGATCTCCCATGACTTCTATTCCGTAGTCAACGGGATGGACTATGTGCTGATCATTGACGATAAGACGGTCCGCAAGATGACGATCAAGAAATTCAAGAAGATGATTTATGCCCGGCATTTCGATAAAGATTATCTGGAGCTGGAGCAGAAGAAGAAAGCAGCCGAAACCCGGGTAGAACTGGCGCTGAAGGATAATAATTTTGAGCTTGCCAAAAGTCTGGTTGCTGAGCTTGAAGAGCTGATTAAACAGATGTAAGCGGACAAGAACAGTTATATGTTCAAAAAAGGCCGCCAATTTCGGCAGGGTGTAGTGAAAACTCCCCTGCCGAAATGGCGGCCTTTTAAATGTATATTAACCTGCTTGGACGGGCAGCCCCGGCTTAAGTATTAGGCAAAAGCCACATGAACCGTATGGATTTCATAGGGCTTGAAATCAAGCCGTATCGCGGGTCCGTCCACTGTCTCAGTCTCCAGCGGCCGCTCCATCAGATCGCGCAGCTGCCAGGAGGAGACGGCATAATCGCTGCTGACATCCGCTGTGCAGCGCGTTCCGGTGAACTCATGCAGCCGGACGATACAGCCGCTGCCGTCTTCGGCCAGCTTCACGGCATCAATGGCAATGTTCGGGGCATCGCAGGTAATCAAGGATTTGCCGCTTCCGGTGGTGTAGGCTCCTTCCACGGCCAGGAGCGGCTGGTTCAGCGCCCATGCTTCCTGCACCGTGCCCGCAGCCACCCAATCCCCTTCATGCGGAAGCAGCGCATACGTAAAGTGATGCTCACCCTGATCCGCCAGCCGGTCTGGGCTGGTCGCCGATTTGATCAGCGATAGCCGCATCGTATGATCCTTGATGTCATAGCCATATTTGCAATCGTTCAGCAGACTGACCCCGTAGCCCCGCTCCGACAGATCCGCCCACTGATGGCCCACGCTCTCGAACCGCGCGTAATCCCAGCTTGTATTCCAGTGAGTCGGCCGTTTCACATTACCGAATTGGATATCGTATGTGGCTTCCGTAGCCCGCACGGCCACAGAGAAGGCCGCTTTGAGTAGCTGGTGCTGCTCATGCCAGTCTACGTAGGTCTCGAAATCAATCCGCGCGCTTCCGGCATAGACCTTGACCTTCTGGATGATGGTGGAATCCATATAACTCCAGACGAATTCCAGCACAGCCTGGAGCGGGCCGCATTCGGTCAGCTTGACGGAGCGCAGATCGCTGATGGTCCGCATCTTCTCCTGGTAGTACAGATCAATATCCCAGGCATCGAACATCTTTGGCTTATCCTCGAAGACCTGAAGCACATTGCCGCATTCGCCCGGTGCCAGTACCTCGCGTTCTGCGCTGCGGTCGAAGATCCGGCTAAGCTGTCCTGATGCATTCCACTCCAGAATATAATAAGGAGTGGTTAGTGTGGAATCCTGCCAGTGGAAAGGAACGGTAGGTTCCGGCTGAGCGGCTTCGGAACCGCCAGGCTCAGCGGCCACAATCACTGCGCTCCCCATTGCCGGGACCGCCGACGTCTCCACCAGCCACTGCCCGCCTGAGCGCTGTGCAGTCAGCCGGTTACCTTCAGCATCTGTCCAGACAGCATTCTCTGCATCATGAGGCACAGTTGCCAGCCGGGGAGCGGTGAAGAATGCGCTGTTAAACAGCGTATATTCTGTCTGCACCGGGGCTTCCGCCGGAGGGAGGTCAGTTTGCGCCGCAAGCGAACCCCTGGCAGACGCCGGAGAGAGAACAGCAGATGCTGCAGGCGAACCCTCGGCAGACGCCGTAGGAAGACCAACATGCGCTGCAGGCGAACCCGCAGACGTCAGGCCGACAAGCCCTGCTGCCGCAGCCTCCCGCGCTGCCAGGCCAAGCTGCTCCGCTTCGGCATATTCCACCCGGGAATCCTGGTACACCTCATGAATGGAGGAGCCGGGAATAATATCGTGGAACTGGTTGCGCAGAATGATCTGCCAGCCTTCCAGGAGCGCGTCCGCAGGATACTGGCCGAATCCGCCGCTCTCCGCCGCCCAGAGCATCTGCAGCCATTCCGCTTCGCGGTATAGCAGCTCCAGCTTGCGGTTCATTTTTTTATTATAGGCCTGGCTGGTATAAGTTCCCCGGTGGTACTCCAGGTATAGCTCCCCGTCCCAGGTATGCACATACTCCTCCGTAGCATCTATCGTCTCATGGAGACGCTCGAAGTACTCCGCTGCCCGGCCCGTCTTCACCTGCGGAAGACCCGGCATCGTATCCAGCCGCCGCCGCATCTCCAGCATCTCACGGTTCACACCGCCGCCCCCGTCCCCGTAACCATAGGACAACAGCAGCTCACGGTTCAGGTTCTTGTCCCGGTACTGCTCCCAGATGCCCTGCACAGAGAAAGGCTCGATCAGGCCGTTATAGGTGTAATACCAGGCCCCCGAATCCGGTCCCTCCGGTGTGGTGATGAAGTGGGTCAGCACCTCGCTGCCGTCAATCCCTCTCCATTGGAACGTATCATGCGGCATCCGGTTGTACTGGCTCCAGCTGATCTTGGTGGTCATGAAGGTATCAATACCCGACTTGCGCAGAATCTGCGGCAGCGCCCAGCTATAGCCGAACACATCCGGCAGCCATAGGTATTTGCAGTCCACCCCGAACTCCTCGCGGAAAAACTTTGTCCCGTACAGAATCTGCCGCACCAGCGACTCACCGCTCGTCAGATTGCAGTCCGCTTCCAGCCACATCGCCCCTCCGGCTTCCCAGCGTCCCTCTTCCACACGCTCCTTAATCTCCTGATAGATCTCCGGGTAATCCTGCTTGATATAAGCATAGAGCTGAGGTTGAGTCTGCAGAAAAATATACTCCGGGAACTCCTTCATCAGCCGCAGTACGGTGGAAAAGGAGCGGGCGGCTTTCTCGCGGGTGTGGGTCAGGCGCCATAACCAGGCCACATCGATGTGTGTATGGCCGATGGCGGTTACCGTTACGGGATGCTCCTGCTCCAGCCGGGACAGGTCTGCGAGCAGGCTTGACTCGGCCTCCTGAACTGAAGCATAGAACGCCGCGCTTCCGGGTCTGGACCAGTCCAGCTTGTTGAAGGCCTTATTCAAGGCCGCTAAGAGCTCATGCTTCTCGATCTGGCTGTCCGGAAGCTGCTTGATGGTTCCAAGCGCAGCCCGGCCGGTATAATAGAGATTGTCGGCAGACTCATCCAGATAGGCCAGCTCTGCCCGCTTGATCTTGTGCTCCTGCGGAATCAGCTGACCGTCTCCGTTCAGGCCCGACCATAAGCGAAAGGTGAAATCCAGCTCCCGGCCGGCCGCGTCGTCTTCCAGGAACACTTCCTGATGGTTAGAGTCCACGCCCTGATAAGGCTTCCCGTCCAGGTACAGCAGCGATTCGAACCCGCTGTTATTGCCCCCGCCGGTCCGGCCGAAGTCGAACAGCCCGACAACACGTTTACCCTGCCACTCGGCTGGAACGGTTACCTTGCGGTGCAGCCACAGATAAGCATCATAGCCGGTCCAATGCTCCCCGGTTCGCAGCTTCCTGTCACCATCAAGTACAGGCGGATAGGCACCATTAGCCCCCTCCAGATCCTCAGTAACCTGCCACTCCTCAAGCGTAATCCCCTCACGGTACCTGTAACTCTCCAGCTCTCTCAACCGCGCGCCAAGCTTCTCTTCTGTCCAGAACATCTTCATTTCCGTTCTCCTCCCTTATATAACACGTGTTATTAAACAAACATTATGGCGGCCGGCCACCAATTGACGGTGCCGCTCCCCGGCCTGCACCTGGTGAGTTGAGGTGCACTTTTGCTCCTCATTTCCTTCTGTGGTCCGCATCTGGCGGATTCAGAGGGATTTATCCCTCTGATCCCTCAGCTCCAAAGAACCCAATCCTAGTTTTCACACATCATTTCAACAGAGAAAGAACATCAAAACAAGCACTTACGCGCTTTCTCCCGCACGCAATATCGCAGGCAGCCAAATCTTGTCCGCCTGTTCCTTCTCCATGACCCCGTTCATCTGCTTCAGAAGGCAGCAGACTGCCTCCTCGCCCATGCTGACGTAGGGGATTTCCACGCAGCTTAGGGATGGCAAGCTAAGCCGGTGGCCCTGAATCGTATTGTCTGCCGCCATGATCCGTACCTCTTCGCCGATGCGCAGGCCAAGCTTGTGCGCTGCCCGGTACAGATCGGGTATGGCGCTCGACCAGTTGACCAGCAGCGGCGCATAGGGCCGGCCGTTATCCGCCGCCAGCTGCTGCAGGCACCCGGCCCAGTCTCCCTGCTGCTCATCCAGTTGAATTATCACGGGCTGCAGTCCATGTGCCTTGCACCAGCCGGTATAGGCATCGCGGCGGTTCCGCTCCGCCCAGTTATCCGCGCTATCCCCATGGTATATCTCAGCGTAGGCCGGACCAGGCTGCTGCGCTGAACCTTCCCGCAGCAAATAATTCAGCGCGGTCTCCACGCTGCCTGAATAATCGGCTAATACCGAATATACACCCGGCACCTCTGCGTACCCTTCCACTGAAACATACGGAATCCCGGCAGCTTCGATCTTGGCTGCCCATTCCAGATCACCATAACTCGTGTGATCAAGCGTCACAATCCCGTCAATCTTCCGCTGATGATAGAGCTCCAGCAGCTCGGCCCGACCATTGGCGTTTCCCTTATGACGCGGAGAGCAGAGCAATATATGATACCCGCTGAGCTCACACTCCCGCTGCATGCCCTCTAGCAGCCGGGTAAACAACGGATGGCGCGTATCTCCAAAGGCGGCAAGCGTCATGCTCTTTCCTGTCTTCATACTGCGTGCACCGGCATCCACATGGTAATTCAGCTCGCGGATGGCTTCCAGTACGGCTTCGCGCGTCTCCGCGCCAACCCCGATGCCGGGAGTATCATTCAGTACCGCAGAAACCACACTGCGGGACACGCCAGCCCGCTTGGCTACGTCAAAGCTGGTTACTCTTTTTTTACCCATATCAGCACCTCACCGAGAGTATAACACGTGTTATTAAAAGATGTATAGCGTTTTCTCAAATCCTTGTGCCAGTCAAATTAGTCCTCTGAATTCCAGTCTCCTGAATTTTAATATCCGGCTTCTTCCCTTGCTGCCCTGCTCCATACGTCAAACGCAGTTCGCACTAAGCTATTCATCAATCCACATCCTGTTTGCGTTATCGTGGAGACTTACATGAAGCACTGTAGACGTAAATGTTGAACATTTTGTATTATGGGCAGAATTTCATATTAATCATCTTCAACATAGATGAATATCTACTACAGGAAACAGGCCCGTAAACTGCAAAAACGCAATCTACGGGCCCGGTAACTATTACAATCATTGATGCTAGTAGAGCATCAGTCTTTAAATTGTGGATGGGCAAGATGAGGCCTCAAGGATTAAAAGAGTGAAGTCATCGGTGCTATATTAGCTTCTTCATTAGTCCGGTCCGGAAAGCTTGACCACTGCTCCAACACTCTGCTGCATATTCGCACTACCGCAAATCCAGCCACTCGATAGTCGCAGAGCCAGCCGCAGTGCTGACAGTCAGCTCATGGCTTCCTGCCTCCAGCCGTCCGCCGCTTATGATCCGCCTCGTCTGCCAATCCTGCCCGCAGCCGTTCACCCGGCCGATCTCCTGACCGTCCAGCTTCACCAGCAGCTCATTCTCCGGCCCGCCCATCAGCACCCGCAACTCCAGAGCCAGCGAGTCCTGCGAGCCCCGCGACTCTCGCCAGTCCTTCGATCCCTCCGGCTCCCGCCAATCCTGCGGTCCCACCGGCTCCCGCCAGTCCTTCGATCCCTCCGGCTCCAGTGACTCCCGCCAATCCTGCGGACTCAGCCGCTCCGAATCCCGAACAGTGAAGGTATACGCCACCCAGTCCCCCTCCGCCAGCTCCACGCACAGCCTCTCCTCAGGCTGCCAGGATTCGCCGCGTCCATGCTGGAAATTGGGGGCCGTACGATTTCCCTCCACAAAGCGGAAATCCATGCCGTCCCCTTCACGGTAGCTGATACCTGCCGCCGCCTGCCTGCCGGGAGCGCGCCCGAAGCTGACACCACTCCCCTTGTAACCATAAAAAATAGTGGGAATCCGCACCGGCAGCCGCCGGAACAGCGAGCGGACCACATCAGCATGGTATATGCAGTGCTCCAGGCTCAGATTGAGCAAATATTCGTCCAGTATCGCTTGAGCCTCCACGCGCTCCGGCTTCGCGCCTCCCTCCAGTAAGCTGACCAGCTTGTGCCAGCCTTGCGGAAGGACGATGGAGCAGGGGGAGTTATCCGTGTCGAGTTTTTTCCAGGTCCAGAAGTTCCAGGAGATCCCGTGATCCTCAAACAACCGGAATGCACCGGCGTACCAGTCCTTGTTGTTCTCTCCGCCCTCCCCCATGAACAGCGGAACATTCAGCTGCTCTCTGGCGTCCAGATACTTCTGAATGCTCTCGGTATCAGGGTTGTTCCAGTACTTATGAAACTGCAGCATCAGATTCTGGTCCGGCAGTTCATTGCCCGGCTTCTCTTCGAAGATCGACCAGTCCGTCGCCCAGTGCACACCTTCGAGAATAATCATATGCCGGGCATCCACTTCCCTGATGGCTGCAATAATCTCGCGGTACAGCGGCATCACCTGATCGTTATGCTCAGCGAACCACTCCGGCAGCGGCTCGTTCAGCAGGTCGTAGCCTGCGACGATCCATTCGTCCTTGTACCGCTCCGCAAGCATCCGCCAGATGGCGACGGTCAGCTGCTTGTTGCGCTCATCCGTGAACAGCTCCGGCAGATCCTGTGCAGAGTCGTCAATATTCGTTCCCGTCTGGCCGCCGGGTGCTCCGTGCAGATCCAGAATCGCATAGATTCTATAGCTCCTGCACCAGCTGATGACCCGGTCCAGCCGCGCGAGATGCTCCTCGTGCCAGCAGGCCCCGTCCTCTTCTCCCCCCAGGATATACCGCGCATTGATCGGAATCCGCACGGAGTTGAAGCCTTCTTCCGCAATCCGCGCGATATCCGCTTCGGTCACATAACGGTCATAGTAGGTCTCCCAGAATACCTCCGCGTCCTCCGGACCGATCAGCTCGGTAATCATCGCCTCGATCCGGCGCGGACGGTCTCCCCGCTCCGGGAAACGCCACATGTAGCCTTCCGGAAGCAGCCAGCTGCCAAGCCCTACACCGCGCAGCAGCAGCTCGCGTCCTTCCCCGTTTCGGATTCGGTGTCCGTCTGCGTACAGGAACCCGCTTACTTCATGGTCTTCCCGGTGAATCATCTGTATTTCCTCCTCTTTACCCTTTGACGGCGCCATCAGCGATGCCATTCAGAATATATTTTTGCAGCAGCAGATATAGCACAACAACGGGCAGCATGGTCAGCACCAGCGAGGACAGAATCGCTGACCAGTCATTATTGCCGTACTGCCCGAACAGCATATTGGTGGACAGCAGCAGTGTATATTGATCGGCATCCGTGAGCATCAAGAGCGGCAGCAGGAAGTCATTCCACATCCACAGGAGGTTGAGAATCGCCACAGTTGTCGTAATCGGCAGCAGAAGCGGAAAAATAATCGTAGTGAACAGCCTAAGCTCCCCGCACCCGTCGATCACCGCCGCTTCATCCAGATCCCGGGGGATCGATTTGACGAACCCGTGGTACAGGAAGATGGCCATCGACACCCCAAGCCCGATGTAGATCAGGCCGAGACCGACCGTTGAGCCCTGAACTGCCAGCTTCATGGAGATCCGGTTCAGCGAGATCATGATGGAATGAAACGGAATCAGCATCGACAGGACGAACAGATTGAACAGGAACGTGCTCAGTCTGCCGGGTGTTCTGGACAGCTTGTAGCCGGCCATAGACGAGAAGAGAATGATGCCGGTAAGGCCGATAACCGCTACCACCACGGTGTTGCCGAGACTGCGCAGGAAGTTGGTTTTCTCAAAAGCATCGCTATAGTTGCCGAATTCCAGCTGACGCGGAATGGCAAGAATATTGTTCATCATATCGCCTTCCGTCTTCAGAGAGTTCAGCACTCCCATATAGATCGGAAAGAGCGTAATTACTGCCCCGGCCAGCAGGACCAGAATAATGATTACCGAAGAGATTCTGCGCCGTGCCGCCGTACCCGGCTTGAGTGTGGAATTCACCCGGACCGTGCTCATGCCTCCACCTCTCTTCGTTTCATGAGGCTCAGCTGGATCAGCGTGATTACCAGAACTACCAGGAACAGGATCATTGCCTTGGCACTGGCGTAGCCGTAGCGGCTGCTCATCTTGAACGCTTCTTCAAAAATATTCAGGGCAATAACCTGTGTCGCCCGCCCCGGTCCGCCCCCCGTGAGCGCGAACACGGCATCAAATGCCTTGAAGGAGCTGTTCAGCGTCACGAATATTCCGATCGTTACCGCAGGATAGACCATGGGCAGCGTAATGCTGCGGAAGGTCTGCCAGCTGTTCGCACCGTCGATTGCTGCCGCCTCCTTAAGCGCGTCCGGCACCCCTTGCAGCGCTGCAATATAGATCACCATCAGATAGCCAACGCCGCCCCACAGGGAGACAATGACAATCGCCAGAAAAGAATATTTCGGATCGCCGATCCACGACTGGTCCAGAAAGGCGAGTCCTGCATGCTCAGCGATATAAGGCAAAGCTTTGGTGAAGATGAACAGCCACATGAAGCCGCCGATAATCATACTGATCATGTTGGGCATGAAGAAGATCGTCCGGAACCAGGCCTTGCTCCGGCTGCGCGATTCGATCAGGACCGCCAGCAGGACCGCCAGCACATTCTGCATTACAACCATTACCACTACAAATTTCAGGGTAAACCAGACTGAATCAATGAAAAAGGCATCATCCGTCAGCGCTTCGATATAATTGGAGAATCCCACCAGATGGTAGGCGGGATTCAGTCCGTTCCAGTCCGTGAAGCTGTACCATGCCCCGCCGAAGGCGGGAGCGAGCATGAATACGGCGTAGAACAGCAGCGCGGGAAACACGAAGGCCAGCAGGATGAAGGAACGTCTTCTTGCACGGCTTCCACTCATCTCTATCACTCCTATGCTGTTTCTGGGAATCCCTTAATTGCCTGCTTTTACCGCATTGGCCCAGGTCTTATCGAGTGTCTTGATGAATTCATCCTGGGTTACCCCCTGGGTGTAGTAGCTCTGCAGCAGCTTAGCTGTCTCATCGGTTACACCATTCGGGAGCGACAGATCCAGATAAGCCTTGCCTTCAGAGACATAGGAGCTGGCTTCGGTTACCCACGGGTAGGTATTGTAGGTATGCTGCTTCGCTACCGGATTAAATTTCAGTTCCTCGAACAGCGCCGAAGAATCCTTGTCATCAAGCACATAATTTAACAGATCCAGCGCCACTTCCTTATTCTTGCTGTTAGGGGATACGGCCAGTGAGGTGGAGGTCGCCAGATTAATCTGTGTAGCAGCAGGATCATTGCTTACAGGAAGCGGAGCTACACCAAATTCCATGTCAGGATTAGCCTTCAGGATGGATTCCGCCTGCCAGGGTCCCTGCACCCACATCGCTGCTTTGCCATTTGCAAAATCTGTAGAACCGGCCGCACTGCCCACCTCAAACGGTTTATCCGTGCCGTTAGCCATTATCAGATCAATTATGTTGAAGACATCCTTCACATCCGCGTAAGAGGCTTCGCCTTTGTTCATTTTCTCCACCCAGTCCGGATGCTCGGAGGAGACGATGCCGCCAAGAGACAGCGCCATCATCAGCTGCGGAATCCACGATTCCTGGAAGCTCAGCTCGAACGGCTTAATCCCGGCTGCATTCAGCTTGTCTATCGCCGCCTTCATCTCATCCAGCGTCTGCGGCGGCTGAATGCCGAGCTCGCTGAAGATCTGCTTATTGTACAGATAGCCCCAGGACAGGCTCTCCAGCGGCAGAGCTACGACTTTATCATCATAAGTAACGGTATCCCGGACACTGTCATACAGCTTCGGCACGAAGGCCTGATCCGACAGATCGCTCAGATAGCCGGCCTTGTAATACCGTGGCACATCCGCAATGGCATGGAGGGTGAATACATCCGGCGCATCATTCGAAGCCATGCGGGTCTCCAGAATCTGCTTGGCCTGATCCGGGTTCGGCATCTCCAGCTTCACGGTGACATCAATATTTTTCTCCGCCAGCTCCTTGGCCTTGAATTGCTCGAAGTACTTATCGAACTGATCCTTAAAGCGCGGGAAGCTCATAAATACCTTCAGCTCTACTTGCCGGGCCGGGCCTTCTGTCGCCGCAGCCGCACTCCCCGCCGGCGTGGAATCCGGGCTGTCACTTGCCGTATTTCCATTCGAACCGGAGCTGCACCCCGATACAATTCCCAGAACAAGCAGCAGTGTCATTGCCGTATTAAGCGCTTTCTTCATCTCTGTTACCCCCTTCTGTTATCTTTGCCTCTTTAGTGTAGGGGATATAAGGGGCAGCGTCTTTTGAGGATATTAACATCGGGAGTTGTATTATATTGATACGCTTTCATTTTTATTTATCATCCGCAAAATTCACTTCTCGCTCCGCAGCTCACCGGGAGTAATGCCGAAGTGCTTCTTGAAGACACGGTAAAAGTAAGCCAGATCCTCATAACCGCAGAGTGCGGCGGCATCCTTGATCGGCATATCGCGCGCAGCAATCAGCTCCCTTGCCTGTTCCATCCGCAAGGAGGTGATATGCTCGATTACAGTGTCTCCGGTTGCGGCCTTGAAGGCCCGGCTCAGATGCTCCTTCGTCACCAGGAAATGTGCCGCGATTCCTTCCAGAGACAGCGGCTCATGAAAGTGGCCGCGGATATAATCCTCAACCTCCGCCAAATCCAGCCTGATGCGGTTCCTGCGCTGCTCCAGAGCCGTGTTGACGAGCTCTGTGAAGTGAGCTCCCAGCCCCGTCACCATGGCCTGGACCGACGGCCACGGCTTATCTGTCGTTCCCGCATCGGCTCCCGGGTCCATCCCGCTGTTCTTCGCAGCTTCCCCGGCAAGCAGCAGCAGATCACGGGAGGTCCGCTCAAGCATCGCTTCGAGTTGATGCTGCGGCACCGAGTGTTCCAGCTCCCGTCCCAGCTTCTCCAGCTCCTCCCTCACTGCCGGCTTGTTCAGCGCCAGCAGCTGGTCATAGATCCGCTGGCGGTAGGCGAGATAATGCTCCATCAGCGCTTGCTCCATGAGCATTAAGGGCGACCCGGTTAAGCGCTGCCGTTCCCGTTCCTTCGCGCATTCTGAGAGAACATGATTCAGCTCCGTCCGGTCCACAGGCTTCAGCAAATATTCAGCCGCCTTCGAGCGGATGGCCTGCTTGAGATAGACGAAGTCATCATACCCGCTCATTACAATAATCTGTACCTCCGGGTACTGGCGGTTCAGCCTTTCCAGCAGCTCCACCCCGTCCAGTCCGGGCATCCGCATATCGGTGATGACAAGCCCGGGATGCAATGCCTCGATCAGCTCAAGCCCTTCAATTCCGTCCTCCGCCTCGCCGATCACCTGCATTCCGTGCTCCTCCCAGGCACCCAGCGATTTCACCACCTGTCTGGACCAGGGCTCATCGTCAATTATCAGCACCTTCAGCATTTCGTTCATCCCCCTCTGCGGCCGCAGGCCACCGGATCACAACCAGTGTTCCCGCTCCGGCCTTGCTGTATATGTTCATTCCATAGTTCTCTCCAAATTGAAGCACAAGCCGCGAATGGACATTGCTCAGTCCGATCCCCATTCTCCGCTTCGGAGGCTCCCCCGCCTGTGCAGCGGGATCGGCCGCCATCGTGACATTGCCCCTAAGCGCAGCACGGATCTCCCCGAGCCGCTCCGGCGCCATGCCGACCCCTTCGTCCTTCACCATGAACACGGTGCGGCTGCCGATGGTCCTGATCCGGATGATCAGCTTCCAGTGCCCCCGCTGCGGCTGCAGGCCATGCTCAAAGGCATTCTCGACCAGCGGCTGCAGCGTAAAGCGCGGCAGCAGGCTGGCCCGGGAGAACTCGTCCGCCTCCATCACTACGGTGCAGCGTCCGAGGAAACGGTTCTCCTGAATGAATACATAATTGCGCACATGCTTAAGCTCTTCCTCCAGCTTCACCAGCCCGCCTTCATGGCTGATGGAATACCGCAGCAGATCGCCAATCACCCGGGTAATGCTATAGATATCATCAGCATTCCTCGACAGCGCCATCCCCCCGATCAGCTGAAGCGTGTTATTCAGGAAATGCGGATTGATCTGCGCCTGAAGGGCAAGCAGCTGGGCATTCTTGACCTCAATTTCCTGGCGGTACTCTACCTCAATCAGCTCCCTGATCCGCTCCATCATCGAGTTGTAGCCGCGTTCCAGCAGCCCGATCTCATCGCGACTCTGCACAGAATGCTGTTCGAAGTTGCTGACATGCGCCTTGCGCATCGACATCGCCAGACCGACAATGGGGCGGGTAATCCGCAGCGAGAACAGGATGGACAGCAGAATAGAGGCGATGACGAATAACCCGCCGGTCAGGAAGCCGGCAGCAATCGTAGGCCTTGCGCTGCTGGCGACAGTAGTCAACGGTATGGCCTTCACAAGGGTGAGCTGGCCATCCGCCACTGTCTTCATGAAGAAGAAGTAACCGTCCTTCTGCCGGAATTCCAGTCCATGCTCAGAGATATTCAGCTCTTGCAGCCGCCTGCCGATATCACCGGAGCTCTCGGACATCGTCGAACCTGAGAGCAGCTCCCCTTCATCATTCAGCAGGAAGACCGAGCTCTCGGCCTCGGACTGGAGAATATGGCTGACCTCTTCCCATACCTCTGTATTAATCCGCACTCCTATGCCTCCGAGTAACCGGTGATCCTCAAACCTGTTGATTCCGTGATACGCGTAGATCCCGCTGCCGTTCTGTTTGAAATACATATTGACCGGCTCACGCGACAGCCGGCTCCAGGGACCCGTGTGAATATTTAGCGGGGAAACGCTTCCACTATTGACAAAGTCAACGGAAATGGCTTTCAGCTTCTCGTGCATGTATAGCGTCAGCTCATCTATCTTCCGTGAGTTTGTATAGAATTGCGAGGTTATGGCTTCACGGATATTGTTCAGCGAGCGGTACTGGTTACCCGCGTCCGTACTGTCTGTATCCGTAAGTCCGGCCATAAGCTGCGGATTAATCTGCAGGGTGTAGAACAGGGTATCCAGCTGTTCGATCAGCTCCTCCAGATACTGGTCGGCCCACTGCATCCGGGAATCATTCGCATTGATCATTTCCTTCTCAACGGATTGCCGCGTGTTGTAGCTGGCAATGGTGGTGACAGTGAGCACCGGCAATGTGGTCAGGCACATCATAATGACCAGGAGCCGGATTCGGAGACTGGTCCCCTTCATCATAGGCTGCTTCCTTTCCGCGAAGCTGGATTCCTTTTACCGTCAAAATATAGCATGCGGCATCCGGACAGACAATACGGTGCTGAGAATATTGCCGTCGGATCAGAATTTCCGTGAAGTATCCGGCTTCCTTCCGCTACGTGTACGGTCTGTTCTTAAGCCCATGGACGCCAAAAAGGGTACCCGCCGGCCATGATCAACTTCCTTCACGGCTGTTTGGCACCCTGTTCCTGCTTCTTTTCTTACACTCGGCTTCCGTTTATTTCTGCAGCTCCAGATCCTTCTGCTTCAGCAGGTCAGCGTATTCCGCTTTGTGTTGCTCAAGCTTCAGCTTCAGCTCGGCGCTGCCGGGATTTGATTTCAGCTCGCTGCTGGTCGTCAGAATATTGTTGACTGCAATATCAATTTTAGCGTCTATAACTTCCAGCTTGCTCTTGGTCAAGGTCAAAGCAGGATCCGGCGTTGCAACCGGCACAGGAGTCGCAGTGGGAAGTCTATCGCTGGATGAGAACAAATCCGTCCCCGTCTTCTCTACCAGGCTGATCGTTTTGCCCTCTACAGTAACTTTGAACCCGGCTAATTCTCCGATTGCGCGAACGGGAGCATAGCTTTTGCCGTCAATTACGATGGCCGGATCAGCCAGCTTCTTCCCGTACACCTTCACGCTATACTCCGCCTGAATAGCCTTTCCTACTAGTGTTGCAGAAGCGCCCAGCGCCTGCGCCCCCATCATCAATATCGCTCCGGCGATGACTCCGGCAGCAATCTTTTTCATAAGAAATTCACTCCCTGTATTTAAGACTATGACTATTATTCTATCATTTTATAGCCGTCCGTGCCTCTTTGCCGATGATTCTATTTGGCTATACCTGATCGGAAATCTACTGTATTAGAATCTGCCGGCTCCTCCATGTTAAACTAGAGAAGTAACCGTTAGAACGTAAGTTGGCGTACTACATTTTTATTATGCTTTTAGATAGGCTGAATGTAAGAAACGTACGGTCTTATTACGAGTGTAATGATAGGAGCTATATTATGAGAGTATTAGAGATTATATTAACCGTGTCAACCCTATTATTTATGCTAAGCTTTGTGTTTCGCAAATTACCTCTCAAGGTACAAATGGGATTAACTGCGGTTAGTATTACATTATGTGCTGCACAGCTCTGGTTCGAAGGGTACCGTTGGCAAATGGCGGGCGTGTATGTAATTGTACTTCTTGGCATGTTCATCCGCATTTCAGGAATCATTAGAGGCCGTTCGCAGGAACTGTTGTCTAGTGGAAAAACCTCCGGAACATCTATTTTCCGCTTGCTGAAACGCTGCTCTGTAGCTGCAGGTCTACTCATGGTGATCGGCTCGGCAGTGCTGTCTTCCATTCTCCCGGTTGTGGAGCTTCCCGCTCCGGAAGGGCCCTATGCCGTTGGTGTGCAGACTCTTCATCTCACCGACAGCAGCCGGCCAGAACCTCAGACGCCAGATCCGGGGGATTCAAGAGAGCTGATGGTTTATGTCTGGTATCCAGCCGCTGTGAAGCACGGGATGCATACTGCTCCCTGGCTCCCTGGTGACCGTCAAAGCAACCGGAAGCTGATGTCCGCTTTTGCCGGATCATTGAGAGTCCCCTCCTTCGCCCTGGATTATTGGCGTTACATTCATACGAATGCTTATCCTGATGCGGACTGGCTTCGCTCTGAAGGACCTTATCCGCTGATCCTAATCAATCATGGCCTCGGTTCCTCCAGCCTTCTGCATACCTCGCTTGCAGAGAATCTGGCATCAAACGGTTATATTGTAGCAGCTGTAGATCATACCTACAGTTCAACAGCGACCTTGTTTCCAGACGGCACAGTTACCGGGTTTAATGACTCTTTAAGCGCCGATAATTTCACAGGAACCGGCACCCAACTGGGCAACATATGGAACGGCGATAACCGCTTTGTCCTCGGCCAACTGAAGCAGCAATTCGCAGATTACATAAATGCTGAACAAATCGGGGTGATAGGGCACTCCTTCGGGGGAGCGGCTGCGTACGAGGCGATGTTCTCAGTTCCAGCAATGAAGGCCGGGATTGACATGGATGGATCCTTGTATACCCTTACCGGGCCGGAAATGAGCAAACCGTTTTTGTTCATAGAGTCAGAGGAATACTACAACGTTAAGAAGCAGAATACAGATCCTGACATCGATGCCGAGGAGAAAATAATGAATAATGCCTCGCTGAACGGGGGCGGCAGGCTCTATATCAAAGGCACAGCACACTACAACTTTACAGATCTGCAGCTCTATTCAAGCCTGCTGAAGTTCACCGGAATGACGGGCAGCATTGATAGTGCGCGAAGCAACGAAATTGTAAACCGGCTGGTACTGGATTTCTTCAACGAACATTTGAAGGGAATCCCTCAAAATGCAGGGGAACCTGGAACTGCCGGGTATGATGAGGTGGTTAGGCCTTAATCTTCTTGGAATACTTCCTACTAAGTTAGCCTTCCGAATGAATATAAGAAAGATCAGTATCCGCATCCGGTACTCTAGGTACACTTATATAAAAGGACGCCTTTACACCATATGGATAGTGTAGAGGCGTCTTTGTGCTGTAAGCCGATTGTGCGCGGTGGCTGTTGATGAGTCATATTGAGGATTGACAACTCTCTTATTCCTCACTATTATAATTAAATGATAATGATTATCATAATCATTATCAAGAATAGATTCTTTATTGCCTCTCCAGCAGGCATTTACCTGTTTAATCTCCGTACATAAGGTACATAAGTACACTGGTGTCCATTTGTCTGCGAAAACAGGTTGTTTTATGGAAAAATTCATCATAAAGGAGCATCACCTATGCTGAGCACAAAAAAGATATTTCTTCCGTTAACCCTTCTGATCCTCACCTTAATCCTCGCAGCCTGCGGCCAGTCAGACAACACGAATAACGCCGCCTCATCTACGGCTGCTGCAACTGAGTCCCCTGCGGCCAGTCCGGCGGCAACCGAAGCTGCGGCTACAACAAGATTGTACACGGATTACAAAAAAAGAGAGGTTGAAATCCCAACTGATCCGCAGCACATTGTATATGTCGGCAGTAATCCGGGTGACCTGCTGGCGCTGGGGATTAAGCCTGCGGGAGCTTCGCTAAGCGTCATCGGCACTCAGGTGGCTTACCCCGATCTGCTCGAAGGGATTGAAGATATCGGCTACCCTTTCTCCCCTGAGAAAATCCTTGCCTTGTCACCGGACCTGATTATCTTCGACGACTGGGATGAGACCGGGATTGAAGCGTTAAGCCAAATCGCACCAACCGTAGTAGTTGGCCTTGACGGCACCTTCCCGACCGAAGAACGTGTCCGGCAGCTGGCCGAATTGTTCGGACGGACTGAACAAGCCGATAAATGGTTCAACAATTATAAGACGAAGGTTGCCTCCGTGAAGAAGCAGCTCAATCTGACTGAAGGCGATACAGCTACCTCCCTACTGGTGCTTGGCTCCGAGCTGTACATTATGGGCGGCAAGGGTCTGAATGAAACGCTGTACGGACAGCTTGGCTTCAAACCGGCAGAAGGCGTACAGAAGCTGGTCGATGCCGGAGAACGGTTCGTAACCATCTCTGACGAGGTGCTGCCACAGTATATTGGAAAGCATATGTTCCTCCTTACCGACACCAGCAGCAAGACGGCTGCAAGACAGAGCGCGCTGATGGACAGCGGCTTATGGAAAGCGATCCCTGCCGTCAAGGAAGGCCGTGTATACACCTTCGACAGCAAGTATAACTTCGATGACCCGATTACCCTCGACCGGCTGCTGGATGAGATCGCGGGTGTTTTCAAAGGTAAACAGTAATTAGAAAAATCGCGTTGACCGCATGTATTCGGTTTTCCGAATACATTTGGACCACGTACCCCCTGTGCTCATTGTAATCGGTTTTTCGATTACATTCGGCCCATGTGCCTCGCGACAGCGCATTGTAATCGGTTTTCCGATTATATTTGGACCACGTCCTCCGTGTGTGCTCATTGTAATCGGTTTTTTGATTACATTCGGTCCATGTACCTCGCGACAGTGCATTGTAATCGGTTTTCCGATTACATTCCGCCAGGGCGATATTTCCCTGCTTCTCTCCAAAAAAGACTAAGGCTGCCTGGGAAAATCCCGGCAGCCTTAGTCTTCTTCTACACTAAACCGCTACTTCCTCTTACCTGCCCCCTCTAACAGAAACCGCACCCTTCGCAGCGATATCTAGGGTCAATAATTCTTCCCCCTCCAGCCGCACAGCCACGGTCTCCGGGGTCTCTCCGTCGTTGAACAGGACGACCGCTAGCGAGCCGTCCGCGTTGCGGAACGCAACGGAGCGCACCTGCTCATTGCTGGCCGCAGACTCCAGGCGCAATGCCCCGGGGCGGATCACTTTGCTGAAATGTGCCAGTGCATAATAGTCCAGGGTGTACGTCAGCTCCCGGGTCTGCTGGTTGACCGTAACTACCCCACGGCAGGTGCTCTCCCCGAAGCCCGGCACCGTAGGGCCGTTCTGTTCATCCAAGGCCATATTCCATAACACGAACGATTTGCTGTGATTCCGCAGAATCTCAATTCCCGTACGCATCACATTGGAGAAAGCCTGCTCGAACGGGGGAATCCATTCCCCGCCGGAGCCTTCGGTGAAATGGACCTCATGATCCGGGTAGGCCGCCTGCACCACCGACTGTGCAGATGCCGCTCCGCCGTACCAGTGCCAGGCTACGCCGTCCACCTCTGCCCCGGCTTCCTCCAGAACAGACAGCGGATAATCCGGCCGGTCCCAGTTATGGTCATAGCAGAAGATTTTGGCGGCCAGCCCGTGCTGCCTGAACGCAGGCTTCAGATAGTCCCGGATGAACTCCCGCTGCTCCTCCGGCAGCATCAGCATACTGGGGTAATGCTGCGGCTCATAGAGCGGCTCGTTCTGCACAGTGACAGCATAGATAGGTAAGCTATGAGCGGCATAGGCCTGAATATAGCGAACAAAATAATCCGCATACACCCGGTAATACTCCGGCTTCAGTTGCCCGGCGATCATCGAGCCGCTGGTCTTCATCCAGCCCGGCGCACTCCAGGGGGAGGCCATCAGCTTCAGCTCAGGATTAAGCCTGAGTGCCTCCTGCACCAAAGGAATGATGTCTGCTTCATCGTGGGCGACGGAGAATCCGGCCAACTCCGGATCGCTCCCGCCTTCAGGCAGGTCGTTATAGCTATAAACCGTTCTGGCATAATCCGAGGCTCCCATGGGATTACGCAGGAAGGACAAGCCGATCCCCGCCTGCGGATCGAACAGCTTCCGCATCACCTCCGTCCGCTGCTCTGCGCCTAGCACCTGATGGATCAGGTAGGCGGCCGAGTCGGTGAAGGAAGCCCCGAAGCCATCCATCTCCTGATAGGTCTTACTCGCATCAATGTCAACGGTGACCGTAACTCTACCAGCAGGAGTCTGCGGCAGCGCCGCAGCAGGCTGTTCCACGAACAGCCGGTCCTCTCCGCTGGACTGGTACATGATCATTTCCCGCATGTGTTATCCCTCCATCTTCTTATATAAAAGGGCCCAAAACGGGCCCTCCCTTGCGCCTTGCCTACTTAATGCCCAGCTTTTCCTTATTGGCCTTCATCTTCTCGCTGCGCACCTCTACGATTTTGCTCCAGTTGTTCTTGTCCAGGAAGGCCTTATGCTCCGCCAAAATGCTGTCAAAGGTTGCCTCGTCCTTGGCACGGATCATGCTGACCAGCGTGGTGTTCCAGTTCGTATTAATGGCCGTCTGGCCGCGGGCCTCCGCCGTCCCCTGATCGGGGTTAATATTCTCCAGGATGAAATGCGGCTTCAGCTTGCCTTTACCCCATTCCTGCATCTGCTTGATCGACTCGGGGAAGGCGTCCTTGCTCAGCGCTTTGTGGCGGTCATGTCCGAAGAACATGAATTCGCCCATCCGGTAGTCCTTCTTGAACTTATCCGCATTATTAAGCTGCAGGTCCTTCACTTCCGGCAGCAGCTCAACCGTACCGTCCGGATTGGATTTATAAGTTACGCCTTCAATCCCGTAGTTCATCAGCTTCTGTCCTTCTTCGCTCAGCAGATACGTGAAGATCTGAATCGCTTTGGCCGGGTCCTTGCAGTTCTTGGTGATGTAATTAATCATCCAGCCGGTAATCCCGGATTGATTGAGGGTTGGCTGATGTCCGACGGTGCTCTGCGGCCCGTCAACAGCCATATACTCCTTACCTGGATTGGCACTCATGAAAATCTGCAAATTGCCGCCCTGCTGTGGAGTACCGTCAAGCAACATCGTTGCGTATTTGCCGGACTTCACCTTTTCCTCAAAGCCGGTTCCGTCATCTGCGAAGCTGTCATCACTGATCGCCCCGTCCCGGTACACGGCATTCAGCGTCCGTAGCCAGGTCAGATAATCCTCATCCAGATTGCGGTTGTAGAACTTGCCGTCCTCCGTCTCCAGCGGAACGCCGATGAAATCCTGCAGCGCATCCCCGAGCGAGCCGCTCCCTTCCCCGATGGCATTGAACCCGAAGGGGATCATGTCCGGGAATTTGCTCTTAATTTCATTCATTGTCTTCTGGAAGGCCTCCGGGGTCCCGAAGTCAGGGCTGCCCAGCGCTTCATACACATCCTTGCGGATGACAAAAGCCGTCTTCGCCGGAATATTGCCACTGTCATAATCCGCCTGTGTATTGGAATAGTTCGGATAACCGTAGGTTTTGCCGTCCTTCAGCTGGAACCAGTTCAGCGTGTCGGCAGCGGCCACCTTGTTGAAATACGGGTCATACTTCTCCGCCAGCTCATTGAGCGGAAGCGCCCAGGTGGCGGCTTTTTGCACAACCGGGGAATTGGAGTCGAAGATCGTCAGCAGATCTGGCATATCGCCGCCCGCGAAGAACGTATTCAGCTTCGTATCGTCCCCGGTAATGAACTTGATGTTGATATTCAGATCCTCTTTGATCTTCTTGGTGACTACATCCTTGCCGAAGTCCGTATTCCACCAGTCTGCGTTCACATACCAGGTTAAGTCCGTAGTCTCGCTCTTCTTATCCAGCTGCCAGGCCGGAGTCTCCGGGTCTACCGTATACCGGCCTTCAAGCGACACCTCTACTTCCTTAGTCGAACCGCCGCCGGAGCTGCACCCTGCCGCCACCAGCATAGCCGCCATCAGGAGCAGCGCGGATTTTAGCGTTTTTGTGCCGAGAACCTTAGTCATCTTGATCATCTTCTTGACCTCCTATAATGTAGTGAACCTCTTCTACTCCTTGACCGCTCCCAGCATCATGCCCGAGATGAAGTACCGCTGAAGAATGGGATACATCGCAACAATCGGCAGTGTGGTAATGACAATGGTGGCCAGCTGAACGCCTTTGGTGGTGGTCTCAATCACGACGGAGCCTCCGATATTCTGCATGGACTGGGTCTGCGACTGCACAATAATCTCATACAGCTTCATCTGCAGCGGGTAGAGCGCCTGATCGGTAATGTACAGCTTCGTGGTCATGAAGTCGTTCCATTGTCCCACCCCGTTGAACAGGGCGATGGTAGCCATCGCAGGCATGGACAGCGGAATGAAGATTTTGAGGAAAATATGCCAGTCGCCTGCGCCGTCAATCTTGGCCGACTCCTCCAGCGAATCCGGCACGTTGCGGAAAAAGTTCATCAGAATCACCACATCGTAATAACTGAATAATGCCGGGATAATGTAGACCCAGAAGCTGTTCAGCAGCCCGAGCGATTTGATCAGCAGATACGTCGGAATCATTCCGCCGGAGAAAAACATCGTGATGACGCCCATCGCCACATACAGCTTGCGGCCGCGGATGTATCTTTTGCTGAGACCGTAGCCGATCATCGCGCAAAAGAATACGTGGGTGATCACCCCGAGGAACGTCTTGGCGACCGAGACAACGAAGGATTGACCGATCGTGCTGTCATTGAAGACCGCCCGGTAATTCTCGAGCGAGAATTCTTTGGACCAGAAGATGAATCCGCCCTCGGCCAGCGCCCTGCCCGAACTAAGGGAGGAGATAATTACGTTCCATAGGGGAACGAGGATAATAACCATGAAGCAGACCAACAGCACCTTATTCACCGCATCAAAGATCCGGCTGTCGAGATCTTCCCGTATGACCTTCCGATTCACTCTAACGCCCCCTCTACAACACGGATTGATTATCGTTCAATTTACTGGTGACCTTGTTGGCCATAAGCAGCAGGATTACCGACACAATGGAGACACCGAGACCGACAGCCGTAGCATAAGAGAAATCGCCCTGCGTCATCCCCATGCGGTAGACATAAGAGTTGATGACCTCTGCTTTCTCCCGGTTCTGCGAGTTCATCAAGACCAGCGTCTGATCCAGATTCGAGCCGAGTAGGCCGCTTACCGTCAAAATCAGATTCAGGCTGATGATCGCCTTCATGTTCGGAAGGGTGATATTCCAGATCTGACGCAGCCGGCCGGCTCCATCAATCCGGGCCGCTTCGTAGTAGGTGGGGTCAATCTTAGCCATAATCGCCAGATACAGAATGGTGCCCCAGCCGGCTTCCTTCCAGATATCGGACAACGTGGCAATCCACCAGTACTTCCCGGCATCCAGCAGGATGTTGGACGGCTTCGAGATCAGCCCGAGATTCAGCAGCAGCTCATTGAACAGCCCCGAGGTGGAGAACCAGGTGATCAGCATCCCGCCCAGGACGATCCACGACAGGAAATGCGGCAGATAGGAGATCGTTTGGACGAATTTTTTGAAGCGGCCCATGTTCAGCTCGTAGATCATAATGGCGAGGATAATCGGGATGATGAACCCGATCCCAAGCTTTAGGAAGCTGATGCCCAGCGTATTGATGACCGCATCCCAGAAGTATTCGTCCGACAGAATGATCCGGAAGTTGTCCAGCCCCACCCAGGGTGCAGTGGACAAGGTATCAATGACCGTGTAGTTCTTGAAGGCAATCGTCAGCCCGTAGATCGGTATGTAGCAGAAAATAATCATAAAAATAATGCCCGGCAGCACCATCGACTGAATCTCCCACTGCCTCTTGTAATCGGTTACAAATTCTTTGATCCGCTGCCCCACAGGCTTCTTGGCGGACGGCGGAACAGCTGGCGGGATGGAAGCTGATGTTGTAGACGCTGATGGTTTATTCATGATCTTGTCCCCCTCTCCATTGAGATATCACGTTGGTGCTCAAATGGTTGCTCAAGGCAATAAAAACGTTTTTATTTTGGCGCAAAAAATCCCCCTCCTGTAAAATCAGTTTCACCCGCTGCCCTCTATCTGCGGTCCTTCCGCTCCAGCTTCACATGACTTGAGCCTCTTACGACAAGCTCGCCCTGCAGCTTCTGTGCTGCGCCCTGCTCCTTGTCTTGAATCATGCGGACCAGATGATCAATCGCCAGCATGCCCTGTCTTGCAATCTGATTCCTTACCGTCGTGAGCGGCGGCGAATAATAAGGAGCGATATCAATATCATCGAAGCCCATCACACTGACATCCTGCGGCACTTCATACCCATAGCTCTTGAGCGCTTGAATACAGCCCATGGCACTGATATCATTGCCGGCCAGGAAGGCGTCAGGGACGCTCGCGGGATGCAGACGGAGGTAAGACTTCACGGCATTATAGGTGCTGTCCTCCTCGAAATACCCCTGAAGGATAAAATCCTCCTCCACCGGAAGCTGGTATTCACGCAGCGCGGCCAGATAGCCTTCCTTCCGCTGCACACTGTCGAACATCGTATCCACGCCGGAGATATAGGCAATCCGCTTATGCCCCAGGCTGATTAAATACTTCGTAGCCTCATAGCCTGATTCGTAGGAATCAAAGATAATGCTGCCCATCCCTTCATCCTCCAGCACCCGGTCCAGAAACACCGCCTTGATCTTGTCTTTCTTCATAGCGGCAATGTCCTGCTCGTCGATGCCCAGCTCCTCATAGATAATGACGCCATCCACCCGCCGTCCGAGGATATTGCTCATAATGACTTGTTTGTCCTTGGTGACGAATACATTCAGGCCATAGCCCAGGCGGTCGCACTGACGGGACATGGATTCTACCAGCTTGTAGAAGTACGGACCGGACACACTTGTCGTGAAGAACCCCAGCATCTTCGTGGTCCCTGATTTCAGCAGCTTACCGTTCAGATTCGGCACGTAATTCAGGCGCTGGGCCACCTTCAGAATATGGGCTTTGGTCTCCGGGCTCAGCACATCCACATCATTCAGGGCGTTGGAGACCGTGGAGATGGAGACCCCGGCTTCCCGTGCGACATCTTTGATCGTTATCTTAGCCATATCAATGTTCCTTTTTGATAAAAACGTTTTTATTGACTATAAAGTAACATGAAACCGCTTTAAATACAACACTTTTTCTCATTAGCTATATTCAGCCGCCTTTTCTGCTCATTATTGCCCGCCGGACGCAAGCATAAGCTGGTTCAGCATACAATAACTTCTATGTATTTGAATTTATCTTATTTTACTATAAGACAGCGGGATTTAGCTATGCCGGAGTAAGATTACACATCACAGCCTTATGCCGAAGAAAGGCCTTGCACAGCTTGGCAGGCCTTCCTTTGGCATATCGTATTATTTGGTCAAGCCCAAACGCCGGTACCGCATTACTCTGCGGTACATGGATTTATCCTTCAGCTGATTAAAAATATAGGGATCGGGATTCATATTCACTTCAATGATCCACGGCTTCAGTGAGTGGTCTAGTCCGACATCTACACCGAATTGCCGGTGGTGCGGATAAGTCTTTTTCAGTTGCCGCGCTATGCGTGTGCCCAGCCGGTTCATTTCCCCCTTAAGCTGCACAAGCTGCTGCGCAGACAGATGGGTGGAGAGCAAATGCTCCACTGCGGTCGGTTTGCCGCCGCTGTGATAATTGGTCACAATTTTGCGCGGGTGCCCGAGCCGGCCGATAATCCCCGTAGCTTCCCATACGCCCTTGGGACTGAGCTGCACCATCACCCGGATATCGAAACGGCGCCCGTGATGCTTCAGCAGGTGGATACCTTTTTGCAGCAGATAGCTCCTCTTCCCGATTCTTGTCGCCAGACTGTGATGAAAAGCCTCAAACGTAGCGAACCGGCGCACGGTCTCCTCATACTGATACATATATCCCTGCCGGTCCTTCCGCTCCGCGCGGATCACACCCATGCCATACGTTCCCCGTTCCGGCTTGATATAGATCATTCCATAGCCATGTATCATCTGCTCCAGATTACGCCGGTTAAATCTCCGGGTATCGGGGATGAAAGCCTTGATTGTCTCGTTCTTAAGCAGTAGTTGTGTCTTATACCATTTGCTCTGACCTGACTGAACCTTTTTGGCTGTCACTTATGCACTCTCCTGTCCGGGATGGGAGCCACCGCTCCGTTTTAACATAAAATTACATATTCACTGCATCCTATGCCGCCGGAGGTGCCGTGGAATATATCATTTGCCCCGTATAGAAAGATTAACTTGTGCAGGATAATTGCCCTCTCCATAGCAGCTCAGCAGGCATACGCTAGTGAAGACGATCAAATGTCAATATATGTATGGAGATGAATCTATGTCCCTTGCTGCTGTAAGTGTAACCTCAAGCGCTCCACCGATTGATGTCCTGATTCCTGCTATCGAAAAGGATCTCGCCACCCTCCCTTATGTGATTGATAGTCTTCGCCGTTATGTCCAGCATTCTATCAGCAATATCTATATTGTCTCGCCGGAGAATAGTAGAATCAGACAGCTGTGCTCCCGGAAAGCTTGCGTCTTCGTCAATGAAACCACCGTCCTCCCGTTCACCAAAAAAGCGATCCGCTATTCCTCCTCCCGCTGGAACCGGTCAGGCTGGCTGTATCAGCAGCTGCTCAAGATGAATGGGGATCAGGTGTGCCGTGAGAAGTATTTCCTGGTCATTGATGCAGATACGGTGCTCATCCGTCCCCATCGCTTCCGTGCCGGCGGGAAAAGCATCTTCTATTGCCGCAACTGGAGCCAGCCTGAATATTTCCGCACCTACCGCAAGCTGCTCGGTGCCCCTGCCCCTTCGCCCAAGTCGTTCGTGACCCACTACATGCTGTTTGATTCTGCGAAGCTGGCCAGTCTCAAACGAAAAATAGCAGCCCGCCACGGCATGTCCTGGCACGCGGCTATTCTACACTCTATCAACAAGAAGCGGCAGTTCGGCTTCTCCGAATTCGAGACTTATGCCAACTACGTGTACAGCGCAAACCGTACCTCTGTGCTGCTCAAGAATGCCAATAATAAAGCGCTGAAGACCCCGGCGGGCTCGCTGACTGAGGCGCAAATCCGGAAGTACGCCGGGTCTTACCGTTCGCTCTCCTTCCACCAGCGCAAGGGATACTCCACTCCGGGCAAGCCTTAAGGAGGCAAGAAACGTGATGCATACTATTCTTCTGTGCGGCGGCTCCGGCCAGCGGCTGTGGCCCCTGTCCGGCAGCATCCGCTCCAAGATGTTCCTGCAGCTCCTGCCTGCACCGGGCGGGGGCACAGAATCCATGATCGGGCGGGTATGCCGTCAGCTCAGTCAGGCCGGACTGGATGAATCCCTGTTGCTTGTGGCCCATCAGGAGCAGGTAGCCCTCCTACAGCGGTACACCGGGAGTAAATATCCGGTAATCGGTGAGCCGTGCAAGCGCGGCACCTTTACTGCTGCCGCGTTCGGCGCGCTGCACTTGCTTGCCACCGGAAAGGCACAGCCGGAGGACGTCATCTGTATCGCTCCGGCCGACATGTATGCGGATGATGATTTCTTCCGCCAGTTCCATCAATTCGAGGCACTTCTGGCCGATTCTGAGGCCGAACTCCTCCTGCTTGGAACGAGGCCCTCGTATCCCTCAGAGCAATACGGCTATATCGTCCCGGCACAGGAGGACGATGGCGGGTATGCTCCGGTACTATCTTTTGCAGAGAAGCCGGATAAAGTTAAAGCCCTGGAGTTGATGCAGGAGAAGGCCTTATGGAATTGCGGGGTGTTCGCTGCGCGGCTCGGCTTCCTGCTGGAGCATCTGGAACGGCTGGGGCTGCCTGTGGAAATCACAGCATTAACCGCGCAGTATCCAGGGCTTGCGGTCCGCAGCTTCGACAAGGAAGTGGCAGAACGCAGCACCAAAGCGGTTGTCGTAAGGCATGAAGGGGAATGGTCCGACCTGGGAAGCTGGGATACGCTGACAGCCCGGCTGCCCTCACAGGTCATTGGAGTAGGCGGGCTATGGGGAGAATGCGGGAACAGTCATATTATTAACGAGCTGGAGGTGCCGCTGCATGTCATTGGTGTCTCCGGCATAGTAGCCATAGCCGGTCCCGAAGGTATCCTGATTGCCGATAAGAAGGACGCTAACACCATCAAGGATATTCTGGCGGAGAATGAGCGGCGGAGGCAGGACTGCCCCTGATGAAATAACCCCACAAAGTGAGGATTTAGCTTCGATGATAACTCAGGTACTTTGCGGGGACCCCAAAACATATAAAAAACGCTACTGACAACGTTATGTCAGTAGCGTTATTATATTAGTCGCGTTTATAGAACCCTGTGCTGTATACTGTTTTCCACATACATTCGGTCCGTGTGCCTGCTTGCGAGCAAATGTATACTGTTTTCCACATACATTCGGTCCGTGTGCCTGCTTGCGAACATAATGTATACTGTTTTCCACATACATTCGGTCCGTGTGCCTGCTTGCGAGCAAATGTATGCTGTTTTCCACATACATTCGGTCCGTGTGTCGCTGTACCAGCCAATTGCTATTCAGTTCTAAGCATACCTTCAGCACCAAAGTCATTCTACAATTTATTCAAAGAATACTTATCCCCAAATCTATACATATCTTATCTACAATAGGAGGAAATCATAGTTTCCGAAACAAGTACAAAGAGATATCCCAAACAGCCGTGGCGGGCGGTTCGGGATATCTCTAAGCTATGCTAATTATAGGATTTGAAACACGGGCTGATCCTGAATGTAATGCACCGGCACCTCCGGGAATTGCAGGCTCAGCCGCTCTGCCAGCAGCTTCATTCCCGGCGCTTCACTCTCGGCATGGCCCAGCATGATGAGCGCCCTGTCCTTGCCCTGCCGGACCGCATCGCGGATATACTCAGGCACCTCCCATTCGGGGCCTTCACCGGCGATGACCAGATCAAGCGACTCCTGCTCATACATCGGGATGACCGAATGGCCATTTCCCCGGTAGCCGACCAGTACTCCCGCTCTGGAGCAGGTGGCGGAGAGGTTCCCGGCAACGCGGACATAAGGGATATTCAGCTTCTGCTTCAGATACTCTGCAACCCCGGAAACGGTCATCTCAGGAATGGAGAGGATCGACACCTCAGGTAGATGCCGCTCCACATACGCTTCCCATTCCAGCTCCTTCAACAGTCCTTCCACGATTCCGTCCAGCGTATAACGGTGTATCGTGTCATGGAAGCGGTAGATGCCTACCCCGCTGCTTGTAATCAGTGCAGACTTCTCCTGGTAGACGGAATCCTGCTCCAGCGCACTCTCTTGTCCTTGGTGGCTATAAAATACACCTTCATGCGTGATCACCAGATTGGCGCCAAGCCGGGCCGCCTGCTCCACCACATATTGCGAAGCGGCGAAGGCAGTCACGATTCCCTGCACTTCTGTTCCCGCAGCGTCCGGCGTAAGCTTATCCACCGTATTCACGGGCAGCTGTACCCCTGCATTCAAGTGCTCCATCACATCACTGAAAGTCAGTGTCATGAGATCTACTCCTCCTCGATGTTAGCCAAATGAGTTCCTGGCCTGTCAAAAGACAGGCCAGGGCCGTCCGGAATGCAGACGCTCCCTTAGTAGATGGTCCGGCCTAATGCATCTGCAATTCCGCTCTTGCGATAGAAATACGTATTAATCTGGTCACGCCATTCCTTGGCATGAGCCGCCTGCCCCTTAAGGCGTTCCTCCACCTGAGTGTACAGGCCTTCTGCGATGCTGCCCTTCAGTCCGCCCCATGCGTCCAGAAGCCCTTCGGCACGCTCTGCCCCTTCGAAATGCGTATCGTAAATATGCTGGATCACGGTTTTGCCGGAATGCAGCACATGAGTGTACGGCACATGATGGAAGAACAGCAGCAGCTCATCCGGGCATTCCTCCAGGGAATCATAACGTACGGCGTTGCTGCCCATATACTGGGCGCTGTACCCTGTGCCTGTCGCCACGGTCCGGTCTACGCCGATTCCCTGATGATCGGCATAGTGGTAGGTGCCCCACATTGAATATTCATAGCCGTCCACATTCGGGCCGTAGTGATGCTCGGGATTGATCATCCAGCCTACGCCAAGCGGCGATGTATAAGACTCATAGATCTCCCAGGAGTCCAGCAAAATCCGGCTGATCACTCCGGCAACCGCTGTGTCCGTGCCGAATGTCAAGGCGATCCATTCGGCCGCAATTTCCTCCGCACTCAGCTCAGGATTCCAGGCCAGCCGGCCGAAGCCGTAGAGATTCGCCTGGGACAGCAGATGGCCGGTCCAGTTCTTGTCATTGCCCACATTGGATACCGCCGCAATTCCGCTCAGGCGGTTGCCCCACAGCGATCCGTCAACGATCCGCTTAACAGGGGCCGGACCGCCCTTGGCCTGCGTATCGAATTCCATAATCTCCTTCCACTGCGGAACGAGATAGCAGACATGGCGCTGCTGTCCGGTATATTCCTGGGCGATCTGGAATTCGATCACATGGTTTGTCCGTTCCAGGGCACCGAAGAGCGGAGATACCGGCTCTCTGACCTGGAAATCCATCGGGCCGTTCTTGATCTGCAGAATGACGTTATCATGGAACTGGCCGTCAAGCGGCTTGAAATGATCGTAGGCCGCTCTGGCCCGATCCGTCTTGCGGTCACGCCAGTCCTGCTTGCAGTTGTATACAAAGCAGCGCCAGATCACGATGCCGCCGTAAGGCTCCAGGGCTTCCGCCAGCATGTTGGCCCCGTCTGCATGGTTCCGTCCATAAGTGAACGGGCCGGGACGGTTCTCCGAATCGGCCTTGACCACGAAGCCGCCGAAATCGGGAATAGCAGCATAGATGTCTGCGGCTCTCGACTTCCACCATTCCCTCACGCCGGCATCCAGCGGATCAGCGGTGCCTACTTCCCCTTCATGCATAGGTCCGGCGAAGTTCACGCACAGGTACAGGCGGATGCCATAGATGCGGAAGATATCAGCGATTCTGGCCACATCCGGCAGATAAGTAGAGATAAACAGCGTCTCCAGCGCATGAACGTTCACGTTGTTGATCGCTATAGCGTTAATGCCGGCGGTAGACATCAGCCGCGCATAGTCTGTAATTCTGTCCATATCCTTCGTGAACTGGTTATTCTCATACAGGAAGGATCTGCCGGAATAGCCGCGCTCCACACTGCCGTCGAAATTATCCCAGTGATTAATCATCCGCAGCGAATTCACAGGATTCACTATTTCATCCAGATTCTCAATGTCCTTGCCGCTGGCAATCAGGCGCAAAAGATGGAAGACGCCGTATAACACACCTGCCTGGGAGGAAGCCCCTACAGCGATGCATTTAAGGGACTGGCTGGTTCGGATGGCGAACCCTTCTGCTCCTACAGCTTGGACGGTCTTGTCCTCGAACACACCCTGGATCAGTGGATGATCACCCGTGAAGGTGCCGAAGGCCACACCGAAATCTTCCGGCTGCGGCTTGGAGACAGCCTCAAGGTCCAATAGCGAGGCAATGCCTCTTGTCCATTCCTGAAGTGCAGCCTGGATGGTCTCCCCGGCTTCTGTAACGGATACCGCCCCGCACCATTTCGCATATTGCTTATATAGGGGGCCTTGCTGAAGCTTAGGATAGCTTAGCCACGCATTGTATCCGCTGTCATATTGTGCAGCATACTCATTCCCGGATTGTTGTCTCATGTCCACATCTCCTCTGCATACATCTTGTATACTAGATTTCATTCAGGTTCATCCTACCACGCAGCCGCAGCCCCGGAACATTGTCAAATCACGCTAATATTTACCCAAATCAAGCAGAATCCTGTATACTAATAACAAGTGGAAACGGCTTTGCCGTCCTTTTAAAGGACGGTACTGTTTCAGCGAGAAATAGAAGGATAAGTTATCGTGTGCAACATATAAATTCTTATATTTCGGATAAAACAGGCACACAGCCTGAACATCCCTATCATGAGAACGCAAAGTATCAGGGGGCGATCCTATTGGTTGCAGCTTTTGAACCGCCGGTCCCGGGGCAAAGCCTTAGTGAAACTATCATCCCGGATGTGAAAACCACGCTCAACCTGTTCGGCATGCATCTGCGCAAGGTGAGCGGGGAATGGGATTATCCGCAGCACGCCCATCCCCAATATGAATTCAATTATGTGCTTGAAGGAGAGCAGCTGCTCACCGTCAACAACCACAGCTACCTTCAACACGCCGGGGATCTGGTCCTCTTGAGGCCGGGCGACATCCACTCCAGCCGCAGCGGAAACGGCGGGGCCTTCACCTATTTCTGCATCCATTTCGATATTGATGACAAGCTGTTCATTTCACTTCTCAGCCGGCTGAATCATGTATTATTCACCTCAGAGAGCAATGTTGCCCACAGATTGGGACCGCTCCTCAGCAGGCTGGTGGAGATTTCCACCTCCGGCTCCGGCAGCATCACGATCTCCCAGCGCATGAGGCTGCAGTCTGCCGTCTTCGAGCTGTTCGCCCAGCTCTGGGAGGTCTTCTCCCTGGAGGCTGACAATTCCTCCCCGGGCACTTATGAGCGGATCGAGCTGGCCCACCAGATCCGCAGCCGCCTCCAGAGCCTGGTCTATCAGCAGTTCACGCAGGAGGTGCCCTATGACAGCCATTATGGCGTTGACGACATCGCCGCTGAGCTGGGGATCAGCCCCTCGCACTGCTACCGTGTCTTCCGTCAGGTATTCGGCCTCTCCCCCCGCGTCTACCTGTCGGAGCAGATGCTGCATGAAGCCAAGGTGCTGCTGGGTGACCACAGCCTGAGCGTCAGCCAGATCTCCGGCTTGCTCGGCTACCGCGATATCGCCCATTTCAGCAGACAGTTCAAGCGCTGGAGCGGCCAGTCACCGCGGGAATACCGCGAGGGCAGGAGCTAGGCAGAGCGCGGAGCCTGTACGGCTTTATATCAAGTAGAAGCGGCTTCGCCGTCCTTTTAAAGGACGGTACCGTTTCAGCGAGAAATAGAAGGATAAGTTATCGTGTGCAACCTATAAGTTCTTATATTTTTAGTAAAAGCCTGCCTTCATCGTTGATGAGGGCGGGCTTTATGCGCTATTGCGGGCGGTGCTTGATGAAGGCCAGCCCTATTTTTTGA
The DNA here is from genome assembly GCF_038000365.1 of Paenibacillus sp. FSL R7-0333. Taxonomy (NCBI): domain Bacteria; kingdom Bacillati; phylum Bacillota; class Bacilli; order Caryophanales; family Paenibacillaceae; genus Paenibacillus; species Paenibacillus sp. FSL R7-0333. Next base: position 4,882,498 of record NZ_JBBOBZ010000001.1, read on the forward strand.
TATACGTGGCGAAATGCTCCTGGAGGTTCTTGGAGTCGATATCCGCCCGCAGATGGTGGTGCAGCAGCTCGTCGATCCCGGCGGTGTCCCCCTTCACAATATAATCCAGCAGCTGCTGATGCTCCTGCTGAATCGCCGCCAGCTTCTCGTCCTTCAGCATATGCAGCTTGCGATAGCGGATGTAGTGCACATTGAACTGCTGGAGCACCCCCCACAGGAACTCACGCCCGGCCAGACCGAACATCGTGCGGTGGAACTGGTCATCGAGCTGCAGGAACACCTCCGCTCCCTCCGCCTGCTCAATACACTTCTGCTGCTGCGCAAGGTTGTCCCTCAGCTCATGCAGCCCTTTTAGCGGGATATTCCCGGCCAGCGACTTCATAATCTCCTTCTCCAGCACATTGCGCAGATAGATAATCTGTTCCACGGACTCCAGGTCTATGTAGGATACGAGATTGCCTTTTTTGGGATAAATATCGACATATTGCTCCAGGGACAGCTGCTTCAGCACATCACGGATCGGCGTCCGCGACAGCTGGAAGCGCTCGGACAGAGCCGTCTCACTGATCATCGCCCCCGGCTTCAGCTCAAGGGAGAGAATCTCCTGCTTGAGGTAGGCCATTATTTCTTTTTTGGAAGTCATGGAATAGACCAACTTTCTGTTCGGGATTGTTCTTCCCCCCCATTATATAGAAAAGGGATATGAATTTCATTGACAAAGATGAACGCATATTCTATGATCATTACGAATTGAGTCTTGTATACAAGATTATGCCACATGTAACGCAGGTTCTGTAAGGTCAATTGTCACAAGGCTTCGGAAGGTTATCATTTGTATTTATGCTTATCTTACTTAAGGAGGAAAATAACAATGAATATGACTTGGAGATGGTACGGCGAGGGCAATGACAACATCACTCTTGACCACATCCGTCAAATCCCGGGCGTTATGGGCATCGTCTGGTCGCTGCACCACAAGGTGGCCGGTGAGGTCTGGGAGATGGAAGACATCCAGAAGGTGGCCGATCAGATCACAGCCAAGGGCTTCAGCACAGCGGTTGTTGAAAGCGTCAACGTTCATGATGATATCAAAATCGGACTGCCGTCCCGCGACAAATACATTGACATCTATATCGATACGATCCGCAAGCTGGCCAAGGTTGGCGTCAAGGTCATCTGCTACAACTTCATGCCGGTGTTCGACTGGACCCGCACTGAGCTGTATAAGGAGCTGCCGGACGGCTCGAATGCCCTCTTTTATGAAAAGGCTGCCATTACCGACAATCCGCGCGAGATGGTAGACCGCATCCTGAAGGGTGCCGGACAATTCACGATGCCGGGCTGGGAGCCGGAGCGGCTGGCCAAGCTGGATGAGCTGTTCGCGGCGTATGCTGACGTTACCGAGGATAAGCTGTTCGACAACCTGAAGTATTTCCTGGAGCGTATCATTCCGGTGTGTGAAGAAGTGGATATCAAAATGGCAATTCACCCGGATGATCCGGCCTGGCCGATCTTCGGACTGCCGCGCATTATCCGCAGCCGCGATACGATCCGCCGCTTCCTGGACATGGTGGACAGCCCGTATAACGGCTTGACCTTCTGTACCGGATCGCTTGGAACGAACCCGGAGAACGATCTTCCGGCGATGATCCGCGAGTTCCACGACCGGATTTATTTTGCCCATATCCGTAATGTGAAGGTGTTCGAGAACGGCGACTTCATTGAGGTATCCCACCGGGGCCGTGACGGCAGCGTAGATGTTGCAGAGGTTGTTAAGGCGTATCATGAGAGCGGCTTCACCGGTTATGTGCGTCCGGACCATGGCAGACATCTCTGGGGCGAGGAAAAGAACTGCCGTCCGGGGTATGGCCTCTACGACAGAGCGATGGGCATCATGTATCTGCTCGGCGTATGGGACAGCCTGGAGAATGTCAAGGGGGCCAAGTAAATGCTGAGTCTGAGCAGAAGCAGCATCGCGGACCGGGAAGCCTGGGAAGCCGCAGGGGTAGAGCTGCCGCAGTTCGATTTCGCAGCGGTAGCGCAGAATACGCTTGCGAAGCCGGAGTGGGTTCACTTCGGGGCGGGGAATATTTTCAGAGGCTTTGTGGCGAATGCGCACCAGAAGCTGCTGGACAGCGGCAAGGCTGACACCGGCATTATCGCCGCCGAGACTTTTGACTTCGAGATGATCGACAAGGTCTACAAGCCTTATGACAATCTGACTCTATTGGTGCTGATGAATGCGGCCGGCGACTTCCAGAAGCGGATCGTCAGCAGCATTGTCGAAGGCATCACCGCAGATAAGACGAGGGAAGCGGATTACAGCCGCCTCACTGAGATTTTCGAGAATCCCAGCCTGCAGATGGCGAGCTTCACGATTACAGAGAAGGGATATTCCCTGACCGGTCCTGATGGGCAGTATCTTGGCATTGTGCAGAAAGACATTGCCGGCGGGCCGGAGCATCCGGTTCATGCCATGAGCATCGTGGCTTCCTTCGCCTACAAGCGTTACCTGAAGGGCCAGTACCCGATGACCTTCGTCAGCATGGACAATTGCTCGCATAACGGCGACAAGCTGAAGAACGGCATGGTTACCATCGCCAAGGAATGGGCCGCTAAGAGTCTTGTAGAGGAAGGGTTTGTAGCCTACCTTGAGGATGAGCAGAAGATTACCTTCCCGCTGTCGATGATTGACAAAATCACTCCGCGCCCGTCCGAATCCGTTCAGGCGGCGCTGCTGGAGCAGGGAATCGGCGGCATGGATGTGATCGTTACCTCCAAGAATACGTACACCGCTCCCTTCGTTAATGCGGAGATCAGCGAGTACCTGGTCATTGAGGATAAGTTCACGAACGGGCGTCCGGTGCTTGAGGAAGCGGGCATTATCTTCACAGACCGCGACACGGTTAATAACGTGGAGACGATGAAGGTAACCACCTGCCTCAACCCGCTGCATACGGCGCTGGCAGTTACCGGCTGTCTGCTCGGCTACACGCTGATTGCCGATGAGATGAAGGACGCCACACTTCGCAAGCTCGTGGAGACCATCGGCTACAAGGAAGGCCTGCCGGTTGTGGTTGATCCCGGCATCCTGAGTCCGAAGCAATTCCTGGACGAGGTGCTGCAGGAACGGTTCGCCAACCCGTTCATCCCTGACACTCCGCAGCGGATCGCCACCGATACTTCACAGAAGGTCGGCATCCGCTTCGGCGAGACGATCAAGTCGTATATCCGCCGCGAGGAGCTTGACCCGGCGCAGTTAACGGCCATCCCGCTGGCGATTGCCGCGTGGTGCCGGTATCTGCTGGGCGTGAACGATGAAGGCGCTGCGTTCACGCTCAGTTCCGACCCGCTGCTGGAATCACTGCAAGCGCGGCTTGCGGGAATTACACTGGGCGCGGATGCTGCGAAGGCCGCTGGCGTACGCGCGGTGCTGGAGGATCAGGCTATCTTCGGCGTGGACCTGTACGCCGCCGGACTCGGCGGGACTATCGAGGGCATGTTCACCGAGATGCTGGCTGGTCCGGGTGCGGTAAGGGCTACGCTGGAGAAGTACACGGCCTGAGTGTGGGCGGTGGCGGCCCGGCGGCTGGATGGTTGGGCCGGCGGGGCGTTTGGAGGCCGGGTTGTTTGGAGGGCAGGCCGTCAGGGATTCAAGTGCATAAATACACCTCATTTTCGCGGATGAGCTCGATTCGGAGAATTCAAGTGCATTAATACACCTCATTTCCGCGGATGGGCTCATTTCGGAGAATTCAAGGGTATTTATGCTCTTCATCTCCCCGATTCGGCTAAATTTGCGGAATTCAAGGGTATTAATGCACTACATTTCCACAGTTTGCACGGTTTGGCTGCCCGCCCGGCCCATCGGACTACACCTATATCACACCAAAAAGACCAGGAGAAAGCTCCTGGTCTTTTTGGTGTTTGAAAGCAACTGGGGGAAGGGTCTGTTCTACTCCTGCTCCAGATACTCAAAGTAATCAAAATCCGCCGGATGCAGCGTGCCGCTGAGGTCCTGGGCACACATGCCGATGAACGTGCCGGTGAAGCGAATGTAGGCCGGGAAGTCATCGGACAGATGATAGATTTCCAGGGCCGGCCCGATCTTCTTCCAGGAGGATTCACCAACCTTGTAGTAGAACTGGGCGAGCTCGCCGTCGATGACGACCTTAAGCGCTACGCTTACTCCGGGAGGCAGCGGCACTTCAGGCGTCAGAGTGTCTTCATAGACTCCATCCTTGGAGCGGATGAGTCCCAGAGTTCGGCCAAGGACTTCATCATGAGTGATCCGCAGATAGAGGTAATCCTTCGTATCGTAATAGACGATCAGGCCGGCCATCTGCTGGAAATGCTCCGGCTCAAAGTCGACCGAGGTCTCGGCGCTGCAACGGAAGGCCTGCTGGCGCAGGGCCACCAGGCTCTGGCGGTGCATGGAGCTCATGGATTCTCTGCCTCGCAGGCGCAGATAGCCCGGACGCTCCTGAAGCGAGAGCCAGGATTCATCAGCCGGCACGCGGAGCGTGCTCCAGCGGACATCCAGCTGCGGAGCCTCGAAGTCGTCACGCGGAGCGGCTGCGGCAAAAGGATGCGCCGGAAGATCCGGTCCCTCCACCGTCTGCGATGGAGCGTTTCCGCCCCCGGACAAGGCCAGCCAGCCGTCGGCGGTGAATTCGACGCGCTGAATCGCAGTCTCCCGGCCCAGATTGCAGTACTTGTCCTTGACCGGACGGCCGCACAGATGGACCATGTACCATTCGCCGGTCTGGGTCTCGACCAGACTGGCATGGCCTGCTTTTTGCAGCGCAAGCTCGGGATTACCGGCAGAGGTCAGCAGCGGATTAACCGGAGCGGTCACATAGGGACCTTCAATCTGCTTGGCGCGGGCTACGGTCACCGCATGATCATACTGCGTACCGCCCTCAGCCGTAATCAGATAATACCAGCCGTCCTTGCGGTACAGATGCGGGCCTTCGGTTAGGGCCAGCTCCGTTCCCTTATAGATCGGAGTAACCGGTCCGACCAGGCACTGCTCTTCCACCGAATATTCCTGGAGCACAATACCTGCGAAGCTGTTGCGGCCGGTGCGGTGATCCCACAGCATATTGACCAGCCATTTGCGCCCGTCTTCATCATGGAATAGTGAAGGGTCGAAGCCGCTGCTGTTCAGGTATACAGGCTCAGACCAGGGGCCTTCGATATTCTCCGCAGTCACCAGATAGTTAGGTGTATCCTTGAAGGCACCCTGGCGGCTTTTGACATCGGTATAGATTAGATAAAAGAGTCCATTGTCGTACGTGAGGCAAGGTGCCCAGATACCGCCGGAATCGGGGTCCCCCTCCATATTGAGCTGCGAGCTGCGGGTCAGCGCATAGGTCAGCGGCCGCCAGTTCACCAGATCGCGCGAATGATGAATCCGCACGCCGGGGAACCACTCAAAGGTTGAAGTAGCAATGTAATAGTCATCTCCAGCCCGGCAGATCGACGGGTCGGGATGAAATCCGCGCAGAATCGGATTATGAATCAGATTTCGGCTCATAGTTTCTCCTCCAATGCTTGCCGTCCTGCTTCCAGTAAGGCAATGATTTTGTCGGTATCGTAGATACAGCCCTTCCAGGTTCCGCCGCTGGCCGCTTGAAGCGCAGCCCACAGCCGGGTGTCCTCCGGCAGACCCGGGTCTACCGCCAGGCCCGGATGCGGTGTCCGCGAAGCAAGAATCAGCGTTCCCGCTTCCTTGGTCAGCGGCTCATCTCCCTCGCCCACCAGATTCACGCTTCCTTCCAGAGTCACCGTATCGATCCGCACTTCCACCCAGTCATTATCGCGCAGCTTGCCGAGCGGGCCGCCAGCCAGCGCTTCCGGACCCATGTGGCCGATACAGGCACCGGTGGATACGCCGGAGAAACGGGCATCCGTGATCAGCGTGACATATTTGCCGTAGGGCAGATGCTTGAGCGCCGAGGTGAGCTGGTAGGTCTCCTCCATCCCGGTCCCGCTCGGCCCGCGGCCGATGACAGCCAGAATATCCCCGGCATGGACCATGCCCAGCTTGATGCTGCGGATAGCGGCCCGCTCAGTGGTGAACACCTTCACTCGTCCGGTATGGCGATATACACCCTCGCTGTCCAGAACGGCAGGATCGATCGCGGCCGATTTGATGACTGCGCCTTCCGGGCAGAGATTGCCGACCGGGAAGGTCATGGTGGACGCCATGCCCTGGCGCTTGGCCTCTTCCGGGCTCATGATCACGGAATCCGGGTCTACGCCGTCCGCTTCCAGCAGCCGCTGGCGCAGCTCCGTCCGGCGCTGTGAGCTCTCCCACCAGTCCAGATTCTCGCCCAGTGTCCGGCCCGTAACCGTGAGTACAGATTCGTCAAGCAGTCCCAGCTTCCGCAGATGCAGCATGACCTCAGGAACGCCCCCGGCCAGGAACACCCGGATGGTCGGATGCGGCACCGGACCATTCGGCAGCACGCTGACGAGACGCGGAACCATCCGGTTCACCCGGTTCCAGTCTTCGACAGTCGGAACCTTCAGCCCGGCGGCATGGGCGATGGCCGGCAGATGCAGCAGCAGATTCGTGGAGCCGCCGAAGGCAGCGTGCAGCACCATCGCATTCTGGATCGACTGATCTGTCAGAATGTCGCTCATGACGATTCCGTTCTGGTCCAGATGCTGAAGAGCCCGGGCCGACTGGCGGCCGATATTCTTCCAGATCGGCTGGCCCGAAGGGGACAGTGCCGAGTGCGGCAGCGCCATACCCAGCGCCTCTGCAATGACCTGGGCGGTAGCCGCCGTACCGAGGAACTGACAACCGCCGCCCGGCGTCGCGCAGGCCCGGCAGCCGAGATCCGCCGCTTCTTCAAGGGACAGCTCCCCGTTGCTGTACCGTGCCCCGATGCTCTGCACCTTGCCTGCGTCCTCTCCCTCTATCGGGGGCAAAGTCACGCCGCCGGGAACGATAATTCCCGGCAGCTTATGCATACCGGCAAGGGCCAGCAGCATGGCGGGCAGGCCTTTGTCACAGGTAGCTACGCCAAGCACACCCTTGCGGGTAGGGAGTGAACGAATCAGCCGCCGCAGCACGATGGCCGCATCATTACGGTAAGGCAAGGAATCGAACATGCCTGTGGTTCCCTGGGAACGGCCGTCACAGGGATCGCTGACATAACCGGCGAACGGAATCCCCTCATTCGCGGTAAGCTCCTCCGCAATCTCCTCCATCATCACGCCGATCTCCCAGTGACCGGTATGATATCCGAGTGCCAGCGGAGTGCCGTCCTCACGCCGGATACCGCCCATCGTTCCGAGAATCAGGTACTGGGGCCGGTTCATCAGCAGCGGATTCCAGCCCATCCCGGCATTCTGTGTCATCCCAAAAATCTCTCCGCTCGGTGCATTCCGCAGCACCTCCCCGGTGATCGGCAGCTGGCCTGCCGGACCTTCCGCAGCGGTATGTACCGGAACAGCTTCAATGATGTCTTCCTTCATAATCTCTTGTACGGTCAATTTCATATGAATCCCTTCTCTCCCTCAGAATGAATGTGCCCAGATGTCTATGACAGTGAGAGCTTCCCCGCCAGCGCCTTCACCTCACGCAGCGCAATCTCCCGCTTCGCATCGAATGCGTGCTGAAGCATCGAGGTGCTCACCGCAGCAACCGCCCTTCCTGCGGCATCCAGAACCGGCGCAGCGGCGCAGCTGATGCCCTGGATAATCTCCTCCTGATCCAGCGCATAGCCGGTCTTGCGGATCTCAGCCAGGGCTGCGGTGAACTCAGACCAGTCTGTCAGCGTGCGGGAAGTGACCGCAGGCAGCATTTTACCCGGATAACGCCGCTCCAGTTCCTCCTCCGGCAGCAGTGCCAGCATCATCTTGCCCATTGCAGTCGCATGGGCCGGAAACCGCATCCCAGGGCTGGACTCCAGCCTTACCAGGGACTGCCCCTCCTGCTTGGCCAGGTAAATAATCTCATCGCGGTCCAGCACCGACAGCTGAAAGGTCTCCCCTACCCCTCTGACACTCTGCACCGACTCTGCCAGGAACCGCTCTACCAGATTCATATTCTGCTTAAGCGAATCATTATAGACGGTATTATAATAGGAGATTCCGGCACCAAGCACGTACCTCTCGCCCGCATCCTTCACCACCCACCCCAGAGTCTCCATGGTGCGCAGCAGCGAGAACATCGAGCTTTTGTTAATGCCGGTCTCCTCGCAGAGGTCTGTCATCTTAAGCGCTCCGGTCTGTCTTGAGATGGCCTTAAGAATCAGATCAGCCCGTTCCAATGCCGGAACCCAGTACTTCTGGTCCACACCTTCATTCCCCTCTCATAAATCCATTGATTAAGCCTTCCAAGTTCACTATAATAATCATATGTTTATAATACCAAACCAGGAGGCAAAAATAAAATGAAACTTAGCCACCCGAATGCAGGTGTCATTCCTCCCGTCCCGACCATTCTGGATTCCGCCGGGAAATTCGACCGTGACGGAATGAAGCTGCTGATCGACAGCCTGATCGCCAAAGGGGTTCACGGTCTGTTCTTCCTTGGAACGGCCGGAGAATTCACCCTGTTCACCGCAGAGCAGCGTGAAGAGATCGCAGAGCTATGCCTGGAGTATACGAATGGCCGTCTTCCTGCCTGGATCGGCACCGGCAGCAACACGGCCCCTGAGACCCTCCGGCTCTCCCGCCATGCTGCTGAGCATGGAGCTACCGGCATCGTCATTATGAATCCGTATTACTACAAGCTGAACGGGGACGCCCTGTTCGCGCATTATGCCGCTGTTCTGGAAGCGGTCGATGTACCGCTCATGCTGTACAACTTCCCGGCCATGACCGGCCAGGATCTGACTCCGGCCTTCGTGGCCCGTCTGGCCGCACATTATCCGAATGTACTCGGCATCAAGGATACCGTGGATCAGCTTAGCCATATCCGCCAGATGATTATGCAGGTTAAGGCGGTTAGTCCGGACTTCTCCGTCTTTTGCGGCTTCGACGAATATTTGCTGCCCACGCTGGCTGCCGGAGGAGACGGGGCGATCGCTGCCAGTGCGAACTTTGCTCCAGAGCTGATGCTCGGCGTGTATGACAGCTTCAAGCAGGGGGACTTAGCCGGAGTGCTGTCCTTCCAGCAGCGGCTGATTGAGATTCCGGCGCTGTATGCCATCGATGACCCGTTCATCGCTTCGATCAAGGAAGCTGTCCGCTTGTCGGGTGTTCCGGTATCCACCTTCAGCCTGGCTTCGCCTGGGGTATGGAGTACGGAGCATGAGGAAAAGCTGAAGCTGATTTTCAGCCAGGCGGGTATTGCCCAAGGGTAAGCGATATTTATAGTGCGGACTCATCCATTCTTATTTTTCACAATCCCCCCTTCTATTAAGGTCAGCCCGCATTGGGGCTGGCTTTTTTGGTGCTGGGCGGTGCTTTGTGCTTTTCCTAGTGCGGCTGCTTGTACGTTTCCCTCGTAAAATTTCGCGTGAGGTTCCTTGCAAGGCTCTTAGTGCGGTTCCTCCTTTCTTCGCGGTGAAGGTTGGTCTATAATTTTGTTCAGATGCACAATGAGTGATTGAGAGGCAATATAGGCGGTTACCCGCTCAAGACGAGGAGGGCGTTCCGGTTGTTTCAGCTATCGGAGAAGCAGGCGCAGGAGATTGTAGACAAGATGATGATGGACATCCCCTATAACATCAACATCATGAACGATCAGGGGATCATCATCGGCAGTGGGCATAAGGCAAGGGTCGGCACCGTTCATCAGGGGGCTGTCGAGGCGCTGTCCACCGGGCAGAGGGTCGAAGTCATGGAGGACGGGCGATATGAGAAAAAGGGCACCAACGAACCGATTGTCATCGGCAACACCCGCGTAGGTGTAATCGGCATCTCCGGCAGCCCGGAAGAGGTCCGGCCCTTCTGCAATATCGTGAGGACCACGGTATCGCTGCTCATTGAGCAAAGAAATACGCTGGAGCATCTGGCCAGCGAAGCCAATCGCAAGAAGGCTCTGTTGGAGATGCTTCTTGACCATCAGGGAGCGTACTCCCAGAAGCTGCGAAAAGAAGCCGCGGCCTATCAGATCGATCTTCTGCTGAAGACCACCGTACTCTATCTCAAGCATGTGCAGCCGGAGCTGGATGAGGCAAAGCTCTTGTTCCTGCATCCGTCCTTCCAGCTCGACGGGGATACGTGGGTAATCCTGGTCCAGAACCGGCCGGACTGCAGCCCGCTGATTGCGCAGTTGCTGTATAACCAGCCTCAGCTCCTGCTGGCCTCAAGCCGGCTGGAGACCAGCATCGCGGAGGGCTACCGCCAAGCCAAAGCTGCTCTCGGCGTTCTTCTGGCACTCCGCCCTGCTGCGCAATCGATCCGCTACGAGGATGCGGAATTCCTGGTGAAGCTCAGTCAGGCGAAGCTGTCAGACAAGCCCGGCACGGTGATCAAGCTGGAGGATACCGCCGATCTGCTGGAGACGCTCCGCAGCTTCATCAATCACAATTGCAGCGTCTCGCAGACGGCTGAGCAGTTGAACATCCACCGCAATACGCTGCAATACCGCCTAAAGCGGATCGAGAGCATCACCGGCAAGGACCCGAGGAACCTGCTGCAGCTCTTCGAGCTTACGCATGAGCTGCTGGCGCTGTATAAGTAGATACTATAAAAGAAGCACTTGCGATTAGAACTCAAAGCCTGGTCGTCGCTGCGGTGAACATTTGGACTTCCGGCCGCTCTTGTGTTTGGATTTCCTGATTTCAAACGCTCCTCGCGGTAGAAATCCAAACACAAAGGCGGTCGCTAACGCTCCTCCAGTTCCAAATTTCCCCTCCGCTTCTTTTTGCTTTTTGTTAATTTCTTAAGTGCTTCTTCTATAAGCTAAAATTTCAGCACGATCATAGGTGGATTAAGTACATCTATTTTCCGGCTGAATTGTACACTAAGAAATTTAATTGGAAAAAAGGCATTTAATTCAGCCCAGCCCCCCACCGAACGCAGGTTTCGGGCACAGCAGTTGTACTTTTTCCATCTAAAATCCTCCAATGTGCGGATTAGTGAGAATTAGATGCTCTTTTTCCACTTGTTCCAATCAAGAGGCCAATGCAACAACTAGGCAGCCTTCAGCCGCTCCACCACAAAACAGTGGCCCCGGGGAAATTTTATTCCCGGGGCACTGTTCTCACATTCTATTCGGCTAGCTTCAGCAGCCTGGCGATATTCTCACAGGTCCGCTCGACATTGGCGGGGCCGTCAGCCAGCAGCTTCTCCAGGCTCGAAGCGCCGGGAACGATGCCGAAGACGGCGTCGATCCCTTCGGCGTAGAGCGTCTCGATTCCCTCGCCGATATACCCGGCCAGAGCGATGACTTTTTTGCCGCTGGCCTTGGCGGTGCGGGCTACGCCGTACGGCGTTTTGCCGAATTTGGTCTGGAAGTCAATCCCGCCTTCTCCGGTGAAGACGAAGTCCGCCTGCTCCAGCTTCTGCTGAAGCTCTGTGTATTCAATTACAATCTCGATCCCCTTCTGCAGCGTTGCCTGCGTGAAGATCATTAGACCCGCGCCCAGCCCCCCCGCTGCACCAGCTCCGGGAAGGTCGCGGACATCCTTGTGAAGCTGCTGCTTCACCACCGCCGCATAATGGGCCAGATTGGCGTCAAGCTGCTGCACCATATCGGGCGTGGCCCCCTTTTGTGGACCAAATACGGCTGAAGCCCCCTGCTCTCCGCAGAGCGGATTGGTCACATCACAGGCAACGATGAGCTGAACCTGCTGCAGTCTCGCATCAAGTCCGCTAACGTCAACACTCGCCAGTTGCCCCAAGCTGCCGCCGCCGCGCGGAAGTACGCTCCCAGCTTCATCGAGGAATCTGGCGCCAAGCGCTTCGGCCATTCCGGCACCGCCGTCATTGGTGGCGCTGCCGCCGATGCCAATGATGATTTTGCGGATACCACGGTTCAGACATTCCAGAATCAGCTCGCCTGTTCCGTAGGTGGTGGTGATCAGCGGATTCCGCTCCGCCTTATCCACCCGCTGAATGCCGCTGGCCGAAGCCATCTCGATGGCCGCCGTCCGGCCGTCACCGAGAATGCCGAATTGTGCCGTCACCGGCTGTCCCAGCGGTCCTGCAACTTCTAAATCATGAAGCTCTCCGCCCGAAGCGTCGACAAGGGACTGCACGGTCCCCTCCCCGCCGTCAGCCATCGGAACATGGATGTAGGTTGCTTCAGGGTATATTTTGCGTAGTCCGGCCTCCATCGCTGTACATACTTCTTTCGCGGTCATGCTCTCCTTGAAGGAATCCGGCGCCAGCACAAAGGTTCTCTCTCTCATTTCCACACCTCATCTATAATATTGATCTTAGAGTAAAAATCCGTAAACCAGCGTAGCCACAATCGTCATCGTGCCGCCAACCATGGCCTCATACGGGATGAGCCCCATGCGCTGCTTGATTGACATTTTCATACTGTCCGCCGTGACATGGAAGTAAGTGCCCTGCGGCAGCGAGTCGATGACCGTAGCTCCGGTATGAACCATCACAGCGGCAGCCAGCGGAGCGGTGCCCATATTCAGAATGGCCTGCCCGAAGGAGCCGGTAGCGACTATAACACCCGTGGATGTTGAAGCGGTAGCCGCAGCCATCAATATCCCTGAGATCGGTGCCAGGAACGTCCCGGAAATCCCGGACAGCTCAATCAGATGCACCACCTGGGCGGACAGATCGGAAGCGGAGATCAGACCGGCGATGCCGCCTGCTCCGATCAGGATCAGGATGGTTGCAGTCATTTTGCTAAGGCCGGAGGATGTATATTGCAGCACCTTGTTGCCTTGTCCCATCGCCAGCATCCCGATAATCCCCGCCAGCGGCAGAATATAGAGCGCATCCACCTTAAGCTTGGTTAACGCTTCGATCCCGGAGATGGAGCCGATCGGATTAATCATAAGCAGAACGATGGCTACAAGCGGAGCCACAATAGCTCTGCTGAGCGGCGGGTAAGCGTCCGTATTCGCGTTGTCTGCACCGTTTGCAGCTTCTGCCGTGGTAACCATGACGCCTTTTTTCTTCAGCAGGGTTGCTAAGATAACGGTTACAATTAATCCGCAGATTGCAGGAATCACGCCTGCCAGCATGACATTACTCAGATCAAGATCAAAGCCGCGCGCAGCAGCAATCGTATTCGGATTCGGTGAGATAATGTTACCTGCCTTCCCCCCGCCCGACAAGGCCAGCAGCAGCGCCAGCTTCGAGATCTCCATTTTGTTGCCTACGGATAAAGCAATCGGAGCCACAATCAGCACCGCTACCGGGATGAATACGCCCATTGCCGTAATGACCATAGTTGCCAGCGCGAGGGCCAGAATGGCCTTGCTTCCGCCGAACTTTCGGACAATAGCCTGGGCTATGGCTTCAGCCGCACCCGACTCCATCATCACACCAGCGAGCACACCGGCGGCCAGCACCCGCAGCACCGTGCCCATTACACTTTGTGTACCGCTTACAAGAACACTCACGGTCTGTTCGAGATTGGCTCCGCCGATCAGCGCCCCTGCAATGGCACCCAGGAATAGAGCGTAGACCGGATTCAATTTTCTAAGGATCAGAATAATGGCTATTGCCAGCCCTGCAAGCGCCCCATACCAACCAATGATTAATCCTTCCATTTCAAAGTTCCCCCTAACAACTTGTTGAACACGCTCTCATTATAAGGTCTGGGGGGAGGAAAAGAATATTGATGAACGGACGAAATGCATTGTGCATGTGACCAACGGAATCGGGGGGGGGGATATCTCAATTTTGGAATAAGTGCTCAGCAAAGAAATACGAACGGTTCTCTTTAATGATGTCATCAACCGTATCCTGATAGAAATCAGAAAACCCTCTTTTCAACTTCCCCGCCGAGCTCCTGGTGCTGGCCATCTCCTGCCCTCTGCTCCTCCAATTGTTCTAATATCATCATTATATTTCATTGCTTCCCTCATCATAAGGCTTTAAAGTTCAGTCAGGGTTGCAGGATTTTAGGTATATTGCTTATACAAACTGAGTGAGAATGATTACTTAAGAAGGTACAGCCAATATATACTCTAGACATATAGTTCAAAATCTAAAGAAAAGTATTCAGTTCTTCTTCAGTTACGAGACCTTGAACATGCAAAAAAAGCTCATTCCTACTCATTGTTCAAGTGGAAGAGAGCTTTTAAAGTTTACCCAATAAAAATTATTATTCCATCTCGATGGCTAAAAGCAATAGGCACTTCAGTCTCAATCAATTCGATTCTTTCAATAATTTTTATCTTCTTTTCGTCAGGTAAGTTCTCCTTCGCCCATTCTTTTATTTTTGATAATTCTTCTAAAACAAATGGAAAATCTTCTTCAACTAAATCGATCCCAACGGAAAATACTTTAGTCCACTTTAATCCTAATTGTTCGATTGCTGGTTCCCAACATTCATTGAAGAAAGACTCAGCAGCAACAGGAATAAGAAATTTCTCTTCAAACTCATCTTTTGCATCTAAAACCATAACACTAATTGACATTACTTTTTCCCTCCAAACAATGCATCAAAAGTGTAACCAGGAAATTCTTTTCTTAATTGTTCCAAGCTATTCTCAACAGCTTGCCTTAAATCAGGAGTATCTCCATCTAATCTGAAGATGAATTTCCGGATGTCTTTTATTTGATCTAACAAAGGCACATCTGGAGTCCCATTCTTAGTAGCTCGTGTAGCTGTAGCTTCTGCAATATTATTTATTCTTTTTCTAGTTTTATCCAGTATTTGTTTATCTGTAAATTGCTGAGGTGTTTGAGCAGGTAATCCAGTTTTTGGATTGATGACATCAAGCCCCTTCGCTGCTTTATCCTCATAGAAAACACCATTTTTCAAGTCAATCTCGTCAAATTCGCCAATCGGTTTTCCAGTGCGATCAACAATTTCAACTTCTTTTATTGGTCCAGCTTTACCCGTCCCCTCAACCCCACCACCCTCCAACCCATCCATATACCGCTGCTGCACCGACGTCTTCGGCAAGGCTGGAGTATCGGGGAGCTCTCCTATCTTGAAAACAAACCCTTCCGGCGTCTGCACTGCCCGTCCCAGATCCGGGAGCTTTTGCTTGATCCTTTGCAGAGCATCCTTCGTCGCTTGGCTGACGACATCTTCCACTTCAGCGAAGACTTTACCCGCTTTGCCTGCTTTGGTGACCTGGAGTCCGGGAACTAAAATCGAAGCGACCGAGCCCAGCATTTTCGCCTTCTCTTCCGGGGTGCCTTCGTCAAACTGATGATACGCCATCTTCGCCGCTTCCACCAGCACTTCGGGATGCTCGATGAGATATTGCGCTTGCTGCTTCATTTCTGTGGTAGTTTTGACTGGGTCTACCACTAGTTTGAAGGCAAGGGTTGCCGTATCCGCCACGCCCATGACGACCTCTTTCACCAATCCTTCGGCAAAAGCCAGTACCACATCTCCCGACCGACGGACCTTGCTCTCCCATTTCGTGAGACCGTACATGTTATCCAGCCACCCTAGATAACTGGTGTACATCGGGGTCAGATATTCATTTGGCACATAGACTTTCGTCTGATAAAAGTCCCAGGTGGTCTCATTTTCCTTGTTGTCTGCGGTAATTGGCGTGCCGTCCGGCAGGGTAAGCGGCGGCCCGCTCAACCGCCGCTCTGCTTCGATCTGCTCTTGAACCTGCTTAAGCGCCGCTGCGATCTGAATTTCCTGCCGCTTCGCCGCAAGCTGACTCCGCGCATACGCTCCAGCAGCAGTCTTCTCCATCGCCAGCCGCAGCAGCAGTAAATAGTCTTCGTTATGTAATAATGGAACCTTGTCCGCCGTAATTGACGGATCATACTCACAGGCGGTGACCGCTGGTTGCTTATAATGGGCGCTTAGATCCTTGCCGGGTTCATAGTAGATCTTGGCTACGCCTAGAGAAGCCAGCTTCTGCCGGGACTCTTCGGCCTTTGCATGAACTGTCTTCATCTGCGCCTGATTGCCGAACGCCTGATACACCTTGAAGGCCATCTGGGCCTTAGCGATCTCATTCCGCGCTGCGAAGATATCGTTCAGCTTACTTTGTGCAGCGATACTTTCTACGGTCAGCAAGCCGGAGGTTTGAATGACATTCCTGAGCTGCTGCACCACCGGGTCCCTGCTGAGCTCATCTTTTCCCGATAGAGCGACAATTGAAGTGATGAGATTCGTCGCACTTCGCTGCACAAAATCGGGGATGGAGAGCCGTCCGGTTGCCGGTTGCAGCCCCAAGCTTCCGAAAGCCGCGAGCAACAGATTAAATTGGCCTGTCAGCTTGTCCGCCTGCCGCTTATTCTCTTCCTGTAGCTCCGATACGCCTCTCAAGGCGACACGGATGATATCCTCTAATTTCTCCGCTTCTACGGTTAATTCATTGATCAGAACCTGGGCCTTGACCAGATGATCGCCCATGGGAATACCGCCCCAGCTACTGGACTGGCCCTTCAATTGAAGATATAGCCGATTGGTGTCCTGACTCACTTGGCCGATCTTCGTTTGCAGGCGCCGGACTTCATCTTCGTTAAATACTAGCTTTGTTGATGCCATAGCCACCCTCCCGTCATACACCATACTTACCTGTAAGTTATGTACACAAATTCATAGAATCATGGACTTATAACTCCTTGCAAACATACGGAGTTCTAAGATGATTAATTAACTCGCTTGAAAGATACTTTTTCTGGTATTGATCCAAGGTTGTATTTATGATTACGTTACCATCCAAGTAGAAGTCACCGGGCCAAATGTATGTGGAAAACCGAATACAATGTGCTTCCACCAAGGGATTCGGGCCAATGTATGCCAAAAACAGCATACATTGCGCTGTTGAGCAGGTGTGTGGTCCGAATGTATGCCAAATACAGCATACATTGTACCGGTGCGCAGGTGCATAGGCCAAATGTATGCGATAAACCGAACACAATAGATGGTCCCGCGTACTTCTTCAGAATAGAGTTCCAGTATTCCATCTAAGTATTCAATATTTATCCAATATTGATGTACATATCCCTTTATTATCGGAATTCGTTTCCATAAAGTTTATCAAAAAAATATTTTCATGACATATATTGGCTGCCTGTTTCGCGCTATACTCTATTGTAAGCGTTATTACAAATGTGCCTACGGAGGTGATTTCATTCGTGTATACCCGTATCATCACCTTCATGAACAACCTGAGGCTCAGGACCAAGCTCTTTCTCTCTTTCGGCAGCGTCGTCCTGATTCCGGTACTCATTGTGGGGGTGTTCCTGACCAGTGAGCTGCGGAATATGGCGATGAACAATGCACTGAAGCAGATTACGGCGAATGTCGACCGTGTGAAAAAACGGACCAGCGAGATGCTGAACGTTCCGGTGGATATCGTCTACCGCCTGTCCAATGACAGCCGGCTGGAGGAGGCCGCGAATCACCGTTACGAATCGGTCTATGATGTGGTGCAGGCCTATTGGGATTACCCCGACTTCCGGGATTTCGTCCGCCTGTACAAGGAAGTCTCCAGCATCCGGCTATATATCGACAATCCGACGGTGCTTAACAACTGGGAATTCCTCCAGGCCGATGAAGCGGTTACCCGGGAGCCGTGGTACCAGCTCGCCCTGGCCCAGAAGGGACTGGCGTTCTGGAGTTACATTCCTGACAGCCGGAACGGCCAGTATTATCTCAGCCTGATCCGCAAGGTCGACTTCCTCAAGCAGCGCACAACCGGTGTGCTGGTCGTGAATGTCAATTCGGATCAGCTCAGCAGCATCCTGAAGCAGGAGAGCTTCGAGACCTTTATCGTCGATGAGAACGATAATATTGTCGCCTCCAACCGTGCAGGCACCCTCGGCAAGTCGCTGCACGAAATCAACCTGAAGCCGCTGTCCACCCTTGCCGGGCATGGGCCTGCAGATATCACGATTGACGGGCAGTCCTTCAAAATGCTGATCGACGACTGGCATCCCCAGGGCAGCCTGAACAGTCTGCGGATTATCTCTATTTTCTCCGTTGAGAGCATTGTAAATGAACCTAACCGGATTATTTCCCTGGCTTCTTCCGTCATTATCTCCTCCCTATTTCTTGCAATTATCCTAATCTACTACTTCTCACGCCTGCTAACCGGACGAATGCTCCATCTCAGCAAGCATATCTCCAAGGTCGCTTCCGGGAATCTGGAAGCCCGGCTCGTGATCGACGGCAAAGATGAGATCGGCCAGCTGGCCCGGCAGTTCAACCACATGGTCCGCAATATCAATGACCTGATGAGCGAGGTGCAGGAGTCCAACCAGCAGAAGAATGCCATCCTGCTGAAGCAGAATGAGATCAAATTCAAAATGATGGCCAGCCAGATCAATCCCCATTTCCTGTTTAATGCCCTGGAGTCGATCCGGATGAAGGCCCACACCCGGGGCCAGACCGATATTGCGCAGGTAGTCCGGCTGCTGGGCAAGATGATGCGCAAGAACTTAGAGGTCGGCGGAGGCAGAATCACCCTGCAAAGTGAGCTGGAGACCGTGAACTGCTACCTGGTCATCCAGAAATTCCGCTACAATGACCGGCTGGCCTACGAGCTGTATGTAGATCCGGCAGCGAATACGCTAAGGATTCCGCCGCTTATTATTCAGCCGCTGGTGGAGAATTGTGTCATTCACGGCCTGGAGGACCGGATGGACGGCGGAATGGTCCGGGTAGATATTCGGGTGGAGGAGGCCATACTTAAGGTTCAGGTCTCCGATAACGGAACCGGAATCTCGCCGGCCCGGCTTGCAGAGCTGCGGCAGATGCTGGACAACAACGATGACTATGAGACCCACAGTATCGGAATGCGTAACATCCATCTGCGGCTGAAGCTGACCTATGGCCCGGAATGCGGCTTGATTCTGGCCAGCCAGAGCGGATACGGAACACAAATCAGCTTCGCCATCCCTTTAAGGAGTGATTCCTATGTATAGTGTGTTAATTGTTGATGATGAATTGTCTATCCGCGAAGGACTTGTCACTCTGCTGGACTGGGAGAGCCTCGGCTACCGGGTGGTAGATACAGCGGCCAATGCGATTGAAGCCAGGCATAAGGCTAAGCTGTATTCCCCGGATCTGATGATTGTGGATATCCGTATGCCCGGGAAGGATGGACTGGAGCTGATCGGTGAGCTGCGGGAGGATCATGAGGAGCTGCATATTCTCATTCTGAGCGGCTATGCCGACTTCAGCTATGCCAAGCGCGCGCTATCTTACAATATCGATAACTATCTGCTTAAGCCGGTCGATGAGGAGGAATTGCAGCTGTATCTTACCGGACTGTCCACCGTGCTGAACGCACGGCTGGCACACCGCAAGAATCATGAAGCCGTTAAGGTCTGGAGCCGGGAGATGCTGGTTCAATCCCTGCTGATGGAGAGCAATCTGCATCCCGCCCCGGCACTGATGGAGTCGGCGCTGGAAGCGGGGCTGCTATGGGATTCCTACCAGATCGTGCTGATCCGGCTGCTGCTCCAGGATCATGCGGACAACGGACCCTCTAGTTGCGTCAAGTCCCGGCTGACGTCAAGCTTCGAGGACAACCGCTGGGGCATCGTTTTCGCGCTCGATTCTTATCTCGGGGTGCTGCTGCAGCCCTCTTACCAGAAGGAGCTGGTAAGCAAACGGATGGCCCTGCAGATCCGTGAGGCTGCTGCCGCAGAAGGACTGGAGTGCATTATCACTGCCGGGGATATGGTGGACAGTCTGACGGAGCTGCCGGTCTCGCATCAGTCGGCGCTGGCGCGGATGAAGGATCATTTCTTCTATGATGAGCCGGGGATGATCGGACCGGATTCGCTCAAGCTGAAGCAGGGGCTGCCTGCGAACCCCCAGGATACGGAGAGCAGGCTCGCTCCCGTGATGGACCGGCTGTATTTCGCCCTGGATACCGGCAATCTCAGCGTAATCTCTGCCCTGATCCAGGAAGCAGGGGACCTTATGGCTGCTGCGGGCTTATCCGAGATGGCGGTGAAATCCTACTATGTCCGGGCCGTCACTACTATGTCCGGCAAGCTCTCCGTTCATTATAAGGAGCTTAGCGCTGCGCAGAGCCGGATGGAGGAGCAGATTCAGCAGATCTACAGGCATACCTCCCTCCCCCAGCTCCAGCGCTATATCTCAGGTCTGCTTGAGGAATATGCTGGCGGGATTATACGCGACGATATGGATGTCCTGATGAAGCGGATGGTCGATCTGATCCACCGGCACTATGACGAGAATCTGAAGCTGGAGACGCTGGCCGATGTGTTCACCTATAGCAGTGCCTATCTGGGTAAGCTGTTCAAGAACACCATGGGCTGCTCCTTCAACACTTATCTGGATACGATCCGCATGGAGAAGGCCAAGGAGCTGCTGGACCAGGGCTGCAAAATCCATCAGGCAGCCAGCAGCGTCGGCTTCAGCGATGTCGATTATTTCCGTGAGAAGTTCAAAAAAATCACAGGCACCTCCCCCTCCGCTTACCGGAGAAAGGAGCCGGAGAATGTTTTTTCAGAAAGCGCTTACGAAAAAGACTGATTTCCCCCTGTTTTTACACTTAAATCTTCGGGTGTTTCCCGTCCTGGCGGCAGATTATGATAAAGCTATATCGAAGGAGGGACATAAATGAAAGCGATTACCACCGCGATGAAGCCGGAGCCGAAGAAATCCTCCTCCAGCTTCTGGGGGAAATTCCGGCAGCAGAAATACCTCTATATGATGGCTGTTCCTTTTGTCCTCTGGGCCTTTGTCTTCAGCTATCTTCCGTTATGGGGGTGGATGATGGCCTTCCAGAAGTATAAGCCGGGCAAATCCTTTTTCGAGCAAAAATGGGTCGGCCTCCAGTACTTCCGGGAGCTGTTCCAGGATGAGCAATTCTTCAACGCCCTGCGCAATACGCTGGCCATGAGTATCATGGGACTGCTGGCAGGCTTTATCATTCCGATTATCTTCGCTATTCTGCTGAATGAGGTCCGGCTGCAGGTGCTGAAGCGCTTCGTTCAGACGGTGTCGTATCTGCCGCACTTTGTGTCCTGGGTGGTTGCCGCCGGGATCATTACCAAGATGCTCTCCACGGACAACGGCGCAGTCAATGACCTGCTGATGGGTCTTCATATCATCAGTGAGCCGATCCAGTTCATGGCGAAGGGCAATCTGTTCTGGGGCATTGTCACTGCCTCGGATGTCTGGAAGGAGACGGGCTGGAACACCATTATCTATCTCGCCGCCATCTCGGGCATCGGGCCGGAGCTGTACGAAGCAGCCAGGGTGGACGGAGCCAGCCGGCTCCAGCAGGTGCGTCATATTACTTTTCCGGGCATCCGGGGTACCATCGTGATCCTGCTGATTATGTCCATCGGCCATCTGATCAGCATCGGGTTCGAGAAGCAGTTCCTGCTCGGCAACAATCTGGTGCGTGACTACTCGCAGACCCTCGACCTGTATGCCCTGAATTATGGGCTGGGGATGGGACGATTCTCCTTCGGGACGGCGATTAATATTTTCAATTCCGTGGTGAGTGTAATTCTGCTCTTTACGGCCAACGGCATCTTCAAAAAAATAACCAAGGAAAGCATCATATAGGAGGCCCTGCTCATGATTAAAAAACTGGCTGCGGCATCCTGGTCGGACCGCATCTTCGATTTGGTTGTCTATCTCGCGATTACGGTGGTTACCGTTGCTACGCTGTACCCTTTTCTGAATGTACTGGCGATCTCCTTCAATGACTCGACGGACAGCATCAAAGGCGGGATTACGATCTATCCCCGGGTGTTCACCTTCAAGAATTATGAGACGATCTTCGCCTTCTCCGGCCTGATTACCGGCTTCAAAATCTCGGTACTGCGCACGGTTATCGGGACTCTGCTCGGACTGGTCAGTGCCTCCATGCTGGCCTTCACCTTAAGCCGGGTGGACTTCCAGGCCCGCAAGTTCGTCTCTACCTTCCTGGCGCTGACGATGTATGTATCGGGAGGCCTGATCCCCTTTTACATTCTGATTAAAGACTTGCACATGATGGGCACCTTCGGCGTGTATGTCCTGCCCGGTCTGGTGAGCGCCTTCAATGTGTTCGTGATCCGCTCCTTCATCGACGGTCTGCCTTACGCTCTTCAGGAATCTGCCAAGCTGGACGGAGCCAATGACTTCACCATCTACTGGCGTGTTATTCTGCCTCTGACCAAGCCAGCCTTGGCAACCATCGCCCTGTTCCTGGCCGTCGGCCAGTGGAATGCGTGGATTGACACCTATCTGTATAATGGCTCGAAGGACTCGCTGACCACGCTGCAATTCGAGCTGATGAAGGTCATTCAGAGCACCACGACCAACGCGGATAATTTCCGCGGACGCAATATGACAGAGGTCATGGCCCAGATCTCCCCGGAATCGGTCAAAATGGCAATCACTATTGTCGTCACCGTTCCCATTCTGATTGTCTATCCGTTCCTGCAGCGCTATTTCGTCAAAGGCATGACGCTGGGTTCGGTCAAAAGCTAATCGGCTTAAGCGGTATCTTCAGGCTAACGCCTGTGAATACAATATGTTTCTACCAGACAAAGGGAGGGTTTCTATTCATGACAAGAAAGACGGCGAAACCGGTTGTAGCGCTGATGGTGCTGACCTTGCTGCTCAGTGTGCTGGCAGGCTGCGGCGGGGGCAATAATAACGGCAACAAGAATACGGCTGAGAATACCGGGGCCAAGGCTACGAACAGCGGCAATGCCACGGCAACAGCTGAGGCTACGGCGGCAGCTGAGGACCTAAGTCCCCTGACACTATCCTTCTTCGCGGAAGACCCTAATCCGAACTGGAACAATATGAAGGATGAGGTCAGCACCGTCATTACGCAAAAGACCGGCGTCACCCTCGATGCCGAATTCGCTGTCGGTGATCCGCAGCAGAAGATCGCCCTCATTGCAGCGGGCGGGGATTATCCCGACATTATCTCGGCTAAAGGCGACATTGGTAAGCTGGTGGATGCCGGCGCGGTCCTTGATCTGACTGATCTGATCGATAAGCATGCCCCTAACATTAAGCGCGTACTCGGCGATAATCTGGCCCGCGCCAAGTACACGAATGAAGACCAGTCGATCTACGCTATCCCAACTTGGGCAGCAGTGGATGAGAAGAAATTCGTAGCGGGCGGCGGCTTCGAGCTGCAACACCGGGTATTGAAGGAAGCCGGGTATCCGGAAATTAAGACAGTCAAAGATTATGAGAACGTTATTAAGGCGTACCTGGATAAGCATCCAACCGATGAGAACGGCAACAAAAACATCGGCGTCTCCCTCAACGCGGATGACTGGCATATGTACATTTCCGTCACCAACCCTGCGGTAGCTACGACCGGCGGCTCCGATGACGGTGAATATTACATCGATCAGGAGACTCATGAAGCGATCTACCATTTCCGCCGTCCAGAAGAGAAGGAGTATTTCCGCTGGTTGAACCATATGAACGACATCGGCCTGCTTGATAAGGAGAGCTTCGTGCAGAAATACGACCAGTACAAAGCCAAAGTGGCGACTGGACGCGTGCTTGGCCTGATTGACCAGGACTGGGATTACAACGACGCACAGCAGGCGCTCAAAGCCGCCGGCAAATTCGATCAGACTTACGGACATTATCCGGTCACTCTGACGGATGAATACAAGGAAACCAGCTTCTGGCCTACCGGCTTCATGGGCGGCTACGGCATCTCTATCTCCACCACTAACCCCGATCCGGTGCGGACGATCAAGTTCCTGGATTACCTGGCCTCCGATGAAGGTCAGATTCTGAACAACTGGGGTGTTGAAGGCAAGCACTATAAAGTGGAGAACGGCAAACGCGTAGTTCCTGCCGAGGTTCAAGACCGCATTAATAACGACAATACCGCCTTCACGAAGGAAACGGGCATTGGCTTCTACTGGAACATGATGGTTCACTATGGTGACGGTGCCAAGGATTCTACGGGCAACTACTACACCAAGAACTTCCCTGAGCAGCTCGTGCTGGGCTATAGCGATGTTGAGAAAGAGACGCTGGCAGCCTACAAAGCTACGACCTGGAAGGATCTGTTCCCGAAAGAGGAAGAATTCAAGGAGAAAGCCTACGGCGCAGCCTGGAACATTTCCATTCCCGGTGAGGACGAAGTCTCCATTCTGGGCAATAAAATGAAAGATATTACCTGGAAGCGCATCCCGCAGGCCATTCTGGCCAAACCGGCGGAATTCGATAAAATCTGGGATGATTACATGGCCGATCTGGAAAAAGCCGGCGTTAAGAAAATGGAAGCTGGCTATACCAAGTATGTGCAGGATCGCGTGGAGTTGTGGACTAGCAAATAAGATTCCATAAACCTTGATCGAAAAATCTTAGTAATAGAGTAGTCGCCACTGCGGAGCTTTTGGACTTCCGGCCGCTGTTGTCTCCAGATTTCCTGATTTAGACCGCTGGTTGCGGTAGAAATCCGGAGACAAAGGCGGACGCTAACGCTCCTACAGTTCCAAAATCTCCTCCGCCGCTCCCTTCTATTTACTAAAGTTTGTAGTTCAACCTATATTTCATTGCAGAAGGGCACCCGTGCGGAATAGCACGGGTGTTGTTTGCTGCGCTGGAACGATCGCAACTGCATTTTGTACAACAGAATGCTGGAAGAAGGGCTTCGAAATACAATCTATTGTATTCCGTACAATTGAATGTTGAAAAAAGGCCAGTTTTCACCCAAAACTCAACATTCCACTGTATGAAATACAATAGAATCTCATTTTACGGTAAGCTATGCCTTTTCTATTGCAGGAAATACAATCTAGCTATGCAGCTCGTGATAAGTTTTGTTAATCATATCGGTGTATATGGAAGGTGAGTAATCCCTGACCTGATCATAAGCGATTTGGGACAACCGCAGTGCTTCCTCCTTCATGCCCCGGCGCATACAGATCTGTGCGCGGTAAGCATAAGCTGTCAGCAGGTTGGCGCGGTCAAGCGGGTGGTAGACCTGATCTCCCGGCTCGGCTTTGGACAGGCTGATCAGCGCTTCATCGTCCTGGCCGAGATGATACCTTGCGATGCCAGACATGAGCTGGGCGCTGGATGCGTAATGTTCATCCTCCTGCGGATACTGCTCCGCCAGCGCAAGAACCTTGCTGTACTCTCCCTTAGCTACCGCAAGTCTGATCTCTCCGATCACCACCAGCTTCAGTGAATTCTCAGATTCGGTGAATTCTGCGAATGCTCTGGCCTTTTTCATGGCCTGCTCTGCCGCCAAGGTCTCTCCTTCGGTCAGCGCCAGAATCCCGAGCACACGATACAGATGATCTGTCATATAGTAGATTCCCTCTTCCCGCGAAACCTGAAGCGCTGCCTGTGCAGCTTCACGGCTTCCCGCATAATCCCCCAGGGCAGACAGACTAATACTCTCAGCATAATGAAGATCGATTTCAAAGATAAAATCATTCCCCACCTTATTATCCTCGTACTCCTTGCGGACCCGGCGGATCAGCTCCAGCCCTTCCGCGTACCTGCTCTGTGCGAAATTCAGGGCATAGGAAATATACTGCACCTTCGCCCGTTCCACGAATAAGCCGAAGCGTTCATAGATCAGCGCTGCCCGTTCCAGCTCCGCTTCCCCGCCTCCGGCTCCCGTATAGAAAAGGGAACTTACATAGAACTCCAGCAGACGCGCAGCATCAATCGTCATCGGAAGCGTACGCTCCGTGAGCGGCTGGAGCCGCTGGATGACCTCCCTGTAATTCTTCGCCTTGAACTCAGCCTCCATCTCCCGGACAAGCGGAGCGAGCTCCGCCTCCTCCTCGCCTTCCAGGAAGTAGCCCGGATCAACTCCTAGCCTGCCGGCCAGAACCTGCAAGCTGTTCATCGAGGGCAAGGCGCGTCCATTCTCGATTTGACTCAGCATGCTCTTGGTCATATGGTCTCCGGCAAGGTCCGTCTGCGTAAGCCCCTTAGCCTTGCGCAATTGCTTGACTTTCTCTCCGATAGTTTGTTTGGTGGTCATCTGCTTGCCAACTTTCCTGGTAGCTTTTCTTTTCAGTATAGCTTACCTATACCCTAAGAGAAAGCTGGAAATACGCTAAAGTTAAATTATATTAAACTTTTTATTGCATTCTTGAATTTTTACTCATACAATAAGTTTAATTAAAATTAACTTTTTGATCAAAGGGAGTGCTTTTATGTCTCAAATAACATCTGCAACCCATGATAAGGCAGCGACTAACCGTAACATATTTCTCTTCTTCAGCAGCA
Organism: Paenibacillus sp. FSL R7-0333; assembly: GCF_038000365.1. Classification (NCBI taxonomy): domain Bacteria; kingdom Bacillati; phylum Bacillota; class Bacilli; order Caryophanales; family Paenibacillaceae; genus Paenibacillus; species Paenibacillus sp. FSL R7-0333. The sequence continues at coordinate 4,908,746 of NZ_JBBOBZ010000001.1, forward strand.
AGCTGGTCTCTGTTCTCGGCTCCAGTATGTACACCTTCGTAGCCGGTCTGTATATCCTGCACGAGACTGGTTCAGGGAGCAGCTTCGCCGTTACACTGCTGTGCGGGCTGCTGCCCGGTATCCTGCTGTCCCCCTTCGCCGGTGTGCTCGCCGACAGAGTTAACCGCCACAGGCTGCTGATCGGCTCGGACCTGGCCAGTGCCCTGATTATGTCCCTGGCCTTTCTATTCGTCTCGCTGGAGGGAATGTCCCTATGGACTATCTATCTGTCGCTCATTCTATTATCTATCTGCTCTACCTTCTATAGTATCTCAGTCTCCTCCTCGATGATGATGCTTGTAGACAGCGGCTCCGTCCAGCGGGCCGGATCACTGAATCAGATTGCCGGATCGGCTGGCCACCTGCTGGCTCCGATTCTCGCCGGTCTTCTGTATGCCTTCCTTCCCCTTCAGGATTTCATGCTGCTGAACGCGGCAGGCTTCACCGTTTCGACCGTGATGGGCTGCATGCTGAGATACAAGCCGATTCCACGGCTTCATGCTGCCCTTGAACCTGCCGAAACCGCAGATCCCCAGCCGCTCCACGAACGTCTGGGCACTGCTGTTAACGGGGTTCGCACGAATCTGAAGGAAGGCTTCGCTTATGTGATCCTCCGTCCGGTCCTCCGCTCACTGATGGGGATTGTGTTCTGGATTAATTTCTTCGTCGTCGCCCTGAATGTTGTGCTGCCCTACGTTGCAGTACAGACACTCGGACTCTCCTCGAAGCAATATGGAGTCCTCGAAGCGATGCTGGCGGCAGGCGTACTGCTGATGTCGCTGCTGCTTGCTATACTTCCCCAGAGCAAGAGTCCGGTGAAGCCGATCCTCGGAGGCTTAAGCGCAATGGGAGTGTTATTCCTCGCACTGGCGGTTCCGCTGCTGCTGCATTTCACCCCGAAGGCCACCTTCCTTCTCTTCCTGCCGCTGCTGGTCCTTATCGGCGTCGTGATTATGGTCATTAATATTCCGATTCAGGTCTATCTGCAGCAGACTACCGAGGAAGAGTACCGTGGACGCGTATTCGGGCTGGTGGAGGGCATCGCCGGTTCCATCGCTCCGCTCGGAATGCTGCTCTATGGAGTCCTCCTCGACCGGATTCCTGGCTCGTTCATTCTGCTCGTCTCCGGTGCAGCTATTCTGGCGGTCACGCTGGCCGGACAGAGAGGCCTTGTCCGCAGCAGTGTCGCTGCTCAACAGGCCGCTCAGGGGAAGACAGAGCAGGCGGGGGTCTGAATGTCTGAATTGACCATAGCTGGCAAGCTGTCCAATTGATACGCTTAACGCAGCAGAATCTAATCAAGGAGGCGGAACGTTATATGTACGCGCACCACAGGCAGACGCTGGAGAAGCTGGCGGAGAAGCTGGAGCAAGACCCCGCTTGTCTGGCGGCAATCACCAGCGGATCTGTAGCCAAGGGAACCGCCAGCGAGACCTCGGATGTGGATGTTCATCTGGTCTTCACCGATGAAGCATATGCGGAATATGAGCGGAACGGCAGGCTCTCCTACGTGGACCGGGAAGTCAGCACCTATGAAGGCGGATATGCCGATATCAAGGTGATCAACCTCCGGTTTCTGGATCTTGCCGCCCGACGCGGCAATGAGCCGACGAGGTATGCTTTTACCGGTGCAGAGGTACTATTCTCCAGAATCCCGGAGCTAAATGAGCTGGTGGCCCGGATTCCCGTCTATCCCGAGGAGAACCGCGAGCGTAATTTGCGGGAATTCTGCGCCCAGATCTACCTGTACGGGCTGTATTTCGCCAAGGAAGCGGGCAAAAAAAATGACGCCTACCTGCTCGCTCATACGGCGGTCCAACTGGTGTTTTTTAGCGGACGGATGATTCTGGCGTATAACCGGCTGCTTTTTCCAAGCCCTAAAGGGCTGCTGGATGCTGTCGATGCTGCGGAAGCCAAGCCGAAGAATTTCCGTACACTGGCAACAGAGCTGCTGCAATCGCCCAGTGCACATAAGAGTGTGCGCTTCGCCGCGAAGATGCTGACTTTCTATAATCATGGCTTGTCCTTCGAGCAGGCACTCGGGATCTATGTGCTGAACAACGAGCGTGCCTGGATGGAGCAGCCTCCTTCCTTACAGGACCGCTAGTGTAGACAGACATTCATATTCGGCATACTTACTGGAACCTCCAGCGGAATAGTGGAACAGCAAAAAGCGTCCCCCACAAAGGGAGTCGCTGTTTGCTGTTGCTGGAAGCAGCTGCTGTCAATGGTCTCACTCTGCTAGCACAATCGCTATAGTGGAAGCACCTCAGAGACCCGGCGCCGCTGTGCCTCAGCCATGATCCGGGCTTGCAGCTGCACCCGTTCCCAGGTAGCACTCAGGCCCTCGGCCTGCTGCCCGCTCATGATCGCTGCAAAAGCCTCCAGCTGGCCCACATAATAGTTCAGCGGTTCGAATTCGCATAGGGTGGTACGGTTGTCCGGCAGATCATGCCGGATTTTGAGCTTATAGAACCCCTTGATCGGCCGGAAGAAATCGGGGACCGTCAGCACGGTATGGTCGAAATACAGGATATGCGAGGCCCGGAATGGCAGCTCAAAGGAAGTGAGACACTCGGCCCTCAGCCCGTTCTTGTATTGCAACGCCGCCTGAAAGGTCCAATCGCAGCCATCCGGCCCGTCAAAGGCCGACTGCGCCAGGATCTCCTCCGGCTGTAGACCGGCAAGGGTCTGCACGAACTGCAACCAATAGCAGCCAAGATCGGCAAAAGCACCTCCGCCCTTCCCCCTGACACTCCGGTAATTGCCGGCATGCCTGTTCTTGGCAGGAACGGAGATTCGGGTGCTGATCCTGCGCAGCGCACCGAATTCGCCCGAATCGACGATGCCCTTCAGCGCCTGCTGCCAGGGGTGACAGGCAATCATCAGACCCTCGGCCAGCTTCGGGGCAGCAGGGTTACTCTTCGCCAGCCTTAACTGCTCCGCTTCTTCAGGACGCAGACAGATCGGCTTTTCCACCAAGACATGCTTGCCCGCGTTCAAAGCCCGGATCGCCCACTGCGCATGAAGCTCATTGCTGAGCGCAATGTACACCCCGTCCAGCTCATCTAGCTCCAGCAGCTCATCCAGACTGCCCGCCACATAGGGAATCCGATACGCTTCCGCCATAGCCTCCGCCTTCGCCAAGGTACGATTGGCAATCGCGGTGATCTTCACCTTGTCCACTATCCGAGCCGGCTCCAGCATCGCTGGAACAGCAATATTCGAGGCGCCCAGAATGCCAAGCTTATAGCTTGGCTCCTCTACCACACTGCTCATATCTGCGCCAGCGCAGCATAGGTGTTGAGGTACAGCACATTACATTTGGAGCAGGCCGGGGACAAGCCTTCGTCCATAATCCGCCGCAGCCGGTCATATCGCGCAGAATTCCATATGTCTGTCAGTGTCAGATCCTTCACATTGCCAATAGCCAGCTCGCCAAAAAATTTACACGCACTCACCATCCCGTTCGGGGCAATATCCACCCGGGTGCTGAGCGCAAGACATTTCGACGTGCTGCGGGATTTCATCGGCTTGCCAGCCACAAAATCCTCAATCTCATCAAAATCCAGCCCAGGCTGATAACGGATTCGGGTATTGTGCCAGGTGTTGCTGTTAATCCGCCGCAGGTCATCGGTCAGTCTGGTGATATTCTCCGGCTTGATATGGTATTTGAACGCATGCCAGCTGCTCCGGTGATCCGGCGGAAGCTCGGCCAGCCACTGGAAGTGTTCATCGTAGAAGCGGTCCATCGCAAAACTGGTCTCCTCAGAGATATACCATGGGAAGCAAAGCAGGACCAGATCCACACCCTTTTGTTCAAAAAACTCCACCAGCTCGTACAATCTGCCGATCATATTATCATTTATGACGTTATGCACGGAGATCCGTCCGCGGAAGCGGCCCTGCTCGCGCAGCTCCAGCAAACGGTCAACGGCGTCGATGACCTTCTGGAACGAATTCTTGCCGCGCAGGAAATCATGCTCCTCCTGGAACCCCTCGATCGGGATCAGCAGCTCCAGATTGTCCGAGATTGCACACAGCTCCTCTTCAAACTTCGGAATCATATAGGCATTGGTGCAGATGGTCGTGTCCCGGGGATGCTCCTTCAACAGCTCCAGAATCTCCTTAGCCTGCCGGTGAAACAGCGGCTCCCCTCCCCATAAATACAGGCGGGACTGCGCTTCATCCGTCTCCTCCAGCAGCCTCTGGATCATTCCCAGATCCATATCCAGATTCTGCTCAGCGGTATCCATATCATGATGGTAGCCGGATTCATTCCACTGATAGCAATGCTTGCAGCGCAGATTGCAGCGGTTGGTCAGCTTGAGGGACATAATCTCCGGCATTACGGTCCGGAAGCCCGGATCAAGCTTGCGCTCTCTATGCGGAACCACGACATTTCGAATCGTACGCTTCAAAGCTTCGAAGGACTTGGCGTCCAGGCTCACTCTACTGGTAGGTTGCATTAGCTTCTCCCTCCTGCTGTGGATAATTGTTCGGCATAGCTTGCCGCATAGTCAGGGTATTGACCTCTAGCGGCTCTGAGATTATTCGCCAGCTTGCGAAGTACATCATCATCATATCCTGACGCGGCCCACTCCCCGTAAGTGATACCGTAACCAAGCCCGACCCACAGATCACTGTTGATCTTCTCATGCGGGCCGAAGGGGTCGAGCAGCACCAGCGGTGTACCCGAAGCCAGGGAATCTATCAAAGCGCCGCCGCCCGGCTTGCTGATGACTGCAGACGCCTGCCGGATGACTCCGTACATCCCCTCCCCGTAGCTCTGGCAGGGCGGGAAACGCTCCGTCCGGTTACCCGTTACCTCTGCAAACGGCGGGAAGGTATATTGCCCGCTGCCGTCCTTCGTCCAGGTGCGCCACTGCGAATCATTCATATAATAGCGTCTGCCATGGATAGCCCCGCCAATCTCCTGAATGCTGTAAGCGGCAATATCCAGCTCGTACCCCGCCGACTCCAGCGCGTCGAATTTCTCGCGGAAGGTTCCAATTCCCCAGCCGCCCCCATGAACGACCAGCCGCCCGTTCCTCTCCGCAGCAGGCAGTGTCTCCTCAGATCCGGCATCGATGCTGCACAGAATCTCCTGCTTCCCGGGATCATACAGACTTACTTCATGGTAGCCTTCCGCGTAACCCGGATTCAGTTTGCGAAGATTCTTCCACGATGGCGACAGGTCGGCGTCGATATACAGCAGGTCAGCATACACGCTCATTCCCGCCATCTCACGGTACCGGTCCATGACATGCACCCAGTGCCCGGACAAGACGATGAAGTGCTGCCGCTCCTCCTGCTTCCATTGCTGCAGCAAATGTTCAACGGCTGCTGGGTCAAGGCTGCTTCTTATATCGGACGGTATTTTCTGTGAGGTCAGGGCGACAGCAAAGCTCTGCTGGTATGCCCTGCGGCTGTTGTCTGTCTGCTCCTTTTTGTGGTCAGGCATTAAGGCCTCAAACACCTCAACCTCTGCCTGAAGGCCCATCGCTGTGAACTTCCGTTCCAGCAGCAGACCAGGGACATAGAAGCCCAGGCCAAAGCCTGAGCATAGAATCGTCACGCTGTTATTCATTGGAGGGTTCCTTTCTTTATCGCAGGATAGTATAGCCTGTGCGCATGAGAGACTCGTCCAGCGTACGGATGAGGCTCTGCTTACTGTCTTCACTCCGGTAAGTCAAGGCCGCATACAGCTTGCCCTTCGTGGAACCGGCAGTATGGGCGGGGTCCAGCGGCTGGAGCGCGCTTGAAGTCAAGGGCATCACACCTTCACCTGCCCCCAGCGAGAATAAAATCCCCGTCTCCTCCATCCGCTCCAGCAGCTCCTCATAATGAACCTTGCCCATAGCCGCCAGCGGTACCTGTATCAGGCATGTGTGCATGTCCTCCTGCTTAAACCGGCGGTCCACATAATGCTTGATCAGACTCATCGACTTGCGGGCATTGATCTCTACCAGAGGCGCCAAGCTTCCGTCACGCAGCAGCATGGAATCAACACACACCTCACCGTAATATCCGTCAGCATGCAGCTCCCGGCCTATGCTGTGCATGGTCTCCCAGTAGCCTTCCTTGTCCAGCTTGTCCAGCAGAGACGGCTGCGGGGAGCGGGATTCTCCGAAGGCGAAGCCCTGGTTCACCAGCTGCTGGGCAGACAAAAGGGTGACCCGGCCTTCCGGATCAATCTGAAACTGGCAGGAGAAGTCTGTCTCCCGGTCCAGCAGCGGCTCGAGGACAAACCTGATTCTTTTCCCCTGATTGCGGCTCGATTCCAGATGCCCGGCCATCCGGCGCAGCATACGCTCTGAATCCACCAGCTGGTTCCCTTTACCGGATACCCCATACTCATCCTTGATCAGGAAAGCCCCCTTCTCCAGCAGTGCTTGTCCCGATTGCAGCAGCTCCTCCAGACTGTCGACCACTAACGCAATATTCGGCAGCCCCAGCCGGTCCCGCATCGCTGTAGAATAGCTCTTGGTATTCACCGCCCGTACAATCTCTTCATCAGGCAACGTAGGCAAAAGCTTGTACCGGCTAACCGCCTCCTGTGTCCCGGGAAGCACGGCGAAGGGCTCCAGCAGCGCTCCTTCCGGTATTAAGCGGTCCGGTTCCTGCCCGGCGTCCATCCGGCCCAGCAGTTCAAATATATTCAGCGCCGCCTGTGCGGGAACAGACTCCACTGTCTCCAGGCGGAGCGCATCCATATTGGTGTTGAAAGCATAACCGAGCGATTGCAGATAGTCATATTGTGCCCGGTTCATCCCCTGGCGGGTTAAGAGCACATCGCCGCTCCCGCAAAAGACAAACAGCATTTCATCCATCGCCTGCACGATAGCCAGCGCCTTCGCATCGGGAATGGCCGGCAAGGAGGCCAGATCCTCCTCCCGCCAGTACCGCTCCGACTCCAGGCTGCCGCAGTGCACAGCATTCCTCATCATACGGCAAGCCCGGCGACATAAGCGGAGAACCGGTCCACTGATTTCAGATGCTCCAGATCAAAGGTGTCGAAATCTACCTCTATATTGAATTCATCCTCGACTCTCAGAATAAAATTAATGATCTGCAGGGAGTCAAGTGCGGCGTCCAGGGTCAGGTCAGAAGCTCCGCTGAGCGTCTGAAGCAAACCTGGTTCCTCCTTGATTTCGGCAATAATCTCAATGACTTTCTGCTGCATGTGTCTACCCCTTTCAGGTTGCGGAATTGGAATGAATAGCATGAATATACCAAATTTTAAGTTGTTAATATATGGTTGAATGCGCCAAAATATTGAGATATACTAGGGTGGATTCCAGTCATCCAACATAAGGAAGCAGGAAACGGAGGTTTGTTTATGGAAGCTTTTCCGGTATTTACGGGGGATTATTTATTCGACTCTTCTTCACCCGTACAAATGCTCCTGACTCAAAATACGGTCACTTCCGTACGTCATCAGCACGATTTCGTAGAGCTGGCATACGTGGTTCAAGGGACAGGCATTCATCTGGCAGGTGAGGATAAAATGCAGGTGGTGCAGGGGGATGTTCTAGTGATTCCGCCGGGGATATCCCATGTCTTTCATCCGCAGGATCTGAGCGGTACCGAGCCGCTGCTGATCCTGAATTGTATGCTCAGGCCCGGGCTTGACAGTGTGCTCAGAGAGCTGCCGGGTACCTTATCCGAAGAGGCCCTCTTGCCGCTGCTTAAGCTTCTGGAGGTGCGGCAATGGTTCGGATACAGGGAGAAGAATAAGGAAATCCTCTTCCTGCTCGGGCGGCTGCAGGGGATGCTGAACTCTGGCCCGCTTATGGATGAGCAGCGGCTATACCCGCCGCTGCTGGAGCTGGCCAAGCTGATTATGCCCGCAGCAGACACTCCCTTCGCCGAACGCCCGGGACCGCAGTATGACCCGCTGCATGATGTCCTCCTATATATGATCAGTAACTATAGTGAGCGGATCACGCTGAATGAGATGAGCCGCCAGCTTGCGGTGAGCTCCCGCCAGTTCCAGCGGCTGCTTAAGAATAAGACCGGCAGGTCCTACATCCAGATCTTCCAGGAGATCCGGATGAAATACAGCTGTATCCTGCTCCTGTTCACGAAGCTTGGCGTCCAGTCCGTGGCCCTTGAGGTCGGCATTTACGACATGAAATACTTCTACCGGCTCTTCCGCGAATTCAGCGGCATGACTCCCGCTTCTTATCGCGACCGGCTGCACAGCCACTTCTGCTCGGCGAAGGAGATGATGAGCAGTGTTGAACATTGCTCCTGTTAAAAGTACCCACTACCCTAAGCTGCGCAGCTGTATTGATGATTGCATCCAGTCTGTAGCACAGTGGCAGGGACTGGACAGCAAAGGCATGTACGGCGATGCCTGGCAGATGTTCCTGGATGAGCCGCAAGCCCCGGACCAGCCTTTGATTGAGCGAATACGGCTGCCCCGGATCAATACCGGCTATCTGTCCGCGTATCATGGCCTTACCTTCAGTTATATAGAACGGACTGAACCGGCAATGGATAGAAGCTACATGCTTGACCTGCTGGAGAATCAGCTGTCCTCAGGCATGCCGGTTCTGGTTGGCTTTGATTCCTATGACTGTCCCTGGTGTGTAGCCTACCGCAGGCTGCATACGAGCCATGCCTGTCTTGCCGTGGGCCTGGACAGGGAGAAGAGTCTGATTTATCTAACGGATGCTTACTATGGCAAGGATCTTGAAGCGATAGATTTCAGCATCCTTGAAGGGGCCTGTCATTTCTATGCTTTATTCGGGCGGTGCGAAGTCTCCCGTTCCTGCTCAGATTGGCAGACGATCCTTCAAGAGGTGCTTACCAGCCCTGCCCAACAGATTCGGCCGGATCAAGTGGGCGTCCAGCTCAGGGCGTATGCCCAGGCCTATCTGGAAATAGGGATACGGCCTGATAACTCACCCGAAGCCAGTTCGGCCTTCAAAATCTATGCCAACGCCTTGCCGATCAGCCGAATCCGGTTCAGCCAATTCCTGCAGCTGCTGGAGCGCGAAGGTCCGGCGCCTGCTCTCTCCCGGGCGGCTGAAGGCTACCGTCAAGCAGGCGAGCAGTGGGATCTGATCAATCAGTTCATGATTAAGGGGATGTGCTCGGGTAACAAGCCCGCCGCGCGGGTGAAGCTTCACAGGAATATGTGTGAGATCATCCGCCTGGAAGAACAGCTTCTGGAGGAACTGGTAGATCTGGCTATGACTACGCAGCCTAGCAGATAGCTCCTCTACCATACAAAACAAATAGAGCAGCGGCCCCCAACCGGGAACCGCTGCTCTGCTCTTTTTAATCTAACTATACTGCTACTTGCGCACCGAGAGGACGAACCGCTCCAGCGCGCTTATATCCGTAATGCTCTGATTGCAGCCCTGATTATCCAAACATACGTACTGGCCCACGGAAGCAAAATTATCTGCCGCCGCAAACTCCGGCTTGGTCTTGACGGTCAGGAAGGCAAGCTCCTGCTGCCGGTTGCAGAACAGGCAGTAGCCCTTCTTATGCATCGGCAGCATCCGGCCTTCCACCCCAATGAACTCCCCCTCATGCGGATAGACGATGAACAGCTTGTTCGTGGCGATGTCCGCCCAGGCCAGATACGTGACATAACGGAAATCAAAGGACTGCAGGTCAGGCAGCTTCATCTTTTTATTTTTGGGAAACAGCTTCTGAATCTGCTTCAGTGTAATCGGCGGAAACGGCTCCAGATAAGGCTCCAGCCCACTGGTATACTGCTGGAAGTCCTCGGCCTTCTCGAAGGTGGAGATGGCCCGCAGCATCTGCTCCTGATCGGCGGTCAGTGAGGCGAAAGCCCCCGTCACGTTGAGCTCGGCGCTGTATCTTACGGTCTCCAGTACACGGCGGTCCGCTACCGAACGCAGTGTTTTCAGCACAAAATCCGCTTGTTTCTTAATATAATTATATTGATGGTTTCTAATAAATGTTGGTTTCACAGCTCTTCAGCCCCTTATTATGATTGATTAAAGCAATAAGGTGCAGAGCCTGCGATTAGAAACGATAATATCTGTTTGGGCGATCAAGATTGTCCTGCCGCACCCCACGCAAAGTATCGCCCCGGATCAGGCTCTGCATGAGGACTCCCTAGCTAATGAGCAATTCGTTGCCATCCGTGTAACCCCCTATCAACTAACCTGCCAAAATTATAGCAGGAAATTACGGTCGGAACAATTCCAATTGTTATAGGTGTGCACAGCAGATGCCCTGGGATGACGGCGGATGGTGGAGCCGGTTTTTACTGTTTATTTTATAGCAGGAGTGTATGAAAAGATTCCGCATCCAGCTCCAGCTTGTAATGCGTGCCGTCATTCGAGAGGGTAACCGTCCGCGATTCCTTGAACGGATTGGCAATGACGAGGACCCGTCTGCCCTCCGGCGTCTCGAAGGCGACTGCATTGCCGGTCCATTTGCCCTTGAGTCCGATTCGGCTGGAGCCGGGACCCACGAAATGGGCGAAATGCTTCATGACATAGAACTCAGGATTGTACACTGCCTTGACGCCTCCAGGGTCTACAGTAATCATGGAGTTCTGTTCCCATCCCCACGTACTGCGCCCCTTAGGCAGCAACACCATATTCCAGTAGATATACGCGTTCACGCCGTTAGTGAAATAATGCTGATACAGATTAAATACATATTTGGCATAAAACCAGGTGTTCTCCCCGTCCCCGCATTCGTTCTCCGTCTGCATATAACGCAGTTCAGGATAGGCCTGTACCGTACGCTGGATGCCGTATTTGCCTGCCCACTGGTAGCCGACTCCCTTCACATACTTGTAAGCTTCAGGATCACTTAATACCGTATGGGCATAGGCATCGAAGCTGCTGTCCTTCTTCTTCATCCACTCGTCCCAAGGCTCCGGTGCGTTGATCGTGCCCAGCCAGATCTCCGTAGCAAGTCCATGCTGTTCAAAAGCCGGCCCCAGATAATCCCGGATGAATTCCAGCAGTTGCCCGCCGGTCCATACGCAGGAAGGGAATTTCTGATCGGCTACCACTTCGTTCTGTACATGTACCTGATGAATGGTAATTCCCTCTTCAGCATAAGCCTGGACGAACTTCACAAAGTAGAGCGCATAGGCCTCCAGAATATCCTTCTCCCAGCGCAAGGTGCCGTAATTGTAGACGCGCGGGAATTTCATCCACGTTGGCGGACTCCAGGGGGAGGCGAATAATTTCAGCTCCGGGTTCAGCTTGAGAGCCTCGCGGATATAGGGGATCAGATACTTGCGGTCCCGCTCGATGGAGAAATGCTCCATGGCGTAATCGCCGTCGGTCTCATTCAGGCTGTACCATTCCAGGGCATAGTCGCTGGCCCCGATCGGCAGGCGGCAAATACTGAATCGCTGATCCCCTTCCGGGTGAAAGAGCGAATGCAGCACAGCGCTTCTGTCTTCGTCCGCGAGGAGATTCAGCGCCTCGAACCCCAGCTCATTGAAGCATCCGCCGAACCCTTCGATATTCTGATGCAATTGTCCGGTGAACGCCAGATCCACTGCTTCGGCAGTGGTGGCTTCCAGGGGATGGGATACCCAAGGCTCATTTTCTGTACTCGATATCCATACTTGTCCTGTCACGTCCACGCTTATGCCTCCTAATGCTGTAGATGTTCTCCAGTGCTATGTTTATTTAATAATCATTACGCCCCAAGCATCAAGGGTAAGTTCCTCATCCTGTGCCACCGGATTGCCGGACAGCAGTTCCGTTCCGGCTTCGTACGGATATTGGAAGCTGAGCGGCTGGGCTGAATAGTTATAGTAGTAGCGGATGGTGCTTCCCTGGCGGTTCACACCGGACTTCACGATGAGCGGGAACGACAGCTGCTGGTCCGCTCCCCATAATCCGGCCGTTTGGAGCGTATCGCGCAGGATCTCCGCAAGTGCGGCAGGTCCGGTCATACAACCGATGTAGGTGGCTGTTCCTTCGCCGAAGGTATTTCGGGTGACGGCTGCATATTCGCCCCACTGGGGATGATCGTAGCTGGCCAGCACCTCCGCTGAACCGGGAACAATCATCTCCATCCAGGTGCGGACGGTGTGAACGCCTGCTGCGGCTCCCTCAGGGAACAGCTTGCCGGTAAGTCCCGTAACCGCATTCGGTGTGGCAAAATGACTGTAAGCAATCCCGCAGGCCTCATGTATGATCCCAGGCTGTGCCGTATGACGAACCTTCACCTGTTCATCGGTGAACCCGCTCTTGAAGGAATAGACCACATGGCCGCCGCTGTGAACGTAGTCATTTAATTGCTGAAGCGCCTCATCCGAGACAGCGTATAAAGCAGGAACCACAACCAGCTCATACTCACTGAGGCGCGGGCTGCCCGGCTGGATGAAATCGCAGGCGATGTTCATTTTATAGAGCTCATCGTACATCCAGCGGACCACATCATTATAGATCAATCCTCCCGGCAGCTTGAACCATTCGATCGCCGACAGCGCTTCATTGCTGACCATAACGGCCACCTTACTGGTCTTCTTCAGTCCGATCAGCTGGTCGCTTAACCGCTTGAAGTCCGCGCCGATAGTCATAGCTTCCTTATACACCGGGTTAGGCAGGAAGTCATGGCTGAGAAGCCCCTTCCAGTAGGTCTCAAAGGAGTTATGAATCGAATGCCAATGCCAGTAAGCGACCATCGAAGCCCCTGAGCCCAGATGGCTGAATGCCAGCTGCCGCAGCTGGCCGGGATACGGCGTCCACTCTGGGAACGCCTGTGCCTGCGTCTCCAGCACGAAGTAATTATCCTGCTTCAGCGAGCGGATCAGATCTCCCCCGAAGGCAATCTCGGCACCGGTCAGCTGGTCCTGGGACGGATGATAAATATCTGTACCGGCAATGTCAAAAGGCTGCGAAGCCGCAAAGTGGTCTACCGAAGGCTGAACACCGAAGGAATAGCCCCGCCACTCGAAATCGAAATTATGTGTGGTGAACTGCCCCGGCTGCTTATACTCATTCACAATTCCGACCTGCCACGCCAGGAACTCATTTACCAGCCCACGCTGGAATCGGGCGAATTCCGTACCCAGGCTGCCGTTGATTGTCCCTGTCATGGACGGGAAGTCCTCCCAGCTGTCGATCCGGTTACTCCAATAATCCAGACCGAACTGGTGGTTGATGGCTTCGAGCGTTCCGTAGGTTTCCCTCATGTACTTGACGAAGCTAAGCTGGACGTTCGGTCCGGCCGTCTCATAATGCTTGGTCTCATTATCGATCTGGTAGCCGATCACCGCCGGATGCTTATGTACCACAGCCATCAGCTTGCGGATGATCCGCTCCGCGTAGAACAGATACGCCGGACTGGTGATATCCATAATCTGTCTGGCTCCATATTTGCCTTCCCCGTTCACGGTGACCGCCAGCACCTCCGGGTGCTCCTTGACCATCCAGGCCGGAACCGCATAGGTAGGTGTTCCTACAATGACATGAATTCCGGCCTCATGCATCGCATCCAGCACTCTACGTACAGAGGAGAAGTCGAATACCCCATTCTGCGGCTCATGTGTGCTCCAGGTCGATTCGGCAATCCGGACGGTATTAATGCCAGCATCCTTCATCATTTGGATGTCCTGCGTAAGACGGTCATAAGGCATGTATTCATCATAATAAGCAACGCCGTATAACAAGTGATCCATTATAATCCTCCTAAGAGTTTTGATAGCTACGCATTCTGAATGTCTTCGCAAAACTGGCTTCGGAAGCATACGCTAAGAATTTTGATAGCTTAGTTTAGCCTTTTACCGCGCCCGCTGTCACGCCCTTGGTAATCTGTTCGTTGAAGATGGCGTAGATGACAATGGCAGGGATCGAGGTCAGCACCATAACCGCAAATTGAGAGCCGTAGTCTGAGGAATACTGGCCGGCGAAGTTCATAACCGAGAACGGCAGCGTCTTCAGCGCATCCTTACTCAGGAAGGTTGATGCCATAATGAATTCATTCCAGCAGTTCAGGAATGTGGTGACGATGACCGTAACCAGTGCAGGCGCGGTAAGCGGTGCAATGATCTGGAAGACAATCCGGTAAATATTCGCGCCGTCTACCACAGCGGACTCTTCCATTGCTCTAGGAATGCTGCGCATGAAGCCGGTCAGGATGAAGGTTCCCAGCGGTACAGACACTGCGGTGTATGGCAGGATCAGCCCGAGATAGGAATTCGTCAAGCCCAGCGCCTTGAAGATGGCAAAGTTAGGCAACAGGGTCGCATGAATCGGAATCATAATCCCCAGCAGGATAATGGTGAAGAAGACTGAGCGCAGCTTCCACTGCATCCGGGTAAAGGCATAGCCGAGCGTAAGGGACAGAATCACCGTTAACAGAATGGTTACGGAGGTAACGAAGGCGCTGTTAATGAAGTAGCGCAGGAATTTGCCGTCCACCCAGGCATTGATATAGTTCTGCCACTGGGGGTCACTCGGCCATTTCAGGACGCTGGAGGAGTAGAATTCATTGCTGCTGAGGAATGAGAAATCTACCAGCCAGATGAGCGGGAACAGCTGAACCAGGGCGACGATCAGGAAGAACACCCATAGTATGGTTTTTGTGCTTTTTGTCATGGTGATTCCTCCTTAGAATTCCGTCGCATCACTGCGGGTCAGTTTGTTACTGAGATAGGTGGCAAGCAGGCAGACAATAATGAACAGAATCGAGATGGCGTTGGCATAACCGTATTGGCTTGCCGAGAACGCCTTGTTATAGAGATACACGGCCAGGAATTGGGTGGAATCACCGGGACCGCCGTTAGTGGTCAGGAACACGGTCTCCATCTGTTTCAAGGCGGTAATCATAGCCAAAGTAATCTGCACCGTAATAACCGGTGACAGCAGCGGAACGGTAATCCGCCAGTGCAATCGGAAGCCGGAGGCTCCGTCCAGTGAAGCGGCTTCATACATATCATCGGGAATACCTTTGAGTCCTGCATAATAGAACAGCAATCCCCAGCCGAAGCCGGCCCAGATCAGGATGAATAACATGGAGACGAGCGCAGTGCTGCTGTCCCCCAGCCAAGCGTGCTTAAGGAAGCCGAGTCCCAGGGAATCCAGCATTTTGTTGAAGGCGCCGAAGGTCGGGTCAAGCAGGGATAACCACATTTTTGAAATAACGACTACAGAAATGACACATGGGATGAAGAAAATCGTTCTGAACCACTTCTCTGCCTTACCGCCCAGGCGGTCCAGCATAATGGCAAAAAAGATGGCAATCGGATGTTGGATCAGGATAAAGCCCAAACCGAGCAGTACGGCATTTCTAAGTGCCAGCCAGAACCGTGAATCGTGAAACAGCAGCTCTGTATAGTTGGCGAATCCGATGAATGCCGAGGGCGTTCCCGGAGACAGGGTGTCTCTGAACGAGTAATACGCGCTGAGGATTATCGGCACGAGAAAGGTCAGGGCGAACAGGAGAATCCCCGGAAAGACGAACAGAAAGATTGCCATTTTGTTGTTAAATACTTTTTGCATGGAACTCCAACTCCATCCTTAAGATTAGAGAGGGGCAAGAATGCTTCCCGCCCCGTCTCCTTTCACTCTCTATAGTAGTGATCTGTAATCTGTTATTGTGTTTCCGCAGCCTTTTGAAGATCGGCCAGCAGCTGTTCAGGTGTCGATCCGCCAGCGAAGAACTTCCCGAAGGCATTCTGTGCATCATCCTTGAACTTAGGTGTACCAGAGTCAAGGGCGATAGAACCCGCTGTGCTGGTAGCCCCTGTCAGAACCTCGGTCAGTTGCTTCTGCAGCTCGCTCTCTTTGCCGGAAAGCTCATATTTCTGTGCCGGTACAGCCGCTCCGGTATCCCATACAATCTTGGCCCATTGATCGGCAGACATCATATAATCGAAGAACTTCTTGGCTTCTTCAGGATGCTTCGAGCTGCTCACCAGTGAATATCCTCCGCCGTTCCAGGCCAAAAGATCGGTGTCCTTGCCTTTGCCGCCTTCGACAACCGGGAATTTCAGTACATTCACATTGTTGCGGAAGTCTTCCGGCAGCTTGTCATTCGTTGCCATCCCTGCTTCCCAGGAGCCCATATACCACATAGCAGCCCGGCCTTGCGTGAACAGGTTCTGGGAAGCGCCGTAGTCCGCTGTCATGAACGATTCCTGGAACAGCTTGGTGTCTCTGGCTTCTGCCAGCAGCTTAGCCGCAGCTAGGAAGTTCTCATCGCCAGTGAAATTCTTCTTCTTCGCTACCGCATCCAGCATCAGGTTCTGATCGCCGGTGAGGCGTACGACAAGATCCTGGAAGAAGGCCGCAAAGCTCCACAGGTCCTTACCGTTCATCGACATCGGCTCAATGCCTTTGGCGCGGAACTGCTTGCCCGCTTCCAGCAGCTCGGCATAGGTGGTAGGAATCTTGATGCCGTTGTCATCGAACAGCTTTTTGTTATAATAGATCACTTCATAGTCACTGTTGCGGGGCAAGCCGTAGAGCTTGTCGTTAAAGGTGAATGATTTGTAGACGCCCGGCAGGAATTTGTAGGTGTCCCCTTCGTATTCTGCAGGGTTCAGCTCTTTCACATAGCCGGCTTGTACCAGCGTATTCAGCTCTGCTCCGCCGTGAACCATGGTCACATCCAGCGCTTCGTTGGAGGCCATGTACGCCTTCAGCTTGTTTTTGAACGGCTCCTCGGCGAGGGTCTCGATATCGATCTTGACATTGGGGTTCGCTTTGATATAGTTGTCGATTACCATTTGCTCTGCCAGCCCCTGGCCGGATTTACGGTCGGGAAGGTTCGAGAACAGACGCAGCGTTACTTCCTTGTCCGCAGAGCCGGTTGTACCGCCGTTCGTGCTGCTGCCTGCATTATTGTTCTTGTCGTTGCCGCCTCCGCATGCGCTAAGCACCGAGACTGCCGCAAGGGCCGTAACCAGCAGTATATTACGTGTGGATTTTGAATTCATAACCATGTCAATTCCCCCTATTTGTTATTGATCGTGGGTTGCTTTCTTTGTTTCTGAACACATCGTACCAGAGCACTAGAGTCAGGGTCAGTAGAGAAAAAGAGAGTAATGTTGAAAATTGTCGACTTCGCTTGTCAGCTCCCTTGTGTATATTCGGCATTGCGCATAAGATAAAAATCAAAAAGGTTAGTGATCCTGTGCTGCGCTACTACTTGAATATGAACCTTCGATACAAGATAACGATTCTGATCTTCCTGCTAATCACCGGGGTGGCCTGCACACTGGGCGCATACTCCTATAAGATCTCCAAGCAGCAGATTATCAATAAGGTGAGCAATTCCAACCAGAGTGTGCTCAAGCAGATCGACAGTAATCTCGCCCGTATGCAAAAGACGTTAGCCGACTGGGTCACGGTATTCAGCCTCGCTCCAGTCGTTCAGGACACTCTGAGGAGCAATACCCCGGATTCGGCGAAGATCGAGAACCAGCTCTATAACGGACCCACCGCGTCGATCATGAACCAGATGCTGGTGACCGGAAGCTTCGATTATCTGGCTCTGTACGGCAGCTTGTCCGAGCCGCTGTTTCAGGTTGCCACCGATGACAGCAGCGGTGCGTATAGTTTGAGCAAAATTACCTCAAATGATACTTATAAACAGACCGTCGCCTTAAACGGTGCCTCCTACTGGTTCCCGCTAACAGAAGAGAACAATGTATTCATTCAGAGTAACCGAAATGACAAGCTCGGCATGACCCGGATTATCCGCGATATTGTGAACGGGAACCGGATCGGCTTTGTGTTCGTCGGCATTAATCTGGAGACCATCCGCAGAACCTATCTGACGAATCTGTATGACAAGGATCACGGCATCCTCATTCTGAGTGAACGGGGCACACAGCTGCTGTCGGCAGGCAAAGAGACCTATAGTCCCGAAGCCATAGACTTCGTAATGAAGCAGGCCAAAGCCGGCATTCTCTCCGGCAACACCATCGTCAGCCTGGAAGGCAAGGATACGCTGCTGAATTACAACATCAACGAGGATGGCTGGATCACCCTGTACAGTGTTCCGCTCCGTTCGTTGACCCAAGAGCTTAATTCCATCAAATCAGCAGTGCTCGTGATGGTATTAGCCAGCCTGGTGCTTAGCATTCCTCTGCTGATGTTCTTCTCCTCCTTCCTGACAGCGCCGATCAAGACGCTGCTGCTGTCGATGCGGCGCTTCCAGAACGGGCAGTTCGAGGAGAAGGTGGAGATCAAATATTGGGATGAGATCGGCCAGCTGAGCCGGGGCTACAATAATATGGTCGGCAACATCAAAGCGCTGGTGGACGATGCCTATCTGCTGAAGCTAAAGGAGCAGGAAGCGGAGCTGAAGGCGCTGCAATCGCAGATCAACCCCCATTTTCTCTACAACATGCTCGACACGATCTTCTGGGAAGCGGAGGCGGCAGGACAGGACAAGATCAGCGAGATGGTGATCAACCTCTCCCGGCTCTTCCGGTTAAGTCTGAATCAGGGCAAGAGCTTCACCAGCGTAGCCAAGGAAAAAGAGCTGATTGAGCTGTATCTGTCGCTCCAGAAGATGCGGTTCCAGGAATCTCTGGAGTATGTGATCGACATTCCTGAGGAGCTGTATGCCTATGTCATCCTGAAGCTCAGCCTGCAGCCGTTCATTGAGAACGCGCTGATCCACGGCATTGAACGCAAGCGCGGCGGCGGACGGGTAAGCATCAGCGGACAACGCCGCGGAGAGAAGCTGATCTTCGTGATTGAGGATAACGGGAGCGGCATGAGCGAGGAGACGCTGCAAAAGATTCTCACCATGCCTGATGAGACGGATGTCTACACGGCCCGGGATGTCGGTGGCTATGCGGTGCAGAATGTCCAGGCACGGCTGAAGCATTTTTATAAAGGTGACTATGCCTTGAACTATTCCAGTGTCCCCGGAGAAGGCACGCGGGTGGAGATCGTAGTTCCGGTGATTGTAACTGACATGCAAGAATAAAAGAAGCCGGGGCAAATAAACAATACGAATACAGATCGGAGGGGATGTCCCTTGTATAATATGATTATTGTGGACGATGAGGAGCGGGCGCGGGTAGGCATAAGGACTCTGATTGACTGGCATTCGCACGGCATCCATATTGCAGGTGAAGCCAGAGACGGTCTTGAGGCACTTGAACTCCTGGATAGCTATGCCGTCGATATCATGCTAACAGATATCCGGATGCCGCAAATGGACGGCCTGGAGTTAATCAAGGTTGTCTCCGAGAAATACCCCAGCGTCAAATCGGTCATTATGAGCGGATATGATGATTTCGCCTATGCCCAGCAAGCCATAAGATCCGGGGTCAGTAACTATCTGCTGAAGCCGAGCCGCCGGCAGGAGATTCTGAGCACGGTTCTGGCCATCACGGAGCAGATTCAATCCGAGAAGCTGGAGATTACCACGCTTGAGCATCTGCGGCAAGGGTTCCGGGAGAGTCTGCCCCTGCTGAAGGAAAAGACGTTAAGCCAGCTCATTCTCACTGAGAGTCCCGCGTATTCCCGGCTGCTGGCTAATCTGAAGATGAACCAGCTGGTTTTCCCCTATTTGCTGTACGGCATCATTCTGCTGCGCATCGACAATTTCCAGCTGTTGCATGAGAAGTATATGCATGAGGATACGGAGCTGCTGAAGTACGGGCTGAAGAATATCTGCGAGGAGTCGCTGCCGGAGACTGTGCTCTGCGTTGCCTTCGAGCATCAGGACGATATTGTGCTAATTCTCAATATGGACGAGCTGCCGGATCAGGAGG
Source organism: Paenibacillus sp. FSL R7-0333 (assembly GCF_038000365.1). Classification (NCBI taxonomy): domain Bacteria; kingdom Bacillati; phylum Bacillota; class Bacilli; order Caryophanales; family Paenibacillaceae; genus Paenibacillus; species Paenibacillus sp. FSL R7-0333. The sequence goes on from NZ_JBBOBZ010000001.1 coordinate 4,928,493, forward strand.
AATTAAGCGGTTATATCCGGATTATTCAGGAGAATATCGCCAGCTTCCTGAAGTTCACCGTATCCGCCGGGATCGGAAGTATTGACAAGAATATTGAGCATCTGCGCCACTCCTTCGTGGAGGCTTGCCAGGCCTTGAATACAACCAACTACACCGGCATTGCTAAAATCGTGGAGTACAGCGGAGAATTCGATGCCGAGTCCTCTCGATCCTCCTATCCCCTGCATGAGGAGCAGGAGGTGCTGAAGGCGGTACGCAGCGGTTCTTCGGGAGACATTGCCGATAAGCTGACGCTGTTCAATGTGGCTCTGCAGCCGGAGACGGTGTCCAGGGACCAGGTGATCAAATCGAGCTTCGCCCTGTTCTTCGCCCTGTATAAATTATGTATTGAGAACAATGTCAATGTAAATAAAGTCTTTGGGCAGAATCTGACCGAGCTGATCCATGTGCTGTCCCGCTCCAGTCTGGATAATCTGTTCCAGTCGCTGTTGGAGACGGCCCAGCGGGTCAGTGAGCATCTGACATCCAAGAAGAACAGCAACAAGCTGCTCGAAGCGGCCAAGAGCTATATCGGCGAGCACTTCATGAAGGATATCAACCGTGAGATTGTCGCCAGGGAGATCTATATTACCCCCGGTTATCTAAGCCTGCTGTTCAAGCAGCAGCTTAAGATCAGCTTCATCGATTATCTGCATAAGGTCCGTATTGAGCATGCCTGCCAGCTATTCAAAGATCCCGGAATGCGGATCGAGGATATCGCGCTGCAGTCCGGGTATAACGATACGAAATATTTCTATCAGGTGTTCAAAAAGTATAAAGGACTCACGCCCAATCAGTTCCGCAGCAATACGGAGTGAGGGGTATTGTTCATACTGCCCGCCCTGCTCCCTGCACCGGATGCTTCATATGTGTGCAGGGGCTTGTGGCCGCACCCAGGCCAATTGTGTTCGGTTTTTAACATACATTTGGTCCACGCGCCGTACCCGGTCCAATTGTAATCGGTTTTTCGATTACATTTGGTCCACGCGCCGCATCCAGGCCAATTGTAATCGGTTTTTCGATTACATTTGGTCCATGCGCTGCATCCAGTCCAATTGTAATCGGTTTTTCGATTACATTTGTCCCACTCGCCGCATCCAGGCCAATTGTGATCGGTTTTTCGATTACATTTGGTCCACGCGCTGCATCCAGTCCAATTGTAATCGGTTTTTCGATTACATTTGGTCCACGCGCTGCATCCAGTCCAATTGTGTTCGGTTTTTAACATACATTTTGGTCCACGAGCCTCGAAAGGCCAGCAGCCTCTCCAAAGGAAAGCTGCTGGCCTGCTTGTATGTTGGTGGCACTAAAGAGCCAATGTTGAGTTATTGACCGAAATTGCTGTACTATGACCAAAATGCTGTGTTTTCGCACCATATTTCTGCTCATTGCACCGGAATGCTGAGCTCTGTCCCGCCGGAGGTTAGCACCGTAATCCGCTCTCCGGCAAGCTTGATCTGGAGCAGGTCTTCAGGAGTCTGTTCCAGCATCAGGCCGAGTTCCTTTGCCCCGTCTGTCAGCGGCGCAGATGAAGGGTCGCCGTACACAGCAGAAGCCAGCCAATGAACTCCAGGCTCCAGCGATGCCGTCAGGGTAGGCAGCACAGTCCGTGGATGAAGCAGGTTCGTGTTGGCATTCGGCGAGATTAGCTGAGCCTTGGTATAACCCATCAGCCCCTTGATGGCGCTTGTGCCCCATGGGGTCGCTGCCGCCGCCTCCAGTTCGTCCAGCTGCTGCACAAGCTCCGTCTCTTGTCCCAGCGCGAAGCCTCCCTCGGCAACGTCCAGCGCCCGGCCCGTCTCAATCCGGTGGATACGGATATGCCAGGGCAGACCGGCTACTACCCATGTGCATACCTCAACATCAGCCCAAGGCTTCCAGACGGACCGCAGGACGTTGTCCGTAATCTCTGATTCCAGATTCCGCCGCCGAACGCGGTACAGATTGTCTCCTCCTTCGCTGAGCGCAAGCATGGAATCATAGGCGCCTTGCGATAATCCCCATTCTGAGCGGGGAACGCTGAACCCGAAGCCTGTGGAATAGACGAATTTCTCGTATTTGGCTGAGGTATGGGTATGCTCATTGGTAGATAGATGCCCGCTGTTGAAGGCGGCCAAATGACCGGAAGCCGGCTCGCGCACCAGGACGAGATGCGGCGGATGCTGCACACTCACCGCCGGAAGCTCCGGCAGCGGCAGCTCTGGTTCGCTCCAGAACGGATGCTCCGCGCCGAGGGCAAGCGGCAGGAAGGTCTTCAGCGCCCAGTAAGGCGAGCCGGGAGCATTATAATTCTCCGCCATGACCAGATTCGGATACGTGTATCCGATGGTCAGCACACCGGCTGCATCGAAGATAGGCTGGCGGAACCACCAGCGCAGGTTGCGCAGGACGATGCCTTTGACCACACCGGCAGGGAAGCCCTCCACCTCTGCATAAGCCAGAGCGCTCCAGAATGCAGACTGGGCGAACCGGTAGGCCAGACTGCGCCCGTAGGGAAGCGCAGCGCCGTCCGGGGCGAACCAGCCTATGAATTCAGCGGCGAAGAGCCGGGCGCGTTCTTTGAACAGACGGGAACGCTCCGGGTCTTCCCGTTCCATCAGCTTGGCATACAGCAGCGAATAGTAATGGATGGCGAAGGGCCCGTAATAATCGCAGTGTCCGCCAACACCGTCACTGTACCAGCCTTCACCCAGATAAAAGGCATCCATCCGCTCCAGATTCCGCTCCAGTTGAATCGCATCATAAGGCCGTCCTACTGTGCGGAAGCCGACATTCACCAGCACATTGAAGAACAGCCAGTTGCAGTCGTAGCAGGGACGGGAATTGATCTGGTTCAGCCAGCTGTACAGATGCTCCTGCTCCTGCGGAGCAAGCGGGGACCAGAGATGCTCCGGCACAGCCGCCAGCGCGAAGCCGAAGGCGGCCATCTCGACCAGACGCTGGTCATAGTCCCTTACATCACCCCAATATTCCTCATGGGCCGGATCGGTACCGTGCCGGATGCCGTCCAGCACAGTGGCCCATAGTTCACTGTTCCCGCCTCCGGCGAGCAGTGGAATCAGTCCCCAGAGCACCCGGGAGAAACCCTCCATTCCGGCAGTGGCTGACGGATAGCTCGCTCCCGTAATCCCGATCTCAAGTCTTGCGCTGCCTCTGCTATAGAGCGGCCGAAGCGGCTCTGTCAGCTGCTCAAGGGCAGCCAGCAGGTCGTCCCGGGTCTTCAGCAGATTGCTCTGAATCCCCAGCTTGCCCGTCGCCGGATCGCCTGTCCCCAGATTTCCAATTCCCAGAGTCATCTTGTTGTTCGTCATTATCGTACTCCTCCTACTCCCAATAGAACGGGCCTGCTCCCTTAATCCGGGCCAGTGTCTCAACATAGAAGAAATCCCCGTAGATCAGCGGCACATCGATATTCCGGTCTTCAGGATAGTTACTGGTGCCGTGAAGCAGCAGCCCTTGTTCGCCGGGATTGTCCCAAGTTCCGTAATTGCGGTAGAGAGATTCCGTGATTCTAAGCGCCCCGTTCCGGTAGACAGGAGCCTCTGATTCTTCCACCAGCCCGGCCAGCAGCAAGAGACCGCTTGCGGCGCATGAACCGGCTGAAGTATCGCGAATCTCCCCAACCTCGCCGGGAGCACGGAAATCCCAATGCGGGACCTGATCCTCCGGCAGCCGGGTCAGGAAGAAATGCGCAACTTGCTTGGACGCATGCAGGTAGCTAAGCTTGCCCGTATGGTGATAGGCCAGCGCCAGCCCGTACAGTGCCCAAGCCGCGCCGCGCGACCAGGCCGATTCTGGCGCATAGCCCTGTCCGCCCAGCTTCTCTGCCACTTCGCCCGTCTCCGGGTTGAAGTTGACAATATGATAGACGGAGCCGTCCGGCCGGATGAAATGCTCCAACACCGTATCCATATGTGCCTCCGCGATATGCCGGTAACGCGGGTCTCCCGTGACTTCGGAGGCCCAGAACAGCAGGCTGGTGTTCATGCTGCAGTCAATGATGGCGACCCCGCTGTTGTCCTCGCCTTCTCTCCAGGGATTCCAGGCCCGGATGTAGCGGCCCTTCAGGTTGAAGCGTGCGGCCAGATAGTTGGCGGCCTTCAGCCCGCGGACCCGTGATTCTTCACTGCCCGTCAGCTTGTAATTGGCAACGCTGGTCAGCAGCCACATGAAGCCCAGGTCATGGTCCAGCTTCACATAGCCGTCCAGCACCTCATCCAGCCGCTCCTCGCAGCGCTCGGCTACCGCTTTCAGGCTCTCATCGCCGCTCCCTGCGTAGAGCTGCCAGAGCATGCCCGGCCAGAAGCCGGCAGTCCACCAGCTCGGCACTTCCAGTACATACTTGCCGCCTTGGCTGGCATGCGGGAACTCCGCCCCGATGCTGATACTGTTCGTTCTCGTCTTCTCCAGCGCCTTACTCCAAGCCTCATCTACCCATGTCTGATCTATGGTTCTGCTCATTTGAATCCCGCCTTTATCTGAATGGTATACGCCTGCCGTCATCTACAGAAATTGAAAAGTAAACACCAATACGCCTGCCGCCCCGGGCTGGAGAACCTGGAAGTCCAGAGTATTCCACACCGTGTCCTGGCCATAGTGATCCTGGTACACATGTGCGGTAATCTCAGGCCGGACAATCTGCGGATTATAGGTTACCTCAACGCCGTTCCCCTCAGCAGCTCCCGGCAGCCTTACGCTCCCCGGTTCCCGCACCTCCGGTCTGCGCCACGTTACGAACCGTTCCGTCCAGCTTGCCGGAGCTCCGTCATAGCGGTAAGTGTCAGTCAGCTCCAGACGGGGCAGCTCCTCCTTATGCCAGACCAGCGAACGCACCAGGGATTGCAGTCCGGCTACCGGGTACGCCCGGGCCAGCTCCAGCGTCAGCTCATCTTTCGCCGCTGCTGCCGAAGCATGCAGCACGGCAGCATGGAACTCGCGTCCTGCCCCCTGGTACTGGCCGTCAATAATCGGCACGCTGTGGCCCTGCGAACCGTTGCAGTCATAGCCGTAACGTCCGGCACCGAAATAGTCCGCCGTGTACTCTCCGCTGCCCAGATCGGCCGCGAAGATCTCCCCCCGGCCGCTCAGAATGAATTGGCCCAGGTCATTATGGTTATGCGGCTCGTCGTTATGGCCGCCCTTGGCCGCGAAGCCGAAGGCGCCGGCAGCGGAGATATGCCTTGCTACCAGCCAGGCTGCATCGGGCAGATAGCTGCTGCCAGCCTCCCATGACTCATTCTCCTCCCCGGTTCTTGTCCAGATCAGATTGCGCAGAGCCGGTGCGAAGCGGCTGCAATGATCCTCTGTGAACGGGGCGCGCAGCGCAGAAGGCGGGCGCAGGACATCCGGATAGACGTCCGCCAGATAATGGGAGAGTCCCATATGCACCCGCACCCGGGGCACTGTATCGGAGAAATTAGCGACATAGCTGCCGTCTATGAAGCATTGCTGCTGGAAGCGGGCGATCTGTGCCACCTTCTCCTGCTTGAACCAGTCCAGCGTGCCTCCGCTTCTTACACGGAGCAGATCGCTGTAATAAGTGAAATAGCCGAACCCGTAATTCCAGTAGCCCAGCCCTTCCTGGCAGGCCCCGTCTGCCCCGAAGCCCCGCAGATAATAATTCATGCTGCTCTCTGTCTTCAGCAGGATCTCCGCCAGCATGTCCTTGTCCTTCACAAGCAGCAGTGCAGCCGCCCCGACAGAGCCTGCGCAGACCGCCGCCCAATTGTGAGTCGAGGTCTCCCAGAAATAAGGGCCATGCGCAAGGAACGGCCGGAAGATTCTATTCTCCACCTCACTGCGTATCCGGGAGCGGAGCAGCAGCGGGAGTCGCTCTCCGAGCAGCAGCAGACATTCGCTTAAGGTAAAGCCTGTCTCGGAGGAGAACAGATCGATATGGCGGTTGATCTCAGCAGCATCATGCTTCTCAGGAAGATGGGCGGGAACACACCATGTGTACTCATCGCAGATCGCCCATAGAATATCTGTAAGCTGCTCCAGAGCTGCTGCGTTCTCCGGCTCCAGCAGACTAAGGAACACATACGTATTCAATCTTCTTCTCGATTCAAAATAAGGCCGCTCATACTCCAGTCTCGACCCCGTCTGCCGGAAAAGGGTAAACAAACGATACGTCAGCAGCGGTATAGGCTGCCCTTCCAGCCTCCGTGCCTCTGCACGAATCTCACTGATACTGGCCTGCAAGACTTTAGAAGATGCCGCCTCTCTCCAAAAAGCAGCCGAATCTCCTTGCGGATAATATAAGCTGAGATCTGCCGGCTTCATGTTCTCTGCGATTGCCTTAAGTTCCTGTATGTTCATGCCTAAGCTCCCTCTCCTGTTCGATCTGTCTGTATCCCTTATTCCAACGCATGGTCCCGCATCACATTCTCACCGTCCGCGATTCTCCGGGCCGTCCATTTCATGTCTTCTCCCGACCAGAAGGGGTCAGCAGGAGGCAGACCCAGCGGCAGGAAAACAGTGGCGCACAGATACAGACTGCCCGTATTAATGTAGCTCTCGGCCAGCTCCGGCTGATAGCCGTAGATTCCCGGCTGCAGCCAGCCGTTCTCATCCAGCGTACCCGGATATTGCATAATCCGGCTAATAACTGCGGTCAAAGCGCAGCGCACTTGGGCCGGAGGCAGCGAGTCTTCCAGGAAATGCTGGAGCGCCGCCTGCGACAGCAGCTGAAATGCCCCGAACCGGTAGACAATCGAACGCCCGAGGAACGGATACGTCCCGTCCGGAGCGATGCTGCGCTCCAGCACGGAGGCATATCTCTGCGCCCGCTGCAGGACCAAGGGTCTAAGCCGGGCATACTCTTCATTCTCCTGTTCGAAAAGTGTAACCACATCCAGCAGCATCGGCTGAATGACAAAGCTGTTGTAATAATCCCAGTGAAAATCCTTCCCGTCTCCATAGACTCCGTCACCCTTGTACCAGTCCATGAACATGTGGACCGCATAACCCACCCGCATCCGGTCATACTCCGGGTCGCCGAGCAGGTACAACGCTGCTTCTACCATCGCACTGAACAACAGCCAGTTGCTGCCGCTGGGGGCGGTCCGCCGCGTCTGCTTAAGCGCCACAATCAAATTGCCTTTGACCCGTGCGTCCAGCCTAACTGTAATCGCTTTCGGCGCACGCACCAGAGCATGGGCCAGAAAAGCCGCATCCACCAGCGGCTGGCCTTCGGTCTTGAATTCCATATAGTCAGGCGATTGCGGATCGACCGCCGCATCAATCGCTTCCAGCATCAGCCCGGCATAACGGGCTCTTAAGCGCTCCTCTTCACCCTCAAGCCCTTGAAGCTCCAGCCAGGGAGCCATTCCGCAAGCCAGCCTCGCAAAAGCCTCCAGGTGAGCAAACTGGCTGCGCTCACTATGAAATTCCGCAGGTAACTGTTCTTTCAGTTTCCGTGCGGCGAGTGCCTCCAGGACCGGCGTTCCAATCCGCAGCATCGTATCCAGCCAGTATTTACGCTGTTCTATCCCACTCATCCTTGATTCCACCCTCTCAGGTATTCTTCTTCTCTAGTGTATTGTGGTATTATTGCAATGTCTTTGCGAATAATGATGTTTTATTGCGTATATTGTGATCAACAAGAAAGGGGCAGTAACGATGAAGCATGCCCGGTATTATGAATCGTTCGACGGCGATATTCTGGCCGGTATCGGCAATTCTCCAATCTCTCCGACGAGGGATTTCCATATCCACGACCACTATGAAATCTTCCTGTTCCTCGGCGGCAGCGTGAACGGCTTCGTGGACCAGTACAGCTATCCGCTGGTGCGCGGCGACGTCCTGTTATTCAATAATCATGAGATTCATAAAATCATCAACCGCTCCCCCGACCCTTATGAGCGGCTGACCATACATTTCAAAGCACCGCTGGTCTATCCGTTCTGTACGGCAACCACGAATCTGCTGGCCTGCTTCCAGAACCGCCAGCCCGGAGAGAACAACCTGGCCCGGATGGAGGAGCCGCTGCTCTCGGAGTATACCGCTCTCTCCTCACAGCTGATTACAGCCCTGGAACGCAAGCAGTACGGCAGCGAGGTGCTGGCCCTGACGTATCTGATTCAGATTCTGGTACTGGTCAACGAGCTGTACAGCCGCTCCCGTGCCGCCGTGCCCAGCATAATCTCCTCCCATATTCAATCCGCGATGAGTTATATCGACAACCACCTGCACCTGAATCTGTCGCTGGGGCATATCGCCGGGGAGCTGAATCTGGATAAATATTATCTCAGCCATCTGTTCAAGCAGCAGACCGGAGGCACCATCTACCGTTATGTGCTGCTCAAAAAGATCGCGTTATCCAAGCAGCTCCTGTCCGCCGGCAACTCCGTGTCCGATACCTGCTACCTGTCCGGCTTCAATGATTATGCCAATTTCATCCGCACCTTCAAGAACATCACGGGCATTCCTCCAGGAAAATACGGCAAATAAAAACGGCACCGCCTATCCGCAGCGCTGCCGTCTTAGCAAGAGAACTAATGATTTTGTTGTTGCGGGCCTAGCCGTGACTCCAGAGAAGTTTTGGACTTCCGGCCGCTGTTGTATTAGGATTTCATGAATTTGTACCACTCTTTGCGGTAGAAATCCTAATACAAAGGCGGACGCTACCGCTCCTCCAGTTCCAAAATTCCCCTCCGCCACTTTTCTCTCAACTCAAATTCTTTAAGATCGATCTTTATACCCGCTACCGTCACCGCTCCCCTCCCCTATACTCCGTAGGACTTACGCCCGTATAGTCCTTGAACACCTTGGAGAAATAATGCTGGTCGCCGAAGGACAGCAGCTCCGACAGCTCCTTCACCTTCAGCTCTGGCCTCAGCGCAATCAGCCGGCAGGCTTCGGCTATCTTCAGCCGCATGCTGTAATGCACGAAGGTCTGGTGCGAATAGCGCTTGAAGATCCGGCTGACATAGGAAGGGCTCACGTGGAACTTAAGCGCGGCCTCGGTAATGGAGAGCGGAGCGTAGAGCTGCTCCTGCACGTATTGCTCCAGCAGCCGGAACAGCTCCTCGCTGCTCTTAGGCCGCTGCTGCCCGGCTGAGATCGCTCCCTCCGGCAATCCTATTCTGCTGCCCTCCTGCTCCTGCAGATGGGCGACCAGCCGCTGCATCACTTCGGCCAGCTGCTGCCGCTCCACCGGCTTCAGCAGATAATCGAATACCTGCAGATTCAGCGCTTTGCGCGTATATTCGAAGTCGCTGTAGCCGCTGATCAGCACCGCCTTGAGTGCCGGATTCACCAGTCTGCACTGCCCGATCAGCGCAAGCCCGTCCAGCTTGGGCATGCGGATATCGGTCAGCAGGATATCCACCGGGTTAGCCTTGATGTATTCCAGGGCATCCAGCCCGTTCGAGGCGGTGGCGGATATACGGACAGGCAGCTCCATAGACTGCAAAAGAGCCTCGATATTCCGCAGAATCGGCTTGCTGTCCTCTGCAATGATAGCGGTATACATAGCGCTCCCTCCCCGGTTCTAGTAGAAGTCTTTACTCATAGATGCGATAATCTGGACCGTGGCACCCTTTTCCCCGTCTAAGTGGTTGTAGATGTTGAAGAACAGCCGGTTCCTGTACATCAGCTTCAGCCGGTTCACCGTATTCACAATCCCCATATTGCCAATCCCTGAGGTATCATGCCGAAGCTCGTTAACCCCGGAATCCGAGTCCTCAATATTGTCCAGAATCTCCCTGATCCTGCCCGGCGCGAAGCCTTCCCCGTTATCCCGGATTTCGATGGCCCACAGGCCGTTATATACCTTCACCCGCACCTCAATCCTCCAAGGAGGGTCTGTATTCTTAAAAGCATGCTCAATACAATTCTCCACGAACGGCTGAATCACCAGCCGGGGCAGCTCAATCCGTTCAAGCCCCCCGTCCCCGTCAATCTCCCACTCCAGGTCATCCTCGAAATTATGCTGAATCAGGGACAAATAATGCCGGGTATGCTTCAGCTCCTCCGTCAATGTCACATGCTGATAAGGGGAGGAAACAATATAGCGCAGGCTGTCCGAGAGATGCTTGCACATTTCGGTCACCACGTTATTCTTCCCTTCCTGGGCGGCAATACTGATCAGATACAGGACATTGTGGATAAAATGAGGCGCGATCTGGGCCTGCAAGGCAGAATTCCGCGACTTCACTTCTTCGTGGAGCGCAAGCTTTTCCCGTTCGATAGATTCCTGCAGCCGCTCCAGCAGCTCCTGAAAAGCGCTATTCAGTTGAATCAGCTCATTGTTGTGGGTACGCGGGCCCGTCTTCATATTCAGATTGCTGTAGTTCATCCGCAGAATCTGGCTGCGCAGCTTGCGGATCGGAAGCAGCAGGTTCCGGGTCGAGAAGTAGATGAAGATGAACGAGAACAGAATCAGCGCGGTGATCAGCAGAATAGAGATGTATTTCACCGAATTGACCGGGCCCAGCACCACATTCCTTGGATTCACCACGTAGGTAGTCCAGCCCGTCTCAGCAGAGCGGTGGTAAGCCACATAGTTCTGGCCGCTGCTTAGATAGATTCCGCTAGCTGCTGCAGATTCAGAGGGAGACGCTGTGAATTCGGGGACCTTCTCCCCTTCACGCAGTGCCGGAGAGCTGGAGACCAGCCGCTGGTCCTGATCTACAATATAGATCTTGCCGCCCGCCAGGCCCGCAGCAGATCTGTTCAAATACCGCTGATCGAGCTGCACCGCCAGATAGCCGAACACCTGACCATTCTGGTTCCTGATCGCCCGCACAAAAGAGATGGCCTCCGCCCCCTGCCGGTACAGCCCGTAACCGCTTGCATTCCAGGTCGGCAGGTTACTGCTCTCTTCCAGAAACGGCCTGAGCGAAGCCGGGCTATCCGCATATCCGATATATGATGCCACCCGCTCCCCAGTCAGATCATAGATCATCATATCCTCAATGTTCAGACTCGGCCCCAGCGCCTGGAACATGATGTCTTTCAGCCGGCGGCTCCGGGTCAGCCCTTCGAGGGTGAGCTGCGAATAATCACCTGCGGCCAGCAGCGTGAACACCTCTTTGTTCGACAAAATCCGCTGGGAGAGCTGGTTCTGGTTACTGATATACAGGTTCAGCTGGTCGCTGACCTGGACAGCCGCCCGCTTCATTTCGTTCTCTGTCTTGTCCTTGAGCGGCTGGATCACCATATAATTCACGTAGACCAGGAAGCAGCCCAGCACAATCAGCAGGAGCAGCATGAAGGTGAAGAAGAATTTCGTTTGCAGACTGGCCTGAACCCTGCCTCCGCGCAATTTCTGAACAATAGTAGCCAAGCCCGAGCCCTCCCTGAACCTTAGGATGCTGCCTACTTTACAACCAATCGGGCGAAATGACAAGCCATCCCCGGAGTTCAGAATATTACACAGAAAGTGTCAAGTACAAACATGTACCTTGTGCTCTCCTCATTCTATAATGGGCAATGTAAACGGATTCAGTTCACAGAAAATACACTACGGGGGCGATCACATGAGTAAGCAAATGAAGAAAATCGCGACAGGCCTGCTCGCTGGAATCATGACCTTAACGCTGGCGGCATGCGGCTCTGACAATTCAGACAAGGGCAATGCTGTGGCAACGGACAGCGGAGGCGGTAACAGCGGAGGCAGCAGCAGCGGCAAAAAGGTAACCATCGAGCTGGCCATCTCCAAAAGCTCGCAGGATTCAGCGTTCGTGGCCCAGGATGTGCTGGATGAATTCGAGCAGAAAACCAACATCAAAGTCAATCTCCAGTTACTTCCCGCAGAGCAGACCGCCACGGTACTCCAGACTAAGCTGGCCGTTGACGAGGTGCCTGACCTGATTCAATACAATCTCGCGAGTGCGACTACAGACCTGAATCTGGAGCGTAACTTCGAGATTCTCGATAACGAGCCTTGGGTAAGCCGGCTGCTGAACAAGGATGTGCTCTCTGCTTACGATCATGTCTACAGCTTCCATTACAGCCAGGATACAGGGATGCAGGGAGTCGTCTACAACAAGGATATTTTCAAAGACCTAGGACTTGAGATTCCGAAGAATTACGAGGAGTTCCTGGCGGTCTGTGAGAAGATCAAGGCCAGCGGCATTACGCCAGTGTTCATGCCGTTCAAGGACAACTGGGCGGCGAATATCTGGCCGGCGGCTGCTTTTGCCGACTGGGCGGCCAAGAACGAGCCGTCTCTGTTCGAGGACATCAATGCCGGACGCAAGAAGTGGTCCGATGTTCCCGAGTTCGCCACCTTCCTGGAGCAGCAGTATGAGGTCTACAAGAAGGGCTACACCAACACCGACATTCTCAGCGACAGTTACGATATGGCCGTGGGCAAATTCCTGAACAAGGAAACGGCGATGATGTTCATGGGCGACTGGCTGATTGTGAACGTGGCTGAGAAGGACCCGAATGTGCATCTGGGACTGTTCGCCATCCCTTCTTCTGAAGACGCCAATCTCGGCGCAAGCCCGCTGGGCGGCCAGTTGTTCATTCCGAAGAAAGCCAAGCATATGGATGAAGCGAAGAAATTCCTGGAGTTCCTGGCCACCGAAGAAGTTGCGCAGAAAATGGTGGACAGCCAAGGTTCCGTCTCCAACTTCAGCGATGTTACTACGCCGAAGCTCCCGGAATACAAGCAAGAGATTGTCGATCAATATATCACCCCGAAGAAAACTACGCTGACCACCGACGCTTACATGATCGTGGACCGCAGCGAGCTGTACCGTCTGCTTCAGGATGAATTCGCCGGCGGCCTGGGCGCCAAGGGCGTACTTAAGGCCTGGGATGAGAAATTCAGCCAGCTGATGAAGGACAAAGGCGTCGAAGGCTTTTAACTAGAGCAAATAACTATTACAACAGGCAGAATAAAGCCCGTCCAGGGCTTTATTCTGTCCCTGGCTATATAGGAGTGTGAAGAGATGAATGTATCCAAGAGACTATACTCGTATTACCTGATCTGGCCTGCACTGCTCATCTATTCGATCTTCTTCGTGCTGCCAGCGCTGATCGGACTCTTCTATTCCTTCACCGACTGGCGGCTGGACCGAGAAGCTATCAAGTTTATCGGCTGGGACAATTTCGAACGGATTTTCACAGATCGAACGCTATTGCTTGCGATGAAAAACACAGCGATCTTCGCCATCGTTACCGTACTCGGTAAAAATCTGCTCGGCATCGCGCTTGCGGTCGGCCTGAACATGAAGCTGAAGTCCAAAAACCTGCTGCGGGCGATTTTCTACTCGCCGTCGATCCTCAGCGTGCTGGTCATCAGCATTGTGTTCACGCCCATGCTGCGCTCCGACGGGACGATTAACCGCATCTTCGAGGCTGTGGGTCTGCCTTCGCTGAGCCAGGCCTGGCTGACCAATCCGGCTCTTGTCATCTGGACAGTTGCCTTCGTATCCATCTGGCAGCATACCGGCTTCCAGATGGCGATCTATCTGGCCGGGCTCCAGTCGATCTCCAAGGAATATTATGAAGCCGCCACCATTGACGGCGCCGGCTCCTGGCGCAGCTTCCGCAGCATCACGATTCCGCTGCTGCTTCCTGCGATCAACATCAACCTGATGCTGACCCTGATCGGCGGCCTCAAGGTATTCTCCGAGGTGTTCGTACTCACCGGCGGGGGACCGGGCAATGCCTCCCAGGTGGTCGGTACGATCATCCTCCGCTCCTTCGGAGAAGGCAGCTGGGGGCTGGGCACAGCCGTCAATACCCTGCTGTTCGCAGCCGTAACGGTCATCGCGATTCCACTGCTGATCTTCATGCGGCGTAAGGAGGTATCGGAGTAATGAGCTTTTCCCGTAAAATGGCCTGGCGCAACTATGTGGTCGAAGGGCTGCTGCTGTTGGCCTCCCTGCTGATTATCCTACCGCTGCTGATCATGCTGTTCGGCAGCTTCATGACCAGCTCCGAGGTACTGAAGTTCTCCCTGCGGCTCCCGGAGGAGTGGAAGTTCTCCAACTATACAACCGTCTTCAAGGAAGGCGGTCTGGGACGGGCATTCCTGAACGGGATGCTGATTACCGGCGTCTCGTCTGTTCTGAATATCTTCACCTCCTCGGCGGCCTCCTTCATTCTGGTACGCCGGGAGACCAAGTGGTCGAATTTCCTGTACATGTTCTTCTTCATGGGCCTGATTGCCCCGATGTCCACCATCACCACGATCCGTGTTGTGCAATGGATGGGCTTCTATGGCAGCATCACCAGCGTCATTCTGATCTATGCGTCGCTGAATACGGCGTTCAGTGTGTTTCTGTACAGCGGATTCATCCGGTCTATTCCGAAGGCGCTGGATGAAGTTGCTTTTCTGGAGGGGGCGAATACCTTCGATGTGTTCTTCCGAATCGTCACCCCGCTGATCGTCCCGGTGAACGCCACCGTAGCCATTATGGTCTTCATGTCCGTCTGGAACGACATCACCATTCCGCTCTATTTCCTGACGGACAGTTCGGACTGGACGATGCCGCTCTCGGTATACAATTTCTACGGCAAGTACAGCCGGGACTGGAACCTGATCTTTGCGGATCTGGTGTTGACCTCCCTCCCCGTACTGATCCTGTATATCTTCTGCCAGAAGTACATTGTTAGCGGACTTACGGCGGGAGCGGTCAAGGGATAACCTCAGCCCCTTTTGTGGCTTTGTTGGACAAATGGATTATTCGGGCCGGAGCATTCAGACATAACATACAGCAGACAACCTGATGCGGCATCCGGGAGATCCGGCGCGCCTGCCCATCCGGTTGTCTGTCCGCCGGGCCCGGCGAGTCCATGAGCCAGAAGCACATGAAAGGGGCTTTTAATTATGAATACAAAAATAGCAAACCACAGAAGAAATCTAGCATCAAATTTTAATCCTTACGTGTTTGCGAGTTATGAACTTTCCTATTATTTTGGCTACGTCGCTGTCATTGATCCTGTATACAATAAGGTCACCAAACGGATTCCGGTAGGCCTTAACCCTGGTCCTATGTGCTTGAATCCAAGTGAGGATAAGCTCTATGTAGTAAATACGGGCAATGATTCGGTCACTATCATTGATGCATATAACTTTAACGTTATCAAAACCCTTCACATTGGCTCTTCGTCCACCTCTAGCGCTCCTGTTGCTATCTTCGCTGCTGCTAACGTGAACAAAGTCTATGTAGCCCATTCGGGTAACAGGGCCGTTACAATTATTGACTCCGTCACAGATACGGTTATTAAGCAAGTGGATTTGCCTAGCGGAAGCGGCTACCCTTTTGCCTTTGCCGGTAAGGTGAACAGTCTCTTTGTCTTTGTTGCATGTAAGTCTAAAGATAATGATAAAGGCAAGGTTGTCGCCATTTCCGTTGACGATGATACCGCCCATCCAGTTGGGGATGATACTCCGCTTGAATTTGACGGGACCCACAACCCCTTGACCGTGTACCCAGGCGGAGTGGAGCTGGTCACACTTGGGCCGACTGGCATGTTGACTCATTTTGAACAACTTACAATTGGTCCGTCCAAAACTTCAAGTATGCTGGACAATACGGTATCCGGGATCTATCTGGATAACAATATGTTATTTTGCACCTCGCGGGAAGATAGAGCCTATCTGAAAAAATTCAACAACCTGTTCATGGACCAGCAAGGAAACATCACCCATGATCAATTCACAGAAATTCCTAGCTACAAAGGCCAGGATAAAATCCGTGTTTCAAGTGATCAAAGTACTATTTGCATCACCATTCAACCCACCACTTTCCCGACAGGTGGTCTGCAAATTTACGATGTAAACGCTGCTAGTTCACGGTTTGTTCCGCTCCCTTATGTCGGTGATTTAGCACTTTACGATTACATCATTGCCTATGTAGGACAACTGACTTCGATTCAACCGATAGCTTTGGGAGATCCAAGTAATCCCATTCCTGCTATTCCGATTGGCACAAGTCCCTCAGACCGCGTCAACGTGAAGAACATTATTTCCGGTTATAGCAATCAATCCTTGTAATGCACATTTAGTATAATAATCGAGCTGTCTCTTCAAGTCGAAATGGACTTGAGGACAGCTCTTTTTTTGCCAGAAATGCATTGTAAGCGGACTTACGGCGGGAGCGGTGAAGGGGTAACCTCAGCCCTTTTTGTGGCTTTATTGGACAAATGTACTATTCGGGCCGGAGCATTCAGACATAACATACAGCAGACAACCTGATGCGGCATCCGGGAGATCCGGCGCGCCTGCCCATCCGGTTGTCCGTCCGCCGGGCCCGGCGAGTCCATTATCCAGCAGCACATGAAAGGGGTTTTTATTCGTGAATACGAATATGGCAAAGCGTCGCAGAAATTTATCATCAGGTACTAATCCTTACGTGTTTGTGAGTTATGAACATTCCCTTTACTTTGGCTATATTGCTGTCGTTGATCCTGCACAAAATAAGATCATTGAACGGATTATGGTGGGCCCAAAGCCCGTATCTATGTGCTTGAATAACCAGGAGGATAAGCTTTATGTAGTGAGTAATGTCCAGGATTCGGTCACTATCATTGATGCGTATTCCTTTAAAGTTATCAAAACCCTTCCCATTAGCAGTTCGTCCGCTCAAAGCGCTCCTGTTGCTATCTTCGCTGCTCCTCGCGTGAACAAAGTCTATGTAGCCCATTCTGGTGACAAGGCCGTTACAATTATTGACGCTGACAAGGACGAGGTTATTGCACAAGTGGAATTGCCTGACGGAAGTGGCTACCCGTTCGCCTTTGCCGGTAACATGAATAACTACTTTGTCTTTGTTGCCTGCAAGTCTAAAGATAATGATAAAGGTAATGTTGTCGGTATTGATGTTGAATATAACACCGCTCAACCTGTTGGGGAAGATATTGAGCTTGAATTTGACGGGATCCACAACCCCTTGACCTTTTATCCAAATGGAGCGGGGCTGGTCACATTTGGACCGACTGGCATGGTGGTTGTTTCTTCATTTCATGCAATTTTAGAGTCCAAAGCTACAAGTCTGCTGGACAATACAGTATCTGGAGTCTACCTGGACAACAATTTGTTATTTTGCACATCGCAAGAAGATAGAGCTTATCTGAAAAAATTTAAAAACCTATTTTTCAACCAGCAAGGAAACATTACCTATGATGAATTTACAGAACCCGCCAGCTTCAAGGGCCAAGATAAAATTCGTGCTACACATAGTCAAAATTATATTGGCATCACCATAAAGCCCACCACTTCCCCGACAGGTGGTCTGCAACTCTACGATGTAAACACTTCTAGTTCAAAGTTTGTTTCGCTCCCCTATGTAGGTGATCTAGCGTTTGCCGGTGACAGCATGGCTTATGTAGGAGAGGTGAACTCGATTGTTCCGATTGATGTGGGAACGGCAACAGTGCTGCCCGCTCTTCTGATTGGCTACAATTCCACTGATCGCATCACCGTCAATAATATAATCTGCGGTTATAGCAATCAATCCTTGAATGTAGATTTAGTATAAAAATCGAGCTGCCGCTTCAAGTCGAACTGACTTGGGGGGCAGCTTTTTTTCTATCTTACTGGACATTAGGACTATTCGGGCCGGAGCATCCAGACATAACATACAGTAAACAACCTCATGCGGCATCCGGTTGTCTGTCCGCCGGGCCCGGCGAGTCCACCAGCTAGAGCTCCATGAAAGGGGATTTCATCTATGAATATGAATCGAACAGCAAACCGTAACAGGAATACACGGAGTGGCCTTTCTTATGTGTATGTGTCTTATGTAAGTAATAATAATGGATATGTCGCTGTTATTGATCCCACTACCGATGAGATCAAAAAACGAATTTCAACAGGCCGTAGTCCGGCCGCTATGTGCTTGAGTCCCTCTGGGGATAAGCTTTTCGTGGCGGATGACCTTGGGAATGTAGTCTTTGTCTATAGTACGGATGACTTTCGCTATTTAGGCGGAATTCCAGTTGGCAACAAACCTGCTGCTATCCTCATAGAGCCTAGCGGCAAATTTGGCTTTGTAGCCAACTATGGAGAAGCGAGTGTGACGTTCTTTGATCCCATCACTCTTAAAGTGCTTGGAAGTTTCAATTTGAAGAAATACGGCACACCTTTCGCCATTGCGTGCAATGAGAACAACCCCTTTGTCTCTGTTGCCGGCAAGGGATTTTCTCCAATTCCAGATTTTGTTGTTTATTTTAACATGATTGAAAATGGGTATGGCAATTCTTCCACTCATGCGAAGGAACGTGTATATGACCCGACCCATAATCCCTTGACCGTTCGCCCGAATGGACAAACGCTGGTCGAGCTTGCAAATATTGGATTTGTCGATTTTATTAATGGTCTTAATTCTTCCTTTAATACGACAAGTTTGCTGGACAATACGGTATCCGGGATTTATCTGGACAATGGCTTGTTATTCTGCACGATGCGGGAAGAAAGGGAAATTTTGAAAGTATTTAAGAACCTGAATACTGATGCGAATGGGAACATCACCTATGATTATTTCAAAGAAATCCCCAGTTACAAAGGCCAGGATAAAATTCGCGCTTCGCTTACGCAAAAGTATATTGGTGTCACCGTTCAAGCTTATGATTCTCCGCTGGGTGGTCTGCAAATTATTGATGTAGATCATTTAAGTTCCCGGTTTCTTACGCTTGCTTCCACTGGCGATCTTGCATTCTTCTCAGACACCAAAGCCTATGTGGGAGGATTTAACTCGGTTCAACCCATTGATCTGATCAATGCAAGACCTCTAGAAGAGATCAGCATAGGAACAGTGTACTTCAGAGTGAAGAATGTTATTTGCGGTTATAGCAATCAAACCTAAGGTACATGTAACGTTAACGTAGAGCTGCCTCTTCAAGTCGAAATGGACTTTGCGGCAGCTTCTATTTGCGTGGACTCTCTTGTTCCTTCAAGGGTAGCCCCCCTTTTTGTGGCTTTCATGGAAAAATGGATTATTCGAGCCGGAGCATTCAGACATAACATACAGCAAACAACCTCATGCGGCATCCGGACACACCTGGCGCGCCTGCCCATTAGGTTGTCTGTCCGCCGGGCCCGGCGAGTCCACTAAGGAAGCTCGAAGACCAATTCTATTGCTATCTTCGCCGCTCCCAAAGGTAACAAAGTCTATGTAGTTGGCATCACCATTCAGCCCACTACTTTCCCGGACGGCGGTCTGCAAATCTACGATGTTCAAAATGCTGCTTCCCGGTTTGTTCCTCTTTCTGAGGTCGGCGACTGGCATTCTTCTCAGACACCATGGCCTATGTGGGAGAACTGACCTCGGTTCGGCCGATTGATCTGGCAACCGCATCGGCCCTGCCCGCAATTCCGCTTGGGCATGCAAGTAATAATCGTGTTACCGTCAAGAATATTATTTCCGGTTATAGTAATCAATCGTTGTAAAGATTGAAGAATGCAAAACAGCGCAGCGGATCTCCCATAGCTGGAGAACCGCTGCGCTGTTAGCCTTTAATGGTCTGGAGCGCTCATCTATTCAACCTGCAGATTCATTTGATACTACATACTATCCGCCTGCTTACATATGCCCCAGCAGATTCGAGATGACCTGCGCACTCTCGGCACGGGTCATGGTGGCTTGCGGCGCGAATTGCTGATTGCCGCGCCCCTTGATCAGGCCCGCCTGTTCGGCAATGCTTGCTGCATGCTTCGCCCAGTCACGAATCAGGGAATAATCACTGAACGAGCTGGCCGCCGATTCACTGCTGCTCTTGCTTCCCTTCAAGTGTTCATAAGCACGGACAATCATAACCGCCATCTCCTCGCGGGTAATGTGCTCATCCGGAGCGAAGGCCTCCTTGCTGCGTCCGAGCACGATGCCCGCTTCATTTACAGCGGCAACAGCTTCGGCGTACCACAGCCTGGAGTCCACATCGGTGAAGGCCGATGCGGATGGACTTGCCGCCTTAAGTCCAAGCGCACGTGTAATCATTGCGGCGAATTGCGCCCTTGTGACTTCTCCCTGCGGCTGGAATTCGGTGCCGGAGATGCCTTCGATGATATGCTTCGCAGCCATGGACTTAATGACACCGCTGGCCCAGCTGTTGCTGCTGACATCGGAGAAGCTCTTATCGTATTCCAGTACGGCGTACTGGCTGAAATGGTTGACAGCGGTAGAGATTGTACCTTTACCGTCTGTCAGCTTACCGGCCATGTAATCTACAGCTCCATTAGCAGCGATATAGTAGACGCCAAGCAAATCGCGGTTCGCCTTAGAATCTACTGCGAAGGTCACAGTCAGCGGCTTGGCAAAAGCCGTCACCGTTACGGTGCTTCCGTCCGCAGCAACAACCTCCAGGCTGAAGCTGATGACCTCGCTCGCTGCTGTTAACCGGACAGACCCGTTGACTGCCGGATTATTCATCAGCTGCTCCGCAGCTGCCCTCGCTGTCTTCACGGCGTAGAGCCGGATTGCCGTCCCCTCCGGTTGTCCTCCTGCACTGACAGCCTTCTCCCGGATGCTCTTCAGTACTTCCGGGCTCAGATCAACAGCCACTGTATTCCAGGCAAGACGCAGGGTATTCGCTCCTGTCATGCCTATTATCTCTGCTGGAAGCAGCACGGATTCAGTCACATCCGTAAGCTGAACGGTCAGGACTCCGTCAGCCGGAGCTGGAAGGTCCTGCGGCTTAATCACCTTCTCCGTCACTGAAGACGGGGATGGGAAAGGCGCTACAGCCGGTTTCGGTGTTGGGGTTACGGCCGGTGCCGGTATCCATACCGGCTCATCCGTTGGAACCGGTGTAACTGACGGTTCCGGCGCTGGTGTTGGCGTCGGGGTTGGCTGCTCCACCGGCGGCAGTTCCTCTTCGCTTACCGTCACCGTTCTTGTCACTTCTTCGGCTGCGTTGCCGGCTGTATCTCTGACATTATAATGGAAGATATATTCCCCTGCTTGCGCCGTATCCAGCTCCGTCAAATTATAGACATCACTAGTCACGGTGGTCACTATGCGGTCTGTGATGTCCCCGTCCTGATCGTCATAGGCGGTAGCTCCCGCATCGGTGTATTCCGCACCCACAGATACTGTCACTGCCGCATCGCCCGTCAGCGTAATAACCGGCGGTACCGTATCCGGTTCCGGCAGCGTGATCGTTCCGCTGGCAGTGCTCTCTGCTGATGCTTCTCCTCTGCTCAGTGTTACCGAGAAAGTGAAGTTGCCCTCTGTATCCTCAGTGGCTTCCTGGAATGCAGACAAGGTAATGTCACCCAGGGAAACCCCGGTATCGTGGAAGCCCGGCAACCCGCTGATGGTCTGCGCCAGCCAGGTACGTACAGCCTCTTCGCTGACAGCTGCATCCTTTTTCACACTGTATGTTGCGCCTTCAATAATTCCCTTCGCCTCAAGTACCGCCTGTTCATTGGCCGCGCTGGCCAAGTCCTTCGCCACAGCCAGATAGCTGATCAGCGAGGCCTGGCTGAACGTATTGTTCACCGAATATTTCACCGTACCGCTGACCGGCAGTGTGAAATCATGTTGAACCTTCACACCGCCCAGACCAGCAACCAGGCCGGTCTTAACCGTCTCGCTCACGGTCTGGCCCCCCGCATCAACATAGCTAAGGGTAATATCCATGGTCCGGCTGGCATTGTTCCACCAGTCCAGATGATAGGAAGTAATTGTGTATTTACCTGCACTTAGAGGCAGGTTGTAGACCAGCGGTGTATTTTTCGTATTCGAGCTGTACACTCCAGTCTGGGCTTTATTGGAGGCAACTACATCACCGCCCAGTCCTTTGACACTGTAGTTAACGCCCGTATTCGTATGTCCCCATAACGTATCTCCTGTGGACAATTGATCTCCCTTGTCATTCAGCAGACTGTCGCCTGCAAGATCCCGGATGGCTGTATACGGTGGAGTGTCGCCATCCCCGGCAAGACCCATGTCCAGGAAGTACACCAGCCCCTCAGGAACCACTTCCACATAGGCAATGGTCTTCAGGCTTCCATAGGTGCCCGTGACTGCTACCCGTTCATATGGAGTGTCAAAGCTCAGCGCATCGAGATTCCACTTCACCGCCACCTGTGTGGTCTTGCCGTCTGCGAGTGTGGCTTCTACCTTGGCTGGAAGCTCCGGCAGCTTCCCGGCATAGGTGGCCCTATCAGGAATGGACGCAAGCTCTCTCACATCTCCAAGCAGCAGCAGATTCAGAGCGGAAGACAGACGTTCTACAAGCTGTGTTGCCCCTTCCTGGTCCAGCCGGTAGGAAGCCGGATCATTCAGCGCTGTCTGGGCGGTATCCAAGGCATCCGTGAACATCTTCCAGTCCTTCTCCGGGTAGCTCTCTTCCCTGCTGACCTCAAGCGCAGCACTCACCGCCTGCTTAAGACCTGCCGTATCCGGGCTTCCTGCTCCTTCCCCGCCAATGACTGCAACGGAATCCACGGCCAGGGTTCCGCTCAGCACCTTGATCTGGACGGTATGTTCGCCGTATTTCAGCCCGCGGAGCGTGAAAGCCTGATATAGCTCCCTCGCTGCCGCCGTGCTGCCCGAGACCACTTCAACCTCTCCGTCCACCACGGCTTCCAGCTTCGCGGAGCCGTCATTCGGCCCCAGAATATCAAGGCCCGTGCCGGTAAAAATATACTTCAGCACCGCACCGGCCCCTTGGCTGGTAGAGAGGGAGCGCTGATACACATACATGCCTTTGCCATTCTCATGGGCCCAATCGCCTTCATAGACCAGCTTCGTCCCCGGGACTTCCGCCAGATCCGTCATCTCCAGATTATCCAACTGCTCGGCGTAGTAAGGGGTGTATCCGTCTACCTTCTCCACCTTCAGATTATCAAAGCGGACATGATAGAAGCCGCTGGCGAGCTGTACGCGCCCGGAGAGCTTCGGACTCGGATCAGTATAGGCTGCAAGCTCAACCTGATCCAGATAGGCAGTGACCGTGTCACCAGTTACCTGAATAGCAATGTTATGCCACGCGTCATGTGCCGTATTGAAATCAGCAATCTTCACACCGCCTGAGCCGGTCACTGCGTTACCGCTGGCTACCACGGTCCCGCTGGACAGCAGCTGCCAGCCGCCGTCGAACCAGAATTTTAGCGCATAAGGGGTGCCGTTAATCGTCTGCGGCCCGCCCTGGTATCTGGCTCCAATCGCAGCGTAATTATTTCCGCCGTAAGTGCTATTCTGTTCAAAAGACACATCGGCACTCGCTTTATAATTGGTCCAGCGGTAATCCCCGATGGCTGTGACTGGGTCGCCACCGTTCCAAGCGCCGCCTACTCCGGTAGTCGTCTGGTCCAGCTGCTGCCGCAGCACATAGTTATCCGTGCCATCGACCAGATAGCCCTCGAACGCCCCGTTGAGATCCTGCGTATAACGCGGCATGACGCTATACGGGCCTCCGCGCGAGGTGACATAGCTCTGCGCGCCGGTAATCTGTCCGCCCTCTCCGATCACGGGAACGCTCCGGTCGCCATAATTGAAGTCATCGGCATACAGCATCTGATCCTCCGTATTTTGCACGGACCCGGTAGCATCGGTATCGAGCACTGTGCGTTCGCCCTCCACCGGGAGCGGGGTACCGAATTCTTCATTCGTACGGTTATCCAGCGTAGTTACCGTAACAATCGAGAACGGCTTCACACGTATGGTATACACACCGCTGCCGTCTGCATGCACATCCCCAAGGTCTTTCATATAGTTGCTGTTAAAAGCCTGACCCGTCTCCGCCGCGCGGGTCTCCCATACCTCTAACGAAGGATTTCCGGTATAGCCCATGTTCACGGCCTGGAGCTTGTAGATCTTATCATACTGGCTGTCATTGATGATTACAGTCGAGAAATCCTGCTTGTCAGGAGCGGCAAGCGTCATATAACTCGGAGTACCGTTGCGTCCGCTGACCGGATTCGTGCCCGTTGCTCCGGTATAGCTGGCCGCAGGAACGGCTCTCCAGATGCCAGCCGTATTGTCTTCGTTCTCCCAGCCGGTCTTGGCGAACCCATTGAAATGCTTTAGAATAATCAGCCCCGCGTCATAATGAATGAAGCCCGACCACGGGTCACGCGCACTGAGCAGCTCCTTGAAGGAATATTGTCCACCTTCATAAAAAGAGCCAATCGCCGGCTGATAGATGAAATGCGTCCGGCGTGAATTCACGAAGCCCTTAATAATGGTATTGCCCATCTCCAGCGGGCCGCCGGTACCGCCGATCCCCGTCCCGGCCTCCGACGGGTCCTTCATATTATTATTGGGGCGGAAGGCCGAGTTGCTGAAGGTGGCCTGGGCTTCACTGTTCCAGATCTCCTTGTCGAATTCATCCGCGAGCCGCTTGAAATTGCCCTTACTGTCGTCATCGGTGTTGTAGTGATACCCGGCAGCAGCTACCGCTTCGCGCAGCGACAGGTCATTCACCATCGCATCGCCGAAGGAGCCGATGCCGACTTCATCGGAAATGACCAGCTTAATGCTGTGGTACAGCTCCTTCTCCTGCTCATCCTTGAAGTCTGAAGTATCTGATTTGACCCTCTCGCCATACTGCTTCGTCCAGGCCAGATCCGGCGCGTGCTCATTTATATGGGGATTCACATAATCCACCATATACCCGTATTCACGGTATGCGGCCAGAATGGTGTTTTTGTACCAGGTATAGATTTTATCATTGCTGTCTGCCCAGGCCGGAGCATTCCAGCGCAGGAAGCTCACCTTGACTGCCGGATTAATGGCCTTCGCATCAGCCGCAAGCTGGAAGCCGGGATGCCGGGCCACATTGGCCGCTTCATCCTCCGTACGCATCGTCGAAGGGTCGGGACCGGTAGAGTTATTCCGGTCATTGCCCATCTCTATCTTGACATGGTCGATCAGCGGGCGGTCGCCGCCGAACAGGATCTTCAGCATTTGCGCATACGCCTCCGGCTGCTCGGACTTATAGTCCATCAGCAGCGCACTGGTGCTGTTGCCGCTCAGTACGCCGAACCCCTTGAAGGTCAGGCCGTTAACATTCCCGTCCTTGATGTCCGTGCCGTCCAGCTGAATCCGGACCGTAGAAGAAGCG
Source organism: Paenibacillus sp. FSL R7-0333 (assembly GCF_038000365.1). Classification (NCBI taxonomy): domain Bacteria; kingdom Bacillati; phylum Bacillota; class Bacilli; order Caryophanales; family Paenibacillaceae; genus Paenibacillus; species Paenibacillus sp. FSL R7-0333. The sequence goes on from NZ_JBBOBZ010000001.1 coordinate 4,953,507, forward strand.
GTCTCACGGGCGTTGTCTAACTTCTGCTTGATCGCGCCCTTGGCAACAGCGAACCAGCTAAGAATCGGCTTCTCCCCGGAGGCATAAGCATAGCTCAGCGTCATCGGACTGCTGGTGTCAATATCTCCGGGAATGGTAAATTCACCGGAAATAAATTTTGTCGTATTCGTGTTGAACTGAGCAAACGGGATCGTCTTGCTCTCCCCGCTGCTATTCTTGTATTCCAGCCGGGGCTGTATGATCCGGTCACGGCTGCCATACCAATCATAGAAACCGCTGCTAAGTGTATAGGTGCCGGACTGAAGCGCTTTCAATTTATAGATAATGTCATTGCTGGCCGGGTCAGCCCGCAGCCCCACGACCCATAGACTTGGATCAGTGGCCGGATCGGTGAGATTCCCGTTCTTGGAATTTTTCACTTTATGGATCGAATCATCAAAACCCCAGTCCGTCGTCCCCGCGACATACTTCTGGTCCGGTGACAGGTTAAGCAACTCACTGCCTGTCAACGTTTTGACCGCTTCGTATAGCGGTGAAGCAGAAGGACCATTACCAAAAGAATCGCCCCCTCTGCCGCTATCCACAAAATAGACTAGCGGACTGCTGGCTGGCGGAACCACTTCCACACTGGCAACCACCGGTCCGCCGTTCGCGGTTCCGGTAACTGCCACCGTATCATAAGGCACATCAAAGGTATCTTCTCCGATGTTCCAGTTCACCGCCGCAGCCTGACCTGCAATCTCGATGCTTGCCGGAAGTGTCGTTCCTGCGGTAGTCTTGGCGCCCATATAAGCCGCAGCATAGACCGTATCGACGGCAGCCGCCGATGCCGACGGCAGACCAAGGGCAGGGAACATTCCAGCCACGAGTGTAGCGGACATCAGCACGGAGAAAAGCCTTTTCTTCACGCGGTTCTTTCTGTTCATTCATTAATCCTCCTCTTTCTCACTTAAGTAAGCGCATTCAACATGTCGGTAGAAGAATGATTGACTTGGGCAGACCTTCGTCTAAATTCACAATGCGGATATACAAATACCTGGCAGACTGCGACAAGCTGCAACTGCCAGGCGGATACTCTACTCACCTCAATCCTCGATTGGGACTGGATAGGATATTTTTATTACCTAAAAGTGGTTTACACTGCATAAGAAGCACTAAAGAAATAAACAAAAAGCAAAAGAAGCGGAGGGGAAATTTGGAACTGTAGGAGCGGTAGCGACCGCCTTTGTCACCGGATTTCACCCGCGAACAGCGGTTTAAATCAAGAAATCTGGTGACAACAGCGGCCGGAAGTCCAAATGTTCACCGCAGCGACGATGCAGCTTCAAGTTCAAAACTTAAGTGCGTCTTATATAGTTCAAATCTGACTCCACTACCCCTTAATCCCCGAAGCAGCAACGCCCTGCACAAAGTACTTCTGAAGCGCCAGGAACACAATCACTACCGGAATGATCGAAACCACACTCGCCGCCATAATCAGGCCATACTCCGCAGAGTACTGTGAGATGAACATCCGCAGACCGATCTGGATGGTCTTGAGCTTCGTGTCCGTCAGGTAGATCATCGGCCCCAGGAAGTCATTCCAGGTAGCGACAAAGGTGAAGATGGTCAGCGTAGAGAGCGCGGGCTTGGACAGCGGAAGCATGATTCTTGCCCAAATTCCGTATTCGCTGAGTCCGTCAATCCGGGCCGCCTCACATAATTCATCCGGCACCCCCTGATAGAACTGGCGCATCATGAACACGCCGAAGGCCGAGAAGGCTTGCAGCAGAATGATTGCCAGGTGGGTATTGTTCAGTCCCATGTAGCGCATCAGAATGAACTGCGGCACCATGTAGGCTTGCCAAGGGATCGCAATTGTCGCGATGTACCCCAGGAAGATCACATTTTTGCCTCTGAAATGCAGCTTCGAGAAGGCATATGCCGCGAAGCTGGAAGTCAGCAGCTGCAGAATCGTAACGATAATGGATAATTTCGCTGTATTGTAGATGAAGCGTCCGAGCGGAATCCGGGTCCAGATATCCTGGAAATTCTCCCAGCGCGGATTCGCCGGAATCCACTGCATCGGGAAGGAGAAGACATCCTTGTTCAGCTTGAGCGATGACGACAGCATCCAGATATACGGCACCAGCATTGCCAGTACGGTCAGAATTAACAGGGCATATACAAGCACCATTAAGCTGATTTTAAGTCCTTTACTTTTACCAACCATATCTTATAGATCCCCCTATTGTCCGTATTTCTTCTCGCCGCGGAACTGGACGATGGTAATGCCGAGTACCAGCAAGAAGAGTACAATCGCCATGGCACTGGCATATCCGTAATCCAGCGAGCGGAACGCCGTGTTGTAGATCTGATAGACCATGACCCGTGTAGCATTGTTGAGCTGGTTATCCGCGCCCGCGAACAGGTTGATGAAGATATCGTAGACCTTGAACGAGTTGATGACCAGAATCATCAGGACAAAGAAGGTGGTTGGTGCCAGCTGCGGCACAGTCACGTTGCGGAATCTTCTCCACGGGCCTGCCCCGTCCAGCTCAGCCGCTTCATACAGCTCTGGATTAATGCCCTGTAGACCCGCCAGATAGATGACCATGTAGTAGCCCATATTTTTCCATACGGTGAAAAGCACTACCGTAAACATCGCCCACTGCTTATCAGCCGCCCAGCGGGGCAGGTCCTCCAGCGGAATGCCGGTAATCGTATGCAGAATGTTGTTGATCGGCCCCATGGTCGGGCTGAAGATGAAGTTCCATACCGCCGCAACCGCTACCAGCGAAGCCACGTAAGGGAAGAAGAAGACCGTTCTCATGAAATTACGGCCCATAATCTTCTGATTGAGCAGTATTGCCAGGGCCAGCGCTACGATCATGGTCAGCGGCACGACTCCGACGGTGTAGACAATCGTGTTCCACAAGGCTTTGTGGAAGGTGGTATCCGAGATCAGCCGGGAGAAGTTGTCCAGCCCGATGAACTTCATCGGATTGGCCCCGTCCCATTTCACAAAGGCCAGAATAAAGGCAAAAATCATCGGTACCAGGGTGAACAGGGCAAATCCGATAAAGTTCGGCGCAATAAAGCTATACGCGACCAGGTTATCCCGGAGTCCGCGCGACAACCGGCTTTTTGGGCTCTTATTTGTACGCAATATGGTTTCGTTCTGCATTCGTTCTCCTCCAAACCTTATATAACATCCCCGCAAAGTGGGAATTACATCAACACCTGTTAATGTGAGTGCTGTGATGTCCTCTATTTAAATGGAAGGCGGGCCTTCGCCCGCCCTTCCTTCAGGACACTAACATTACAGATTCATATTAATTGTTCAAAAGCTGGCCTACACGGTCATTCATATCCTTCAAGCCTTCGTCAATCGTAGCGTTCTTGGTCATGATGTTGTCATGCGCTTCATTCAGAATAACCTCAATGTCCGCACTCTTCTCATGAATCGGCATTTCCAGGTAAGTCTGAACGGTATTCAGTGCAGCCTTGCTGTTCTCATCCGCCGGGAAGCCGTCGATGGAGGTGATGGAATTGATCACTTCATCATTCTTGATCGCAGGAATCGTACCGGTGGAAGCAATAACCTTGGCGCCTTCCGCACCCGTTACGAAGTTCATGAAGTCAAGGGCAGCTTCCTTATGCTTCGACTTCTGGTTCACAGCCAGAGAAGTAATCGTTCCCAGAGTTGTACCGGCTTCAACGCCGTCAGGATGAGGGTATTTCACGATGCCCCATTCCGCAGATTGGGATTCGCCGCTCTTCACCTTCTCAATCTGGGTGGCAATGAACCAACTGCCCATGTTCATCATGGCTACGGAGTTGTTGTAGAATACGCCGGAGTAATGCGTGCTGGAGGTCTTCAGGGTCGCATAATCCATAACAATACCGTCTTCCTGCTCCTTCAGAATCCGCTCATAGGTAGGCTTCAGGAAGTCATAGTTGCCGCCAACCACGGTGTTCTTGCCGTCCAGAATGCCGAACAGTTGAACCGCGCTCCGCCAAGTGTGGTAGTGGGCACCGTATACTTTTTCCGAGCCGCTGCCGGAGGTCATCTTGCGGGCCAGCTCGTCGTATTGGTCGAAGGTCATATCATTGGTCGGATAATCCACGCCTGCTTTGTCGAACAAGGCTTTATTGTAGTAGATCAGCCAGAAGTCACTGCGGAACGGAAGCGCATACACCTCGCCGTTCACTTCAATCTGCTCGACCGTACCGCCGTATACGGAAGGATCGATCGATTTGTCACCCATGTAAGTCTTCAGCGGCTCCAGGTGATTCTGCTTCACCAGGTTCGAGTAGCCCGGAATGTCTTTGATCGTCAGGACGTCCAGATCCGCTCCGCCCGAGAGCTGTGTGCTGAGCATGGTCATATAGTCGGTGGATCCAAGATCGACATATTCAATGGTTACGTTCGGATGTGCAGCCTTGTAAGCATCGATCAGCGGCTTGTAGTATGCAGTTGCTTCCCAGTCCCACAGCGCCCATTTCAGTGTTACCGGCTCCTGGCTTGGTTCGGAGGAAGCGGTTGCAGCGTTGCCCGAAGCAGGTGCGGCAGTGGCAGCAGCGTCTTTCGTATTGTTATTGCCGGAGCATCCGGCCAGCATGCTCACGGAGAGCGCGGTGGCAAGGGTCATGCCGTAGAATCTTTTCAAGTTCATGTAAGTATCCCCTTTATCTTCTTATGATGGTGCAGCGGCCGGCACCTGTTGATCCGGCCTTAGTTCAAATTGTAAGCCTTTTCAGAGCCGATGGGGATGCAAAATCAAACACAGTTCATTCACTATTCTGTGCTCTTCTCCGCACGGCCTGCCCCGAACCTGTAATTTCTTATCCGAAACCTGTAAAATTCTCAGCTTCTCCCCCTGGCTCTATAATGAAACGCAGGAATATGCTATGGTAGTTGAAAACGCTTTAAATAGGTTCATTATTCTTGAAGGAGTGTTCACCACGGTACGTAAATCTACTATTAAAAGCCGCATTATTCTGCTCATGACCGCCTTTGCGCTGCTGATTGCGACGCTGCTGTCCTGGTTTAGCTACGAACTGATTACGTATTACCAGCGCAAAACAACGATCCAGGCGACGGAATTCAACCTCCAGCTCGTCTCCCATATTATCGAACAGGATCTGATTAATCTAACTACGCTGGCGATGACCAGCAGCACCAACTCGTCCACGAACACCCTGCTTACCGAATATTTCGGTTCGGCGGAGGCCAGCCCCAAGCAGGCGCTGAATGTCTTCAATGCGATGCAGGACGATGTGCGGATTAACCGTTCCTACAGCTATGTACGCCGCCTGATTGCCACAGATAACAGCGGAAAGTTCCTGCAGGTGGAGAATTTCGGCACCTCCATTCCGCTTACGATCCATAATATCGGTCAAGTGACCGGTCTGACGAATGATGCCCAAGAGCAATGGGACCGCGTCATTAAGGACCCGCTCTCCAATTCCTACGGTATTCCCTTCGTGTTCCCGATCTATGGCCGGGGGGCCACCCGGGTGGGGACTGTCTACCTGCTCGCGAATACCTCCGTCATTACGGACAAGCTGAAGGGCTATGCCCTGCCAGAGCACTCCCGGCTGCTGCTTACGCTTGGCGAGCATCATTATCAGCTTAACGGAGATCAGGTCAGAGCCATCGAAGAGCCGTATGAGCCGGTAGCCTATACCAGTGACAAGCCTGTCGGCCCCGATACCGAGCTGTCCATGGTGAAAATGCAGGATGATGGGGAAAGCCATATCGTGGTATCGTATCCGGTACGCAGCGGTGTCATGCTCTCGCAGACCTTATCCAGCGACCAGTTCGCGCCCCGGAGCAATATATGGATTCTCGTCCTGCTCGGCGTCTGTCTGCTCGTGCTTGTCTTAAGCGCGATCATTACGCTGTATTTGACCCGCACGATCAGCCTTCCAGTCGAGAAGCTGAAGAAGCGTATGGACAAGATCGCCCAGGGCAACTTCCTGCTCGACCGTAATATTGAATGGAACAGCGAGCTGGGCGATGTCGGCCGGGGTATTAACCGCCTGTCCCAGGATATCGTAGCCCTCATGGACAGCCGGCTCGCGGACGAGAAGCAGAAGCAGGAACTGGAATACCGGATGCTCCAGAACCAGATTAATCCGCACTTCCTCTACAATACCCTGAATTCGATCAAATGGATGGCTACGATCCAGAACGCCACCGGCATTGCGGAGATGACGACCTCCCTGTCCCGGCTGCTCCGCAGCATTGCCAAGGACAACCGGCGGCTGATGCCGCTGAAGGATGAGCTGAGCCTGCTGGAGGATTATTTCCTGATTCAGAAATACCGGTACGGCAGCACGGTTAGCATGGTCACAGAGATTGAAGAGGAGGCGCTGCTCGGCGGGCTTATTCCCCGCTTCACGCTCCAGCCCCTGGTGGAGAATGCGATTTTCCACGGCATCGAGCCCAAGGGCCGGGGCGACATTGTTGTCCGGGTCACGAAGAGCGGATTCACGGATCTGCTCATCACGATCGAGGACAACGGGGTCGGGATGACGGCGGAGCAGATTGCCACCATTCTAACCGTTCCCGGGGACGAGGCTAAGGGAATGCTGGAGAATATCGGGCTGCGCAGTGTGAACGAACGGCTGCAGCTCGCTTTTGGCAGAGAGTACGGCTTGTCCATTGAGAGCGAGCCCGGCCGCTATACCTTAATGAAGCTGCTGCTCCCCTTCCGGCAGAAAGAATAGCTAAGAATCCCCCACAAAGTGAGGCCTTAGCTTCGATGAGTACTCAGGTACTTTGCGGGGACCCCAAAACAATAGCATACCGAGCAAGGATGTGATGAGCTTGATCAAATTATTAATCGCAGATGATGAAGCCCTGGTCTGCATCGGACTCCAGTCCATGCTGAAATGGGAGCAATATAACATTGAGATTGTCGGCATCGCCCACAACGGCGCACAGGAGGAAGAAATGATCGACACCCTCCGCCCGGACATTGTGATCAGCGATATCAAAATGCCGATCAAAAGCGGCCTGGAGGTCGCCGGCTCGGTCCGCCGCAAGTACGGGCGGCTTCCGCTATTCATCATGCTGACCAGCTATGAGGAATTCCAGTATGCGCGCGGAGCGATCGAGATCCAGGCTACCGATTACCTGGTGAAGCTGGAGCTGACCCCGGAGGCGCTGGCGGAATCGATCCGCCGGGCCACCAGTATCCTGGAGGAGTACCAGACCATGGAGAGCTATCCGAAGCTGGTCCATCGCGGCAACCTCCAGGCCCAGCGGGATAAATTCTTCATCCGGCTGTTAAGCGGCCTGTTCGAGAACAAGAACCAGTATCTGCTGCAAAAGGAGGATCTGGAGATGGACCTCTCCGCGCCGGCTTATCTGGTCTGTACCTGCCGCATTCTCGGGCCGGACACCGTCCCGCCGCGCGGGGATAAGCTGGTGGCCTTATGCTCAAGCACCGTGCAGATGGCAAAGGATACACTGGCCTCCAGAAGCGCCTGCTACGTCACCAGCCTGGATCTGCGCAACTTCGCGCTGACCCTGCCTGTGCCGGGCCCGGACCCGCAGCTCTGGATGCAAGACATCCAGAAGCTGCTGGCGGACATGGCCTCCGTACTGCATAATTACTTCAATGTGACCATTATCGGGGCGATCGGCTTCGCAGTGGAAGATCCGTTTTTGCTGCAGGGGAGCTATCTCGCCGCCCGGAAGGCGCTGCCCGCCGCTGTGAAGGAGCGCTCCTTCGTCTTCTTCACGGAAGGCGAAGCCCCGCTGCAGGAGCACCTGCTGTTTGATTTCTCGGAATCGCGGCTTGAGATCCGCAGAGCTTTTGAAGAAATGGATACCCGCGCCCTGCACAGCATCATCTCCCGGATGATCGAGATCTTCGACGGACGGGCCGATCTGCTCGTTCCCGCCACCGATGCCGCCTGCAACATTCTATATATGGCGACCTCCCTGCTCGCGGACGGGGAGAACATGGTGGAGCAGATCTTCGAGCAGGAGCCGGAGGGCTACCGGGCGATCTATCAGATGCATACCATTGAAGAGATTACCGGCTGGCTCGTCCAGTTCCGGGACGGCTGTGTCCGGATGCTCGCCACCCGCAGACAGAGCTATAAGGAGCAGGTGGTGAAGAATGTCCAGGAGTATATCAAAAGAAATCTCGGTACCAAGCTGTCGCTTAATCAAGTTGCGGATGTGTTCAACTTCAGCCCCAACTATCTAAGCCACCTGTTCTCCAAGGTCGCCGGGGTGAACTATGTTGAGTATATCACAGAGACCAAAATCACCGCCGCCAAGGAAATGATGGTCCGCGGCGAAGGCCGGATCTACGAAATCTCCCAGAAGCTGGGCTATGAGAGCGCCTTCTATTTCAGCAAGGTGTTCAAGAAGGTCACCGGGCTCTCTCCCCGGGATTATATGCAGCAGATTGAAGGGAATGCGGGAGGAGACTAGATGAAGAACGAAATTAAGCGAAGCATGAGAGGAAGGAAAAGCAAATGAACCAAGGACAAATCGTGTTTCTGAACGGAGTGACCAGCTCCGGCAAAACCTCAATAGTTGAAGCAATACAATCGAGATCGCCGGAATTTTTTTATGTGGTCGCCAATGATCTGTTCGAAGAAACGATCGGGGAGCGTTACCTGCGTGAAGATTACTGGAAGTATCTTAGTGAGGCAATTATCATGATGTATCATACCGCCAAATTATTCTCGGATCATGGCAAGCATGTGCTGATTGACGGCATCCTGGTGGAGCGGCCCGGACTTGAGCCTCATTATGAGAAGGTAAAGGAGATTTTCAGCGGATACCCGCTATCCATTGTGGAAGTGTTCTGTCCCCTGGATATCTGCCGCCAGCGCAACCTGGCCCGGGAGCACCGGAGCGAAGATCAGTCGGAGGAGCAGCACAAGCTGATGGCCCGTGACATCGGGTATAGCTATAGGGTGGATACGCATGAGAACACCTCTGAAGAGTGCGCGGATCTGATTGTGGGGCATGTGTTCGGTGCGCGTACTGTAGAATGATATGGATGAGATGGCGTAATAATGCGGAAAAGTAGACAGGGCTGCCGGTATAGGCAGCCTCTTTTTTATTTGCGTACAAACGGAATCATGAGCTGAGGCCTAGCTGTTTCCGCAGAGCAAGAGCCGAACAACAAAGTAGGACTTGCTGTAACCTTGGTCCAAACTCCTCTTAGCCTTATTCAGCATCTAGCGGACTCAGATGAAGCTATAACGCGAAAAAACCAACTTTTCTTGTGCTTCCGGACTCAAGAGCGCTTATGTTGCCATTTGCAGCTATAAATGAGGAGTAATGGGTTAGTTAACGGCCTCTGAGTCCGCCTGGCCTGCCTAATGGTGTAATTTAGCGCTGATAAGGTCTTTCCAGTCCGCGAGGATGCTGGGGCGGGGCACCACCTCCCTAATGTAAGCGCTCCTCAAAATCTGCTTGAAAGAACTCTAAAGAGATGATAGGATTAAGACGAATATTTAGTAAATTTATTAACTAAAAAGGCGTGAGCAGCTTGGCAACGATTAAAGACATCGCCCGCGAGGCCGGCGTATCGGCCGCAACCGTATCAAGAGTACTAAATAATGACCTGTCTCTGGCGGTCAGTGAGGAGACGCGCAGCCGGGTGTTCGCTGTGGCCGGGCAGCTTGGCTACAAGCCCTCACGAGTACGGCAGCTGAAGCGGGAGAACGAGCTAGGCAGCAAGACCGTCACGCTTCTGCTCTGGTGTACAGCCGAAGAGGAACGGGACGACCCTTATTACGGCTCGATCCGGCGCGGCGTGGAGCTGCGCTGTGAGGAGCTGGGCATCCGGCTCGGCCAGACGCTGCGCGGACACAGCACGCCAGCCCCGCTCCGGCCCACAGGTGACGGGCTTATTGTAGTCGGCGGGAGCTTCCAGCCGGGAGAGCTTGCGAAGCTGCACCCGGATTCAAGCACCACCGTACTGGTCGACCATTATTCGGAGCGCACGGAATATGACTCCGTGCGGACACATTTCCGGCAGGCTGTCGATCAGGCGCTGGGCCATCTGCTGGAGCTCGGTCACCGCGAGATCGCCTTCATCGGAGGCGGCAGCGAGGAGGAGCGCCGCAGGCATCATTACACCCGGATTATGCAGAGCCAGGGTTGCTATGATCCGGCGCTGATCCGCACCGGAAGCTGGACCAGTGCTGACGGCTACCGGATGATGAGCGAGCTGCTGGCAGGGGTAAAGCGGCCTACGGCCTGCTTCGCCGCCAGTGATCCGCTGGCGGTCGGCGCTCTGCGCGCCCTGCATGATCACGGGATACAGGTGCCTGCCGGGATGGCTGTCGTCGGCTTCGATGATATCGAGATGGCGGCCTATGTTCAGCCTCCGCTGACAACGGTCCGCGCCTATCCCGAGCAGATGGGCAAAGCTGCGGTTCAACTGCTCGCCGAGCGGTTCGAAGGACGCGAAGCCCCTTCGCATTCGATGATCGGCACGAAGCTGATTGTCCGGGAGACCAGCGGCGGGATAGCGGATTAACCGCAGCCCGACTGCACAGCAATCGTTGATTGCCTTTTCTAAGGTATCAGCAGAAATAATTCTCAGTTGGTCCAGATATCCGGACCTTATCCCATCACACAAGGAGTGTTATGATCATGAACATTTTTGCAGACGAATCACGTGGATTGTTCCACCTTCAGTCCAAAGATACCAGCTACATTATCCAACTGATTGAAGGTTATCCTGCCCATGTCTACTGGGGAGCGAGGCTCCGCCATGACAGCAGCCTGACTGGAGTGCTTGAGCTGCGCGAACGTGCCTCCTTCTCGCCAACCCCGGTGCTAACGCGGCCTTCGCTCTCTCTGGATGCCCTCTCTCAGGAGTATCCGCAGTATGGAACGAGCGACTTCCGGCGGCCGGCCTATCAGGTTCAGCTAGCGGACGGCACGCGGATCTCTGAACTCAAATATGCGGGATATACCATTACACCAGGCAAGCCGGCACTCGAAGGACTGCCTGCCGTGTATGCGGAGAATGAAGAAGAAGCACTGACACTGGAGCTTACCCTGAAAGATGACTACGCTGGTCTAACGGTTAGACTGCTCTACACCGTATTCGCCGATCATAACGCGATTACCCGTTCCGTCCGCTTCGAGCATAACGGCGAAGCCCCGCTCCGGCTGGAGCAGGCGCTTAGCGCATCCGTCGATTTCGCCGATTCCTCTTACGATACGCTGCATCTGAGCGGCGCATGGGCCAGAGAGCGCCATGTTCAGCGCCGTCCGCTTACTCCGGGCGCTGCCTTGTCACTGGAGAGCCGCCGCGGCTCAAGCAGCCACCAGACCAATCCGTTCATTGCGCTGCTACGTCACGGCGCAGATGAAGACCAGGGGGATGTCTACGGCTTCAGCCTCGTCTACAGCGGCAGCTTCGCCGCCACTGCCGAGGTTGAGCAGTTCGGACAGACCCGTGTAAGTATCGGGATTAATCCGTTCGACTTCTCCTGGCTGCTGGAGCCGGGCCAATCCTTCCAGACCCCGGAGGCCGTGCTCGTCTATTCCGGTGAAGGTCTCGGCGGCATGTCGCGTACCTATCACCGGCTGTACCGGACCCGGCTCTGCCGCGGTGTTCACCGTGATCAGGCCCGGCCGATTCTGGTCAACAACTGGGAGGCGACTTACTTCGACTTCGATGCGGACAAAATCGCAACCATCGCCAAAGCAGCAGGCCCGCTCGGCATTGAGCTATTCGTCCTTGACGACGGCTGGTTCGGCAGACGCGACAAGGATAACAGCTCACTCGGCGACTGGTTCGAGGACCGCCGCAAGCTGCCTGAAGGTCTGGCGGATCTGGCCGGCCGGGTCAACAAGGAAGGCGTACAGTTCGGTCTATGGGTGGAGCCGGAGATGGTCTCGCCGGACAGTGAGCTGTACCGCAAGCACCCGGACTGGTGCCTGCATGCCGCAGGACGCCGCCGCACAGAAGGCCGCAACCAGCTAATCCTGGACCTCTCCCGCCCGGAAGTCTGCGACTATCTGTATGAGACCTTAAGCGCCGTATTTTCCAGTGCCCCGATCCGCTATATCAAGTGGGACATGAACCGTAACATGACCGAGATAGCTTCTGCCAAAGCCAGCCCTGAGCGGCAAAAAGAAACCGCCCACCGCTATATGCTGGGGCTGTACAATTTGCTGGAGCGCCTGACCTCGCGCTTCCCGGACATTCTGTTCGAGAGCTGCTCCGGCGGCGGCGGCCGGTTCGATCCGGGAATCCTGTTCTATATGCCGCAGACCTGGACCAGTGACAACACCGATGCGGTAGAACGCCTAGCGATTCAATACGGCACCAGTATTGTCTATCCGGCCAGCAGCATGGGCGCACATGTGTCTGATGTTCCGAACCATCAGGTAGACCGCATCACCACCCTAGCTACACGCGGGGATGTGGCGATGAGCGGCAACTTCGGTTATGAGCTGGACCTCACAAAGTTCACCGAAGCGGAGAAGGACCTGGCTACCCGGCAGATTGCCCAGTACAAGGAGATCCGCACACTGGTGCAGCAAGGGGATATGTACCGTCTGCTGAGTCCGTTCGAGGGTAGTGGCGACACCGCCTGGATGTTCGTCAGCGAGGACAAGACCGAAGCCTTCGTCGCTTATTTCCGCGTGCTGGCCATACCGAATCCTCCGATCTCGCGCCTTACGCTCAAAGGACTCAATCCCGAGCTGGATTATGTCATTGAGACGGGGGCAAAAGGCAGCAACGGGCATGTCCACGGCGGCGCAGAAGCCTCTGCACCTGCAGATGGCGTCAGCTCCGCTCCATTCCAGCCCGCCTTTGACGGCACACCGCTGGGCGGTGACCGCCTGATGCGTATCGGTCTTGTGGTCTCCGACCTGCGCGGGGATTACGCAAGCTGCACTTACCGCCTGAGAGCGGTGCAGCGCTGATCTACAGCTTCAGACATACCACAGGCGTCAGCCTCCTTTTGGAGATTGACGCCTTTTTTTTTGTGGAGAGATGCAGTCAGGAAGGCGGCTTACTGCCGGTTTATTAACGACTAACGCCTACTCCTGTTCCTGTTTCCGGCCAAGCAGTCCGCTGAGCGCCTCGGTTACGTTCATGCCGGTAAGTGTCTGCGTCAGCTCTGGAACCTGAGCCATGATTTTGGCGATATCACCCGTAATCTTGTTCACGCCTGAGGAAGCCCCGTCCTGGGAGATGACGGTGATCTTATCTACCTTGGCCAGCGGGGAGGCGATTTTCTCAGCCAGCTCCGGCAGGATTTTCAGGAATTCCACGGTCAGGGCGGCTTGAGTGAACTGTTTGTACGCCTCAGCCTTCTTCTGCAGCGCTCCCGCTTCCGCCGCTCCGGCGAGCTGGACGATCTCCGCATTCGCCTTCCCTTTTGCCAATTCCGCCTCCGCTGTTGCCAGTCCGCGCTTGGTCGTCGTAGCGGCTTCGGCTTCCGCCTCCAGAATCTGCCGCTGCTTGGCGGCTTCTGCTCTCATAATCGTCGCTTGATTCTCCGCCTGGGCCGGCTTGATCACTGTCGCCTCCAGCTCCCGCTGTCTCAGCTCGACCTCGATCTCCCGGACCGTCCGGTTAGCCTCCGCTTCCATCTGTGTGATTTTGACCTGCTCGGTAACCAGCGACTGCTTGATCTTATTCTGCTGCAATTCGTACGCCAGATCCGCCTGCGCCTTCTTCACCTCGGTCTCCAGTTTGAAGTCCGCCTGCTTAATGTTCAGCTCCTTCTCGAACAGCGATTCCTTCGCACGGGCAGCGGTTCCTGCTTCAATTGTCGCCTGATGCGCATTGGCTTTGGCAATGGAGGATTCCTTCTCCGCCTCGGCCTGCTTGATCTGAATATCGCGTTCGGCTTCGGCCTTAGCAATACTAGCGTCGCGGCGGATACGCTCAATCTCGGGCACCCCCATATTGTCGATGTACCCTTTGTCGTCGGTAATCTTCTTGATGGTGAAGCTGACGACCTCCAGCCCCATCTTGTCGAGATCCTCCGAGCAGGTCTCCCGCATCTTGCTGTTGATTTCGTCTGGGGTCTTGAGTATAGATTCTACACTGAGCTGCCCGATCAGGCCGCGCAGATGGCCCTCCACCGAATGCAGAATAATCGTCTCACGGTCCTCTTCCGGCCGGTCAATGAACTGCTCGCTGGCTGTGAGAATAGCGGTTGGATCGCTTTTGATCTTAATCTGGGCGACCGCCTCCAGGTTCAGCTTGATGCCCTGGCGGGAAAACATGGCCTGCGCCGGGATCACATCGAAGCTCATCAGCATCATGGAGATGGTTTTATTGTTCTGGAAGCCGGGGATGACGAATGTCCCGCCGCCCTGAACCACTCTTTTGCCGCCGAGACCGTATACGATCATGGCCTGATTGGGCGGAACCTTTTTATACGCGGTCACAATACTGGTTAAAGCCAGCAGAATCACAACAACAATAGCTCCGGTTACATATAAAATTAACATTTGTTCCGACACTCCCCGTTAGTTTTGTTCCATTTCCCTCTCGAACAAAGTGACCGCTGCGATCCCCTTATCCGTCTTCACAATAATTACCCGATCGCCCCGCAATAGCGACTGACCGGATTCGGCCCGCACGCCGATGGAGCGCATGGTCCCGTGCAGCACATACTTCATCTCTCCCACGGTCCCATCCGCTGCAGCAATGCTGATATAGCCGAGCTGGCCTGCCGGATCATAATCGAGTTCACTCATACTGCTGTCATACCGGGTCATCACCCGGGCCAGTACCGTGTAGAGCAGGATGCCCGGCAGCAGGGCGATCAAGGTACAGACCAGTACTACGGCGAGCAGTTGCATCCCGCTGTACTTGACAAGCATATACCCCGTGCCGCCCCAGACGGTGACAAACACCATCAGCGGAAGAATCGGCAGAAAGCCCGGCCCCCCGGCATCGCTTCCCCCTACATGCAGATGGCCTGCCAGGCCGTGCCCATGAATACTGCCACTAAGAATAAGCAGAAGTCCAACCCAAAAGCAGACGATAAATACAGTAGCGATGGTAACCCCCTCCTTTCAATGTAATATGGCTATAAGAAAACTGACTGTAGTGGCGATGCGGAAACTGACTAATGTGGTACATAAACTGAATAATTAGTGTTGTTATAAGATTCAATTGTGCTTCCACCTGTCACTATTGCCCCTAATTTTCACTTTAGACTGCTTGGTTGTGTATGGCAGAGGCGCAATTGGATTCAGGTGCACTTGTGCTCTTCATTTGCTCGTTTAGCCAACATTCCCGGAATTCAGGGGCACTTGTGCTCTTCATTTGCTCGTTTAGCTAACTTTCCTGGAATTCAGGTGCACTCGTGCTCTTCATTTGCTCGTTTAGCTAACTTTCCTGGAATTCAGGGGCACTTGTGCTCTTCATTTGCTCGTTTAGCCAACTTTCCCGGGATTCAGGGGCACTTGTGCTCTTCATTCGCTCGTTTAGCCAACTTTTCTGGAATTCAGGGGCACTTGTGCTCTTCATTTGCTCGTTTAGCCAACTTTCCCGGGATTCAGGGGCACTTGTGCTCTTCATTTCCACTTCCAGCACACTTCCAGCGCAATCAGTAGGATTTATCCCTCTCATTTCCGCATCCAGCCCATTTTCAGGGCATTCAGTGGGATTAATCCCCTTCCCTACACAGCAAAAAGACCACAGCAGCAGGGCTCTCCGTGGTCGGTTACTCGATCATGGCGCTCATCCTCTCTCTTCGAGGCTTACGGGGTTAGCTGACGGATTCGGGCAGCGAGATTGCCCTACCTTACCGGAGCCATAGTAGCACACTGGCAAGGATTCACCCCGGGTATTCAGCAGCCTATCCTTAAGCCGCCTGCACCAGTTGGTTCCCCCGTTCCCGTTACGGAATTCAGCCATTTCAAGAACAGTGTCATTTCATTCGGTTGTTGATTGAATCTTACGCCTGCAGCCATTTAATGTAAAACCTCACGGATGACAAAAGAAGTCAATAATGCTGTCCCTTCGTGAATGAAGGCGCATTCTTCAGCTCTGCTCTTATCCGCCCGGGGATTTGCTCGCGCTATCGTCTGTTTACACCCATGTTACTCTTCCTCTCACGTACTGCTCATTTGCTCACCTAATCCCCTCCCACTCTCATACTCACTTATTCCCCTACTCTTACTCCCACACTAACTCTCACTTACCTACTTACTCATCTACTCATCTACTCACTTACTCACTTACTCACTTACTCACTTACTCACTTACTCACTTACTCTCCTTCAATTACTCCCACTCTAGCTCTCACTCCTCATTTACTCACTTACTTCCCACTCCCTTCCCCACGCCCTTCTAACTTAATCTCCTAACCCCCCACCTTTCTTTCTCAGCCCATTACTCCAAATTTAAAATATTCACATTTCCGTCACTCGATGCTCATTGTGCAATCTTTCCCTTTGAGCAATAATAGAACCTATAGATTCTCTAGAGCTTATAGATTCCAGAGAAAGGAGGAACATTGACATTTGAATTCCAAACTGAATCTGCGGGACAAAAAAAAAGAAGCCACCGCCTATGCCTTAGCCGTAGCGGCCTTCGAGCTTGCGCTTGAGCATGGGATGGATGGCTTCATTGTGGATGATGTAGTTCAGAAGGCTGGATATTCCCGGCGGACTTTTGCGAATTACTTCTCCTGTAAGGAGGAAGCAGTCGCCGCCTATTTCATTGGCATTATTGCTGTCCAAGAGAAAGAGAATAACCCGCTGGCTGCTCTGCCGTCGGATGCTACACCGCTCGATGCCCTGTACAATCTGCTGAAGCTGCAATTCACCTCGGAGTTCCTGCATAAGCTGCGGCAGTTTGTCTCCCTGGCAAATCAATATCCGTCCCTGGAGCCTTACATTCTCAATGTCTTCCGGCATTTGCAGATCACCGCCCAGGAGACACTGGAGCAGTTCACCCGTGGACGGTATGCCGATGGATATACCCACCTGCTGGTAGGTGCCGTCTATGGGGCCTTCGTGCCTATCCTGGACGGACGGCTGAACGTCATGCTGCCGGGTGAGCAGCAGAGCGGGGACTCCGGGGCTATGCCGTTTGAACAATACCTGAATTCCATGTTTGCTTATTTACGCAACGGCTTCTAAATTCACAGATAAAGAGGAGAAACCACTACATGTCTACCTTTCTATACCGCTTAGGTAAATCGGCTTATGCCAAGCCCTGGGCCTTCATTGCAGTCTGGATCATTGTACTCGGAGTTGTAGGCACCTTGATTGGAGTCAATGGCATTCAATCCAGCTCCGAGATGAAAATTGAAGGCACAGAGTCGCAAAAGGTGCTGGATAAGCTGACAAAAGAGCTGCCCGCTGCGGCCGGAGGCCAGGCTAGTATCGCCTTCACTGCACCGGACGGCGAACGTCTGGATACGCCTGAGCGTTCCGCACTATTGCTGAAGGCCATCAATGATGTATACAACATGGAATATGTCATCAACCCTGCCGAACTGGCAGCACAAGCAGCGGCAGCCGCTGCCGGTCAAGCTGCAGCTGATCCTTCCGCTGCGGCCGGTCAAGCCGCTACTGATCCTTCCGCTGCCACTGGTCAAGCCGCTGCCGATCCTTCTGCCGCCACTGGTCAAGCCGCTGCTGATCCTTCCGCTGCCACTGGTCAAGCCGCTGCCGATCCTTCTGCCGCCACTGGTCAAGCCGCTGCTGCTCAGGCAGCACCGTACGGTCCGCTGATTGCCGAAGGCGCTCCGGTTCCCGGCGTGATGCTGTCGGCTGACGGCAGTATTGCCCTGTTCCAGTTCCAGTTCACGGTTCAGCAGACATCACTGCCATCGGAGGTGCCGGACAACATCATCGATGCCGTGACCGAAGTTGAACAGTCCGGCTCAGGCATTACCGCGATTCCAAGCGACTCGCTCAAAAGCATGCCGGCCATCGGCTCCACGGAAGCTATCGGCGTAGCCGTTGCTGCCGTCGTATTGTTCCTGACGCTGGGCTCGGTTGTCGCCGCAGGCTTGCCGCTGTTGACCGCACTTCTCGGAGTCGGCATCAGCGTCGGAGGTGCCTTTGCCCTCGGCAGCCTGATCCAGATGAACGATATTACACCGGTTCTTGCCGTGATGATCGGTCTCGCGGTAGGGATCGACTACTCGCTGTTCATTGTGAACCGGCAGCGCCGTCTGATCCTGGATGAGAAATTAAGCGCAGCCGAAGCAGCCAGCCGGGCACTGGGCACCGCAGGCAGTGCCGTATTCTTCGCCGGTCTGACCGTTATTATCGCCTTGTGCGGCATGCTCGTCATTGGCATCGGCTTCTTATCGACAATGGCACTTGTGGCTGCGGCCAGTGTTCTGATTAACGTCCTGCTGGCCTTGTCCCTGCTGCCTGCGCTGCTCGGCCTGGTCGGTGAACGGATCGTAACCGCCAAAGCCCGGACGAAGAACACCACTGCCGCCGCCAAAGCGCAGCACAGCTTCTCGCACCGCTGGGCAAATGCCACGGTGAAATACCGTTGGGCCATCATTTTGCTGGTGGTGCTGGTGCTTGGCACAGCCGCCATTCCAGTGACCAAGATGGAGCTGGGTATTCCATCCGGCGCCTCGGCGAACCTGGATACTCCGGCCCGCCAGAGCTATGATGTCATCTCCAAAGGGTTCGGCGAAGGCTTCAACGGCCCGCTGCTGCTGGTTGCTGAGACAAAGAATCCGTCTGAGAAGATCTCCATGCCGATCCTGGGCAAGCTGGTTCAGGAGCTGCAAATGCACGATAATGTGACCCTGGTCTCTCCGCTCGGTGTCAGTCCCACCGGCGATATCGCTATTATCAGCCTGATTCCGAAAACGGGTCCGACCGATACCGCAACCAGAGACCTTGTACAGGAGCTGCGCGATCCGGCGTCCAGCCTGACCACAGGCAACAATATTAATCTTGGCGTAACCGGCTTCACCGCCATCAATATTGATATGTCCTCGAAGCTGTCCGATGCCTTCCCTGTATACATCGGGATCATCGTGATCCTGTCGCTGATCATTCTGCTGCTGGTATTCCGGTCCATTATCGTACCTATCAAAGCAACCGTCGGCTTCGTGTTAAGTATTATTGCCACTTTCGGCGTAACCACCGCCGTCTATCAATGGGGCTGGCTGCATTCGCTGTTCGGCTTCGATACCGGCGGACCGCTGCTGAGCTTCATGCCGATCCTGGTCACCGGTATTCTGTACGGACTCGCCATGGATTATCAAGTCTTCCTGGTCAGCTCCATGCGTGAAGCTTATGTCCACGGCCGCCATGGCAAGGACAGTGTTATTCACGGCTATGATCTGGCCAGCCGAGTCGTACTGGCCGCAGGTGTGATCATGGTGTCCGTCTTCGCCGGCTTCATCTTCGCCCCTGATGCGATGATTAAACAGATCGGCTTCGCCCTGGCCTTCGGTATCCTGATCGATGCCTTCATCATCCGGATGACGCTTGTTCCGGCCGTCATGGCTGTCTTCGGCGACAAAGCCTGGTGGCTGCCGAAATGGCTGGACCGCCTGCTGCCGAATCTCGATGTCGAAGGCGATAAGCTGATCGCCAAGCTGAATGCCGAGAGCGGACACAAGCACTAAACTCGCCACACACAAAGCGGAGACCTGGCTTCGATGAATAGTCAGGTACTTTGCGGGAACCCTAGACATGTACATCTCCCCGGAATAACGGACGGCACTCCCGCCGTTCTCCATGTACAAATAGAGCCTGCGGCATCGTCCGCAGGCTCTATTTTGATATAATGGCTATAATTGAATTCAAATCCTAAGGAGGAGTACCCATGAACATCATAGAACTGGATCTTACCCAGAATCAGCAGGAAATCTCCCGCTTACTGGAGGAACACAGCCGCCGCATGGACAGCAGCATTCCGCCCTATCAGCGCGAGGTGATCTCCCTGGCGGCCTACGAGAACGGCGTCTTCATCGGCGGCGTTACCGGGGATATGGTCTGGAATATTCTGAATGTGCACTTGCTGGCTGTGGATCCCGGGTACAGGGGCCATGGACTCGGCAAGGCCCTGCTGGAAGAGCTGGAGCACAGAGCTAGGCAACGCGGCTGTAAGGTAAGCGAGTTGACCACGATGAGCTGGCAGGCGCCGTTTTTTTATCAGAAGCAGGGGTATGAGATCTTCGGCGAGATCAAAGATTGTCCCCGCGAAGGCCAGACGAAATATTATCTTCAAAAAAAATTGCAGCCGTAATTCTCACTCTAAGCAGAAACGGTACCTCCTTTTGACAAGGACAGTACCCTTTCTGTAAGCAATGCAAGGAGGATTGTTCAAACCACACTGAAAATCACGTGCTTCCCGGCCGCCAGCGCCTTCCCGTAGAAGTCCAGCAGGCCTGCAAATTCACTCTTCAAAGCTGCCCTCAGCTCCTCCGCAACACCATCCGTCTTCAATTGATCGAAGTCCACCTGCTGCATCGCCGCAATAATGTCCTCCAATTCATCCTGCTCGGTGCACGCGAAGAACCCCTCCTCCTCTTCCACCTCAAACACATGGACCCCGACAACAGCTTCACTTAACGGATCGCCTTCGATAGGTTCACTGGCCGAGACGCCGGTTAGCGCGAGATGCAGCTCCTCCCACAGCTTGTCGATATCGTAATATTCACTTCCGCCTTCAATCAGCTTCTCCAGCGTATCCATCAGCTCTGAACCATCCATCTCCATCATGCGCTCCAGCGTATCCTCATCCACCATGACATATTGACCCAGCATCCCCATCTGTCATTCCTCCCTCAATAAAATACAGCTGCCCGCGCTCCACTCTCCTTACAGAATAGGCGACAACAGACGGGAAATCCCCTCTTTCAGCTTGATCACCAGCGAGCGCTGCGCATACCGTTCAACCGTAAGCTCCGAGCATAGTCTGGTATCATTCAGGAAAATGTCCTGGAGCTGTTCGGCAATCGCCCGGTCATACACAATGGCATTCACCTCGAAGTTCAGCCGGAAGCTGCGCGAATCGATATTCATCGTTCCGACAGAAGCAACCTCTCCGTCAGCGACAATCGTTTTGGCGTGCAGGAAGCCATTCTCGTAGAGCAGGATTTTGGCCCCGTAATTCAGCAGATCTCCGGCATACGCCCAGGTGGCCCAATACACGAACGGATGGTCAGGCTTGTTAGGGATCATAATCTGCAGATCGACTCCGGAGAGCAGGGCGATTTTGCAGGCATCCATGAAGCTTGTGTCCGGTATGAAGTACGGGGTCTGGATATACACACTTTTCTTAGCCGACAGAATGAGCTTGATGTACATATTCTTCAGGTGCTCAGTGGACGAATTGGGGCCGCTTGTAATAATCTGCACCGGGCTTGTCCCTGTATGGGGCTCCATGTTGAAGACGAATTCCCCGTAATCCCCGCGCTCATGCATCCCCGCCTGATGCCAGTCCAGGATGAATCTGCCTTGGATATGGCTGACTGCATTTCCGGTAATCCGGAGATGAGTGTCCCGCCAGTAGCCGAACTTCGGAACCTGCCCCAGATATTCATCCCCCACATTGAACCCGCCGATATAGGCGATGCTTCCGTCAATAATACACAGCTTGCGGTGATTCCTGTTGTTGATCCGGAAGTTCAGCGGCTTGATCAGGGACGGGAAGAACACTTCAACCTCGCCCCCTGCTGCACGCAATTCCCTGAAAAAATGCCGTGAAATCCGCTTGGAGCCGACCTCATCATACAGCAGCCGCACCTTCACGCCTTCCCGCGCCTTCAGGACCAGCGCATCCCTCAGCCTCGTGCCGAGCTGGTCCGGCTGAATGATGTAATACTGAATGTTGATCTCTGCGCGGGCAGAGCGGATATCCTCGAACAACGCGGCGAACTTCTGATGGCCGTCACTGTAAATAACAATCTCATTATCGCTGGATAACAGGCCGTGCGACGAACGGATATTCATGTTGATGAGCTGGGCATAGTTCGTCAGCAGCTGCGACCTGTCATCCGCCCCTTCTGCGAAGGCTGCCAGCTGCTTGTCCGCTTCAGCCTGGACATATTCCTGCTCTTCGATGAAGAGCTTGTAGAAATTCTTTTTTTTGAGATTGCGTCCGAAGAAGATATACAAGACAAATCCCAGAATCGGGATGAAAAACAATACCATCAGCCAGGCCCAGGTATATCCAGCCTCCCTGCGCTCAATGAACAGAAAGCCCAGTGCCAGAATGATGTTAATGAGGGTGAGGACTGTGGTTAGACTTGCAAATTCCATGCTCTTTCCCCTTTTCTCTCTGTCTCTCTCTGCTGCCTAAAAGTCCTCCAGCACCTTGGACCTGTCGCCATGGATCCTGTCCAGATGCTCCTCTCCCCAGTAGCATAACAGGTCCAGCGCGGGCTTCAGCCCCCAGCCGTAGGCCGTCAGCTCATACTCCACTCTAGGAGGAATCTCCTGGTAGATGGTCCGTGAGATAATCTCATCGTTCTCCAGCCCTCTTAGCTGGGCAGTCAGCACTTTCTGGGTTAAGCCCGGAATGAGCCGCAGCAGCTCGGAGGTTCGCTTCTGTCCGGTCATAAGATGGTAGATAATTAACGGCTTCCACTTGCCGCCCATCACTTCCAGCGCCGCCTCTACGCCTACTTTGTACTTTTTGGGAACGCTATCGCCATTCTGTTCAGTCATTGCCTCTGCCTCCATTATGTAGGGTACCTCAAAGTTCCTATGGAACAAACACCTTCCTATAGAACAGCAAAGTGCGTACTTCCAGATTATTTTATTCCTGTTTATAATAGCATCAGCCACGGAACATGGCTACAAACCTGCTGTTAAGAAAGGTAGTGAAGATACCAGCATGAGCGTATTAATCGTCGTATCGCACCCAAGACAAGATTCCCTGACCTTCCAGGTCGCCCGCCGTTTCGCAGAGGGACTTACCGCAGCCGGACACGGCTATGAGATATTGGATTTGCATGGAATTGGCTTTGACCCTGTTCTGCAGGGGAGGGAGGAACTCCATATGACCGCAGGTGAACAGGAACAGCCCTATTCTCCTGAATTAGAGCGGGAAATGGAGCGGTTGCGGCAGCATGACAGCCTGGCATTTGTTTTTCCGCTGTGGTGGTGGCATCTGCCGGCCATGCTGAAGGGGTATATCGACCGGGTACTGAACAACAGGGTTGCCTACGGCACAAGTAATCTGCATGATTATCGTGCGCTATGGCTGGCTCTGGCAGGCGTATCGGAGGAGCAGATGAAGAAACGTAATTATGATGAGGCCACTACGCGTCTGCTGAACGTGGGAATTGCCGATTACTGCGGAATCACAGACTCCAAGGTTGAATTCTTTTACGAGACCCTGGATTCGCCGCCCGCGCATTATGAAACGCTGCTGGAACAGGCCTATCAGGCGGGATTACATTATGGCCAGGGGGAGAACTGACACATCACAGGAATGAGGGAAATCACAGCATCACATCAAATTCATTCACATAAACTGCATTGCCAGTCACTTCTATAGTGTTGCCGTTGTCCGATACGGACACCTGCACTCTACCGTCCCTGCCGATCTCAAGGCCCTGCTCAATCAGCAGCTCGAAGGAGGAGGCTTGTCCTTGTACGCCGATGTACCTGGAATAATAAGCCCCCATCACCCCGGAGGCGGTGCCTGTAACCGGGTCCTCAACCGTCCCTGAGAAGGGGGAGGAGAAATGGCGGGCGTGCATATGCGCCTCAGGATCATACGTCTCCAGACAAAACGGGTGGATGGACGAGCGGGGCATCTCCTTCAGCACCTCAGGGAACCGCTGGTTGTCCGGCACCATCCGTGTGAAGGCGGCTAGGCTTGTAATCGGTACCAGTAAGGTCCAAGTTCCAGTGCTGCCGTACATGGTCGGCAGGGTCTGATCAATATCACCGGGTTCAAGGCCGATCGAGCGGGCCAGATCCTCAAGCGATCCGTTAAAGGGTTGAAACTGCGGACTGGCCTGTCTCATCGTCATATAGAGGCTGTCGTGATCTTCTGTGAAACGGACCGGGAGAATCCCTGCCTTAGTCTCGATGTTCAACTCACTGGCGTCTCCCAGCAGCCCCTTCGTCTTCAGGGCATACAACAACGCCATAGTCCCGTGGCCGCAGAGATTGATCTCATGCCCGGGGGTAAAATAGCGGATTCTGAGATCCGCCTGGGTGGATTTTAACGGAAACGCCGTCTCATTGAAGCCCACCTTCGCTGTAATCTCCTGCATTTGCTGCTCCGTAAGACCCTCGCCGTCCAGCACAACCCCTGCCGGGTTCCCCTTGTTCGGAATGCTGCTGAACGCATCGTAATGATAGACTTTGATGTTCTGCACACCTGCACCGCCTGTCTTTTTTGAGTAATATGATAGCATAAATGTATATAATGTGAATTATAGATATTTAGGCATTATGATATGTTCGGTTTTTCGATTACATTTAGAGCACGCGCCCCCGCCACGCCCAATGTGGTCGGTTTTTCGATTACATTTGCACCAAGCGCCCCCGTCACGCCCAATGTGGTCGGTTTTTCGATTACATTTGGACTACATGCCTCCGCCACGCCCAATGTAGTCGGATTTTCGATTACATTTGGACTACATGCCTCCGCCACGCCCAATGTAGTCGGTTTTTCGATTACATTGGGACCACGCGCCTACGTCACGCCCAATGTAGTCGGTTTTTCGATTACATTTGGACCACGCGCCTACGTCCCTGCCCATTGTGTTCGGTTTTTCGATTACATTTGGACTACATGCCTCCGCCACGTCCAATGTAGTCGGTTTTTCGATTACATTTGGACTACATGCCTCCGCCACGCCCAATGTAGTCGGTTTTTCGATTACATTTGGACCACATGCCTCCGTCACGCCTAATGTGGTCGGTTTTTCGATTACATACAAAAAACAGCAACGGACTCGCCCTAAAGCGGACGACATCCGTTGCTGCAATTATAGAAAGCTATACAATTTGTCTACTCTGCTGTCTATTCAGCTATCTACTCAGCCGTATCCCGCTTCCCCAGCCAGGCCAGCTCCGCCATCGCCCGCAGCGGGCTGCGCAGTCCTTCCGCCACTTCCGCTTCGCTCTGTGCTTCCGGCTTATCGCTCCAGATAGAGAAGGTGGTGCCGACCAGTTCGCGCGGATAAGCTTCGCTGTATTCCTGCTTAGCTTCCCCGGTACGGTTCGGGAACAGCCCGGGATGCCAGGAGGCGCGGATTTTCTCGCCAGTCGGATACGTGTAGCCTGCATGCTCTCCCAGCACATAATACAAGTAGCCATCGTTGTAGTTGATCACCTGATGCCCCTTAGCCAGAATGTCTTCCACCGGGGCCATCATCGGATGCCACTTCGTCCAATACGTGATTTGAATGGACGGCTTGGGCGCAACCCGCTGGGTCTGATCCGCACGATAGAGGCCATCATTCCAGGCACGGACCGTCCAGCCCATCGACTCCAGATGCTCAGCGACCTCGTTAAGGTAATCTATATAGGTGTCCACGCCTGTGCCGCCGCTGATGTTCAGGACATTCTGAGCATACTCCGCGAGCTGCGGATACTTATCGAACTCCGCGAAGTTGATGAATTCATCCCCTCCGATATGGAAATACCGGCTGCCGGCAAACAACTCCGCATACTCGTCAATCAGTTCCAACGCGAACCGGCGGGCTGCCGGATTCGTAATATCCAGCGCCCCCGGAGCCGGAGTTCCCGCTGCATCCTTAAGCAACCACTCGGGATGCGTGCGGAGCGCCTGCCCCAGATGTCCCGGCGAATCCAGTGAAGGAATGATATCCACATGATAACGCTGTGCCGTGAGTATAATCGCCTTCATCTCTTGCTTGGTTAAATGTTGCTCTGACACCACCTCAGGATGGCTCTCGCTCATCAGCCGGAAGCCCTCGTTCTCGGAGAAATGCAGCTGCAGCGTATTCAGCCGCAGCCGGGACATCTCCCTGATCCGCTCCGCAATCCAATCCTCGCTGTAGAATTTGCGGCCGATGTCGATATGCAGCGCCCGCTCAGGCATGACAGGGTAATCGGTGATGGTTCCGCAAGGCACGGAGCCGTCATCTGCCAGCCGCTGCAGCAATGTCCACAGACCATACATCACGGCCCGTTCACTTGAGGCGCTGATCTTCGCATAAGTCCCGATGTCAATGACGTAAGCTTCCTGGCTGTCCAGGTCTCCCGCAGCTTCATGATCTGTCAGTTCAATGACGATATCGCCTGAAGCGGGCGGCTCCGCCCCCCCGTGAACAAGAGTCATGATGTAGTCAGCGGGGGTCAGAATGCCCGAGAATTGGCCCAGAACCATAAAGACTGTTTCGTTCAGAACACTGTTATTATCCGATCTCGCATTGTCCACAATTCGCGCTTTGAACCCGGCAGACAAGCGCCATTGTCCCCCGGATACCGCCGCAATCTGCTGCTGTACACCGGTAAGCGGGCCGTTATTGGAGGCTTGCCGATCTAATGGTTCATCCATATCCATCCCCATACTTTTCTCACCTCTTCCTTCTTCGCCTGGATCAGCTCAGCCGGATACCAACCGTTGTAATCTCATGTCCGCCAAGCGGAAGCTTCAGCGAAGCGGCTCCTTCTAGCTGAAGCTCTTCCCCTTCTGTTTCCAGTACATTTGAAGCATAGATGGCGGCAGCCGGAAGCGCTGGTTCCAGCTCCAGTATACAGGACTCGCCCGTCATGTTGAACCAGCGGAGCAGCACATCGCCGCGTTCCTTGTTCAGCTTCATAGAGGAGAACGCAGCGGTCGCGCCGTTCCAGCGGACGGCCGAATACACTGCGGGAATCGTTCCCGCATGAATCTCTGCCTGCGCGCAGGTCCACGGAATCTGGAACTGGTAAGCAGCAGCGGCGGCACCGGAGGTTACGGCATCCCCGCTATGCGGCAGAAGCAGCATATCCGCTGTCTGTTCCCCCAGGCACTGGGCTTCAGGCGTAGGGAACCAGCCCCAGTCGCCCATCTCTCCTACACTGCGGAGCAGCGTGACGGCAATGGTGTTGCGGCCATCGCGCAGAATCTCGTATTCGTGTAATCCGAGGTTAGCGACCGTCAAGCCTGCGTTCTCCCCGGCAACATCCACGAAGCACTGCTGATGCTGCGCATTACTCGGGTTCTGCCATTCCGGTGCCGGCTCGTTCGGACGCTCCGCCAGCTCGAACATCGAATCTACTCGATGTGACGCTGCGGCCAGATCCGCAGGGAAAAGCATCCGCAGACGGTGGTCCTTAGCCGTATTATCGATATAACTCTTCACTTCCAGACCTTTGCCGCTGCGTTCCAGTCTTAAGACGGTCCGCAGCTTCAAGGTTACCGTAGCGGCAGCGCGCTGCGCCAGACGCTCCGGGTAATAGACCAGCGCCCGCTGCTCTTCTTCCAGCAGGGCATCGGCCGAAGCCGGAATCTCCCATTCATGGGTGATTTCGATGGAAGCCCGGTATAGCGTATCTTCAATAACAGCGATATCTGCGTTAAGGCCTAGAGTCGTGAGCGGCACTTCGCCCGCAGGCTGTCTGTACATATATTCGTTCCCGATGTCACCTGTGTTCTCATAGACACCGAGGTCACGGTAGATCTTGCCGCTCGGCTTATGCTCCAGTGTGAAGGAGCCGTCAGCCATAACCTCTACCCGCAGCGTATCGTTCTCCAGTACGCGCGCGCCTTGAACCAGCGAAGCTTCGGCTGAAGCTCCCGCCTGATTACTGGCGGAAGCCCCCTCCATATCTGCTCCGCCGCTTCCGGCAACATCAGCGGCGTTCGCTCCAACAGGGCGGACCCAGGCATAGGTGCGCAGCCCCAAGGCAGGCACATCCGCCGCCTCGAAGGTTAGCCGCACCTTGCGGCAGCTATACGGCTGGCGGAACCGGTCATCCGGCAGATCATAGCCGAAGGACAAGCCGAGATCCTCAACCGTACAAGGAACCGGCTGGCCTTGTTCATCGACCAGGACCCGTCCCTCCAGCTCCACAGCCTTCATAAGCCGGGCATTCTCATCAAGCGGCAGCCCATCGCGCAGGTACTGGCGGGCCGCATCCAGCTCCACGGTCACCGTACCCGTGCGGCTCCAGCCGCTGGTATTCGTTACAACGAGCGGAAGGGCCTCTTCACCGTAAGCGGCGAAGCCGGAGGTGTCCACCGCTGCGGTGATCGCCTGCATACTATCCGCCACGATGCCTTCGGCGGTGTGGTAGCTCTTGTCGAAGCGGGTGACCATCTCGCGGTGCACCTCATCCACGCTGCAGCCGCAGATGGAATCATGCGGATGGTTCTGCAGCAGCGTCTTCCACGCATAATCCAGCAGATGCTGCGGATACTCCCCGCCGTGCAGCCCCGCGATAACAGCCAACGGCTCGGCTACCTTCTCCAGCATGGCCTGGCCACGCTGGTTGAGCTGCTTCAGGTACACCCGGGCGGAGGCGGTATTGACCAGCGTTCCCCATCCGTCCGTGCGCTGGCTCCGCAGCTCGCCCTTCACCGTGGACAGGCTGCGGCCAGCCAGCGAAGCTTCCACAGCCCGGATGTAATCCGGGAAATTCGAGTGAACGAAGTTGACCTCCGGGTGCAGCTTCTCCGCCGTGCGGATCGCCTCCGGCAGGTCGGTCTGCAGCGGCTGGTGATCGCAGCCGTTCATGAACAGCAGCTGGTCGGTCGCTGCATACTGCCGGGCATCGCCCAGCTTGCGCTCCCAGAAGCGGCGTGCCTCCTCTAATTCCACCGGAACCTCATTCCCGTTGGAATACCAGTTGGCGAATAGAATGCCCAGCACCTGCGAGCCATCCGGCCCCTCCCACACCAACTCCGAGAACGAGGATTCATAGCCGTCATCCGAGACCATATTGTTGAAGCCCGTCGGCTTCACTCCGCGCCCGAAGAAGGCGTTAGTGATGCCGGCCTGCTGCATAAGCTGCGGAATCTGTCCGGTCAGACCGAACGTATCCGGGAAATAACCGATTTTGGACACTTCCCCATAGACTGCCGCATCCTGATGTCCCAGCTGTAGGTTACGCACATTGGCTTCCGGGCTGGTCAGGAATGCATCCTGCAGAATATACCAAGGCCCGATGTAAATCCGTCCCTCCCGGATATGCCTCACCAGCCGCTCCCGGTTCTCCGGGCGGACCTGCAGATAATCCTCGATGATAATCGTCTGGCCGTCGAAGAAAAAGCTGCGGAAATCCGGGTTCTGCTCCAGCGTGTCCAGCAGTGTATCTACCAACTGTATCAGCCGGAGATGATGGCGTTCATAAGGCAGATACCATTCCCGGTCCCAATGCGTATGCGAGATAATATGTGCAGTCTGTTTTGTGGTCATAATCGGTTACCCCTCAATCTCCAGCGGATATTCCTCCATATAGCTGATCAGCTCATCTACCGTCGTGAACGCCAGTCCAGTCACTGTATCTGCACAGCCGTAATAGATGGCAATCCGGCCGGTAGCCGCATCAGTCAGTGCCGCGCAAGGGAACGTCACGTTCGGCACATCGCCCACACATTCATATAGCTCTTCCGGGCCGAGGATGTAGTTGCGCGAGCGGGCTTTTACCTTCCAAGGCTGATCCAGGTCCAGCAGCGCGACCCCCATGCGGTAGACGAACCCGTTGCAGGTGTTGATAACGCCATGATAGATCAGCAGCCAGCCCTTGTCGGTTTCAATCGGAATCGGACCGGGACCAATCTTTTTGGACTGCCAAGCAGAAGCGTCACCGTCAACCGTACCCATCACATAGCGGTGCTTGCCCCAGAAGGTCAGGTCAGGACTCTCACTGTAAAAAATATCGCCAAACGGCGTATGCCCCGTATCACTCGGACGGCTGAGCATCGCATAATTGCCGCCGATTTTGCGGGGGAGCAGCACTCCGTTGCGGTTATACGGCAGGAAGGCATTCTCCAGCTGGTGGAAGGTTTTGAAATCGAATGTATACGCCAAGCCGATTGTTGGGCCATGATAGCCGTTGCACCAGGACACATAATAACGGTCATCAATCTTGCAGACACGCGGATCATAGCGGTACTCGCGCTTAGTGATCTCTTCATCGCCCTCGAAGACGATAGGCTCATGGTTGATCTTCCAATTCACGCCGTCTTCACTGAAGCCCGCGAAGATGTCCATGCTGACCGACCGCGAATCACAGCGGAACACCCCTGCGAAGCCGCCTTCAAACGGAATGACCGCCGAGTTGAACACACTGTTCGAGTTCGGAATGGCGTTGCGCGGAATGATCGGGTTGGCGGAATATCTCCATACCGGGGAATTCGTGCCCTCAGGCTTCTCCTGCCAAGGGATGTTCGGTAGTGCTTCTCCAATAATTGTACTCATGATCAGGTCTCCTTTATCTGTGAAAAAATAGTATATTACCAGGACCGCATCTTACGTGCCGGACCGTATGTTTAAAGAATGCCTTCCTTCAGCGCCCGCAAAATAAGCTGGGAGAACAAGCTGTTCGACCAGGCGAACCATTTGCGCGTAAACACAGCCGGATCGTCGGCGTGGAAACCTTCATGCATATAGCCAGTATCGGCGTCAGTAGCTTCCAGCATGGCGATCACTGCCAGCCGCTCTTCCTTGCTGTTTGCGGTAATGCCCTGCATGGACAGCGCCATATGCCAAATATAGCCGGGAGGGGTGTGCGGACTGCCGATTCCTTTTGCAGCCTTGCCCTCGAAGTAGAACGGATTCTCCTTGCTCAGTGCGAAGCGTCTCGTATTCTGGTAGACCGGATCGTCATTGTTCAGATAGCCCAGGTACGGAATGGACATCAGGCCCGGTGTTCCGGCGTCATCCATCAGGCTGTAATTGCCATACCCGTCTGTCTCGTAGGCGTAGATCGGTCCGAATTCCGGGTGGCGGTAGGTGCCGTACAGCTTGATGCCGTGATCGACCTCCTGCTCCAGCTCCTTGAGCTCAGCCAGGAAATCCAGGTCCCGGAACACCCACTCGGCGAAATCCTGCATCTGCCGCAGCGCCACCACGGCGAACATGTTCCCCGGAATGTTGTAGTGGAAATCGCAGGCATCGTCGCTGGAGCGGAAGCCGGACCAGATCATCCCGGTGTAATTGACGGGCATCCCCAGACCGCCGTTACGGATGGAATCCTCCATAATCCCGTTGTTCCGCGTGAAGCGGTACGGGGACTGCTCGGCATGATGCTGCTCGCGCTTGAACAGGTCGGTGATGACGCGGAGCATTTTTTTGAAATCGGCGGTGAAGAAATCGGTCTGCTTCGTCTCTTCCCAGTAAGCATGGGCCAGCCGGATCACGAAGCACAGCGAGTCGATCTCGAATTTGCGCTCCCACACCCAGGGCGACATCTCCGTCACATCGGCGGCATTCCAGTGCCAGTCATTGGCCGATTCATTGAACGCGTTGGCGTAAGGATCGATCAGCACATACTCCGTATGGCGCTTGATCAGCCCGCCGATAATCCGCTGGAGGTCAGCATCTTCCGCGGCAAAAGGCACATAATGAATGACCTGCTCCACTGAATCGCGCAGCCAGCAGGCGGGGATGTCCCCCGTAATCACAAAGGTGGTTCCGTCATCAAGCAGCTTGGTGGTCGTCTCCAGTGTATTCGGGAAGCAGTTGCGGAATAGGCGCTGCAGCTTAGGCCGGTGAGCCAGCTTCGCTTCGGCGTCGGCCAGCACGGCCTGAATGGATGACGGCAGCGTAAGCTCCGGCATCTCGATGCGGGGAAGTCTGAATTGTTCCAAGGTAGTAGTCTCCTTCTTGCTAATCTATAGTTTGGATGCTGAATTTCTTGATGAGAGTGGGAGTTGCGATAGGTTTAATTGCAAATTGTACAACTAAAGCATCTGATTTATAGCCGACAACCCGTTTAGTTGCACTTCATACATTTAAAAAAGCCATAAGCTGTTGATTTTCACCCTTTTGGGCAGTTTTAGTTGTACAGACTACAGTTATACGATAAAAGAATGCATTTCCGCTGTTTTTAAGTGTACGTTCTGCAACTATCCCAGGACCTTACGCTCAGCCCCTCATTTGCCTCTATTCGGCATCGGCATGAATAATCTTAATCGTCTTTATCTCGAACGGATGGAAGTCTAGCGTCAGCATGCCGTCTTCATCCGGCAGCAGCTCAGTCTCTTCCTCCAGTGCATTGGACAGATAGATAGCGGAATGCGGCAGCGGCCAGCTGATCCGCACGGTCTCGCGTCCACCTGCTGATTCATACAGCCGCAGGATGCTGCCGCGTCCGTCTTCCGCCAGCTTGACGGTATCCAGCACCACCTGCTTCCCTTCGTAGGGAAGGAAGGCGCCAGTGGACGGATGCTGCCCTGCACTTGCCTCGCAGGCTACCGCATACGAACCGTGATTCAGCTCAGCAGCCTTGCGCTGGGTATGCGCCGTACGCCAGTCTCCGGTATGCGGGTAGAGCGAATAAGTGAATTCATGCTCTCCCTGATCCGCCGAATGATCCGGCCAGCGCGGAGCGCGCAGCAGGGACAGACGGATGGTGCTGCCCTGCGTGTCATAGCCATATTTGCAGTCGTTCAGCAGGCTGACGCCGTAATCATGCTCTGACACATCGGCATAACGGTGCCCGCAGACCTCATACTGCGCCTGCTCCCAGCTGGTGTTGCGGTGCGTGGTCCGCTCCAGTGCGCCGAACGGAATCTCATACGTGGCCTTGCTGGTCACTACATCGATCGGGAAGCCAACCTTCAGCAGCTTGTGTGCTTCGTGCCACTGGACCTTCGTCTTGAAGTCGATCCGCTTGTCGGTGTGGTACAGGATCAGCTCCTGCTGTATTTCCGACTCTCCGAGACTCCAGCGGAAGCTCAGCACATCGCAGACCGGTCCTGTGGAGAGCAGCCGCTTCTCCAGCAGAACCGCTGCTCCGGCAGGCTGCTCCTCATACCGGCTGTCAATATCCCAGGCATCCCATAGAATCGGCCGGTCATGGAAGAAATGCAGCCGGTTCAAGGCTTCGCCGGACTTCACAATCTCACGCCCGGCTTCCTTGTCATACAGGCTGATGATTTCGCCCAGCTCATTGAACTGGAGCCGGTAATAGCCGGTCTCCCAGCGATCTTCGAACGTAGCGGAGTTCGCCGCAGAGATTGAGTTATTGCCTGCATCCGATGCGTTTGCCCCCTGCTGCTCCGCTTCCCGCAGCCACACGGTTGCATAACCGAATGCTGGAACCTCCGGCACCCGCACACGCAGTACCGTTTGCTTTCCTGCTGTAGTCAGCTCTGCCGGAAGCCGTGTTCCGTTCCCGTCATAGACAGCAACAACGGCAGGCTCCACTTCTGAGGCAACCGCAAGCTGGGCCACCATATCCCGGGTCCAGCCCAGTCCGTTCAGAATGACATAAGGCTGTCCCTCTCCACGGGTATCAATATCCGATACAGCGGCCTCCATGACGGACTTCAGGCTGCTCTCCCCAAGGATGAAGATATTCTTGTATTCCTTGTCCGAAGTCTCATAGACCTCGGGAATCGACGAACCGGGGATAATATCATGGAACTGGTTCAGCAGAATCAACTTCCAGCCTTCATGCAGGGCCTGACCCACCTCTTCGCGCCGCTGCGGTGACAGCCGGTGTCCGGCCAGAGTCTGCCACAGCTCCGCTTCCCGGTACAGAATCTCGGCCTTGCGGTTATTGCGCTTGTTGCGAGCATGAGTTGTATAGGTTCCCCGGTGCAGCTCCAGATAAAGATCACCCTGCCAGACCGGCAGCTCTGGTGCAGCCTGCTCGATGCCGGCGAAGAAATCTGCCGCCGTGCTATAGCTAGAGGCAGGTTGACCTACCATAAGCTCTGAGCGCGACAGGTATTCCAGCATCTCCCGCGTCACGCCGCCACCGCCGTCGCCGTGTCCGTAGAGCAGCATTTGCTCACTGTGAACGGCTTTTTGGCGGTAGGACTGCCAGTGCTCATGGATATCCTTCGGCAGCGTACTCTCATTCACACCATGGTTCATATAGGATAATAGCGCTGTCCCGTCGATTCCGACCCAGTGGAACAGATCATACGGGAACAGGTTCGTGTCATTCCATCCAAGCTTCGTGGTCATGAAATAACGGACCTTGCCGTGCTTCAGGATCTGCGGCAGAGAGGCGCAATAGCCGAAGGTGTCCGGCAGCCATTCAATCTCGGACTGCTGTCCGAACTCCTCCTGGTAGAAGCGCTGCCCGTACAGCATCTGCCGCATCAGGGATTCTCCGCTCGGAATATTCAGATCCGGCTCAACCCACATCCCTCCGACCAGCTCCCACCGGCCTTCCTGAATCCGCGCCTTCACCTTCGCGTACAGCTCAGGATCATTGTCCTTCAGATAAGCGAACAGCTGCGGCTGGCTCTGGGCATAGCGGTATTCCGGGTACTCCTCCATCAGGGCATGTACCGTCGAGAAGGTCCGGCTGGTCTTCCGTACGGTCTCCCGGGTAGGCCATAACCAGGCAATATCGATATGCGACTGCCCGATCATATGAATGAAGCCCTCGCTGTTGCCGCCGATGGCCTGCACCTTCGCGGCCAGCTCCTGCTCAATCTTCTCTATCTTCTTGCCAGCCTGCGAAACGTCAGGCCCCAAATTCACATAAGCATCCATTGCCTGATGCAGCGCCTCCAGCATGCGGACACGCCGGAAGTCCTGCTCCGGCAACAGCAGCATGGAATCCCGGATGACGGTCACTGTGTACATCAGCGACTGCACCGGCAGGTTCACTCTGACAAGCGCTGCAGTGATCGACCGGACCGGCGGCTGAATAACCGCCTGCTTATTGAGCGGGTCATCCGGCTCAGGGATCGGATCATAGAGCTCAATCTCAATCTCCGGGTGTCTGCCGCCCGTTTCCGGGTTCAGGGAAGCATAGGTATGATTGCGGTCCATTCCCTGCCGCGAGGCTCCATTCACACGCAGCAGCCCTTCGCCGCCGGAGTGGAAGATCAGCCCGGTGTCCGCATCGGTCCAGTCCGCCGGGATATCCAGAGTAGTGCGGAAGTAATAGGTGGTGCCTTGCACACTCGGAAACAATCCGAACGATTCACTGCCCGAATAAGGCTGCGATTCGTCATAGTGGCCCGGCTGCCGGTAGACGGTGGAGAAGACCTTCCAGTCGTCGAGCACCCGGTATTCCAGCCATTGCTGCTGCGAGCATTCACGGATGAACCGGTTAATCCGTTCGATGTTGATCTGCTCCATCTCTAATCCTCCATGACCGTAAGATCTATATTCAGCGTGTCGTTCACATTCCTGCCGACCCCGATGCGGAAGCTTCCCGGCTCGACTACCGGTGTATACCCCGGCCCGATGTAGCTCAGATGCTCTGCACTCAGCGTGAAGGTCACCTTCTGCTTCTCGCCCGGCTCCAGTACGATCTTGCTGAATCCCTTGAGTTCCTTGGCCGGTCTCGTTACCTTACTGACCAGATCGGAAATATATAATTGCACGACCTCCGCACCACTGCGGGAGCCTGTATTCTCTACTTCCACTGTAACTTCAGCCGTTCCGTCTGCTGTGATCACTGCCGGCTCTACCTGTAGCCCGCTATAGCTGAATTCGGTATAGCTGAGTCCGAAGCCGAACGGATAACGCGGCTGCGAATTTCCTTCCAGATAGCGTACTCCCCGGGAACGTTTGCCTAAGTAATATACTGGCAGCTGTCCTACATCCTCAGGGAGGGAGAGAGTCAGCCTGCCGGACGGATTTACATCACCGAACAGAATGTCGGCAATGGCGTGGCCGCCTTCCTGCCCCGGATACCAGGCTTCCAGAATGGCATCCGCCTGCTCATCGATCCACGGCTCGGCTATGGGACGGCCGTTGATATATACGACGACTACCGGCTTGCCAAGCGCCTTCAGCTCCTTCATCAGCTCCAGCTGAACACCGGACAGATGAAGCGACATCCGGTCGATGCCTTCGCCGCAGTCCATATCGCTAAGCGCATTCTCTGTGACCTTCGAGGCTCCGGTCCGCAGATCGATGCTGCCTTCGCCGAAGTCACGGGCACTTGACCCGCCCAGAGCGAGCACAATGATATCCGCTTCCGCTGCTACCTCACGCGCAAGCTCGAAGCCCTCGGTGGAGCTGTCTTTGATCCGGCAGCCCGGCGCATAAGCTACACGCTCCGGCTGTGCGGCAAGCTTGGTCCGTATCCCGGCCAGCACCGTAGTTACCCGGTCACGCGGCTGCGGCGAGGTGTAATCGCCGAGCTGATTGTAGCCGATATCCGCGTTCGGCCCGATTACCGCAACCTTTCCATGGGCCGCAGACAAGGGAAGCACTCCGTTATTCTTCAGCAGCACAATTCCCTCTGCCGCCACGCTACGTGCCAGCTCTGCATGCTCTGCGCTGCCGATTACCTGCTCTGCTACATCGGGATCGGCATATGGCTGCTCAAACAGGCCCAGCCGGAACTTCAGCTCCAGCACACGCGCTGCCGCCTGATCCACCAGCTGCTCGTCGAGCCGCCCGGAGCGCAGCGCCTCCAGCAGATATCCGCCGAACATGACGCCAGACATCTCCATATCAATCCCGGCGGTGAGTGCCTGTACGGCTGCATCTTCCCCGCTGTCCGCTGTATCATGGCCCGAGGCCAGCATATCGATCGCGCCGCAATCGGTAATCACCATGCCCTCGAAGCCCCATTCACCGCGCAGAATCTCTTCCAACAGCTCCCGGTTCGTGGTACAAGGCACGCCGTCAATCTCGTTATAAGCCGGCATGATGGAGACCGCACCGGCTTCCACCGCTTTGCGGAACGGGTACATATCGACTTCCAGCAGCTCCCGCTTGCCGATATGCGCCGGACCGGCATTGCGGCCGCCCTCCGAGCTGCCATAGGCTACGAAGTGCTTGAGGGTTGCCCCCACACTGGACGCGCTGTCAAGCCGATCGCCCTGTAGTCCTTCCACAGACGCTACGGCATATTCGCCGATGAGATACGGATCTTCTCCGAAGCATTCCTCGGTCCGGCCCCAGCGCGGATCACGTACCACATCCAGCACCGGGGAATAGGTTACAGCGCCGCCCTGAGCACGGGTCTCGCGCGCGACCGCCCGGGACATCTCCCTGTAGAGGTCCACATTCCAGGTGCTGCCGATCAGCAGCGGAACCGGGAATACTGTGGCCCCGATGGCCATATGCCCATGCGAGCATTCCTCACCAATTAATAGCGGAATACCCAGCCTCGAATGCTCCAGCGCATAACGCTGAATCGAATTCACAGCCTCTGCTCCGGCCCGTGCATCCAGTCCGCTCTCCAGCGTAACTCCTGTCCAGGGATCGGCCCGCAGGGTTCCGTATAATGCGCCTACCCCGCCTTCGCGGATCTGGCGTTTGAAGTCTTCCGTCAATTCAATCGTTCCATCTGTATGATCATAGGTCTGCCACCCGAACAGCTGCACCAGCTGACCGACCTTCTCTTCCGGCGTCATCAGCCCGAGCAGATGCTTCGTCCGCTCCTTGACGGGCTGTGTACGGTCTCTATATAACATCTTGGCTCCACCCTCTCTCCTTATGATCTATATAAAATATATTTAAGATTTGGATTCGAAGCTTGGTCGTCACTGCGGTGAACATTTGGACTTGCCTACTCCTTAACCGCCCCGACCGTAAGACCCTGAATGAAGTAACGCTGGAAGAACGGATACGCGAAGATAATCGGACCGGTCGCCAGTACCACCATCGCCATACGCGAGGTATCCTGCGGCATGTTGCGGAGGGCTTCCAGGCTGAGCGAGCTGTTCTGCGAATTCTGCAGAATGAACTGCATACTCGTCTCGATCCGCATCAGCATCGACTGCAGCGGCACCAGATTCGGATTATCAATATAGAGCAGCGCGTTGAACCAGTCGTTCCAGTACCCGAGCGTGCTGAACAGCCCGATCGTAGCGAGGCCCGGCAAGGACAGCGGCAGCACGATTTTCAGGAAGGTGCGGAACTCTCCGGCGCCGTCGATTTTGGCCGATTCGATCAGGGCATCCGGCACACTGGTAATATAGAAGGTACGCAGAATCATAATGTAAAAAGCATTCACCGCCAGCGGCAGCACCAGTGCCCAAATGCTATCCTTCAGGCCCAGCATCTGTGTTACCACAATATAGGTCGGAACCAGCCCGCCGTTAAAGAGCATGGTGAAAAAGGAAAAAAACGCGAAGAAATTGCGGTATTTGAAGCTTTTACGTGAAATGGCATACGCATAAAGTGAAATAATAAGCAGGCTGACAATCGTACCAATGACCGTTACCGCAATGGTCACTCCGTAAGAACGGAGCAGCGTGTCCCCTGAGCTAAATACATATTTGTAGGCTTCCAGACTCCATTTGGCCGGAATTAACCGGTAGCCGTCCCGCGCAAGCGCCCCTTCGTCCGTGAACGAGATGAGGACAACGAACAGGAACGGGAAGATACACAGGATGGCAAAGCCTCCGGCGATACAGTTGAAGATGGTATTGAGCACCGACGACAGCCGATGGAAATCGCGCGATTTCGCAGCATTAGCAGACATTTGGATGACCTCACTTTCCTTCATTTTCCCTAGAATAATGCACTGTCCTTGTCGAATTTGCGCACGATGTAATTAGAGGTAAGAACCAGCACGAACCCGACCACTGATTGATACAAGCCCGCAGCCGTACTCATTCCGATCTCGCCGGTAGTCTTAAGTCCACGGTATACATAAGTATCGATTACGTTGGTCACACTGTAGAGCGTCCCCGAATCTCTCGGCACCTGATAGAACAGCCCGAAGTCGGCATAGAAAATCTTCCCGATCGCAAGCAGCGTCATAATGATAATGATCGGCTTCAGCATCGGCAGCGTGATGCTGCGGATCTGCTGGAGCTTGCTGGCTCCGTCGATCATCGCGGCTTCGTACAGGGACTTGTCTATGCCCATAATTGCGGCGAGATAGACCACGCTGTTATAGCCGACGGCCTTCCATAGAAAGACGAATATAATAATGAACGGCCAGTATTTCGATTCCGAGTACCAGGAGATATTGCTGCCGAACATGGCATTAAGCAGCCCCCGCTCCGAGCTCAGGAAGCTGAACGCGAAGTATCCCACAACGACCCAGGACAGAAAGTACGGCAGGAACATGCCTGTCTGATAGAACTTGGCTAGCTTTTTATTGGCAATCTCGGACAGCACCACCGCCATCAGCACGGACAGAATCAGGCCCAGGCCAATGAAGGCTATGTTATACAAAAGAGTATTGCGTGTGATCAGATAGGCATCATTGGTGCTGAACAGGAACTTGAAATTATCCCAGCCGACCCACTTACTGTTGATGATGCTGGCCCAGAAGCCATCCCGGCTGAAGCGGTACTCCTTAAACGCAATAACCGTACCCACCATCGGCAGGTAAGAGAAGAATAAAAACCACAGTGTGCCCGGCAGAACCATAAACAGCAGCACTTTGTTTCTCAATATATCCTTGGCGGACTTTCCTATTTTCCCCATACTTCTAGTTCCTCCTATGCCGGAAAATTCTTCTTCCGTTGATACAAAAAGATCGGGCAAAGTCTATTCACCCGCCCGATCCTCTAATAGAATGCTACTTATTATTCGCTGCTTTCCAGGCGTCGATCTGAGTTTGAGCTTCGGCAATAATTTTATCCAGACCGGCAGCTTTCAGCTTCTCGTTAGCCTTGGTCAGGTACTCTTCCGAATCTACAGATCCGGTCATCAGCGGTGCCCAGAATTCTTCCTTCACGTTCTGAACAGCGGCGATTTCATTCGTCACCTTGGACGTATCGAAGTTGAAGCCGAGCAGCGGTGCGTTGATACCGGCATCATTGAACTTCTTGAATTCTTCCCATTTGTTCTCAGGGTCGCCTTCATTCAGATAGTTGATCATGATGTTACCCAGGGAGAATGTCGGCATGTCGTAGTTCTTCGCATCCGGCAGGTTCTTGATCATGTTGTCGCTGATTTTCTCGTAATGTACACCCTCGATCCCGGAGTCAATCATGTTGCGCAGCTTAGGATCTGTGTTGAGCAGGTTCAGGAATTCCATCGCTTTCTCAGGGTACTCGGAATTGGCCGAGATCGCCTGCATGGAGCCCATTACGGACCAGTTGTAGATATAAGGCTGGCTGGCTGGTGTCGATACCACCGGATACCCGTAGCTTGCGGACCACAGATTGTCGGCCATCGGCTGGGTGGATGCACGGTCAGTGAACCATTTGCCGGCTTTGTACAAATCATCTACCGATGAGGTAGTCGCTACTTCAGGGGAGATGTAACCCGCCTGATAGAATTTGCGGACGGTCTTAAGCGCTTCCTTAATCTCAGGTGTTTCCAGGATGTTGACCACTTTGTAGTCCTTGGTGTCCATATAGACAGCCATCGGCATCTTCTCGATCACATAGTCAAAAGGCATAATCGGCATGAAGTCCTTCACCATTGCGTAAGGAGTGACTCCAGGCTCGTTTTCCTTGATCGTTTTGAGCAGCGGCTCAAGATCAGCCATCGTCTTCACGCTGGTCAGATCCAGCTTGTATTTGTCGAGCAGCTCTTTGTTGAAGCGGAAGACTTCTTGGGCCGGAAGCTCTTTGTTGGCCGGAATCGCATAGTTGTGGCCGTCTACCTTGGAGCCTTCCAGGAAGGCCGGATCAATGGTATCCACAATGCCCTTGCCCTGATTCTTCAGCAGATCATCGAGCTGCAGGAAGGCGCCCTTACGTGCATTCTGCACATAATCGAAGGCCCATGAGGAGGTGAACAGGATATCCATAGGCTCACCGGAAGCCGCCATAACCTGCATTTTTTGCGTGTAGTCCCCGAAGTCGAGCATTTTGATATCGAGTGTGGCGTTGATTTTTTCAAGTGTGTATTTATTGACTTCTGTGAGGACCTTGTCCATATCCTTCTGCGGCGGCCCGATCGTATACCAGATCAGTTCCACTGGCTTTTCGGTATTCTCCGAGGCTTTGTTGCCGCCCGAAGCTGCTTCCCCGCCTGCATTGTTCTTACTGTTTCCCCCGCACGCCGTTAGCGCCAGTGAAACGGTTAAAAGCGTTGTCAACAACAAGGAGAAGTGTTTCTTTTTCTTACTCATTTGCCGTACCCCCTTTTAATTAGCTGTCCGGAAAATTCAGGCCCGCCGGGCATTTCCGGCTGCTGGTTTCCTTGGGCTATACCTTAACTTTATAAGATGAAAGCAGTTTCAAATAGAAGAGAAACTATATATTTTCAGGTATGAAATAAAGAAAAATAACTCCGTACCTAACATATAATTTCTTTTCTTTTCAAAAAGAGCCGCCTTCAAAGGAGCCCCTTGAACTCTGTCGGGGAGATCCCGACATATTTCTTGAACTGCTTGTAGAAGTATCCCATTTCCCAGTATCCCACGCTTCTTGCGATTTCATGCACCTTCAGGTTCGTCGTGCGAAGCTGTTCCTTGGCCTTATCGATCCGGTAGCGGTTCATATATTCCGCAAAGGATTCGCCGGTCGTCTTGTGAAACAGCTGTCCCAGATACACCGGATGAATGTTGAACATGAAGCCCAGCTTCTTCAGCGACAGATCCTCACTATACGATTTCGCGATATAATTCAGCACCTGATTCACCACCGGGCTCTTCAGCTCCCGGTCCAGCATCCCGATGATGCCAGCCGAGGTCTGCCGGAGCGCAGCGGACAGTGCGGGCAGCGAATTCGCCCGGCGGATCGCCGTCAAGCCATCGGCAATAGACTCACGCTCCGTTTCACTGCGGATATCCTTGATCAGCACCCGGAAGAACAGAATCCATTCCAGCGAGATCTCCTCCAGCATCGCTGGCGTTAACCCTTCCATACTCGGGGCCGCAAAATATAGCTCTAGCTGCTCCGACAGCCCGGCCACATTCTTAGACATAATGAGCTTGGCGTAATCGCTCCAGTCCTCAGGCAGGACCGATTGCAGATCCTCCTTCCGGTCCCTCAGCTGCTCATAATAGATAATGCTGCGCTCCGGGTGAATCTCCAGGAACTCCTGTGCCTGCTTCGCCTGCTCGTAGCTTGCGGGAGCGGCGTCTACCCCGTAGACAGGCGAGCCCACTGCTGCGCGCAGCTTCTCACCGCCGGTGCATAAGCCGGTAATCTCCTCCAGCATGAACGCCATCTCCGCAGCTCCGGCGGAGGCTTCTTCATAGTTATGTATCAGCACCAGATCATTGTCCGAATCCCAGAACATGAAGAACGAAGCCTCTGCCTCTGCCAGATCGGATACCCTCTTCCTGAAGGTATCCGTTGCCGGCTCTACCTGCAGCAGGGCAACCTGCACATAACGGCTTGTGAGCGGCAAGCCGATCAGATTCAGCCGTTCGGAGCGCTCCTGCGGATCAATCTGCCCCCGCAGCCAGCGCAGCAGCACATTATCCTTCAGTACGGAATTCGTATATTCCCACCACTGCATATCCAGCCTGGAGACGTTCAGCTTCTCCACAATCGTCTCCAGCGTCTGCTGGAATTCCTCCAGATTAATCGGCTTCAGCAGATAATTCTCGATCCCGAGCGCCAAGCCTTCCTTCACATACATGAATTCATCGAAGCCGCTCAGCACCACCACCTTGAGATCAGGGCGGAATTCCCGGACTGCGCGGATCAGCTCAAGGCCGGTCATCACCGGCATGGAGATATCGGTAATCAGAATATCAGCGGGAATCTCCCGCAGCTGCTCCAGCGCTTCCTGCCCGTTCTCCGCCTGCCCCACAATCGTGAGGCCCAGCTCCTCCCAGTCCAATATATCCTGCAGGCCGCTAAGAATGAACGGCTCATCATCCACAATAAACACCTTATACATCTGCGTTCTCCTCCTTCAGCGGGTATGGAAAAGTAATCGTAACCACTGTTCCGCTGCCCTCCTCACTCTCCAGCTCTACACCGTAAGACTTGCCGTACATCAGTCTCAGCCGCTCATGAATACTGCGCAGCCCGAACGACTCGGACCCGGCCAATTCGCCGTGATCCTCCAGCACCCCGCGGAGCCGGGCCAGCCGCTCCTCCGCGATTCCTTTGCCGTTATCCGTAACCACCGCGCGGATATTCTCCGGCTCTGCTGTGATCACAATACGGATCACATTATCAGTCTGACCTGTCCGCATGCCGTGCAGAACATAGTTCTCAATGACCGGCTGCAGCGACATTTTGAGCACAGGAAGCTCTTCCAGCTCTGGACTGCATTCGATGGTGTATGCGAACCTGTCCTTATAGCGGATACGGAATAATTCCAGATACAGACGGCAGGCCTCCAGCTCATCCTTGAACGTATATTTCAGCTTCGGACGGACGTACGACTTGAACAGCATGGACAGGCTGTAGATCATTTCCCCCACATCCTTTGCCCCGCTCGAAATCGCCCGCATCCGGATAACCTCTAATGTATTATACAGAAAATGCGGATTCACCCTGGCCTCCAGCGTAGCGATCTCCGTATGCTTCTGTTTGATTTCCGCCTTATAGACCTGGTCGATATACTGGTTCAGTTCATCCAGCATGCTGTTGAAGCTTTTGGCAATCTGGCCTAATTCATCTTCCTTGCCGTCCACAATCCGGGTGTTCAGATCCCCGTTCTTGACTTTGCGGGTGAAGCGGATAATGCGGTGGGTCCGTTTGGCAAAATTAGAAATGAACATCGCCGGCAGCAGCACGGCAAACAGAATACAGACGAGGGCGATGGATACAATGGTGCTCTGTGCACTACTGTAGGTCTCGGCCAACTCCTTTTTGGAGATCATACTGACTACCGTATACCCGGCCTGGCTCTGCGTCTGGCTGGTGACCACCATTCCATCCACTGTAACCTCCTCGCCGGCGTTAATCCCTTGCAGCTTCGGCAACTTCCGGCCGTACCCCTTACCCGAGGAATCGAAGATGACTTCATTCTGGGCTGAGAGCACGAGGATGTCCCCTTTGAAATCCTGCTTATAGTTATTCATGGCCTGCCAGATCGCCTCGGAGTCGAAGTAGACCAGCAGCTGGCCGATATTGAGCAGCGAGGACTTATTGTTGATGGGTATTTTCACAGAGAACATTGGGGCTGTCGGCATCCCTATACTTTTCAGCACCCAGATATTCGGAACAGAGACGACACTCTCCTCACCCAGAACCATGGAATCGGGGATGAAGGAATGCGCCGCATTGGTCGAGATTCGCTCGAACTGCCTGCGGTTGTCGTAATAATACATAACCTGCTGGTTGGCGCTGTACAGGATCAGGCCGCGGATGTCGGGATCATCGTCAATCTTGTTCTGGAAATACTGGATGGCGTTCGAGGTGGACTGTTCTCCCAGCAGAAAGCGGTCCAGCCGGTGCT
Source organism: Paenibacillus sp. FSL R7-0333 (assembly GCF_038000365.1). Lineage (NCBI taxonomy): Bacteria > Bacillati > Bacillota > Bacilli > Caryophanales > Paenibacillaceae > Paenibacillus > Paenibacillus sp. FSL R7-0333. The sequence continues at coordinate 4,997,757 of NZ_JBBOBZ010000001.1, forward strand.
CGATATAATCGCTTAAGGGATTCTCCAGCAGGAAGGTTGTATTACTGGCCAGACTCGCGTCCCGGTACACATCACGGAGCATATCCTGAACGGATTGATATTTGTTCTCCACATAATTGCTGATGCTCTCCATACTCTTGCGCTGGATATCCATCTGGCGCTGCACCGCCGAATCCGAGATTAACAGGAGCACCAGATAAGAGAAGGCGATAATGGTGGCTATGAAGATACAGGACACGATCAGCGTGAAGCGCAGGAACATATTGTCTTTAAAATACTTGCGGTACAGCGAAAGGCTTCGCATGATTCACCTCCTTCCTATTGATTAGCCTTGCAGGCACGGCTAGCCGGGATACACAAGAAGCGCTCCCCCCTGCTAATTGTGCCAGAGGGTGAGCGCTTTGTGTATGTTGTGCAGAATGGGCGGTACCTATTCCCGGTTACTTCACATTACTGGCCTCTAAGATATACAAGCTGCGATTTGTTGCCGCTGTAATCCTCCATGACCACTGTAACTACTGCTGCGGTAGAGGTGAAGCTCAGCGCGGCTTTGGTCGTGCGGCCACGGATAATCATCGGCTTCATGCCCGCAGTACCGGACAGATAGGTGACCGGGAACGACCGGTTCTGGCCGTCTTCCTTAATGTACATATACCGCCAGTCCCGGGTGCTTGGCATCGGCAGATTCAGCGTATTGCCGTTCCAGGACCAGTTCTCTGCATAAGGCTCGGACACCTTGTCGGTGAACGTTCCGTTATAGGTTATTTTATCGGTATTTCCGGCTTGAACGGTAACCGTATACTCATCACCGTTCACCGGCATATTCTGGAACAACGCTGAGGTTGCCCCCTGCGGCACGGTCAATTCCTTCGATACCGGCTGCGGCGTGGTAGTCCAGTTCACCGACTTCACTGTTACCTTGATACTGCCCTGGGCTGCGGCGGGATTCGTCCACTTCACCAGGAAGTCTCCATTCGCAGCGGATTCGGCAGTCACCTTGGATACCGAAGCATTCAGGTCGAAGGACAGCGTGGCCGGATCGCCCTCCAGCCCGTCTGCACCTACCGCCGCCACCTTCAGCACGCCGGATTTGGCCGGAAGCTTCTTGATATAGAAAGTCTCATCATACTTCCCGCCCACATAGATATCATTCACGTAGACATTGTATTGCTTCACCTTGGAGTAATCCGTGTCCATGCTCCACTTCACGATCATCTCATCCGTGCCGGACAATGCCTGTGCAATGGAAAGACCAGTAGGAGCGGATGGCTTGACCGCCGAGCCGTCATGAATCCGCAGCTGGCCGATGTTCATCTGGTAATTGGCTGGTGGAGTAGCTCCAGGGGTGAACACCAGACCGAAGGCAGCGATCTCCCGGCCTGCATACGCGCCGAGATTAAGCTCAGCCGTGGTCCAGCCTGTGGTATGCTTGCCGCTATTTGCCACAGGAACCTTCACCACTTGATTCGGGTTGTCGCGGAAGATGAGTCCTGCGCTCAGCACTGAGGTGTCGTTTGCCGACGGCTTGTTGTAAACGATGGACAGCTTGGAACCAGCTTTTACAGCAAGATCGCTCTTATAGAGACGCAGGAAGTTCTCGCTGTTCAGATTGCCGCTCACCGCCAGCGAGCTTCCGCCGTTGTAGCCGCCAATCTGCTGGTAATTCATACGCGAATTGGCAGTCTGGTCATAACCCGGACCATAATCGAAGTCCACGTTCAGGCGGTTGCCTGTAGTATCCTGCCACCATTGCCAGGTGACCGGAACATCCTGAAGGCTCATATTGGACCACTCCGCTGCGCTGGATACCGCTCCATCCTTGTAATAGGAGAGGCCGTGGCCGGTATTGAAGCTGGTATAGAAGTTGGCATCCTTCACTACCGAGCGCTCGGCAATGACCGAAGCGATCCCCGGCCAGTAGCGGTTATCGGCATACACATCGGCCACCGTATTATTGGAAGACACGGCTGTATTCTTCGGATTTACCCGTGGTCCTGACCACCATAGCTGCTCGCGCAGGTTCGTCATCCATTGGTATTTGTTATCCGTGCGGTTCGAGACCGGCCAGGACTGATTCATATCCTCATCCAGACCAGCATGGACAAAATCCGTGCCCAGTGTCGCCAGGCTGGTCCGTGGAATTCCCCCGGACAGCTTGCTGCTCAGCGCTGAGCCCTGCACGCTTTTGAAACGGTCGCGCCCGGCTTCAAGGCCGGCGAAGCCGGTCTCAAAGAGATTGTAGCTCGTCCCCTGGGCCGCATTGAAGGTATTCAAGTAATTCGCCGCCGAGGTAATCTGCGAGCTGCCCATACCGTAATCGAAGAAAAATGAATTCGATACCGGCTTATTAGCCGCTTTATCGTAGAGCATGGAGATATTATTGTTATTGAAGGTTCTGGCGAAGACATTGGCTCCCGTGGCTGTATTCAGGGAATCGTACCACTGCACATACAGCCCGCCATCCTGTAGCGCTTTCATAAAAGCAATATAATCGGGAATATCCGCTGTCGCCACATTCGGATTCTGCTCCTCCTGATTCAGGAAGTACCCGTCATACCCGAAGTATTCGGCCATTTCAATCATTTTCTCGGCTACCGGGAACTTCCCGCTCGCGTCCTTCACGATCATCTGCTTATAGGTCTGCTGCCCCCGGTCATTGTTCGAGAAGAACACTCCGGCCAGCGACATAACCCCATTCTTATGCGCGGCATCGGTATAGGTAGGATTCGGAATGTTCAGCATGCCGAACTCGAACCATTTCTGCTGCCAGTCAGACTGGGCCAGATCGTCGTAATATTCCGGCGGTGTATACGCTGTCGCTGTTCCGTGCCAGTAGGAATAATAGTCAATGTACTGCCAGAAGTTGAAGTGGTACTGGGCGAACTTGTTGGTGTACGGGGCATTCTCGATAAAAGCATTGCCATAATCGCCCGCAACATTCATCATCTGCACCGCCGGATTCAGCGCCGGATTGGCCTGAGTCTGCTGGAAAGGTGCAATCCGCTGCTGCAACGGCACCCTGGAGCGCAGCAGCGCCGCGTCCTGATCTCTCTGCGGACTCCAGTCCGCAATGTGCTGGCTGGTATAGCCGTGTACGCTGGGCTGATTCGCACCGTGTGCGCTTTCACCTTTGAACGGCCAGGTGTCTCCGGCCATGGCTGTCTGCGGCAGTAGGGTCACCAGCAGCGCTGTACCTAATACCGCTGAAGTCAGCTTACGAATTCTGTGTGTCCGGGATGTAGCTACCATTGTTCACTCTCCTCATTCTTCAGATTGATGAGAACGCATTCATAATAACCGACTTCTTAACCATCGAAATCATCACACTAACTACTCGCAACTTACTAATTAACAATAAATTCCATCATCCTCCTATTTATTGTTCATCCAAGTTTACTATATAGCAGCTCAAACCCAATTTAATAGAAGTCAAATTAAAGATTCACTAGTCAAATTAAAGGAAAAATATAGTGGTGCAGGCGCGGAAGTGTGGTGGGCGTCTGCTTAAAGAGTTATTGGGAGTTGGCTCTGGTGGTGGCTGGCTCTGCTGTCTAGTTACTCTATTGGCTGCTGGCTCTGCTGATTGCTACTCTACACCTCTTCCCCTGCGATCTGCTCATACTCCCACCCTCCAGCCTTAGTACTTGCCGGAAGCAAGTGGAGTAACGTATCTTAATTTTCCGATTTCAGACAGATGCCAGAAAACAAGTGGAAAAACAACAACTAAAATTGGCACTTTTGCTGTTATGGGAGAATTAGTAGGAATTAAGTGACGTTTTTCCAATTATTATTCTTGAACCCTCCATTCCTCGAGCAGCAAGTGGAGAAAATCCAACTGTTTCCGATATAGCCTAACCCGACCAACATCTCCTCACGCCAAAAGCACCCGCGCCTGCCCAATGTGTTCGGTTTTTCACATACATCCGGCCGAAACGCCCCTTGCCAGCACATTGTATTCGGTTTTTCGCACACATCCGACCCACTCGCACCCGCACCTGTCCAATGTGTTCGCTTTTTCGTATACATTCAGCCCGAGCGCCCCGAACCAGCACATGTGTTCGGTTTTTTCGCATACATTCGGCCCTCACGCATCCTTGCCACGCCAAAAAGCAGCCCCTCTAGGAACTGCTTCATGGTTACCTCATATGTTACTTACCTTCATTAATCTATCCGCCAGCTTACTCCGCATCCGGATAAGGATTGATACTCTGGATCGTGCCGTCGGCGTTGTACTTCAGCTCGGTGTATTTCACGCAGCGCTTGTGGTTGACGCCTTCAGAGAGGGAGCTGTCGTGATAGAACAGATACCATTTGTCTTCCACTTGCACAATGGAGTGGTGAGTCGTCCAGCCGATGACCGGAGACAGAATCTCGCCCTTGAACGTGAACGGTCCCATCGGATTCTTGCCGATCGCATACACGAGCTTATGCGTGGTTCCTGTTGAGTAGGACAGGTAGTAATCGCCGTTATATTTGTGCATCCATGGGCCTTCAAAATATCTGCGCTCCTCATCCCCGGCCAGAATCGGATTCCCGTCTTCATCGACAATCGAGATCTCGGCAGGCTTGCCCTGGAAGGACAGCATATCGTCGCTAAGCAGCGCAACTTGCGGTCCAAGCGCCGGCTGGTCGGCAGCCGGTCCTTCCGCATCCGGCACGAAGCTGCCGGTCTGCCACTTCTCCAGCTGGCCGCCCCAGAGTCCGCCGAAGTAGATATACGCCTGGTTGTCGTCATCTACCAGCACGGCCGGGTCAATACTGAAGCTGCCTTCCATATAATTCGGCTGCGGGGAGAACGGGCCTGCGGGAGACTCCGACGTTGCCACACCAAGACGGAAGATGCCGTCATGGTCGCGGGCCGGGAAGAACAGATAGTAGGTGTTGTTCTTATATGCGGCATCTGGAGCCCAGAGCTGCTTGGAGGCCCATGGAATATCTCTCACATGCAGCGCTTCGCCGTGATCGACCACCGGAGAATTGAAGCTGTCCATCGAGAGAACATGGTAATCTTCCATTTTATACTGGTCACCGTTATCATTGCTCGGCTCGTCATGATCCAGATCGTGGGAAGGATAGATATAGATTTTGCCTTCATAGACATGGGCGGACGGATCCGCTGTATAGATGTGAGTTACGATCGGTTGATTAGGCTTAGGTGGTTGTTGCTGATTCATAAGGCATCTCCTTTGATATTGGAATAATAGAATCCTTCATAGTAAGCAGGGCTGGCATTCTCTGTACCGTTGCCCGAGGCATGTACGCCGAGGCAGACACCGGTGAAGCCGCCGTTGACCTCCGGGCACAGGACCGATACATGAACCGTCTCCGGGACTTCATGCCAGGACACCCCATCTGCCGAATAGGAGCAGTGGTAGTGATAGCCGTCGCAGCGGAGGCGAAGCTGAACGGCACCTTCACCGCTTACCTCATACTGGTGAACCTGCCGCTCCTCGCCGTTCTTCACTACAAGCTCCATCACCCGGCGGCCGCTGCGGCAAGTAAGTCCCCAGAAAAGATATCCGCGGTTGTTAAGCCGCGCAGCCAGTCCGGCATGCTCGCCTTCGGTCACCGGCGTGAAGTCAAGGCTGACGCCTGTCTCCATCCGGTGGTGCTGCTGGCGGAGGCACGCGAACACGGCGGGCGCTTCATCGTCCAGCGTGTAGGCATTCCCGCGCACGGTCAGACTGCCTTCGCGCTCGGTCCAGGAATACCGTTCCGCTTCATAAGCGCGGAGGAAGGCCCACTCCGGCCCGAAGCCGTCCTCTGGCGTAAAGCGCCGCACCTGTTCCTCCAGGCTGGACTCGTCCGCGGCTATGACGGTGCCTTCATTATTGTCAATCATCGGCCAGCCGTCCTCCGTCCAGGTGACCGGAGCCAGGAAGGTCTCCCGGCCCAGCGGGGAATACCGGCCTTCCACCGGGCGCATGCCCAGGAAGACGGCCCACCACTGCCCGGACGTATCCTCCACCAGATCGGCATGTCCAAGGCATTGTACCGGGTGGTCCTTCAGTCCCCGGTGGGTCAGGATCGGCTCCGGCTTGTCCTCGAACGGGCCGTAAGGGCTGCTGCTGCGGGCAATAATCTCCCGGTGATCGCCCGCCGTGCCGCCGGAGGCGGTCATCAGGTAGTAGACTCCCTTGATCTTGTACAGATGCGGGCCTTCGACCCACGGGCCGTCATCGCCGCTCCAGATGTTAACCGGCTCCGACAGCACTTCCCCGGACAGCGGATCAATCTCATACTGGATAATGTGCGACTCATAGCCTGCACCGTTCTGCACCGTAACATAGGTGCGCCCGTCATCATCGAAGAACAGGGACGGATCAATGCCCCCGTGCGGCAGCAGAATCGGATCAGACCAGGGCCCCTCAGGCTTGTCCGCAGTCACATAGAAATTGCCGATGCCTCTGACATCTGTAGTAATCATGTAGAATCGCCCGTCATGATAACGGATGGTGGCGGCGTAGATGCCTGACGAGCTCTTGGTGGTCCGCAGATCCAGCTGGGACTGGCGGGTCAGCACATGCCCTATCGGGGTCCACTCGATCAGGTCCCTGCTGTGGAAGATAGGCACACCCGGAAAATATTCAAAGGTGCTGTTAATCAGATAGAAATCTTCATTCACACGGACCACACTGGGGTCCGGATAATACCCGGCAATAACGGGATTCCGCACATTCATGGATTGCATCATACCCTCCTCTGGAATGAAAGCAAGCGTTTACAATCGCTAGTGTTATTGTACAAGCCCGAATTGAACTTTCCTATGCGCAGACTAAAGAACTTCCCCCGAAAAAATGTGCAATTTCCGCCTACAACCGATTGTACTGGAAAAACACACCGGTTGCTCGCCATTTTGCTTGAGTTAATGGTCATTTTTTGCGGAGTTTAACGGCTACCCTGTAGTGGTCTCAAAAGTTAACAAAAAGCCGTCCCCCAACCATAATCTGGCTTGAGGGACGACCCTGATCTTGCTTATACAATGGTTATGTGATGCTTATACTTACGGATTAATCAAATTCGATTGAATCAGCAATCTGCGGATCGCCGCCGATGCCTCGGCGCGGGTAATATTCTCGTTCGGCGCAAGACGCTGTTCGTCTCTGCCCAGAATAATACCAGCTGCCAGATTCTGCTTCACATTAGCAACCGCCCAGCCCGCTACCGAAGCGGAATCGGCGAAGGACTTCAGCAGTTGCTGAGTCTGCTCTTCGCTGCGCGAAGACTTCAGTTCTGTGATGCTCAAGGCTCTGCTGACAATTGCCATGGCTTCCTGTCTGGAGATATTGTTGTCCGGTCTGAAGGTTCCGTCCGGATAACCGGTGATCAGGCCGTTCTCGATGGCAACCTGAAGCTCCAGCCCGTACCATCCGCCTGCGGAGACATCGCTGAACGTAACAGGCTGCTCCCCATGGGTGACAATGCCGAGCGCTCTTGCCAGCATGGCAGTGAATTCAGCCCGTGTGATCGCCCGCTGCGGTTCAAAGACCGCTTCCTTCGTGCCGCTTACCACCAGTCTTGAGCCCATGTCATTGACATCCGGCTTACCCCAGTGCTTCGCTACATCCGGGAATTCCAGCGGATTCCAGATTAAGCCGAATTCTCCGCTCTCCAGGCTGTTGATCGTAGCGTAGTAACGTCCGTCTTTAACGGTTACATATGTCGGCTGATGATAGATTGCACCATCCCGGTATAATACGCCAGTGGTAATCTTCATATCTGCCGGTACTTCAAGCGTGTACTTCGCCCAGCCGTGGCTGGTTACCTGTACCGTCTGTCCCTGATACTTCGCCTTAATAGAGAAGTTCACCAGAGTGTTACCAGGCTGTACCTTCTGCTTCGCGGCCGCAAGCTTGAAGGCTTCCAGGCTGTCAGAAGAGGATGCTGTCAGCTCAGCTGTGATGACAATGCCACCCAGATTGTCATTCTTCAGTCCAAACTGCTTGCTGAGCGCTGCCAGATCGATAGCAGCTGCGTCAAGCTTAACCGTGCCCAGCTTCGACTCGATCACAATTTCACTGCCCTTATTCTGCAATTCCTTCACTTGATCTGCGGTCAGTTCTACACTGGCCGAAGGAACTGTCTCGCCTTTTACCCCAGGGACAGTTACAGGTGCAGTTGTAGGTGCGGGTTCAGTTTCTTTAACAGGCTCCGCAGCCTTATCTGTAATCCGTACAATCTGGAAGGTACTGAATTTGTTAATCTGAATCTCCAGCGCTACAGGCTCGCCGCTCCGATTATACACAATTTCTGGAGTGTAGATTGTAATCTCGCCATCGCTGTGTTCAACGTACACCCGCAAGCTGTCCAGGAAGGCGTCGCGCACCCCGGAGCTTTGCAGCGGAATCTGATCCGCGAACTCGGACAACGGGAGCTGAATCATAGTATTGATCTTGCTGTAGTTCGTCTCAATCTCGCGAGGCGAACCCAGATTCTGAAGCGTCTTGTCACTGGCCAGTGCCAGCTTGGAAGAACCGTTCAGGATCGCGTTGCTCTGGACGTTCGCTTTCGCCTGCGGGTTCTTCACCGGTACAATCCGGAAATACAGGTCGGTAGCACTCGCATCAAGCTGTGCCAGGCTGGCTGCATCCAGATGGATCGAGCCGAGTGCAGTTACAATATCCAGTGAAGCCTTGCGCCCGGCAAGAATCGAAACGGCCGTTGATGGAATTTCAACTGCAATCTCATCCGCGCGCGCAGCCGGATCATCCACATGGGTGATGGTTACACTCCGGTTGGCTGCATCCGGGTCATTCGGGTTCACGCCTTCCACAAGGTTATATACTTCGTTCTCATCAATTACGATGGTGTCAATCTTCGTTCCGTTTGACAGGTTCGTTCTAAGAATCGTCACGCCCTGCTCCAGCGGCTTGCCGTCATTAGGGGTAGACAGTCCGGCTTGTCTGGACGTTGCTTCACGAACGGCACCTTCCTTGACTACGCCCTTCGCCTTCACAATCAGCAGGTATTGCTTCACTGCACTCTTACCGTTCCGGGTGAAGGTAGCGGTCAGAATGACATTCGTATCCTGGGCCGGAGGTGTTACATTGCCCTTGGCCTCGTCCGCATCCTGCTGGACGGCAATCACCGAAGGCAGGCTTGAGGTCCAGGTAATCTTAGTGTCGTATTTGCCAGTCTGAAGCAATACAAAGGCTTCAGTGACACTCTCCCAGGTATCTCCCTCAGCGAACGTTGCCGCAGGATGGATTCCTGTAGTTCTGGCCGCTTCCTCTGCCGCTTCCTGATCACTGAGTTTTTTGATAACAATTGTAAAAGTCTTCGCCAGAGTCCCGCCCGGATGGTCCGGGTCTGCGAGCTGTACAGTAAGCTCTACCGTAACATCCTCTTCATCCGGCCCCGGTCGCTTAACCCGTCCGGTATTCGTCAGAATATCCGGCTTGTTCGAAGTCCAGGTCAGCACAGATCCGGTCTCTCCTGTCTTAGGCAGGAACAGATTCCGGGTCACCGACTCCTCTGAATCTCCAGGAGCATAACCGATCTTGATATTCACCTCATCCTGAGGAAGATCGACCGTGGCCGTTCCTTTGACCGTAATGTAGAAGTCATGCTCCCGGAAAAAGCCTTCCTTGGCAACGCGTGCCGTCAGCCGTACTACTGTATCCTTCAGCGGACGCTGCACTTCACCTGTGTTGCTGACAATATCGCCGCGATGGCTTGTCCATACAACCTCGGAATCATAGTAGCCCTTGGAGATCAGCTCAACGTCTTGCGTTACGCTCTTGGCTGTATCCTGTCCTTTGTAGCCGATTCTCAGCAGCTTCATAGCTTCATCTAGCTGATCGTCGATGCTCTGACGCTTAGCCTTAACAGTTACTATGAATTCTTTCTGATAGGTCACACTGCCTTTGGTCACTGTTGCTGTCAGGGTAACCTTCTGGTCTCCATCTGCATAAGCAGGGCGCTTCACGCCACCATCCGGAGTAATCACCGAATCCTGGGAGGAGGTCCAGGTGATCATGCTGCCGCTGGTGCCTTCGGTAATCAAGTCAAGATCCGTCAGGACCTGCTCCTGCTCCTCGTTATCTTCCCGAATCATGTCCCAGTCCAGCTTGGCCAAGGTCTCATTTACAGATTCTTCATCTGTCATTGGACGCTTGATGACCGTAAGCACGAATTCTTTGGTCAGCACGCTGTCTCCCTTACGGATGACCGCTGTTAAGGTTACCGGCTTGTCCCCCTTTGAAAAGGAAGGTGGTGTTACCGTTCCGTCAGTGGCAATCACCTCTTCATCGGAAGAGGTCCAGGTGATCGTGCTGCCATTCGTCCCATTCTTCGGCAAATACACCGCAGAGGTTACGGATTCCTGCTTCACATTCTCCTCGCGGATCGTATTCCAGGTAAGCAGGTAAGTATCTTCGGTTACCGATTGTTTGTCGGTGCCGGCCTGCTTTTTGACAATCAGCTCGAAGGTCTTCGTTAGCTCGGATGCCCCATTCTTCAGCACCGCTGTCAATGTAACCGGCTGATCGCCTGTATTGAACGGCGGTCTTGTCACCGTCCCGTCTGTGGCAACGACCGTTCCATTGGTGGAGGTCCAGGTAATCGTGCTACCGTTAGCTCCTTTTAGAGGTAAATCTAGTCCGCTCAGCACAGAGCTCTGCAGGGCATTGTCCTTACGGATCAACTCCCAGGTTAAGGCTTCCATATCGCGTTTCACCAACGCATCAGCACCCGGTAACTGCAGATCAACGTTATTGGAGGTCACAGGCTTAACCCCGTCTACAATAATAGAAGGATCTACCGTGACTGAAGCAAAAGCAGATGCCTCGTATTTTCCAGCCGCCTGACCGGTGAAATGAATCTCAAGTACCGTGCCGCTAATTCGCACCACGCTGAAGCTTAAGCCTTCAGGCATATTATTAACACTTACACCGCCTTCGACCTCTTCTGTAAATACGCCGTTACGCAGGGTCACCGTCAGCGTCTCTGCCGCTGAGCCGTCACCCGCATCGTGGATTACATCAGGAGACGCGGCAATCACTGCCGGAGGAGAGCAGAACAGAATAGCGAAGGTTCCTGACGGAATGCCTGCTAGCGTAACCGCTGCCCGGTTCACACTGTCAGCAGTCTTATGGCTGGCAGCCTGGCCGGTAATGGCCACCGTAATCTGGTTCGGAGAATCCACGGTAATCTTGCCTGGCGTAAGGCCCGGCGGCCAATTCACCGCTTCGATGGCATCCATAACCGACTCATCGAAAGAACCGTTCTTCAGTTCAAGAACAAGCACATCCCCGATCGTGCCATCATTCAGATCCGATTCATAGAGCTGCGGTGTCTTGACCACCAAATAAGGCTCTTTGTCCATGAAATCGAATTTGAAGGTGTTCGTGCTTATATCCGCCGGACTTCCTTCAAGCTTCCCGGAAGCCACAGTCACGTATGCACCGTAGACATCGCTGGTCACCGTAGCTGCACCGGTGAACTGAAGCGTGAGCTCTGTGTCGGATACTCTTGTCACGCTAGTGCCAAGACCGGCTGGCAGACCATGCACCTGCACATCGGCTGCATCAATCGTTTCATTGAATTTGCCGCCAGTAATCGTCACGCCAAGCGTCTCAGTGATTTCACCCGAGCCATAGACCGCTTCGGATACAATCCCTTTATTCAGGCTAAGCGCCGCAGGATCTCTGAACGTTACACTGAAGGTCTTGGTCGTCAGACCGGAGGAGATCCCCAGCAGATTCTCCTTATCGACCGTAACGGACAGGTTCTTCGTTGTCGCATCCTTGCCGTGATCAACCGCCGCACCAGTCAGTGTGAAGTTAAGCTCCGTATCACTCAGCCGGGTTACTGCGAAATCAAGTCCTTCCGGCAGATTGTTGATACGGATATGGCTTGGATCAATAGAATCAGCAAGGGTCGCACCGACTATATTCACCTTCTGGTTGCCGGTAACCGTTCCATCATTCGCCTTGGCTTCCACCAGCTCGTTGCTGGCGCCTTCATCCAGCTCAATGTCAGAGATGACTTCACTGAAATCCCTCTCATCGAGACTCGTGTAATAGGTGAATTTCTTGCTTGCGTTCGGAGCCAGCGTACCAGAATCCCAGGTCATGGTAATCCCTGCATCAGCCTTGACTTCCACGTTCTTCGCTTTCGGACTGTTGTAAGCTTCCAGCGCATAAGGGTTAGTATTGGTAAACCCGAAGACGGAAGCCTTCGCCCGTGGATCACTGGAATAGAAGAAGATTGGGGCTCTTGAATTAAAGGCCTTGTACAGCGGATCATTATCAGCAATAGTACTCGCCTTCACGACTGCAGCGCGATCTTCCTCAATGGTGTGGGTCACAATATTAGAGGTGACATATGCCCCTCCTTGATCCACCGTATTATCCGGGTCCATTGAGCGCATATACCGCGCCCCGTCCCAATTCTTATCTGTAAGATTGGTAATAGTCACATCATTGCGGTAGAATTTCTGGTTCTCCCCAAAGCTGATCACCTGCTTAATCTCCATAGTGTCAGTCCATGTGGATACCGTAGTCGCACTCAGAATTCCTTTATCCGTCTGCGAGGTATTTACAACGGTGGTCGGCATATCCATCGAGTGCATCTGCGCTGAATTGGACTTCGCATATGTATTTCCGCCGATCTGGTATCCTACCGCGAACCGTTCTTCAGGGGTACCCGGCAAATAATAATCGACTGGCAGATCTTTGCCTGTTCCATATCCGTCATGATCCGCACTCATTCCCAGATAAGGTCTGGAATTCGTTCCACGGAAATTAGCGGGCTTACTGCCCATCGTACCGAAATTCCCCCAGTTGCTTATCCCCAGTTCAATGAATTTCCCTCCCAGGAAAAGCTCTGTTCCGCCTTCCCCGCCATAGGCAGCCCTTGCTCCCCAATCTGCTGAATCTGCATGTACAGCCAGGGGCGCTGGGAACATAGACAGGATCATTGTGGGCACCATTAGCAGTGCGAGCAGCTTCTTACGCTTCATTGTCTCACTCCATTCTTCATCATTGAAATGCAAGCCTATCCCTAATAAAAGCAAATCATTCTCACAAAATTCTCACAAATGATCGAAAAATGTCGTTAATTTGCGCAAAAAGCAAAAAAAGAAGCAGAGCGCACGATTATACGTGAACGCCCTGCTTTATGATGCTTCATATTCAGCTATTTCAGGAATGCTCCTTCGCCAGCCTGTGCCTAACCGTTTACCGCCTAACCCTTCTGGCAAAATCCACAAATTGAAATTTGTCCAGCCGGTGCCGGGATTCCGTATATTGAAACAGCACCGTATTCTCCAGATACACATAGTTCCGCACTACGACGATATGCAGGTATTGCTTCAGGTCCAGCAGGCGCTGATCCTCCCCGGTCGAGGGCTCAACGGAAATCAGCTTTTTGGCATAGCTGATTTTAAGACCCAGCTCAGACTCCAGATATTCATAAATAGAGCCTTCTGCAATCTCCTTGCTCAGAAATGGGACGATATCTGAGCGGAAATAGTCCTTGTCCAGAATAATCCGTTCGGCTTCAATCTCTCTGGCGCGAATGACCTTCCATACCGGCGTCTCTTCAGTAATGTGCAGTTGCCGGGCCAGCAGAGAGCCTGCCGGCTCCAGGACCGTCTCCTCTACCAGTGTCCGCGAGGGAACCCCGAGTGTCCCGGACATTTCCTGAAATGAAATTAGTCCGGTCACCGGGAAATCCAGCCGGGTCATATCCAGCACGAACGAGCCTTTGCCTTTGATCTTGTTAATATAGCCCTCACGGAACAAGAGATTCAGCGCCTTGCGCACCGTCTCCCGCGAAGTCTGGTAAGCCTCCGCCAGCTCACTCTCCGAGGGCAGCTTGGTTCCGGGCGCAAGCTGGCCGGAATGAATACGGTTGCTATATTCCGTATAAATCTGCAAAAATATATTCTCTCTCATCGATCATCACCGCCCTATATTGTAACATGCCCTCACTTCATCCGTGTATGAACAAAACTGCCTTAACAGGCGAATTCAGGGCACTTGTGCACCTCTTGTGCCCGTCCTGATTTCCTGTATATCTATATAAAAACAGCCCCGCAGGGCTGTCTGACTATCCTTATAAGTCTTGCTTAGTCCTGCCTGATCCGCTCAGATCAACCCTTCAGATGAACCGTCAGAATACTTGTCTGCTTCGCCGTTGCCGGTCCGGTCTTCTCCTCAATCCGCTCCACCATATCCTGCCCTGCGGGGATAATGATTGGAGTGATTAATGGATATCCTGCGGCGCGGATGGCCTCCATATCGAATTCCAGCAGAAGCTCGCCAGCCTGCACCTTGTCGCCGATTTCCTTGCGCGCCGTGAACCCGCTGCCCTTGAGCGACACGGTGTTGATCCCGACATGGATCAGCACCTGGACTCCGCTGGCATGCTCCAGAATCAGCGCATGCTTGCTCTTAATCACATGGGCCACTGTAGCATCGAAGGGAGCGTAGACCTTGCCTTCGGAAGGTTCAATGGCAATCCCTTCCCCCATCTGCTTCTCGGCAAAAGCGGGATCAGGAACCTGCTCCAGCGGCACCGCCGTTCCGTTGAGCGGCGAGGCCAGCTCCAGAATATTCACCGGCTCCTGCGAGCCTTGGACGGAGCTGCGGCTGCTTAGCTCTTTGCTTGTATCTGATGGACTGGATACTGCCGCGCTTGCTCCAGCAGCATCTGATTTGTTCGCCGCCCGCTGCACGACTGCCCGGCCATACAGCACCGTGGCAACAAACGGCACAATCAGTACAATCGCCATCCCGACGAAGAATACGCCCCACTGGTTGGGGAAGATCGACAGGAAGCCGGGTACTCCCCCTACGCCAATGGAAGTGGCGCGGACTTGATTAACGGTCAGCAGCACTCCGGCCATCGCGGAGCCGATCATCCCGAAGATGAAAGGGTAACGGTAGCGGATATTTACCCCGAAGATCGCCGGCTCGGTGACTCCGAGGAACGCCGAGACGGAAGAGGTGACGGCCAGACCTTTGGCCTTCTGCTCTTTGACCACGAATATCATGGCAAGAGCTGCGGCACCCTGGGCAATGTTGGAGAGGGCTAGCATCGGCCACAGGAACGTCCCTCCTTCGCTGCCGATCAGCTGAACGTCCACGGCCAGGAAGGTGTGATGCATTCCCGTAATAACCAGCAGCGAATAGAATCCGCCGTAGATCAAGCCGCCAAGGATGGCGAAATGATCGAAAACATAGATCAGCCCGGAGGTAATGGCATTCGCAATGCCGAACGTAACCGGTCCGATGATGGTGAAGGCCAGGAACCCTGTAATCAGCAGTGTCACTGGTGCGACCACGAGCAATTTGATCGAATCATGGACCCGCTTATCCAGGAATTTCTCAATACTGGCCAGAATATAGGCCGATACCAGGACCGGCAGGACCTGCCCCTGATAACCGATCCGCTCCAGATGCCAGCCGAACAGGTTCCAGGTAGGAACGGTCCCTTCCGTAGAAGCATTTGCATAGCTGTAGGCACTTAACAAATCCGGATGAACCAGAATTAGCCCTAATACAATCCCGAGCAGCGGACTGCCCCCGAAGCGGGTCACTGCAGCCCAGCCGATCAGAGCCGGCAAGAAGGTAAACGCCGTGCTGGCAATCGTATTAATAATGGCAGCAATATCCTTCCACTGCGGATAGACATCCACCAGCGATTGGCTGAAGAAGATGCCCGGCCCCGTCAGGAGATTGTTGATCCCGAGCAGCAGACCCGCTGTAACGATGGCCGGAAGAATAGGGATGAAGATATCCGCCAGCGTCTTGATTGCCCGCTGCAGCGGGTTCTGCTTGCGGGCAGCAGCTGACTTCACCTCATCCTTGGAGGAGCGGGAGCCGCCGGTCAGTTGAATCATCTCGTCATATACTTTATCTACCGTGCCCGGACCGATAACAATCTGGAATTGTCCCTGGGAAGAGAATTGTCCTTTCACAAGGTCATTTGCGTCCAGCGCCGCCGAATCCACCTTGCTCTCATCATAGAGCGAGAATCTTAGCCGGGTCACACAATGCGTCGCAACCTCAATATTCTCCTTGCCTCCCACCGCCCGGACAATAGCTTCAACATTTTTGCGGTCTATAGCCATATTGTCACTCCTCGCATAGTTGATGAATGCTTAGTTGATGTTGCTTTTGTTGATGTTGCTTCTATAAGTACATGTTCCCTTAGTGCTGACTTTCTCAGTTCTGACTGATCAGCCACATATATGAAGCATACGAACTGAGCTGAAGCTCTTGCTTGAATGGAAGATCCTCTCCCGTATTGCCGAGCAGAAGCTTATCTTGACCCGCTGCGCTTAAGTCTGCCCACTGATGATCCGCAAGCCGGAAGGTGATTTCCTTACTGCTGAAGTTCGAGACCACCACCAGTGCCTCGCCGTCCCCCATGCGTGCATAAGCGAACACCTCGGGATGTGCTTCGTCCAGTCTGCGGTAGATGCCGTCCGTGAAGACCGCATGCGCCTTGCGCAGAGCGATCAGCTTGCGGTAATGATGGAAGATCGAATCCGGCCGCTCCAGCTCTCTTTGCACATTGATGTCCGGGTAACGTTCATCCACCTTCAGCCAAGGCGTACCCTTGGTGAACCCGGCGTTCGGGCTGTCCTCCCACTGCATCGGCGTCCGGGCGTTGTCCCTTGAACGTTCCTGAAGGATTGCAAGGGCCTGCTCAGGACTTGTTCCCTGCTCACACAGAATACGGTACATATTCAGCGATTCAATATCACGGAATTCTTCGATGCTCTTCCATCTCGGATTCGGCATCCCGATTTCTTCACCCTGGTAGACATACGGTGTGCCCTGTAGTCCATGCAGTGTAGTCGCCAGCAGCTTGGCGCTCTCCTTGCGGTACGCAGTATCATCGGTGAACCGGGAGAGGGCGCGCGGCTGATCATGATTATTGAAAAATAATGCGTTCCAGCCCCCACCCTCCTGCATCCCGGTCTGCCACTCACTGAATAGCCGCTTGAGTGCTTCGAAATCGTAAGGCATCAGCTCCCACTTCCGGCCGTTCGGATAATCCACCTTCAGATGATGGAAGTTGAAGGTCATCGAGAATTCCCGCTGCTCAGGGCTGGAGTAACGGATGCACTCTTCAAGCGTAGTAGAGGACATTTCTCCAACCGTGATCATTTCATGCGGGCCAAATACCTCATCATACATCGCTCTGATGAATTCATGGACACGTGGACCATCTGTGTAGAATTTCCGTCCATCTCCCGGCGGCACACTTCCGTCATCATCCGGGAAGCTCTGGTCCTTGGAGATCAGGTTAATCACATCCATGCGGAAGCCGTCCACACCCTTGCGGGCCCAGAACAGCATCATCTCATTGACCTCTCTGCGAATCTGCTCATTCTCCCAGTTCAGATCTGCCTGTGTCTTATCGAAAAGGGTAAGATAATATTGGCCTGACGCCTCATCGTACTGCCAGGCGGGACCGCCGAACTTCGACTGCCAATTGTTCGGTACTCCCCCGCCTGGCGCCGGGTCCTTCCAGATATAATAATCGCGGTACGGATTATCCCGGCTGGAGATCGCCTGCTTGAACCACTCATGCTCTGTCGAGGTATGGTTGACTACGATATCCGTCATGAGCTTCATTCCGCGCCGGTGCAGCTCCGCTACCAGCTCGTCGAAGTCCTCCATCGTGCCGAATTCGGGGTTAATCCGCTCATAGTCGGCCACATCGTAACCGTTATCATGTCCCGGCGAGACATAGACCGGCTGGAGCCAGACAATATCAATCCCCAGCTCCTGCAAATATTCCAGCTTCTCCGTCAGGCCTCTGATATCGCCGTTTCCGTTCCCCGTCGTATCCTTGAAGCTCTTCGGATACACCTGATACACGGTAGACCGGCGCCACCATTCCGCTGTCCGGGCTTGACTCACTTGATTCAACTAAAGCACCTCCATGAAGAACTTGTTGACATACATTACACTTGTATATACAAGTTCAAACAGAGGGTGCCCGAATGTGAGGAGGATGCTCTCGCACCAACGGATACATTAGGCCCACGCGCCGTCCCCCGGCACATTGTGTTCGGTTTTTCACATACATTCGGGCCGTGTGCCGCTTGCGAACACAATGTATGCTGTTTTCCGCATACATTCGGGTCGTGTGCCTGCTTGCGAGCACAATGTATGCTGTTTTCCGCATACATTCGGGCCGTGTGCCTGCTTGCGAGAATGTATGCTGTTTTTGACATACATTAGGCTCACGCACCCCCTACCTGTAAATTGTATTCGATTTTTCGCACACATTCGGTTCACGCGCCCCTACCTGCAAATTGTGTGCGGTTTTTCGCATACACTGGGTCCACGTACCTTCAGGCCGAGCATCCACCACTCCACCTCACGAAAAAAACAGCGCCCCTCCCCGCAACCGGGGACAGAACGCTGCTTGTTAAAATGCTATTAACTCTACACTCTTCGCTTATTCGCGCTACTTTTCGCTATGCTTAGCTACTATTTACTACTCCAAATATCCCTTAATCAGTCCCAGTGGCAGCAGCTTCGGCTGCTCGCAGGTGGTGGTCAGCTCGGCATAGCGCTTCGAATCGGAGCTGGTGTGGAAGGCGTGCATGATCTCCAGCACATGATTCGCCAGCTCGCCGTTAGCGCGCGGGGTCTCTCCACTCCCGATGCAGCGGGCCATATCCGCCACGCCGATGCCCCGGCTGTTGCCCTCATAGCTATGGACCACCGGAATCTCCTTGAATTCGGAGCTATGCGCCGGACGCAGCAGGATCGGGCCGCCGAAGGTGTTCGGGTCCGGCACAATCAGGGTGCCCAGCGAGCCGTAGATCTCGATGCGCGGCAGCGTGCTGTGCCAGACATCGAAGCTGGTAATCATCGTGGCAACCGCACCGCTGGCGAACTGAATTGTTCCGGCCACATGCGTAGGGACTTCAACGTCCACTACCTTGCCGAACTTCTTCTCACTGGTGATTGTCCGGGTAGGGAACGAAGTCTTGGTCATGCCGCATACCGTAGTTGCTGGGCCCAGCAGAGATACCAGAGCCGTCAGATAATACGGGCCCATATCGAACATCGGGCCGCCTCCGGCCTGATAGTAGAATTCAGGGTCCGGGTGCCAGCTCTCATGCCCGTGGCAGAGCATGAAGGCCGTCGCCGCCACCGGCTCACCGATATATCCGTCCGCGATCAGCTTGGCGCAGGTCTGTAGTCCCGCTCCAAGGAAGGTGTCCGGCGCGCAGCCGATGAACAGTCCTTTTTGCTTAGCCAATTCCACCAGCTCAGTCCCGTGCTCAAGCGATAACGACAGCGGCTTCTCCACATAGACGTGCTTGCCTGACAGCAGCGCCTGCTTACACACCTCGAAGTGGTAATTCGGCGTGGTCAAATTCACGACAATCTCAATCTCCTCCGAAGCCAGCAGCTCCGCTGTCGTCCACACATTCGGAACTCCGTATTGCTCCGCGGCCTGCTGCGCCCGCTCCAGATTCAGATCCGAACAAGCGTAGACCTCTGTATTCTTGAAGGTTCCCGTCAAATTCTCGAAATAAATGCCGCTGATATTTCCGCAGCCGACAATCCCAATTTTTACTTTACGCACGCTGTCTCCCACCTTGTCCTTCGTTTATTTGGCTGCCCACAAGAAGCCCCGGCGCATCAGTTCCTTGGCCTCCGGAATATCGAACACATCCGCATGATGTCCAAGCGCGTTATAGAATACCTTGCCCTGGCCCCATTTCTTCGTGTAGACGACCGGCATCGTGATGACACCATTGGCCGAATGCTCCCCTTCACTCATAACAAAAGTAGTGGTAGCCAGTACATTCACCGCCGGATCGACGTGCAGATAATACTGCTCCGACTTCACCATGAAGTCCTGCATGCCTTCCACAATCGGGCTGGAGCCGGATTTCACGATGTTCACTTCATAATCCACCCCATCATTGAAGGGATGTGCCACCCATTGCGATCCGGTCAAAAATTGCCATTCCGTATTGGTACGGAAGGAATCGCACATCCCGCCGTGACAGCCCGCGATGCCTACGCCGGAAGCCACAGCCGCCAGAACCGCCGAGCACTGCTCCCCCTTGATTTCACCCATGGTCCACACCGGCACGATCAGGTTCAGCGCCTTCAGCGCCTCAGCATCATTGAAGCTGTCCAGCGTATCCGAGACTTCAACCTCGAAGCCTTCATTCTTAAGAATATCCGCAAAAATCGCTGCTACCTCATTCGGTTCATGCCCGTCCCATCCGCCTTTTACAATCAATGCCTTCTTTGCCATATCAAGCTCTCCTTTTTGTCCTATTTATCCAAGTTCGGGTTATAGATTGATTAAGATCCGGTCTTCCTGAAGAAATTGTAATCCATTGCAGACGTTCTTGCTCGTCATTTTGCTTGTGGGAATGGTCATTTTTTGCTAAATTTAAGACTGCATTATGCGATAAGCAGCAAATCACTGAAACCGCTTCCCGACGAACTGCCGGGAGGACGAGAACAGGAGTAACCATGAGAGCATTTCACGAGAACCGGACGTATGGCTATGCGTTTCCCTTCACTGCCTTTGTAAGCCGTAATATTGATTTCCTGGCCCACTGGCATAATGATCTGGAGATTGTCTATGTCCTGGAGGGATCGATCCGGATGGGGATTAACTCCGAGACACGGGTGCTGACCGCCGGGGATCTGGCCGTATGCAGCAGCGGGGATATTCATTATTATGACAGCAAGAACAGCCAGTCCAAGCTGCTGATGGTTATTTTCAATCCTTCACTGATCGGATATCCGGCCGGCTGGCCCCTGAATATGCGGCTGATGTCTCCTTTTCTGGACCAGAGCCAGTCTGTTCCTGAGCAAGGCAATCCCCGCCTGTCCGCGATTATGCAGGAGCTGCTCAAGGAGTATCTGGAGAAGCCACCGCATCATGAACAGCTGGTGACCGGCTTGCTGCATGAGCTGTGTGCGCTGATTCTGCGGCAGATGCCGCTGGATATCGTGAATCCGCATAAGGATAAGCGGCGCATTACCAATATGAAGATTATGCAGGAGGTGCTGGAGTATCTGGATGTCCATTACATGCACCCCATCACCCTGGCCGATGCCGCCCGGCATGCCAATATGAGCCTGTTCTACTTCTCCCGCTTCTTCAAAAGCATCTCAGGCATGAGCTTCGTCGCCTACCTGAACAGCATCCGCGTCAACCAGGCGGAACGGCTGCTGCTGGGCACCGACAAAAGCATTCTGGATATCGCCCTGGAATGCGGCTTCACCAATATCCGCACCTTCAACCGGGTGTTCAAGCAGGTCAAGCTGCGGACACCGAGCGAGCTGCGATAGCATCCCGTTGCCTCTTTTACAGAGGATTGGCGAAATATTGGATACTTATAGGTTGTTACCGTCTCATCGGGTAATTTCCAGGAATATGATGACAGTACCCTACTTCAAGGAGGCTAACCTGTTGTCCAATCCCAGCATCCCTAACATCAGCCCTACGATTACGTTAACAAGGGACGATGCCATTAACCTGCTGTTATCCTCCATTGCTATGGAAGAACTGGCACTTGCCCATATTATTAACGCCGAAGGCGAGAAGCTCCAATTTGCTTTGGGGACGCTGACTGGAATCAGCGGTCCTCCAGCTACACTCGCATAGGTGCAAACCTTAAACTATTGGATAGAAAGAGGCAACTTCGGAAGCTTGATTACTCCTGAAGCTGTCTCTTTCTTTTATCCATACGCTTAGTTGTAGTAGATTCTGACCTAACTCCGCACCAAACCATTAAACCTGAATATTCATATATTAATTATTATTAATTATGTTGCAGACTCCGCATGTGCACTGAAACCGTTCTCAAATATAATGGCAGGAAGTGATGAAGGAATGGCCTTTTTATCAACAGGACCCATCGAGAATAACCTGGTTAACGGGATAAGGCCAACTCAGCAGGTTACTGTTAAAATCGTTAACAGCAGTGGGATCTCGGCTTCCTCAGTCTCCATTCAGGGGTATTATCTAAATGCAGGAACAAGGCACATGTATGTGAACGAAGTACTCGCTATTATAGAGAATCAAGTCATCACGAAGGAATATTATGCTGATTTTAATGGTTTTGAATTTAAATTTATTACATCCGATACTCCCACTAATAGGAATCAATCTGTTCAAATATCGGTGTGGGGCAAGAGTAGTACAGGTCAACTGGTAACCGCACACCGTCTGGTATCTGAAGAACTGCTTGGTGAAAATAACGTCGGAGCGACAGGACCTGCTGGAGAACAAGGCCCTCCTGGAGAGGCTGGACCAACCGGAGCAGGGCTTCCCGGGCCTACCGGAACTACCGGCATCGGACTCCCTGGACCTACCGGAACTACCGGGGCAGGGCTTCCCGGACCTACCGGCACTACCGGCATCGGACTCCCTGGACCTACCGGCACTACCGGGGCAGGGCTTCCCGGGCCTACTGGCACTACCGGCATCGGACTCCCTGGCCCTACCGGCACTACCGGGGCAGGGCTTCCCGGGCCTACTGGCACTACCGGCATGACAGGTGCTACCGGCCTTACGGGCGTTACCGGGCTCACAGGCGTTACGGGTCTCACGGGCGTTACAGGCCTCACGGGCGTTACCGGGCTCACGGGTGTTACCGGGGCTACAGGTACCCTTTCAACAGCTTATGCCGTTAGCTTTGCAGATTCTTCTACTACTGCGGTTATTCTTACTCCAAATGATAAAATAGGTTTCATCGCACCAGCTCAATCTCTTGGTATTACATGGAATGCCGCTTCAAAAGATTTTATAGTTCCTGAAAATGGAGTTTATCATGTAACGTGTACTGTTTCTGTTGCAAGTGGTTCGGACGGAGTGTTTGAGTTCATGAGTGGACCTACACCATCAGCGGTAAGCAGGTCAATTGCATATGCAAGTTCCTCTGGTTCTGTTACCATGTTCGATATTTTCTCCTTGAACGCTAACGACAAAATTGCCGTTAGAAATGGCGGCAATGCAAGTGTTACGATGCTAACCGGCACCAATGACGGAAGAATTCCAAATTATTCAATGATCACTATCATCAAAATCTCCTGAGCATAACGCTTGCCAATCTGAACGGCCTGATTACAACAACCACGAAAGCCTGAATTACCGGTTCCATCTGGTACTCCATCTTCCACTGAGATCATTGGTCAATAATAGGTAACTATCCGTTTCACCAGAAAGATTCATAGAATATTGTGGATTAATCCAACTTGAGGAGGTTAAACTCTTGTCGAATCCCAATATTCCAAACATCACACCTACGGTTGCATTATCAAGGGATGATGTTGTCAATCTGCTATTCTCTTCCATTGCCATGGAAGAGCTTGGACTTGCCCATATCATTAACGCTGAAGGGGAGAAGATCCAGTACGCCTTGGGCACACTGCCGGGCCTTACCGGCCCTCCTGCCACACTTGCCCAGTTGCTGGAGATCAATGACAGCGCCCGGTCCTTGCTGAATACCATCTCCCGCCAGGAGATGATGCTGGATTCCAAGCTGACGACCGCTGCCAGCCTTCCGACACTGGCTGGACCTACCGGTCCTGCCGGTCCTACCGGAGCCCCTGGGGCCGTCACCAGTGTGAATGGTCAGACCGGCGATGTCGTGCTGGATGCCGAAGATGGTGTCTTCCCGATCAACAATGATGAGTTTTCGGGGAGTGATCTGAATCAATTCAACCAGCCGGGGGTCTACAGTTCGGCAAACCCGTTCGGTCCAGATGCACTGAACAGTCCACCTGTCCTCCACAAAGCCGTCTGGACCCTGTATGTCTCCCGCGTCGGCGACTTTGTCCAGCAGCTCTACATCTCCAATCCTTCCCTCTACTACCGCAGCAGTCAGGATGGCGGAACCAGCTATCCGGGTGGTTGGATTCCCATTGGCGAACAAGGACCCACGGGGCCGACTGGGGCCGGAGTTACTGGCCTTACAGGAGAGACTGGAGCCACAGGACTCACCGGGGTGACCGGTGCCACGGGACTTACCGGGGAGACCGGGGCCACGGGGCTTACCGGGCAGACTGGGGCCACGGGGCTTACCGGGCAGACTGGGGCCACGGGGCTTACCGGGCAGACCGGTGCCACGGGACTCACCGGGCAGACTGGGGCCACGGGGCTTACCGGGCAGACCGGTGCCACGGGACTCACCGGGGAGACCGGGGCCACGGGACTTACCGGGCAGACTGGGGCCACAGGACTTACCGGGGAGACTGGGGCCACGGGACTTACCGGGGAGACCGGTGCCACGGGACTCACCGGGGAGACCGGAGCCACGGGACTTACCGGGCAGACTGGGGCCACAGGACTTACCGGGGAGACTGGGGCCACGGGACTTACCGGAGAGACCGGCGCTACGGGACTCACCGGGGAGACCGGTGCCACGGGACTCACCGGGGAGACCGGTGCCACGGGACTCACCGGGGAGACCGGTGCCACGGGACTCACCGGGGAGACCGGTGCCACGGGACTCACCGGAGCCACGGGACTTACCGGCGTTACTGGCTTAACGGGCGTCACCGGACTCACCGGCGTAACCGGGCCGACTGGAACCTTGCATCCCCCAATGCTGTATGTAGGCTCTAATGGAACTAATAAATATGTGTCTGTCATTAACGCCTTAACGAACGAAATCGTTTCAAGCTTTGCAATTACGAGCACGTACTTTGGAAGTGCGACAATAGATACACAACGTCATCTTTTGTATTATTCTGATGCTGGCAACATTATTCAGTATGACGAAATAACGAACCAGATAACCGCCACTTACCCGGTTGGAGGAACGCCCCGCGGAATGGCCATTAATACCCTTACGAATAAGCTGTATGTAGCCAACTCTCAAGGTGCAGCCAATAATATTTGGCAAATCGATATCTCCTCAGGAGCAGTTACAACAATTCCTAATGTCACAGCTTTTCCTGTTCAGATTGATATCAATCCACTTAACAATAGAATTTATATTGCCGGTAACTATGTTTCAGTTATTGATGGGAACAATAACTCAGTTATTACGACGTTTTCACTTCCTTCTTCCGGCAGACCTCATGGAATCATAATCGACCCCCTGCGTGACCAGCTTTGGGTGGCAAATTATGCGGACCCAGGCATTGTAAATGTTATTGATCCGATCACCCATGCGATTGTGGGTACAATTACTGTTGGCAGGAATCTTTCGAATATTGCAGGGAACTTGCTGACCAACCGCTTTTATGTATCCAATTACAGCACATCCTATGTTAGCGTCATAGACGGAACTACTCCTTATAACATAGTTGGCACGATTGCAACAGGGACCAACCAAGACTCTCCTGCTGTTAATCCATTCATAACATTACTGCTGAACAGTGTTCAATCTAATCTGGTCTATGCCAGCATTGGAGGGTCGAATGCCGTGGTCGTTATTGATCAGAATACCAATAAGGTGCTTGCTACCATTCCAGTTGGAAACACCCCTGTTTGGAGTGTTATTGATCCATTTATGTCATAACGCACGCTAAGAACGGATCAACAGTCTGTGTCTCAGGTATTACAAGGAGAGGTGCGCAAGCAGTTGCGCACCTCTCTTCTATGTAATGGTGGATAGAATTCCGCAGAATAACTGCCTCAACCTTCAAAGTCCACACCAAACCGCTAAGTCTGAATATTACTGTATTAATCATTAAGTATGCTGCTGACGGGAGTATTTCCGGTTATGTGCAGACTCCGCATGACATGTTATTACGCACATACTTGAAAGAAATCTAAATATACAGACAGGAAGTGATAATGTAATGGCCTTTTTATCAACAGGACCGATCGAAAATAACCCAGTTAGCGGAACGAGGCCTACTCAGCAGGTTACCGTTAAAATCGATAATCGCAGCGTTGGCTCAGCTTACTCAGTATCTATTCAGGGGTTCTATCTAAACGCGGGAACAAGAGTCTTGTACGTTAGCGAAGTAGTCCAGCTTGCAGCAAATCAAGTCATTACGAAGGATTATTACGCTGATTTCAATGGTTTTGAATTTATATTTGTTACATCTGAAAATGCACCTGAGTTAAGTGACTTCGTTCAGATTTCGGTGTGGGGCAAGAGCAGTACAGGTCAACTGGTAACCGCACACCGGTTGGTGTCCGAAGAACTGCTTGGCAAAAATAACGGCGGAGGGACAGGTCCTACTGGTGCAAACGGACCCACCGGACCCACCGGCGCAGGAGTGACGGGGCCGCGGGGAGTAACAGGACCTACTGGTGCAGGGGCTGGGGTAACCGGACCCACAGGAGCGACGGGGCCTCGAGGAGTGACCGGACCTACAGGTCCAGGAGCTGGGGCAACCGGACCCACAGGAGTGACGGGGCCGCGGGGAGTGACCGGACCTACCGGTACTGGGGCTGGGGCAACCGGACCTACAGGGCCTACCGGGGTCACTGGGGTCACTGGTCCTACCGCCGTTACCGGACCTACCGGAGCCACCGGGGTCACTGGTCCTACCGCCGTTACCGGGCCTACCGGGGCCACTGGGGTCACTGGTCCTACAGGCGTTACCGGGCTTACCGGATCCACCGGAACTACGGGTGTACCTGGAACCTTGAATCCCCCAATGCTGTATGTCGGAACTAATAATACCGTGTCTGTCATTAACGCCTTATCGAACGAAATCGTAACAACCTTCGCAATCGCCAAAACGAACTTTGATAGTGCAGCAGTAGATACACAACGGCACCTTCTCTATTACTCTAACGACACCGACATTATTCAATATGACGAAATGACAAATCAGATTACTGCCACTTATCCTGTGGGGGGACTCCCTCGCGGAATGGCCATTAATACCTTTACGAATAAACTATACGTAGCTAACTTTGCTGTCGGGTCCACTAATATTTGGGTAGTAGATATCCCTACAGGGGTAGTTACAACCGTTTCTAATATTGCAGCCAGACCTGTTAACATCGATATCAATCCGCTCAGTGACATCATTTATATCTCTTCAGATTATGTTTCAGTCCTTGATGGAAATAACAATACAGTAATTACGACATTTACCGCTGCCACCAGACCACATGGAATTCTGATCGACCCTCTTCGCAGGCAGTTATGGGTTTCACATTATACGACCCCAGGTGTTGTGAATGTTATTGATGCAACAAGCTATGCCCTATTAGGCACGATTACTGTTGGCAACAATCTTACGAATGTTGCAGGGAACCTGATAACCAACCGCTTTTATGTAACGAGCTATAGCGCTAACTATGTTAGTGTCATAGACGGAACCTCCCCTTACCCTATCGTCGGTACGATTACAACAGGAACCAATCAAGACTCTCCTGCAGTGAATCCATTCATTACACTATTGCGGAATACCGTTCAATCTAATCTGGTCTATGCCAGCATTGGAGCGTCGAATGCCGTAATTGTTGTTGATCAGAATACGAACACGGTGCTCGCTACCATTTCAGTTGGAGCCTCGCCGCTTTGGAGTGTTATTGATCCGTTTATGTCTTAATGCAGAGTTAGAACAAATCAACAGTCTGTGTCTCCCCTAATACAAGAGAGGTGCGTCTAAGCAGTCGCGCACCTCCTTTCTATGTAATGATCGACAATATAGGAGGGTAAGCTGTGGCTACAATCAGTTTGTGTCTAATCGTCAAGAATGAAGAGCAGAACCTGGATCATTGCCTCTCTTCCATAGAAGGCATTCCCGATGAGATCATTATCGTCGATACCGGCTCAACAGACCGCACCAAGGAGATTGCAGCAAAGTGGACGCAGCATATCTACGACTTCGAGTGGATTGACGATTTCTCTGCTGCCCGGAACGAATCCTTCAAATATGCTACCAAGGACTATATTCTGTGGCTGGATGCCGACGATATTCTGACTCCCGAGGACAAGGTCAAGTTGGAGCATTTAAAAAATACGCTCACAGAAGAGGTAGACGCTGTCTCCATGAATTACGAAATTCCGCAGGACAACAGCCGGAAATTCATCAGTAACACCACAAGGCTGCGGCTTCTCAAGCGTACCAAAGGCTTCATCTGGAAGGGAATCGTACACGAAGATATAACAACAGAGGATTCGTACCATCTAATCAAATCAGATATTACTGTTACTCATACCAAAACAGGAAGTGCTCCTGACGCAACACCTTCTAGACGAAATCTGGACATCTATGAACGCCATCTGGCCAGGGGCTACTCCTTCAACGTATCCGATATGCTGAATTATGCCAGAGAATGCCACTCGCATAAGCAATTTAAACAAGCCATTCATTATTACGAGCTGTGCAAAGATCATCCTGAAATACCCTTGGAGAACAGGGTGTTCATCCTTCACAAGCTGGCAACCTGCTATGTATATAACAATCAGCCGGAGAAAGAGCTGGAGCTTACACTTGAGGCTCTATCCATGGATGTCCCTTATCCCGCCTTCAGTTGCCGGATGGGGGAACATTTCCTGAAAACAGGCAATTTAGAGGCTGCCATATTCTGGTATACATCGGCTTATTCATCCCCTCCGGGAGAACGGTATGCTTGGTCTGCTATTGACAACGTCTATCACACCTGGCTTCCGCATCAGCAGCTCTCTCTCTGCTATCAGGCTCTGGGAGATATGTCTCAGGCGAAGCATCATCAGCAATGGGCAGAATTCCATCGTAAAGGATAGGTATGACAGTACCGTTTCAGCGAGAAAGATAAGGAAAATTTATTGCACTTCCTGTTAGTCATTTGCCCTGTTATACCGGACTCAACCTCTAAGTCCGCACCAAACTGCTAAGTCTGAATATTATTAAATTAATCATTAAGTACGCTGCTGACTGGAACGCAATCCAAATTCATGGACAGGAAGTGATGAAGTAATGGCTCATTTATCCACAGGGCCGATCGAAAATAACCCGGTTAGCGGAGTGAGGCCTACTCAGCAGGTTACCGTTAAAATTGATAATCGCAGCATGGACACTGCTTCCACCGTATCGATTCAGGGTTATCATTTGAGTGCCGGAACGAGAGTCCTGTATGTAAGCGAATTACACCCTCTTTCTGCGAATCAAGTCCTTACGAGGAATTATTACGCTGATTTTGATGCCTTTGAATTTGTCTTTGTTACACCAAGTACATCTGAAGACAGCGATCCGCTTCAAATTTCAGTGTGGGGCAAGAGCAGTAGCGGCCAGTTAGTAACGGCTCACCGGCTAGTGTCGGAAGAACTTCTTGGAGAACATAACGGCGGAGGGATAGGACCTACTGGAGAAATAGGTCCTACCGGACCTACCGGGGCAGGAATGACCGGCCCTCAAGGAACAACGGGTCCTGGCGGAGCGACCGGACCGACTGGTCCTGGTGCGGGGGCAACCGGAAATACAGGAGCGACGGGACCTGGCGGTGTAACCGGTCCAACCGGTCCTGGCGCAGGGGCAACCGGAGCTACCGGGCTTCGAGGTGTAACTGGACCGACCGGTCCAGGGGCAGGGGCAACGGGTGGTACAGGTGCTAGAGGAGTTACCGGCACCACTGGTGCTACCGGACTCACGGGTGCTACTGGCCTCACCGGTGTTACCGGACTCACGGGTGCTACTGGCCTCACCGGTGTTACCGGACTCACGGGTGCTACCGGACTCACCGGTGTTACCGGCCCTAGTATCGTTGGGAACAATGCATACTTCGAACCTAATGCATCACCGATTTCAACGACTGGCTATTTGCCAATTGCATTTTCTCAAATCTACAATAATGGAACCGGAATCTCGCTTACTGGCGGAGGTCAATCCGTTACCCTTCAACCCAATAGTATTTACTACGTTTCATTTGAGATTAGAACTAACCTAACTCCTCCCGCGTCCGAGGTTACCGTCGGTGAAATTCTTGTTAACCTAAACAGTGCTGCTATAGGAATAAACCCACTTGGAGAACAAAGCTCTTCTGGTCCACTGGCCTTTACATTGGGAGGGGGCGGAATGATTCGAACCGGAGCCACTTCACCACAAGAACTTTCAATTCGTGCCCTATATACACTCCAAGGTCCTACGGGTTCTACACCCGTTGCTACACTTGTTCCTTCAAGATCAAATTTATCTATTTTTCAGATCATGTAAATCGAGAACATCACACATGGCTTCCTCACCAACAGCAATGAGACGATTTCTATCCTAAAGGATAGGATCGCAGCGCATTAGTGTTTCTTATTTAAAGATTGTAGGTTAAGGAAGCCGGCAGTTGAAACTGCCGGCTTCCTTTAGATTTGTCCGGTGAATTGACCGGACCCCATAGTAAAATGATAGGTTCGTATACGTTTCGGAACACAGATTCATACAATGCGGCCGATGAATCCAATTATAGGAATCCTTTCTTTGATACAGTACTAGTCAATTGTACTGGACAGCTCTACAAATAGGCACATGTACGTTTCCGCAAGGAATATTTCGAATATATTAAATGGTCCCCAATAATAAGGAGGTGGTCTAATGTCGAATCCCAATCTTCCAAACATCACGCCTTCGATCACATTATCAAGGGATGATGTCGTCAATTTGCTGTTCTCTTCCATTGCCATGGAAGAGCTTGGACTTGCCCATATCATTAACGCTGAAGGGGAGAAGATCCAGTACGCCCTGGGCACACTGCCGGGCCTTACCGGCCCTCCTGCCACACTTGCCCAGTTGCTGGAGATCAATGACAGCGCCCGGTCCTTGCTGAATACCATCTCCCGCCAGGAGATGATGCTGGATTCCAAGCTGACGACCGCTGCCAGCCTTCCGACACTGGCTGGACCTACCGGTCCTGCCGGTCCTACCGGAGCCCCTGGGGCCGTCACCAGTGTGAATGGTCAGACCGGCGATGTCGTGCTGGATGCCGAAGATGGTGTCTTCCCGATCAACAATGATGAGTTTTCGGGGAGTGATCTGAATCAATTCAACCAGCCGGGGGTCTACAGTTCGGCAAACCCGTTCGGTCCAGATGCACTGAACAGTCCACCTGTCCTCCACAAAGCCGTCTGGACCCTGTATGTCTCCCGCGTCGGCGACTTTGTCCAGCAGCTCTACATCTCCAATCCTTCCCTCTACTACCGCAGCAGTCAGGATGGCGGAACCACCTACCCGGGTAATTGGATTCCCATCGGCGAACAAGGACCCACGGGGCCGACAGGGGCCGGGGTTACGGGCATTACAGGCTTCACTGGCCTTACCGGCGCAACAGGAGTCACGGGCGTTACCGGAGCCACTGGTAATACCGGCTCTACTGGAAATACTGGTGAAACAGGTGCTACTGGAGTCACTGGTGAAACAGGTGCTACCGGAGTAACCGGTGAAACAGGCGTTACTGGAGTCACTGGTGAAACTGGCGTTACTGGCGTTACTGGCCTTACTGGCGTTACTGGCGTTACTGGCGTTACTGGCGTTACTGGCGTTACTGGCGTTACTGGCGTTACTGGCGTTACCGGCGTTACCGGCGTTACTGGCGTTACTGGCGTTACTGGCGTTACTGGCCTTACTGGCCTTACTGGCGTTACTGGCGTTACTGGCGTTACTGGCGTTACTGGCGCTACTGGCGTTACTGGCGTTACCGGCGTTACTGGCGTTACCGGCGTTACCGGCCTTACCGGCCTTACCGGCCTTACCGGCGTCACTGGCCTTACCGGAGCCACTGGAACCACCGGTACGATGCAATTTCCCAAAGTATATGTTGGCGCCAACTCTGGGTTTGTATACTCCATTAATGCACTTACCAATCAAGTGATCGCCTCTTGGCCTCTTAATCAACCAGCTCCGGGTCTTAAAACAGGTTATGGAAGTGCAGCAATTGATACGCTTCGTCACAAGCTTTTCTATTCGGATGGATATAGCGTCGTCAAAGTGGATGAACTGACAGATCAGATAGAAGCAGTCTATGTGGTGGGAAATCAAGCACGAGGCATGTCCATTAACACCATTACTAATACGCTTTATGTCACAAATTGGAGTACGGGCAGCACTAACATTTGGTCTATCGATGTTGATTCGGGTACGGTAAGCACGATTACGGTTGGAACAGCGCCTACTGCAAAGCCTATCCAGGTTGAGGTTAATCCTTACACTAACCAGGTGTACACATTACAAGAAGTAGTACCTGCGTTTACTGTATACGATGTTGACACTGCTACAATTGTTCAAACAGTTACACTGACCACTGCCGCCCCCCATGGACTCGTATTAGACCCGTTCCGAAATAGACTATGGATAACATACTCCGGCACTAGTTATATTAATTCCTATAATCTCTCGACGAATACGCTTGAAACCAACATCGCAGTAGCCAGTGGCATGGCTAATCTATCTGCGAATCTGGTCACTAATCTTTTGTACACAACTGGCACGGTAGTTAATGTAATTGATGGAGATAGCAGGACTGTGATCGCAACGATTAATACAGGCGGCATGTCAAATGAACTACCTGCCGTTAACCCTTATACGATCCTTATTGGAGATTACCCTGCGAATTCTGTATATGTCCCTGTAGGTCAGAGAAATTATGTGACAGTTATCGATCAGAAATCGAATACCCAAGTCGCTTCAATCACAGTGTCACAAACCCCGCTTTGGTGTGTCATAGATCCTTTTGTCAACTAAGGACAGGACAAGAAATTACTTGAGGAAGATATACTCCTCACAAGGGAAAGCAGGATGATATCCATTAGTTAATGCATGATTATCAAGAACTTCTCATGGGTGGTGTATTCACTACCCCCACTTAAGAGCACCTTCAAGCCGAACTCCATCTATCCAGATACGGGAGCGGTCCTGAAGGTGTTCTAATCCACAAATCTTAGTCTTGTCTCCACGGGACAAATGCCATGAATACAATCCCCCCTTGCCCTTTCGCCGGAAACTGACTACAATAACACGTATTCCAACAAGCAATCATTCAGGAGGCACTCTACCTTGAAAGCTCAACCCACCCCTTCTACCAGCAAACGCAACACCGTCTATATCATGCAACTCGTCACGATCTTCCTCGGCTTTGTCGTCTTTGGAATCTCGGAAAATATCAAGGGTCCCGCGATTCCGCGGATTCAGCTGTCGTTCAACCTGGATGAAGGCCAACTCGGCACCCTGCTCTCGCTCAACGCGCTGGGCTATCTGCTCGCCTGCTCCTTCACCGCTATTCTTGTCCGCAAATGGGGCATCAAGGCAGTCACTATGATTTCGTTTGCTTCCATGGTTCTCTCAGGGGTGCTAATCTTCCTGTCCCACAGCTATCCGCTGTTTGCTTCCTCTTACTTTCTGATGTACATAGGGAACGGGATGCTCGAGATCGGGCTGGCGATTCTAGGGGCACGTATTTTCGTCAAAAACACGGGGATGATGATGAACCTATCCCACTTCTTCTATGGCCTAAGCTCAACTGTAGCGCCGCTGCTGGCAACCGGGGTTATGTCGCTGAGTGTATTCGGCCATACGCTGGACTGGCGGGGCATGTATCTGGTCATGCTATCGCTCTGCCTGCTGCCGATCCTGTCGGCGCTGCGCAGCACGTTTCCCGGGGATGATCTGCCACAGGAGGACCGCACCTCCTTCCGTACCCTGACGCGCGATCCCGCGCTCTGGATGATGGTGATGATCCTGTCCTTCGGCGTGGTCTCAGAGCTGGCGGTGGGCGGCTGGCTGGTTAACTTTCTGGAAAAGGCTTATGCCTGGGACACTGTCCGGGCTTCCGGCTTACTGTCAGCCTTCTTCCTGCTATTCTCCCTGGGACGACTCCTGCTGGGTGCGCTGACAGACCGGATCGGCTTCGTGCTCTCGCTGATTATTTTCTCCTGCTTCTCGGCCGTCTGCACCTTCGCCGCCCTGGCCGGCGGGGAGCGTCTCGCCTTTCTGTTCGCCCTATCCGGGGCTGGGATCGCTATTATCTATCCTACCGTGATGGCCTTCATCGCCCGCCGTTACCCGAACGGAAGCGATACGGCCATTACCTTTGTGGTCACCTTAATGGGCCTCGGGAGCGTCATCGGCAACTATATTATCGGCTGGGTTATTGAGTCCGTCAAAGCATTCTACGGCTCCACCACCGAGCTTGGCCTGCTCCGCGGACTCCAGGCGGGGTACGGGTTCATCGGGCTATGCGCAGCGGTCTGCTCCGTGTCGGGAATTGTGCTGTATGTGTATTTGAAACGGAGACGGGAGCTGATCTGAGGGTTGGGACCCGACTCAGAGCCCCGTTTACTGCGACCTCAACAGCAAGAGCAGCGCCTCTCCGGCTACCGGAAGACCGCTGCTCTTGCTGCGTGAGGCTGCTTATAAATATTTTTTCAGATTACCAAAAACCACCGCATACCCGTTCCCATACATATGCACACCATCCATCGTATACTCTTCCTTCAGATTCCCTTCGGCGTCCATCAGTCCCTCATTCACATTGATGAACTGATATCCGTGCCCAAGCGCAAGCGCCTCCACTGCCCGGTTCGCTTCCAGCAGCGCCGCATTGGTTCTCGTTCTGAAGTAATTCTCCCGCATCTCCTCATCCATTCCGGGGAAGTCGGCCTTAGCATTCACCGGATAATACGCCATGACATACACCTTGCACTCCGGCAGCCTGGCCCCGATCCGGGTCAGAATCTCATTGTAATTCGCAAGCAGCTTCCCAGGCTCATATTCACCATCCGCTGAACTGATGTCGTTGGTGCCGATATTAATGAACAGCTTCGAAGGCGCAAGCTCCA
Organism: Paenibacillus sp. FSL R7-0333; assembly: GCF_038000365.1. Classification (NCBI taxonomy): domain Bacteria; kingdom Bacillati; phylum Bacillota; class Bacilli; order Caryophanales; family Paenibacillaceae; genus Paenibacillus; species Paenibacillus sp. FSL R7-0333. Next base: position 5,032,435 of record NZ_JBBOBZ010000001.1, read on the forward strand.
GCACACAGACCTCCAGCGCTTCAAGCAATTCCCGGGTCACATAGCCTGCAATACCGCGGTTATAGATCACCGTCTGCTTCTCCAGCGTCTGCTGTAATTCATTTACCGGAAAAAACTCCATCAGCGAGGAGCCCGCCAGAACGGTCTGCCCTTTAAGCGCCAAGGTATTCAGAATGCTGTACTTCTTCACCTTCTCTTCTTTCTCTCTCTGCCACTGAATCTCCATCATCTCGTCAAATTCTTCCTGGGTCATTCTATTCTCCTCCGCTTCTATTGCTCTATTATTCTACCATTGTTATCCTTTATCTCTCAGCTTGCAACCCTTGCCCAATTGTGTCGGAAATATGGAAATTGATCTCCATGTAAGGTTTATGTTCTATGCACACGTGTTCTGAATAGGTTAGATATCGGGTGCAGTCAGAGGTGCACATCTGGCTGGATTGCCCGCAAGGGACCGGTGCGCCGGATCTCAATTCTACAGTTGAAGGGCGGAATGTTTTTGAAAAAGGTAGTTGGCTTGCTCCTGTCGGTTGCACTATTGTCTTCGTTCTATGTTGCCAGTCCCCCCGAGGTATCAGCCGCATCGCCAATTGTGGTGAATTCGACGATTGTAGTGAAGGCCGGTGAGACGTATAACGGCAATGGCCAGACGTTCGTCGCCAATCCGAGCACGCTCGGAGACGGCAGCCAGGCAGAGAATCAGAAGCCCATCTTCCGGCTGGAAAAGAATGCTACACTCAAAAATGTAATTATCGGCGCACCCGGCGCAGACGGGGTGCACTGTTACGGGAATGCTACCATCTCCAACGTAACCTGGCAGGATGTCGGCGAGGATGCCCTGACCCTGAAGGCCTCCGGCACCGTCAATATTACAGGCGGAGGTGCGTACAAAGCCTACGATAAAGTGTTTCAGGCGAACGCTGCGGGCACCATCAACATTAAGAATTTCAGAGCCGATGATATCGGCAAGCTGGCCCGCCAGAACGGCGGCACCTCCTACACGGTGAACTTCACACTGGACAACTCGGACATTTCGAACGTCAAGGATTCCATCTTCCGCACAGACAGCAGCAGCAGCGCAGCCCGGATTACCAATACCCGCTACCGCAATGTGCCCACCCTATTCAAGGGCTTTGCCTCGGGCAAGACCAGCCAATCGGGCAACACGCAATATTGAGATTAAATAAAGTCAGGGCAGCTAGTGTAAATCCAGCAGTCTGATGCCCGCAACATACCGCCGTTAACAGTAACCGCCTTCATTTCCGGCTCTTCCGGGATGGAGGCGGTTACTGTATATACGGAGGATAAGCACACATGAACACGGTCAGCACCGGGACGGAGAGTTTGATTTATTTTGGACACATCTGCCTCTATGAACTCTATCGACATAAGCTCACATGATATGCTATTATGATAGCCTGATAACGTATTAACGAACTAAAGCGGGCGGATGCGGCACGCAATCTACTAGGGGGATTAGAGAGATGAAGAAGCAAGGATTATGGATACTATTATTAATGGCGCTGGCTGTTGCTGTACTGTCCGGCTGCTCCAGTTCAGGGAATAAGGACGGCAAGCTGGTGATCGGCATAGACGACAAGTTCGCCCCGATGGGCTTCCGGGATGACGACAATGAGCTTGTCGGCTTCGATATTGACTATGCGCGAGCGGCTGTCAAGAAGATGGGCAAGGAGGTTACCTTCCAGCCGATTGACTGGTCCGCCAAGGAATCCGAGCTGAACAGCGGCCGGATTGATATGATCTGGAACGGATACACCATCACGGACGAGCGCAAGGAGAAGGTGCTGTTCACCAAGCCTTATCTGGAGAATAGCCAGGTGGTAGTCGTGCTGGCCGGTTCATCGCTGGCGAAGCTTCAGGATCTGGCCGGCAAGGAAATCGGACTTCAGAGCCTCTCTTCTGCCGCCGATGCCCTGGATGCCAGTCCGATCAAAGCCGAGCTTAAGGACGTGTCCGAATACCCCGACAATGTCCTGGCTCTGACAGACCTCAAGTCCGGCCGTGTGGATGGGGTAGTTATTGATGAAGTTGTCGCCAGATATTACATAGCCAAGGAGCCGGATACGTACAAGCTGATGGAAGAATCACTGGCTCCTGAGCAATATGGTATTGGAATCAAGAAGGGCAATGATGAACTGCTGAAAGAGCTGCAGAAGGCGCTGGACGAGCTGAACAGTGACGGAACAGCCGCTGAAATCTCAACCAAGTGGTTCGGAGAGAATAAGGTATTGAACTAGATGCTATCGTTTAGGAGCCGGTTAAGACATGGATATCGATTATATTATTAGAATTTCCGGACCGATGCTTGAAGGTGCCCGGACCACGGTGCTGCTGTTCCTGATCGTGATCGTGCTGTCCATTCCGCTCGGGATGGTGGTCACTCTGATGGCCAAAAGCACGCTAAAGCCGCTGGCCTGGATCGCCCACGCTTATATTTACGTCATGCGCGGAACGCCGCTCTTGCTGCAATTGTTCTTCTTCTGCTTCGGTTTGCCGCAGATTCCCGTAATCGGGGAATATCTGGTTATGGACCGTTTTGTAGCGGCCAGCCTGGGCTTCATTCTCAATTACGGCGCTTATTTCGCCGAGATTTTCCGGGGCGGGCTGCTCTCGATCGATAAAGGCCAGCATGAAGCGGCCAAGGTTCTGGGCTTAAGCCGGTGGCAGACGCTGCGCAAGGTGATTCTCGCCCAGATGTTCCGGGTGGCGCTGCCTGCGGTTGCCAATGAGTCTATTACACTGGTCAAGGATACCGCGCTGCTGTATGCCGTGGCGGTGCCTGAGCTGCTGAATTTCGCCAAGACGGCGGTGAACCGTGATTTTACCGTCACTCCTTTTGTCGTAGCGGGCGTTATTTATCTGCTGATGACACTGGTGCTGACACTATTCTTTAAGCTGCTGGAGAGACGTTTCAAATTTGAGTAGAAGGGCTGTTTGGCTATGAGTAGCATGATTGAAGTACGGCAATTGAAGAAAGACTTCGGCAGCCTCAGTGTGCTGAACCAGATAAGCTTTGACGTGAAGCCCGGCGAAGTCGTTGCCGTGATCGGACCCTCGGGCTCCGGCAAAAGCACCATGCTGCGCAGTCTCGTGCATCTGGAGGAGGTCACCGGGGGCAGCATCTCGATCTGCGGGAAAACGCTGGTTGAGAACGGGCGCTACGCCGGTACGGCGGAGATTAGAGACATCACTTCAAGTATGGGGATGGTGTTCCAGCATTTTAATCTTTTTCCGCATCTCAGTGTGCGGGACAACCTGGAGCTTGCCCCGCGCACGCTGAAGCGGGAAAGTGTGCAGCAGATTACGGCCAAGAGCCGGGAGCTGCTCTCGAAGGTAGGCCTGGCTGACAAAGCAGACGTCTATCCCTCCACACTGTCGGGCGGGCAGAAGCAGCGGGTCGCCATCGCCCGGGCGATGATGCTCAGCCCGGACATTCTCCTGTTCGACGAGCCGACCTCGGCGCTTGATCCTGAATTGACCGGCGAGGTGCTCCGCGTCATCCGCCAGCTCGCCGAGGAGAACATGACGATGATGATCGTCACCCATGAGATGAGCTTCGCCCGCGATGTCGCTGACCGTGTATTCTTCATGGACCACGGGGACATTGCCGAATCCGGGACACCGGAGGAGATCTTCGGCAGCCCGAAGCTGGAGCGAACACGGGCGTTTTTGATGCGGGAGTAGCAGTGAGTAGAGCATTCGGTACTGGCCGGGATGTGCACGGATAATTTCCAAGCAGTTAAGCTATGGGGGCATAACGGCTGAAGCCACATGCTGGCCCGTCCACATAGCGGCCCCCTTCTGCTCATGGTGATTCTAATTGAAGAAGGTCTATCCCGGCCGTATGATGGCTTTGGGGATAGACCTTTTTTCTGGTTCAGATCAGTATGCGATTGTATGCTTACAGCTCATAGTGCTGCAGATGAAGCAAGTGGATTTAATACATCTAATTTCGCGCTAGAGATACACTTCCTTATATTAGTTGGATAAACAACACTTACTGGGGCCGACTTTCGGCGAATCCTTATAATTTGGAAGATTAGATGTACTTTTTCCAACTGCTGCCCCGTAACCGGTCATTCGGAGCGCAATAAGTGCCTTTTTTCCACCTCTGCCCCAAGCTCGGACCAACTCCACTCTTACTTCAACCTACTCGCTCTCACTTCATCCAAGCTCACCCTTGCTTCATCCAACCTCGCACTTTCTCTGCCCCATCCACGCGCTAATCAGCGCTAATCCGCCCTAATCTGCCTTATTTAACTCTACTACTACTCCGCCACTTCCGCAGAAGACACCGTGCCTCCGGGCACCGGCTCCGCCGGCCCTATTGGCGCTGTCGGCTCCGGCTCCTCGTCCCAGCGCTTGCGGATGAAGAGCTGATAGAGCTTGACGATGATGATCTTGAGCATCATATAGACCGGAATAATGACCAGGATGCCGATGATTCCGCCGAAATCGCCGCCGGCCAAGACGAGAATAATGGTGGTCAGCGGGTGGATATCCATGCTTTTGCCGAAGATATAGGGGGCAACCAGGTTATCCTGAATCTGCTGCGCAACGAGCACGACCACAATGGACCAGACCGCCGTAGACGGGGACTCAAACAGACCGATGATGAAGATTGGCACAGTAGACAGAATGGCTCCGATAAATGGGATAAAGTTCATCAGCACCGCCACCAGCGTCAGCAGCAGCGCATACGGCAGGCCAATAATCAGAAAACCGATGTACATCAGGACGCCCAGCGCCAGATTAACCAGCACTCTGCCGACGATGAAGCTGCCCATCACGCCGTCAATCTCGGCAATCACCCCCGCGCCCTCCTCGTGATAGCGTCTCGGGAAGAAGCTCACGAGCTTATCGCCGAACTTCCCGCCTTCCTTCAGCATGTAGAATAGCAGGATCGGAAAGGTGAAGAGCACAATCGCAAAATTAGAGACAAAGGAGAACAGCCCGGACACATAGCCCGTTGCCAGCGAAAAGCCTGTATTCAAATAGCCCATCAATTGGCTGGACAGGTTCATATTCTCGGGAATCAGACCTGACAGCAGCTCCGTGTTCTCCAGCTTGCTTAACTGCTCTCCCACTGCTCTCAGCACACCCGGCATATTGTTCCCCAGGTTCAGCAGCTGACTTTGCAGCGATGGCCATACGCCTACCGTGAAGCCCAGCAGCAGAACAGCAATGACCAGATAGACCAACAGGATCGCCAGCGTCCGCTTCAATTTGCGCGAGGACAGGAAGTCAATCAGGGGCCGAAGCAGATAATAGAAGAATACGGCCAGCATTAACGGCACCATCACAACATTGAAGAGCGAGATAATAGGGGTAAAAATAAAGTCTACCAGTGAGCCTACGTAGATAATGCCCAGCACCAGCAGCACGGCAATACAAATGCGGATAAACAAATTCAATTTGGCCATAGTGGACTCCCGTTCCGTTATTTTGAGCAGCGTTTCTTGTTCACTTAAATATAGCCGGGGTTTCTTAATTCTGACTAAACCAAGTCTAAAGATAAGCTAAAGATTGGGTCTCCAGGCCGGAATACGGCTATGTTTAATTTCCTAATGAAACGGCGCTGAGATAGACGGGTATCTATTTGCCGAAAAGAAAGCTGTCGTCCGCGCGGTTAGCCGATAGTTTTGACCACATTGCCTTCCTGGTCTTTGATGTAAGTCTTGCGGATCTGCACCATCAACGCTTTGGCGGCAGACAGCCGCAGCTCCCCTTCCTTAGGCTGGAGCTTCGCCTCCAGCTCCAGGACTGCCTCTTCCGTTAGGCCGATGCTGACAAACTCCTCGTTGACCACACTCTCGTTATCAGGTCTGTGCTCCAGCATCACCTGCCGCTTCTTGCTGGTCAGCGTCAGCGGCTTCCCCTTCAGCAGCCGGCCGCGCAGCAGCTTGGCTATAATCGGTGCCTGCCGTGCGCCTATAGTCAGGACGGCCGGTGCTGTGCCAATCAGACGGCTTGTGCCAGGCTCATAGCCCAGCTCATCCACATACAGAATGCCCGTCTGGGAACCGTCACGGTCGATACCCTGACGCACCGCTTCCTGGATGGCCGGAAGTTCGAGCAGTGAACCCCGGGCAAGATCGGTGATATAGTGGGGGAGAACCTCCCTGCCGGCCTCCAGAAAGGCGTTGGTATTCCAGGACATCATCGCTTCCAGCTCGTCCGCTGTGATCCCTACCATCTGCAGAAATTCCACACGGCCGTTCGGCGTATCCACAGCCGGAAGCTCCGGGTCATCGGTGAACGCCAGCGCCGTCAGCCCAGTATCTGCTCCCAGGCATATCGGGCCATTGGCATCCAGGTGATGGCCGGAAGCAAAGATATTGCCGCTGGAGAACACATATCTGGCCATGTTCTGCAGCAGATTGATCGCCCAGGCTGGAGGCTCCTGTTCTTCTGCACTGCGCGCCAGGCGGAAGGTCAGCTCGAAGCCATAGCCGCTGTATTCAGGGTCCTCGGACTCCTTCTCGAACAGTTCGGTGAAGCCGAAGGTTACGAAATGCCAATGCGGATATGGCTGCTCGGCTGCATAGGCGCTGATTCCGTTCAGCGGGTCATTGCCTCCCAGGCTATACGGCAGCATTGCCGCATAATGCTTCGGCTCCTGTTGCCCGTACAGTACCTTCATCTGATCTTCAATGGCATCCCAGCCGATAGCTTCCACTTCTTGCTCACTCATCTTGTTCCCTCCAGGTTCATATTTATGTACAGCCGGAATTCCCATATCCGGCCCAGAATCTCCCGTTCATTACCCCAATTCCATCATCACAAATCCCAAAGCTATAAATTCCGCAAAAAACGGCAAGCTCATCTGACGAGCTTGCCGTTTGGTGTATCTTCATTAATATAGGTATCAGTTAACGCCGACCAGCAGGTCCTTACGGGCTACGCCGCTCTTAGCTGCCGCTTCGGCTACAGCCATGCGGATTCTCTCTACTACACGCGGATCGAAGGCGTCTGGAATGATATATTTCTCATGCAGCTCAGACGGGTCAATCACTGAGGAGATCGCCTCTGCTGCCGCCAGCTTCATGTCTTCATTGATATCCGTAGCTTCACAATCCAGCGCCCCTCTGAATATCCCAGGGAAGCACAGCACATTGTTAATCTGGTTCGGATAGTCGGAACGGCCGGTCGCCATGACTCTTACATGCGGCGCAGCAATCGCGGGATCAATCTCTGGCATCGGGTTCGCCATGGCGAACACAATCGGATCTGTGGCCATGTTCAGCACATCTTCCAGCTTCAGCACGTCCGGTGCAGAGACTCCGATGAAGACATCCGCGCCTTTGATTACATCGGACAGACTTCCGATTTCAAGATAAGGGTTCGTAATCTGGGCGTAATCGCTCCAGTGACTGCGCTCATAATCCGCCAGCCGGTTAATCGCGCCCTCCCGGTCCACGCCGATCAGGTTCACCGCTCCGGCATGCAGCAGCATTTTGGAGACGGAGATGCCGGCTGCGCCGATGCCGTTGACTACGATTTTGACATCCTTGATATCCTTGCCGCATACCTTGAGCGCATTCAGAAGTCCGGCTGTCACGACAATTGCTGTACCGTGCTGATCATCATGGAAGACCGGAATGTCCAGCTCGGCTCTTAGTCTGGCTTCAATCTCGAAGCAGCGCGGAGAGGAAATGTCCTCCAGATTAATGCCGCCGAACGTCGGGGCAAGCGCTTTTACAATCGCAATAATCTCTTCGGTATTCTTGGTGTCCAGGCATATCGGCACGGCGTCGACGTCTGCGAACTGCTTGAACAGCGCCGCTTTGCCCTCCATAACCGGCATGGCTGCCTTCGGCCCGATATCGCCAAGCCCCAGTACAGCCGTACCATCGGATATGACAGCTACGGTATTCTTCTTCGTGGTTAGCTCGTAAGCCTGGGACTGATCGTCGGCAATCGCCTGACAGACCTTCGCCACACCCGGCGTGTAGACTTTGGACAGGTCGTCTTTGCACAGAATCGGATGCTTCAGGGTAGTTTCGAGCTTACCGCCTTTATGCAGCAGCATAATTTCTTCTAATAGTTCCATATTAACTCCTCCATTCAGCTGGTTAACCGTTTGTTGCATCCCTCTCGGATCTTTCTATATATAGCGGATCTTCCTGCATCCGGAACCGTACCAGACCCGTATGCAGGCCCGTCAACTCTGCATTTCATATACTCCCTTAGTCATTCTCCGCGATAATTATCGGATTGGCAAGATAAAAGCTGACACCTGAAGATTGTCCACGATTTAGACACGATTGGATGCGATTTCATGTGATTCTGGCATCTCTTCTGCTGATTGAGCTCCCTGATTAGCCACCCCATACTGCGATGAGCAGCGTGGCCACAACCACCGTAATAGCGCCACCGATCCGAGTGGAGATCTGTGCGAACGGCATCAGCTCCATGCGTCCCGAGGCAGACAGAATGGCTACATCGCCTGTTCCTCCAAGGCCGCCGCGGCAGCCGGTAACAATGGCCGCTTCTACGGGATACATATTGACCCATTTGCCGGTAAAATAGCCGGTGATCGTCATCGCCACAATAACGGTAGCGCAAACAATAATATAAGGAAGCGAGATCAGGGCGGCGACATCCTTCAGCGGAATGTACAGCATCCCGAGGCCGACCATCAGCGGCCAGGTTAAAGTACCGGATACCAGCTTGTAGAGCTGATAAGCACCCTGCTCAATTTTGGCAGGCAGCAGCTTGGAAATCTTCAGCAGCGCCGCTGCGAAGATCATCAGGATCGGACCCGGAATACCGACGAACGGCGACAGCAGATGTCCGGTGATGAACAATCCGCAGGCGAACAGCAGGCCCGCGCCCATCAGCAGGAAGTCCGGTTTCAGACTGTCATAGGTGCTGCCGGCCAGCTTTTGGCCGTCCTTCGCCTTCACGAGTACACCGTTACCGGTGATGGACGGGTTTTTGTCAGCCATCCGCTTGAGCAGCCCCGCACCGATAATCGCAAACACGTTGCCGATCACCGCCGCCGGAATCATCTGCGCCACATACGACCCGGATTCGCCGCCAAGAATCTGCGAGAACGCGATGGACAGCGGGAGAATCCCTTCACCGACGCCGCCGCCAATAATAGGCACAACGATGTAGAACAACGTCCGGTGTGCGCTATAGCCGAGCAGCATCCCTACGCCCATCCCCGCAGCGACTGCGGCGATTGTTCCGGCCATCATCGGAATGAAGATGCGGATGAAGCCGTTGATGAGCGTGGTACGGTTCATCCCGGTAATACTTCCGGCTACCAGAATCGAGATGTACAGGTACAGGAAGTTCGATGTCTTCATTAGGGTGTTGACCGATTCGAGCACCGAAGGGTCCAGCACATTCCAGAAGACCAGGAAGGATGGGATCATTAACGAGAGAATCGCCGGACCGCCGATATTCTTGAGAATCGGAAGCTTGAAGCCCAGATCACTGAGCAGCACCCCCAGTACAATAATTACTGCAAAGCCGCCGATCATGTCGTTTGGCAGTTCACCAAGCACAGAAGCCGCAAAAATAATGAGTGCAAATACCACATACAATGGGAGCGGAATAACGCCTACTTTTAAATGCAGAAGCTTCTGGACGAAACCCTGTTCTCCTTGCTTCAGTACAACAGGCTGCTGTTCCGGTACCGAAATCGGGGGTTGAATTGCTTTTTGCATGTTAACCTTACCTCCTTAACTCTTTTACAAATTCATCATAGCTGCTTTGAAAGCGCTTTTGTTTTTATGAAAGTAATAAAGGGGTTTTGTAAATTATTAAAGTAAGCGCTGTCAGGAGAGGGGGCTGGGGGACGCTGGGATTGGCGGGGATTAGTAGAGTGGATTGTAGAGTAGGTTAGTACAGCGCATTAGTGTAGAGAATTAGTAAAGAGCATTGGTAGAGGGCAGTGGTAGGAGCATTGTTGGTAAATGATATTAGTAGAGTGCTCCAATTGGTCGAATCTGACTATAGTTGCTGGGGAGGGCGTAGATGGAGTCGGGTAGGGTCAGATGGAGACAGGTAGTATCAGGGGGAGGCAGGTAACATAGTTAGTATCAGGGAGTTGCAGAGGTAGCCTGATTACATCAGGTGCATTAGTGCTCTTCATTTTGGCTTACCACTGACTTTTGGCTGATTCAGGCGCATTTGTGCTCTTGATTTGCGTCTACCGCCGACTTTTGGCTGATTCAGGTGCATTAGTGCTCTTCATTTTCGCCTATCGCTGACTTTTGGCTAATTCAGGTGCATTAGTGCTCTTCATTTTCGCCTACCGCCAACCTTTGGCTAATTCAATGGGATTTATCCCTCTCATTTCGGCTCCCCACCCCACTTTTGGCTGATTCAAAGGGATTTTTCCCTTTCATTTCCCCATCCAGCCCACTTTCGACCAAATCAAAGGGATTTTTCCCTTTCATTTCACCTCCCAGCTCACTTCCGCTGTCTTCGCAATACAAAAAGCTCCGCCGCAGGTTGCACGGCAGGAGCTCCAGAATTAGTTAGTCATACTCTCACACACTCAAATATACTTAGTAATCAATCCCTTACCGTTCGGAGCGAGCCGGTATTTCTGCACAGGCCTGCCGATGCTCCCGTAGACGAGGTCCATTTCCAGCACTCCCATCTCCGTTAGCCCGATCAGGTATTTGCCGGCGGAGACGCGGGAGATGCCGGATACCGCTGAGATCTCCTCAGCGGAGAACAGCTCGCTGCCACAGGCCTCCACGGCACGCCAGATCGTCTGGAGTGTCTGACGGGTGAAGCCCTTGGCCAGCTCCTGCGAGGACGTCCGTTCCTGCTTGAACCGGGACAGCCTGTCCAGCTCCGACTGGTTCAGCCGCTCCTGGCTGCGGAATAGCTTGTTCTGTTCCCTGTATCCATTAAGCGCTGCCCGGAGCCTGGAGAATTCAAACGGCTTAATCAAGTAGTCCACCGCTCCGTTCTGCAGCGCTTCCTGAATGCTCTCCTTGTCGCTTGCGGCCGAGATGACAATGACATCAATCTTCACGCCTCTGCGCCGGATCTCGGACAGCAGCTCCAGCCCGTTGCTCTCCTTCATGTAAATATCCAGCAGGATCAGGTCATAGGCCTGCTTCTCCAGCATACCCAGCACTTCTTCCGCCGAGCTGGCCCAGCCATCGGCACGGAAGCCCTCCACCTGCTGCACATAAAACTTATTCATCTCCGATACCATAGGATCATCTTCAACGATAAGTACTTTTATCATAATCGTTATCACCACTCTTCATGGGCTATCCACCCTTTTCATGATTAATTTAATTCTTCGCTCTATACGGAATCTGCACCGTGAATTCGGTGCCTTCCCCCTCCAGGCTGTCATACGTAATCGTACCGCCCAGCTTGTCTACACTTCGCCGCACCAGATACAGCCCTACGCCCCGGTCTCCGCCTTTGGTTGAATAGCCCTGCTCAAACAGGTGATCTCCATTCTCCGACGATATGCCCGTCCCGTTATCACTGACCTTAAGGGTAAGCAGGTTGTCCTTATGCCGGAACCCCATCTCGATCTGCTTGTTGTCCGCGCCTTGGAGAGCCTCCAGCGCATTGTCCAGAAGGTTGCCCGCGATCGTGACCAGCTCCCGCGCCACCTCGTGATCCGCCGCTTCAGGCAGCAACCCATCATCCCGGATAACCAGCCGCACATCGGCCTCCCTGATTCTGCTGAGCTTGCCGAGCAGGAAGCCGACCATCACCGGGTCTTTGACCAGCCGGACTACTGAATCCGCCTCTGTCTGGATGCTCTGTACAATATCCGTCAGATATTCTTCCAGCCGGTCGTACCGCCGCATCGTATTCAGCCCCATAATGACATGCAGCTTGTTCATGAACTCATGGGTCTGGGCACGCAGTGCCTCGGCGTACAGGGAGATGCCGGAGAGCCGCTCCATCAGAATACTGATCTCGGTCTTGTCCCGGAACGTGGCAATAGCCCCTTCGATGATTCCGTTCACCCGGACCGGAACCACATTCACCAGCAGCGTAATGCCACTCTGCTCCACTTCCTTATCCAGCAAGGCTTCACCGGTATCCAGCACCTTCTCCATCCGCAGCAGCGGCCAAAACTGCCCGGCCTGCTTACCTACCGGTTCCTGGTTCAAGCCGACACTGCCCATCAGCCTGCGTGCCTCGGCATTCACCAGGGTAATCCGCGATTCCTTATCGACGGCCAGAATCCCTTCCTTGGTCGATTGCAGCATGGCGCTACGCTCCTCCAATAACTTGGCGATCTCTCCCGGCTCCATGCCGAACATCATCCGCTTGATTTTGCGGGCGAGCAGGATGGCACCGAATATCCCCATCAGCCCGCCGACCAGGATGCCCGAGTAGATAATCCAGCGGTTCTGCTGAACGGCGGAACGGACGCTGCCAAGCGATATGCCTACAGCTACTGCTCCAACCTGCTTGCCGTCAGCGGCGAAGATCGGTGAGAACGCTCTCACAGAATAACCAAGCGAGCCTTCAGCCACGGATATGGTCTCCTTGCCATGCAGTGCATCGGTCTCATCCCCGCCCATGAAATGCTTGCCGATCAGGGCCGGATCGGGGTGGGAACGGCGAATCCCTCCCATATCCATGACCACCACGAATTGAACGTCATTGATGGCGCTAATATCGGTTGCATAACGCTGGATGCTGCCGGAATCGGACTCTGCAAGCAGCCCGTCCACCACTCCCGGCGTGCGCGAGACCGTGCGGGCAATCGTGATGGCCTTGTTCTCCAGAGAAGCCCGGGCTTCTTCGGAGAATCTCATGCCGAACATTACATACACAATCAGCAGCACCAGCACGACGATGCCGCAGGTCATCAGGGTGATGGCGGTCTGAAGGCGTAATCTTTTTGTACCAATTCTCACATTGCTCCACCTTCAGGAAATTTTTCTCGATTATAACGCAAAAGCGCTCAAAGCGCGATAGTCCACCCATTCAAACTAATTCCTGCTATTGCTCCGCAATCACGGACTGGTTGCGCCCTCTGCTCTTCGCCAGATACAAGGCCTGATCCGCCTTCACAAGCAGTTCCGTAAGGTCAGCAGCATGGGAAGGGTAGTGGGCAATTCCCTGTGAAACCGTAAGCCTCGCCGCAATCGGCCCCTGGCTCCGCTCAACCGCAAGACGGATTCGCTCAGCAGCGCTGAAGGCTTCAGCAGGCGTGGTCCGGGCCAGCAGAATAACAAATTCTTCCCCGCCGTAGCGGTAACAGATATCATCCGGGCGAAGCGAGGTTACGATGACCCGGACAACATGCTTCAGAACCTCATCACCCAGGTTATGGCCGTAAGTGTCATTGACGAGCTTGAATTTATCTATATCCAGCATCACCAGCGAGAAGGGAGCACCGGAGCTTATCCGCTGGTTAATCGTATGTTCCAGGGATCTGCGGTTCATCAGACCGGTCAGCACATCCGTTGCAGCTTCATGGGTCAACTGCTCAGTCTGCTGCTGGATATTGGCCAGGGCAAGTGACACCCCGTCTGTCAGTAAGTACGCCTCCCGGCTCCAATACCGCTTCGCTTCCTGCAGCTCTATCTGTTGCTTGCCCATTCTGCTTACGACATCTGCCAGATAGACGAAGGGACGCGCAAACTTGCGGGCCAGCAGAATAACGCCCAACAGCAGCAGAATGAACGGTAAGGAGGAATACCCGATCAGGGTACGGAAATGCCCGATCAGCTCCTTATGAATCTGGCTAATCGGGGAGACAACCACGATTCCCCAGCCATTGGCGGGCACACTGGAATAACCGGCCAGCATCTCGATGCCCCGGGTGTTCGTGACACGCTGTTCTCCGCTTTGCTTATTCATCAGCTGCTGCACAACCTCATTAATGCTGACATCTGTGCCAATCCGCGTTTTATCCGGGTGATACACCAGATGCCCTTCTGAATCCACAATATAATAATAAACCCCCGAATCATCCTCCTGTCCATTGTCAAAAATCTCAGACAGCACATTATTCTCCTGAAGATAGATGGTGCCGCTAATAATTCCAGCATAGGTTCCCGCAGCATCGAAGATGGGCTGGCTCAAAAATACGATTAACCGCTTGGTATTGGCCGTCAAATAAGGGGAAGAAATATACGGCTTGCGGAGCGCTAATGCTTCCTTGCTATTCTCTGAGGTGATGTGCTTGCCTGTAGTCCCTATGCTGGCAGGTGAGACATGGCGGATGAATCCGCTGGCGTCGACCACAGTGATGGAATTGAAGAAATTGCTGCTGCTGCGCATCAGATCTAGGGAATCATTCACTTGCTGCGGCGGCATAGCTTCTATGTCAGACAGCCTGGCGGCGTTGTATTCCAGAGTCCCGTGCATGGACTGAAATAAGGAATCCATGGTCCTCGACATACGATCAGCATTGAGGTAATTCAGATGAAGCGTGGTCTCCATTAAGGACCGCTTCTTGGACTCATACGAACCGAGCAGAAGAATACTCGAAGTTAGCAGAACCACCAGTGTCACCAAACCTGTGAGCAGCGTGGTGAGACTCAGCTTTTTGCTTTGATTAACCTTACTCTTTAACCCTTTATACAAAACTGCAATCCTCCTTGAAGCAAGAAACGCAAAGTTACACCCATCATACCGCAAATATTGATAATGTTCGACAGCGGATTTATGGCAGTACAGACGGCGAAAGTATCCCGGACATAGCAGAATAAGCCCGCAGCAGCGAGGCTCATCTTCAAGCAATTAATCATGTTAAGATCAGTTTCACCCTACGCCTGCAAAATCTCATCCACCCGCGCCGATGCACCCTCCCAGGAGGTCATCAGCGGAAAAGAGTATTGCTCACGTGCCCTCAGGTTCCACGGATGCGGGATACAGAGCACCTTCTTCCCTGCCTGTACGGCAGGCAGCAGGTTATGCGGGCCGTCATCAATCAGCAGGTCATAGCCGATCAGATGCTTCCGCTTGCAGGTGAAGAAATTGTCGGCCGGGATATACGGCATATGCTTTTGCAGCCAGTTCCATTTCTCCAGCACCGTCTTCGGGACAGCGGCCGTCACAATAATAACATCATAGGCGTTGTGCAGCTTCTCCATCTCTTCCACCACATATTCGTCGAACAGCTCCAGCTCCTCGTACAGGCCGGGTCTGCCGAAGAACAGATCCATGGTGCTGTCCGGGTGGCGCAGATGATCCGTGTTCCAATCCATCATATCTTCGTAGCGAAGGGGATGTGTAGGAAACTCAATGTTATTGTGGTATATCGCACGTTTGACGAGATGGCAGATGGTATCATCCATATCGACGGCGATGATCGGTTTACGCATTGATTCTCCTCCATGTACATTTTCATTCATTTTCATTTATTATAGGCAACCGGGGAATAGGTGTCCAGACATGCACCAGACTGAACAGAACAAAATCATCCTAACGAATGAAAGTGCTATGGATCGCATTGTTGCACATTTTGCAGGATTCCTCTAAAAATGTTACCGGCTACGCTACATTGTTGCATCATTTGCAGGAATTCCGGTGTTTAAAGCAAGTTAGCGTTGGTTTTGTTGCATTTCATGCAGGATTTCAGCATCGCCCGCTTCTGTTGGGTAATATTCCTGCACTTCTTGCAGGATACTCCACAATGTTACGGACTGTGGAGTGGGGCCCCTCCCTCTTCGCAAAAGCACCGAAAAAAGCACATGCCCGCCTTCATAGGGACACATGCTTTGCTGCCTAACGCAGCCACTGTGTATTGTGAACATTCAGCTTCACCTATCCACTCATTTCCCGTTATCTCCGCGACCGTCCCTTGAACAAGTTAATCACGAATAGGACCGCTGCGACAAACAGCAGAAGATGGATCATATTGCCCATGAAATCAAAGATAAGGCCTAACAGCCATACCACCACTACAAGTCCGATTAATCCCCACAACATAAGCTTACCGCCTTTCTCTTCCGGGTTATTTGTTTGTACTTTACCCTTGTGGAGGGGGACTTAAACGGCTGGTCCGGCAGACTTGAAGGCACAGCTCTTCTACGCGACCGGCAGATCCGGCTGTGGAGACGCTATTTTTCCAGGTCTCAGCAATTGCTTAATTGCGGGACAGGCTGTTATACTGTTTTTTAAATAATACAATTGTATTTTAAAAAAGGAGACGTACCTACTACCATGACTAACTCTTCCAGTCACCCGAAGACTCCTGCCCCGAAGCTGCGGAGCAGACTGCTCAAATTCCTGCTAATCCTTATGTCTGCGTCCTTGCTTGTCACAGGCTCGGGCTTCCTGTATGAGGCCATCGCCTCTACCACTGCCCGTAAAAACTATCCTGCACCAGGTCAACTGGTGGATGCCGGAGGCTATAACCTGCACATCCGCCAATCTGGGGCAGGAGCCCCCACCATTATTCTGGAAGCAGGCAGCGGTGAAACCAGCCTGTCATGGAGAGACATTCCTGAACAATTAGCCGAACAAGCCACCGTTGTCACTTATGACCGGGCGGGATATGCCTGGAGTGAACCGGCGGATTCGGAACGCTCCGGCGCCAACATTGTGCGTGAGCTGCATACCGCGCTGAAGAATGCGGGTCTTCCCGGCCCGTACCTGATGGTCGGCCACTCCCTCGGGGGCATGTATGCCAGGCTGTTCACCCAGACCTACCCGGAGGAAGTCACCGGGCTGGTGCTGATTGATACCAGACCCGAGAATGACGACCGGGAGACGAAGCCGATTCTGGAGGCAGAGAATGTGGCCGGTAACCCCAGCGCTTCCCTGCTAAGCCTGCTCAAGCGCTCCGGGGCGCTTCGCCTGTTCCAGGACCAGCTCCTCGCGGGCCTGGTTGCGGAGCAGGATCGGGCACAGTTCATTAACGTTATTTCCATGCCTGCCTATTTTACCGCCAAGGAGCAGGAAGCAGCACTGGCCGGCTCTACCGAGGATGCGATACGTGGGCAGCACTTCGGCTCCCTTCCGGTGAAGATTATTGCCCGGGGTTTGCCTCAGGATTACGCTGCGTTTGGGATTTCGGAAGAAGCCGGCCGCCGGCTTGAGGGTATCTGGCAGGCCGGCCAACGCGGAATGCTGAAACTGTCATCGAACAGTGAACTGATTGTCGCTGAGAAGAGCGGTCATATGGTGATTCACGATCAGCCGGAGCTGGTTGTCAAGGCGATCCGAAGTGTGCTTGAAGCGGATTAATCCGGAAGGAAGCGAGGTTGCTTCAGTAGTAACTTAAGGATACATCGGCTTGATTCTCCCCCAGTTAGCCACCATAGAAGAGGTTAAGGGGGAGTATCCCTTGGGCATCAGAACACCGAGCCCGAAGCAATGTTCGAATTGTACCGCCGGGTAGTGCATCTGCAGTTCTCCCCACAAACGGTAGACGCCGAAGTCATCTTTTACAACGGTAACATCATGTAGCAGAACAACACCTTGATCCGCCAGCTTGGGCAGCCATGACTCAAAATCATGTTTAACCGCTTCGTAAGTATGCAGACCGTCAATATGAAGCAAGTCTATGCTCTTGTCCGGAAATTCATTCAATGCTTCGTCGAAGGTCATACGCAGCAGATGAGAAATGCCGGGGTAAAAGATAGTTGCGCACGATTGCACGGACTGAAAAAAATCTTCATCATAGGTTCCCGAATGCTTATCGCCTATCCAGGTATCAACCGCATAGCTTTTCGTTGAAAGACCGTGATCTTTTACGGCCTGACAGAATGAAAAATGGGAAGCGCCAAAGTACGTTCCTAATTCTACTATTGTGTTAGGCTGCATATGACGAACCAGATCGTAACCAAATCTGCGGTGCCCCTCCCAAGCGGTATAATAATGCGTTCCCCGTACATCTGTTTCAAAGACCGGTCTGCTGCTATTCCATGAATTCATATTTGCTCCTCCTGACAGAATCACAATTGGCTTCAGCCATAGTGACTTTCTGATATAAGTTAATGTATTCAGGAGATGTTGTTTTGATTATCCAATTATCCAAAAAATCCACGGACTTTGTGGCCCTTGGCCTACCGCGCATGCTGGCGCAATGCAGTCCCTCTCTTGGGTGTGGAACTACCGTGCGTATTCCGGACCCCGCCGACGGTGATCCGCCAGCATCGGCAGCCAGGACTCAAGCTGTCCGCCAAATCCGCTAAAACTACCAGATTGTCCGGATTGCGCACGAAAAAACGGTACAAACCAAAGCTCAATTTTGAATGAGCATCTAGTTTGTACCGCTTAACTTCCATTTCAAGTCACTTCACTAACAGGGTGCTGCTTAGTCCTCCAGCTGATACACCTGCGTGACGATCTTGTAGCCGTCCACGGTCTGCTCCGCTGCCGCTAGCTTCGAGACCCGGCGCTCCAGCACATCACTCTCGTAGACCGCCCCGCTCTTGAAGGATGGCGTAACTTTAAGCTCCGCCGCTTCTGCACCCAGATTGTACCAGCGGGCCACGAGATCGCCCGTCTCCTCGGATAGCTTCAGGGTGGAGAAGGCCAACGGGGAAGCTTCGGCATTCCAGCTTAGCCACTGCCCGGATACCGGCAGAGCCATTCCGCCTGCATGCGGACGTCCATTGACGGCCGGTACGCGTGCAGCCGGGCCTTGGGTCTGAAGGACCGTCCATGGAATCTGGTATTGGTAAGCCTGGGCATAAGCACCGGATACAGCGCCGTCACCAGTGTAAGGGATGATTGCATATTCTACGCTCTGCTCGCCCAGGCACTGGGCCTCCGGCGTCTCGAACACGCCCCAGTCTCCCAGCTCAGAGGAGGAACGCAGCAGGGTCACGGCAATCGTGTTCTTCCCGTCCAGCAGAACCTCGTATTCATTCAGGCCTTTGTTCGCCACGGCAAGTCCATGGACTCCGTCTGCAACACTGACGAATACCTGCTGATGCTGGGCGTTGCTCGGATTGATCCATTCTGCCGCTGGCCGGTTATTACGTCTGGCCACCTCGAAGACGGAGTCCGCATAGTGATGATCCGCTTCGAGTCCTGTAGGGAACAAGGCTCTGAGCCGCTGATCCTTGGCCTGGTTATTGAAGCGGGTTCTGACCTGGAGCATTCCGCTTCCGGCTTCCAGCGTGTAATGGGTTGTCAGTACAAGCGAAACCATCTCCTCCGAACGCCCGGCATTGCGCTCCGTGAACGGAACCATCTCCCGCTTCTCAGTGAGGAAGGCCTCGTCTGCACTTGCCGGAACCTCCCACCGCAGCACGCTCTGCATGACCACGCGCGAGCGGGACTGCTCGATGCAAGTGATCTCAGCCGTTAAGCCTTCGGTGGTCAGCACTTCGCTGCCTTCCGGCTGGCGGTAGACATACTCATTGCCGATATCACCGGTGTTCTCGTATGCGTTCAGCCCGGCATATACCGCACCGGACTGCTTATCTGTAACAGTCACGGTACCATTATCAGCAACCGCAACAATCAGCTTGGCATTCTCCATGGTGTGGCCCTGCACATGAACTGCGTCTAGCGGAGCCGCTTCTGATTCAGAGGTTCCGGCCACCAGAGCATACGTGCGGTAGCCCAGCGATAGTACATCCGCTGCCGGGAAGGTTACCCGGACCTTGCGCGCCATATATGGTTGGCGGAAGCGGTCCTTCGGCAGCTCGTACCCGAAGTGGACGCCCAGGTCCTCAATCTCTGCCGGAATTACTTTACCCTCTTCGTCCCTTACCAGCCACTGTGGCAGCGGCTCCTGCCCCAGCTCCTTCGCCAGAGACTGTGGCGTAGGTCCCTGCGGGAAATATTTCTTCGCCGTAATCAGCTCCGCCGTTAGGGTTCCGCTTCTCGACCAGCCGCTGGTATTGAACACGGTGAACGGAACGGCTTCCGGTCCCCAGGCCGCTACCGAGGAGACATCGATGGCTTCGGTGAGTGCCGCCGCGCTCTGGGCGGCAATCGCCTCAGCCATCTGGCTGCTCTTGGCGAACCGGGTCACCATCTCCCGGTGTACCTCGTCCACGCTGCAGCCGCAGATACTGTCATGCGGATGGTTCTGCATCAGCGTCTTCCACGCATACGTCAGCAGATGATGCGGATAAGCCTGCACCCCTGCCAGCGCGGCGAACGCCGCCAGCGGCTCAGCCACCTTTTCCAGCAGGGTCTGGCCGGATTGGTTCAACTGCTTCAGGTATACCCGCGAGGATGCCGTATTGACCAGTGTCCCCCATCCATCCGTATGCTGGCTGCGCAGCTCGCCCTCCACTGTAACCAGATCGCCGGGAAGATTATTCCCCAGCGCCTTCAGATATTCGTCGAAGTTGGAATGCACGAACTCTACCTCGGGATACAGGCTGGAGGCGGTGCGGATGGCCTCGGACAGATCCGTCTGGATCGGCTGATGATCGCACCCGTTCATGAACAGCAGATGCGGAGTAGAAGCGAACTTCTCGGCGTCTGCGAGATTCTTGTCCCAATAAGCCTTGGCGGCCACCGGATCGGCCGGAACCTCCATCCCGTTGCAGTACCAGTTGGCGAACAGCACGCCCAGCACCTCCGAGCCGTCCGGCGAACGCCAGATCATCTCGGAATAAGGAGACTCGTAGGTATCGTTCTCGCTGACTTCATTATTGAAGCCTGTCGGCTTCACGCCGCGTCCGAAGATGGCATTCGTAATTCCGGCCTGCTGAAGAATCTGCGGTGCCTGGCCCATATTGCCGAAGGAGTCAGGGAAATAGCCGGTTTTGGAGATGATCCCGAAGGGTCTGGCGTCCATATGCCCGATCAGCAGATTGCGCAGATTCGCCTCCCCACTGGTCAGGAACTCGTCCTGGAGCACGTACCACGGACCGAAATGAATGCGTCCTTCACGGATATAGCGGTCCAGCCGTTCTCTCTGCTCCGGACGGACCTGCAGATAATCCTCGCGGATAATCGTCTGTCCGTCCAGGTGGAAATAACGGTACTCCGGGTCTTGATCCAGCGTATCCAGCAGCTTGTCCATCAGTTCAATCAATAACAAATGATGATGTTCATAAGGCATATACCACTCGCGGTCCCAGTGGGTATGCGAGATGATATGCGCCTTTTTGTGCTTAGTCATAGGGGTAATCCTCCATTATCCTTTTGTCGCTCCGCCCATGCTGAACCCTTTGGACATATACCGCTGGGAGAACATATACAGCACTACGGAAGGCATCGTATAGAGCAGTGAGAAGGCAGCCAGTCTGCCATATTCGACCATGCCGTGGCTGCCGAAGAATTGATAGATCGTGACGGATGCCGGCAGCTTCTCCGGCGTCTGCAGCAGAATATACGGCACGAAGAAGTTGCCCCAACTGCCTGAGAAGGTGAAGATGGCAATCGTTGCGATACCCGGAAGCATGAGCGGGGCAACGATCCTTCTTAATCCGCCCCATACCGAGGCTCCGTCGATCCATGCTGCTTCCTCCAGATCAATCGGCACGGAGTCCATGAAGCTCTTCATCATCCAGATGCCATACGGAAGGGAAGATGAAGTGAGGAAGAGCATGGTAGCGAAGATTGAATTCTGTAATTTGAAGAACAGGAACATTTGAAATACCGGAACCATGACAGCCGTAATCGGCAGCGCCGTCATGAACAGGATGCTGAGTAGAAAGCTTTTTTTGAAACGCATCTCATAACGGGATAAGGGATAGGCAGCCAGTACGGATGCAAGGACGACCAGGGTCGCCTGACCTCCGGAGAGAATGACACCCACGCCGAACGAGCGCAGATTGCCGCTGTCTCCGAGCACTGCCGAGAAGTTATCCAGCGTGAAATTGGGGAACCTTATACCCTGCTGGGCATTTGTATCAAACGAAGCGAGCAGAATCCAGAATAACGGCAGCAGGAAGCAGAGTCCCAGAACCACCAGAATGCCGTATTGTATATTACGTTGAAGCCTATGCTTGACCACAGTGATGCACCTCCTTCAGGGTTAGACCTTGACTTTCATTGATTTCATGTAGAACAAGCTTGCAACAATTCCGATCACCAGCAGCACAAGTGAAATCGCGGTACCGTATCCGAATTGATAATTGACGAAGGCCTGATTGTACATAAATACCGGCAAGGTCTGAGTGGCCGTACCCGGGCCCCCTCCGGTCATGGTATAGATCAGTGTGAATACGCCCAGCGTCTGTAGCGTTACGAGCATCATGTTGGTGACAATCGAACCTTTAACCATTGGGATGGTGATGTAGCTTAGAATTTTGAAGTTGCTTGCCCCGTCGATAGTGGCGGCTTCCTCGATATCCTTAGGAATCTCATCCAGTGCCGATTGATAGACCATCATCGAAAAAGCGGTCCCGTGCCAGATGTTCGCAATGATTACACTCACCATCGGGAAGCTGAACAGCCAGGAGACCGGGCTAATGCCAAACCAGCCGATGATCTGATTGAGGGACCCGTTATCACTGAAGAACGCAACCATACAGAAGGCGACTACGATCTCCGGTGTAACCCAGCCCGCAATGACAATAATGCCGATGATCCGGCGGAAGGTTACATTCTTCTCCTTCATTAACAAGGCCAGAATGAAGCCGAGCACGACCTGGCCGATGACCGCTGAGAAAATCAGGAAGACCAAGGTTCTTAAGACGCTGATCCGGAAATCCGGGTCCTGGAACATGTTGGTGAAATTCTGGAACCCGATGAATTGCAGGTTACGGGCGGCGCTCCCCGTCAAGGCCATATTGGTAAAGGCAAAGCAAATCGTTAGAATAATCGGTACGATAAAGAATATCAGCAGCAGCAAGACAGAAGGCGACAGAAATAAAAATGCGCCCCGCGACTTTCTTTTCATAGGTCACTCCCCCTCCAAATCCGAAAGAGGAGAATCGCTTCTCCTCTTATCCGAATTCTCAAATCCTCTATTTAACTTCTACTTTATCTTCGCCAAGCGAGCGGGCTACGTTATCCTTCAACTGCTTCACGCCATCTTCCGGTGTAAGCTTGCCGGATGCAATGCTCTCTACAATGCTCTGAAGCTGTGCGGATACGGTAGCATACTGATCATTGGCCGGACGGAATTTAGCCACTTCCAGCAAAGCCTGAGCTTCGGCGGTAAACGAACGGTCAGTATAGCCTGCTACATCCACGGAATCGTTACGCGGGCTCAGGTTGCCCTCTGCTACTACGCGTCCTGTAGCATTCTCCTGATTCATCAGGAATTCAAGGAATTTCCATGCCGCTTCTTTGTTCTGCGATTGTGCCGGAATCGACCAGGCCCAGCCGCCGGACATGGTGATGGCCCCAGGGGCTTGACCGTTCTGCGTCGGGAACGGGGCGAAGCCCATCTTCTCTGCTACATTTGCAATTGGAGCCGCGCCGTTCTCGAACCAGGTCGATCCTGCCCAGCTTCCATCCACCGCCATAGCCAGCTTGCCTTGCGGAAAGAGCTGCTGGAAGGCAATGCTGCCGGCTTGTCCGTTAAGGGCAACCTGCATCGTTGGTCCTGTTTTATCCACATTGAATACCTGATTGATGAATTTGAAGGAGTCAAGCAGACCCGGGCTGTTTACCACCCATTTCTTCGTTTGGTCATTATAGAGCGTGTCGTTCGTTCCATACAGCAGCATTTCCAGGGTCTGCATGGTTACGCCTTCTCCGCTGGACTTGCCCACGATCATATTCAGCGGGGTTACACCCGGCAGCTTATCCTTGATGGTGCGTGCGGCCTGAAGTACTTCTTCCCAGTTCGCAGGCTTGAAAGGCACCGGCAATCCCGCTTGCGCCAGCAGCTCTTTGTTATACCAGATTCCCCGGGTATCGGAGGTGGCCGGAACGCCGTAGACTTTGCCGTCTTCACCGGTTACCCCTTCTTTGAGGTTCTCAATGAACTTGTCCTTCCAGTCACTCCAGCCTGCAACCTGTGTATCGAGCGGCTCCAGATAGCCGGCTGCCGCATCCGACTTGATGATTGAGGTGTCTTCAGCCACAATGTCCGGCGCTGTGTCAGGAGACTTCATCTGCAGTACGATCTTGGAAGTATAGTCCCCTTCACTGGCCAGTACCGGGGCGATATTAATCTTAATATCCGGGTTCGCGGTTTCGAATTTCTCAATCAGCCCGGATTTGAAATATTTGGCCAATGTGTCTTCTGAGCCTGACGAACGGAAGGTAATGGTGACTTCTTCCTTGCCTCCAGCATTTCCCGAACCCGCATTGGAATTGCCGCTTGAACAGGCCGTTGTCAACAGAAGAAGGGAAGCCATGGCCGCTGTCATCGTTACTTTTAATTTATTTGTTTTCATTTGTCTTTGCCCCTTTGTTTTATGGTTTCATAACGCTTTCATAAAAGCTTCAGGAAGAACGGCTAAGCCGTTTCTTCCGCAGATCAAACCGTACCAGAGCTACTTCAACACCCGAAAACCGCAATAATCCATAATCAGTTCACTGAACAGCATATTCGACCAGGAGAACCATGGACGGGTGAACTGTGAAGCATCCTCCACGGAGAAGCCTTCATGGGTCAGGCCGGTTCCGGCATCCGTGTCTTGAATGAGCTGGAGTAAGCGCGCTTTCTCGCTGCGTTCCGGGGAAGTCAGGCCCTGCATCGACAATGCGATGTGCCAGATATAACCCTCCGGGGTATGCGGGCTTCCGATGCCTTCCGCCGCGCGTCCTTTATAGTAATAAGGGTTATCCTCACTCAGAATGAACTTCCGGGTATTCCGGTACACCTCGTCACTCTCGTCGGTGTAGCCCAGATACGGCAGGGACAGCAGGCTTGGAACATTGGCATCATCCATCAGATTGTAGTGGCCCAGCCCATCCGTCTCATAAGCATAGATTCTCCCATATACGGGATGATTATAGATGCCATGCTCTTGTATTCCCTGATTGATCTCATCGCCCAGCTTCTTCGCGGATGCTGCAAGCTCCTGATCCCCGTAGATCTCACGGGCAATCTCTTCCAGATAACGCAGGACAACGACAGCGAACATATTGGACGGAATCAGATACCCGTATTCACAGTTATCGTCACTTGGACGGAAGCCTGACCAGGTCATCCCGGTATATGCGGTCTCACTGCCTTTGCCTTCTCTGGCCAGTGTGTCCGTAAGCGGGGCATCCAGACGCTGGAAGGTATACGGGGACTTGGTCTCATGATGCTGCTCCACTCTCCACAGCTTCAGGATCGCAAAGGCAGCCCGGCGGAAGGTCTCATCGAACTGCGTGACACAGCCGCTATTCTTCCATAGCAGATAACTGAGCTGAATCGGATAAGCCAGCGAGTCAATCTCATATTTACGTTCCCAGATCCATGGGCTCATCTCGGTCAGATCGGATTGATGTCCGTGGCCGTTCGCCGTTTCATTGAAAGCATTGGCATACGGATCAAGCAGGATATAATTCATCTGCCGCTTCACCAGCCCCGCGATCATCGCCTCCATCCCCGGGTCCTCGGCGGCAAGCAGCAGATACGGGCGGACCTGCGCCGCGGAATCACGCAGCCACATAGCTGGTATATCACCTGTTATAACAAAAGTGGTCCCGTCCGCTTTTGGTGAAATCGTGGTACCAATCGTATTGATGATGCAGTCCTCGAACATCTTGGCCAGCTTGGAAGAGTCTGGAAGCTCTCTCTGTACCCTCTCGATCAAATCATGGACGGACTTTGGAATTTCATTCTGCAGTTTCAAGGTTGTATGTTGCACCTCCAAATAGTATATATCAATATTTCAAACGCTTTCATCATAGTAAACAAATACTATAAACATGTCAATATATTATTGGTATATTTATAGACTATCCTGATCTAATGGTATAAATATTATGTACAGATATGTTATTTCTATGTATGGGGAAATTACTTTGATGGGGGTGGAATGAAGAACCTACATACCGAAACGACAAAAAAGCCTTCGCAAACGAAGGCTTTAATCTCACTCCGGCCATTGGGCATTCTGCCATTTCAGGCACATTGGTCCTCACACCAACCAACTCACTCCTGCCGCGCCTGTGCGGTTGAGCGGCCAGGAATGAATTGAGCCGGCAACAGAATCCGGGTGATGGGCTGTTCTTGTCCCTGCATCGTCAGCACATTCTCGAAGGCTTGCTTGCCGATGCTGAACTGATTCTGACGCATATGCGTCATTCGGCAGCCCTCATGCGGATCGGGACTGTCGAAGCAGATGACGGACAAGTCTTCGGGAATGCGCAGTCCCAGCTGGCCTGCCGCCTCCTCCACCAGCAAAGCGATGTCATACTCCGCAGCAAACAATGCCGTAATCTGCGGATATTTCCGCAGATGCTCCACCAGCCTGTCCACATCTCCGATCCGGGCCTGCGGGTCGAAGACATTCGGCATGGTGGACGTAATCGTCTCCATCCATAGCTCTCGGTTCAACAGCAGATTATGCTCCACATGAGCTTCAATAATGCCGTCGATCCGTTCCTCAATGGCTGTGGTATTCGCCGGCGGCGGAGCCAGGAATCCGATATGCCGGTGTCCCAGCCCGAACAGATAACGGGTTGCCTCCTTGGCGGCCTGCACATTATCCGTACTGACGGACGAAGCGGGGATCCCCTTCAGGTAACGGTCAATCATGACGAACGGGAATTTCTGAATGACCAGCTTCAGAATCTCGGCGCTGAAGTATTCGCCTTGTGCCGGAAAAATAATCAGCCCATCCACACCAATCCCCAGAAGCTGCTGAATCGCCTTCTCTTCCAGTTCTGGAATCCCGAACGACCGCCGCACCACCAGGAAGGCGTCATGGTCCCGCGAAGCCTCTTCCATCCCGTAGATCAGCTCGGTACCGTACATATCACTGAAGTGTGTAATGACCA
The DNA here is from genome assembly GCF_038000365.1 of Paenibacillus sp. FSL R7-0333. Taxonomy (NCBI): domain Bacteria; kingdom Bacillati; phylum Bacillota; class Bacilli; order Caryophanales; family Paenibacillaceae; genus Paenibacillus; species Paenibacillus sp. FSL R7-0333. The sequence goes on from NZ_JBBOBZ010000001.1 coordinate 5,059,180, forward strand.
GTCCAATAATCTGTTTCTTGCCGGGGGTCCCGGGCGGCTGCTGGAAATCAAACGGTTTCATTAATAACGAATTCGCATCGGCGACGAAGGAGCCCCTGCCCGGCTGGCGGATAATCAGTTGTTCATCGGCCAGCAGCTTGAGGGCTTTCTTGGCTGTAATCCGGCTCACCCCGAATTCACTGCACAGCTCTTTCTCGGAGGGAACCCGGTCCCCGGCTTTATATTCATGTTGTGTGATCCGTTCGCGCAGCGTTCTAAAAATCATTTCATACATCGGGATCGAGCCCGAGTCATTGGCCATATTCAAGCACCTCCATTACCACTTTCTCTCAAAGACACATCCTAATATACCATGTTATATTAGGAATGTGAAGAATGGGTTATGCTTGCATATGGTTGATATGATCTTAAGTTACCGTGCACGCTGGCGCAATGGGTTCGCTTTCTTCGGCTTATACTGGCTTCGCTCCGGCTGGCCTTCTCCTTCCGAATCCTCCTTACTGGGAGTCACCGCGAAGAAGGACAGCAGGCCGCCGACCGCGCCGACACCAGCCATGGTGCCGAACAAGGTCCAGTGTCCCCGGTTCATTAAGAGTGACACCACCGGCGGTCCCAGCGCAACCCCGATGAATCTCATGCTGCTGTACAGGGAAGTAATCGTGCCCCGATTTTCCTTCTCAATTCCTTCTGTAATCAGCGCATCCATGCAGGGCAGAACCACCCCGATCCCGATTCCGCTTACACTCAGGAAGCCTACCATGTAATAGATGTTCTCGTTGAAACCTGTCACTAGCGTGGAGGCTGTCAGTAAGGCCATGCCGCCGAAGCCGAGCCATTTCATAAGCTGCTTGTTTTTCCCGATGATCTTGCCGCTTCCGTAGGAGGCCAGACACAGCAGAGCAAGCGGAATGGCCAGCACGAAACCTTTGTAGGCGCCATGCAGGTTATATTTCGACTCCAGGATCTCCGATAAATAGAACAATACCCCGAAGGTTGCAAACATACAGATGCCGCCAATCGCAAAGATGGCATACAGCCAGCGCCCCCGCTCATGCAGAATCTCTCTGATCCCGGTCAGGAATTGCTTAAGGCTTGTCTTGACTGCCTGCTCCCCGGTCTTCGGCTGCTTGACCAGGAAGATCACCAGCAGGAACGAAATTAGGCACAGGACCGGAATGGCAATGAACGGAGCGTACCACAATAGAGCTCCCAGATAAGCTCCCAGGATCGGGCTCAGCACCTTGCCGAAGGTGTTGGAGGTCTCGATCAGGCCGAGCCCCTTACTGACCTCCTTCTCATCCTTGAACAGATCGCCTACGAACGGAAGCACGATGGGAAAAGCGCCTGCGGCTCCAATCCCCTGAACCAAGCGTCCGGCCAGTATGATCCAATACGCAGTGATTCCCGTGAAGAACCAGGCTGCGGCCACACATCCTGCTCCGCCCAGGGCAGCCAGCAGCAGACTGGGCAGAATAACGATTTTCCGCCCGAAACGGTCCGATAAATACCCGGCAATGGGAATCATCACTATGGCGATCAGGCCATAGACCGTGATGATCATACTGACTTGAAAAGCACTGATCCGCAGCTCCTTGGAAATCTGCGGCAGAATCGGCAACAGCATGGAGTTGCCCAGTGTCATAATCAGCGGGATGGATGATAGTGCAATTAATGCCCCTTTTGACCCTTTCATCGTCGAACCACCTTCAATTAGTTTCGCATCCTGTTTATTCTCGGTCTAACGACTGCATTTATACCCTTGAATCGGAATGCTACTGTGGAACCTGAATTAGTTGAAGAGGAACCTGCCCTTAACAATCAGATACCAGACGTAGCATAACGAACAAGCCAGTAAATAAGATACAAACGTCCAGCCCAGATTCCAGCCGTGAGCATAGCTTACTTTCCCGCTTAACACCAGGCAGAACTCAAACATAGTTTTGCAGAACGTAAAGAGCAGGAGAAGCAGCAGCGAATTCAGGGAAGACCTCCTTACCGTATAGATAAGCAGACAGGAGACCACCGGAAATATCCCCAGATTATAGGGAAGAAAGGATAGAATGCCCGAGCCGGCCGGGGTAATGCTCCACCACTTCATATGGTATCCGACCTCATCGAACACAAAGGCGATTACACTTGCAATAGGTGCGATGAGCAGGATAACTGAGCTGTCTTGTCTGAGAAAATAACTGGCAATACACCAAGGAATAATCCATCCGATGATTACGTTAATAAGCATTTAATTCCATTCCTCCATCTGATTTCACATCTGCCTATTATTGCTTAACGAATTGCCCCTTATGCGTGTAGGCGGTCATCCGCGGGCCTCTTGCTGGTTGTCCTAATCCTGACATTGGCTGAATAAGTTAGCTATATCAAGGAGGTGGACAACATTAACATATTTATAGGTTATATGGTTCTGGGTTTATCCCTGTCGGCACCGATCGGCCCCATCAATGCGGCGCAGCTCGACAAGGGATTGCGCGGAGGCTTCATGCATTCCTGGGCAGTCGGCCTCGGTGCGGTCAGCGCCGATATCATTTACATGCTGCTGGTATATTTCGGCATGATTCATCTGCTGGATGCCCCCTTCATCAAGGCGTTCCTGTGGTTGTTCGGGTTCTTTGTCCTTGTCTACACCGGAGTAGAGAGCATCCTGCATTCTGGGCAGATTGAGACAGCAGAGACGAGGGGCAGCGGGGTCACACTGTTCAGTTCCTTCGTGTCCGGGTTCCTGATGTCGCTGTTCAACCCCCTCTCCATCCTATTCTGGCTAGGCATCTACGGCTCCATCTTAGCCAAGGCGGTCAACGAATACCCGATGCAACAGCTCCTGATCTACAGCGGTGCCATCGTCCTCGGGATTCTGCTCTGGGATGTGACCATGGCCGCAGCCTCCAGCATGTTCCGCAAGTTCCTGACGCCCCGGGTGTTGAAGGCAATCTCCGTCCTGTCCGGCCTGTCGCTGGTCGGCTTCGGCTTCTATTTCGGCGTTCAGGCTGCCAGGCTGCTCTTCTTCCGTTAGAAAGGCCCTCCACCGGGGAGTGTCCGATCCGTTGCAATCTGCCAGAACATCGGGCGCTCCGTACCAAAAATCCCATGAACAAACTACATAACTAGAATAGGCTAGACTCCTTCCCATAATTGAGTATCGACATATACTGAACTACCCAATTATGAAGGAGGTATTTATTTGTCAACGCCAAATGTTCCCAATATAACTCCGTCAATTACATTGACGCGGGACGATGCAATTAATATGTTGTTCTCTTCCATTGCCATGGAAGAACTCGGTTTGGCTCATATTATTAATACAGAAGGAGAGAAAATCCAGTTCGCACTGGGTACACTGCCGGGACTCACCAGTCCACCTGCCACTCTGGCACAGATTCTGGCGGTGAACAATAGCGCACAAGGGTTACTGGGCACCATTCTCCGTCAGGAAATGATGCTTGATTCCAAGCTGGAGGCTGCTTCAAGTGTTCCCAGCATGATTGGTCCCTCAGGTCCTGTTGGGCCTGCGGGTGCTGCAAGTCCTGTTACCAGCGTCAATGGCCTGACTGGAGATGTTGTGCTGGACCCTGCAGAAGTAGGAGCAGTTCCCCTCACAGAGAATCCTTCTTATTACCCCTTAGGCTCATTTACCCAAGCCGGAGTCTACAGTTCCAACGATCCTCATGGATTCCCCCCTGTTGACAGTCCGCCAGTAGCGCATCGAGCCGTCTGGACCCTGTATGTATCTCGGGTTGGGTCTTTCATTCAGCAGATTTATATCTCCAATCCTGCCCTTTATTATCGCAGCAGTCCAGATAACGGAGTGAACTGGACTGCATGGCAAGAGATTGGCGAACGCGGCGCGACAGGTATCACAGGCCCGACCGGTCCAGATGCTACTGTAGCTCCACAAGGCGTTACCGGGAACACCGGACCCGAAGGTATCACCGGAAACACGGGCATGACCGGGAACACAGGGGTTACCGGTCATACAGGCGTCTCCGGAGCCACAGGCGATACTGGAAATACCGGTGTTACCGGGAACACGGGTGTGACCGGACCTACAGGTGCCACTGGACCTACTGGTGTCACCGGATCGACAGGTGTCACTGGACTTACAGGTGTCACCGGGCCAACGGGTGTTACTTCTGGACCCACGGGCGAGACCGGCCTCACTGGCGTTACGGGCGTTACGGGATTCACAGGCGCAACGGGTGTTACCAGCGCTACAGCTTTCACCGGAGCAACAGGTATTACTGGCGACACGGGCGTGACCGGAAACACAGGCGTTACCGGTGACACGGGGGGGACGGGCGTCACTGGGGACATTACGGGCGACACGGGTGTTACCAGCGTTACCGGCGGCGTGACCGGTGACACAGGCTTCACCGGTGTTACGGGCCTTACCAGCGTCACGGGAGGCGTGACCGGCGACACGGGCTTCACTGGCGTTACGGGCGTGACTAGCATCACGGGGGGCGTTACCGGCGATACGGGTTTCACCGGCGCTACGGGCGTGACCAGCGTCACGGGGGGCGTTACCGGTGACACGGGTGTGACCAGCGTCACTGGCGGCGTGACCGGTGACACGGGCTTCACAGGTGTTACGGGCACAACAAGTATTACAGGCGGTGCTACTGGGGATACAGGGTTCACCGGCGTTACCGGCGTTACCAGCATCACAGGGGGCGTTACCGGCGACACAGGCTTCACCGGTGCTACGGGCGTAACCAGTATCACGGGGGGTGCGACTGGCGACACGGGTGTTACCAGCGTCACAGGGGGCATTACCGGCGACACGGGCTTCACCGGCGCTACGGGCATTACCAGCGTCACGGGGGGCGTTACCGGTGACACAGGCTTTACTGGAGTTACGGGCATTACCAGCGTCACGGGGGGCGTTACCGGTGACACAGGCTTCACTGGCGCTACCGGCGTTACCAGCGTTACAGGGGGCATTACCGGCGCTACAGGCCTCACTGGCAATACAGGCTTTACCGGCGCTACAGGGGTTGTCACAGGAGCGACTGGGGCAGCAGGATTATCCAGTGACTTTGCCAATGCCACTATCGACAGCGGCACTCCTACTGTTAATGGGAATTCCCCGGTTCCCTTCAACACCATTATTCCTACAGGTGGAAGTAACAATATATCACTTGATACCACAACAGGAATATTCACTTTGGCTGGCGGTCATATTTATCTAGCCATCTATTCTGTAGGGTCCGAGCGGGATAAGTCCTTTCAGTTCGCTAGAGGTGTGTTTCCGGGTCCTCCAGATACAGTGATACCAGGAACTCTGACACTAGCAACAAGCGGCTCCGACGCTAATCACACTTCGACTACGGTTATTGATCTTATGACAGTCTCTTCAATTACACTAGCAGTCCTGAATGCTCAAAGTTCAGCTGCTATTGTTAATGGTGCCAGATGCCAGGTGACGATTGTGACACTAAGATAATGAACGATTAAATCATGAAGGAGGGTTTTATTTGTCAACACCTAATATTCCAAATATAACACCATCGATCACATTGACGAGGGATGATGCCGTTAACCTGTTATTCTCTTCAATCGCTATGGAAGAACTCGGTTTGGCTCACATTCTCAATGCAGAGGGAGAGAAGATCCAGTATGCTCTGGGCACGCTGCCGGGACTCAGCGGTCCGCCAGCTACTGTTGCCCAGTTGCTGCAGCTGGGCAACAACGTACGCTCCATGCTGAATACGACCTCCAAGCATGAAATGATGCTGGATTCTGTTTTAAGCACTGCCTCGAATCTTAAAATTGTAATTGGAGCGACGGGGCCAACAGGAACCACGGGTGCTGCTGGCGGCGTATTAAGTATCAACGGCCAAACTGGAACAATTGTGCTTGATCCTGAGGACATAGGGGCTCTGCCTTTAACCCAGGAGCTGTCTACTTCCAACCTGGACTCGTTCACAGAAGCCGGTGTCTATAGCTCCGCTGATCCTAATGGAGGAGATCCTGACAACGGTCCGCCGCTTGTAGCTCATCCCCCGGTCTGGACCTTATATGTCTCCAAGGTGGGAGAATACGTTCAGCAGCTCTATATCTCTAACCCCGTCCTCTATTATCGCAGCAGCCAGGATGCGGGAGCGAACTGGACACCCTGGCAAGAGATCGGGCAGCAAGGCTTCACCGGACCGAAAGGCGCTACTGGCGCAGGCCTTACGGGTGTAACTGGGATTACCGGAGACACGGGAATTGAGGGGCAGACCGGTGCGACCGGACTAACCGGTGTTACTGGAGCCACCGGCGTCACCGGGCCGACGGACATCATTGGGCCAACCGGTCTCACAGGATCAACGGGGATAACAGGCGTGACGGGCGTAGAAATAATGGGCGTCACTGGCGCGACCGGCCTCACCGGAGAGACGGGTGCCACCGGAGAGACCGGCCTCACCGGAGAGACGGGCATGACTGGAGCAACCGGGCTTACCGGATCCACCGGCATCACCGGAGAGACCGGCGTTACCGGGCCCACTGGGATTACAGGGCCAACAGGGGTTACCGGACCGACCGGGCTTACCGGACCAACGGGCATTACCGGGCCGACGGGCATTACTGGGCCAACGGGCGTCACCGGACCCACCGGGGTTACCGGACCGACCGGGGACACAGGTCCTACCGGCGTTACTGGACCCACAGGCGTCACTGGACCGGACGGCGTCACCGGATCGACTGGCGTTACGGGCCCCACTGGGGTTACCGGGGCCACCGGCGACACGGGACCCACTGGTGCAACGGGAAATACAGGGATAACAGGGCCGACGGGTGTCACCGGGCCAACAGGCGTCACCGGACCCACTGGCACCACCGGACCGGACGGCGTTACCGGACCCACCGGCGTTACCGGACCCACCGGCGACACGGGTTCCACCGGCGTCACTGGACCGACCGGCGTTACCGGACCGACCGGAGACACTGGACCAACAGGCGTCACTGGACCGAACGGCATCACCGGAGCGACCGGGAACACCGGACCGACAGGCATTACCGGGCCCACGGGGGATACCGGACCTACGGGCACTACCGGGGCGACCGGCGTTACCGGACCTACAGGGGACACCGGGCCGACCGGCGTCACTGGACCGACCGGCATCTCAGGGCCGACCGGGGACACGGGTCCCACCGGTGTTACCGGACCCACCGGCGTTACCGGGCCCGCAGGGGTTACCGGACCAACGGGGGTTACCGGATCGACCGGCGTTACCGGACCGACCGGCGTTACCGGGCCAACAGGATTTACCGGGCCGGCAAATGACTACCTCTATGCTAATATAACCGCCGACCCGTCTCCAACTGTTGGCCCTAATGCAGCTGTTCCGTTCGACGCTTATGTTGGAACAAGCAATAATATTGCACTTGCCGCAGGAACCTTTACTTTACAAGCCGGGCACGCCTACCTGGCTATTTACACGGTAGGAGCCGGTAATAATAACTCCTTCCGCTTTGCAAGGGGTGTAGCTCCTGGCGCTCCAAATACTCTCGTTCCGGGCACTCTTACGTCAGCATCCAATAATACAAATGTCAATCACACGACAAGTGCCATTATTGATCTTCGCGGTGAGACAACTGCTGCTACTTTGGAGGTTCAAAATGTTGGAGGGGGAAGTATAACAGTTGTCTCTGCCAGATGCGGAGTTACGATAAATACGTTGACATAACGATATACTGATCATCAAATCATGAAGGAGGGTTTCATTTGTCTACGCCTAATATTCCCAACATCTCTCCAACGATCACATTAACAAGAGATAATGTCGTTAACATGTTGTTCTCTTCCATCGCTATGGAAGAGCTCGGTTTGGCCCACATTATTAATGCGGAAGGGGAGAAAATCCAGTTTGCTCTAGGCACACTGCCAGGAATAAGCGGTCCGAACGCCACTCTGGAACAGGTGCTGGAGGTGAATAACAGTACTCAAGCCATGCTGAATACCATCATCCGCCAGGAAATGATGCTGGACTCAAAATTACAGACCGCCTCTGGTATTCCAACGATAACAGGACCGACTGGACTGACTGGAGCTACTGGACTTCCAGGAGCCGTCACCAGTGTCAACACCCAGATCGGAGCCGTTGTAATTGATGCCGAGGACATAGGCGCTCTACCTTTAAGCGAGGAAACGTCTGAGTCTGATCTAGACTCATTCACCGAAGCCGGTGTCTACAGCTCCGATAATCCCAATGGAGGAGATCCTCATCACGGTCCGCCGCTTGTAGCTCACCCCGCAGTCTGGACCTTGTACGTCTCCAAGGTTGGAGAGTATATTCAGCAGCTCTATATCTCTAATCCTGTCCTCTATTACCGTAGCAGTCAGGATGACGGAGAGCACTGGACAGACTGGCAAGAGATTGGGCAACGCGGCTCCACTGGCCCCCAGGGTGCTACTGGTGACAGCATTACTGGTCCAACAGGGACGACGGGCGTCACCGGGCCAACCGGCACCACCGGGCCCACAGGGTTCACCGGGGCTTCGGGCGTCACCGGGCCGACTGGAACCACCGGGCCCACAGGGTTCACCGGACCTACTGGAGTTACAGGGCCGACAGGCGTCACCGGAACCACGGGGGCTACCGGAGCTACTGGCGTTACCGGACCCACCGGCGTCACCGGACCCACCGGCGTTACCGGGCCCACCGGCGACACAGGAAATACAGGGGTAACAGGACCGACGGGCGTCACGGGGCCCACGGGCGTCACGGGGCCCACCGGCACCACCGGGCCGACGGGAACCACCGGACCCACCGGCGTCACCGGGCCCACCCGCGTCACGGGGCCTACCGGCACCACAGGGCCCACCGGCGTCACCGGACCGACGGGCGTCACCGGACCCACCGGCGTCACCGGGCCGACGGGAACCACAGGGCCCACTGGTGTCACCGGACCCACTGGTGTCACCGGGCCGACGGGAACCACCGGGCCCACTGGCGTCACCGGGCCCACTGGTGTCACCGGGCCCACTGGTACCACCGGACCCACTGGCGTCACAGGGCCCACCGGCGTCACCGGACCCACCGGCGTCACTGGACCCACCGGCGTCACCGGGCCGACGGGAACCACCGGACCCACCGGCGTCACCGGGCCCACCGGCACCACCGGGCCGACGGGAACCACCGGACCAACTGGTGTCACTGGACCTACCGGCGTCACCGGGCCGACGGGAACCACCGGACCCACTGGCGTCACTGGACCTACCGGCGTTACCGGACCCACCGGTGTCACCGGACCGACGGGCGTCACCGGGCCGACAGGCATCACTGGACCCACTGGCGTCACCGGACCCACCGGCGTCACCGGGCCCACCGGCACCACCGGGCCGACAGGCGTCACCGGGCCAACTGGCGTCACCGGACCCACGGGTACTACTGGGCCAACAGGCACCACCGGACCCACTGGTGTCACCGGACCCGCCGGCGTCACCGGACCCACCGGTGTCACCGGACCCACCGGAGTGACAGGACCAACTGGGGTGACAGGTGTATCAGGTGAACCTCTTAACGCTGTGTATGCTACTATATCGGTTACCGGTCTGACTGCCGAGCCTCAAGGTCCGGTGCCGTTTGATACTCTTAATGGAACAAGCGACACAGTAACACTTACACCACCTGGAACCATTAATTTAACCGCTGGGCACTCTTATCTAGTCATATATTCTGTAGGAGGTACTCCTGATAACAGATACCAACTTTCGATTGGTACTTTCCCTGATCCCCCAACGAATTTTGTTAAGGGAACATTATCTTTATCCACTAACTCCTCAAATGTCAATCACACTGCAAATGCGATTATTGATCTTATCGGAGGAGTAAATACTACCATGCAGGTCCAAAATATGTTAGGTACTCCTGTAATTATTACTACCCCAAACAGATGCGAAGTGACCATCATTACTTTAATTTAAAATTAGCTATAAACAAGGCAGCGATTCTCCCAAACCGGAGAATCGCTGCCTTTATTCCATTAGATCTTGTTCTTCCGCAGCCGAATGCCCTTAATCCGAATTCCTGGACCCCCATGCAGTGAAGGATAGGGTACGGCTGCATGCTTGCTGCGGACATGCTGAACGATCCAGTCCCCCAGCGCAATCAGCGCTACAATCAGCAGGCTGATGTAGAAGCCCGGGCGGCTCAGCTTATGGAACAAGGTTCCGGTGACCGCCACCAGAATCAGTATCAGTCCGCTCCAGCGCTTCACTGCGCCCAGCGTACTCGGCTTCAGCAGCCTGCCCGAGGAGAGCAGAATGAAGGCCCAGTTATAGAGAATCATCAGTCCGGCAGCGGTGGTGATGTATTCATACACCTTCCCCGGCAACCATAAGGACATCATAATGGCACCGCTCAGACCGGCGGCAATCAGGCACAGCGCGAAGAACGGGTACTTCTCCTTCCATTTCTTCGAGAACATCTTAGGGGCATCCCCCTCCTGGGCCAGCGTAAGCATCATTGAGGTGATTGCGTACAGCGAGGCAGTCATAGTAGAGAAGCCGGCAATGATCAGCACGCCATTGAACAGATGCGGCACGAAGGCCAGATGTTCGCTGCGCAAGGCCAGCACGAAGGGACTTTCCTTCGGGTTAAAAGCGCTCAGCGGTACCATAATTACCGCAAGTCCAATAGACAGGATATACACGGACGCCAGTCCCACCAGCATCACCTTCCCTGCCTTCGGGGCATCCTCCGGATTCTTGAGCCTGTAAGACATAATCCCCAGCACCTCAATGCCCCCATAGGCATAAAAGGCAAAAATAAACGCAGAACAAAGCCCGATACCTCCCGCAGGAAAGAACCCCTTATAACCCTGCGGCAGCTTCGGGGTGTACTTGCCGCCGCCAATCCAGCCTGCCAGCAGCGCCGCCGCCAGCGCCAGGAACATCAGAATGGCCGCCATCTTGATGACGGCCAGCACATTCTCCACCCGGTCGAAGCCTGTATTCCCGAAGAATACAATCCCCAGTCCAACCGCCGCGAACCCGGCCGCGAACACCCACATGGGTACGGCCGGGAACCAAAAGCGCGAGAATATGGATAATGCGGTGAGCTGGCTGCCCATAATCAGCAGCTCCGAGAACCAATACAGCCAACCGCTGCCGAAGCCGGCCCAATTCCCGAACGCTTGCTTCGCATAGGAGCGGAAGGAGCCTTGTTCAGGCTGCTCCGCCGTCATCCGGGCCAGGGCATCGAATACAACATAAGTCCCCGCCGCAGCTAACAGATATACCAGCAGCACCGCCGGTCCGCCGATTGTGATTGCCAGCCCCGAGCCGAGGAAATACCCGGTTCCAATCGTCCCCGCAATCCCAAGCAGGCTTAGCTGCCACCATTTCAATTTCTTATCTTCTTCAGTTGTACCGGAAGCTTGCTTCATGAATTCCGTCCTCACCGCTTTCAGAATGGTAGATAACTCTCCAGTTCTAGAATTCCCTGAGGGACGGGAAACATGAATTTCATTTGATCTGTCATTGACTCAGAGCGGAGTTGAAGGTCCACTTCGTCTCATACGGGTAGTTGCTGTACGTACCGATGCTTTCGGAAATTGATCCGGTCGATCCCCAGACGGAGAACCGGACAGCTCTCTTAGAATGGTGTTTGTTCACATAGCACGAACGGAGAATATGGTATTTAGTTATACGCGTATCAATTGATCATAACCGTTCTTTATGCTCTGGAGCGACGTGTAACGGGGCAGGTAGCCTATTTGGGTGGCTCTGTGGTTAAGAGAATAATAGTTAGTCTTAGAGCCGGTTATGGAGTTATAGGAAGGATTATCTTGTATTTCATACTTAAGCCCGTAGGAACCTGCGAAGTAATCCAGAATCTCAAACTTCGCCGCAGGCTTTAGTGAAAATACATCATATACATTATTCCGTACATCTTCCTTCATACACAGCTTGATGAGCTGGAGCAAATCCCAGGGGTGCACATAGTCTCTAACGATGTTGTCCGATGAGGTGTGCAGAATCTCTCCCTTTCTAAGGTGATCAATGATATCTGTCAGCAAATACCGTGAATCCAGATCAATAAACTCGCTAAAAAAACCAAATATCCGTAGATCCACAATGCGGTACTGGCCCAGACTTCTGTGCTTGGCCTCCATGTTCAGCTTGGTGATCCCGTAAAATTCCTGAGCGGATAGATGGTTGGGATCAAGCTTGAGCCACTTCCCGTCTGTAGCAGGCTGGTCGAAGTCAGACCCGTATACCGCCCCGCTGCTTAGATTGATATATATGGCAGCCGGATTCTCATGCAGATATTCCAGAATCAGCTTGTCGTAATGCTCGGTAATCTCAAAGACCTTGAACGGATGCTGAATGAGGTCACGCGGATCTCCGATCCCCACCCCATTGATAATCACATCATAGTCCGCCGTAAGTTCGAATTGACTGTACTCACAGAGCCGGGCATGTTTCTGAAGCTGCTTTTCCTCCAGGAAAAGGGCCATTCTGTCTCTGAACCGTGAGAATAAATACAGCTCATACTCCTGTGAAGCAGCTAGACCGAGAATCAGGTTCCTCGCAATGTGCCCAGTGGCTCCCAGTATAGCAATCTTATTTGGTGTGGGACTCTTCACAGCCGCCTCGCCGAGATTTCCCGCAGCTTCATCAGCCCATCTTCATAGTAATCTTCATTTGCGTAGTATTCTGTATAATAATCTTCATAATTCGAGATGTCACTTGAGTATCCATATCTCACAATAATATCGTACAATGGAATAATCACCCCGTACACACGCTTCTTCTTCTCCTCACGAATCGTCTCACTTTTCAGAGTCCGGCCTTCATAATGCAGAAACACATCCAGCGCACTCTTAATTACCATTCTACCTACGTTATATCCCTCTGGCGCAACCCCTGCAAAATAATATAATTTTTGGTTTATTATACAAAACTTAGGGTCCAAAGCAAGAATATCATATAGCCAATACATATGAATGATCCCCGTGGAAGCATACTTCGTTGTATCCTCAATCTGACTCCAAAGTGAGCGTTTCATCGTATTCATGGTCATGTGCACCGCATCATTACTTGTATGTGTCAGGAATAGATCACTGCCCTCCATGGTAACTACTTGCCCATCCGTATCCAACTGATTCGTGTGAAACAGCGCACAATCAAGGTTGTTGAGCACAATCCCTATGAAATCAATCAGCGCCCCATCAAGCCAGTAATCATCGTCTCCATTCAATTTAATAAAGCTCCCTCTCGCCAGTGAGGAGACATGAGCCATATTGAGATCGAACCCTATGTTCTGTTCATTCCGGCTATAACGAAAGCTGGAGAATAACTTGGTATATGACTCACCGACCTCCTGTGTAGTATCCTGCGAGTGATTATCCGTGACTACCACTTCCACCAGGTCCTCATCACAAATTTGACTATAAATGGATTGAAGATTATTGTTCAGATGATGAGCACGATTATAGGTCGGAATGACTATCGACAACAGGGGATGCTCCCGGCGGCGTTCAAGTGCAGCTTTTGTTTCTTCCTCACCGTGCACGATAACCCATTCGAGTGTTTCAGGAATGAACACTTTGGTAACGACAGCGGGATTGCCGGAGACCGTGCAGAAGCTTGGAACATCCTCAACAACTACACTATTAAGCTCAACAATACTGAATTTTCCAATATTTACATTTCCGGCAATTACGCTATGTGCGCGAAGGACACATCCATCCCCCACCTCCAGCGTTTCCGGGCTATTCATCTCTTCTGAAGTGCTTACCCAACTTGGAAAACCCGGTCTAACCGTCCGGTCTGATATAATGACATAAGGTTCAATCTGCACATTCCGGCCTATGTGGACTTTATGGTTACTGTTAACATGAAAACCTGCTCCAATACTGCAACCGTCCTTAATTGTCAAACTAGGAGCATTGCCTGAATCCGCTCCCTTGATCCTCCAGTGATAACCCGCCTGCACATTTACATGGTTGCCTATAGAAACACAGGAGGGATTGGATACATAACCATTCTCCGCCAATACCGATTGTGATCCACAACTGAAATAGCTCCCTTGTTCAGGGTTCGGTACATCCATTATATTAACCCCTTTCAATTTCAAACTACGCCTCTGCTTCCCAAAAAACGCCTAACACCTCTTTTGATTAATATTCACGCACGACTTTTTTATACATAAAAAACAATTGGTTACAGCTTCTGTTCACACTCTGGGAAACCATAAATCCCAGTAAGGCTGGTACTCCGGCCATAATAATGTAGTGTCTGGCTCTAATCCACGGTAGTGACGCATGTATCCGGCCAGGTACGAAAAGGAGTTCCCGTGCGGACCCAGAAAGTGAGGAGCATTCAGGCAGACCAGCCAATCCACCAACGCCTGCTCTTCCAGAGACAGGGCTTGAAATTCCTCCCAAAGTCCCGAAGATCGCCGCAGAATTTCTTTTTTACTAAGCAGAACCGTATCTGGGAATCTTTCCGTCAGCTCTTTGGAAGCCCTTCTGAGAACCTCTTCCTTCACACCGGTTGCTATATATACTGCCGACATTGCAGGGAACTGAGCCAAGTGGCCGGCTGCCAGATGCACATACTGCTGTGCGTAATTATCAAGACTTATGTTCATGGCCTCTTGGCCATACAATATATCTCCTTCGATACGTAATTGCATAGCAGCCCATTTGGGGTAATGGGACATAGAGCCGATGATCGTGTGGGCTAATTCCAACGGCTTGGCGGCAAAAGGAAATGAAGCAGCTATCCAGATCCCCGTGTTAAGGGCCTCCTCTGGAGTCATGGTGCTGATAGGGAAACGGGAGCATCTAACCGCCAGTTCAGACAATGATTCTGCATCTCTCATTCGTAGGAGTGACACACTTCGGGAGGCCAGGACTGACTGGAATTGATCTACCTCTATGAAAGCATCAATAGATAAAGGTGAAAAAAAAGGTTCGTTGGTCAGATTAATAAAGTTGCGTGTTTGACCATCAGCAAGGATAATACAGGCCGATTCGCCCCGTTCAATGCACAGGAATGCTTCCGATACTGCCCGGTAAAGAGCCATCAGCTGATTACAGAGCCCCTCCATCCCATGCACATGATTCTGGAAATATTTCATCTACTCACCTCTATTGTTGTATTGCATAATAATTAAATTATTCTTTGCAAAGGCAATATATGCAGAAGCCGGACCGAACTACAGAAAAGCGGTGTTCCACTGCATTCAGCAGATGGACACCGCTTCTTCGTTGGTGATCTCCCTCTGGGCTAGGAGAGATTTACTCAGGATGACCCATCTCTGACGCGAGGTCGATTAGCATGATTCTTTTCAATTCGTCCCTGTCCAGATACGGATACATATCCTCAATAGGCCTATTTACAACCAGCTTGGGATAGACGTCGGTTGTTCTGTCCACCTTAACCTCAATAAATGCCGGTCCCTTAGTACTTAAGAACTGTTCAAGCTGATGAATATCATCCGTGTTATTCATTTGAAAGGCCGGAATGGTATAAGCTTTAACAATATCGATAAATGAAGGATTAGGATTTACTGTAGACTGTTTCCTGCCCTCAAAATACAAATTCTGGAACTGCCTCACCATTCCCAGAGAGCTATTATTCATAACCACTATTTTAATGGGCAGATGCAGCCGGACAACCGTATCTAATTCCTGTATGTTCAATTGAAAGCCACCGTCTCCCGCAATGACGAGAGTCTCGTCCCCTGTTGCTAAGCAAGCTCCGATGGCTGCCGGCAAGGCGAATCCCATCGCCCCCATCCCGCCGGAATTGAGTAGTCTTTGGTTCCCGGACAATAAGAATGACTGCGATGCCCACATCTGATGCTGTCCCACATCCAGGCAGATTGCCTTGAACTTCGCAGATCTGGAGGACAATAGCCCCATGAAGCGGTTAGGTTCAATTTCATTGGCACTCGGAGTGAAAGAATACGTAGGATATTGCCCTTTGAGACCGGCAATATATGCTAACCACTCAGTGATATCCGGCGGGTGATACCCGGTTAGTGCAGAATCCATCCGTTCCAGGAATACCTTCAGATCAGACTTGATGGCAAGTGTTGCTGCAACCTTGCTGTTAAGCTCATTATGATCAATATCCACGTGTATCATTTGGGCCCCACGCCCAAAGGTATCCGGTCTGGTTCCGGTCTGCCTGCTGTCGAGTCTTGAACCGAAGATGAGCAACAGGTCACAATTAGCAAGAATCAGATTGCTGTACCGGTTACCATAGGATCCTATCAGACCTGTATACAGCGGATGATCATGCGAGATCACATCAAGCCCCATTAATGATGTAACTATGGGTATTCCTGTCTTGCCAATGAATCGGGACAGTGCTGCTGCAGAATTACCGGCTCTTACACCACCGCCCGCTAAGATCAGCGGTCTCTTGGCTGCACCTAGCATCTTAATAACATCTTCAATGACAGAATCGCTTACGTCCCCTGAATCTTTCATAAGCGCTTTGTACTCTTTGCTATTGTAGAAGCTATTCAGAGTCTCAGGCTCAACCTGTGCCCGTTGAAGATTCATCGGAATGTCTAATAAGACTGGCCCTGGCCGGCCATGCTGAGTCAGAACTATTGCCTTCTCCAGCTCATACCTGATCTGATCCGGCTCTGTAACCATGACAGCATATTTAGTCAACGGCTTCGCTACGCTGACAATATCGGTTTCTTGAAACCCTATTTGTCTTACTTGCCGCTCAAATTTATATTCGTAAGTGTTCACTTGTCCCGTGATAAACAAACAAGGAACTGAATCGAAGTAACAACTGCCTATTCCGGTAAGCAAATTCAATGCCCCCGGTCCACTTGTGGCCATAACCACACCGAGCTTCCCGTTCATCCTGGCATAAGCTTCAGCCGCAAAAGCACCTGCTTGTTCATGGCGAACCGAAACACATTCGATATCATTTCTAACCGAAACGGAATCAAGTAGATGGACAATGGCTCCGCCTATAAATTCAAAGACATGCGATATGCCTTGTTGCTTAAGATAATCTATTACATAATCAGATACCTTCAAGCACACTCACTCCTTACATTAATGGTCTTGAATCAGATATACCTCAGTTCGCAGTAAGGGATTCTTCGGCTATGCTTGATAAGTATTGTCCATACGCCAGCTTGTGCAGCGGCTTGGCCAGCTCCAGAAGCTGTTCCCTGGTGATATACCCCTTGTTAAAAGCAATTTCTTCTATACAAGCTACATACAGCCCCTGCCGCTTCTGGATAGTCTCGACCAGATTGGCCGCCTCCAGGAGCGATTCGGGCGTTCCGGTGTCCAGCCAGGCCATTCCCCGGCCGAAGCGTTCCACGTGTAGTTGTCCTCTTCTCAGATACTCTATGTTAACATCGGTAATCTCGATTTCGCCGCGCCGCGAGGGCTTGATGTGTCTGGCTATCTCCACTACCTGCCGGTCGTAGAAGTACAAGCCCGGCACCGCATAGTGGGACCGGGGATACAGCGGCTTCTCCTCCAGTGCAACCGCCTTGCCCGAGCTGTCGAATTCGACAACACCGTAAGCAGACGGATTCTGTACCCGGCAGCCGAATATTGTGGCACCTTCCTGACGCGAAACAGCCTTCTCCAGAATGGCGCCGAAGCTCTGCCCATAAAATATATTATCGCCCAGAATCATACACACCTGATCCGTGCCGATGAATTCTTCGCCGATAAGGAACGCCTCCGCGAGTCCGCGCGGCTGCTCCTGAACCGCATATTGCAGCGATAGCCCCAATTGTTCACCGTTACCAAGCAAATCCTGGAACAGCCGGATATCCCGCCCGGTGGAGATCAGCAGAATGTCCCGGATGCCCGCCAGCATCAGGACAGACAGCGGATAATAGATCATCGGCTTGTCATACACCGGTAGAATCTGCTTCGAGATCGACTTCGTCAGCGGATGCAGCCTCGTCCCCGAGCCGCCTGCCAGAATGATTCCCTTCATAATTGTCCACACTCCCTACTCCCCTTGGTTTTGGGCTAAACTCTCTCTAAACGGCTCTGCGACTCATATCTTCCACTGGATACGGAATTGTAGAATACTGGAGTGTCTGCATTGCATCAGGCGTGAGCAGCATACCTGAGATATTTATGGTGGGGATCAAATCCATTTTCAAATCGATTGTCTCTTCCTGCGTGTTGAAACGGTACAGCGTAATTCCTACTCCGTAGTAAATATAACGGCCGTCCGGTGAAGCGGCATAGGTAGCAAAGAAGGGGTTTCTTGGAAGATTGGTGGTGTCCCACATCGGGACGGATTTAATCACACCATTAACTGCGTCAAAAATTTTAAGTGCCCCGTTACCGACAAAATAGACCTTGGATGCCCACGCAAAAGCACCTTCCTGCTCCACCTGTTCCGCGTAAAGATAGCCGTTCTCCGGTCGGGCCGGACCCTTTAGCCCCCCACCGAAGAACCCCGGGTAGCCCGCGCCCCCCGCGGATTGGCCTTAATGTGTCTGAGGCTGTGCTGCTGCGATTTGAAGTGTCTCAGCCAGATGGACTGCCGGTCCCGGCATTCCCAGCGGAAGAGACATAAGGTTCGACATCACTTCACCACTCCTTTTTCAACTTCAAGGCATTGATACGGCTTGCATGACTTCTCTCACTTGTCCAACCGATATGAATTGAAGAACAACTCCATGGTTCCCCCAACCATAAGAGTTGCTCTCGGGATAACTAATGCAGCACAGGACTTCTCGTTTATTTGCTCTGCGTCTTGTATCTTCCGTTGGAGAGGGAATAGCCCAGCGGCGAGTTGTTAGCTTCGGGCGGAAGATCGAAGGTTCGGACTGTCAGATCCTCCACACTTATCGAGTAGTTATTCTGGGTTCCGGTAAGGACAACAAAACGGCTGTCCCAGGTAAATATGAGCCCGCCCTCGATGCCTAAATCCAACATTGGAATGTACCGTGAAGTTAACTCGCTGGTCGAGAACAGCATCAGCTCACTAATTCCCGCGATACAGATCCACTGCTCATCCGGCGATAGAACCATAGCGTATGGTTGGTCCGGACCCGGGTAAATGCCCAATTGGGTGTATCCTAGATAACGGGCTATCCCTGTCACATTGTCTTGTGATAATCCGCTGCCCATTACATATACCTCACCATTCTCCAATTGAAGTATGCCAGATGTTATAGCAGCATTTCCACCAGCAGAAGCCTCTTGAGAAGAATCACCAATAATTAAAGGAGTATAATAGTATTGATATCTATTTGGAGTTAGCAAAACCTGCTTACTGTCAGGTGTAACTACCAGCGGGTTGGAGTCGGAGGGGTCCGCTGCCGGTGGACTGAGATAAGTAAAGAAAGGTCCTGTAAGCAAATCCGTTGCAATCTCATAGGCATACACCTGGCCCGTGTTGATAGTCTGGCCTGTGTAGATATAGAAGAAAGCATAACGGCTGTCAGGAGAAGCGGCAGAGAAACGGACGCTGGAGCTCAAAGACAAGATTCGGACCGTTGCCCTATTCACAAGATCATAGATCTGAACCCGGGGATTGGTAAGATCTGAGATAAAGAGATACCTCTGATCAGGCGTCAACAGCAGGTCGGAAGCGACCATGCCTCCTGTCAAGTCAAGTTCCCAATCCACAGTTAGTGTATCTATGTTGAACTGATATAGTCTATCCTTCACCGCATAGTAAATATAACGGCCATCCATTGAAGCGACATTGGCACCAAATCCGACATAGATGCTGTCGTACATAGGGACGGGTGCTGATAGACCCTCTACAGCGTCGAAAATCTGAACTGCACCTGCAGCGAGATAATAGACCGTTCTGTCCCTGACATAGGGCCGCTCTTTTTCCGACGCTTCCGCCAATAAATACCGGTTCTCCACCCTTAAGTCGAAACCATCTGGCACAGGCTGATCTATCTTTACTTGTACAGAATACGCCCCGAGACCACCAGCGTTATAATGAGTTAGACTGAACGGGCAGTCCACACTCGCCCGCTCCCCGCCCGGGAAGCTGTCAGAGCTCTGCTGAATAGAATAGAAAGAGAAGTCTTGGAGGATGGTGTCGTTGAAGAGTACATTGATAACAATGGGAACCCGCGTGGCGGTCAAATACGGCTGAAAAGTAACCAGAACATTCCCCTGTAATACGACATTCGGTCCACCCTCAAAGACCACTTGAGGTAAGGTCAGAACAGTCTGAAAGTCATAAGTCAAGCCTAATGGATCGGCACTATATTGATACTGGGGAGGAAGCAACGGCTCTCCAGTAGCACCTGCAGCTCCTGTCAAACCTACCGGGCCGGTTGGGCCTTTATCCCCCGTACCTGTCGCTCCCCGGTCGCCCGTTAATCCTGTGAGGCCCCTGGCCCCAGTGGTCCCCTTGCGGCCTCCGCCTGTAGCCCCGGTTACAGCAGCCCCGGTCGCCCCACGGTCGCCAGCTCCAGTCTGCCCCGTCGGGCCGGTCGGACCGGCAGCCCCGGCAGCACCGCCGGTCCCTCCGGTAGCATCGGCTCCGGTAGTACCCGTGTCTCCGGTGGGACCGGTCGGGCCGTACCCTGTCGGTCCCACCGGCCCCTTTAGCCCCCCCCCACCGAGGAACCCCGGGTAGCCCGTGACCCCCGTTAGACCGGTCGGACCGGTCGGACCGGTAATGCCGGTATCCGCTCTGATTGTGGCTACCGAGGCAATACCGGCAACGGCTCTCCCTATCAGGGGATTGGCCTTAATGTTGCTATAGCTGACCACCCTGGCTTGGATGCTATAAGCATACGTTCCCGGATTTCCCGGATGGTTGACTGTAACCTGTAGCGTTCTGGCCGCTTCCTCTGTACCGTTATCGGACAGCGTAACCAATTGGGTCTGAACAGGATGTCCGGAGAGCGTGGTCTCCAGTTCAATCCCCATCTGGGATGGCCCGGCTGTGAGGCTTTGGAAGACGAGCGGGATATGGAAAGTAACCTGCGTCTGAGGCTGTGCTGCTGCGATTTGAAGTGTCTCAGCCAGATGGACTGCCGGTCCCGGCATTCCCAGCGGAAGAAACGTAAGGTTTGACATCACTTCACCACTCCTTTATATTTTCCGGTCTTCATGTATTATCGGGAAGTACAGTTGCGGTTAAGGTACCCAAAGCTGTTACTAACCACTGATCAGATATATCGGCCGTTACCATCAGAACAAGTTTCATCTCTGTCGGCGACCCACTATACATAGCAACGAATGGGATAAACTGACTTAAATTAATACCTTGTGTCCCACTGGAATCACTATATTGATAGTAGATCGTCCCATCACTATCGGTGAGGACGAAATATATCTTTATACCCTTGTTAGGTATCTGAGCCTGTGGGCCATTCCACCGGAGCTGCACACCGCCGGCAATTTGGCAGCGTCCCGTTTCCGGGGAACTCGCCGGTAGTGTTACAACAATAACAGGCCCATTGAACTGAGTTGGTTGTAAAATAACTGAATTAATTGCGTAGGTTAATGTTGGAATGTAGGAGCCGTCTGCTGGAGATCCTGTAGGTCCCCTGGCCCCGGCGGGTCCCATGTCTCCCGGCTCATTCCCTGATCCGGCCGGACCGGGGTCACCTGGCACTCCAGTCCAGCCAGTGAGTCCTGTATTGCCTGTAGCTCCAATCCCCGTAGCTCCAGTGGCTCCCACTCCGTTCGTTCCCGTAGGGCCGGTAATGCTTCCGCCTGTTATTCCTGTCGCACCCTTCGGTCCGGGAGATCCTCCAATGTATGCGGTCGCTCCGGTTGCTCCGGTCGGGCCTGTTAGTCCGGTAGCTCCGGAGAGTGACGGACCTGGATCTCCCGGATACCCTGGCAGTCCTTGTGAACCCGTTGGCCCGGTTAGACCCGTAAGACCAGTTTGACCTTTGGCACCTATAGGACCGGCCAATATGATCGGCCCGGGTCCGGTCTGCAGCAGCGGCGACCCCACCCGGATATCGGAAGCGATATTCTGGTCATGAAGCCCCTTCAGCCTCAGTTCATAGCGGTGAACCCCTGCTGACAGCTGATCCCTGAATCTTATGATTGCTTCTGTCTGGACCAGCCCCGTTGTAGAGGTCTGCGATTCAACCGATACGGCACCCGCTGTAATACGCGATTTGTCTCTCCACAGCTCATAATCCAGATGCAGGTGGTATTCCCCCGGACTGAGGATATCCAGCAACAGGGGGACAGCCAACCGCAAATCTGCGTTAGCAATCTGCTGTTCCACATCCGTCCGTATTCCCGTAAGGGCCAGCATATTGCCGCTTCCCAGAAGAAGCGACGAATAGATCTCCGTCACGTAAGTTCATCTCCTTATACCTAAGATACGTTTCTTTTCTATTCCATAATCGGTTTGTATAAGGTCAGTTTCCATCCAGGAACACTTTTGCCGTTGCATTGAACGATGTATAGGCGATGGATGTGTTAAGAGATATTGTATAGACCTGAACTGTCAGCGTATACACATTCTGTCCAACCGGCGGATTAGGGTCAATACTAAAGAATGCTAACCCATCGCTGGACGGAGTGGAACTTTCTATATCACTGTAACTGTACTGTAATACCCAGAACTGGGGACTACCCACAGGTTGGCCGTTCCGATGGACTTGATAGTATAAAGCATTCCGGAACTCACGATCCGGAGGGTTCCCATAGCTGATCTGAAGCGTCCCCTCGATCATTACACAGCGGTCAGCCGCATCAATCTGCACCGGCGGAAGCTGGCCAACAAGCACTCCTTCACTTGGGCTGTTCGATAGTAAGGTGTCACTCACGACCACTGGCAACGATCGGCTTGGTCCAGGCGCGCCTGTAGCTCCTGTCGGACCAGTTGGTCCGGTAATGGATGATCCAGGACCGGTCTGTCCGGTCACTCCCTTGGCTCCAGTCGCTCCTGTGGGCCCGGCTGGACCAGCACCGGTCGGACCTGTCCGGCCGATTCCTGTGGCCCCGGTCAGGCCGATAATACCTGGCCCGGTGACCCCTGTATTTCCGGTTTCACCGGTTTCGCTCCCTAAGTTAATCACGATACCAGACGCTCCTACAGCGCCCCTCATCCCTTTCGTTCCGGTAATACCAGTACCGCCTAGTTGCCCAGTTGGCCCCCGGGTCCCCGTAGCACCTTTCAATCCCCGATTACCGGGGTGCCCTGTTTCTCCTGTTGGACCCGTGGGACCAACTTCTTCGGCTGCCACGGAGTAACCTTGGACGGAAACGGCTGGGACACCAAGCAGCGGGTTCCCCTGGATATTCTGATACGACAGAACCCTCAGCTCCAGTTCAAACTGCTGTTCCCCTTGGTCAAATCTTCCTGTAACACTTGCATTTACATCAGTAGACAGGGAATCGCCAGCGGTATTGGCGTTGCCTATATACGGATCATTAAAGGTATGAAGGACCTGACCGTCTTTCAGAATCGTTAATCCGATAATTAAGTGATAACTGCCGGGCACTGCCGGCCTGAACGACAGAGGTACGCTGAAATCTATTTGGGACAAGGGATGGCTAATTTCAAAAAATACAGGACTATTCAGCCTGATTGCCGCTCCCGGACTTCCCAGTTGAACCGGAATCAATGATGACATGTCGACACAACCCTTCTTTCTCTTTCAATTTGCTTACCTCCCGCTGATTGACAACTGCCCAACTACACCTCCAGTACTATTGTATGCTGAAGCCGGATTGTCCAAGTCCAGTATCAATGAAGGAATCCTATACATCCTTCTGGTCCGGCAGCATGGAATATTCTATGCTGCTCCATCCATTAAGTATGGGATAATGCTGACAGAAGCTCCAAAGAGGCGAATCACCGGATGTTCTCCCGAATCTTAACATAGCAAGGCACCGAGTTTTGGCTTCTCGGTGCCTTGCTTTTCTTAATACAAGGGAATTAATTAATTCTGATTAGTTGGATGTTGGCAGAGAGATTCGCACTTTCCCCGATAGGCTCCCCGGTGGTGTTATTGTATAAGGCTACACCTCGCACCGCGGTTGCGTCTGTCTGTATAATGCCTCCGCCTGACACGGCTGCAATACCGTCATTGTCTATAGAAGAGGTTGCTGACCCTCCAGTGACAGCGGCTCCCACCGTTCCTGCTGCATCCGTGTAATATAATTGGAAGACCATCGGACCTGC
Source organism: Paenibacillus sp. FSL R7-0333 (assembly GCF_038000365.1). Lineage (NCBI taxonomy): Bacteria > Bacillati > Bacillota > Bacilli > Caryophanales > Paenibacillaceae > Paenibacillus > Paenibacillus sp. FSL R7-0333. The sequence goes on from NZ_JBBOBZ010000001.1 coordinate 5,083,280, forward strand.
AGGAGAGGGATTCTGGCCACTTACATAGAATTGTACGAAAATTGTTGCATTTGCAGGTAAAGCAAAGTATGAGGTGTTATTTATAATCTCTCCATCTGACGGTCCCGGATCATCCCATAGGATAGGACTATCTGGTCCTACACCCAACTCAGTGGTTGAAGAAGAAGCATAATCCGCGAAGAATGCAATACCGGTCAGCCCCGTCATCCCAGTCATACCCGTCATTCCCGTCATTCCGGTAGCACCGGTCTCTCCAGTTAGACCCGTAAGGCCGGTAGCACCGGTCTCCCCGGTTAGACCTGTAAGTCCCGTAACGCCAGTCAATCCAGTCAATCCGGTAAGACCCGTCATTCCGGTTGCTCCGCTAGCGCCGGTCCCTCCAGTCAGCCCAGTTACTCCGGTCAATCCCGTCGCCCCGGTCATTCCAGTCTCTCCGGTCAACCCAGTGTTACCGACTGCACCTTCTGGACCTTGAGCACCTTGATCACCTTGAGCTCCTTGAGGTCCTTGAGGTCCTCCAGGATTACCCGTTACTCCGGTTGGACCGGTTGGACCCGCCATGATGGAAGCGCTGAGTACCGTCTCCAGTTTGTTGGTCAGAATGAATTCCTTTTTGACAATATCGCGCATCATATTCCTTACACTATCATTCATGGCCAGCACATCACCAATGGTAGCTTCAGGAGCTGTAATTCCCGGTAGAGTACCCAGAATATACTGCAGCTTCTCTCCTTCCGCATTGATAATATGACTGAGTCCCAATTCTTCCATTGCTATGGAGGACAGCAACAGGTTGACGGCATCATCCCTGGTAAGATTTATCGTTGGGGTGATATTAGGCAAGTTCGCCTGAGACATGGAATCAACTCCTCTGTATTAAGTTGGGTTAGAGCAATTTGATAATCGAAATCGTTCCTGCTATACCGTTTAGACCGCCTGCGCCGGTGTTGATCAACGTTAATGCATTAGGATTCGGAGTAGTTTCTGTTGGAAAGACGCTGCCGCCCGACACCATGTTTACCGCTGCAGGAATAGCAGAGGAACTTTCGCTTCCGGGAATGCCATTTCCGTTAAGCGACAGCGATAGTGTCATTCCCTGTCCGGCAGCAGAAGTTGCGGTTGCCGAATAGTGGACATAGTATATCGCCGGCTCATTTACCCCTCCCACATCATTATTAAGCAAATTAAAGGATCCTCCAGTCCCAAGGCCGATACTCGTACCCAATATTATACCTGGACTAGTAAAAACTACCGGATCACCAGCATCCGCAGTCCCTGCCTCGACATAGTACAGCAGTCGGTCTGCTGCAGATACACCGCCAGCGCCGGTCCAGCCGGTCACACCGGTTAGACCGGTCAATCCGGTTAGACCGGTCAATCCCGTTTCTCCCGTCAGACCTGTGGCACCGGTTAGACCTGTAACTCCGGTTAGACCTGTTAGACCTGTAGCTCCTGTCTCTCCTGTAAGTCCGGTCATACCTGTAGCCCCAGTTAACCCTGTTGCACCTGTAAGTCCCGTAGCCCCTGTCTCTCCTGTAAAACCGGTTAAGCCTGTAACTCCGGCAAATCCGGTACTCCCCGTTTCCCCCTTATCTCCGGTCTCTCCTATTTCACCTACCAGACCTCGTGGACCTATTGGACCTTCGTCTGGACCTGTTTGACCAGGTGCTCCTGTAGCGCCGTAATCAACTGGCACCGACAGCAGACTCTCTAATTGACTGGTCTGCAACCATGCGCTTTTGAGGGTTTCTCCCAACAGATTCCTTATGCTCGATGTAATGTCCATAAGATTGGATAAGTTGACCACCGGAGCGGTTACTCCCGGAAGAGTTCCCAGCACATACTGCAGTTTCTCCCCTTCTGCATTGATAACGTGACTAAGTCCTAATTCTTCCATAGCAATTGCCGACAACATCATGTTAACAGCGTCGTTTCTGGTGAGAGAAATGGTTGGTGTAATGTTCGGCAGATTGGCTTGTGACAAATCAATCCTCTCCTTTCTTGTTTAGAATAGTCCATCATATGTCGCTCACAGCAAATGGTTCGTTAATTCATCCAAGCTATGTAAAGAATACATAAACGTCCTGCTCAGCTCCCACCTTCAGATACAAATTAAGGCCAGCCCTGATTTCGGCTGGCCTTAATAGAACGGAATTACAATGATTGCTTAAGTCACGCCAGTCTCAGCCAAGCATAATAATTGTGACTTTTGCCGCAAAAATGCCATAAGATAAACCTCGGATATCGTTAGTCACAGCAGTATCCTTAAACAAAAGTGCCAACTGAATTGTTGTTTGTTCGGTAGCCAACAATATATAGGTGCCTTGTAAGGATGAAACATTATTGTTAATTGGAGCCGCAATTTGGGTGTCATACGCTATTGAACCGCCTATAATAAGTTCCAGACCAGCCGATCTGGTAGGGGTGGACTGAACAGTAGCTTGATAGATAATCAGGTAATTCCCGGCTTGAACCACAAATTCATCAGTGTCTTCACTATCCGGCCCAATAGCAACACCATTACTTGAACTAGCAAGATAACTGAAATGAGGAATTGGAAAGTCATCTGTGTCTGCTACAATTAATGTTTGATTGGAAACAAATTGAGCATAATTCTGAGACAAGTAGCCAGTTGGACCTACAATACCAACACCCGTTACTCCGGTTGCTCCGGTAAGACCCGTTGCTCCGGTTGCTCCGGTAAGACCCGTTGCTCCGGTTGCTCCAGTAAGACCCGTCGATCCGGTTGCTCCGGTAAGACCCGTTGCTCCGGTTGCTCCAGTAAGACCCGTCGATCCGGTTGCTCCGGTAAGACCCGTTGCTCCGGTTGCTCCAGTAAGACCCGTCGATCCGGTTGCTCCGGTAAGACCCGTCGATCCGGTCGATCCCGTGAATCCTGTCGATCCAGTCTCTCCCGTGAATCCCGTTGCTCCGGTCGATCCCGTGAACCCTGTCGATCCGGTCGATCCCGTGAATCCCGTTGCTCCGGTCGATCCGGTCGATCCCGTGAACCCCGTTACTCCGGTCGATCCCGTGAATCCCGTTGCTCCGGTCGATCCGGTCGATCCCGTGAACCCCGTTACTCCGGTCGATCCCGTGAACCCCGTTACTCCGGTCGATCCCGTGAATCCCGTTACTCCGGTCGATCCCGTGAACCCCGTTACTCCGGTCGATCCCGTGAACCCCGTTACTCCGGTCGATCCCGTGAATCCCGTTGCTCCGGTCGATCCCGTGAATCCCGTTGCTCCGGTCGATCCCGTGAATCCTGTCGATCCAGTCTCTCCCGTGAATCCCGTTGCTCCGGTCGATCCCGTGAATCCCGTAGGTCCCGTATCACCTTGATAGCCACGTGGACCTGGAGCTCCGGGTAAACCTTGACTCCCTTGAGGTCCTCTTGTTCCTGTAGAACCCGTAAGACCTGTCGATCCAGTTAGCCCTGTCGCTCCCGTTCTTCCCGTGAGACCCGTCGCTCCCGTTTCTCCCGCTCCGGTAAGTCCTGTCGCCCCGGTTTCTCCCGTGAGGCCTGTTGCTCCCGTTTCACCAGTAAGACCTGTTGCTCCCGTTTCTCCCGCTCCGGTAAGTCCTGTCGACCCGGTCTGACCTGTAAGACCCGTCGCTCCCGTTTCCCCAGTGAGTCCCGTCGCTCCCGTTTCCCCAGTGAGCCCTGTCGCTCCCGTTTCTCCCGTGAGTCCTGTCGCCCCGGTTTCTCCCGTGAGCCCTGTCGCTCCCGTTTCGCCGGTGAGCCCTGTCGCTCCCGTTTCTCCCGTGAGGCCTGTTGCTCCCGTTTCTCCTGTGAGGCCTGCTGCTCCCGTTTCTCCCGTGAGGCCTGTTGCTCCCGTTGCTCCTGTGAGGCCTGTTGCTCCCGTTTCACCAGTAAGACCTGTTGCTCCCGTTTCTCCCGCTCCGGTAAGTCCTGTCGACCCGGTCTGACCTGTAAGACCCGTCGCTCCCGTTTCGCCAGTGAGTCCCGTCGCTCCCGTTTCCCCAGTGAGCCCTGTCGCTCCCGTTTCTCCCGTGAGTCCTGTTGCTCCCGTTTCTCCTGTCAGTCCTGTCGCCCCGGCTTCTCCCGTGAGGCCTGTTGCTCCCGTTTCCCCAGTGAGACCTGTCGCCCCGGTTTCGCCGGTGAGCCCTGTCGCTCCCGTTTCTCCCGTGAGTCCAGTCGCTCCCGTCTCTCCGGTAAGGCCAGTCGCCCCGGTTTCGCCGGTGAGACCTGTTGCTCCCGTTTCTCCAGTGAGGCCTGTCGCCCCGGTTTCTCCCGTGAGTCCTGTCGCTCCCGTTTCTCCTGTCAGTCCTGTCGCCCCGGTTTCGCCGGTGAGACCTGTTGCTCCCGTTTCTCCCGTGAGGCCTGTCGCCCCGGTTTCTCCCGTGAGTCCTGTCGCTCCCGTTTCTCCTGTGAGGCCTGTTGCTCCCGTTTCACCAGTAAGACCTGTTGCTCCCGTTTCTCCCGCTCCGGTAAGTCCTGTCGACCCGGTCTGACCTGTAAGACCCGTCGCTCCCGTTTCCCCAGTGAGTCCCGTCGCTCCCGTTTCCCCAGTGAGCCCTGTCGCTCCCGTTTCTCCCGTGAGTCCTGTCGCTCCCGTTTCTCCTGTCAGTCCTGTCGCCCCGGTTTCGCCGGTGAGGCCTGTTGCTCCCGTTTCTCCTGTCAGTCCTGTCGCCCCGGTTTCTCCAGTGAGGCCTGTTGCTCCCGTTTCCCCAGTAAGACCTGTCGCTCCCGTTTCCCCGGTGAGCCCTGTCGCTCCCGTTTCTCCCGTGAGTCCCGTTGCTCCCGTCTCTCCGGTAAGGCCAGTCGCCCCGGTTTCTCCCGTGAGGCCTGTTGCTCCGGTTTCTCCCGTGAGGCCTGTTGCTCCCGTTTCTCCTGTCAGTCCTGTCGCCCCGGTTTCTCCCGTGAGGCCTGTTGCTCCCGTTTCCCCAGTAAGACCTGTCGCTCCCGTTTCCCCGGTGAGCCCTGTCGCTCCCGTTTCTCCCGTGAGTCCCGTTGCTCCCGTTTCTCCGGTCAGTCCTGTCGCCCCGGTTTCTCCGGTAAGGCCTGTTGCTCCCGTTTCTCCCGTGAGCCCTGTTGCTCCCGTTTCTCCGGTAAGGCCTGTCGCCCCGGTTTCTCCGGTAAGGCCTGTTGCTCCCGTTTCTCCCGTGAGGCCTGTTGCTCCCGTTTCTCCCGTGAGGCCTGTTGCTCCCGTTGCTCCCGTGAGTCCTGTCGCTCCCGTTTCTCCTGTCAGTCCTGTCGCCCCGGTTTCTCCCGTGAGACCCGTTGCTCCCGTTTCCCCAGTGAGCCCTGTCGCTCCCGTTTCTCCTGTCAGTCCTGTCGCCCCGGTTTCACCCGTGAGACCCGTTGCTCCCGTTTCCCCAGTGAGCCCTGTCGCTCCCGTTTCTCCCGTGAGTCCTGTCGCTCCCGTTTCTCCTGTCAGTCCTGTCGCCCCGGTTTCTCCCGTGAGTCCGGTCGCCCCGGTTTCTCCCGTGAGGCCTGTTGCTCCCGTTTCGCCCGTGAGTCCTGTTGCTCCCGTTGCTCCCGTGAGTCCTGTTGCTCCTGTCTCTCCGGTAAGTCCTGTCGCCCCGGTTTCGCCGGTGAGCCCTGTCGCTCCCGTTTCTCCCGTGAGGCCTGTCGCCCCGGTTTCTCCCGTGAGGCCTGTTGCTCCCGTTTCCCCAGTGAGACCTGTCGCCCCGGTTTCGCCGGTGAGCCCTGTCGCTCCCGTTTCTCCCGTGAGTCCAGTCGCTCCCGTCTCTCCGGTAAGGCCAGTCGCCCCGGTTTCCCCAGTGAGACCTGTCGCCCCGGTTTCGCCGGTGAGCCCTGTCGCTCCCGTTTCTCCCGTGAGTCCTGTCGCTCCCGTCTCTCCGGTAAGGCCAGTCGCCCCGGTTTCTCCAGTGAGGCCTGTTGCTCCGGTTTCTCCCGTGAGGCCTGTTGCTCCCGTTGCTCCCGTGAGTCCTGTCGCTCCCGTTTCTCCTGTCAGTCCTGTCGCCCCGGTTTCTCCCGTGAGGCCTGTTGCTCCCGTTTCCCCAGTAAGACCTGTCGCTCCCGTTTCCCCGGTGAGCCCTGTCGCTCCCGTTCTCCCCCGTGAGTCCCGTTGCTCCCGTTTCTCCGGTCAGTCCTGTCGCCCCGGTTTCTCCGGTAAGACCTGTTGCTCCCGTTTCTCCGGTGAGCCCTGTTACTCCCGTTTCTCCGGTAAGGCCTGTCGCCCCGGTTTCTCCGGTAAGGCCTGTTGCTCCCGTTTCTCCCGTGAGGCCTGTTGCTCCCGTTTCTCCCGTGAGGCCTGTTGCTCCCGTTGCTCCCGTGAGTCCTGTCGCTCCCGTTTCTCCCGTGAGTCCTGTCGCTCCCGTTTCTCCTGTCAGTCCTGTCGCCCCGGTTTCTCCCGTGAGACCCGTTGCTCCCGTTTCCCCAGTGAGCCCTGTCGCTCCCGTTTCTCCGGTGAGCCCTGTCGCTCCCGTTTCTCCGGTGAGTCCTGTCGCTCCCGTTTCTCCGGTAAGGCCTGTCGCCCCGGTTTCTCCCGTGAGACCCGTTGCTCCCGTTTCCCCAGTGAGCCCTGTCGCTCCCGTTTCTCCCGTGAGGCCTGTTGCTCCCGTTGCTCCCGTGAGTCCTGTCGCTCCCGTTTCTCCCGTGAGTCCTGTCGCTCCCGTTTCTCCTGTCAGTCCTGTCGCCCCGGTTTCTCCCGTGAGACCCGTTGCTCCCGTTTCCCCAGTGAGCCCTGTCGCTCCCGTTTCTCCGGTGAGCCCTGTCGCTCCCGTTTCTCCGGTGAGTCCTGTCGCTCCCGTTTCTCCGGTAAGGCCTGTCGCCCCGGTTTCTCCCGTGAGACCCGTTGCTCCCGTTTCCCCAGTGAGCCCTGTCGCTCCCGTTTCTCCGGTGAGTCCTGTCGCTCCCGTTTCTCCTGTCAGTCCTGTCGCCCCGGTTTCTCCCGTGAGACCCGTTGCTCCCGTTTCCCCAGTGAGCCCTGTCGCTCCCGTTTCGCCCGTGAGGCCTGTTGCTCCCGTTTCGCCCGTGAGTCCTGTTGCTCCTGTCTCTCCGGTAAGTCCTGTCGCCCCGGTTTCGCCGGTGAGCCCTGTCGCTCCCGTTTCTCCCGTGAGTCCTGTGGCACCGGTTTCTCCCGTGAGTCCCGTTGCCCCGGTTTCTCCAGTGAGACCCGTTGCTCCCGTTTCTCCCGTGAGTCCTGTCGCTCCCGTTTCTCCTGTCAGTCCTGTCGCCCCGGTTTCTCCCGTGAGACCCGTTGCTCCCGTTTCCCCAGTGAGTCCTGTCGCTCCCGTTTCACCAGTAAGTCCTGTCGCTCCCGTTTCTCCGGTCAGGCCTGTCGATCCCGTTTCCCCGGTGAGTCCTGTCGCTCCCGTTTCGCCCGTGAGGCCTGTGGCACCGGTTTCTCCCGAGAGGCCCGTTGCCCCAGTTTCCCCAGTTTCCCCAGTGAGTCCTGTCGCTCCCGTTTCTCCTGTCAGTCCTGTCGCCCCGGTTTCTCCCGTTTCCCCAGTGAGTCCTGTCGCTCCCGTTTCACCAGTAAGTCCTGTCGCTCCCGTGTCCCCCGTGAGGCCCGTCGCTCCCGTTTCGCCCGTGAGACCCGTTGCCCCAGTCTCTCCCGTGAGTCCTGTCGCTCCCGTTTCTCCTGTCAGTCCTGTCGCCCCGGTTTCTCCCGTGAGACCCGTTGCTCCCGTTTCCCCAGTGAGTCCTGTCGCTCCCGTTTCACCAGTAAGTCCTGTCGCTCCCGTTTCTCCGGTCAGGCCTGTCGATCCCGTTTCCCCGGTGAGTCCTGTCGCTCCCGTTTCGCCCGTGAGGCCCGTTGCCCCAGTTTCCCCAGTGAGTCCTGTCGCTCCCGTTTCACCGGTAAGTCCGTCGCTCCCGTTTCTCCCGTGAGACCCGTTGCTCCCGTTTCGCCCGTGAGCCCAGTCGCTCCGGTTTCCCCCGTGAGGCCCGTCGCTCCCGTCTCGCCCGTGAGACCCGTTGCCCCAGTCTCTCCCGTGAGTCCTGTCGCTCCCGTTTCACCGGTGAGTCCTGTCGCTCCGGTTTCACCAGTGAGTCCTGTTGCTCCCGTTTCTCCGGTGAGCCCTGTTGCTCCCGTTTCTCCGGTAAGGCCTGTCGCCCCGGTTTCTCCGGTAAGGCCTGTTGCTCCCGTTTCTCCCGTGAGGCCTGTTGCTCCGGTTTCTCCCGTGAGGCCTGTTGCTCCCGTTTCTCCCGTGAGGCCTGTCGCTCCCGTTTCTCCTGTCAGTCCTGTCGCCCCGGTTTCTCCCGTGAGACCCGTTGCTCCCGTTTCCCCAGTGAGTCCTGTCGCTCCCGTTTCCCCCGTGAGTCCCGTCGCTCCCGTTTCGCCCGTGAGACCCGTTGCCCCAGTCTCTCCCGTGAGGCCCGTCGATCCCGTTTCGCCCGTGAGGCCCGTCGCCCCGGTTTCTCCGGTCAGGCCTGTTGCCCCAGTCTCTCCCGTGAGGCCTGTCGCTCCGGTTTCCCCGGTGAGGCCTGTCGCTCCGGTTTCACCAGTGAGTCCTGTTGCCCCAGTCTCACCGGTGAGGCCTGTTACTCCGGTCTCCCCGGTGAGGCCTGTCACACCGGTTTCTCCCGTGAGGCCTGTTACTCCCGTTTCTCCAGTCAGTCCTGTCGCTCCCGTCTCCCCGGTCAGTCCTGTCGCTCCCGTTTCTCCCGCTCCGGTAAGTCCTGTCGCCCCGGTTTCTCCCGTGAGTCCCGTTGCTCCCGTCTCCCCGGTAAGTCCCGTAGCCCCGGTCTCTCCGGTAAGTCCCGTAGCACTTAATCCTGTAGCTCCACCCGCTCCTGTTTCACCCGTAGCACCTGTCATACCTGTCACACCGGTCATACCGGTCACACCTGTTACTCCTGTCACACCCGTCATACCTGTCATACCTGTCATACCTGTTAGACCTGTTACCCCTGTTACCCCTGTTACACCGGTCACTCCCGTGACACCAGTACGTCCAGTTAGACCTGTTCGACCCGTCGCCCCGCAAGCCCCTCTGGTAGCTATACCTGGATTTCCTTGCACCCCTGTAGTTCCAGTTGGTCCTGCCGGGCCGGTTGTACCCGTAGGACCTGTGAAGCCGGTTACTCCTGTACTCATGCGTTATCAACTCCTCGCTGTTCTAAGCTAGCAGGTCTACCCTTCTTCCTAGAAACCTTTCTTTGTTTCTAAGTTATTAAGAAACGAATGCAACATTCCTTTGATAAGGAAGGCATTCGTTTCCGAGGCTAATCATAAAGAAATATTTGATTCTGAAAATTAATTCAGAGCAAAAACATTAACAGAGGTGTTATAGAATCCATAAGGAACATTCTGGATATCTGAAGAGGCATAGGTACCAGCTAGAGGTAACACAACCCTCACTAACATATCTTCGTTCGTAGCATTTAGAATTCGTGAGATAGATACTGGAACAACTGGTCTAGCGGTAGTACTGACTGCCCCAGAAAAGAAAATCGAACCATCATCCCTTACGTAACTATTGCTAGAACTATCATAAATCGCCAATGCAAGACCCGGCGCAGTTCCTGGTGGAAAATTCACCGCTGCTTGACATGTGAAGTAGTAGAAATGCCCTCCTGGTAATCTAAAAGTAGTTCCGTCGTCAATCAATTCTATTCCGGAAACAGACTCACTTTCCATAAAGCCGTAGAGAGGCCCATTATCCCCGGTTGGTGTTGTATCACCGCCAATAAAGGTTCCAAAAATAAGTGAGATCGAACCAGTGGCTCCCGTATCTCCTTTTAACCCCGTCATTCCTGTATACCCAGTCATTCCCGTATATCCCGTATATCCCGTATATCCGGTAAATCCTGTCGCTCCTGTATGCCCCGTCATCCCCGTATTTCCTGTTAATCCTGTTGTTCCCGCTCCGGTAAATCCTGTCGCTCCTGTATGTCCTGTCATCCCCGTATTTCCTGTTAATCCTGTTGTTCCCGCTCCGGTAAATCCTGTCGCTCCCGTGTGTCCCGTGAAGCCCGTTGCCCCCGTTGTTCCCGCCCCGGTAAATCCTGTTGCTCCTGTATGTCCCGTCGCTCCTGTAAATCCTGTCGTTCCCGTATGTCCTGTGAAGCCCGTTGCCCCTGTATCACCATCATAACCACGCGGACCGGGTGCTCCGACACTACCTCTCCCCGGCGCCCCTGTTGTTCCTGTAGGCCCCGTTGGTCCAGTAAATCCGATATTCATATCCTTTTTTCCCCTTTCACCAAACAACATGATTTTTAATTTCCGTCTTGTCCGGATGGCCTGCGATTCATTAAAGTAACGGGGCTGTTCCTATTCATACTTCCAGGTACAGCGACAAGCTCTCCACTGATTGGATTACAGCCCAGTACTGTCTCACGGTGGGCCAGACGATTCCTCTGAACCATCCAGAGTTTCTGGTCTATTTTTTCTTCCTGCATGCATAGATTAAGAGAAATCATAGTTTTCTGACTTACTAACGATTCTTTTAGACTTCCGAGTGCGTCCAGATCCTCTCCACTAAGTTCATCATAAGGGTTCAACCACAGCACATAAGGAGTTGTGAGAATTTGCTGTATAGTCTTCCAGAGCTGAAACAGATCTCCGCTGGCGGGGAAATGAAGTACCTGTGCTTGTAGTTCATCGGCAAGCTGCTTGCCTTCTTCCCCCATATCTGCATCGATAATGATCCATTCATCCCCAAGCGACCCCCATTTCTCAGCCCATTTGTACAGAGCGGGGTACGAACCCTCTTCCCTGCTAAGCAACACTGCTATGCACCATGCATTCTCCGGAGTTGCACTTGAACGAAGGAGGGGGGGACGGTGAGTTGGTAAGGGGGGGCGGCGGTTGACTGCAGGAAGCCATTCAGCCGCTTTGACATCTTGATTCAGATTCGATAGCTTAACCGCAGCTTCCCCGAATCCAGGCGAGTACTCCAGCGCTCTGCGATACCAAGCTTTGGCATCATCAAGTTTTCCGAGCATTTCATAGCAATCACCGAGATAATAGCAGGGGTAGAAGGTTCCCGCACCTGTGAGAACCATATAATGAAGAGCATTCTCCCCAAGAGTAAGACAATGCTCGAAAGCGGAGATTGCAGCCTCCACTTGCCCGATATTCATCAGAATGCATCCTTTATTGAGATGCAGATCCACATAATCCGGGTAGAGGCCGATGGCTTTGTCAATGCCGGGCCAGCCTTCCCTGAAGCTGCCCAGCGCCAGCAGACAGCCATATTTAAGCTTGTAAAAGAGCGAGGGTGGCAGCTTCTTCTCGCCAAGCGAGGCGGCTATGGCCAGATTGACCTGCCTGAAGGCATTCGCATATTCCCCAATCCGTTGATATTCACTCGCTATATGATAAAGACTCCACGGATCGGGATTCGGGTTATCTGCAGTGGATTGCTGGAGCAGCTTCAGATTGCGTTCATGTTTGGACTTAAGTGAGGTCACGGACTGCAGGTAGCCGTAATGGAATAGCCGGACCGGAAGCGGGAACGGAGTATCTATGTCCTCTCCGTCATGTCGCCCGGATAAGCTTAACTGTTCATGGATGCCGCCAGTGAAATGGAACCCTTCTCCATTGCGGAATAGACGGCACTGATTCAGCCGGTAAGCTTCATTCGGCTCGGGCCGGAATACACTACTGAAATGGACCGTTTCGAGAGAAGCCAGCTTACTGTTCCCGATGCTGCTTACCTGCCTCAACTTCGGGGCTTCAGCAAGGGCAATTTCTTCATCGGCATCCATCCACATCACCCATTTCCCTGTCGCATGGCGGAGGCTGTAATTGCGGGCCTCTGCGAAGCTCTCCGGCCAGGGGAATTGGAGAACCTTCGCGCCGAGACTATGGGCAATGTCCATCGTTCTGTCACCGGAACCTGTATCCACGACAATAATTTCGTCCACAGCCTCCTGTACACTCAGCAGACTGCGCGCAATCCACGGCTCTTCATCTTTGACGATCATACACAAAGAGATTAGAGGGACGGTCGCCTTCGTTACTGTCTGTCATGCTGGAGCTGCCTCCTTTCCATAATGGATTTACCGGACTGTGCGGACGGACCGGACAGGATGATATGGATGCCAATTGACATCACCTCTCTACCTTATGACAGTTCCCGCCCGCATAGAACATTGTCGGATAAAGTCGGACAGCCTTGTGTATATCTTTAGACAGCAGGTATCAGTCGCTACGAAGCGTCTATTTCCTGGTCTCAGTATCGGGTGTAGGGAGCAGATGCTTCAGATGATCCGCAGCGTCTTTATGGGAAACGAGGATCCCCGCTGGACCTGCTGCAACAATTACATCGTCCAGTCCCACAAGCATCACCGGAATATCCAGCTCATTGACAATCTGACAATTTAGTGAATCTGCGCTGATCTGGCCCCATCCCAGAACTGAGGAAGCTAATTCTTCAGATAGAGTATTCCAGGTCCCCAGATCCTTCCAGTTATCCAGATAGGGTACACAGATAAGACGGCTGTTCCCCTCCAATACCTCAATATCGAAGCTACTCTTGGGAAGGCATTGATACTTCTTCAGTAATTCCGCGTAATCTGTCGGGATGTCAACTGTCTCCAGCCGCTTCAGCAGATCACAAAGGCGAAAGGCAAAAATGCCACAATTCCACATCGCTTGCTGTGCCATTAGGGTCTCAGCCGCCTTACGATCCGGCTTCTCCACGAAACACTCCACATGCACATATGCTTGATTCTCCTGATTGCTTGTAGAAGAGACTGGAGAAATGGCCGGAACAATATATCCGTATTTCTCTGACGGTTCACTTGGCCTTGCCCCAAGTAAGGCAATTTCTGCACCCGAGTGACGGAGGGCATGATCTAATTCAGCCAGCTTGAAGAAGAAATCGTCGTTCACATAAGCATCCACCGGCAAGACGATAACCGTCTCCTCCGGGGAAATCTTCTCCACGGAATATAAATAAGCCGAAGCAAGGCTTACTGCCGGAAATGTATCTCTGCGCCGCGGCTCCATAATGATAGGCGGCGTTGAACCAAGCTGCTTCCGGATCAATGACTCTTGTCCGCTTGACGTTGCGATGTACACTTCATGGTTAAGACCCGCAGCCGACAACTGCCGCCAAACCCGCTGCAGCATAGATTCCCGGCCTCCGCCAGGAGCGGGCAGCACTTGAAGGAACTGCTTACTCCTGATACTGCTGGAGAGCGGCCACAAGCGTGTGCCGGACCCGCCGGATAGAAGTACCAGCTTCATGGTTCCACCCCCGTTCTCCTATTCAAAATTATCTGCTGTAATTCCAATTCCGAGAATTTGCTCTTCCGTGTCACAGAAGGTCAGACTTCCATAGACTTTGCGATTATCCAGATATTGCGGCACCCCTGCTTTTCTCAAGCCGTGGCTAACAATGACATATTCATGCCGGCCGCTGCCGTCTTCATACTGGACATGCTCCAGAATCTCACGGCGCATCAGATAGGTGCAATGAATAACATCGACCTCAATGAGTCCCTTTATATGCTGGAATAAATACTCCAGATAGAAAGGGGATGATCCGTAATACCCATAGTCATCTGTTTTATCATGGAAATTGGAATAATAACTCAAAGGCGTCTCAGCCAACTTGAGCAGAGGACCAACTACCGGCAGATGGGTAGAGAGCAGGCTCTCCAGCGTATCGGAAATGATGAAATTATCGCAATCCGGCACAAAATAATGGGAATCTCTCGCCTTGGCCCATTCAATGGACTCCTGCCGTATCTTTGCTATCACCCTAAGGCGAAGATCATTCCATTCATGTGGAGTGAAGTCTTGTACAGATTCTTCCACATCGCTTGCATTGAAATACACCTCATGATATCTTTCACCTACCCGCTCTACCCATTCTTCGAGAATTTCCTTGGTACGGTCATTATTGTTGTTTGTACGGATATACAGATTGATCCGGGAAGCCGGGTAGGTCTGTTTCTCAATCAGTTTAAGATAGAGCGGCAGCACATGTGCCTTGTCCTTCGCCAATATCGCAATAGTAACCAAATCCTGTTCCATAACTAACCTCCGATTCAAAGTGGTTTGGCAGTCTCACGGTCCGCATGCTCAATGTCTATGAACCGGCTGATGGTAGCTCCGCTGGAATATCCAAAAAATGGATTCTTCCTTGGCTGTTCGATATCTTTCGGGTAAATTTTCTCCCCGGACTGCCTGATCATATAACGTACACCGTCCGCACAGTTGAGAGAAATTACATGGTATTGGTGGAATAAAGAACGCTTGAGCCCAGCAAATCTCCGGCGTTCTTCCGTATTTAGGACATCGCCTTCCTGGAGCCAGAGAATATAAGGCTCTACCGCCATATGACTGATCCATTCCAAGCACATCTGCTCACTTATCTCCCCCTTCACGCAATAGATGTACTGGGTATAACGGGCAACTGTACGTGCAATGTCTTCATTTCCCGATGGATCTAGTACAATCATCTGCTCTGCCACATCTACAAATGAATCTAGTGTCTTCTCCAGTGCAGATTCATTGCCGGATGCAATAATACCCACACACAGACGTACGGGAGGAGCATAGATCAAAGAGTGAATGTCCGCTCCCCATTTCTGAAAGGCTCTTGTCTTATTCTGTTGTAGGAGCGTAGTAAGATCAAAGGAAGGATTCTGTCCCATACTGGCATGACCGATATGGTGGATGAACGAGTCTTCTGCGATGAGCAGCTTGTAGCCATGCTGAAGCGCCCGGAGACACAGATCATCATCTTCGTAATTTCCAAGGCCATAACGTTCGTCGAACAAGCCGATTTCATCCAAGACGCTGCGTTTGACCATCAGACAGAAGCCAATCAGACGGTCAACCTCCTTCACGAGCCCGCGTTTGCTCTCACAGTACTCCTGCGCAAAATTCTCCATATCCTTCAAATCACTGTAGGTCACTGGAATACGCTGATGTCCGCTAATGTAATTCGTCACGGGTCCCGACATGCCTACAGTACTGTCACTGTGCAATGCATCAAGCATGGGTGCCAGCCAGCCGGGTGGAACTACAGTGTCATTGTTCAGGAATAATATCGACTCTCCTTGCGCTGCCTGAACTCCCTGGTTACAGCCTTTAGCAAACCCGAGATTCTTCTTGTTCTCAATTAATTTCATCTCTGGATAATGATGCTTCAGGAAATTCACGGTTCCATCACTTGAAGCATTATCGACAATAATAATCTCATGTTCCTCAGGAGTTCCGCGCTTAATACTCTCTAGACATTGAACCGTTAACTGAAGCTGGTTAAGTGTGAGAATAATGATACTTGTCTTCATCGGGTCAACTCCTTTCGTTCTTCAAGCACTGGTCTGTCTATTTCCACATGCCTGTTCCCCAGCAGGTTCCGGTAGTAATCCCGGTTATATTGGACACTGTAATGATTCGGGTATTGCGCATGTGCAATCTCATTGCAAAAGTCAGCGTAACTGGTCTGACCCAGCTTGTCGTAGCAGACGCAACGCTGCAAGTTGGACAGCCATGAACCTGCAGCTTCCTCATCCGTTCCCGGGTCACTTCTCGTTGGCAGGGACACCGCAAGCTCGAACCAGTAAGCAGCCTGTTCATATTGCTGTAAATCCATGAAATAGAACCCTATTTTGCTGCAAGCATCCGGGCGAGGGGGGCCATACTCGAAGGTGCGGCACAGCGACAATAACTGCTCTTCTTTCTGCCCCAGCGCACCGTAGCTGTCCGCAAGGCGCATGCAAGCTTGAATATTATCCTCTATCCAACCGTCACCGCGGGACAGGAAGATCTGATAATTCTCAAGAGCCTCTTGATAATAACCATGATCGTAGAGCTCATGGGCGAAATAAATCTGGTCTCTTGGGGTGAATTCTTCACCCTTAGCTTGCATCTTTCGGTAAATCAGCAAATTTCGTTCTGTAAATTCTTTATCTTTCTTGTGAGTGATGCAGACGTCGCTCTCAAACGTTGGCGGTGTAACTTCAACAAATTCATGTACGGCGCCACTCCACTGAAACTGGCAATCACGTCTGAACAACCGATTTCTCCTCAAGCTTGCCGTCGGCTTCCCTTCGTCATCGGTGGATAGAATATAGGCCATGCTAACCGAATGATATTCGGAAGACAAAGTGGCCTTTAAGGCCTTTAAGCGTTCGTGGTCGGTTTCTTCAATGACATCGTCCGCATCGAGCCACATAATATACTCGCAGGTCGCTTTACTGAATGAATAATTACGTGCTGCTGCGAAGTCCTGGATCCACTCATAATCATAGATATTTGCCCCGAAGCTGGCCGCTATTGTTTTGGTGCGATCAGTCGAGCCAGTATCTACAATAACTAACTCATCCACAAGGTCCGCGACTGATGACAGGCATCGCCCCAGACTCTGCTCTTCATTGCGTACAATCATGCATAGACTGATGGTCGGCAACTCTTCTCCTCCCTCTTGCAGATTCTGAAAATTCGGATTTAACGGATTTCTCGTATATGTATATGCCAGCCCTGGCGGATCATTCGACCGGATTTACTTGCATGATTCCTGTTCCGGTTCATAAGCTAGTACAGAGTCTTCACACTGTGTGTATTCCATCTGATACAAGGAGGAAGATATGGATACTATCCCCCCCTCGCTCTATTATCGTCTCTATGCTTACGGAACAGGCTGTAGGATAGCCTCAGACGGTGTGTTATCTTTGCCGGAACAGACGGCTTTCGGTGCAGGCGTGCTGGTACGGGAGGGCTACCGGTGGAATATCCCTTCTCCGGCCATGAATGGCTCTCCCCGAATCATGATCGGGGACCGTTGCGAATGCAACCGGTTCCTGACCATTACTGCAACCGGCAAGGTGGTACTGAAGGCAGATGTAATAACAGGCCCCCATGTGTTTATAACTGACGCCAGACAAGTATGGGATAAGAAGAGCAGCAGCGCTTCTACAGTAGTGATCGGTGAAGGCTCCTGGATCGGAGCACATTCCTCCATCTTGGGCAATGTGAAGATTGGTAAAGGCTGCGTGGTAGGAGCAGGGAGTGTTATTATGCGGGATGTACCGGATTACTGCGTGGTCGCCGGCAACCCAGCCGAATTTCGCCGGATCTACGAGCCGACAAGCGGCGAATGGATCAGGGTACACAGTGAGGGGGAAGCCCGGGAGGTATTGGAGCGCAGGAGCAAGGAACCGCTGCTATCCATTTGCTTACCGGTACACAATCAGGCCGGCGAGCTGCGGCGAGCTCTGGAATCGATCTATACACAGACCGATGATGCCGGAATAATCGAAGTCTGTGTTCTGGACGATGCCTCGGCAGATGAGACTGAGGAAGTGGCGCGCCACTATGAAGATCATCACCACAGCTTCCGCTACCTTCGCAATCCGGCACATGCAGGAGAAGGTCTCCTTAACATTCAGGCGGCGGATATGGCGCGCGGGAAATTTATAATGGTGCATGAGCCTGGAATCTCCTTCCTTAATGGCTCTCTCAATCGTTTTCTGAATGTGCTTCACACTCATCCTGAGTGTGCTATCGTGTTGATTCAGCCCGAGCTTATCCACCGCTCCCCGCAGACAGAACGGCTGGAGGGATTATCCGAGTTTGTCAGACATGCTGCAACAGGCGCTTCTCCGCCTCTTCCGCTTGTTCTAAACAGACGGGAATGGGAGCGGACTGCCGATTTGGTGCAAGCGGGGAATTTTGTCAACCCGTGGGTGTCCCGACAATATGCACTACTGCAATCCAATCCGCATTTCTGCCTTTGTCGCTATAAAATGACTGATCCACCAATCCATTTGCAGCAGATATTATAAGTACCTTTGACAAATTCCATTGATGTTTGGGCATTGTCTGAATATACATAGACTATGCCCGGACAGATGGCAAAACCGAAAGCCTCGGGTCCACAAAGTCCAGTAAATAAGGAAGATGCCGGACCTGGAGGGTTAAAAGAGAGGGATCGAGCGACATGGATGACTGTAAAATAAGTTTCATTATTTGTGTAAACGACGAGGGGCTGGCCCAACGCAGCGAACTGAATCTGAAGCAATTAATCATCCCGGACGGATATGAAGCAGATATTCAAATGGTGAGGGGAGCCGTAAGCCTGACAGCAGGCTACGATGAGGCTATGCGCCAATCGGATGCCAAATACAAGGTGTATATTCATCAGGACGTCCATATCCTTAACCCCCACTTTATTGCAGACATCGTACGCCTGTTCACCGATCATCCGTCTTTAGGTATTCTTGGAGTCGTAGGTGCTAAAGTACTTCCGTCTTCCGGCACCTGGTGGGAGGCCCCACACAAATATGGCAAAGTGGTTGAGAGCCATACGGGTATGCTCAAGCCCATGGAATTTCTGCAGCCGGCGGGAGATTATGAAAGTGTGGAGAGTCTCGACGGACTGATGCTGGTCACGCAATATGATATCCCTTGGCGTAAAGACTGGTTTGACGGATGGCATTTCTATGATATTTCGCAATGCCAGGAGTTTCTCGCAAACGGTTATGAAGTAGGCATACCCAAGCAGCATCTTTCCTGGTGTCTGCATGACTGCGGTATTCCGAATACGGCCAACGGTTTCGCTGAAGCCAAGCAGGTCTTTCTGGAACGTTATGGCTATGGCCAAAGCTATGGACCGCACCAGTTCCACCGGCTGGGCAGCGGATGCGACATCCATTCCACATGCGATTTATTTGGTACGCAGGGCATAGCTCTGGGCAATGAAATCAAACTGCAGGCTGAGTGCTGGATGATGCTGCCTTACAACAACTACATCGGTGAGCCGCGGATCGTGATCGGCTCCGGAAGTGATATCGGACGCAGGTGCTGCCTGTCTGCGGTCAACCGTATCGAAATTGGTTCCCAGGTAATCATCTCGCCGGGTGTCCATATCTCGGACCACAACCTCGCCTATCAGAACCCTGATCTTCCCATCATGCAACAGGGCGTGGATTCCTGGAGCCACACCGTAACCATTGGCTCCGGAAGTTGGATCGGCATGAATGCCGTGATAACAGGACAAGTGTCCATCGGCAGAAACTGTGTCATTGGTGCAGGCGCGGTCGTGGTATCCGGCACGGTGATTCCCGATTACTGCGTGGCGGTCGGTGCTCCGGCCCGGGTAATCAAACAATATGATCCTATGATCAGGAAATGGAGAAGGGTCGGTGTACTCTCCGGTGAAATAGAGCATTTGCCAGTGTTGGAAGATGTTGTGCCTACAATAGAAGATACCCTGCCTTCAGAAATCCACAGCAAGCCCCTCCTCTTCAGCATTTGCATTCCAACCTATAACCGCGAAGAGGAGCTTGATGTCTGCTTGAACAGTATTTACAGCCAGAACGCCAGAATGGAAGACTTCGAGGTGATCGTCTCGGACAATGCCTCCACAGATCGCACTGAGGAACTCGTCCGAAAGTATCAATTAGGTTACCCCAACCTCCGCTACTACCGCAACGAACATAACGAAGGCGCGGACTACAATTTCCTGAAATGTGCCGGCTATGCCCGCGGTGAATTCATCAAGCTGCACGGTGACGATGATTACTGGCTGCCGGGCTCTCTTGAGGCTTTGTACAGTGTTATAGAACAAAACAAAGACTGCAGCCTAATCTTCCTGGATATACTTCAGAACACCGGACGGGTCGATCGGGGGGCTGGCATAAGCAATTATGTAAGGCATGTCTCTATCTACAGCACATTTGTATCCGGAATCACCATGCGCAGGAAGGAATTTGAACAGATTCCCACGCCAGAGCTTTTCATTGGCTCCAATCTTATCCAGGTCTATCTGGAGTTCTCCATTCTCGGTATCACACCGGATTATTGCGTCTATCGCCGCAAGCTGCTGACGAGCAGCGGCAAGATAACCGGCGGATACAGCTTCGCCCAGACGTTCATTCATTCTTATTTGAATATTCTAAATTACTTCTTGGATAAAGGATTGAGTGAAGCCGCGCTTGCGGCCGAGAAAAAACATATTGCCTACTCCTTTCTGCTCTGGTGGTACAACTATTTACTGGAGAACAACCTCCAGCAACTGCAACCCGCAGATTTCGAAGAGGTCTTAGTCGAGGCCTACCGCAACGAGTCATACTTTGAGGATCTCCATACACATATCAAAACGATTCAGGCCAGACACCAGTAAATCTGCAACGCTGGGCGGGTCTGAAGATGGCTCGCCCAATTAATGAAAGGTGGATTGTGGATGGACTTCATCAGCGAGGATTTTCAAAATCGTTTTTACCAATATGGTCCCGGCAGCCTGATCGTACAAAAAACCGATATCAACTGTCCGGAGAAAGTCGCTATCGGCAGCAAAGTGCATATCCTTGAGAACAGTTGGTTCACCGTGATACACCCCGGTCAAGGGGAGCCACCCGCCATCACCATTGGAGACGGCTGTTATTGCAGCCGCAATCTGATTATCGCCGCTGCGAACAGCGTTGTGCTTGAAGAGAATGTCATCATCGGACCTGATGTCTATATCTCCGATACCAACCATCAGTACAGCCAGGTCGGCGTTCCTATACGCGACCAGTGGATCACCTCCAGCAGCCAACGCGTACGGATCGGTGCCACAAGTGAGATCGGTGCCCACTGCGTCATTGTGGGCAACGTCAGTATCGGTCAAGGATGCAGAATCACACCCAACAGTGTAGTGACCAGAGATTTGCCGGATTTCTGCATTGCGGCGGGAAATCCCGCCAGAATTGTGGATAGTTATGACCCGGAAGCCGGAGTATGGCAGCTTCCCGGCAGATGACAACGTCCGGCGGACCGGCATACTCTAGAAGGAACGCTTCAGGTTGGACGAGGTTATAATTCCTGAATATTCTACGGGTTCACTTGCCTTCAGGTTTGTTGTCTTCTTCGGCGGCTGTGACTTCAGCTCGAGCTTCGGCTTCGGCAACTGCAGCTCGAGCTTCGGCTTCGGCGGCTGCGACTCCAGCTTTTTCTTCGGCGACTGCGGCTCCTGCTTAGGCTTTATCACCTTCGGCTCAGGCACACTCGGCTGCCGCAGCGACCTTGTACGTTCTCCTGTTGCGCGCACGTGTTCCGTCCTGCTTCTCTTCGCGCTGGAAGTGCGTTTGCGCTTAACCTGCGGAGAGCGCTTCTGTATGAACCGACCTGCCTTACGCTGGGCAAAGGCAGGCTTACGCATGGATACAAATGGAGCAGCGGCGGGACGTACGGCGTTCTGGACGGCGCTCTTAATGAATGCCGCAACCTCTTCTTCGGGCTCATTCCATTCCTTCTCCGGCTCCTGACCGGATGTCTGAACCTTGTCAAGCAGCCTGCGGGTCTCCTGCATAAACAGCGCCAGTTCCTCATCTGCATTGACTGAGAGGCGCAGGCAGGCGTGCTTCAGCTGCTCCATTTGTCCCATGGTTTTATGGATCGCGTTCACCAGCAGTTCATCCTCCGATTTCCGGGATTCAGTATTCATAATCATTCACCTCTCCCAGCAGGCGCCTGCTGGTATCCAGTGTCCTGCAGATCATGGCCTGCTTCTGCGCCAAGGCTAGGATGACTCTGGCTACCGCCTCCCGCAGAGCGCTGAGATTCTCTATATTCGATTCTGTCCACAAGCTTCCTTCGGCGGCCATCATATATTCAAGCTTGCGGATTTCAGCCGCGATCAAAGCTGAGACCGCCTCCTCTTCCAGTGCCGCAGCCAGAATAATCGCTTTGATCAACTGTTCACGCTTCTGCATCGCTTGTTCACCTCCGCCGCTTAGCATCATTTCTATACCATTATATATATGTGCTTTTGAGTTGTCCCTATCACCATTAGTCCAAGGTATATCGGATTTGACGGATTTCAAAGAATAACAGGAATAGGACAATCTGTGCCTGAAGTATACATAGCTATGACCGGACAATTAAGCGCAATGCAACCTTTCACGTTTTGGAGGAGATCTGCATGTCAATGCCCCACATTCCCAATATAACCCCTGATATCTCGCTTACGCGGGAGGAAAGCATCTCTCTCCTGCTTACCTCTATCGCTATCAACGAGATGTCATTGTCTCACATCATCAATGCAGAAGCGGAAGCTATGCAGGCCTTCGTACTATCCAATCCCGGAAATATGAACTTCCGCAATATGATCCAGTTAAATAATACAACTGCCAGATTGTTGGAAGAGATCACCAAGGGCCAATGGCTGAGTCTAAGCAAGATGGACCGGATTCTGCGCCTGCTCAGCGACTCTGGTGCCTTGTCGGAAAAATTGCTGGAAGAAGAGCTTGAAATAGACATTGAAGAGGAGGAAGAATAACGGGTCTCCGTCAATTCTTCAGCCAGCTCGTAACAATATACTGAGGGTTGCGGCGCAACAGCGGAACACCCGATGCTAAGAACAGGCGGCTGACCCGCTTTCTGCCTGTTCCGGGGACTGGAGCCCTCAGTCTTGGTGTATACTCGAACCGACAGGCACGCTGGTGCCTAGAGAGGGACAAGCCTTAATCACAGAATTAGCAGCTCAAGGAATTCTCCAGGACTTGTGTAGCTATTGCACCTTCCAGTGATTCAGATGATCCGCAATTCGGACAAGCTCACTCGCAAGGGACGATAGAGAGGCGACAAGCTGCTGCTGCCTGTCAGGCTGTGGAGACTCGGCAGCGTCGATTTCCGTTTGCTCTATAGCGGGTGCTTCTTGTTCTCCCTTGCCGTACATCGGGAATCCTTCCTCAATCAGCAGACGCACAATGGTGCTTAGATGATAACGCTCCATTCGCAGCTCACTGATCCGTTTTAGCAGTTTCAGAGTTTCATAGGGATAGAGCACCTGGTCTCCCTGACGGGTTCCCGGCACAAAATAAGAGAAATACTCCAACCATCTCTTCACTGTAGTGGGGGGCAATTTCGATAAATTGATCATTTCCAGTTGCGTGTAGTGGCGTACCATATAACATCTCTCCTCTATTAAGTGGATAAATGGACTTATTTACTTTAATGGTATTCATGTGCCTCAAAATAAATGTGTAAAAATACCTATTTGTGTGATTCTTACCCCAAAAAAAGAAAGACAGGCCCCGTTCCGAAGAACGTTGCCTGTCTGTTGTACTGCTTCCGGGCAGCGGATGCTGCTTCTAAGAAACTTTAAATAATTCAGTAAAGGATTCACCCAGAAGCTCTTTATAATATTTCCGGTTGTGCAGCATACTGGGATGTGAGGGATAATAGAAAAGCGCAGATTCATTGTGATAATTAGCCTTCATGTACTGACCCAGACGGTCATAGCAGACGCACAATTGCAGATGTGGCACCCAGGTTGTAGACGTCATATCCTGCAGCCCCAGGGATTCCGATCTTTTTGGCAGTGTGACCGCTAGTTCAAACCAGTAAATGGCCTGTTGATACTGCCCTGCCTCCAAGAACTCCACACCAAGACGGCAGCAAAATTCCGAGCGTGGAATATCATAGTTCAAGGTGCGGTAAAGCGAATTCAGCTTACCTTCCTTGTTCTTTAAATGCCCATGGCATTCAGACATCTTCAGACAAGCCTGATAGTTGTCTTCGATCCACCCCTGGCCGGTCTGCAGGAACTTTTCGTAATATTCCAATGCTTCCTCGTAGATAGCATGATCCCGAAGTTCATTGGCAAAATAGTAGAGATCACGTGGAGAGAAGTCCTCACCCTTGGCCTGACGTCCACGGTAGATACGCAAATTACGGTCAGTATGCAATTTATCCTTCTTATGGGTGATACAGATGTCGCTGTCCAGTGTATAACCGGCGACTGCCAGGTACTCGTGTACCGGTCCCACCCACTGAAAGTTACATTCACGCCGGACCAGCCGGTTCCGTCTCAAGCTCGTGGTCACTCTGCCTTCGCTATCAAATCCCAGATTGTAGGGCATCGTCACAGACTGGTATTCCGGTGACAAAGTCTCCTTCAGCTTTTTGAACCGCACCTTATCTATTTCCTCAATGGTATCGTCAGCATCCAGCCACAGAATGTATTCCTTAGTCGCCTTGCTGAAAGCTTCATTACGTGCTGCGGCGAAATTATCAATCCATTCAAAGTCATAGATCACCGCACCATATTCTGCTGCGATCTCCTTAGTGCGATCTGTCGAACCGGTATCGACAATTACAATCTCGTCAGCAATATCCTTTACACAATCCAGGCAACGGCCCAGGCCGTTCTCTTCATTCCGTACGATCATACATAGACTGATAGTAATCATTTCGCCCTCCTAATGGTTCTCTGTCATATATTCGCGTATTTGAAGCTCACTGATCCTCCGCATATCCTGCCCTGCTTCCAGCGCCCTGTGCCATTCCACTGTCTTCTGCAGCGCCTGTTCTACACTCCAGCGCGAGCGCCAGCCTAGCAGGCGGCGGGACTTGGTACTGTCGAGCTGCAGTTCGCCTGCCTCGTGCAGCCCGGAGGAAGCCGCAATATCAATGCCGGCTCCCTCTCCCCAGATCCCTGCCAGCCGGAGCGCAACCTTCTCCACGGAGTGTATGCTCTCCTCTTCGGGACCGAAGTTCCAGGCGGCTGCATAGTCCGCCCCTCCCCGCACCAGCTGCTCGGCTAACAGCAGATAGCCGCCAAGCGGCTCCAGCACATGCTGCCAGGGCCGTGTTGCCCCCGGACTGCGTAGCAGCGGCCGCTCCCCCGCAGCGAATGCCCGCAGACAATCCGGTACCAGCCGGTCCGGTGAATCGTCGCCGCCTCCAATGACATTGCCCGCCCTGGCGGTTGCGACAGCGACTCCATGCTCGGCATAACGCGCCGGCAGGAAATAGCTGCTCCGGTAAGCCTGTGTGACCAGCTCCGAACACGCCTTGCTGGCAGAATAGGGATCATATCCGCCCAGCGGATCAGTCTCGCGGTAGCCCCAAATCCACTCACGGTTGTCATAGCATTTATCTGTTGTAACATTGACGACAGCCTTAATTCCCATTCCGGAATCCACGGCGCTGCATACAGCCTCCAGCAGATTCACCGTACCCATCACGTTCACCTCAAAGGTGTCTGCGGGGATTTGGTAAGAAGCGCGGACCAGCGGCTGAGCGGCAAGATGGAACACTATCTCCGGGGTCGCTTCCCGCAATGCTGCATCGAGACGCTGCCGATTCCGCACATCCCCCCAGACGGTTTTGACCTCCCGCTCGGCTCCGGTTAGCGTGAAGAGCTTATGCTCATCCCGGTCCCAGGCGTACCCGCTTACCCGTGCACCCAGCATCGTCAGCCACAAGCAGAGCCAGCTCCCCTTGAAGCCGGTGTGTCCGGTCACGAACACGCGCCGCCCTTTCCAGAAATCCGCTGATGTCAGAGTGTTTGCATCCACGGGAGACCTCCCTCCCGCCATAGCTGCTCCAGATACCGCTTATCACGGAGCGTATCCATCGGCTGCCAGAAGCCGTGGTGCTTGTAAGCTCTGAGTTCATCCCGCTGGGCCAGTTCCCGGAGCGGCTCCTGTTCCCAGACCGTACTATCCCCCTCGATCAGTGAGAAGATCTCCGGCTGCAGTACGAAGAAACCGCCGTTTACCCAGCCCTCGTCCCCTTTGGGCTTCTCCACAAAGCCGGTTACTCTGGTCTCCTCCACAATATCCAGCGCTCCGAAACGACCCGACGGCTGAACCGCAGTCACAGTCGCCAGCTTCCCGTGAGAACGGTGGAAGTCCAGTAACTGCTGTATGTTAATATCCGCAACACCATCCCCATAGGTCAGCATGAAGGGTTCATTGCCGATGTATTTCTGGACTTGCCGGATTCTTCCTCCAGTCATCGTCTCTTTGCCTGTGTCTGCAAGTGTTACCTTCCAGTTCCGTAACTGACGGTTATGGCGGGTGATCTGGTTGCCATTACCGAAATCGAAAGAAATATCCGAGCTCTGGAGATAGAAATCGGCGAAATATTGTTTAATGACATGCCCCATATACCCCAGACAAATGACAAAATCATCGAATCCCTGATTGGCATAGTTCTCCATAATATGCACAAGCAGCGGCTTGTCGCCGATCTCAATCATTGGCTTGGGCTTCACATCGGTCTCCTCGCTGATGCGCGTCCCGTATCCCCCAGCCAGAATAACCACCTTCATGGTCTAACCTCCTTACCCTTCAGCAAGCCAAGCAGCACCTCGGCAGTATAATCAAGCATCTCCGTAGTTAGTCCTGGATAGATGCCTGCCCAGAACGTGTCGTTCATGATCCTGTCCGTCTGGGTCAGCGGCGCGGCAATGCGGTGGGCTACACCGGAATAAGCCGGCTGCTTGAGCAGGTTCCCGGCGAATAAGAGCCGGGTGCCAATCCGCGCCTCCTCCAGCTTTCGCACGAGATCATTACGGGAGAGATGAGCACCCTCTCTCATTGTTATCGGAAATCCGAACCAACTAGGCTCACTCCGGGGAGTCGCTTCCGGCAGAATAAGCCATTCTTCGGCAGGCTTCAGCGCAGCCTTAAGATAATCAAAGTTACGTTTACGTGCAGTATGGAAGCTATCCAGCTTATCAAGCTGGGCGACGCCAATCGCAGCCTGCATATCCGTAGCTTTCAGATTGTAGCCGATATGGCTGTAGGTATACTTGTGGTCATACCCGGACGGAAGCTCGCCTTTGGTCCAGTCGTACCTCTTGCCGCAGGTATTGTCGTCTCCCGGCTGGCACCAGCAGTCCCTGCCCCAATCGCGGAGAGATTCGACAATTTTTTTGAGCCGGGCACCCGAGGTAAGTACGGCCCCCCCCTCACCCATAGTCATATGATGCGCAGGGAAGAAGCTGACGGTCGCCAGATCGCCGAAGGAACCGGCCGGGCGCCCTTCATAGAGCGATCCAACAGCATCGCAGGTATCCTCGATCAGCCACAGGCCGTGCCGGTCCGTGAAGGCCTTAACGCTGGCCAGGTCGAAGGGATTGCCCAGGGTGTGGGCCAGCATAACCGCTTTGGTACGGGGGCTGAGCGCCGCGTCCAGCTGGGCTGTATTTATATTGTAAGTAGGCAGCTCGACATCGACGAATACTGGAATAAGTCCATGTTGTATCAGCGGATTGACCGTGGTCGGAAATCCGGCGGCAACGGTAATCACCTCATCGCCCGGCAGCAGCCGGCGTTCACCGAGCAGCGGTGAAGTCAGCGCCGCAACTGCTAGAAGATTGGCACTGGAGCCGGAGTTGACCAGCAGGGTGTGCTTTCTTCCCATGATCTGGGCGAAGCGCCTCTCGAATTCACCCGTGTATCTGCCTGCCGTTAAATGGAAATCGAGCGAAGCATCGACCAGACTCATTAATTCATCCCCGTCGAACACCTTGCCGCTGACCGGCACATAATCGCGTCCGGGCACGAATGACCGGCCAGGCCAACGGCTGCTGTAGAATTGGCTGGTCAGCTTCAGAATCTGTTCACGCAAGGTTGAAGCTTCTGTGGACAAACAATCCCCTCCTTCACTAGGTGTCTGCGTTTGGTGGATTTAACGGACTTAGTAAATCATTTATATGCAGAGCGGAGGTTAAATACGAATGAAAATTAATGAAATTTTATTGGACCTTGTACTTAGGCTACTGTCTAGTACAGACAAGAACCGTCAGGAATACATTGTATGATCCCATCAAATAAGGAGGTTTTTTATTTTGTCTACACCGAATATCCCTAATATTTCCCCGACGATTACATTGACACGGGATGATGTCGTGAACCTCTTGTTCTCTTCCATTGCAATGGAGGAGCTGGGTCTAGCACATATTATTAATGCAGAAGGAGAGAAAATTCAGTTCGCCCTGGGTACGCTGCCGGGAATTACCGGACCAGGGGCCACCCTGCAGCAGGTGCTGGATGTGAACAGCAGTACGCAAAGCATGCTGAATATGATCCTAAGACAGGAAATGATGCTGGACTCAAAGCTGTCGACGGCCGCCAGTGTACCCACCCTGATTGGACCCACAGGTGCTACCGGTTTCACAGGTGAACCCGGTGAGGTCACCAGCGTCAACGGCCAGATCGGGGATGTGGTACTTGACGCTGCAGATGTAGGCGCATTTCCCATAACTGAGGAGTATTCTGGTTCTGATCTTAACTCCTTCATAGAGGCCGGTGTTTATAGCTCCAATGACCCCACTGGCCCAGCACCCCAGAATGGTCCGACGGGAGTAGCGCATCCGCCGGTCTGGACCTTGTATGTCTCCCGGGTTGGGGAATATGTACAGCAGATCTATATCTCGAACCCTGCCCTCTTCTACCGCAGTAGTCAGGATAACGGGGCCACGTGGCCTAGCGGCTGGGTCCCAATTGGACAACAGGGTGAGACTGGCGTTACAGGGGTCACAGGGGTAGGGGGTACCGGACCGACAGGGGTCACTGGCCTTACTGGCCTTACAGGTCTCACCGGCCTTACCGGCGCCACCGGACTCACCGGTCTTACCGGACTCACCGGCGCCACCGGACTCACCGGCCTCTCCGGAGCCGCAGGTCTCACGGGCCTCACGGGTCTTACCGGCCTCACCGGTCTCACCGGACTCACCGGCGTTACCGGCGTCAGCGGTATGACCGGCATGACCGGCGTTACTGGCCTCACTGGTCTTACCGGCGTTACTGGCCTCACCGGGATGACCGGCCTTACCGGCGCCACCGGACTCACCGGCCTCACCGGTCTCACGGGCGATACCGGTCTCACCGGCCTCACCGGCCTCACCGGTCTCACGGGCGTTACCGGTCTCACCGGCCTTACCGGTCTCACCGGCCTCACGGGTCTCACCGGTCTCACGGGCGTTACTGGCCTCACGGGTCTCACCGGCCTCACGGGCCTCACGGGTCTCACAGGCGTTACCGGCGTTACCGGCGTCAGCGGTATGACCGGCATGACCGGCGTTACTGGCATGACCGGTCTTACTGGCGTTACCGGCGTTACCGGCATGACCGGCATGACCGGCATGACCGGCATGACTGGAGCTACCGGCGCGAACTTGAGTGCTATGTTCCAGCCAAGCGCAGCAACCGTAGGTGTTACCGCAACCATACCACTCACTATGTTAATTGATAACAGCAACAACACCATTACGTTATCTGGAGGAAACACGATTAATCTACAGCCTAACACCACCTACTATATGTCCTTTTCCATGAGAGTATCGATCACTCCTGGTACCATTACTGTAACTTCAGGGGAAGTATTCGCCAGCCTGAACGGTACCCGCCTACACATCACCAATGTTGGAAGCAAAGCTCCTGCTGGCGGCACGGGCACAACAGCCATGACGCTGGAATCCAGCGGGTTAATTAAAACGGATGCTACAACGACGCAAGCCCTAATACTACAATCAGTTTTTACTTTTTCCACAGCTCCTTCTTCAGCAGTGTTCAATAGCACCTGGTCCAATGTAAGCATCTTTCAGGTAAAGTAAGCTTCTTGAGGTAAGAGAAAGTACGAGCGAAGGAGGGTTTTCGTTGTCAACACCCAATCTACCCAATATAACACCGTCCGTGTCATTGACACGGGATGATGCCGTTAATCTGATCTTCTCTTCCATCGCTATGGAAGAACTGGGTCTGGCACACATTATTAATGCAGAAGGTGAGAAAATCCAGTATGCCTTGGGGACCCTGCCGGGCCTAAGCGGACCGCCCGCTACAGTAGCGCAGTTACTGCAGGTTAACAACAACGTGCGATCCATGCTCAACACAACCTCCATGCTGGAAATGATATTGGATTCGAAGATGGATACCGCCGCGGATCTGCCCGTTGCCGTCATCGGGGCCACCGGACCTACAGGGCCTACGGGTGCCCCCGGTGGGGCAGTTATCGTCAACGGCCAAGCCGGTATAGTTGTTCTGGACGCTGCCGACGTTGGCGCAGTGTCCTATAACGAGGAGGACTCTGATTCCCCTCTGGAATCCTTCAATCAACCAGGCGTCTACAGCTCTGATGATCCTAATGGACCGGCGCCCCCGTTCAATCCGCCGGTCGTCCATCCTGAGGTCTGGACACTGTATGTCTCCAGGGTTGGAATTTATGTACAGCAGCTCTATATCTCGAACCCTGCATTGTATTACCGCAGCAGCCAGGACGGAGGGGGCACCTGGACAACGTGGGAAGAGATCGGACAGAGCGGGGTTACAGGACCTACAGGCCCGACAGGTTCCGGTCCAGTCGGAACAGGCGGAAACACCGGACTGACTGGCATTACCGGTATTACCGGCGCTACAGGAGTCACGGGCCTCACGGGAGCCACAGGAGAAACAGGGGCCACCGGTAACACAGGTCTTACAGGCGTTACCGGAGCTACAGGAGTCACTGGCGCTACCGGCTTCACGGGTCTCACGGGCGCTACCGGCGTTACGGGGCTCACGGGCGCTACCGGCGTTACGGGGCTCACGGGCGCTACCGGTGTTACTGGCGTTACTGGCGTTACGGGGCTCACTGGCCTTACAGGCATTACCGGGGTTACCGGGGTTACCGGGGTTACCGGGGTTACCGGGGTTACCGGGGTTACCGGGGTTACCGGGGTTACCGGGGTTACCGGGGTTACCGGGGTTACCGGCGCTACCGGCGCTACCGGTGCTACCGGCGCTACTGGCACTACCGGTGCTACTGGGGCTACCGGTGCTACTGGCGCTACTGGGGTTACCGGCGCTACCGGCATCGCATTGACTGGAGCTACGGGCCTCACCGGCGTTACCGGCCTCACCGGCCTCACCGGCCTCACCGGGGCTACAGGGATTTTCCTAAATATAAATAACCCCAATGCTTTGTTCGGCCTTATTACTACCACCGCACCCAGTACCCTTTCAAGACTGGTATTTCAAGAAATATATAATGACAGTAATG
Source organism: Paenibacillus sp. FSL R7-0333 (assembly GCF_038000365.1). Classification (NCBI taxonomy): domain Bacteria; kingdom Bacillati; phylum Bacillota; class Bacilli; order Caryophanales; family Paenibacillaceae; genus Paenibacillus; species Paenibacillus sp. FSL R7-0333. Next base: position 5,113,942 of record NZ_JBBOBZ010000001.1, read on the forward strand.
GAAGTATTACACTAACTAGCGCTGGCCAGAGTATAGATCTACTACAAAATCACGTGTATCACGTTTCTTTTTCTTTTCGAATAACAGCACCTGCAAATCGTGATGTGACCCTTGTAGAAGTATTAACTAATCTCGGTAGTCAAATTATGCATATTACCTATTACGGCACTGAATCAGCAGGTTCTACAACAGGTAACTGGGATTATACGGTTCAATCAGCGGGTATCCTCAAACCGACGGCATCAATAGAACTCTATCTCAGAGCAAATGCTGTATTAAGCGCTGGAGGAGGAACTCAGACATTTAATACAGACCTGTCAAACCTAAGTATTTACGAGTTACAATAGATTTGACTTGAATACAGCAGCCCCTCCTGGCAGACAAAGACACTTCTGCACAAGGGGGCTGCTTATTTCTGTATTGAGAATTATTGGAATTTAAATTCCAATTTTGTTCAGTTCTTGTCTATGAGGTCTCTCTATAATGGGCTTGACTTGAAACGAAACTTTCATGGAGGGATATACAATGGGGAGACTCAGGGCCATTAATGAAAGAAAATGCACGATAGAGAACTGCGACAGAAGGCATTATGCGAAAGGGTTGTGCAAGCAGCACTACTGGCCAGCCTGGAAAGCAGGACAAAAGACCGAATCTGACACCAGTCAAGGTTCCAGTGACAATTCGCCGCCGCAGCTCCAGTTTGTTCAAGAATTTATTTGATGTTGTAGAAGGTTAAGCCTTTCCTTTGTCGAACTCATTACACTATGATGAATACAAATTCCAAATATTACTTCAAACATTTGACTTTAACAATGTTATATATGTCTTTGCTCTTGGGAATGCACACGGTATGGCAGCAGATTTTTGCTGCTCCGCAGCAGCCCGGGGCGTCCAGAGGCGCGCTGGATTTGCGCGGCTGGCATCTCAAGAATGCCCACTCGCTGGTTCTCGACGGTGAATGGGCCTTTTATCCGAACCGGCTCGTGACAGCGAGCGATATCCGCTCAGGGACTGCCGGAGCTCCGCTCATGATGAATGTTCCGGGTAACTGGAAGTCCGCCCTGTCCGGCTCTTCTCTCGGCTACGGGACTTATGCTCTGCGTGTTCTAGTGGATCAGCCCCTGGATGAGCCCTATTCCTTCTGGGTACAGCAGATCCAGGCCTCTTCCCGGATCGAAGTCAACGGCCAGGTGTATCCGGCGATGGGTCAGCCTGCTGTAGACAGGGAGCTACACCGGCCGATGGCTGTTTCATATACGGTTGACTACCCCCTGCCTGCGGGAGAGCAGGAGATGCTTGTGCTGATCCAGGCAGCCAATTTCGAGCATGGGGAGAAGGGAGGAATCTCTTACTCCATCCGCTTCGGCGCCCAATCCTCCATTCAGAAGGAGCGCTGGTACTCCACCGCTTTTCAGCTAACCACTATCGTCATCCTTCTGCTCCACGCCCTGTATGTCTGCATCCTGTATGTGCTTGCCAAAAAACAGCGGGTCTTGCTGCTGTTTGCTCTTATGCTGATTACGACAGCTCTCTCCATTGCAGCGGACAACGATGTCCTGCTGCTAATTGTGCTGCCGCTTAACTATACGTGGATGATCAAGATCAGGCTCCTGTCTTATGTATGGATGGTCTTTTTCATGCTGCTGCTGACCTACAAATTCTACAGCGCTCAAGCCGTAGGGTGGGCCTTCAAGATCTACAGCTTCCTCCTTGTTCTATACACTCTCTGTATAAGTGTGCTGCCGATCCATCTCGTATTGTCCAATGCCACTATTTATTTCAGCCTTTTGTATATGATTCCCCCGTGCTGGATGTTTGTAATTTTCGGAATAATGGTATATAAACGGAAAAGGGACGTCAGCTTTCTTACCTTCATCGCTTCCTGTATTGTATCAGGGGTCGTATGGGGGAATACGCTGAACGGTGAACGGCAGAACCTCCCGTTCTACTCTATTGACATTCTGGCTGCTATTGTCGGATTCTCCGCCTACGGACTGAAGCAATATATCAGGCGCTCCGACGAGAGCAGAGTGCTCTATGAACAGCTGGTGCAAACAGATAAGCAGAAAGAACGCTTCCTGATCAGCACCTCGCATGAGCTGCGGACTCCGCTGCATGGAATGATCAGCATTGCTGAGACCGAATATGACAAGAGGCGGACAGCCTGCCCTGAGGAAGAATCCGGCGACCTGGAGCTGCTTGTCCGCATCGGGCGACAAATGTCGCAGCTGCTGGATGATCTTATGGATCTGACCCTGCTGCGGGAGAACCGGATGGTTCTTCACCCCGTGCCGTTATCGGTCTATACAATTGCGGCAGGAGTTGCGGACATGCTCCGTTATTTGACGGAAGGCCGTAACCTGACACTTCATGTAAGCGCATCCGAAGCGCTCCCGAGCGTATGGGCGGACGAGAAACGGCTGATTCAGATTCTGTTCAACCTGATCCATAACGCCGTGAAATTCACCGAATCCGGCAGTATACGGATATCTGCTGAGGAGGCAGACGGGCAGCTGCTGATCAGCGTTGCCGATTCCGGTGAAGGGATCGCCCTGGAAGAACTCAGCCGTATCTTCCAGCCCTATGAACAGGCGGGCGGGCAGGACAGGGGCGGCCTGGGTCTGGGCCTGAGTATTACCCGGCAGCTCGTGGAGCTGCACGGGGGCAGGCTTACGGTGGAGTCCAGGCCGGGGGAAGGCTCCATCTTCCGCTTCAGCCTGCCGCTGGCAGACGGGCCTTTCTTCACGGACGGCAGGTTCGGCGGGAGCGAAGCAGAGGAATGGCCGGACGTTTCGTTGAACGCTCAGGCGCCCTATTTCCAGGGCAGAGGCGAAACGCCGCTCCCTGCCGGTTCACCTCTGTTCCCGGCGGCTGAGGAGGATCAGGATGGAGCCATACTCCACATTCTGGTGGTTGACGATGATCCGGTGAATCTTCGGGTGCTCTCCACCATTTTGCATGAGGATATCTACCGGCTGACTCCGGTGCTCAGTGGTGAGGAGGCGCTGAAGCACCTGGGAGAGGAATCCTGGGATCTGTTAATCACGGATGTGATGATGCCACAGATGTCAGGGTATGAGCTTACCCGGCAAGTCAGGGAGCGGTATTCGGCCTCCGAATTGCCGGTGCTGCTGCTGACGGCTCGTGCGCGGCGTGAGGAGATCTATTACGGATTCCGGCTGGGGGCCAATGATTATGTGACCAAGCCGGTCGATAGCCTGGAATTGAAGTACCGGGTTACGGGGCTGGCGAGGATGAAGCAGAGCATCCAGCATAACCTGCGCCTGGAGATCGCCTACCTCCAGGCGCAGATCCGTCCTCATTTCCTGTTCAATACGCTGAATTCGATCTCGACGCTCAGCCAGATTGATATCCGCCAGATGCAGGAGCTGATTGACGCCTTCTCCTCCTTCCTGCGCGCGAGCTTCGATCTGATGAATACCGGGAAGCTGGTTCACTTGCGTCAGGAGCTGTCGCTGGTCGAAGCCTATTTGTATATCGAGAAGGTCCGGTTCGGGGAACGGCTGGAGGTCGCGTGGGAACGGAATTACAGCGGACTGCTCTTAATCCCTCCGCTGATCCTGCAGCCGCTGGTAGAGAATGCCGTCCGGCACGGACTGCTTAGTCTTATCGAGGGAGGCACCCTCATGATCCGCATTGAAGAGCTGGGGGATCATGTCCGCTTCGAGGTTCAGGATAACGGCAAGGGCATGGAGCAGGCTGAAATTGAACGCTTGCTGAAGAAGAACAAAGACACGGACTCCGGTATCGGTATTTGGAACACGAACCGGCGGCTGATTGAACGTTACGGGCAGGGCTTGTCTATCCGGAGCCGTCCCGGCCATGGAACCACCGTCTCCTTTATTGTTCCCGTCCGGTGGATGGAGTGAACCCTTCCTCCACCGGCTATATCCTGTATGAGGAGGTGAGGCAATGCTTCGGGTAGTGCTGATTGATGATGAACGTCTCGCTCTGATCCAGTTGGAATCGACACTCAGAGCGCTGGGATCTGCCGTTGTAACGGCAACCTATACCAATCCGCTGCTGGCCTTAAGCGAAGCGTCAGACTGGGATGCAGATATTATTTTTCTGGATATTGATATGCCCGGGATAAACGGAATGGAGACTGCGAAGAGGCTGGAGGAGATTTGCCCCCGTTCAGCCATTGTATTCGTAACCGCCCATAACAGCTTCGCGCTGGAGGCGTTCGAGGCCAGTGCCCAGGATTACCTGCTCAAGCCCGTCCCCAGGGAACGGCTCAGCAGAACCATTCAGAGAATCAGGAACCGCAAAAAAGCTATGCACAAAGAACTCAAAAAACACTCGCTGCTGATCCGCGGCTTCAATTCCATCCAGTTCGAGCGGGATGGAATACCGATCAGGGACTTTCGCTGGCGGACCTCCAAGTCTCAGGAACTGTTCGCTTATCTGCTCTATTACCACGACCGGATCGTCGTCAAGGACAAGCTGGTTGAGCTGCTGTGGCCCGAAATCTCGCTCAAGCGTGCGTCCACCCATCTGTATACGGCGATCTATCAGCTCCGGCAATCGCTGAAGCGGTCGGACATCAGCCTCGTCATCAGTAATGCAAGCGTGGGTGAAGGTTATATGCTGGAGAGCGGGGACGCACAGATTGATTTTGTCCTCTGGGAAGAAGGCATTGTCTCGCTGGACCCGGTTGGTGATCGTAATGTCACAGAGCATGAAGAGCTGCTGAAGCTCTATACAGGCGATTTCCTGGGCGATTACGATTACCTCTGGGCCGAGAGTGAGCGCCAGCGGCTGAGAAATCTCTCCCTGCAGCATGCCACAGAGCTGGCCGATTATTATACCGCCAAGGAGAATATCACCAAAGCCGTCAACACCTATCAGCAGATTGTGGAGCTACACCCCTATCATGAGCCGGGCTACCTGGCGCTTATGGAATTCTACAACCGGCTGGGGGAGCTCAGCTTCGTCCAGGAGCAATATGAGAAGCTCCGCAACCTGCTCTGGCGGGACCTGAAGCTCACTCCTTCCGCGAAGGTCGAGCGCTGGTATGGGAACTGGAAGCGGCTATATACCTGACCCTTATGTATACAAAAACGGTATGCCGGCACCCCCGGTCAGGGGTTAGGCATACCGTTTCTTGTTGCACCCGCAGCTCCATTCCAACGGGAGGACCTGCGCATGGCGCTGTCCCGTCCTTTCAGTGAGAAGCTGCGGGACATGCGAATCCGCTGACATAACCGGTGTACACAGGTTCTCATGCAGTAGCTACCCATGTCAGGCGGACCCTCACTCTTTCATTGTACCCGGTAGGGAGAAGTTAAAACGCTCCTGCCCGAGGTTTAGAAATTCATGTAGACCACCTCGTAATCAGAGAAAGGCTCCATCCATTGCACAATCGTCTTCGGCAGCTTGCTGGTGCCGGGAACATTCGTATAGAACCGCACGAAGGTCTCGGGAACCTCGTCCGAATCCGAGGCTTCATCCGAATCGAGCGCAGCCGCCCAGAAATGGCCCTGCTTATCATACATGATGATGGCTTCCGTAAAGGTGAACAGCCCTCTCACGCCGCCCTGTACCACTCTTGCCCCCTTACCATCCAGATCCTTCGGCTCATCCAGCAGCTGCATACTGTACAGGAACAGATCATAATCTTCCCCTACCAGCTTACGGAAGGCTTTGTCCTCCGCCGCCGTCTTGAAGACGCCGGTGTCCTTCAGCGTGTAGACCTTCTCGTTCGGATCTCTTGTATATTCGCCAGTGTAGGTTACATTAGCCCCAGCAGAATACACCGGCGAAGGGCTGGTTACGTACAGCTTGCCGTTCAGCAGATAGAAGAAGACCACCGAACCGTCCTCTTCCTTATAGACGGCCATCCGTTTGCGGACTACTGCCGACTCTTCATACAGCTGGCCGGAATGGGCTCCATCATAGGCATCCACCGAGAAGACCAGCTTGTCGCTCTTCACATTGCTGAATTCCACATAAGAGCCATAGAAAGGCGATTGACTCTGCATATACCATTCCCCCTGCCAATCCGCAGCGGATGGCACCTTGGAGCTGGCTGCGGCGGCAGACGTCAATGCCTCTACCGGAAGCTGGCGGGTACCGTCCGGATTGCTCCATACCCCGGCGAAGCCGGTGCCGGGAATCCACCAGCCCTGGAAATGACCGGTCTCCTTGCCCTTGGCATCATACTCATACATATGGGCGATTTTGCCGTTGACATTGCCGGTGAGTCTGATCGTCTTTTTGTATTTGTCATAATAATAACTGCCGGTCAGCTTGCCGCCGCTCTCCACCTTAATGGACATATGGATCGGCAGATTGCCATTGATCGCCCCCGTCAGCGGCACCAGGCCGTTCGTTACCGGACTCGGTGTTGCTGAAGCGGCAGCAGCCACTGTCCCGGCCGATGCAGCCTTCGCCTGTGCCGGAGCAGCCCCAGCTCCCGGCGGCAGCAGGATGGCAGGCAGCAGAACTGCAGCAGCCAGCAGGGTACTGATTTTACGGATAATTCTCACTATAACCCCTCCCTTTCACAACCCTCTATAACAGCTACGTTACACTGTATGCCATCAATTACCCTTTTACAAGCAGATAGAAAATAGCCCCGCTATATTTATTGCACTTATAATTTCACCAATCGCAGGCTGAGGATATGCCATATCCAAATTAAGGTATTACCGGACCTTAACGAACCAGCGTCTCATTCGCAGAGGAGTCATTCGGATGCTGTAGGTGCTGGAACGACAGTAACTGCATTTTGTACAATGGAAGGCTGGAAAAAAGGCTTCGAAATAGAATCTACTGCATTCCGTACAATGGAATGTTGAACAAAGGCCAGTTTTCACCCAAAACACAACATTCTACGGTATGAAATACAATAGAATCTCCTTTTACGGTCAGCTATGCGTTTTCTATTGCAGGAAATACAATCACCTACTTGAATGTAAGTGCAGAAATCGCTAACGGGTGCAGGATCAACCCAATATTGGTAAGGGATAAAGCTGCGTTCGTAACGAAAAAACAGGGATAAGTGGTCGAGTAGGCGGGGCCTCTCCATCGTGGATTGTGCCCCTACCCCTCACAGATCCGTACGTGCGCAATTTACGCATACGGCTCTTCACCCCATCGTTCACAGTTGGCCTTAGTCGTAGATATTGACGTAGATCCGCGGCTTCGGTAGCTTGAATTCTTTAAGCACTTCGTAGAATCTCTCCCGGGTGAAGCTCCTGCGCTGACTTCTGCGGTTTAGCCATTTGTAAATCAAGTCCAGCGTTTGCAGGTAGTAGGATTTCATTTTCTGCGCGTTATCCGTGATTCCGTAGTATCGGTAGTGACCCGACAATTTGGCCCGGATGACGCCTAGAAACTCCTCCTGCTTCATATGCCGATTCCACCTGACCCAGTTCTTCATGGCTTTGACCTTCTGTCTGAACTTCTTCCCACTCGTTTTACGCTTCACCCGGAAGGTTCCTCTTCGGCTCTTGGCGCAGTAGTGTGTGAACCCTAGGAAATCGAATGTTTTCGGTTTCCCTTCGCCCTTCCTCCGTGACTCTGCTTCCGCAAAGCGACCGAACGCGATGATTTTTGTCTTCTCTTCCGCAATGCTTAGCCCGAATTTCTCCAGCCGGAGCACAAGCGCGGTATAGAAACGTTCTGCGTCTTCTTTGTACTGGAAGCAGCACACAAAATCATCGGCAAAGCGCACCATTTCGGCTTGCCCCGCGCACTGCTTCTTCACCGTCACGGTGAACCATAGGTCAAGGACATAGTGCAGGTAGACGTTGGCTAGCAGGGGCGACACCACCGAACCTTGGGGAGTTCCTTCCTCCGTCGGTTCAACGTGTCCCTCCTCCTGTATGCCCGCTTTCAGCATCCGTCTCACCAGCCGGTGGATGTTTGGATCTCCGATTCGTAGTTCGAGGAACTTCATCAGCCATTCGTGATCCACGTGGTTGAAGAAACCCGAGATGTCCGCATCGACGACATAGCTGGTTTTCCCATGTTCAATGACCCGGTTTAGATGTTTCAGCGCACTGTGCATGCTTCGGTTCGGGCGAAATCCATACGAGAAATCCAGGAAGTCTTGTTCATAAATGGCTTCGAGCACTCTTTTCAGCGCATGTTGCACCAGTTTGTCCTCATACGCAGGAATGCCTAGGGGCCGCATGCTTTTCTCGTCCTTTGGGATGTAGACTCTTCTCGCCGGCTGAGGTCTGTAGCTTTTTCGCTTTAGCCGGTCCACTAGATGTGCTACATTCGCTTCCACGTTGGTTTCGTACGTCTCTTTGGTCGATCCGTCGACTCCCGTTGCTTTTCCCGGTTTCATCTCTTTGTGACTTTCCGTTAATGCTTCTACGTCAATAAGATGTCCGATGGAGGTGAACCGTAACTTCGGATCTTCTTTGGCCATTTCTGCTATTCTTGCTAATTTCGTTTCCATTTTTTTTTCCCACCTCTGCGTGTGGCCAATGTGTCCTTACCAAGATTGATAGGGTGTCGCCTGCCTTTCCTCCGCCCCCATTACAGGGGTTTCACAGGTCTTATGCGGCAATCCGACTCCCTGGACGCCGTTTGGCATTCTTACGTGTTACGGCTTGTTTGCCATACTCCTGTAAAGGTTCCTAAAGAGTACTTCTCTCGCAGAAGAGCGCCAGGGTCTCCCGAGTTGCTGAGTAACCAATGGGTATACATGCCTGGCTCTTCGACCCCGGGGAAGCTCCTCCATCCTCGCCCTTTCGGCTGGAATCATGTTGTCTTCCGGGAGAATAAGCCCGTCGACCTTCCCGTTTATTGCGTTTCGAGGCTCAATCACTTTCAGGCCTGCATCCTAACTGTCTACGCTTAAACGGTAGGGTTACCCCTGCCGCTCCAAGACTCGCTATTGGTGGCGTGGCTTTCGCCTTTCCAAGCAGGGATTCCACCTGCTAAGTTACTCAACCTAGGCTCGGTCGCTCTATTCTGTGCAACTAGAAACAGCGAAACGGGAGTCCTTCTTCTAATTGTAGTAATTCTCACACGGACAAGATACATTACTAACATTAGGGTAATTCTATATATATACCAAAATTCACGTAGGAGATGATCCGTGTGTCAGAATACAATTCGGTATGCCGGGAGTCGGACGAATCTATAGTGAAGCTCAGCTTCCAGGCGGATGGCCTGCTGCCGAACAATCCGCAGCTTCCTGCCGTGCTATATAAAGGGGTGCTGCGGGACCACCCGGAAGATACTGAACAGATCTTCAATGCCAACGGCTGGCTGAACAGCTGGGTGAACGGCGTCTTCCCTTACCACCACTATCACAGCAACGCGCATGAGGTACTGGGTGTGATCTCCGGCAGCGCCAAGCTCCAGCTTGGCGGAGATGCCGGGTACACCGCCGACGTTAAGGCCGGGGACGTTGTGGTGCTGCCTGCCGGGACCGCGCACAAGAAGCTCTCGGCCTCGCCGGACTTCCGCATCGCAGGCGCTTATCCCGGCGGAGCCGATTATAACACCCGCCAGGCCACCCCGGAGGACTTCGCAGCGGCGCTCCCCGAGATCCGCGAAGTCCCGCTGCCGGAGCGCGATCCCGTCTATGGCGAGGCCGGGCCGCTGCTGCGGCTGTGGAAGTGACAACAGTTCCTGGAGCATATACTTAAACAGCGGAGCGGGCGGAGCGCCCCCCGTAAAAGCGTAGCGTTCGCCTTGATCTCCGGATGTTCAGCACTCCGCTTGTGCAGTCCAGGGATTAACTTCTGCCTTTGGCCCCCTGTTCTGCTCATTTCTCTTGCCATACTATATAATGTTGTATACAACTATCCACTTAGGCCATGCGCCTGAATAAAGGGGGGCACTTGGATGTATCGAGTAGCGATATGTGAGGATGAAGAACAGCAGCGGGAGCTGGTGAAGAGGATTCTGGTCGGCTTATCCGTCAAGACGGATACCGAATTCGAAATTGAGCTGTTTCCTTCCGGAGAAGATTTAATCTCACACTATGAACGGGGCGGAGCCCCCTTCCATATCCTGATTCTGGATGTGGAGATGGGCGGGATGAACGGGATTCAGGCGGCGCAACGGCTGAGAAGCCGGAAGCATTTTGACGAACAGATTATCTTCCTGACCAGCTACCCTGAATATATGGTGGAGAGCTTCGACGTGATTACCTTCCAGTATCTGATCAAGCCGGTCGCCCCGCAGCTCCTGGAGGAGAAGATTCTTAAGCTGTGTGACTACTTCCAGGCGCAGGATAAGAAGTTCATGGTCATCAAGTCCGGGTATGAGGAGGTCGTCTTGCGGCATGATGATATCATCGGCATTGAGGCGGCCAAGAGCCTGACGGTCAAGAGCAAGCTGAATGTGATTACCACCACAGGAATCTATGAGACCAGAGGAATTATAGCAGAGTACGCTTCAGCACTGCGGGACAGCCATTTCCTGCACATCCACCGTTCGATTATTATCAACCTGCTGCATGTCCACAAGTTCGCGGGCGGCTCCGTGCTGATGTCGGGCGGGCAGGAGTTCCCCATCGGCCGGTCCAAAATCAAAGAGGTCAAGGACTTCTACACCAAATTCATGATCATGAAGGGCAGCTCCTATGACTCACTATAATCTGACCCTTGTCGTCTGTGTGGTGCTGGTGATGTGCTTTCAGACCCAATTCTTCTTTGCCTCCGTATTTGATAAGTCCGCCAGGAAGCCTAACCGGATCATGTACTTCCTCATCTACGGGATACTCTGCTTCCTCTATCTGGTCACCCCGCTGTCCCCTCTCTTCTCCTCCGGCATAGCTCTGCTGATGATCTTCAGTATGGCGCAAGCCTATAAGGTGGAGATGAAGACTCAGGTGATCTTCTCCCTGCTGTACGCTGTGCTGATGACGGTGGTCAGCTTTATGTCGCTGTATATTTTCTCAATGATAGATTCGGTTGACTATACCAGCATGAACTCGGGTGCGGGGATTGACCGGCCGGCCTTCATCAAGGGGCTGATCCTGAGCTGCATTATTATGTTCCCTGTCATTCAGATCATCCGGCTGATCTCCAAGCGGCGAAGCGTATCCCTGCCCTACCGGTATTATGTAATGTTCCTGCTCGTCCCGCTCATCAGCACCTATCAGATCAACGTCCTTACGGTGAACAGCACGAAGGATTTCTATTATTTCTTTGCGATTCTCGGCTTCCTGTTCCTAAATGTGATGATCGTCTATATCTTCGATACGATAACGGATAAGTTCCAGTTCATGCATGAGAACGCCCAGCTCCAGCACCAGATGAACTATCAGGACGCCAACTATGAGAAGACGGTGCACAGCTTCAAGTCGATTAAAAGAATCATCCACGATACCCATCAGCAGTTCCTCTACATTGAAGAGTGTATCCGGCGGGATGATCCGGCCGCGGCTCTGGAGCATATCAAGCTTACGCAGAATAAGGTAGAGGATGCCTACCAGCGGGTCAACACCGGCCATCTGGCGGTGGATGCGCTGGTCACGAACACGCTGAATATCGGACAAGCGAACGGCATCCGAATCGATACCCGGCTTAAGCTGCTGCCTGGTGAGCTTCACATCGACCGTTATGACCTGTGCGTCGTGCTGGGCAACATGCTGGACAATGCCATTGAAGCCTCCAAAAAAGTACGGCTCGCCGAGGACCGCTACATTCTGATCCAGATGCACTCCAGTGAATCCGCGTTGTTCATCCGCATCCTGAATCATACCGCCCCGGAGACCACCTCTTTGCAGAGCCGGAAGCCCGACCCGGAATACCACGGCATCGGCCTGACTAATATCTCCAGAATCTGCGAGAAGTACGGCGGCAATATGACGATTGAAGCCGGGCATCGGGAATTCAACAATATGGTGATCCTCCCCTTCTCACGCGAAGCTTCTATATAAAATGCACTAAACATTAAGTTTCGCCGTCACTGCGGTGAACATTTGGACTTCCGGCCGCTGTTGTATTTGGATTTCCTGATCGTAACCGCTCCTCGCGGTAGAAATCCAAACCAAGCATATGCTTACGATGCGAGCTTTCCTGCGGAAAGCTTTCAGGCGGTCGCTACCGCTCCTTTCACTTTTTGTTACCGTTTTTTGTGCCTTTTAATCTAAGTTTCTACGTTAAGGGATCGTTATTAACGTTTCAGGGTTATTCGGCCACGCTCCTCTCTTCTGCCTGTATGATAACTTCAGGAAGATTACCCAAGAGACACAAGAGGAGGAATTCAAGATGAACAAGTTAACTTCAGTCGTATTGGCTGCCATGCTGGTGATCCCCGCAGCCCAGGTGTCCGCTGCACCGGAGAAGGAGAGCCCGGTGCAGGCAACGGCCCGCCTGCTGGGCTCTAAGATCGTATCCGATTATGGGGTAAGCGGCATGCAGTATGCGATCAGGGATAAAGGTGCCATTACAGTGTCGGGCGGCTTCGGTGTGTCCGATCAGGCAGCCGGGACACCCATCACGAAGGATACGATGTTCGGCATCGGCTCAGTCAGCAAAATGCATGTCTCCGCAGCCACGATGATGCTTGCCGAAGATCAGATCATTGACATTGATCAGCCGCTGACTACGTATCTGCCGCAGTTCAAGATGGCCGACGAGCGCTACAAGAAGATTACACCGCGCATGTTAATGAACCATTCCTCGGGCCTGTATGGCAGCCACTACGGGAACAGCATTCTGATGGATGATAGTGATACACAGAATCATGATGACCTGCTGACAAGGCTTCAGTCCGAACGGCTCAAATCCGATCCCGGCGCCTATTCCGTATATTGCAATGACGGCTTTCAGCTGCTGGAGCTGATGATTGAGCAGGTGACCGGCAGCAGCTATACAAAGTTCCTGGAACAGCACATGAGCAGCCCGCTGAAGCTAAGCTCTACCAAGACGCCGCTGGATACTTTTAATCGGCAGCAGCTTGCCAAGACCTACTTCCCTGGTCTAACGCAGGCATTGCCTAGCGAGAATGCCAATATCCTCGGAGCAGGCGGCCTCTATTCCACAGCCGAGGATCTGACTACATTCGCCGAGATGCTGAACGGAAAGCATCCGGACATTCTGTCAAAAGCCTCCGCTACAGCGATGCAGCAGCCTGAATACAAGAACGGGCTCTGGGTGCCTGAGGAGAGAAACAGCTTCAATTACGGTCTGGGCTGGGATGCCGTAGATCTGGCACCCTTCGGTGATTACGGAATCAAGGCCTTATCCAAAGGCGGAGATACCATCATGTATCATGCTGACCTGATTACCCTGCCGGAATCGGATATATCCATCGCGGTGCTCTCTTCAGGCGGAAGCTCAATCTATAACACTATTTTCGCCACCAATGTGCTGCTGGCTTACCTGAAGGATACCGGGAAGATTAAGAAGATTCTGCCGGATGCTACCTTCACTCCTCCGGTCAAAGCGGCTATGCCTGCTGAACTGGGAGCCTATTCGGGATTATACGGGACCGTCGGAGCAACCACCACGATAGCCATTAAGGACGGGGCACTGGATCTGCCTGCGCTTGAAGGGGGACTCATTCCTGCACAGAAGTATATCTATACCGGCAAGGGACAGTTCACAAGCCCGGACGGCAGCGCAGCCGTGAGCTTCGATAAGCAGAAGAACGGCAAGACGTATCTGAAGCTGAACACCCACTTGACTATCCCCGGTATCGGTCAAATGCTAATGGTCACGTATGAGTATCAGAAGCTGGATGTAAGTCCGCTGAATGCTTCTACGAAGCAGGCCTGGGCGCAAAGAGACGGGAAGCATTACTATGCTGTGGATGAGAAAATCAATTCCTTCTTCTACCTCTCCCCTTCCATCTTGACAAAGACAATTGAGGTTGAACAAGGCTACGCCACCGGGACGCGGATTGTGGACGAGAACACCGCCGTCAATGCGGCTGAGATTCCGGTGATGAACGGCAGAGACGCCTTCGATCTGACCTTCTCCAAGCAGAACGGTACCGAATACTTAACCATCGACGGCAATGCTTATATCAGCGAAGATGCCGTGAAGCCGATCTACGGAGGGCCGGCCTCTACCAGCACCGTTCCGGCGGGCGGACAGAGCGTGTGGTTCAAGATTGATAAGAAGGCCGCCGGCAAAACCATGACCGTTACGGCTCCCTCAAGCGGCGGATACGTTGTCTATGATGTGGACGGGATGATCGTAAGCCACTCCAGAGTGATCCAGGCCCCGTCGGTCAAGTTGCCGCAAGGCGGAATGGCCGTCTTCGGCGGGCAGGCGGGCGATGTGTTTAAGATTGAGCTGAAATAACGCTTTCATTTTTTCATCCAAAATTTCTCCCTTCTCCCAAACTTGCTTAATGGTATATAGGTGTGTTTTAATGTTATCAAATTGAATAATACTCTTATCCAGAGTTCGGTGGAGGGCTTCGCCCGATGATACCGCTGTGACCGGAATGCTAATGAGCATCTCAGGTACAGCACTAGAGGCGTCCAGGATGCCTTGCAAAGATGAGAGGGTGCTGACAGTTGATGAGACTGCCCCCTTTAATTAGGGGGCTTTTTGTTTGAGAAGGGAGAGAAATGCATGACAGAATGGATCACGGAATTTATACTCTTTTTCAAAGATTTGTCGTATGCAGGAATTGTTATCGCCTTGTCGTTTGAATTCGTACCTGCTGAAATCGTGCTGCCGCTTGCCGGGTATTGGGTGTATCTGGGGGACATGAAGCTCATTCTTACGATTCTTGCCGGTACTGTTGGAGGGACATTCGGCCCGCTTACGCTCTATGCCCTTGGCCGGTTTGGCGGCAGACCTGCGATTGCTAAGTACGGGAAGTATTTTTTCATCCGTCCGCATCACCTGGAGGCCTCCGACCGTTTCTTTGATAAATACGGCAGCGGTGTGGCCTTCTACGGGCGCTTCATTCCCGGTGTGAGAACACTCATCTCCATCCCATGCGGCATTGCCAAAATGAATGTGTTTGCCTTCAGTCTCTACACCTTCCTTGCCATGCTGCCGATTACCTCGATCTACGTCTACCTGGGCTACAAATTAGGGGCGCAGTGGGAGCATGTGGACGAGATTGTCAAGCCTTACATTCTTCCGGCGGCAACCCTGTTCCTGCTCGGCTTCGGGCTGTACGTCTTTTCCAAGCGGTACCGGAGACGGCAGGCTTAATAATGATGCGTTTCAACTTTAGGAGGAAAATATGGAATCTGCATTCGATTGGCTGAAATACCTGCTCTTAGGCCTGGTCCAGGGGGTGACGGAACCGATTCCCGTCTCCTCCAGCGGGCATTTAATCATCGTACAACGTCTGCTCGGCATGAAGCAGAATGGGCTATCTTTTGAAATCTTAACCAATACGGCTTCCTTGATCGCCATCTGTTTCATTTTCCGCAAAGATATCATGGACTTAATCACAGGGTTCTTCCGTTATCTGAAGACGCGCGATACGAAATACCGGTCTGAGTTCATGTTCTGCATTTACATCGTTATCGGCACGATCCCCGCAGCGGTTGCTGCCGTATTCTTCAAGGATACGATCGAACGTGTCTTCACTTCCGTACATACCGTATCCATCAGCTTACTCATTACCGGGGTAGCTCTCTGGCTGATCCGCAATCTGCGCGGCCAGAAAAGAGACGGCAATCTCACCGTGAGAGATGCCATCATCGTCGGGCTGGCTCAGGCGGTAGCGCTGATTCCCGGCATCAGCCGTTCCGGTTCAACGGTGATCGCCTCGATTGCCGTGGGGATGAAGCAGGAGACCGCACTTAAGTTCTCCTTCATGCTGTACATCCCCATCAGTATCGGGGGCCTGATCATGGGCGCATCCGACATCGTGCATGACCCTAACCGCGCCGCGCTGGCGATGCCTTACCTGATCGCCTTCATCACCACGCTTGTCGCCACCTACTATGCCATGCGCTGGTTCATCGGCATTATGGCGAAGGGGAACCTGATTTACTTTTCCTATTACTGCTTCGTGGTGGGTACGCTGCTGCTGATCTTCCTGTAAAAAGGAGCCGCCCTGGCGGAAATCCACCTCTTGCCCGAATGGCGATACTCTCAACTAAAAGAGCAGCACTTCTTCCATCTCAGGAAAAGTGCTGCTCTTTTTATTGTAACACTATTCTATTGTCCCATCAGTATCTTCGCATATGGCGAATCGATCGGGATCATGATCACCGGCTCATTCTTCAGCGTGGTCACATAACTCTGCAGCGTACGGTAGAAGCTATAGAACTGTGGAGACTTGCCATAGGCCAGATTGTAGATTTTGGCGGCTTCCCCTTCCCCTTCGGCAATAATCTTCTTGGAGTCGGCTTCTGCCTGGGCCATCAGCTCCCGGGAAGCGCGGTCTGCCTTGGAGGTGATCTTCTTGGATTCCTCATCCCCTTCGGACAGATAACGCGCAGCAATGGATTGGCGGTCCGAGATCATCCGGTTGTATACGCTCTGCTTATTCTCTTCCGGCAGGTCGGTACGTTTGATCCGAACATCAATGACTTCAATGCCATAGTTATCACGGGATAGGGCGTCACTTACATCCTTGGTAATCTCATCGTTAATATTGCCCCGTCCGGTATCCTCACTGATGATATTCTCATAGTTAATCTCCGACAGCTTGCGGCGCACCGAGTTATAGACGGCTTCATCAATACGCTGAACCCCGCCGCCTACCGATTGCACGGTTCTGAGGAACTGTGAGGCGTTGGTGATTCTCCAGACCGTATAATTATCGACCACAATCGGTTTCTGGTCTTTGGTCAGAATGCTGGTCGGCGAGCTCTCGTATGTCATCTGATACTTGGGAAGCTCCGAGACATTCTCGATAAAAGGAAGCTTGAACTTCAGCCCCGGCTCCTCCACCGCACGCATCGCTTCACCGAAACGGAGGACGACCTTATACTCCCCTTCCTTCACGATGTACATAGAGCCGGCCAGCAGAATAATTAGGACGATTGATGATATCAATAAGATGATCGGGTTTCTTTTCACTTGGCATCTCCTCCTTGCGGTGCGGCTGAAGGTGCCGGATTCACAGCAGCAGGAGCAGAGGGGCTGTCCTTGGTGCTGCGCATCAGCTCATTCAGCGGCAGATAGTTCACAGTATCACTGTTCGAGTTGGTAATGAATATTTTGGCGTTAGGCAGGATCGTCTCCAGGGTCTCCAGGACCAGCCGGCTCTCGGTGACGCTCTGATTATTGGCATATTCGGCAAAAATCGCATTAAAACGCGCCACATCCCCCTGCGCATTCAGGATACGTGACTTCTTCTCGCCTTCGGCCCGCTCCAGCAGCGCCTGCGCTTCACCGCGCGCCTTCGGAATGATATCGTTCTCATACTTCTTGGCGTTGTTGATCTTCGTATTCTTCTCTTCGCGGGCATTAGTGACTTCGCGGAAGGCCTCTTCGACCTGGCCGCTTGGCGGCTCAATATCCTGGAATTTGATATCGATGATCTGAATGCCGGTGTTGTATTTCTTCTGCAGATCCACCAGCAGCACGCGGACCTTATCCTGAATGACCGTCTTCCCGTCGGTAATCGCATAATCCAGCTTCTCGGAACCAATGACCGCACGGATCGAGGAGCTGGCCGAGTTACGCAGGAATTTGTCCGGGTCATCAATGTTATACAGGTAATCACGGATATTGCTGATCTTCCACTGGACTACCGCATCGGCAGAGACAATATTCTCATCGCCTGTAATCATCATAGCTTCATCATCCACAGGTACAGCTCCATCCGACTCCTGGCGGTATCCGATATGAATCCGCTGGGTCAGCTCGGCAGGCACGGTAATTACATCCTGGATGGGATAGGGCCATTTGAAATGAAGCCCAGCTGAGCTCTCACTCGTATACTTGCCGAAGGTCAGAATTGCTGCACGTTCCTGCTCCTGCACCGTATAAAATGAGGTGGCGCCGATATACAGCAATACAGCCGCAGCGGCTACCCCCACCCCTATCCTTTTGTACATGCCCGGCTTCAACTTCGGCAGCTTGAACCCTGGGATATTATCGCCATTCTGGTTCATGAAATTCAAGATGCATCGCTCCTTTTGGCGTATTTTAGTCTTATTAAAGGTATATATACGGATACAAAACAAAAAAGTCGCAACTAATTCAGCTTTGTTCAAGCTTTCTTCATTTTGCTGCGTTTCTCTCTGTCAATTGCCACTATTTCACTGTTTGTACTCATTTGAAATATTGACCATTGGAATATTATAGAATATTATTACAATTATAAATATTTTTCGGAATCCAGTCAGGTGGTGTATTCATGGTCCCAACGATTGCCACGATTCGAGATGCATTGGCAATGTATCTGTCGCAGCAGGGGATGTCCATTCATCAATTCTCCATTCACACCGGTATTAATTCAGGAACACTTAGCCGGTTGCTTAAGGGTCAGCAGCCTATTGCTATGGACCATCTGGTACGGATTACCCAAGGGATGGAGCTGCCGGAGGACCACTTCTACAGCTTATATGTAGACGAATGCTTTCTTCACTCACCCCCCACCTGGCGGCGTTTGCGGCCGTTTCTTTTGCGTTCAGCCGAGCTTGGGCGTCTGGATTGCATTGAACAGGTGGTTCAGCAATTGCTGGAGAAGCTGACCTACGCTCCCATGCTGTTCGAAGTGGCTGAGGGGCTATTTCAGGAGGGGCAATGGCAAGCTGCGGCTCTGCTCTACAAAAATGTGAGCGACTGTGAGAAATACCAGAATTCCGAGCGGCTGGCGGTGTGCCAGTACCGTCTCTTCCGGATCGCCCTTGGTGACGATCAGACTAGGAATTTGCAGGCGGCTCATATCTTTGAATGTTATTTGGATAAGCTCGATGAGGCGGATCAGTTGGATGGAATAAAGTACTTGATTAATGTCTATTATTCGCTGCGCAAGTGGGAAAAGGCAGATCAGCTGTCTCAGGAAATGCTCCATCTGGCTACACTTCGCTATAATCTTCAGCGCCGTTCAAACCGTAAACCAAGTAACGAAAAGAAGCCAGAAAAGCCGCTCTGCTTCTATATTTACTATTCACATTTAATGCGTGCAAGTGTCTGCGAGGAATACGGTGACTTCACATCAGCACTGAAATTCGTAACGCTCTACACAGATGCAAGCTGGATATCTCAAGATGATGAACAGGCACAACGGACTATAGCTCAGTTTCAGGAGTGGGGTGCAGCAAATACCTTGCTCTACCAGGTCATGTCTGGTCAACAGGAGGTTCTTTCAGAGTATGTCGATCATATCTCACCTCAAAGTGATGAGATATTCGTTGCATTATATAATATCCTTACATCGGCTAACCGCTATCGTTGGGATGTGGATCATATTCTGGAACAGTTTGCTGCCTATATCCCCTACCGGACATATGCTACAGAATTCGGTGAGTACAACCAGTTGATCTTATCGGACCAACATACCCGGTTCCTTGTCGAGCTGGCAGTCTACTACCTCCGCAATAAGCGAAATGAAGAATTTAGTTTCATCCTGCAAAGTTTGGAATCCGCTGCAACGATTAACAATGAGAATATAGCACTCACTTGTGCCGATCTGTTTGAGCAGTATCAGTATGAAGCCGGTAAAGAAGAGATGGAGCGATACAAACTTCTGATCAGGACAGTAAAAAAATCTAATACTAAGAAAGTGCGTTCTTCTTCTAGCTTTGTGTAGTATGGCAGCCGTAATTATTATACCTGCAGGTACTATTTACTCCGTAGCAAACACTAGTACTCAAATGTTGATGCAATTTATGGGGCACAGTACAGACTAGGGATGAAGCTTTATTGTACAGCAATGATTTGAGTTCATTTTTCCTCCACTGCCCTTCGTTTTCAACGAAGGGCGCACACCAAAAGACGTTCCCGGCAGGTCGGGAACGTCTTTTGGTAACTCATATACTAAGCGTAACGGACTCAGGAGTACTTATCTCTGCTGAAACTCCACGTTGGGACAAGTTACGGACACCACAGCCCTTATCGCCCGCTCTTTCACCCAAAAACGTCTCTCAGACAGACTCTAAGGTCCCCTCGGTCCGTTAAGCCGCAAAAAGTGGTGTTTTCTTGCAAATAACGGCCCTCAGGTCCGTTAGGAGCCTACTCGGCTCTTGCAATGGTGCTTTTCTTAAATACTAGATTTATTACGGAAATAATTCTGCAGGAACTCCTTCGCACGCTCGGACTTGGGATGATTGAACACCTCGTCCGGAGTTCCCTCCTCGACGATTTTCCCTTTGTCCAGGAAAAGCACCTTATTCGCTACTTCATAGACGAAGCTCATCTCATGGGAGACCAGGATCATCGTCTGACCGGTAGCTGCGGTCTTCTTGATCGTCTGCAGCACCTCGCCGACCAGCTCAGGGTCAAGCGCTGAGGTCGGCTCGTCCAGGAGCAGCAGCTTTGGATTCATCGCCAGGGCGCGGGCAATGCCCACCCGCTGCTGCTGGCCGCCGGACAGATGCTTCGGATAATAATGCGCCCGGTCCGCAAGACCTACTTGCTCCAGTTGCTCCTGTGCAATCTGCGCGGCCTCGCGGTCGTTCATCCGCTTCACGATCTTCAGGCCTTCCTTGACATTATCCAGCGCCGTCCGGTGCTGGAATAGATTAAATTGCTGGAAGACCATCGCCGTCTGCTTCCGCAGCTCCAGTCGCTGCTTGTTCGTAATCGTGCTGAAATCGACCTTGAAGCCTTCGAGATCCAGCATGCCCTGGTCCGCCTGCTCCAGGCAGTTGAGCGAACGCAGGAAGGTGGACTTGCCTGCACCGGATGAACCGATCAAGGCTACGACATCGCCCTTCTCAATCTCCAACGACAGATCGTCCAGAATCAGATTGCCGTGGAAGGACTTCGATAAATGACTTACCTTGATCATCAGATTCCTCTCCTTCCCCAAGAGAACCAGCCGCGGTTCATAGCCCCGGCAGCGGAGTCCGGAATGGAGAACCGCTTCTCCAGGAATCGGAGAAGCTGCTCAATCAGAATCGTCATCACCCAGTAGATGATCGCCAGCGCGAGATACACCTCGAAGAAGCGGAAGTTGCTGCCGGAGATAATTTTCCCCTTAGCCGTCATTTCAATTACACCCGCAACGAAGGCCAGTGAGGTCCCCTTCAGCAGTCCGATCAGTGCGTTGCCCAGCGGCGGAATCGCCACCACCAGCGCCTGTGGAACGATGACTCTTCTCAGCACCTGAAGATAGGTCATCCCCAGGGATTCAGCGGCCTCGATCTGGCCCTTGTTCACCGATTGCAGCGCAGCGCGGATCGTCTCCGAGTTGTAAGCCGCTTCATTGAACGCGAAGGTGACCAGCACGAAGATCATCGCCGGAATGGCATTGATATTATAGTCCGTCCCGTACTGCTGATTAATGAATTTCAGTAACAACGGAATTCCGTTATAAGTCAGATACAACTGCACAATGATCGGCGTTCCACGAATGAACGAGATGAAGACTGTGACTAACTGGCTTAGCACGGGAATCCGGCGCATACGGATAATGGCGAACAACAGAGCAAACACAAGGCCGACGATCATTGAGATGACCGTAATCTGCAGACTCACAGGAAGGACCTCTAACAGGCGAGGAATCGCTGAGAACACCGCGTTGATATCAAAAATCTCTCCCATACCGTTTTACTTCCTTCCACGTTCAATTTACACGACACCGGCTCAGCAGGGTCTAACGGTCAAATGCTTTCCTTCGTATATAATCTGAGTATGATACCGCTCTTGGCTCACCGCATTCAGCCGCTCCACCAGGGAAGCCGCTGCTTCATCCGAAGCCAGCACAGGCAAGCCCCGCTTGGTCACCGTAGGATGGGTCAGTCTAAGATCAATCGGAATCAGCTCGTAATCAAACCGGTTCTCCTCCACATTCAGATCGAACATGACCAGGAAGTTCTCCGAGAACTTGCGGTCGCTGTAGAAGCCCTGCCAGTTCCCTTCGCTGTCCTTGGTTCTGTTCTTGTGCAGGGTAGACGGAGCTTCATTCTCGGCATACCCGTAGGCGGTGAACATCTCGGGAGATACAATCGACTCTCCGGCTTCGAACTCCATGAACAGACTGCCTATGTTATAGAAAATAGGCTGGCCCTTGTACAGCTCCACCCCTCTGGTGAAATGGGCACCATGTCCGAAGACACAGCTCGCTCCGGCATCCACTGCTCCGCGCGCGAAGGTCTCGATGAACTCTGCCGGATAATCGGAGTACCAGTTCTCATTCTCACCTTCATGGGTATGCAGGCTGACGAACACAAAGTCACTGCGTTCCCGTGCATCCTGAATGCTGCGGTAGATTTCCTGCTGATCCTGCTCATGCGCGGCTGTTTTGACACGGGACTGCTCTCCCTTTTCAAAGGTTAAATAGCCTTCAAAAAATGAACCGAATTCATAGTAATTCTCCGATTTGCTCTTAAAGGTCTCAATCCGCTTGCCTTCCTCCATGCTGGAAGCAATGCCGATGCGCTCACTGATCTCCTTCAAGGTGCTGAAGTCCTGATCGTTCACGACATAGGTCCGCGACCAGCGAAGCGGGTTAACGCCCGGGCGGGCAGGCACGCCGTTCCCCGGATTCGAAGCAGCGAACACCTCGCTTCTCGTCACATCGATAGTGATGATGGCAATCCGGCCGTCTGCGGTATCCACAAATACCGGCTTGCGGGCTTCATGCAGGCTCATGCCCACCCCCAGAGGGGTTAGTCCGCGTGCTTCCGCCTCTTCGATCGTATCCACAAGACCCTGGGTCCCGTAGTCCCCTGTATGATTATTCGCAAAGCTCACATAACGGATATTGAGCTTCCCGAATTCGTCCAGCGCCTTGGGACGCACACTGGTCTGATAGCCGCGGCCTGAGGCCGGAGCGGTATTCAATCTCGGCGTGACAAACTCGGCATTCGTGAACACCTCATCCGCCCCCTTGAGCAATTGAAGCAGCTCCGGGTCCATCGTCTTATATAAATTGCTGCTGGAGAATAATGCATCTCCCGAAACTAGAAATTTCATGCGATCACCTTTCTTCGGTTACTCCATTAGCTCTTTCTTCGGCAGATAATCGCCGCCTAGCTGTTCTTCGCTGATCTTCAGCAATGTGCCATCCGCATACATTTCCTTGATTCTCTTGTTGACTGTATCCAGTAGTGAGCTGTCCGCAGACTTGGAGAGCAGGATGTAAGATCCGGGATCACTATTCTCTGTAGAGAAGGCAACAACCTTCAGGTTGGTGAACCCATGCTCCTTGATGGCCTTCTCGGCAGACACACGGGAAATGATACGCACATCATAGCGTCCGGCTTCAATGCCTTCGAACTGCTTCACGAAGTTCTCGTCGGTGTACATAATCTCCGCTTTGGCATCCGGGTTCGCTTCATTATAATTCTCCAGCAGTGTGGCACCGGAGTTGCCGACTTCTGTTACAGCTTTATAGCCCTTCAGGTCTTCTACTGCCTTAAGGGTGTTATCATCCTTGCGGACTACGAATACATTCGCATTCTCAATAATCGGGAGTGAGAAATTGTACTTGCCGCGTCTCTCGGGGTTGGAGCTGAAATTGTTCGCTCCCAGCTGGAAACGTCCATTATCGAGACCAGTCAGAATCCCTTCGAATTCAATCGCTTGAACCTCTAGCTTATATTCCGGAAGGTCTTTGAAGATAGCCTTCATCACTTCCACATCGTAACCTGTCAGCTGCCCGTCCTTCTCGTAGCTAAAAGGGTTACTGACCCCGCTCGTAGCAGCAATAATGGTCTTCGTACCTGCTCCAGCACCGTTTGTCTCTGCGGAGCCTGCGTTATTCTTATTTCCATTACCGCAGCCTGCAAGGACCAACCCGAGCAACACAATCAGAACGCCTGGCACAAATTTCTTCTTCATTATAACTTCCCCCTCATCTAGTAAAAGCTCTCTCTCGTTGTCCTATGATGTCCAACTTATCATAGTCATTTAGTCTGGAATTATTATGTCACGGGGTATACACGGTGTCAAGGTGAATGGGCAAAGGATTGACGAATGATGGCGAAAGAAGTCGATTGAGAGCTGGGTGTGCTGCCTAATATAGGTATCCCCCTGCGGTTAGAGAGTATTCCCCTGGCTGCTAAGAAGACCGCACCACTCTCTTCCGGCGCGCCGGAACCTTGACGCCCTCCTTCATAAGCTTGCTCCAGTTGCCGGGATTGGTCAGGTCCGGGATGTGCTGCTCCAGAATGGCCTGATATTGAAGGGCCTTCTGTTCCAGATGGGCAACGCGCTGCTTGGCTTCTTCCAGCTGAAGGAGCGCCGCTTCCCTGTATTCCATCATCATGGCAAAGCGCTGCGCAATCGTCGAATCTCCTTCGAGACAGAGATCGACATAAGTTTTGATGCTTTCTATCGGCAATCCTGTCTGCTTGAGACATTTGATCCCGTAGAGCCAGTTCATCGATTCATCGTCGAACAGCCGGATGTTGTTTTTATTACGCTGAATACTCGGCACCAGCCCTTTATCCGTATAAAAGCGTACTGCATGTTCAGTAAGTCCAGTCATAGCGGCAGCTTCTTTGACAGTATACATGATATGCCTCCCTAAAAAAATAGTAAGCCCTGCTTGACTTCGTGTAACACGAAGGCGATAGGCTTATAATATAGCAAAACGGTAGCCAGTGGAATCCCCGCTGTGGTGTCTGCTGTTCGGGATTAATTTTCCCCGGGGCGGCTAGCCGTCTGCCATTACACTAAATATACCTTAGGAGGACAAGACCATGCAGACAGTAGCCTTGAATAATGGAGTGAAAATGCCGATCCTCGGCTTCGGTGTTTATCAGATTCCAGATGCTGAAGAATGTGAGAATGCGGTGTACGAAGCCATTACCGCCGGTTACCGCTTAATTGATACTGCCGCCGGATATTTAAATGAAGAAGCTGTAGGGCGCGCAATTAAACGCAGCGGTGTCCCGCGTGAAGAGCTGTTCATCACGACCAAACTGTGGATTCAGGATGCCGGATATGAGAGCGCCAAGCTGGCTTTTGCCAAATCGTTGAAGAAGCTGCAACTGGACTACCTGGATCTGTACCTCATTCACCAGCCGTTCGGCGATTATTATGGGGCATGGCGGGCAATGGAAGAACTCTATCACGAAGGCAAAATCAAAGCCATTGGCGTCAGCAACTTCCTGCCCGACCGGCTGATGGACCTGATTGTCCATAACGAGATCGTGCCAGCCGTCAATCAGGTGGAGACGCATCCGTTCCACCAGCAGATCGATAACGCTGCTTTTATGAAGGAACAGGGTGTGCAGATTCAATCGTGGGGACCGTTCGCTGAAGGACGCAACAACCTGTTCAGCAACGAAGTGCTGTCCGGGATTGCCGCTAAGTACAACAAATCCGTCGCACAGGTTGTGCTGCGCTGGCTGGTTCAGCGTGATATTGTTGTGATTCCGAAGTCCGTGCGCAAGGAGCGGATCGTGGAGAATTTTGATGTTTTTGATTTTGAGCTGAGTCCGGCGGATCTTGATCAGATTGCCGCGCTGGATACAGGCGAGAGTCTCTTCTTCTCCCACCAGAACCCGGAAATCGCCAAGCATCTGGGCAACTGGAAGGTTGAGCTGTAAGCCTGGACCAGGCTGGTAATTGACAATATCTTTGCCACTCTTTAATAAGAAGCATAATACCTCAGCAAAGGCCCATGCACTGGTTGCATGAGCCTTTTACAATTTCATACAGACTGGTCAGCACATACGGCTCTTTACCCTCTCCTGAGCCGGAACACGGAAAGCCTCCCTTACTTACTTACGGATTCCGCACAAATTTGACAGCATCGGCGGCTACATACCCGATTGTTCCATTGTTCCGGATGATCACGCTGCCCGAGGTGCCGGCTGTGAAGGTATAGGTGCCGATGAAATTCCATACCCCGCCGTTTGAGGTCTGATCTATACTGTGCGTAGCCGTCCCTGTAGAATGAACGATATCTAAGGGAATCGCAGTGGAACGGTTGAAATGCTGCGGCCACATCATATAGACACTGTAGGTGGCAGTGACGGGTAAGTCGGGGGTGAAAGTTACACTCTTGCTTCCCTTGCCGTTGTTGTCATCATGCAGATAATTGATCCCGTACCGGTCAGTCTGCACTGCAGCGGTCTTCCAGCTTCCGGTCTTCAGCACTCCGGTGGTGTCATTATTGTCCACAATCACCTCTTCACCAGGCAGGGTCGGCGGCGTACCGCTGCCCAGGTCAAAGGAAGCCTTGAACGTCTTGCCCTTGGCTGCGCTGACATTCACCGATAAGCGGATTGTCGGGCTTAACTGAGTGACCGTAATCCCCGAATCAGCTGTATAACCGCTTGCTGAACGGTCCAACTCCACTTCTATCACGCCGGTGCCCGTTTGTGTAGGATCGCTGACAGACAGTTCCAAGGTATCTCCGGCTTCCCGGGTCATAACCGCCGATTTCTTGTTAACAGTGATCAGATCGGCGGAGCTTCCCCCATCCTCCCAGAAATTCGCTCCGATGATGCCGAGCTTCGATTCTTTTACCGCCTGAACACTGGATGAATTCGCAAGCACTTCAATGTCTGGAGCAGCAGCATAAGCGGCTACTTGAGCGGCTGTATTGCCCGGCAGCAGTACATATTGATATTCGCCGTTACTCGGATTGACACCATGATCCAGCCATAAGGTCATATAATTGCGGGTGATCGGCGTGGAAGGTGTGACCGGACGGGGGTTGATCTGCTTCCAGTTTCCTGTTCTGGCTTCTTTCTTAGCAGCAAGCGATACCGTCTGCGGAAAATAATATCCCGTATCCGCCCCGGCGGTGCTTCCCGACAAATGAGCCCACTCTACCTGATCCATGGTATCTGACCATGCCAGCGTGGATGGCTTCACTTCACCATTTACAGTAAGCGTATTGCTGCCCGCCGTGTTCAGCTTCCGGTTCTCGACGATCGTCTCCACAGCTATATTATCCGTACTGATGATTCCCGCACCGAGAGCAACTACTTCGTCATCGAACATAAACCATGATTTCTTGGCTTCAAGCATATGACCCGCATACTGCAAATCCATACCTGAGCTTCCATATAGATTCTGGATATCGGTGCCGCCGGTCCACTGTCTGGTGCTGGTGTGGCTGCCGGAAGAGGTCTGGGACAGCACCGTTGTTCCCGGCAGGCGGTAACTATCCACAGTCGGCCAGTAGTCATCGCTGTATTGTCCAAGATCACTGTTATATAAGCTGGTCATACCGGCTGAGGTATACCAGGCTTTGGCGTTCTCGCTGTTAATCGCTTCATAGCTGCCGATGCGGCTGGAATACATCGCAAGTCCGAAGCTGTAGCCCGGCCGGTGCTGCACGGCCCGGTCCATCGCCGAGAACTGCTTATAACCTATAAGTTCTGCCGCCGGTTCGATTAACGGGTCCGCGGTTATAGTCTTGGCCTGAGCAATAATGGGTACGGGGGCATCGGCATAAAAAGACTTGAACGTATCCGATATAATCCAGCCCTTAAGCATCCGTTTAAAATCCGCTGACTGAGCGGGCGGTGCAATCTTGGACAGCAGCAGAATTCCTTGCATCACCCGGTGTCCCGCTTCATGGTCCTGACTATAATTCCTGGAGATTTCTCTGCCACGGACCATGTCCATTATCGCACCCTTGTACATCACCGGCTGATATGAGTTATACACCCATTCCCACACGTTGGATTCCTTGGGATCGGTGACCTGCCAGTAGGAGCCGTGCAGCGTCACCATGAGATCACTGACAGCCAGCAGCAGGTCAATGCCATAACCTCCGGTGTAGGGGATGTTGTTATGCTGAATGAACGAACCATCCCGGTAGAAGCCATCTCCGCTAAGCGTGTAATTGAAAATAGAGGATAGGCCATCGCGGGCAGCGGCGATCTTGGCCCCGTCTTTGACGAGGATTCCCCGCTCGCCTACAACTATCGCTTTCCAGGCACGGTTAGCTCCTGTCAAGGTAACTGCGGGCGAGAAGCGTTCCACCGCTGTCATATAATTAGCAATTTGAGCCGGGCTTAAGATGTCATACATCAGCACCGCCGTATCGTTAAGCTGCATGGGAATGCCAATTTGCCAATCCCACCAGTTGCTCGTTCCGCTGGCAGTCGGCGTTACCGCCTCGTGATATCGGGTAGTGTACATATAATCGAGTGCAGCCACGATATCGCTTCCGAGCTGACTATTCTCATGCAGCGCCGTACCGGTAGTGGCATACGCGAGCGCCATCGTCTTCAGCCGTTCATAGGTCATCCGGATATGAATCGAATTCCCGATGCCCGGGTTATCGCTCCACAGATAAGTACGGCTCGGCGAGGTATTCATCGTCTGCCAGTAGCCGTCCGCTTCGTTCGCCAGACCGGTGAGGGCTGCGGCAATATCAGCATCCGCCGTATTCAGGGTGGCCCCTCCTGTAAGCATCACCTTCCGGTTCTCCCGCATCCCGTCGAATTCATCCGCAGCACCGGCGCGTTCCGCTACTCCTCCCAAGCCGCTGACCAGCAGCAGTAGCACTAACGCCACCAAGCCGCTTTTCATGAGTAACCTTCTCGTTAACGTTCCTCTCATTAGCAACCTCCTCATCCATAATCCCCCTTTGCATCATATTCAACATGTTCACGAAACAGATAGTCTGGCTTTCTGGCATAGACAAGCTTGCTGTTCCTGCGCTCATGTTGCGGCTTTCCTTCATACGTTAGCTTGCTTTTCCTGCACCAATGTTCCAGCATTCCATATCACGCAAACTTGCTGTTTATGCGCTCATAGTTCAGCTTTCTTTCACACACAAACTTGCTTTGCCTACTCATAGTTCAGATTTCCCACACATAACCTCGCTTTGCCTGCTCATAGTTCAGCTTTCCCACATACGAACTAGCTTGTTGTAAAGCGCTTTCATTTAATAGTATAGATAGAGTCCGGTAGTGAAAGAAACTACGTGCATTCGAGAAAAGGTATGATATTTCGAGCGTTCCGGCAAAGATGCCCCTCATTCACGCCTACCGCACACTTTCGGTCTACTCAAAGGGATTTATACACCTCATTTCCTCATTTAGCCAACTTTCGGCTCAACCAAAGGGATTTATACCCTTATTTTCATCATTTAGCTAACTTTCGGCCCAACCAAAGGGATTTATACCCTTATTTTCATCATTTAGCTAACTTTCAGCTAATTCAGAGGGATTTATCCCTCTGAATCTCCCAAAAAAGCCGCAAAACCTTGCGGCTTGCGGCGTGCAGCTTGCGGCATGCGGCCAGCAGCTTGCGGTTACGGGTTAAATTTTGGTTTACGGTTTACGGTTTACGGTTTACGGTTTACGGTTTACGGTTTACGGGTTGGTTTACGGTTTACGGTTTACGGGTTGGTTTACGGGTTGGTTTACGGGTTGGTTTACTATTTACGGCCTACTGTTTGCGCTTTGCAGCCCGCGGTTTACGGCCTGCGACTTACCACCCACAGCTTAATAACTTAGTACATTTCATAACTAAGCTTGGGGTCCAGCTCACCCTCATGGTCAAATGCTGCATAGATGCAGAGCTGACCAGCCGGGGTATCCCCGGCATCGTAGCCGATACGGAAGGAGTGGTCTTCGGCGAACGTTAAGTCGGCCAGCACCAGCTCGTTCACATCTTCATCAGGATGAGCGTCCGCAATTAGCTGCAATACCCGGTCAAGCAGCCCCTCCAGCCCGGCCCATACCTTCTGAATCCGGGGAGTCAAGCCGCTCATCGCGGCCTTAGTGTGAACTTCCGCTGTAACTGCAACCTCACTCCCCCTGATTTGAAGCTGCGCCTTATAACAGGTAAAGGTAGTGTCATATTGAAAAATCCCTACTCCCTCTACCCTATGCTCCGGCTGCGTAATGAGGTTATTGGCAAAATCCAGTTGTACAAGCTGCGAATGAAGACTCGTATCCAGTACCGTAAGTTTGTTCTCAGAGCAATACAGTTCGGTCAACTGCATATTGTGGCTGAGGTCCAGACTTGTGAGATGATTATTGAAGCACCGCAGACTCGTAAGAGCCGGAAGAGCGCTGGTGTCTAAGCGGGTTAAGTGATTATGATTGCAGCGGATTTCCGTCAGCTCTGTGCAGCTTGCCATATCCAGCTCAATGATATAGTTGCTGCCGCAATCGACCCGCTCCAGTGCCGTATTGTCACTAAGCTTCAATTCATGCAGCGAGTTATAACTGCAATTCAGTACCTTGAGCCAGCGATTGCTGCTTAACTCCAGTTTGGACAACATATTCTCATGACACTCCAGCTTCTCCAGCGCAGTATTCTGGCTGAGGTCCAGCGTACGGATATGATTCCTGCTACAGTCCAGTTCCTTCAACAGGCGAAGAGGCTGAGAGTTCAACTCAATCAGCCGGTTGCTCCGGCAGTTCACAGTAACCAGTTCCTCATTCTGGCCAAGGTCAAGCACGGTTAACTCATTGTACGAACAATCCAGCTCCTGAAGCGCCGTAAAGTGTTCGATCCCCTGTAGACTTGAGAACTTGCAGCCCTCAAGCTTCAGTATGGTCACGCTGTCAAGATCACTCTTGAAGATTGAATCACGGCCACCGCAGAAGTTGTCCCTTACGAACTGCCTGAATCGTTCATCTGCGAAATCTTTGGTAACTGAAATCTGCATGGTACTCCCCCTCTAAAATCATTGGGATTATTCTACCATACTCCGCAGAGTCATTCACTTGAAGTACATATTCATAGATTCGCTTGAATCACAAGCTCAAGCAAGCTCCACATGGAACGAAGCACCCCCGGCACCGTCAGGGTCGAACAGCAGTCTAACCTTTCCGGACTCACCAAGGTCAACCATGATCCGGTCTGACTTGTGGATCACCCTGGTAACAGGCCGATCCACTTCAAGCTCCACTACGATTGGACGGCGCTGCAGTTGAGTCGGATCGGCTATAGCCAGATTCCAGCCTGCCGGATTCTTTTGCAGAACAATAGAGGCTTGACTGCTGCAAGCAATCCCACCGCAGCTACACCAGCCCGGCTGCCAGAAATGCACGGCGAATAGCCCCAATCCTATATCTTCCACCGCATGCACCCGGTCATTCAATTCCACAATCCGTAGGCTTGAATCCCCGGCGAAACCAGCCGTTTCTTCTTCACTCCAGCCAGGCAATAGCACATAGGCATAGGTATCCTCCTGCGGCGCTGCTCCATGATCGAACCAGAGCGTCTGATAGAATCTCTCGATTACCGCAGAGGAACCGGCGTCGTTGATAGCCTTCCAGCTTCCTTGCCGGGCCTCGCATAAGGTATGGACACGGCAGCTTGCCGGAAAAACAATCCCCACATCCGCTTCCCTATCACCGCCAGCCATATGAATCCACTTGGGGTCAAGGAGTTCGGTCTCCGCATATCCCGGATTCCGGCAAATCTCTGTTCCGTCTGCGGTAATCCTATTGTCTCCTGCCGGGTTCAATTTCCGGTTTTCTATGATCGTTTCCACTTTAGCGGAATTCCGGCTTTGAATACCCGAACCTAAGGCAACGATGCGGTTACCGAACAAAAACCAGCTTTTGAGCGCAGTCAGTCCACCGGCTTCGTTAACGACATCCTGAAGTTCCATCGCAATGGCGCCGTATTGGTTATGAAGCACAGCACCGCCAACGTAAGCTCTATGGCTTAAGCGGCCTTGCCCGGCTCCATCCTCCTGCAATGTCTTCGTTACCGTAGTTCCAGGCAGGCGATACGGATCAACCGTCGGCCAGTAGCCATCCGCATATTGTCCCAAGTCACTATTGTACAGATGGCTCATGCCATACGAAGTATACCAGCCCTTCAGATGCTCCCTGTTGATAGATTCATAGCTGTAGATCCGGCTGGAGAACATACTGATCGAGTAGGCAAAACCCGGACCTTGCAGCACCGCCCGGTCCATATGGGCAAACAGCTTGCAGCAGGATTCCTCCGGGGCTGGCGGCATAAGTTCATCGTCCAGCAGTGCTCCGGCCCAGGCTGCGGTATCCGGCGGAGCTTCGGCGATATACGATTTATACGTATCTGCCAACACCCACTTTTTCACCCTGGAGAGCAGGCGTACTTGATCCGCCTCACCCAGTATGCGCGAGAAGCGTAAGCAGGAGGTAATCACGGAATGTCCGCTCTCATGATTCTGCGAATCCTCGCGCGAAACCTCCCGGCCGCTCACCATATCTAGCATAGAACCCCTGAACATAAGCGGTATGAAGGAACGCTCTATCCACTGGGCCGTCAGATCCCGGGCCTCACCCGGCAATTCCCAGGGGGTACCGTGAAGCCATACCATCAGGCGGACCACATCATGCAGCAGTGAAACCCCATATCCGCCAGTATAGGCATATCTGTCATGCTGAATGAAGGAGCCGTCCTCGTAGAAGCCGTCCCCTTCCTTCGCATACCTGAACAGCGGAAGCAATGCATTCCGGGCTGCGGACAGCTTCTGCCCGTCGCCCTGAATCACAGCAGTAAGGGCAGCAGCCGTAGATTTCCAGACCAGATTCGCTCCCGTTGAAGGCGGAGCCTGAGCTACGAACCACTGCGCATGAAACGCCGGATCGCCCACATACTTGTCTACGGGAAGAAGCAGAGACTCTATGAACTCCTTATCCAGCAGTTCCTCCATGAGCAGCAGGGTCTCCAGCAGGGCAATCGGCACCCCAATTTCCCAATACCACCAGTTGCCATAAGGCTGACATATTTCGTTGTATCTATGCTCAGACAGCCATTCTAATCCATATATGATCTTTAGCCTTAATGTGTAGTCCATATAATAGGGACATTTGGGAGACTTCAGCGCGATGGCCATCTCCTTCAAACGGAGGATGATCTGAAATACATCCGCAGCATTCTCCTGAACCGGAATATCCGACCACAGAAGTTCCTGTTGAATGAGCATCTTGTCCAGATCATCGCGGACCCGCTTCAGCGATTCAGGACGAAGCTTATCTCCAGAGATGTATTGCAGCCATCTGTTTTTTAAGCTCTGCATGGATATTCTCTCCTTGAGCCAACTGCCCTACCTTGACGGTTGTTTGCCTTGCTCCCGCTCCGCGAGCGGAGAAGGTGGAATTAGGTTTCCCCACTCTCCGGGTTCAGCACCCAGCTCCAGGAGAAGCTTGCCTCCTCCGGCGATTTCTTCATGGCGGACCCATGCACGGTCCAGCTCCTGACCATTGAGCGAAGCGGACAGAATATACCTTTTGCCGGACCCACTGCCTGCTCCTTGTGTCTCAATCGTCAGAGGTACCGGATTCGCCTGTGCGCCCAGCAGCAGCGTCACCTTATTGAATACCGGAGGAACGAGGAAATAGAGGTCTTGGCCCATCAACGGATACAAGCCCATGGCTGAACAGATGTAGAAGGCACTCTGGCAGCCCATATCCTCGTTATCCCCCAATCCGTCACGTTCAGCGCGGAAGTAAGTCTCCAGACATTCCCGCACCCTGTCCGCCGCCTTATCCGGTCTTCCTGCATAAATGTACAGGTAAGGAATATGCAGCATGGTTTCTTTGGAGTTATAGAATCCCCCGTCAAAAAAACGGTCCAAATGGCTGATGAATTCTTCTGCTCCCCCATGCCGTTCAACCAGTCCATGAAAATCATGATGTGTGCTGAATGACCATTGCAGGCTGGTGCCCTCATAGAAATACGGATCATTCCATGAATCCGGCAGGCAGGATTCCGGGTCAAATGACGATACCCATTCCCCGTCCGGCCGCCGGGGCGCAAAGGACCGCAGATCCTCCCGCCACAGATTCCACAGCTTCTCCGAGCTGTCATAGTACTCCGCCGCCGTCTCCGCCTGCCCAAGCTCCTCGGCTAGACGGCCGATGCACCAGTCCTGATAAGCATATTCCATATGGCGGGACACACAGTTCTTCTTCACACCCGTGGACAAGTAGCCTAAGTCGTGATAATCCTTAAGATGACGGCCATAGAGCCAGGTATCCGGCGAGGGAACCTCATTATTCTTGCGCATCTGCTTCAGGGCCTTCGCATAGTCGATGCCCTCAAGCTTCTTCAGCGCCGCTTCACAGAACAGAATATCTGCGGAGCTTCCCCCTTGGATCATGGCGCTATGCCCCATGATCCAGGCGTCCGGCAGCCAGCCGGTATGGTCCGCGATGTCCAGCAGACAATTAAGAATATCCACTTCAAGCTGCGGGTCGAACAGTGTAATTAACGAATTGGCATTCCGTACACTGTCCCAGAGTGCGTACAGGTCGGTGTAATGCCGTACCCCTGATTCCCAGGCGAAGTTCTCATCGTCAACTCCGAGGTCACTCGGCATACAGAACAGACGGGTCATAAGGGTATAGAACAGCCGGGTATGCTCCCCGCTCCCCCCTTCCACGGTGACCCTGCTGAGTTTATCTTCCCAGATGTTACTGGCCGCCTGGCGTATGTCATCGAATCCGGCGGACGCTTCCCGGTCCACACTGGCTCTGGCCTTGCCGGTACTTACATAAGAAATGCCAGTCTTCGCCACCAGGACTCCGCAGTTGCCGAAGCTAAGGGAGGCCTTGCAATTCGGGCCATCCACAGACGCCCCTTGGCGTACTCCGCCCGCATCCATCAGCATATGGCTCTGTATCGGCTGGTCGAAGCGGATATAGAAGTAGACGGAATAAGGGAATTCATGCCCCCAGCCCCCGCGCAGGTCGCAGCGGCCTGCCAGCTCATATTCGGATAGAACTTCAATATATCCCCCGGTTGAGACTCCGGTGGTCTTCCCCGGCTCATCCCCGCCAACCTGAATGACTGCCCCTCCGTCAATCAGCAAGCCCGCCGATTCACCCGCCGGATAGCTGTAACGGTGGACTCCGGTCCGCATCGTGCTGGTCAATTCAGCCTGGATAGCGGCAGGCAGCAGCTTCACGCTGTAATACCCTGCTTCGGCATGTTCATCCCCCTTCTCATAGGGGTCTAACTGAAACCGCGGCATTCCGGTATAGGGGGTGAAGCCGACATTGCCATAACGCCCGCCGCCACCGGTTCCGCTGACATGGGTATGGCTGAACCGGATAATCGGCCGCGAGCTGTCGTACCCGTGAGATAGGTGCGGCGGCAGGGTATCCGGTCCAAGCCTTACAATGCTGTTCGGCAGATAAGGCCCGCACAGGCAGTTATTCTCCCCGTCCACGCCGATGAACGGATCGACATGGTCCACTCTTCTTTTACTCAAATCAGGTCCTCCTTCCTCGCCATGAATCTATTCCCTCTACCAAAAGATTTCATTCTCTCCCTTAAGCTTCAGCAAGGCTTCCAGGAAGAAATAGTCGCCGTAAATGATCGGCACCTCGACTTCGGCACCAGCCGGGAAGCTGCCGGTCCCCTTGGTAATGAGCGCTTCTTCCGCCCGGTCCTCCGGCGCGTAATGGCGGAACAATGATTCCGTGATGGCACTGCCGAGCTTCCGGTATCGGTCGGCTTCTTCACCCTCCAGCAGATAAGCTATCTCCAGCATTCCGCTGGCCGCGCAGGCAGCAGCCGTGGAATCCTTGGCCCATAGCTGATCGGCAGGCGCGCGGAAATCCCAGGGCGGCACCAGATCCTCCGGCAGCGCAGCAGCGAAGAAATCCGCTGCCGCCCGGGCGGCATTCATGAACCGGATGTCACCCGTATACCGGTATCCGATCGCGAATCCGTAGATCGCCCAGGCCGATCCGCGCGACCAGGCGGAATCCGGACTGTACCCTTGTCCGCCCAGCGCTTCGATCCGCTCTCCTGTCTCCGGATCGAAGCGGACGATATGATGCACCGAGCCGTCCTCGCGGATGAATTCCCGCAGCGCCATTTCCGAATGGGCGACGGCGATGTGACGGTACCGGGGGTCCTGCAGTTCCCCGCTGGCCCAGTACAGCAGTCCAAGATTCATCATGCAGTCGATGATTGCCAGGCCTTCACTGCCTTCATGCAGCCAGGCACGGATGAAATTCCCCTTGAGATTGAACCGGCTGGCTAAATGACTGGCAGCGATCAGCCCTCTTCGCCGGGACAGCCTGTTACCGGTGAGCTTGTAATCGGCAACCGCCGACAGACTCCAGAGGAATCCGTTATCGTGATGGAGCTGTTCATATTCCTGAAGCGGCGCGTCTAATTGCTCCTCGCAGCTCTCGGCAATGCGCCGGTATTCCTCATCGCCTGTGGCCCGGTAAGCCAGCCACAGAATGCCCGGCCAGAATCCGTTGGTCCAGCAATCCGGGTCTCGCGCATCATATTGTCCGCCGTAGGTAGCATTGGGGAAGGTGGCGCCGATCCGGCTCCGTGTACGGCTTAATTTGTGCTGGGCATAGTCCCAGGCTTCGTTGATCCAAGTCTCCATAATCTCTAGGTCTTCCTTTCTCGTCTACAAATTAGAGGGCAGGACGCCCGGAACAACGGACCTCCTGCCATCCTTTCCACGGTCAGTTATTGCGCTGCCTTCCAGGCATCAATCTGGGACTGAAGCTCGGTCTTGACCTTCTCGATCCCCGCCTTCTTCAACTTCTCATTGCGTTCCTCCAGCATCTTGGCAGGGTCAGGAAT
Organism: Paenibacillus sp. FSL R7-0333; assembly: GCF_038000365.1. Lineage (NCBI taxonomy): Bacteria > Bacillati > Bacillota > Bacilli > Caryophanales > Paenibacillaceae > Paenibacillus > Paenibacillus sp. FSL R7-0333. The sequence continues at coordinate 5,150,421 of NZ_JBBOBZ010000001.1, forward strand.
CGCCCCAGTGCTTGCCGCCCGGTACTCACCAATGACCGAGGTAAGCTGGGTAATCTCGTTCTTCACCGGCGATTCATCGAAGACGAAGCCCAGCAGCGGCGAACGTTTGGCCTCATCATTGAATTGCTTCCAGCTTGTATACAGATCATCCGGCTGGCCCGGCTTCAGATAATTGATCAGTTGGTTGCCGACCACCCAGAACAGGGCGGAACTGCCATACCCGGAATCGGCAATCGGCTCGATCCGGTTCTCGCTGATCTTCTTGTAATGGGTGCCTTCGATCCCGTTAACGAACAGGTTCACGGCATACGGATCGGTATGCAGCGCATTCAAGACCATCATCGCCCGCTCCGGGTCTTTGGAGGTGCGGGAGATGGAGAACATCGATCCGGCTGCCAGATCCGTGGTCACGATAGGCTCTTCAATTACCTTGGACACGAAATCATATTTATTGTCCGAGGCGATTTTCAGCTCAATATCCGCGCCCGGCTTCCAGACCGCCTGCTGCATCCAGATCTTGCCCTGCTTGCGTAAATCCCCGATCTCTGTCGTTGTAGTCGCAGCATCGCTGTTGATATAGCCCTTCTCGTAATAGCTGCGGTTCAGCTCATACTCCGCTTTGGCAATCGCGGAAATCTCGGGATCGACCACCGACTTAATCTGGATGTTATCCGTATTTGTATAGTCGTATAAGAATAACGGAATCTTGTTCGGCGTCGGTCCGATGGCGCGGAAGTTCGAGCGGGTCTCATACATCATCCCTTCGCCCGATTCCTTGAGGAAGTCCAGAATCAGCTCCGGCTCCTTCTCCTTCAGCAGCTTGAACCAGGGTTCAAAGTCCGACATCGTCTTAATGTCGTCAATCGGGATATTGTACTTGTCGATGATATCCTTGCGGTACGTGTAGGCCTTGCCCTGGGTAATCTCTTTGTTGGTCGGAATGCCGTATAATTTGCCTTTGTAGCGCGGAGCCTCCAGATAGATCGGATTAAGGTTTTCTGTGATGCCCTGCCCATACTTCGCCAGCAGATCATCCAGATCTAGAAAAGCTCCCTTGGCCACATTGCCGAAGAAATTCAGCCATGACGCGGTAAACACCAGATCCATCGGCTCACCGGCATTCAGCATCAGCTCCGTCTTCTGCTTGTATTCACTGGAGGCAATCGGCTGAAGATCAACAGTGGCATTGAATTTCTCTTTGAAATATTCACTAAGCTTGGCTTCCACCAGCGCATCATCCCGCTGCGGCGCCCCGAAGTAGATAATCGAGACCTCGTAAGGCTTCAGTGCTTCCGCGCCACCGGCAGGCTCTGCGCTGCTTGTGCTGTTCGTGGCAGCCGCGCCGCTAGAAGCTGCAGGTTCGGCAGAACCCCCGTTATTACCGCCGGAGCACGCTTGCAAGGATAACGCCAGAATTAGAGCCATCGCCGTGAATAGCGTTCTGCGCCCTTTTAACTTTGTCATATGAACCCTCCTGTATGATCATGCTTTTATATAGAACGGCAGGCAACCCTGTGCTGATGCCGATTCCACCGCGCTTTAGCCTTTCACTGCCCCTACCGTCAGCCCTTTGACAAAATACTTCTGAAAGAACGGATACGCAATCAGAATCGGTCCCATCCCGATCACCGCCATCGCCATCTGCAGGGATTCGTTCGGAAGATTCCTCATCATATTGGGATTCTGCGCGGCCAGCTCCACATTATTGCGCAGGTACTGCACATCGTTGAGGACACGCATCATGAGATACTGCAGCGGATATTTGTCCTCGCTGGTGATATACAGCAGCGCATTGAACCAGTCGTTCCAATAGCCGATGGTACTGAACAAGGCCATGGTCGCCAGGACCGGCAACGAGAGCGGCAGAACGATCCGCAGGAAGATTCTCAGCTCCCCCGCACCGTCAATTCTGGCTGATTCGATCACCGCCGGATGAATGGTCGTCTGGAAGAAGGTCCGCATAATAATGACGTTGAACGGCACAATCAGCATGGGCAGAATCAGCGACATATACGAATCCTTGATATGCAGCGCCTGCGTATAGATCAGATATCTGCTGACCATTCCTCCATTGAACAACATCGTGAAGAACAAGAAGAAGGTAAACACATTACGGAACGGATAATCCGCACGCGAGATGGGATAAGCATACATTGCCGTGAGCAGCACGCTAAGCGCTGTACCTACAATAGTGATGGTGAAACTCACGCGATATCCCGACACAATCGTCATCCAGTCCTTGAAGATCGATTCATAGGCAATGAAGGACCACTTATTCGGAATGAAGCTGTACCCCTGAGTCAGAATGGACTGCCCGTCTGTGAAGGAGACGATAATCACAAGCAGAACAGGCAAAAAGCAAAGGAGTGAGAGGATCACAAAGGCCAGATTTAAAAGTACATTTGATAATGCGGAGTTTCCGCCGATCGAGCTGCTGGTGTCATTCGCCATGATGATTCTCCTTTGATTAGAATAATGCCTGTTCCCGGTCAATCCGTCTGACCATACTGTTGGTCGCAATGACCATAATGAAGCCCACCACCGATTGGACCAGCGCCGTTGCCGAGGACATTCCGATATCATTCAATTGCATCAGGGCGCGGTAGACATACGTATCAACGGTATCTGTTACCGGATACAGCGCTCCCGAATTCATGGGCACCTGGAAGAACAGTCCGAAGTCAGAGCTGAAGATGCTGCCCATGGACAGAATCGTCATAATAATGATGACCGGCCGGATAAAAGGGAGCGTGATATGCGTAATCTGCTTCCACTTGGAAGCCCCGTCAATCAGCGCCGCCTCGTAATATTCCGGATCGATTCCGGCAATCGCCGCGATATAGATCACTGCGCCGAAGCCCGCATGCTTCCAGGCGTTGACAAACACCAGAATGTAAGGCCAATATTCCTTCTCCGAGTACCAGAAGACAGGGTCTTGCCCGAAGGCCTTAAGCACTGTGGCATTGATGAAGCCGTGATCAGGCTGCAGGAAAGCGTATACGAGATAACTCACCACCACCATGGACAGGAAGTGCGGCAGGATGATGAAGCTCTGATACACCTTCGCCAGCAGCCGCCGCCGGATCTCATTGATGGCTACCGCAATCGATACCGACAGCACCAGATTCATAATCATAAAGGTCAAGCTGTACAGAAGGGTGTTTCTTACAATTCTCCACATGTCCCCCGAGGAGAACAGGAACTGGAAATTATCGAACCCTACCCAGGGACTGCCCCAAATCCCGTCCAGATAATTCACATTCTTGAAGGCAATAAAGATGCCGAACATCGGCAGATAGCTGTGCGCCAGCAGGACAAGCACTGCCGGCAGCAGCATCAGTGTCAGCGCCTTGTACTTCCACATGGCATGGATAAAGCTTGAGAATCCGGTGGTTCTACTCATGTCCATTACTCCTTTCATGGACTAATTATAGAACCAACCCTCCACAGCTTCGATGATGGATTCCCGTAAAAATGTGATCTTTTATCACTCAGTTACCGGCAGGTTCGGTCTTCGTCCGGCGCAGCGGCAAGGTAATGATCGCCCGTGTCCACCCCTCCCCGGTTCGCTCATAGGTTAATCCGTAGGCCTCGCCGTAATGGAGCTGGATACGCTGGTGCACGTTGCGGATTCCGTAGCCTCTTGCACTATGCTCTTCCCGCAGGATGGCGGCAAGCTCCTCCAGATCTACCGGCAGATGCCCGTTATCCTCGACGATGAAGCGGAGCGTTCCTTCCGCTTGAACAGCCGATACCCGGATCTCTCCTTCTCCGTCCATCCCGCGTACGCCGTGAAGAATGGCATTCTCGATCAGCGGCTGGATAATGACCTTGGGCGTCTCATAGTCCCTCAAGGTATCATCAATCTGCCACCAGACCTCAAAGGTACCCGGATAACGTTTGGTTTGCAGCCGGGTATACGCCTGGGCATGCTCCAGTTCTTCCCCGGCCGTAATCATGGTCCGGCCCCGGCTAAGTCCGATGCGCAGCAGCATGGACAAGTCCCTGACCATCTCACCTACCTCGACATTTCCGCTATCCAGCGCATACCAGTAGATCGAGTCCAGGGTATTGTAGAGATAATGGGGGGTAATCTGGGATTGGAGCATCAGCAGCTCATATTCCTTCTGCTTCAGCTTCATCCCGTAGTTTTCTTCAATCGAATGGTCCAGCCTGCGGGTCATTTTCACGAATGACCCCTGCAGAATGCCGAATTCATCATGCCGGAGCGGCTCCTCGGAAAGCGGCAGCTTGATGCCGGGCTCATAAATTTTCATCACAGAGACGAGCTTCACGACCGGTTTGACGACAAGTCTTACCAGATAGAGAACAAACATCAGGACAAAAGCCAGAAAAACAAAGGAGATGAGCACCAGCAGCTTTTGAAACCAGACTTGCTTGCCGGTTATGGATGCCAGCGGGATTTTGTACAATAACCGGGTGTGGAATCTGGAGCTGTCCGAATACGCATAGAGCCACTCCTCCCCGCCTTCTTGTGCGAAGGTATAGCCGTAAGCGGCGTCCGGTTCGACGTTCTTGTCAATTTCAGCCGCAGAAATGCTGCCTGACCCGGTGGACATCAGCAGCTCCCCGTTATCATTGAATAAGAAAGCTCCGGCCGCAGCAGGCAGCTCCACCGAGACCATATCCCGGGTCAGCATCACCTCAACCTTATGAACAACCAGCAGCCCGATCACCTCGTTATAATTCCGGGGGTTCAGAATACTGCGCATGAAGGAGACCGTTCGCTCGCCCGTAGCTAAAGGAATGACGCGCAGCGCCCCTGCCCCGCTGACATCCATCTGCTTGACCATCACATCCGGCAATCCGCTGTTCACCTGGTCCAGATATTTGAACCCCTTGGTCTTATGGGACAGATCGAACGGTGTATCTCTGCGCTCAATGTTCTTCATATATATCGCATATTCCGTGCCGCCGGTAGACCAGCTCTCCAGAATGTTGTCGGCCTGCTGGATTTCATTCAGGGTATCAATTCCCGTCCAGAAGCTGTACCCCGCCGGATTACTGAAAAAATGATTATCCAGCAGCGTGATCGTCCGGTCATTGATCGCCGATACGGTTTTGTCCAGGGTCACATGATTCTGCTTCACCAGCTGCAGGGTGGTACTGCCGACCTCTTCCTTGATCGTGTGAAGCGCCACATACGCTGAAATCCAGCCCACCACTAGGAACGGGAGCACGATGCAGAGCAGGAAGGCGAGGATGACCTTATGTTTGAGCTTGAGTTTGAGTTTAGGTTTCAGCTTCAGCCCGGTCCCCTCCTCTGGCCTGTTTGCGGAATTCTGCCGGAGTGAGGCCCAGCACCCGCTTGAACATCCGGCTGAAGTGCTCCGGCGATTCATACCCTACTGCATAGGCAACTTCATACCGCTTCTTATCGGTAGCAATCATAAGGCGCTTGGCCTCCTCCATCCGCAGTGCGGTCACATAGTCCCAGAGGTTGGTTTTCATATCGCGTTTGAAAATATAACCCAGATGGGCCGCGCTGAAATGGACCTCCTCAGAAATATCCTGGATCTTCAGCGCGGGATTGCGGTAATGGTTCTGGATGTAGCTTGTAATCCGTGAGATGACACTCGGGTCTGCGGCCGGGTCCTGCGGCGGCGGCTGCGCCGAATCCGTCTGCTGCTGCTCTCTGCTGAGATGCTCCTGCATGGCGATATCGCCATAATAGAACACCTTTTGCCCGGGATGAACACTGCTCCGCCCGGCAGCCGTATCCGCTTCTTCCAGCAGTCCGGGAAGCATGGAGACACCCCCGCCAAGTGTGCTGAGACCGATAATGGCCTCCGCATTCAAATGCTGCTTCAGGTTCATGGCAATCATCTGCCCGATCATCTGGATCTGGGAGTGCACTCTAACCTGGGGGTCCCCCATATCTTCGGCGGATAACTGGATGATGCTGATGATCGAATGGCCGAAGCCGTTGAAGGTGATGCCATCCCATTCGGCTAACGTCTCGTTCATAATATTGAGAGCCGCATATTTCAGCAGCTTGCGGTCATGCAGCGTAACCTGCTGGCGGCTGAATCCAGCCTGGCTGTAATCTATACGGATGGAGATCACTCCGAAATAGGGCCCTTGCAGCAGGCCGCCTAATTCGCCGGTGATCTCTTCAATATCCTGCTGCGACAGATTCCGCTCGGTGACCAGCTCCATCAGCCACTCCTCGCGCCGGGAATGCTCCTGGATGTGCTTGTGCTCCCCCTGCGCGCTTTTCCCCGGAAGCTCCTTCTGGGTTAATGCTTTGCGGACTACCCGCAGGAGTTCCGTCCGCTCCACCGGCTTCACCAGATAATCCTTGGCTCCGAGCCGGAGCGATTTTTTGGCGAAATCAAACTTCTCATGGGCCGAAATGACAATCACCGGAACATTCCACTGCTCCATATAGATATTCTCCATTAATTCAATTCCACTCATCCGGCCCATCTGGATATCGGTCAGCACCAGATCGAAATGGTCCATCCGTAAGTAGTCAATCGCTTCAAAGCCATTGATGGCCGTCTCTACCTCCGTGATGTTCAACTCCGAAGTGAGCAGGAAATTCCGGATCCCCGCACTCACTCTCGGCTCATCATCCACAACGAGAATTTTATACATGATGTCCCCCTCTTTCGATTGCCAATTCATCGCCAGGCAGCTTCAGGTTCTTCTGTGTACCACAGTACACTTGCAATAAATAAGCGTAGATGATCTATTTCCGCTTTTCTGTGATCTATTTCCGCATGTTGTGCCGCCATCTTCTATTCGTCCCCCGTTTCATAGATATAGCCCCTCTACCCCCCTAGTATAGATCACATATTTCCTGTAATTCATCATGGATTAGTGATAGTAACTCTTTTATGCTACTTTTGCAAGCGTTTTCATATAAAAGAAAGGAGAGCAGGGTTAACGATATTCCATTATGAGGAGGTTCTACGATGTTCAGCCGAAGTCCATTCCCCCAGAGATTTCACAAGTTCGTATCTGTAAGCCTCAGTCTGTTGTTAATTCTATGCAGTGTTGCTCTGTCCCCCCGGCCTGCCGCCGCTGCTGTCGCTCCCTTGCCGGGTCCCGCTCACCCTCTCTTGTATGATAATTTCGCCGGCGGAGGAGTGTTCAAGCAGAACTGGACCAACTGGTTCAATCAGAGCGGCGGCAGCGGAACCTTCACCAAGACCACACAAGGCACCCGCACCATTGGAAAATTCACGCAAACCCCAAGCTCTTCTTCCTCCTGGGCCAAGTTTCAGCCGATGAACGAGACCTTCGACCTCTCAGGCTACCGTTATATGAATCTGTCGCTGAACAATGCAGGGTATGCCCAGTCCCTCATTCGTGTCGTCATCAGCGACGGGATTACCAATTACAATCTGACCGGAGGTTATGTTCCCGCCACGGCTGCCTGGACCGATCTGCAGTTCGATCTGGATGCCTTGTCGCCCAAGATTCAGAAGAAGAAGGTGAAGCTGGAAATCTGGCTGCGGCAAGGCGGCGGGACTTACGGGGAGATGCTGGTCGATGATATTGTGTTCACTACAGCATCCAGCGGGGCCGCTCCCCAGCTAAGTCCGGCAGGAATGACAGCCAATACGGACGGCAGCTACAACCAGAACACCAATTTCAGCTTTGAAGCTACGTATACCGACCCGGATAATGAGCCTCCTTTTGCCGTCCAGGTCATCATTGATGATACAGCCTATGCTATGCGTGAGACGGACCCCGCCGATCAGACTTACACCGACGGCAAAAGCTACAGGTACATGACGAAGCTTCCGGCAGGGTCCCATACCTACTATTTCCGTACTACCGATACGACCTCGGATGAAGTCGCTACCAGTGTCCAGACGCTGAGTGTTGTCCAGGCCTCCTCCGTAATTGATATTGCCGTGAGTCAGGCCGGATATAGCGCAGGTGATCTCAAGAATGCCAAGCTCATCTCAGACACCACCGTCACAGATGCCACTTATGAAATACTGGACGGGACTAATGTGGTCTATTCAGGCACCATGACCTATGAGGGTCTGCATTGGAACAAGCATGTCTACTCCATCGGCTTCACACCTGTCACTGACTCAGGGAATCAATATAGAGTGCGGAGTAATCAGGTATATTCCTACTCTTTTGAGATCGCTCCGAATCTGTGGGATCAATATAAGGATGAAATGACGGCCTTCTACCGGCTTCAACGGGCCTCCGTAGCGACCAGTGACGCTTATCCGGCAGGTTACAGCAGTGTCGCTCCTTCGGCCAAGCTCTACCATGCCGCAGGTCATCTGGATGATGCCCAGTCTGCGGACGGCCTGACCCACTTTGATCTGACGGGAAGCTGGTATGACGCCGGGGATTACGGTAAATATGGCGGTAACCAATGGGTCGGCGCAGAGATTGCCTTGGCTTATACACGGTATGCTGACCAAGACAGCGTGAAGTACGATAACGACAGCAATGGTATCCCGGATCTAGTCGATGAAGCGGTCTTCGGCAGTGAATACCTCATTAAGTTCGCGGATCAGCTCGGCGGGGCGATGTATAATCTGCGGAATAACGCTTCTTTCGTCCATCCCGAGAAATCCACCGACAACATCTCCGGCACCGCCGATGACCGGAAGCTGACGGACCTGAGTGTCGGCGGCTCTGCTAAGTCAGCGGGCACGCTTGCCGCAACCGCACGGGCCATCCGTACCGCGATTAGCGAAGGCGATATCGCTTCCGCTCAAATTGCAGCGCTGACTGATTTCGCCAATCAATGCGAGATCGCTGCGGTCACCTTTTATGAATATGTGGTTGCCAATCCTGACGGTCCGATCGGATCTTATTCCACCAGAGGAGGCATCCCCAATTCCAAGCTGCTGGCTGATGTGGAGCTGTACCTGCTGACCGGCGATACCCGGTATAAGAATGCAGCCACAAATACGATTAACACCTTAACCCTGGGCGACATATCCTCCACGAACTACTGGGATATGAGCCCGCTGTCCATGGCTGAATTCTATCCGGTTGCCGATGCTGCAACGCAGTCTCATATTCACAGCCTGCTCAAGGGGCAAGCCGACTTCTTCCTCTCCATGTCCGACGATACCCCGTATGGAGTCCTGAACCAGTTCAAAAACTTCGGGGTGAACGAACCTCATGCTTCTTATCTGGGGGACATGCTGCGGTATTACGAATTATTCGGTGATCCGGCAGCGCTTCAGGCAGTGGTGAAAGGAATGTACTGGGTGTTCGGAGAGAATCCGTGGAATATCAGCTGGGTATCGGGCATCGGCACCCATCACGTGATGTTCCCGCATACCCGCTACAACGAGGAATCCAATACTGCGGGTGACACCGGGATTATCCTTCCGGGGGCGATGGTCAGCGGACCTAATATGAAGGACCCCAAGAATAAAAGCAGTGTAAGTCCGTGGTATGAGGACCGTTCCCTCTATCTGGATGATACGAATCAGTGGCGGTACAACGAATTCAGTATTAGCATCCAAGCCGGACTGCTCTATACAGTCATGGGATTAAGCGCCACTCCGGGGACAGGTGCAGATCATGCAGCGGTGCCGCCTGCCTTGCCGGTCCTCTCTCCGGTGATTGGGGAATGGGTACGCGGAGAGGTGACTGTTTTTGCCCAGGCGGGGGATGGGCTGAGCGATGTGGAATATGCGGCAACCGGATTGCCTTATCAGCCGATGACTGTCTCCGGGAATGTGTATTCCTCGGTAAGCGGCGCTGTCTACGCTGCGGTCATTGATGAGAGCCAATCCTTGCCTTATACGAACCGGAGAGTCGATGTCCGCGCCAAAGACCCTTCCGGCGGCTACTCCTACAGCTCCACTCATTACACGGTAGCTCCACCGTTGCCGGACCCTTCCACTCTGCTGTTATATGATGATTTTGGCGGGGCCGGGTTCTGGGGCGGTTCAGCGGCCAACACCACCTGGGTCAACTGGTATAATCAAAATGGCGGCACGGGAACGTTCACCAAGCTTACTGCCGACGGACGCTCTGCGGGCCAATTCGCCCAGACGCCGGCCAGTGTGAATTCTGCGGCCAAGTTCCAGCCTTGGAACGATGTGGTCGATCTGAGCGGCTATCAATATCTGAATATTACGCTGAAGAATCCTGCCTCTCCTGATCTCAGGACCCGGATTGAGCTCAGTGACGGCAAACGAACCTACAATCTGACCGGCGGCTGGATCGAGGTTCCATCCACTTGGAGTGATCTGCAATTCGATCTCAATGCACTGACACCTGCCATTGATAAACGGACGCTGAAGATGTCCATCTGGCTGAAGCAGAATACCGTCACTCCGGGGCAAATGCTGGTTGATGAGATTAAGGCGACCAATAAGGTCAGCGGAAGCGCGCCGACCTTAACTTCAGGAGGTGTGGATCTTATAGAAGGCACTCCGCAGACCGAGTTCACCTTCAATGTAACCTATACCGACGCGGACAATCAGCCTCCATTCACTTTGGAGCTGATTCTGGACGGCGTTGTCCGCAAAATGCAGCCTCTAAATCCGGGAGACACGAATTATGCAGATGGTAGAATCTATCAATACAAGACCAAGCTGCCCCCGGGCCAACATTCCTATTACTTCCACACCACCGACACCTTCACTGATGCGGTAAGCACCGGGATGCAGAGTGGGCCGGAGGTTAGTGAAGAGCCGTAAGTTGTAGAGAGGTGTGGGATTGGCGGAGAGGCGCTGGGTTAGCAGAGAGTTGTGGGATTGGTGGTGAGGCACAGGGTTAGCAGGAAGTCTTGGGATTGGCGGGGAAGCGCTGGGTTAGCGGAGAGCTTCAGAGTTAGCAATGAGCCGAAGGAATACCTCGTACTTTAGCTCCAGTGAGAAGAAATTGACGAGTTTGAAGGTGGAATAGAGAAAGGATATACTATAACCATGTACAGCGGTGCAGTCTAATAGCACAGTTACTAGGGTGCATCGCTGAAACATCGGGGCTGTCACAGCTACAACCCGCAGACTGTTGACAGGATGTGGAGGACTGGAGTGATAGCGAATGAACGGAGGGGTTCTACGATGAGTGATGAAGATATCATGTGGCTGACTGTTGACGATCCGCTGGCGAAGTCTGTGGTACAGGCGATTCGTACCGGCGATGTGCCGGGATTGACACAACTGCTGGCCGGTCACCCGGGGCTGGCTACAGCACGGATTGTTGGGACTGAAGCGGGGCGTGCAAGTAATGAAGGCAGCGGGGAGACTGGCGATGCTGAAACTAGCAGCGTGGGCGCTGGCAATGCTGAGACTAGTCATGAAGTCACTGCTAACTCTGAAACTGGCGGCGGGCACATTAGCAACACTGGGGCTAGCAGCGAAGGCCCTGGCAATGCTGAGACTAGTCATGAAGTCACTGCTAACACTGTGACTGGCGGCGGGGACATTAGCAACACTGGGGTTAGCAGCGAAGGCCCTGGCAAAGCTAATAGTGCCGACGCTGGGACTAATAATACTGGCGGCGGCACTGGTCGCGGAATGTCGCGCACGCTGCTGCATATTGCCACCGATTGGCCGGGGCATTATCCCAATAATGCAGCGGTTGTCACTGTGCTCATTGAGGCAGACGCAGAGGTAAATGCGCAGTTCAGCGGTCCGCACAGCGAGACGCCGCTGCACTGGGCAGCGAGCTGCGATGACGTCGAGGTACTGGACCTGCTGCTCGATGCCGGGGCCGACATCGAGGCATCGGGTGCGGTTATCGCTGGCGGGACCCCGCTGGACGATGCCGTGGCGTTCGCACAATGGCGGGCGGCGCAGCGGCTGGTGGAACGCGGTGCGCAGCCTGCACTCTGGCACGCGGCGGCGCTCGGTCTGCTTGATGCGATGGAGGCACACTTCGCCGGACATCCGCTTCCGCGCCGCTACCCATGGGGTGCAAGCTCCGCTTCAGCAGCACCAGAGGAGGTAAATGTCGCGTTCTGGTGCGCCTGCCACGGCGGACAACGCGCCGCCGCCGAAGTCCTGCTCACCCGGGGAGCCAAGCTGAACTGGCCCTCCCCATGGGACGGCCTCACGCCCCTGGACGCCGCCAACCGAAGCCATGCCACTGAACTGGCATCATGGCTTGAGAGCCTGGGTGCCCAGTCCGCCCATCTGTAAGTTATGCTGGGCGCAATCAGGTGCACTAGTGCTCTTCATTTCCTCATACCGCCCTCCTCCACTCTCACCAATGGGATTTATCCCTCTCATTTCCTCATCTACTCATCTAGCCCCATGCCCGCCTTATACGGCATGGCAGCCCACAACGAAACAGGACCAGCCCAAGGCCGGTCCTGTATTCATATTCGCCGGAAGCTTCGACTAGACTGCTTCATAAATCATCATCCCAAAGCTCCGGCACACTATTCATACCTGCTGCAAACCGCAGGTTCTTATTTCCCACCCTCCGCAGGCTTCTCCTTTAGTCCGGCGACGATCTGATCGATCGGGTTCGTGAACAACGCATACAAGATGGCCGCATTCTCCTTCTTGCTCAGCGCGGCTCTGGACTTGTAATCCATAGCGCCCTTGGCATCCGGCTTGAAGTCTGGTCCATACAGGCCCAGAGCGACCGCCATCTTCACGGCCGGAACGGCCCATTTGTCTGTATTGCCGGATAGCTTCACGTTCTGGAACGCTTTATCCGGATATTGCTTATTGTACATTCTCCAGATCATGACTGCCGCTTCCTGGCGGGAGATGACCCGGTCCGGCTGGAACTCTCCGCTAGCCGTTCCTTCAATCATTCCCAGCTCAACAGCCTGCTGGATGTAAGCGGCATCGGGATGGCCCTGCAGATCCGGGAAGGCCAGCTTCTCAGTAGTGCTTCCTTTGAGCCCGCTGCTCTCCATCATCAGTCGCACATACTGGGCGCGCGTAACGCCTGCCTCAGGCTGGAAGCTCAGCGTGGCATCATTCGCCAGATACCCCAGGGACTGGAGCATCTGAACCGGAGTTGCATAAGGATGACTCGCAGGAACATCGGCATAACCGAGGCCATCCGGCCCCTTTTGCCCGTAGCTGAACGGATTGAGGTAAGGCTCCTTCAGATAAGCGCTTCCTCCGTCATCCTTCATGGTGAAGCCCGTAAATTTGCCGGTCAGCTCATCCTTGAACAGATTATCGTCTACCTGAATCAACTTACGAGGACCCAGAAAAGCATCATTCATCATTAGCGCACCATTCTGCACGGAGACTGTAGACACCAGACTCTTCATACGGAGATCCGCATAGTAGCCAGTGAATGCCTTCAGCGCATCAGCGCTCATCGGCTTGTAAGCATCCAGCTTCACCGGTGCGGCATATTGCGGGAAGAACGTCTGGATAAAGGCCGGGTAGAACAGCTCACGCAGTGTACTTTGCTGATTATAGCCAATGAACACCCCGGTATTCTGCTCGGGAATAAGAAACATATAAGAGCTGAATCCAATCAAATCACCGGCCTTGGTGATAATCTTGGGGCTGCTGCCGGCTCCGGGAAGCTGTATAGGCGCCTCGAAACCATAGGTAGTATTCGGCAGCAAGGGATGGATAGCAGAACGGTATTCCTCCATCGATTGTACGGTATCTGCCTTAAGGATGCGGTTCGTACCCGCTGCTCCCCCGTTCAGAAAAGCCGTCATGAACCTCCCGACATCATCGCCGGTAGACAACATGCCGCCATGCGGCATCACGGTTGGCGTCACGTTGTAGAGATCAACCTTTTTGCCCGTGGCGTCATAGGCTGTAGCAAGATTGTCCTTCAGCTTGCCTTCCAGCAGGAAGCCGCTTGAATCCATCTTCAGCGGGGCGAAGACATGCTGCTGCATATAATCCTCATAAGGCATGCCGCTGGCCTTCTCCACCACCAGACCGAGCAGCAGCGAAGCGAAGTTGTCATACATGTAGGAAGTGCCCGGCTCACGCACCACCGGAGGCATATGCTTCACCACATATTCCTCAATGGACACCTTGGTGGTGAAATCCTCATTGATGTCTTCCGGCAGCGGGTCTTGAATGCGGAAGCCGGTGGTGTGGGTCAGCAGATCCCCCACAGTTACCGGAACCCCGAAGGGGTTGTCGAAGGCCATCGGACCGGTATAAGTCTGGAAATCCGCTTTCAAATCCAGCTTGCCTTGCTCAACGAGCTGCATGGCGGCAGTCGCAGTGAAGGTTTTGGATACCGAGGCCAGACGGAAGACTGTTTTGTCAGGGTCCACCTTACTTTTGGCATCCTTATCCGCGAATCCGAAGCCTTCTTCGATAATCGTCTTCCCATCCTTCACCACCACCACAACCGCACCGGATAGCTGCGCTTTCACCGCATCCGAACTGAAGAATTGCTTGAGGAAGGCCGCAGCATTCTCTGTTGTCAGCGGCTTGGCCGCTGCAGTGGCAGCTGCCGGAGCGGTAGAAGCAGGGGGAACGGCGGCGGCCTGAACAGCCGGAGCCGTAAGTGTCAGAACCAGTGCAGCCGAAAGCATGGTCCTCGTCCAAAAGGCAGAGCGGCGGCGCAACAATGATAGTTTCATTCAATTCACTCCATTTCCATAGAATAACACGCACAGTGATAATACGTCTTATCCTGGAAATAGGTTCATTTAAATCGCAGCACCTCTTCCATCTTCTTCAGCTTTCTGTAGATTACCGACCGGTCAACGTTCAAGCGCTTGGCCGCCTCCGTCCCGTTCCCGGCACAATCCTGCAGCACTTTTTTGATATAATGGCCCTCCGCCACAGCAGTGAAATCCTTCAGACTTGCGAGCCGATGCTTATTCTTCTCAATGAAGTGGTCGAGAGAGAACCAGTCGCCAATCTGCTCCTCTTCCTGTATGCTCTGGCCCACATGCTCGGTCACCACCAGCCGCTCGATGTAATTCCTTAATTCTCTAACATTCCCATGCCAGGGCTGGTTCAGCATCTTATCGAATTCTTCGGCACTCAGCACATATTTCTTGCCGTACATCTCATTGAAGCTGGTGATGAAGCTGGAGATTAATCCTACCAGGTCCAGCTTCCGGTTGCGCAGCGGCGGAATATGAATCGGAATCACATTAATCCGGTAATACAGATCTTCGCGGAACAGCCCCTTTTTGACCAGACTCCACAAATCACGATTCGTCGCAGAGATCACCCGGCAATTGACCGGGATATTCGTCAGGCCGCCCACCCGCCGCACTTCATTGTTCTCCAGCACCCGCAGTAGCTTGGCCTGCATCTCCAGCGGCAAATCGGCAATCTCATCGAGGAAAAGCACCCCGCCGTTCGCGATCTCAATCATGCCCGCCTTGACCTCGGTCTGCCCTTCTAGGACGCCCTTCTCGTATCCGAACAGTTCATATTCGAACAAGGCCGGAGCAATCGCGGCACAGTTAATGGCAATGAAGGGCCCCTTCCACTTCTCGCTCTTCAGATGGATATACTTGGCGATCACCTCTTTGCCCGTCCCGGATTCGCCGTAGATCAGCACCTTGCTGTCGTAAGAAGCAATCTGGTTGCAGACCTTGATAATCTGCTTCATCGCCAGACTCTCGGCCACGATTCCCTTCTTCTTCTCTGTGGCAGCACCGCCTAACTGCTTATGGATCTGCTGGGCCACTGGCACATTCGCTTCATAATAGTTATGCTCCTGGCTGAATTCATTGGAGGTGGTAACTACCAGCTGTACCTCCCCGTCCTTATCCAGAATGGGAATCGCCGACGAGAACACATGGAAGCCTCTGGAGGTATTGACGGTATTGGTTACCTTTTGCTTCGTCGCAATAGCCTCCATCGTGATGGAATGACTGTAATAGCCCGCCTTCACCAGATCCTGAACGTTCGCCTTGAGCAGCTCCTCCAGATGGATGCCGATGGTTAGAGCGGTAAATTCATTGGAGATTAAGATATTCCCGTTCTGATCGGTAACAAATAACGTAGACGGATATTCTTCCACGAGTTCTTCGAAAGCGGGTTTACCTGTATTTTTATTTTTTTTGGTCACCTTCATCAGTCCTAACCCATGAGATTAACGCTTACATTCCACCTAGACAAAAAGCCAAACCGCATCATTATATAAATGATACCATTTGGCTAATGGTTAGCAAAACCTTAATTAGGCATGTGCTACAGCTTCAAAGGTTACTTTGCCCATCTTGTCCATGACTTCCTGCGCCTCAGCGAACATGGTGGTGATCATCTCTTCCACGGTGGTAATCTTGTTGACCATCCCGCAGATCTGTCCGGCCATCACGGACCCGGTATCGGTATCCCCTTCAAATACGGCTCTGCGCAGCGAGCCCAGGCTTAAGCTCTCCAGCTCCTCACGCGATGCCTTCTCATTCTCCATTCTGAGGAATTCGGCAATCATGCTGTTCTTGATGCTTCTTACCGGACCGCCAAGGCTGCGGCCAGTTACGGTTGTGCTGGTATCATCGGCGTTGATAACCGCCAGCTTGAAGTTCTCGTGTGTCGGGCATTCCACAGTCGCGAGGAACCGGGTTCCCACCTGAACCCCTTGCGCTCCGAGTGCAAAAGCAGCGGCAATCCCGCGTCCATCGGCAATCCCGCCGGCGCCAATTACCGGAATGGATACCGCACTGGCGACTTGCGGCAGCAGAGCCATGGTTGTAGTCTCACCCACATGTCCGCCCGCTTCGGTTCCCTCGGCTACAATCGCATCCACACCGAGCGCTTCCATTTTCTTGGCGATTTTGACGGAAGGGACTACCGGAATAACGATAATGCCATGTTCCTTCAGGATTGGCATATAAGGAGCGGGCGTGCCTGCACCTGTAGTTACAATCTTCACGCCTTCTTCAATAATAACCTGGATCAGCTCAGGGATATTGTTCATCATCAGCATCAGGTTGACGGCAAACGGCTTGTCAGTGCTTGCTTTGGCCTTGCGGATCTCGTCACGGAGCCGGTCGGCGGTGAAGCCGCCGGAGCCGATAATGCCTAGCCCGCCCGCATTGGACACAGCGCCTACCAGTGGAGACACAGCAATCTGAGCCATACCACCCTGGAAAATCGGATATTTAATTCCTAACAGTTGTGTAATCGACATTATAATTACCTCCATATATTAATTAATGTTGTGGAATTTGGACTATAAGCATACTCGTCGCTGCGGTGAACATTTGGACCTCCGGCCGCTGTTGTCAACAGATTTCTTCAATTTAATCCGCTATTCGCGGTTGAAATCCGTTGACAAAGGCGGACGCTATCGCTCCTCCAGTTCCAAATTTCCCCTCCGCTTCTTTTCGCTTTTCGTATAACTCTTAAGTGCTTTTTATATAACTTCCTTAAGCCGCCTTAGCCACTTCCGGCTCGGGCTTCTGCTTCTCCATAGCTTTGTAGACGAAGGTTAAGGCGAAGCCGACCAGGGAGATGACCAGCGCGATGTAAAAGGCATTCGTGAAGTTGCCGTCATTGGCTGCTGCTACACTACCGGCAATTCTCGGTCCGAAGAAGGCGGCTCCCGAGTAGCCGATGAAGGTGACCCCGTAGTTCACGCCGTAATATTTCATGCCGAATTTCTCACCGACAATGGACGGGAAGATGCCCATCGTTCCGCCGAAGCACAGGCCGATTCCGGCAATGGCGACAGCAAATCCGGCTACAGAAGAGGATAGAGCAATCGTAAGCATCATCGCCGAAATGACGAGATAAATCATGAGCAGGCATTTCACGCGGCCGATTCTATCGGACACTGCGCCCCAGAATACACGGCCTAGGCAGTTGCAAAGCGAGTACAAGCTGACATATAGCGCTGCGGCTGCGGCGGTTAAACCGAACATTTTTTGACCGATCACCGAAGCATTCGCGGTTACCATCATACCAGACAGGGCACCGATCAGGAACAGGCAGGCAATCACATAGAATAATGGCTTCTTGATCATTTCATGCCATGGTACATTCACAGAAGCCTTGGCTGCTCCGGTTACCGGAGGGGTCCATCCTTCAGGAGCATAACCGGCCGGGGCAGGTTTGACGAGCAAGCCAAGCCCTAGAATAATCACCAGGAAAGCAACACCGAGTGTAATTAAGGCAGACTGTACACCATTGCTGGTGATCAGCGCATTAGCGATAGGAGCGATAGCGATGGTGCCGCCGCCATATCCGGCTGTAACGATCCCCGCTGCCAGACCTCTTTTATCCGGAAAGAGCTTCACGCTGTTGCCAATGGTCGAGGAATACACGATTCCCTGGCCAATCCCGGTAATGACACCATAGGTGATATACAGCATCCAAGGTGCAGTAGCCAGGCCTGAGAGAATGAACCCAATCCCGAACATCGCACCGCCGATAAAGACTGCCTTCTTGGCCCCCCCTTTATCCACCAGCTTACCGCCCAGGATCATCGGAATCGGGGAAATCGCTGCATTAATGGTAAAAGCAATCATAATATCCGGCATGCTCACGCTGAAAACCTTCGTTAATGGCAGTGCGAAAATACTGAAAGCATAAATGGCGCCTACACAGATATTAATGATCGTTGAGGCAATCAAGATCCTCCAGCGGTTCAACTGTACGTTCATGGTATCATCCCTTTTTTAGTTAGTTGTATAAGTTCAGCTTACGGTACTTTCATTGACTACACTTCCTGCAAAACCCGGTTCTTATCGGCGATAATCGACTTCAGCATGCCCCAGTTCTCTTGGAACATAGCCGCGTCCATCTCCTTCAGGTCCGGTGAAATTACGGGTTTGAAGTCCATCTGATCCAGAATCTCCGTCTGCAGGTCGATGCCTGGTGCGATTTCGGTTAAGGTCATTTTACCGTTCAGCAGTTCAAAGACGGCGCGTTCCGTAACATACACAACCGGCTGCTGGACCTTGGCGGCATAGGATCCGCTGAAGGTGATCTGCTGTACCTTTTTGATGAATTTCTTGGCTTTGCCCTCTTGAATGATGTGCAGCTTGCCGTTCTCTACCTTAATCTGCAGCCCGCCCGCTGTAAAAGTACCCGCGAACACCAGCTTCTTCGCCGCTTGAGAGATATTGATGAATCCGCCGCAGCCCGCTACCCGTGTGCCGAATTTGCTGACATTCACATTCCCCGACTCATCTGTCTGGGCCAGGCCAAGGACGGACAGGTCAATACCGCCGCCGTCATAGAAGTCAAACTGTGCATCATGATCTACAATCGCCTCAGAGTTGTACGCATGGCCGAAGTCCTTCAGCCCTGCGGGAACCCCGCCGATGGAGCCTGCCTCTGTCGTCAGAATCAGCTGGTCGTCCACGCCCTCTTCAGCGGCAATGTTCGCTACATTCACCGGGATGCCGACTCCAAGATTCAGAATGGTATTCGGCTGAAGCTCTACGGCTGTGCGGCGGGAGATGATTTTGCGCTCATCCAGCGGCAGGATTTCAATCGACTCGACCGGCACTTTGACATGACCCGAGAATGCCGGATTATACTGCGTATTCTCGGTCTGGTAATGATTCTCCGGGGTGGACACGACGAGGTAATCTACCAGAATGCCCGGCACCTTCACATCCTTCGGATTCAAGGTGCCGTTCTTGGCCACGGTCTCAACCTGGGCGATCACGATGCCGCCGGAGTTGCGGACCGCCTGGGCGATCGGCAGAACCTCCATATGCAGGCCTTCTTTTTCCAGGGTGAGGTTACCGTTCTCGTCTGCCACGGTGCCACGGATCAGGGCGATCTGAATCGGGAAGGTCTTGTAGAACAGCCACTCTTCACCTTCAAGTTCAATCACCTTCACAATGTCCTCCTTGGTGGACGGGGACATCTTGCCGCCCTCCACGCGGGGATCGACGAAGGTCTCCATACCCACCTTGGTAATCACACCCGGACGCTTGGCGGCAATCTCCCGGTAGAGCTGGGTAATCACACCCTGAGGCAGGTTGTAGGCTTCGCATTTATCCTCTTCAATCAGCTTGGCCAACCCGGGGGAAGCGATGGCGATACCGCCAATCCAGCGTTTGATGAGGCCTTCATGTCCCAGGTGGCTCATCCCCTTATCGCGGCGGTTGCCGACTGCGCTGGCATGCATCACGGTCAGATTCTTCGGTTGTCCAGTCTGTACGAAGCGCTCTTCAATGGCGATCCCCATCTCCTCTGCCCAGCAGGATAATCCGAATCCGCTTGCGGCTACGGTATCCCCGTCCTTGATAAGTTCCGCTGCTTTGGCTGCTGAAATTACTTTTGTCATTTCATCTGCTCCTCTTTATGTGAATTATTTCACTACACTTGTTAAAAAAATAATGGCCCTTCTGTGTGTCTCCTAATTGCTGCTATGTGCGTCTCATTTTCCTTGTGAAAGTTTTCGCAATGTCATCGTATTACAGAAAAAAGAACCGGTCAATAGCTCCAAAAAGCCTTGAATTCAAGACTTTTTTCTGTTGTTTTTTTGCGACTGGCTTGTTTGAACTCAAAGCTTGGTCGTCGCTGCGGTGAACATTTGGACTTCCGGCCGCTGCCCGCCACCAGATTTCTTGATTTTTACCGCTAATAGCGGTTGAAATCCGGTGACAGCTGATGCTTCCGATGCTAGCTTTCCTATGGAAAGCTTTCAGGCGGACGCTACCGCTCCTCCAGTTCCAAATTTCCCCTTCGCTTCTTTTTGCTTTTCGTTAATTTCTTTAGTGCTTCATCTGTATTCCCGCGGGGCCTGCGAGTCGCAAAAAAACCACACTTTTTTCTCCAGCCGGGTTGGCTGGGTATGAAATCAAGCGTTCCATGACATATCCTGCCCGGCGGCATCAGACAAAGTGTTGGAGATGAGACTTCAAGACATTTTAGCGCGGCCAAAAAAAATAAAATATTTTTGTTACGGGGGGGGTGCATTGCAGATTTGCAACAGCGGATTAGGGCAAAACCGGTTCAAAAAAGAGCGGAGAGGTTGTACTCTATCGCTTATATATGTTATATTCTGGACAATTTTAGTTAGAGGGGGAACGCTGTCATGACGCATTCCGTCAAACAAGCGATTGTTCAGGGAGAAACGTCGCTCGGGATTGAGTTCGGGTCCACGCGAATCAAGGCTGTGCTGATCGATCACCATTTTGAAACGATCGCCTCCGGCACCTATGAATGGGAGAATCAATTCACTAAGGGTTATTGGACTTACGATCTCAGGGAAGTAGTTCAAGGTCTGCAAGCAGCCTACCAGCAATTACAGCAAGCGGTTCAGCAGACCTATGGCGTCACTCTGCAAACCGTCGGCTCCATCGGCTGCTCGGCCATGATGCAGGGTTATATTGCGCTGGATCGGGCGGGAGAGCTGCTCGTTCCATTCCGTACCTGGCGCAATGCTACCACAAGCGCTGCTGCTGCGGAGCTAAGCGGGACATTCCAGTTCAAAATTCCAGAGCGCTGGAGTATCGCCCACTTGTATCAGGCTATTTTGAACGGTGAAGAGCATGTGGCCAGAATAGATTATCTTACGACGCTATCGGGTTACGTTCACTTGCTGCTGACGGGCCGCAGGGCTATCGGGATCGGGGATGCCTCCGGGATGTTCCCCATCGATGAAGCAACGAAGCAGTACAATGAAGATATGGTGAAGCAGTTCACCACTCTAACTGCCGGCAGGGGTTATCCTTGGAAGCTGCAAGATATCCTGCCTACAGTATATACGGCCGGTATGAATGCAGGAAATCTCAGTGAAGCAGGTGCCCGGCTGATCGACCCGTCAGGCCGTTTGCAGGCCGGTATTCCGCTATGCCCGCCGGAGGGCGATGCCGGAACAGGCATGGTTGCTACGAATAGTGTGAGGAAACGTACTGGCAATATTTCCGTGGGAACATCGGTCTTTGCCATGTTTGTACTGGAGAAGAATCTAAGTGCGGTCCACCCTGAGATTGATATTGTGAATACACCGGAAGGCAGCCCGGTTGCTATGGTTCTTGCCAATAACTGCTCCAGCGATCTGAATGCCTGGGTCGGCTTGTTCCGTGAATTCTATGAGGCCATGGGGAGAACGCCGGACATGGATCAGTTATTCAGCGTTCTGCTGAATCAGGCAATGGATGCGGATGCGGATGCCGGCGGCTTGCTGAGCTACGGTTACTATTCAGGCGAGAATATCACCGGACTTGCTGAGGGGCGTCCGCTATTCGTCCGTTCGCCGCAGAGCCGCTTCACGCTGGCTAACTTCATGAGGGTGCATCTGTATAGCGCTTTCGCTGCGTTAAGACTCGGAATGGAGATTCTGACCGGGCAGGAACGGGTAACGATTGACCGTATTTCAGCGCACGGCGGGTTGTTCCGCACCCCGCAGGTCGGCCAGCGGATCAGTGCAGCTGCACTGAATGTTCCGGTCTCGGTCCTGTCTACAGCCGGTGAGGGCGGCGCATGGGGAATAGCGATTCTAGCTTCTTATATGATACATAAGGAGCCGGATGAGAGTCTGGCGGATTACCTGGCCTCTAAGGTGTTCTGTAACATGGAAGGACAAGAGGTATCGCCTGACCCTACAGATGTGGAAGGCTTTGCCCTCTATATGGAGCGTTACACCGCTGGACTGCCCATTGAGCAGGCGGCGGTAGATCATTTGCTAGAGAACCGGAAGAGAGGGGATCTCGGATGAAAATAGATACGGGCAGGCTTACGGTATTACTTACCTCCCTGCTGCTGATAGCCTCCGTCCCTTCGGCTTATGCTAAAGCTCCGGATGCCAAGGCAGGTAAGTACAGAGCCACGGGCAATTACGTCTTGTAGTAGTATAAAAGACAGCCATCCTCCCGTAGCGGGGGATGGCTGCCTTTGATTTATGCCGGGCTTGCGGCATAACTGGCCTGGGCCAGGCCCAGCATCATTTGCCTTTTGACTCTGCGGGACCTGCCCAGCGGACTGAGAGGCGCTTATTCCGCGCTAAAGCCGCTTTTTACGCAGATTACGGACTCCAGGACCCTTATTGGTGGTAATACCACCGATTAATATCAATTAGTGGGCCGATAAGTGCATCTCAGTCCGGCAGACGGCGCAAAGTGGGCTTTTATCGAGAAATAAGGGCCCTACAGTCCATCAACAAGCAGCCACCCGGAAGAACGGAACACCTGTGGAACAGTCCATCAGTCAGCAGCAGACCAGAGGAACGGAACGCTCGTGGAACAACGGCCCATTCACTCAGACTCAGCATCCGCCAATGCCTCACAAATACACAAACGGCTCCTTCGCATCCACGAATGTAACCGGAACCCCTTCCACCAGCGGCGCCAGCCACTCGGCCATATATTTCATGCCCCATTCCTCGGAGCGCTCGTGACCGATTACGATCATCGCCTTGTTCATACCCAGCATGGCGGCATCATTGATATAAGCACATAAGGTCCATTCGGTAATGTCGCCGCAGACCATCACATCAAGGTTCTTCTCCTGCATCAGCTCCATCGGCATCTGCTCCCGGCCCAGGCCCAGACTGCCCCCGCCGACAAGGATGCCGATACGCGAGCAAGGCGCTTCCGGGTTGCCGACGATCTGAATCACCTTCATGCCCAGCCGCTGCTTCAGGAAGCCTGCCAGCTCACCGACTGTGGTCTCTTCGATCAGATACCCCCAGGCGTCCTTGTCGTCCAGCTTTTTATCCGCCCAATCCAGCTCCTTCAGCAGTCCGTCATAGATCCGGTCCGTATCCGCCAGATGCATATGGTCATGGAAGCGCCAGATCGTAATGCCGTGCTCCTCGATCAGCTTTTTTTTCGCCAGATATACCGGGTCCTGCTGCAGCCAATCCAGCGAATCGCTTCCGGTAAAATAAGTCGGCTCATGGGTAATGATCAGGTTGGCCCCAATCGCAATGGCTTCCTTGATGACATCTACGGTAGCCATGAACGTAGTGACGATCCCTGTGACCTCCATCTCTTCACTGCCGCCCGCCAGCACATCACAGGTCTGCTCCAGCCTCCGTCCCCCGCAGCAATCGAGCAGAATCCGGTCAATAACCTCTTGCACTTTCATACGCTCATCTCCTATCATATTTAGCCTTTGACAGCTCCGATAACCACGCCGCGGGTCAGGTACTTCTGCATGAACGGCAGGACGAACAGCACTGGCACAATGCCCAGCACCGCCATCGCCATCCGCACCGCTGTACTTGGCAGGGATACCGTGTCGGCTCCGAGTACATTCCCGGCCTGGCCGGAATTGAGGAACTGGATGTTGCTCATGAGCTGCATCAGCAGATTCTGAATCCCGTACAATTGCGGCTTAGATACAAAATACAACGCATTGATCCAGTCATTCCAATAGGCCAGTCCCATAAACATCCCGACGGTTGCCATCACCGGCATGGACAGCGGTAGCATGATGCGGAAGAAGGTCCGCAGCTCCGAGGCACCGTCGATCTGGGCGGCTTCGATAATCTCCAGCGGCACATTATTCTTGAAATAGTTACGGACCAGCAGGACGTTGAACCCGTTCGCCAGCAGATTGGGCAGGATCAGCGCCCACAGCGTGTTTTTGATATGGAAATACTGGGTCCACATGATGTACGAAGGCACAATCCCCCCGCTGAACAACATGGTGAAAAATACAACAAAAGCCAGCGTATTATGATATTTGAAATCAGACCGGGACATCGGATAAGCCAGCATGCTTGTTATAAGCAGTCCAATGGCGGTTCCCAGGATCGTCACCAGAAAGGAAACCCCGTAGGCTCTGATGAAAATATACGCCGAGGACTTAATGTACCGGTACGCGTCTAGACTTAGCTGCTCCGGGAAAAAGCTGTACCCGTTGCGGATCAGGGTCGTCTCATTGGTGAACGAAGCGATCACAATCAGCAGGAAGGGCAAAAAAGCAAAAACCGTCAGCAGGATCATCACGACCGCAGAAAACACCGTAAACGTTCGTTCTCCTCTTGTTTGGATCATCCGAATTTCCTCCTAGAACAATGCGTTTTCTGGATTGACCTTCTTGACGATGGCATTGACCGTAAGCACGAGTGCAAAGCCGACCAGCGACTGATACAGACCGGCGGCGGCCGACATTCCTATATCATTGAGCTGCATCAAGGCGCGGTAGACATACGTATCAATCGTCTGGGTAGTGCTGTATAGCGCACCAGAGTTCATTGGAACCTGATAGAACAGGCCAAAGTCAGAGTTGAAAATCCGGCCCATCGACATCAGCACCAGCACAATAATGGTCGGCTTCAGCAGCGGCAGGGTAATCATGCGGATCTGCTTGAGCTTCCCAGCACCGTCGATTTTGGCCGACTCATAGATGCTCTTGTCAATGCCGGCAATCGAGGCGAAATAGACAATTGAGCCGTAGCCTGCCGTCTTCCAGATCTGAATAAGGACCAGCAGGTACGGCCAATATTTCGCCTCCGAATACCAGTTAATCTCCGGTATCCCCAGCGGCCGCAGAATCGAATGATTGACGAACCCGCTGTCGGCGTTCAGAAAGGCGAAGACGAGCAGCGAAAGCACGATCATCGAGATCAGGTTCGGCAGAATCAGCCCGGTCATGAACAGCTTCGAGTACAGCTTGTTCAGCAGCTCCGACATCAGAATGGCAATGATGATCGAAACTACGGTTCCCAGCGCGATAAACGTTAGATTGTACAGCAGGGTGTTGCGGGTCATAATCCAGGCGTCACTGGTCTGGAACAGAAAGGTGAAGTTCTTGAAGCCGATCCAGTCGCTGCCGAAGATGCCTTTGGCATAATTGACATCCTTGAACGCGATGAACACCCCGAACATGGGGAAGTAGCTGTTAATGAGAAAATACAGCAGTCCCGGACCCGCGAGAATTAATAAAGGAAGTGTTTTTTTGAGTGGCTTGGATTTAGGTTTGGCAGTCATGCCGGATTCACCTCCATTGCCGGGGGCAGAGCCTCCATTAGCGGCTCTACCCTCAGCAGGCTTATTCAAATTATTGTTTTTGCGCGGCAAGCCATTGATCCAGTTGTTGCTGCTTGCTGTCTATAATGTCCTGTGCACCCGCATCCTTCAGCGCACTGTTGAATTTCGCAATAATGCTCTCAGGATCTACCGATCCGCTGACCAGTGCCGGCAGGAATTGATTCACTACGTTGTTCACAGCACTCATCTGCGTCTTCACTTGACCCTGGTCGAAGATAAAGCCGAAATACGGCGATCTTTCGGTATCCTTATTCTCCTTCAGCTTCAGTTCCACATCCGACCAGTTGATTCCCTCCATCTGATACTGAAGCGATTCGGAGCCGACGATCCCGGAGCTGAGCATGGAGGTATAAGGAACCGTATTAGCATCCATGCCTTCCGGGAATTTCACATGATGCTCATCTACCTTGATGTAATCCTCCCCTTCAATTCCGAACAGAATGGTGTTGATCAGCTCTTTGTCGGTGTAGAGCAGGTTCAGGAACTTCACAGCGGCTTCCGTCTCCTTCGAGGTACTGGAGACCATCCAGGTCACCGAGTTCACGGCGCTTGTATCGAAGTAGAATGGGGCGATGCGCTTGGTCTCAATGTTTTTGCCGACCTGTGCACTCAGCTGCTTGCCAACCTCCATGCCGCTGTAGCCGCCCAGGAAGGAGAAGCCGCGCCCCGAGGATACCATCTCCATCGCTGTAATCGTAGTGGTTGCGGTATCCTTCTGCAGATACCCGGCCTCGAACCAGTCTCTCATCATCTGAATTCCGTTCTTGAAGACATCCGATTCGTAGAAGTTAACGACCTTGCCGTTGTCACCGATCACGACACCGACTCCGGTGGTATCGGTCAGGTAATCCACCTTGCTCGCACCCTTCATCCAGTTCACAAGTCCGGTATCTGTCGGATTCACATTAATCGGGCCAAACGGAACCACATCCGGCAGCTTCTGCTTCACTGCGCCGAACACGGCAGGCAGATCCTCTACCGATTGGATGGAGTCTGCTGCTACGCCCGCCTCTGCGAGCATATCCGCGTTGTAGATGATATTGGTCGGCAGCGCCATCCCTTTATTCACAGGAATGCCGTAGATATGTCCGTCCATCGTGGTGGTTTTGAGAATACCCGGCCCGAAATCCTTGTCCAGAATGGCTGTCAGCTCTTTGCCGTGTTCGGTAAGCAGCTCTTCGAGCGGAGCCACCTGACTCTTGGATACATAGTTGGAGAATTGTCCGAGGGTGGTGAAGATATCCATCTTCTCCCCGCTCTGGAGTGCAAGATTGACCTTCTGGGCATAATCTGCCGGGCCGAAGAGTCGGAAGTCCACCTTCACCCCGATTTTCGCGGTAGTAATGGTATTGATGGCCTCGGTCACCTTGCTGAGATCATCGGGAATCCGGTTGAAGGAGGGCAGTGCGAATACAATCTCAGCCACCTTGGCCTTCGCTTCCGTATCCCCGGAATTCTTGGACGATGTATTGGAATTGCCGCCGCAGGCGGAGAGCAGCGAACCGCAGATTACCATGGACAGCAGCAGTGAACCTAACCCCTTTTTATTCTTCATGATCATGCCTCCTGTTCTATATTTACATTCTCATTGTACTTGCCCTGGAGGGGGGCGGGCTTTCAATAATACGGGCTGTTTTTATAAAAAAACGTACTCAGTAAGAAGCTCCGCTTCTCTCTTCGAAAAGCGGAGCTTCCTGCTATAGAGCGGATTTGTGCTTGGAACGGTAGGCTGCCGGGGTTTCGCCTGTCCATTTTTTGAATACGGTGGAGAAATAGGAGAGGGTATCGAAGCCGGTATCCATGGCAATTTCCCCGATGCTCGCCGTGCTCTCCACCAGCCTCTGCTTCGCCGCTCTGATCCGGCAGTCGTTCAGGTACTCCTTCACGCTCTGGCCGGTCCCGTGCTTGAACACCTTGGCCAGATAATCCGCGGTCAGATATACGCTTGCGGCAACATCCTCCCGGCTGAGGTCCTGGGTATAGTGGTCCTGAATGAACCGTTTGGCCCGCTCGACCACCCCTTCGGACTGCAGCACCTCCTTAATGGAATCCAGCGTCTTATCCGTCAGCGCCTGCGCCCATTTCATGAAGTCGAACACGCTGCTCTCGGCATCCTGGGCCAATTGCTGGCTGAGCTCGCCCTCGAAGAGCCGGTGGGCTTGAATGTGGTGCCGCGCGAGCAGCGAATAGACCACCTGAAGCAGGTCCTCTCGTATCGAATGGAGCGTTGCCGCATCCAGCTTGTTCAGACTCGTCAGCAGCTCCAGCTCTTTCTTGAGCCGGTTCACAATCTGCGCCTTCTCCTTCTGGACGAACAGCAGGGTGAACAGCTCCGTATCCAGGGTGAAGCGCTCGGTCAGATCTACCTGGAAGGGCTTATTCGGCAAATGCAGCTTCCCCCGGAAAATAATGTTCGCCTCGTCCGCCTGCTCCAGCTCCGTCTTAAGCTGCGCCAGGCGGGAGATCGCCGCAGGCTCACTGAAGTAACAGGTAGCCGTACATTTCAGATACTGTCTGGACAGCCGGATGATCTCTCCGGCGCTCACCTCCAGCTCCTGCATATCCGCCGGACTCTCCACAATGATCGCATTGTAGAATACTTTATCGACCTGATAGGCAATCATCCGGCCGCTGCCCACCCGGCTGCTGAGAATTTCAGAGACCAGGTTCGAGAGGGCATAATGGAAGATGCTCTCATCCCATTCCCGTTCAATCTGGGAGCGGGGAACACTTACCAGCAGCAGCCTATATTCTGCCTGCACCGGGATGGACAGCTCCCGCTTCTGCACCTCACTCTGGATCAGCTGTGGCCGGGGAGAGATTGTCGCCGTCAGCACATCGCTCCAGAAGCTGCGTTCTATCAGATCCTGGTTCTTCAGCCACGCATGGCCCAGCTTGCTGTATTCGCCTAACATGATTTTGTTCTTCAGCGTATCCATAGACTTGCGCAGCGCCGCTTCCAGCTCCTGCTTGTCCAGCGGCTTGACCAGATACGAGTCTGCGTCATACGAGATCGCCTGGGAGGCGAAGGTGAAGCTCTCATGACAGGTCAGGAAGATGAATCCGCCTTCATATTGACGCTCTCTGACCCACTTGATCAACTCAATGCCCGAGCCGCGCGGCATTTCAATATCGCAAATCATCAGATCCGGCTCGCCGTTCTCGAAGAGTTGCTTCGCATCCTGTATATTATGAGCGGTTAGCACTTCCGTAATTCCGAATTCCTCCCAATTCACAATACCGCGCAACGCTTCAATTGTAGGAATATCATCGTCAATCAGCATACAACGCATATTATCCTCCCTCTAAGCCAGGCTGGCTCCATTCGAGTGGCTTCACAGGAATCCACAGCTCAACCCTCGCACCTGTAGTCTCGATATTCGACAGCTTAAGCAGATCTTCCCGTTTGTAGAGCAGTCTGAGGGTCTTGCGGATATTAGCAATGCCCACTCTGCCTCCGTCCTCCCCTGCCTCTTCGCGCTCCGGCTGATCCAGCCATTCAGAAGTGAAGCCCGCCCCGTTATCTTCAATGACAATGCTGACAAATGGACTATCGTCCCGCAGCTCCATCCGCACCCTGATGAATATGGACAGCAGCTCCTGAACGAACATAGCATGCTTGAACGTATTCTCCACAAAGGTCTGAATCATGAATTGGGGAACCGGCACCTGCCGCGCTTCCTCCTGCATCTCGATCATGAAAAAAATCTGCTCAGGATAACGGATCTCCTGCATCCGGATATAGTTCTCAGTATGCCGGATCTCCTCCTCCATCGTCACTTCCATCAGCCCTCCTCTGAACATATACCGGAGATGCTCGGAGAGGCAGTGGATCAGGCGGCGGATCTCCTCATTTTTATTCTGATAGGTTAGGCTCGTAATCGTTGAGATCGCATTCAGGAAAAAATGGGGCCGGATCTGCATCTGCAGATACTTGATCTCGGCGCGGCTGATTTCGATCTGTTCTTCATAAGACTGAATCTTCAGATCCTTGATCTCACTGACCATGGACTCCAGCGCATGGAACAGCTTCAGGAATTCCAGGGAATACGGGGTATTCTGCGGAATCTGGTATTCCAGCTGCCCCTGCTCGACCGCCTTCGCCGCCTTCACCAGCTCCAGAATCGGCCTCAGCACATCTCTCGTCAGGAATCTCAGCACCAGCGGCACCACGATGACCGAGAGAACCGCCAGCAGGGCGATCCCCCACTGAATCAGCTTCAGGCCTGAGAACAGACTGCCCTTGGCAACCATTTGAGTCATCTGCCCGAACTCGCCGATCGGTTCAGATACAATCAGGTAATCCCGCTTATACTGCCTGCTTAAGCTCTCAAGCGTCGACTCGCCCTCCTGCAGAGAGATATTACTCGCTGCCAGTATATTGCCCTGCGAATCACTTAACACATAACGGTTCTGATCATTGCCTCCCCTATCGACCATGGCCAGCAGCGTGTCCGCTTTCACCAGCGTTCCGAAGCTGACCCCTGAATACGAAATATATTTGAACAAGTAGGACTCGCCGCGGATCTGGAAGACCTTCCATTCCCCGCTTGGTGCTGCCGGAGCCGTACTGAATTTATGCATATTGATAAAATCCACCAGAGCCAGCTTATCCTCCGATTGAATCCGGCGGTTGAACTGCTCCAGCACCAGCTCCTCCGAGAGCCTGATGAACATGCCGTCGCTCGAATTATCACCCGCTATTTTTGCCTGCAGGCTATTCTTGAGCTGCTGGACCTTGAAATACCGGCTGTTCTCATCCATCCCCGCCGAATTCACCGCAGTATCCACGTTATGGTCGAACACCTCAATGAGGTCCTTGGAGAAATTGTTGAAGTTATTATGAATATTGGCCTGATAGAGGGCCAGTGTATTACGCGAGCTGGTCAGTGCATTACTCCGCACCACCTCCAGGGAGTAGATGTTACTCAGAACAAGGATGGACAGCAGGATCGCAAGAATCACTGTCATCTGCAACGCAAATTTGAACACGATACTGTTGGTTCGGATCATCCCCGCCTCTTCCTTTCCCCGGAATTCAGCACGCCCCTGAGCCGATACCTTCTCGGTCGGACCCAGGGGCGTGTAAGTATGCAATTTGCGATTGAGTACGTGAAAATTATTAGTATTGGGATAGTCTCTCCTCCGCCACTTTTCCCAATTATTAATCAGCTCACAGGAGCAGCCGCCCAATCCAGCGCAGCTTCAATATGCTTATCCCAGTACGCCCAGTTATGGTCGCCAGGGCCTTCTTCATAGTAATGGGCGGCCTGCTCGCCTTCCAGGAACTGATGGAACCGGCGGTTCACATCCAGCAGCATGTCCTCGGTTCCGCACGCCATGTACAGCTCCGGCAGGGCAAGTCCCTGCGCCTTCACATCACGCACCAGCTGTTCAGGGTCTTTGTCGCTGCCAAGCAGCCTACTCAGATCTCCGAAGACGCTGGTATAGTAGGAATAGCTGGCAATTCCGTCTTTATAGTCTGGGGCAATATTGGCCACTCTATACGGAATTAAGGCCGAGGATAAGGCGATGATCCGGCCGAAGCGCTCCGCGTATTTCAGGCCGTTGCGGATTGCCCCGTAGCCTCCCATCGATAAGCCGCCGATCCAGGTATCCTCTCTGGCTGCTGATAGCGGGAACAGCTTGCGGGTGAAGTCTACCAGCTCTCTGCCGATATACTCACCGTAGTATTCCTCCCTAAGCTCATCATTGACATAGAAGCGGTTCTCCCCGGCCGGCATGAATACGGCCACCTGATGCCTGTCTGCCAGCTCCTTGATTCTGGAGAAGTTCAGCCAGTCGTTCTGGCTGCCGGAGAAGCCGTGCAGCAGATAGAGCGATCTCAAAGGCTGGCCCGACCAGGCCGGAAGTCCCCAGCCCTCCGGCAGATCCACCGGCAATATGGCCTGGATCGTGACCTCCCGCTTCAGACTTGCCGAGAACAGGCTGATTTGCATTGTAGCCATCATCATTCCCCCTTAACGAATTAGAATCAGACCCAGTATACCGCTTCTTGTCCCTGCTGATCTATATATTCGATAACAGTCTTATAATTCTGCAGGTTAATATGCAGCCGGCAATATGCTGCTCCCTGCTCCCACATCAGCCTGATTTCATCCGCCTCTGCCTCAAGCACCCGGAAGGTTCCATGGAAGGCGCTATACTCATTGCGGAAACGGATCAGCTTCATCAGACGCTGCACGACCTCCCGCTCACTCTCCGCTGCAATCTCCTCCAGCGTATAGTTATGGCGGTTAATCTCCCGGCCTTCCCCCGTCAGGGCGACCTGCTCCAGATCATTGCGGCCAGCCAGCAAGCCTACATAATAGACCTGCGGAATACCCGGTACGAAGAATTGAATCGCTCTGGCTGCCAGATACGCATCGTCATCTTCATTCAGCGCACTGTAATACGTGCAGCGGATCTGATGGACATCGAAGCCGTCCGGCGCCTTATGCTCCTCGGACAGAATCAGGCTCAGGTTCGCCCCGCGCTCCACGCAGAGATCCACCAGCTCCCGGGCTTCCTTGGTATCAATCAGATCATCCAGATCCGGCTTCACCGGAACCCCGTCATGACAGTCCAGCATCGTGAACTGCTTATGCGGGCGGATCCGCAGATAGTCGTACAGCGCCGTATTGTTTTTGCTGGTAAGCGCCTCAAGCACACGGTAAGGCAGAATGAAATCATAGATCCAGCAGCCGTATTCCGATAGCTTAGTCTGGATACTGTGATGCGCGTGCACCTCCGGCAGCAGTGCTATATCCAGCGAGTCGGCCATCTCTTTGATCCAGTCCAGGAATTCATAGATCTCCGGCTCCACATAGAAACAACTGGTGCCCAGCTTCTTGATCACGTACCCGACCGCATCCAGCCTGACGATCTTGACATTCTGTTCTTTGAAATTCTCGAAGAACTGCCGCAGCAGGTCGCGGGTGAGCGGAGAATGGATATCCAGATCAATCTGCTCGGAAGGATCGGTTTTGCCAAAAGTGGTCCAGACCTTCTCTTCCACCCCTCCGGAGGTAGTGAAGGTAGAATAAGGCAGCGGCCGCCGCAGGAACATCTTCTCGATATCCGTACGCACAGGCTCGCCATTCTCCCAGATCTTGTCCAGGGTGATGAACAGATCCGCATATTCCGAAGCCCGGCCATGCTCCAGGAAGTCCTGGAAATACGGCGATTGCCTGGAGATATGATTGACCATCAGATCCACCAGCACATCGAATTCTTCCCCGATGCTGCGGATGTCCTCCCAGCTGCCGAATTCCGGCTCGATCTCCAGATAAGTCAGCGGCGCAAAGCCGCGGTCCCCCGAAGAAGGAAAGGGCGGAAGGATGTGAATCCCCCCGGCAAACAGCCCGGCGAAGGGACCGCGCAGCACCTGATGGAGCTGCTTCAGGTCTCCGCCCAGGGAATCGGGATAGGTAATTAACTGTACTTGATTCTTCAGTGTCATCTTAAGAAGCCTCCTACAGGTTGAATTGTTGCTTAATGACCGCAAGCGCAGGCAGATCGACTACCGCACCGGTGAATTTCAGTTTGTACGCGCTGACAGCAGATCCAAGCTCCAGCGCTTCTGTGAGCGTATACCCTTTGATAATAGCTGTATAGAATCCGGACCAGAAGGCATCTCCTGCTCCCGTCGTATCTTCAATCTGCGTCGCCTTGGTCGCAAACGACATCGTTTCGCTGCCGGTGGAGACGAGTGCCCCGTCCTTGCCCAGCGTCAGAATGACCAGCTTCGCGCCAAGCGCAAGGAATCTGGCGATCTGCTCCTCCGGCGTGCCGGGTCCGAACAGGCGCTCAGCGTCATCCTCGGAAGGCTTGATGATATCCACCTTCGGGATGATGCTTTTGACATAGGCTACCCCGTCCTCCCCCTTCTGCCAGATCGAAGGATGATAGTTGGGATCGAAGCCGATCAGCACCTTATGCTTCCGCGCCGTCTGGATCACCCGCTCCACTGTCTCACGGGACGGGGTCCTGGAGATCGGCCAGCAGGAGAAGTGGACAATTCTGGAATGAATCAAGGCTTGCTCCAGCGCCTCATTGTACTCCAGCCGGTAATCCGCCGCACGGTAAAAGATTGGAACCGGCGTAGCCTGACTCTTGGTAATCACCACCATACTGGTAGAATCATCGACCTGCTGGATGCCGCTTGTCGCCATTCCGGCGCTTTGCAGCCGGTTCATCAGATAGTTGCCCAGGCTATCCCTGCCCACTGCCGAAGCCACATGCGACCGGATGCCCAGCTTCCCCGCATTAATGGCAATATTTGAAGGCGATCCGCCAAAATACCGGGTATATCCATCACCTACCGTGTCCTCGCCGTACTCATTGGAGATCATATCCACGAGCAGCTCGCCCACTGTTAACACATCGTTCGCCTGATCTTCAAACTGTATTGTCTCTCCGAGTTTAAACACCCGCACTCCCCCTTGGTACTCCAGTATCCTTGTGTCCTATCCATTCTATGGTCTCTGTGTACACAATACTTTCAAAAACCCGTCCTCTTTTTATAATTTAAGAGTTCAAGGCTCTTGCCAGGGCATGGACGTATCCCTCTCTGGCTCTGCGGCTGACTTCGGCTGCAGGGACAACATGCTCGAAGCCATGATAGCCTCCCGGGTAGAGATGAAATTCCACTTCTACACCCGCCTGTGCCAGCCGGGCCACATAGTCTATCGTCTCATCACGGAACGGATCGAGCTGTCCGACGCAGATATAGGCGGGCGGAAGTCCCGCCAGTTGATCCGCACGGCCGGGTGCTGCATAAGGGGAGGTGTCTGCACCTCCGGCAGGGCCGCCCAAGTACATCTCCCAAGCAACCAGGTTGTTCGCCCGGTTCCACACCGCCGGGTGCGTGACCTCATAACTCGAAGGTGTAATGTTGCGGTCATCCAGCATTGGATACAGCGGAAGCTGGAAGCAGAGGGCAGGGCCGCCCTTATCTCTAGCCATCAGGGCCAGGGCAGCCGCCAGACCGCCGCCCGCACTCGCGCCGCCTACGGCAATCCGGGCCAAATCGATGCTCAGCCCGTTGTTGATATCGGCCAGCCACACAAGCGCTGCATAACAGTCCTCAATGGCAGCCGGGTAAGGATGCTCCGGGGCAAGGCGGTAGTCGGGCGACACAACCACACAGTTGGCCGCGAGGACGAAGCTCTCGCATAACGCATCGTCACCGCTCGGCTGGCCCAGAATATAGCCGCCCCCATGAGTCCAGAGCAGGGCAGGCAGCTTATGCTTACTCCGCTTCGCCGGTTCATAGATTCTGATCCGTACCGGCCCGGAACCGGCAATCAGGACCCGCTCCGTAATGCGGACACGGTCCGACGGTTCTGTAGGCAACGGAATCATATTCCGGGCTGCGGCCAGATCCTCCGGCAAATGCAGCGGCGGCAATCCGGCAATCCCCTCTCTTAATTCCGGGGCCACGCGGTGAATGAAATTCATCTATATTCCCTCCATATCGCTTCTATGTGAATGAATCCTGCGTGCTTCAAGTGGTCCCCTTCTCCGATAACCGGACGGGAAGAATCGTCTCCAGCGGGACCGGCTCGCCGGCAATCTGCTGAAGCAGATATTGAACGGCCAGCTCGCCCATCTTCTTAATCGGCTGTACGATAGTAGTCAGATCCTCCGCATCCAGGGCGGCAATTCCGTCATATCCAATGACTTTGACTTGACCGGGCACGGCTCTGCCCAGCCTTCTGCACTGCTTCAGCACCTGCAATGCCAGCATATCGCTGCTCGCGAATACGCCGTCCAGCTCAGGGCGTTCCTCAAAAAGACTGCTGACCAGCTTCTCGTAATCCTTATACTTGAATCCGTTCAGATCGGTTTGCCGGACGGTATATTCAACATCTTGCCTGCTGACCAGCTCCAGGAAGGCGTCATGCCTTTGCTTGGCCAGCAGATTCAGGCGCAGATTCCCGCTGAGATAGGCGATGCTCCGGCATTTTTTGCGCAGCAGCAGCCGGGTGGCCAGCACTCCCCCCTGATAGTTATCCGAGGCAATGAACGGGATCGTCTTCGAGATCTGCCGGTCCAGCGACACCAGCGGCAGGTTGATTGACTTATAATCGCTCACGCTCATCGTATGGCTGCCCATGATGATGCCGTCAACCCGGCTGGCCCGCAGCAGATCGATGTACTCTTTCTCTTTTTTCTTGTGATGCAGGGAATTGCACAGCATAAGCTTGTAGCCTTGTTCATAGGCATAGGCCTCAATATGCTTGGTTACCTCTCCGAAGAACGGATGGGAGATATCCGGCAGAATCAGGCCGATCATATTGGACTTCTTGCGCAGCAAGGAGCGTGCCACCTCACTCGGATGGTAATTCAGCTCCTCCATGGCATCGTTTACCTTTTGCTTCAGACTCTCACTGAGGTACCCCCGGTTATTCAGCACACGGGAGACGGTAGTGACGGAGACGCCAACCTTCTCGGCAACATCTTTGATGGTTACAGCCATCCGTACCTCCTGACCCGGGTAAGCCTACTTCCTCTGTTCAGCGGAACAGGGCATGGCTCTATGTTAACCGGTTGATATAATAGGGCAGCAGCAGTTTTAAATTTATAAGCAAGAACATCGGGCTAACAGTAGGCTGATACCGCTACCCGTTGCCGACTTCTACTCTTAGATTCATGTAGGTAATTGTATTTCCTGCAATAGAAAATGCATAGCTGGCCGTAAAATGAGATTCTATTGCATTTTATACAGTGGAATGTTGTGTTTTGGGTGAAAAATGGCCTTTTGTCAACATTCAAATGTACTGAATACAATAGATTCTATTTTGAAGGCTTTTTCACAGCATTCTAATGTACAAAATGCAGTTGCTATCGTTCCAGCACCTGCAGCATCCGAAAGACTGCTGTGGGAATATTCACAATATTAAACCTGATACTGTACTAAGGCAGACACTGGCAGGGAAGCTGCCAGTCCTGAGTATCAGGTCGTGCCGCGCTCCACAGCCGTTACCGGGAACGTATTCACCATCGCCACCGCCTGACCCTCGATCTGCTGGACCGCCAGCTCCATAATGGCTTCGCTCATCTCCTGAATCGGCTGCCGGACAGTGCTTAGACGCGGGGAGATCATAGAGGCGAGCTGCACATCATCATAGCCCACAATGCGCATCGCTGAAGGAATCTCCTTGCCGAGCAGGTTGCAGGCATGAATGACCTCGGCGGCAATCACATCACTGCTGGCAAATACGCCGTCGATCTCAGGATGCTCCTGGAGGTAGGCGGCAATGGCGGTATCCCCTCCGGTATAGCTCCCCTGTTCAACCTCCAGCTGCAAGAACAGCGGCGCAAGCCCTGCGTGCTTCAGCTCTTCTTCATACCCCTGCTTTCTCAGGCCGGCCAGCATGAAGTGATGCTGGGGACCGTCGATCCCCCGCTGGATATAGACCGTGTGCCGGCAGCCCTGGCCGGTTAATAACCGGGCAGCCAGCCGCCCGCCCTCCAGATTATCCGAGGTGACCACGGGAATATCCTCCGAGATGAAACGGTCGAAGGAGACGATCGGCAGGTCCAGGTGAAGATAATGCTGCACATCCAGCACGGCACTGCCCATGATGATGGCGTCAACCTGGTTTTTTTTGAGCATCTCGATATAATCCACTTCCTTGGAGACGTTACGGTTGGAATTGCAGAGCAGTAGCTTGTAGCCCTTAAGGTCTGCGTAATATTCGAGATAGGCGGTCAGCTCGGCAAAAAAAGGAT
Source organism: Paenibacillus sp. FSL R7-0333 (assembly GCF_038000365.1). Lineage (NCBI taxonomy): Bacteria > Bacillati > Bacillota > Bacilli > Caryophanales > Paenibacillaceae > Paenibacillus > Paenibacillus sp. FSL R7-0333. Next base: position 5,187,952 of record NZ_JBBOBZ010000001.1, read on the forward strand.
GGGAAATCGCCGGGATGATCAGCCCGATCATATTGGATTTTTTGCGGAACAGGGCCCGGGCCATTTCATTCGGCTGATAGTTCATTTCCTTCATCACCCGGTAGACCTTCTCCTTCGTCTTGTCACTGATATACCCTCTATTGTTAAGGACTCTGGACACTGTATTCACAGAAAGTCCTGCCTGCTTCGCAACATCCTTCAGATTCGCCATAGAAACCACCTTGCTTTTTAGTTCCAATTATAGATGAATTTCGCATGGATTTCAGCTATTGAAGAGTAATCTTCACTGCGGTGTACATTGGGACTTCCTCGCTCCCACTTATTTCAGCGCCCCTTCTGTGATCCCTTTGATGATTTGCTTTTGCAGGAACAGGTAGATGATCAGCACGGGAATGATCGTCATAATCAGCCCGGCCATCAGCGGCGCATAGTCCACAGAATAAGAGGAGAAGAAGGTATACGTGGACAGCGGCAGTGTCTTCTGATCCGGCGACAGCAGCACCAGACTGGGCAGGAGATAGTCATTCCAGATCCAGAGCACATCGAGTACCAGCAGGGTGACGAACACAGGCTTCAGCAAGGGCAGCACAATACTGAAAAACGTCCGCAGCGTGGTGCTCCCTTCGATAAATGCCGATTCTTCCAGCTCATAAGGAATCCCCTTGATAAAGCCGTGGAACGTGAAGACGCCAAACGGCACTCCGAAGCCGAGATACATGAACAGCAGCGTCAGCTTGGTATTCAGCAGCCCCATATTCCCGTACAGCATGACCATTGGAATCATCAGCACCTGGAAGGGCAGAGCCATGGAGGCCAGCATGATGAAGAAGAAGATGGAATTCACCTTCCATTTGTAGCGTACGAACAAGTACCCGGTCATCGCCGAGAAAATAATTATGATCGTAACGGAAATCCCCGTAATGATCAGCGAGTTCATGAATCCCTGCATAAAGTCCATATTCTCAAACGCGCTGGCATAGTTCTTGAAATTAATCGTTGTCGGCAGTGACAGCGGGCTCTCGAAGAATTGCTGGGTGGTCTTGAAGGAGTTCATAATAATCAGCAGGAACGGTGTTAAAAAGGCCAACAGCAGCAGGTACAGGAATCCTGTCCGCAGGCCCGGGAGGATACGCCGGTTAGCATTCATTAAGATTCCACCTCCAGCTTCTTCAGCAGATAGGATTGCGTCAAGGCGATAATCGCGACGACAGCGAACAGAACGACTGCCTCTGCCTGGCCGACACCGTATTGATTGGACAGGAAGGCTTTTTGCACGATATGGTAGGTGGCCAGCTCCGTTGAATTGAACGGTCCGCCCTTGGTTAACGCCAGGTTGATGTCATACGTTAAGAAGGATCGGGACAAGGAGATGAAAATACAGATGACGATCGCAGGAACCGTCAGCGGCAGGATGATTCTGCGGATCACTGAAGTCCTCCCCGCCCCGTCAATGCTCGCCGCCTCCAGCACATCATTCGGAACGCCTGTGAAGCCCGCGATATAAATGATCATCAGATACCCGACCAGCTGCCAGGCGGTCGCAATGATCAGCGCCCAGAATGCCGTCCCCGTATTCGTCAGCCATGAGGTCTGAAACAGCTCCCAGCCATATTTAGCGCCAAGGTAAGGCAGCACCTGTGAGAAAAGCGTCTGCCACAGGTATCCGAGTACAATCCCGCCGACCAGATTGGGTGTGAAGAAGCCTGTGCGCAGCCATTGCTCGCCTCTCCCGCCTCTCGTCAGGGCGAGTGCGATGAAGAAAGCGAACACATTGGCAATCACCACGGTGAAGAAGACATACTTCAGGGTGAACCACAGCTGTTGAAGGAACACCTTATCCCTGAACACCTCCAGATAATTCGTGAAGCCGATCAGGCTGCTGTCGCCTGTCCGGACATCCCAGTTCGTGAAGGTCAAATATAAGCCGACGATGAACGGTATGATCACAACGGCGGCAAAAGCGAAGATAGAGGGACCTCCGAAGACCAGAAACGTCCCCGCATTCTTCAGTGATAGCTTTTTGTTCATAGTGCTGCCCCCTTTCCTCTTAACAGGCTGAACTGGAGAATATCCCGGTTCAGCCTGTTCTTTTAGCACAAACGAAGAGATTCTCTATTTCCCTGCGTACGATTTCCAGTAATCCTGAACCTCCTGCGCCAGCCCCTGGCGGTCGATATTGCCTACCAGATACTTCTGCATCGCAGCTCCGGTCTTGGCCCAGTAATCCTGCGGCAGGTAATTGATGACACCGATGTTGATGATGTTCCCTTGCTTCACGTATTCGCTGACGGCATTGGACATGATGTTCGTGCTCTGTGCCTTGAGATCCTTATACGGCATGGACAGCCCCATATCGCTAATAATGGCCCTCTGCCCGTCCTCGCTGCTGACCATCCATTCGATGAACGATTTGGCGGCTTCCTGCTGCTCCGGCGTAGACTTTGAATCATCGATGGCGAACAGCTTAGGCTCGCTGTAGGCGACTTGCGCGTTGCCGAAATCCTCCGGGTTATTGCTCACCGGCAGCGGCAGAATACCGAAGTCGGCATCGCGGCCTTCCAGTGTTCCGATAACCGCCCAGCTCCAGTCTCCCATGAAGTAGAAGGCGGCAGCTCCCTTGGCGAAATCCGCGCTGTCGCGGTTATAATCGGCAACGAGCGGGTCACTCTTACGCGCGTTGTATTTTTTCAGCAGATCGAAGGTATCCATCAGTCCGGTGAACTGCGGATTCTCCGTCAGTTGAACCTGCCCGTTCTTCAGCTCCTCCACGAACTTCCGGTTGTCCTCCACTTTCTGCGACTGCAGGGAATAAGTCAGTCCCAGATAGTGGGCGCCAAGCGACCAGTCTGCTCCGTGAAGCATGACCGGTGCTTTGCCGGAGGCTTCGATCTTCTTGAAAATCGCTTCGAGATCATCACGGGTCTTCACCGATGCGGGATCAAAGGCACCGCCGATCCCCTCTTCTACCGCACGCTTGTTGTACAGCAGACCGTAGCCTTGGGCCGTCCAGGGAATACCCAGGAATTGTCCGTCCAGCAATGCGCCATCGATGGCTCCCGGATTGGTCAGCGCTTCATATTTCGCCTTCTCCGGCTCTAAATCCAGAAAATCATCCTTATATTGAAGTATGGTGCCTGCATCCAGATTCACGATGGTCGCCGGATTGCCGGAGGCCAGCAGGGATTGGAACTTCTCAAGCTGCGCGCCGCCGATCGGTGTAGGAATCAGTTCAATTGTCACCTGCGGATTCTGCTCATGATACTTCTTGAACAGCTCTTCGAACACGGTGTTCACTTCTGCGGAGGTATTGAAGAACGTAAGTTTGACGTCTTTGGAGGCCTGCCCTGCTTGTGTTCCCCCATTCCCCTTGTCTTCCTTGCCAGCATTGTTTGCTGAATTCCCCTTGGAGCAGCCTGCGAGTAACCCGGTGACCACCGTCAGAGCGATAGCGAAGCTTGCAGCTTTTCTCAATTTCAACTGAATTCCCCCCATACTTATAATTGTTTTGAATGCGCATACATTTCGGATGCAATTTTATGATAACCGGTTAACATATTTATGTCAATCGGTTATCATATTTAAATTTTAGCTAAAAAAAGGCCCCAGCCCAAATTGAGCCGAAGCCTGTGATATTACGGGACAAGACCACGCATCCCCCTACAATTTCCCCCGGTAATCCTGGGGCGTCATGCCGAATTGCTCCTTGAACACCTTAATGAAATACTGGCTATTTGCGTAGCCTAGCTGCTCAGAGATCTCATAGATCTTCAGCTCGGAGTTGCGGAGGCTTGCTACGGCCTGCTCCATCTTCCTATTCAGGATATACTCGCTGATGCTGATCCCGCTGACCTGCTTGAACAGTCTGGAGACATATGCCGGATGAAGCGAGACCGCGTCCGCAACGAATTGCTGGCTGGCCTCTGCCAGATTAGCAGCGATGCAGCTCTGCATATCTTTGACGATGCCCATCCGGTTATTCTGTGTATCCCGTTCGAGCTTGCCCTGCAGGTTATCCACCAGCGCCTCACCCCAGCTGACCAGTTGGGACACGGAACGGAAGAGGGTCTTATCCAGCAGCTCCCGCCCGACCAGATCGGACAGCAGGCTATGATTCTTATGGGCAATATAGTGAAAGGAGCCGAGAATCATAGTACGGATCTCCTCAATATATTCTTCGTTATACGACGGCAGGTTGTTGCTGAATTCTCTCAGCTGCTGCAGCCGTTCCTTATACCCCTGCCACTGGCCGGTCTCCAGCAGATGCATCAGTGTCGGGGAAGCATATAAGTCCTTGAGCGGCTGGACCGGCGAGCTCTTCTGCTTGTCCGTCAAGGAGATGAAATAGCCCTGGTCATTGCCCACTTGCTGTCTTAACGCCGACTGGGAATCCTCATACATGGCGCGGATATCCAGCGGGAATTCCCCCGGGTAGGACAGAATAACCGAGATTCCGCCATTCAGATATTCATTCACACTGCTGTGCAGCTGATGGGTATTATGGGTTAGCTGCTTGAGAATCTTGTCCGGGTCAACCGCCCCCGCTTCACTGCTCTTCACAATAAACACCAGGTTCTCGTAAGCATCCCGGCCATGCCACAGCTCGAAGCAAGGGCCCAGCAGCTCGCAGGCAATGTTCGTCACCGCGTATTCAAAGAGCAATTGGCTATCCAGCCCGAAGTTCGTGAAATGCTCCTCCAGACGGATCAGAATCAGGAAGACCCGGTCGTTCAGCTGAAAATCAATCTGATATCCGCTGAGCTTGTCCTTCAGCCGTTCCTGCGGATAGGATTTGCCCTGAATCAGCTCGGCCAGCAGCTTATCCTTCAGCGCCGGGAGATGCTCCCGGAAGGCCAGCATCGCCTGCTCATAAGATGCCGTCCGGTCGATTTCCTTCTTAATCGTCTTAATCGTGCTCTCCAGAGCAGCACGAAGCTTCTGGTGATCCAGCGGCTTAACAAGATACTCTGCCACCCCATACTGAAGGGCTTCCCTGGCATATTCGAACTCGGCGTAGCCGGTTAGCAGAATACACTTGATTCTCCGGTGGGTCTTCCGCACCTGCTTCACCAGCTCCAGCCCGCTCATCCCGGGCATGGCGATATCCGTAATGACTATATCAACCGGGTATTGCCCGATCATCTGTATGGCCTGGGCGCCGGAGTAGGCTTTATATACTTTTTCAATCCCGAAGTCCTGCCATGGAAAAGCAAGCTCCAGATCATCTACGACATATTGTTCATCATCTACCAGCAGAATTTGCAGAATGAGCTTCTCCCTCCTTTTCAATCCGAATCCGGTAACAGGTGCCTTCGGACAGCACGGAGTCTACGGATAACCCGGAGTCCTTGCCAAAATACAATCGCAGCCGCTGATTCACATTCCTTAGCCCCGTTCCGAGCTGTTCATTGCTGATAATATTATCCTCGATATGGCGGCGGACCGCGCCAAGCCGTTCTTCCGTCATGCCGATTCCGTTATCCTTCACGGTAATCAGAAGATACGAATCATCTTCCTCGGCGGCAACCGAGATGATGCCGGGCCTCAGGCCCGGTTCAATGCCATGCTTAATGCAGTTCTCCACGAGCGGCTGCAGAATCATCCTTGGCAACCGGTATCTGCCCGCCTCCGCCGTGACACCGAATTCGAAGGTTATCTCTCTTTTGCGCAGATGGACCATGTGTAGATAATGCTCGACGAAATCCAGTTCATCCTGGAGCGTAGAATCCAGCTGTTCAATCTTATGAATGTACCGGCAGTAGGAAGCCAGATGCAGCGTCATCGCGGTGACCGCATGATAATCTTCGATGCTTGCTTTGCTCTGAATGAAATTCAGGCAGTTATAGAGAAAATGCGGATTAATCTGCGCCTGATACTGCTTCAGCTTCGCCTCCTTCACTTCAAGCTCGCCCAGCAGAACCTGCTCGATCAGTGTCTGGGTATTCTCCGCCATCCGGTTAAAGGAATTGCCCAGCACCTTGAACTCATTGACCTGCAGATCGACGGCACGGCTGGAAAAGTCGCCCCGGTCGAACCGGTCGATCGCCTTGCGCAGCATAATCACCGGCTTCTGCACCTGACGGCGAAGAAGCAGCGTGTAGAACATAATACCCACCAGCACCACCAGTACCGCATAGAGGAACAGCCGGTTATTGCGGTTAATCGGTTCGATATACTGGCGCTTGGGATAGGCGTCTATGAAATACAAATCCAGCATGTCCGACTTCATATAGTTAATCAGATACTCTGCACGATTCTCTGTAGCGGAGATGGTCCCCCTGTTCCCGCTGATCTGGGGACTGATCGACTGTAACAGCTCCTGCGGAAATGCCGCCCTTGGCTGGATAAAGGCCCCCTCAGAGGCATCGTATAACAGCGGCATACCGGAGACATACTGCTCCATCATTTTCACCAGATTATCCAGTGAAATCCTGACTTCAATTAACAGCGAGCTGATATGACTGCGCATGATGTTGGAGTAATATCCCTTGCCTTCCTTATCCATGTGCAGCACCCAGCGGTTCCGCGCCTGCTCCGGGGGGCTGAAGGTACTGAAGGAGAAGGAGGAATCAGAGGATACCGTCTCTTTCTCATCCTCATAGTACAGAATCACTGTATTCTTCCAGGAGGTAGAGGCGGTGTTCAGGGCGAGCTTATCGATGATGGTCAGCTTCATCTCATATTTGGAATATTGATCCCCGAACTTCAGAATATAAGGATATCCACGCACAGACTGGTCCTGTGACAAAGTAATGGTATTTGTCAGCACCTGTTCAAATTGCGTGGATAGCTGGGAGGTCATGAATTCAACCTCGTACATTTTATTTTTTCTCAGCTCATTCTGAATGTCCTTCACGTTCAGCCGGTAGATGAGCCAAAACGCACCTACAATGATCAGCAGCATCAGCATCAGAACAAACGACAGCCACTGAAAGATAGACAGACGATATTTCACATTGCCCTCCTCCAAATGAAAGGACGGCCTGGGGGCCGCCCTGATTCTCCGTATCTTTACTTCGATAGAGATTGATACCATTCATTGACCTCTGTGGTCACTTTGTCGCCGCCTGTAGTTTTCCATTTCTCTACAAAGGTATCAAATTCGTCTACCGGCGCTTTGTCATAAATAATTTTGTTCAGAATTTCCTTCTCCAGCTTCTCCAGCATATCTCCACGGGAGAGCTGAGTTTCAGTAGGCGTACCTGTGAACATCTCAGGCATTACACTGTCCTTCTGATCGACGATGATTTTGGCTGCTAAGATCTGCTCAGGAATACGCTCGGACAGATTCTTCTCATACTGGTTAGCAGGCTCAGCGCCGCCAGCCAGCTTGGCCAGTGTATTCATCATCAGGTTAGGAATAATGGCTCCATCGTAAGTCAGGGTATAACGGATCGCATCCACCCAGCCGCCTGGAATCTTATCCGTATCCTGCTCTTTCAGGACGGTTCCGTCTTCAGCGATATCATAATCGTAGCCTTTGGCGAAGCCGTTCACGAAGGTTGTGCTGTCCGGGTTGGCCCAGTTATCAAACAGATAGTTCTGGTAGACGAAGAATGCGTCTTTATGCTCCATATCCTTGTTGATCAATACAGCACCGGAGGCGATCTTCGTGCCGTGTCTGCCTACCTTGCCATCCGGGCCTGCCGGAAGCGGATAAGCCTTATGCACTGCACCTGGAACGTTCTTCTGCAGATCCGGCAGCGGCCAGCCTGTCATCCAGTAAGGGCCGACAATGATACCCGATTTGCCTGCAGTGAAAGCTTCTGTTGCTTTGTTCTCATCATACAGACCGGATTCGGAGGAGATATAGCCTTCTTTCATCCATTTCTGCATCGTTGCCAGGCCTTCCTTCATCTCCGGCTGAACAGAGCCGTAAGCGAGCTGGTTGTCCGCCGTCTTGTTCCACTGGTTAGGCATGGCGCCGAACATCCCGAAGACCCATCCGGCTTCCGACATCCATGTGTTCAGGTTGTTTTTGAAGCCTACAGCCAGTCCCGTTGTATCCTTCTTGCCGTTGCCGTCAGGGTCCTGGTTCGTGAACGCATCGAGCACGGTTTCCAGCTCAGCCAGATTCGTCGGAGCCTTAAGGTTCAGCTTCTTCAGCCAATCCTCACGGATATACATAACCGGGTCATTATTATAAGCGTTTTCCAGAATCGGGATCCCCATCCGCTTGCCGTCTCTCATGTAGGGATTCCATACGGTTGGCTCTTCGGCCATCGCTTTTTTGTAGATATCGGAAGCATATTTGTCGAACAATTCGCCCGCATCGGTGAACTGGCCGCTGTCAATCAGATCAGAGATCAGGGAAGGGCTTCCACGGAAAGAGATGATGTCCGGCATTTTTTCACCTGAGGTCAGCATCAGGCGCAGCTTGGTTTCATAGGCGTTGTTCTGGTCACTTACGGTCCAGAGATACTTGATATCAATGCCCAGCGTATCCTTGGCCCATTTGGTGTGCACGTTATTCTCGATGTTCTCACCGTTCTTGAATTTCAGGCTGCTTGCGATGGGAAATACCGTTGAAATGGTTACAGGCTCTGTATATTTGCCATTCTCAAAGGGAGCCGAATACATTGCGTCTTCGCTTGCCGCCGGCTTGTTGTCCCCTTCTGCCTTCTTGTTGTCAGCATTTCCGCCGCATCCGGCCAGCAAGCTGCCCAGCATGACTGTGGATAACACTGCCGCCGCAGAGAATTTCATTTTCTTTATCATTTAATCTTGCACCCCTTTAATTAAAATTTAATCATATTAATTATATGAGTCAATCTTTTTCAGCTTCCAGCGCGTGCATCACCCCCTTTAATAGGAAGGACGGCTATTCCTTAACCGCCCCGAGGACAATTCCCTTCACGAAGAAACGCTGCAGGAATGGGTACACGATGAGGATCGGTGCCATCCCGATGAAGATCTGAGCGGCTTTGACCGTTCTTTGCGAGATATTCTCCAGATCCTCCGGCCGTACAGTCACCTTACTGAAGTCCTGCTGGACAATGACTGACTGCAGGAAGGTCGCCAGCGGATAGTTGCGGTGATCCGTCATATACAGCAGGCCGTCGAACCAGGAGTTCCAGTGACCGACAATCGTGAACAGCGACAGTGTAGCAATAGCCGGCATGGATACCGGGAGATACACGCTGAACAGTGTTCTGAAATGACCTGCGCCGTCGATGAAGGCGGCTTCTTCCATTTCTTTGGGCACGGCCCGGAAGAAGTTAAGCAGCAGAATGATATTCCATACCGAGACGGCTCCCGGCAGAATCAGCACCCATAAGGAGTTCATCAGGTGCAGCTTCTGAATCAGAATGTACATTGGCACCAGACCGCCGCTGAACAGCATGGTGAAGACCAGGAGCCAGATATACATGTTCCGGCGTCTGAACCGGGCGTTCTCTTTGGACAGCGCGTAGGCAGCCAGAATGACTACCCCCATGCTGAACAGCGTTCCCAGCACCGTGCGCTGCAGTGTCACCCAGATGGACCTGGTGAAATTCTCATTGGCTACGGTCTTGGTATAGGCATCCACTGTGAAATCTACCGGCCACAGACCCACCAGATTGGCATTGGCTGCCGATTTCCCGCTGAACGATACAGCAAGAACGTGAATCAGCGGAACAACACACATGATTGAAACTGCGATCATCAGGATATAGTTGAACACGGTGAAAATGCGGTAAGGTTTTGTTTTATGATACATGCCCTATTAGCCTCCATTCTAGAAAATACGGTAGTTAGCAAATTTATACGAAAGGCGGTAAGCTGTTACGATCAAGACAAAGCTGACAACGGATTTGAACAATCCGACCGCTGTGGAGAAGCTGAACTTACCGTCAACAATTCCTAGTCTGTAGACAAATGTATCGATGATGTCCCCTTTATCGAAGACAAGCGCGTTATACAGGTTGAAGATCTGGTCAAAACCTCCGTTAAGCACGTTCCCCAGCGCCAGTGTTCCAACAACGATGGTAATCGGCAGCATGGCCGGCATCGTAATAGACCATGTCTGCTGCCAGCGTCCTGCTCCGTCTACCTCAGCTGCTTCATAGAGTGCCGGGTTAATTCCCGCCAGGGAGGCCAGGAAGACGATAGTGTTGAAGCCGAACTCTTTCCAGACATCACTCACTACAACGACAAACCGGAACCAGTTCCCGTCACCCAGGAAGAAGATCGGCTGGATGCCGAATACACTGACCAGCACCTGGTTGATCAGGCCTCCGTCTCTGGCCAGCAGGTCGGAGAGGATACCGCCCAGGATCACCCATGAGAGGAAGTGGGGCATATAGACAATGGTTTGTACCATTTTTTTGAATGCCATCTTGCGGATCTCATTCAGCAGCAGTGCGAATAAGAAGGGAACGATCAGGTTGGCGATCATTTTCAGACCGGCAATAATCAGTGTGTTCCAGATGATCTGAACGTTCTCGGGAATACTGAACAGATATTCAAAATGCTCCAGCCCCACCCACTTGGAGGCGCTAAAGCCTAAGCCCGGCTTGTAATTCTTGAAGGCAATCGCAAGTCCTGTCATTGGAATATAGGCGAAGATCACGGTTAGGATCAAAGCCGGCAGAACCATCAGATCGAGGCTAAGGTTCTTGGTCCATTTCGATTTTTTCCGGGGCCTCCCCGCATTGACATCCAGTTTCTCGCCTTTTACGCTGGCTGGCGTAACCATGTTTTTCATGCTTCTGCTCCCCTTTGCTGGTCAACGTGTATCCGTTTACTTTGTTTATAAATTAATCATACCTAGCCGGACATGACAGATACATGATAAATACAAAGCATTGATAACAAAATGATAACTATGTTAAGAGTGGGGGCAAGGTACCGCCAAAGAAGAAACCATTACGATTAGTTGGAAAAACGTATCTTAATTTAGCCGATTTGGAGCATTTGAGGAAATTAGGTGGATTTATGCTATTTATTTTCGAGAAAATCTTCTTTTTGTTCCGGCCCTGGCGTAACAAGTGCCTTTTTTCCAACTGCTGTCCCGTTAGGTCCATTCCGCGCGCGAACAAGTGCCTAAAATCCAACTATTTCCTCATACAGTACTGGGGCAACGCGGACAATGCAGACATAACAGTCCCCTAAAGCAGACACCGCAGCCATATTACTCCCATCACAAACATCCACCCGTTCAGGCACTACTCTCCACTCATCAATGTCCAAACGCTCCAAGCGGCTCACTCTCCCTGTTGACATCCACTCGCTCCTAGCGACACCTCTATCCATCGATTGTCCTCCCACATGGTACGCTCCCTCCCATCACAAAAAGCAGCGGCCCCCCCTTACCTGGGAGAACCGCTGCTCGAATCAATGCTATAGACTTGCGGACACTACTCTACTAATTGAGACTGATTATCCGGTAGACTACCACGGCAGCCTGCTCCTTAGTCATCTGGGCCTTCGGCAGGAAGTTGCCGTTCTGCGCGCCTTGGATGACTCCGGCAGCCCGCAGCTTCTCTATTGCGCCTGAAGCTTCCGCGCTCAACTGGTTCAGATCTTTAAAGCTTTGAACAGCAGCGGAATCGTCCTTCAGTATGATCTGCTCTAGCTGGACGAGCCGGTTCAGCATGACCGCCATTTCCTGACGGCTTAGTGTAGCGTTAGGACTGTAGAGCCTATCTGCTCTACCTTTTACAATACCTAAGGCTCCTGCAATGTTAATAGCCTCGGCATATGGGGAATCCGTACTGACATCCTTGAAGCCTGGAGCGGCTGCTTCAGCCTGAAGGTCAAAAGCATCGACCAGCAGCTGGGCAAACTCCGCACGGTTCATCAATACCCCGCTCTCATAGGAAGCCTCTGCTCCCAGAGGAAGTATTCCTTTTGCAGCCAGAGCTTCAACACTCTCGGCTGCCCATTTGCTGCCCTTGTGATCGGTTAGCTTCACCGTGGCAACCGCATATTGTCCAAGCTCCTTGGTCTTGAAGGAGACATAGCCTGTAGCCGGATCATACTGACGATCCTTCACAACCACAAGCCGCCCATTCTCCAGCACCTGATATACCACAAGCTGGTGCGCCCGCTCGCCTGACTTAAGTTCATAAGGCAGCAGCAAGGTAAGCGCCGTTGCGTCAACTGCTGTAATCTTGGCTCCATGGATAGCGAGCGAGAAGTCCAGTACAGCGGCCCCATCCAGGCGGGCCTTCACCGTTGCCGGCCATCCGTCCTGCTTCGCCCGCCTCACCTGAAGCTGAAGCACATCTCCGGGCTGTACATCCTGCAATTTCAGCAGCTGCGTATTCAGGCTTAGAATCGCCCCGAAGCCGCTCTCTATTCGAATCTCCTTAATCTTAGGCTGCTCTGCCAGACTCTGAAGCGGAAGCCCCAGCAGCAGCGCTTCGGCTCCAGAGGCAGGCTTGACGGCAATCTTCAGAATGCCGCTGTCCAGTGACTGAAGCACGGCCTGACTTACTGCATCCGGCGTGAGATCCACATTCAGGATTCCCGCCTGATCCGGGGAAGTCTGAACGGTCAGCTTGCCGTCCGTGAAGTTCTCTGCCGCCGGAGCAGATGCCTTCACGGATGGTGTCGAGCTTGACGATGGATACGTAGAAGTCCCGTCTGTAGGGGTTGGCGGTGCCGCCTCAGGTGCCACAAAGGTCAAGATCCCGAAATTCGAGGTATCCCGCCACGTATCCTCTCCCCTGTCATTCCATTTACTTGTACTGCGGATGCCGTCGCCCCGGTCATCATTGATCTGTAGGTCAAGCCCGATGGAGCTTCCCACCGCCCCCTTGATCGTGCCGAAATTAATTTTGGCTTCCACACGATACCCGGTGTCCGTATGGACCACCGCGCTGGTCAATCTGTTGTCCGAGGCGCCTCCGCCAAAGGAAGCCACATTATTAATATTAATCCGGTATTGACCATCATCCCCCTCGTAATAAGGGGTTCTGTTGAAATTCTCATCAATGAAGATTTCCACGGAGTCCTGGTCCCATGGATTCGCGGCATCCGCCTTCAGTAAGGCGTCCTTCACATCAACGATCAGGTAGAGGCTGTCCTCCGTCCACATCGATCTGGCTTCTGCGGTGGTGCTGTAAGGCGCGGCAGATATTTTCACCTGAAAAGGCTTCGCCTTCTCCCACTCCGCATCCATCTGTCCGTCGATCTTCACCTGACCCTTCAGCGATTCCGCTGAATTAGGCATTGCAGAGAGTCGCAGGACTCCGTAATGGCTGGTATCAGTGTCTTGGGACCGGCTTCTGTCATTCCAGTAAGCAGGAACAGAATCCGGAACACCGGCGTCACTGACACGGATATCGAGACCCAGTTCAGCGCCAGCGGCACCCTTGACGGTTACGAGCGGAATTCTCGCTTCAATGATATAACCGCCCTCACGTTCTGTGCTGGTGAAGCTGATCCCTGCTGTCCCGGAGCCCAAACGCGGCAAGCTGATCTTGCGGTCATCCGGCTGATAAGCCGCAGTCTTGCCATTGTTCTCATCCAGGAAAAGCTCAACCTTGTCTTCCCCGTTCACACTTGCATCGGTTACGTCTGCCTGCACATACAGGTTATCGGTATCCCACAACGTATGAACCTTAGCAGTTACCGTACTGCCCTGTTCCAGTGGAATCCCTGCTGTTTTGCTCCACAGGGCTTTCCCGGCTGCGCCTGCCTGAGGCGTACCCTCAAGCGCCAAGGCTACATTGTGAATGGCCGGCAGCTTGGACGGGTCCGCCGCCCCCCAGAAAGCAGGCTTCGCCTTCAGCTGCTCATCGAACAACATGGCATGGTTGTTGTAGCTTTTCTCATCCTGCACTCCCCAGATAGAGACCGAGGAGATCGTGCCCTTGTACTTCTTGTAGAGCTCGAACAGATCATTATAGCGTTTGCCCTGCCGCGCAGCGATATCTGCAGGCAGCGGAGCAGAAGGGCTGATGCCCGAATCTACGTCCAGCTCAGTGATTTGAATGTCCAGATCAAGCTGAGAGAATTGCTGAATCGTCTTTTCAATCTCCGGTATGGATGGGGAGAACAGTCCGTGATGAGACTGGAGACCCACGCCGTCAATCAGATTCTTCGCCTTGAGCGTCTTCAGCAGCTTGTAGATATGCTCACGCTTTTCCGGTACCTCTGTGTAATAATCATTGTAATAGAGCTTCGCTTCCGGGTCCGCCGCACGGGCGAATTCAAATGCCTTCTCGATATAGTCCGGACCGATCAGGTTATACCAGGGGGACAGTCTCATCCCGTCCGGACCGCCGCCATTGTCGGCAATCGCTTCGTTCACAACATCCCAGGCATAGATTTTGCCCTTATAGCGGTGCATAACGGTCTCGATATAACTCTGTAGACGCGTAAGCAGCAGCTCTCTGCTGGCCGGCTGGCCGTCAGGACCCGTGAACATCCACTCGGCAGCATCCACATGCCACAGCAGCGCGTGTCCGCGAAGTCCCATACCGTTCGCTTCGGCAAAATTCACATATTTATCCGCCCCGTCGAACACATAAGTGCCCTCGGAAGGAGCAAGGAATTTGGGCTTCATTTCATAGGTAGCTGTAATGCTGTTGAAATGCTTCTTCAGCAGCTCCCCATAGACCCCTTCCATTTGCCAAGAATACGCAGCAGCACCAATAGCGAAATCGTTCGCATAGATGTCTTTTAGCGCAGGAATATCCTGTTCAATACTCATCTCAGGTGCAGGTTCAATCACCACATCATCTACATAAAAAGATAACGTATCCACAGTCTCCTCGGTAATATAAGGAGTCTCCACGAACAGGTTCACCTCAGACGGCTGGTCGCTGTACTGGAAATTCCCCTTCAGCAGATGCCACTGCTCCCACTGATCGGCCTTAATGCTAACCTTATCGATCGCATTCCAGCTCTCGGAGCCTGCCTTCTTATACACCGTCATTTGCAGGCTTGTGTCAACCTCCGGCTTCTCCTTCAGGCGGACATACAGCGAGAACTGATAGCTCTTACCCGGCCGCAGATGCTCCTTCACACTCAGACTCGGCCCATGGAAGCTGCGCTCTCTTCCTTCGACCAGCATACTGCGGGTTCCGGTATTAGCCGTATCCTGACTCACCGACAACGATTCCGGCCCAATCCGGTTCTTCCAGCCCTGAAGCGTTCCGTCTTCAAAATCCGTACGCAGCCCTTCCTCCCCCTCCGGGACTTCAGCCGCTGCGGCGGTAATCTTGATATCATCCACGTAGAATGCGGTTCCTGCTGCGGCTTCTGCATAAATCTCCGTGAAGCCTACCTTATCGCCTGTAATAAAAGTACCTTCCAGATACGTCCATTCATCCGACCACTGCGTTCCGTTAAATTCTGCTATAGGCTTCCAATCCTCGGCTTCACCGATTTTGGTATGTACCGTGAATTTGACCGGCGCCGGAGATTTCACCCAAGCTCCCACAGTGTAGGCTGTGTTCGGAGTCATGTGGTCCGTCAGAACCTGATTAGGCCCTTCCCAATCCTTGGTCCGTCCATCTACGTACAGACTGTAGGAGCCTCCATGATAGACCTCCTTCGTTACTGTAAGCTGTTCGTCGCCTTTCTTGGTCCAACCCTGTGCAGTGCCGTCTTCAAAGTCCGAAGCAAGAACAACTGCCGGGCCTTCCTCAGCCGCAGCATAGACTGGTGTCCGCATCGGCAGCACCGAAGCTGCCAGGACGACCAGCGCCAGCGTGAGGCTCATCATTCGTTTACGCTTGAGCATCTGTACCCTCCTAATTTCCATTTTAATTAAGCGCTTACAGAATGAATTATAGCCGATTGGAAATCGTTTACAAATAACAATTTGATAGGATTGATAACAAAATGATAAGCGGGGCGGGAAAAATTAGCCGCTACACCCGGCTCCCGCCCCCATGCGCAGCAGATGTTGCGCTGTAATCGGTTTTTCGATTACATTTGGCCCGCACGGCACCATCTGGCGCAATGTGATCGGTTTTTCGATTACATTTGGTCCGCACAGCACCATCTGGCGCAATGTATTCGGTTTTTCGCATACATCCGGCCCGCGCACCTACTCAAACAACGCAAAAACAGCACACTCCACAATCTGAAGCGTGCTGCAATTTGCATAACTATTATTCACTCCGCCTTATCTGCTAAGCATACCGTACACTAACGCGTTCCCCCGTCTGCATCTCAATACTCACCAGACCGTCCGAATCCGGCTCTACCCGTTGCCGTTCTTCTCCGCGCGTAATCTCCAGAGGGCGTTCTGCCAGCATCGAACAGATTCCCCCAAGATGAGCGGTCACCTCCGCTTGCCCGAGAACGCCAGCGCTCCAGGTCAGGTTCACCTCATAGCCGCCGCGCGCCCGCAGCCCCTTCACTGTTCCTTCGCTCCAGCTTGAAGGCAGGGCGGGCAGAAGCTCCAGAACTCCCTGGTGGGATTGCAGCAACATCTCGGCAATTCCGGCTGTAGCCGCGAAGTTCCCGTCAATCTGGAACGGCGGATGGGCGTCGAACAGGTTCGGATAGACACCGCCGCGTTCATTGTTAACGGCCTCCGGCTGAACCAGCGTCAGCAGGTTCGTGATCAGCTGCTTGGCCCGGTCACCTTGCTTGAATCTGGCCCATAGTCCGATTTTCCAGCCCAGGCTCCAGCCGGTTCCGCCGTCTCCGCGAATCTCAAGCGAGGTTCTGGCTGCTTCATACAGCTCGGGAACTAACTTCTCCGTGATCGATCTGCCCGGGTAGACCCCGACTAGATGGGAGACATGGCGGTGATGCACATCCTCATCCTCCATATCCGCTGACCATTCCTGAAGCCGGCCGCCTGCACCTACCTGCAACGGCAGCAGCCGCGCGCGGGCGGCCTCCAGCTCAGCCGCAAATTCGCCGTCCAGCTCAAGCAATCCGGCAGCAAGGCTGCAGTTCGTGAACAGCTCCGCGATCAGCGACAGATCCATGGTTGCCGCTTCGCTGACGGCATACTTCTTGCCGCCGTCTACGATTTTGTGCTCAGGAGAAGTGGACGGCGAGGTAATCAGGTACCCGTCCGGGTTCTCGATCAGCCAATCCAGGCAGAACAAGGCCGCTTCCTTCATTACCGGATACGCGGTCTCCCGCAGATAGGACAGATCGCCGCTGAAGGCATAATGCTCCCACAGATGCTGGGTGAGCCATACCCCACCCATCGCCCAGGATGCCCAGACCGGATCTCCGTCACCGTAGCCGCCAACCGGAGCCGATTGCGCCCAGAGATCGGCGTTATGATGGGCTACCCAGCCGCGTGCGCCATAGTTAATCCGGGCCGTCTCACTGCCGTTGACCGTCAGCCTCCGGGTATAGTCAATCAGCGGCTGATGCAGCTCGGACAGATTGCAGATCTCTGCCGGCCAATAATTCATCTCCGCATTGATATTCAGCGTGTAATTGCTGCTCCACGGTGCCCGGGTATCCTGATTCCAGATGCCCTGGAGGTTCGCCGGCTGTGTGCCCGGACGGGAGCTGGCAATCAGCAGATAACGGCCGTAATGGAACAGAAGCTCTACCAGCCCCGGATCATTGCTGCCGTAGGCAGCAATTCTCTGATCCGTCGGCATGCCCTCAGGGGCCAGGCTCTCTCCAAGATGCAGCTCTACCCGGTCAAACAGCTCCCGGTGGTCGTCAACATGACGGCCAAGCAGCCCGGCATAAGGCTCATTAATGATACGCTGTACCGTTTGCGCAGTCTGCTGCCGCACACCATAATCCGCCTTCACTGTGCCCGATTCCGCATCGAACGAGGTTGCCGCACTGAAGTATAGAACCGCTTCCGTTGCGCCGGTAACTTGTATGCCGTCAGCAGTAGCTTCCAGACGGCCTCCAGTCTGGACCGCAGCCAGACGGCCGTGGAACTCCAGACTCCGCGGGGACTCTCCACCGTAACGGACCGGCTGATCGACTTCGTAATAATTCGGTGCCACATATTCAGGAGCATGTCCGGTAATCGTGTAGTGCTCCCCGTCTGCTTCCGAACGGTGGCGGAGCGGACTGTCCAGCTTCGCCCGGAAGCTGAGCCGGTTCTCCTCGCTGGCCGTTAAGCGGACAATGATCACCTGGTCCGGGTGAGAGGCGAAGACCTCCCGGGTATAGCGGACACCGCCGATTACATAGGAGACGGTACCAACACCCGTGGACAAGTCCAGCTTCCGGCTATATTCCCCGTCTATGGTCTGCCCGTGCTCCATCGTAAGCAGCAGATCCCCGAACGGCAGGTAGGACTGTGCATAGGGGCCCATCATTTTTTTGCATAGCTGATCCGCTTCTTCATTCCTGCCTTCTGCAATCAGCGCCCTAACCTTAGGGAGAACCTCGCGGGCCCCCGGATTATTCCAGTCTGTCTTGTACCCGGACCACAGCGTGTCCTCATTCAGCGCCAGACGCTCCTTCTCAATGCCGCCAAAAATCATAGCCCCCAGCCGTCCGTTCCCGACTGGAAGCGCCTCCACCCAATAAGTAGCGGGGGTATTAAATGAAATATTCATTGCGCAGCTTACCTCCATACACCGTAATTTCTAATCTGGCTGAACCCTTAAGTCCTGATAAATCCTGATAACCCTTTCATTATATAGGCATCTGTCAGGAAAGACGAATCCGCAGGGTATAATCCAGCGGAGTGATGAGTGTTACGATGACTTTCTGGCAGCCTTCGGGATAGCTCATCCCCCGGATATCGGCCAGGTGATGCTCATGACAGCCCTGCTCAAGCTCCATCCAGTCCTCCCCTGCGCTATAGCGGAGTGTTCCGGCGGTCCAGAAGGAAGCCTCGCTCATCCCCGGCACCGGCGTCAGCGCGGAGCCTTCAAGTCTGCCCTCGCTGCCGAAGAGCAGGACGATCTGGGTCAGCACATCTGCCGGAGACGGCGCTGAGAAATGCAGATCCCAGCCAGCTTCCCACTCGCTTACCTTCACGCAAACACTGCTCGTCTGGTTATGGGTAAGCGGCCGCTCTCCATGAGGCAGCAGATACCACGGGCTGCAAGGCAAGCCGGTCCGGGATGGCAGCTTGTCCGCCGGAATGGTGCCGTAATACCCCTTTCCGGCTACAGACTCCAGACGATAGCCGCCCGAAATCTCCGTCAGCGTATCCATCGTAATCAGTCCAGGCTCGAAGCTTGAAGCCAGCTGAACCCCCAGCAGCCTTGCCCGGCCATGCCGCAGCGAGAACAGCGAGGAAGCCTCGGTCATCACGCTTACACTGGTCTCTCCGCTGCGCACACGGGCAACCGGAGCACCGAATTCCGTATGCTGCTTGCTGTGGCGGACAGGCCCGCCGTAGCCGTCCTGACCGATTCGGCCCATCAGCTCCTGACGATTAAACGTGCCATTGATCACCTTGCGGTAGCTGTCCGGCAATTCTCCCGGCGCGACTGAAGCCGCCTGCATCTGCGCATAGAGCAGGAACCCCAGCATAATCTGATTGGGCAGTGAACCCGGATGGATAACCGAGCGGCCTGCCAGCTCCGCGAGAGCTGCGAATTCCGGATCGCGGTCATGCTCTGCCATCAGCTGATAGCACAGATAATAGTCAGCCAGCGAGTAGACGCTGCCGAAATCCTGCCGCCCCGAATAATCAGTGACCACCTCACCATCCGGGTGTACCAGATATTTCATCATCCGCAGATTCTGGCGGACCGGCTCCAGAAGCTCTGGACGGTTCAGATCCTGCGCGGCGTAATAGAGCATAATGTCACTGACCGTATTGTAGATTCCGTTACTCCGCTCCGTCCATTCACCGTCCGGCGTAATGTCCATCCCCTCCTGAAGCCATTCCCCGGCTCTTGCCTGTAACTCCTCCAGGGCAAAAATCCGGTACAAAGACCCCAGCGCGGCAGTCAGCACCCAGCGGTGATTGGGGGTATGCACACCTCCGGTCAGCATCGCCGGAATCGTCCGCACAAGGAAGGCTCTAATCTGATCCGCCACCGGCCTCAGCGGCGGCCAGCTTTCCCGCTCGAGCAGCGTGAGGATATTGGCTAATCCGACCACCACGAACGCCGTATCCGGCGGTGAATGATAATTCGTCCAGCCCGGCGAGATCGTGCCGTCCTCATGCTGGAACCGCAGCATGAACGCCATCCCCTCATGCAGCTGCTCCAGCAGCACCGGATCCCGGTAATACCGGGACTGCGGATTCACCAGCGCAGCCGCCCATGCCGCCAGATACTGGGCCGTACCGGTGTGATTCGGCCAGGCTACGCCGCTCAGCGGATCACGCACGCCCCCGAAGTACCGGCTCTCCCGGTCACTGATCTGCAGCTCCATGGATTCCTCTGTCCATTTGTCATTAATGTCCGTTATCTTCTTGAACATCTGTCTGCTCACCCTTTCACCGCCCCGGTCATTACCCCCGAGACGAAGTATCTTTGCAGCCATGGATAGACGAGCAGAATAGGCACTGTGGCGAACATTACAGTAGCCGCCTTCAGACTCTCCGGCACAACCGTGCTGACCGCGTTCCCCTCCATTCTCATCAGATCGGATACCTGGCTGTTCTGGATCATATGATAGAGCTTCAGCTGGAGCGGATACAGCTCCGGCTTCGTGATATACATCAGCGTGTCCTGGAATCCGTTCCATCTGCCGACTGCATAGAACAGGCTTAAGGTAGCAAGCACGGGCGTGGATAACGGCAGAATGATACGGATCAGCGTCCCGAATTGGCTGCTGCCGTCGATCTCAGCGGATTCCTTGAGCGCATCAGGAATACCGGCCAGAAAAGAAATCAGGATAATCATATAGAATGGGCTGATCAGCCCGGGCAGCACCAGCGCCCAGATCGTATTCAGCAAATGCAGCTCACGTGTCAGAATATATTCTGGAATAATACCGCCGCTGAAGAACATGGTGACGACAATGAGGAACATGAAGATTTTACGGCCCTTCAGATCCTTCTTCGACAGGGCATAGCCCGCCGCAACCGTCATCATCATGCACAGCGCTGTGAACAGCACTGTCAGGAATATCGTGAAGCCCAGCGAGCGGATCATTGCGGCATCACTGAACACTTTTTTATACGCCTCAATATTGAAATCCATAGGGAACAGAGTGACTCTGCCCGAAGCAATCGGGACGGTTCCGCTGAAGGAGACCGCGAGAATATGCACGAACGGAATCAGACATGCCAGCACCGATAAGGTTAAGCAGATCACAATCCATGTATCAAACGCCTTGTTAGCTGCTCTTTCATTCATAATGTACACTCCCGATCCAAAGGTTGATTATAGGATGCTCTCGTCTGTAAGCTTCTTGGAGATATAGTTCGCCACCAGCAGGAATAGAAGTCCGACCACCGCCTGGAACAATCCAACCACCGTAGCCAGCGTATACTGCCCCGATTCCAGACCGATCCGGTACACAAAGGTACTCAGCACATCCGAGTATTCCATAACCGCAAGGTTACCGATCACGAACGGCCGCTCGAAGCCAATCGAGATCATGTTGCCCAGATTAATGATCAGCAGCGTAACAATCGTCGGCTTGATCCCCGGAATCGTAATATGCAGAATGCGCTTGATTCTTCCGGCCCCATCGACCTCCGCCGCTTCGAACAGCTCTTTATTAATGCCCGCGAGTGCCGCCAGATAGAGGATCGTCCCCCAGCCAGCACTCTGCCAGACACCGGTCAGCAGGTACGTGATCAGCCAATAATTTTTGTCAGAGAGAAAAGGAATAGCATCCAGCCCCAGGCTCGTTAACAGGTTGTTAATCATCCCGGACTGCTGGCCAAAGAGCTGATACACAATCCCGCCGATGATTACCCAGGAAATAAAATGCGGAATATACAGAATGGTTTGAGACAGCTTCTTGAACCAGACCACCTTCAGCTCAAATAGCATAATGGCAATAATCAAGGGGGCGGGAAAAGAAACGATCAAATCCAGAAAGTTCAGCATCAACGTGTTGCGTAAGGTTATATAAAAGTCCTGATTCGCAAATACCTCGCGGAATCCGTCAAGACCAATCCATTCACTGCCACCAATGCCTTTGAAGAAGTTGAAGTCCTTGAACGCAATCTGCACACCATACATTGGACCATATTTGAAAATAATAAAGAATAGGATGGGCAAGACCAGCAATGCGTACATCTGCCAATTTCTGCGGAAATAACGGGTGTATCCCACAACGATTCCTCCTCCACTGTGCCCCTGAGGCTGTAAGAGGAGCAGCCAAGACTGGCAGCCCTGCCGCTCCCCCTCCCTCACGGACCTCGAATTCAATTATTTCTGCTCGCTGTAGGCAGCCTTGCGTTCATCCAGAATGGCCTGTCCGCCGCTCGACATGTAGTCCTTCAGCATACTCTCATAGGTGACCTCGAATTCGCCAGGGGAGACCATTGTAGCTTTCACCATTAGCTGCTTGATTTTATCGCTAAGTGTCGTGCCGTATTTGCTCTCGGCCTCAATCGGACGGCTGGTGAACACCGGCTCAATCGGGTTAGTGGTGGAAATATTCAGTGATTTCGCGATGATATCCTGATACTGGGTGCGGAAGCTCTTCACAAAGGCCTCATTATTCTTCTCCTGGCTCTCAAAAATCCGTCCGTTCGCAATAATCCCGATATCCCCGCCGCCTGACAGCTTGTTCGAGGATTCGGCAGACAGATCCGGAATGGAGACCGGCACGCCGTCTTCCAGCTTGTAATGCTCGCCTTCAATCCCGTTCTGGATATATTGCAGATGACCATCTGCAGACATCCAGTCCAGATACTTCATAGCTTCCACCGCATGCTTGCTGGACTTCGGAATCATAATATACATCCCGTTCGGAGCAGATACCGGCTTGGCCGTCTTCCCCTCGCTGTTCGTGAATGGATCAATGGCGCTCAGCACAGCCTTCGGGTTATTCTTCGTCAGAACATCATAAGTACCGTCAGGGTAGAAGATCGCATCGTTATCATCGCTGAATGCGCCCACAAGCCCGTTCCCGATATTCTGTGTAAGGGTCTCTTTATTCTCATCCAGGGCAAAATCCTTGCTGATCAGCCCTTCGTTATACAGCTTGTTCATATATTGAATGGCATCCTTGAATCCGGGCAGCAGAATCGGATAGTCCCGGGAGCTCAGGTTCTGTGTAAGCTCGAAGCGCTCCTGCTCATTGACCGGCTTAATGAAGGACCAGACCAGCGAATCATACTGCGCCGCTGCAATCGTCATACCGAGAGGAATCACCTTGCCGCCGGTTTCACCCGGATCTTTGGTCTTGAAGGCGGTCAGTGTATTGTACAGCTCCTCTGAGGTAGCCGGAACAGGAAGCCCCAGCTTATCCAGCCAGTCTTGACGGATGAAGGAAGCATATTTACCTACCGTAGAGCGTTTGGCAGGAATGCTATACTGAACGCCATCGTATTGACCGTAGCGCAGAGTATCCTCGCCAAGGAACTTGGTCAGGTTCTGTCCGTGTTCTTGCAGCAGCGGAGTCAGATCCGTCAGCCCGCCTTGCTCAGCATATTTGTTGAAGGTCCCGGAGTCATAGGTGAAGACGATATCAGGAACATCGGTTCCGCTGGCCATCAGGACATTAAGCTTGGTCACTTCTTCCGAGCGGGGGATAGGGACGAATTCCACATTAATATTGTTAGCCTTTCCGAAATTCTCTTTAACATAATTGGTGAGGAAATTATCGGATGCCGTAACACCGGCCGGCGCATTGCCACGGTCAAAAATTTCGATCTTCAAGCTGCCGGCTGGTGCTGCACCGTTGCCGCTTGCCTCACTGGAATCTTTAGACGAGCATGCAGACAATACCATAGAGGACATAAGAACCGCTGAGAGACCGAGAGCCAACTTTCTTTTACCGTTATCATTTGTCATATTTCCTGTCACCTATCCCTTTCGAATTCTGATTTCAATCAGCCTGTCGTCTCTGTATGATGCTTACGGCTTGATCATGTGATGAATTATTACATCGTTTGCGGAATTCGACAATATACATGTTTCCTATTGAATTTTCATGAAAAAACCAATAAAATTGCAGCTTTTTTCATTCTGAATATACAATAATCGCAGGAATGCTTCACGAAAATTGTATCCATAAACCTAAATACCTAACTCATATATAACTAATTATGTTATGTATTTACTACCCATTACACCAAACCTCCCACAATAATCAAAAAAAGCGCAAACCCGGAATCAGCTGAAGCCGGATTTACGCAATGCTTATTCATCTTTATGGAGCTTCAATTTGCGGTAATCTCCCGGGGTCATACCCGTAATACGCTTGAAGACTCGTCCGAAGGTAATGGAATTAGCATATCCAATCTGCAGGGCAATATCCTGTATGCTCTCAGAAGTCGTCTCCAGCAGTTCCTTGGCCTTCATCAGCCGCAGCTCTGCGAGAAAGTCCACGAACTTCATATTGAATTCTTCCTTGAACAGGTAGCTGGCGTATTTCGCAGAGATCTGGAACCGTTCGCTCAGATGATTCAAGGACAGATCAGGATTAGCATAATGCTCTTCTATATAATGCTTAACCTCGGTAATCATCACCCGGTGGCTCTTCAGCTCATTGACCGACACATAGACATGGTAGGTTTCATTCAGCCAGCCGGTCAGCAGCTCCCGGATCTCTTCAAGATTGGTGCTGCCCCGGATGCGTTCCCGCAGACCGCCGCTCCATGCTGCCGCGAGCTGACGGTCCAGCGTCTCCGCTATCCCCTTAAGCTCCTGCTCCAGCGCCTGGAGCAGCACTTCCAGCAGCATATAGATCTCTTCGTCCTTCAGGCGGTCCTTGCGGAAGGAATCGAGGATTTCGTCCAGCCGGATTCGCCAGTTCTCGCCCGACATGCGGAATTCACGGACAAGCTGGGTGAAGCTTCCGAAGTATTTATAGCTCTGCAATCCGGAATCGTCCTGCTGATCCATTTGGACTGCAGCAATATCTGTTCCCAGAGCCAGCCTGTGACTCAGCACCTCAGCCGCAGCCGCGTAAGAATTCCGGATCTCCCGCCAGTCCCGGACGACCGTACCCACTCCGAAGGTCAGAGATACCCGCAGATTATCCATAATCCAGCGGTGGCAGTCTCTTGCCAGCTCCAGCATACTATCACTGTCATCCTTCACCGGCTGGAACCGGAGGCCAATAATAATCCCCAGCCGCTCCCCGCTGATCCATTCGGCCCAGGCCTGAAGCTGCTTATCTGCCATCAGATCCCCCAGTACATTGGTTAAGGCGAATTTCAGCAGGTTCTGATCCTGAGCAGGCAGCGTATGCCATTCCCTCTCCCGGTTCAGCTCGGCTGCAAATACAACGAAGGCTTCGAACTCCCTGGTGCCCTCAAAAGGGTCCAGCGTCTCCAGCCGCTCTTCCGCATCCTCCAACCGCTGCCCGCTGAGGAAATCCTGGAACAGCTCCCGGCGCTGAATGACCAGATTCTCATAACGTTCCCGCTCATAGTCGGTAGTGATCTGCACCAGCCGGTCCAGCGCATTATGCATCAGTGCCAGCTCATCGGAAGCTACGGCAGGCGCGGCATTCTGGGCCGCAGGCTGAAGTCCTTGAATCCGCACCATCAGTTGATGGATGGGCCGGTAATTCCGCCGGGTGATGTAGATGATGTACACTACGCCCAGCGCAATCGTCAGCAGCCCGAGAATGAACCAGACGTAGGAGATCACCGAGATCCAGTCGAATAAGCGCCCGGCCCGGAGTCCGCTCTCGAAGGTCCAGCCCAGATTCTTCGCCTCGACCTTCGAGAGCGTTCTGTTCTTCCCGCCGTCTGCGGCTGGAGCGGAATCATAGATCGCCGTCCCTGAGACATCCTTGATCCGCAGGAAGGACAGTTCTCCACTCGTCAAGCTGTCCACCAGACGTTCTATGCGGTACACACTCACATTAATAACAATATAGCCGTCGGAGCCCCAAGGAATCGGCAGCCTGCTGGCCAGGCTGATCACCGGCCGTAAGTCCTGAGAGTTCCTGGGTTGAACCATCCGTACAGCGCTCCACCCCTGCTGCTTATTCGCGGAGAGCTGCTGCAAATATTCCGCCTCCAGCCCCTGGCCCTGTCCCGGATTCACGTATCCGCTCTGGCCCAGTATCAGCTTGTCCTTGTTACGGTAGACATAGATCGAATCAATCAAGCTGAAGCGTTCAGATAGCCGGTTCATGCTCTGCACAATTTCATACGAGCTGCCCGCCGGTGAGTCTGTGCCGGATGGCGCATCCAGGAAGTCATTATAAGAATAGTTATTTCCGATCTCCTGCAGCACCCCCAGCTCAACATCATTCAAGGTCCGCTCCACCGTATCCGCCACATAGCTGGTGGATATGTAATTGGCCTTCTCCGTCTCGCTGCGGGACAGCTCCGTAATGACCATGAAGGCCAGGAAGATTAGAACAGTGACGACAAGCAGGAAGACAGGGAAGTATGAGAATAGCATCCGACTATACCAACTGCGCTTCATAGAGCTTCCCCCTTCTTCTTATTCGGACTGCTGCTTTTTATGTGAAATGGACTTGACTCTGTACAGCAGCAATGCGCCGAGCGCGGCGCTGACCGTACAGGAGAAATACATCAGTCCCGGGCCTCCGCTATCCAGCAGATACCCGTTCAGCAGATTCCCGGCAATGCCTCCAAGACCCACAAACACCATATTGAACAGGCTTTGTCCTGTGGCTTGCAGCTCTTTGCCCGTAATGGAGGCCACATATTCCACAGCTGCAATGTAAAAGAAACCAAAAGACATGCCATGCAGCGTCTGGACACCTATCATAACACCGGGAACAGGAATGAGCCATTGGATCGCCCAACGGAGCATGTAGACAACAGAGGCCAGCATGAGTGTTTTCTCATAGCCGTACTTCTTCAGGACTCTTGCGGCCACGAGCATTGCCGGAACACTGGTAATGGAAGCAATCATCAGGGCGATGCCTGACCACGCGAAGCTCCCGCCCGCCATCTGGAAGGTCAGGACAAAGAAGGAGTTGAAGGCCGTAAGCGTCTGGTTCACCAGAAAACAACCGGCGAGAAACAACAGAAAGACCCGGTTACCCAGCAGCTGCCTGATTCCGCTGGTGAAGGTTACATGCTGCGTCCGCCGCTCCACATTCACCGGGATGGTCATCACGAGCATAAGAGCAAGCAGGTTGAAGAGCAGGAAGGGAATCCACAGCTCGGTGACCCCCAGCCAGTTCAGATACAATCCGCCGAAGTACCCTCCCAGCGCCGTGCCGATACTGCCGAACAGCCGGATGGTCCCGAACGAGGTACCTGCGGCTGAAGCTGCATTCACTGCATAAGCGTCGGCAACCGGCGTCTGGGTGCTCTGAAAAATCGTATACAAGCTGTATACCAGCACAATTACGACAAGCCATTTTACATTGTAGAGATAGACTATGGTGCCAGGAACAATCAGGGTAAGCATCAGTACCAGTCTTGTTCGTTGATAGCGGTCCACCAGAATTCCCCATAACGGCTGAAACAGAATCGCCAGCAAGGTGCCGAAGGCCATCATAATTCCAATTCTCTGGCTCGTCATGCCCTGATGAACCAGAAGGGAGGTGACATACGGGTTGAAGCTGCCCCCGGCCAGACCTGTGAACAGATACAGCCCGCGCATCTTCAGCAGGACCTCGCTCTCTTTGCTGCCTACAGAGAATCTCATTATACTTGTTCCGCGTCTCATATTCATACCCTCAGTTCTGCCCGGTTCCTGCGTTCAGCCTGCTTCGGGCCGCCGCCGCAGCACCTATCGCTCCCGCCTGATTGCCGAGCACCGCCTGCCGGATCAATAAAGATTGCTCAGGAGTATACCGGCTGACCCGCGCTGCAACCTCCTGCACATAGCCCGGGTTCTTCTCCACGACACCGCCGCCCAGAATGACCAGCTCCAGATCCAGCGTAATCGCTATATTCTTGACCGCCGCCGCCATCTGTTCATACGCATGATCCAGCAGCGCAAGTGCTGTCTCATCCTGCCGCTGCGCCGCTGCAAATACATGCTCCGCCCGGACCGCATCGCCCTGCGCCAGCTCCCGGATCAATGAACTGCTGTTATTCCCGTGCAGCCTGGCCGCCGCCTTCGCCCCGATTCCCGTGCCGGATACCTCCATCTCAAACGGGCCGAACTCACTGTACTCCGGATCGGCAGCAGCATAAACCGCTCCCGGCTCAACGATGAGATAGCCGATCTCACCCGCCGCGAAGCTGGCACCCCGGTAGAGCTGGCCGTTCAGGAACAAGGCGCTGCCCACCCCAGTCCCGACCGTGATCATAATGAAATGCTCAGACCCCGCAGCAGAGCCCGCTGCATACTCGCCCATAGCCGCCATATTCACATCGTTATCCAGCACCACCAGTCCGGGATAGTAAGCCGCAATGACCGGACGGATATCCATAGTTGCAGGCCAATTGAGCGCCGGTGCGCTGGTCAGGGTGCCGGTGCGCTCATTCATGACTCCCGGGAACCCGATGCCCACTCCCTGCAAGGAGGAGAGCGCAGTGCCGTTACGCTTGCAGAGCTGCTCCAGTTCAGCGAATAACCAGCGGAAGAATACCTCCGGCTCCCGGCTCAGCTGCGTCTCCACCTTGTACTGTTCAAGCACCGTTCCTTCTTCATCTGTGAGGCATAGCAGTGTCTTGGTGCCGCCCACATCAATTCCGGCAGTTAACATATTCATCTAGGATTCCCCCGTCATTCTATAAAATATATGCTTACGCCCTTATGCCCGCATCTCACGAAAAGCCAATTGGACCGCGGTCTGGACCGCTCCAAGCACCACATCCTTGTCCCCGTGGCTGGAGGCAGCCAGCCGGGGCTTCCGGTGAAGCCCCCCGAGCCGGGATTCCAGCCTCTCCAGCAGGATATCCCCATGGCAGCCCAGTTCGCCTCCAAGGACCACAGTCGCTGGAGCCATCACTGTACAAATGCTGCCCACCGCCTCTGCCAGCAGATTGCAGTAGGCCTCGATAATAGTCAGTGCAAGGGGCTCGCCTCTGCGCGCTGCATCCCATATCTGCGCTGCCGTTCCTCCAGGTGTGGACAGCAAATGCGCTGTATCAGCTGCACCTGTGTATTCTTTTGCCATCCGATGGGCCAGTTGCCTTAATCCGTCTGTAGACAGTACATCCTCCAGCCTGCCTGCGCTCAGCATCAGATTGGCTAGTTCGCCCGCCCCGCCGCCAAGCCCCCGGTAGATCTCCCCGTGGATAATGAGGCCGCCCCCGGTTCCTGCACCGATGGAGAAGTATAGGAGAGAGCCGCTTGCCTCCATCCCCGAAGAGGCATACTCCGCCAGAGATGCGAGGTTGACATCATTCTCTGTCACAATGGGCACGGGGAACAGCCGGGCCAGATTAGCCCTTGCGAGCACCCCTTCACACCCGCGCAGCGGGGCAACCAGGTCAGACACGCTGCCATCTGCCGGGTCCACCACGCCTGGAATCCCGAAAGCCGCGGCCCGCAGCTTCTCCCGGGAGATCCCGGAATCCGCAAGCAGTCCCTCTATGCTCTGAACCAGGAAGTCTTGACACACCGCCTCTGTCATCCTGCCCTCCGGCATAGACAGCTGCTTGTAATAGCAGATCTCTCCGCTCATATCTGCGAGTGCTATCCGCAGGCCGCTTCCCCCCACCTCAGCCCCCAGGGTATAAAAGCATTTCGGGTTGAATTCCACCAGAGTCGCTTTGCGGCCCTGGGTATTCTCCGCTCTGCCGGTCTCTCTGACCAGTCCGCGTTCTATAAGATGAGCAATAGCCGAGGATACCGTAGGCTTGCTTAAGCCGGTATACCGGCTAAGATCCGCTCTGGATTGCGGCCCGCCGCCGATAATCCGGTCCAGAATCAGAAATTCATTCAGATTGCGCATGACCGTGGGGGTCCCGGCCGTTTGAATTCTCACGATTCATACTCCGTTCTATATATAGTTAATTAAGTTTACTAACTTAATGTATAGTCTAATATACAGTCTTTCGGGCGATTTATCCAGACCCTAATAAAACAGTAGTCCACAGATCAGCTCTGCGGATTCTTGGAATATTCGATTTTGCGACGAGCTTGGGGGGAGGAACTGATGTGTACGAGCCTCATGTTGGGGACTGAGATTCCGCTATTTTGCCGAAATTGTTACTTATTCGCTTGTTCGAGGACAGAGATTCCGCTATCCGCCCTAGAAGTCACCCAAACAGCCTGTTTGAGCAGCAATAGCGGATTGTCAGTCCGCCAAAAGTCACTATGGCGCTGTAAATCCACAATAGCGGAATCTCAGTCCGCCCCCCACCACTAACCGCAAAAGTCCCCGATCCTCCTGCGGACCGGGAATGAGTGCCGGGCTAATTCAGCATTTTCTCCATATGCAGCACTTTGTGGAAGCCGGCCTGAGCGGAGAACAAGCGGGTATCCTGTACCTTGAAGGTCCGGAAGCCCACCCGCTCATACAGCTTCTTCGCCAGCGGGTTGGTATCAACTACCTCCAGCATCACCTTACTGCGATCCGCCTCCCGGGACCACGCGAAGACGGCCTCCAGCAGCCGGGTTCCTACGCCCAGTCCTCTGGCCTGCTCGGACACTACAAGCGGATCGATATGCACTGCATTAGAGGGGGTATTGCCATTGAGCAGGCGGTAGAAGCCATAAGCTGCGTAACGCCAAGCGCCGCCGAGCAGCCCGAAGGTCTGTCTGAGCGAACGGTAGCTCAGCATCATGAAGAAGCCATCGCCTGTCTCCAGACCGGCAAAGCCTACGACCCTTCCCTCATACACCGCGTACAGGGCGTTGTCATAACGCAGGCAGCGGCTCAGAACGTCCACAATATCCTGCTCTTCACGGGAGAAGATCCATATTCCACTGAATTTCAAGGTAAAAGCCTGATAATATAGCCTGGCGACCTCACGTTTCTGTTCTTCATCCAGCCGGCTCACAATCTCTACTTGCAGCGTTGACATACAGGTTCCTCCTTATTGTTCCACTCCAGATTCTATCCGCCTTAGGGAACCAGCCCGCTTCACGGTTACCTGCTGTCCCCTTGCCCTGTTCTGCCGAAGCCTTGGAGGACTGTATTAACCAGCAGCTTCGGAGCGTCATTCTTCGCCAGATTCCCCTTCTGAATCTCCTGCCAGGCAACGAACAACAGATTATACATGACCGTGATGATCCAGTGGGCGGGCATTCCGGTATTCAGCAGACCGCGTGCCTGCCAGCCCTCAACCGCTTCACGCAGCGGCTGCTTGATCCGTGCTTCCTCGGCTACAATATGCGGATTCTCGTCCACTGAGGCTGCAGAGCTGAGAAAAGACACCTTGCCGCCCAAAGGAATCAGCACCTCGAACACTTCCGTCAGGAACGGGAGCATATCATGCTCCTCTGCGGTAACTCCCCCGAGCGCTTCTTCCACCAGCCCGATCGCATTCAACGCCAGCGCATCCAGCAGCAGCTCCCTGGTGGAGAAATAGCGGTGCAGCGTCGCAATGCCGATTCCTGCGTGATCCGCGATCTCCTGCAGCGTAGCTGTCGGCTTGAACGCCAGCAGCTCCGTCGACGCGTCCAGAATAGCCTTCCGTTTGTTATCTTTAACACTGGTTTTCATGAATATGGCCTGCCTCTGCTGTAGAATGAGTGATAGATTTATGAATTTAATGATACTTCAGTAATTATATTGATATATTTTTCTATCATTTAAGTTTATTTTATACCGGCAGGTGGGTGGTGTCAAATTGTTCAAGGCCAAAGCAAAAACCCCCTCAAGAAAAGCTGAACGCTTTGTAAGGGGGTGACTTTTTCCTCCACGGGGGAGGTTTGTTATCTATGGATTATCTTCTTTCATTCACACCGAGCTGTTCCTTCAATGCATCCTGCAGAATCCGTGAGTAATTCACATTATTTGTTGCTGCGAGGTCATCCAGCCATTTGGGAATAGTTAGTGTTTTTTTCACGGATCGTTCTGATATAGAACTCCGGTAGGGGGGCATGAACACTTCGATTAGAGCAGCAATTTTCCCTGTTCCTGCTGTGAGTGTATTGAGTGCATCAATACCAGAGGGAGCAGGAATCAAGTCTCCGTCTTCCTCCATCCCAAATAGGTGCAGCGCGAGACAATCTTTGGCCATATAGAACGCTTCGTCTATATTCTGACCGCAGGTTATTGCACCAGGAAGATCAGGGAATTCTACAGTAATTCCATCTTCGTCTTGTTCAAAGGTCGCAAAATAGCGGTAAAATTTCACTTTATCCTTCATTTGTATAGTCTCCTTTCGATGGAACTATTGAAGTCCTGCCTGCTTGAGGATACTTATGATGGTTTTCTTCGGCAGATCTTTGTTAAAAACCCCTTAAAAAGCTCTATTAAGCTTTTTAAGAGGTTTGATTGTATCACACAGATTACTGATTACTTCTTCCCGCACTCCATCCGCAGCACATGGAAAGACTTGGGCTCAAGCGTATAGACCATGGAGTTCGCGGTCTCAAGCGGCACACGCTTAGTCGCGATGTTGCGCGGAGCCTCAATAGAGTTCACGTCCGCCTCCTGTCCCTGCATGACATACGCCTCGCCGCGTCCGGTCAAGGACATCGCAGTCTCCAGCTCCACCTCAACCTTACGGTCCAGGGTGTTCACCAGCTTCACATAAAGGACTTGCTGCTCCTCATCATAAGAAACAGTGTAAGGAATCTCCTCCTGGTCATGCACCGTCTGCAGCACCTTCGTTCCCATCAGCGTACTGTACATCTGCTGCACATAGTAGCTTGGCGTGCCGTAGCTGTTCTCGCCATCGAACCAGATCATGTCCGGCGACCACTGGGCGTAGCCGAGTCTGGCGAACAATGGCGCATAGGAGGCCAGCACGACGATATCGGCATTGCGTTCAAGTCCCGTCAGGAATGCGGCTTCTGCCAGTGCAGCGCCCCAGCTGTTGAAGTGCGGCGAATTCATTCCGTTGCCATAGTGACCCGCATATTCCCCGGCGAACACCTTGATGTCTCTCGGATACTGATCATAGAAATGCACGTTCTCGCACAGCCATTCCGGCTTCACATAATAATGCTCATCGATAGCGTAGACGAAGTTCGGATTACCCTCGGCCCGCTTACGGTAATACTCCCACGCCCGGGTATAGTTGTCCGAGCTGACATCCGGCCCCGCAGACCCGATTAGCTGCACAGATGGATACTTGGCATGAATCGCCTGCTCGAACAGATCGTACCGGGTGAAAAAGTCCGCATGCTCCGTCTCCCACTGCTCATTGCCGATTCCAATCATCTCCAGACCGAACGGCTCTGAGTGACCCATCTCACTCCGCAAGCGGCCCCACAGTGAATCCACCGGTCCGTTGGCGAATTCCAGCAGGTCCAGCGCATCCTGGATATACTCCTGGAAACCTTCATCATGTACGCCCACATGCTCAGTAGACTGGAACTGACAGGCCAGCCCGACATTCAGCACCGGAATCGGCCGCGCCCCCAGGTATTCACACAGCAGAAAATACTCATAGAACCCGATCCCCAGACTCTGATTATAATGGCTGTACTCGCTGGTGAACTGATTCTCTTCATTATTGCCGTGCAGCGCCCAGCGGCTGCTGTTATTCTTGCGCTGCTCGGCGGCGCCCACACTCCGCTTCCATTGGTAACGATTCTCCAGGTTATAGCCCTCAACAATACACCCTCCGGGGAACCGCAAGAAGCCTGGCTTCATCTCCTCCAGAAGTTCAACCAGATCCCGGCGGAACAGACCCAGCACGGCATCGGAGGGAATCATGGAGATGAAGTCGAAGCAGACCGTGCCCGGCGCATCCAGCCGGATGACGAAATCTCCATACGACACAGGTTCATCGCAGCTAAGCTGTACCGTATAACGTGTCCATTCTCCGCTTACCGCTGAGGTCAGGACGGCATGCGCCATGACCGCACTATTTTGCTCAACCGAAACTTCAATACTACCTGCATACGCGTCCGCTCTGGCATACAAGGAGACCTGATACTGAATCTCCGGCTTGAGGGACACCCCATCATAGGCTTTATTGGTAAAAGCATTCTGCGTCTCCCCGGCGGTAAACGCCAGGTAATGGGGATTGACCTCATTCTGCGGATGCTCCGTCTCAATCTTCAGCGTGGCCCCGCTGGCCTCTGCGGGATAAGCTGTCCAGCCATAAAGACCGTCATGACTCTCGCTGTAGCTCCCCCTGTCGCCCTGCGCCTTCATGAACTCGAAGGAACGGTTCTCAATCATCTCGGCATGCAGCCCGCCGTCCAGCCCGTAGTTGATATCCTCGAAGAACAGCCCGATCATCCCCTTGGATATCGACACACCAGGTTTATCTGTAATTTGTAGTTTCATTTATAAGACCTCGCTTCAAAAGAGTATTCACCCGCTCACAGATAAGAAATAATCGCAGACGTAATGCTGCTGTCGTAGCGGTCGGAGATGCCGAAGTCCATCTTTTTATACGTCCACGCGGCCCTGCCGATCTTGTATTGCTCGAACACGCCATGCACATCCTTATACCAGTTCACCACGCCCTGCGAAGGAGCTTGCTCAATGACCCCATATTCGCCGCAGTACAGATATACATTCCGCTCCGCTGCAACGTCAATGGCGTTCTGGATCAGGCTGGTCATGTACACCGGGCCCATCTCGTGGATACCTTCTGCATGAAGCCCCGAGCCGAAAGCGCCAATGGCCGCCGAAGTGCTGCGGTAGTTCTCCAGGTCACCCGGATAGTCCATGCTGCTCTTAGGCATCTGCTCCACCCAAGCCGCACGCTGGTGCGTGAACAGGAACGGCTCATAGAAGTGGAAAGTGTATACGATATTCTCATCAAATGGCTGATCGAGCAGCTCCAGCGTATGCACGCTGTTCCACTGGATGCCGCCGATAACGATCTTGGTCTCCGGGGCGTGCTTGCGGATTTCAGTAATCGTCCGGTGGGCCAGCGCATTCCAGCGGCTACTGTCCTGCTCCACAATCTCATTCAACAATTCAAAAGCCACAGTATCCTTATAGCTGGCATACCGGCTGGAAATCGCCTTCCACAGATTCAGGAACCGCTCCTGGAGCGCCGGATCATCGAACAGGGAATTCTCGGCCACGCTGTTGAAGGAGAACCCAGGCGTTTTATGCAAATCAATAATGAGATTCAGCCCATGGGCAGCGCACCAGCGGATACAGTTATCGATATGCTTGAACCCGGCGTAAGTCTCAGCATTCCCCGAATCCTCTATCACTTCATAATCTACTGGCAGCCGGACATGGTCGAGCCCCCAGGATGCAATCGTCTCGATATCCTTCTCCGTAATGAAGCTCTCATAATGTGAATGCTGATACGGACACTGGGACAGCCAGCCTCCGAGATTCACCCCTCTGGTATAACCAATCCACTCTTTCATCTCAATCATCCTCTCCGGCCTCAGCCTTCATTGTATACTCATCTGGCTATCTGCATTAAGCATAGATAATCCCTGGCCGCAGAACAATTACACATCGTGCGTAAGTACTAACTTATTGTGCAATCGTCGTTTGCAAGGCAGCCTGTTTGCTTTTACAATAGATCTATCTGCTATGCGGGAGGCTCCTATGAACATACACAATATCGGTTACAATCACAGCCATGACGCGGACTTCATCATTAACAGGCCCCAAGGGTCGGGAGACTATATGCTGCTGCTGCTGAAGACGCCGGCCATCTTCACTTTGGAAGGAGAGAGCCGGGTGACAGGACCGGACTCCTTCATTCTGTACAGCGAGCATACACCT
The DNA here is from genome assembly GCF_038000365.1 of Paenibacillus sp. FSL R7-0333. NCBI lineage: Bacteria > Bacillati > Bacillota > Bacilli > Caryophanales > Paenibacillaceae > Paenibacillus > Paenibacillus sp. FSL R7-0333. The sequence goes on from NZ_JBBOBZ010000001.1 coordinate 5,223,595, forward strand.
CAGCTCTACCGGGCGTACGGGCCGCAGTTCACCAATGACTGGTTCCATTTCCGGCTGGACAAGCCGGGGGATGAAGCGCTGCTGGAGCGGCTGGCGATCCCCAGGGATGAAGTCATCCCGATTGGCGACCTGAACGAGCTGTCGATCATCATTAACCATTTGTGCTATGAGGTGTATTCCGAGAACCCGCATAAGGACGAGACGATCGAGTTGTATCTGCGCCTATTCTTCATTAAGCTGAGCAACCGGATTCATTCTACCCAGAAGGAAGTCGGCAACACGCACTTCAACAAGATGTCCGTCATCCGCACCAAAATCTTCAACCAGCCCTTCCTGAACTGGACCATCGATGGGCTGTCCCACGAGTTGACCATGAGCCGCTCCTGCTTCCAGCACCTGTATAAAGATTACTTCGGCGTAAGCCCGATGGCGGACGTTATTGCCAGCCGGATCGAACATGCCAAATACCTGCTCACCACCACAGACATCTCCGTCAAAAAAATCGCCGAAATGAGCGGCTACGCCAGCGAGATCCACTTCATGCGCCAGTTCAAGCAGCAGACAGGGCAGACGCCGTCGCAGTATAGGGAGCACAAAATAAAGCCAGACCGCTGATAAGCAGTCTGGCTTTATTTTTAGTGATATTCCAAGAACTCAAGACGATTAGCAGCTATAGTTTAAATCTTATACAAAGTTACCTCATAGTCTGCAAAAACCTTCCCGATCATCTCCTCCACCACACTCCACTCCCCGTTCGCCAGCCCGCAGCCAATGTTGTACGGAAGCGCCACAGACAGACCCTTGGCTTGCGCTTCTATCTTCAGAGTGGTTAACGCTTGCTCCAGCGCAGCATAATCGGTATACCGGATTTTGCTTCTTCCATAGTTAAGCTGGCCGAACAGATTCGCCGTGTACTTCGCGCCCGTCTGCACCAGCTGGCAGTGTCCAAGCAGTTCGTCAGGCGTGTACTGGTCACAGTATTTTTTATACTCAGGATATAAGTTCGGATAGCGGTCCCGCAGAATCTTCGCAATCCCCGACCCCATCACGCCCTGACAATTCACCTGGTGCCCTAGAATATCTTCACTGGCCTCTAATAGATCGCCGTTTACGATTTGGATGGTCATGGTTCTCTCCTCTTATCAAATTCCATAATGTCCCGGAGCTTGTCCACTGTCTCCAGCACAAAGTTATCTACTTCCGCTTCCTTCATATAAACCGGTTCATATTCTATCGGCACTTCAGTGTTGCAATAAAAGTGAATGATATTCTGTATTTGTTTAAAGGTCTGGCCTTCAGGAAAGAACGGTAAGTATTCAGGATATCGCTGAATATGCTGCACATCGGTCCAAAACACATGATTGCCATGCAGCTTCAAATATTTGAAGTCCAGCCAATACCAGTCCCGCTTTACCAACTGATTGTATTCGGGAGTACCTTTTACGGATTGATGTACCGGCTCCTCCTGCTTAACTCTTGTTAACTTGATCCATTCTACATCCGTTATAAGATGACAGTAATACCCCCAATAATAGGAACCTGCGCTAGAAGTAGGCTCAACATCCTTCAATGCATACTTCTCCCGGAACAGCTCAGGCTGAATCCCCTGTCCATCCTTAAAGTGGGTAACACTCTTAGGTACATGCCGAAATGGAGCAAGACTCCCCTCCTCATGGGCGATCCCACAATCCGGGCCAATATTTCCTACCAGAAAATCGACCTTGGATACTGGCACCCCCGCCTTCATTAAGGCTTCAGCTATTCTAAAATGAGTAACCCACGTAGCCATGTAACATTCCTCCTGAGACTAACTATACTCCTGTAATACACACTTTACCTACACATACCACTTCCGCTGCGCCTCATACATCGTCCGATACTCGCCCGCCGTGCTCATTAGCTCCTCATGCGTACCATCCTGCACGATCCGTCCGTCCTTCATCACGATAATTCGATCCGCGAGCTTCACTGAGCCTAATCTATGGGAGACGAGGATTGCGGTTTTATCCCGGCACAGGGCAGCGAAGTCGTTATACAGGCGGGTCTCCTCCAGTGGGTCGATGGCCGCCGTGGGTTCATCCAGAATCATCAGGTCGCTGTCCCGGAACAATCCACGCGCAATCGCCACACGCTGCCATTGACCGCCGGACAGATCGGTGCCGCCGAACTCCCGTCCCAGCATCGTATCCAGCCCTTCCTTAACCCCTTCACCGGATAAAAGCACCCCGGCCTCCTCGCACACGGATACTACTGCGGAATCATCTGCTAGTTTAGAATATTGGCTGATCCGCACATTCTCCCGGAAGGTCTCATTATACTTGCGATAATGTTGAAAAACAGCCGACGTTCGCTCATAGCTAGTCCGCGAAGCCTCCACGTTCCCGTACCTCACTTCCCCTTCCGTAGGCGGATATAATCCCATAATGATGCGGCACAGCGTGGTCTTCCCGCTTCCATTCTCGCCTATAATCGCCAGCGTCTGCTTGTTCGGAATGATCAGGTCGATCTCCTCAACCGCATTTCGGGTTGCCAGCGGATAGCGGAACCGGACACCTTTTAGCTCAATATCACGGTCTGTCGGCCTTGGCAGGGTGTGGGTTCTCTGAATAGGCTCATCGATGAAATCCAGAAAATTCTCCGTAGACCCGATATTCTCCGTAGCCCAGGCGATTCTCTCGGTGATCAGCTTGTTCATGAACCGGTACAGACTGCCAATCGAAGCCAGCACCGCCGCAAAAGCTCCAATCGAAATCTCCTGCTTCATCACAGACACAAACAGCATATACACGATCAGGCCGTAGCCCATAACCGTCACTACATTCAGTATGAGCTGAACGAGATGCTTGCGTACCTGCGTCCGAAGTACAATAGTGTTCAACCGTTGCAGGGCAGACGTATACAAATTCTCGAAAAATGCAGCCGCCCCCAGCAGCCGGGTCTCCGAGAGATACGCTTTGTCCGTCAAGCACAGTTCATAGTAGTCACTTTCCCGCCGGATCGGAGCAGCTGCCGCCTCCAGATTCTTGAATGCTGACATCAGGACCCACTGGGAGAGCATCACCGGGATGAATACGACGACAATACTTAGCGCAAGCACTGGCTTGAGCGTGAACAGATACCACCCGATGAACACAAAATAAGTCGTATAGTAGAACAGAATATCCAGTAAGGTAGTCCCGATCCAGATCAGCTTGCCGCTCCCGTTCACAGCCTTGTGGATATAATCCAGCCGCTTCGTGTCCTCGAATTCAGAGACCTGTAACGAATCTACTCTCTTAAAAATCATCAGATTCAGGTGCTTGCCCACGCTTAGCCCGTAAATCTCCTCATAACAGTTCCCGAGTCCGTCCATGACATGATAGAACAGATACATAAGCGCCAGTGCGCCCAAGGAAAAGAGAACCATTTTGAAGTCTATTCGATCTGTAGCATAGGCAGCAGCCGCATCCAGAAATCTCTGCATAAATAACACCTGCAGCACCCAGGAGACCGCCTGGAACAAGGCAATTCCGATGTACGTATAAGACCTCCCGGGATTCACCTGGAATAAAAGCCGCAGGCATCTGACCCCGTTGCTCAGGAACCCCTGCCCCTGTATTCTATCCATGCTGCACCTTACTCTCTGCCTCATACCACGACTTCTGGCTGGCGAACATTTTCCGGTAGATCCCATCCGGGATTTCCAGCAATTGCTCATGGGAGCCCTGTTCCGCAATCCGCCCGCTTCGCACCACCAGGATCACATCCGAGATTCTCGCGGCGCCCAGCCTGTGGGTGATGTAAATAGTGAACCGGTCTGCGCGGATGCTGCTGAACATTTCATATAGCCGGCTCTCTTCGATGGGGTCCAGGGCAGCGGTAGGCTCGTCCATAATATGGATAGCTGAGCTGGAATACAACAGTCTGGCTATCGCCAACCTTTGCCACTGCCCGCCGGAAAGGTCCAGACTTTTCTCTTTGATTTTGCCGACGTAAGTATCGAGACCGTATTCCAGCCCCTGGACCATTCCGCTCAGATTCATCTTGCTTATGCTATGACGGATTCGCTCTTCATCCTTCCTCAGGATATTCCCCAGCCGGACATTATCTTGGATCGTCAGCGCGTACCTGGCGTAATTCTGGAAGACCACTGAGATGATGCTTTTCAGCTCCGGGTAGCTGTATTCCCGCAGATTCTTCTTATTAATGAAGATTTCGCCCTCATAGTTATCGTACATCCCGGTAAGCAGTTTGATCAGGGTGGACTTACCAGCCCCGTTCTCACCGACAATGGCATAGCTCTTCCCGCTAACCATGGTGAACGAGCATTGATTCAATATGTATCTCTCCGTATCCGGGTAGCGGAAGCTCACCTGCCTGAATTCCAGCGATTGAAAGACGAAGCCGCCCAACTCCACAGGTAGAGCAGCGGCATCCTTCTTCTCACTGAGTCCGGCAAAAGCAGAGAAGTCCTGTAGATACTCCTTCATCCGCGCATGCTCCTGCATCGTCTCGGCTAACTGCCAGGACATCCTCTGCACAAGGCTGAAGATCGCGGTCACCAGCGAGATGTACAGGCCAATGGATAGCTCGCCCAAGTGCAGCGCTGGTAACAGCAAGCCCACAATAATGATGCCGATCAGCAGGGCGATGATCGAGCCGCTTTTCAGATGAATGAAGCTTCGGATCTGTATCTTCTTCTCCACCGCGTACGTCTGATCATACAGCTTGTCGTACCGATCCCTGAGCGCCGGACTATACCCGAATAACGTGCGTTCCTCCGCATCCTCCCGGCTAGTCAAAATATTGGCTATATCCGCACTCCTCCTCCGTATCCGCTGCGCATCCATCCCCAGCACATAATTCGCCTTGCCCGTCTTAATGGCAATATAAAACAAAGGCACCGCAACCAGCACAATCACAATCCCTGTAATGAACGTGGACGACATCACAATCACAAGCAGCGAAGCGGTCCCAATCAGCAGATTCAGTCCACTCATCATATTGTTGAACCCGCTCATGAAATCACCCACCGGATCTCCGCACACCCTATGGATTAACTCCGAAGTCTCTTTATTCTCAATATGCTGATACGCGAGCCGCGCCCGCTTGAGCACCATCTCCCGCTTCAGCCGCACATTCAGCCGATTGCGCCCCGTCAGCTCCACCAACTGCATCAGGCTGGGGAGCAGATGAGTGACGATTACATAACCCATAATCAGCGCAAGCGGCTTATAGATTAACGAATACTCCGCCCGGCCATTCACAATATGGGTCGCCGTATTAATGAAATAAGCCATCACCAGCGTCTGATAAGCAGGCATCAGGGCATCCACCAACATATACGCTACCGCCGCCACCGTCTGCACCGGAATCACCCGAAGCGGAATCCCGATCAGATCGAATACTGTATATTTTCTTGAAGTAAGCATGTAGTCTCCTTGTTGGAATGATTATAGTAGGAACGCAATAGGAAAGACTCGCAAAGCGTGCCCTAATTCATAGTATCATTTCCATCCGAGAGGAATAACCTGTCAGATTATAGGGTTTGGGTTGTCATTCTGTAGAGTATACTACGTGGATTTAACAGTTTATATCTATTATTGTTGAACACAAAGTACTTTATCAATGAAGGAGATGAGCAAGTGGAAAGTATCCTAGAGAGCCTGTATCACGGCAACTTGCATCCCGATGAAAATATCATACCCGATGACCCGCAGTACACTATTCTAAGAAAAAGAGTATCCGACATCATAGAGCTTTGGAAGGAACGCCTCTCGGAGGAAGAATTCGACGAGTTAGAAGCGCTGTTAGACTTATACGGCCAAACTCACGGCATGGAGTTAGCGGCTAGTTTCAAGTATGGATTTCGCTTGGGAGCGGGTATTATGGTAGAGGTTTTGACCGGGGAGGAGGGGCTTCAATGACCTTCCCCTGTATTGCTTGCCCCGCCCATCTGATAAGCCCGCTTTAAGATACTGCTGGAGTGTTCCAGCTCCCGCAGGCTCTTGCGAACATAGTATCTATATGGGGCAACAAGATTGATCCCGTATCATGGTCCGCTCCTCAACAGTGAACATCTTGTTGCCATCCAATTTGCACATAATTCTGCCCCCTAATCGTATACAGTAATCAGAATTACCGCCCTGTGTGCCACCCTGCAGCCCCAAATCTAGTTGTACATTGCGCTCCCACATCTCAATGACTACGGCTGTCTCAATGGGCTTGCCTGCCTCTCTATATACTGTTCTAAAGCCAATAATTTAAAGCTCCTGATGATCTCGGTTGCCGTCCGTTTACTCTCCCATCTCCCGGACAGTGGGATATGCTTAAGGTGGTATTTAAACTGTGCGGTGATCCTCAGCAGCTTGCGCGGGATATCGTCAAGCATGGCGCAAATCCCCTTCGATGAATCGCCTCCGAAATAGGAACATTCGTTGGTGTTGTAACCCCAAAGATAATCTTTATTCAACGCAAAATACCGCCAGATAATCCTGACGGTAAAACGGATTAATATATGGTTGATTTGAAACTCATTTGATTAGACAATTGTAAATTAACAATCTCTAAAACGATATATCATTTTTTAGTTAAAAATAACTCTTCTGAGTCACCATCGAGTGTAATTGATATTTTAAATTGATTATTTTGATCAGGAATAAGTTCATAAGCATTAATTGTATTTTTTTCATATTTGTATCCATTTTCCCAGACACCATCTTCAGATCCAGAGAAATAATCGCGTGCCCCTTTTAATTTGTATTTAAAACTTTTTATTGTGTCCGTTCTACTCCCTATATATTCACATGAAAGAGTACTCTGATTTTCACCTTCAGTTGTCAAACTAACCCTCCAATTAGCAGACTCAGCACTGAAACTATTTTCTTTACTTAATCTATAAGTAAACAAACCCAACATAAAGATAACTATTAAAACTATTACTAATACAATTACTTTTTTTCCTTTCATATCTAAACCTCCCATATTTATCTTTACTTACATTCCATACAATGCTACCATAATCAAGAATGATTTATCCATTTTTTGAGAGAGGAGTAGTTTTTGTATTTGATGCTATATTCTAGTCTGATAAACAACACTACTAAAAGGAGAGATTTTATATGAATAAACTTTTATCAACTTTTTTTGTCGGAGTTCTTTCAATTGGCCTTTTTGGGAGTTCTATATCAGCCTCCTCTGCACTCGATCTAAAAGAAGATACTAATAGTATTCCTAACGGCTATGAGATTGTGAAGGTTTATAATCAAGATGAATCCAATACTATAAAAACACAAGCCTTGACTAAATTAGCATCTTCCACTATAGATTTATCTCCAGAAATAACTGATAATGTCACTGGTGAAACAAAACCTTTAGAGGTGGTTGAGAATCAAACTAGACCAGTCTATGACTTAAAGAACATAGAAACCGGTGAAATTGTTACTCAATACAAAACAGAGTTTAGTGTTCAAGCCACTGGTACTTATTCAGACAATGGGAGCGACTCAACTTCGAGTGTAACTGCCTATGGAACCTTATACTATACCTACAATACTGTTAATAGCGAGACATATGTAGGAATGGATAAGATAGATTGGCGTTATACTATTAATGATAATTTAACCACCATTAAGAGTAAATCACACGAGATTTACCAATACGGTGTCTCTCAAAATTCAGGGCCAGTAACTCAAAAGAAAAATTTGAATCCTACCGCTAACTCAGGGACTGATCTTGTTAGAAATTGGGGTTGGGCTAGTGTAATTAGTGTTGGTTCATTATATAAAACAGGAATAGAAATGAAAGCAACTTTAAGTAGAACAAATAATCCTTCTTATACCTGGACAATGACTGTTCCGGTCTTTCAAGTCGGAATTGTATGATCCTTCACTATTGTTGTAGTATGATCCATAAATAAGATACCTATACTAACTTAAATTATAAGTAAACTCACTCACCCCGTCGACCAATTAAGGTTGACGGGCTTTTTACTTTTCTTGAGGTAAATACTTTACCATAATAATGTACTTATAATGACATCGATCTATTTATCCCAAATATAAGAATTTTTGTTTAGACTTACTCCATATATTAACTTAGGATAATCAGGCGATATGAAAATACAAATTTTTCAACGAAAGGGGAATCAAACTAATAACTGCTTAGATACATATGATTTTAAATTTAAGAACTTCAGAGAAATATTATTATGAGGTGTAATATGAAGAAGGTACTATTAATTATCGTTTTACTATTTACTGCACTACCTGTACAGGGGGCGTTTGCAGAAGCAGCAGGCTTATTGAGAGGCGTAAAAGATTCCGCTGGCGTTACGACTATGACTGATGGAAATTCCGGAACATTATACGATGTTGCCGGAACCACCAGATGGTTTACGTTACCAACTGTATCAAACCTAAATAAATATTATGTAAGTGGTTCAGCTTCAAGTGGATATTCTATTTATTTTAGGGATGATGAAGGTAAAACGATTTACGCTTTAACGAATGTTTCAGGTCTTATTGAATTTCCAGTTGTTAATAACGTAAAAAGTGTTGGAGTTAACAGTTCTGGAAAGATTTTTGAATTTGATGTATATGGGTCGCCCGTTCTGACACCAACTGCTACACCAACACCAACCTCCCCAGTATCAGGATTGCTAAAGGGTAAACAAATGTTAGTTTCTACAGATATATTTGGGGCAACGTATACCACTACGAGTAATGTAACAGACGGTAATTCGTTAACTCTATTTACATTAGGTTACTCAGGGTCATCATATGACACACTTTATTATGATTTTCAGCGCTCGATTAACTTAACGAGTTATCGCTTAGCTTCCTCTAAGGATGATATTAGAGTATTGTTTTTCCACAGTGATAACACCCGTACGCTAATGGTGCCTACGTCTACAGACACAACAGTAAGTATAGATTTTACTGATATTGTAGCAGTTGGAGTTGTGAATATTGGATCGGGCAATCCAACGGTTAATGAATTTGACGTCTGGGGTACACCGACACCGACCGCTGCACCAACGGCTACAGCTACCATAACTCCTACTGTAACACCGACCTTAGCGCCAACTTCAACACCTACACCAACACCAGTGCCTACACCCAGCACAACACCAACTCCAACACCAACTCCAACACCGGCGTTGAAACCAACTCTCGATGTAAATATTGCTACTGAGAAAATAGGGCTAGGTAAGGAATTCACAGCAGATATTTCACTGAAAAACGTAAAAGATATTTATGCTGAAGACTTTGAAGTAAAGTACGATAAGGAACACTTGCAATACCTCGGATTTGAAGAGGTGACCGGTTATAAAGTATACAATAAACCCGTTGATAAGTCTGGTACGTACACCCTTGTTGACCTTGCGATTGATGCCAGGTACTTTAAGTATTTCGCTCCCGATGTTGATCCGGTGAAGTATAATGCTCAGCAAGCCGGCGATGAATATGTCAATGACGATGACTTGCTCTTTATAGTGGATCAGATTTTAAACAATCCAGATTATTTGCCTAATACTTAATTCTACAGAATTATACAAAATAAGCCCATCAAACTTTAAGGTCGATGGGTTGTTTTTCACGATTTTGTTAATCCCCAGTATAATCAATAACGTTTAGACATAGTTGAATTCTAAATTCATTTTATTCATTTAAAAAGGTGGTATTGAAAGTGTCAAAATCGTTTAAAATTATCTTTTCATCTTTAAGTGTTTTATTAATTATTGCTGCACTCTCCTCGTTTGTCTCACCATTATCAACATCCGCTGAAGAGAGTTCAGCGCCAAAAAATTTGATTCCTAGCATGACTTCAAATGATGCTCCACTTGGTCATGCAACTGCAAGTAGTATTTGGGCAAGTAGACATCAACCTTTTAACCTTTTCAATGGAATTAAGGACGATGCATATGGATGGGCGAGTAGTCAGACAAAGCCGTTTGGATGGATCGCATATGAATTTGACAGCCCTGTAGTTATTAATCAATTTGCCTTATGGCCTCGCTCCGATATTACTCAAGATGCTTATAAAAATGAAACTCCTAAAGACTTCACCTTTGACGCTTGGGATGGTGATACCTGGATTGTACTTCATTCAGAAATAAACGTTAGCGATTGGCAAGCAAACCTAGAGAAAGTTTTTTCTTTCAGTAATGAAAAAGCCTATACAAAGTACAGATTAAATATTATAAATAATAATGGTTTATCTGGCTTCACAGCATTAGGAGAAATGGAAATGTACCATACTGTCACTGCAACACCTGAACCGACTACACTTCCTACGTCATCCCCGACCCCTATCCCAACTAATGTACCAACACCTACTCCAGATGTGTCATCTGGTGATCGTGCATTGCTTACCATCGAGCTTTCAACTGGTGCAGAAAAGGAATACGATCTGTCCAGATCAGAAGTTAATGCTTTCTTAAACTGGTATGATTCTGCTTCAGGATCATCAAGCTTTGGAATCAACAAGCATAACAACAACAAAGGCCCCTTCAGTAAACGAACTGAATACGTAATACATGATAAGATCTTAACCTTTGAAGTAAGTGAGTATACAGCTCAGTAAAAAACAAACCCGTCAGGTATAAGCCCGGCGGGTTATTTTGTATACATTCTATTCCAGATGAATTGGGCAATTGTTTATTGATTATCTACTTTTAATCGCTGCGGATCTTTGAGGTCTAACTGTTTCCAATCAGATGCATCCCTGTCTGTGAGAATATATTTGGTGTCAGGATCATCAGAAAATATAAATTATACAGAAAAATTTGGAATAGTTCCAATTCTGATTTTAGAAAGCACCTCCTATTACCGGGGATTTACCTAATTCTTCGTTATAATAGCATAATCCGGATTTACAACCGTAATTAACCGTCGTTTCAAAGTCCTCAAAAAAAGTGTTTCTTGCAGTAAATATCCAAAGACTATTTTGATTCCTCTATTTTTTCCAACCTATTCTTTTGAAGAATATTAGATTTAAAAACCACTAAATAATAAGATGTTTTATTCAATTCGCTAGTGTCAAATTTAGAGGGGACTTTTATATTTATCTTTTCTCCCCATTCCATGGTTACAGTAATGTTTTGTTTTCCTATCTCTGCAATTTGAACAATAGCAGCAGTACTTTTCATACTACGAAAAAAAATAATGAATACTAAGATGATAAGTATCGATAACAGGAATTTTAAGTTTTTCGACATTACACTCTCCTTCTAATTGTTGTCCACACTATATACTAATGTTTATTTAATCCTATAGTAAATATTACCACATTCTGATAGAATGATTTTGATTAATTATACATATTTAGGGGGATCTATGAACAGTAAGAAATGGTGGGTACTACTTGTTGTGGTCTTGTTAATTGGTGGCAGCATTGGCGGAAAAATTCTGTATGATGCGAAAAAGGAACGTGATCGTCAAGACCTGCTCCATATTGGAGATCGATTAGAGAAGTCGTTGTCTGACTACGAAGATACTGTTAACCAAATAAACGAAGATAAGGAATTAGCAGAGGAATACACCAACCTAATGGAATCTATCATTGATGAGGATTTTGCAGCAAGCGAGTTAGACGAAATGATAGCTAAGGCCTGCAAGATGGAGAGCGAATTAATGGACATTTACCCTACCGTCTATACAGAGCCTAGTTCTGTTTGTGATTGAAAGGAGTTTATGATGGCAGTGACACCAGAACTAAAGTATGTTCATGTTTTTGCTGAAGGAGATGTGACGGGAGATTTCAGTTAGCACTTTATATTTAGTGTTCATTGTAAATACATAGTATTATCCCAATTATTCTGATAGACTATTTTTGCTAATTATTATCAGAATAAGGGGCTGTTCATCATGATGTTATTTATTTGGGGATTTATTGTAGTGCTCATTATCGGTATTATTTTTGGAGCAAAAAAAGGAATTAAACAAGGGAATGAGCTAAAAGAACAAACCCAAAGCATCGGAGCGTTACAGGGAGTATTCGCAAAACATGTGGAGGGACTTGGCATTGGAAGTGTCGAGTGCAAAATTTTTAGATTTTCTGATCGTGTGCTTATTGATTCAGGCAGACAAAGATTTGAAATATATCTGGCGCAATTCAGAGCCGCTGAAGTTAAAAGTGAGCAAGAATTGATCGATAAAAGCAAAAGCGTTGTGGGTCGTGCAATGATTGGAACGCTTCTTGTACCTGGGTTAGGAACAATTGTCGGTGGAATGTCCGGAATAGGAAATAAAAAGAAAACTAGTCACTATATGATTTTTAACTTTATAGATGCTCATGGTGAGTTGTCAGCTGTAACTTTTCAAGACACTTTTGCATTTGGTATGAAGGACTTCTGCCAAGGCTTAAATCATTCTCTGCCGACCGGCGAGTCCAGTGTCGTAAGACTGTAACCCATAGCCCGCCGACCAGTTAAGGTTGACGGGCTTCGGCCTAGCTTTCGGACTGAACGCCCGGCTCTTTTAAATCTTGCAATACTTCAATAACACACCCCCATCAATCCACCACCAAAACCCGCGGCGACGCACTCTGAACAGACTTAGATGCTGCCCAGCAACCCAAACCTGCGGCAATGACACTCAGCGGGATCACCGAGGCGATGCCTCCCCCGTTCATAATCAGCGGAACTTTAACAATCCCGTAGTCGGCCAGGATCACGTTAAGCAGCGGCGGGAGACCTAATAAACCTAGAGGTATCCCTACCAGCGCACCGATCCCCGATACGACCAGGATTCCGGTGGTTTCCGATAGACGGATCTGGCGGGAGGTCATGCCGATGGACTTGTAGATGCCGTAGGTGCGGCTCTCTTTCTTCATGTTAATCCGGCAGATGCTGTAGATGATCACGAACGTAATAACGATGAACAATAGCGCCATAACGGACACTGGCAGCACGATGATTTTGACCGCCTGGGAGAATACCTCATCCACAAGCGATGCCTGACTGGCGATCCCGAGTACACTGCCGTACCGCTCTTGCAATTCATTCACGAATGAATCGGTTGAAGTCCCCTCATGCAGATTCATGAAAGTGGTGTTCATCGCACTTCCATAGCCCGGATTACTAGTTCTGATGACGTCGGCGGTAATCCGCCCCGAATTGGACATGTTCGCGATTGCCTGGTAGATCCCGGTGACGGTCAGCGTATGTTTTTCCCCTTCAATATAAATATCCGTTGTATCGCCTGCTTGGATACCTAGCGTTCTGGCAACATTCACACCAACCGAGATTTCATTGGCAGACACAGGGTTCTGTCCCTCCACATTCACATAGCCTATTTCATCATAGCTCCCATCCGCCACCGTCAGTAAGATCCCCATCGTATCCTGCTTCATGGCAGCCCCATCCTTCTGGGGAACCGGCACAACCGCATTGGCATCCCCGTACCGCGAGTAATCCTTCACCCTTGGATCAGAGAGGACTTCTTCTTGCAGCTGTTTAAAAGTCATTTTAGCCGGATTATCGATTCTTATGGACAGATCGGCTGAATCATATCCCCACTTGGCAATGGTTCCATGGATGGAGGCAATGCTGTATACGAAAAGGAACCCGAAGACGAGTACAGCGGTGGACAACGCCGAGATTAGCACAATCAGCAGCGAACCCCGGATATTCTTGGTGACGCTTCTTAGCCCGATAATCATCGAGGTGGGAAGAGCGCCCAGCTGCAGAAGCTTTCTTTTCCATGTTCCATTGCCCACGGATTGGTGGGAGTACTCCTTCTCAGACATGCCGTAACGAACAGCTTGGGCCGGCTCCACATGACGCGCCTTATTCGCGAACAGCAGGGCCGAGAGAAGAATAACCACAACGACAGCCGCGCCAGTCCACAGACCTGTACCTGAGAATACATCGTTCATCCCTGCTGATCCTGTATTGAGATAAGCCATGGAACTGGCAACAATGGTACCGGAGAGAAGATTGCTGACCAGCATCCCCGGAATGACCGATACGAGCGCCAGGAAGGTATATTGTGCAACATAAGCCATAACGACTTTACGGGAAGATAATCCGACAGATTTGATAATCCCAATCGTTCGGTAGTTAGAGAGGATAGCATCGGCAATCGTGAATCCCAAGGTGTACAAGGCTACACAGATCATGACAGCAGCCAGAAAAATCATCACGAAGCTAATCACCTGATTCGCTATCATATAATAGGAAGACAAGCTCTCGAAGTCTTTAACAGACTCCAGGTAGGGGGTCCCGAGAGACTGCTCGAATCTATCCCAGTAGGTCCTATGTTGGCTGTAATCCTCAAATCTTAGTCCGGTCATATACTTATCGCCGCCTGGCAGCAGGGTCATATGCGTGTTATAATCCTCATGATTCAGCCAGATTCTCCCGCTTGTAGCAAAAGGCGAACAGTAGGAAATATCCACAACGACGGCCGCAACGTTCAACCGGATGGTCCCTTCATCTGTCTTGAACTCAACCGAATCGCCCACATGAATATCATTGGGATAAGCCAGCGAGGTGGGAATCCAGGCGGTCCCTGCTTCCGGTGTGCTATGTTCTTCGCCCTCCACGAACTGCAGCCTGTCCACGGGAAAAGGTCCTGTTGGCGCATCCATCATGAACAAGTCAACATTGGGGATCTCTTTCCCGGCGTGAGACATACTGGACAGATAGCGGTAGCGCATCAAATCCGAAGCCGTTACCCCTGACTGCTCCTCCCACCATGTATGTACCTGGACCGGATCGTGGATGCCATTCTCCAGCTGCAATATTTGATGCACGCCACGGGACTGGTCATGCATACTCCCATACATCCGGTTGGTGTTGTTGAGAACGGACACGGCGGTCGAGAGGAGCAGAGCTGCCAGCATGATGATGATCGCAATGAAGCTGTTTTGCACTTTTTTGTGCTTCAGATTCGTCCAGCATAGTTTCCATACCGCATACATCCGCTACCTCTCCTCCCCTGACATGAACATGAAAATTTGGTTTTCTCTCGCTTTCAACTGATCCGGTGCGTATTTGCCAAGCTCCAGAATCCCGTCGATCGTGCCATCTTTGACCAGGATTAACCGGTCCGCTCTGCACGCAGCCTGGATATCATGCGTCACCATAACGATCGATTGATCATTCTGGTTCATCTCCGTCAACAGATCCAGAATCACTGCGCCCTGCTCCTGGCTTAATGCCCCTGTAGGCTCATCCGCAAAAATCACCTCCGGCGAATTGATGAGCGCCCTGGCAATCGCCGCTCTCTGCTGTTGTCCTCCAGATACCTGGGACGGCAGGCGTCCGGCTTGTGCCCCGATCCCCATCTGGTGCAGCAGGCTTAATGCCTGCTCGTTCACCCCGCTTTTGCTGCGGCCAGCCACGTACCCCGGGAAAGCCACATTCTCCAGCAAAGTGAAATCAGGAACCAGATTGATCGATTGATACACATAGCCGATTTTGTTGGACCGGAAATCCGTAAGCTCTTTCTCTGTGTATGCATCGATTCGCTGTCCCTTGAACATCACTTCTCCGGAAGTAATCCCGTCCAGACCGCTGAGGAGGTAGAGCAGCGTAGACTTCCCCGAGCCCGAACTGCCCATAATCACCGTAAAGTCACCTTGGTATACTTCAAGATTAATGCTTTTGGCTGCGAGAAATTGTTCATTGCCTGAGGAGTATACTTTGCATAAATCAACAGTCTTGATTAGAACCTCTTTGCTAGGATTTTTGGTTATCACCCAAGGCCGCCTCCTAAAATCATCCTATTCTTCTTCCTGACCTTCGCCTTATTGCTGTTACTGTTCGATCTTAAGATTACCAGTGTCTGAAATCAGCTTGACGAGTGGCCCGCCCTCACCGATATAACCATCCTTATAACCCGGCAGCGTCACCTGTACGGTTCCAGAATCCGCAGAGAATTGAGTGCGGAGTGCCTTAGGCGCTTCAACTGTCTGGATGGTGATATCTCCAGTATCTGAGGTAGCATGGATATCTTGACGGATGCGCTCAAGCGAGGCCGTGATTTCACCAGTATCCGTCTCCGCATGAATGATCCCCTCCTCTATATCCAGCTTGATAGAACCCGTGTCGCTTATCGCCCGATATTCCTTTGCCAGGATGGGGCCTATGTCAATATTTCCGGTGTCTGTCACAACCTTCAGCTGCTCTAGTTGGATCTCAGGAATCCCTACCGTGAGCTTAAGGTCCGTATAGATGTCAAAAAAGCGGAACTGGTTATCCTGAACAACCTTAATGCTGGTTTGTCCCCCATCCTGAGTGATGTCCAGCTTGTAATCCTTCATTAATGCCTTTGTCGTCTTTCCACCCAAGGTAGCCTTGATTTCATCTCCCTGAATGGGAACCACATCAATTGTCCCCGTCTCTGTTTGAATAAGAACGCTGGTGGTCTGGTCCATCCGGACAGGTTGTTCAATCGATAGCTCATACACATTGAAGGGTGAATTGCCTAACAGATACAGTACTACATTCCCTATGACTCCGGCAGCAATCAGGAGCAGGGCAAGTCTGGTTAGGTTCCGGGATCTATGCTTCAAAAGAGGTCACATCCTTTTTGATGACTGTCAGATTATATTTCAGGTACCGGATCACAAGATGGTAATACAGCCGGGTGAGCTTGAATGTTCCAATGGCAACTAGCAGTCCCCCGCCAACCATGCCCAGCATCAGAAATATGCTATTGATAGACAGCGTAACTGACTGATACTGAAGAATTAAAAGAATCGGAGAAATAAGCAAGCAAATGGCAAAGACGAATACTCCGGCAATCACAGTTAGTGAGGTGACAAAGGGCAGCAGAACAATAAATAAGTTGAATAATCCTAAGCTTACCGTGCCCATAACCGCTTTCGTTACACTTAAGAGCGTTGGGAATTTGTCCGCTTTTTCAATCTGTGACTGGGTCAGTAATTCACGGGCGATCAACCGGGGATGGCCCAGCTTGGAGATCACCTCTGCTTCCGACCGCCCGCTTAATTGGGCACACTCGAAATGCTCCCTGAATTCCCCCATAAGTTCAGCACACTCCTCAGGAGGAAGCAGCTTCAGATACCGTGCCAACTCACCCAGATAGGCCTCTTTATTCACTCCGATCCACCCCCAATAATCTCCTGCACTCCTATGGCAAAAGCATTCCACTCCTCAATCATCCCGCTCATGACTCTCCTTCCCTCATCGGTAATCTTATAGTACTTCCGGGGCGGCCCCTCACCCGATTCAGATAAATAGGTGGAAAATAACCCTTCCGCAGCCAGTCTTCTTAATAACGGATAGATGGTGCCCTCGGCTATGGCGAATTTGTGCGAGATCTGTTCCACCAGCTCATATCCGTAACGGTCTTTCTGTGAGGTTAAAACAAGAACACAAAGCTCCAGCACACCCTTCTTGAACTGAACATTCATTACTCATCACCACGCTTTATTTAGTACTGTGCAATACACAGTAGTTACTAATACAAAGATTACCATCCACTACTGTTTAATGCAAGGTAGTTGGAGGTAATAGTTATGATTGCGTTCATATCTATTCTCATCGTTTATCTCTCGTTACAATGGGCTTAATTCATTATGAATTTTTTAAGCTATGGGCATATGCCGTGTTGGATATGGGTTATAGTCCATAGACTATTGACGAGATAGTATTTGAGGAGGTTACCCCATGGAAACGAATTATCAACAAGTTGCCTGGAATTGTATGAATAAATATGTTGGTATGACTACAAGCGATGGTCAGTCTCACGACGGGTTTGTTGCTCATATCGATCAGAACTATGTTACACTTGCCATTCCCACCAATGAAATGGTAGGCCAGATGAACGGAATGCCTGCTAACGCAACAACCTACAGACAATTCGGATACTATCCGGGTTTCTACCCGCGCCGCCGCTTTTATCCAAGACCGATCCCCTTTGGTGCCATTACAGCTTTGTACTTGCTTCCATTTTTTATTTAATAATGATTAGGGAATTCGTTATTGCATGGGCATCCGCCCAGTTCTTTATGTGGGCATTAGCATAGGATGATGTATAACCATTCGGGAGGTAACAAAGTGCTGAATAATCAAATGTATCCAATGCAGCAACAAATGCCGCAAGCAATCATGGTATATCCTATTGATCCCTACGTAGTCGAAACCTTAATGTCTGTAAAAGGTAAACAGGTAGTGCTCGAAACCACTCGCGGAGGGATTAGCGGCTGCTTAGTGGAAGTTAAGCCAGACCACGTTGTATTGGATACCAGGGGCCGGAAGTTTTTCGTACGAATCTGCGAGATTGTCTGGATTATGCCAGAATAGATTTTTGTGAAGGAGCTACGATAGTAGAGATCCCCTCAGTGTTACCCTAGCTGGGCGCTGGGCGAGGAAGGCAGCCGACTTGTGATCAGACATGCGCTTGAGGCAGGAATCAACTTCTTCGATACCGCTAATTTGTATTCGCACGGAACCAGCGAGGAAAGCGTCAGCAGGAGAACTTGGCAGTTCGCGGCCCTGCATCTCCAAAAAGCGAACGGTTGGGCCCGCTTCATCACCATGCAACACAACTACAACTTAATCGCCCGCGAAGAAGAAAACGAAATGATTAGCCCTCTCGATTAAGCTATCCGACGACGAAGCTGAACGGCTGGAAGCCGCCTACACCCCCCGCATCGACGTAAATGTGAGAAATTCCGACCCGAAATCGATTGCCCGCATGGCCGCAACCGTAGGGCATGAGGTTGCAATTCCGGGTGGGTTGAAGTGAATTGAACGGAGCAAGAGGCCCATGCGGCGTTGCATGGGCCTCTTGCTCCGTTCTCTTTAATTAGGGGTCCTGACCCTTGAAGACCGATCCGATTACATTCAAGAGGCTTGCGTCGCATACAATCGTGCATAAATGCCGCCGCTACGCAGCAGTTCCTCATGCGTACCCGTCTCGGCAATCTCTGTGCCCTCCAGCACGACGATCTGGTCGGCATGACGGACCGTGGATAGCCGATGGGCAATCACCAGTGTTGTGCGATCCTTCGATATTTCGTCCAGCGCCTGCTGGATCTCTTGCTCGGTCTTGGTATCCAGCGCCGATGTGGCTTCATCCAGAATGAGGATCGGCGCATTGCGCAGAATCGCCCGTGCGATCGAAATCCGCTGTTTCTGCCCTCCTGACAGCCGTACACCGCGTTCACCAATGACCGTATCGTAGCCTTGCTCCATCTGTGCTATGAAATCATGCGCTTTCGCCGCTTTCGCTGCGGCAATCACATCTTTCCCGGTCGCGTCCGCCCATCCATAAGCGATATTGTCATACACCGTGCCATCAAACAGGAAGGTATCCTGCAGCACCATTGAGATATTGTCACGCAGGCTGGAGAGGGTTACATCCCGAATGTCGATGCCATCCACTCGAATTGAACCGGTCTGCGGGTCGTAAAACCGGTTAACGAGACTGGCTAATGTCGTCTTTCCTACTCCGGTTGTACCTACAAGCGCCACCGTCTTTCCAGGCTCAATAGTCAGGTTCAGCCCTTCTAGTACAGGAGCACCATCCGGATATACGAATGTGACATTCTGAAAGGATATCTGTCCTTGTATACGCGGCAAATGGACTGCATTTCGCTTCTCCTGTATGTCTTCCTCCTCTTCCAGCACATCATATACCCGTTTAAGGCCAGCGGCAGCTCGCCCGGACATTTCCACTAAGCTGGAAAAGGACTTTACCGGCTGATAGAACATACCCAGGTAGGCGATGAATCCAATGATATCAGCAATACTTACCTCACCTGTTGCCATCAATCTGCCGCCTAGTATCACGACAAGCACAGTACCCAGCGCGGTCACAAATGCCAGCAACGGCACAGAGGTCTCATAGAACAGACTGGCGCGCAAATAGGTCTTCGTATGTTTCATAGCCAGACGGGAAACGTTGCCCCGCTCCTCCTCCTGCCGATTGAAAATTTGGATTTCCTTCATGCCCGACAGGTTCTCCTGCACCTTGCCAGCAATCTCTCCCCGCGCCTTGGAATTCTCTCCCCATAGCGGTGACAAGCGTTTGCTTTGCCATACCGTGATCGCAAGCAGCAACGGAATTGTGATCAGACTGATCAGTGCCAGCTTCACATTGATCGTCAAGAGAAGAATGCCTACTCCGATAAAGGTCAGTGCGTTGATGATAAAGTCAGGAATAGCATGGGCAATGAAAATTTCTGCCTCCATCGCATCATTCACAACGCGCCCGGTCAAGTCACCCGTCCGGCTTCGGTGGAAATAGCGCAAGCTCATCTGCTGATATTTGCTATACAATCTTGTTCTTAAATCTGCTACATAATGAAGTGCCGCATAATGGTTCATATAGCCGGCCAGTGATGTTCCGATGGCTTGCAGACAAGTGGCTCCAAGCAGCAACAGACCAATCTTCAGCGCTTCCGCGGCAAACCGGCTGCTACCTTCGGTCGCCAATTGTGTCAACGAGCGGAGCGCCCAGGGCAAATAAAACCCGGCAATCGTGGCCATCACGATACCGGCAAATCCAATGCCTAACTGCAGCCAGTATTTCCGTGCGCCCAGCAGGACACGCCATGCGGTTCTCATGTGGCAATCGACTCCTTCTGTTCCTCAGCTTGCAGGAATCCTTGATCTGCTGCTTGGTCTCTACGCTTATCACGCAATAGCTCGTACGTCACATACACCGGCCGCCCTGTTCGCGGTTCCAGCATAATCTCGGCATCAATGGCAAACACCTCACGCAGCGTCTGTACCGTCATTACACGCTCTGGCGAGCCATGCTCCACCACCTGGCCCTCACGAATCGCCACCATATAGTCGGAGAAACGCGCTGCCAGATTCAGGTCATGCAGCACCATCACAATCGTCACCTGCTGACTGCGATTCAGTTCATAGAGCAGTTCCAGCACTTCGAGCTGATGCGCCAGGTCCAGATAGGTGGTGGGTTCATCCAGCAGGATCAGATCGGTCTGCTGGGTGAGCGCCATCGCAATCCATACGCGCTGACGCTGACCGCCAGAGAGCGTATCCACCTCACGATGCTCAAACGCTGTAAGCTGTGTAACCGATAGCGCCCAGGTGACTACTTGCTTATCCTCTTTGGAGAGCTTGCCGAAACCCCGTTGATGAGGAAAACGCCCATAGGCGACTAATTGGCCGACCGTCAAGCCGCTCGGTGCGGTTGGCGTCTGCGGCAGAATCGCCATCTGCTTGGCGACTTCCTTGGTGGACAGTGTGCGGATATCGGCACCATTCAGATAGACCGTACCATTATTCGTCTTGAGCAGCCGGCCGACTGCCTTGAGTACGGTTGATTTGCCGCATCCATTGGGACCAATAATCGAGGTGATCTGTCCACGCGGAATCTGCAAATCCAGTTCTTTGACGATAAGCGTGTCATTATAGGCAATATCAATTTGCTCTGCTGTAATACTTTCCATGACGTCCTCCTAATTGGCCTTCGCTAGTAAATAAAGAAAGTACGGAACACTGATGACCGTAATGACGATTCCCGTCGGCACATCTCCCCCCAGGTTAACCGTACGCGTAATCGTGTCCGCCAGCACCACGACTAATCCGCCGGTCAGGCTGGCAGCTGGAATGAGCAATTTGTGGTCGGGCCCGACCAGTTTTCTTGCCATATGCGGAGCGATCAAGCCAACGAAGAAGAAGCTTCCGCCAACAGCCACACTGCCAGAGGATAAAGCAACAGCAGCGATCGACAACCCCAAAAACTGCCGCTTCACAGAAAGTCCCAGCCCTTCTGCCGTCTGATAGCCCAGATGGAGGGTGTTCAGCATCCGGGACTTGTAGAAAATATAGCCGATTAAAATCAAGACCCATGGTGCCAGTACGGCAATATAGCGCCAATCAGCGCCCCACAAGCTCCCCGCCAGCCAATTCAGCATGAAGTCCATCTGCGAATCATCCAGCTTGAGTGTCAGAAAGGTAGTCAGCGCCCCATACCCGCTTCCGAGTGCGACCCCGGTTAAGATCAGACCGATTGGCGAGAGGTTTCGCCCGCGGTGATACGATAATAAGAAGATCAATCCCGCCGCCAGCAGGCCGCCAACAAAGGCCAGCAGCGGCAGGGCAATGAAGGAACTTTTTCCTGCTGATGCGATGAATACTACGAAGAACAGGACAAACAAACCCGATCCTGAACTAATCCCCAGTGTCCCCGGACTAGCCATGTCATTGCGCAGCAAACTCTGCATCACGATCCCAGCCGCTCCCATTCCCAGACCTACCAAGATCGACAGTACGATTCGTGGCATTCGAAAATCGAACAGGATCAGATTTTGCTTACCGGTGCCGTTACCCAGGAGAACGTTCAGCACTTCCTGCGGTGAAAGATTCATCTTGCCGGAATTCATGCTAATGACAGCAAATATAAGGATGAGCACTAAAAGCACTACATTGACGAGGATCCCCCGTTGCACCGTATAACGCTGCTTGATCATTCGAATTCCCTCCTTTGCCTACGGGCCAGGAAGAGAAAGTACGGCACACCAATGATAGAAAAAATAATACCAATCGGTGTTTCGAACGGCCTATTGATTAAACGGCCAGCCAGATCGGCCGATACGGTCAGCAACGCACCATATAGCGCAGCAGCCGGAATAATGTACCTGTAGTCGACACCGACCATGTATCGTACAATATGCGGGGTAATCAGACCCACAAAACCGATTGGGCCAACCACGACAACAGCCAATCCAGTCAGCACGAGCACGATAATCGTCGATAGCCCCTTGACCAGTCCACTGCGAATACCGAGTCCACTTGCCACATCATCTCCCAGACTAAGCAGTGTAACAGAAGGAGCCAGCGCCAACGCCAGCAGTACACCACCAACAAATAGAGGGGAGATAATCAGTAATTCCTCCCACTTGGCCCCGGCTGTACTGCCTGCGGTCCAGAATGCCAAGGCCCGGCCCAGGTTGTAATTGATCGCCAAATACTGACTGAGTGCGCCAAACAGCATGGAGATGGACAGTCCTGCCAGCACCAGCCGCTGAGGTGTCATCCCGCGCTTGCCCAGTGACGCAATGAAGTATGTGATCCCGGTCGCAAGTGCTGCTCCCAGACAAGCAAACAGCATCATCTGCCCATACGAATACCCCGGTAGAAAGGCCAGGCACAGCGCAATCGCGAATGCTGCCCCGGAGCTGATCCCCATCAGCCCGGAGTCGGCCAGCGGATTACGCGTTGTCCCCTGCATGATCGCACCACAAACCGCAAGGCTACATCCGACGATCAGATCGGCTACGGTACGCGGAAGACGTAGGGTTTGAATAATTTGATGTTCAGTGAGCGTTGGATCAAATCGGAAAATAGCCTCCCATGCAGTCGCTAACCTCATGTCAGCGGCACCAAAGCTAATCGACGCCGCTGACATGAGAACCGTTAATCCAAGCCCTACCACCATGTACATGGTGAAGTTCACCGCCCCACGGCGATTTTGTTCAGGCTTGTTTTTCATCGTATTTCCAGATCCCCTTATTTAGCTAATGCCAGCAATTGATTAACAATATGATCAATCAACGCACTGGAAGTCATTATATCCGTGGACCAAGATAGCGATGAACCCACCGTTACAATCCGGTTATGTTGCACAGCAGGTAGTGATTTCCAAACCGCATGATCAGCAGGAACTTCCGTATCTCCTAAGGCGATCAAATAATCCCCCATGTAAGCGGGCAAGACCTCCATAGATATCTGTCCCCAATATTTATCTGCGTCAATAATATCAGATTGGACTTTTGACGGTGCCTTCATTTGAAGTTGATTATACACAAGCTCGCCAACCGCATGCTTGGCTCCAGCGATGGAGTTCGTTTTATCACCGAATTCTCCCATCGTAATCGTCACTTCTGCAAGGCCGGCATTCTTAAGGGATAGCTTCGCTTCTTCGATTTTATTAGCATAAGCACTCAAAACAGCCTCAGCCTCTTTCGGCTTATTCAGAACATTGCCAATAAAATGGATACGCTCTTCTGTAGTCATATCACCATAAGGGACATAAATGGTCGGGGCAATTTTGGATAAATCCTCATAATTCTCTTCGCCCCATGCTAATATGATCAGATCAGGCTCAAGAGCCATGACATCTTCCGGCTCCATCTTTATGTTAATTGAATCTTTAATCTCGTTAGAATACACCGCCTCTGTCTCGCCCTTTGTCGCTCTCGCCACACCAAGAGGAGTTACGCCCAAAGCTACCACATCACCAACCAGATAATCGACTACAACACGCTGAGGGTTGCCAGGCACCTCAACATCGCCCTTTACTGTAGATATCGTTCTGGTCTGCGAGACTGCTTCTGAAGCCTTCGTCCCCTGTACTTCCGGTTGTGTCGTCTGCCCGGTCTCCACAGGCGCATTCACCGTTCCCCTATTATTCGCTGGCGTCCCCGACGTACATGCCGTCAGCAACAGCATCAGGCTCATCGCCGCCACAAAGATCATTTCTTTACTTCGTACTTGTCCAAACATGCTTGATTCCCCATCTCTATAAGACTTGACTAGACTCGCCAGTTCCCTCTCATTGTAATGAAGATGAGAATCATTATCAATACCATCAACCTGCATGGATGGTGCGTTTATTTTCCGGTAATCACTCGGCGTCATCTTGTAATACTTCTTAAACATCCGAAACAGGTTCTTCTCATCAGCAAATCCAGATCCTGTTGCTATCTCTTTAATGGTTGCCTCTGTATACTTCAAGTCATGACAGGCAGCTTCAATCCTTCTCTGAATGAGGTACTCCTGTAAGCTCATCCCTTCCTTCTTTTTGAACAACCGCGTTAATTGCCCGCCACTGATCCCAAACATAGCGGCAATATCCTGGAACATAATCGGCTCCCGGTAATGTTTATCAAGATATATTTTGGCAGAACTGGCTGGAAAGGGCTGGAGATAGCGAATCTCGCCGCCCTCAAAATCTCTGTACACCCTATGAATCAATTGATATAGAAACCCCTTGGCCTGAAGCTGATCCATCGCCTTGCCGCGGTTCCAGTCATTCAACATTTGTTGAAACCAATCGAGCAGCAAAATGGGATTACTTGGTGTATAACCAAACTGTTGAACAAATGGATTGACTTGCTCCAGTAATTGCTGCAGGTGCTTCTTGTGGAAAAGAGGGGATTCCGCTTTATAAAAGACCATAAAGGTCTTCACACTCTCCCTTTTAGGCCAAATACTGAGCAGGCTCCCCTTCCCGCCATGAACTAGACCGAAGCGTTCCATTCCAAATGTGGTTTCATTCAGTTGAATTTGCGCTTCCCCTCCACAGGCATAGATAAACATGCTGCTAGGCATTTTATACTGCTCCAAAGGGTAGGCGTACGCTATATTCTGAAAGCGTACATCTATTAATGTAATGATCGAACGTGTCCAAATGCGGGCCATCGTATCGATCATCTCTGGTGTAAATACCTGGCTTGCTTCTGCTTCTTCTTGCATCAATCCGCGCTCCCTCATCTCACTTGTCCCAATTGATATACCGATCATAAAATGATTTTGATTATCATTATCACAATACTCAACGTAAGTATATCATCATTAAGTGACATTGGGGGAGCAGACAACGGACGTTATGCTTTGGATTCCAAAGCATCTCAGGTAGCTCTGGCGAATTGTTACAAAAGAAATATCCATTTTGTCTACAAATATCCAAATGTTTAAATTGATCGTAATTTGTATTACTGGTAATGTTTGGAGAGAAAGGAGGACATTCTGTTTGTTCTTTATAAGCGCTTAACTAAATAATGAATGAAATGAAGGAGGATTACTCGAATGCATGCGAATGAATGGAAAAGAGCTAAAACACCCTTTATTCTGTTTCTGTCCCTTCTGCTGATTGTTCTGTCCTATGGAGGATCTGCTTCCAAGAGCTATGCCGCTCCGCTCAGTCTCCTTAACGGGATTCAGTTCAAGGATACTTCAGGCAATCCGGTTAATGCGCATGGCGGTGGAATGATCAAGTCTGGCAGCTATTATTATTGGGTTGGGGAGAACCGGGATGGAACGAACTATGTATCACTTTACCGTTCAACAGACCTGAAGAACTGGGAATTCCGCGCGAATATACTATCCAAGAGCAGCGCTTCAGAGCTTGCAACCGCCAATATCGAACGCCCCAAGCTTCTTTATAATGCGGCAACCGGAAAATATGTGCTATGGGCGCATAAAGAAAACGGGGTAGATTACGGAGAAGCAAAAGTCGCTGTTGCTTCAGCCTCCAATATCGAAGGTCCGTATACGTATCAAGGCAGCTTCAGGCCTCTTGACTACGATTCCCGTGATATGACGGTATATAACGATAACGGCATCGCTTATCTGATATCAGCCACAAGGGTGAATGCCGATCTTAACATTTATCGTCTGACTCCGGATTTTCTGGGCGTGGAATCGCTGGTCCAGACCCTGTGGGCAGGCTCATACCGTGAAGCTCCTGCTATGTTCAAGCGGGGCTCCACCTACTTCCTGATCACTTCCGGCGCAACAGGCTGGACTCCTAACCAGCAGAAATACGCAACCGCTTCCAGCATAAGCGGAACCTGGAGTGCCCTCTCCAATTTCGGAGATTCACGTGCTTCAGAGTCACAAGCCGCCTATATCATTCCTGTTGAGGGAAGCTCATCCACGTCATATCTATATATGGGTGACCGCTGGGCCGGAGCCTGGGAGCGTCCCGCCAATGAATCCAAATACGTATGGCTGCCGTTGACATTCCCTACATCGACCACCCTCTCCATGTCATGGTATCCGCAGCTTAACATCGACAGTGCAGCAGGAACGATCGCAGGAACTCCTTTCACGGTAGACAGCAGCCTAACGTATGAGCTGATTAACCGCAAAAGCGAAAAGGCTTTGAACATTAGAGCGAGTGCAGCAGCAAATGGTGCAGATGCCGAACAATGGACCGATACTAACTTACCGAGTGAACGTTGGACGCTGATCGACGCTGGCGACGGGTACTATAAGCTTAAGAATACCAACAGCGGATTGATTCTTGGCCCTGAGAATGGCACTACGACCGATGGAACAGTCATCGAACAGTGGTCAGACGGGGGTTGGTCCAGCCAGCATTGGCAGCTGATTGATGCGGGCGGCGGCTTCTTCAAGCTGAAGAACCGCGCTACCGGCAAATTGATAGACGTCTCCTCCGGCGCACTCACCGACGGTGCCAATGTGATTCAATGGAGTGACAACAACGGCTTGAATCAACAATGGCAAATCGTCGTGGCCAACTAATAAATGGTGCTGCTTCCTTCTCCAAGCGTTGTGGTCACTATGATTGATCATGTGGTAGCGTTCACGGAGCGTCCATTCAAGTCCACACCTTGATCTTTCTCAAAAAAAGGAGGCGTCACAGAAGCCATTACATGACTTTTGGGACAGCCTCTTCTTTTGGAAAAGCCTTCTGTGGACTCGCTGTTACTGCTTTATCTTTTTGCTCTGCCCCAGAAATTTCTTGTTGTTCCCCTGAAGCCGGAGATCAGGCTGGCGGCTAACCCAAAGCCGTAGACTACCGCTCCGAATCCATAAGCCACTCCGTAGCCACCGAGATGATCAATCATCCACCCTGTCATTCCCGGACCCAGCATTTGACCTACCGCATAGAATATTGAGATAAATCCGATGGCAGTTGGAACGTACCGGGGATTGACTTGTTTCGCAGCCTTCAGCTGAATTAATGTAACCAGACCACCGATACTGGAGCCCCAAAGTACTGATGATAAGACGAACCCCGGAATACTGTGATTCAGAAGCGGGATGATATCCCCTGCCGCCGCGCAAGCCCAAACCAGTATAAACATCCGGTTTACACCAAATCGGTCGGACAGACTGCCCCAGACAGGGCCGCCTGCAATGCTGAAGATGCCAGCTATGGCGTACACCAGACCGGCAGCTCGGTCCGAAATCCCTTCAGCCAGCATATAACCAGATTGATATAGATTGGGGACAAGATATGCTATACCCACTAGAAAATAGAGTACAGCCACCTGCATCAATGCTTTATTTTTTAACCACTTCGGTTTGTCTGTCTCCTTCACGCTCCCTACAATCTCGGGGTTTCTCAGGATCAATAAAGCCGCGATCAGCACAACAAGTGAGATGATACCGAACCCTAACCAGACCGCACGCCAGCCTAGAACGGGGAATTGAGCGATTAGTAAGGGTACTAAAAATCCGCTTAACAGCATCCCGATACCTGCACCACTTAGCAACATCCCGAGGACGATTCCCTTCTTGTCCGGGAACTGGCCCAGCATGAGGGACATGAGCGGAGTGAATACCAGTGCACTGCCCCCTCCGGCCAGGAACATGAACAGAGCCACCCAAATGAACGAATATGATCCGGAAAGGCCAAACATGCTGATGACAACAGCACCGCCTCCTGCCATAAGAACAGCTTTGCTACCCCAGCGGACAGCGAGTATACCCGATAACCCGACCGAAGCCAGGTAGCCTAGAAACATGATCGTGCCAAGCATCCCTCCCTGTGAAATTGACAATCCGAGTCCGGCCTGCATATAAGGCAACACTAGCCCATAGGCCATTCGCGCAAACCCTGTCGTGGTCACAATCATCAACATCCCGGTCAGTACAAACGGCCAGAAGGATGGGAGAGGGGCTGAATTGAAATTGGAATCAGAACTGTATTTCGAGCGCACCTAGGCACTCTCCCTTCTATGATAAAATTAAAACAACTATTCCTTTATTATGTTTTTTTCTGACGGCACCCTCTACCCCAAGGTGGATTAAAATCCCCGTTTCACGGAGTCCATGAGATTCTCTGCAATTTAACCATCTGATTTCATGAAAAAGCCCTTCAGTGGATTCTGAAGGGCTTTTTCTATGCCTGGCAAGTTCAGTTGCTTGTGAAGAGAGAGAGTTAACCGGTAAGTTGACAGTCCGTTCTAAATAAAAGCCTGTCATTACCATGTTATATCCGGGAAGAATTTTCACGTAGTAATGCGCTGGGATTTACTCCGAATTTCTTGCGGAACGCCTCGGCAAAATGGCTTGGATTCGAGTAGCCCACTGCGCAAGACACTTCAATGACGTTGGACTTGCCGGCTTGCAGTAGCTTTAAAGCCTGCTCCATCCTCTTCTCTCGCAGGTATCCAAATATTGTGTTACCATATATTTCCTTGAAGCCCACCTTGAGCTTGTAATCATTCAAACCGACCATACGCGACAGCTGCAACAATGATGGAGGATTATCCATCTGCTCCAGGATTATTCGGCGCGCTTCGCCAACGCGCAACTGGGTCTCTTGGCTAAGCCCTATCCGTTCCTCTTTTCCTTCAAGAAAAGTGCGGAGCGCCAGTTCCAGGAGTTCTAACACCGTATACTCCAGCTCAATATTATTCATCGTTCCATCTTTTAGGCTTGCTGCAATGTGTTGAAGCGAAGCACTGGCGAAGGCTGGCGGCTTCTCCTGAAGCAACCGATACGACTTTCCTCCAAGAAGGCTGTTAAAGTCAGCCTTTTGCACTCCCCCGATGGAGGTCATAAAATGATGAAACACGCCGACAGACATCCCGATGCCCAACATTCGAAAAGATTGTGCTTGGCCTAGCTCCAATCTCGCTTCCGAGGTATTAATCAGTTGCAAACTCCAATTGGCAGGCATGAACTCCTCACGAGCGCCAGGTACACTTATCTCCCTGCTACCCTCATAACAATACCCAAACTCTACCATTGGCGCGAGTGAATCTAGGCGTATATCATGGTTATGGTTCAGCTTATAGTCTGACATAACCATCTCCAACTCAGAGCGTGGGTACAACCGAAGAACCTGTCCTATTCCAGTCGTAGGATGGAGCATATAGCTTGAACTTCCGGCTTGATAACCTCCTTCAAGCTTGTCAAAGAAATGATTGAAATTATATTGAATCGAATTGTTCATAATTAAGCACTCCGTGTGTTCTATATATGATAATCATTCTCATTGTAATGAATAATTATCTTTTTGTCGAACTCCTATTCAGAATCTCGAAGTGATGTACGAATCAACGGCATCTGCACTTGTTCCGGATTCCGTTCCAGAAACCTCTGAAATAAAAAATACCTAAACTCAAATAGGCAGAATTCAACTGCACTAAATGAATTTAGGTATCGCCCGTTTGTGACGGTTACAATCCCAATAATTCAGGAATCGAGTTAGCTCAACTTATCAATGTTGAATGCTTATTGACGTACTACTGCGTTAAGCTGCACAAGCAGCATGGACAATGCCTCTTCCGTAAGTTCTCCACCTGTAAACGGAATTAATGCCCTCAGAGGCACATACTTCATTGAGGCCTGTATCATCTCCCTAGAAATGGCGTCAGAGGATGCACTTTCGGCACTCTGTGGAGCCAATCCTTGAAGTTGGTCCAAGACTGCTAACGTCTTCGGATTCGAAAGCAATTCACCAAGGGCAGTATTCCGGTCATATGTCGGCACGATCTCCTCTGAAGTGGATACCACATGGAGCTTCGTCTGCAACGAGATGTCCCGCGAAGAGGAGCCTATTAGAATATCGAATTCTCCGCTCTCCACATGCCACGCTGTACGTTCAACACTGTAGTAGGCAAAACTGCGCTTGTCCAAGGTGAACGAAACGGTTGTTTCTTCTCCCGGTTCAAGAGCTACTTTGGCGAAGCCTTTAAGCTCTTTCTCAGGGCGACTAACCTCAGACTCACAGTCATGAACGTACAACTGCACCACTTCCTTGCCAAAGATAGAACCCGTGTTTTTCACATTTACGGTGACGGTGAGCGTTTCGGTATCCTTAATTTCCGTCTGGCTCACTGTTAAGCCGGAGTATGCAAACCGGGTATAGCTTAAGCCGTAACCGAAAGGAAATAAAGGTTCAATATCCTTCATGTCATAATAGCGATAACCGACATACACCCCTTCCCGGTATTCGACACGGTCTCCATCGCCAGGGAAGAATAAATAGGACGGATTATGCTTCAATGATTGCGGGAAGGTCTCCGCCAGTTTGCCGCTCGGGTTGACATCTCCAAACAGCAGGTCAGCGATGGCTCCACCAGCTCCCTGACCACCCAAATAACCTTCCAGAACAGCCTTCACCTCACCCAACCACGGCATGAGAATAGGTGCTCCGTTGCATAGAACCACCACCACGTTAGGCTGAACTGCAGCAATGGCAGAAATAATCTCCTGCTGATTGACCGGTATATCCAAATGCGAACGGTCATATCCCTCTGATTCATAGCGGTCTGGCAAACCTACTACTAGTACGGCCACATCTGCAGCTTCTGCAGCCTTCACTGCTTCATCCAGCATAGACGGGTTCGCATCATCTGAGCCCTGATCGTAACCCTGCTTAAAAGAGATCGAAGCTTCAGACCCTGCGGATATCGAAATTTGTTCATAAATACTGTCCAACTGTGTCGGTCTGATATGAGAGCTGCCGCCACCTTGATATCTCACCTTCGTAGCCAGATCACCGATAACCGCAATCCGGCCACTTTTTCTCAATGGGAGAACTTGATCCTCATTCTTGAGCAAGACCATTGATTCTCCCGCAACCCTTCTCGCCAGCTTATGATGGGCTGTCCGATCATAACTAGTACCCTCACGCCTGGAATCGGCTGCTTTAAAGATGACATTCAAGAGCCTTTCCACAGCCAGATCAAGCTTCTCTTCTGATAATTCTCCTTGATTTACAGCTTTTATAATTTGCTTAGGTCCTTCGCCGTTAGAAGAAGGCATCTCCAGCTCCATACCGGCTACAACACTTGGCACAATTTCACTAACCGCAGCCCAATCGGAGACCACGATGCCTTCATGTCCCCATTCTTCTTTCAGAATCGTGGTCAGCAAGGTTTCATTTTGGGAGGCATACGTTCCGTTGACCTTGTTATAAGAGGACATCACCGTCCAGGGCTGAGATTGCTTTACCGCCTTTTCAAAACCGGTCAGATAAATTTCTCTTAATGTACGATCGTCGACAATGGCATCTGTTGTCATCCGCCGATGCTCCTGATTATTGACGGCAAAATGCTTCAGGGATGTGCCTACTCCCTGGCCTTGCACTCCTGCAATGTGTGCTGCAGCCAGTTCTCCCGTCAGATAAGGGTCCTCCGAGAAATATTCGAAATTACGTCCGCAGAGTGGGGAACGCTTGATATTGACGGCAGGTCCAAGGACGACCGCTATATCTTCAGCCTGTGCTTCCTTGCCGATGGCTTCACCTACACTCTGTACCAGATCACGATTCCAGGAGCTCGCCAGACCAGCAGCGGAAGGGAAGCAGGTAGACGGCACACTCTCATTAAGTCCCAGATGATCCGGTTCTCCCGCCTGCTTGCGGAGACCATGCGGACCGTCGGTTAATGTAATAGATGGAATGCCCAATCGGTCTACGGCTTTTGTTGACCAGAAGTTGGACCCGGAGCACAGCTCCGCTTTTTCGGTTAAGGTCATGTTACTTACTATCTTTCGAATATCACGTTCCACTAGTCTCTTCACTCCTCAATAGTTAGTTAGGATTTTGTCCGGAATATATGATGGATTTGCTGATAATTTTGGCATTTAATTAATTTCTGAACCAGATTAGCATCATCCACTACTCGGACGAGAAGATCATACATAGTAGTCAAATCACCTGCCTCGCCATCTTTTGCGATACACAGCAAACAGATGAATTGTACAGGTTTTGATCCCCAGTTTACTGGCTTTTGCAGTGTACAGATTGCCCAAAAAGTATGTTCAGTTTGAGGTAAAATAGGATGTGGGATAGCTACGCTATTCCCAAATGAAGTTGGTGTCACCTCTTCTCTCTGCACAACAAGATCATAAAAATCCGGTCCAACCAGCCCCTTGTGCTGTAACTGATCACAAAGGAAATGTAAAACCTCTTCGCGGGAATTGAAATCACAGGATATAAATGTTAAATCTTCCTGTAGATACTCCATATCGTTGTCAGAAACACCTGTAATAGCCTGTTCAATCCTCATTAAATCACTATTTCCAAGCAGTGAATTAACAATAATGACCGGAACAGAGATATCAAGAGCTATGGGAACCGTACTGATAATCAAATCAATGTTATCCAGATCCGTGTGAGCCAGCTTATAATATCCGACCGTGTCGACAATATCCAGCCGAACTCCAAATTGAATACGCAATTTATGAAATAATAATCTGGCACTGCCCACACCAGAACTACACACGATGATACAGCGCTTCGGTGGATAAGATTCCCTCCTGCGTTCCATAGCCGCTCCAATGTGCAATGCCAGGTAACCGATCTCATTCTCAGAAACATGACGCCCCATCTTCTGTTGAATAACCATTCCAGCGATTACTCCACCTTGAAATGCTAATGGGTAGGTCGATTGGATGGATTCCAGCATTGGATTACGCAAGCTCATTCCATAGCGAATTCTATTAAGAGCAGGCCGAAGGTGTAGACACAGACTCTTCAGCAGTTCTGGATCACCGCTTATGCCAAGCTTAAGCTTGGACTCGATAGCCTTCATAATATCCATTGCGTATTGATAGGTATCTTTATCCACCCAACGAGTAATCTCCCGTTCATCCGTTCCCACTGCGGATAACAGTTTGGTACCAAGCAGATGCATTGTGATATACGTTATCTCAGTCTCTGGAAATTTTAGAGACAATAACTTTTCAATGTCAGTAACGATGGTTCTGGCAGCCTCGTATTCCTGCTTTTGTTCCATGAAATGATGCTCACCCGGTAATTCAATGATATTATGATCATTTTTAATCCGTTGACAAGCAATGGCAATATGAATAATCAGGTTGTTGAGTCCGGTGTCCGACAACTCTACACCGTAGTTCTGTACGTGCTTTGTGACCGAAGATCGAATGACGGTAAGATCGTGTTCTAGAAATGAGAACAAATTAACGTACATAGAATCGGAATGACTGTTCTCGCGGTCAAATAAAAGTTCAGACATTCCAAACCGTATTTTCATTTCATCACCGCGTATTCTTAGCCCGTGATGAGGTTTTGCTTCAACCGTAATATGATAAAGTTCAAGCTTCCTTTTAACCTCCTTGAGGTCGTTCTGCAAGGTGGATTTGCTAACATACATCATATCTGCCAATTCTTCCGAGCGAATGTACCCATTAGCAGTAAACATCAGATGTATAATTTTGTTAACTCTGTTATCTGGATTTGCATAATTAACGGGCTTCTCATCCCGAAGTTGACCTGCCAACCATTCGCGAAACAGCGAATCATCTTGAATTCGGAGCTGATACCCTATCCCGTGGACTGGCTCAACCTCTGCGCCATGTTGTTTCAAAATACGGTTTAGGGAATGGATATCGCTCCGGGTAGTCCTGGAAGTAACATTATTTCTTTCCGCTAAAAACTTACCATTAAGCGGAGCATCCGCAGCTAGCAGTAGTCGGAGGATCGTCGTTTGCCGTGCATCCATAACTATCCCTCCTTGCAACATATTATCTTGCCTCACTCTTCCCTTAGCCTACCCCGGTTTTACAATTATCGGGACTGGGCGGCATTGTAAAAAAGTAGTGGATCTCTCCTAACTAGAGGCCCACTACTTGATTAAACAATTAAAGTATTTCTCCATTGGATTCAATCACTTGTTTATACCACTCGAAGCTTTTCTTTTTAAATCTCGCCATTGTACCTTGTCCTTGATTATCTTTGTCCACATAGATAAATCCATAACGTTTCTTCATTTCACCCGATGAGGCACTTACAAGATCGATAGGTCCCCATGTCGTATATCCAAGCAGTTCAACTCCATCTGCGATGGCTTCTCTCATTTCCACAATATGCTTGCGTAAATAATCAATTCTATAATCGTCGTTGATTACATTACCTTCTTCTACTTCATCTACTGCACCCAAGCCATTTTCAACAATGAACAGCGGCTTTTGGTAACGGTCATATAAGGTGTTCATTAAAATTTTCAGGCCCTTTGGATCGACCTGCCATCCCCAATCCGAAGATTCCAAATAAGGGTTTTTAACAGCTTGGAGTACGAGATTACCATCAGCTCGATCCAAATCTTCCTTAGATGTGGTAATGACCAAGCTCATATAATAACTGAAGCCGATGAAGTCAACGGTTCCTTCCGACAGTATGCCTAAATCATCCGATTCCATTCTAAGGCTCACATTATTTTCTTTATACGTACGATTCATGTAACTCGGATAATATCCTCTGGCTTGAACGTCACTGTAGAACAGTGAAGCTCTATCGAATTTCATGGATTCAAAGACATCGTCGGGATTGCAGGTGTAGGGATAAGACACCATTCCTGCCAACATGCCTCCGATTTTAGCATCAGGAATAATTTCATGACAAGCCTTAACCGCAAGCGCACTGGCAACCAGCTGATGATGCGCGGCCTGTGCCTTAATCTGTTCCTTATGCTCCCCTTCTGCATAAATGATTCCTGCACCGGCAAAAGGAGCATGTGCTATTACATTGATTTCGTTGAAGGTGATCCAATACTTCACCTTTTTTCCATACCTTCTGAATAAGACTTTGGCATACTTTTCGTAGTAGCCTATAATTGCCCTGTCTCTCCAGCCTCCATATTTGTCAACCAAGCTGAGCGGCATCTCATAATGTGAAATGGTTACAATCGGTTCAATGTTGTACTTTAAGATTTCATCAAATACATCATCATAAAACTTCAGGCCTTCCTCATTAGGCTCGCTCTCATCACCGTTCGGGAAAATTCTTGACCAGGCTACTGACATTCGGAAGCACTTAAAGCCCATCTCAGCAAACAAGGCAATATCCTCTTTATATCGGTGATAGAAATCAATAGCTTCATGATAGGGATATATGTTTCCTTCAACAACAGACAGTTTTTCCGGAATTTTGCCCATAATACCATTCTCCAGTACATCTGCTGTCGACAAGCCTTTCCCGCCTATATTATAGGCACCTTCCGTCTGATTGGCCGATATTGCTCCTCCCCAGAGAAAGTGTTCAGGAAATTTGTTTTTTACGTTCATTGCAAACACCTCTAACTTCCATTTATTTCTTGTAATCTTCGATTAGCTTTAATGCAAAATCCAAAACCTTTTCACCGTTCATCATGCCATAATCCATAGTGGGGATTACCGCAACAGGTATTCCTACAGAATCACATAGCTTCTTAGAACTTGCTAATTTGAAGCCTATTTGCGGACCTAATAATGCTACGTCCATGTTCTCTAATTGTTTGGACATCTGGCCTTCCGACATCGCTTCAATATTAACTTCCAATCCTTTAGTCGCTGCCGCTGCTCTCATTTTGGTAACCAGCATGCTTGTTGACATCCCTGCCGAGCAAAATAACTTAATAGTTGTCATTAGAACTCTCCTTAATATTTGATAACAATATTGTCCAATAATCCCGAAGGCTGAATTTCTTCACCGTAAGAAAAGTAATCCCTAAGCTGCTTATCCAACGTATTCGTTACATCCACGCATATTGTATTCATTCCTGATTTAAGAATATTGTGGGCTTCAAAATGATAAGGTGGACAGATCCTGGTGCCAATAAATGTGCCGTTTATAGTGACATCAGCTACTTCAAACACTCTTCCCAAGTCCAGGATGGCTGCGTTAATATCTTGATCCAATTGGACTTCAGTTTCATATCTGAATGTTCCCGAGAATTTAGGCAAGTACTTGGTTAATGATAAATTCTCCAGCTGCTCCATGGTGAACGCTTCTCTAAAATCAGGATATTCCTGAACATTTGCAATACTTACCTTATAGGGTGAGTCAACTACCTTCACTTTATGACCAATTATAACTTCTGTACCTACAATACTTGCATCAATCTCTCCCAACACATAGACAAATGATTCGTATGGAGACAATACAAGCGGGAAGCTCTTGCCGTCATACTCCACTTTGGTGATCTTATTATTAAGAACATCAAATTTGTATATGGGCTTATCCGATTCAATCTGAATTGAGGTCTGAATCATATTCAACGGATCCTCATTAAAGAACATTAAATACTCTCCGTCCTCATGGGCAAAAGAAGCAAATCTCAAATAGGGTTCGGAAGTTGCCACCTCAATATGGTGTAACTGATTGGCTTTCATGTAATGAGACAGCTCATCCAGTTTTACTACTTCCACATGAGACATTTGATTGAGTAAATCTGTATTGCTGCTATTAAATAGTTTGCTAGGCAATGCATCTATGCAGATAATTCTCAGATGAGAATTTGCGGAAGCAATAATGAATTGAGCCAATTCCTCACTGATACATTCACAATAAGGGAGGATTAAGCACTGGTACTCATAGCCATTCACATGCAGATAGTTATCTAATACGGTAAGAAAGCTATCCTTGAATGTAAAGACATCATTAGGTAAAATATGAAAGTCAATCTGCTGCTGGGTCAGTACCCTTGCCGGTTTTTGCGTCAGCATGAAGTCTCCAGTCCATTCAGCCTCCGCATGATATAGAATGGCCGCAGTCGGTTTTCCTTTCGTTCCACTGAAGAGTGTGCTCATTTTATTGACATATTTCATTAAATCACCGAAATACCTGAATTGAGGATCATTTCCATTGGCATAGAAGTGTGGAGGGCAATCCATATCAGGAAATCCTTTCAGTGAGAAGGCATGTGGAACAAAATAACTCACTCCGCGGATTAAGAAATGATCCACGATCCACTTCATCATCTTCACGCCCTCGTACCAGCCGTAAGCGCCAAATACTTCTGCCATCGTTCTGCCTTTCTTCTTGGGATCAATTGCCCCTAGAGATGAGGCCATCTTCACTAAGGCATAATGGAAGAACTCGCTGTCCCACGTACCTCTGAATGTAGGATGTTCACCAGAATCCATTCCCGGAATCAGTTGATTCAGCACAACATCGACGCCCGCCATATCCTGCCCCGCCATCGCTCTGAACAGATGCCCGGCACCCACACCAAGTCTGGCATTGGAATCACGGTCTTCAATAACATGGCCCACATACTCAACATTGCGTTCCCTGCACCAATTCCCCAAGTTATCACTAAAGCACTCTTTGTACAGTGTGGTACAGATATCCATAAAGACATGTCTGATTTCAGGACTGCATGTTTCGTCATACCATAGAGAGGATAACTGTAGCAGGTAATCCTTACCCAATCTTAATTGCAACATTTCTTTAACCTGCCTGCTCCAGGGAAGCGGCATTAGTTTACCAATCCTGCTGTCATTCCGTACTCCTTTTTCATTCATAAATCCAGGCTCATCCGAGAAGAATCCCGCAATTGTTCTCCCGAATTCTTCTTTATACCGTTGGTAGTGTGGCTCATATACCGCTTCAATTAATACATCGCAGGATTCTTTGTCCACCATATTAATATAATCCGGATTATAATCCACTTTCCTGGACTCATAGAGTAGATATACTTTCCATGAACCTGCGGGAATATTAAAGTAAATTATCTCATCATCGATTTGATCCTTCAGATCAATGATTTTATCGTCTTGCTTGGCGTAAACAGCGATTAATCGGGCAGTGGGATCGAATATATTGGCTGTCATAACCCCGATGCTATCCTTGGGTCCAAAGACTTCGACAACCCGGTGTGTCAAGAGTGTTTTTAGCCTGTCGGGATACTTCTCCTTAACCAGACCATTCGCATAGCCTGTCGGGAAGTGTGAGTCATCCAGTATCCAAATCTTCATATTCAACCGTTTGGCTTCTCTAATGATAATATCCAGATCAGCCCACCATCTGTCACCCATAAAATCCGGATGAGGTCTTGATTCCAGACACACCGCACCAATATGGCTGTCATGAATTTTTTGCATGTAATCCACTAGTACTTCTTCTGACTCTCCATGCATCCAAAAAAATGGGAAAATAAAATTTTCGAATTTATTAGCATAAATATCGCCTATTTTATTCATTTCCCCACCTCCCTCCACTTATCATCACTCACATGTAGACCTTATTGAGCTGCCATCTCAGCAGCGGATTCTTCTTCAACAGCTTTTTTATCCATTATTCTAAAGAACGGATAGTATATGACCAATGACAGCAGGACTCCGAACACCTGGTACAACCCTAACCTCCAGCCTCCATTAAAGAAGCCTTGAAGCACTAATGGTGTGCCCATGGGCGCCCCGATTCCATTCGAAATTGGCAATATTCCGATCGTAACTAAAATGTATGCCAGCCCGATTAGCAATACAGGAGTAAATACAAATGGAATAAACAGTAACGGGTTCAACATTACAGGAAGCCCGAAGATTACTGGTTCATTTATATTAAAGAGAGAAGGAATAAGCGCCATTTTGCCAAATACTTTATATTGCTTTGATTTAGCTTTAAAGGTCAGCCAAATCACTAAACCAATAGTTGAACCGGCACCACCGATAGTAGCCACTGCACTTACCCAGTTAAGAGTTACAATATTGGGCAAATCCGCATTGGCCACGCCTGCAGCAACGCCAACCATATTCTCGGCATCAAGTGCTGCCCAGATTGGAATCACCACTGACATTACTGCCATGCCATGAACCCCGAAGAACCAGCACAACCCAATCAATACATACACCAGCAATGCAGCCCAGATACTGGATCCAAGACCTGTAAGAGGAATTTGAATCAGTTTATAAATGATTTGATGCATGTCCCCGAAGCTGGTTAAGGATAGCAGATAAGAAATAGCGGCAAAAAGGATGCCAATAACAATACCCGGAATAATGCTTACAAAGGATTTGGATACAAATTCCGGAACCCCTTCAGGCATTTTAATCGTTATATTCCGGTTAATAATCAATACATACAATTTGGAAACTACAATAGCAACGATCATTGCGGTGAATAAGCCCTTTGGCCCTATCCAATCCAACGGCAAATTCGTAACTGCCATGTAGCCCTCTCCTGCGACTGTCAATGGAGTAACGATAAAAAAGCACATGAGGCTGATTGCACCTGCTGAGAATCCATCTTTATCTTCATTTGAGACATAGGAATAAGCAATGGAAAATGCTGCGTATACCCCCAGCATATTTGTTGTAACGTTGAGCAGAGTGTTAAATACTCCTTTTAAATTAGAAGACACTAAAAAGTTCTGATAAGCATCGAATGGCAAACTGCTCAATATCGTTGAAAAAGCACCCATCATCATGATTACCATCAAACCCATAAGACCTTTAGAAACCGATTGCAAAGCTTTGTTCGAAGATAATTTCGCTGCAAGCGGAACGACCATTTTCTGTAATATCCCTAAAAATCCGTTCATACCTGACCCCCCATTAAAATGTTTAGGGAGCCTTTAGCTATCGCATAAGGCTAACCCCGAATGATCCTGACTATCTATTTCTTGTTAACCTCATACAATTCAATAAATTCTGCAGCCAGATCTTTGACAGTCATAGCATTCATCAGATGGTCCTGGGCATGTATCATTAGAATCGTGATCTCCTGCTTACTTCCTCCTGCTTCCTCCTGAATTAGACCCGTTTGAATTTTATGAGCCATTCGCAAAACATCCGAAGCTTCCTGCAGCATTTTTTTGGCCGCAATAAAATCATTAGTTTTCGCCACTTGAATCGCTTCCATCGCTTTACTTCTAGCTTCTCCAGAATTGGCAATCAGCGTCATAATCTTCTCCACGTATTCCATTCCATCACCTCTGCGTTTTTTCTCTCTTATCTGTCTTGCTGTCCTTGTTACAAGGTAAGTATAATTTGATATCGCTTTCAATTGAACCCATTCTTTTTCACCTACCTGGGGGAAAAAGAATGGCATTGCTTTGATTCCCCGTTTGCAACTATGCGTACCACAGCAAAGCCAGAGAAGGCATCATCTCCATTCCAATACTCATGGATATAATAGACTTTACCTGCTCTTACAGCAGGGTGCTCCTCCCAGCCAGGCAAGCCTTGAAGCTCCATCAATCTCCGCTGCCTCATACAGCGATGGATCAATCCCGGCCAAGGCTGCCAGAAAAATGATTGTCCACCCGTCGCGACAACCCCGGATATGAAATGCGGCAGGTAACTTACAGTCTGCACGAACCTTAAAAAATACATGCTTGACCTAGCTAAGCAACACACTCTATCAAATCCGCCATCAATGAAAACGTTATTCTTTATAGAGAATACAACGTGGATTTAGCCAGTATAAATAACTTATGGTTGAACACAAAGCACTTTATAAATGAAGGAGATGAGGAAGGAGCGATTTTCAGAGGAGGCATCTATATTCAAATATGGGTTTCGCTTGGGAGTAGGCATCGTGGTAGAGGTGTTAACCGGGGAAGAAGTGCTAGCCAATGAATTGAGTATCTTTCCTGACAAAACTCAGTAATTAACAGGATAAATCCTGTGCACTAAATAAGTGTTCTACATATACTTTTGAAAGTAATCCAAATAAAAAAACCTTGATTTCTCAAGGTTTTCATTCTAGTGCCGAGGACGGGGGTCGAACCCGTACGAAGGTCACCCTTCGCAGGATTTTAAGTCCTGTGCGTCTGCCTGTTCCGCCACCCCGGCATGTTATGATGCGCGAACTAACGCGACAAGAGATATAATATCATGTATCCGGGGGATACGCAATTCCTTTTTTTAATATTGCTGCAGACGCAGCAAACAGCCCGCTCAGCCGAGACTGACGCGGGCCTTTTGCTCGTCTTACCGAATCGGATCTGGTCAGATCCGTTCTGCCCTGCGCTGCGCTGTTCGGACTAGTGGCGGTCACGCTCACCAGTTCTGCTGCGCATGCCGGCCAGACCCAGGAGCCCTAGGAGACCAAGCCAGCCCCAATTGGAGCGGTTGTCGTTGTTGGTGCCTGTGGTGGTCGTGCTCTGTGCCCGGTAGCGGCCCGTTGTGTTATTGTTGGACAGCGGGGAGACGGAGCTGTTGTCGCCGGTACGGATTTTGTCCTTCATGATGGATTCGGTCTTGTGCATCGAATCTCTGGTCTCATTCATCATGGTGTTGCCCCGGCTGTCCATCATACGGTCATCCAGATTGCCCATATTCCCCATGTTGCCCATCCGGCCGTCAGTCGTTGTGCTGTGCATGCCCGGAGCGGTGGTGCTCATAACGCCAGGAGTCGTAGTTGTCATACCGCCCGGCGCTGCTGCGGAGATGTCACCTGCTCCGAGCAGACTCATGGACAGGACCGTACCGCAGGCAAGACTTGTGATCAGCTTGTTCAAAATGTTGTGCCCCCTTCATGGATGTGGTTAATCGCTGATAATTTCCCCATCCGGGACAGCATCTATGCAGAGAAGTTATTCCTTCACAATGTTCACGGTCTTGCTGGACGCATTATACGTGACCTTGGCTCCAAGTGCTTCCGCAATCGCACGTACAGGCGCATAGGTTACCGCATCGTCCATGACGCCGGTCGTCAGCTTCTTTCCATTGAGCGTAATATTTACCGGGATATTATTGTTCACCTCTGGCTCACCTCCGGTTATACGGCTTAGTGCGGCTGCACTCTGCTGGGCAGTCGGCCGTCTGCCTGCCTTCAGGTCCTGGATGCTAAGGCCGAAGCTCATCTGCAGATGAGCGTAATCCTTGAAGGAGGTCCAGTCCCCGCCCCATTCGAACCCCAGCTTCTTCCCCTCCTGCACCACCTCTTGCCAGTCTGCCACCTTGTCGCCATCCCCGTCACGTTTCATATCCCAGGACACATTCCTGCCATCCGGCAGAAGCAGCGCAAAGTCTATTGCCAGTCCGTAATTATGGTAGCTGTCGCCTCCCCGGGCATTGGTTACGATGTCGCCCTTCTTGGTTCTCCCTTGAGCATATAGCTCATTCTGCTGCGCTATCGTGCGCATGCCCTGCGTAATGAGGATCGGCACCCCCCGGTTATAACTCCGTCTAATCAGCTCGTTCGCCCCGGCCAGTACGGCCGGATGCAGCTTCGCCAGCCTTGCGGCCGACTTCTGCTTGACCTGCTCCAAAGTAAGCATCTACTCACCCCCTGGTATAGTAAATGCCCGCTTAGGCCGGATTGCTTGCACCAATGACCGTTTTTTTCACAAAATGAGCTGTGCAGCGTCCTATCTCCCCGGATGAACTGTGCATCTACAGGCCAAAATAAGAAGACAGACCGTAAGTCAAGTCATTCAAACGAAAAGGGGGATGAACATGGAGATACACAGCGACAGCTACAGAATAGCTCCGCTTAGCGACCAGGAGGATGTGGTGGAGGTAATCCGCCAGGCGGAATCGGAGATTGCCCGGATGACCGGGAACCCGGAAGTCACGCTGATTGCCTATGAGAAGACGGATGGACACCGCAGCAAGTAAATGAAGCGTGCCGTGCTGATCCCAGGCGAACAGGTACTCTTTTAGACAATATAAGCCTCCACAATGTCATCTACAAGCAGCCACTTCCATTCCTCCGCCCACTGCAGCTTGAATTCACGCGAGTGGGTGTGAATGGAGGTCACGAAGCCGCTCAGCTTCACCTGCTCCTGAGGACCATACAGCACCAGCGTTACCCGCACATGACTCCGCAGCGATAAGGCCAGCGTATGCTCAATCTCTTCCAGCTTCTGCTCATCCAGAACCGGCCTCAGGCTATGCCAGGTCTCCCGTTCGTCCCTCCTGATCCCGCCCTTATGCTCCGTCAACATGCTTCGGCTGCTCTCCCGCAGACCGCCCGCTTCAAGCTTCTTGCCCATTGCTATTCCCCCACTCTGATGTTTATAACCCGGACTACATCATCTTTCCGCTCACAAACCGAACGTATGTTTGTATTATATCCGCGATTCAGCTTGTTAAGCAAGCAGAAATTAATGTCAGGCCAAGGACGCAGAAGGAGGGCTTTAACTGATCATTACAAAGGATTGAGCTAGCACCACACCTGCATTGAAACAGCCATACTGTGGTTCTAGTAATTTCGCTAATCTGATGCCATCATTAGGGGAAAGGGGTAGAAAGGACGGAGATGATATTTATGATTAGAGCAGCAAATGTGGAGGATCGAGAGGGTATTTCCAGACTATTGACGCAGTTAGGTTATCCAGATACCGAGCTTTATATGAAAGAGAATATAGAAAGACTTCTTGCTGACCCCAATGAGGAGTTAATGGTTTATGAAGCGGAAGGAGGTGTTATCGCCTGTCTTTCCCTGCATTATATCCCGCAACTGGGCATGAGAGGAGATATCGCCTCCATTAGTTATCTGGTTGTGGACTCCTCAGCTAGAAGTAAGGGAATTGGACAGGAATTAGTGGAATCCGCTTCAGCTTCCGCCACCCGAAGAGGATGTGCCAGTATCCAGGTTCATTGCCATGCCAGAAGAATAGCGGCTCATACATTTTATGAAAGACAAGGTTTCAGGGAAGCCCCTAAGTACTTCTCAAAAAGATTGGACCAATAATTCAATCGGCAGCAAAAAGACGCCTACAGTAATGCTGTACAGCGTCTTCATCTGCATCCTTTGGCGTATAAGAAGTCTTGTCTCTGCTTATTTCACTGACGAAGTCCCTGCGCTTCCAGCACCCGGTTCCTGCTTGGCATCTGTGCCTGCATCTGATACGGTTCCCGGTACGGCTTGCTCCGGTTCAATCAGTCCGGCGGCTTCTCTGGCTTCATTCAGCTTGGAGATGCCGTAGAGCATCGCTATGTCCGCCTGCTCATTCATCGTGTTGAATTCCTCAGCGGTCACATCAGGCGATACTGCGCCCTTGGAAGCCTTCTCCTTGATCTGATAGGCACTCTGGAAAGCGATCACCGAATCTCTAAGCAGCTTCTCGATCGTATCCGGCAGGCCACCCGCAATCTTGATATCGTTCACATGATCTGCAAGCTGAGATGCGGTATCCTGGAAGCTGTCCACAGCCTTCTCGAATTCTTTGTCTGTCGCTTGTCCGGTGGAATAAGAGGTTAGCGTGGTGTTGAAGTTCTCTAGCGAGGAT
Organism: Paenibacillus sp. FSL R7-0333; assembly: GCF_038000365.1. NCBI lineage: Bacteria > Bacillati > Bacillota > Bacilli > Caryophanales > Paenibacillaceae > Paenibacillus > Paenibacillus sp. FSL R7-0333. Next base: position 5,268,424 of record NZ_JBBOBZ010000001.1, read on the forward strand.
TTGCCCATTTCGTCGAATTTCGACATTTCATTGTAAAAGTTCTGTACCGTCTCCTGTACCTCTTCCGGGGACGCCGGTTCAGCACTGTTATTGCCGCAGGCACTGAGTATCATGACGGCCACTAGCAGTCCTGCAAGTAAAGCTTGTCTCATAGTTAATATCCCTCCACTTAACAGAATAATATCGATTTTTGTTAAGTGCAAATGAAATTAATGTAAAATTCGGCGTAATGAAACATATGTCAGCAGTTAAGCGTATTCATAGGGAGAAACGGCGGTCCATAACCCGTTGATGACTGGCAATTCCTGTTATACTATAATGAATTCATCTGTTCAAGGAGAGGAAGATCTATCATGGCTTATTGCACAGCATGTGGTGCGGAATACAACGAAGGTGCCAAATTCTGCGGGGAATGCGGGGCAGGTACAGAAGAGGCCGGTTCTCCGGCAGCAGCACGCCGTCCGGCGTCTGGCCATAGCTCCGGTCCCGAAAAAGAATTATGGCAGGGCAAGCCTGCCGGCATCTCCGACCGTCTCAAGGGGCTGATCGGACTGAATACCACCAAGTATACGATTACGTCCCAGCGGATTATGGTGAAGAGCGGACTGATCGGCAAGGATGTCGAAGAAATCGAGCTGCTGCGGGTGAATGATTTCTCTGTCACTCAGTCGGTTATGCAGCGTATGCTGGGTATCGGGACGCTGATCATTTTGTCGGATGATGCTTCATCTCCACAGCTCCCCTTCTATAGAATCCGTAAGGTTCAAGCTGTCAAGGATATCCTGCGCCAAGCCGTCCGTGACGAGAAAATCGCCAACAACATCAGCTACCGCGAGCATATCTGACGCTTCGTTACACTTGGTTATGGAAGGTAGAGGGCTCCTGCCGGAATTACGCCTTTGGCCTGGCTGGGGCTCTCCCACATCAGTACCGCCCGCGCATCCCCCTGGTTCTCATAGTACTCCACCTTCAGCTCATGCAGCTTCCCTGCAATCAGACTCACTGTGCCTTGCCGCTCCTGCCCGCTCTGCTTCATCCAGCTGTCAATAATCAGCTTCCCGTCGATCCATATCCGGATTCCGTCATCTGAATACGAGTAGATCGTATAGGTCTCACTGTAGGCAGCGCTTATTCGACCGCTCCAGCGTACGGAGAACAGATCTGCGTGAACGGCCGGATCAGGCGCCGCCTGCCTCCAGGCGAAGTTAATATTGGCATCTGTCCGGGTGAGGGCAGGCGTGCCGCTAAGCGTAATATTGTTATAATACTGCCCATAGAGGCCCGGCTTGGGGAGTACCCCTCCTGAAGAAGCATACGCCGCAGCCTTGGCCGAATAATCATCTCTGGAGAACACGGCACTATTCTTCATAAAAGCCTGAATTACTGCATCCTTATTGCGATCGTACAACATCTTGCCCCAGGTCATCTGGTAGCTCCATTTGTTCTGCGTGCCTGCCAGCACAGCTGGCGGAGGAAGCTCCCCGTTCTCGCCGATGGCGATCAGCTTGCCGCGCCCCAGGTCCCAGAGCGTATCATGATGGCTTACCTTGTAATCCCCCTCAAAAATATCCGCTGCCAGCACATCCACTCTGCCGCTGCCCGGATAATACTTCGCCGGCTCCTCACTATTCTTGTTCTTGGCATTCGGACTCCACACCCATAGCAGATTGTGCAGCTGATGATAGACGGTGTACCGCTGGAACATGATCTCCCAAAGGGTGACGAAGGAGGACTTTTGCCCCCACCAGAACCAGCCGCCGTTCATCTCGTGGTAGGGTCTCCAGAGTACGGGAACACCGGCGTCATTGAGCTTTTTCAGGAAAACAGCTACCTTATCCAGCTCAGCAATCATTGCCGTATACTCTGGCGTTCCCGGTGTGATGTACTTGCTGAAGTTAGCTTCGCTGAGGCTCATGGAGACATTCGTCCAGGCTGGAGCGCTGCCCGGCAGGTTGGCATGATAGGTCATCGCTACGATCCCCCCGGCCTTGTGCCAGCGGATCGCACTGTCGGTTACGCCCTGCCGCTGGCTGCTGATGAGCTTCTCCGTCTGGTTGCTGATCGGTCCCATCTCATAGCCGTGCAGTCCGGCATAGCTGCCAGCCGTATTCTTAAGCTTGTTGTTGATATCATCCGGGCTCTCCAGGTAATCATGCTGACCGCTGATCATTCCCTGGCCCTGCAGCCAGTACAGCGTCTCCAGTAGCTTCCGTGCGGGCGCCCCCAGCTCCGCGTCAGCGGGAGACATCTGTATTTTGCGAAAAGCCGCTTGCCACTGCACATCACCAATCAGCCGCGAGGCTGAATCCAGCAGGTCCCTGAGGTTGCGCTGTTCCACATTTTCCACCATCCTTTTCCTTGTGTTTGTACATATTATGACGAATTATGGAACTTCAGCACGGCAAATACACAGAATTAGGGCTGTCACAATCCGTTATTCTTACGCTATACTATTCAGGGCACAGGCATTATACCCATACCCACTTACAAAGGAGCAGATATGAAAGCCAAAAAGTCCATCATCAGTCTCATCATTATTGCCCTGCTCAGTCTTGCCGCCTACCTGCTGGAGGAGAACGGGCAATGGCTGCCGCAGACCCCTTCTGCGAATCCTTCGGAGATCGTGAAGCTGAAGTTCCCGGCAGACCGCTACCCGGAGACCGCGAGGCACATCCAGAAGGCCATCCGTAAGGGAGAGTCGGCCATCTGCACGATCAACCGCAAGGAGGCGGAGGAGAACCGTAAGGCGTCTCTGAAGGGAGTCCCCACGAAGAAAGGCTATGACCGGGACGAATGGCCGATGGCCATGTGTGATGAAGGCGGAGCCGGGGCGCATATTGAGTACATAACACCCAGTGATAACCGCGGAGCAGGAAGCTGGGTCGGCAATCAGCTGGAGGCGTTCGCAGACGGTACGCGTGTGGAGTTTATTTTCAAATAAGCCGGCCTGTGGGGGATGTTGTTCAATTTCACTGCGATAAAGCGTAGAATGAAATGGGATAATATAACTTAGATGGAGAGCCGGAAGTGTTCTATATCTGTTATCGGGGCAAACGGCTGTACGGCCCTATGTCCGAAGCTGAAGCCTTACAGGAATGGTTCGCGCTTGCAGGAACAGTCAAGGAGCTCTATATCATTGAAACCGATGCAGCTACAGGCAGAATCAAACGCCAGATCGGGCCAACGGTCCGTGCTCATAAGAAGAAAAAGAAATAGCCCTATCCGGCACAGGCCGGACAGGGCTACACTGGCTATAGGCGGTTCTAGAACAAACAGGCTTTAGTGATGATAACCAGCAGAATGAACAGAACCAGAATGGCACCTGTCGAAGTCCAAGGGCTTACTACCGGAACGATTGGAGGTCCCTGATTCACTCCACCTACGTTATTTCCACAACCGCAACCATACTCTGCTCCCATAATTAATTCCTCCTCTTGAATATTGAATACAGCACAGAATATGTGGAATTCCGCTCCGTTGCATGGGCCAATTGGCAAAGAAATGCCTTTCACCTAACGGACAGGCGTCCAGTAGTCGATATAGAGTATGAAGCAATAGCTTAACAACAAATGAAGGGAGGAATGCCGGATGGATATTGCTGCATTATCCGTAGTGATGAGCCAGTCATCCTTACAGCAGGCCGCAGGGCTGCAGGTGATGAGCCTTGCCAAGGAGCAGGCGCAGAGCAGCGCCCAGGATATGGTTCAGATGCTGAGTCAGGCCACGCACCCCACCTTGGGAAAAACACTTGATATTCGGGCGTAATTCCTTTATGCTTACATACACAGGAACACCCGTTCCATATTTCAGCCGTTGAAGAGTACGCGCTGAACTGCTGCTTAGCCCTTAAGGGCTTTTCTTTTGGCCAATAACACGAACATACGATCTTATATATGGGGTGATTGATTATGCAAGGCTATTATCAGATGACCGCTTTGGAGAAATGGACAGAGGATCTATACCAGCGCATTGGCGTCCGCAAGCCCGCCGATATCTCCATTGATTACATAGCGAAGCAACTCAATATCTGGGTACACTATCTGGATGTCAGAAGCAAGGCGATTGAGGCTGCAGCCGGAATGTACAGTATGTTCATCGACAACCGCCTCCCTCCCGAGCTGCAGCGGCTGGAATTCCTCCACGAGCTCTGTCATCTGCTGCGGCATGCCGGCAAGTCTACGCTTATGCCCGGAGTGTTCACGCAGGCGCAGAGAGATGAATCCGACCGGTTCATTCTGTATGCCTCCATGCCCTATAGTATGATCTCCGCGAATACGCTGCCCGAGCTTCGTGAGGATGCCGTTGCCGAGCTGGCTGTAGCGTTCCAGGTTCCCGTTCCCCTCGCGCTGCAGCGGATCGACCAGATCCAGAGACGGATTTTCCAGGGGCAATTAATGGCTGTTATGGAACGTAACGAAGACAGAAATATCATCCACAGACATATTCGCTAAGCGCTGCGGGGATAATACGCTATAGACCCGGAGGGCGGAGATTCCCCTCTATAACAGGGTTAGATTCTACTGTAAAGGGGATCAAGATCAACGTGGAAGCCTTGAAAGTCATTCAATTATTGCTGACTCACCCTGAATATAGCGTGGATGCCGTTCATCCTGAAATTCCGGATTTTGTGGGTATCGAGACGATTGAAGTGGACCACGTTACCCAGACCTTCTCCATCCTGCTGCAGGAGCCTAAGGAATACGGCTGAGAGCAGGATTTTACAGTATAACAATTACATAGAACAGCCCCGCTAACACGAACCGGTACAGCGCGAACCACTCCAGGCGGAGCCGCTTGATCAGCTTGATGAACGTGACTACTGCAATCATGGCTACGAGGAAGGACGTCACGAACCCGATTAGCATCAGGGTCAGCGTATCTGAATTGAGTAGATCCCTGCTGTCATACAGGTCCAGGAGGCTTGCTCCGAACATCACCGGCACGGAGATCAGGAAGGTGAAGTCCGCAGCGGCTTTCTGGCTGGTTCCCAGCAGCAGACCGCCTGAGATCGTCGAACCGGATCTAGAGAACCCGGGCCACAGTGCCAGACACTGGAACAGCCCGATGCCGAAGGCTTGCGTATAATTAAGACCGTCTACCGTCTCTGACGTTACGGATCTCCTGCTGCGTGCAGCGAAGATCATCAAGAGACCACCGGCAATCAGACCAATGAGGACCGGCTTGGGGCCGAATAGCTGGCTCTTGATCGTGTCTTTGAATAGTAGATAGATGATTAACGCTGGTACCATGGCCAGGATCATATGAATTGCATTCAATCCCTTACTCTTGGCGAAATCCATCTTAAGCATATTCACGCCAATGTTCAAATACTTCTTCCAATACAGCAGCAACACGGCCATTACCGCACCTAGCTGGATCACGATTTTGAAGGTAACCGCAGCCTCCCCCTCGAACTTCAGCAGATCCCCTGCCAGGATAAGGTGCCCGGTAGACGAGACCGGCAAAAATTCAGTCAACCCCTCAATAATCCCTAATATAATTGCTTTGATAGCTTCAGTCACTGGTGAATAGCCCCTTTCGGAAGTGAATCAATATATTTCCAGTATAAGAGGCTAAGATGGAATTCCCCATCGAATGAGCTAACAATATGGGAGTTGGTGTGACATAAATGTCATGTGGTTTATTGTGATCACAAAAAAGCCACCAAGCTACTGGTGGCAAAATTTCATTATGCTCTATTCGTAAAATAGCCGCTATGCTAATTGTGTAATAACAAGATGTGCTGAAACGGGTCTTGTTCCTCCCGCAAGAGGAGTAATCGTAAGTGCAGCGGCATTTCCGGCAGGATTGCGAACGGTTAGAATACTGTTAATGACCGTTGTTTGCACGATCGCCATTTCTACGATTTGCGAGGTACCTGTTGCCCGCCCAACTACGGTATAAGCGAGATCTGCACCATTTAAAGTCAAGATTAGTTGTCCGGCTTCGTCCACGCTAACCTGAAACAGCACCTGATACGTCCCAATAGCCGCTAAATTAAAAGAACTCGGTCCGGTACGGGCAATCGTTGTCCCGCTGGTAGGGCCATCTTGTGGAAAGCTTACATCTGTGCCCGGCGCTACCGTTGCTGCATTATCAGGAGGCATCAGCGCAAAGAAATCAGCAAATCCTAATACCCCTCCCGCCGTTCCTGTTGCCCCGGTTGCTCCTGTTGCCCCGGTCGCTCCTGCAGCTCCTACGGCTCCTGCGGCTCCGGCCGGCCCAGTGGCTCCTGTTGCTCCAGCCGGCCCTGCCGCTCCTGCCGCTCCTGCCGGACCAGTAGCCCCGGCAATGCCTTGTGGCCCAATCGCTCCCGCCGGACCAGGTTCACCCTGCGGGCCCTGGGGACCTATGAGGCCCTGTGCTCCCGGAAGTCCCTGCGCCCCTTGCGGGCCAACGGGCCCCGCTGCTCCCTGGGGGCCTATCGCTCCAGGTGGCCCGGGCACACCTTGGGGGCCTTGGGGCCCTGGAGGCCCGCCGGCAGGTCCCGAAGGACCTGCTGTTCCCTGGGGACCTCTTGCCCCCGGGATTCCCGGTATACCCGGGGAGCCCTGCGCTCCTTGGGGCCCTGTGGGACCAATGACGGTAGGAGTAGTGACATTGACTTCAGGCGGTGGACAGGTTACTTTAACCACCTTTTTAATCACTTTTTTAACAACTTTCCGATGTTCTTTTCTTTTTCTTTTTGAAGGAACGAGGGTGACGATTTTTTTAGGATGACATTTTTTATCGTCTGGACAACTCAATACGGACACCTCCCTAATAAGATAGTGTAGTGTACGCATCCCCTCCAGTTTGGAAATGGACGAACAACTAGTTTTTACTAGTCAGCAACCTAATTCCAAAAAAACGGGCGTTACCTATAGTAGTTACGCCCTTGAATACATCACAATGTCCCACACCAAATTTTATTATTTTTCGTATTTTAGGATTGGACAACTGATACTTCCCTGTCAGACCCGAATTTCTAATTCGGGTCTGTTTTTTTGTTATTCTCCTTCAAACTCATGCTGCATCAATTAAGCTGATGCTATAAATGCTGTGCAACTTCAGATGCTCAATTCACGTAAAACTGATAAAGGAGCTGGTAAAAATGGTTGTCTTTGCTATTCTATTTGTACTGATTGCAATCCTGAATATCTTTTTCCCGGCCATGGGCTGGCATATGCGCTACGGCTGGATGGTCAAGGGCGATTCTGAACCAAGTGAGGCTTATCTCATGATGAGCAGAATAAGCAGCGTTATTGTACTTATAATCTTTTTCTTGTTCTTTTTGCCTTCTATGTTTGGTTAGGGATGTAAGTTAACAATAAAACAGGAGCTGCTGGCGCTTCCCTGCCAACCACTCCTGAAGTCCTACAGAGATCATGAGTGTTGTTAGCCAGTCGGAGAGTTCCTTCAATAACTCGAACCGCAATTCAAATGACGGAGCAATTTTGGTCGGCGGGGGCCAAAATGTCTCTTCTGCTGACAATCATACATCTTTGTTTTTGCCTATCCTTCTATTCGGATTATCTCTTATCTTTGCTGTTCCTCTCATAGTCATAGCGACTCAAAGAAAAAGGGCCTCCGTCACATTACGATGAGAGCAGGCTGGAATTAATGAAACGAAAAAGATTGTTATTTCTTCTTCCATTCCTTGTGCTGTTAGCAATGGTTGGATGCAACAAGGAAGATTCTGCTGAGGAAAAGACCGACGAACAAATTGCCGCCGATTATCTTCAAGCTCTTGGTTACACGATTATTGTCCATGAAGGAGAGGCGGCAAAATATACCTTGGAGCAGGAAAGGCTTGAAACTCCGGATTATATGCAGCTCTGGGCAGTTCAGGAGGAAGAGCCTGATGCCTTCTTCGGGAAAGAAATCGTCTCTTATCAATTCACTGTAAGGGATCATCCACTGGAACAGTTGTATAGCCCAGATGATTACACTATTTCTGTAATAGTAATGCTTGTAGACAGTGAGGTCATAGGCGGAATTTCCGGTCCAGTAAGTAAAATTAAAAATCTCGTCATGGCAGGCGGAGAGTATTCAATAGATGGAAAGACGCTGAAGGAGATTAAGGGAATGGATTATTCACAATGGCTTGACTACTGGGCGAAAAAGTACGGAAAACGGACTGAGTAACCCTTCCAATCGATTCCTTAACGGATAATAGCCGAGCAGACAAGCTGATCAATGACTACACCTTGGTCAGCTTATCTGACGTTTTGGAGCAAGAACATCACTTTATCCGATTAAAGGTAAGAAGAATGGTAGACGTTCACTCTTTCCCATAAAAAAACCGGGAAGCCTTGCCACTATAGAGTTAGTACGGATGCTGGTGAAGGGAATTGAACCCCCGGCCCACGCATTACGAGTGCGACCCAGCATAGATTCAGTGTACCTTTACGGATACTATATTGACTGTAATTCTGACTTTAGCAAAAGCTTACGGATTAGTTAGTCAAATGTAATTCGAAATATCAAATTTTAAGGCAACTTGAGCCGCCGAGCGTCTTGGACCCAGCAGCGTCCAGATCTATCTGGATCGATACCCTCACCTGCTCCCTGGTATGCAGAGAGATGCTGCTGATCTGATCGATTCCAAAATGAAATTGAGCAAGAATTCCGGCGATGAAATAGCGCCGTGACCAAAATGTGACCATCTGCCTTTTTACCAGGTTACCGGGCTATTTATCATCCTCAATTAATCTGCCTACATACAGCAAAAAACCCTTACAAAGTAAGGGTTTGAGTGAAGTGGGCCCTACAGGACTCGAACCTGCGACCAATCGGTTATGAGCCGACCGCTCTAACCAACTGAGCTTGGGGAAAGGTTAAATTGTATGTAATTCAGTTAACAGTATCCTTATTCCATTTTTATTTGTAGTTATGAATTTAACTATGATTTGATTAGTTCGTTTACAAATTCGTTAGCAATTATAGCATGTGAAATTCCAAGTAAACACTACAATTTTCATAGCATTATTTTAGAATTTAATACAGTGACCTCTAGGTTATATTTTTTATTATCTCTTTTATCAAAGATACATACCAACTAGCAGCAAAAAGGACTAATATACACAGCCTCTACAAATCATTAAGATCAATGTCAATAAACAATTATAGCTTAAATATTAAAACCCAATCCTTTCTAGGATTGGGTTTTAAGTTTAATGCGTTTTTAACGTGGGATTTAACATCTTACTTTAGGCCAATATTATTAAATTATACTTCAGTTCTAAATCTATACTTCTAGACTATTTAATCCTTAGTTCTAGCCCCATTGATGCATTAATTATTAGATCCACTCGCTTGATGTTCATTCTGATCCAGCTTCAACCATTTCAGGGTTTAGATTAAACATACCCATTACGGAACCAGCAAGAATATTAGCTTAAAGAACCCTTACCATTTCCTCCAACATTAATAATAAATTGAACACGGTTTGATCTATTTCCTGCGGCATCAATTGCTGTTACATAAACATAAGTCTTAATTCCTTCAGCGGGCTTGCTCGCTGTATTTTTAAGGACAAATCTATTAGCAGATGTTTGTCTATAAGTACTCTTGTTTAAACCACTAAATGCACTAACCTCTATTTCATATTTAACTACCCCAACATTATCAGTAGCATATACTTCAAATGAAGACTCATTGAAATTCAACCAAGTAACGTTGAATATTTGCGGATTAGAGGGGGGTTCTCTATCTGGAAGAACTGTAGTCACTTCAGAAGTGTTCTCAGCAAAATCATGTGCTTCAACAACTACAGCAGATGCACTTACAGGAATCGTGACAGTGGCTGTAGTATTAGTTGTTGTAGCTAATAATTTTCTAACTCCGGATTCAACTTGATAAATCATATAATATGAAACCCCAATATTATCACTTCCACTCCATGTTAACGTTGCTTGAGTAGAACTTGCAAAATTAGTAGCTAAGTTAAAAGGTACACTAGGAGGTGTCTTATCGATTCGCACTAGCGCTTGAGCATAACTTGCCGAATCATAAACATTCAATGTTTTAGCATAAATATTATAACTTCCTTCACTACTGACTATTTTATTTCCTCCAGTATATAGTGTCCAGTTAGTCCCCTCACCAATTTTATAATAAAGTCGGTCATATTCTACTGCCTCGCCTTTCATAATTGTGAAGGTAACATCTTGCTTTGACCAACCGGAATCACTCAGAGTAATAATCGGTTCTTTGGGCACAGGAATAATAAAGCTTGTCATTACAGTAGATGTCGCGCTCTTACTGGAATAACTGGCATTTGTGTAGGCCTGAACAGAATAACTGTAGGTGTAGTTTTCCTTCAAATTTGTATCATAATAGCTTGTATAATTTGTGTTACCTACTTCTATTCCATCTCTGAATATTTTATAACCACTTACTTGATTAACTGGACTCGTCTTCCACTCAATAAAGATGTTATTCTCCTGTGCTTCAATTTTAGTAATTAATGGAGTGCTTAATGGCTTAGGACCAGTTACTACAGTTAAGCTATAACTTCCTCTTTCAAGACTTACGCTTCCGACAGTAAGATAATACGTTTGTCCTACTGTCAAATTATAATCAATATTAAAGCCTTGCGCCGATTCAAACACTTCATCATCATTACTAGCCAGTTCCACAAAACTAGAGTTATACAACACACCTTCAGTATCAAGCGTCCCGCCAGTAGAAAAACTATAAATCCCGCTTTTTGTTGGAGTGAATTTAAAAGTATCTGTATCTTCAGGATAATTAATTTCTCCTGAGATTGTTCCTACTGTAATAACATTATTATTTCCACTATAATCATCTGTTTGAGGTGATACACTTACACTATAGCTTCCAGTTGCACTTCCCACCGAGCTAACTTTTAGGTAGTAAGTTTGTTTTGCTACAAGTTCTACACCAAAGTAGAAATTCATATTAGATTCGCTTAAATCGGTACCTGAGCCGACAATTTCATAATTGGCATTGTAAAGCTCTGCATCTAAATCCAAGGTACTCGTACTTTCAAAATAATAGACTCCACTTATAGTGGGGATAAACTTGAAATAATCTACATCGACTGCTGAATCAATATTAGCACTTTTTGAGGATGTAATAGTTGTCGCAGTGTCAATGCTGTCATTTAGAAAGACAGAGCGAGATGCAATATTGCTTGCCCCTACTTCATTTCTGGCCGCTACACCTAGAACATAAGTCCGGTCAAGTTGCAGACTATTAAATGTGTAGGCATTAACATTTCTCACGTTCGTTTTAAAGACATTATCCAGGTAGATATCATAACTAATTGGTGTGTCTACAGAACTCCAGTCTAACTTTATGCTAGTACCTGAATTAGTTGCCCCAGTAATAACAGGTACGTTAGGTGTGACATTCTTCAAAGTCACAGCCTCAACTTTTCCAGATTCTCCATATAAGTTAGAAGAATTGTAAGCTTGTACACTAATTACATAGCTTGTATTGGCGTTTAGACCTGTAATTGTGTGCGAAGTTTTACTGGAGCTAACGACTTCTTCTTTATTGTAATAAGAAATCTTATAGCCAGAGGCATTGGCTACACTTGTCCATGATATAGCTGCACTGGTCGCTGTTACTGTTCCTTTAGTGACAGTAGGTGCACCAACAAAGGGGCTTACGTGTATTGCAAACAAGTCTTCTGGATCAGTATTATTATAGTAAAACTTAATTTTGTATGTTCCAATAGTACTGCTTTGAGAAGAAGACCAAGTAAATGTTACAGTTTCACCAGCTCTTTTGTTTGTAAAAGAACTAGATGCTACTTTAGTTACACCGTCTGGTGCGAATACGCCAACTGATATAGAAGCTTTGTCAGCGGAAAGCTGTGCAGATACGGAAACGGTTCCCCCGGCCATTATTTTCTGGCCGTCTCCCGTTTTTATTGATGAAATACTTACATCACCATAAGCACCAGTATGCGGGTCAGGGTCCCCAATTGGAACTTCCTGAATTGGAAATTCCGGGTAAATAGTCTCATTGGATATGCCCAGTGCCTTTCTTAGGTTAACTATCCCTGCTCCATATTCATCTGCATTTCCTAATGGGGTAGCAGTTGAAGTTAATATATTTCGCACTTCGCTTGCTGTATACCCCAGATTATTGGACCAAATTGCAGATGCAGCACCTGCAATATATGCGGAAGACAAGGAAGTTCCTGATTTATGGATTATTGTACTATACCTATCTATGGTCATAATATTGGTTCCAGGCGCAACTAAATCAAGTTCATTACCCGTACTAGAAAACTCTGCTCTGTAGAATTGTTCATTGACTGCACCTACACTTAAAACCTCTGGGAACAATGCAGGATAGGTCTCCGTTTCATCACCATAACCATTATTTCCTGCGGAAGCAATAACAAGTATTCCATGAGCTTCTGCTTTCTTAATTGCCTCATGTAACAATTCACTGTTCGCATTCCCGCTAAAACTCATCGAGATAATATTCATTCCATTATCAATTGCCCAATCAATTCCCTTAATTACATCACTATAGTAACCATTACCATTGGAATCTAGAACTTTGACTGCGTAGAGACTTGTTTCAGGAGCGAGTCCAATAACAACGCCATCATTATGGCTTGAGGCAATTATTGCACTGATTTGAGTCCCGTGACCATTATCATCATTCAAATTTACTGAATTATTAATGAAAGAAACTCCTCCTGCAACCGTAATCTTGTCGTTTGAAGTAATGCCTGTGTCTAGAACAGCTACCTTGACTGACTTTCCTGCAGCCGTATTTAAATTCGATACTTCCCCCATAACTGCCTTTAATCCCCAGTTTGTTTCTTCGTTAAATGCGTCTTCTGCTTCTGCCAACATCACAGTTGAATCTGGTTCAATAAGTTCAACATTTTGCTTATTTAATAAATCAAATAGCTCTTTATCGTTAAGCTCAACTACATAAGTATTATCAGCCACTTCTTCTCCCATTAAGGAAGAGTCTGCTTCACTATTTTCTAATAAAGAATTTAATGATTCTGGAAGTAAGAGTGTCCCCATCTTCATTGAATAAACAGAATCATTAACACTCAAAACATCATTTGTTATTGTAGTTTCTTCTTTATATTTAACTATGTATCGATTTTTTTCATTATCACTACCGAAAGCTGGGCTTACAGGTACAATGTTAAGTATTAGTACCATTGCAAGAAGAGTAGATATTATCTTCTTCATAAATTATCCTCCAATGAATATAATCGTTTATTATTATACGTTCAGTAGTCTAAATATATTATTTTGCAGTAACAGCTATTACACCTTTGTATGGATGGCTCATCCATACATATTCTGGATATGACTGAATTAAACCATTAACATCAATTAAACTCAATACACCATTCTTTCGAATTAAACTGTAGCCATTTCGAAAGGATCTAGCGCTATCCAACTGCGGTTCAACTAAATACTTGCCCTCATAGTTGATAATGCCCCATTTATTTTTTATTTTCACTGAAGCAAATCCATTTGAAAATTCAGTGGCTTCATCATATAATGCAGGAATAACAACCGTTCCCTCACTGTTAAGAAACCCGTATTTCCTACCTTTTTTAAAGCATATCCTTCCCTCTTTGTGAGTCCCTAAAAAAGAATAATTTGCTGGAATTACTACATGCCCTTTATGATCAATGCATCCCCATTGGTAATCCTCGTTTGCTACAGAAGCAAGCCCTTCACTAAAAAACATAGCCATGGTCCACTCCGGAGGTATACAAATGATCCCTTCTGTATTTATGTATCCGAGCTTTGAATTGATTTCAACAGCTGCTACGCCTTCTGAGAATCCATCTATTCGAGAAAACTGGGGTAAACCAATTATTTCTCCATTGGATTTTACGATACCGTATAGACCTTTTTGTGAGAATGTTGCTAACCCCTCGCCCGAAAACTGCGTGACTTGCTCATAATCCAAGTGAATATATTTGTCATGGCTCTGATTCACAAAACCTCCGATACCATTAAAGTCTTGAAATATAGCCCACCCATAGGAATAGTTTGACAACCATTTATATTTAGGATATGGGCATAAAAAATCAAAAGTAATATGTGTTAATCCGTTTGTTGTTACCACTACAGCCCTATCTTCTACGAAGCCATCAATAGATGAATAATCACCCTCGTGCATTAATTCTCCATCAAGATTGATGTATTTATTGGAACTAGTCATTTGTTCACCCCATCATATCCTGCAAACCAAGTTGTATATTGCTTATGTAACTGCTTTGGTAAAGGCACAAAATTACTATAAACATTCGTACCGCCAAACTCTATTGGCAAGATATGGTGTATTTCCCAACCTTCCCAATCATTCCCCCCATTTTTATAAGCCCCACCATAGAATGCTCCAGCTACATTCGGTGCTTCACCATTATTATAGTTAGCTGCCCAATTACTTCTATACTGACTTCTTACTGAATTGTCAAAGTTTTTTCTCACTGCTTCAGCAGCGGCAGTAGAGACTTTTGGAATGACAGTACTGTTAGGCATTGGAATCATTGCATTCGGATTTTGCGGGTATGCAATTTGGGGGTACTCCCTTCCCATTCGGTTAACTAATTTAAAATTATTAGAACTATTATTCTCAGTACGGCTATATCCACCTTTAAAACTATATTGAACTTCAATATCAAATTTCCAAAACCATGTTTTATCTAGCTTCATTTTCTTTGTATCTGCAACAGCTAACATTTTAGGTGGACTTAATTCAATTGTTTGCACGGGATTATACGGTCCATTAACCGTCGTGCTTCTTTTAGGAATAATTTTCACACGTAGGGTCTTTGGCACTGACGAGTAGGATGATATAGCCACTCCAACATTCATTGACTTCTTCCCTGGGTTGGGATGAGCTAATAATACTACTGTTACATATTCTTCTTCAATTTTAATTCCCTGTTCCGCAAATCCCTTTATCTTATTGTAATCTGTTGTATCTTTTAAAGTGAAAGTCGATATTATATCTCCATCAGATATAGTAGTTACATCATCCGCAAAGACGTAAGTATTACTTGACGATACTGAAATAACAAAAAACATAGTGAAAAAAAGCACATATAATTTCTTGAACAAGAATAGCACTTCCTTTATTATGTAAATTTTCAATCATTGCTTTATAGCTCTAACAATAAACCGCAACTATATTTCATGTCATTCTATATAATAATCACCTTCCCTCCTCCAATAGAGCTAATATTTTTATTGAATTATTCTGATATAATACGACAATTATATATTTTTGCATACGGTGTTATTTTGTTGTAATATGTCGATTTTTGTATAAAATGAAAATTATATTCTCATATATTCTTTTAACCTGAATTTAGAAGGTAATCTTCTATAAAACACAAAAAAGGCTCAAATCTTTGGTAGGTAGAATGGTGTCCGCGAAAACTAAATCACCCAAAGAGAGGAGCACCTTTTAGGTGAAATCTAACACACCCATCCATAAAATCAAGACTTAATTTTCCTCGGCTCAGTCGACAAGCATCGGAGGAAGCAAGATCCTCCTCGAATATCTCCATAAAAATCAAACTACGCCATGTCCTGCAAACCGTATCCCGAGGCAAAGCCCGCAATGCGCTGTTATGTTCTCCATGCACCACATATTGCTCTATCTCATTATCGGCTGGGTTCTTGGTTGTGAGCGGTTATTTCATTTTACAGATGGCATAAGTATTCTCTCCTTCAGATTGTTACCAGCTTTCATTGGCCCGAATTTACTCACTACTACGAAACGATCCGCCATCTCGCAATCCTTCGCATTGGCTTTCCCTTTCGGTTATACCGCCTCCGTGTTTACGTCAAGGAGACTACGAGACTTCCCTCAGTTATCTGCACCTTCTGTTCCATCAATCCTGACCTTAATCACGTCGATGAGTCTTGCAGGTCATTTCCCTTTGAATGTCTTCCTGTAAGATATACGATTTCGTATAGGTTTCCCCGTTTTTGCGGCGGGTCACCCAAGCAGCGCCGCCACCTCTGGTTCACTGCATTCCGGGCTGGACTTTGCCTGCAGGCCCCTTCAGATTCTTTCTCACGAAAGACACCCTGCCCATCCGGTGAACAACAGTTACCGGATGTCTGCTGCGGCTACGACACTTTAAAGGGGAAAGTTCCCGGGTGGATTTGAACCACCTAGATGATGCGACTGTGAGGCGACGAAAAAAAACCTTACAAAGGTAAGAGTTTAAGTGAAGTGGGCCCTACAGGGCTCAAACCTGACCAATCGGTTATGAGCCGACCGCTCTAACCAACTGATAGAGGAAAGGGTTAAACGCCTTAAACTGAATTAGTGAATCGTTGTTTTAATTGGGTTTCGAGACTATAAGATAAATTGGATTATAGAGAGTTCGTGACCAAATATGTGACCAATGTGACCTTTTAAATTATTTCATATGAACATAATTAGGGCTGATAATCTTTACTACTAGGGGGCAGTTAAATGAGGAAAGGAATTGTAGACCGTTTCGAAGGTAAGGATGCTGTTATTGAGTTTAATGGCCAAACTGAGGATATTCTTAGATCGATATTGCCGTTTAAAGATTTTGATAATTTGATGGATATACTTTTTGAAGACTAATCAGTCCCCAGGGTAAAATGAAGGCTGCAAATAAAAAATTAACCTCAGAGCAACATCCTGGGGTTTTGTTGATATGTAATTCATTTTATATTTTTAGATCTCATATTAATATATGGAGGATCTAGAAGTACTAAATAGAATATAATGGTATATGTTCTATAATAATGTATAAAGGAGCGATAATAGATGTATCACCGTCATTATGACATTTTTACTTATTATTGGTAACATTTGCGTGGAGGAGGCAAAGCAAAAAAACACAATTCGAAGGGAGATTTTATATTGAGAAAAATTATATACAAGGCCCTAACATTAACATTGACAAGCATTCTACTATTTTCTATTAGCATGGTTGCATCAGCAGATGAAGCTAGTATTTCTAAAACCGAAGGTAATACTGTCCTACTTAATTCCGGCTGGACACAAAAAGAAATAGATGATTTGCTAACGAAAGAAGAAGTTGAAAGGTATATAAATAGCGCATTAGTAGAACAAACCACGCACTATGTTAAGCAAACAGTAAACGTGGATGTACAAGAAAATGGTCAGACGTTGACTCAAGGATGGACTCCGACGATTACACCTATAGAAGGTACAGAAAAAGTAGTACATTTTGACTAAAGATGAATTTTACCAGGAAGTTGCAGAATATAATGTAGCACAAAATGAAAAACAAACTCTGCCAAAGTTAAGAATTATAGAACAACAAGAAGTCAGCATTCAAAATTCAAGCGTAGATTATGTTACTGACGATGGCTATATGAAATATACTATGCAAGCTTTTAAAGTGGGGACTAATGATTATCAACTTAACCTACGAATTTGAATAGGTAATAATTCCCTCTCAAAAAGGAGTTGATATCTTAGCACTAGGACATGGTCCGCAGTTAGTACAGTCTGGAAATCAGAGCAATGTTATATTCACAGCTGCTTATGATGCAGTTAGTAGCGGGCAAACGTTTACTGGGCTGTCTATGCCTCGTGAAAATACAGTTGCTGATCCTGGCGGCACAGCAATAACCTTTGAACTTCCCACCTCCTCTCTAAATTTTGCAGCATATAACTTTAGAGGCTATATGAGTTACCATGCACAAAAAGGGAATGCTAACGATACAGCAGTTGGGATAAATGGATACTATAAGCATAAAGTTTCATCACTTTCTGTAGCGCCTGCAATAGCTTGGCCATTAGGTGGAGCGTTAACTATTTCATCAGCGAGTACTTATGTAACTGAAAATCCATCTCCATACTTCTCTTTCGGTTTATAATTTATGCTAAGATTAGAACATACGAGTTTTTTGTATGTTCTAATCTTTTTTTGAGAGGAGATATAATGAAACATAAAAGAATAAGCTTACTTGTTCTGGTTGTAGGTATGCTCTTTGTAGGATTTCTGGCTGTACGTTATTTCTGGTGGACAAACAATCCTGAAGAAGCATCTATGCCTGAACCAAATATTGAAGTTCAAACGAAGATAGTGGAAGGCGTAACTTTTGCCTTACGAAATGCCAATTATGCTGAAAATGAAATTAAGGTTGGTTACGAAGTAAATGGAATTGCTATTATCAAGGATTATAATATAATCTGCAAGTTCTATAATGATGAGAAAAATATAACAGATTCAAATACATCTGGCGGGGGATTATTAAGTTTAGGCGATAAGCATTATTACCTGACAGGCATAGAGAACGTTAGCAATGATGCTCTGCCCGATCCGCTAAGCTTAACGGTCGAGATAACGGCGGTACCTTCTGATTCCCGCTTAAACCATATTACTGCATCATTTGACTTATCTTTAAATAAAGAAAAGAATTAAATTCACAGTGTATGAGTGTTCACACTGCCTTAAGGAGTAAATATTCTTAGAAATTAACTCCAGGAGATTATCCTGGGGTATTGTTATGTGGCTTTGTTCATTTGGATACTTTAGCTCTCTCTTTATTAATCCCTCAAGCGTCAGCTGCAGACCCTCTCAGTTCGCATCACTTCCCGCGTCATGGAAAACGCAGTTCCTTATCCTTGGGCTACAGTACAGAGAAATTGATTAGAAAGGCCGCAGCCGTTTACAGAAATTCTATGTTTTTTCACAATCATGTTTCACAAATCAGGATTTTGCAAACGCTATAAAATAAACCCGCCGGGTATTTGTTAACATGGAATACAGCAGCCTATGCATAGTAAAAACCCCCTTGCTAGGCAAGGGGATTAAGTGAAGTGGGCCCTACAGGACTCGAACCTGTGACCAATCGGTTATGAGCCGACCGCTCTAACCAACTGAGCTAAGGGCCCGGACTAGGATATCCGTATTATACAAGTGCTGTCCGGTGTAATAAGGTAATTGCGGGGGCAGGATTTGAACCTGCGGCCTTCGGGTTATGAGCCCGACGAGCTACCGGGCTGCTCCACCCCGCGTCAGTTAATAATTATTTAAACAGCGACAATAGATAATATACAATATAGCCATGGATAAAGTCAAGGATGATTTTGGATTTTATGGCTAAGGCAGAAAACGCACACCATAACGCCCCTTGCGCGAACGGTATATTTCGACAAAACGCGGATCATGATACCCATAGATCCAGCCGTCCTGCTCCAGTCTTTTGGCAAGGCAGCCCGCTTGAAATCTGGTCCTGAACAACTTGGCAAAATAGATCCAATTCATGATACCCTCTTCTCCTTCATCGCAATAATATATGTCCCGGTGCTATTTATCATGCCCAGTTTTGCAAGAAAATTAGAGGATTGGTTGGCGGAGTGGATGGCAATTTCTGCCCTTATGCTTAGGTGACTGTTTGAGAAACTCCGGCATGGAGCTGTGAGATAATGAGCTATTGAGGGAGAAACAGTTGGATTTTACACACTTGCTTGGGCGGAAATCGCCTCTTCAAAGGAAATAAGTGGATTTAGGTCATCTAATTCTGGCGGTATATGTGTTACTATCCAATTCGGGTTTAAACAAGTGCATTATTTCCAACTATAGTCTCCAGATGTGTGCTAAGCCATTGAATAGATGCTGTTTTTCCACTTCTTTCCTTAGAGGGGGAGCTTCCACTTGTTTGTTCAGTAGCCTACAAGTTAGCCAGCCTATAAGCTGGCTGGAGTATGAGCGCACGCTCTACGCCAAGCCCAAAACTAAATATAAGCAATAAAAAAAAGCCCAGCCCCCGGCAAAGGGGGACAAAGCTTCTTCTAGGCATTCTCTAGGCATTCTCTAGGCATTCTCTAGGCATTCTCTACGCATCCTCTAGGCATCCTCTAAGCTCTAAGCTCTGAGCTCAACGTATTCTCTACGTGCCCTCTCAATCCTCCGCGTCTTTTCCTAAGCTCTACACACCGAAAGCCGCAGGGTCCTGGCGCCAGGATTGCAGCAGCGCTACATCGCTCTCAGCAATCTTGCCTTGAGCCAGCGCAACATTGATGAGCGTGCTGTAGTTGGAGAGGCTCTGGAGCGGAAGCTCCGCAGCGGCGAAGGCTTCTACGGCACGGTCCAGCTCGTAGCTGAAGATGGCCAGCACGGCCAGCGGGAGGCCGCCTGCTTCTTGTACGGCTTGCGCGGCCTTGATGGAGCTGCCGCCGGTGGAGATCAGGTCCTCGATGACGATGACCTTCTGGCCGGGCGTGATCAGTCCTTCGATCTGGTTCTGCTTGCCGTGGCCCTTGGCCTTATCGCGGATATAAGCCATCGGCAGGCCGAGCTTATCGGCCACCCAGGCCGCGTGCGGGATACCGGCGGTTGCTGTCCCGGCAATCACCTCGGCGTCCGGATAGCTGGTTCTGATCAGCTCTGCGAAGGCCTCCGCAATGTAGTTGCGGACAGCCGGAAAGGCCATAGTCAGACGGTTATCGCAGTAGATCGGCGATTTGATGCCGGAGGTCCAGGTGAACGGCTCCTGCGGGCGCAGGGCTACCGCTCCGATCTCCAGCAGATGACTGGCGACCTGTTCACTTCGATTCTCTAATATGCTCATGCTTGGCTCATCTCCTCAATAATATTCAGTGCTGCAGCTCGCGGATCTGCCGCTGCTGTAATCGGCCGGCCTACTACCAGGTAGTGGCTGCCTTGGCGGATAGCCTGTCCGGGAGTCATGACCCGGGACTGGTCGTCCAGGGACGACCCGGCGGGCCGGATGCCCGGGGTAACCGTGCGGAACTCCGGTCCGCAGGCTTCGGCAATCACCAGGGATTCCTGCGGGGATGCTACGACTCCATGCAGGCCAGCTTCTGCGGCAAGCTTGGCATAACGCACCACCGCATCCGTCACTGATCCGGCTATGCCGATTTCGCGGTTCATCACTTCCTGACTGGTGCTGGTAAGCTGGGTTACTGCAATGATCAGCGGCATGTGCAACGAGGGCTTCAGGCTGACCGCCTGGGCCGCTCCTTCCACGGCAGCAGCCATCATGGCAGCTCCTCCGGCGGCATGTACGTTGAACATATCAACGCCAAGCAGAGTCAAGCTTTCTGCCCCGCCCTTTACGGTGTTGGGGATATCATGCATTTTAACATCGAGGAATACCGAATATCCGCGCTCCTTCAGTTCCCGGATGAAATCAGGTCCGGCTGCATAGAACAGCTGCATTCCCACCTTTATATAACAGGGAATACCTTCGAGCTGTTCGATCAGCGCCCGCGCCTGGTCTGCATTCGGATAATCCAAGGCGACCATCAGGCGTCCGGCCATTTCATTACGCTTCTCTACCTGTCCGATGTTCTCATGTTCATGCTGCTGTGCTGCTGAAGTCTGCTCCACAAAGTCAACCCTCTCTCATTGTTATCTGGCAACATTCCAGGTCCCGGGCATAGGTGAACGGTCTGCGCTAACGCAAACCGTTCCTGTAGCAGCCTCTTACAGCTGCCTCACCCTCTATCTTATTGTCCGACAAAAGCAGGCATCGACTGGGACGAGAAGTTAATCGTCTGCAGCATTCTCAGCAGCGCCGTTACCGTATCGAGCGAGGTCATACATACGACGCCGTTCTCTACCGCTTCACGGCGGATGCGGAATCCGTCACGCTCAGGCGTTTTGCCCTTGGTCAGTGTATTGAAGACGAAGTTCGCTTGACCGCCGCGGATCAGATCCAGGATGGTCGGCTCGCCTTCATCCAGCTTGTTAACGTTCATCACGTTCAGCCCGGCCTGCTCCAGCGCAGCTGCCGTACCGCCGGTGGCGATGATTTTGTAGCCCATGGCATGGAAGCCCTTCATCAGCTCAACCGCTTCAGCCTTGTCTTTGTCGGCTACAGTTACAATGATTGCCCCGGTAGCCGGGATCTTCATACCTGCGCCGATCAGACCCTTATAGAGCGCCTTGGCATACAGCTTATCGCGGCCCATGACCTCACCGGTGGATTTCATCTCCGGTCCGAGCGTAGGCTCGACTCTGCGCAGCTTGGCAAAAGAGAACACCGGCACTTTGACCGACACATAATCGCTCTCCGGCCACAGGCCTTCAGTGTACCCGTCTTCCTTCAGCTTGCCGCCGAGAATGATCTTGGTCGCCAGGTTCGCCATCGGAATACCGGTCACCTTGCTCAGGAACGGAACCGTACGCGAGGAGCGCGGGTTGACCTCAATGACATACACTTCATTTTGATAAATGACGAACTGGATGTTCACCAGCCCGATGGTCTTGAGCTCCTTGGCAATCTTGATGGTGATCTCGGCAATCTTCTGCTTCAGACCTTCATCCAGATATTGCGGCGGGTAGACAGCGATGGAGTCGCCGGAGTGAACCCCTGCGCGTTCCACATGCTCCATGATGCCCGGAATGACAACCGTCTCTCCGTCGCAGATGGCGTCCACTTCCACTTCCTTACCCAGCATATAGCGGTCGATCAGCACCGGATGCTCCGGATTCACTTTTACCGCTTCAACCATATAGCTTAGCAGTTCTGTGTCGTTGTAGACAATCTCCATGGCGCGTCCGCCCAGGACATACGATGGACGAACCAGCACCGGATAACCGAGGGATTGCGCGGTTTCGACAGCCTCATCAATATTGATTACGGTCTTGCCTTTAGGTTGTGCGATATCCAGACGGGCGAGCAGGGCTTCAAATTTCTTGCGGTTCTCGGCTTCATCGATGCTCTCAAGGCTGGTACCCAGAATGTTCACGCCCGCAGCAGCAAGCGGTGCAGCCAGGTTAATCGCGGTCTGTCCGCCGAACTGTACGATGACTCCGATCGGATTCTCCTGGGCAATCACGTTCATGACATCCTCGAAGAACAGCGGCTCAAAGTACAGGCGGTCCGAGGTATTGAAATCCGTCGATACGGTCTCTGGATTGTTATTGATAATTACAGCTTCGTAGCCAGCCTTCTGTATGGCCCATACCGCATGTACCGTGGAGTAGTCGAACTCAATTCCCTGGCCGATACGGATCGGACCGGAGCCGAGTACAATGACCTTCTGCTTATCGGAATGAATGACCTCATTCTCGGTCTCATAGGTAGAGTAATAGTATGGCGTTGAAGCCTCAAATTCTGCGGCGCAGGTATCGACCATTTTGAAGACCGGAACCAGTCCTTGCTGCAGACGCAGCACACGCACTTCCGCCTCCTTGGTGAATGCCCCACCTGGACGGCCTTCGGCACGGATCTCGGCAATCGCCCGGTCTGTGAAGCCTTTACGCTTGGCCTGATACAGTATGTCAGCAGACAATGTCTCTTCGGCACGGATCTCGTCCTCGAAGCTCACGAGCCCTTCGATCTTGGAGAGGAACCACCAGTCCACATTCGTAATATCCTGAATCTCCTGCAGCTCATAGCCGCGGCGGAAGGCTTCCGCGATCAGGAACAGGCGCTCATCATCCGGCTTGGCAAGTCTATAGCGCAGCACACTCTCTTCAAGCAGCTCCGCTCCCGGCAAGCGGAAACGGTGGACACCGATCTCCAGCGAGCGGATGGCCTTGTGAATCGACTCTTCAAAGGTACGGCCGATCGCCATCACTTCACCGGTCGCCTTCATCTGTGTACCCAGCTTGCGGTTCGCCGAGATGAACTTGTCGAACGGCCAGCGCGGGATTTTGCTGACGATATAGTCCAGTGTAGGCTCGAAGCAGGCGTAGGTCTGTCCGGTCACCGGATTGACGATTTCGTCCAGTGTGTAGCCGAGTGCGATCTTCGCGGCCATCTTGGCAATCGGATAGCCGGTCGCCTTCGACGCCAGCGCCGAGGAGCGGCTGACACGCGGATTCACTTCGATCACATAATACTGGTAGCTCTGCGGGTCCAGGGCGAACTGGACGTTACAGCCGCCTTCAATATTCAGCGCGCGGATAATCTTCAGGGAAGCACTCCGCAGCATCTGATATTCACGGTCAGACAGCGTCTGGCTCGGGGCCACTACGATACTGTCGCCCGTATGTACGCCCACCGGATCAAAGTTCTCCATGTTGCAGACCACGATACAGTTGTCGTTCGCATCACGCATAACCTCATATTCGACTTCCTTCATGCCGGCGATGCTCTTCTCGACCAGACACTGGCCGATCGGGCTGTAACGGATACCGGCCTTGACGGTCTCACGCAGCTCTTCTTCGTTGTCGCAGATTCCGCCCCCTGTTCCGCCCAGCGTGTAGGCAGGACGAACGATCAGCGGATAGCCGATTCCTGCGGCGAAGCCCAGAGCTTCTTCCACACTGGTAATAATCGCACTTTCCGGCACCGGCTGATCCAGCTCGCGCATCAGCTCGCGGAACAAATCGCGGTCCTCCGCTTTCTCGATGGATTCAAGCTGTGTACCCAGCAGCTTCACTTTCTCTTGCTCTAGGACTCCGGCACGGGCCAGCTCTACAGCCATGTTCAGGCCGGTCTGTCCGCCGAGTGTCGGCAGCAGTCCGTCCGGACGCTCCTGACGGATAATTCCAGTCACGAATTCCAGCGTAATCGGCTCGATGTATACTTTGTCAGCCATATTGGTATCGGTCATAATCGTCGCCGGGTTGCTGTTGATCAGCACGACCTCGACGCCCTCTTCTTTAAGGGCCTGGCAGGCCTGAGTGCCTGCATAGTCGAATTCGGCAGCTTGACCAATAACGATCGGGCCGGAGCCGATAACCAGAATTTTTTTGAGTTTGTTGTTCTTAGGCATGTTATAGAGCTCCTTTCACGGCTTCAAGCTGGGGTGCGGATGATTTCGGTGCCGTGATTCTGGCATTCGCTGCAAGCTGCGCCTGACGCGATCCGGCCGGCCGCTGTGCCTTGTGGTCTGCGATCAGCTGCAGGAAGCGGTCGAACAGATAACTGCTGTCAAGCGGTCCCGGCGCCGCTTCCGGATGGTACTGCACCGAAAAAGCGGGGTAACGGGTATGCTTCAGTCCTTCAACGGTCTTGTCATTGTTATTGATATGGGTAACTTCCAGGTCTGTGCTGGCAATGGATTCCTCATTCACTGTGTACCCATGATTCTGGGAGGTGATGAAGCAGCGTCCGCTCTCCAGCTCTTTCACCGGATGGTTCCCGCCGCGATGGCCGAACTTGAGCTTCTCAGTGTCGGCGCCGCAGGCCAGGGCGAACAGCTGGTGTCCCAGGCAAATGCCGAAGATCGGGTATTCGCCGAGCAGCTCGGAGATTGTCTGTACCGCATAAGGCACATCCTTCGGGTCTCCAGGGCCATTCGAGAGCTGAATGCCGTCAGGGTTCAGGCGGCGGATCTCGTCTGCGGTGACATCATGAGGGACAACCACCACATCACAGCCGCGGTTGTTCAGCTCGCGCAGAATACCGGTCTTTGCGCCGTAATCGACCAGCACGATGCGTTCTTTGGTGCCCGGGCTGCTGTAGGCTGCTGTAGTTGAGGTACGTGCAACCTGATTGCGCAGCTCTTCAATGGTCGTGTCACCCATCATCTCCATCAATTCTTCCACACGCTTGTTCGAAGTGGTGAGGATTGCCTTCATGGTGCCATAGTGGCGGATAATGCGGGTAAGCATACGGGTATCAATCTCGCTGATGCCGGGAATGTCATATTCCTTCAGCAGATCGTCTACACTGTATTCAGCACGCCAGTTGCTGGGTACGGATTCGTGACGCCGCACCACAAAGCCGTGTACAAAAGGGCGAACGGACTCGAAGTCATCACGGGTAATACCGTAATTCCCGATCAGCGGATACGTCATGGTGACGATCTGCCCACAGTACGAAGGGTCCGATAGTACCTCCTGATAGCCTGTAATTCCTGTGTTAAAAACAACCTCGCCCGTCTTCTCGCCTTCCGCGCCAAATGCGGTGCCTGTAAACAGTGTTCCGTCCTGAAGCAGCAATCTCGCCTGCATGCCTTCCACTCCTTCTTGTTTCTGTAGTCTGATTCTTATGTCACAGCCATGCAGCCGGGCTGCATGGGCTACTGCTTACTTCTGTTAAGCCTCACTCCATACGGCTCTGCCGTCTACCCAGGTCTTCACCGGCCAGCCCTTAAGCTTCCATCCGGTAAAAGGTGTATTGCGACCCTTGCTCGCAAACGTTGCAGGATCTACTTCCTTCTCTTGATTCAAGTCAATCAGGGTCAGATCGGCAGGCGCCCCAACGGCAAGGCTGCCTGTATTCAGTCTGAACACCCGGGCCGGATCAGCGGTCATCCGCCGCACCAGCAGTGACAGATCCCATTTGCCTGTGGCCACAAAAGCGGTATACAGCAGCGGGAAGGCCGTCTCAAAGCCGACGATGCCAAACGGTGCAAGCTGCATGCCTTTGGCTTTCTCTTCCTCGCTGTGCGGGGCATGGTCGGTCACGATGATATCCAGCGTGCCGTCCAGCAGCCCTTCAATGCAGGCCTCAACGTCACGGCGCGAGCGCAGCGGCGGATTCATTTTCCAATTGGCGTCCATGCCCGGAATATCCTCCTCCGAGAGCAGCAGATGATGCGGGCATACCTCGGCGGTCACCTTAATGCCAATTTGCTTCGCCTGGCGGATCAGCC
The DNA here is from genome assembly GCF_038000365.1 of Paenibacillus sp. FSL R7-0333. Lineage (NCBI taxonomy): Bacteria > Bacillati > Bacillota > Bacilli > Caryophanales > Paenibacillaceae > Paenibacillus > Paenibacillus sp. FSL R7-0333. The sequence goes on from NZ_JBBOBZ010000001.1 coordinate 5,294,926, forward strand.
GGACCGACTGCTCGGTGCTGACATGGCACACATGATAGTGAACACCCGTTGCTTCAGACAGCAGAATGTCACGGCCTACATGAATGGCTTCCGATTCGTTCGGAATTCCCTTCAGGCCATGCTTGTCGGCAAAAGTGCCTTCGGCTACCGGCGCTCCTTCCACCAGCGAGTTATCCTCACAGTGGGCAATCACCGGCATATCCAGTCCCTTCGCCAGCTTCATCGCATCCTTCATCATCTGCGCGCTCTGTACGCCTACACCGTCATCGGTGAAGCCGATCGCTCCCGCTTCCTTCAGTGCCGCAAAATCCGTCAGCTCGCGTCCCAGCTCATTCTTGGTAATGGCCGCGTAAGGCAGCACCTTCACAAGCCCCGCTTCACGTGCCTTGTCCTTCACGAGCTGTACGATCTCTGCACTGTCAGTTACCGGGCGTGTGTTCGGCATGCAGGCAATCGTTGTGAATCCGCCTTTGGCTGCCGAACGTGCACCGGTCTCAATCGTTTCCTTATGCTCGAACCCCGGTTCACGTAAGTGCACATGCATATCGATCAGTCCCGGAATCAGCAGCTTACCATCCGCTTCAACGGTCTCGCTGGCTTCCTCTACCGCCTCGGCGGCATCCTGAATCTTCGAGATAACTCCGTCCTGCACAACAATATGCTTGCGCTCCAGCACGCCTTCTTCGTTCAGTACACTGGCATTTTTGATGATCACGGTTAGGATTCTCCTTTGTGCCTTCCGGCCGCAGCCGTAAGCTCTGTAGTTATTATATAATAAAAATTCATCTTTGTGTATATTTATTAATGCGCTTATGTGAGGTTTTTTTCTGCTACTGCAGCGCCCGCTCCATGACAGCCATCCGTACCGGGACTCCGTTCGCCATCTGCGGGAAAATCCGGGACTGGCTGCTCTCCACCACCGCATCGTCGATCTCTACATTGCGGTTGACCGGCGCCGGGTGCATGATGATCGTTGCCGGATCCAGCCTGGACGCCCGTTCCTCAGTCAGCCCGAAGTGCTCCCGGTACTGCTCAGCCGATAAAATAATGCCCGAAGCATGCCGCTCCAGCTGCACTCTCAGCATCATGACCACATCCGCCTTCAGCGCTTCTTCCATGGACACGTATGGAGCGTAGGCCGCAAGCTCAGGAGCCTGCATATTCGCCGGGGCGCAGAACTGCACACTTGCCCCCATTTTGGTGAGTGCCCAGAGGTTGGACCTTGCTACCCGGCTGTGCATAATATCCCCGATAATCGATACCTTCAGGCCCTTCAATCCGCCAAAATGCTTGCGCATCGTGTACAGGTCCAGCAGCGCCTGCGTCGGATGCTCGTTGTTGCCGTCCCCGGCATTGATGAGCGGAACGCCTACCTTCTCGGCAAGCTGCTGCAGCACACCGGCAGGCTTCAGCCGGACCACTCCGGCATCGATGCCCATTGACTCCAGTGTGCGCACTGTATCGTAGATGGACTCACCCTTCTCGACACTGGAGGCCGCGGCCGTGAAGTTCAGCACTTGCACACCCAGGCGTTTCTCGGCCATCTCGAAGGAAAAGCGGGTTCTTGTACTATTCTCGAAGAACATATTGGCAACAAAATGTGCTCTCAGCACCGGCGTGAGCTTCTCGCTCTGATGATCCCAGTAGGCTGTTCTGTCTAGCAGTTGGGTAATCTCCGACCCCGCCAGCTCCTTCATCCCCAGCAGACTGCGTTCCTTCACTTTGGTTGCCGTCATCATTGTTATCGTTCCTCCCGGTTTGAAATAATGTACACTTCGTCCTTGCCGTCATATTCGCTCAGGGACACTTCAATCTGCTCATGCCTGGAGGTAGGTACGTTCTTGCCGATATAGTCGGGGCGGATCGGCAGCTCCCGGTGGCCGCGGTCAGCCAGTACAGCCAGCTGGATCATCCGGGGCCGTCCGCAATCCATCAGCGCATCCATTGCCGCGCGGATCGTTCTTCCTGTGTACAATACATCGTCGAACAGGATCACTTTCTTGTCCCGGGTGCCGCTGGTGCCCGGAGGCAGGATCAGGTTGCTGTTGACAACTGCCTTGTCCATCGCTTCCCGGTTGTCCCCGCCGCCTTCGCGGTCATCGCGGTAATGGGTAATGTCCAGCTCCCCGTAAGGGATGTCCACGCCCTCAATTTCCTTAATGCGCTCCGCGATCCGCTGAGCGAGGTAAATCCCCCGGGTGCGGATGCCGACCAGCAGGCAATTCTCGATACCCTTGTTTTTCTCCAAAATCTCATGTGCAATGCGTGACAGTGCCCGGCGAATCGCCGTTTCGTCCATAATGACATTTTTTTCAGTAACCATCCTCTTTGCCATCCCCCTGCTTGATCGCCTGTTCAAGTTCCCCGGATAACAAAAAACTCCTTGCCCAAAGCAGGCAAGGAGTGAAATCCGCAGATTCAAAAAGATGGCGTGTCCGCGCGCATAAAAAGACCCTCCGTACTCATACGGATTCCTTCTTTCATGACGCGAACCTCGATTCACGTTACCTTGCCAGCCTCACGGGACTGAATTAAAGGCGCTATTCATTTGTTAAAAGTATGACAGAATGATGGCAGGATGTCAACATGGTTCAGGCTAAACGAAAAATGCTCCTAATGTACAACCTCTATGCTCTCGACAATGTTCATTCTCTTCATACTGCTTAACGGAATGATCGTTGCAACAAGGCAGGTTACCCCTGCCAGTATTGTAGCCAGAAGTATAGGGATAATTGGAATATTGCTGAAATCCCATACATCCATCGTTGCCGATTGTATAAACACAGAGAGCAGATAACCCGCAATGGAACCCAAGAGAGAAGCAAAACCGGCATAATAGGCCCCTTCCCATAGGAAGATTTTGTACAGACTACTCTTATCCATTCCAATCGCCCGCTGAATACCGATTTCATTGATTCTTGTATTAATATTCGTATAGATAGTATTCATTATATTCAATATTCCAATAAAACTGATAAACAGGATCAGCCCCCACATGAGTATCTTGATTTGTTCAAAGGATTGCTGGAGTTGCTCATCGGCTTTTTGGTAAGAGAGCCAGCGAGAACCCTGATTTTTGTCTACGATCTGTTGAATCAACGACTCCACCTGTGAATGATCTGCGCTATCGTTCATAAAGATATTCATTTGATTCACCATGTGATGGCCTGTCAACTTATCATAAACCTTGTCATATACAATGATATCAACCCCGTTGACCCACCCTGTCCCTTGCAGTTGCAAAGCCCGGGGAGTGACTGCCTCCACTGTAAGCATGTTATTGTTAATCGTTATCGTATCTTGCGGTTGCAGTTGAGTGGTCTGGGATCCGGCGATTTCTATCGGATTTTTGACAATACACAGCGTGCCGTTCTGGAAATCCAGTTTCTTCTGATTATCCATAGATGGATATAATTGATTCAGTGTTTCCATATCTACCCCAATAATTTTTAGCATATCCCCGCTTAATCCAAAAGTGAGATCACTTTCAATCTCGCCCGGCATATATTTGGAGTATTTCATATAAGAGATGTCTTTCACCCCGGAATGGGCTTGCAGTTGGGCTATGGCACTCTCTGGTATTCCTACCGTTTCGCTCGTAATCGAATAATCCCCTTGTTTCAAATCGCTGATCTGACTCGTGGTGTCCAGCACATCTCCAAATGAATGCAGCGCTACAAAGATGGTAATACTCATAAACAATGACAGTATCGTGATTAAGGATCGGGACGGATTCCGCCTGAGATTGATAAGCGCAAAATAGCGGTTAAAGTTCTTGATCGATTTGCTATTTCTTCTTTTTCGATGAACGGTAGTCTGGTTCCCGGCTATGGCTGTCTTGGGGGAAACTCTGGCTGCATACGATGCGGATGGAAAAGAAGCTGCGCATGTAAATATGAACGATATGACCGTTCCAAACAGGATAGCGGTCACATTCTGGTTCGGATAATCGGAGAGAAGTTGCTGAAGCTCATTCTGATCCTTGACGATCAGAGTGTCCGGTTGAATGATGGTCAATGCCATCTCCGTGATGGCCCCTGACGTGAACAACCCGATAACAAGTCCCACTGGAATTGCAATCGCGCTATAGATTAATACTTGAAGGATCACAATCTTGTATAATTGTCCCGGTTCTGCTCCGATGGCCCTGAGATATCCGTAATTCTTCATTCTTTTAACAATAGAAATTTTGAGTACATTATAGATGACCAGACCGGAGGCAAGCAGCACCAGCAGACCGACCACATACGCGATGACAGTGATGGATGTGATATTGTCCGTCTGCTCAGATTCCCCTGTGTCAAAAGAGACACCTAGAGCATTCAAATAAAAGGCATTATACGAAACGAATGAAGCCTCAAGCTGCAAATCCTTGACGATCTGATCCACCGTTGATTGAAACGCATTTAACGATTTAACCTTGAATTCCGCCGAGGTCAGCAAATACTGCTCCGGTAAATAACGTTCTGCCGTACCTTCACCCACGAGAGCCAGCGACAACCCCGACACATAACCTGTGTAATCATCCTCCAGCACCCCGCTCAAAATAAAGGAAGCCGTATAATCAAAGGAACCCTCTTCTACGTTGTTAGATGCAACATTTAGCTTCATTGTGATGGGCATTCCGATTCTCGGTTCCAGCTTCATTAATTTCAAGATGTTATCGGTAAGGGCAATCTCATTGGGCCGCTGTGGCAGCTCGCCTTCTTTAATCTGAGTAACCCGGGAATGATTTCGCAAACCGTCTGTATTATATTCAAGAACACTGGCACTTATCCCTGAATCTTGAATGGTGCTGTTCCCCAGAGATTGATACAATCCGAGATTGGATATTCTGCTATCGGCCTGTAATTTGTGAACCTGATCTTGATTCAAATGGTTAAAGGTAACATGATAATCGCCATTGACGTAACGGGCTTGCTCTGCCCTTAAAGTCTGAAGGGTGGTGATGGATTGGGCCACTACTGTTGTCATTACAGTGGACATCACAATAGCGATGATGATCAACACCGAGGTCAGCGGGCTGCTCCGCAGCTCCTTGACAGCATAACCTAAATAATGTTTCATTGGCTCTCAACCTCCGATAGTACACCATCCGAGATGGTTAACCGTCGTTCAGAGAGCTGTGATATGGCAAGATCATGGGTTATCATAATTAAGGTGGCCCCAAATTGCTTGGATGCGCGGGTGAGCAGCTCAATAACTTCTTTACTGCTTTTGCTGTCCAGGTTACCCGTAGGCTCATCGGCAAATATAATTTGAGGTTTGGCAATCAGCGCTCTTGCTACCGCCACTCTCTGCTGCTGCCCCCCCGACAACTCATGCGGCAGATGGGAGAGACGGCCGGAAATCTCCAGGAAATCGGTTAATTCTCGCAAATACTCTTGATCGGGCTGTTTCCGGTCCAATAACACCGGCATACAAATATTCTCTTCCGCCGTTAAAATGGGAATCAGGTGAAATTGCTGAAACACAAATCCGAATTTCTGGCGGCGAAATGCCGACAATTCCTTCTCCCCCAGAGCATACATATCTTCATTATTAAATAAAACAGTCCCGCCAGTTGGCTTATCTATCCCGCTAAGCAGATGCAGAAGTGTGGATTTCCCACTCCCCGAAGGTCCAATGATCGATACGAACTGGCCATCCTCTATAGTAATAGATACATTGTTTAAAGCGGTTACTTTGTTCGACTCTGTTCCATAGATTTTGGAAAGAGCTTCGGCCTGTAACGGCATGAAATACACTCCCTTTCAAATTAATCCCAATAAATCCAATATACCATCTTATTGCATTAAAAGGAAATTACATAGATTTGACGGTATCAACTTCAGCACTGCTAGTATACAGCCGATAATAGACACTCTGTTGCGCCATAAGCTGGCGGTGTGTTCCGCACTCCACAACTCGCCCGTCTTGGATAGCATAGATGATATCCGCTTGTTCGATGGTAGAGAGTCTATGGGCAATGATAATGACGGTCTTGCCTGTAAATAACATCTGGAAAGCGCTTTGAACAGTTTGTTCCGACAAGGTATCCAACGATGACGTTGCTTCATCCAGGATGATAATCGGCGCATCTCTTAATATTGCGCGTGCAATGGAGATTTTTTGCTTTTGTCCGCCCGATAACATCACGCCGTTCTGACCGACCTTGCTGTCGAACCGGGCAGGCAAAGACATAATAAAATCATAAATATCAGCAGCTTGGGCGGCAGCTATAATCTCGTCCATGGACAGATCCGCGGCTAAGCGCAAGTTATTGAGAATCGTATCATTGAAGATAAAGGTATCCTGTGAGACGATACTTATGTTCTTGCGTAAATAGTGCAAATTGTATTCCCTAATGTCAATTCCATCTAACAATATATGTCCATGGTCAACATCCCATAACCTGTAAATGAGGCTCGTGACCGTCGTTTTGCCTGAGCCGCTGGTTCCCACAAGAGCAGACACAGTATTGGATGCAAAAGAAAGATTTATTTCCTTTAACGTCTCGACTTGATCGTTGTAGGAAAAATTCACATTATGAAACTCGATGTCCCCCTTGAGTACCATCGGTTTGATTCCGCCATTGTCATGCTGAATGTCAATCGGTTCGTCCAATACAGCCATTATTTTCTCCATTGCTACAATCGTCTGCTGAATATTCATTTTGAAATGAGCAATTCTAAATATCGGATTTAAAAGTTGTTGTGTATATGTATTAAAGGCAACCAACACCCCCACCGTCATGGCGCCAATCATTACTTTGTATCCTCCATAACTTAGAATAGAGATTGTAATGAAGCCGCTGATGATATTGGAACTTAACATACTGGCAGAGAGGTGGAATTGTAGCTTCACTCCTTCTTCGTAGAAACTTCTTGCTGATTGATAGTATTTTCTAAAAAATAATTTTTTGGCATTTTGAAGAGTAAAAGTTAACATGGATGACAAATATTCTTCAACTACAGATACATACAGGCCATGATGATTACGCAGACGGGTCACTATCGAATGGATCTTCTGGTTATATCTTCTTTGCAAGATGAACATAAGCGGCTGCAACGCTACAGAGACCAGCAACAAATCGAACTGCATAATCGATAAGAAGATCAGCATTACAACCGCCGTGATGATATCGGAGATAAGTGTAAAGATCATGCGGGTGGAGAAGTCTTCGACAGTAGCCACATCGCTGTTGATTGTTGTGAGTAGATCGCCCGAATTCGCATCCGAATAGTATCGGCCGGACATTTTGTTCAAATGATTCACAAGCTTCAAACGCAGATCATAGACCACTTTTTTGCCGATTACTGCATAATAATAATCAGAGATTAATTTACTTCCATTTTGCAGGACAATAATCGCTAGAAAAGCAACGACCACTTGCAGCAATAAAGTATAATCTTTATCGGGAATCACATCATCAATAATTCGAATGAGTATGTAGGGTGTCATGATCGACAGCAGTGAGTTTATCAGCATAAACACGCCGGCTAGAGCGTGCTGTTTTTTGTATTTGAATATAAGCGTAAACAGTGGTTTGAAATGAACATCAACTTTCATTGGCTTCGAGCCTGCTTTCGACAAATTCGGATAGCGACAAGGATGATTGAAATACATTCAGACTCAGCAAATTGTAATTGACTGTAATTGAAAAATGTCTTGTTATCTCTTCCATAAGCGGATAATAATCATCTTGCTTCAACCACTCGAATAAATTCTGCTGCGTCAACTTGTCAGTCTGATGGTCAAGGATAGAGAATGTTTGACGGATAATATGTATAATTTGTTGGTGTACCTCTTCATTCGTGGTTACAATTCCCTGCTTGCCGAGTTTAAAATCGGGGCATTTGCCATTCTCAATATCTTCAGCGTTCCAGTGATTTAGACAGGCTGTAGCTTCGAGTGCGGTGTTTAGTTGGTTAAAAGACCGGATGTCCTGCTCACGTGACAACAGGTTTGCAATGTAACCGGAAAAATAGGCAGTTGCTTTACTGTTACCTCCAAACATTCTGAATGAACCATTTAACGTAGGAACCATGACAGGAGTAATATCGGCCACACATTGGATACGTTCATGCCGGTTATACCAGAAAGAATTGGCATCGGTGAAGCGAATGCTGTCTACTCCAATGACAGAGGGTATCGCAGCGGGCATACTGTAACTGTGTCCATTGGCAAGTGATGACACGATAAATTTCCCTTCATGACTCAGCTTGTTGCAGATGGCTGTCAATGGTTCAGCGTACATATTGTTCATCGTAGCCAAGCTTAGATTGACTATTCGGGCATCCAGATCACAAATATACTCCAATGCCTCGATTAATCTTGACGAGCTGGTCTCCGCGTTGTGGTCGAGGATTTTGACGATATCCAATTCTGCGCCAGGATGCACGTTATTAATAATAGCCGCGCAATACGTGCCATGACCACTTGAGTCCTGAATCTCGTTCGGCCCTCCCCTGCTTGAGAAATTTATACCTGAATGAATGTTGAAATCAGCGTTTGCCATATCAATGCCACTGTCCACGATAACAATTCTCTGCTTCTGTCCCATACTGTATCCACCTTATAGTAGGAAAAAGCAAAGATATAGAGAGTCTACATCTTTGCCCATTCCTCATTTAAGTATTATTAATGCCTGTCATTCATATTTCTTCTTACCACCCACTCCAGCCTTTCGGGGAAATGGTAACGACGCAGCCGACTGGGTTAGATCCTTTGTTGCCTGACCAATCTGCGCAATCATCGGTACATCCTTGACCGTGAACATCAAGTTCTTCGATCTTGTCAGTGATTTTTTTGATTTCCAGATTCATTTTATCACCTCCTTTCAAGTGTAAATGGTATTGTTTTCCTTTAAAATCTGATATTTCGTGTTCTCCATTGCACAGACGACCGGAGATGGTGTCAGATCGTTGCCGGTTAATACTTTATTGATGATTTTACAACGGGAGCAAGTACATCCGGCATACAGTGAACAACCCTTGCAATCGGGATTGATTTCTTCCGCACTGCGAAGTATAGAGGCAAGTTTATCTGTGTCTAGTGGGGATGCGTCTTTCACATTGCCGATTCGAAATTCATTGTCACCGATGCCATAACTGCATGGGTACAGATCGCCATTGGGCAAAATATGAAAGCTGCCAGTCCCTCCCGTACAGACACCCATTTTGAAGTAAGGAACATTCAAGAGAATAATGTCCAGGTCCGGATGATTTTTTTGCGCTTCTCTAAGATAAATTTGTACTTGCCGGGCTTGTTCAAGAAGCAGTTTCATATGATTTTCATTCCAGCGGTTATCATAATAGTCCGGAATACAAGCCACTTTGCCAAAACCAAGCTTCACCAGATGGACCGCATTCTCATACAGCTCGGCCACTGTCTCTGAATTAAACGTTAACCGGGCTCTGATATCGGTTCTTAACGTCAACAATTGTAAAGCGTTGGAAGTGACCAGATCATAGGACCCTTTGCCATTATGCAGTTTTCTGTGGAGATCATGTGTGTCTTTGCCTCCGTCTAAACTGATAGATAACCCATAGTTAATATTCGTAGCCAGAAAACTCATTTTCTCCGCGTCCAATAATGTTCCATTGGTGGTCATTCCGAATAACAACACATCGTCTTGTCCGATAAAAGCTTCTTTGATTCGGTTTGTGGTATATTTCACAATCTCAAAGTTCATTAATGGCTCTCCGCCATGAAATTGTACGATCAGCGTTGTATCCGCCATTTGCTTATATTGGCTCAAGATGTAATCGATGGCGATATCCACCGTCTCCCGGCTCATCATCTCATATGATTTGTCCATGCCTTCGTAGCAATAATCACATCTCATGTTGCAAGCTGTCGTTACCCATATACTGGCTAACATAAGAACCACCCTTTTTATGTATGACTTCCCCAGACCGCTTGCTGCAATTCCCGCTTCTGTTCACTGCAATCAAATTCGGCAACATGATCGCCCTTCTTGAGTAGATCCAAGAAATGAACACAGTTCCAACAGAACAGATTGACATCACAATCAGCACACTTATTGAAGTTCTCTGGTTGAATGTTCATCAAGGACTGGTACCCCCCGCAATCTTGATAACATTTCTGACTGTAAAAGGATTCGAAATCCTCTATATCATTTACATGACATAGACGATATTCTTCCTTCTCAAGCAAGCCGCATGGATATACATTTCCTTTATAGTTGATATACAACGTTTTTTGGATTGCACCGCAATGACAGGTCTTCAGATTATGAAGAATCTCATTGTTGTTCAACTGCCCCATGTCCGACTTGAAGTCGGAATCAAGGTTAACCTCCAATTGACTTTTATTAATACGTCCTCTACCAATCGGACTAAAGATCCGGGTTACCCCTTTGGTGCCCAACTGTTCATTCAGATGGTCGAATTCTTCGCGTAAATGTTGGGTATCACTGGTGATAACCATGGACAACGATATTTTATCCAGACCATTCTCTTGCAGCAGCCGGATACTGTCCACTACTTTTTGGAAGACGCCTTCTCCTCTTATCTTGGAACATGTCTCTTCATCAACACCATCAATGCTAATGTCGATCGAGTCGGCATATTTCGCCAATGCTATAACATTGACTTCTTCAATAAGTGTGGCATTTGTCATTACGCCGATGATTCCCTGGTAATGCTCACGTCCATATTTAAGAATATCCAAGAAATCTTCCCGGACCAGCACTTCACCACCTGTAAAATTGATTTGGGCGGGGTGGAGGGCTATGATTTTATCCAGTATGCCCAGGATCTCTTCGGTCTGTAGGAACTCCTTGCCTGCGATAGAACTGGCCGCGACGCAGCAGTGGGTACAGTTCAAGTTGCAGCGGTGCGTGACCGCAAAATCAATAGCCCTCGCTGGAACCTTCTCCTCATCGCTCTGCAATCGGATCACTCCGATGGCTCTGAGTTTCGTAAATAATTTCTTGAAATAAGCTCTATCTTCATCATCAGCTAATGCTTGAAGCAAATCAGCAAAAGTGGCCTGATGATCCACACCCATGTTCAGAATATCGAAACATTGCTTGCTGATCTTCATCCATTTCCCGTCATCCCGGTTCCCGATAACGACTTGATTACCGTGTTTAAGCGTTCTCAAATTGCTCTTGAATTGATATTTCTCTTCAACCTGCATGAATACCATGCCTCCCTGCTGAACGTTGTAGCTGTCTACCTCACACAAAAATCATAACATAAAAAAATAATTATGGTGTAAAATGGGTTTTAATTGCATAAAAAGGGGGTATAAGTCGCAAATTACAGAAATTTTTAAATGACAGGAGGTTATTCCTTGTTCAACGTAGCCGTATGTGACGCTGATGAGCTCTGCCACGCTCAAATTGAAGATTTCTTTCGTAGATTCGAACAAGAGGCTAAATTCTACTTTCAAATCAAGTATTTTTTTTCCGGGGAAGAACTGATCGAATATTTGAAAAGCCATGCCGGTAATCCATTTCATATCCTGATTATAGATGTTGTGCTCCGTAAGATGAATGGCATTGAGACGGCAAAATGGATACGTAATCATCAGGACTATGATTTACAAATCATCTTTCTTACACACGATCAGCAATCTATATTAGATTGTTTTGATGTGCAACCCTTTCAGTTCATTACCAAACCTACTTCCTATGATTTGTTTTCTATGAAATTGTTAAAGTTATGTGAATATATCGTCTCGTTATCCGGGCGATACCTAACTATCCGGACAGACGGAGAATATCTGCTGTTAAAAGTCGCCGAAGTCCTATCCATCAAGAAAGTGAAAGATGCCGTTCTCAAAAATCAACTCGAAATTTCAACCGCAGATTGCCAATATCAAAGCAGAGGTGTTCTTAACAAATTCAAATTCGAAACGGAATCCCCGCTGCTTATGATTCACCGTTCCATTATTGTGAATATTGAACATATCCATAAAATCTCGTCCAACACGGTATCCATGTCCAATGGCGATCAATTCCCCATCGGGCGCTCGTATATGAAAGAGGTCAAAGATGTGTATAACTGTTATATGACGTCCCAATATAAAAAAAGAGTGTTTTTTTAGGTTAAAAACGAAAATGCAGCGATTCTCCTGTTGTTGGAGGATCGCTGCTCTGCGTTTTGATATAAATAGTGCTATTATTGCTTATTTCACTTTGATCCTACTTAAAATACAAAAAGGACTATCCCAATTAGCCACTTCATGGCTTTTGGGACAGCCCCTTATTCATACTAAAATTCAAATTCAACGTCGCTAAGACGTCTTTGAATCTCGGAGATGACACGCTTCTCCTCTTCCTCGCCCTTGGCCACGAAGGTCACGGAGAAACGCACGAACGCGCCGGCATCATCCCAAGGCACGGTGGAGATGAGCTTCTCGCGGATCAGGAACTGCGAGAAATCCTCGCCGGATTCGAAGCGGCGTCCGCCCTTGACGCCCTTAGGTGCGGCTACATAAAGGAAGAAGGAGCCCTTCGGCTTCTCGGCCTTGAAGCCCAGGCTGTTCAGCGCATCCACCAGCATGTTGTGGCGGCGGGAGTATTTGGCGGCAATCGCTTCGGTAATCTCAGGATGAGAGAGGCCGTAAGCGGCAGCTTTTTGAATGGCGATGAACTGGCCGGAATCATTGTTGTCCTTCACATCACTGAACGCCTTCACGATCAGCGGATTGCCGGCCACGAAGCCGATTCTCCAGCCGGTCATGTTGTAGGACTTGGACAGGGAGTGCAGCTCAACGCCAACATCCTTGGCACCAGGCACGGACAGGAAGCTCAGCGGCTTCACGCCGTCATAGGTCAATGCAGCATAAGGTGCGTCATGGATGACGACTACATCATATTTTTTGGCCCAGGCCACTACTTCGCTGAAGAATTCAGGGGTGGCGCTTGCGCCGGTAGGGTTGTTCGGATAGTTGAGGTAGAGCAGCTTCGCCTTACGGGCAACCTCTTCAGGAATGGAGTTCAGGTCAGGCAGGAAATTGTTCTCCTTCTTCAGCTCCACAGAGTAGACTTGTCCTCCAAGATACTTGGTATGAGTACCCAGTACCGGATAGCCCGGAATGGTCATGATCGTGATATCGCCCGGATTAATGAATACGGATGGCAGCATAGCCAGCGCAGGCTTAGAACCGATGGAATGCACGATTTCCGTTACAGGGTCAATTCCGTCCACCTGAAAAACTTCCTTAAGATACACAGCCGCAGCCGCTTTGAATTCAGGAATACCGTTATCGGAGTAGCCGCGGTTCTCTTCCTTGGCCGCTTCCAGCGCAAGTCTGGACACGATGCCTTCATCTGCCATTTCGTCCGGCTCACCGACGCCCATGTCGATCAGTTCAATGTTCGGAAAATCCTGCTTCGCCGAGGCTTTGGCGCGTTTGATTTTCTCAAATTTGTAGATGGAGGTGTCCTTGCCGTATCCTTCGCCGCCGATGCGGTCTGCGAAATTCGTCTGAATGAATGTCGCCTGATATTGTTCAATGCTCATAATCTTCTATTCATCTCCTGGGCCTAAATTGTGAAGCTATGCTCTTAATATGACGCAAATCGGGCCTGTGTACCATGGATTTATAATCTATTGATTTGTACTTATCTGCTGCGCAATGTAAATAGAAGCTCTTCCATATCCGCCGGAATCGGTGCGCTGAACTCCTTGTACTCGCCTGTAGAAGGATGTACAAAACCGAGTACCGCTGCATGAAGGGCTTGTCCGTTCATAGTAGTTCCCTTGCTGCGCCCGTAGACCGGATCACCCACCAGCGGATGGCCGATAAATTTCATGTGAACACGGATCTGGTGCGTGCGTCCTGTCTCAAGCTGAAGCTCCAGCAGTGTGCAGTCACCGAACCGCTCCAGCACGGTAAAATGCGTCACGGAGCGCTTGCTGTTCTTCTCGGTTACGGTATACAGCTTGCGGTCATGCGGATCACGGCCGATTGGCGCATCTACGGTTCCCTTGTCATGAGACAGATTACCATGCACCACTGCGATATAGCGGCGGGTCACACTGTGCTCCTTAAGCTGGGCGGACAGCGAAGCATGACTGGCGTCATTCTTGGCCGCCATAATCAGACCGGAGGTATCCTTGTCGATGCGGTGGACAATGCCTGGGCGAATCTCGCCGTTAATGCCGGACAGATCCTTGCAATGATACATCAGCGCATTGACCAGGGTGCCGGAGGGATGTCCCACTGCCGGATGCACGACCATGCCGCGTGGCTTATTCACCACAATCACATCGCTGTCCTCGTAGGCCACTTCCAGCGGAATATCCTGTGCGATCAGATCCGTAACCTCGGGTTCGGGCACCGTAACGGTTACCTTATCGCCTTCATTCAGCTTGTAGTTCGCTTTGACCGGCGCGCCGTTGACCACAACATGGCCGCTGCTGATCCATAGCTGAACCTGGGAGCGCGAGATCTCGTCTTCCATGGCCTCTGTAACGTATTTATCAATCCGCTCCCGCGCATTCTCCTCGGCAACGATCCACTCAGTGACGTCTCTTTCTTCCTCGAGGGCGCCAGAATCCGCCAGCTCTTTGACGTCTTTGTTCAAATCATTCATTCCCTTCTTTGACTTCCTGTGATTCCTTCACCTCGGTGACTTCCTGTTCGCCCTTCACTTCCAGCAGCGTGTCCAGAATAATCAGACCCACCCCGACCACGATACAGGAATCAGCCACATTGAAGATCGGGAACGTATAGCTGCCGAAATTGAACATGAGGAAATCCACAACCTCACCGTTAAGAATCCGGTCCAGGAAGTTGCCGATCGCTCCGCCAAGGACAAGCGCCAGTGCAGTAGGCAGCAGCTTGCGGGTCTTGCGGGCTTTGTTCAGGTACCAGACGATTCCGCATACAACAATTACTGTAATCACAATGAAGAACCACTGCTGTCCCTCCAGAATTCCGAAGGCGGCTCCACGATTGCGGTGCGACGTAATAATGAAGAAATCCTTGATTACCGGAATTTGCTCTGCGAGCTCCAGCCGGGTGGCAATCAGATATTTGGTACCCTGGTCAATCAGAAATACAATTAGCGCAATCAGAAAGTACACCACAGAAGTTGTCACTCCGTTCTTATTTTTCCCGCGGCTACGCGGTACGAATACTGTATAAAGACTTGTATATTGTAGCACAGGCCTCAAGAACCCGTCTATTGCATGACCAGGTAAGCCGGTTAAGGAAGGGCACTATTTGCCAGCGCTAAAAAAGGGCCCCGGAGGCCAAGCTATCCAGAGAAAGAAACGGCCTCGCCGGTATCCTGCCGGGGTATTCTTCACTTCCTTCATCCCTGGCACCGGCGCTAGGCCCATTTCAGCGATTAGCTACCGAAAGGAGCTCACAGCAATGAGCCATCTGACACCACAGCAGCTCTCCGGGCTGCGTACTGCTCTCCTGCAGCAGCAGGAGGATATCAAGCACAGGCTAAGCAATAGCGGACAATACGGACTGCAGGAGGCTATGCGGGACAACACCGGAGAGCTGTCCGAAATCGATAACCATCCCGGCGATGCTGCCACAGAGCTGTATAACCGTTCCATGGATATCTCCCTGCTGGAGCGCGATGAGCATGAGCTGGACGATATTGAAGCTGCCTTGCAGGCGATGGATGAAGGAACCTACGGCATATGCCTCGCCAGCGGCGAACCGATTCCTTATGAACGCCTGGCCGCCCTTCCCTCCACCCGCTACACGAAAGAGCATGCTCCCCGCCAGAGCGCTCCTTTCACCCGTCCGGCCGAGGAGGAGCTGCTGTCCCCGCCGTTTGGCCGCACCAGTCTGGATGAGCGGGACGACCAGAACGGCTTCGATGGCGAGGATGCCTGGCAGATCGTGGAGAGCTGGGGCAACTCGGATTCGCCGGCTATGGCTGAAGGGAACAACATCGGCTCCTACAATGATATGGAGATCGAAGCGGACGAAACCGAGGGCTTCGTGGAGCCTTGGGAGAATTTCGTGGCCACCGACATTTCAGGCAATCATCTAATGATTATCAAGGGCAACAGCTACCGCCATTACATGGACGACGAGGAAGGCGACTACCTGCTGGACCCGACTCGAAAAGAACGGAAGTAGCGCCGCTGATTCGTGCCTCTTTTTATAAAGGAAGATTGCCGTGCCCGTTATCCAAGCCGCAATGCCCCACACTGTGGGGTTATTTCCTGTTCATCCACGCTCAGAACGTCTTCAGCTCCAGCTGATGCTGGACAATCCGTACAATATCCGCGATATAGTCGCCGATGATCGGCAGATTGAGCGCACCCAGCACCTGAAGCACATAAATAATTGTCGCCGCAAAAAAAGTAAATCCGAGCGCAATCCCCAGCCCCCTGGCCACGCCGGAGAGAATGTTCAGCCAGATCAGCCGGAACGGGGAATGCAGCAGCTCGGTATATTCCGAGATTCGTGACTTCTCCATCTGTTGAGCCAGACTCGTGGTCATCCGGTACAAGGCGTTCAGCTTCTCTTCCGGGGGAAGATCGGCCGGATCGACGGCTGCTGTGACAGTCACTGCAGGCTTAGGACGGGAAGAAGCGGCTGGCTGGCTTTTCTCAGGATATTCTGCGCCCGGTTCTGTCTTGCCCGAAGGGCCTGCTCCCGAATGCGGGGGCTGCTGCTCATGCGGTCCTTCCTCCCTGTTATTCCCTCTGTCCGTGGTTCTGATCGAAATTCTTCCCGGCCCGTCCGGCTGCTTCGGCTGCTCCGCAGGAATCTTCCCGCCTTTCCATCCGCCCATGCCCCTGCACCTCCTGGTTGTCTGTACACCGCAAAACAAACGAGCCCGGTCAAAGAGAATTCTCTCTTCAAGCACAGGGCTCGTCATTTGCATTCTAACCCGTGGAAACTTTTCCTTAGCGGCTAGTATATGCCATACAGGGACAAGTAATGCAGGAAATGCGCGGCCGCTCCGGAGTTAAGCGCCGATATGAATACCGATACTCTTGCCGCCGGCATCCACTGTCTCATAGGTATACTCTCCGTCAAAATCAACCGTAGTCACCAGTACATTCTCACGCAGCACATGCTCGAATGCAGTCACCGCCGCCTTCAGCTCGTCATCGACATGCAGGGTCAGCGCAACCCGCTTGTCGATCGGCAGATCCAGACGTTTGCGGTAGTCCTGCACCGCACGTACGACTTCGCGTACCCAGCCTTCCTGTACCAGCTCCGGCGTGATTTCCGTGTTCAAGGCCACTGTCAGTCCATAGCCGGAAGCGGAGGCAAAGCCTGGTTTGGCCTGCTTCTCCACCAGCAGCTCCTCAGACGTAATCTGCAGCTCTTCTCCGTCCGGTGACACAATGGCGATAACGCCTTCTTGCACTGCTTTGCGGGTAGCGTCACTGTCCATCGCTTTGAGGAAGCCTTGCAGGAAGCCGACGCTCTTGCCGTATTTCTTGCCTGCCACCTTCAGGTTCAGCTTCAGGGTGAAGTCTACGAAGCCGCTGTCGCTGTGCTCGATGACGATATTTTTGACGTTGATCTCTTCTTTGATCAGCTCTTCATAATCCGCCACGTTGAAGTCGTCCGGAGTGGACGCGATCAGCTCGGACAACGGCTGGCGGGTCTTGATGCCGCTCTCGTTGCGGACGTTACGGGCCAGCTCGACGATGCCGCGGGCGTACTCCATATCTTTTTCCAGAGCAAGATCGATCAGGTTCTCATCCGCTGCGGGATAGTCTGCCAGATGCACGCTCTCCCCGCCGCCCAGGTTCGTGAAGATATCCTCGGACAGCATCGGGGTGAATGGAGCCATCAGCTTGGCTGTGGTCAGCAAGACATGCGTAAGGGTGCGGTAAGCATCCAGCTTCTCTTCGCCCAGCCCGCTGCCCCAGAACCGGTCACGGGAACGGCGGATGTACCAGTTGCTCAGCTCATCCACGAAGTTCTCAATGGCCTTGGAGGTGTTCACGAAATCATTCACAGCCAGCCCCTTATCCACCAGCACGATCAGGCTGTTCAGACGGGACAGAATCCAGCGGTCAAGCTTATGCTCAGACACCTTGAACGGGTGATCCGCAGGATCATAGCCGTCGATTCCGGCATACAGCGTAAGGAAGGCATGTGTGTTCACCAGAGTGTCCACTACCTTGGACTTCGTCTCCCCGACCAGACCGCGCGAGAACCGCTTGTTGTTCCACGGCGCACTGTCAGACAGAATGGCCCAGCGGAAGGCATCCGTGCCGTATTCGTTCATGATCTCCCAAGGGTCGATGACATTGCCTTTAGATTTGGACATCTTCTGGCCGTTCTCATCGAAAATATGGCCGTGGGCGATAACTGCCTTATACGGAGCCTTGCCTGTGAACAAGGTCGATACCGCCAGCAGGCTGTAGAACCAGCCGCGCGTCTGGTCGATCCCTTCGCAGATCATATCTGCCGGATACTGGTCCTCGAACCGGTCTTGATTCTCGAACGGGTAATGACTCTGGGCGAACGGCATCGAGCCGCTGTCGAACCAGACGTCGATCACTTCCGGGGTGCGGACCATGACGCCGCCTTCGCTGAACGGGCTGCGCAGCTGGATATTATCCACATACGGCTTATGCAGCTCGATATCCTCAGCGACCTCGCCGATGGCCATCGCTCTCAGCTCGGCGATGCTGTGCGGTGCGAATTCCTTGCCGGTATCCTGGCAGACCCATACGTTAAGCGGAGTACCCCAGTAGCGGTTACGGCTGATATTCCAATCCACCAGCTCCTCCAGGAACTTGCCGAAGCGGCCTTCGCGCACATGGTCCGGGTACCAGTCCACACTGTTATTGTTGGCAATCAGCTGATCCTTGATTGCTGTCGTCTGGATGAACCAGCTGTCTGTTGCGTAATAGAGCAGCGGGGTGTCGCAGCGCCAGCAGAACGGATAGCTGTGCTCGTATTTCTCTTTGTGGTAGAGCAGTCCACGTTCAGACAGTACCTTCACGATATCAAGGTCACAGTCCTTCACGAACCGTCCGGCAAAATCACTCACTACATCCGTGTATTTCCCGGAAGCATCCACTACATTCACGAAGCTGATCCCATTCTCGCGGCAGCTCTTATAGTCGTCTTCCCCGTGAGCCGGAGCCATATGTACGATCCCGGTACCGCTGGAGTCCGTTACAAAAGAGGCTCCGACAATCACATTATGCTTCTCTGCCTTGATATAACCGAACGGTGGTGTGTAGCTCTGGCCGATAAAGTCAGCGCCTGTGTGTGTAGACAGGATGGTGTACTCGCCCTTCAACACTTCGTCCACCAGATTCTTAGCCAGTACATACACGCCGTCTTCCTGCTGCGCACGCACATATTCCATAGCCGGATTCATCGCCAGCGCCATATGCGCCGGAAGCGTCCAAGGCGTAGTCGTCCAGGCCAGCACATAGTCGCCGCTGCCGTCCAGCTTGAACTTGGCGGTGGCACTCAGATCCTTAACTGTCTTATATCCCTGGGCTACTTCATGGGAGCTGAGGGTCGTCTGGCAGCTAGGGCAGTATGGGCTAACGCGGTGACCCCGGTACATCAGGCCTTTCTCATGAACCGTAGCCAGGATGTTCCACACGCTCTCAATATACGTATTGTCCAGCGTTACATACGGATGATCCAGATCTGTCCAGTAGCCGATCGCTTCTGTGAATTCACGCCACTGCTTCTCATAGCCGAAGACACTTTCCTTACATTCCTTGATGAACTTCTCCACACCGTATTCTTCGATATCCTGCTTGCCGGAGATGCCGAGCTTCTTCTGCACCCCGAGCTCTACCGGCAGGCCGTGCGTATCCCAGCCCGCTTTGCGGATGACGCGGAAGCCCTTCATGGTCTGATAGCGGCCGATGAAGTCCTTGATGACCCGGCCCAGCACGTGCCCGATATGCGGCACCCCGTTCGCGGTCGGCGGCCCTTCATAGAACACATAGTTCGGGCGTCCCTCGCGGTTCTCCATAGACCGGCGGAACGTATCCTCCTCGCTCCACTTTTTCAAGATCCGGACATCTCTGGCCCGGGCTTTTTCTTTGACGTCTACCTTATGCATGATGGTCAATCCCTTCGTTTAGTCTTAAACTGTATCGGATATCATCCGAGCCTTCTTCCTTAAAAGATTTTAAAGATTTTAATGATTCAAAAAATTTTCGATCCCTCCCAAACCCTCCCTTCGCCAAGGGAGGGCCCCAAGGGCGCTGCCCTCTGGACACCCGAAATAAATGCATCGCGCGAGGAGCAGGGTCAGTGGACGGAAAGGATTACTTCGGCGGAGTCCTCGGCCCTTCTTAGGCTGCCCTACGGGTACGCCTGCGGGGCCTTAACTGCACTAGGCACCACCGGGCTCCCGCCCGGGGGCCTTGCCGTTCGTTCTTGGGCCACCCGGCCCGCGAACCCGAAGGGCAGCTACTTGGACGGGGGGCTTGCCGTTGACTCTTGGGCTACCCGGCCCGCGATCCCGGAGGGCAGCACTGGACGGGGGGCTTGCCGTTGACTCTTGGGCCACCCGGCTCGCGAACCCGGAGGGCAGCACTGGACGGGGGGCTTGCCTTTTGCTCTGGGCCACCCGGCCCGCGAACCCGGAGGGCAGCACTGGACGGGGGGCTTGCCGTTGACTCTTGGGCCACCTGGCCTGCGACCCCGGAGGCAGCACTGGACGGGCTGAGCCCGGGGCGCTGTTAAGGCCCCGCAGGCGTTCCCGTAGGGGAGCCTAAGAAGGGCCGGTCCTTCCGCCAACAGAGTCCATTCCCTTCCGCCCACGCCACTCTTTCCACGGAGCACTTGTTGCGGGTGTCCAGAGGGCGGCCAGCCCTTGGGGTCCCCCTTGGAAGGGGGATTTAGGGGGATAGAAATTCGGGATGCCCACCACACAAAAAGGCGCCGCCCCGCCCCCAAAGGGGCGAGACAGCGCTCGCGATACCACCCTAATCTGCACTGCACGCACATCCTAAGGGTGTGGATTCAGTACAATCTCAGTCCGCAGGCAATAAGACAACCTTGCGGGTCCGGGATAACGTCCGGCAGACGGCGGAGCCTACGCACGTATTACACGCTTCAGCTTAGCTTCTAGGGGAGGATCTTCGGGTAAGGCGTGAACGATCGGCTCGCAGCAAGCACCGACTCTCTGGAGAACGTTACCTTATCGTACTTGTCCCGTCATCGAATTTGGATTCAATGGATACAGATATGTTCTAGTTATAGACGTTTTCTCCCCAATTGTCAAGGCGGATTACAGCAGCAGGTCCCAGCTCAGCGGGGTGCCGACGGGCAGATCGGTTCTGAGACGTTTGCCGAGAAGCAGATCATAATATTTGGGCGCGAGGCCGTAGCCGGGGCGGATGACTTTGATGTTATCCGCAGTGAGCAGGTCTCCGGCCTTGATGTCCTTGGAGGTATAGACAGACCGTCTGAATTGCAGGGATTTCTCTTCTTCGGGGGTGGGACCGATGGAGATACCCCCGAGTGCCCTCCAGGCCGTATCTGTCTCCCGGACCAGGGAAGCGAATTCTGCCGGCTCCAGGGAGAATGCAGCATCCACCCCGCCTTCCGCACGGTTCAGGGTGAAATGCTTTTCGATCACCGTACTGCCCAGCGCCACGCTTGCCACAGCGGCCCCTACGCCCAGGGTATGGTCGGACAAGCCCACCTGAGCACGGAAGACGTCGCGCAGATACGGAATGGTATTGAGGTTGGTATTCTCAGGCGAAGCCGGATAGCTGCTGGTGCATTTGAGCAGTATATATTCCTGGCAGCCTGCCCCGGTAATGGTGTGGACAGCCTGTTCAATATCGCCAAGCGAGGCCATCCCGGTGGAAATAATCATCGGCTTCCCTTTGGAGGCCACCTTCCGCAATAAGGGAATATCATTATTTTCGAAGGAAGCAATCTTGTAGCAGTCGACGCCGAGGGTCTCCAGGAATTCGAGCGAGGACTCATCGAACGGGGTGCTGAACGGAATCATCCCGAGCGCCCTGCACGAAGCAAAGATAGGCTCATGCCACTCCCAGGGCGTATACGCCTCAGCATACAACTCATACAGCGATTTTCCCTTCCACAGTCCATTCGAATCCCCAATCATGAAATCCTTATTCTGCAGATTAAGCGTCATGGTGTCCGGCGTATAGGTCTGGATTTTGAACGCATGTGCGCCCGCCCGGGCGGCGGCCTTAACGATGTCGAGCGCGCGGTCCAGGGACTTATTATGATTACCGGACATCTCCGCGATGACAAAAGGCGGATGCCCGCTGCCGATGGTGCGGTTACCGATCCTGATTTCCTTCATGGCCTGTCGTTGCCTCCTCTGTCAGCCGTAGCCTGTACTTCTCCCATTGCTCCCGGAACAGGGCCATCAAGACCACATCCACAGGCTGATGATTTCTGATCCGTTGCCTGCCTAGCCTGCCTTCCTCAATGAAGCCTAGTTTGCGGTGATAGGACAAGCTCCGCTGATTGAAATCCAGGATTTGCGCGCACACCTTACTTAGCTGCTCCACCTGGAAAATATGCTCCAGCGCCAAGATTCCCATCATGGTGCCGGAGCCGGGGGGACAGCTCTTGTCCCCTATATAAAAGCCCCATTCACAGGTCTTGTGGACCCTGTCGAGCTGTGAGAACTGTACGAAGCCTACCGGTGTGTCCAGATAGTAACAGATTCGGACCACCCGGCTGGTATCCTCGGCAATAGCATCCATCCAGCTAAGATGCTCTTCCAGCGCAATGATCCCGTCATGATTCATATAGGGCCGGATATGATCCGCATTGCGCCATTCCCATATGAGCCGGCTGTGCTCTTGGCCCAGCTTCTCAAGCCTGTAGTCCCTTAGGTCTGCCATAGTCCCCTCCCATAATCCTGTCTATGACCTCATCCCATTTATCCTCGCCCATCAGGCGAAGCGCCTGCTCAGACATGGCCCGTACCCTGGGCGGGTTAGCGAGCATAGAATTAAGCCCCTGCTCAATTGTTTGAGCGGTCACCTCGTTACTCTTCCCCAGGCAAAGTGCAGCCCCCTGCGCATGAACCAAGGCTGTGATCTCCCGCTGATTATCGGCCGTAATAATACATAGTGAAGGCAGGCCCAGGTAACAGCGCTCCCAGGTCGTACTTCCGCCTGCTCCGATGGAGAGGTCTGCCTTCTGCATCAAGTCAGCCATGTAATCAATCTGACAATGGAAGCTGGCCTGTGGCATCGTGTCGCATAAGGCTGCGATGTCATCCTTGCGGCGGTTCATTCCGCCTGCTACGACATCCAGCCGCAGGTTAGCGAATGCGGGGCTCTGTAATGCTTGTAAGGTCTTCAGGGTCTCGCCCGTAGGATCTGTGCCGCCAAAAAACACCAAAACCCGGTTGATGCTTCCGTCCCGTTCAGCCAGCCCCAGCTTAGCTGCGCGGAATTCCGGCCGCAGCAGCGTATAGCAGGTGCCTGTCAATTTCGTGCAATAAGCGGGAAGCAGCCCCTGGTAGCGATCCCGGGCAGCAGATGGATTGGGGTCCAGCAGCAGATCACACTCATGCGGACGGTCCGCCAAATCGTCGATGACCACGATCTTCTTCACTTTCCCCTGCACCCATGCTTCCCACCGCTTATCAATCCCGTAATGGTCAACAATGAGGCAATCTGCAGGAGCAGTTCCCTCCAGCCGCTGCACTGTCTCCAGGGCATCGGTCCGCCAATCCACCTGAAGCCAGAATGCGGCGTACGACGGATCATCCGGCGGCGGAAGCAGCTCCACCGCATAGCCCTGCCCCCTGATATAATCTGCCAGATTCCCCGGCAGCTCGCGGCAGATGAAGGTGATCTGCCCGCCCCTGGCGGCAAGTCCGCCTGCAAGTGTGAGGCAGCGCATAATATGGCCCGTGCCCATAGAATACGAGGAATCGGCGCGAATCCATATATTCATCTGCTTAGCTGCTGTGCTTACCATGCGGTCCAGCCTCCGTCAACAGAGATATTCTCACCTGTAACATAGCTTGAAGCGGCAGAAGCCAGGAATACCATGACTCCCTTCAAATCTTCAGGAGTGCCGATCCTGCCCAGCGGATTCTTCCTCTCCAGCTGCCGGATGAACTGCGGATCGGCTTGAACCGCTGCATTCGGAAAAGGCCCAGGCGATACCGTATTCGCTCTGATTCCATGTTGCCCGAAGTGGCAGGCAATGTAACGGGTAAACTGGCCAATCGCCGCTTTACCGGCCCCGTAATTGGCGGGATTATCCATCCCGCTATCTCCGTAGACCTCCGGGTTCGGCGAGACCAGCCCATACATCGAGGAGACGTTAATGATGGAGCCTCTCTTTTGTTCAACCATATAGGGCAGGACGGACTTGACACATCTGAAGGTTCCGTTGATCGTCCCGTCCAGCCCGGCCAGCCACTGTTCTTCACTCATGACGGCCAGCTTGGCGGCTGAGCTGAACGCGGCATTATTCACCAGGATATCGATGCTTCCGGCCACTTCGGCGATGCTCTGAATACATGCTCTGACTGATGCTTCATCCCGGATATCCATTGCCTTGCCGAAGCAGGCTGCTCCGGTGGTGCGGGTGATCGCCTCAGCGGTCTCCTTGCAGCGCTGACCACTTGAGCTTACCAGATAGACTGACGCGCCAGCCTCAGCCAGCCCCTCTGCTATAGCTGTGCCCAGATAACCAGCACCTCCGGTCACAACCGCTGTCCGGCCTTGCAGATTGAATAATTCTTGAAGAGTACGCATCCGGTTACTTCCACCTCCTGGGGTCAATGATCTCTACAGGAATATCCGTAAAGGATTCACCGAGCTTCTGCCTCACTGCCCGGCTTAGAGGGGGCAATGCCATCATCCGCAGGTTCTCCTGCACCTGTTCCACCGTCTCGCAACCAATCACCAGCCCTGATATCCCCGGAAGATCCCTCACATAGAGGAAGCACAGCTCTTTAACCGGTATCCCGGTTTCCTCGCTGTACCTGATTAATCGTAACAACGGCTGCTCCGCTTGCTTCAGCCCCGCCGGAAGCTGCTCCGGTGCCATCAGCAGCAGGCCTTGCAGATAGACACTGCGGACGAAGATTTCTGTGCCCTTCCGGGCGAGCCGCTCCAGCATTCCATTCGTTATCCATCTCTGGTCCAGCACATTCAGCGGAATTTGAATGCTGTCCAGGTCTTCCTCGCGCATAAAATTCGCAATATCCTCCGCATCATACACGGATACGCCGATTCTACGGATCAGCTGCTGCTGCTTCAGCTCCTGCAGCATTCGCAGAATTTCACCGCCCTGGTAAGTCAGATCCAGCGGATCATGCAAGAGACAGACATCCAGCGCAGAGCACTTCAGCCGGTTCAGAGAAGAACGGACGGAAGAGGTGACGAACCTCCTCCGCGCTTCCTCCGTGTGCAGTCCTAACCGCTGGACGGAAGGGAGCTTCGTCACGATCTGCGGCCGGCTCTGCGGCTCTGCACCCTCCAGGCAATCTCCGATGATAGACTCGCTGTCCCCGTATCCCGGTGCGGTATCCAAATAACCGATCCCCGAGGAGAGGGCATATTGGAGCAGCTCATTCCTCTGTTGCACAGAGAAATTGACAGCTGTATTCGCAATCCCGTAATTTCCGCCTAACTGGGCTGTACCCAGCACAAGCCTGGCTTTATTCATCATCTTCCGAAGCCTCGCTAACGTTATGGTCTCTTCTTCAGGGTGGTTGCTTCATTCAGCTCCTTGACCAGCTCTGTATCATCCCGCCATTTCACCTGAATGCCCCGGTTGCGCTCAGCCACCTCGGGATGGTCCTGCAGGAATGCCTTCAATTCTTCGAAGAATAGCGGTCTTGCACCCACATCCAGTGCCTGATAGACCGCCTCGAACAGCTCCAGATCCTGAATCTCATCCATGGTTAACCGCCACTCGGGATGCACCCACTCTGCAGGAAGATCCACAGCATTGATCTTGAAGAGCGTCGGATTGTTGAGAAAGTAAAAGGACAGATACTCCGCATGCGTAAGCGGATTGGAATAGTGCAGCAGCCTTCTCAGCGCTTCAACGGTAAACACATCCCCCACCGTTCCCATGGTCGACTCCTTGGCGTAGGTAAAGTCTGCGCCGCTTGCCAGATGCCGGTCTATCAGAAGCTGAAGCATCTCCGGGGAAATAGCCGGATTGTCGCCGGTGACCCGGACTACGATATCTGCCTGGGCCGCTTCAGCCACGCTCAGCATTCTGGCAGCCACATTGTCCGGGTCGCCGGTTACCACCTTCACCTGATGGTTCAGGGTGAACGCTGTAAGGGGCTGGTCGTCCGGCAGATCCGAGGTGGCCAACACCACCTCATAGCCGCCCGGCACAGCCAGACAATTCATCAGGCATCTCTCGATGGCTGGAATGCCGTGAATCTCGCGCAGCGCCTTGCGGCGGAGCCGGGTGGATTTCAATCTACAGATGACGGCGATGCAGATTTTGGGTGTTTTTACCTTCCCGGGCGTGATGGGTGTGTTCGCTGGTATTGCTGCCGTTGCAATCATAGGGAATTGCACCGAAGCATTGCGCGCCATGAGGGCATCTGGCATAGAGGAACGCTTATAGCATATATTCGCAGGCGTGATCATTTCACCCGGGCGCAGCTCCGTACGGGAGACGATCTTCAGAGAGGAATCCTCCAGGTACCTTCTTTCCGATTCCTTAATTTCGAGACTGCCCTGTACACACTCTGCCCGGCGCAGCTTATCCACCATCCGCCCGAATTCCTCCGGCTCCAGCGCGGAATAATAGTCAATGCCCTTCTCCGCACGGTTCAGGGTGATATGCTTCTCAATGACACTGGCCCCCAGCAGATAGGCATAGACTGGAAGATCAATCGCCATTTCATGATCAGCATCCTCATGGTCCGCGAAGCCCACCTCCAGCTGATAGGTTTGCTTAATATGGGCGATCCGGCTCAGATTGGAATCCTCCGTCCGGGTCGGATAGCCCTGGAAGCCGTGCATCAGCACGATGGGGCCTTTGAAATGACTCCGGATGTAGGATAATTGGGAATCCATCTCTTCCTCCAGCCAGCCGCTTACACCGATAAGTAAGGGCTTATCGAACCTGTGCAGGGCTAGAGTCAAGGGGAGCGACTGTAAGACGGTTGTCGGTAATTTCAAGCCGTCTACCTGGGATTCAAGCTCCGTAAGCAGCCCGGCCCCCCATTCATCATAGAGATCTACCCAGACCTCCAACCCCGCATCCTTGGCAAGCTGTACCGCCTCCGCCCATTGCTGCTTGCTGATGAACAAATCGATATACGTCTGATAATGGATGAAATCCGGCACCGCTAGGCTGTCGTAATGGAACCATTGAAATTTCACCCCGTCAGCGCCGCTGCGTGCGGCTGCGAGGATCAGCTCCCGCAGCCGGCCGGGGTCGCCCATATGGGCATTGGCAATCTCGGCAATCACTTTTGCCTTGGCCACCTGGCTCACTCCCTTCTTCACGATTTGGAATAGTGGCGGATCACCTTCTTGACCGCGGCGACCACATCCATCACATCTTCGGAGTCCATGCCCGCATATAACGGCAGCGTAATGAATTCCTCGTAGCAGCTTTCAGCAACCGGACAGATTCCCTTGCGGAACCCCAAGCTTTCGTAGTACGGATGGAGATAGGCGGGGATATAGTGGACGTTTACTCCGATGTTCTCCTTTTGCAGCGCCTGAAAGACCGTCTTGCGGGTGGCCTTCAGCTTCGATAGCTGAAGTCTGACAATGAACAGGTGCCAGCTCGACTCCGCCTCCGGAAGCTGATGCGGCAGAATAAGCTCTTCAGTCCCGCTCAACTCTTGCAGATACAAGGCTGCAAGCTGCTTGCGCTTCTCAATGAAGCTTCCGATTCTGCGCAGCTGGGAGATGCCGAGTGAGGTCTGTATATCTGTAATCCGGTAGTTGTACCCGAGGAATTGCATCTCATAATACCAGGGTCCGTGGTTCTCCCTTAACTTGCGCTCATCCCTGGTGATGCCGTGGGTGCGGAACTGCAGCAGCTTCTCATAATACACCGGGTTATTGGTCGTAATCATTCCGCCTTCTCCCGTTGTTATATGCTTTACAGGATGGAAGCTGAACATGGTCATGTCCCCGATGGCCCCGATGCTTCTCCCCTTATATCTTGCACCAAGCGCATGGGCGGCATCTTCGATCACGATCAGATTATGCTCCCGGGCAATCTGCAGGATCTCATCAAGCTGTGCCGGCTGGCCGGTGAAGTGGACGGGAATAATCGCTTTTGTTCTGGCCGTAATTCTCTCTCTGATTCGCTGCGGATCAAGGTTATACGTCCGCGGATCGATATCGGCGAATACCGGTACGCCCCCCTGATACAGCACACAGTTCGCCGTGGCGGCAAACGTCATCGGTGTTGTAATCACCTCATCCCCTTCACCGATCCCGGCGGCATAACAAGCTCCATGCAACGCTGCTGTTCCGCTGGAGAAAGCCACCGCATATTTCGCCCCTGTAAACGCTGCAATCTCTGCTTCGAATTGCTCAATGGCCGGCCCGCTGGTCAAGTAATCACTTTGCAGCACCTTGACCACGGACTCAATATCCTCGTCATCGATCATCTGTCTCCCATACGGCAAGTAGTGGGCACGTACAGGCTTCCCGCCGTCAATGGCCAGTTTGCTTTTTCTCATGACTGGTTCGGCTCCTTTCGGTGAAAGGTCTCAAGAATCCATTGCTCTGTCCGCCGGATGCCCTCTTGAATGGTAACCTTAGGCGTCCAGGACAATTGCTTCTCCGCCTTGTTGTAATTGCATAACAGC
Source organism: Paenibacillus sp. FSL R7-0333 (assembly GCF_038000365.1). Classification (NCBI taxonomy): domain Bacteria; kingdom Bacillati; phylum Bacillota; class Bacilli; order Caryophanales; family Paenibacillaceae; genus Paenibacillus; species Paenibacillus sp. FSL R7-0333. Next base: position 5,323,640 of record NZ_JBBOBZ010000001.1, read on the forward strand.
TTCTGGATCTCACTCTGCGGGTGAATATGCGGAACGTGATGGATGGGGGCCTGCCCGTCTGCAATAAGCTCGGCCAATTGATTGACGGTGATATCCTCACCCGTGCCTGCATTGACAATTTCTCCATGCAGCTTATCGCTGTAGCCCGCCTCCACTACGAAATCTGCACAGTCCCCCACGTATAATAGATCCCGTGATTGGGTGCCGTCTCCGTAGATATTCAGCGGCTCGCCTTTTAATTTGCAGTGAATGAAGATCGCCACGACGCCGCCTTCGCCCCCGGTTTTCTGATAGGGACCATAGGTGTTGAACGGTCTTACAACGACCACCGGCAGATCATAAGCATAGTAATAGGATAGCACCATATTCTCCGCAGCAATCTTGGCACCGGCGTAAGGCGAGGCTGGCTTGATGGGGGATTGCTCGTCAATTCCCTGCTCATCCGTAGCTCTGGCATAGACCATGCAGGTACTCATGAAGACCACTTTCACCTGCTGCTTGCGGCATTCCTCCAGCAGATAGAAGGTGGCCAGCGTATCATTGTTGAACGTGGTTTCAGGATCATCTATGCTGTCTTGCACATTAATGCTCGCAGCCAGATGGTAGCACAGGTCGAAGGTGTTCTCCCGGAAAAGCTCCTTCAAGGCCTCTCTGTCCTTGAGGTCCATGATCTGTACCTTCTGCAGATACTCGCTATCTTCATACTCTTTCAGATTATCCAGGGATGAATTCGCCAAATTATCGATCACCCAGACACTTTGTCCATCCTTTAACAAACGCCCTACGACCCATCTGCCAATGAACCCTGTACCTCCGGTTACGAGTATATTCATAATAGCCTCCACTAGATTAGATTTTGTTCAATCGCCAGCTTCCTTACCTCCTCCTTGGTCAGCGGGATCTCTCCTTCGGAGCTGTAGGTGCCCGGCTTCGGCCTGCTTGCTTCCCGGTAGGACTGCGGTGCAGCATAGGGGGAAGGGACAATGTATACATCCTTTAATTCATAAGCGGTTAAGGATTCCTCGTGGGTCATCAGCTCTTCGTACCTCTTCTCACCCGGCTTTAGGCCAATCTCCAGAATCTTCACCGCAGACGGGCGGGTCCCGTATTTCTTCGGCGCCTCTTCGGCTACAACTTCAGCCAGATCCTTCAGCCTGATCACCGGCATCTTCAGAATAAAAGTCTCACCACCCTTCGCCAGCTGCAGGGACTGAACGGTGAGTCGGGTCGCCTGCTCCAGGGTCATCATGAACCTTGTCATGGACAGATCTGTTACGGTGATCGCTCTGCCTTCTCTCGCCTGCTTCACAAACAAGGGAATGACAGACCCTCTGGAGCCCATCACATTCCCGAACCGCACAGTGCAGAACACCGTTTGGCCAAGGGCTCCCGAGGTGACGGCAGAGGAAATCAGCTTCTCAGCAGACAGCTTGGTGGCCCCGTAGTTGTTGGTCGGCGAAATGGCCTTATCTGTGCTTGTAAAAACGACCTTGCGTACCTTCTGCTGCTTCGCTGCCTGAATCACGTTATGAGTGCCGATAATATTCGTAAGTACAGCCTCGAACGGGTTATATTCACAGAAGGATACATGCTTCATAGCTGCGGTATGGAAAACATAATCTATCCCCTCCATCGCAGCCAGCACACGGTCATAATTACGAACATCGCCAATCAGGTAGCGCAGCCTTGGATTTCCGTTCAGTTCATTCTGCAGCTCAAATTGTTTATATTCATCTCTGCTGAGAATCCGGATGACTTCAGGCTCCTGCTCTGCGATAAGCCTCACAATGCTTTTCCCGATGGTGCCGGTTCCGCCAATGACCAGAATTTTCTTGTTCCGGAAGAACATACTCTCCACCTCCCGCTTCATCGCTTCTCGCTTCCGTGGATCAGACGGTCCATGAGATCCGCAAGCGCTTTGCCGGAGTCAGAAATCTGATAGGATTGCTGCAAGAACTTATCCTTCACAGCCTTGTAGTTTACTTTCTTTTTATTGCTGGAGAAATAATGGGCCACCATTCGTGTCAGATCAGCCGGCTCTTTTTGAATATAGGGATCAAGAGCATCATAGTAATCATATTCACGGTTAGCCTGAATGAATTTGTAGACAAATACGGGCTTATCGAACAAAAGGCCTTCGAGGGCAACCGTGGAGAGGGTGGCGACCACAGCGTCCGATTTCATAATCAGCTCACGGGTATCAGCCTTTCTGTCGGTAACCACATGAACATTGCTATATTCTTCTTCATACTCGGTATACAGCGAGATCAGCTTCTTCGACAGCTCCCAGGGATGGGGCTTAATAATCAACTGGAATTGCGGATGTGAGGCCAACTGGGTAAGCAGGGTGCGGATCTTGTATTCATCGAGCGTTGGTCCGGTAGCGATTAGTAAGGTGACTTTATGAGGGTCAAGCTGGTAGGTCTCCCGGAACGAATCTTTGGGGGTATGCTGTGCCGTAAAGATATCATCATAACGCGGGTGGCCAGTGATCACAATTCGCTCCGCTTCAAGCCCTCTTCTTGTATACCAGTCGTGTTCATATTGCCCATAGATTCCGATATGGCTGGAGAATACAGGAATGAATGCTTCCTCTCCCATCAGAATTCCGTGCTGCAGACATACGCTGGGAATCCCCTTAATCCCTGCAACGACGGCAAGTGTCCGGCTGGCAACATCCTCTGTCGTACCTACCATTACAGCGGCTACCGGCAGGTCATTGTAGAGATTAAACACCATTTCAATCGTATCTACAATGGAAGGAATCCGGCTTAGGAAGGTCTGGGTAAAAAATTCATTACTGAATGCAGGGTGTCCTTCGGCCTTAGCGAATAGCTCCGCCGCCCGCTGGATCAGCTCTTCCGCCTCAGCTTTGGTGTCCTGCTTGTAGCCCAGGCTGTAAACATTGGGGATGCCAAATAGCTCATCCGCTCTGGAGCGGGATAGAATCATAGCCGAATTTCCGCTGAAATGCTCGCTGATCGTTTGCTCCGACATTCTGATATAGTCCAGATTAATCAGTATTTTGCCCTTCAGATTGGACTTCACGGGCTGATAGAGCGGCGCAACCCACTTTTCAAAGAATGGCTGAATTTGGTGCTGCTCTTGAATACCGGAATGCTCCAGCTTCAGCTTAAAATCAATGCTCCCCATCTCGCTTCTAAGCTCATCATTGATTTGCTGATAGAAATTTGTCATCAGGGCCAGAGGGATATTCCTGTACTTCAGGTCCTGCGCAACATGAATAAATTCACTATAGAGCGACCAGTAATTGGACAGATAGATGGACAATCCGTTTTCCCTCCTCGTGGTACCTTTCTATGCAAAGACTTTATTTCTTTTGCTGCTGAATGGATTTCAGCTCTTCTCTCAGCTCCTTGCAGGTGCGCTGCGGGGGAAGCATCTGAATGAACTGGCTCTTCTCCTGATGCTGCAATTGATAATGAATCGACAGCTCAGTGATATAGTTATCATCCAGAACCTCATCCACCGGGTAGAAGTCCCAGAACTGGTTGAGCCGCCAGAAGAACCGGCCGTCGCCAATTCTATAGAACTCCGGATTCTCATCCCAGTAGGACCCGAACTTGTCATGAATGACCGGAAGAATGGAGCTTCTGTGCAGGATGGAGCAATGATCGATGACGCAAGGGGCCACCGAAACGATTTTTTTGGCCGGTCTTAACTGGCTGCGGGTCACTTCATTGTGTTCATTCAAGTAGTTGACCAGCGATGCAGAGTAGGCAATCATGACCTCAGGATTCTCCTCCATATAGTCCACCATCTGCTCAAGTCTAGTATTTCTGTAACAGTTGTCATCCGTAGCATAGGAAATATACTCTCCCTTTGCTTGATACAGGGCTTGATTAATCAGCGCGGAATATCTGACCTTCTCCACTCTCTGCTGCAGGGTTTTGGTATCGCTTCGGAAGAATTTGATTCTCTTATCCTTGAGATAGGGCTCAATCACTTTCAGAGTTTCTTCATTCGAGTTATCATCCATCAGGTAGAATTCAAAATCTGTAAGCGTCTGATTCAGAATGGATTCAATGGACTTTGCGACATATGCGGCCTTATTGTAGCTGGTCATAATGATCGTAACTTTTGGCAATCGAATACCTCCCTCGCTGTTTACTTGCTATCATATGTATCCTTCTTCGAAACGGTATAGGTTAGAAGACTAAATTTTCAAATGGAGGACAGAATGCTTCTCTGGATCTAAGGGCAACCTGAATAAACGCCTAACAGAATAACTGTAAGGCGTCAATCAGGTCCGGTAAATCCGTCTATCAAGCTTGCACGTTCATTAACAAATCATGCACCCGGTGTTCAAAAGTATGGGCGGCCAGCACCTGCTGCCTCGCTGCTTCAGCTATCCGCTTGCGCTCATCGTCATGTGCCATATAGTAATGGATTTTCTGCAGTAAATCATGCTTATCCTGATACGAAACCACCTGATTTCCTTCCTCAAATTGATGACGGAGCCCGCTTCTATAGTCTGTAAGCTGAAACGCTTCACAGCTGGCCGCGTCGAAAGTGCGGTTGTTGATGCTTGTTGCGATGATCCCCGCCCGGTTCCGGTTGTACTTCTCAGCGGAGGGCCGGTGGATATTCAGCACAATCTTAGCGCCATTATAATAATTCACGGCTGTTTCGGGCTTCACCCAGGCGTTCACCAGCTCTATAGTCTGGCCGGGCTGCTTCACCCATTCATTGTAATACCTGCCCCACCCTCTCCCCACAATTTGAATCCGGTAATCGGTTCTCTGGAGTAAGAATTCGATAAGCTCTATGCGGTTACTGTAGGGTACACCTACTAAACAAATATCACTTTCATACTCTTCAGAGACCTCTGAGGGATGAAACAGGCAGGGATCTGTGCCCAGTGGCAGATGATTGACATGGGGATGACCAAGCTGTCTGTACTGTTCCAATGCGGCTTGATCGATGGTGAAGATGTAATCAAAATAAGGGATGAGCGAAACCGTCCAATCCATATAATAAGGGTCCTCGGTCAGCCATATCGCTGACTTCCCTTTGGTTTGTTGTATGAATTCCAGCACAGGTGTCGTGATTTTGAGGCCGGCCAGGACCAGAATCAGATCCGGCTGCAGGGACTGCTGCTTAAGCTTTAGCGCATCCAAGCCACTCTTTAGCGTGAAAGATTCACAACGATGGCCGGCCTTCCGAAAAGCATCCACTATACTCTGTTCAAAAAAGTAATAGACGGCCCGGAAACCTGAGGTAATAAATAGAATATTCAATCTAATCCTCCCTTATAAACTCCCAATTTCCCAAAGAATAGGATGTCGCCCCAAGCATAATATCCATGAAAACCATATGATGTGATTATGATCAAATTGGAGGTGAAAATATGGCGCAAACTTTAGTTGAATATGCAAGAAGCTTCCATACCAATCTAAGCACTGGAGTTATTATGATTCCAGTCCCTGCCACACCAACTTTGATATTAGAATTCGGTATGGCAATTCCTCCTGCTCCAAGCAATTATGTAGAACTCACTACTACCGTTGGCTGGGAGGTAACGAACGTATTTGCCACGCCGCCCGATCAGCCCAAGCTTTTGCTTGAAGTCCTTGTGGATGGAATCCTCGTCGGCAGTGCCCAGCAGTCCTCCATCTCGAACGATGAAGATGAACCGCTGCGGATGACCACCATGTTCCAGACCATTCTTACCGATCTTCCTGAAGGATATTATGCTATTCAGGTATTTGCGACAAACCTGGAGGATCTTCAAGGAGATATCACCTTAAGAGGCCCTATCCTCATCACCGGAAAAGTAATCGCCACTGTATAAAGGCTACACAAAAAAACTCCTTGGTAGAAGTCTTATTTGCTCTAAAGCAAACAAGATTAACTTCTACTAAGGAGTTTTTGTATGCATCTGAGCGGTTACCTGCTCAGAGCGCGTTCTCGCTAACCTCACGGCTCTCCAGCGCATTCCAGTCATCCTGGGACAGCAGCTCCAGCTGGGCTTCCAGCAGCGTCCGGAACCGGGTACGGTAGATCGAAGCCTGCTTGCGCAGCTCCTCGGTCTCGATCGCCACCTTGCGGGATTTGGACAACGCTTCGTTGATAATCCGGTCGGCGTTCTTCTCCGCTTCCTTGAGGATCAGCTGGGATTCCTTCTTAGAGTTGTTCTTGACATCATCCGCAGCCTCCTGGGCCACAAGAATAGTCTTGGACAGGCTTTCTTCAATATTGACGAAATGATCCAGGCGTTCCTGAAGGGTTAACAGCTGGTTGTGCAGTTCCTTGTTCTCCCGGATCACACTCTCGTAATCCTTAATCACCTGATCCAGAAATTCATTGACCTCATCTTCGTCATAACCGCGGATTCTCCGGGAGAATTCCTTGTTATGTATATCGAGCGGTGTTAATGGCATGCTGTGCACCTCCTAGAAATTTCGGTGAAGATTATAGATGAAAGACAATTACCGGCGCACGGCCTGCTAAATGTCCATATTTCCCTGAGATTATCAATTTCGACAAGCACAGCTGTAATCCTGCAAAGACTTCAGACAAATTTGCCTACCAAAATCCGGTAACGGCCCTTCTTCGTCAAGCTGCCGATCTCCAGCACCTTGAACCGTCCGAAGCCCTGGATAGAAACCATGTCCCCGTCCTTCAGCGAACAGGACGGATCTTCCTCGACCTTCCAGTTCACCCGGACGCGCCCGGCCTTGATCGGGGCCAGAATCTTGCTCCGGCTGAGCCGCGTGACATCCGCTGCAATCCCGTCAAGCCGGAGAGAAGCCACTGTGAACTCCATCGCCTCCAGCTTGACCTCACTGCTGCGCAGGCCGGATAACGGCAGAATCTCCGTACTGACGTTAATCCGGTGTACCCCGGTCAAATGGATGGACAGGTAATCCGCGATGTCAGCAGCCACCACTACGTGGCAGCCGTCTTCCAGCACATGAATATCACCGATCTTGCCTCTTGTAATGCCAAGTCCCAGGATTGCTCCCATATAATCCCCATGCATAAGCGAGAGAAATTTCTGTTCGCCTGAGGTAATCGCCAGCACGCTTAGCTCCATATCCTCTTCCGTGAGGTCACGGTAATCCGGAGCCACCAGCCCCCGCTTCCGCTCGGCATCCGAAAAACCGCCCTCCCAGCGCACAATCACATCAGGATGGCGGTTCACCAGACTCTGCAGAATATAGGCCTGACGGGGGTCCAGGAATTCGGTCAGCTTCGTCTCATGATACTCCCCGGCATTCGTGACCCACTCCCAGGCCTTGTCCACAAACGGCCGCTCATCCGGGTGGAAATGCCCGTAGATTTCATTCTTCATCGGATTAGCCGAAGACCGAGGTTACGATAGACTGAAGCCCGACTGCGGCAAAGCGCAGCATGATAATCGCGACAATCGGGGAAATATCCAGCGTTCCAAACAGCGGAGGGATAATCCTCCGGAACGGTGCCAGATACGGCTCCACCAGCTTGCCCAGCAGCTCGCCGATAAAGTTCTCACGCAGATTCGGCAGCCAGGACATCAGAATGTACACGAGGATCATGTAATAGTAAATCTGGAATAGGATGTATATAATTGAAGATACTTCGTTCAAAACCTGCTCACCTCATTCTGTTGTAATCTTGCTCGTCACCCAGGATCTCGGTAATGGAGCCTTGAATCTCCACGGTGTCCGGTGTGCACATAAATATATTGCCCCCAATTTTGGATATTCCTCCACCCAGAGCATAAACAGTTCCGCTGAGAAAATCGATAATCCGCATCGCCTGGTCATTGCGCACCCGCTGCAGGTTAATTACTACCGTGCGGTGTGAACGCAGATGGTCGGCAATCTCCTGCGCCTCATCATACGAACGCGGCTCGTAGAGCACAACCTTCACATTTTTTTGGGAATGAATGCTGACGACGTTGGCCCTCTGATTCTTGCGTGTTTCTACAGGGGCGGGTTCGTATTCATCCTCATCACGGGAGATTTGCTCCCGTTCCACAATCTCCTCTTCCTCCTGCAAGCCCAAGAAACTCATAAATCGGTTCATCACGCCCATCATTCTCCCTCCTCATGACCTACTAATACCGTTCCCAGGCGTACCCGGGTGGCTCCTTCCTGTATCGCCACTTCAAAGTCATTCGACATGCCCATCGACAGCTCTTGTATTGGCTCAGGTGTCAAGCCCAGGAGATTCAGGCGGTCACGCAGCTCGCGGAGTCCGCGGAATACCGGCCGGGTCGCCTCGGGGTCTTCCTCGTGAGGGGCCATCGTCATCAGGCCGATGACCTTCACCCGGTCAAGCGGGGCGATCTCCCTCAGGAAGTCCTCCACCGTTTCCGGCGCCAGGCCGAACTTGGTATCCTCGCCTGAAATATTCACCTGCAGGAACACTTTCACTTCAAGTCCTGCAGCTTCCGCCTTCTTATGCAGCTCCCTGGCCAGCGACAGCCGGTCCAGAGAGTGAATATATTGAAATTTACCGATAACGTCCTTCACCTTATTCGTCTGCAAATGCCCGATAAAGTGCCATATTCCCTTATGCCCAAGCGCATTCCATTTCGGCTCCGCATCCTGCCAGCGGCTCTCGGCGATCTCCTCAAGACCTGCCTCCAGCACAGCGGCAACCGTATTCAGCGATACGTATTTCGTTACCGCAATCAGCTTGACTTCACTGGCATCCCGGCCGCTGGCCGTGCAGGCCCGTGCGACACGTTTCCGGGTAGTGGCTATTCTTTCTTGTAGCGAGGCCAAAATGTCAACTCTCCTTTATTCCGATCCAGCTCGTCATTCTCCCAGTGACCCCGTTTTCCTTCCGGTAGGAGAAGAACAGATCACTGTTACAGCTTGTACACCAAGTTGTACATTCGATATGAGTCGGCAATATTCCTGCTTTTATCATAATGCGTTGATTCAATTCTTTCAAGTTCAGCATCATTTTGCTGCTGTCTGTCTCCGATGGTCTATATACAGCCCGCGCGCCTTCTGCCGCAGCCGGCAGGTTCAGCCCGGCCTCCAGGCGGCGGACAGGGTCCATTACATAATCATCCACCTCATAGCAGCAGTCACCGATGGAAGGTCCTATAGCAGCCTGTATGTCCTCAGGACGGCTTCCGAACGTCTGTCCCATGCGCTCCACCATCGCCGCCGCGATTCCCGCCACAGTCCCCTTCCAGCCAGCATGCGCCAGCCCTACTACTTGGTTCAGCGGATCATGGAAGAACAGCGGCACACAATCAGCGTAAAAAGAAGTCAGCAGCACCCCGGGCACATTCGTCAGCAGCCCGTCCGTGGCCTGAAAGGCAGAGGCCCGGTCCAGGCTGCCCCGGCCCCGGTCCTGTTCTGTAATGACTGCGATCTCTTTGCCGTGGGTCTGTTCCCCGCAGGTCCAGTCGGCCAGCCTGAAGCCCAAACTCGCAGCCAGCAGGCTGCGGTTAGCCAGCACATCCGCCGGATCATCGCCTACATGAAAAGCACAATTGAAGCTGTCATAAGGCTTCGTGCCGCTTCCGCCTGCTCTGCCGGTAAAGCCTGCAGTAATGCCCCTATACGGCTCACGCCACGGCTCCAGATGCAGCAGCATAGGCGCTGCGCCATTTTGCATAAACGGTTCCATCTCTTCACCTCCGCTTAAGTGTAACACACTCAGCCCCACAAACTCTTCCCCACAAAGTGAAGTAATGCTTCGGAGTGGATTCAAGTACTTTGCAGGGGCCCCGAAAAACCTCCTTACAAACCCACCCTATGACTATACCCATAAAGGCAGAAAAAAGACGCACCTCATTAATAAGTGCGCCGTTCACTGCGGTCCGGCCGATCCAGGTACATCATCTCGCGGTCTTCCTGTCCCTGCGGCATACGGGGCTCCTCCAGCTTCACGAGCACGACATCCGCACCGATCTTCACGATATTCCGCCACGGAATCACCAGATCGGCGCCGCCGCCAAACAGCCCCATGAATCTGGTGTACCCCGGGACAATCACAGCGTCAATGACGCCTCTACGCAAATCCAGCTCCAGATCGCTGATCTGGCCCAGCCGTTTACCGTCAACAATATTGATTACATCTTTGGTTTGAAAATCGGAGATTTTCATCTTTTTCCCCGAAGCTGACGTTTCCTCAATCATCCTGCCACCCCTGTACATTCAGACCTATAGCTTCAGTATATGTCCTTAGGGCTTGGCCGCATGACTGTATTCCAGAGCCTTAGCGCCACGGACATATAAAAGGATATCCCGGCTAGCGGCTAGTTGCCGCCATCCGGAATATCCTCCGCTCATCTATAGACTGTGGTCAGGACTTTACATGCTTTTGCATTTGCTGGATCGCCGATTTCTCAAGCCGTGAGACCTGGGCCTGTGAGATGCCAATCTCGTCGGCGACCTCCATCTGGGTCTTGCCTTCGAAGAAGCGCATCGACAGAATGCGTTTCTCGCGCTGTCCCAGCCGCTGCATGGCCTCCCGGAGCGCAATCTCCTCAATCCAGGAGACATCCTTGTTCTTGTCGTCGCTGATCTGATCCATCACATAGATCGGGTCCCCGCCGTCATGATAGATCGGCTCAAACAGGGAGACCGGGTCCTGGATCGCATCCAGAGCGAAGACAACATCCTCCTTCGGAACACCGAGCGCTTCGGATATTTCGAAGATCGTCGGCTCCCGCGAATTCTGGTTCGTCAGACTGTCACGCACCTGCAGCGCCTTATAGGCAATGTCGCGCAGGGAGCGGGATACCCGGATCGGGTTGTTGTCCCGCAAGTAGCGGCGGATCTCTCCGATGATCATCGGCACCGCATAGGTGGAGAACTTGACATTCTGCGATAAATCGAAATTATCGATGGCTTTCATGAGTCCGATGCAGCCTACCTGAAACAAATCATCCACGAACTCTCCACGATTATTGAACCTTTGAATCACGCTTAGCACAAGCCTGAGGTTGCCATTTACCAATTTCTCTCTGGCGGATCGCTCGCCCTGCTGCTGCAGCGAAGTGAACAATGCCCGCATTTCCACGTTCGTGAGAACAGGCAGCTTGGCGGTGTCCACACCGCAAATCTCGACTTTATTTCGGGTCATGATGATTAACCTCCCAAGGAGAAACATTACTGTACATTATCTCCCCGGTCCGGCATTTTATTCCTCGGCTTTCATCACTTACACCATCTTGTTGAACTCCTTGCGCAGCCGCTTGATAATTCGTTTCTCCAGGCGTGAAATATAGGATTGGGAGATGCCCAGCAGATCGGCCACATCCTTTTGCGTTTTTTCCTCGCCGCCCCGCAGCCCGAACCGCAGCTCCATAATCAGCCGTTCCCGCTCGCTAAGCTTCTCCAGCGCCTTCTGCAGCAGCTTACGGTCGACCTGCTCCTCGATGTTGCGGTAGATCGTATCGTTCTCCGTGCCCAGCACATCCGAGAGCAGCAGCTCGTTGCCGTCCCAGTCAATATTCAGCGGTTCATCAAAAGAAACCTCGCTTCTGGTCTTACTGTTGCGCCGCAGATACATCAGAATCTCATTCTCGATGCAGCGCGAGGCGTAGGTGGCCAGCTTGATTTTTTTCTCCGGATCAAAGGTGTTGACCGCCTTAATGAGTCCAATCGCGCCAATAGATACCAGATCCTCGATGTTAATGCCGGTGTTCTCGAATTTTCGGGCGATGTAGACCACCAGCCGCAGGTTACGCTCAATCAGCATGGCCCGGACAGCCGCATCCCCGCTGGAGAGCCGCTGGAGCAGAAATTCCTCCTCCTCGCGTGTCAGCGGCGGCGGCAGCGCTTCACTTCCCCCGATATAATAAATCTCCTGGCTCTTCAGACCGAGCAGAAACAGCATGCGGTAATACTGCAGTTGCAGCACAAGCTTGAATTTGACCATTATTGTTCCTCCTATAGGTTACTTAGCCCATCACCTTGTCAGCCGGTGCTTCTGGAGCACTCTCTTTATGGGTCAGGTCAGGATGTATGACCGCCCGGTACGCGCCGTCTCCCGACAGTGTCCCGCCATCCAGCCCGATGAGTACCCTTGTGCTGCAAAAGGTATCACCGCCAAGCTCTATCCTCACCTTATCCGGCTTCAGCGCGAGCATGAAGGATGCCCCGCGGTTGACGCCTCTGTACGGCACCAGCCGCACTCTGTCCTGCCAGGCGAACGACTGCCCGTCCGTTTCCAGTACAAGTGTATCTGCACCCGTCTGGGTCAGCCTCCCTTTCCAGGAAGCCGGCAAATGGCCCTCCCACAGCGAGGCTTCCATCACCATCACCGGAATCCTCGTCAGCGGATCGCTGAGCCGGTTCCCGGTATCCAGCAGTCCGGGGCAGGTAACCGACACTCCGTCGATCTCCACCGTCACTTCCCCGATATAGGAGTCCAGCTGCTCTCTGTGCCGGCGGGAGGACTGGATCAGCTTGAAGAGCAGCAGCACCAGCGGAAGCAGGGTAAGCACGAACCAGAACCCGATCTTCAGCCGGTAAGCTTGGCCTCCCGATGAGGTGAAGATCATGCCCTTCCAGAGGTCACCAGAGCTTTGCAGCAGATAATGAACGCCTATGATCCCTCCCGCCGCCGCAAAATTAATGATATAAAACGCCCCAAATGCCCGAAGATAGCTTTGCAGACTTCTAAATCCAAAGGCTATCCAGATCATCAAAACCGATAAACCGAATTTGACGAGAAAGGTATACAGAAAGGACAGCTCCGGTACAAACATCATGACAACATAGAGCGCCCCCGCCAGCGCTGAGAGTGTCAGCCGCCACCAGGACACCTTGTGCTTCACCAGCCAGCTTGTCAGCCACAGCAGGACTCCGTCGATCAGCAGATTGGCGGCAAAAATCAAGTCAATATACACAACCATCGCTCTCACCTGCCTGCAAGCGGATATCTATCCGGAGGCCGGGGTGCAGGCTCTCTTTTTAGACGATAAGATTAGTATAGAAACTCCCGCATCCAAAGTCTGTCTAAACATGGGGGGCGTTCTTGCAGTTTTTTTGTCGAGTTATGGGCCTTGAGAGGAACTTCAGCGCACAAGTGGAAACGGCTTTGCCGTCCTTTTAAAGGACGGTACCGTTTCAGCGAGAAATAGAAGGATAATGTATAGCGTGGAACATATAAATTCTTATATTTCAACAAAAGCCAGCCTTAAGCGGCTGGCTTCAGACGTGCCGGATTTAATTGTTGATAGATTTCAACTCTTCTTCGGAGAGTCCGGTTGCCTTCTGCACTGAAGCACGATCCATTCCCATAGACAGGAGATTCTTTGCTATAACACGTTTGGCTTCCAGCTCACCTGCCGCTGTACCCTTGGCGAAGCCTTCCCTAAGCGCACCATCCCGCTGCGAGGCTTCGTCCATCAGAAACTTCTGGCGGTCCTCATATTTACGGCGGGCTTCTGAATCCTGACTCAGAAATTCCAGCGTCTCCATCGCCTTCTTCAAGGCTGGCTCGTTCATTTGCAGCACCTCCCAATCAGAGTAGTCAATCCCTTTTAGAAATAACAGCCAGTTCACAAGGCCGCCCTCGCCGGGTATACGCGGCTGGTTCAGCTTGGGCAGCTCCAGGAAATGAATCTCGATATCGTCTGTCAGCGGCGCTCCGCTGCTGTCCTCCCGCAAATGAAATACACTATGGGTATGTTCATTGGGCAGCACCTTATAATTCAGAATGTTGATCGTCACGCACTTCTTGAGATCAATATATTTGCCGTTGACCTGAAGCTGGCCGGCATACCGTTTGCTCCAATAATACAACGTGCGTTTCTCAATATCATATTTGTTGAAAAGCTGCATCTCGATGTTGATCAGCTTGCCGTCAACCGTCTTCGCCCATATATCAAATATCGCCTGCTTATCCAGCGGATCATCCTTATCCGTATAAGGATTAAGCAGCACTACTTCCTCCAGCGGAAGATCGCCCGCATCCAAGAATATCCGGTTCAGAAAAGCGAGCAGTACATCCTTGTTGCCCTCGCTTGCAAATATCCGCTTAAATACAAAATCCACCCGGGGGTCCAGCATTTCCATGGTATCGTCTCCCGTTAACGTTATTATACAGCCTGAAAAGCAAAAAAACACCATACCCCGCAGTTCAAAGCTGCGTGATACGGTGCTTCCGTAACAGTCTAAGCTATAATCGCTATTAATAACTCTTAATCATTATTGCCGCGTGTCCGGTTGCGCAGGAAGGTCGGAATATCCAGCTGATCAGAGCTTGTCTGATTCCCGAACGGACGAAGATTCTCACTCTTGCTCTTATTATCAGCAGAGGGTTCGCTGTTTGCCGCAGGACGGCGTACAGGAGCTATGGGAGAAGGCTTGTGTTCAAAACCGGTCGCAATAACCGTAACCTTGATCTCGTCCTTCATGCTCTCTTCGATAATGGCACCGAAGATCATATTCACTTCAGGGTCCGAAGCAGAGGTAACAATCTCGGCAGCTTCATTCACTTCGTACAGGGAGAGGTTAGAGCCGCCTGTAATATTCATAATGACGCCGCGCGCACCTTCGATGGAGGTTTCAAGCAGCGGGCTCATAATCGCCTTGCGGGCCGCCTCAGATGCCCGGTTCTCGCCGGTGGCAATCCCGATGCCCATAAGCGCTGAACCGCGCTCCGTCATAATCGTCTTTACATCGGCAAAGTCAAGGTTGATCAGGCCGGGAACCTGAATAAGGTCGGAGATGCCTTGCACCGCCTGACGGAGTACATTGTCCGCTTCACGGAAGGCTTCGAGCATTGGAGTCTTCTTATCCACAATTTCCAGGAGGCGGTCATTCGGAATCACAATCAGCGTATCAACCTTTTCCTTGAGCGCTTCGATTCCAAGCTCTGCCTGGTTGGCACGTTTTCTGCCTTCAAAAGTGAACGGGCGGGTCACGACGCCTACCGTCAATGCTCCGCATTCTCTGGCGATTTCGGCAATGACAGGCGCAGCGCCTGTTCCGGTACCGCCGCCCATGCCTGCGGTAACGAAGACCATATCTGCGCCCTTCAGCGTATTTGAGATCAGATCGCGGGATTCCTCTGCCGCCTTCTTGCCGACCTCAGGATTCGCTCCTGCGCCAAGTCCGCGGGTCAATTTATCCCCGATTTGTAATTTATGCTCCGATTTGGCCATATGCAGCGCTTGGGCGTCTGTATTAACCGTGATGAACTCAACACCCTGAACGCCATTTTCAATCATCCGGTTCACAGCATTGCTTCCGCCGCCGCCGACGCCGATGACTTTTATTTGCGCCAAACTCTCCATTTCAAAATCAAATTCCAACATATTGTTTCCATCTCCCCCTCGAGTAGTGCTTGGATGGCCAGTCCAAGTATATCTGGATTACACTTATATGAACTCGCTAAACATATTCTTTAGTCGTTCCACCAGACCCGGCTTCTTGGAAGAATCCTGAACCGGCGCTGCGCTCTGCTTGCTGCGGTTAACGGTCTTCTTGTTGGCACTTCCGCCGCTGCTCCGTCCGCGGTAGTTACGTACCACATTATGAAGAATGCCTACGCCGCCGGTGAAGCCTGGATCGCGTACTCCAATATAATCCGGAACAGCGATCCGTACGGAGGCTGCCAGTTCGTTCTGGGCTACCTTAAGCACCCCAGGCATCGATACTGTGCCACCCGTAAGTATATAACCTCCCGGGAGCTCCGTATAACCAAGCCGCTTCACTTCCTGACGGATCAGGTGGAAGATTTCCTGGACTCTCGGCTCGATAATCGCAGCCAGATCTTCCTGGTTGAATTCCTTCTCTACATTGCTGCCGATACGCAGGACCTTGAAGACGACCTCCGAAGCGGCATCGTCGATCCAGGCACAGCCGTATTTCAGCTTGACCTTCTCGGCCTGGTCGGTAAGTGTCCGAAGTCCGTACGCAATATCATTGGTTATGAATTCTCCTCCGATCGGAATCGTGGAGGTTGCACTAAGGGAACCTTCTTCATATACGGCTATCGTGGCTTGTCCTGCACCTATATCCACCAGTACAGCCCCCATCGATTTCTCATCTTTGGAGAGCGCTAATCCGCCAGCCCCGAGAGACATAAGGACAAGATCTTTAACCTTCAGACCTGATTTCTCCACGCAGCGGAGCAGATTATGTATGGGGGTCTTGGCACCGGTAATGATCGTGGCCTCCACTTCCAGGCGGACGCCGATCATTCCGCGCGGGTCCTGAATGCCTTCTAGGCCGTCGACGATATACTGCTTTGCGACAACATCAATGACCTCGCGTTCCGGCGGGAGTGCAATAACCTCCGCTGCCTTGATTACACGGTCGATGTCATCTTCGCCGATCTCACGGTCCTCATTCTGAACGGCAACTACGCCGTGGCTGGATTGCAGGCCGATATGATTGCCGGATATGCCGACATACACCTCGGATATTTGAATACCGACCATTTGCTCCGCATGCTCTACGGCACTCCTGATCGATTGCACAGTCTGATCGATGTCTACAATCGCACCCTTGCGTATCCCTTCCGAATCAGCAGATCCAACGCCAATAATATTGAAGGTTCCACTA
Source organism: Paenibacillus sp. FSL R7-0333 (assembly GCF_038000365.1). NCBI lineage: Bacteria > Bacillati > Bacillota > Bacilli > Caryophanales > Paenibacillaceae > Paenibacillus > Paenibacillus sp. FSL R7-0333. The sequence goes on from NZ_JBBOBZ010000001.1 coordinate 5,340,139, forward strand.
GTAACTTCCCCGATTATTGCCCGAACTTTGGATGTACCGATGTCCAAACTAACAATGATGTCATTGTTGCTCAAGCCCTATGGCACCTCCTGTTATAATCATAATAAACATGTCTTTGATCCCGGTCGCGGGAAACATCTCTGTACATATTCAACATCCCTAATCCTTTCCCTCTTTTTTCAACAAATTTTTTGAGAGGAATAATATGACAAGGTATTCACGTGCAGGCAGACGCTCTCCGCTTAGCGGGATCAGCACCTGACATTCAAACAAGTGGAAACGGCATTGTCGTCCGTTTAAGGACGATACCGTTTCAGCGAGAAATAGAAGGATAATGAATAGCGTGAAACCTATACATTCTTATATTTTAAGAAAAACAAGAGAACAGCGGCTATATCCTGGATTGCATCTCAAAAAATCCGCAGAAAAAAGAGGGATATTGCTTATTACCCGTAAAACAGATTGTAGCATTTATTCCGCTCTATTAGTAGGGACTATTTACTCTTGTGCATCTGCGTCTTCTCCGGTGTCCCCAGCTTCAGAATGGAAGGGAACATAGGAATCAGCCTCCAGCATTTTGATCAGTCCCGGCTCCTCCGTCTGAATCACCTGATTCAAATAGCCTACTTTATCCTTCAGCAGTGAAATGGCCGTTATGACCTCAAAGCGTGAACGTGTGTAGAGCTTGATCCGGTCAGGAAAAGATAACGTCGGAGAAGGTACAATCTCCGATATATCACTGGTCAGCTCATTCGGAATGCCGGCCAGCGCCTGGCACAGCTTGGTCTTATAAGGATCGTCAGCCTTCCAGTTAGTCAATATCGGCTTCTCTACAGCAATTCCGGTATCCGTCACAGAGACGGCGGCTCCGCTTGACAGAATAGCCTCCAGCACGCCTGCCTGGTCCAGTTCATAAGCAACCGCCGGGTACTCCTTCACAGTGATCGTAACCACACCGGGGAACTTCTTGCTTACTTGCGCCTCCTGAACCGTATCCAGCCCTTCCAGCGCCTTCCCCACAGTATCTCCGGAGACTGCAAAGAACTGTCCACCGATCTTTAGGCCGCTTGCAGCCAGCAGCTTCTCGCGGGACGTATATTTATCCCCCTGCATTTCAATGGCTGTAATCTTGCTGATCGACGAACGGAAGAAGATTACAGCCAGCAGCGCAGTGAACAGCAGTGCCAGGATGATGATGATTTTACGGTTTTTTCTCTTGCTAGGCTTGTCCTCTTTCAAAAGAGGTATTCGCGTTTTTGGCATTCTCATATCTCCGTAATAAGGCCCTGTCTCCTTCCTCACGGCTACGCCGAAGGAGACAGGGAGCTTTAATTGGCCAAATCCAGCGGGTCAGGCACCGGCACCTTGCGGCTAATGCGCGCCCCCAGCTTTTGAAACAATAATTCGATGCCGTCATATCCCCGGTCAATATGATGCGCCTGCTCTACAATAGTCGTTCCCTGAGCAGCCAGCCCGGCGATTACAAGGGCTGCTCCTGCCCGCAGGTCAGTAGCCTCAACCGTTGCCCCATACAACCTCTTAACGCCGCGTATGAATGCCCTGTTCAGATCAATGGAGATATCGGCTCCCATCCGGGCCATCTCCTCCACATGCTTGAAGCGCCCTTCGAAGACCGTTTCCTTAATCACACTGAATCCTTCCGCCAGGGACAATAGAACCATAACCTGAGACTGCAGGTCCGTAGGAAAGGACGGATACGGAGAGGTAACAATTCGCTCAACCGCACGGGGACGTCCCATACAGCTGATATTAATTATATCATTGCACACTGTAATTTGAACACCGGCGCGCCTCAGGATGTGGATCAGGGAGGTCAAATGTCCTGCATTGGTGTGTGTCAGCGTCACATTGCCCCGCGTGGCGGCGGCGGCAATCATCACGGTTCCGGCAACAATCCGGTCGGGGATCACCTCATAGCTGCAGGCATGGAGCTTGCGGACACCCTGAATGGTGATCGTATCCGTCCCTGCGCCGATGATCTGTGCCCCCATCGCATTGAGGAAGTTCTGCAGGTCCTGGATTTCCGGCTCTCTCGCTGCCCCGGAGATGGTGGTCGTGCCCTCGGCCATGGCGGCGGCCATCATGATATTCTCCGTGGCGCCCACGCTGGGATAATCCAGATGGATATCACAGCCTCTCAAGCTAGCAGCCCGGCAGCAGATCCGGCCGCCCGTCTCCTCAATCTCTGCCCCGAGCAGCTTCAAGCCCTGCAGGTGGAGGTCGATCTTGCGCTCCCCGATGGCACAGCCCCCCGGCTGATAGATCGTCACTTCCCCGAACTTGGCCAAAAGCGGGCCCATCAGGAATATGGAGGATCTCATCTGCCGCATCAGGTCCTCCGGAACATGAGAGGTCAGGAGAAAGGACGTATCGACGGTGACCGTCTCCTCTTCATGTACTGTCCTGCAGCCCAGCCTCTGCAGAATATGCAGCATCGTTTCGATGTCCAGCAGCTTCGGCACATTATGCAGTGAGTGAACTCCTTCGGCCAGCAGGCTGGCTGCCAGAATCGGCAGTGCCGCATTTTTTGCTCCATGGATACGTATGGTGCCTGACAGGGGGGTACCGCCCTCAATCACCAATTTGTCCAATGTATCACCTCCGAGATTACCGCTCACCCACCGTAAGCACTTCCTGCACCACGGCCCTGCAGAATCGGCCGGAACGAACTCCGTTTCCGAATCTCAGACATCAAGAAGCGCTCTGGGTGATTGTCACGATTATAGGATCATCCTATGTTCGGAGCTCCGTGTGTGTGACAATGTCAGCCCGGATTCTAGCGTCCCCGTTCTGCAGCCAGCCTGCGGAGCTCGCTGACAACCAGGGAGGCGGAATCTCTTTTACCGAGGCGTCTAGAGGCCTCCGACATGCTGTGACGCAGCGTATCCGCTCCGATGATCTTCTGAACCGCTGTGAACAGGGCCTCGCCGCTTAAGTCCTTCTCCAGCAGTACCACTGCCGCACCTTCACCTTCCAGCGCTCTGGCGTTGGCTTCCTGATGGTTGTTCGTTACATTGGGAGACGGAATGAGGACAGAGGGTATGCCAAGCGCGGTAATCTCTGCGAGAAAAGAGGCGCCTGCCCGGTTCACGATCAGGGAAGTGCAGGCCAGCACCTCAGGCATATTGTGAATGTAAGGGAGGACATGCAGCCAGTTCGGAATACCGCCCAGCTGCTCGCGTACTGCTTTGCGGGTATCCTCGAAGTAAGACTCTCCGGTGACATACACATAGTGAACACCATTACCCTTACCCACAAAGGGTGCCATTTCAATCATGGCACGGTTAATCGCCTTGGCTCCTCCGCTTCCTCCGACAACCAGCACCACCGTGCTTCCTTCGGGGATACCGAGTGAAGCGAAGCCGCGCTGCGGATTAGCCGTCATGACCGTAGTAGCCCGGGGATTGCCCGTATAGATTACGTTCTTGGCCCCGGGAAAAGCCGGCTCTGTACCTTCAAAGCTCACCGCGACCGTGCTGGCATACCGGCTGAGAAAGCGGTTGGTCAGTCCCGGAATCGCATTCTGTTCATGGATCAGCGTCGGGATGCCGAGCCGGGAGGCTGCATACACCACAGGTCCGCAGACATACCCCCCGGTGCCGACAACTACATCAGGCTTGAACTCGCGCAGCATGGCTTTGGAGGCTTTGACCCCCTTCAGGAACCGCATGACCGTCTTCACATTATCCATCGACAGCTTGCGGCGGAAGCCTGTAATATCAATGGACTGGAAAGGCAGATTCTCCTGAGGAACCAGCTTGCTCTCCAGACCTCGCTTGCCTCCTATATACAGGAAGACAGAATCCGTATCTTCGGATTCCAGTTGTCTGGCTACGGCTACGGCAGGATAGATATGTCCTCCTGTGCCGCCGCCGCTAAGTACAATACGCATGTCTTTCACCTCGCATAACGGGATAAATTAAGCAGAATGCCAAGAGCTGTGAGCATCAGGGTGAGCGATGAGCCGCCATAGCTGATGAGCGGAAGCGTGATGCCGGTTACCGGAATCAGGCCGATTACCACACCGATGTTGATGACGACCTGAACCGCCACCATACAGACGATTCCTACGGCAAGATAGCTGCCGAAGCGGTCCGGCAGGCTCATGGCTACCTTCATTCCGCGCCAGATCAGCAGCAGGAACAGCAGCAGCACGGCCAGCCCTCCGATGAATCCCAGCTCCTCGGCCAATATGGAGAAAATAAAATCAGTCTGCGGCTCCGGGACATAGCTGTATTTTTGCCGGCTCATCCCGAAGCCCAGTCCGCCCAGCCCGCCGGGACCCACCGCGTAGAGCGACTGAATGATCTGATAACCCGCGCCCAGCGGATCGGACCACGGGTCCAGGAAGGCGGTGATCCGCTGCAGCCGGTAAGGCGCAGCGGCAATGAGTCCGGCGAACCCGGCCAGCCCCAGCGCACCGAGGGAGAGCAGATGCTTCATCCGCGCCCCCGCTGTGAAGACCATCATCATGGCCGCGCCGAACATGACAGTGCCTGTGCCGAGATCCGGCTGAAGCATAATCAGTGCGAACGCGGAGCCGATCAGCGCAAGCGGCGGAAGCAGCCCGCGCATGAAGCTGGAGATGTCATACTCCTCGGTTCCGAGCCACTTGGCCAGGAAGAGGATCATCCCCATCTTCATGAATTCCGAGGGCTGAATGCCGAAGGAGCTGATGCCCAGCCAGCTGCGCGCACCGCCGCGAACCACTCCGATGCCTGGAATCAGCACCAGCACCAGCAGGGCGAAGCACACGAGCAGGAGCGGCCGGGCGAATCTCTTCAGCACCAGGTAATCGGTGTTCGCCGTAATGAACATCGCGATGAGGCCCAGGCCTGCGAACAGCATCTGTCTTTTGACAAAATAAAACGAATCGCCATAATTGCGGAAGCCCAGAACGGACCCGGCACTGTATACCATTACCATACCGATAGCCAGTAAAGCCAGTATCGGAAGCAGCAGCCAGATATCGGGCGCATGACGGGATTTGTTCATCAGGAGCACACCTCTTGCATCCGTAGTAGGGGCTTATCCACCCCCCTACTTAAAGGTTATGCACCGCCTCTTTAAAAATACGCCCGCGCTCCTCATAGGAGGTAAACATATCCCAGCTGGCACAGGCAGGGGACAGGAGAACTACATCCCCCGCTTCCGCCAGGGCGGAAGCCTCCCGCACAGCCTGCTCCAGCACGGCAGCGGCACTCTCCCCATTATCGACGGAGATGACCGTCTTTACTCCTGCCAGCCGGGCTACAGCCGCCAGCTTGTCCCGGGTCTGCCCAAGCGCCACCAGGGCTTTGACATTCTCTCCGAGGACAGGCAGCAGCTCCATATAATCCGAGCCGCGGTCCAGGCCCCCGGCAATCAGAATGACCGGCTTCCGGAAGGAGGCCAGCGCCATGGAGGTAGCTTTGGAATTGGTAGCCTTGGAATTGTTATAATAGGCGGCCCCTGCCTTGTCTGTTACATACTCCAGCCTGTGCTCCACCCCGCGGAAGGAAGCCAGCACCGGACCCAGTACCGCCGGGTCCGCTCCTGCGGCAATGGCAATGCCGCAGGCAGCCAGCGCATTCCCTACATTGAAGCGGCCGGGAAGTCCGATAGAATCGACATCGGCTATTTCGGTCTCGCTCTCGGTGTAATCGCGGTAGATAATGACCCGCTTCAGTTCGTCTGCCGTATCCTCCACGTAGGACGGGCGGACGAAGATGCCCTGCACCAGCTCCTCGTTCATGGAGAAGGGCAGAATGCCCGCCTTCAGATAGGGTACCAGCTCGCGGCAGACCGGATCATCCCAGTTCAGCACAGCGGTGTCCTCCGGTCCCTGATTGGCGAACAGCTTGGATTTGGAGGCTACATAATCCTCCATGCCCCCATGGTAGTCCAGGTGGGTCTCAGCGACATTCAGCAAGGCAGCAATCTTGGGCCGGAACGCTTCCGTGCCCTTCAGCTGGAAGCTGCTTAGCTCGACCACCATCCAGTTGTCCGCGTCAGCCTCCTGTGCGGCCTGAGAGAGCGGCGTTCCTATGTTCCCGGCCACAATGGGGCGCATCCCTGCTGCCTCCAGCATATGGCCCACCCAGGTCGTTGTAGTGGTCTTGCCGTTGGAACCGGTGATGCCGATCATCGGGGCAGCGCAGAGTTGATAAGCTACCTCTACCTCGGTCACCACCTCAATCCCCAGCTCCAGCGCCTGCTGCACCGGAGCGACCGAATACGGAATCCCCGGATTCTTGACAACCAGCTGCACACCCTCGTGGATCAGGCTCTCCGGATGCCCGCCGCATAGAACAGAAATTCCCAAAGATTCCAGTTCGGAAGCTTCGGGACTCTGATCTCTTTCCTTTTTATCATTGACCGTCACCACAGCGCCGTGTTCATGCAGCACCTTGGCCACCTGGACGCCGCTTTTGGCGAGCCCCAGGACGACCACCTCTTGACCACGGTACAGATCCGGATGTTTCATTCGTTACAACCCCTTGATGAGATATAGTCCAGCTGCCGCCAGCACGAGGCCCACCGCCCAGAAGGAGACGACTACACGCCACTCCGACCAGCCGCCCAGCTCAAAGTGATGATGGATCGGGCTCATTCTGAATACCCGTTTGCCACGCGTCTTAAACGAGGCGACCTGAATAATTACGGACAGCATTTCAACCACGAAGACTCCGCCAATCACCACAAAGAGCAGCTCGGTCTTGGTGACAATAGCAATCGCGCCAATCGCCCCGCCGATTCCGAAGGAGCCGAAATCGCCCATGAACACCTTGGCAGGATGGGCATTGAATACGAGAAAGCCAAGCACTGCGCCAATCATCGCAGCGGCACAGACACCAGCGGCAATCGAGGTTGCCTGCATGGCTACCACCGCGAAGGCAGCGAGCGCAATTGCACTTACGCCTGATAGCAGACCATCCACACCGTCCGTGAAGTTAACGGCATTCGTGATTGCCATCATCATCAGCACAATGAACGGATAATAGAACCAGGGGCCCCAGTCGAAGCTGAAGGAGGTTCCCGGAACGCTGATATTCGTATGATGCCCGGCCGAGATCAGCAGGACGCTGAGCACGACGCCGACCAGCAGCTGGCCCAGCAGCTTCTGGCGCGCCGTAAGGCCGAGGGAGCGCTTGAACACAATTTTGATATAATCATCCAGGAATCCAATGAGTCCATAGCCCAGCGTAGCAGCCAGCAGTACATAGAAATCCGAATTAATGACCGAGAATTTCAGAAAAGACAGCGTGAACGCGACCATGATAATTACACCGCCCATGGTAGGGGTTCCCGCCTTTTTCAAATGGGTCTGGGGCCCGTCGTCACGAACCTGCTGTCCCAGCTTAAGCCGGCGCAGCAGCGGTATGATCAGCGGAGCGGCAATGACCGCAAGGATAAAGGATACAGCAATAGTCAGCAGAAGTAATTGATAATCCATGGGTACACCCCTCCTTTAGTTAGCATTCGCTTCAGAATGTTCTTTCAAGCGGTGGAGCACTTCTTCCAGCCGCATCCCTCTGGATGCTTTGAACAACACAACATCATCATTGCCGCACATCGCAGTCAAGGCATTGATCAAGGCTTCTTTATCTGTAAAAGCAAAGATATGCCCGGCCTCGAACCGCTCCGAGGCCGCCGCCGCAAGCTGCGCCGACAGCGGGCCGAAGGTGAATACGTCATCCGTCAGCTCCGGGTCGAGATAGCTGCCGATCTGCCGGTGGAACTGAAGCTCCTCCGGCCCGAGTTCCAGCATGTCCCCCAGCACCGCGATTCTGCGGCCGCTGCATTTCATGGACTGCAGCACATCAATCGCCGCTCTCATGGACGTAGGGCTGGCATTATAGGCATCATTCAAGAGCACCAGCCCGCTTGCCGCCTGAATAACCTCAATCCGCATACCGGTCAGCTTGAGGCCGCTTAGTCCTTCTGCCATATTCTCATCGGTCACCTTATAATGACGCGCCACTGCAAGCGCAGCGAGCGCATTAATTACATTATGCTGCCCCGGCAGCGGAAGGGTGAAGGCCCGCTCCCCATGCTGCAGCGAGGTGAAGGTCATTCCCCCGCTGTGGGTCATCAGGCCGGTCGGATAATCATCATTGTCATCCGACTGCCCGAAGCGGAAGGTTAGCAGCCCTTCAGGCGTGCGGAAGCCTGGCTCTGCCAGAACCTCGGCAAGCAGCGGCTCATCCCCGTTATAGATCAGCAGCCCGCCCGGCTGAAGTCCGTCCACAATCTCCAGCTTAGCTCTGGCAATCTCCTTGCGGGAGCCAAGCTGAAGCAGATGGGATTCGCCGACATTGGTAATTACCGCTACGTCAGGAGAAGCGAGCAGAGACAGCAGGGCGATCTCTCCCCGTGAGCTCATGCCCATCTCCAGCACAGCGATCTCAACATCGCTGTCCATGGAGAGAATCGTAAGCGGCAGGCCGATGTGATTGTTGAAGTTCCCTTGGGTCTTGTGTACCTTGTACTGCACTTCCAGCAATGCCGTAATCATATCCTTGGTCGTCGTCTTGCCGTTGCTTCCCGTTACGGCAACCACCTGGGGGGCCACCTCGGCCAAATAGGCGGAGGACAGCTTCTGCAGTGCCGCTAAAGTGTCCTCTACCAGAATAACCCCGCCGCCTGCGGGTGCAGGCCCCTTATCCCTCTGCCAGAGGGTAGCGGCAGCTCCTGCCGCCAGCGAAGCGACCGCATAGTGATGGCCGTCGAAGTTCTCTCCAACGAGCGGGACGAACAGGCAGTCCTGCGATATTTTGCGCGAGTCGGTTACGACTCCCTTAATCTCTATATCCTTAGCTTCGGACGAGGACAGCTCTCCTCCGCACATTTCCGCGACGTTATGCAATGTTCTAATAATCAATAGCTTCGGCCCCTTATCACTTCTTTGGCAACGATGCGGTCATCGAAGTCATGAACGACTCCCTTGATCAGCTGATAGGTCTCATGACCTTTCCCCGCAATCAATACTACATCGCCGGGGCTTGCCATTTCAATAGCTTTTGTGATGGCTTCCCTCCGGTCCGGAATCATCTCATATCGCTCACGCGCCACGCCATCCTCACGCAGGCCCGCCTCAATATCAGCCAGAATCTGCAGCGGGTCCTCCGTCCGCGGGTTGTCGGAGGTGACCAGCACATGGTCGCTGTATTTCGCAGCTATTTTGCCCATGAGCGGCCGTTTGGTCGTATCACGGTCCCCGCCGCAGCCGAAGACAGTAAGCACCTTGCCCGCAGCGAATTCACATACCGCCTTTAGCACATTCTCCAGACCGTCCGGCGTATGCGCATAATCAACGATCACCGCGAAATCCTGCCCGGCATCCACCGATTCGACACGGCCGTCCACCCCGGCAACCGACTCCAGACTGGCCTTGATGTCCGCAAGCGGCACATCCTCCAGCAGCGCAGCCGTAATAGCCGCAAGCGCATTATAGACGTTGAACTTGCCGACCATGCGAAGCGAAATATCCGTCTCACCCTTAAACGTCTCCACGTGGAAAAAAGTTCCTTTGGAGGTGATCGATATTTGCGAGGCCCGGACATTGGCAGCCTTGTCGATACCATATGTAATGACCTCCGCTGCGGTCTGGGCGGCAAAATAGGCGCTGGCTTCATCGTCAGCATTCAGCACGGCATACTTGCGTTCTTCCTTCCACGGGGAGATCACGTTGCCGAGCCGCGAGAAGAACAAGCCCTTCACTGCGCGGTACTCCTCCATCGTATGGTGGTAATCCAGGTGATCCTGGGTCAGATTCGTAAAGATTGCGGTGCGGTAGTCGGTCCCCTTTACCCGGCCCTGCTGGAGCGCATGGGAGGATACTTCCATTACACAGCACTGCACGCCCTTAAGCGCCATATGATTCAGGCTGCGCTGAAGCTCCAGCGATTCCTGTGTCGTACCGGACACCCCATAGCTCTGACCGTCATACCGCATCTGGATGGTACCGATCAGGCCGGTCTTCACCCCATGATCCTGCATGATCCGTTCAATCAGATACGTAGTCGTGGTCTTGCCGTTGGTACCGGTGATGCCGATCAGCTTCATCCGGCTGCTCGGTGAACCGAAGAAGGCATTGGACAGCACAGACATGGCATACCGGCAGTCATCCACCACGATCTGCGGCAGGTCAATGTCCAGCTTCCTTTCGCAGACCAGGGCAGCCGCGCCCTTGGCAGCAGCCTGAGGTGCGTAATCATGTCCGTCCACTGTATGTCCGGGCAGACAGATGAACAGATCGCCCGGACCCACCTTGCGTGAATCGGCCTGCAAATCTGATATTTCTATGTCTCCGTCCCCGTATAGACGGGCAGCGGCCAGACAAGAAGAGAGCTCTTTAATTAACATACCTATCCCTCACTCTGCATTTGTACTTGTAAGTTTTTCAGTATGGGATTACCGTGACTCCAGAGAAGTTTTGGGCTTCCAGCCGCTGCCCATCCCCAAATTTCTTTTAATCAAACCGCTGTTAGCGGTAGAAATCCGGTGACAGCTAATGCTTCCGATGCGAGCTTTCCTGCGGAAAGCTTTCAGGCGGACGCTACCGCTCCTACAGCTCCAAAATTCCCTTCCGTCACTTTTCCCTGTCTGTATATTTTCAAGTTCAATTTATATAAATCTTTAAATGATACGACTTATTGTTCACTCGGCGTTCCCATGTAAATCCGGATCGTAGAGCCCTGCTGCACTCTTGCCCCGGGCTTCGGAGCCTGATTGATCACGGTGTTGCCGGTGCCGGAACGGACCAGCATGAAATTCATATTCAGATCCTCATAGATATCCTGAACAGTGGCTCCCGTAAGATCAGGGACCGTCACAATCGGAGTCTCGCCGTATTTATAGGTTCTTGGCAGCTGATCCTTACGCTCTGGAACCTTCAGATACAGAAGAGAATCCTCAAGAATATTCTGGACAATCGGAGCGGCTACTACACCCCCGAACTGAATTCCCTTCGGGTTATCGACTGCCGTATAGACCACGATCTGCGGATCATCCGCCGGGGCGAAGCCGATAAAGGAAACGATATGCTCCGTAGGAGAATACCGGCCGTTGATTACTTTCTGTGCTGTCCCTGTTTTGCCGCCCACACGGTAGCCGTCAATAAATGCCGGTCGGCCTGTGCCTTTGGCAACCACGCTCTCAAGGGCAGCCCGCACTTTCTTCGAGGTCTCCTCCGAGATCACCTGCCGCACTTCCTCCGGCTCAGTCTCGGAGACAACGTTCCCTGTATCCGGGTTAATCCAGGCCTTGGCCACATGCGGAGTATACAGCTTGCCGCCGTTGATGGCTGCCGATACCGCAGCAATCTGCTGGATTGGCGTGACGGATACCCCCTGGCCGAATGCAGTAGTCGCCAGCTCCACCGGGCCCACCTGAGCCGGCTTGAACAGAATTCCGTTCGCTTCACCGTTCAGATCGATGCCCGTCTTACTCCCGAAGCCGAAATCCCGGATGTACTTGAACAGCGTATCCTTACCCAAACGCTGTCCCAAGGCTACAAATCCCGGGTTGCAGGAGTTCTCGACCACTTCAAGGAAGGTCTGGCTTCCGTGTCCGCCCTTCTTCCAGCAGCGCAGCTTAGCTCCGCCGACCTCAATGTAGCCCGGATCAAAAAAATGCTCATGCTGCAGATCCACCTTCCCCTCCTGCAAGGCCGCAGCCAGCGTGATGATCTTGAAGGTGGAACCCGGCTCATACGTCATCCAGATCGGAAGATTCCGGTTATATACTTCGGCATCGTATTCCTGGTAAGCCCCTGGCTCATACCCCGGCCGGCTGGCCATCGCCAGAATCTCGCCATTGCGGGGGTCCATGGCAATAGACCAGGCCCCCTGCGCCTGATATTTCACCATGGCCTGATCCAGCTCGCGTTCCATAATAGATTGAATCTGCTTGTCGATAGTGAGCTGCAGGCTAAGTCCATCCTGCGGCTCGGTGTACTTCTCGGAGGACCCGGGCATCAGCCGGCCTCCCGCATCGGAGAGATAGGAGATATTGCCTGCGCTCCCCTGAAGCAGCTTATCATAGATGCTCTCAATTCCGGTAATCCCCTGATTGTCAATTCCGGTGAAGCCCAGAATATGTGCGGCCAGATCCCCGAAGGGATAATACCGTTTGTTATCCTCAGCGACAACGATGCCCGGCAGCTGCAAATTACGGATGCTCGCGGCAAGCTCCATCGTAATTTTGCGGCCGCCGGGCTGCAGTTTCACTGAGGCTTTCTTTTGGGTCAGCAGCTGAACCAGCTTCTCCTCGGTCATGCCGAGCAGCGGAGCCAGTTGCTTCGCGGTCTGTTCCTTCTCCTTCACCTGTACAGGAATGGCATAAATCGTCGGTGAGCTGATGTTATAAGCCAGCGCCACACCCTCCCTGTCCAGAATCTCGCCGCGCTTGGCGGTGAAGGGGATATTCCGCCGCCATAAATCCTCGGCCCTCTCGCTCAGCTTCTCGCCTTGGGTTAACTGTACATAGGCAAGACGCACAGCCAGCGCGCCGAACAACACGGCCAGTCCCAGCAGCGTCCACAGCATTCTCCGCCGGCTAACGACTTTCGATACCTTCATTGTGTTCTCCCCGCTTTCGCTCATAGACATGATCTCTTACCTTCATGACTATTCGGGACATACAGGGGTTAGAACAAGCCTATATGGGTGTTACTCTGCAGCTTCTTCCTTATCGGCATCACCGGCTAAGGCAACAGGTATATTCTCGCCGTATTCATTGATAGGGCTAAGCGTAAGCGCTACCTGCGTTTTCCCTTTACTCTTGGCCTGGCTCTGCTCTGTGACATAACCTTCTCCCTCAATGGAGATCCCCACCTTCAGCAGGTTCAGAATCTCCAGCGCATCGCGCAGAGACTGCCCGCGCAGATCCGGAATCGTCATGTTCTCTCCCTGCTCGCTTAACAGATAGATGCGCTGCCCGGCGGTCAGGGCGGTGCCCTTCTCAGGGTACTGGCTGACTACATTTGCCCCTTGACCTACAGCTTCAAAATCAAAGCCCTGATTAATGAGCAGTTGTCTCGCTGCCTTCACCGTCTTGCCGGTCAGATCCGGCGCTTTGCGCTGGACAACAGCCTCGGCCTTCACCGTCTTCTTGTCGGCAGGACCTGTGACATCCCCCGCTTTGGACACGCCCATATAAGGAAGCGCCTGGGAGACGATCTCCTGGAATACGGGTGCGGCTACCGCACCTCCGCCATTACGGCCATCCTCACCCTTAGGCTCGTCAATAATGACAATGACCGCAATCTTGGGATCATTAACCGGTGCATAGCCGACAAAGGAGGAAAGCACCTTGTTCCGGTCGTAATCCGTACCGCTGACCTTGATAGCCGTGCCGGTCTTTCCCGCTACACGGTAGCCTTCAATATAGGCATGGCGTCCGGTTCCTATGACATGGTCCGCTACCACCTGTTCCAAATAACTGCCTGTTTCTCGTGCACTCCCCTCCGAAATGACCTGGCGCACCACTTCAGGCTGGGTGATAGTTTTCTTTCCGGTATTCGGGTCAGTCATTTCCTTAACTACGTGCGGAACCATCAGTTTGCCTCCATTGGCGATCGCTGCCACAGCCGCTAGCTGTTGAATAGGCGTAACTAGCACCTTGCCGTGGCCGTAGGCCAAGGTAGCATTTTCGACAGATTTATTCGGGTCAGGGTTAACGAGGCCAATCGTTTCTCCCGGCAGGTCAATTCCGGTTTTTTCATTGAAGCCGAAAGCATCGATATACCGCAACAGCCGTTCCGGACCCAGCATCTCAAATCCGAGCTTAACGAAGGCTACGTTACTGGAACGTTTTACCCCATCAAGGAAACTAATAGGCCCCCACCCTACTCTGTTAATATCATGTAGCGACTTTCCATAGCCTTTGATGCGGATTGAACCTGACTGGAACGAGGCATTGGGGTTGAACAGCTTCTCCTCCACCGCACCAGCCAAGGTAACAATTTTGAAGGTTGAACCCGGCTCATATCTGGATTTAATGGCATGGTTGTAGAAATCTTCCGCTTTCTGATTAGGATCCCAGAATTTATTCGGGTTAAACGTCGGCATATTCGCCAGACCCAGAATCTCCATCGTCTTCGGGTCGGCAGCAATAACACTGATCGACTTCGGCTTGTACTCCGCATACGCCTTTTTCATAGCCTCTTCAATATATAACTGAATCGTGCTGTCGATCGTCAGCTTGTAGTTGCTTCCATTTACCACAGGCTGGAACGTATCCTTGGAATCGGGCAGCTTGATGCCCTTGCCGTCACTCTGGTAATTCAGCTTGCCGTCCGTACCAGAGAGCTGTTTGTCCAGAAGCTTTTCCAGTCCGATGACCGCTTTGCCGTCCCTGTCGGTATAACCCAGAATATGTGCAGCCAGCGAATCCTTAGGATAATAGCGTTTCTGCTCCCTGACGAGCCCAACTCCGGTTTCCAGTGTATCATGCTCCTTCTTGAGCTTCTCAACGAAAGCCGTCACTTTATCTTTCATTTCCTCATCGATTTTCCAGCCCTCATTACGGATTTCCCGGTTCGTCAGATATTTCCCTTTTTCATTCTTGGCCTCCACCAGCTTCTTCAGCTCATCCACCGGCTTACCAAGCAGCTCATGCAAGCCCTGAATCACCTCTTCACCGATCTTTTTCTCGGCAATGACCTCAGGGTTAACCACCACCGTGTAGGCCGGCACATCGCTGGCCAGAACACTGCCGTTACGGTCTTCGATCACCCCGCGGACAGCCTTGATGGTTGAAGTGTGGGCCCACTGCTTAGCTGCGGTCTCCTGCCACTTTTCACCCTGCAGAACCTGAATCCAGAATACTCTGGCGACTAAAACAAGAAAAAAGAGGGTAATACACCCTCCTATAAACAGCGTGCGAAGTTTGATTCTCTTAACCATAAGGTACCTCACAACCTCTATTATTGCGATTGCCGTTCATCGCTGATTATTTACCGGCTTTGTCAGTAGCCTGGCTGCTAAGCGGAACATAGATAGTAGAGTCCACGGAAGGGACCACAAAGCCCATTTCCTTCGCCCGCGGGACAATCGTCTGCTCCAGCGTCTGCTTCTCCATCTGATACGTGGCAATTTGCTTTTTGTTCTTGGCGATTTCGCTGTCCAGCTTCTGGGCCTGCATATTCAAATCGTAAATATGGACGTAACGCCAGATCAGGGCGGCTGCTACCAGAATAAAGGCTCCCAGTGTCAGCAGGTACATAAGCTTCTCCTGCAGCGGAAGCACTCTCCGCGTGGTAACAACTTTCTTTTTCTCACGGTAGAGCGGGTTGGTCTCTTGTTTCCTCTTGGGTTGAACTGCTAAATTACCGCGGGTATAAGCCATCTCTGATTCTCCTTTATCGTCATCTACAATTTCTCTGCGATACGCAGCTTGGCTGAACGGGCACGTGAGTTAAGCTCCAGCTCTTCTTCTCCCGGCACAATCGGCTTACGGTTGATCAGCTTCAGGGTGCCTTCGGCACCGCATACGCAGTACGGCAGGTCAGGCGGACAAGTGCAACGGCTTAGATAGCTGCTGAAAATCTGCTTGCAGATCCGGTCCTCCAGCGAGTGAAAGGTAATAACGGATACCCTTCCCTCAGGCGCCAGACAGCGTACAGCAGCATGCAGCCCTTCCTCAAAAGCTCCCAGCTCATCATTGACGGCAATCCGCAGCCCCTGAAAGCTCCGCTTGGCCGGATGTCCTCCGGTCCTTCTTGCCGCCGCAGGAATGCCTTCCTTAATCAGCTCGGCCAGCTCTCCGGTGGTCTCCACCGGGCGTTCTTCCCTGCGCTCTACAATCTTCCGGGCAATCCGCCGTGAGAATTTCTCTTCTCCATACTGGAAAAGCACCCTGGCGATTTCCTGCTCACTCCAGGTGTTGACGATATCCGCCGCGCTCAGCTGCGCCGACTGGTCCATCCGCATATCCAGCGGGGCATCATGATTGTAGCTGAAGCCTCGTTCCCCTTCATCAAACTGCGGAGAGGATACCCCCAGATCAAAGAGAATCCCGTCTACCTGGGGAACTCCGTCCTTTTGCGGAACAAACGGCAGTCCCTTCAGCACCTGCTCCAGATCGCGGAAGTTGGTCTTGACGGTCACCACCTTGTCGCCGTATCCGGATAATTTCTCCTTCGCATTGTTCAGCGCCCATTCGTCCTGATCCAGACAGATCAGCCGTCCCCCGCCGCTAAGCTTGGATGCGATAAGGGCGCTGTGCCCGGCTCCCCCGAGCGTACAATCTACATATAGGCCATCCTTCTTGATGTGCAGCCCTTCTGTCGCTTCTTCTTTTAGTACCGTGATGTGGTGAAACAAGCTGCATCCCTCCAAGGCAGTAATTCGAAATGTTATGTTTTATAGATCAAAATTGAAATCCACCAATTTCTCGGCGATTTCGTTGAACGATTCCTCTGACTGTTCGAAGTACTGCTCCCATAGCTCCTTGTTCCAGATCTCCACCCGGTTCGAAACGCCCAGAATAACACAGTCCTTGTCCAGCTTCGCATATTGCCGCAAGTTTCCCGGCAGATTCACTCTGCCTTGCTTGTCCCATACACACTCAGTCGCTCCCGAGAAAAAAAAGCGGCTGAAGGCACGGGCATCCGATTTCATCAGTGAAAGGCTTTTAAGCTTTTGCTCCATGATTCCCCATTCTTCCATGGGATAAACAAACAGGCAGGAGTCCAGGCCGCGGGTCGCCACGAAGGAGGTTCCGAGCATGTCACGGAATTTGGCCGGGATAATGATCCGTCCTTTATCGTCAATGGTATGCTGGTATTCCCCCATAAACATGATCTATTCCCACCTCTACATCCCGATTCCCCACTTTGCCCCACTTTTCACCACCTAAGCATAATAGATTCGCCATTAAAAATCAAAAACCTTTTTCCGGAGCAAGGTAATTTTTTCTTATTTGTCAAGAGGCTATTCTTGCATCCCCTGCGGACACGTAAAAGCCCGGGCCAATGTGATTGGCTCCGGGCTCGTGCAGATCCATATCCTTAGTCGTTCAGATTCCAGCTGTCCAGATACTCGACTTGTGCCTGTGTCAGGCTGTCGATGGATATCCCCAGACTTTCCAGCTTGTAACGCGCTACCTGCTCATCCAGCTCATAGGGAACATTCTCCACTTTGACGCCAATGCTCTTATAATTGTCATTCACATATTTAAGGGACAATGCCTGGAGTGCGAAGGTGGTATCCATAATCTCTGCCGGATGACCATCGGCTGCGCCAAGGTTCACCAGACGTCCTTCGGCCAGAAGGTACAGCTTGCGTCCGTCCTTCAGCTGATACTCTTCGATATTCTTACGCACCGTCCGCTGTGACAGGGAGCGCTCGGCCAGCTCCGGCTTGTTGACTTCCACATCGAAATGTCCGGCATTGCAGAGAATCGCGCCATCCTTCATCACATCATAATGCTCACCACGGATCACATAACGGTTACCTGTGACTGTAACGAAGAAATCACCGTGCTTCGCAGCTTCGAGCATCGGCATGACATGGAATCCGTCCATATGCGCCTCTACCGCCTTAATCGCATCCACTTCCGTAACGATCACGTTCGCTCCCAGTCCCTTGGCCCGCATCGCTACCCCTTTGCCGCACCAGCCGTAGCCCACCACAACCACTGTCTTGCCGGCCACAATCAGGTTCGTAGTGCGAACGATGCCGTCCCATGCCGATTGTCCTGTACCATATCGGTTATCGAACAAATATTTACAATAGGCGTCATTTACAGCCACCATCGGGAACTTCAGCATTCCTTGCTTCTGCAGTGCCTTAAGGCGGATGATACCGGTGGTTGTCTCCTCAGCACCCCCGCGGATATTCTCCATCAGGTCGGGGCGTTCGGAATGCAGCAGGGTGGCGAAATCACCGCCGTCGTCGATAATCAGATCCGGCTTGCTCTCCAGCGCCCGGATGTTCAGTGCTTTGAACTCCTCCGGGGAAGGGTTGTACTTGGCGAACACCGTAATGCCGTCCTCAACAAGCGCAGCGCACACATCGTCCTGGGTAGATAACGGGTTGGAGCCTGTAATCGTTACCTCAGCGCCACCAGCCTGCACTACCTTGGCCAGATATGCGGTCTTGGCTTCCAGGTGAAGGGTGATCGATACCTTGAGCCCCTTGAACGGCTGCTCGGCTTCGAACTGCTCACGGATGCGGTTCAGTACCGGCATATGCTGGCGAACCCAGTCGATTTTGAGATGCCCCTCGGGTGCAAGCGACATATCGGCAACAATACTGTTTTGCTTGGATAATGAACTCATGGTAGGACCCCCTAGAATAATGTTCTTACATATAAATAATACGGTGTGTTCCGCTGTAGTCAGCAGGCACAGCCATCAATTCCTCCAGCCATTCCAGCCCATACCGGTTCAGATAATACATCATATTATAGACCCGCTCCTGAAGCTTGCCCAGCGGCATTAGCGACAGCTCGATCCGTTCCCACTGGCGAAGTGCAGCCTCATTCTGCTTCTCCATCGCATCCAGAGCTTTGCCCTGCAGGAAGGAGATCTGGTCAATAATCTTATCCTTGTTATTGCCGCCCAGCTTCAGCAGTCCTGCCTGAATGCCGCCAAGCTGTTCAATCAGCGGCTCATACATCCCTAAGAACGCTGTTTTGATCTCTTCGAACTTGTCTTCAAGCTTCAATTCGTCCTGAGCGCTCAGCCAAGCCTTGCGTTTATCATCCAGCCCCGTCTTCACATCCGTGAAGGACAAGCCGTATTTATCCATATGCTTGCGAAGCGTCCCCTCAATCACTGTAAAAGACATGCGGGGAATAATCAGCGGCATCTGTCCGTCCAGCACCCTGAAGGCTTGATGCGGAATCGCCCAGTAAGCCATTTCCCCTTGTCCGAGCACCGTAGCGAGCACAGGAAGTACATAGTCCTGCATCAGCGGACGGGTTAGCACATTGTTGCTGAACCGTTCGGGATGGCTCTCCAGCAGCTCCAGCAGCTCAGAACGGGAGAACGAGACAGTAGCCTTCCGGTCTGCGAACCGTCCCTCCACCTTATGGAGCAGAAGCCGTGCACCTTCATGGATATAGAAAAGATTCGCATTGCCAGGCGTCACATCAGCCTGCAGCTCATATCCGCTGGCCGTAATCCGTTCAGCTGCGGCAAGATAAGCTGCCTCCAGCTCGTCATTCCGCTCAATCATGGAAGCGAACATGGGCTCTTCCAGCCTGCGCAGGGCAGGATCAGCAGAATCCAGCAGAATCAGTCCGAATTTGCCGAACAAAGATCCCATCAGCTTGGCAAATGCCTCGGTCATATTCCCGGCGCCCGTAGATGCAGCCGTAACCAGCTCCATCAGCTGCGGTTTGAATTCACTGTCCTGCAATAAGCCGTCCAGCTGCGTAACCGCCTGAAGCCAGCTCTCGGCATCTATCTGGATGTCGCTGACCGAGGACCGGGGTCCTTCGCCTTTATCCAGCTTAATGCGGGTAATTTCGCCTGTGCGGTTCAGCACATAGGTATGATTGACCTCATCCCAGTCATGATCCTCACCCGCAATCCAGAACAGCGGAACGACCGGCCGGCCAAGCTGAGCCGCTGCCTCCCGGGCTGCCTGAATGGTCGTAATGGCCTTATAGACCACGAATAGAGGACCTGTGAACAAGCCGCTCTGCTGACCGCCGGTCACTACCAGGGTCTCTGGCTGTTCCAGCAATTCTATCGAGCGGAGAACGGCTTCATGGGTATTGTGTTTCCCGTTGTAGCTGCGCAGGTATGAGACAACCGCTGCGCGGTCTGCCCGCAGGCTTCCTGTACGATCAAGCCACGCTGCGCGTTCAGCCCGGCTCTCCTGGCTGCGGAAGTCCCCGCCATACAAATGTCCTACTGTTTCATATTGATGTATATAGTCACTGGCGAGCGCAGATCCGCCCGGCAGTGGTTCCGGTACAACATTCATATGCAATTGCCTCCTGTTCTAAACCTGCTATATGTAATTCATAAACCGGTAAACCCTTTATGATTGTATCCAAAGTTGGGTGCGGCGTCAAAGTAATATACGCCATCCTTTTGAAGGATATCCGTAAATTGAAAGAATAGGCGAGAGCTGAATGCTCCCGCCTACGTTCCGCCTGCCATTTTAAGTTTAGGCAAATTGCTTGGCTACGAAATGTCCCTTGGACACCTCAACCAGCTCATAATCGCTGTCATTTGTTTTCTCGCCGGCCGCATAAATCGGGCTACCCAGCTCATCATGCAGATGAATGCGTTTTTTGTTGGCTTCAACCTCTGGGTCCGGAACCGGAATCGCAGAGAGCAGGGATTTGGTATACGGATGGATCGGATTAGCGTACAACTCTTCGCTTTCCGCCAGCTCTACCATTTTGCCCAGGTACATAACGGCCACACGGTCACTGATATGCTTAACCATGGACAAGTCATGCGCGATGAAGAGATAAGTCAGTCCAAGACGATCCTGCAGCTCCTTCAGCAGGTTAACGACCTGCGCCTGGATGGATACGTCGAGTGCCGAGATCGGCTCGTCACAGACGATGAACTTAGGGTTCACGGCGAGCGAACGGGCAATCCCGATACGTTGGCGTTGTCCGCCGGAGAATTCATGCGGATAACGGGTGGCATGGTCATGGTTAAGTCCAACCATATCGAGCAGCTCTTCAATCCGCTTCTTGCGTTCCTGCCGGCTTCCGGCCAGATTGTGAATATCCAGTGCTTCACCGATGATATCAGACACCGTGAACCGCGGGTTAAGCGAGGCATACGGGTCCTGGAAAATCATTTGCATATCACGGCGCATCGCCTTCATCTTGCCGCCGGACAACTTGTAGATATCTGTACCATTGTATTTCACGCTTCCCGCAGTCGGTTCATACAAGCGGAGAACTGTGCGGCCGGCAGTAGTCTTGCCGCAGCCGGACTCCCCTACCATCCCCAGGGTTTCGCCTTCACGGATCGAGAAGCTAATATTATCAACTGCCTTAAGAACTCTTCCTTTGCCCACATTGAAATATTTCTTAAGACCTTCTACTTCAATCAGATTCTTGCTCAGATTCTTACTCAAACGAACTGCACCTCCTTGGCCATCGAATGCAGATTCCAGCAGTGCGCTATAAGCGTATCACTGAACTCTGTGAGGTCTTATGCTGCAGTGCCGCACAAGACCATTGGTGTATTAAGATAACCCTCTCATCTGTCCCGGCAACTACGCCGGGGTTCAGTGTATTCAGGATGATGGAGATCCCAAGCGAATTGCTGCACTTCGCCGGAGAATTCGATATTGGTTAAAGCGAGCCTCCGCTTTCATAATGCCTACTAGCTTCAGCATTTCAACAGCTTAATGATTCGCTTCGGCCGCTAGCATATTCTGATGTTAATCAAAACTTCGGTTATCTGATTGCCCACTTGGATCATTGGGTTCAAAGAAGTCATCGGGTCTTGAAATATCATGCCAATATCTTTGCCGCATGGGTTCCACCATAGTGTATTTCTATTTCTTCAGCTTAGGGTCAAGCGCATCACGCAGACCATCACCAAAAATATTAAAGGAAAGCATCGTTAAACTGATAAGAATCGCCGGGAACAGGAACCGCCAAGGATAATACATCCAACCGGTCAATGAGTCATTGATCATCGATCCGAGTGAAGCTACCGGAGCCTGTACACCAAGACCGAGGAAGCTCAGGAACGCTTCGGCAAAGATGGCATTCGGTACGGACAGCGTAATCGTTACAATAATCGGTCCTACAGCATTCGGCAAAAGATGCTTGAACAACAGCCGCTTGGACCCTGCACCCATCGAACGTGAAGCCAATACGAATTCACGGTTCTTAAGCTGCATAATCTCGCCGCGCACAATCCAGGACATCGTAA
This sequence comes from Paenibacillus sp. FSL R7-0333, assembly GCF_038000365.1. Taxonomy (NCBI): domain Bacteria; kingdom Bacillati; phylum Bacillota; class Bacilli; order Caryophanales; family Paenibacillaceae; genus Paenibacillus; species Paenibacillus sp. FSL R7-0333. The sequence goes on from NZ_JBBOBZ010000001.1 coordinate 5,362,013, forward strand.
TCCAGCCCGTTATCGTTAGCGCCAGGATAATGGTACCCAGACTTGGTTCAAGTACAACCAGCAACAGGATAACTACCAGCAGGTATGGAATGGAGTACAGAATTTCAGAGATTTTATTCATAATATTGTCTACACGGCCACCGAAGTAACCCATGATTCCGCCGTAGATAACCCCGATGAAAAGGTCAATGGCAGCAGCGGCAAGGCCGACAATCAGCGAGATACGTGCACCGTACCAGGTACGGACAAAGATATCGCGTCCCAGATCATCTGTACCAAACCAGTGAGCGGATGATGGGGGCTTATTCGTGTTGAGCAAATCGTTAGAGTAGTAATTGAACTTTGAGAAGAACGGCGCAAAAATTGCAGCCAGTACGATCAGTCCAAGAACCCCCAGCGCGGTCATTGCCATTTTATTCTGGCGCAGACGCTCCCAGGAATCCCGCCAGGCGGACAGACTTTCACGCTGAATGACTTCAGCCTGCCGTTCATCAACTCCGACCTTACGGAAATCTTCCGGTTTCAGGTTCGCATCCTGCGATACCAAGTTTTTGTCAAAAGCCACTCGTTAGCCCTCCTTTCCGCCAGATAGTTTGATACGCGGATCTATGAACACATAAGCAATGTCAGTGATAAACCGTGCTACCATAAGCAGTACACCATAGAAGATCGTAATCCCCATAATAACGGTATAATCGCGGACACCTATCGCTTCGACAAATTGCTTGCCGATCCCGCCGACACCGAAAATCTGCTCAATTACGACCGAACCGGTTACGATGTTAGCTGTCATAGGTCCCATATAGGTTACCACCGGCAGAATTCCGTTACGCAGCACGTGACGGCTCAAGATAGCTGCCCAGCTTAGGCCTTTGGCCTTAGCCGTCTTGATGTAATCCGCATGCAGGACCTCCAGCATACTGGAGCGCGTCAGCCTCGCTATGAAGGCTATAGGCTGCGCTGATAACGCGGTTACCGGCAAGACATAATACATCGGCCCTTTGAACCCGGAAACGGGGAACATGTGGAACTTGTAAGCAAACACATATTGCAGGAGCGAGGCGACTACAAAGCTCGGAACCGCAATCCCCAGCACCGCCAGCACCATTGCTGCACTGTCAATAAACTTGCGGTGATAGAGTGCCGCCATCATGCCGAGAAAGACTCCGACAATAACCGACACAAGAATTGCGATAAGCCCCAGCTTCAGAGACGCCGAGAATGTCTGGCCGATCAAGTGTGTTACATCCTGATTCAGACGCTTCATGGATACACCCAGATCACCCTGGGCAATTTCACCCAAATACTTGAAATACTGATGATAGAGCGGCTTGTCCAATCCATATTGCTCGTATAAACGCGCTTTTATTTCTGGTGGAACCTTCTTTTCAGAAGTAAACGGGTCCCCCGGAATAGCTTTCATCAGAAAAAAGGTCGCTGAAATCAGCACAAATAGCGAGACAACCATATAGAAAAACTTATTGGCAATATAACGAACCATCCCCATCAACACCTCCTTTAACTTTTTTGAGACACATAATTAGATTTTATGAAAAAATTGACCATTTGTCTAATTTCTTATTTTGTAAGTTCGTGAAATCTTTAACAAAAAGCCTGAAATGCAAAAAAAAGGGATATATATGGAATTCCACATATATATCCCGAAGTGTAAAACTCCCTTCAGACTATCACTATTCAGTTCATAAACTGAAGGTTTTGCATTTCTTAGTGCTCAAGCAGGTAAGCACGAGTGAAGTCAATAGCACCGCTGAAGTCAAGAGTTACACCTTTGAGGTACTCTTTAGTCAGGGAGTTGTTAGTGTAGTAGTAGAACGGAATCAGGATCATGTCATCCTGAATGATCATTTTCTCAGCCTGTGCAAACAATTCTTGGCGTTTTGCCAGGTCAGAGCTTGTTTTGGCTTCGTTAATCAGCTTGTCATATTCAGGGTTAGCGTAACCAGTATCATTGTTACCGCCGCCTGTTACCCACATATCCAGGAAGGTCATTGGATCATTGTAATCCGCAGTCCAGCCGGCACGTGCGATCTGGTAGTTCAGGTTCTGGCGGTTGTCGATGAATACTGCCCACTCCTGGTTCACAGTGTTTACAGTGATACCCAGAGCCTGTTTCCACATATCAGCTACAGCCAAAGCGATTTTCTTGTGGCCTTCACTTGTGTTGTAAGACAATTCAATTGGTGGCAGCTCAGTCAGACCTTCTTCAGCCAGACCTTCTTTCAGCAATGCTTTGGCTCCTTCAATATCTTCTTTGAAGTAGTCGTCTTTAACTGCAGTACGGTATTCACCGTCAGCGCCCGCGATACCTGGAGGTACATACCCGAATGCTGGAAGTTGTCCGCCCTGTGCTACGTTGTCAATCAGCGATTGACGGTTAATAGACATTGCAAGAGCTTTACGGATTTTTACATTGTCAAACGGTTTTTCAGTGATGTTGAATTCATAGTAGTAGGTACTTGCGATACCTTTTCTCTGGAATTCTTTAGGGAACTCTTTCTGTACGATTGGCACTTGTTCTTGCGGGATTTCACCGTGAGGTGCACCAGCGCGGTCAAGCTCGCCGTTCTTGTAGCTCAAGAGTTCAGTTGCTCCACTGTTAACCAGGGAGAAGTCGATTTTAGCCAGCTTGATGTTGGCAGCATCCCAGTACTTATCGTTCTTGCTAACTTGCAGGGATTGGCCGGTAGTCCACTCAGTCAGTGTGAACGCACCATTAGTGATCATAGTGTCTTTGCTTGTAGCCCATTTAGCATTACCCTCAACGGATTTGTGTACAGGGTAATAAGTATAGAAGGACAGAAGTCCAAGGAAGTAAGGAGTTGGTGCTTTCAGCGTAACTTCAAGAGTTTTCGCATCTACAGCTTTTACGCCCACTTGACTGAAATCTGTAATTTTCTTTCCATAATATTCTTCAGCGTTCTTCAGGTAGTACAATTGATAAGCGTAAGGTGCAGTAGGATCTGTGTTAGGGTCGAGCACGATTTTCCATGCGCGAACAAAGTCAGCAGCTTCTACAGGGTCACCGTTGCTCCACTGCGCATCACGCAGGTGGAACGTATATACCAGTCCGTCAGCGGAAATATCCCACTTCTCGGCAATTCCTGGCTCAGCTTGGCCAGTTTCATCATTCATGCGGGTCAAGCCTTCATACATTGTCTTCAGGACGGTGTTGGCTTGGCTGTCCTGAGCTTGTGCAGGGTTAAACGTAGGTGGTTCTGCAGTCAGGTTGACTCTAAGTGTCTGGTCAGCAGCCAGCTTCTCGTCACCTGTTGTTCCTGTGTTCGTGCCGCCCTCTGGTGCAGTCGTCGCCGCTGCATTGGTGCCGCTGTTCGCATTGTTCTTGTTTCCGCCGCAGCCAGCAAGCACTGTGCCGATCACCAGAACTATTGCGATCATGAGCAATAGACTTTTACTCTTCTTCATCTAGCAGTTCCCCCTAAATAGAATGTGGTATATGGTTTATGATTATACAACCAGTGGTCAAAAAAATCTAGAGCAATATTTTCTGAAAACGACTTTTTTTTAATTCTTTAAAATTTTGTGACGTTGACGCTTCACCGGAGCAGTGGAACGTTACATCGCTTGTGATATGTATTGAATGAGGCCTACAACCATAAATAATACGTAACCTACGCCCAGGAAAAAGAAAGAAAGCCGCCACACAGCACGAAGTAACCGTTTTCCGTCCACCCCTCCTTTGAGGCGGTTTTGCGCGCCGCCAATCAGTCCGGCGGATATTAATACAATAAGTAGTATAAGAAAGAATCCAAAGGTTGAGTCAAAAATAATATTAAAGAGTCCCGAAACTGACAGCAATAAAAATAAAGTAGTTACGTCCATCGCCAGCATCATCGTTTTCCTCTTATCATGCCTCAGCCCGATTCCTGCGAAATACACAATCAAAAAAGGAACAATCGGAATAACGCTTAACACGCCGAACGAATTCCGGAGAAATTCCAAACAGCTTCACCCCTCCCTCACAGTCATGCCTTCTACCAGTCCGCAGATCCAGCGGTGCAGCGGAGCCTGAACGCCCTGCCGCAGCCCCATATTCACAATGCTTCCGTTAATCCAGCGGATTTCCGTCTCCCTTGCAGCAAGTACATCAGCCAGCATCGATGATGTATTGCCCGAGGTCGCACGGCATACTTCAAGAATCGCTTCCCAGGCACCCTGCTCTAGGGTAATCCCGCAGGCCTCGAATATCCCGATTGCCTCTGTATACAGTTCCTTCATAAGGTGTACACGTGCAGAGGAGGCCAGCAATTCGCCGTTCTGAACCCGCCAAATGGCGGTTAAAGGATTAATTACAGCATTGATCAAGAGCTTCCGGTAAATGATGGTATCCACTTCTTTCGACAGAGAAGCGTGAAATCCTGCTGAGGCAAGAGCTTCTATGAAACTAATTATCGCCGCAGGCTCAGATGCCTGCCGGTCAATTTCATGAATATTTATAGGAGAGCTGCTCTTCCCTATACATATTTCCCCTTTGCCGGCATGAATAACCTCTGTTAATGTTTTCCTCTTCGCCGCCTCTGTCGTTACAGCCGCCCAGATGGATGATTGCGGCAGCAGCCCCCTGAGCAATTCCAGATGTCCGCAGCCGTTCTGAAAGCCTATGATTACAAGCTCCCTGTCTCTGAGCGGCAGGAGAATCTCAGGCAGAGCCTCATGAAGCACCTTCTGCTTGACCGTTAACAGCGTAACCTCCCCGGGCTCGGTGAGCTGACACTGTGTATATTCTTCTACCGGTGCAGCGGAGAAGCTCCCGCCTGGAAGCTGTGTTGCCTCCCTGCCATCTTCATAGCTGACAGTCAGCCCCCGTTCGGATAGTGCCCTGCTCTGCTCTTCCCCCCTGCACCATATCCGTACTTCAGCCCCACCGGCGATCAGCCGCCCTGCAAGCAGCAGCCCCAGTGACCCCGCACCTATCACATCTATTCTCACTAACCCTGCCCCCTGCCATGCCAAGCTCCAATAATTTTCCTAATTATATCCTGCTTGTCTCTGCAAAAGCAAAACAAAAAACCCTGCTAATCCGTTGCTGTTACGCACTCGGACGCAGGGCTCGCTGCATAATTCTTCTATTCAATCCGTTCCAGGTTTCCGTTCGCATCCATTTTGAAGCGGGGCTTCTCTTCATCCTCTTCATTAAGAAAAGCCAGCCTGCGGGCACGGTCCATAATCTGGATCAGTGCCTTGTAATCATCATTGACCACACGGTAATCGCTCTGGGCAAGATTAACCTCTCTGGATAAGCGTTCATTCTCCACTCTCAGCTCTGAAAGCTCTTCTTCCTTCTCCCGCAGATCGCGCTCCAGCATCTTAAGCTGTCTTCCAGCCTCCTGAAACGTTCCTTTCCATTGCCGCAAAAAGCGGATGACGGCATCGATGGACAAGCTGTTCTCGCTTAATCCTTCGCTGCGGCTGTAGTCTTCCTCAATGTCACCGAGAATCAGTCCGGCTACCTGCGCCCCGCGCGAAGCAGGCTGTTTTTTCAGATAGCTCCGTTTCTGGCGCTGGCCTTTGGCAATACCGATGGCATCCTCGTAGCTTTTGCGCACGCAGCTGTTCCAGCGGAAACCGCAGGCAGCCGACGTTCTGCCGATTTTTTCACCCACCTCTTCAAAAGCAGCAAGCTGTGTGCTGCCCTCGCGGATATGACGCAGCGTTATTTCTGCCAATATCAGATCATCTTCTGCACTCCAAGCATCCTGTCTAACGGCTGTCATAAAGCCTAACCCTCCTAACAACATCATGAAATAACCATCTTCAGAACCGGCAGCTCCGCCGGGTAGTGAATAGGGATAAAAGCTGCTTACTCCATTTCTATGCCTCTATTAGAGTTCATAGAATCTATTTGATACTAATTTGTATTGCCAATTTGTCTGCACCTCATACTACCTTTGCTATAAATTCTCTTTTTCGAAACAAAAGGCTTGTGTCAATAATAAAAATCATATTTTTTATGAAATTTTGTATTTTTTTCAATGAATTCGTTTACAGTGTTTTGGAGAGCCGTTATAATAAAGCTAAAGCAGCTGTTAGCCGGATTCATATTGGAAGGGGGACCCTCTCTTGGACCGCATGTTTCGCGTATTGGGATTTTTTACACTTACCATCGGACTTATGGCTTTTGCCGGCAATCTCACGGAAATGGCCCTGTTATTCTTTTTGCAAACCGCTTTTTTTGTGATTTTGGGGTACATGAAGTTTACGGAAAAGACCTACATCCTGCTCTTTTGGGGGTATATGATCCTGACGTTTACGGGCTTCAGCTATTGGACGATATTTGAGATGGAATTGCCGCTCTAACGCATATATATAGAAATGAACGGATATGCCTTCTTGATTAAGGGAGCATTTCCGTTCTTTTTGTTTGCAAAATTGTAGTTCGGGGAGATGCAAAACGGGGTATGATATTTTAACAGGCTGAAACATATTAATAGTACATACCTGTCTAACTCTGTTCAAGGTGGTGGTGCAAGTGTTATCCCGTAATACAGTTCGCCGGTTATTCGCAGCAATATTGATCCTCACCTGCATCGCTATGCCGCCGGCTTCTCCGGTCTATCTGTCCGCCGGTTCCGGCTCCACTTCAGGAGTTAGCGCTCCTCCGCCCTCTATGCCGGATGATGAAGAGACCCGCAAGCTGCTGGAGCAGACGCTGTCCTCTGCAGAGCTTGAACGTGAGATTGCCCGGATTACTGCAGAACAACAGACGCTGGAGCACAAAGCCGCTGAGCTGGAGGAGCAAGCTGCTGCCAAGCAGAGTAATATCGCGGATCAGCAGGAACGGGCAGGTGCTGTTGTGCGGGCCTATTATATGGGGGAACGGGATGGACTTCTTACCGCATTCCTCTCCGCCAAAAGCATCAGCAGGCTAATCGCTCTATTCGATTATTATGAGATTATTATGGGGCAAGACCGGAAGACGCTCACGGAATACGAGACGCAGTACAAGGATTTGAAAAGCACACTCACGGCCGCCCGGCGCAGCAGTCAGGAGCTGGCAGAGCTCAAAACGGCGCTCGAAGAGCAGCAGAAGCGTGTGCTTGCCTTAGATAAGGAGATTGCAGGCGGGATTCAGGCCAGTACAGATCCTCAGAGTATGGAGCGACTGCTGGAGGAATTCAGTAAATATTGGGAGAATATCGGACTGCATGAGGTGCGGAAGTATTTCAAAGCGCTGGCTTCTGCGATGAAGCAGCTGCCGGAGTTCGTCCAGAGCCGGGATGGCGTGCTGGTGCGCAAGGGGATGACCTATAATCTGGCCCTGTCCGAAAAGGATCTGAATGAGTTCCTGGTAACCCAGAACCCGCTGTTCCAGGATTTCCGGTTTGCGTTCAAGGACAATTCAGTCTCGGCAACGGGTAAAAGCGGGGGCTTGTCGCTGTCGCTGACCGGCCGCTATACCATACAGCAGGAGCCTGTCAACGGCTTGATGTTCCATGTTGATCATGTGGTATTCAATGGCCTGGAGCTGCCGGATACCACCCGCCAGGCTCTGGAGGAAGAATTCGATCTCGGCTTCTATCCGGCGAAGATTGTCTCCTTCCTGCAGGCCACCGAGGTCTCAAGCTCGGACGGCATTCTGCATGTGAAGCTGTCCCTCTCATTCTAAAGGAGACTTTACCACCGCTTCATAAGCAGCGGCATTCAGCTTGCCTGTTAACAAACCAAGCGCCGCCTCCGCCTTCCAGCTCCACTCTGCCTCAGAGCCGGAACTGGGGGTGTTATCCTCTGCAAGGAACCATCCGGCTTCCATTGGCAGCTTCCCAATCTTGGGCTGAGCTGAGCGGTACAGCTCATCCAGTGCCGGCAGACGGTCCGTGTTCTCCAGCCATTCCAGCTGGGCCGTGCTTGAAGTCACGTGGGCGAGCCATTTGACCGCAGCTTCCGGACTGCCGGATTGTGCAGGAAGGGCAAAAAAGCGGCTGTGAATACCCTCGTAGCTCGGTATGCCCTCCTGCTTCTTCGGCATCTGCACCGCCAGCGTCGAATTCCCGTGCTTCTCCCACTCCGAGAGCGGCACAGCTGCCACCGCAAGCTTCCCATCCTGCAGCAGTTCCCAGATCTCCTTATTGAACCGGCTGGTCAGATACAAATAGCTGCGCGCCGCTTCTGTCCACTGAGCCTGCTCAAGGCTGGCGGAGAGCAAACTGCTGCCCATGCTATGCAGCACGGCCGCATATCCGTACGGATTCTGCGTATCCATAGCCAGCAAATAACGCTTCTTCTCCGGGTCCTCCTTCAGCCGGCCTAGCAGCATATTCCACTGCTCCAGGCTTGCGGGCACCTCCGCAAAACCCATTCCGGCGAGCCGCTCCGGCGAATACACAAGGACATAGGGATCGATATCCAGCGGCACTCCCCAGTTATATCCGTTCCACTGCATCTGCGGAATCAGCATCGTAAGCGGCGTGCTCCCGGGAACACTTTGGTAGATATCTACAGGCAGCAAATAGCCCCGGGTCGCCAGATCATAAATGCTGTGGCCGTCCAGCATCACGATATCCGGGCTTGTCCCAATGGTTAGTTCATCACGCACCTGTGCTCCCCCGTCTTCCGCCTCTACATTCTTAAGGATCACGCTGACTCCGCTGGATAAAGCGTACTCTTTGCTAATCTGCTCCAATACGCTGAACTCCTCCGTACTGAGTGAGACGCGGATCTGGAGGCTCTCGATTTCTCCTGCTTCCCCTGAAGGAGGACGCTCTGATTGGTCCAGCGGCTGTCTGGGCGGATAGCTTCCATGATCCGTATTCAGCTCCATGCTGGGTGACAGGCTTGTCAGGGCCAGCAGCAGAACTGCAAACAGCAGCCAGTAATTTTTGCGTTTCAGCACATGCGCTCTCTCCTTCAGCGTTTCTTATTCCTCATTTTAGCAGAGATGCAGGCGCTTGTCTTGGGTTGTGAAACCGTTCTCTTTATATAGAAGGAAACGGCGGGATGGGAGCACCTAAGGAACATGGTAGCAAGTTGGCGGTAGCCGCACCTACGGTGATTATTTGGACTTCCGGCCGCTGTTGTATACAGATTTCTTGATCCAAACCGCTGTTCGCGGTTGAAATCCCTATACAAAGGCGGACGCTCCCGCTCCTACAGTTCCAAAATTCCCCTCCGGTGCTGTCGCCTTATTGCTTCAGCTAACCACAGAAACTCCCTTCCCGCCGTAAGGGGGAGGGCATACAAAAGCCGGGAGTGGTTAGCTCCCGGCTTTTAATGGTAGTTGGTTTCAGAAGGTTACAGCAGATCGGCTGCCAGCTGGGCCAGATGCGAACGCTCACCCTTCTCAAGAGTGATATGTCCGCTGATGCCCTGCTGCTTGAACTTCTCAACGATATAGCTGAGTCCGTTACTCGCCGCATCCAGATAAGGGTGGTCAATCTGCTCGGGGTCACCCATCAGGATCACCTTACTGCCCTCGCCGGCCCGGGAGACAATCGTCTTCACTTCGTGGCGGGACAGGTTCTGCGCCTCATCAATGATAATGAACTGCGACGGGATGGAGCGGCCGCGGATATAGGTCAGCGCCTCAACCTGGATACTTCCCAGCCCCATCAATATTTTATCGATATCCCCTGCCTTCTTGGTGTCGAACAGGAATTCGAGGTTATCATAAATCGGCTGCATCCATGGACGGAGCTTCTCATCCTTTTCTCCCGGCAGATAACCGATATCCTTACCCATCGGAACCACCGGGCGGGCAATCAGCAGCTTCTTGTATTTGTGCTCATCCTCTACCTTGAACAATCCGGCGGCTAACGCCAGCAACGTCTTGCCTGTTCCCGCCTTGCCCGTGATGGTCACCAGCGGAATATCATCATTCAGCAGAAGCTCAAGTGCCATCCGCTGCTGCGCATTCCGGGCGCTAATGCCCCATACCGCATCATTGCCCAGATAGAGCGGCTCCAGACGGGAGGCATCGCTGTTGACCTTCAGCAACGCTGATTTGCCGCTGCCGATCTCATCCTTCAGAATGACGAATTCATGCGGATACAGCGGATAGGAAAGCGCCAGCTGCTTCGTGGGCAGGAACCGGTGACTGTAATATTCATCAATCAGTGAAGGATGGGCCATCAGCGACTGGCAGCCGGAGTAGAGCTCATTCAGATCGCCGGTGCGGTCAGACAAATAATCCTCCGGCGTTATACCAAGCACATCCGCTTTGATGCGGACAAGAACATCTTTACTTACAAGCACCACAGGACTCGGGTCAGCCTTCTCGTTCTCCTCATGAAGATAATTGAGCGCGACAGCGAGTATCCGGTTGTCATTGGAGACTTCGCCGAACATCTCCTGTACCTTGACGAAGCTGCGGTGGTTAAGCTCCACCTTCAGCGTGCCTCCGTGGTCCAGTACCACCCCGCTATGCAGGTGGCCCAGCTCCCGGAGTCCGTCTAACAGACGCGATACGGTGCGGGCGTTACGGCCGATTTCATCGGCATTACGCTTCTTGGAGTCGATTTCTTCCAGGACTACAGCAGGAATGACCACCTCATTCGCCTTGAAAGCAAAAATCGAATTGGGGTCGTGCAACAGCACGTTAGTGTCCAGTACGAATATCTTTTTCATGTTATCCCCTCCACAGCGCCTGGTTTGATTGATCATACATAACTCTTTTCAGCAAGGGCAAGATAAGGTAAATCACTAATTCTCAGGCTGAAAGGAGTACGCACATATGAGAAAATCAATGTGTCTGTTACTGGTACTGCTGCTGCTGACAAGCTGCGGTATCGCTAATAAAGAGACATCACCCTCTCCTCAGGATAAACAATCAGCTGGCACTTTAAACAGCCAGGGGAACCGCGGAGTGCGGACATTGTCGGAAGATGGTACAGCCGTACAGGAGCCCACCCCGGATTCGGGACAACCTTCAGAAGGCAAGCGTGACAGCGATGTGGCACTCAAGGATCATTTTGAACAATTAGCGCGAAGAGTCCCAGGTGTGGAAGGCGTCCACTGTGTCGTCATGAACAACCTTGCCGTGGTCGGCATTGATGTGGACGGCGCCCTTACCCGTTCGCGGGTCGGAAGCGTGAAATATTCGGTAGCCGAAGCGATCCGCAAGGACCCGAGGGGCGTAAGAGTTCTGGTGACTGCCGACATGGACCTCAGCAGCAGGCTGGCCGAGATGGGCAAGCATATCTCCAAGGGCAACCCGGTCTCGGGCTTCGCCTCCGAGATGGCCGATATTATCGGCCGGATCATTCCGCAGCTGCCGGAGGATATTGAGCCGCAAGGCAATACCCGGTAGGAGCTAATTTCAAAAAAAGCCTAGTGATAGCACACTAGGCTTTTTGCATGGCGGCAAACACTTGTCCGTCCAGCTTCTCGGCCGCACGTGCATCGTATACCTTCGCATATTTCGGAGCAGATTCCAGGTGCGCACCATAGAACAGCGCATTGCGGACCGCTTCAATCTCAATATCAAAACAGCACATCTTAAACGGAACATCCGGCAACGGGTCCAGCCGAACCGCAGCATGACCGTTAATGGCATGCACCGTCCCTTCGCCAAACACAGTAATCGTTACCCTCGGGTTAACCTTCATATTGTTCACCAGTCTGGAGCGGTGGTCCACAGCCAGCCGGACAATGGAAGGGCTCACAGCATAGATCCAGGAGATCGCAGTCGACGTAGGTCCGCCGGATTCTGCATCCACAGTGTTAAGAAGAACAAACGTCTCCGATTGCAGCATAGCTAGCAGAGTTTCATTGAGCTGAGCAACGGCTTCAGACATAGTTACAGGCCCCCTATGCGGCAAGAATACATTCAATTTATTATATTATAGCACAGGACGAAACTTGCATTCAATTTACAGATTGTACCCTGCCTGCTGCTCAAGGCTGGCCTGAGACCACTGCGGCGGACACTCCGGATATCCGGTCCTGAAGGCTTTTCTTGGCTGCGTCCAGCTCCTTATCGTTAATATATACATAGGGGCTGCGCCAGGTTCCGGTTACCGGTACATATTCGACATTCTCCTTGGAAATATCCCAATACGTAGCGATCAGGCTCTTAATCTGCGCATTCTCAATATCGCTCTCCAGATTATCGTCCACCGCATCCAGCACCCGGCCGATTTTGAGAACACCGCCCAGCGACTGCATCTGAGAGATCAATGAAGTCAGTACCTCGTTCTGGCGCTTATTGCGTTCAAAATCATCCGAAGGCTTCGTCGCCGGCTTGCAGTTGGACTTGCGGTAACGCACATAATCCAGCGCTTTATCTCCGTTTAGCTTGGCCTCGCCTTTTTTAAGATTAATATTGGTGCCGTCCACACTGTCCGTGTAACACATATTGGCACTGATATTAACATCTACGCCGCCGAACTCATCCACAATATCGCGGAAGCCCTGGAAATCCAGCACGGTAGCGTAATCGACCTTAATGTCCAGATATTTGCCCATCATCTTCTTCATCTCATCCTCGGCCAGAGTCCCGGAGGTCTTCTCCTTGCTCTTGAAGCGGGAGTAAAAGGCATTGATCTTCGTCTTCTTGTATCCGCCAAGCTCGACATATGTATCGCGGGGTAATGAGACCACCGTAGCCGATTTGGTCTCCGGGTTCAAGGCCGCGACCATGATCACATCCGTCAGGTTGGACGGGTGCTTCGGACGGTTGTCCGTTCCAAGCAGCAGCATCGTCAGCGGCTTCTCCGAGGCGGATTGTCCTGCCGCAACCGGCTGGTCCACTCCGAATCCTCCGTGGTCCACCTTCCAGTACAAATATCCTGCGTAACCTAATGCTGCTATAACAGCAATCAGGAGAATGATGAGCAGCACTCTCATCAGCCGGGCGAAGAATCCGCGCTTTTTCGGTTTCCGCGCTTTTTTCTTTGCAGTTGTAGCTGAAGCAGCAGACCTCGGCTGCTGCCGGTTAGTAGTGGTGCTTCCTTGCTGGCTGTTCCTTCTGGGTGGCAAATTGCCCTTGCTTGTATTCATAATCCATTTAGTTCCTTTTCATTCAACTGGAGTTGAAGTAGATCACTTCGTAATAACTTAGACGAGCCCTGTCATCAAAAGTTGCGCCTACTGCCGTTTTGCAGCCGCTGCAGCCTTCCGCTTCTGCCGGGCCTCGACCAGGTAACGGACCCGCACAAGCAGCATCAGCCCGACCGCTACCAGCAGGCACTGAATGATCGGCAGCTTGTCATGCTGGAAGATCAGAAGCATGCCTGAGCCTGCCGCCATCATCACATACAGTACGATCTCTTTGCCGATCGGCAGCTTCTGATTGACGCGGAATACTCGATTATACACATAAGTCAGTAAGATAAAAATGACAATGTAAGCGATAACTGGATGCTCAGCGAACCAGCTTTGCATAGCCCGTCACTCCTCCCGGATCATAAGTTACGCTTACATTATATCACCCGCAGCCGTTTTATACTGCTATTAATCCCTGCAATTTGAAAGATCCCCGCCTGTAAAATGAGAAAAGCCGCCGGAATAATCCGGGCGGCTTCATTGTTATCAGCTTACGCTTGGCTGGCTTGCGCCGCCTTACGCTGCTTCTCTACACGCTCGCGCTCGCCCTTATTCAGGATCTTTTTGCGCAGACGTACAGATTTAGGAGTGATTTCACAATATTCATCATCATTCAAGTATTCAAGCGCGCCTTCCAAAGAGAAGGTACGTGGAGTCTTCATTTTTACAGTATCATCTTTGCCTGAGGTACGCATGTTGGTAAGTGCTTTTTCTTTACAAATGTTAACGATAATATCGTTATCACGGGTATGTTCGCCAACAATCATACCTTCATAAATTTCTGTACCTGCATCCAGGAAGAGAATACCACGATCCTCAACACCCACGATTCCGTATTGGGTTGTTGTGCCACTTTCACTTGCTACAAGCACACCCTGATGACGTCCGCCAACTTGGCCGCCAACCAGTGGAGCATAGCTATCAAAGGCATGGTTCATTACACCATAGCCGCGTGTCAGCGTCAGGAAGTGTGTGTTGTAGCCGATCAGGCCGCGTGCCGGAATCAGGAATTCCAGACGGACTTGGCCGGTGCCGTGGTTGATCATGTTGACCATCTCGGCTTTACGGCTGCCCAGACTTTCCATAACGGAGCCCATGCTTTCTTCCGGAATGTCAATCATGAGGCGCTCAAGTGGCTCGGATCTGACACCATCGATGTCTTTAATGATTACTTGCGGTTTAGACACTTGCATCTCATAACCTTCACGACGCATATTCTCGATCAGAATACCAAGGTGAAGCTCACCGCGTCCAGAAACGATAAACGCATCAGGACTGTCCGTTTCATCCACACGCAAGCTCACATCCGTTTCCAGTTCTTTGAACAGACGCTCACGAAGCTTACGGGAAGTTACCCATTTACCTTCTTTACCGGCAAAAGGACTGTTATTCACAAGGAAAGTCATTTGCATCGTTGGCTCGTCAATCTTAAGAACAGGCAATGCTTCAGGGTGCTGCGGATCAGCAATCGTCTCACCGATGTTGATGTCCTTGATACCGGCAATAGCCACGATGTCGCCTGCGCCGGCTTCTTCTGTCTCCACACGCTTCAGACCCTGGAAGCCGAACAGCTTCTCGATACGGGCAGTTTTGCTCTTGCCGTCACGCATAATGACTGTAACGGACTGGCCTTGCTTGATTACACCGCGGTTCACGCGGCCAATGGCGATACGGCCCAGGTATTCGTTGTAGTCCATCAGAGTTACCAGGAACTGCAGCGGCTCTTCAACCTTCTCGGTTGGAGCCGGGATATGCTCAACGATGGTTTCATAAAGGGATAGCATGGTCTCATCCTGCTTCTCAGCATTCATGCTCGATGTGCCGTTAAGCGCAGAAGCATAGACTACAGGGAATTCAAGCTGATCGTCACTGGCTTCAAGCTCAATGAACAAGTCCAGCACTTCATCAATAACTTCCTTCGGACGCGCAGCCGGACGGTCAATCTTGTTCACGACTACGATTGGGGTCAGGTGCTGTTCCAGCGCCTTGCGGAGTACGAACTTGGTCTGCGGCATACAGCCTTCATAAGCGTCAACAACGAGCAGTACGCCGTCAACCATCTTCATGATCCGTTCTACTTCGCCGCCGAAGTCAGCGTGTCCAGGTGTATCTACGATGTTAATCAGGAACTCTTTATAAGTGATTGCTGTATTTTTAGCTAGGATTGTAATTCCACGTTCCCGTTCGATATCGTTAGAGTCCATGGCGCGTTCCTGAACGTGCTCGTGCGCGCTGAAAATCCCGGACTGCTGGAGAAGCTGATCGACGAGTGTTGTTTTACCATGGTCAACGTGGGCAATGATCGCAATGTTACGGATATCTTTTCTTGAATGCATGATTTGTATCCAAATCCTCTCATTTATCAAATTAAAACTGTTTAAATTCTTAGCATGTCACGGCAGTCTCACAAAAGAAGCGCCAGGCAGAAAGCCGACGCTCCAACATTCCTTAATTTTATAGTGAAAGTACTATGAAAAGCAAGTCTTTTTCTGAAAAAAAACGTTGCCAAGTCCGCTTAAATTTTCTAATTTTGCCTCATGTCCGGCTCAGCGGTCTTGAATTGTCCTATCAGGGTGTGTAGACGATCTGTTCTACCAGCCACCGTTCCACTTCTTGCGGCTTCCCGGTCTGCCTCTTCCCAGCATCAGCCACAGTCCCGCCGCAACCAGCACAGCGCCGAGCAGATAGAGCGCACCAGTACCCAGCAGGGTGAAGATAACCAGCACTACACTAAGCAATCCAAGGATCACAGCGGCTGTAGTTAACCCTCCGGTTCTGCCTGAAGCATACAGCGAATATTCGTACAGTCCCACTGCGATCCCCAGCAGAAGAACAGGCCATAAGTATCTCATGAGGTCCCAGCCCCAGGTATTGCATAAGCCGAAGAGCAAGCCATACACCGATAGTATACCCGCAGGAATGAGTACAGATGCAGAAGCGCGGCGGGTGAAAAAGAGCACATGCAGGAACAGGCCCGGAACCAGAATGATGAGCGGCCATAAGGCCCGTCCCAGAAAACCGAACACCCCCAGCTTGCCCAGCAGAATCACGAGCCCGGCGGCGGCGATGAATACACCCAGTTTCATGTCATTTTTGGAAGACATCTTTCACCTATCCCTTCAAAATTTCGTGTCTTTATTTTATCTGATAAACGCATAAAACACCATCATTCTTCACACATCCCGGCGGGGCATTCTCGAAAAAAAAAGAAATAAGGCTGCACCAAAGCCTTCCAGCTTTTGGTACAGCCTTATTATTGCCGGTTATCAGCCTGCGGATACTTTCCTGTGCTTCAGCATGCCCGTGACAACCACAATAATGCCTAGCAGCATTGGCAGTATGGTATGAAGCGTCGGCAGCAGGAACGAAATCACCGGTCCGAATTTGGCATCCTGCAGCAGCATGTTCCCGGCGGTATATGCCAGAATATAGGCGCCGATGAAGACCAGCACCGGGAAGCGGTGCAGCCAGCCCACGATGATGCCGCTTCCCCAGACGACAATCGGAATGCTGATCGCAATCCCGATCACGATCAGCGCCAGATCCCCTTTGGCAAGCCCGGCAATCGCCAGTACATTATCCAGGCTCATGATGAAGTCTGCCAGCAGGATGGTGCGCACCGACTTCCAAACGCTGGGGCTTCCCTCAATTCTCAGCTCTTCCTCGTCCTCGAGCAGCAGCTTGAAGGAAATCCAGAGCAGCAGCATGGCCCCTCCGGCTTCAATATACGGAATCTTGAGCAGCAGCACTGCGGCGAAGGTCAGGATACAGCGCAGCGCGACTGCTCCAGCGGCCCCCCACCAGACTGCCAGCTTCCTGTGCTTCTCCGGCAGATTCTTGCTGGCCATCGCAATGACCATGGCATTGTCTCCGCTGAGCACCAGATTAATCATTAGAATTTCACCAAGCAGCAATAATGAATCCATCCACCTCAGCCTCCCTGAACTCCATGTATCTACATGTATGCCGGGGGGCGACAAGCTATGCTTCTTGTCCCGCTATTTTAAAAACTGCGCATGTACGGCCGGATTGCAGCGTATATCTATAGTCTCCGGCCGGAATGGCCGCAAGGGGAATGCAAGCCACCAAACCTATAGGAGTGACCCGGGATGAATACATCCGCTGCGGATTTCATATTATCTCTGCTGAATATCGTGTTCCTTGATCTTATTCTGGCGGGCGACAATGCCATTGTCATCGGCCTGGCCGCGCGGAACCTGCAAGGACAACGGCAGAAGCAGGCGATTCTGCTTGGCACAGGCGGTGCAGTGATCCTGCGGATTATCGCTACGATTCTTGTGGTGTGGCTGCTCAAGATTCCATGGCTGCTGGCAATCGGCGGGCTGCTGCTGATCCTTATTGCTTATAAGCTGCTGTCCGGCGGCAGTGCAGAGACAGATATTCAGGCCGGCGGAACGCTGTGGGCGGCTGTTAGGACAATTGTGATCGCCGACGCAGCCATGGGACTGGACAACGTCATTGCTGTTGCCGGTGCAGCGAATCATAATATTACACTAGTAGTGCTGGGCCTGCTCATCAGTGTGCCTATTGTGGTCTGGGGAAGTACCCTGTTTATCCGGTTAATCAACCGATATCCATGGATTATCTATCTCGGCTCAGGCGTACTCGGCTTCACAGCCTCCACTATGATTTCCGGCGAGAAGGTCATTGCCCCGTACTTCAAGTCACATCCGCTGCTGCATGTTCTGTTCATCGCCGCAGTCATTGCAGGTATTCTGGCTGCGGGACACTGGAAGCGCCGCCGGACACATTTTGCTGTTCAGAACCACTCTTCCTGAAGTCCTGCCTGCGCTGGCACTAAATCCTCCGGCTTCTCATTGCCATAAGGTGTAATGAGTACGGTCTCGGTTCCGGCAACCGCCGTATCGAGTAAGCCCTGATAGCCAGGCAGCGTCGCTTCAATTTTGTCTACAATCCGCAGGTTCGGATTCGTCGTCGGTGATTTGGGCACGAACAGTGTACAGCAATCCTCGTATGGCAGGATGGACAAGTCATACGTACCGATGGTCTTCGAAAGCTCCACAATCTCACTCTTGTCCATCATCACCAGCGGACGCAGCAGCGGCAGAGCCGTTGCACGCCCGATCACATTCATACTTGGCAGGGTCTGGCTGGCCACCTGGCCCAGACTATCGCCGGTAATCAGCGCAAGCGCCCCTTCCTTCTCCGCAAGGGCGGTAGCAATCCGCAGCATAGCCCGGCGCATGAGTGTAATAATCAGATTATCCTGCCCGATCCCGGTAAAAGAGGTCTGCACCTCCGTAAACGGAACCAAATGCAGCTTGATCACACCAGCATAACGTGACAAGATACGGGTCAAATCTACAACCTTCTGGCGGGCAAGCTCGCTCGTATAAGGATAGCTGTAAAAGTGGACGCACTCTACCTCCAGCCCCCTGCGCATGGATGACCAGCCCGCAACCGGACTGTCGATTCCGCCGGAGAGCAGCAGCATCGCTTTGCCGTTCGTTCCCAGCGGGAAGCCGCCGACTCCGGCAATATTCTCACAGAAAATAAGAGTATGACCTTCTCGAATCTCAATCTTCAGCTCCAGATCGGGAGACTTCACATCTACCAGCAGACCCGGATAACCCTGGAGCAGCGGTGTAGCTATAAGCTTATTCATCTCTATAGAGCCGTAAGGGAAGCCCTTCCACACCCGGCGCGCGCTAACCTTGAAGCTGGTTCCCGCCGCCGGAGCAATAAGGTGGAGGAAGGTCCGGCTGGCCGCAAGAATATCGCCGAATTCCGGCCGGGAGACCTTTACCGGGCTAATCGAGGCGATCCCGAATACGTTTACGAGCGCCTCTGTTAATTCTCCTGCCGGTTCACCGTTCAATTCGACGTAGATCCGCCCGAATTCCCGGGTCAGCTTCACGTTCGGATAAGGCTTCACCATCTCCTTCACATGCCGCAGTACGGTCTTCTCGAACCGGCTGCGGTTCTTTCCTTTCAGAATGAACTCCCCGAAGCGCAGGAGGAGCATATCGGCATAGTCCATGCTGCTTCCGTATCCGCCATTATGTGCTCCGCTACCTGTCTCTGTTGTTGTCATTGGTTATTTCATGCCTCCTTCTGCAATCTTCAAGGATTGAACGGCTGCCAGCAGCGCCTGCTCCAGCTGGCTCACATCCTGCTGCGTATGACTGTCCCCCAGGCTGATCCGTATGCCGCCAAGCGCAGCAGCGGTATCCCTGCCCATGGACAGCAGAATCCGGCTCGGCTCGGCTTGGCGCGAGGAACAAGCGGAGCGTGTGGCAACCGCCATCCCGAGCTCCTCCAGCCTGCGGGCCAGAACCTCCCCCTTCATGCCGGGGTAAGAGAAGTGGACAATATGCGGCGCCCCGTCCTCCATGCTGTTCAGTACAAGCTCCGGTATCCCTGCTATATAATTCTCCAGCTGCGCCTTGAGCGGACGAATCCGGTCGCTGAAGGCCTCCCGCTGTTCTCCGCTCATCCGCATGGCCTTGGCTGAAGCTACAATATTCGGCACATTCTCTGTCCCGGCGCGCTTGCCCTGTTCCTGGGAACCGCCAGTCAACAAGGGAAACAGCGTGACGCCTTCTCTGACATAGAGAATGCCCGTCCCGCGCGGCCCGCGTAATTTATGCGCGGACAGGCTGTACAGATCTGCCTGCCAGGCCTTCAGTGGAGCCTCAAGCTTCCCGTAGCCCTGCACGCCGTCTACATGGAAGAGCGTCCGGCGGTTCACCGCCTTGACCAGTTGTCCGATCTCACGCAGCGGCTGTACCGTGCCGATCTCATTATTCACATGCATCACACTCACCAGCACCGTATCCGGCCGGACCGCAGCGGCAATCCGCGAGGGTTCGACCACTCCCTGAGGGTCAGGTGCTACGAAGGTAACCTCCCAGCCCAGCTTCTGCAGCTGAAGACAGCTCTCGTAGACCGAAGGATGCTCCAGCTCCGTGGTCACAATATGCCGCCCTCTGCTCTGATACTGCAGCGCAGCACCTTTGACCGCCAGATTGTTGCTCTCAGTAGCACCCGAGGTGAATAGTATTTCCTGCGGCAGCACATCAAGCGCAGCTGCGCACACCTCACGCGCACGCTTGATCAGCTTGTCCGCCTCTTCTCCCGCCCGGTGCAGGGAAGAGGGGTTTGCGAAGTGCTTCCTCATCACCTGCTCCAGCGTCTGCACAACCTCCTCATAGGGAGGGGCAGCAGCGGCATAATCCCAATACAGCATATATCTGCGTTCTCCTTTGTTGATCAGAATTCATAACTGCTTATATGTTGCAAAAAGGATCAAACGGTCTGTCTCCCAAAAGAAGCAGGGGGCAGATTCCGTTTGATCCTTATATTATACCGCGAATTGCGCGCGGGCGCGTTCTATTTTGGCAATGTAGGCCTGAGTCTCCTTCGGAAGCCCGGAAATGTTCGCCATAAGCTCAGCATCGCTGCTGACTCCAAGCTTGTTCACCCGGCCCGGTCCGGCATTATAGGCGGCCAGCGCCATCTTCTCCTGTCCGTCATACCGCTTAAGCTGGTACGAGAGGTATCGTACGCCGCCGTCAATGCTCTGGGCAGGATCGAAGGGATCAGAGACACCCAGTCCGTTAGCCGTTCCGTCCATTAACTGCATCAGTCCCTTGGCACCGGCAGAGGATACAACATTGGGATTAAAGGAGGATTCCGTATCAATAACCGCCTTGATCAGATCAACCGGAACGCCATATTTCGCGCTGGCAGTCTGAATCAGCTGTTCATAATCCGTCGGCACGGTCTGCGTTATTTCCCCGGAAATGTCACTTTTGGGTTCTGCTGTTTCCCCAAGCTGCTGCCACAGCAGATTATCCATCGAAGAGGTACCTGCAAGAGCAACGTATGTGCTTTTATTGCTGCTGTCAGTGGCTTGAGACGTCCCGGCTGCCTGCTGAAGCATTGCAGTGAACGCCGCCGCCGAGGCACCGGTCACTCCGGGGTTCGATTTGGTATCCTCACGCTTCATGCTTGAGCTTCTCAGGTCTACCCATTTCAACTGACCGCTTGGCGCAGCGGCATTGATTGACATGCATTCATTCCCTCTTTCACGCGAAGTCTTATATTTGAACTTTACTATTTATTCACAGCAATTACTATATGCCTAAGCGAAAAAACAGACCTCAGACCTGCATAGTTAGGTCTGATAGCCTGTTTTGAAAATCGGATGTGCAGATTCAGCTGCTCTAACGGGCAAAAGGAATTAAGACAAAATAGCTTAAAGTAGATACAATCCCCAGCCCCATCGACCAGGCCCCGGCTGATTTTTGTCCTCTGGCATAGGCATAATACCCCAGAACAGCGGCAATCGGCCCCAATATAATGGACCAGATGAATAAGGATACTACACCGAAGCCCAGGCCGATATAGCCGATACTCCTGTCCTCTCCCTCTATTACGCGGCCTGTTGTCCGCTGAGCTTCGCCGCTCCGTTCCATAGTGCTCTGAAGCTGCGACGGGAGCGGACTGAGCTCGGCGGCATACTCCTCATTGTGGCTTCGGTCCCGGCGGGGGTAATCGACTCTGCTGCGCGGGCGCAGGATCACCTTTCTGCGGGCGGAACGGTCCACTTTGGGTTCATCATTCGGATTATCCATAAGGGCCTCCTTCTCAGGCGTTCGGCTTGAACGTCAGACAACAGGTTGCGGACGAGGTTCCGGCATGATCATGATGATTACCCGCCGTCAGCTCCTCTGCGTATTCCTCCATGTAACGGCTGCCTGCATGCTGATCGATCTCAATGACAATTTCCTCGGCACGGCACAGGTTCTGTTCTCCCCAAAAATGACAGTTGCTTACACTACACTTCACAAGCGGTTTTGTCATAATGATCACCTCGTCATGTATTATGCCCGCTGTGAATTCTGGATATGCGGCTAAGGGCTCCCTGCCTTAAGACGACAAAAAAGACCGCCCCAAGCAGCCATATCGGCAGTTGGGACAGTCTTTTACAGAAATAGAAATATAGACCGGAGAATGGATTACACCTGATTCTGCATCCGCTTCTCTGTCAAATAATCATTCTCATAATAAGTCAGATCATCGCGCAATTCTTCATAGACCTTGGTAATCTCCATAATGATATCGCGTGCCGGACGCACAGGCTTCTTACGGAAACGGATCGCATCCTGACCGGTATAAGCGTAACGTCCATCCTCCGAATAACTCTCATTCTTAGGATAGAAGAAGTTATTAACTCCTAGATGATATACATTATATAGCGCTTTTTGCGCGAAAGGTTCATCGAAGGTAGCGCGGCGCAATGCAAGCCCAAGCTTCTCATAAGACATTTCCGAGAACACCAGCAGATGGCGGAGATCGGACAAGAACCCCCGATAGAAATGCAGCGTTTCTTCATCCTCTTCGGTAACAAGCTGCGGAAGTGCATGCTCATTCAGGAACAGTTCCATTTTGTCGATAACGGATTTAAGCTTCTCTCTCGTCGATTCACACAATTTCTGCACACTTACTGCTGACATGGCGGTTGCTCCCCCTTATTGTTCCTTGCATTAGTAGTTGTTAATGACACTTAGACATTGCAGTTGTACTCTCTTGATAGTATCACAAAATCTCCTAAGCCTCCACCGTACGGATACCGGAAAAGAATCCTTCTTCTAAAAAGAAAAGTACAAGCCCCGGAAGGCGCTTTCTTTTTGATATTAACATAAAACCAAGGACGGCGGTAGCCTTTTCGTAAGATGAATAAAACCAGCTTCAGCTCCGAACCCTAACAGGTATATGAAACGACAAGGAAGGAGCGGAAATCATGTCACGTAAAAATCTAACCATCGCCGGTATAGTCACTGCCGCGCTGACCGTACTGCTGCTCACCTTCGCCCTGCGGCCGGAAGGCAGCGGCGGCACCCTTCGGCAAGCGTCTGTGCCTAATCCCGCTCAGGAAAAAGTGATCAAGAAAACCACCCTTGTGCAGGATGTAGCGGCCACTGACAAATTGAACCGAGTCGATGTGCACAGACATCTGAGCACACTGCTGGCCGATATGCATCATGCTTCCCCTGAAGCTATCTCAGCTTATGCCGAGAGCCTTCAGCAGGGGCACGGGCATATTACCATGCTGATGATGGTTGATTTCAACACCCGTAAGACAACCACCTTCAAATCTGCGCTGCCGGAAGGAACCGACCAGGAGAATAAGCAGCTGCTTCATTATCTGAACACCGCCAAATCTGCGATTAAAGGCCACCAATCCTATGAATCCCCCTCGTTCATCATCGGCGACAAAAAGTATTATTTCGTGGCCCAACGAAACCGGGAGGGACAAGTGGCTGTCATCGCTCTGATTAACCAAAAGATTCTGGACCGCGTTGCGCTGCATCAGCTGAAGAATCTGCGGCTCATTCCGTACCCGAAGGAAGGCAAGTACCGGGTAGAATCCGTCCATGCCGATACCTTGAAGGACATCACGGTCAAGACTGGACATGACAATGAGAATGCCAGCCATTACTACGAGAATGAGATCGTCGTCCGCTTCCCGAATGGACATCCCACAGCGGCACAGCTTCAGACCATCGCTGCCGATATCCGCTGCAAGGAGCCGCGCAAGCTGGGGTATGCCTATATTTTCCGGTCAGACAAGATGAGTTACTCCCAGCTCAAGACTTACTTCGCCAATAAGTGGCATCCGCTGTACGCAGAGCCTCACTATATGTACTTAACCAATGATACGGTCAGTGAAAATACGGGAGCTAATGTGATTACCCCTAACGACCTGCTCTTCTCAACTTACCAGTGGAATCTGCCGGCGATTGAAACCCCGCAGGGCTGGAACCTGTCCAAGGGCAGCAAGGAGATCGTAATCGCCGTTGTGGATACCGGTGTTCAAGCGAACCACCCGGATCTGAAGGGGCAGCTGCTAAAGGGCTACAATGCGATTACCAGCGGCAGTACGCCGGACGACGATGTTGGACATGGCACTCATGTGGCCGGCATCATTGGAGCGTTAACCAATAATGAAGAAGGGGTCGCCGGCATCAGCTGGTATAACAAGATCCTTCCGGTAAAAGCGCTGGATAATTCAGGGGCGGGCACCACCTATTCGGTGGCCGAAGGCATTATCTGGGCGGCAGATCAGGGGGCTAAGGTGATTAATCTCAGCCTGGGCAACTATGCCGACTCGCAGTTTCTGCATGATGCGATTAAGTATGCCTATGACCGGGATGTAGTGATTGTCTCCGCTTCCGGCAATGACAATACGGAGCGGCCGGGATATCCC
Organism: Paenibacillus sp. FSL R7-0333; assembly: GCF_038000365.1. NCBI lineage: Bacteria > Bacillati > Bacillota > Bacilli > Caryophanales > Paenibacillaceae > Paenibacillus > Paenibacillus sp. FSL R7-0333. The sequence continues at coordinate 5,386,287 of NZ_JBBOBZ010000001.1, forward strand.
GCAGCCTATGAAGAGGTGATTGCAGTCGCCGCAACGAATGCGGCGGGAGAGCGTGCTTCCTTCTCCAATTACGGGGATTACATCGATGTGGCTGCACCCGGGGAGAGCATTGCCAGCACCTATCCCGATAATCAGTATGCGGCGTTATCCGGCACCTCGATGGCCAGTCCACATGTAGCGGCGCTGGCCGGACTGGTGCGCTCCTTGAACCCTGCACTGACAAACAAGGAAGTTACCGCGCTCTTGACCTCTAATGCCATTGATCTGGGCACCGCCGGCCATGATAAGTATTACGGCTGGGGCCAGGTGGATATCTACCGTACCCTGCAGGCGGCAGGAGGAGGCCAGGTTCCGCTCCAGCTGTTCCCGCAGCAGGTCGGCAAACAGCTCGATTCCATACAATAAGCTGCGCACGTTAGCTGTTAAGAGCGCAGATGCCGTTCCAGCAGCAGCAGGAACCGGCGGAGTCCGCGCTCCATCCCCTCCTGCGTCAGCTGCGAATAGCTCAGCCGGATATGCCTGGAGGGTATATCCCCGGCATAGCAGACATCGCCCGGCAGGAAGGAGATCCCTTCCTGCTCGGCCAGAGCATGCAGCTGCTCAATCCCGGGGGATTCCGGCAGCTGCAGCCACAGATTCAGCCCGCCCCCCGGCAGCTGCCAGGTTACCCCGGCCGGAGCATTCTGCTTCAGCAGCCTCGCTGCCGCCTCCTGGCGGACACGCAGCGCTGACCGCAGCTTCGCTGCGTACTCGTCATACTGGCGCTCGATGAAGGGCAGCACTGCCCGCTGGGTCAGCAGCGGACTGCCCAGATCACTGGCCGACTTGGCGGCAATCAGCCGGGAAAGAATATTGCCCTCAGCGGCGACACAGGCGATCCGGCAGCCGGGGGCAAGGACTTTGCTGAAGCTCTTCATGTAGACTACATGCCCGGCGGTATCCAGCGATTTAATGGACGCCGGGGGCGGCTGATGGAAATACAGGTCACTGAACGGATCATCCTCCACAATGAGACAGCGGTAGCTGCGGGCAAGCTCCAGCAGGCGCTGTCTTCTTGGCATGCTCATTGTGACCCCGCTCGGATTCTGGAAGGTCGGATTGGTATAGATGAGCTTAGGCGGCCTCCGGTCACACATCGCTGTAAGCCGGTCCACGCGCATGCCGTCCCCGTCCATCGGAACGAAGATCATCTCAGCCCCCCGCCCGGCAAAAACATCAATCGCCCCCGTATAGCTGGGCGCCTCCAGATACACCGTATCCCCCGGACCGACAAAGGTCCGGGCGACCAGATCGATCCCCTGCTGGGCGCCGCTTGTGATCATCAAATCATCCGCGCCCAGCTGGATTCCCCGGTTCTGCAGGTGCCTGCGCATCACCTCGCGCAGCTCCGGGTCACCCTGGAAATTACCATAGGTGGCCATCAGCTCAGGCTGCTCCTTCACAAGTGCAGCCATGGTCGTGCCAATCGGCCCGAGCGGAAGCAGGCTGCTGTGAATGGAGGCCAGATGAAAGGGATAGTCCACCTCAGAATAATCGAAGTTACGCCAGAGCTGGGCCCGTGGCAGATAGTCATCATAACCGTCCTGCCACCTTGCTTCTGCCCCTTGCCTGCTCCGGTCCCGTTCTGCCACATAGCAGCCCTTCCCCTGGCTGCACAGAATATGTCCGCGCAGCTCCAGGTCAGCATAAGCCTTGCTTACCGTTACCTGGCTTACCTTCAAGGAGGAAGACAGACCTCTAACGGACGGTAGCCGCGTGCCCGGCTGGAGCAGTCCCGAGGTGATCCGCTGCGCGATCGTCTCACTGATCTGCCGGGGCAGCGATTTGTCACCGCTGCGGAGTAAATCAATATGCATGGTCCGTCTCCTCCCAACTGTTATATTTATCGCTTTACTGTTATACCGCTATACCGTTATGATACTACAAAATTCAGAATAGCAGGGAGCATGAATATGAAGATCAACTATGCGGATATAACGAACCATCTGGGGTCCTCCGCAGTCCGCGATATCCTTAAGATCACACAGGGTAAGGACATCATCTCGCTTGCTGGCGGGCTGCCTGCCGAAGAACTGTTTCCGGCAGAAGCGATCCGGGAAGCTTACAGCCGAGTTCTGAGCGGCGACAGTTCTGCGCTGCAATACGGACTGACAGAAGGCTATCTTCCGCTGCGTGAACAGCTTGCCGCCAGACTGGGGCAACAGGGCATCCCTGTCTCCTCCGATGAAATGATCCTCACTACCGGCTCCCAGCAGGCCATAGATCTGCTATGCAGAATTCTGCTTGATCCTGGAGACACCGTACTTGTAGAGGCACCGACCTATCTCGCCGCCTTGCAGGTACTGGGTTCTTACCGAGCAGACATCCAAGTTGTAAAGAGCGATGAGGAAGGGATGCTGCCGGAGCATCTCGAAGAGCAGCTTCGCACACACCGGCCTAAGCTCCTCTATGCCGTTCCCACTTTCAATAACCCTTCTGGCGCAACCTGGAGCAAAGTACGCCGTGAACAAGTGGTGGAGCTATGCCGGAAATACGGTGTGCTGATGCTGGAGGATAATCCTTACGGAGAGATTAGATTCGATGAATCCCTGCAAGCGTATCCGCCTACCCTCGCAGCCATCGACAGGAATCTGGGCGGGGATACCTGCGTAGTCTATACAGGTACTTTCTCCAAGATCGTAGCTCCGGGACTGCGGACAGGCTGGATCGCTGGTCCCGCCGGGCTGATCAGGATGATCGCCAGAGCCAAGCAAGCCGCCGATCTGCACTCCAGCACCATCGATCAGCGCGCCCTGCATGAGCTGCTGCTGTCCTTCGACCTTGAAGCCCATATCCGGCTGGTCTCCCGGGAGTACAAGTCACGGATGAAGCTGCTCTCGGCAGAGCTGGCTTCACAGAGCTGGCAGGATACATCCTTCCTGGAGCCGCGCGGCGGCATGTTCCTGTGGCTAAGCCTGCCTGCCCGGATACATACCGCCGAGCTGCTGCCGCTTGCTGTGGAGCAAGGGGTTGCCTTCGTTCCGGGCGAAGTCTTCTATTCGGAGCAGCCCATGAAGAACACGATGCGCCTGAATTTCACCCATACCCGGCCGGAACTGCTGCCGCTCGCGGTGCGGCGCTTGTCCACCGCGCTGTCCCGGTATGAGGAGCGTTTGTTGCCGTTGTAACGGAATCTGCTTAATGAACATGGGAACATCCACTCTGGCGGCGTCTGCGAAATGGCTTTTTCGCAGAGGTCGTCTTGTGCAGGAACTCCTCTTTCAAAGCCCTCATTTGTAACGCTATGTGGACTGAGAAGACGTTATTTTGCTAAAGATACACCTTTTCTACTCGTTACGGACTGAGGGGCCGCTATTGGGTCGCTGGGAACGCAAAATGAAGCAAAATTTGTTTGTTAAGGGCCACTGAGTCCGCATAGCTTACAAAATAGGCTCATTGCCCGAATTAACGGCTTTTGAGTCCGCGAGTGAAGAGGCTGAGGTATGATATGGACTTATGACAAAAAGGCGGCCCCCGAAGGAGACCGCCGTCTTATTGTCTGTATGTGTCATAATTAATTACTGCACTGTTCTTATAAAAGTTGTCAGTTAGGAAAGTTTGCCGTAAGCCGGGTTCTGTGCTCGTTGTGGTTCAGCCGGGAACTACCCTCCCACCATAAGCGACAATCATCTATCTAGGCCATACATTACTGCACAGCTCCAGCGACCAACCTAGACACGCCTCAGGCGAAGGCTGCGGCTTCCGTGAAGAAGACGCTGCGTCTCATTAGGTCTTGCTCCAGATGGGGTTTACCAGGAACGAAGTCACCAGCGTTCCTCGGGGTCTCTTACACCTCGGTTCCATCCTTGCCTGTGCCGCCCGAAAGCGGCCATCGGCGGTCCATTTCTGTGGCACTATCCTTCAGCTCGCGCCGACTGGACGTTATCCAGCACCCTGCCTTGTGGAGCCCGGACTTTCCTCCCGCATACGCTCTCACGCATACCGGCGATTGTCTGTCAAACTTTCCGAAACAACATTGTATATTATACAGGTATGCCGCCCAGCGCACAAGTGTAAATAATAATAGCCTACAGGAATGTAAAAGGCTCGGTATCCGGCTGCGAGGCATGCACCGCCGTGCCGTACTTATGCTCCGTCAGCTTGCCGGCCAGAAACTCCGCTACCTTCACCTTCATGATCTTCTCCGCATTATGGCCCGGATCGATCAGGGCGATTCCCGCGAGGTGCGCATCCTGTGCGGTATGGTAATCGATATCGCCGGTCACCAGCACATCCGCTCCCTTGAAGATAGCGCTGCTGTAGTACTTGGCACCGGACCCGCCCATGACTGCCGCCTTGCGGATCTTGCGGTCCAGATCTCCAACTACCCGCACGCTCTCCACATCCAGCCCGCGTTTGACCGTATCGATGAACTCACCAAGCGTCACCTGCTCCTTCAGCTTCCCCACTCTTCCAAGTCCAAGGCTGCGGCCTTTGAGGTCCATGGAATACAGATCATAAGCCACCTCTTCATACGGATGAGCCTTCAGCATGGCCTGTACCACCTTGTTACGGATCGTATGCGGCACAATCGTCTCGATGCGGACCTCTTCAGCCCGCTCCAGCTTGCCAGGCGTGCCGAGATACGGGTCCGTGCCCTCCTGGGGAATGAAGGTGCCATAGCCTTCGATATTGAAGCTGCAATGGCTGTAATTGCCGATCCAGCCTGCCCCGGCGTTCAGGATGGCATCCAGCACCTTCTGGTGATGATCCTTCGGCACGAATACAACCAGCTTGGACAGCTGCTCGGTATGAATATCCTTGATCGGTGCACCGTTCTCAATGCCCAGCGCCTCGGCCATCCAGTCGTTCATTCCGCCTTCGGCCACATCCAGATTCGTATGGCTGATATACACGGCAATGTCGTTTTTGATCAGCTTCTCATATAAGCGGCCTGCCGGGGTATCCGTCAGAATCCCTTTGATCGGCCGGAAAATCACCGCATGATGGGCAATGATCAGATTACAGCCCTTGGCAATCGCTTCGTCCACAATGCTCTCATTGACATCCAGCGCCACCAGCACCCCGGTAATTTCCTTCTGGAGACTGCCGACCTGAAGCCCGACATTATCCCATTCCTCCGCCAGATGCTTCGGGGCAAGCTGCTCCATATATCCAATTACGGTCTGTCCTTTGGCAAACATTCCAGCACCTCCGCAATCCGTTTAATCTGAAGTCTGATCTTGCTGCGCTTCTCCTCAGCCGCCTCCAGCTCCGAACGTGCGAGCGAGGCCAGGATGCTCTCCAGCTTGGATATTTCACCCTGCCATTTGGCAGCGAATACTTCATTCGGCGCTTGCAGCAGCAGCGGTCCCATCTCCAGCAGCAGCGCCTGATCAAGGGCTACCTTCCCTCCGGCAAGCAGACGTCCGCTGTACAACTGTTCATTTGTCCCCGCCGCTTCAGTGCCCTCGGGAACCGCAGTCAGGATCTCATAGATTTTGCCGTCTTCCTCCAAAATATGCTCCGAGACCAGCACCCAGCTGTTAGCCAGCAGCCAGCGGCGCAGAATATCTTCGCCTACATTGGGCTGCAGCGCAAGCGTCTTCACCCCGGCCAGCTTGCCCAGCTTCTGCCCGCGTTCCAGAATCGCCGCGATCAGTGAGCCGCCCATCCCGGCAATGGTAATACAGTCCGTTTCCCCCGGCTCCAGCACCTCCAGGCCGTCTCCGCGCCGTACAGCGATCTTTGCACCGAGTCCTGCTTCCGCAACACCACGACGCGCCGCTTCATAGGGTCCCGGATTTACTTCTCCGGCAATAGCCGAAGGCACCCGGCCGCTCTTCACAGCGGCGACAGGCAGCAGGGCATGATCTGAGCCGATATCGGCAAGTCTGCTGCCCGCAGGGACCTGCTCCAGCAGCAGCTGAAGCCGGTCAGATAATTTTACGTTGTTCATGAGGCCACCCACGTTATCCATTTTTTTCTGAAGAGGAACAGCAGCGCAAGGCCCACTGCAATCTTCAGTATTAATATCAGCGAGGTCCATTCCGGGAATCCCGCTCTGAGCCATAGCGCATCCACCTCCGGCATCAGCCAGAGGGCAGCACCCGCCCCCAGGTACACCCCAGAGACCCCGCTAACCTTGTGATACATCAACCAGCTCATCCAGATCATAAGCACACACAGCGGAAGCCAGAGCAGCTCCAGCTCCAGAAGAGAGGCATCCGGCCGGACATGTCCGAAGAATCCTGCATAGAGCAGAGCCCAGAAGGCATATCCGCAGAAATGAAGCAGCCCGATGCGCAGAAAAAAACCAAGCACACACCACAGCAGCCCGCAGGCCGCAATCAGCAGCGGTGTCCAAAAATCAGCATCCAGCTTATGCAGCTCAATGAGCCACAGTCCGAATCCCAGCGTTAAAATGCTGCCAATTCCCGCCAGCATCAGACTGATTGTCTTGTTGCGGTTCAGGTAAATCGCTGAATATCCATAACAAATAATTAGGACACTGAGCGCTGTTGCAAGTTGCAAAGGCCAGGGAAAAACGCTAAAATAAAGACTAATCAAGAAAATCAAGGAAATAATTCCAAAACCAAACAGCCAAATTTTGATGCTTCCCTGCTGGAGATTCCGTAACGATACCGGATTGCTGTCCTTCACCTCTGCCTGATCATCATACAGATTAGTCAGGAAGTCACAATATTGCTCGGGCAAAAGCTTGCTTCTTCTCCAGTATTGAATTTCTCTTAATATAGTATCACGTTTCTCCAGGTTCAACCGGCATCCCTCTTTCCAGAACTTGCCATCACTACATTATAAGCTCCCGCACACGGCGGGGCTCCAGCATTGGTGAATCCCCTTGACAACATAATAAGACCTCCTGCCACCGTGCAGCAGAAGGTCCAGGTTGTAAGGTCTATTCGAGGAAATCCTTCAGCCGCTTACTGCGGCTGGGGTGACGCAGCTTACGAAGCGCTTTGGCTTCGATCTGGCGAATCCGCTCGCGGGTTACGCCGAACACCTTGCCCACTTCCTCAAGTGTTCTCGTCCGTCCGTCATCCAGTCCGAAGCGCAGGCGGAGCACATTCTCTTCACGCTCAGTCAGCGTGTCCAGCACATCCTCCAGCTGTTCCTTCAGCAGCTCATATGCCGCTGCATCCGCAGGCGCCAGCGCCTCCTGGTCCTCAATGAAATCTCCCAGATGCGAATCATCTTCCTCACCAATCGGTGTCTCCAGCGATACCGGCTCCTGGGCAATCTTCATGATCTCTCTAACCTTCTCAACGGTAAGCTCCATCTCCGCTGCAATCTCTTCAGGCGACGGCTCGCGTCCCAGCTCCTGCAGCAATTGGCGGGAGACCCGGATCAGCTTGTTGATGGTTTCAACCATATGCACCGGAATACGGATCGTACGCGCCTGGTCAGCAATTGCACGCGTAATCGCCTGACGAATCCACCAGGTTGCATAAGTACTGAATTTGAAGCCTTTGTTATGGTCAAACTTCTCAACGGCCTTGATCAGACCCATGTTGCCTTCCTGAATCAGATCCAGGAACAGCATGCCACGTCCGACATAACGCTTGGCGATACTGACCACGAGCCGCAGATTCGCTTCTGCCAGTCTCCGCTTCGCTTCCTCATCACCATTCTTGATCCGCATCGCCAGTTCCACTTCATCGTCAGCCGATAACAGCGGCACGCGGCCGATTTCCTTCAGATACATCCGGACGGGGTCGTTGATCTTGATCCCCGGAGGCAGCGACAGATCATCGTCGAAGCTGAAGTCGTCTCCTTCTTTGTCCTCATTGTCTTCGCTTGGACGGAGGCTGTTCACCTCTTCATCGTTCTCATTGACAACCTCGATCCCCAGATCGCTCAGCTGCTCGTAGAATTCCTCCATCTGCTCGGGGTCTTGATCAAATGGCGACAATTTCTCCATGATATCTTTGTAATTAAGTGATGATCTTTTCTTCCCGTGATCAATAAGCTGATCCTTAACCTGATCCAGAGTAAATTCCGCTTCCAGTTCAGTGTGCTGATCGTTCGCCATAATTCGACTCCCTCCTCCCTAGGTACATCCTGTCAACAGCTCATTGTCTCTCTAGGGCTAAAATTTCACTTGCTATTTGTGCTGCACGCAAAAAGTCACCGGATTTCTCCGCCTGAATCATCTCTTCACGCTTGGGTTCAATTTTGCGCTGCAGAGGATACTTCCGCACTTCACGAATACAATCGTCCAGAACCTGGGTATTCCAGTCTGGAGGAGTATCCATCATGGAGATGGCCGTTGCGGTCTTCTCCAGACGGTCGTCCTGAAGCGATGATAGAAACCGGCTGATGCCGGGTGGTTTGCCTTGCGCATAATAAGCATATAGATAAGCAGCGATTGCCGCATGATCATCAATATTGAACTCTTCTCCGAGCCGTTCACCCACATAGGCCGCCGCTTCCGGATCTTGAATCATGAATGATAACAGGCGCCGTTCCGCAACATGGTAAGCAGGCAGTAAGGTAGGTGTCTGCACTTGCCCTTTTTTATGCCTACCATTATTCCACCTATTATCGTTATTATCCCCTTCGGGATTGTTTTTTTGCATGGAGGCCCGAAGTAAATTACAATCCTGCTTCAGACTGTCGTAGGACAGCTCAAGCTCGGAGGCGATTTCCCGCAGGTACACCTCCCGCTCCGTTGAAGAAGGGAGCCCGGCGATAATCTCCAGAGCCTCCTTGACATAGGCAATTTTGCCGTCTTCCTCTAGGAGTATATGGTTTTTTTTCAGATATATAAGCTTAAATTTGATGGAGGACACGGCAGAGTCAATCACTTGTTCCCTGAATCTGTCCCCGCCATGCCGGGAGATGAATTCATCCGGGTCCAGACCGCTGGGAAGCAGGGCTACCTTGACCCGCAGACCGCTGGCTTCCAGGATAGGAATGGCCTTAAGGGCCGCAGCTTGTCCAGCCTTATCTCCATCATAGGCAAGCACAATCTCATCTCCAAGGCTCTTCATCAAGCCCACGTGACCCTCGGTGAGCGAGGTTCCCATCGTGGCTACCCCGTTCTGCACACCTGCCTCCCAAGCCGAAATGACATCACCGTATCCCTCGAACAGGACGATTTGCCGCGTTTTGCGGATGGATGCTTTGGACTGGTGCAGATTGTACAGAATGCGGCTTTTGTTAAATAACCGGCTCTCGGGAGAGTTCAGGTACTTCGGCTGCCCCTCCCCGAGAATACGTCCGGCGAAGGCGATCGTCTTGCCCATGCGGTTCGCAATCGGAAAAATAACCCGGCCGCGGAAGCGGTCCAGATATCCTTTGCCTTCCCCTCTGGCAGACAATAGTCCACCCTTCTCCATCTCGGCGAGATCGAAGCTGCGCTTCTCCAGAAACTGCAGCAGCGTATCCCAGCGGTCCGGCGCGTAACCGATCTGGAACTGGTCAATCATTTTGTCGCTGAAACCCCGGGTTCTTAAGTAATCCATGGCGGCAGTGCCGTATTCCGTGTTTTTCAGCAAAAAATGATAAAACTTCGCCGATAATTCATACGCCTGAATCAGCCGGTCCCGCTCGGGATCGGGGGCAGCAAGCGCCCCGCCTCTCCCCTCAGGAACAGGGATATCACTCTCTTCCGCCATGATTCTGACTGCTTCGGGGAAGGATAATCCTTCGATTTCCATCCTGAATTTGATGGCATTTCCGCCCATACCGCAGCCAAAGCAATGAAAGACTCCCCGGTCAGGGGTGACAGTGAAAGAAGGGGACTTCTCCGAATGGAACGGGCAGAGGCCCCATAAATATTTACCCTGCTTGGACAAATGGACAACCTTGCTGACTGTATCGACAATATCATGCCGCGCCAGCACGTTCTCGATAACCTCTTCGGGAATAGGACCATGTCCGCTAGCCACTTCAACCACCTTCATCTCTTAACAGTTAAATATAATTCGCTATAGCTGGACATTCTCCTGCAAAATTGTTAAAAGTTTTGTCAGTTTATGTTGAAAAAGATTTTTTTCCTCTGCGGTAATCGCTTTGGGACCCTTGGAATAGTGCCCGCGCCTGCGTTCAACCGCCTTGGCATGCCTGCTCTCCAGCATAAAATCCATGGTAGAATTCTCATATTCCTGGCCCCGGTTCGAAAGTGCAAGGCAGCGTTTGCCCAGCGCCAGCGCCGCCAGTCCATAATCCTGCGTAATTACGATATCTCCTGCAGAAATATGATTGGCGATATAGAGGTCGGCACTGTCTGCCCCGCGGTCCACCTGAACCACCGTAACGCCTTCTTCCGCCCGCAGCACATGATCATAGGAGGAGACCATCAGCACCGGAAGCCCGAATTCGCGCGCCACGGTAATAATCTCCTGCTTAACCGGACAAGCATCCCCGTCCACAACAATCTTTCTTAGCCGGGAAGTTCCCAAGCTCACCTCACCAAATTCCTGTGTAATATATATTACGCTCAACCGTTCAAAAATCCTTCTTTGGTAAAGCATAAATACGGAACGAATGTCAACTTACGCATTGGCACCGTTCCGTATATTTATACCCTAAACCCTCGATCTATACCATAAAATCGTAAACATTACTTAAAACCTGCCTGAATTACCACACCAGCTTGCCGAAATCAGCAAACAACTTGGAGTCGGTATGAATGCCGGCCAGCAGCGCCAGACGGTTCGAGCGGACGGCTTCGTCTTCGGCCATAACCATAACCGAATCGAAGAATCCGGTAACGGCTGCTTCAAGTCCCGACAGAATCTGCAGGGCCTCAGCGGCATGTCTGGAAGCAAGGGCTGCGCGGTAAGGCTCATGAATACTCTGCCAAGTCGCGTACAGCTTCTGTTCCGCTTCTTCCTTAAGCAGGGCCGGGTCGATAACTGCATCCTCCGGAGCTTTGGCGGCCAGATTGCTGACACGGGTCAGGGAATCCACAGTAATTTTGAAATCAGCCTGATCGGTTACGGCATTCATCAAAGCCAGACTTCTGCTTACTACATCAACGATATCATCGAATCCAGCCGCAAGCGCTGCATCTACAACATCATAACGTACATTGTTGTCGGCTAACAGGCGTTTGACGCGCAGACCGAAGAACTCGTACAGAGTTATACGCAGTTCAGGGGTGAAATGTTTCTCTGTACGGAAACTTTCATGAACTTCCAGTGCCGCTGCAAAAATTTCCTGCAGGCTTAGGCTCAGCTGATGCTCCAGTACGATCTGGACAATTCCTGCCGCCTGACGGCGCAGGGCATAAGGGTCCTGAGACCCGGTTGGAATAATTCCGATCGAGAAGCAGCCGACAATCGTATCGATTTTATCAGCAAGGCTGACTACAAGACCTGCCTGTGTAGAAGGAACAGCATCTCCGGCGAAGCGCGGCTGATAATGCTCGAAGACCGCTTTGGACACCTGTTCTGCTTCCCCGGCCTTGCGGGCATAATCCTCACCCATCGTACCCTGCAGCTCAGGGAATTCACCTACCATCTGGGTTACCAGATCGAATTTGCAAATATCCGCTGTACGGCTCACTTCCGCAGCAGCCTCTGAAGACAGCTCAAGCTTCACCGCCAAGCGGTCAGCGATGGCACGGATGCGGCGCACTTTGTCACCTACACTGCCCAGCTCTTCATGGTAGACGATATTCTCCAGCTTGGCCAGAGCATCGTTAATCTGCAGCTTCTGGTCTTCTTCATAAAAGAATTTGGCATCCGACAAGCGGGCGCGCAGCACCTTCTCGTTCCCCTTGGCGATGACATCCAGCGATACCGCATTCCCGTTACGTACCGTTACGAAGAACGGCAACAGCTTGCCGTCTTCACCAAACACCGGGAAGTAACGCTGATGCTCACGCATCGAGGTGATCAGCACCTCCTGCGGAATATTCAGGAAGGCCGGATCAAACGTACCGAACAGCACAGTCGGCGTCTCTACCAGGAACAGGACTTCCTCCAGCAGATCCTCCTTGATCGCAATCTTCCAGTTCTTCTCTTCCGCATGCTTATGAATACCGCTTAAAATCAGCTCTTCGCGCTCCTTCACATCTACCAGCACATGCTGGCTGCGCAGAGCTTCAACGTATCCAGCAGGCTCTGCGATCACAGCTTCTTCACCGAGGAAGCGATGGCCGCGGCTCACATTGCCTGCTTTGACACCGGTGATCTCCAGATCAATAATCTCCTGGCCGAAGAGAGCTACCATCCAGCGGATCGGACGGACGAACTTGAAATCATAAGCGCCCCAGCGCATATTTTTCGGGAAGGTCATACTGCTGACAATGCCAGCCAGGCCTTCGGAGAGCAAGGAGGCTGTCTCGATGCCGGTGCTGCTCTTAGTCACATAGATGTATTCCACGCCAGCCAGTTCCTTGAACGTGAACTGCTCCGGCGAGGCGCCCTGACTGCGGGCAAAGCCTAATGCAGCCTTGCTCCATTCGCCGCTGGCATCCAGTGCGATTTTGCGTGACGGGCCTTTGACCTCTTCGCTTACATCCTCTTGGCGCTCTGCGGCATCCTTCACCAGTACGACAAGGCGGCGCGGTGTTGCATATGCACTGACGCCCTGATGACTGATCCGTGAGGCCTCCAGCCATTTCGCCGTTCTGTCCTTCAGTTGCTCCATCGCCGCGCGGATAAAGCGTGCAGGGATTTCCTCCAGACCGATCTCAAACAGAATATCCTTAGACATGGTCAGCACCTTCTTTCTTCAGCAGCGGGAAGCCCAGCTTCTCGCGTTCCTCCAGATATGTCGCCGCTACGGTGCGGGCCAAATTGCGTACTCTCGTAATGAAGCCTGTGCGTTCCGTTACGCTGATTGCGCCGCGCGCATCCAGCAGGTTGAAGGTATGCGAGCATTTCAGCACGTAATCATACGCCGGGAAAACTAAATGGTTCTCCATCGCCCGGCGGGCTTCCTCTTCGTAGGTGTTGAACAGGGTGAACAGCATTTTGACGTCCGAGACTTCAAAGGTGTAGGTGGAATGCTCAACCTCCGGCTGATGGAACACATCTCCGTACGTCATGCCGTCTACCCATTCCAGGTCAAATACATTTTCCTTATCCTGAATATAGGAGGCCAGACGCTCCATCCCGTAAGTGATCTCCACCGCTACCGGACTTGCTTCAATTCCGCCAACCTGCTGGAAGTACGTGAACTGGGTAATTTCCATACCGTCCAGCCACACTTCCCAGCCGAGACCTGCACAGCCCAGAGACGGATTCTCCCAGTTGTCTTCGACAAACCGCACATCATGCAGCAGGGGATCTACGCCCAGTGCCTTCAGGCTATCCAGGTACAGCTCCTGAATATTGTCCGGGGACGGCTTGATGATAACCTGGAACTGGTGATGCTGATACAGGCGGTTCGGGTTCTCCCCGTAACGGCCGTCGGACGGACGGCGTGAAGGCTCCACATAAGCAACCTTCCACGGCTCCGGACCCAAGGAACGCAAAAAAGTCATAGGGTTCATCGTGCCCGCCCCTTTTTCCGTATCATACGGCTGGACGAGAATACAGTTCTGGGCGGCCCAGAATTGCTGCAGGGTCAGAATCATCTGCTGAAAGTTCATAACTACCGGCTCCTTCGCTTTACAAGTGTGTACTGCCTCTTGCTTATGACTGGCTCTTGCTGCTGCGCGATGGAGGCGGCACCAGCTTCTATGTACCTGCGGTAAGTGATGGAAGAAGGATCTCCCGCACAGCCACAAGCCAAAAAGCTCCCGCCCCCATGCCTGATGAACAGACATAGGGACGAGAGCTCAAATATGTTCTCCCGCGGTTCCACCCTACTTGATTACGCAAAAATCACGAAATCCACTTTTGATGTCGCCGCTTCCGTACTCCCGGGTGCCCTGTTCATGAACGTCGTCCCGCCAGGCTTCCACTACCCCCGGCTCGCTGCTGCGACAATACCGCCCACTACTTTCCCGATCCACGCACTCTCTCCAGTTCTGGAGCAAACACGGCAATCTTATAAAAGAAACTGAACTTATAGTAACGGATAATTTGCGATTCGTCAAATATTGTATTTGTCGAGCTGGTCCAGGAAGCTCTGGGACTTCAGTCTGAGCCCCAGCTGCATATCCATGAATCCCCGCATGACGGTCTTCAGCTCCGCACGGGTCTCCGGCTTCACATCCACGTTCCCCAGCCTGGTCAGATCCAGCGCCGCGAAGATCCGCAGCAGCTTCAAGGCACGCGGAGAGATCTCCATGGCCGGGGGATCATTATGCCGGCAGCTACGGCAGAGGACTCCCCCCAGACGCGGACTGATTCTGAGCTCCTCATCCGGCTTGTTCTTGCCGCAGACGATACAGGAATCGAGCTGAGGCCCATAACCGGCAGCCTGCAGCACCTTCATTTCAAATACATTATTGATAATACCAGGCTCTTTGTCTTCCTCCAGTGCATTCAGGCAGGCGGTCAGCTGGCGGTACCAGAAGCTGCCTGTCTCTTCATCATGCAGCACCCGGTCCAACAGCTCGCAGGCATAGGATGCATACGCCGCCTTGACCAGATCCTCGCGCAGCGGATGATGGGACTTCGTGATCTCGCCGGCATTCAGTGTTCCCAGTCCGCCGTTGTTGCGGAAGAACACGAACTCACCTGTTGTGAACAACTGGATCAGGGCAGCATGACGGCTTTTGACCTTCTTGGCGCCCCGCACCAGAACCCCTACTTTACCGGCGTTCTCGGTGCAAAGCGTAATAATGGCGTTCCCTTCACCGTAGTCCATGCTGCGGATGACGATCCCTTCCACCCTGTATAGCATGCCTCTTCCCCCAACCACTCGGCAAGCAACCAGTCCTTATTGTGCTTCTTCATCGATGGCCATCTCTTCCTCCGCCGGCAGCGGTCCGCTGCCCTCGGGCGAATCCCCAGCTTCCCTGTACAGCAAATACGCATCGAGATCTCCAGTCATTGCAAAATACTTCCACGAAAAATTCCGCATTCGTATTCATCCTTTCTTCGGAAATACGATGTCTCTTCAGATGTAGGATGTGCGATGCCCCAGGATCTATCCGTGCAATTCCTGCCATGTTGAGGCGGCGGGAGAGGTGATCATTCTTTATGGAAGCCCAAATCCCGCAGGACGCGGTCCTGGTTACGCCAGTCTTTTTTCACCTTCACCCATAATTCCAGGAAAATCTTCGAGCCCAGCAGGTTCTCAATATCCGTCCGCGCGCGGCGTCCGACTTCCTTCAGCAGCGCTCCCTGCTTACCGATAATAATCCCCTTCTGGGAATCGCGCTCGACAAAGATAACCGCCGAAATATGCACAACCCCATTCGGTTCCACGCTCATATCCTCAATCGCCACGGCGATGGAATGCGGCACCTCTTCACGGGTCAGATGCAGAATCTTCTCACGGATAAGCTCCGCGCAGACGAACTGCTCGGGGTGATCGGTAATCTGGTCGTCCGGGTAATACTGCGGGCCTTCCGGCAGGTATTTCTGCACCTGCTCCAGCAGCGTGTTGACGTTATTGCCCATCTTGGCAGAGATTGGTACGATTTCGGCGAACTCATGCAGCTTGTTGTATTCCGTAATCATCGGCAGCAGCGCTTCCGGTTCAATCTTGTCAATCTTGTTCATGACCAGGATGACAGGAGTCTTAATGCTCCCGAGCTGTTCCGCAATAAAACGGTCCCCGCCGCCCATGCCCTCGGACGCATCGACGAGGAACAGTACAGCTTCCACTTCATGCAGCGTGCTCATAGCGGTCTGATTCATGTAATCGCCCAGTTTGGATTGTCTTTTATGGATACCCGGGGTGTCCAGGAATACAATCTGCGAATTATTCGCCGTATATACCCCGTGAATCTTGTTGCGGGTGGTCTGCGGCTTGTCCGACATAATGGCAATCTTCTGGCCGATTACCTGGTTCATGAGCGTTGATTTGCCTACGTTTGGTCTGCCGATAATGGCGACAAACCCTGATTTGAATTTCATATGATCCTCCTATTTATCTTACAACTTGGTCAAAAGCGTTTCGGTCGGTCAAAAGCGTTTCGGTCAAAAGCGTTCGATCCCCCTAAATCCCCCTTCGCCAAGGGGGACCCCAAGGGCCCCGGCCCTCTGGACACCCGGAACTGGCTTGGGCACAGCGGTTAGCGCGGTAAGAGACTCTGGAGCAGGAGCGCTTTTAGTTCCCTGCGGGAACACGCTTGACTGCGGCGCGGTTGATTGGCTGTGACCAGCATGCGGCGCGGGACAGGTAGCTGCGGAGCATGAACGCTTACCGTTCCCTACGGGAACACGCTTGACTGCGGCGCGGGAAAGATTAATTTGTTGAATACCTGAATCCTACCCACGCCCACTCGCAAAATCTAGCCCGGCATTCCCACAATAACTAGCCTGCCATGCCCACAACCAGCTTAGTTGTATTTTGTACACTTATTCTGCTCCAAAACAGAGGTTATTAGAGTGTAGTTGTAATTCATACATCTATTTTCTTCATCAAAGTCACTTTTGGCATTATCCGATGAATATAGTTGTACAAATTACACTTAAATCAACTTTTGGCGGGAATAGTGGAAAGTTAGTTGTACAATATACAGTTAACTCTGGAGCACGCTTGACTAAAGCGCGGATGATTCGTTGAATACCGGAACGCTCGCCTGGCCCATGTCCCAGCACCAGCACCAGCACCAGCACCAGCACCAGCACCAGCACCAGCACCAGCACCAGCACCAGCACCAGCACCAGCACCAGCACCAGCACCAGCACCAGCACCAGCACCAGCACCAGCACCAGCAGGCTTAATTGTATTTTGTACAACAGAATAAGCAAATCTAAGGCTCTTTAACGGTTCTATTGTATTTCATACATTAGATTTGCTGAAAACAACCCATAATCAGGTTATTATCCAAATTCTATTGTACGAAATACAACAGAAACCAGTTTTGCAGCAATAGTAGCATAATCTATTGCACATTATGCAATAGATTACCCAACCCAGCAGCCTTCGGGTCCCTGTCCCTATATTCTGCCAATTGTCCCTACGCTTATTCCGGAGCCTGCCCCTGCGTAAGATCCGCAGGACCGAAGGCGCCGGGGAGCAGGTCACGGACCGTAGTCTCCATAATATCGCCCTTCAGGTTGCCGAGAATGACTGGCATATCGGGGCCGCATAGCTCGACCATCACCTGGCGGCAGACGCCGCAAGGCGATACGGGGCCGTCTGTGTCGGCCACAACTGCGATAGCTTTGAAGGTACCAGGCTTATGGCCGTCCGCAATGGCGCGGAACATGGCCGTCCGCTCGCCGCAGTTGGTGGGACCGTAAGCAGCATTTTCGATATTGCAGCCGTGGTGGACTTTGCCATCCTGATCCAGAAGGGCTGCCCCTACCCCGAAGCGGGAATAAGGTATATATGCATTGGCTCTTGCCTTGATCGCTTCCTGAAGAAGTAGCGCATAATCCATAATTGTCCTCCTGAAAGTTTTATTGAGCACTCTCTTCATCGAATCTTCTTCGAAATAAAACTCGCTTCGTAAGCATAACCTTAGTTTTGGGAGCATGGCCCGAAAATATTATCCTAATTAAAGATGACGGAGCGCGCAAAGCGGGTCCGCCTCTTACACCAGCTGAAGTTGTAAACTGATTATGACATAAGACCTGTGATCCAGTCCATCATGGGATGATAAAAAACATAGATTCCGGCAATCACGGCAAACACCGCCGTAAGCAGCACGGCGCCTGCGGCGGTATCTTTGGCCTTCTTGGCCAAGGGGTGAACCTCAGGCGAAACCAGATCAATCGTTGCTTCAATCGCCGTGTTCAGCAGCTCGGCTGTCAGCACCAGCGTAATGGCCAGCAGAAGCAGCATCCAGCTTGACAGAGGAAGCCTGAATACAGCGGCGGCAATCACTACGATAACCGCAAGGCCGCTATGCACCTTCATGTTCAGCTCCGACCGGAATGCTGCCGCAATGCCGTGTGCGGCGAAGCGAAAGGAATGCCAGAATTTTTTGTGGCCCACCGCCGTATTCTTGACCATTAGCGTGTCAACCCGACCTGAGCCAGAGCCTTCTCCTGCTTGGACATCATTTCGGCCTCAGCCTCCGGCTCCTGATGATCATAGCCCAGCAAATGCAGGAACCCGTGGACGAACAGGAAGCCCAGCTCCCGCTCCAGCGAATGGCCGTATTCCTCAGCCTGCTCCTGCGCCCGGGTAACCGAGATGATAATATCCCCAAGCACATTCGGTACTTCCTCCAGCTCTTCGTCCTCATCTGCCAGGTCGTACCGGATCTCCAGCTCATCTTCTCCGGCCTCATTCATCGCGAAGGAGAGCACATCGGTCGGACGGTCAATGCCGCGGTACTCGAGATTCAGCTCGTGAATGCGTTCGTTATTGACGAAGGTCAGATCCACTTCCCCCGTGTCAATCCCTTCCGCTTCCCCTGCTGTCTGCAGAAGCCGCTCCAGCAGCTCGATCAGATCGCCGTTAATTTCATGTTCATCCTGTTCATTGTTCCAAACGACGCTCAGACTCATTTTTGATGGCCCCTTCCTCTTTTTTGGGCTTGCGCACATCCTCGGGATATTCAATCCGGGAATGGAATATGCCCATTACCGTCTCTTTCAATGTCCGCGAAATAATATCCAGCTCCTTGATGGTCAGATCGCACTCATCGAACTGATGGTCATCCAGCCGGCTTTTGATAATCTTCTCAATCATGGTCTCCACCTGCACCACGGTTGGCTTGCGGAGCGAACGGACTGCAGCCTCCACACTGTCAGCGATCCCGACGACTGCGGATTCCTTCGACTGTGCTTTCGGACCGGGATAACGGAAATCCTCCTCCGTGAAGTCCGGCTCTACACCCTTGTCCTCTGCAAGCTTCAATGCCTTATGATAAAAATAATGCAGGAACGTCGTGCCATGATGCTGCTCGGCAATATCGCGGATCGGCTTCGGCAGCTTGTATTCCTTCTGCATCTCCACCCCGTCCCGGGCGTGGGCCACAATGATCGACTTGCTCAGCTTCGGCTCAATCGTATCATGAGGATTCTCCATATTGTTCTGGTTCTCTATGAAATAGAACGGGCGCTTCGTCTTGCCGATGTCATGATAATACGACCCTACCCGGCACAGCAATCCGTCCGCACCAATCGCTTCGGCCGCAGCCTCGGACAGATTGCCTACCATCACGCTGTGGTGATAGGTTCCCGGCGTCTCTGTAAGCAGCTTGCGCAGCAGCGGATGGTTCGGGTTAGACAGCTCTACGAGCTTCAGGGCCGACAGAATGCCGAACGTTACCTCGAAGAACGGCATCAGGCCGATGACCAGCACTGCGGTAAGCAGCCCCCCGGCAAAGGAGAAGCCCAGGGCATATAACGTATTCGTCTCGTTCCATACGCCGCCGCTCAGCATGGTCAGTATGGCTACGGTCAGGCAGCCGAGCAGGGACACCATAATACCGCCCTTCAGCAGGGTTGAGCGCTGTCCGGCGCGGTGGGTCGAGAAGATGGCAACATAACTTACGATTAGGGCAAAGAAGCCGAAGGTGAAATCAAATATCGTATTCTGCTGAACATTCAGCAGGATACTGGCCAGAATGCTGAACAGAATGGAACAGAAATAAGCTAAAGTCATGTCCAGCAGCATGGAAATCAGCATCGCGCCGAGAGCCACAGGTGCCAGATAGCCGATATATGTCCGCACATCCGTTTGCAGGAAGGCTGTCAGCTTCATCATAACGATGGTAATGATAAAGACCAGTACCAGCATAAGCAGCTGGGAGTTATTGTATTTGAAGCCTGAGGCTCCGCCATTGTAGCGGATGAAGGTCATCAGGCCAAAGGACAGCAGTGCAGAGAGCAGCAGCAGGCCGAGCTGCGGCCAGTAATTAATCTCTTTGCTGAGCAGCCCGTTCTCATCCAGCAGCTTGTACAGCTCAGGGGTAATCTCCTGATTCTTGGCGACCAGCACATCCCCCTGCTCGATGAACACATCCGGCGTATTCTGACGGGCCTGCACCTTCGCTTCCTTCGTCGCATCCTCGTCATAGAATTTGTTAGCGGTGATCACCAGCCGCACCAGCTCCTGCACCACCTCGCGGGCGGTCCGCTGGCCCAGCGAACTGACGCTGACCTGCTCAGCGACCTTAGCGCGCGCACTCTGGGCGTCGGTAATCTGGTCATTCATCAGCTTGGTGACAATATCCCGGGCCACCGGCTTCATTTCGATGATATCCTGCTGAGTCAAGCGCGGAATCTTGATATAGGTCTCTTCCGGAATGACGTAGGCCTGGTCCTTGATGACAGACTGCATTTCATTCAGCAGATGCTCGGAGTAAGTCCCGGCCTTTTGGCTGGCAGCCACAAAATTAAGGATAAAATCATTGGCCCGCCGCGGAATCTCTTCCCGGTAAATCTCCGTCTTCTCACTCTGTGAAATCGTATCATCCTGATTCAGCCCGCCGATCCGGTCCAGCAGCAGAGTTACTAGATTCTCCGCCCGGATAGGAATAATGGCATAACGGTTGGTCACATTCTCTGCAGCAGTCTCCTGGGCCTTGAGCTTGGCGTTGGTGTCCAGGATTTGCTTGGGCGCTGTAATCTCCTTGGCACTGCGGGTTCCCTCTTTGATATCATACCTTTTGGGCAGCAGATCAGAGGACAGGCTGAGGTAGAAAACAACCGCGAGTAACAGGAAAAGAGCATAGCGCGACACCGCGCTATACTTCCATCCGCTGCTGCTATATACAAATCCGCTTAATTTCGATGGTTGCTTTGAGGCCATGAAGACAATCCCCTTTTTTATTGGAGGTTTTCGGCAGAGCGGTCATAGGCAACGATAATTTTCTGCACAAGGGAATGACGGACAACGTCCTGCTCAGCGAAGTAGACAAAGCCAAGCTCCTCAATACCGGAAAGAATCGTTTTGGCTTCGATCAGCCCTGACTTCTTGCCGCGCGGCAAATCGATCTGGGTCACATCGCCCGTGATGACCATCTTGGAGCCGAAGCCCAGACGGGTGAGGAACATTTTCATTTGTTCGGGTGTGGTATTCTGCGCTTCATCGAGGATGATAAAAGCATCCTCCAGCGTACGCCCGCGCATATAGGCAAGCGGTGCAATCTCGATCAGCCCGCGCTCCAGCGCCTTCGCCACCTGATCAGGCCCCATAACGTCGTACAAGGCGTCGTAGAGCGGCCGCAGATACGGATCTACCTTCTCCTGCAAATCTCCCGGGAGGAAGCCCAGGTTCTCCCCGGCCTCTACAGCCGGACGCGTAAGCACGATCCGTTTGACCGAGCCTTCCTTCAGCGCCGTCACCGCGAGGACCACAGCCAGATAGGTTTTGCCGGTGCCAGCCGGGCCGATGCCGAAGACGATATCACGCTTTTTGATGGTGCTCACATAATGCTTCTGGCCAATCGTTTTGACACGGATCGGCTTGCCGCGGAATGTTGTTGTAATCTCGCCCTTGAACAGGTCCAGCAGCTGGTCGGCACGGAAATCCTTCGCCAGCTCCACGGCGTACTGCACATCGCGTTCGCTCAATAGGTAACCCCCGCGTACGAGTGACAGCAGCACGTTGAAGAGCTGGCCCAGCATGTCCACTTCCCGCTCCGTACCGCGAATCGTGATTTCGGCTTCGCGTGAGTTAATAACTGCCGGAATTTCTTTCTCGATGATTTTCAGGAATCCGTCCTGCGGGCCGAACAGGGATTGCGCTTCTCCCGCATTGTGCAAAGATATTTGAATGCTTGCAGTCTGTTCTGACAAGTAGCCTCATTCTCCTCAATTGTTTACTATCGGAAGCTCTTCCGCGATTCTCTCTTCCACCTCAAACAGCACTTTCATATAAACTTTACCATTCTCTTTCTTCTCATGCAAAATTTTTTGACTTTTGATGACGCTATCAGCGCCGTAACGCGCGAAAATATCGCTCTTGGCCCGCGTCAGCCCTTCTGCACGCGCGGCTTCCGAAGTAAGCGCTTCAGTCGTATATTTAATCTCCAGCTCCTTCTCGGTCATCAAGCCCAGCGGCAGCTGAAAAGAACGCCACGACAGCATATCGGGCTCTGAAAGAGTACGTGACTTCGCAAACCCGGAGTCCCCGTAGCCCCACAGCTGAATCGCCCATTTGCCAAGAACGAGATAGGTGCGGTCCTTGCGTTCTCCTGTATATGCACTGCCCGTTCTTTTGAGCGGTACCTCCAGATTATATTCATGCCATACAAGGCCTTTGACCATGCCTTTGGCGACTACGAACTCTGTATTCTCCTCGTCACCCAGCGCTCCGGAGATGAGGATGTCCCCTTTCTTGACCCGCGAATTCCGGCTGACCACCGGTCTGCCCTGCTCCGCATAGATCTCAGTCACGACGGCATCGGTCCGGCTGATGAGATGGCGCTTGCTGAGCAGCGGTTTGTTATCCGGGCGGTCAGCTTCGACGACCTGTATGGTAATGCTCGTCCCGTTCCGGTGGAACCCGGCCCAAGTTAAGCCCGGAACCAGGGTGGTCAGCTCCCGGGACAGCTCGTCCGATTCCTGCATGCGCCAGATCCACTGAAACGGATAGACGCCCTCCTTGCGTGCGGCTTCCAGGATGTCCTCGGTCGGAATGCGGGTATTCCCTTCAACCTTGACGCTCCAGATCATCGAGGAGAGCAGCAGCAGGCCTACACCGAAGATCAGCATACCTGCGGCAAAAAACTTCCGTCTCCACAAGCGCGCGAGGCGAAACGGAAGTCCGTGCCTGGCTGTAACATGCATACGGCAGCCTGTCTTTTTGAGGAGCGGGCGAAGCCGGAAAAAGTCATCCAGCAGCAGATTCAAAGAAGCGCCGTCCCCGGCAGGCCTCACATCCCAGATGATGATGCCCGCTCCAGTTACAGCATTAATGAATTTCTCCACCTGCGGTCCGCTCACATGCAGTGTAACGAACCCCCGCAGTGATGACAGAGGCGGTTCTTTCATGGATTCTCCCCACTTTCCTTATATCTGATTTCACCGATTACGCCAATGACGGCAAGCTCCTGGCCCAGAATATTGCGGATAACCAGTCCTTCACCGGAAATCTCCAGCACCCCTTGGGTTAATGCCAGCCTGAGCTGCTCCGAAGAGAAGTGCAGCACGCCGCGGTGGTTCTCAATATACAGCTCCTTATTGCCGATCAGGGTGATCCGGGGCATCTCCTGCAGCACATCCTGCGGAAGATCCAGTACCCCGTTTGTCCATCCCCGCAGCCTGCGGCCGATACGGGTCATAAGTAGACGCTCCCCCTTCCTGCCTTCTGTACACCTTATGCGGCGGGGCGGCTGTTTATGAGAAGAACTCACACCCTTCTCCCAGGGAAAACAGCACATAAGCCTGAATCCCTTCCGGTTAAGGAATGGATTCAGGCTTATGTGCAGTATTACATGTTGATCAGGAGGCGGAGGCAAGGTCTTAGCGCCGCGTGGAATGCGGCTGGCGGGCACGGGGCGGACCCAGCACCTCCGCCCATACCAGACCGCTGCGCAGCGCGTCAGGGTCGCCTGTGAGCGGATGGGCAGCATATGCCGATGTTGCTGCATCTGCGTCCTCACCGCCTGCTTCGGAGCCCGCAGACGGGACCGCAGCCGCCATTCCGTCGAAGGCAGCCTGCAGCGCCTCCAGCTCCCGCTGCATGCGTTCTGTGCGGGCCTCCACGCTGTCCAGGTCATCGGCCTGTTCCAGAGACACCCCTTCGCCGTTCTCATTATCGGCAGCCGGCTGCTCAGCCTCAGCCCATGCTGGCGAATACGGGGCCTCCTGAGCATCCGGCGGCGGGGCAGGCTGGTTTGGGGCCGTCCTTGTCCCGGCAGGCGCCGGAAATCCGCTGCCCTGCTGCTGTGCGTGTCCGGCCTTCCGGCGGCGGGGCAGCATATTGCCGCTGCCCCCGCCGCCGCCAAAGGTAGGCATCCCTCCGCGCGGAGCCTGTTTGTCTTTGTCCTTTCTTTTGTTCAGATTGGTGATGATCGCTATGGCCGCCAGCACCAGGAAATAGATCACGCCGCTCATGGGAGCTCACATCCCTTTATTTGTGGGGCGGACGGCTGCTGTCGTCCCCATCGTTTAGTTTGCCGAGGGAACCGCGCATCTGCGTATCTGCCTCGATGTTTTTAAGATTCATATAATCCATCACGCCAAGCTTGCCTGAGCGCAGGGCTTCGGCCATCGCCAGCGGAACCCGGGATTCGGATTCAACGACCAGCGCCTTCATCTCAACCACGCGGGCCTTCATCTCCTGCTCATGGGCAACCGCCATCGCCCGGCGTTCCTCAGCCTTCGCCTGGGCGATGCGCTTATCCGCTTCGGCCTGCTCGGTCTGCAGGTACGCACCAATGTTCTTGCCTACATCCACATCCGCAATATCAATGGACAGAATTTCAAAGGCAGTCCCTGAGTCCAGACCCTTGGATAATACGGTCCGGGAGATGGAATCCGGATTCTCAAGCACATCCTTATGCGAATTACTGGAGCCGACTGTGGTTACAATCCCTTCGCCGACACGGGCAATAATCGTCTCTTCGCCCGCACCCCCGACCAGCCGGTCGATATTGGCCCGCACCGTTACCCGTGCCTTGACCTTGACTTCAATCCCGTTCTTGGCTACAGCCGCAACAATCGGCGTCTCAATGACACGCGGGTTAACGCTCATCTGAACCGCCAGCAGCACATCTCGTCCAGCCAGATCTATGGCGGCGGCACGTGTGAATTCCAGCGGAATATCCGCTCTCTGGGCAGCAATCAGCGCGTTCACTACACGGTCCACATTCCCTCCGGCCAGATAATGGCTCTCGAGCTGATTGATATTCAGTCCCAGCCCAGCCTTCGTCGCTTTAATCAGCGGATTGACAATCCGGCTCGGCGTTACCCGGCGCAGACGCATAGCTACCAGCGTGATAATGCTGATTTTGACCCCGGAGGCCCAGGCGGACACCCACAGCATGACCGGGAAGAAGCTGAAGAAGACGCTTAGTACAATAATCACGGCTACCGCGATCAGCAAAAAAGTAATCATAGATGCTTCTAACATACGCTTACCTACCTCCGATATTTTGATAGACAAAAATTATTTAACAGCTTCCTTCACTACCACTCGGCCGCCCTCAACCTTCACCACGGACACGGCCGTCTGCGCCTCGATGAACCCGCCTTCTGTCACCACATCTATCCGTTCGCCGCCAAAGGTGGCGGTTCCGGCCGGACGCAGCGGGGTTACACTCATGCCGGAAGCCCCGATCAGACGCAGCTTCTCCGGGACAGGCACGAATCCCTTCTCTCTGGTAAGGCTGTCCTGAAGGATGAACCGGTTCCAGATTCCCCGCTCCTTGAAGACTACGGCTACAATCACGATAACCACAGCCGCCGCCGAAAAAGCGATACCAAGGCTGAACAGAGCATGTGTAAAGCTGTAAGCAGCCCTTACAACACCCGCCACCAGACTGATGGACCCGAGGATTCCCAGAATACCGAAGCTCGGCACGAACAGCTCCAGAATCAGCATCACCAGTCCCAGAATGAACAGCAGCAGCGTCTCCGCCCCGGCGAAGCCGGCCACATAGTTGCCGAAGAAGTAGAGGGCAAATGCCAGCGTACCGACAATTCCGGGCACCCCAAAGCCGGGCACCAGCAGCTCGATGAACACACCGGCGATGCCCACAAAGAGCAGAATTGTCATGACTACCGGATGAGTCAGAAATTGCGACATTTTCTCCGCACCGGTATGTTCAATGCGAAAAATGTCGTCTGTCGAGTAGCCCAGCCAGGTAATCGCCTCCTGCTCCGTTCCAGCAATCCGGTCGGCGTAACCAGCCTGAAGTGCTTGATTGCTGCTCAGAGCGATAATCTCGCCCGCCTGCTTGTTCACGCCCAGTTCCGGGCGGTTAACTACCAGATGAACATCCATCATGCCGGCAGCCACTTCAGGATCACGCCCGTTCAGCGAGGCAGCCCCGATCATTTTGGATTTCCAGTACGATACCATCTTGGCGTCTTCCACGCTCTTCCCGTTCATGTCCACCAGCGAAGCGGCCCCGATCATGCTGCCCGGCTTCATGATAATGGCGTCCGCGTTCAGCGCGATATAGCTGCCTGCTGAAGCGGCGTTGCCTTTGATATAGGCTACTACCGGGATCTTGCTGTCTCTGACCAGAGTGCCGATTCGTTCGGCGGAATCCACCCGCCCTCCAGGTGTATCGATCTCCAGAACAATCAGAACTGCGCCGTAATTCGCCGCCTCCTGAAAGCCCCGTTCCAGAAAGCTCTGCAATCCGCGTTCGATTTCCTGGTCCACCGGAATGATGAAGACCGGGCCGCCGACAACTGTACCCGCCGCTGCGCCCGGTGCGCGGACCGCTTCATTATCCGCCTGAACCGTCCCCGCCAATGGCAGGAACAGAAGAACCATTAAGGCCGCGATACAGGAAAATATGATGGTGCGTAACTTATTCAAGCCTGCGCCCCCCCTTTTGTACGTGAACCATTTGCATTCTCAACTTATCATTTTATGTAAGTCTGCATATAATTCTTAGTATACCTTATACGCAGTTCTATCCAAAAAGCTCCACACAATGAAAAACACCCCTTATAAAAGGGGTGCTAGCGTTATATTATTGCAGAAATTGCTGAACCGCCTGGTTCACAAGTTTACCATCGGCGCGACCTTTGACCTTAGGCATCAGTGCGCTCATCACCTTACCCATTTCACTTTTCGAAGAAGCACCGGTTTCCTGGATGGTCTGCTGTACAATTACTTTAATTTCTTCTTCGGTAAGCTGCTCGGGAAGATATTTAATGATAATCTCGATTTCTGCCTTAGTACTCGCGGCAAGCTCATCGCGACCCGCTGCTTCAAATTCTTGGAGGGCATCTTTGCGCTGTTTGATTTCACGACTAAGGATATCAAGCACTTCGTTGTCGTCTAATGTTCTCTTCAAATCTATTTCAAGATACTTTATTGTAGAACGAACCATTCGAATGGTGGAGAGTGTGAACTTGTCCTTACTCTTCATCGCTTGCTTCATATCTTCGTTCAATCGTTCGCTAAGATTCATGCGTGGGTAATCCTCCTAAAACTTTCTCTTACGAGCAGCCTCAGACTTCTTCTTGCGCTTTACGCTTGGCTTCTCATAATGCTTGCGTTTCTTCACCTCAGCCAAGACACCA
This sequence comes from Paenibacillus sp. FSL R7-0333, assembly GCF_038000365.1. Classification (NCBI taxonomy): domain Bacteria; kingdom Bacillati; phylum Bacillota; class Bacilli; order Caryophanales; family Paenibacillaceae; genus Paenibacillus; species Paenibacillus sp. FSL R7-0333. Next base: position 5,413,421 of record NZ_JBBOBZ010000001.1, read on the forward strand.
TCCTTAGCAATGGAACGTTTAAAGCGACGAAGTGCAGCATCAATTGTCTCGTTTTTGCGAACTTTCGTTTCAGACACCAGTTTTCCCTCCCTCCGACCAGACCGTCCAAGAGCATAACAACACGGTTCATCACCTTTCATTATAGGTCAAACCTAAATAAGGTGTCAACCTTCGCGTTATTCTTTTTTCAGCCGGGCTGTACATAGTTGCATTGCTTACTTAGGCATGAGAGCTGGAGTTCCCCGTAAGGGCACCAAGCTTGGCTCCGCCCAGCAGATGATAATGCAGATGCGGCACTGCCATCCCGCTGTCCGGACCGCAATTATTAATCAGCCGGTAGCCGGTATCGGCAATTCCGAGCTCTGCGGCAAGCTGCTGTGCTACGGCATGAATCTCGCCAATCAGCGGCAGATCCTCAGGCGTAACCTCATTCATGGAAGCGATGTATTTCTTCGGGATAATCAGCACATGCACAGGGGCGGCAGGCTCAATATCGTGGAACGCCAGAATCCGCTCATTCTCGAACACCTTTTTGGACGGGATTACACCTTCGATAATTTTGCTGAATACAGTTTCCATACCACGCTTCCTCCCAAAAAATTTGTAATGCAGAAGCTTGCATCCGGCACTTTCCGCAGCACAGGCTGAGATAACAGACACGAACCTAACTGTTATTCGTGCAACGGCCACACGCCACTCACAGGCGATGATCCGTCAATACAGCTAGAGCTCTGCGGGGCGCACACGCCTGAAGATCATCGGGCTTCCGGCCTGATCGGCTTCGCGACAAATTTCAATTTATGGAACTAATCATACAGGAATTTGAGCAAATACGAAAGGCGGAAGGCTATATTCTGGTAAAACCAGATGTTTGGGGCGGCTTATGCTGGGATGGTAAGGGAAACTGGGCGGGCAGCGATGTGTTGTGGGGAACAGGGGTGGGAGTAGCAGAGAGTATAGGAGCAGGTAAACAGGCAGGGATCAGGATATCAGGTGGGGGCGGATCAGGGGAGCAGGGATCGAAGTGTCATGATAACAGAGGGTTATGGATCAGGGGCAGGGGGTGGATGATCACGATAACAGGGGGTGTAGGGAGGGCGGGCTGTATTATAACAGGGTGGGCGGCACAATGTGTTCGGTTTCTCGTCTACATTCGATCCGGGGAAACCTTCATTAGCCCAATTGGCCCTCTAACCCTTCGCTGTAGCACATTGTGTTCGGTTTTCCGCAAACATATGGTTCTGAAATACGTTCAATAGCACAACTGCTCCTCTAACCCTCGCTGTGGCATAATGTATTCGCTTTTTCGCATATATTTGGCTATTCACACGCCTACTAGCTCATTGTGTACGGTTTTTCGCATACGTTTTGTTCGATTGCCTTAAAGGAGGGTGCTCCCTCCTTGGGGTAGGACCGCTGCTAATTTTGAGTGTGGACCCAAAAAAAGACAAAAAAAAGGAAACACCCTTCACAGCTCATCTGAGCTGCTTCGGCGGCGGACGTATGAGAAGGAGTTCATTCCCTGTCATACGTCCGCCGAGGTGTTTCAAATAATGTCGGCTTAGCTGTATTATAACAGGGGGTTGGAGGTGTATCTGTGATTCTCATCACAACCAACCCCGGCTTTCACATTTTTTCCAAAAGAATGGTTGAACCCCCGCCGCCCTGCTCTGCAGGAACCACAATCAGCTTGCGCGGCAGGCGGGCCCGAAGCTCAGGAACATGGCTGATAATGCCCACAGACAATTGGTCATTATGCAGTCTCTCCAGTGAAGTGATGACGGTGTCGAGCAGATCCGGGTCCAGGGTGCCAAACCCCTCATCCAGGAAAAAGAATTGCAGCGGGTATTGTCCGCGCAGCTGAATCTGGGCTGACAGGGCAAGCGCCAGCGACAGGGAGGTCAGGAAGGTCTCTCCCCCGGATAACGTGGACACTGGACGTCTAACGCCGCCATTCCCGTCATCCCGGATGACGAAGCCCCCGCCTGAATCCACCTCCAATGCATAACGCTGCTTGCTCAGGAACCGCAGACGCTGTGACGCAGCCTGGCATACCTGCATCAGCTGCTCCTCTGCGATATACTCGACAAAGGCATTGCCGCGCAGTACGGTCTGCAGCTTGGATAGACGCTCCTGCATCGCCGCATGTCCGGCCCGCTTGTCCTCCAGCTCTACCCAGCGGATATGGCGCTGCTGCAGATCCTCCAGATCTCGCTCTGCCCGTGCACGGGCCTGAAGCGAGGCTTCATCATCCTCTTTGCACCTCAGCAGCGTATCCTGGCTCTCCTGCCATTCTTCACTGCTGAGCACAGCTCCAGCCAGCTTGTCTTCAATACCCCGCAGCTGCAGCAGGCACTCCGCCTCTTCTTCGCGGTAGGACTTCACCCGCTCAGCGGCCTGCGCCCGTTCTCCAGCCTCCAGCGAAGAGGCCTCGACCTCTGCGGCTGAAGCGAACGGCGAAGACTGCAGACTCTCCTCCCACTGGGCGGAGGCAGCGGTATAATGCTCCTGCGCCGATTCTGCCGCCTGGCGGGCTACCGCAGCTTCACGGGTCTGCTGCTGCGCCTTGTCCGCTGCCCGGCGGTGTTCCTGCCGGCTGCGTTCCAGCGCAGTCTGCAGCTCCAGCAATCTGCGTTCACATGCGACCAGCAGTTCCCCGGCAGGCTGGCCGCCGGTCCATTCGCGCAGTCGCTGCTCTTTATCACGGGCAAGCGCCTCTTTGCCTTCAAGCTGCGCATCCCACTGCGCCAGCTCCTTGTCCAGCCCGGCCAGCTGCTCGTTCAGCGTCTGCACGGCGAGGCTTTTCTCGTCCAGGAACTTGACGCTGATCTCCAGCCGGCTGCGGATCTCCTCGGCGCGTTCATCCTTGCCAAGCATCTCCTGATACGTTCTCTCCGCTTCCTCCGGGGCAAGCTGCGGGAAGAGACGGCTCCATTCCTCCCTTAGCTTGCTGGCTGAAGCAGCCAGCTCCTCTGCCTTGACAGACAGCCCCTGCAGCCAAGTCTTCTCCGCTTCGGCACCTACTGCTTCCTTGTGATACACCTGCTCCAGCTCCTGCAGGGAACGCTGCCAGTCAGCGGCCGCACGGCGCAGCTCTGCGGAGCGTCCTCGCAGCGCGGCCAGCTGATCATTCAAGGCAGACAACCGGCCATCCAGCGCGGATAAGGCTTGTTCATCCGGAAGCTGCGCGGTTACCATGGAGTCGTGAGACTCCGAGGCCGAGGTGCTTAAAGAATCAGGTTCGGCGTGGAAGCCGGAACTGTCCAGAGAGTCAGATGCTGTATAAGAGCCGGAACTGCTTGGGAAATTGGAAGCCTCAAGAGACTCCGAAGTGTTTAAGGAATCTGAAGCGGCGTGGGACTCGGAATTGCTGAGAGTGACAGATCCGGCATCCGAACCGGAACTGCTTGAGAGCTTGGGTGCGGGTGCGGCGTAGGAAGTAATGCTTGCCGTCTTGTCCGCAGCCGCCTCTGCCCCGGCGGCGCCAGCGGCGGACTGGTGCAGCGCCTCTTCGGACGCGGCACCCGCTAGCCCAGCAAGCCACGAGCTGTCCTGCTCCAGCAGGCTGCGCAGCAGATGGCGCGTCTCCAGCGCCTGCCGGGCCTGAGCGCGGACATGGCGGAGCCTATTGTCCAGCTCCGCAGGGTCCCCCTGCTTCTGAACAAGCGCAGGGGAGGGGTGATGCTCGCTGCCGCATACCGGGCAGGGAACCCCTTCCTGGAGTTCACCGGCGAGCGCCTGCGAGAGCCGGTGAACCTCCTGCTCCTTCAGCGCAGCCTCCAGCGCGCTGATGTGCCCCTCCAGGCGGCCGGCAGCGTCTCCCGCTGCCCCTTCGGCCGTCCGCAGCTCTTCCTGGTGCAGGGCGGCGGCGGCCAGCAGCTCCCCGCGCCCGGCATCCAGCGCCTGCCGCCGGGACCCGGCGGCGGCCAGCCGCACTTCCGCCGCTGCGAGCACCGCCGCGCGGCTCTGGCGCTCACGTTCTGCCGATTCCCGCTGGGCCTCGGCAGAACGCAGTCCCTGCAGTCTCTGCATGGCTTCCTGCAGAGACTGCCGCTCCTGGGAGCGGACCGCCAGCGGCTGCAGGCTCTGCTGCAGCTCGTGCTGTTTCTTTTGGCCACGGGCCAAAAGCTCACGCTCCCGGGCCAGGCTCTCCCGCCCGGCGGCCAGGCCCCGGGCGGCTTCCTCGCGGCGCGCCTGCAGCGCCGCCCGCTCGCTGTGCAGTGCACCGAGCTCGGCCTCCAGCTCGAGCGCGCGCCGGTACCGGCCCTCCTCCTCGCGGAGGGCCGGCTCGCCTGCGGACAGCGCGGCCTGGGCCGCTGCTTCCGCTTCCGCCCCGGCTGCCGCCTCCTGCACGGCGGCGGCGGCCAAGGCCTCAAGGCCCCCGGCGCGTGCCGCCCGGGCCTTCCAGGCCTCCTCCGCGCTGCGCCAGGCCTTCAGCGCGGGCAATCTGCGCTCGGCCTCGTCCGCCTTGCCGAGCTTCTGCTCCAGGAGGAGGATCTGCTCCTCCTGGGCCAGCAGAGCCTGCCTCTGCGACTCGCGGCGGGCCCGTTCCTCCTGCAGCTCGCGGATGCGGGCGAAGCGCTCGGCGCGCTCCGCAGCCTGCGTGAGCCGCCCCCGGCAATCCGCCGCATGACGGATCGCCTCCTGCACACGGACGGCGGCCGCTTCCACGTCTGCCTTGCCCGCGCTGCCCAGCCCCTGCTGCTCGGCCTCCAGAGCGCGCAGTGCCGCCTCGTTCTCCTTGACCCGGCGGCTCAGCTTCAGTGCCAGCCCGTCGCCGTACTGTTCCAGATGGAACAGACGCTGGAGCATCTGCCTGCGGTCCACGCCCCGCAGCGACAGGAACTCGGCGAATTTGCCCTGCGGCAGCACAACGGCTCGGGTAAAGTCGTCCATCTTCAGCCCGATGTGCTCTTCGACACAGCGCGTAACGTCTGCCAGCTTGTCGGCCATCACAAAATCCCCGTCCGCCTTGACCTCGATGAACCGGCTGATCGTATTGCTGACCGACTGCTCCCCGGTGCGTTTGAACTTCCGTTCCACGCGGTAGCGACGCGCCCCGGAAGAGGAGTTCAGCTCGAAGGTGAAGACCACGCTGAGCTGGTCCTCGGAATGGTTCATAATCCCCTGGGTTCCGTTCACGGCGCGCTCCACTTTACCGTACATCGCCAGTGTAATCGCGTCCAGCAGACTGGATTTGCCGCTGCCCGTCGGCCCGAAGATCCCGAACAGCCCCGTCTCGGTCAGGCTGGCAAAATCAATCTCCTGCTCCGCCCGGTAACTCTGCAGCCCTGATAATTTCAACAATATCGGCTTCAAATCAGTTCTCCTCCCCTTCCGCAGCTTCATGCCGCTCTTCTTCCGCCAGCTCCAGGAACAGCTCAATCAGGCTGTCATCCGGCTCCGCACCGCCGGTCTGGCGCTGATAGAACCTGCGGAACAGCTCCTGTACCGGCATGCGGGAGCGGGACATCTCTTCCAGCTCCTGCTCCATCTGCGGATAGATCGGCCGGATATGGACGATGCCTTCCCGTGACTTGCGCAGCCGCTGGATATCATTCATGGACATGGCCTCGGTCAGCCGCAGCTCCAGATCAATGAATGCTCCTTCATCCCTGCCCTCATCCAGCCAGCCATAGACCTCCTGCAATCCGCCCGCAGATCTCCAGTTCACCAGCGGCCGCCCGCAGGAGAGATAGATTTCCTCGAACACCGGCTCCCCGCCGGGTGCGACATCAATCATGGCCACCGACTTGGCCTGGCCTGCCTCAGAGAAGCTGTATGCCAGCGGGGAGCCGCTATAGCGGATCATCCCCTCGCCCTTGACCCGCTGGGCGCGGTGAAGATGTCCGAGTGCCGTATACTGCGCTCCGCAAGAGAGTGCCGAAGGATCAACGGTATAAGCGCCGCCGACCTGAATCGGCCGTTCGGAGTCACTCTCCACGCCGCCCAGCACATAGATATGGCTCATCGCCAGATTGACGGTCTGCGGGGTGAACTCGCGTCCAAGCAGATTCATCAGCCGCCCCACCCGGGCGCTGTAAGCCAGCCGCAGCTCAGCCTCTCCGCTGTCTCCGGCAAGCAGTTCGCCCAGCCGGGCTTCGGAGGGGTAAGGGAGCGCAGCGATTTTGGCAACCTCGCCGGTTCTGGCCGCATGCACCGTGACCGGTTCCGAAGTCGGCATTCCGACGAGCGTAATCCCCTGTCTGCGGACAAGCGGAGACACGGAAGCTACGCGCTCCGGCTGGTCGTGATTGCCCGAAATGACCACCAGCGGACGGCCTCCCGCCGTCAGTCTGGCCGCCGCTTCGTAGAACAGCTGCTCTGCCGCAGCCGGAGGATTGACCGAATCATAGACATCCCCCGCCATCAGAATCAGATCCGCCCCGGAGGAGTCGGCTATCATAACCAGCTCATCCACGAACTGCTCCTGCTCCTTCTGCCGGCTTCGGCCCTCCAGCGTCCGCCCCAGATGCCAGTCTCCCGTATGCAATATACGCATTTCCGCCCTCTTTTCCCCGCCTGTCTGCGGCAATTATAGATTCAAAGAATGTATGCTGTTTTTAACATACATTCGGTTCATACGCCTGCGCGCAAGCACAATGTATGCTGTTTTTCGCATATATTCGGACCATTCACCTGCGTGCGAGCACCATGTATACTGTTTTTCACATACATTCGGTTCATATGCCTGCACGCAAGCACAATGTATGCTGTTTTTCGCATATATTCGGATCATTCACCTGCGTGCAAGCACCATGTATGTTGTTTTTTAGATACACTCGGTCCATATGTCGCTGTTCCAGCCGGTTGCATTCGGCTTATAGCATACATTCAGCCTTTAACCGATGAGATTAGATACACTCTTGCTCTTCCCGGCGATCCTTCAGCCACATTCAGCCAGCAAAGCCACTCTACGAATCATTCATAGAACTCTTATCCATAAATATCATTTCAGTCGACAGCCAACGAACTTCAGACCGCAAGCATGTATTAGTCTAAAATACCGCGTAGCACCCTAGATCCGCCTCATCCTCATCCGCCGCAGCTACCGCAAGCCTTCCCCGCCAATCACAATTTCACAGCATGTCCCCCATCGAAAAAGTACAGCCATATCTCGCTGACCGGCTCGCCCAGAATATCCAGCAGCGCCTTGCTGTACAACTCCAGCTGGAAACGGTATTTGTCTGACAGCTGTGCAAGCCCTTCCCCGTGCGGAGGGATATGATCTGTTTTGTAATCCAGCAGAATCAGCCGTCCCTCTTCCCGGAACAGGCAGTCGATCACGCCTTGAATCAGTACCGTCTCCGCAAAATCACCACCGCCCTGCTCATCCGCAAGTCCGGCTGCCGCTTCATCCAGATAGTCAAGCCCCCGGTAGGCTTCACCGGCTGGCATCGTGTAACTGAAGGGCTGCTCTCTGGTCTTCCAGGCAGAATGGAATAGTCTGTGTCCCAGCTCACTCCGGCAGAACTGCTCAACTTCCTCCAGCACCACCGCATCCGCCTGTTCCCTGCTAAGGATAGCAAGCCTTACAAGACGCGCAATCGTAGCCTCCAGCACAGACCGGTCTACCGGCTCATCCAGGGGAATATGCTGCATTACCGTATGGTAAGCCGTTCCACGCTCGGCAGGCGTGAGTCCCCGCTTTTCCATGAATTTCGGCCGCTGGAGATGCAGGTTCTCCCTATACCCGCGTTCACTCCGTTCGTCCGGTCCACCCGGGAGCTTCCGCTCCTCCAGCTGGTCATAAGACGGCTGCTCCTGCATCGATAATAATCCCTTGAGCTCGGTAACCGAGGTCTTAGCAGGGATGCTTGACGCTGCCGCATACCGGTAAGTCCAGCCCAGTCTCTCTGCAATCTGCGCAGCTGCCGGGGTCTCAGGTGTTGACACCGTCTTGCCCCTGCGGAGCGCCTCCAGCATCACCCGGCGTTGTTCGTTTTTGTCCTGATCGCCGTCCCCGGCAAGAAAAGCGCCAGGGCTAAGCTCCGCTGCACCAGTCACCGTAATGCTCCAGTTCGACTCATCGCCATGCAGCACCGTGGATACCGGCCCCTCGCTGCCTGCCAGCTTGCGCAGAATAGCAGCGGCAGGGTGGCGGATCAGCGCCGGTCCCACCCAGTCCAGATAGCTGCGGCCCCGGGCCAGCAGGTGATCCGCCAACAACAGCTCTTCGCGGCCCTGCATCGCGGCCCAGCCCGAAACCGTGCGCGGCAGATCCCTGACCGTGCCTACCAGAATCATTTTGTCGCGCGGACGGGTCAGTCCGACATAGAGCACGCGCATCTCCTCAGCGAGCAGTTCCAGCCGCGAACGGCGGTTAATCGCCAGATAGGGCAGCGTCGGGTAGCTGACCCGGGTCTCCCGCTCCACGAAACGCGGCCCGAAGCCTAGCTCCTTATGCATCAGGAACGGAGAATGCAGATCCTGACGGTTGAACATTTTGGCCATACCTGCCAGGAAGACAACAGGGAACTCCAGACCCTTGGACTTGTGGATCGTCATAATTCTGACGCCCCCGGCCTCCTCGCTGCTTCCTCCGGCAACCCCCAGATCGCCGCCGTTCTCTCTCAGCCGTGAGATGAACACCAGGAAGCGGAACAACCCTCTGGCCGAGGTCTCGTTCTCGAATTGAACAGCCCGGTCATAGAGCGCCTTCAGATTGTTCTGGCGCTGAAAGCCTCCGGGAAGACCCCCGACCCACTCCAGATACCCGCTCTCCCGATAGATCCTCCAGATCAGCTCACTTAAGCTTCCTTGCCGGGCAGCATTTCTCCAGTTCTCCAGCCTATCCAGGAAGGACTTAAGCTTACGCTGCAGCGTAAGCGGAATATCCCGCAGCGCCGCCGAAGCATCGGTTCCGTCAGTTATACCTTCCTGTACACTCTCATTTCCTGACGATGGCGTAAGCTCTGACGCGGCGGCTGTCTCTCCGGCTATGTCACCGGTACCGGTACCGGCACCCTGCCCCGCCAGCAGCGCAGACTCCCGGAACAGGTCTGACGAATTATTCCGCAGTGCTCCCCCTGCTTCAGAGGCCGCAACCAGCGCATCGTAGAACGTCCCTCTGCTGCACAGCCGCACCTTCGCCAGCTCCTCCTCGCGAAGATTCACTACCGGTGAGCGCAGCACTCCGGCCAGGGGAATGTCCTGTCGGGGATTATCGACAATCTGCAGCAGAGAGAGGGCAATCTCTACCTCGGTAGCCTGAAAATACCCCTTGTTCTGGTCCCCGTATGCCGGAATACCTTCACCCCGCAGCTCCTCAATCATCAGCGGCGTCCATACCCGGGCCGAACGCAGCAGAATGACAATGTCGCCGTATACTACGGGACGCATGATCCGCAGTCCTTTATCATAGATCAGCAGCGGCTCACCGCCGGTCATTCCCGTCATCTGTGAGATACGCCGGGCAATGGCCCGTGCTTCCAGCTGCGCAGTCTCACTCTCGGCAGCCTCCAGCTCCAGAAGGGGCAGCTCATCGCCCTCTGCCGCTTCGTCCGCCGGACCCGGGACAGAGGCTCCCTTGTCGATCAACAGCAGCTCCGGCGCAAAATAAGTATCCGGACCTTTCTCCGCAGCTCCCGGAAAGTTCGCTCCGTACACCAGCTCTGCCCGCTCATCATAACTGATCTCCGCGACATTGCTGTCCATGATCTGCCGGAAGACCATATTCACCGCATTCACCACTTCCAGCCTGCTGCGGAAATTGCGGGCCAGATCGATGACGAGACCATCTTCCCGTTCCTCCTGTCCCGGATCAGCCCCCGCCCGGCCATCTGCCTCACCGGCATGCAGGGTGCTACCTGCACTGTCTCCGTAGGACGGATCATTACTGAACCTGCGGTATTTGTCCAGGAACAAGCCCGGCTCCGCCAGGCGGAACCGGTATATACTCTGCTTCATATCCCCGACCATGAAACGGTTGCCGGGGAATTCCCGGGAGATCAGCCGGACAATCTCCTCCTGCACACTGTTAGTATCCTGATATTCATCCAGCAGCACTTCGTCGAACTGGCTGCGGTACTCCATCGCCGCATCCGACGGCAGCGAATGCCCCGGCTGCGAGTCCGGATGGCGCAGAATCTGCAGGCAGTAATGCTCCAGATCACTGAAGTCCACCAGCCCCCGGCCCGCCTTCTCCAGCCTGTAGCGCTCGCCGAACGCGATTACGGTCTCCGCCAGCTCCTGCATCAGCGGAGCCGCCGTATGTAGTTCACTCAGGAAGGATTCCGACGGACGGCCGAACAGGGATTTTTGCAGCTCCAATAGACTCTTCTTCACCTGATCCCGGATCGCCTTCACACTCTCCTGAAGGAGGGGGTCGGTGGCATCCTTCTTGCAGGGCTTCAGCTTCCCGAAGGAGATCTCCATGAAGATATCATACAATCCGGCCCAGGGCTGTGAGTCCACCGCGTCCAGCAGGCCTTGCGCCATCTCCAGATCGGCAGCAAGATTCTCCGCGTAAGGCGCCGGACCGCCGGGTTGAAGCGCAATGTCACGCCCCTGCTCCAGCTGGCTGATCGCCCCCTTCAGCGTCAGCCTGGCTTCGGCAAGAATGCTCTGCACCCAAGGCGTATGGCTCAGAGCCTCAGCATCCGGCAGCGCAAAGTCGGCTGCGGTATCCCGCAGCCACTGCGCAGGCCAGGGATGGCTGCGCGCGAAATCATGCAGCCGCTGAATCAGCGAATGCACCGCATCATCGCTCCGTTCACCGCTGAACCAGTCTGCGAGCTGCACGAACAGGGTATCTTCCCCGTCCTCAGCAACCTCGCCGTATTTCTCTTCCAGCAGCTCTTCCAGCAGCTCCTGGCGCATCATCTCCGCCTCATGCTCATTCAGGATACGGAAGCCGGGATCGATCGGGATCATCTGGTAATACCGGCGGATTACTTCAAGGCAGAAGGAATGCAGTGTGGTAATGGAAGCTCTGCCCAGGAGGGCAAGCTGGCGGCGCAGATATTCATTCCCGCCTTCACTGTCCTCCTCCAGCTTACGCTCCAGCGCTTCCCGGATACGCTGGCGCATCTCGGAGGCGGCAGCCTTGGTAAATGTTGCCACCAGCAGCCGGTCCACACTGAAGCCCGCTTCCTCATTACTGATCTTGCGGATAATCCGCTCGACGAGAACCGCCGTTTTGCCGGAACCGGCTGCCGCTGCCACGAGAATATCGCTGCCGCTCTCGGCAATAGCGCGCCACTGGTCGTCACTCCACAGACTACCTTCCGGCTTCGTTTCGGGTACAGGTCTTGTGCTCACAGCTTCTCTCCTCCTTTGCGGGACAGCAGATCCCAGATCACTTCTTTGCCCGGCTTACTTAGAATGTTATAGCTATTGCCCTCCACCGCTTCATCGAACTGGCAGACGGGGCGGAAGGAGCAGAAGGTACAGGCCGTTTCCTGCTGGATGCGGTAAGGCTGTATCGCCACATCCCCCTCCGTAATGCTGGTCCCGATCTCCGAGATCGTGCTGCGCACCGAGGACCGCAGCTGCCCCCACTGCTCTGGGGTAGCTACAGATGCGCTGCTGTAGAAGCTGCCGTCACTCTTCAGCGCAACCGGAACAATAGAGGAATACCCTTTGTCTAGTGTGGTATCCATCAGCGAGACCACCTCGCGGTCGGCGGTCAGCAGGCCCTTCATCTTGAAGCGCTTCATCAGCTCCTGCTCCGCCTGCTCCCGGTTCATTCCGTTGGCTGAGGTCAGGAGCGGATCATGAACGTGGAAATAGAGCGCCCCGGCAGGCAGTGCTTCCTGGCCGAGCCATTGCTCGGAATAGGTCAGCAGCACATCAAGGTACGTTAACATCTGCAGCGACAATCCATAGTAGACCTCATGCAGCTTGAGATCCTTCTGGCTTGATTTGTAGTCGATCACCCGCAGCAGAATCCCCTGTTCCCCTTCAGCCTTATCCACCCGGTCAATCCGGCCGACCACCTCCATGACACAACCGTTGGGCAGTGTAATTCTCAGCGGAGGCAGCTCCTGCCCCGGGCCGAAATCCAGCTCCAGCCCGACCGGCTCGAAGCTCCCGCGCCGCGAATGCTCCCCGAGGATGACCGAAGCGCGGCCGACAATATTCTTCAGCTTGCGCGAGATATAGCCGTAGCGCTTGCTGCTCATCAGAATCTCTCCCTGTAACAGCGGAGACAGCTTATCCACTGTCGCCCCTGCCTCACGACGGCATTCCTCCGCAGTCATGCTGCCCCAGCTGCGGCCTTGCTCCTGCAGCCGCTTCGCCATTTCACTAAGGGCCGCATGGAAAAGCTGCCCGATATCTGGAGCTTGGAGCTTATAGAGCTGTCGCTCCTTCAGCCTCAGCCCGTAGGAAGCGAAATGAGAGAAGGAGCAGGCAACGAACCGTTCCATCCGTGACACGCTGCCGCGCAGCGTAGAGCCGCCATACAGGCGCAGGCTGGTCTCCTTCTTCAGCCGTATGCCTTCATTGCGGTAGAACAGCGAGCCGAGCAGCCGCTCCAGCTTCAGCTTCATGGACAGATCCGCATGGCGGTATTCCGCTGCCTGTTCATCCGCAGGCTTGTCTGCGCCCTGCTCCGCCGCAAACCAGTTATAGACCTCCCACCACATGCCGGGTATCTCTGCCCCTTGACGCCACTGGCGGAGCTGAAGCAGCAGCATGCGGAGCGTCTGCTCAGGATGGCCGATGAAGTCCATATGGACAGCGTCGTCATCATTGCCGCTCTGCGGGAAGCCGGAGAGGAATTGTTCATCTAACTGCTGCGGGAACATTCCCTGCAGCTGGCGGATGACCTCCGAAGGCAGCAGCGCCTTCCCCTCATCGTCAGCTACAGCATAGCTGATCCACAGCTTCCTGCTGGCCGTCGTAAGCGCATTGTAGATCAGGAAGCGCTCATCCAGCAGCTTCCGGGAGGAGCCCGGCGCAAGCTCCATACCGGACTTCTCCAGCAGGAGACGTTCCCCTTCTGAAAGAATGCCGTCTTCCTTGAACTGCGCCGGAACCACTCCTTCGTTGAAACCGAGCAGGAAGGCGTACTTCACCCCCGACACCCGGGTACGGTCCATCGTACCTACCAGCACCTGGTCAAGTGCCGGCGGGACGAGCCCCATCTTAAGCTCCGCCAGCCCGGTCTCCAGCACTCCGGCGAACAGGCTGAAATCTATCCGTTCCTTGCCCATCATCTCGGCAATCTGGTCCAGCAGACCCAGAACAGCGCCCCAGAGCTGGCTATGCTCCCGGGCGGCTTCCGGGCGGCCTTGCTTCAGTGACTCCGCTCCCATCCCTTCGAGCTTCCGTGCCGCTTCCGTATCCTCCAGCAGCAGATATACCGCCCGGCATAGCTCCAGACCGCTGCGGCTGGCTTTGATTCTCTGCTCAAATGCCTGCAGCGGTCCTGTAATCGCACTCCGGCAGGCTTCCATTCTGGATAGCATGGCTTCATCTACAGCCTCACTTCCCTCCAGGGAGAGGCGCGGAATCCCCTTCCAGGAGCGCCCGTTCGTCCAGCGCGAGCCGTGAATGCCGCAAGCCAGCACGTAGTTCTCCAGCTCATCCATATGCGCGCGGGTAATGCTTCCGTCCAGCGGCAGCAGCAGCTCGGTCTTCACGCAGCGGAACACATCTTCATAACGCCAGCGGCGGCGGACGACATCCAGGGCCGAGCGGATGAATTCCACCAGCGGATGATGCAGCTCACTCTGCTTCTGGTCCAGGAAGAACGGAACGCCGAAGTCCTGAAATAACGGGGCAATCAGCGGCTCATAATCAGCCATATTGCGCATGAATACCGCCATTTCCCCATATTTGGCTCCCGATTCTCTGGCCAGGGCCTGCATCTCGCGCAGCACGCCCTCCACCTCGGTGCGGCGTGAAGCCGCAGCCCGGATGCTGATGGCTTCCTTCACCTGTTCAGCCGGTCCCGTCCAGGAATGCCGGCGCTGTAATCCGCGCTCCAGATGGGCGAGTACGGGACTGTCCTTGAACCTTGGCAGGACGGGCAGAGCCAGCAGCTCATCCCATACGGTAAGTCCCATCTCCTCCGCTATTCCCCGCAGCTTAATGTAAGTAACCGCCGCCGGATGGAACAGCTCCAGCTCATGCGGGGCAACGCCCGGCGGATAGATCCGGTCCAGTGTTAGCGCAATGGTCATTGTGTCCGCGTACTGCATCAGCTCACGCAAGACGATGAATTCCTGGTTGCTGAAGCCGTGGAAGCCGTCCACCCAGATCTCGGCGCCGCGGATATAGGCAGAGTCCGCAATATGCTCAGCCAGTTCGGCCAGTCTGTCCTCTTCATCTATATAGAGCTGTGACATCTCCTGGTCCAGCTCGCTGAAGACGAGATGCAGATCATCCAGCTTCCCGGCCAGAATAGGGCTGCCCAGCGTGGCATCCCGCATTCTGCCGATCTGCTCCTCCAGGTCTCCGGCTCCCAGAGCGCAGCGTTTCAGCTCTGTATGCAGACTGCTGAGCCGCTCCACAAATCCCGGCCGGTCCGAGGAAGCCCCGAACAGCTTCAGCTCCTCCTTGCGCTTGCTGATAATCTTGTAGATCAGCATCTTCTTGCCTTCTTCACTGATAGGCAGACTTGCGCTGCCGCCGGTCTCCTGCTTCACCCGGTAGGCAAGCCGCGAGAAGCTGAGCGTCTGGGCGCGCAGACTTCCCTTCACGCCGCCCGCCGCCAGCAGGCCCCGTTCCGCTCCGAACGATCCCTGCTCGGGAACAAGTATAATGATTGGGGCCCCCAGCGGCTCTGCCTTCAGCCTGGAGGATACCCGCTCCCATATTGTAGTCGTCTTGCCGCTGCCCGAGCGGCCGATGATGAAGTTAACCGTCATTTCAGCAGACTCCTTCCGTTGAACCCTGGCACTCAATGCAATACCAGAATCTATGAAACTTCTCGTCTCAATAGTATAGCATACCTCCAACGCACGCTCCAGAACGTACGTTTGCCATTGTTTGCAAATGCAGAAATAAAGAAGACTCTCCCGGAGCCGCGCAAACGGCGGATGGAAGAGTCTGAATAAATCATGTAAATTAGGTCTCAAGCCTAACAGTTACTGCTGCAACTCCTCCCAAGTGAAGGGCAAGACAGGGATAGTTGTAGAATGTACACTTAAAAGCAGCGGAACAGCATACTTTTCTCGTATAGCTGTAGTCTGTGCAACTAAATCTGCCCAAAGAGGCAAGAACCGGCAATACGTGAATATTTTATTGTACGAAATACACCTAAACAGGCAATCGATTAGACATCGGATGTTTTAGTTGTACAAAGTGCATTTAAGCCTATCGCAGCCGGAAAACGGGCAACGGAGAAGTCTTATCTGTTAATATCCTTATCTTTAATAACTTCCAGCACAAAATGCTTATTCCTTCCGCTCCGTCCAGCCCAGGGTGTCCGGGCCGATTACAATTGTGCCGCTCGCATCTCCGTATACATAGGACAGCTCGACCCGCCGCCGCTCCGCATCCACCACGCAGGTGCTCACGTGCAGCGGACTGCTGCCGTCCGCCGTATCGCCAGGCAGGCACAGCGTCAGAATTCCAGCCTTGCCAGCCCAAGCCGCCCGGCCCTCTACTACCGGAATCTCCGATTTGGAGCCGTAGACCTCCGATACCCAGCCCTGCTCCTTACTCACCGTGAACTGTTCATCCTTCAGGCCGCTGGTCATCCAGCTCATATTCAGCTTCACTGTAGAGCCGGGATAGACCACGGTTGCTGTAGGCTGTGCGGCTCCGGCTGCGACTTCGGGTTCTCCGGCTCTGGTCACGGCTTCTCCAGCCGCTCCGGCTTCGGAAGACAGCTCCAGCACCGCCTCCGGGTGCAGATGGAACCGCTGCTCCAGCTCATGCTCGCCATCCGCCTCCAGCCAGTCGGCAATCAGCAGCAGCGGCACCTCCACGCCCAGCAGCACCCAGCGCCGGTGCATTACCGGACCGGGAAGACGGATGTATCCGTCATGCGCGGCATCAATGAAGTGGTAACGGCTGTTGCTCTCCCAGCGGAACGTGCTGGCCTTAGCCACAGGCTCGCCCCATTGCTGGGTAGAGATATACGGCGTCTGATCCAACCCGTCTATGGTAATAGTGTTGTGTGCCCGGGTGCTTTTGAAATAACGGCGCCATTCCCCTTCCTCATAGGTGTACCTCCCGGTATCGGTGAAGAGCAATTGCCCGTTCCACATCCACTCCAGATTCAGCGCATCGGCATGACCGTGCGCTCCGCCCATCTCTGCGGCATCGAAGAACAGATACTGCTGCGGATCCCGCATCACATAATACCCGGTCTGCACAAAAGCCACGCTGCTCACCGAAGGCGCAGACTCCGCCTGCAGCTGCACACACCGCTCATACGCCTCGGCTCCCAGCAGCCAGAGGCATTCTGCATTGCCCGTGCCGCGTCCAACCAATGCATCATCCTTCAGAATAGCACCCAGCAGCGTCAGCCGCTTGCGGCCGCTGCTAATCCAGTCGGAATCGCCGATCCCGGTGGACTGGTGATCCGGGCGGACCAGCGCTTCGGTGAACGCGGCCATCTTGCGGAGCTGCCCGCCGTACCAGGCGGAGAACGGGTGGCCGGATAACGCGCCCAGCAGATAAGGCGTCCCGAACATCTCAATGGCCGCATCATGATAATGGGTGGTCAGCTCAATCTGAATCCCTTCCGGCCCGACCTGATGCAAAAGGCACAGCTCCAGGCGCTCCCCGGCCAGCTGCCGCCAATACGGTGCGCGCGGATGCCCGTGATGGAAGACAGCAATCATATAGAGGCCCTGCATATGCATAATCGCATGATTGATCTCCGTGCTGCCCAGGTAGCGGGTCAGAAATTCAGCATGCTCCGCAAGCCCCTCCAGCAGCTCACTGCGGAAGTGTCCATCCAGCAGTGGGCTGTCCTCCATATATTTGTACGCAGAGATCCAGGACTGCACCCGCAGGCCGGTCTCCAGCAGACGCCATGGACCCAGCTTCTGGAAAAAGACCGCTTCCTCATACGACGGAATCACAGGAACCGGGTTCTGCTCGCGCCAGCTGCGGAAATGCTGCATAAAGGCCTTAACGTATTCCGGCTTGCCGTTCATCAGATAGGCCTTGCCCAGATCCAGCATATGCCAGTGGCGGTTGATGCCCCAGGTGAATTCGGGGTCGTTCGTAGGATTATGCAGCCAGTCTGCCACCGGCTTACCCAGCGGAATCCAGCGGCTCAGATCACCGGTATAAGGAATAATGAATTCATTGTTCACGGCATGCTCGGCAATCTGGACCGAGTTCTGCGCCTCGATGGGGAAATGACGGACATAATAAGCGGCAGCACTGCGCAGCTCAGGTGCACTCAGATAATAATCCTTCATTCCTGCTTCTCCAGGAAGTCCTCACGGAACGGATTGAACACATCCAGAATCACGGAATCCTCCAGTGCTTTCACACCATGCGGAATATTATAGCCGGCATAGAAGCTGTCGCCCGCCTTCAAAATACGCGTCTCCTCCCCGACCTTGACCTCAAAGCTGCCCTTCACAATATAGCTGATCTGCTCATGCGCATCATGGGAATGAACCTCCCCGATGCCGCCTTTGGCGAAGGTAACCTCCACCATCATCAGTGATCCGCCCCTTGCCAGCAGGGTGCGTGAACTGCTCTCATTCAGAACCGTCTTTGCGGCTTGGCTATTCTCTATAATCATTTCGGATCTGCTCCTCTCTATTAAGAAAAAAAGCGGCCGAATCTATCATGCATCGGCCGCCACCTGAACCTTACCTCTTATTCTTCGGTGGATAATTTACCCTGCAGCTTCGATGCGTCAAAGCTTGGATCGGCCACAATATCCGTTGCGCCGGAGGCTCTTGCTTTCTCTAATGAAGCATTATACCGGGTATCCAGGTCTTTGATAATGCTGTCCACATCGCCGCCGGTGAAAACGAATGCCGAAAACGCATCGCTCCATTTACTGCCTTCCAGTGACCCTTCTGTAATGGTCAGCGGGTTCGCCGGATAAATCGCGTCATAACGCTTCGGCAGGAAGCCTTCAATGCCGGGAATGCTTGGTTTTTTGCCGGAGCTGATCACTGTAGGGATCAGGGAGATGCCGTAGCCTTTTTCATAATACTCGCTCTGCAGGCTGTCGCTGTACACATACTCCATGAACTTCCACGCTGCTTCCTTATGCGTGCTGTCTGCGCTGATGCCGATGTAGGAGCCGCCGATGATCTGCGATGCACCCTTAATCGTTCCGTCCGTAGTCGGTACAGCAACGGCAGCCCAATTAGCGGTGGTCGGGAACTGGTCTTTGTAGACGCCGGGCTCTGCGGAGTGGTTAATGTACATGCCGATTTTGCCTTGGGCGAACTGCGCACGCAGCGGATCGATATCCAGGCTCTCTACGCCCGGCAGCATGCTGCCGTCTTCGTTCATCTGACGCAGCGCCAGCGCAATATCCTTGTACATGCTGAAGTCGAATTGTCCGGTCTTGTAATTGTAGCCGTCAATGCCGGTATTGTTGCTCGCGCCAGCTACGGTATTGGATGCACGCCAGAAGCCGCTTGAGCTCTTGAACGGGCTGGCGAAGCCGTATATGCCGTCCTTTTTGCCGGTTTCGGTAATCTTTTTGGCGGCAGCAACCATCTCGTCCAGTGTTTTCGGCGGATTCTCAATGCCCGCTTGCTTGAAGATATCTTTATTATAGATCAGTCTCCAGATCTGTCCGGTGTTGGGCAGGGTATAGGTCTTGCCGTCCACGGTATTCTTGTTCTCCAGCAGGCTGTCCTTGAAGGTCTCCTTCATCTCACTGCTCATATAATCATTGATCGGGGCCATGTAGCCTTTTTTGTAATAGGTCTGGAAGTCGTTGATCTGAAGCACATCAGGAGCCTGCTTACTGGCAAAAGCGATATCTACCGCCTGCGGATAATTGTCCCCCATCACGGTCATTTCCACTTCGATGTTATCCTTGTTCGTCTTGTTGAACTCCTCAATCTTGGATTTCATGAAATCGGCGTCGTGACGGTCGGGTGTCCAGTAAAGGATTTTGGTTTTGCCGCCGCTTGCTGCTCCGTTATCTCCCTTGGCGTCCGCCGGTTTGCTGTTACTTGCCGCGGGCTCCTTATTGCTGTCGGCAGCGCAGCCGGCCAGACTCAGTGCCAGCACTGTACTCATTGTTGCAACAACCCATTTTTTATCCATCGTTATGCCCCCTTGTGCTTGTCCTGACAACCTGCAATCGGCTATCTGTTAACGTAATCATAATGGTTCCGCTTTCAGTGGGGTGAGAGACATTCTAACTTTGTAAGGGGGGAAAAATGCTTGTCCCTGTTCCTTCAGCTCCTGCTTATTTCAGGTATTTCTGCCGGAACGCTGTGGGCGTAAGTCCGCAGTATTTTTTGAACAGGCCGCTGAAATACGGGCGGTCCTCATAGCCGAGCATCAGGGAAATCTCCTGCACCTGCGCCCCGGCAATCAGCAGCTCCTTCGCACGCTCCATCCGCAGCTTGGTAATATACTGAATCAGCGTCATGCCAGTCTCCTTCTTGAAGGCGCCTGCGAAATAGCTCGGGCTCAGATGGACGGCCTGCGCGCAGCTGTTCAGGGTCAGATTCTCCTCCAGATGCAGCCGGATGTATTCTCTGGCCCGGTTAATGGACTGCGTTACATCACGGAACTGCTTGCTATCGACGAATTCGCAGCCCATGCTGGCGAAGTGATTGATATAGCTTTTCCACCCGCCAAAGGTTAAAGAACGGTTCTCCTCCAGCGCCGTCAGGTCAGCCTCCAGCTGTATGCGCTCCTCCTCCGTGATTTCATCACAGAACGCCCGGTACATAGCGAAGGTCAGCCCGGACAACAGACGGACCATCGACAGCGGATCAGGATATCTGCCGGAGAGGGTCCACTGCCGGAAGATCTCGCCGATGATCTCATGACAGCCTTCTTCATTGCCGGATTTGAGCGCGTACAGCAGCTCCTTCACCTTCTCCTCAGGATAGTCCGGGGCTGCTCGGTTCTCCGGGTCCAGCTCCGTGAAGCGGAAGATACAATTCCCCTCACTGTAAAAGCGGTAGCCCAGCGCTTTGGCCGCATGCACGAAGGAGGCCCTGATCTCACGCGGTCCCCTTGCCGCTGTGCCAAGGCCGATCGAAACGGTATTCTTGCTGTATTTCTCCACATTCCCACGGCACAGCTCCAGCAGCTCTACCGTATCCACGGCCTCTGGCGGATTAAAGATCGCGGCCAGCCGCTGTCTGCTCTCGCGCAGTACAACGCCGCGCGTGTGCATTTTCAGCGTCTCGTCCAGGATGTTCTTGATCGCAAAAGGAATGATCTCACTGTCATCCAGATGCAAGGTGTACCCGTATTCGGTATAACAGTCCAGCTCAATAGCCATCACCAGCAGATTGCCGGCATCCAGGTCGATGCCGAGCTCCTGCCAGCGGCTGTCACTCAGGCTGATATTGGTCTCCTGGCGCAGCAGAGCGGTGAGATAATCCTGGCGCAGCTGCGAATGGCTGGCCATCATCTTCTGCTCCATTTGCTGTATCTGCTCTGCTCTCGTCCGCTCTTCTTCAATAGTCTGCTTCACCTTCAGCACAGCGGCCACAATCTCCGGCTGGGTGAACGGCTTCAGCAAATAGTCGGAGGCGCCCAGCTTGATCGCCTCCTGCGCATAGCTGAAATCCGAATACCCGCTGATGAATATGAATTTGGCCCGCAGCTTCGCTTCGGCAGCCCGTCTCATCAGCTCAAGACCACTGAGCTTCGGCATGCGGATATCGCTGATTACGATGTCGGGGTCCTTCTCCAGCAGCAGCTCCCAGCCCTGCTCACCGTTGCCGGCGGTACCCGCCACCTCGATTCCATGATCCGCCCACGGGATCGTTGAAGCAATTCCTTTGACGACAGTCTGAATATCATCCATTACGCACAAGGTCAATGGGTTCATGGCAGCCTCCTAGAGGATCGGTATCGTGACGGTTACAGTTGTAGCAATATCGGGAATGCTGCTGAAGGCAATCGATGCAGATTCACCGTAATGCAGGCTGAGCCTGCTGCGCAGGTTGGGTAAGGCATATCCCCTGCGCTCCGCTTCGGTGCCGTTCACCGCATTCGCAAGCTGAGCGGCATCCATGCCGCAGCCGTTGTCCGTGACCCTCAAAATCAGGAATCCGGCAGTGCGGTAGATGCGGATCTCAATTCTGCCTAGCTCCGCTTTGTCGCGGAAGCCATGCAGAATTGAATTTTCCACCAGTGGCTGAAGCAGAATCTTCAACATCCGCACGGACAGGCAGGCGTCATCCTCCACCTCAATCATATAAGTGAACAGATTCTCATAGCACTTCTGCTGGAGCTGCAAATACTGCCGGACATGCTGGACCTCCTGCTGGAGGGTCGTAATATCGTTCCCGTTGTTCAGCCCCAGGCGGAAGAGGAGCGACAAGGCGACGATCATCTCGCTGACATCGCTTTTCTCGCCATTCTCGCTTTTCCAGAAGATCGTATTCAGCGTGTTGTATAAGAAATGAGGGTCCACCTGCGCCTGTAACGCCTTGACCTCCGACTTGCGCTTCTCCTGCTCCGAGGTCCGCACCTCCTGAATCAGAACCTGAATCTGGTCCAGCATCCGGTTGAACTTATGGCCCACGGCGCTCACCTCATCCTCATACCGGCTCTGAAACCGTACATCCAGGTCGTTATACTCTACCTCTACCATCAGACGCTGCAGCTTGTTGAGCGGCCCCAGCAGTGCAGAGGCGAGCAGGTTAGACAAGGCCAACGCGACCACGGTACAGATCAGCATAATCCAGAAGATCAGCCAGCGGATCTGCTTCAGCGGCTGCAGCAGGTCCGCTTTGGACTGAATGCTGACCATGACCCAGTCCTCATTCATTGACAGCGTGCTGTAATTGACGAGCAACTCCTCGCTGGAGGCATTGATATAGTTGAAATCGCCAGCCGTCCCTTGGTTGAACCGGCTGACGAAATTCTGCTCCGTATTGAACGCGTAGGTCTGCGTCTCCGGCCGGATGACCATCGATCCATCCTTTTGCAGCAAAAAGAGCTGAACCTGATTATTCATCAGATCCTGCTCCAGGATGGACCTCATCGCCTCCTCCTTCATGTTCACAACCATATAGACGTCCGGGAAATTATGATTGTCAATTACCGTTGGCTTCAGCAGCAAAGAGAGCACCCGGCTCTTCGACTGAAACAGCTCGCTCTGATGCGCCCCCAGCCACAGGGTATTCCAGCCCGGCCGCTCCAGATAGCTCCCGTACTTCTCCTTGAAGTTAGTCTTCCGTTCGGGGAAATCCTTAGTGGAGTAAAAATCGCCAATCGGCGTACTGAGATAGGTCGTATCAATCAGCGGCTCCACCAGCTTAAGCTGGTCAAAAGAAGTCTGCAGCAGCGACAAATTCTGATAATAATGAGCGGAATTATTGTTGCTGACATCCTTCATCACTTGACCAAAGCTTTCGCCCAGCATCAGGGAAAAGGAAGAAACCACGATATGCCGGAGATGCTCGTCCATCACCTGAACCGATTTGTTCAGAATGCCTTGCTTCAGCTCAAGTGCACTGCCCTGAATGCTGCGCGCTGCGAAGAGATACGAGCCGACTCCGGTTACACTGATGCAGAGAATGGCGAGGAAGATGTACAGCACCTGAATTCTTTTCTTCAAAGACTGCTTGTAGAAACCGAGTTTCATCCGTGAACCACTCCTTGCCACCCATTGTAACAACAGTGCGGGCGGAACACTACTCTTTCCGGGACTACCCTTTGACGGCGCCGAGTGTGACCTGCATGAAGGATTTATTGGCGAACACATAGACCACCAGCAGCGGCAAAATGGACAGGCAAGCGCCGGCCATCATCAGCTGTACCTCTGACGCCGCTCCGATTCCGTAGCGCAGATTCGCCAGCCCGACCGGAAGCGTCTGGAGCTGGGGATTGCTCATCGTGAAGACCAGCGGCAGAATATATTCATTCCAGGACCCCTGGAACGCTCCCAGTCCGGCAACCGCCAGCGCAGGCCGCAGCAGTGGCAAGATGATACGCAGGTAGACAGAGTAGAAGTTGCAGCCATCGATCATCGCCGCTTCGTCCAGGTCGCGCGGAATGCTCTGGAAGAAGCCGATTAAGATGAAATAACAGGTGGCATGGGCGCTGATCAGGATAATAATGACACCCCAGAGCGTCTTGTTCAGGCCGAGCATAACCATCAGGTCAAATTGCGGACGCAGCACTACGGCCCCGATGGAGATGAACAGCGTGGAGGCCATGAGCAGGGAGTACGCTTTTTTGCCGATAAAAGACACCCGGTTTACGGCATAGGCGGACATCGAAGCCACCAGCAAAGTGCCGACAGTGGTGACCACGCTTACAAATATACTGTTCAGCGTATAGCGGGAGAAGTTGGCGTTCTTCCACGCTTCCAGGTAGTTCGAGAAATGCCAGCTTGACGGCCAGATGGTTGCACTGCCGGTCAGCTCCTGGTTCGTCTTGAACGAGCCCAGCACGACCATGATGATCGGGAACAAGGCCAGCAGGGCGGCCGCAATCAGAAAGATCCAGAGCACAGCCTTGCCGAGCAAGCGGGTCAGCAGCGGGGACATGACGGGACGGGTATGGGTATGAGTACGGGTGTTATTCATTCTGCTCTCCTCCTGTCGGTTCTAGTACACATCGTTTAATTTCTTGGAGATCCGGAAGTAGACCAGCGTCACGCCGCCCACAATGACCGCAGTGGTGAAGCCGACTGCGCTGCCATAACCGAGCTGCTGGATGGACTGTGCTTCCGCCGAGACCGGGAATAAGAGCTTGAACAGGTACAGGTACATGACTTCTGTTTTGCCGTACGGTCCGCCTTCGGTCAGCACCATAATACTCTCATAGCCCTTCAGCGAGATGGTGATCGCCAGCATGATAATCATCTGCATCACCGGTCCCAGCAGCGGGATGGTCACATTCTTCAGCTTCTGGAATTCATTCGCCCCGTCCAGCGAGGCCGCTTCGTACAGATCATTCGGAATGCCTTGGAGTCCCGCGAGGAACAACAGCATATAGTTACCGACCGCACCCCAGATAGCAATAATGATGGTGGTCATCATCGCATGGTCGGCGCTGAGCCAGCCAATCGGTTCGCTGATGATCTGGAAGCGGATCAGCAGCTGATTCAAGATCCCGTTATAGGAGTTGAAAATAATGAAGAAGACAATCGCCATCACCGAGGCGCTGAAGATCGTAGGCAGATAATAAACCGCCCGCAGGAAGGAACGCCCTTTCATTTTGCGGTTCAAGATAATCGCCAGCAGCAGCGACATCGGAATCGTCACCACGAGCTTGCCGAGCGCATAGATCCCGGTATTGCCGACAGAAGACCAGAACTGATGGTCGCGCAGCACCCGCCCGAAGTTATCGAGGCCGATAAATACAGGCGTCCCAAACCCCTGATAGTCATAGAACATATACCGCAAGGCCCACAGCAGAGGATAAATGCCGAACACCAGGGTCAGGAACAAGCTGGGAAATACGAAGACGTAGGCATGTATTTTTTTCTGTTTCATAAACGGCCCCCCTTAGAATCTGTACCTTGATTATAGAGGGTGCGCCTACGCTGCCGGGATAGGGAAATCAACTATTGAAAGGGGAGGATGTTACTGAGCTGGGGCGGCGGGGAGAGCCGGAGAGCAAGGCAATGGTGAATGGGGCGGGACTGGAGAGGGCGAGAGACGGGCGGCGCGCGGGGACGGGACTCCAGCGGGCGGCGTGAGACGGGTACGCCGTTGGCGGGACTAAGGCGAGTTTTGTGTTTTAGGTAGCTTTAGGTGTATTTGGTACAACTAAAAGCAGCCAAATTGGCGTGTTAACAGATTTAACTGTATTCTCTACAACTAAAAATCCGGTTTTCACCGCTTCAGTCACTCTAAGCCATTTTAATTGTACAGAATACAGCTATCACAGCTATTCTGGTTTTGAGCCATCTTTTAACTGTACCAAATACATTTATTTGTATTATTGCTAACGACCGTTCCCTCATCACACAGAACATTTGCCACCCCTCCCTTCCCCACTTGCATACTCGTCCCGTAGCCCTCCTCTCTGGACCCATTGTGTTCGGTTTTTCGCTATTCGGTTTCTCGCACACATTCGGCCGGTCGACTTTTGCGGCGTGGGCCAATAGACTACTTTCTTATTCCCCTGCCCAGCCTCACCACGGGGTGTCCACGTATGGTTGATGAAGATAGGACAACTGCTGATTTTGAGTCTAAACCCTATAAAAAAAGAGCCTCTATAAAAGAGACTCTTCCCGCAAAACCGGCTGGCCCGCCGGGTCTGACACTTCTATTTGCTGCGCACCTCGAAGATGGCGAACTTCAGATAATGCCCCTCGTCCACGCCGAGAATTTGCGGATGATCCTTGCCTGCGGCCCGCCATTCGATCAGCCTCAGCACCTTGCCGGCATCCTTAGCCGCCTCCATGATCGTATCGAGGAACAACTGCGGCTGCATGTGGTACGAACAGCTGGCCGTGACCAGATATCCGCCGTCATTCACCAGCTTCATGCCCTGCAGATTGATGTCCTTGTAGCCGCGTACAGCCCCTGCCACTGCACTTTTGGTCTTGGCAAAAGCAGGCGGGTCCAGAATCACGACATCCCACGTGCGTCCGCCCCCGGCGGTCATCGGCTTCGCGGTGTCCGCCTTGGCAGCCGGTTTGCTCCCATTTCTCTCTTCCGCCGCTGTGCCGCCCGTAGCCCGCTCAGTGCGTTCCTCCTGACCCTTGACCTGATTGCGCAGGAAGGCAAATGCATCATCTACCACGAATTCCACCCGGTCGCTGAACCCGTTGATCTCCACATTGGCCTTCGCACTCTCGATGGCATGCGCAGACACATCCAGGCAGGTTACCTTCTTGGCACCGTACTTGCAGGCATGCAATGTGAAGCTTCCCGTATGCGCAAAGCATTCCAGCACAGTCGCACCATCCCAGTACGGGAAGGTGACAGGCTTGCCGCTTTTGTTGACCGGCAGCGTCTGAAGTGAACCATCCTCGGCTGCTACGTTCTGCAGTGTAATTCCGCTGCGCCCGCCCCAGCCCTTCATCAGCGGAGCAATCGATGCTCTATTCTCCCGCTGATCGAAGAAGTAGCCGGTCTTCTGCCCCTCTTCAATATCAACGATGACCTTCAGCCCGTTCTCACTTACGGTAATGTGGCGCGGGCATTCGCCGTAGAGCACCCCCGTGGTCTGTTCCAGTCCCTCCAGCTCCCGCACACTGACATCGCTGCGCTCGTAGATGCCGCGCGGCGACATCACCTGCACCAGCGCCTCCACAATCTCAGAGCGGTGCTGATCCATAGCCAGTGTCAGCAGCTGCACTACAAGGACTTCACCGAAGCGGTCAATGATCAGCCCCGGCAGAAAATCCGCTTCCCCGTAGACCAGACGGTAAGCGTCCGCCCCCGGCAGGAAGCGTTCCCTGTGCCGCAGACAATCCGAGAACCGCTGTGCAAAAAACGCCGTGTCCATCGCCGCCAGCTTATGCTGCGACAGAATTCTTACCCGGATCTGCGAAGCCGGATTGTAATACCCCGTAGCCAGATACCGCCCCTGATGGGTCAGAACATCCACCAGTCCGCCTGCCTGCGGATCGCCGTCTACAGATGCTACTTCACTGGCGAAGACCCATGGATGGCCCTGCTCCAGTCTTTTTTTACGATTGCGATCAAGAATTACTGATGCCAATACCTTCAACTCCCTATTCTTGTTGCCAGATTAATATACATGTCCTATGCCTGGCGTTCATATATTGGTACAACCCCCGTTCAAAAAGGAGCCTGTCCTTATGATCCGTGAACTGTTATTCCCTGTCCTCTACGGTCTTGTCATATTCCTCGCCGGCATGAAGGTGATGGAAGCCTCGTTGTCGCGGCTGGCCGGTCCGCTGCTGAAGCGCAGCCTGCACAAGGCGACCTCCACACCAGCCAAAGGCTTGATAGTAAGCGCCCTGCTGTCGGCGCTGCTGCAGAGCAGCACCGCTGTAACGGTGCTGACCATCGGCATGGTCAATGCCGGGCTGCTGACCTATGCCCGCACGCTTGGCATTATTCTCGGCAGCAACATCGGCACCTGCCTGACAACGGAGCTGATCAGCCTGCAGATCAGCATGCTGGCCGCGCCGCTGCTGATCGCGGCGCTCTGTCTGTGGGCCGCCGCCGTGATGGCCGGCGAGCTGGCCCCGCAGTCCTGGCGTCTGCTTGAGGCCTGCCGCCGGATCTCGGGACCGCTGCAGTTCATCTGCCTCGCTGTCACCGGCTTCGCGCTCATCCTGTGGGGCATCGCGGTGATGCAATCCATCGGCCCCGCCCTGGAAGGCAGCGCCCTGTTCCGCTGGTTCCTCGGGCATGCCGCAACCAGCGCACTCTGGGGGCTGGCCGCCGGGGCCGTGCTGACGGCGATGGTACACAGCAGCGCCGCAGTCATCGGCATGGCGATGGGCCTCGCTGCCAGCGGCGTGATGCCGCCTGCACTTGGCATCGCCATCGTCCTCGGCGCGAATATCGGCACCTGCGTCACTGCCGTCATTGCCGCCATCGGCAGTACGCCTTCCGGCGTATTCGTCGCCTGGTCGCATGTGACGCTGAATATCGGCGGCGCCCTGTTGTTCCTGCCCTTCATAGGGCCGCTGCAATCCCTGTCCGCCTGGATTGGCGGCGGACCTGCCGCCCAGCTCGCCCATGCCCAGACTATTTTCAACGTCGTCTGTTCGCTTGGGGTACTGCCGTTATGCTATCTGCGCGTCTGGTCCAGGCTGGAGCAACGGCTGCAGTCCTGAGTCTTCCAAGAATCGTAACCGCAGTCCTCATTATACTTCAATCAGCCCTGCAGTACTAATCCAAAGCTTTATTGCATAAGGAATTTATCCTTATTGATTTTATAGGGATTTATACGCATAATTGTAACTAAGGGAGATGATTTCAAGGTTGAGTAAACAAAATATCAGCACAACAGTTTCAGGAGATTTAATTGTTACCCATCTAATTGGCAAGATTAACACAGATGATGTGAATGAATGGTTCCATGGATTCGAGCATGCTTGCCAGCAATTCATTTCCGAGAATCGGAAATACAAATTGCTGGTGGACCGAAAAGGATACACGCCAGATCATTTTTCTGTTCAAAAAGCATGGAAAGATAAGTTCTTCAATGAAACCCTATTGAATCACAGCAAGGCAATTGCGTTTCTCCTTGAAGAAGGGGAGATCATGAATTATTTACAACAATCCAACACCAAAAAATCCGTGAATTTTTTTGATAATTATGAACAAGCATTGATTTGGTTGAATGAGTATTCAATATAAAGCCTTACAAATTCCCAGTTCATTGTGAGTCAGCGCTCTGTCATAGTAACAATTTTATAGAATTACAGAAAAGATCCTAAAAAAAGACCCAGGGCCACCGATATTGGCTCCGGGTCTATATTTACATCAGCTTCTTAATCTTATCCAGTGGCAATTCAACGGCCTCGGATACCGCTTCCGGAGAAAATCCATTAAGCAGCAATTTATGGATGAGCTCCGCCTGACCTTCTTCTTTTCCTTCAGCTTTGCCCTCTTCATATCCCCAACGCTTCCAGGCTGGCATCAATTCCATAATGACTTCTCCCTCCTCCCTCCTTATTAATCTTGAGCATTCCGATTCCTCACCATAAACAAAAAAAACCTGCACACCATCCACATGGACGTATGTACAGGTCTTCTTGTTGCCGCTCAAACCTACAGCAGCATTACACTATTTCACACTAACATATACCGAGACTGTTTTAGTCCCCAGTTTTCCTTTAATAGATGCGCTCCCCTTACTCACTGCTGTAATCTGCCCGGCAGCATTCACCTTGGCGACAGCAGGCTTGGAGCTGGTCCAGGCCACGCTTCCTGTGACAATCGCAGTGCGGCCGGTATCATACAGCGCGGTTACCACTACGTTTTTGCCTGCGCCTGGTGCAAGACTTAGCCGGTTCTCACTGACCGTAAGCTTCATCAGCTTGGGAACAACCGTAATCTTAACCGTCGCCTGAATGCCCTGGTAAGAACCGGTCAGGGTAGTTGTACCCTCAGCCAATGCTTTGACGGAAGTTCCCTTAATAGTAGCCACAGCCGGGTTCGAAGATTCCCAGTTCATTACCCCCGAGAAGTTGGCAGATTTGCCGTTTGAAAAATATCCGGTGGCCTTAATGGACTTGGACGCCTTGATGTTCATTTCCAGCGTTGCCGGGTCCACCACCAGCTTCACGACCTTCTGTTCAATCGTTACCGGAACACTGATGGTCTTGTTGGAGTAGGTTCCCTTCAGGGTTGCCGTACCTTTGACCAGTCCCTTGATGGTCTTGGCGGCAGTTGTCTGCTTAAGAACCGCATTGCTGCCGCTCAGCTCCCATTTGATGCTTCCCGACACATCCAGCTCGTCGCCATTCTCCAGCACAGCCTGGACAGCGGGCAGTGGCAGCTCTTCACCAATCACTACTCCCAGAGCAGCATCGGGTCCGATCAGGACAAGCACTTTATTCTGAACCGTTACATTAAACTGAACGCTCTTGGAGCGGATCGTTGCAGCCGAAGCGGAGGTCACTTCGCCAGTCTTGAGCTTCCCGGTCAGGATAGCCGTACCTGCCTTCCCGCCGACAAACTTCCCGTCTTTGATGGACACAATCTCTTCATTCGCAGAGGTCCACTCCATCTCATCGCTGATATCCAGCTTGGTGCCGTCATACTTGGTTCCGGTCACCTTCGGCAGGCTTACTGCATCCGCCGTGTAGATTTCCTGCTCCGTCTTCTCCAGACCCAGCTCCGTCAGGGTTGGATAGACGGTGATCTTGAAGCTTTTGCTGATGCCCAGATAGCTGGCCTTAATGATTGAAGTTCCTACCGCTTTACCCGTAACAGTGGCATAAGCGTTGCTTGCATCCGCCGTATTGGCAGTTACTGTAGCATTCATCAGGTTATCTGAGGTCCAGACGGCGGACGCTGTTTCGTTCGAGGTTGAATTGACGGCATTACGCATTGCTGCAGTTACATTCAGACTCTCCCCCAGGAAAAGCGACTGGTCGCCGGAAGGCGTCAGCAGCAGCGCTTCATAGGGCGCACGCACATAGACATCCACCGACTGGGTGACACCCAGGTAGCTTGCGGTGATGACCGTTTTACCCACGCCCAGGATGGTAATCTCACCGTCTTTAACAGTAGCTACGCTCTCGCTGGAGCTGCTCCATTCTACCTCATTGCCCAGGGTAATCTCCGGACTTGCCGAAGTGGCTTTGGTCTTGGCGGTCAGCTTGGCCGGATGGTCCCCGACCAGCATTTCCATTTCCTTGACGATGGTGTCATTCTTGTCTTTCAGCACGATAGCGGCATAAGGAAGCTCTACCACCGCTTTGATCGTTTCGGTTAACCCTTTATACTTGGCGGTAATGGTAGCTTTACCTTCACCGACCAGCGTAATCTTGCCTGCAGCAATGGTCAACACGCCCGTATTCGAGCTGCTCCATTCCGCATCCTTCGTGACATCCTTCTCCGCAGTGGCCGAAGTTCCGCCGATGGCGGTGGCCGTAACAGACAGCAATTCCTCTTTGTCGCCTAATTTATAGCTGCCCTCTGTGCTGCGGGTCAATTTCAGTTCCTTAAAGGCATGGGTGACCGACACCTCTACAGAGGCTATCGCATTATTGAGAGTTGCTGTAATTACCGCCGTTCCGGAATTCACCGGTGTAAGCTGGCCATTTAATACTGTAACTACTTCTTTCTTGGAAGAGGTCCATGTTGCGGCTGCCGTCACATCCCTTTTGGAAGCGGAGCCCTCTACATTGGCATATAGCTTAAGCTGCTTCGGTGACTGGCCCACGGTAAGCTCTACCTTGGCTGAGCTGTCGAATTCAATAGAGATAGTGTCTCCAGCAGCGGCAAAGACGTTTACCGGAAAAGCGGCCACAACGAGCAATATCATAATGAGGAGCGTTTTTGTCATTTTCCTGTACACGGTCATCTGTTCTCTCCTTAGACGGTCTGATTATCGGTGGACTTTTTGCCACTCTCTTCCACTATATCGACAAATCCGGCCCAAGTCTTTACCCCATTTTCAGTATTTCACGATTCCCGGGCAAATTCAGGTCTTTATAACTATAGAATCCGTACTTATGAAAAAAGGATGTCTCCCTGCCAGCAGTGGCCCGGAAGACATCCGTATACGTCTGTTCTAGCGGACGCTTTCACGCAGTCCAGCTGCCGTCCGGCTAACACTAACAAGCTCGCCGCGGCATTCATTCACGCCGGCTTCGGTTACCTTCACCTGGCACAGTTCGCCCTGCAGCGAATCGTCGCCGCCGAACAGCACCTGGAGATAGTTGTCGCTGAAGCCGTGCTGTACGCTGCGTCCCGCCGAGCCTTTGGCTGCACGCTCCGGAATGACGGACAGTGTCTGGCCCACGAAGCGCTTGGCATAAGCCAACTGCATCTCCTCAGAAAGATCGATCAGCTCCTGCACACGCGCATTCTTGATCTCCTCATCGACCTGATTGAGCATCCGTGCAGCCGGGGTTCCGGTCCGTTTGGAATACGGGAAGACATGCATCTCCGAATAGTTGACCGCCTTCATGAAATCATAGCCTGCCCGGAACATCTCATCCGTCTCGCCCGGGAAGCCGACGATCACATCCGTTGTGATCCCCACATCCGGCATAGCCTCTCGGATCAGCTGCATTTTGGCGTAATACTCTTCCGTGGTATACTTCCGGCGCATCGCCTTCAGCACCTCGTTATGGCCCGCCTGGAGCGGAATATGCAGATGACGGCACATCTTGGTGCTGCGGTTCAGCACCTCCAGCAGCTTCTCGTCAATCTGGCTCGCTTCAATGGAGCTGATGCGGACTCGTTCCAGCCCGTCCACCTTATCAAGCTCCCAGAGCAGGTCAGCGAGGCGGTAGTTGTCCAGATCATCCCCGTACCCGCCGGTATGGATGCCGGTCAGCACGAATTCCTTGTATCCGGCCTCCACCAGCTGATGCGCCTGGGCGACAATCGATTTCGGATCACGGCTGCGCGACAGACCGCGCGACCAGGGAATAATGCAGAAGGTACAGAAGTTGTTGCAGCCGTCCTGTATCTTCATGAACGCCCGCGTCCGGTCAGCGAACCCGGGCACATCCATCTCCTCGAACTCACGCGTCTTCATAATGTTGCGGACGGCATTCACCGGCTGGCGCGACTCCTGAATATTCTTCACATGGGTCATAATCTGTTCACGGTCCTGGTTGCCGATCACCAGATCGACTCCGGGAATATCGAGAATCTCTCCAGGTGAGGTCTGCGCGTAGCAGCCGGTAACCGCTACGATGGCGTCTGGATTGCGGCGCACTGCGCGGCGGATCATCTGCCGGCTTTTTTTGTCGCCCGTATTGGTCACTGTACAGGTGTTAATCAGATAGACATCGGCGGAACCCTCGAAATCTACCTGCTCGTATCCATCATTCTTAAAGAGCTGCCAGATGGCCTCGGTATCATAGAAATTGACTTTGCAGCCCAGTGTATAAAAAGCTACAGATGGCATGGTTTAAGCTCCTCCCATTTCTCCGGATTCATATAAAATGCAGGCGGCGGCAACCATGCCTGCGGTTTCACAGCGCAAAATACGCGGCCCCAGCCCGACAGAGACGGCTCCGGCCTCCTCAGCCAGTCGGCATTCCTCCGTACTGAAGCCGCCCTCCGGCCCTACAACAATCATTACTTTAGCCGCAGCCTCCTGTGGAAGCGATGCCAGCCATGGCGCGGCTGCGCTGCGGAGCTGGAGTCCCTCTTCCTTCTCATAGCAGAAATAGACGGCATCATAGCCGTTGAAGCTCTGGAGCAGCTGCTTCCAGCTGAGCGGCGAATGCACCTGCGGAACAATATTCCGGTGCGCCTGTTCGGCAGCCTCCTTACAGATTTTGCGCCAACGCTCTAGCCGCTTACTCTCCTTGCGCTCATCGTACTGCACAATCGTCCGCTCTGAGAGGAACGGCGTGAAGGCTACAGCCCCGATCTCCGTGCATTTCTGAATGACTGTCTCCAGCTTGTCCCCTTTGGGCAGGCTCTGGGCGACAGTAATCTGAATGCGCGCTTCATGAGTCATAGCCAGAGGCTCCAGTATGTTCACGGTGACGAGGCCAATCTCTATGTCAGCAATCTCGGCCAACGCCTCGCGGGCCACGCCGTCGCTGACGATCAGCTTGTCCCCGGCCTTGCCGCGCATGACCTTGGCGATATGGCGGGCGTCTTCACCGTCAATGCTAACCTTGTCTTGTCCGAACTGTGCCGGAGTTACGAAATAACGCTGCATCTCTCAACCTCATTCTGTCCGTTATTCAGCGTAAAAGCGGCGTAGTCCCCGCCAAATCAGGTCCCGGCCGCCGCTTCACACGTATCATTCATCTACTTAATAATCACATTATATTCTACAACGTTTGCCGGGCACTGAACAGCCCCCGTCCTTACTGACGTTCTCAGACTCCGAACATCCTTAGGAACAGCTGGAAGAAATCATTACCCGTACGTGTCGCCCAGTAGCTAAGCGGTTCTATCGTATAGGCGCGCAGACCCGGAATGAAGATGATCAGCAGGAACAGGAAAACCGTATACTGCTCATACTGCTGAAGTCTTCCACGGATCGGACGCGGTGCGATATCCTCTACGATCCGGTAACCGTCCAGCGGCGGCAGCGGAATCAGGTTGAACACGAAGAGGAAGAAGTTGAAGTGAATGAACATTCCGAAGAACCAGATCAGCGCCCGGAGCACCTGCTCGTTCTTAATCGAATCCATCGTGCCCGTTCCCACAAGAATCGCATAGATCAGCGCGCCCAGAATACCGAGCAGCAGATTGCTGATTGGCCCGGCGGCCGATACGATGACACCCATCAGGCGGGGACGGCGGAAGTTATCCCGGTTCACGGGAACCGGACGCGCCCATCCGAAGCCCGCAATCAGCAGCAGAATGATGCCGAAGAGGTCAAAGTGCACCGCCGGATTCAAGGTCATACGGCCCAGCAGGCGTGCTGTAGGGTCCCCGAATTTATTGGCAAAATAGGCGTGGGCGAATTCATGCACCGTAAACGCAATAACAATCGTAATCAGAAAAAACGGAAGCTGCTGTAAAGGATATACTAAAAATTGATCCAGGGAACCCATGTCTACCTCTTTCCGGCTGTGAACGCCACCCAATCTTCTTCGCGGGTTACTTCTAAAATCTCGAAACCGGAGGACTTCAGCGCTTCCGCGACTAGCCCTTCCTTATCCTTATAAATCCCCGAGGTAATATAGATCCCCTCCGGCTGAAGCGCACGGTAGACATCGTCCGTGAACAGTACAATAATCTCGGCTAGAATATTCGCCACGACCACCCGGACCGGCAGAGTCACTCCCAGCCCGTCTGCCGCCGGGGCAACACCAGGAACGGCCTCTTGGTCAGCCGTATTGCTTGGCCGGGCTGAAGGCCACATCTCTCCGGCTGCGGTATCCGCCGCCCCCTCACCGCCCAGCAGCGAGAGCAGATCGCTCTCCTTCACGGTGATCGCTGAATCCAGCCGGTTCAGTGCCACATTCTCGCGGGCACTCTCCACGGCGACCGGGTCCAGATCCAGCGCCAGGACAGAGGCGGCACCGAGCAGCATCGCTCCGACAGCAAGGATACCGGAGCCCGTACCTACATCGATGACCTCGTCACCGCTGACAATATGCTTCTCAAGAGCGCGAAGGCACAGCGCCGTTGTCGGATGCGTCCCGGTTCCGAAGGCCATGCCGGGGTCGATCTCAATAATTTTTTCATCCGCAGAGGCCGGGGTATATTCTTCCCATGTCGGCTTAATGGTCAGCCGCTCCGAGACGCGCAGCGGCTTGAAGTACTGCTTCCAGGCATGGGCCCAATCCTCCTCATCCACTGTCTTCCAAGAGATCTGTGCCAGCCCGGGGTCGATGCCGAACTCTCTCAGCTCTTCCACCCTTGGCGTCACCTCGGACACAACCGCGTCCATGTCCACCGATTCCGCATAATATCCTTTAATGACCGCTTCCCCTTCGGGGATGTCATTGAGCGGTTCATCGTATAATTCACCGTAACGTGTATCCCGGTTTTTATTCAGCGTCCCGGATTCTTCAATAGAGACTCCGCCCGCTCCGGCCTCAACCAGCAGATTGGATATCATCTCCTGTGCTTCCTCGGTTGTATGTACCGTCAATTCTTGCCATAGCATGGTAATGAATCCTCCTAAAAGTTTTGCAGCATAGTTTCTAGGTTAGTATAGCATTTCTTACCCGTTCAGCGCCAAACTGCGTTCAACTCTCTACGGCAGACGAGGTGCTGCGGCAAAAACAATCCAGCGCATGGTCATCTACCATCCCGGAGGCCTGCATAAAAGCGTAACAGATCGTCGAGCCGATAAACTTCATCCCTTTGCGCTTCAGCGCCTTGCTCATCTGATCAGACTGGGGAGTGGTCGCAGGGACCTCCGCTCTGTTCTTCCAGTGATTCACCACCGGCGTCCCGCCGACAAAGCTCCACAGATAACCGACAAAGCCCCCCTCTTCCTCCCGGCAGATCTGCTGGTACACCTGTGCATTGGTAATCACTCCCTTAATCTTCAGACGGTTGCGCACAATCCCCACATTTTGCATCAGCTTTTCGACCTTGTCCTCCCCATACAGCACGATTTTCTCCGGATCAAAGCCGTCAAAAGCCTCGCGGAAGCCCTCCCGTTTCTTCAGCACCGTATACCAGCTCAGTCCGGCCTGCATGCCCTCCAGCATCAGCAGCTCGAACAGCTTCAGGTCATCAACCAGCGGCTTGCCCCATTCTTCATCATGATAAGCTATATATACCGGGTCCGAGTTTACCCAGTCGCAGCGCTTAATTTCCATAGTTAATCTCTCCTTTGTCTTATAATTCTGGCAGCTATTCATAGCCATATCTTCTAACTGTATACGAAAAAAAGAGAAGAACACAAGGTTCTTCCCGTTAAAATAATGTTACTATTGTCCTTGCAGCTGTACCCGCGTCTCTTTGTCCGGCTCATTTGTAGTGTAATAGAACATGTATATTGAAGCATCTGTGCCTTTGAAATCCTTGTACTTATTAATACTATGGTTCTTTCCTTCTCCTCTGAAATTCGTGGTTAAAATGCTGCTGATGAGCCGGTCTTTGCCCTTACCGATGTAGGTCTGATTCACACCGCCAAAATTCGGATCATCACTCTTTGTCTCCACATAGAGGTCTGCCCCCTGCATATAATAGGTCCACTGTACCGGGTAACCGCCGGTTTGCCGGATCAGCGTCTGCTTCTCGCTGGAGATGTTCTTTAATTCAAGCGGCGCCTTGTCATCATCATGCACGGTTACTTTATATTTCCCCACAAGCGTCATTGGTGTGTCTTTGGTAATCTCAAGATTTGCCGGCCGCTCGAAGCGCAGCGTTATCAGCTTACGGTCCTTAGAGCCCGTATACCATAATCCGCCATCCAGCTTCTGACCATTCACCTCGAGAGTATAATTAATATACGGCAAATCAGGGAACGGCTCTGTATTACTCCGCACAGCCACTCGGATCTGGGTCGGCGTTACCACCATCTGCTCAATCGTATTCAACGAGTCTCCAGCCTCCAGCGGCAGATCCAGGGCTGTCTTCATCGTCGCACCAGCCATTTGCTTCTTGCTCAGCTCGAAATCGAAGGTCCATGGACCATCAATATTGCGTTCAAGCTTGGTGTAACTGAGTTTATACGTGGTCTCATCCTTCGGCACATCAGCAGGCTTGTAGTACTCAAGGGAAGTATATTCTCCGTTATCTCCCGGCTTGCCCATTACGCCTGCCTGAGAGTTCTTGACTTGCTGTCCGCCCCGGTAAGCAATAATTTGCGGGGATGCCAGCTTTCTAGCTTCAGGATCGGAAAAAATAGTATCCGTGGACAGCATCAGGCGCTCATTCCCTTCCTTAAAGGGCTGTACACCGAAGGACTCCAGTCCATCCTGGTTGACCGGGAAGCTTTGCCGCTCCGGTGAGTCTGTATCCAGCTTCAAGTCTACCTCCTGCTGGGAGTAGGACTGAATCCCTTTTGCAGTCAGACTTACTTTGACCGTATCCTGGTCCGGACTCCAGTCTGTCTCGAAATAGCCGTTGTACCGCTTGGTTTTCTCGTCCCACTGCTGGTAGTTGGATTCCATGTCATTGCCGTTTCCTTTGGCATCCTTAAGAGACATTCCGTTCACGTTCCAGTATCCGTTGCCCTTATCTCCCCCGACATCCAGGCTATACAGAATCACCGTCCGGTTCTCATCGGTGAGCGCCGTATGTAGCGTCAGGGTGACTCCATCCTTGGTGATCGTCTGGCCCAGCGGCTGGCCCAGGTTCTGTGACAGCGCCGCCTCCACCCCGCTCCGGTGGTTCAGCAGGCTGCCCCAATCATATTGCACGGCGGCATACACAGGAACGGCCATTAGCACTACACTGAATGAGGCTGCTACAGTGACCTTGCGCCAGTTGCGGTGGCGGACGCGGCTCCCTGCTCCGGTATGGCTGCTTCCCTTGGAAGAAACATATCCGGCCTGCTCAATCCGGCCCCACATCTGCTCGAAATCCGGATAGATCATCTCCTGATCCTCATTTAAGCGACGCTTTAACTGCACTTCGGTTCTGTCCATATTCTTCGTCCTCCTTCGTGATCGGCTCAATACCTTCTTCTTCCAGAATATTCCTCATCATGCGCAGCCCCTTATGCTGTCTGGACTTCACAGTTCCCAGCGGGATATCCAGCATCTTGCGGATTTCCTCCAGACTGAAATCATGCATATACCGCAGCGTCAGCACCGCCCTGATCTTCGCCGGGAGCCGGGACATGTATCCCGCCCACTCCAGCTTCGTCTCCTTCTGCTCCACCAGCTTGTCAACCGGCGGCTGCGGATTCTCCCTGAACATATGAAGGTGGTCTGCCAGCTTCTGCTGCAGGCTGCTCCGGCGCTTCAGATGATTCAGGCAGGTGTTGACGGTGATTTTCATAATCCAGGCCTTCAGATATTCAATGCCCTGCCACTCGCTGCGGAAGAGAGTGATGAATACCTCCTGACACAAATCCTCAGCATCGGCAGCATCGTGCACCATATAATAGCAGGTACGATATACCTCCTTGCTGTAGGTTTGGAATAATTCCCTGTTGCCCACTTGAGCATGCCCTCCTTTCTTGTTTGAATTACCTTTATAACAACCCCGGGCTTCAAAAGGTTCATTTTCAGCAGCATATCCAGCTATATGTACTAAAAAAGCAGCATGTCCACCTGAAAAGCACAGGCTGCATACTGCTTACAATAGATTGTCCGGGAATAACTGCTCAACTTCAGAGCAAGCACAGCTTAGATAATATTCATGACCTCTCGCGCCTGGTTGTCCAGTTCCTGTGCAGAGGTAGCGATCAGCGTGAATTCATCCAGCGCTACTTGAATCTGCTGCTGGCTGAGCTGTACATTATCCTGCACCTGGTTCAGTCCCGTGGATATTCTGCCGACCTCTTCCGTAATGGCCTGGACACTGTCCCGGACTTCGGTAATCTGATCCTGCACCATCGCAGACAGCTTTCTTACCTCCTTGGCCACCACATCGAATCCCCGGCCGAATTCTCCGGCATGTGCAGCCTCAATCGCTGCATTCAGGGCAAGCAGATGAGTCTGGGAAGCAATATCACGGATGGTCTGCACTACGCCGCGGATCGCCGCAGCCTGCTTTTGCAGACTTAGCAGTGTTTCGGTATTCTCGGTCGACACCTCGGCAATCCTGTCAATACTCAGCAGCAGCTCCTGACTCCGCTCAATTCCTTTGTCCGCACGCTGATTAAGGCTATCCGCCATGCCCTGCATTAGCTCCACGACATGGCTCATGTTGTTTTGTCTCTCCGTAATGTTAGTGGCCACCTTGGATACGCCGATAACATGGGTATTTGTCTCATCAAACACCGGCATATATGTAGCTTCCAGCCAGACCGAATTCCCCTCTGCGTCCATCCGTTCAATTTTGTCCTGGAAGCTCCGGCCAGCCATTAAATTCTGCCAGAACAATTCATAATCGGGACTGTTCACGAATGAGGGGAAGCACAGCTGGCTGTGCTGCATGCCGTACATGTCCTCCGCTTTGTATTTCACTGACTGGGCAAAGATCTCATTGACATAGGCGACACGCCGATCCAGATCAAAGCGGATCATGGCAAGGTTTTTTTCCAAGGCTTTGACAACCAGTTCGTCTGTAACTGCTTGGTCTGCTAGATTTTCCATGTTGACTGCTCCCTATACATCTCAATTTTTAACTGATATGCGGACGACTCTCGCTTATTTCACTTTACTCTTATTAACGGCTGTTTCGGCTTTTAAAATGATAAGATTTTTTAATTCCCTATCTTAATTCCCCACACGCTGTCCTTCCGGTAGGCAGCCGCTTCCTGCAGCTCTGGAAGTCTCGTATCCTGCGGATAATGCCGCTCCAGATACTGGACGAAGGCCTGGCGCAGGCCGATCTCCTTATCCAGCTTGTTGAATTCATTGGGGTGCTTTTCCATTTCGGAGATGGAAGCTTCCCAGCCTAACAGATCTGCCGCCTCCGACTGCTCTGAGCGGACCTTCTCTGCAAGCCTTCTTAGCTCCCGGTAAGCTCGTTTCACTTTCGAGGAATAGACCTGCTTCTGGTTCATGAAGGTCAACAGCGCTACCAGCAGCGCCAGCCCTATCCACATTATCACTGTATTCACTTATGTATCCTCCCGGCCTCGCATATCACTCCATTATACACGCCAAAACACAAAAATACCCCACTTACGCAGGGTATCCGTAGCAGCAATTCGTCTGCTCATCTCTTCTTGACTTCACCGAATTATTCTTTCTTCATAATCTCTCCCAGCTGCCGCTTATCAGCCTCACGGGAACGGTCCATGGCCTCTATATCATCCTGATCTGCTTCAGCTGCTGAGAATTCAACATCCTCGGCCTTCGCCTCATAAAGCATTTTCATTTTTTCGGTTTTGGAAAAGATCTTCGAGTTCTCTCTGTCCATAGCTTGCCATCAGCCTCCAATGTACTTAATCTGGTTGTCTTAGCTTCAAATCATTCCGCCGGCTTCCTCAATCAGTGACATCGCCTGACCATGAATAGCTGCATCTACAATAACCGTCAGCAGAATATTTCTGCCTGTAGGCCCGCCATCCCCGCCATGGCTCATTCCGCTCCCGCTCGTATGCGCCGCAGCTAATATGCCCGTATGGTCACTGACGGCCGTCATCGAATCCATGCTCGCCAAATTGCCGGTCACCGGATTCACTCCCGGCTCCTGCCCGCTTCCCCCAAACCTGCTGAACCGGTCAATGGAAATCTCCTCAGCACGCAGTGCCTGCAGCTTACGGGAGACCCCTTCCGCTTCCTCCGGGGTTTTGAAGTAGGCCAGTATACTTTTTTCAGACATGGGAATTCCCCGCTTTCTGCCTGGTGTCCATAACGTACAAGCTTACTTGGCTATTTTGGATTTTTGAACGGGAATTTATACATTTAGGGTTGGCTGTGACTCCAGCGAAGTTTTGGACTTTCACCCGCTGTTGTCCGTAGATTTCATTATCCAGAAGCCACACTTCTAAATTTCAGCCCTGTTTTTCCAACCAACATTCATGTCAGTATTCATGACGAAAATTGTTTTTTCCTCTGTTATTTTGTATTTTTTTGTCTTTTAATTTCTTCATA
This sequence comes from Paenibacillus sp. FSL R7-0333, assembly GCF_038000365.1. Lineage (NCBI taxonomy): Bacteria > Bacillati > Bacillota > Bacilli > Caryophanales > Paenibacillaceae > Paenibacillus > Paenibacillus sp. FSL R7-0333. The sequence goes on from NZ_JBBOBZ010000001.1 coordinate 5,454,174, forward strand.
GTAGTTTTATAAGTCTATTTGTGTCATATAACATTCCGCATAAAATGAAAACATTCTCAAAACTCTATAAATTTTGTGTAGATTTTACAAATAACCAGTGGTAAAATCTTCTTAATATTTTCCCTAGTAATCTTGACGGAAATAAACCGGATTAATAGAAAAGGAGAATCCGACTACTGTCTGTAGCAGGAGAGATGTAAGCCAGAACCAATATCATATTGTGGAGGGGATTACATTTGGAGTGGACAAAATTACCTCGTAAGCTATCATTACTAACTTTATCATTAGGTGTGGCTGCAAGTATGATTCCAGGCGCGGCATTCGCCGCCAGCAGCTTGAAGACACCCGTATCAGGCAATCATCTTCCAGCCTTGATTCCAGCGAATCAGCCTTATATTTCTCCACAGATTAACACCAAATCCTCAAATCTTGTCCGGGTTATCGTTCAACTAAGCGGTCAGCCTGCCGCCGTAGGCAAGTATGCTGCCAGACAAGGAATTACAGCGCTCGCCAATTCAGCGACAGAAGCTGCGGTGAACAACCAGCAGGAAGAAGTACTGGATAAGGCTGAAGCCAAGAAGATTGACCTGACCGTCAATTACAAGTACGACACGATTCTGAACGGCTTTGAAGTCACCGTTCCGGCTGACAAAATCCCTGAACTGGCGAAGATCTCCGGCGTGTCTTCCATTTATCCGAACAGCACCTGGTATGCTCTCCCTGATCAGACAGTGACCGAAGTGACTTACAGAAACGACAATGCTCCCCTGAAGCAGATTCATGCCGATTGGGCGGCTGACCAAGGCCTCACCGGAGCTGGACTGAAGGTCGGTGTAATCGATACCGGTGTCGACTACACGCACCCGGATATTGCCCCGGCTTATAAGGGTGGTTATGACTCCTTCTATCAAGACAATGATCCCTATGAAGAAGTTCCGCTTACTCCAGAAGAAGATACCGAATATGGTGTAGGCTATGCAGGAACTTCCCACGGTACGCATGTATCCGGCACCATTATCGGGCAATATGCAGCTAAGGGTGATGTGGCTCAGAAGGGTGTCGCTCCCGGGGCTGACCTGTACGTCTACAAAGTGTTAGGGCGCAATCTTGATAAACCGGACACTTCCTCCGGATCTTCCGCCCAAGTCATTGACGGGATTGAACGTGCGGTGAAGGACGGCATGGATGTCATCAACCTGTCGCTCGGCTCCGATTCCGAGAAAGATGTGAATTCCCCTGACTCCATCGCGATTAATAATGCTGTACTCTCTGGGGTAACTGCTGTCATTGCGAATGGGAATAACGGGACCACTGGCCAGTACTTCTCAATGGGTTCTCCAGCTGCTTCCCAATTGGCCATTTCAGTAGGCTCAGTAACCAGTCCTATTGATGCTTACTCAGGGAAATTCAAGGCTGAAATCGCAAACTCGGTTACCTCTGTTACTTATGATACTTATTTTCCATTTCATATGATGGCGTATGAGTTGGGTAAATCTGATTTCTCCAGTCCAGATGTTATTGGTACTGATCCTATCCAGGTCGTTTATGCCAACCTTGGAGCTGATGAAGATTATCCTGAAGGTGATCTCAGTAATACAGTTGTTCTGATATCCCGCGGTGATCTTTCTTTTCAAGAAAAGGTGGAAATTGCCAAGGAACATAATGTAAAAGCACTCGTGATATTCAATGGTAATGCTAAGAAAGTTGGCGATAAAAGTGTAGCAATTCTTGACGAAAGCTACACAGACCGTGCAGGATTTATCGAAGTTAATCTAGGAAGTGCATACCAGAATGCTCCTACATTCGATATTGAAGGATCTAAAGGCCGCAAGTTAGCCAGAGCAATTATAGCAAATGGAGACAATCCAACTTACTTCACTTTTGATTCAGAATATAAGCATGAAATGACAACTGGCGATACTACGAGTACTTTCTCTTCATTAGGACCGAACTTTGACGGTAATCTAAGCATCAAGCCGGACATTGTTGCTCCTGGTGACGGAGTCTTATCTACATGGCCGGCTTATGGCAAAGATCATCCAGAAACAGATTATTCCAAAGCATACAATCGCATTAGCGGCACCAGCATGGCTACACCTCATGTTGCAGGTTTGTCCTTGCTCATTAAACAAGCCCATCCGGACTATACACCTTTCGATATCCGTGCGGCACTTGCCAATACCGCAGTAGGTCTAAAGGTTAATGGTCAACCACAAGATCTTTATCGTCAAGGTCCAGGACGCGCCAATGTAGAAGATGCCATCAACACTCCGGCACTGCTGCAAGCGGTCGAGCCAATCTCCATTCTGGACAAGAACTTTATTCCTCAGAATGTGATCAACTACAATCCGTCCACAAGCTTTGGCACATTGCTGCCAGGTTCTGAAGCTACGAAAGTTCTGCAGTTGAAGAATATGAGTGATAGCACGCTCACCTATTCCACTTCTGTGGAATGGAACTATGGTGATCCTGAGCATGTATCTGCGACTCTAGACAAGTCATCGGTAACTGCTGCTGCGAAAGGTGCTTCCACGTTCAACCTGAAGGTTAACGTTGCTGCTGATACCGAGCCACAAATGCTGCAAGGTAATATAGTACTGAAAGCAGACGGACAGCCAACACTTCACTTGCCTTTTGCAATCAATGTAGATAAGACTACAGAACAGCCTAGCTGGGGTACAGGCATTCAGGAGGCTGCACTGAGCCAGCCGATCGTCTACACCAATTCAAGTGCTGTTCTGAACTACAAGCTCAAAGCTAAGGATATTAACTACTATGAAGTGAATCTGATTGGCTTGGATGATACCAAAAAAGGCTCATTCCAAGTATCCACTACAGGATCACCGGATAAATTCTTTGAGCCTGGCAACTACAGTACAGTTATATCATCCACCTATCACCCTTATGACCACAATGGTGATCCAATCTTGGATGCTTACGGCAACCCTGCGGTGACGGGTCTGACCGATGGAGTCTACAAGCTTGAGGTTCTCGGCATTAAAGCCAAAGATAACACCAAACCGATCAAGATTGACTATAACAAAGACTCATACTACAGTGCCTACACCTCTTTCCGCTTTATCACAGTCTCCGACAGTGGCAGTAGCGGCGGCGGTGGTGGCGGTGGCGGCACAGTAGTAACGCCGACGCCTATAGTAGTTCCAGGCCCTGTGAAATCCCTTGTGGAAGAAGGAGTTCAACAGGTAACGGTAACACCTCTAACCGCATCGAAGGATGGGGTAACGACAGTAACCGTCAGCGACAGCGATCTGAAGGCCGCTCTGGCCAAAGCCGCTGCTGCCAAAGCGGCCGTTGTCATCTCTGTCAGCAGTATCGCTGACAAGTCTGCTGAACTGAGCCTGACGGCAGAGCAGTTGAAATTGCTCGCAGGCATGCCAGCAGGCAGCACGGTTATTGTAAATATTGCGGGATCTGCTGTATCCCTGCCGGTATCCTTACTTGCTGCTTCCCCTGCAGGCCAGAGCTTGAAGCTAGTAATTAAGCAAGAGCCAGACGCAGCCAGCAAGCTGATTGCAGGTACTCCGGGTGCCCAGGTTATCGGAACCCCGGTATCCTATGAAGCTTCATGGACTACAGCGACAGGCAGCACTTACTTGAACGTTCCAACCAACGTATTCATCAAGCGTACCTTTACTGTACCTGGCAAGATTGAATCCAAGACCGCAGGCGTACTGTTTGAGAAAGACGGACTGGTGACCCCGGTTGCTTCTGTCTTCACACCGCAAGCCGATGGAACAACCCTTGTGACCGTAAGCCGTCCAGGCTTCTCCGTGTATGCAGCAGTCAGCAAACCGGCAGCAGCCTTCACAGACATCGCGAATTCCAAATCAGCGGTTGCCATCCAGACGTTGGCCGACAAACTGATTATCCAGGGAACCTCGGCAACAACTTTTGCGCCGCAGAGCAATCTGACCCGCGCTGAGTTCACAGCACTCTTAACCCGTGCACTGGGTCTGCGTACCGATGCTGGCGTAACCTTCTCCGATGTGAAATCAACGGACTGGTACGCCAAGGATGTCGCCGCAGCCTCCAAGTCTGGTCTGATTCTGGGCATAGGCAACGGCAAGTTTGCACCCACGCAAAAAGTAACCCGTCAGGAGCTCGCCGTCATTCTGGACAGAGCGCTGAAGCTGACAGGCACTGAACTGAAGGCTGTAGCCAATCCTTCGTTCACAACCTACTCCGATAGCGCTAAGGTAGCTCCTTACGCCAAGGACAGTCTGCAAGCCCTGACCAAAGCCGGCATCTTCGCCAGCGAAACGGGCATTGCCTTCAATCCAACAGCTCCGGCAACCCGTGAGACAGCAGCCGCTGCACTCTATGAATTGCTGAGCAAGAGCGGATTGATCGAGTAGTAGAATAAGCTTAAAAGGCTGTCCCAGTAGTTGTTACATGACTACTCAGGACAGCCTTTTTTGTTTGGTTGAGACCCGTTTGAGCACTTGAGCAGACGCTGCTGCACATAATGTGCATACTACCTCTGATTGCATTTACTACATTAGAATCCCCTTTAATTCGTCCCAAAGGAGATTCTGTTGTATTTCATACATTTGATTCTTAGATATCTGTTTAAAAATGCCCATTTAAAGAATTTCTACTGTACGTTGTGCAACAGATTCTCTTTTTGGTGAATTTCAGAAGCATTCTGTTGTAGCAAATACAACAGAACCACAAAGACAATAAAACCAGCAAAAAACAGCGCCCCGCCTCCACTTAATGGAGATGGGGCGCTGTTTTACAAGCTCTTCCATCCTTATTTCATATTACCTAAAAGTTCAGTCCCCACGGAACGCCCGCTTCACACGATCAAAGAACGACTGTTCCTGCTCATGCGTGTTCTCTCCGTTGAAGGAGGCGAACTGGCGGAGCAGGTCCTTCTGCTCATCGCTGAGCTTGCTAGGTGTGACTACGATGACGCGGACATGCTGGTCGCCGACGCCGTTGCCGCGCAGATGCGGAACTCCTTTGCCCTTGAGGCGGAAGAAGGTACCGGTCTGGGTGCCTGCCGGGATCTTGAGCTTCACCTTCTCGGTCAGCGTTGGGATCTCAATCTCGTCACCCAGTGCCGCCTGAGCGAACGTCAAGGGAACCTCGCACATAATATCGTTGTTCTCGCGCTCGAAGAAATCATGATTCTTCACGCGAATCACAATGTACAGGTCTCCGGCCGGGCCGCCGCGTGTGCCGCCTTCGCCTTCACCGGTCATGCGCAGCTGTGCGCCGTCATCGACACCGGCAGGGATACGCACATGGATCTTGCGCTGTCTCTTCACCTTGCCCTGGCCAGCACAGGTGGTGCATTTCTCTTTGATGATTTTGCCTGTGCCGCTGCAATGGGAGCAGGGACGGCGGTTACGCATCTGTCCAAGCGGTGTATTCTGCACGAATTCCTGCTGCCCGCTGCCGTGGCAGACGGAACAGGTCTCCGGCTTCGTACCCGGCTTGGCTCCGGAGCCGAAGCAGGTATCGCAGGTCTCCGTGCGTGGAATGGTAATATCGGTCTCTTTGCCGAACACCGCTTCCTTGAACTCAATGGTCATCGTATACTGCAAGTCGCCGCCGCGCTGTGGGGCATTCGGATCACGCCGTCCACCGCCGCCGCCGAAGAACATATCGAAGATATCACCAAGACCGCCGAAATCTCCGCCACCGCCGCCAAAGCCGCCGCCCATTCCCTGATTAGGGTCAATATGCCCATATTGGTCATACCGCGCGCGCTGTTGCCCGTCGCTCAGAACGTCATAGGCTTCCTTAACCTCTTTGAACTTAGCCTCAGCATCACTGGCCTTATTCACATCAGGATGGTACTGGCGCGCCAGCTTGCGGTAGGCCTTCTTCACTTCGTCTTCTGAAGCATCTCTTCCGAGGCCCAGAACCTCATAATAATCACGTTTATCTGCCACTGCTTTCACCTCCGCACATCGTCAATTGTCCCTGTATACATGGTAAAAGGAAAGTCAAAACACGGGATGCCCCGGTATTGACCTTCCCTCTCACCACATTAAAACTTATCGTCTAAGGTTACCCTTGATTCTTCTCATCGTCAACCACTTCGTAATCCGCATCTACCACATTATCCTTCTTGGCATTGCCTTCAGAAGCATCCTGACCCGCTTCAGCGCCCTGCTGTTCCTGTGCAGCCTGCTCATACAGCTTCACGGACAACTGCTGTACAATCTCATTCAGCGCCTCTGTAGCGGCAGTGATTTCTTCCAGGTTGTCGGTTTCAAGGGCAGCCTTCACTTTGTCCTTGGCTTCATTGGCTTTGTCGATCTCGGAAGCATCGACCTTGTCGCCCAGATCCTTAATTACTTTATCTGTGGAGTATACGAGCTGGTCAGCACCGTTCTTGGCTTCGACCAGTTCTTTACGCTTGCGGTCTTCCTCAGCGTGCAGCTCGGCATCCTTCATCATCTGTTCCACTTCCGCGTCACTCAGACCGCTGGAAGAAGTGATGGTGATCTTCTGGCTCTTGTTGGTGCCTTTATCTGTTGCAGAGACATTAACGATACCGTTGGCATCGATGTCGAAGGTAACCTCGATCTGCGGTACGCCGCGCGGTGCTGGTGGAATCTCGTTCAGCATGAAGCGTCCCAGCGTCTTGTTGCCGTTCGCCATCTCGCGTTCACCCTGCAATACGTGGATTTCCACGCTAGGCTGGCTGTCTGCGAAGGTCGAGAACACCTGCGATTTGCTTGTAGGGATCGTAGTGTTGCGCTCGATCATCTTCGTGAACACGCCGCCTGCAGTTTCGATACCGAGGGACAGCGGAGTTACGTCAAGCAGAACTACGTCTTTTACATCGCCAGTCAGTACGCCCGCTTGAACAGCAGCACCCAGGGCTACTACTTCATCCGGGTTAACGCCCTTGTGAGGGTCTTTGCCGGTAAGCTTCTTGATCGCATCCTGTACGGCAGGAATACGGGTGGAGCCACCGACCAGTACGATTCTGTTCAGATCCGCAGGGGTCATTCCGGCATCCTTCAGCGCTTGACGTGTAGGTCCCAGCGTGCGCTCAACCAGGCTTGCAGTCAACTCGTCGAACTTGGCACGGGTCAGGTTGATCTCCAAGTGCTGAGGCACTCCGTCAACTACCGTGATGAACGGAAGCGATACTGTAGTTGTAAGTACGCCGGACAGCTCTTTCTTTGCTTTTTCCGCAGCATCCTTCAGACGTTGAACAGCCGCCTTGTCCTTGCTCAGGTCAATGCCCTGCTCTTTCTTGAATTCAGCTACGAGGTAATCCATCACCAGTTGGTCAAAATCATCTCCGCCCAGACGGTTGTCACCGCTGGTAGCCTTTACTTCAAAGAAGCCGTCGCCCAGCTCAAGGATGGATACGTCGAAGGTACCGCCGCCAAGGTCATAGACCAGGATGGTGTGATCTTCCGATTTCTCCAGACCGTAAGCAAGAGCTGCTGCTGTTGGCTCGTTAACGATACGCAGCACTTCAAGGCCGGCGATTTTGCCTGCATCCTTAGTAGCCTGACGCTGGCTGTCATTGAAATAAGCAGGAACTGTAATAACCGCCTGAGTTACAGGCTGGCCCAGATAGGCTTCAGCATCGGATTTCAGCTTCTGAAGAATCATTGCCGAGATTTCCTGTGCAGAATAGTCTTTGCCGTCAATGCTTTCTTTGTGGCCTGTACCCATGTGGCGCTTGATGGAAGCGATGGTACGGTCCGGGTTCGTAATGGCCTGGCGTTTTGCCGTTTCACCGACGATGCGCTCGCCGTCCTTCTTGAAGCCTACAACCGATGGGGTTGTACGCGCGCCTTCCGGATTCGGGATAACGACGGCTTCGCCGCCTTCCATAACGGCAACGCAAGAGTTCGTGGTTCCTAAGTCAATACCGATAACTTTACTCACAGTAATGTGCCTCCTCAGAAATAATGTGAAGCCCGGGGCTTCATCCATTTTTATTATCTTATATAGAACAGATCTACATGCTGACTTTGACCATGGCCGGACGAAGAACCTTATCCTTCAGGAGATAGCCCTTCTGGACCTCTTCCGTCACGATGCCTTCCTCGTACTCCTCGCTCTCCACCTGCATGATCGCCTGATGATATTCAGGGTTAAAAGGCTGTCCTACCACTTCCATGGCTGTAAGCCCTTCAGTCTTAAGGACTCCCTCCAGCTGACGGAAAATCATATTCACGCCTTTGATGAACGCTTCAGCGTCTGCACCTGCTGCAGGAGTCGCCAGTGCGCGTTCAAAGTTATCCATTACCGGAAGCAGCTCGGTTACAAGCTTGGACGTTGCGTACTGCGCCAGCTCTTCCTTTTCTTTCTGGGTCCGGCGGCGGAAGTTATCGAAATCAGCCTGCACACGCAAGGTGCGCGCCTGATGTTCATCTGCAAGCTCCTGCAGCTTTCTGTATTCCTCATTGCCTGAAGCCGCCTCGCTGGCCTCTTCAGCCGTGAATGAGCCGCTATCTGCTGTGGTATCAGCCTCTTCAGCCGCGTGATTATCATTCACCGAGGGATCATTCTTCTCATTCATTTCCTGAACCTCTTCCTCTTTCAAGTTGTCTTCACCTCCTTAATATCATTCACGAATGGACTAGTATACTCTGTTCACTTATACCAGTGTGCCAGCATCGCTGTCAAATCCCGGGACAAAATCCCCAGAATACCCATTACACGTGCGTACTCCATACGGGTCGGACCCAGGATACCAATACTCCCCAGCGGCTTGCCGTCCAGCGAATAGGTGGCGGTAATCAGACTGCAGTTGGCAAAAGCCTCATGCTTATTCTCTGTACCAATGCGCACCTGCATTCCTGCTTCGCTGCTGGCCGGGGTGAGCATCTTGAGCAGCGTAGGCGTCTCCTCCAGCAGATCGAGAATCGTCTTCACCTTGTCGACGTCCTTGAACTCCGGCTGGGTCAGCATATTCGTGGCTCCGCTTAAGTAAATCCGCTGATCATGGTCGCTTTCCAGCGCCTTATCCAGCACCTGCATTAATTCTTCATAATGGGAGATGTGGCGCTGCATTTCTTCGCCCAGCTCGGAATAGAGCTGACTCTTCAGCTTGTAGAGCGGTACATTGACCAGCTTGCTGTTCAGCAGATTCACGACCTTCTCCATCTCGGAGACAGATATCTCCGGAGGAAGACTCACGGTTCGGTTCTCTACCTGCCCGGTGCTGGTAACGATAATCGCCACAGCGGTCTTGTCATCGAGCGGGAGCAGCTGGAAATGGCGCAATGAAGTATGAAAAACCTCCGGTCCCAGCAGGATGGAAGTATAATTCGTCATATTGGACAGGATCATTGCCGCATGTTGGATAACCTGCTCTGTAGCATTCAGCTTCTCGGCGAAAAAAGCGCGGATCGTGCCCAGTTCGGCCGTTTCGGCGGAATTCCACGGTACCAGATGATCCACATAATAGCGGTAGCCCTTATGGGACGGGATTCTCCCTGCCGACGTATGAGGTTGCTCCAGATAACCCAGATCCTCCAGATCGGCCATTTCGTTGCGGATCGTGGCTGGACTGTAGCCTACATCCCCGCGTTTCGAGATACTGCGCGAGCCCACCGGCTCAGCGGAAGAAATATAGTCATCGACAATGGCATTCAGTATCATTCTCTGGCGTTCAGTTAACATGTTATTCCCTCCTATCCGGCTGTGGCTCCGATTCGTTAGCACTCTAGTGAGATGAGTGCTAACCACTAATACAAAAATACCAAACTGACCTCTGCATTGTCAAGTGAGTTCAGCAACTTGATTGCGCCTATTTTAGTCAAAGCAAGATTTTGTATATTTCACCGCAACCATTTCCCGGACAATGCCGTCCAATACTCAGGGAGTGATAAAAATGCGTTTAAAGAAAACAGCATTATGGGCCATAATTGCAGGCCTCTTAACTGCACTGGCACTTACGGGCTGTACAGGTAAAATCTTACCGGTCAAGTGCATCGGTGTGGATGCGGATTATGCATCCATCCTGCAATGGGACGGCGTCATGTACTACGATGATACCGGTCCTGACCCCGCCCCACTCGGCAAAGGCAAGGAGATCGGCAAAATTACCTACAGCAAATCCGAGCAGAAGTGTCCACGCGCTGAGCTGCAGGATGGAGATGCGACAAATCTTAAGACAGGCACACTGCTCTACGAGGTAGAAGGCTATAAGACATCCGCGAGACTCTGGGCGGGAGACCGGCTGTATGAAGCACGCAACAACCCTGACGCCAACACCCTTAACGATCTGCTGGATATCGAGGGAAAAATACAAACTGTCCGTTTTGTGAGCGGCAATGACGGTTCTGACCTCATGGACTTTACCCCGGAGGCCAACGCCGTGTTCATCCGCGAATTCCCCAAGCTGGAATACATCCCGTTCGAGCAGCTCTACAAGCAGACCAAGGGTTGGGTGGGAGACAAATACTGGCTGGAGATTGAGATGACGGACGGGTCCAGCATCGGAATTACTTATAATACACTGTCCCCTTCCTTTAACCCTTCCGCATATGCTACACCGGAGCTTGCCGAACTGGTAGAGCAACAGCGCAAGCTTATCTACGCACAATAAACCTGTATCTGCAAAAAACCACTGTCACCCTGAAGCATCAGCGTCCGGGTGAACAGTGGTTTCTTATTATATAGTTTACCGGGGGCTAGAGCCCGCCGGATTAGTCCAGTCTCTTCAGCACGGCGATCTCGTCGCAGGCATACTGCTTCTTGCAGTTCACACAATCGGTCCAGACCTTCTCGGGGAAAATCTCCTTCTGCACCACATCGAAGCCGTTCTTAAGGAAGAAGTCCACGGCATAGGTCAGTGCCATAATCTTCGGAATCTGCTGGCGTCTCGCTTCTTCAACCAGCTTCTCCAGGATCATCGTTCCTACACCTTTGCCCTTGCCAGCATCATTCAAGCCAATCGAACGGACCTCCACAAGATCACTTCCGAGCCGGAACAAGGAACCGCAGCCGACAAACTTGCCGCCGATCTCGGCGATCACGAACTGGTCGATCTGGCGGGTCAGTGCTTGCCTTGAACGGGGCAGCATAATCCCCTGCCTGGCATACTCCTCTATCATCAGATACAGCGGCTCTACATCCTCCACCGTAGCATTTCTGCATATCACTTGCTGCTCTCCTGCTGGAGAAGCCTCTTGGAAATGATCCGTTTTGACAAGCACCTTGACTCACCCCTTGTTGTTAATATGAATAAATATACAACAAGGTGAATTACAATTCAAGAGGTATTTCAAAATTAAACCTCTGTCAAAGCACCGACAAATTCCCCGAAAACATCGTTGCCGAACAGGATTCCCTGCTTGCTCAAACGATAGGTGTCCCCGGCCTGCTCAAGCAGCCCGGCCTTCAGCATTTTATGCAGCGGCCCTGCAAAAACAGCCTCCAGCGGCTTTCCGAATTGTGAGCGGAACGCCGCATCCGACACCCCTTCGCGCATCCGCAGGCCTACCATCATGAAATCCTCCATCGCCTCCTGCTCGGAGATTTCAAAGCTGTCCAGACGCGGCAGCCCGCTGCGCGAAGCCTCGTTATACGGGTTCACGCCCTTGATATTCATGTGCCGCTGCCGGCCTACATATCCGTGCGCCCCTGCGCCCAGTCCGTAATAATCCTCGTTGCGCCAGTACGTTATATTGTGGCGGCTCTCCAGCCCCGGCTTGGCAAAATTACTGATCTCATACTGCGTATAACCTGCGGCCTCCATAGTAGACATCAGCAGCAGATACATCGCCAGCTCATCCTCTTCATTCGGCAGCGGAAGCTTGTTCTTGTTGAACAGGGTGTGGAACAGCGTATTCTCCTCCACCTTCAGACTGTAGATGGAATAATGGGGAAGATCCAGCGCCAGCGCCTTGTCGATACTCTCTCTGAGCATATCCACCGTCTGGTTCGGCAGGCCGAACATCAGATCCAGCGACAGGTTATTAAGCCCAACCGCACGGGCATTCTCCAGACTGCGGTATACGTCATTCACATCATGAATCCGGCCGATTCCGCTCAGCAGCTCATTCTGGAACGCCTGCACCCCGAAGCTGACCCGGTTGACGCCGCCTTCCTTCATGACTCTGAGCTTATCAATATCGGTAGTTCCGGGGTTAGCTTCCATAGAGAACTCAATATTCTCGTCCCACTGCGGGAAATGCCTGCGGACCGACTGGAGGAAATACGCCATCTCATCCGGCTTGAGGACAGTAGGCGTACCCCCGCCGACAAAAATCGTCTTGATCACACCCGGAGGCGTGTGCTGCACGGTCAGCTCCATCTCGCGGTCAAGCGCATGGAGATAGTCCATCACCGGCTGGTCCTTCAGCACGTAAGAGTTGAAATCACAATAGAAGCATTTATTGGTGCAGAACGGGATGTGAATATATACGGCCTCAGGGGGACGGCCATGGTGTGCAGTGCTCGTAGCTGTATTCATTAGCTGTCTCCTTTGTTCTATTAATATACAGGCCTGCCACACTACCTGCTGCTAAAAAGCAAGAAGAAACGGCTGCACCGCCCTGCGTAGGACGGCACCCGTTTCTGCGATAAACCGAAAGCTCCGGGGGAGCTTATATGCTGCTACTCAATCTGAAGCACGGCCATGAACGCTTCCTGCGGCACCTCGACGCTGCCAACCTGCTTCATGCGCTTCTTCCCTTCCTTCTGCTTCTCCAGCAGCTTCCGCTTACGCGAGATATCGCCGCCGTAGCATTTGGCTAATACGTTCTTGCGCATGGCCTTAACGGTCTCACGCGCAACCACCTTCGTGCCGACGGAAGCCTGAATCGGCACCTCGAACATCTGGCGGGGGATAATGCCGCGCAGCTTCTCACAGATGACCCGGCCGCGGTTATAAGCGCGGTCGCGGTGAACGATGAAGGACAGTGCATCGACCTGCTCATTGTTCAGCAGGATGTCCATCTTGACGAGATTGGACTGGCGGTAACCGGAGATCTCGTAATCATAGGAGGCATAACCCTTCGTGCCGGATTTCAACTGGTCGAAGAAGTCGTAGACGATCTCGGACAACGGAATTTCGTACGTAATGGTTACACGGTTGCTGTCCAGATACTCCATGTTGACGAATTCACCGCGTTTGTTCTGGCACAGCTCCATAACGGTTCCCACGAAGTCGTTAGGCACGATAATAGCTGCTTTGACATACGGCTCTTCGATGAAGTCAATCGTCCCGATCTCCGGATAATGCGACGGATTGTCGATCTGGATGGTCTCCCCGTTCGTCAGCTTAATACGGTAAATAACGCTCGGCGCAGTAGTAATCAGCGGCAGATTGAACTCGCGTTCGATCCGCTCCTGAATAATCTCCATATGCAGCAGCCCCAGGAAGCCGCAACGGAAGCCAAAGCCGAGGGCGCTGGAGCTCTCCGGCTCGAAGCTCAGGGAAGCGTCGTTCAGCTGCAGCTTCTCCAGCGCTTCACGGAGATCATTATAATCGGAAGTCTCAATCGGATAGAGACCGCAATAGACCATCGGATTAATCCGGCGGTAGCCCGGCAGCGGTTCAGGGGTCGGATTCTTGGCATCCGTCACCGTATCCCCGACACGGGTGTCGCCTACATGCTTGATCCCGGCCACAATGAAGCCGACATCACCGATGTTCAGCTCCGGCACAATGGTCATACGCGGCATGAAGGCTCCGACCTCGATCACCTCAAAGGTTTTGTCGGTGGCCATCATTTTAATCTTGGAACCGGCACGGATACTGCCGTCCATTACGCGGACATAAACGATTACGCCCTTGTACGGGTCATAATGGGAGTCGAAGATCAGCGCCTTAAGCGGTTCTTCCGAGCTGCCTGTCGGCGCCGGAACCTGCTTCACGACCTGCTCCAGAATCTCCTTGATGCCGATGCCTGCCTTAGCGGAAGCCAGAACGGCTTCGCTGGCATCCAGCCCGATGACATCCTCAATCTCCTGCTTCACCCGTTCAGGATCTGCATTCGGAAGATCGATCTTGTTGAGTACCGGAAGAATCTCCAGATTGTTATCCAGAGCCAGATACACGTTAGCCAGCGTCTGGGCCTCAATCCCCTGCGCCGCATCCACGACCAGCAGTGCGCCTTCACAGGCCGCCAGACTGCGGGATACCTCATAGGTGAAATCGACATGCCCCGGTGTGTCAATCAGATTCAGATAATAATCCTGTCCGTCATCGGCACGGTACGTCAGACGTACGGCCTGCAGCTTGATGGTGATGCCGCGCTCGCGCTCCAGGTCCATCTGATCCAGAACCTGCTCCTGCATTTCACGCGTAGTCAGCGCACCCGTATACTCCAGAATGCGGTCAGCCAATGTCGATTTGCCATGGTCTATATGTGCAATAATCGAGAAATTGCGAATTTGTTGTTGTCGTTTCTGAACGTCAGTCATTCCTTACCCCCACAGACAGCCTAATGTTAATCCACTTATTATAACAGTACGGGCTCCGCCCATCAATCCCGCCAGCCGCCGGAAAAGAAAGAAAACGCCCGGACCCTCTGCATTCGCGAGTTGAATCCTGCAAAAAAACACAAAAACGGGTGCGGGCTTCCATCATCCGCAGCCGTTTTTGTCCTCAACCTCATTGCAGCCCGGGAGGTTCCGGGCAGTTCCTGCTCACTCCTCCGAGGAGTCGAAGAGGGAGACCACCCAGCGGATGCCCTTCTGCGAAGCCTGCTGGAGCAGCCCGGCAGTCTTATCCGCCAGCACATCCACAGTCGGCTTCTGCTCCTCTGGAATCAGAATCTGCTCGGGACTGAGCGCAGAGTAGTCCTTCACCTCCTGTTGCGGGAGGCTGCCCGTGCCGCCAGCCGTCTGCGCCTGTGTACCTGCAACCGGCTGCTTCATGGGCAGCATGGTGTAAGCGCCCGTTACGGGATCAATAGTCACGGGCACATATACATAAGCCTGGCCGCCCGGGGTTGTACTGGCAGCCGGAACGTACGCAGTTCCGGCCGTAACGTTCTGTCCAGGCGCGCTGCTCCCGGCTGGCTTACTCCAGTCCGGCAGTATACCGGAGACTCCCGAACCGCCGCCGCCGAACTGCAGTCCGATCAACAGCCCCACGCCCGCCCATATTCCGACCATTACCAGCTTTTTACCGAACCGTGTCATATTCTCCGCTCCTTTTCAGCTATAATCCGTTCAGGAACCTGTTGATGTCTCTGCCCCGGTGCCTCCAGATTGCGTACTGCCCTGATCTGGCGCAGCTGCCTTCTCGGCATCCCGGCTGCTCCAGTACACATCAGCGATGGCATCCGCCAGAATATCCGCCGTCCGCTTCAGTTCATCGGCGCTGTTGTCAATTCCGCCTACCTCAATCAGCACACTGTTCGGGGACAACGTCTGGTTATATTCCCCATTATTCCCGTTTCCGGACGATTTCCCCCATATCCCGCGTGAAATTCCAGGATAATTTTTCTCAAGCAGCTGATGGATCTTATTGGCGAAGGCCTCGTTTTGTTTCCAGTTTTTATTCGCATGCCCCAAAATAAAATAGACCTGAGCATAATTTTTCCCGTTAATCAAGGCTGTTGTTTTGCCGTGCCGCTGCGAATCGCGGTGGATATCAATCAGCTCACTCATGTTCTGATTGGAGGCCATGGCCGATTTCACAGTCATACGTGAATATTTATAAGAGAAGTTCCAGTTGTAGCCCGGTACCTCTGTAGCATAGTCCTCCTGGGCATGGACAGTTCCGATCCCCCGCTCTTCCAGCCTCTTGGCAATATAGGAGCCTACCAGCATGACATTCTTGGAAGGGACTGCAGAGCTGGGGTTGTCGCTCTGTGCGCCAAGCAGCGGATTATAGGCCTCCCGGGGATGGGAATGATAAACGAGAATACGCTTGACCGAAGTATCTCCGGTGCCGTTCTCGGCATCTCCGCTTCCGGAGTAGCCCTCGTCAGGTTCTGTACCGGACGGGTCAGGGACAGGCGAAGCCTCGGGCTCTGCCACGCCTTCCCCCGGACTGTCATGGCCATTCCCAGCCTCAGTACCGTTCCCTGAATCCGGCGGGGCTCCAGGATCGCCCCCTGCTCCGGGATCTTCCCCGGTGGCCAGTTCATCGCCCCCCGGATGATAATCGGCCGGCGCCCCTGTACTTCCCCCTGAGCCTTGCCGCAGCAGGAAGGGATCATCGGCAGCAAGTCCGGGCATCTCACGTGAGACCAGACTCTTGGGATCACCAGGATCAACACTGGTAAGCAGCCGGAATACGAAGGAGGTCACCTTGTCCCCGGAGAAGGCTGAAGGCTCCTCGCCCTTCGGCAGATGGGGGACCTCCATGCCCAGCAGCTCCATGAAGAATCCGCTGGAGAGCGAGGCCGCCAGACCTTTCATGGAAGGAATGGGCGAAGAATTCAGCTTCTGCCCGGCCAATCCGCCGGCTCCAAGCAGCATGAACAACACAAGCGAACCTCCGGCCAGCAGCAGCATCGTCCTTCCCAGCGACAGAATATCCATCAGCCGTCCGCGCAGCCGCCCTATATTCCATAGCTGAAACCATTTTCTGTTCATGATTGTTATGTCCTCCTCTAAGCCCTCTGTAATCTCTCATACTCCAAATCTATGAGCGGAAGAGTTGTGCTAGAACCACAGAATGAGAGATAGCAGGGAGCATCGATAGAGAAGTGAGGGGGCAACACAGACAAAGAGCCCGCGACCAGTTCTGCGTTACGGCAGGACGGTGCGGGCGAGGTGATAAGTGACAGATCAGTGAGTGTAAGCTCCGACATTGCCCGGATCTACCGCTTCATGGAGTGCAGCATTCAGTCCGCTTGCCACAATGTTGGCGATCTCTTCAATGAATTCATCGATCTCTTTGGGGGTCACAATCAGGTCATGCCCCAGCGGCTCAAGCACTTCCTTCACCAGGGCGAGACGCTCCTGCTCAGATATATCGTCAAGGAGACCCATAATTTCTTTGGTGTGAGCACCGCCATCCGCCATCTGCCCGAAATGGGTCCGCATCATCTCCAGCACATTGTTGACGATGGTGGAAGCATAGCAGACCGTTGGGACGCCGATGGCGATGCAGGGCACGCCCAGCACCTCCTTGGTCAGCCCTCTGCGCTTGTTCCCGATCCCTGAGCCGGGATGAATGCCGATATCCGCAATCTGGATGGTGGTATTGATTCTCTCCAGTGAACGGGAGGCCAGCGCATCAATAGCTATAATGACATCCGGGCTGGTGCGGTCCACAATCCCCTGCACCACTTCGCTGGATTCAATCCCCGTCAGGCCGAGCACTCCGGGAGCAATAGCACTGACATTCCGGTACCCGGGCGAAATCTGGTCGGGTACCAACTCATAGAACTGGCGGGTAATCAGCGCATTCTCAACGACCAGCGGGCCGAGCGAGTCGGGCGTCACATTCCAGTTGCCCAAGCCTACGATAAGGACCTTGGAATCGCGGTCAATGCCGATTTCATCCAGAAAGTGCTCGAATTCCCGGGCAAACACTGTGGAGACCTTCTGCTGCAGCCCGGTGTCCCCTCCGCGCAGCCCAGGCACCTCCAGGGTCACGTAATTGCCGATAGCCCGTCCAATCGCCTGAGAACCGGCAAGGTCTGCTACAGCAAGTCTCGTGACCTTGATGCCGTCCGCTTCTTCCACTTCCTCATTGACACCCGGGATCGGCGTATTGGCGTGCCGCTCTGCCATTTCCTTCGCTTCCACCGCCAAGTCTGTACGTACCGAATACAGCTGAAGATCCAGTTCCATTCTTAGTTCAGCCTCCTTTTGCATATTGCTGATAGTGTGCGAGAGAAAGCCTCCGTTTATACAAACCGCTCTCAGGGAATTACAAAGCTTTTTATCTTGCTTTTTGCTACCCTTCATGCTAAACTATTTTAAGTTGTGAATCATTTGTTGATTTCGAATGTCTTTCAGGAGGTGAATGCAATGCCAAATATCAAATCCGCGATAAAACGCGTCAAGACGATCGAGAAACGCCGTGCACTGAACGCTTCCCAGAAGTCCGCTCTTCGTACAGCTGTGAAAACTGCTGATGTAGCAGTGACTGGTACGGAAGTTGAAGTAGCTCAGGCTGCTTTCCAAGCGGCTTCCAAAAAGCTGGACAAGGCTGTAACTAAAGGCCTGGTTCATAAAAATGCGGCTGCCCGCAAAAAATCCCGCTTGGCTAAGAAATTGAACGCTCTCAAGGCTCAAGCCTAAGCCAAGGGCGACAATCATAACGAGCACTGAAGAACCTGACCGCTATGCTGCATACGGTTAGGTTTTTTTATGCTCGTTAACTTCCTTCATTGAATTCCGCTGTACCATCAAAGAGCCTGTCCATCCCATGATACACGCGGGTGGACAGGCTCTTTGATTCGTTCCATGTAAGGCCGCTCTATTCAGGCTCCAAGGCGCAGCATGAACATCTCCAGCCCCAGCACCTTATCAACAGCTCCCGTCTTCATCTGATAGTCCAGATCCGCCAGAATACTCAGGATCTGCCGCAAGCGCTGGCTTCCGAACTTATGAGCCTGCTCTCCGGCAAGCTTCACTGCATACGGATGCAGTCCGAGCTGGGAGGCAATCTGTCCCTGCGAATAGCTAAGGGCTGACAGATCCTTGACCTGCAGGATGATTCTGAACTGCCGGGCAATCAGCGAAGCGATCTTGATCGGCTCCTCCCGCTGCTTGAGCAGCTCATAGAGCGTATTCAGCGCCTTGTCCAGGCGCAGATTCGCAATATCCTCCACCAGCGTGAAGATGTTCTGCTCCGTCCCCCGGTGGACCAGACTCTCCACCGCTGTCGCATCCACCCGCCCGCCAGTACCGGCGAACAGACACAGCTTGTCCATCTCTGCAGACAGACCCTGGAGTCCGGTTCCGCTGCTTGCAATCAGAACCTCCGCTGTCCCCGGCGCAAGGGAGCAGCCGCGTTCGCGGAAGCCTTTCTCCACCCAGCGCAGCAGCTCCTCCGCACCCAGGGGATTGAAGGCCAGCACGGTGCCGGCGGTCTTGATGCTTTTGACGATTTTTTTACGTTCATCCAGCTTGTCGCCGTTCACCATAAATACAATCACACTGAACTCGGCAGGGTGCTGCATATATTCGCTCAGCATCTCCACGTTATGTTCCAGCTTCGCCTTCTCCTTGCCTGCCGTGAACAGAGCCGCATCCCGTACCAGCAGGAGCTTGCGTTCTACCATGAACGGAACCGTCTCTGCCTCTTCAATAACCGCCTGAACCGGAGTTTCGGAGAGATCGAACGGGATCACCGCGAAATCGCGGTCTTCTTTGGGGATCAGGTGTTCCTCCAGCATGGCCGCGAATTCATTCATCCGGAACTTCTCACTGCCGTACAGCAGGTACAGCGGAGAGACCTTTCCTTGCTTGATGTCTTTGGCCGCCGTTTTGGCATCCATCCCGCCACTTCCTTTTTAATTTATCTGCCTGGTCCGTATCAGACACATACATTCGTACATTTTAACAAAAAATCGGCTGAAAACATAGGTATCATTATCACTTTGTCCTGACCGGGGCGCAAGCCAAAACGGAGCAACCTCGGCAGCCAGGGCCAAAGTTACTCCGTTTCAGCGGCGCATCTATATAAACGACGGAGGGAGCAGCTCTAGAAACTCTCCCGGCCGCCGGTCATACCGATGATACTCGCAAAGCCTGTAATTCATGTCCTCTTGCCTTAGCATATTCCGCAGGCCGGAAGAACGTTCCGGTTATTTATCGGACGTTGCCGCGTCCGGGGTAATAGCCGGGCTGGTGACCGGTGAAGCAGACGCCGCCGGAGAAGCGGTAGGCGCTTGAGAGTTAATAGGAGCCGGAGAAGCAGATGGGGCAGGTGTCGCACTCTCTGCCGGAACCGTGTATACCTTCGTCGTCTGCGTACCGTCCTCAAGCTGTAGCACATAAGTGAACTGGGTGCCGTCTTCCGACCACACACCGGAGACCCAGTTCCCCTCCAAAGGAAGCGAGGTTAATACTGTCCGTTGTTGTTCTTCTCCTTCTGCGGTTAGGCTGTAGATTACAACATGCTGGCCAGTCAGCTCAGCCGTATGCTGCCCGTCCGGTGAAGTCCACGAGGAATCTGCGACCATCAGCATGGCTCCTGCCTCGTTAGCGGCTGGAGTCGGCGCTATCCGTGCATCCCCCTCAGCCGCATTATCGTCCGCTATATTCTCTTGTGTTGGCGCACTCGACTTCGTGCTTTGGGGTTCCGCTGACCGGCTATCCGCTTTCTTGGTGCTCTTGGGGCGATCCGCCGGAGGCGCAGTAGCGGCGCGATTGCTGATCGGAGCTTCGCTTACCGCAGGCTCCTTGTCTGAAGCCATACCGCCGCCGGCTGCGACTGGTTGATCAGCCCCCTCACTGGGAGCAGGCGATGCAGAATTCATATCGCCGTCTGCAGTGTCACTAGGCGTGGCCTGGTCCATCTTATTAAGATCACTGCTGCTGCCGCTGTTATTCTGTCCGTCCGCCTGCGGGGCGTCCGCACTGTTCTCTGTGCTCACGCTGGAGTTCGCCGCTCCGCCGCTCATTAGCTTGGATGACATATCCAAGTCTGCGCCCGGCAGACTCTTCGGCATATTGAATACGGCGATTAGCAGAATCACCGCTGCCGCCGCAGCACCAATGCCTGTCCGCGCAGCCAGTGAAGGGCCCTTGGACTTCTTGCCCCGGTTATTTGAACGGGAGAAGGGAATAACCTTCGGATCTTCCGGCTCCATTACGGCAGGCTCTTCCGGGACACCGCGGTCCAGCTGTTCAAGCTGAGGCAGGATAGAGTCAACCAGACTGAAGGGGGGCTTCACGTCGGGAAGCTGCTCCAGCTGCTGGGAGAGCAGCGTCAGCCGGTCCAAGACTTCCGCGCAGGAAGGACAATCGTCGATATGACGGAACATTTCAAGCATTTCTTCCTGACTGAGATCATGATCTAAATAGCGGTGCATCCATTCCATCACCTCCGCGCACTTCATCCTGACACACCACCTTTCTGATACTCCTGAAGTCTATTCTGCAGCTGCTGCCGCGCCCGGAACAGGTACGATTTGACCGTGTTCAGAGGCAGATCCAGACAGTCTGCAATCTCGTTGTAAGAAAAATCCTGTAAATAGCGGAGCACGATTACCGTCCGGTGATGCTCCGGAAGCTGGTCTATGGCCTCACGGATATCCTCCGCCAGATAACCCGACATCACTTCGCGCTCTACGTTATGTTTTTTATCCTGGAACACCATTTCGTGTTCATCGATAGAAACGGTAGGCTTCGTTCTCCGGAATTTGTCTATACATATGTTGGTTACTATTCGCTGAACCCATGTTTTGAACTGCGCCTTCTCCTCATAGGAGCCGATCTTGGTGTACACCCGGATCAACGCTTCCTGGGAGGCATCCAGTGCATCCTGTTCATTATGCAGAATGTAGAAGGCCGTCTTATATACATGCCCTTCAATTTCTCGCAATAGGGTGATTAGAGCGTCGCGATCGCCCGCTTGAGCGGCTCTGATGAGTCCCTGCTCCACCACGAAGGTTCCCCCTCTCTATGCAATCTTACTGACGCGCAAGACTGCGAATTTGTTGCAAGCCTGTAATGATTATTTTATAGTCCACAATCCCTACTAAGCATACAAGGGATGCTGCTATCATTCAAATACTCTTTTTATAGAAGTTAGTTACAGAAATGACATGAGAAGCAGACCGTCCCATACCTGACTTATGCTACGACCGGGACGGGTCCTCTAATGTATATAATGTAGTTGCGCACACCAGGAGCACCGCATAGTTCTCCCTGGAGTCATCATCAAGCACATATACTTCTCCCTGCTCAAAAAGTTGCGGATGATTATAGTTACGATACAGTTTATAGATGGCTCCCGCGCTCACCCTGCAGCCGTGGACTGCAGTTCGAATCTCCACATAATCGGCTTCTTCCACTACCAGTGTCGGGTACAGCTTGCTGCGAAGATCGTCGCCAGTCATGGCATCACCTTTCAGGTATACTTCTCAATGTCCGCAGGCGCCTCTGCACTCTGCCTCTATTATAAGTATTGCCCGAAGCGGCAGCAATTCCATCATTTAGGCATATCTACAGTCAACAAAAAAATGCCCTGCCCCATAGAGGCAAGACATTTCTGTTGTACATGTATTTTACTTGCCTTGAATCTCCTTGAACTTCGCTACATACTGAGCAGCCAGCTCTGTGATCTGGTCATAGCGGCCTTCCTTGGCCGGTGCGGTCAGGTTGCCGCCGATGCCGACAGCGATGCAGCCGTTCTTGATCCATTTCTCCATATTGTTCAGATCCACGCCGCCGGTAGGCATAATGTTGACATGCGGCATTGGCCCCTTAACCGCCTTGACATAGTCCGGTCCGAACGCACTGCCAGGGAACAGCTTCAGCACATCCACACCCAGCTTCAGGGCTTCCTTCATCTCATTCAGCGTCATGCAGCCCGGCATGTAAGGAATGCCGTACAGATTACACATCTTAGCAGTATCCTCTTCAAAAGACGGGCTGACCACAAATTCCGAACCAGCCAGAATAGCTATTCTTGCCGTCAGCGGATCAAGTACAGTACCGGCACCAATCACGGCGCGGCCCCCGTATTCTTCCACCAAGCGCTTAATCGCTACTTCGGCTCCCGGAGTCGTGAAGGTCACTTCGATATTGTTCAGTCCGCCCTCGATACAAGCCACCGACATGGCATAAGCATCATCGGCATTATCCGCGCGGATAACGGCTACTACGCCAACAGAGGTGATATTCTGTAATACTTTAATTTTCTTCATGATTGTTACTTCCTCTCTGGTTATATATTCATAAGAATAATAATTTAGATAAACTAATTTATCTATTTTACTAACATCAGGCTTTATCCTTCTAAGAAAATAGTAATAACATTGCCGCTAACAGTCAATATATATTTATTCAAGAAGCGTTATCAATCCTTCGAAAATATTCAAAAACGCTTATGTAACAAGGACAAACGAATGTCTTCCCCTGTTTCCTTTACAAAATAAGCCCGCAGAATGAGCATTGCTATATTGTACAAAACCGTTTTATGTGATAATTTCAACTTATATTCTATTCCAAACCATAATAACGTGTTCATTTTAGGAGGAACTATTCATGAATAAACAGCTGGATGCAGTCACCTTCGGGGAGCCGATGGCCATGTTCTACGCCAATGAAGCCGGCCCCTTGCATGAGGTCACTTCCTTCTCCAAGGCGCTGGCAGGTGCGGAGAGTAATGTAGCCACCGGATTATCACGCCTGGAGCATCTGACCGGTTATGTGACCAAGCTTGGCGAAGACAACTTTGGCCAGTTCATCACCTCGGCGCTGAACAAGGAGAAGATCGATACCGCGAGCATCACAACGACCAAGGAATTCTCCACGGGCATGCTGATCAAATCCAAGGTACTCACTGGAGATCCCAAGGTGGAATATTTCCGCAAAAATTCCGCCGCCTCCAAGCTGAGTCTCGCCGACTTCGATGAAGATTACTTCGCTTCCGCAGGCCATCTGCATGTGACCAGCATCTCTTCCGCACTCTCGGCTTCGTGTCACGAGTTCTCGCTGCATGCCATGGAGTTCATGAAGCAGCGCGGCAAGACCGTATCACTGGACCCGAATCTGCGCCCGACCCTGTGGCCAGACACCGAAACTATGGTTAATACGATCAACGATCTGGCTACCCGCTGCGACTGGTTCCTGCCCGGACACGGAGAAGGTAAGATTCTCACCGGTCTTGAGACTCCGGAGGAGATTGCCGGGTACTATCTGGAGCGCGGCGTATCTCTTGTAGTGATTAAGCTCGGTCCTGAGGGCGCTTACTACAAGACCTCCACGGGTGAAGAGGGTTATGTGGACGGCTTCAAGGTCGAGCAGGTTGTCGATACAGTCGGCGCCGGAGACGGCTTCGCGGTTGGGGTGATCAGCGCCATGCTGGAGAAGCTCAGCGTAGCAGAAGCCGTGAAGCGCGGCAATGCGATCGGCGCACTCGCCGTGATGTCGCCTGGCGATATGGACGGCCTTCCCACCCGCGCCCAGCTGGAGGAGTTCATGAGCGCAGGCGTATAGCCAATGAGCAGGTGCTCTGCTGCCGGCAGCGCCAGGCTTCAGCATGAACACACATTAGCACAGCAAAAAGGGTGTCCCTGAGCCGGCAGACGGCTGGGACACCCTTTTGCATATGTAGCGTGAGAAAGGTGTGGCTGAATTGCAGGTAGTACAGCATGGTTATGGCTCAGTTACAGCTCAGTTACGATAAGTCAGTTTCATCCGAGCATTGTTCCTGCGAACCGGCAAGTCGTCATTCCCAGCAGTTCGCGCGGCAGAGTACATAGTCTTGCTCAATGTACATAATCCTGCTCTCAAACTATAGACTTACGGACTGGAGAGCCGTTATTTGGGGAATTGCTAAACTATAGCAAGCCTAACGGACTCAGATGACGTTAAGCCGCACTTTTCGTGCCATCCAGCGCCCTAAATAGCAATTTAACGGCTCCTGTGCTCTTCTGTCAATAAAGTGGACGCCAATTAAACGACTGTCTGGTAGTAAAGTTGCTCAAAACGCACTGGCGACATGTATCCCAGAGTACTGTTGGAACGCTTGCGGTTGTAAAACAACTCCAAATACCAGTATAGCTTTTGGTAGGCCTCTTCCTTGGTTTTAAACTTCGGATGACTGTAGATCAACTCGCGCTTCAGAATGCTGTGGAACGCTTCTATACAAGCATTATCGTAGCAGTTGCCCCTGCGGCTCATACTCGCTTTCATGCGATAGGTTTGGAGCTGTTTCCGGTAGTCCTTGGAGGCATACTGAGATCCTCGGTCGGAGTGGTGTATCAGGTCCTTCCCAGGCTTTTTCGCCTTGTAGGCCTGCTGGAGGGCGCCTAGAACCAGATCCGTGGTCATCCGGTCACTGAGCTTCCACCCGACAATCTGTTTCGTATACAGGTCCAGAATACTCGCCAAATAGAGTTTGCCTTGACGACACGGAATGTACGTAATATCGGCCACCCATTTTTCATTTGGCCTTGTGGCCGAAAAGTCTTGCTGGAGTTCATTGGGCGCAATCGGCAGATCGTGATTCGAGTCCGTGGTCGTGACCCGGTATTTACGGGCCATACACGAACGTATCCCTTGCTCGCGCATGAAGAGGCCGACGGTACGCTCGGAGACCTTCCAGCCCTCCCTTTGGAGTTCCCGATGAATCCTTGGGCTGCCGTAGGTGCCCCCTGAATCCTGGTGATACCACCGAATACGCTGAATCAGCTTCTCTTTTCGCTCGAGTCGTACCGGCTGCTCTGCCGTACGCCATTTGTAGTACCCGCTTCGGGATACCTTGAGGACCTTGCACATCTTCTCCAATCGAAAATCCGAGCGGTGATCTTCGATAAACTGGAACCTTAGTTCTTTTCTTTGCTGAAGATGTGCAGCGCCTTTTTTAGAATGGCCAGCTCTTCTTTCAGGTCCTCGATTTCACGTTCTTTGCGGTGATTCTCCGCTTCGGCATCCTTAAGCGTCTGTTCGATCTGACGCATTTTCTCCGGGTGGTGAATGGCCTCCTGGTCGAATTGGCGGTACTGAGAGATCCATTGGTGAATCGTACTCTTGGGGATATTCAGCTCCTCACAGATATCCCCAATACTCTTGGTCTGCTCCTGCACATATTTCACCGTCTGCTTCTTGAATTCTTCATTGTATCGTTGCCGTCGTTCCCCCACATTGGACACCTTCCTTCGTTAAGCCTATTATCCAGTGTCTCTTAACGTGGCGTCCACTTTTTATTCTAATTGCACTGAGTCCGTAAAACTTACAAAACCCTTCTTTTCCGCACAATAACGTTCCCTGGGTCCGTAAAGCCGTGGATTCCTGAGCAGATTTCCTATATGTTGTCACCACGATGGACCTTTCGCCGCCCCGACCTGCTCTATTCCGGCTTAGCCGGCGGCTGCACCGACTCCCCCTGCTGCAAGGAAGGCGGGAACCTGTAGGTGATGGGCATCGCGCTGTCCGCATCGTTGATCAAAGAGAGCATGATCTTCGCCGCCTGCATCCCCATCTCGTAAGCCGGCTGGCGGATCGTTGTAATATCAGGATTATAGATCCGGGCGAATTCGGCATCGTCGATGCCGATGACCGACAACTGGCCGGGGATCGCAATGGCATTGCGGTTCGCATATTTAAGAATTTCGCCCAGCACCAGATCATTGGCGGCAAGCAGCGCTGTTGGAGGCTCGGGAAGCTGTAGCAGCTCGTCCAGTGCAGATGCGATGTCTTCGCGTGACACACTTCGCATATACGAACCCAGCAGCGGCAGACCCGCTTCCTCCATCGCTTTTTTGTACCCGCTCATTCGCTCCTTGCGCGGGGTAATCGCATGTACGCCAAGCGGCAGGGATAGAATAGCAATCGCTTCATGGCCGTGGCCGGTCAGCTCCCGGATAGCGGTCTTCACCGCCATCTCGTTATCCAGCAGCAGGCTCTGGGTCGTGATCCCGTCAACCAGCCGGTCCATGAAGACCAGCGGATATTCCGCTTCAATTAATCTAGTGTAAGGCGTAGGCTGATCTCCCGCCGGAAAAATAATCAGGCCATCCACCTGACGGGCGACCAACGTCTCCACATAAGTATTCTCCTTATCGGCATTCTCGTCCGAGTTGCAGATGATCACCTGAATCCCATGGCGCTGCAGCTCATTCTCGATCGCCCGGATACACTGGATGGATAGCGAATAATCAATATTGGCTACAATAATGCCAACCATATGCGTGCGGTTCTGCTTGAGACTGCGGGCAAGCCCGTTGGGCTGGTAATTCAACTCATCGATAACCTCGGCAATGCGGTTTTTGGTCGCCTCACTCATATACTTGAACCGTTTATTTAAAAATTGCGAGACTGTGCTTTTCGATACGCCCGCTTTCTTAGCCACATCCTCAATAGTCAGCTTCTTCATTGATCCCGCTCCACTCTTCGATATCGAACTCCAGAAGTAAACACAAATCACGTTTACTTAGAGATATTATCAAAAAGTATAGCTTTTTTTTAGTAAATTATCTATAGGGAATGGAATGAAGCAGCAGACAGAAAAAGAGAACCCCGTAGCCTCACCAGGATTCCTCTATTAGATGCTGCAAACACTGAACGCTCACTTCCCTGTCTTAGCGGGATCAATCTGCTGTCCGTGTTCCTGATAAAACCATTCATAATACCACTGCTGGCCGAGGAGCAAGACGATATCCGCTTTCCGCTTCTTACCGTTCACTTCATAAATAGCTGTCTGCTGCTGACCTTGAACGTCGATGCCGATTTTGCTGCTTATATTCTGTATCGCTCCAGTAGCAATATCGTACAGACTGCCATGAACGTCAAAACCATTCTTTTTATCATCACTGTAATATACAAGCAGCATCTCACTATTATATTTATCAAAAGCAATAAAGGATCTGTACAAGGAATATTTGTCACCTAAACTGCTTAAATCCAGCAGTTCCTGCGGGGCTACTGTTTCTCCAGCTGCGGCTGCTTTTAAATTCAAAACGGATAACTTTTCAGGTGTCATTCCTACCCCTTTACCCAAAGTGATCGTTCCGATACCCAGCACTACATAGTCCCCTCCGTCACAGATCCCCGTAAGTTCATAATAACGCTGCGAGCCGCCAGCATAAAGCGGTAAGGTATAGATCCGTTTTGCCGTTGCTTCAGATAGCTCAGACTGCCCCTTTGGAGACAGATACAATGTGTAAGGTTCCGTAGGATGGGTATATTTGGGCTTGCTGTAATTGACCATCGGCGGCGGCGGCGACCAGACAATCCCGGCGTTAGTCTCAACAGCACGCGCACGCGTCTTGTCTCTGTCCAGCGATAAGGGCATGTAATACTTCCTTCCGCCAAGCTCAAACTCTGCAGAACCAACCGGCGGGTTGTAGGCTTGCGGCGATGCGGGTGAAGCTGCGTTCTGCGTAGCCGAAGGAGATGCCGACGGCGTAACCACAGCCGCTCCCGAGCCAGGCTTAAAGACCGCTGCCAGCCTCCCTGCCGGATCAAGCCCGGCCCCTGGGCCAAACGGCCAGACCAGCGCGCCAAGCAGCAGGATGGCTGCCAGTCCGCCGAGAGCGGTCATACGGCTGAAGCGGCGGCCGCTTGTACGATGATTAGAGGATTCATGGGCAGCCTCTTCAATCCGCGCCATGAGCTGTGGCGTGAATCCCGGCTCTGTAAGCGGGTTCCGCCCGGCTTGCTTATACCAATCCTTCTCCCCGCTCATCACCTTCACTTGTTCAAGCTCTTGTCTTGTCTTCACAGGTCTTCCTCCTTCATCGCTGCTCTCACTTTCATTCTGGCCCGCCCGAGCCTGGATTTGACCGTTCCCTGCGCAATCCCAAGCAGCGCGGACAGCTCAGCGACTGACAGATCCTGCTGAATGTCCAGCACCAGCACCTCCCGGTACTTGTCCGGCAGCTCCATAATGATCTCCCAGATGCGGTTCGCGTACTGATTGCCGATAGCCTCTTGTTCTGCGGACAAGGCGCCTCCCTTATCCTGATGGCTGCCCAGAGGAACGAACCTCCGCCAGAAGCTATTGCGCCGTAAGCTGAACGCGGTGTTGCGGGTAATGGTGAGCAGCCAGGTTTTCAGAGTGGACTGCCCCCGGTACTTGCTCATGCTCTTGTAGGCCTTAAGGAATACCTCCTGGCTGATATCATTCGCCTGCTCCCGGCTGCGGGTTAAGAAAAAAGCATAATTCCATACGTCCTGGCCGTAGGTCTCCATCATCTCGCGAAGCGATACCGATGAGGCACAGGTCATGCTATACGTTAGTTCTTTACTCTGCATGTTCTCTCCCCTCTCACCTAATAAGACTCCTGCCGGCGGATATGGTTCCCTGTTATTGTAAAACTGAATATGCGGATTGCACTTTCTGCAATAGAATTGCCGATATTTTCCGTTAATCTCCATTCTATTGCATTTCCTGCATTAGAATTTGAAGAATCTGCTCCATTAGCCCCTGTTAGCTGAAATCAAGTGTACAAAATACAACAGAGCTGATTTCCTCCTGAATTTAAGGAGCATCTAATGTACGAAGTGCAATGAAATCCAGATCCCCCGAAGGCTAAACGCTTTCAAAAATCACAGCCGTTTCCCCTTCCCGCAAGCCCCTGTCTGCACCATTCCGCAGCCCCGCAAATTGCTTAAAAAAAATACTAATTAATTATAAGAGAATAGAATGCAGGCGGGGCGTGGGATTGGCGGTTTTAAGCTCTGTTTTGAGGGGACGCAGAAGTCTGTCTGTCTCTTGACTTTTCAATATATGGTATATAAAATGATTAAGCATTACTAAATATAGTGTATATAAGAGCTAAGCCCATAAATCTAGTGATTTCGCCCAAGTTCATTTGTCAAGTAGAAAGAGCTGTAGAATGGGCAACATGTTATAGGAGGTTAGGAGCCATGTTGATTGCTTACGATTCCAAGACCGGCAACGTCAGAAGATTCATTAATAAACTGAAGCTTCCGGCGGTTCAAATCGAAGAGCATATGACGATCGACGAGCCTTACGTGCTTGTTACATACACTACCGGATTTGGACAGATTCCAGCGAAGGTGTCAACATTCCTTGAACGAAACCATTCCAGGCTCAAAGGCATCGCCGCGAGCGGCAACAAAAACTGGGGTGAGCTATACGCGCACAGCGCAGACTTAATTGCACAGCGTTACAACGTACCGGTGGTCGGCAAGTTTGAATTGTCGGGAACCTTCGGGGATGTACAGCGCATAAAACAGGAGGTGGACCGGGTTGCGGCATATTGAATTGAACAACATGTTGATGAAGAGAGACGAAAGCGGCTTTTTCCAATTGGATAAGGACCAGGAAGCAGTAGCCGAGTTCATGCAGGATGTGGAGCGGCGTAGCCTGACCTTCACGGATACGAAAGCCAAGATTGATTATATGATTGCCAATGACTACTACGAGGACCTGTACGACCGCTACTCCGCTGCTGAGATGGAGGATGTCTACCGGATCGCCCATGAATATAATTTCCGCTTCCCTTCCTATATGGCGGCTTCCAAGTTCTATACCGACTATGCCGTCAAAAGCAATGACCGTAAGCAGTACCTGGAGCATTATCCGGACCGCGTAGCGGTAGTGGCTCTGCATCTGGGACGGGGTAACGTAGAGACTGCCCGTACACTGGCCCGCTCGATGATGGAACAGCGCCTGCAGCCGGCGACACCAACCTTCCTTAATGCCGGTAAAAGCCGCCGCGGCGAGATGGTCTCCTGCTTCCTGCTGGAAATGGACGACTCACTCAATTCGATCAACTATGTGCTGAACACCTGCATGCAGCTGTCGAAAATCGGGGGCGGCGTTGCCGTCAATCTGTCCAAGCTGCGCTCGCGCGGCGAGACGATTAAAGGTGTCGAGGATGCGGCCAAAGGCATCATGCCTGTCCTGAAGCTCATGGAAGACGGCTTCTCCTATGCGGACCAGATGGGTCAGCGTAAGGGTTCGGGGGCGGCTTATTATAATATTTTTGGCTGGGATGTACTGGAGTTCCTGGACAGCAAGAAGATTAACGCCGACGAACGGACACGCCTGAAGACGTTGTCTATCGGCCTGATCGTGCCTAACCGCTTCTACAAGCTCGCACAGGATAATCAGCCGCTGCATGTGTTCGCTCCTTACACGGTCTACCAGGCGTACGGTACGCATCTGGATGACATGGATCTGGACGTCATGTATGATACCCTGCTTGCCGATCCGCGCGTGAAGAAAAGAATCGCGATGAGCGCACGCGACATGTTGACCAAGATCGCCATGATCCAGCTTGAATCGGGCTATCCGTATATTATGAACAAGAGTAATGCCAATAACGCCCATGCCCTGCGTAATGTGGGCCAGATCAAGATGTCCAACCTGTGCACCGAGATTTTCCAATTGCAGGAGACTTCAGAGATTAACGACTACGGTCAGCAGGACGAGATCCGCCGCGATATCAGCTGCAACCTGGCTTCCCTCAACATTGTGAACGTGATGGAGCACGGCAAGATCCGTGAATCGGTACATGAGGGCATGCTGGCACTGACGGCTGTCAGCGATATGACAACTGTCTCCAACGCTCCAGGCGTGGCTAAGGCGAACAAAGAAATGCACTCCGTAGGTCTGGGTGTAATGAACCTGCACGGCTATTTCGCCAAGAACAAGGTGGCTTATGAGAGTGAGCAGGCCCGTGATTTCGCACGCACCTTCTTCATGACCATGAACTATCACTCGATTGAGAAAAGTATGGAGATTGCCGCTGAGACTGGCGAGACCTTCTATGGATTCGAGCAGTCCGACTATGCCAGCGGCGTGTATTTCGACCGTTATATAACTACAGACTACCGTCCGGTTACGGCAAAAGCCCAGGAACTCTTCGAAGGGATCTACATTCCTACAACTGAGGACTGGAAGCAGCTGCGTGACAAGGTGATGAAGCACGGCCTGTACCATGCTTACCGTCTGGCAATTGCGCCGACCGCAAGCATCTCGTACATCCAGAATGCGACCTCCAGCGTCATGCCGATTGTAGAGCAGATCGAAACCCGCACGTATGCTAACTCGACCACCTACTATCCGATGCCTTACCTGCGTCCGGACAATGTGTTCTACTATAAATCCGCCTACCAGATGGACCAGTTCAAGGTGATTGATCTGATTGCGGAGATTCAGCCTCATATCGACCAGGGTATCTCAACGGTTCTCCATGTGAACAGTGATGTTACAACCCGTGAGCTGGCCCGCTCTTACCTGTATGCGGCGCACAAAGGGCTGAAATCCCTGTACTACACCCGGACCAACAAATTGTCTGTCGAGGAATGCCTGGCCTGCTCCATCTAAGAGGGGCACAGGTACAGAAAGGGAGAATATACGATTATGAGCGCAATCCAAGCCGTGAACTGGAACCGTCCCGACGACGATTTCTCGCTGATGTTCTGGAACCAGAATATTATGCAGTTCTGGACCGACGACGAAATTCCATTATCCGATGACAAAATGTCCTGGCTCACGCTGAGTGAGATTGAAAAGGACTCTTATATGAAGGTGCTGGGCGGACTGACCCTGCTGGATACGATCCAGGGCGGTGTAGGGATGCCACAGATTATGGAGCATGTGGACGGCTTGCAGCGCAAGGCGGTCCTCGGCTTCATGGGCATGATGGAGCAGATTCATGCGAAGTCGTACAGCAGCATTTTCACCACACTGGCTTCCACCGAGCAGATTGACGGGATTTTCCGCTGGGTGGAGGACAATACGTTCCTGCAGTTCAAGGCCCAGACGATCTCGGAGTATTATCAAAAGATTGAGACCAAGAAAGACCTCTATCTGGCGATGTCCGCATCGGTTCTGCTGGAGAGCTACCTGTTCTATAGCGGCTTCTTCTACCCGCTCTATCTGGCCGGACAAGGCAAAATGACCTGCAGCGGCGAGATCATCGACCTGATCCTGCGTGATGAGAGCATCCACGGCGTCTATGTCGGCGTGCTGGCCCAGGAGATTTTTGAGGAGCTGTCCGAAGAAGACCAGAGCGATGTCTACGAGACCCTGGTTGGCCTGCTGCGTCTGCTCCACGCGAACGAGGAGCAATACACCGAGCAGATCTACGCACCGATCGGTCTGGTGGAGGAAGTGAAGACCTTCCTGCGCTACAATGCCAATAAGGCGATGATGAACCTCGGCCATGATCCGCTGTTCGATGAGGAAGAGATTAACCCGATCGTCCAGAACGGAATCAGCACCCACACGAAGCAGCATGACTTCTTCTCGAAGAAGGGGAATGGGTATGTGCGGGCGATGAATGTTGAGCCTTTGCGGGATGTAGATTTTAAGTTTTAAACTTGTACATTCCGATTCCGGGATAGTCGTGGCTCCAGAGAAGTTTTGGACTTCCGGCCGCTGTTAGGTTTGGATTTCCTGATTTTATACCGCTGTTCGCGGTAGAAATCCAAACCAAGCATATGCTTCCGATGCGAGCTTTCCTACGGAAAGCTTTCAGGCGGACGCTATCGCTCCTACAGTTCCAAAATTCCCTTCCACCACTCACCCTTTATTTGTAATTGACAAGTTCAATTTATTGGATTGTATGCAGAATAAGTACCCGGTCGCTTGGACAAGCTGCCGGGGCTTTTTTTGTGATACACCTTTTCAGTTCCCTCAAAGGTTCTGAATAAACATCGAAACCCAAGCTTCACTTTTCACTGAAACGGTACCGTCCCGAAAAGGAAGACAAAGCCGGTTCTACTTATGAGACCATATTGTTACTGGGACGTAGGAGTAGGAGTGGCTATTTTACAAGAAAGAGGTGTAACGGGATGGCGATACATATTCAGGAGTACGGAGACCCGGATGGGGCTTGTCTGATGGTCTTCCTGCATGGCGGGGGCGTGAGCGGGTGGATGTGGGAGAAGCAGGTGGCGGCGTTCGCCGGGTATCATTGTCTGGTCCCGGACCTGCCGGGGCACGGGTTCAGCCGGGAGGATACGGAGTTCACGATCCGCAGCAGTGCGGAGGAGCTTCTGTTGCTCATTGAGGAGCGGGCTCAGGGACGAAAGATCGTTGTCACCGGCTTCTCGCTGGGCGCACAGGTGTTGGTTCAGATGCTGGGGTTAAGACCGGAGCTGATCGATTATGCCATCATCAACAGCGCGTTAGTGCGGCCCATTCCCTCCGCCAGCAAGCTGATCGGGCCGGCGGTCAGACTGTCTTTTCCGCTGATTAAGTACAGATGGTTCGCGAAGCTACAGGCTAAGACGCTCTATCTGGGCGAGGAGTACCTGGAACGGTATGTTGAAGAGAGCCGGCAGATGGAACTGAAGACGCTGATCCGGGTGCTGGAAGAGAATATGTCGTTCCGCATTCCAGCCGGGTTCAGTGAGGCCACAGGCAAGATACTGGTTACTGTAGGTGAACGTGAGAAATCTGTCATGAAGCAATCCGCCCGGGACCTTGTAGCTGTGAATCCCCGCTGCATGAGCGTGGTGATTCCCCTGATGGGACATGGCCTCTCTCTGGCGAAGCCAGAGCTGTTCAATAAGCTGGTCGAGGCATGGATTCAGGGCGGGGAGCTGCCCGGGGAATGCAGAAGAATCTGATTCCCTCAGGCGCGAAGTGAAGCTAGTTCAGATCCTCCCTGATTTTGTAGCGGACAGCAAGATAGCTTAGTATTAGAATCGCTGCAACCGCTACTCCGAATGTATGAATAAGGTCAGCCGTGCTGCCTAGATCCTTGACCCGTACGAGCGTGTTGATCAGCAGATATTGCGTCAGATGAGTGCCTGTGAACTGATTCTCCAGCGCCCCCAGTACCATCCCGATCACATTCAGGGCCAGAACGAAGCCGGCGCTCAAGCTGATGAGCAAGTTCTTAGTCATCATAGCAATGCAGAGAACAAGCAGGGAGAACGCCCAGTGCAGCAAGAATTGGCTGGCCAGCAGAGTAATGAGCGTGCCTGGCTCCCCCATATCCGTCTGGTCAAAAAACATCCTTCTCCCGATCCCATCCGCAATTAACAGTGTCAGGAACAGCATGGCCACGAATAGGGCGAGAATCGCCATTTTGGAGAAGACGGAGTGGATTCTTGCCTGTCTCATGGAGATATAATTCTTGTGGAAGCCGGAATTCCATTCGCTCATATAGAAATAGATCGTGAATACGGCGATATAGATCAGCATCCAGGAAGGCGGCTGTGAGATCGTGTACTGGATGAAGTCTATCTCCGTTAAATTTCCGATCTGAACACCGCCTTCCTCCACAGGCTGCGCGTATTGCTTCATCATATAGATGCCGAAGATCTGAAAGGCACAGAACAAAAGCAGCAGCAAGTACATAATCTTGTTTCGCGTGAAGCGGTAAGAGTCCATTTTGAACAGATTAATCATGGCGTTCACCTGCACTTTCCGTGCGTTCCAGGAAATACTGCTCCAGGCTCTGCTTATGTCTTGAGATGGAATCTACCATTATCCCATGTTGCGCCAGCTCCTGGACGATCTGCCGGATGCGGATATGCTCGTCGTATACATACACCGTACGGCTGTCCACCACTTTATATTGTGTAATCTTCAGCTCGCGCTCCAGCACCGGGAGAGCCTCCCTGGCTTCCTCCACGCTAATCTCGATCCGTTCCTCACAGCGCTGCTGTAATTCTTCCTTGGAGATGACCTCGGCGAATTCACCCTGATGGATAATGGCATACTTGGTGGCGATTTTGGAGAGCTCCTCCAGAATGTGGCTGGAGATCAGAATCGTCAGACCCGCTGCGTTCAGCTCCAGGATGAGCTCCCTGATCTCTACAATCCCCTGCGGATCAAGCCCGTTAATCGGCTCATCCAGAATCAGCACATCGGGACTTCCAAGCAAGGCCACCGCGATCCCCAGCCGCTGCTTCATGCCCATGGAATAGCTTTTGACTTTGGCGGCATTCTTAGGGTCCAGTCCTACGAGCCTCAGCAATTTCTCTATCGTGGTAACCCTGTCACTTAGACCATATGCGATGGCGAGCAGCTTCAGGTTCTCATAGGCCGAGATGTTCGGGTATAACCCGGGCTGTTCAATCAGCACCCCCATCCGCTCGAAAAAAGACTGGTCTCCCGCCGCCGCACGGTTGAAAAAATGCAGCTCTCCCGAGGTTGGATACACGTGTCCGCTGATCATTTTGAGCAGGGTCGATTTGCCCGCCCCGTTCTTACCGATGATGCCGACAATCTCTCCTCTGTAGATTTTGAGATTGGCATTCCGTACTGCCGCTTTCGATTGGTACATCTTGGTCAGTCCGCATAGTTCAATAATGCAATCTGTCATGTCTGCCACCTCCTTACCCTAAGTTAACAGGATGAAGACTAATAGTTCGCCAACAAAAGGTTAAGAAAGTTCAAAGTTCATCATGGACTCAGCCGGAAGCCGATGCCCCAGACCGTATCGATATAGGCTTCGCTGTCGTGCGTTTTGATTTTATTGCGAATATTGCTGACATGTACCGTTATCGTCTTGTCCTCGCCCAGATAGATCTCCTCCCAGGCCAGCTCATAGAGATCCTGCTTCGTGAATACGCGGGAGGGATTCCGGACCAGCAGCTCTACAATCCGGTATTCCTGGCGGGTCAGAGCAAGCAAGCTGCCATGAATCCTAACACTGTAGGCCGTGCAGTCCAGCACCAGATTCTTATGCCTGAATTCCTTCACCGGCTCACCGGCAGCTGTCCGCTGGATATGGACATGGATGCGGGCAATCAGCTCCTCCAGCTCAAAAGGCTTGGTCACATAATCATCAGCGCCAAGCGTGAACAGATCCAGCTTATGATCCAGCTGATCCTTTGCCGAGAGGACAATTACCGGAATCCGGGACTTCAACTCCTCACGCAAACGGTGCATGAACCCTTCGCCGGACAATCCGGGCAGCATCAGGTCTAAGACAATGAGGTGGTACTCCTGCTCTGCCAGATTCAGCATCCCTTCACTGCCTGAATAGGCCCGGGTACACTGAAAGCCTGAGGCGGTAAGCCCGTCATGCAGAATTGCGTTAATATGCTCATCATCCTCAACGATGAGAATTCTTTTGCTGTTACTATTGAGAGGGATGCCCATGGGGGTGCTCCTTTCCCGCTTTTGCGAATTCGATATCAATGCTGAAGATGCCGCTGGCGGAATTGGCCTCTGCATCCCCGTTCATTTTCTCCATCAGCGCCTTCACAATCGAGAGTCCAAGACCTGAGGAATGCCGGGTACGCGACGGATCTTCTCTGTAAAAGCGGGTAAAGATCTTCTCCGTATCCACCCTGCTGCCTGGCTTAAGCCGATTAGTGAAGCGTATACACAGCATCTCCTGCCTGTCTTCAACCTCTACGGTCAACGGGCCTTCGCCGTGGATGAAATAGTTGCCGATGATATTGGTAAAGATTCGTTCCAGCGCATGGATATCCCCCATCACCCGGGGAGAACGCTCCGGCAGCCGAAGCTCAGGCTCATTCCCGGACCGGGTAAAATCATCAATGAACGTGAACAGGTTCCGCTTCAGCACCTCCACCACATCAACCGCCTGCAGCTCCAATTCATACTCGGGATTCTGCAGCTTGGTATAGAGGAACAGTTCCTCTACCAGCTTAATAATCTGCTGTATTCTCGACTGGGCAAGCGTTACGTACCGCCCCTTCTCCTGCTCCGCCTCTGTCCGCAGCGCCAGCTGAAGGTACCCATCCAGTGAAGTGAGCGGCGTGCGGATATCATGCGACAGACTGGTAATCGCCAGATTCATCTCCTGATTCTTGCGGCTGAACTGTTCTCCCATCGCTTGCTGGCGGCTTAACAGGTTATTGCACTCCCTCACCAGCCTGCCGATCTCCTTTGGCTTCAACTGGGTCGCTACCAGCTTACGGGACTCATGCTCCATAATAAAAGACAGCTGGCTGCTGATCTGACCGACCTGTCTCCGGTAGTTCAGCAGGTACACAGTCTGGGCAATCAGCAGCAGCAGCAGGAGTCCTGCCAGAACAATAAGGATACGATCAACTCCTCTCATATGGTTTTATTATATACGATTGAGAGAGGCTTAATAGTAACACAAAAAGCTACGCTTATACCCAAACTATTTGGGGTAGCGTAGCTTATTTCAATGGCCTTCATCATCCCAGCGCTAACTCATAAACAAATAGAATAATATCTCCGATCTAAACGGTATTGATGTGCTGAGTTCTGGAGATTAATAGAATCGGGTAAAACGGATTGGTACATAGAAGACAGTACTCTGGATTCAAGAGCGAATACCCCGTCCTGATGATTATTAAATAAACTCTTGTGATTCTTTTAGTGTGTTGACTTAAGGAGTTATGGCAATCCGCCATATCCAATTATAAAAATTTATTTATTATTTTTCACACTTATCGTTACAATTTCATTTTTAGCAATTTGAGTATTCTCAATAGGAGATTGGCCAGTTACTATTCCATTCTCTACAAGATAATTATTGGCATCTTCTTTTATGTTTACACGCAAATTAAGATTTTCTAATAGTGTTACGGCTTCTTGCTCAGAAAGCCCTACTAGGAATGGGACATTGGATTTTTTTGGATTTTCTCTGTAAGCAAAAACTATACTAATTGCAATAACTATAACTCCAATAGTAGTTAGCAAATAAACTCTCCTAAATCTCAAGTTAATTTCAAACGATGAAAGTAACCACTTTTTAATCATTTTTAACCTCCTTGAATATTTAGTTCTTATAGGTTTACTCAAATCTCTCCATTACCTTAAAAAGGATTTATTATTATATTTTACCCGTTGATTCGAAAGCTGTTAAATCTTCAAATGATTTTTCAATACAAAGCGTGACCCCTTTAAGCAGTCACACCATTCCACAAGGCGTAAAAATGATTTATTCCAGATCTGATGGTCAGCCGTGGACGGTAGCTACCACTACTCTTGTTAGTATGAGTTTTTCCACTAATCAAACAAGTCCAACAACTATGCAATATGGACATTTCAATACTGACAATGGACAAACTATACAGAGTTTTACTGACACATCTAACTATGCTTATGCCCATTATGCTGGTGCAACTCATATTAGATTCTTTATAACTAATTTATCGGCAGGTTCAGTTATTGTTAGTGGACAAATATCATTCTAAAAACTCAACGCGGTTTGTTTATTACGGTGCTTCAATTTTTATAAGTTTTAATATGACTGCAAGCCCCTCTCCTGAATATCGGAGAGTGGGCTTGTTTTTTGTATTCCAAATTTTATTCGATACAATTACTTGCTCAATAGCTAAAGGGAGTTGAAACAAGCATAAAGAAGTATAGTTTAAACTCTAAGGCTATTTACACACTAATTGAGCTTGTGGCGTATAGAGATTCCCTCCTTGCTCACTCTAAGCTGAATCTCCCCTTGCTGATCGGTCCGGTAGATCTCAGTATTTGCGTCAGCCAACCGGTCCAGTACACCGCCATTGGGATGCCCGTACAGGTTATTCACACCGGCTGAGATTACAGCGGTCCCGGGGTTCCAGAAAGCGAGCCAACCTGCACTGGTGGCGGTTTTGCTGCCGTGATGGGCGACCTTGAGGGCATCGATGGGTCTGCCTTGCTTAATCCCGGATTGATTTGCGGACCGCAGGATCGCTTCCTCTGCAGCCTGATCCATATCTCCTGTGAAAAGAAAGCTCCGGCCGTTCATCTCCAGCCGGAACACCACCGATTCGTGGTTCTGATCCTCCACTTCCTCTGGCAGGATCTGTCCGTCCGTGGGCGGCTCCGGCCAGAGGAAGTTCAGCCGCGCGGCCTCGTCCGGGGCCAGCGTCATACCCTGCTGCACCGGGTACAGCCGGACACCCGCGTCCAATGCGGTCGTCATCAGCTTGGTGTACGGCTCTGTGTCAACTAATGTTCCGTTGAACAGCAGCGCCGATACCGGCATCCCTTCCAGCACCGCCTGCAGCCCTCCGGCATGGTCCTGATCGCCATGCGTCAGGATAACCGCATCCAACCGGTGGATGCCCCGCTGTTTGAGGAGCGGCAGCAGCGTCTTCGCTCCGACCTCGAATGGGCTGCGGCGGATACGCCATGCCTCCCGGTTGCCGAAGCTCACGGTCCCGCCGCCGTCCACCAGGATGTGGGCTCCGCCCGGCGTGGTGATCAGGCTGCTGTCCCCCTGGCCTATATCAAGGTAGCTGATGGAACCGGAGCCGTCGCGTATAGCCTCAGCGTTATAGCCCTTATAGAGCAGAATGGTCAGGCTTACAGCGCACAATATCGCTGCGAAATTGCTCCAGCGTGCTGAACCCGATCGCGGATAGGCTTGAAAGGCCAGCGCCGCTCTTCTGCTGTTCGCAGTGGATGGCAAATCTGGCTGGTTGGTGGTGTTTCCACTTTTGCTATTGGCGTTTCTGCCGATCTTCCACCGGCCGTTTCCCGGCGGTTCCGGTCTAACCAGCTCCGCCAGCGGACGGGTCTCATCATCCATGAACTGGGGAACAAGCATGGCCTCAGTCCTCCGTTTCAACGCGTGTAACAAACCATATAACAGACCGTAATAGAGGCAGATCCACAGGAAGGAAGGCGAAGCCCAGATCAGCACCCCGGCGGTGAATCCGTTCACCCACTCTACTGCTGCGAATGTAATATTATTCAGGAACTCTGCAAGCTGCGCCGTCAGTAGTGATGCTGCATTCCATACCCTCCCAAGGAGCAATGCCAGTGTTCCCAGGGGCAGCACCAGGAAGGTGATGAAGGGAACCAGCAGCAGATTAGCAGCAACGGACAACAATGAGAATTGGTTGAAATAATAAATCGTCAGCGGAAACGAGACCAGTTGAGCAATAATCGTTACAGAGAGGCTGCTGCCCAGCCAGCCCGGTAACCGCCTGAACAGCGGCGCAGCGAGCGGTGTGTACACCATGAGTCCTGCCGTCACCAGAAAAGACAGCTGAAAGCTGACACTAAGCAGCAGATAAGGATTCCAGACCAGCATCATCAGAGCGGATGCAGCCAGAATATTTAGTCCATCCTTGAGCATACCCAGCCTTGCCGCCAGCAGGGCAATCATGCTCATGATCCCGGCGCGGATCACAGACGGTCCTGCCCCGGACAACAGCACATAGACCGGAACCAGCAGCAGGGTCACCGTCAGTGCGGTTTCTCTGGTCAAGCGGCAGCGGCGCAGAAGAACCAGGATTACTCCGACGTACACCGCTACATGCATCCCCGAAATGGCCAGGATGTGGGTGAGCCCGAGCTGCGAGAACTGTCTGAAGGTCTCCGGGTCCAGCTCCTTTTGGATGCCGATGACGAGGCCCTTCATATAACCCGCATGAGGCTCCTGAAATAAGCGGCTCATTTCTGCACCGAGCGCAGATCTTGCCTTATCATTCCAGCGGAGAATAGTGGACGGCTCCCACGAGACTTGGGGGTTAACCGTTACACTGGCTGTTCCCGTTCCTTTGAGCAGCCAGTGTATCTTTTGAGTGAGCAGATAGGCACGGTAGTCGAATCCGCCGAAGTTGCGCGCTATCTGGGGCTGTATCAATTCCCCCTCAATGACCACCCGGTCTCCCCGCTGCCACAAGGCAGCCTCAGCGATCTCATTCTCCTCCTGAAGCTTGATCTGTACAGTTACACGTTCACCTTCAGGATCACTCCCCACTGCTCCCGCTGCGGCAGACTGTTCCCCTTGCTGGTGTAGTCTGACACTGGACAGCTTCACGACAAAATCAACCCTGTCCCCGTCCCGCTCCACCGGAGAAGCAATAACGCCAGCGGCTGTTACATAAGCCTCATTCAGTTCGCTCACCGGGTGCCCCAGCGCCTTAGGCAGCAGACTCACATTGCGTACCTCGCTGTACTCCCAGTATAGGGCTGCCACGATCAGCGCTGTCACCAACACTCCAGCCGTCCTCCAGCGTATTCTGCCGCTCACCGCCCAGACTACAGGCAGCAACAGCAGCCCTGTGAGGCAGAACAGCAGACTGCGGCCAGAGAACAAACATCCTGCGGCACTTCCCGCTACCCAGCAGACCGTAAAGCTTAAGAGCGGCCTTCTGTTCATAATCATCTCTCCTTCCTAATTAGCACTAGACGCCAAAGAACCCCTGCATACGCATACAAATGCGTGTACAGAGGTTCTTCCCCTGGAGCCCGTCACTATTCTTTTCGCGGCTCGTTCAGCCAACTATGTTAAGCCCGTCAGCCCATCCGTAGATGCTGGTTATTCAGATACCGAAATCATCGTTTCCTTAGGCGGCTCGTAGTTCTCCAATTGACGGAACACGATTCCTTTGGAGGAGAGCATCGCCTGTACCTTCTCCATGTCTTTCTTGTAAGGACGCAGGTAGACAATCTCCACGATTCCGCTGTTAGCCAGCATATTGGCACAGGTCCAGCACGGCTCATCCGTAACGTAGACCGTACTGCCTTCCCGGTCGCTCCGGTCTGTGAACAGCAGCAGATTCTGCTCGGCATGGATTGTACGGATACAGCGCTGCTTTTTGACCATTGTCTCTACACCGTCTATCATCTCACGCTCGTATTGCTCAGAGACCATACAGCCTGCTTCCGAGCAGTCAGGAACGCCCATCGGCGCACCGTTATAGGCCGTACCCAGCAGCTTCTTCCCCTGCACCAGCACCGCGCCGACATGGCGGCGGGGACAGCGCGAACGGGTGGAGACCATGCAAGCAATATCCATGAAGTATGTATCCCAGTTCTTGCGGTAAGCCACAGTCATCAGTAATCTCCACTTTCTCTTCAATAGTTGTTCATTATTGTAGCATACCTGTCTGCGTTTTCACTAGGATATTGATAGCCCGCAACAACCTACATTTCGCCTATCCCTCGCTCAGATCTCCCGTCCCGCCACTTCTACACCTCATTTGCTCATCCGTAAAGTGGGGTGTGATTGCACTTCATACAGTAGAAATTGCATTCTCAGCGCCTAAGTAACGTTCTGCTGCACTCTGTACAATTGATTTTCTTATTTGTCCTCAAAAGACCTGCTTTTGTAAAATTCTAATGTACGAAGTGCAGCAGCTTCAGTTATCAGGCGGATTGTGGGCTAATCTAATGTACTGAGTGCAATTGCAGCTTACTGTGCCTCTGTCCATGCTCAGAGTATAGAGCCCGCTAAGTGGAAAAACTACAACTGTTACTGGTGAAAGCGCCGAATGTAAGCTAGTAGTTGGAAAAATGACACTTAATTTATTGCAAATTGCTGATTCAGCGCATTCAGGCTAATTTAGATGCCCTAAATCCACTTACTGTTCGTCAAGGTAGCATTTAAGATTTATTAAGTGGAGGAAATCCAACTGCTTCCCCGACAGACGGGTTGTTCGGAGACGGAGACATTCAGGACGGCGGCCTTAAAATGCCACCAGCGGCTTCAACTTCTCCAGCAGCTTGGGGCCGATGCCCTTCACCTTGCCCAATTCCTTCACGCTGCGGAAGGCTCCCTTACTGGTGCGGTAGTCGATAATCGCCTGTGCTTTCTTCTCTCCGATGCCCGGCAGATCCATAAGGGCTTTGGCATCGGCTGTATTCACATTGATCCGGCCGTCAGCCGCTGCCGGGGCTGCAGTGCCAGCGGCTCCACCAGTTCCAGCTGTTGCAGCCGCCGTTCCACTTGCACCGCCGCTTCCCGCCGCTCCTCCGGGTCCTCCTGAGTCCGCCGCACCCGCACCCGATATCCCGGCACTCGCCGCTCCAGCGCCAGCTGTTCCATCACCGGTGGCCGCACCGCCAACA
Organism: Paenibacillus sp. FSL R7-0333; assembly: GCF_038000365.1. Classification (NCBI taxonomy): domain Bacteria; kingdom Bacillati; phylum Bacillota; class Bacilli; order Caryophanales; family Paenibacillaceae; genus Paenibacillus; species Paenibacillus sp. FSL R7-0333. Next base: position 5,497,411 of record NZ_JBBOBZ010000001.1, read on the forward strand.
ACTCCGCTACCCGCCTCGCCTACGACATTCGCGCCAGCAACTCCATTACCAGTCACACTCCCGCCAGCTCCTGTCCCCACTGTTGCACCACCCGTGGCTGCGTTGCCAGTTACTCCACTACCCGCCGTACCGCCACCAGCTACCTCGCCACCTGCCTCTCCACTACCCGCCGCACCTGCAACACTCCAGACAACTGCCCCGTCCCCCACCGCACTCCCGCTAGCCACTCCATTACCCGCCACACTCCCTCCAGTTACTCCACTCCCCGCCGTACCGCCGCCAGCTACCTCGCCACCTTCCGCTCTGCTCCCTGCTGCACCAACCGTACTCCCGCCATTAGCCCCGGCGGCTGCACTGCCACCCTCACCTTCAGCCGCTACTCCCAGCGCCTGCGCCATCCCTGTGTTCAGCGTCTTCCATCCGGCGATGCCGGCGTCCTGTGCTCTATGGTCTGCGGCCCATACCAGGCTGCCGCCCAGCAGCGCGGCGGTGATGGCGCAGATGATCATTCTTTTATCCATCAGGTTGTCCTCCCTCATCGAACTGGAATTTTATTCAAAAATCCGATTAAAACCTGTCATTGGTCCAAGTCTGGTGTGCATACATTTAACGAAGAGTATCACTGTAAGCCAGCAGCATAAGAAAGGAGGTACCACAGGATGAAAGTGGGATTTATCGGAACAGGCAGCATGGGAAGTCTGCTGATCGACACCTTCCTTCGGTCGGGAGCCCTTGAGCCATGTGATGTGATGGCCAGCAACCGCAGCCCGGGCAGGCTGATGGAGCTGAAGAAGCTTCATCCCGGAATTACGATATGCTCCGGCAACATCGAAGCCGCCTCGGAGAGCGACCTGGTGTTCCTGTGTGTCAAGCCTTTGCAGTTCAAGCGGGTAACCGATGAGATCGCCCCTTATCTGCGCAGCGACCAGATCGTTGTATCGATTACAAGCCCTGTGCAGCTCTACCATCTGGAATCGGCCCTGCCCTCCAAGGTCGCCAAAATCATTCCCAGCATCACCCATTCCGTCAGAGGCGGAAGTTCGCTGTGCATCTTCGGTAGCCGATTAAATAAAAAAGACAGGCTGCTGCTGCTCCAGCTATTCTCCTGCATTGGAGTTCCTGAGGAAATTCCTGAGGGTCATACGCGGATTGCCTCAGATTTCTCCAGCTGCGGTCCGGCCTTTCTGAGCTATTTCCTGGAGCGGTGGATTGAAGCGGCTGTAGAAGCAACCGGCATCGATGAAGCCCTGGTCACCCGGCTGGCCGGTGAGATGCTGCTGGGTACAGGCAAGCTGCTGACCGAAGGCTCGTTCACCCCGCAGGAGCTGCAGGAACGGGTTGCCGTCCGCGGGGGTATTACCGCGCAAGCCCTGAATCACTTGCAGACCAGTCTGGAAGGGGTATTCGAACGCCTGATCACCACCACACACGACAAATACGATGAGGATGTGGAAAAGCTCGACGAGCTGTTCGGCCTCGGCAGCATCGCCCAGAGCCGCTTAGACCGTTAAGCCATCCTGCCCCCTGCCTTGGCCCTGTCCCCTCCCATGCTGGCAGTCGTCACGCTTCACAGGCCGCCCAAAACCAAGAAAGCCCGCAGCACGGAAACCTCCGTTGCTGCGGGCAGAATTGCGTTCTTCGCTTAACCCACTACGATATTTACCAGCTTGCCGGGAACGGCAATGATTTTGCGTACGGTTTTGCCTTCGACGGCCGCCTTCACATTCGGCAGGGCCAGGGCGTGGTCCTGCATCTCCTGCTGGCCCATATCCGCCGGAATCAGCGCGCGCTGGACGATTTTACCGTTGACCTGCACCACGATCTCAACCTCAGCATCTACGGTCCAAGCTTCATCATAGGATGGCCAGGCGACATAGCTGATGCTTCCTTCATGGCCCAGCAGCTCCCACAGCTCTTCGGCAATATGCGGTGCCAGCGGGGACAGCATCTGTACGAACTGTTCTGCCGCTTCCTTAGACAGGCTCTCCTGCTTGTAAGCGTCATTGATGAAAATCATCAGCTGGCTGATTGCCGTATTGAAACGCAGATGCTCGAAGTCTTCGGTTACCTTCTTCAGCGTCTTGTGCCAGGTGCGTTTGAATTCATCCGTGCCGCCGCCCTCTGTAATCTTCGCGCTGAGGCTGCCGTCTTCATTCACGAACAGGCGCCATACGCGGGAGAGGAAGCGGTGAATGCCTTCGACACCCTTCTCGTTCCAAGGCTTGGTGGCCTCCAGCGGCCCCATGAACATCTCATAGACGCGCAGGGTATCTGCCCCGTAGGCTTCCACGATCTCATCCGGGTTAATGACATTGCCGCGTGATTTACTCATCTTCTCATTGTTGTTCCCCAGGATCATTCCCTGGTTGACCAGCTTGTGGAACGGCTCCTTGGTATCGACTACGCCGATATCATAGAGTACCTTATGCCAGAAGCGGGCATACAGCAGGTGAAGCACTGCATGCTCGGCTCCGCCGATGTACAGGTCAACCGGCAGCCATTCCTTCTGCTTCTCCGGTGAACACAGCTCCTGATCATTGTGCGGATCAATATAACGCAGGTAGTACCAGCAGCTGCCGGCCCATTGCGGCATGGTGTTAGTCTCGCGGCGGGCTTTCATGCCAGTCTCGGGATCAATTGTCTCCACCCACTCGGTCACATTCGCCAGCGGGGATTCACCAGTGCCCGAAGGCTTGATAGCATCCACATCCGGCAGAACCAGCGGCAGCTGATCCACAGGCACAGTCTTCATCGTGCCGTCTTCCAGGTGCAGAATCGGAATCGGCTCGCCCCAGTAACGCTGGCGGCTGAACAGCCAGTCGCGCAGGCGGTAGGTTACTTTGCCCTTACCGCTGCCCTTCTCTTCCAGCCAGGCGATCATCTGAGCCATCGCTTCAGTATTGGACAGGCCGTCGAGGAATCCCGAATTGACATGCGGACCGTCACCGGAGTAGGCTTCTTCTTCGATATTGCCGCCCTGCACCACTTCGATGATGTTCAGGCCGAACTGCTTGGCGAACTCCCAGTCACGGGCATCATGGCCCGGAACGGCCATAATCGCTCCGGTTCCGTAGCCGGCCAGCACGTAGTCGGCAATCCAGATGGGCACCTGCTCGCCGTTCACCGGATTAATCGCATACGCGCCGGTGAATACACCGCTTTTCTCCTTAGCCAGATCCGTACGTTCCAGATCGCTCTTGCGGGAAGCCTTGTCGCGGTAGTCCGCAACTGCTGCCTTCTGCTCATCCGTGGTAATGACATCCACCAGCTTATGCTCCGGTGCGAGTACGCAATAGCTTGCTCCGAACAGGGTATCGGGACGGGTAGTGAACACTTCAAGCACAGCCTCATGCCCCTCAATCGCGAAGGTCACCTCAGCGCCGGTCGATTTGCCGATCCAGTTGCGCTGCATATCCTTGATGCTCTCTTCCCAGTCCAGCTCCTCCAGATCCTCCAGCAGGCGGTCGGCGTATTCGGTAATCTTCAGAATCCACTGGCGCATCGGTCTGCGGACCACGGGATGGCCGCCGCGCTCGCTTTTGCCGTCGATGACTTCTTCATTCGCAAGAACCGTTCCCAGCGCCTCACACCAGTTCACCGATACTTCGGCCACATAAGCCAGTCCACGATTGTACAGCTGGATGAAAATCCACTGCGTCCACTTGTAGTACCCCGGATCTGTCGTACTGATCTCACGGTCCCAGTCGTAGGAGAAGCCCAGCGACTTGATCTGGCGGCGGAAATTGTCAATGTTCTTGAAGGTAATGTCACGCGGATGCTGGCCGGTATCCATGGCATACTGCTCTGCCGGAAGTCCGAAGGCATCCCAGCCCATCGGGTGCAGCACGTTGTAGCCGCGCATCCGTTTGAAGCGGGACACGATGTCGGTGGCGGTATAGCCTTCCGGATGGCCTACGTGCAGCCCTGCGCCGGAAGGATACGGGAACATATCCAGGGCGTAGAATTTCGGCTTGCCTGATTCTTCAATTGTCTTGAAGGTCTTGTTCTCGTCCCAGAATTTCTGCCATTTCGGCTCGATGGTCTGGGCGCGGTATCCAATATTATCGCTCATCTTGTGCTCCTCCTTGGAGTGTTGCTGTATTAGGTAACTCTATTGTAAAAAAATACTGTAAATAAGGGTCACTGCAGAAAGTTTTGGGCTTCCGCCCGCTGTTATACTCGGATTTCTGAATTATAAGCTTCAAGGTAGAAATCCGAGTATAAAGGCGGCCACTAACGTTGCTACAGCTCCAAAATTTCTTTCCGTTCCTTTATATTTACATAAAATCTGTAATAACCAATTCACTTACCCAGTGCAACAGCAAAGCCCAAGAGCCGCCCATGATTCACTGGGCCGGGAGCCGGAGCGAGTCAACATAATCGCTCGGGCCAGCTCAGGACACGCCGTTCCCCCGGGCCAACCGCAAAAAAACCTCCCATCCCTAGCGTATAATCGCTAGGGACGAGAGGTATGAATTCCCGTGGTACCACCCTAGTTAGCGGCGGACATTCTTTGTCCGGCACTCACTTTGACACCCTGTATCGGGGGTGAGGCGACGGCGGTTCACACGCTGGTCCTCCATAGAACCTGCGGCTTGCGCCATTACTCGGAGGTGAGTTCACTGCGGTCCGTTAACCGGCTCGCACCTGGGGTGCCGGCTCTCTGCAATAACGGTCTCACGAATTAATACTCCTCTTCATCGCACTGCTATGATAACTCTTCTTATCGTAATATTCACCACATTATAACCAAAAGATACATGTACCGTCAATCCTTTCATCCGAAGTCACTGCGAAGAAGCCGCCATTGCCCACATGCCTGAAGCGGCGGGGAGAAACGGCTGCTGCTTCTATGCCGGCCTTCTGCGGATATAATAGCCGATGATATGCTGAATGACCACCTTGGCGGCAGCGAAGAAAGGAACGGCCAGAATCAGTCCGATCATTCCGGCAATCTCCCCGCCGACCAGCAGCGCGAAGATGATCAGCAGCGGATGCAGATGCAGCTTCCGCCCTACAACCTGCGGAGAGATCACGTTGCTCTCCAGCATTTGGCACAGGGTGTTCACCACCGCCACCAGCAGGACAAGGCGCCACGACAAGGTTGAGGCCATTATAATGGCCGGGGCCGCCCCCAGAAACGGACCCATATAAGGAATAATGTTGAATACCGCGACAACACAGGCGAACAGCAGCGCATAAGGCATGCCGATAATCGCATAGCCGATATAAGCGAGCACGCCGATGATGATGCAGACGAGAAACTGTCCGCGGATATAGTTGCCGAGCGCTTCATCAATGTCTTTTAACAGCATCACAATCGACTTGCGGCGCGAACGGGGCAGACAGGATACCACCATCCGTTCGAATACCTCGAAGTCCTTCAGAATATAGAACACGAGAAAAGGCACAATGAATGCGTTGAACAGCACGCCAATGGTCGAAGCGATATTATTAAGGAAGTGGGAGATGCCTTCGGCCAGGCGGTTCTCCAGCTGATAGAACCAGTTATTCATTCCCGTCTCCACCCCGGGCGGAATCAGTCTGGAATTCATGCCCTTCATCAGCCCCTGCGCGTGCAGCGTCATCTCCGGCAGATGCTCGTTCAGCTCCTCCAGCTGTTCAATGAACATAGGGATCAGATTGATCAGAATCACCGCAAGCGAGGTCAGGAACACTGCATAGATCAGCAGGACGGCTACGCTGCGCGGCATTTTTCTCCGGGAGAGCATAGTGACCACCGGATTTAGTACATATGAGATAATCATGGCGGCCAGGAACGGGGCCAGGATCGCTTTTAGAAACAGGAATACCCCATTCAGCATCGGACGGAGCAGCCAGACGAAATATAGAATAATCAGTGAGAGCAGCACGCCGATCATCCAGCGGAGCCATTTACTGCGGAACCACTCCTCCATAATCTCCCTCCTGAACGTGTACAGCCCTTAACCATCATGCATATTAGTATGTGTGGGAGGGGAATGAAATACTCTGCTCTGCAAAAAATTGGTTTTTTGTTATTTTAGTTCGCAGGTTGGTATAGTGGCCGGGTTCAAGGTTCGCTACAATCATAGTGTAAAGCGCTTACATTATTGAGGAGGGTATTGTATATGAGGAGAACGCTACACAAGCTATTCGGTGCAGGAATGACCCTGCTGCTTGCCGGTCTGCTGACAGGAGCTCCGTCCGTTTCGGCGGCCACCGTCTTTGATGAGCCACTGACCTACTTCAACCCCGCAACCTGGCAAAAAGCAGACGGCTACTCGAATGGCTCCATGTTCAACTGTACCTGGCGTGCGAATAACATCTCTTTCACCAGTGGCGGACAGCTTCGTCTCGCCCTGACCAGTCCCAGCAATAATAAATTTGACGGCGCAGAGTACCGCTCTGTGTACAAGTACGGCTACGGCAAATACGAGGTCAGTATGAAGCCGGCCAAGAACAGCGGGATTGTCTCCTCCTTCTTCACCTACACCGGGCCTTCAGACGGGACACCTTGGGACGAGATCGATATTGAGTTCCTCGGCAAGGACACCACCAAGGTCCAATTCAACTATTACACGAACGGCGTTGGCGGTCACGAGAAGATTGTCAATCTCGGCTTCGATGCTTCCCAGAGCTATCATACGTACGCCTTCGACTGGCAGCCGGGTTATATTAAATGGTATGTAGACGGGGTCTTGAAGCATACGGCCACCAGCAACATCCCCTCCCGGCCCGGTAAAATCATGATGAACCTCTGGAACGGAATCGGTGTGGATTCCTGGCTCGGTTCCTATAACGGGGCAAACCCGCTGTACGCCTATTACGATTGGCTGAAATTCACAGGCAACTAACTTGCAGGCAGGAGATGGACCCCGGCGATGCGCAAGCGGCATCCGCCGGGGTCCTTTTGTCTATGCGGATCATGGCGGCTCATCTTCAATATTTGTTATTCCAATCGCCACATTGGTATGGCGGCTGCTGCCGTCCTTCTGTACGATATATAGCAAGAATACAGCACAGGAGGAACAGATTCGGGTGGGGCCGCCGCCAGGTAAATAGGCAGAAGCACCCAAGCGTATCTACGACAAGAAACCGCCTTATTATAGAGGCGGTTTCTTGTCCCTGCGTTATTTAGCGGCTGCTGCGGTCCCAGGCATTGACTTCCATGGTTTCGGTAAGTCCGCCGTAGGTGTTCCACTTGTGCACGAATTCGTCGAATTCTTCAAGCGGGCTGTCCGCGAAGATGATTTTGATGAAGCTTTTCTGCTCCAGCTTCTTCAGCAGCTCGCCGTCACGCTTCATCGTCGCTGTCGGAGGTCCCGTGAACTGCTCCTTACGGGAAGCCTCCTTCTGGCCCAGCAGCACAGGGGCAATGTCCTTCGGAATCTCCCGGATGACCCCGGAGGGAATCCGGGCCCCGTCGAAGGTTAGCGTGTACGAGGCTACCCGGATGCCGCCCAGCGGCAGCGCCGAAGATTGGGCGCTCGGCTGGCCGCCCGCCATGGACCAGTCATAGCCCTCCGCAAGGCCATGGGCGAACTCGCCGGTCGAAGTAGCGTATGAATCGAACAAATAATTCTGATACGTAAAAAAGATTTCAGGGTGCTTCATCTGCTTATTAATCAGAATGGCCCCATTGACAGGCAGGGTCCCTCTTCTCATGGTGAGGCCGCCCGGCCCCGAAGGGATGGCAATTGCCCGGACACGCGCCTCAGCGTCACGCTTGGTCAAGGAGGACAGGGGCCAGCCGCGCATCCAATAGGGTCCGGCAATGATGCCCGCCTTGCCGGAGATGAACTGGTTCGCCGCTCCCTCTTCATCCAGCCAGGCACTGTCAGCGCTCAGATAACCGCGCTGTACCCATTGCTTCATGAGCTGGACAGCCTTCCTTGCCCCGGGCTGGATGGAGCCGTATTCCAGGGTGCCGTCACTCCGGCGGTTCCACTGCTCAGGAACCGTACCGTAGGCGCCGAACACCCAGCTGCTGTCTCCCATCCAAGTGCTGGGGCCGTTGCGGAATCCAACCGACAGACCGTAGGTATCCTTGATTCCGTTACCGTCCGGGTCCCGGTTGACGAAGGCATCCATGACCTGCTCCAGCTCATCCAGGGTCTGCGGGGCTTTCAGATGAAGCTTGTCTAGCCAATCCTGGCGGACCCAGAGCAGCGGATCGGAGTTATATTCATAATCCATAATGGGAATGGCATACCTGTGTGCGCCGCGCATGAAGGGGTTCCATGCGGAAGCATCCTCGGCAACAGCCTTCTTCCACACCTCGGACGCATGCTGCTCGAACAGGTCACCGACTTCCATGAATTGCCCTGAATCAATCAGCTCCTGGATAATAGCGGCATCTCTGGTCGTTACGATGTCGGGCATATTGCCTTTGGCCAGCTCCAGCCTCAGCTTGTTGGCGTAAGTCTCTGAGGTCCCGGAGATCGTCCAGAGATAACGGATGCGGATGCCAAGCCGCTTCTCGGCCCAGGCCGTATGTACGTTATGCTCCAGGCTCTCCCCTTTGATAAAGTTCAGATTGGGGTTCACGGAGCCTACGGTATACAGGTCTACCGGAGGATCATATTTGCCTTCCTTAACATCGAAGTAAGGGGCTGTACTCTGCGGTGAAGCGGGCGGCTGACTATATTCGGTGCTGCCCCAGGAGCAGCCCGACAACATCAGGAGCAGCAGAAACAGCGGTGAACGGACTTTCATGTAACCACCTGCTTTTCGTAGAGTTCATAATCTTATGATACACTTCTCCATATTACAGCAAATGTCTTGCAAAGGATGATCTTTATGGTGGCATGGCGTCCCAACCTGTTCATTAAAATGGTGGCAATCCTGCTCTCGCTGATTGCCGCCACACTCTTATTCTACGGATCATCCTACCGTAAGGATGTCGGAGTCATTACAAGTCAGATCAAAACCACCGACCTGAACCATCTGGAATTTCTGACCCAGCAGATGGATAACAACATCAACCAGCTGGCGGGCAGCATGTATGCCCTGCAGAGAGATCCCACCATCCGCGATTATGAGCAGATTACGCAGCTGGGCCATCTTATTGATCCCGCCCAGACGATTATGACGGTGCTGGAGAAGCTGTCCCTCCAGACCAGCTCCAGTACGTGGGAGAACCGGATTGTCTTGTACAAGCCCTTCAGCGGAGAAACCTTGGGCTCGGACTCTTCGCTGTCCTTCGATGTCTCTGTCCTGCACAAGCCGCTCCCGGCGGGCTGGGAGTATATCTCGGCGGACAGGGCCGGCGCGGAGGCAGGCTTCCGGCTGCTCTTATCGGACCCTGCCCAGGCAACAAGCCGGCCGCGCGAGGCCCAGCTGCTGATGTCCATGTATTTACCGGTCTCCAATATTGAACGGATGTTCGATGCCTACCAGTCGCAGAACACGGGGGACACCTTCCTTTACCATCCGTCATTCGGCGTCATCCTCTCGCGGAGTTCGGACCGGCAGATGGCGGAGCAAGTCACCGCGGCACTGAATATCACGGCCGGGAAGAGTACCTCCGGCATCTTCGATCTTAAGCAGGGCAGCTTCCTGGTCAGCTCGGTGCCCTCCTCGGCCATCGACTGGCAGGTTGTGCATTATTCACCGCTGAAGGAGATTCTTAAGCCGATCCGCAGCAGCCGCTCTTCCTTCCTGACAGGATCGGCTATCCTGCTGGTGATGAGCCTGCTGTTCTCCTTGCAGCTCTACCGCCAGGTGCAGCGTCCGGTGAGCCTTCTGCTGCGTTCGCTCAACCGGATGAAGGAAGGGCGCTGGTCTACCCGTATCCATACCCGGACCAACCCGGAGTTCACGCTGCTTAATGAAGAATTTAATGACATGGCCGAGAAAATTCAGTCGCTGATCGAGCAGGTCTATCTGGAGCAGCTCCGGGCCAAAGATGCCCATCTGAAGCAGCTTCAATCACAGATCAATCCGCATTTTCTGTACAACTGCCTGTTCTTCATCAAGAGCAAGGCCGCCATAGGAGATACCGAGTCCGTCGAGGCGATGGCACTCAGCTTAGGCGAATATTACCGCTATATCACCAGGGTCGATCATTCCCTCACCACCCTTCAGGATGAGCTGAAGCTGCTGGAGAATTACCTGAAGATCCAGAACCTGCGGAAGCAGCGTATCTGCTACGAGATGGATATGGAGAGCGAGCTGCTGGACCTGCACATTCCGCGGCTGCTGATTCAGCCTCTGGTAGAGAATAGTATCATTCATGGCATTGAGCGAAAAATCGGCCCGGGCTCCATCCGGATCACCGGCCGCCATACCCGGGAAGCCATTCTCATTACCGTTGAGGACAACGGCGCCGGTATGACAGAGGAAGCTATTGCCGCGCTTCAGGCGCGTATCAACGAAACTACGCGTGAGGATGGAGGCTGCGGGCTATGGAATGTCCAGCAGCGTCTCCAATTACATTACGGCGAGGCTTCCGGCCTGATGATTGCCCCTTCACCGGAAGGCGGTCTAATAACAACTCTCCGTATGGAGAAGAAAGAGGAACCTGATGCACCAAATTCTATTGGTTGACGATGAACCCTATGTGGTCGATGATCTGTCCATTTCGATTCCCTGGGCGGAGATGGGCTTCGGACAGGTCCACAAGGCTTATTCCGGGTATGAGGCGCTGGAGCTGCTCCAGCGTCATCCCATCGATATTGTAGTCACAGATATCAATATGCCGGAGCTGTCCGGCACCGAGCTGATTGCCGCCATCCGCAAGCGCTGGAAGCATATCCGGGTGGTCATGCTGACCGGCTATGCGGAGTTTGAATATGCCCGCAAGGCCATTGAGGAGCAGGCCAGTGCCTATCTGCTTAAGCCGATAGCCAATGACCAGCTGATCGCCGTCATCGGTAAGCTGCAGGAGAAGCTGCGCAGTGACTGGGAGGCCTGGTCCTCCCACCAACGGACGATGCAGACCTTCCGCGAGCATCTGCCCATTCTGCGGGACCGCCTGCTCGGGGAGCTGCTGCAGGGACGGAAGCTGCCCGGGCCGCAGCTCCAGGAGCGGCTGGACCAGTTCGACCTGCCGTTCAGGGCCGGACAGCCGGTCTGTCTGGCCGTGGTCCGCCCCGAGGAATTCTTCCGCCGCCAGGATATGCACAGCATGCTGCTGTTTGAATATGCAATCATTAATATCGCCCAGGAGCTGTTCCAGGACCGGTTCCTGATCTGGTCCTGCAAGGATGTGCATGACTATCTCGTATTCCTGCTGCAGCCCAGGGAGGATCTTGAACATGGCGGCAATCCGGGAAATGAGGTGGCCCAGGCTGCCTATCAGCTGCAGAATCATGTCAGTACCCTGATGGGAGGCGGCCTGTCCGTGGTGACCACCGGCTGGGGAGACTTCCCGGATCAGGTCTACACTCTCTATCAATCCGCCATCTCAGCCATCCGCCAGCATATCGGCAGCGAGACCGGCATCTATCTCGATACTACGGATAACAGCAGCTCCCAGCCCGTGGAGATTCTCCAGCCGCTGTATGAGCCGCCGCTGCTGTTCCACATGTTCGAAGCGAACAACTGGCAGGGCATTGAAGACAAGCTGAACGCTATCGTATCGGAGCTGATCCACAGTCCCGAGCGGTCACTGGAGCATATCCAGGAAGCCCGTCTGCACTTGGAGACGGCCTTCTATTACTTCGCCCACAAGAATAACAAGCTGCTGAGCGAGATTGTCGGCAATCCGCTGCTGGAGCAGGCTCCCTTTCAGACGCCGGACAAGCTGCGGGAGTGGGCCATGGAGGTTATCCTTCTGCTGAGAGAGCATACGGATTCCGAACGGCGGAACAGCCGGACCGTGCTGATCCGCAAGGTACATGAGTATATCAACCGCAATCTGCACTATGTCTCTCTACAGGCCATCGCCGACCATGTCCAGATGCATCCGGTCTATCTCTCCAAAATGTACAAGCTGGAGACCGGCAAGCGGATCAGCGACTACATCAGTCAGGTAAAGATGGAAAAAGCGGCGTATCTGCTTATCCATACGCCGCTCAAAATTTATGAAGTTTCCTCGGAGCTCGGGTACTCCAACGCCCATTATTTCATCAAGCTCTTCAAGGAATATGCGGGGATGACCCCGCATGAATACCGTGACCGGGCGCTGTAATTCCGTCAGCCTGCGAAGGTAAGCTCTACCTCATGGGCGAAGCCGTCATCTACGGCCGGTACCAAGCCGTCCTCCAGTACCCGGCCGTCCAGCATCAGGCGGGTTGCCCCATCCTGCATGCGGTGGAAGCCCTCCGGCTTACGGACCTGAATCCGGTAGGAAGAGCTGCCAAGCTTCAAGGTGTAGGTAAGCTCCGTCTGCTCTTCCCGCAGCACCGGACTCAGGGCTATGCCCTGCTCCGTATATTCAATACCCAGCGCTTCCATCAGCGAGAGGGTGAGCCAGGTCGAGGTGCCGCTAAGCATCGGACCGATGTTCTCACCAGTCTCGCTGTTGTTGTATTGGGTGCAGAACCGCGGATTCCCGCAGACGGCAAACGGATCATCCATCGTCTTGAACGGCATAATCCGGTCCAGCAGCCAGTAACCCAGGCGGCAGAGCTCTGCTGCCAGATCCGGGCTGGATACTTCCTTGGCCCCCTTGAACATAGCCGCAGCAGCCATCATGCAGGCATGCTTGAATACGCCGCCGTTCTCGCGGTCACCCGGGAAGTATTCATCCGATGCCGTGTGCGTGGATACCCGGCCCAGCGCCACCGGCGAGACCAGCTTCATGCCGTAAGGCGTCATCAGATGCGCCTTCATGGTGTCCAGCATCACCGCGATCTGCTCCTCATCCGCACAACCCGCCAGAATGCTCCAGCTGAACGAATTCAGGAAGTACGAGCCGTCCTTCGCCGGATCGGAGGACATCCCGTCCCCGGCAGCGCCGAGATACGTGTATTCTCCGTTCGCATAGCGGTTGAACAGCACACGGGCGAAGAAATCCCCCTTCCAAGCATGTTCCTGGATGCGTTGACGCAGCTTGGCTCCGAAGCCGGTCAGCTCATCTGCATACGCCTGCTCGCCTTTGCGGGCGGCCAGGGCGGACAATTCATCGACCGCCACCTTCAGCAGGAAGGCATTCATGACGCTCTCGGAATAATCACTCTCCAGCGAATCCCCGAAGACACCGCCGGCCTCCAGCTGCTTCCGGTAGAGTGCTTCCTTGGCCGGGCCGTTCAGGTAGGTGTCATCGAGCTTCAGACAATCGTTCCAGTCTGCGAAGTCGAGCAGCGGCAGGCCGTGGCGTCCGATCGAGATCTGTCCGGAATAGACAATAATAGCCTTTAGGGTCTCGAATACCGGCCGTTCTGTGTCCGTGCCTGCTACCGGACAAGACTCATCGAGGAACTCCGAATCTCCGGTCAGCATGACATAACGGTAGACAGCCTGGATCAGCCATAGCGCATCATCGGACCATTTGCCCGGCTCTTTGCCGGCCCAGAAGAAATTGTGATACGCATACCCCAGCTCGAAGACCATGCTGGTCCATTCTTTCAGCAGGCTCTTGACGAGGCCGCCCCGGCCCATCCCGACGAAATAATACATCGAGGCATACATATCCTGAATTTCACGGAAGCCGATCTCCCGGTAGCCCTTCTGGGTCTGACAGAAGGAACGGGAGACAAAGCTCTGGTAGAGCACCTGAAAAGGCAGATTACGGTTCACGAACTGGTCGAAATTCTCGTCCCCCGAGGATACCTGCAGGAACCTGGAGTAATTCCGCACGAACTTCAGGGATTGCGCCAAGGCTTCTTCCGCCGAGCTGCGGCTTGTGAAGCGGGCGATCAGCGCACCTACCTCTTCCTCCAGTACCGTATCGCTCCAGGATGCACCGCTCTTGTCGGAGACAAGGCCCGTCAGCTGGTCAACTGCTGCCGTGGCTCCGGCAGCAACCTGAATCTCCCCCGCTACCGCGAAGAATCCCGGCCCCTTGCGGTGCAGAATGCTGCTTAGCTTCAGCGCGCCGGATGGGCGGTGAAGCGAGCCGGTGCCGACGAACTCATTGTAGCTGACACAATATTCGCGCGGCAGCACCGGTCCGTCTTCCCCGTGGATGATCATCGTGTGGAAGCGCAGATCATGACGCCCGCCTTCCGGGTAGTAGTCAGGGCTGATTGCAGCCACGGCACCATCAGCGTCCTGCAATACGCCGCCTTGCATAATAACATTGCTATACAGCACATCCTCGAACAGAGCGCCCGGTGCTGCCGAACCGAACATGCCCGTGTACACCAGACGAAGCTGGCGGCTGCTCTCTCCATGGTTCGTAATCGTAACGCGCTGCATCTCGGTCGCCAGCGGCAGACCCTCAGCATGCGGCAGAATGAAGATGGTGCGCGTAATCTCAAGTCCGCCGGACAGGCGGTACGTGATGATGGTTACATTCTGTGAATGGCGGCAGACTGCCGATTCAATGCCTTCTCCGCCCGGATCCGCGGAATAGAAGATCTGCTTCCCGTCCTCGAACAGATAGAATTGACGGTTGGCCGGGAAGCCGTTCTCCTCCTGGCGCATATCCCAGCGGGTCGCCAGCACCTGGGTAGCCGCATGGGAACGGAAGCTGCCGCCGCCAAGGCGGTCTACCACGCTCTTCGGTGTAGTCTGGAGCGGATGAGGGAACTCCAGCCGGTTGCCCAGCAGCAGATTGACCGCGAAGTGCGGACCCGGGACGGGGGAACGCAGGTCAATGACATGCTCGCCTTCAGCGTTAAGGGCACCAGCCCAGCCCGGTGCAACCTGAAGCTGCGCCAGTGCCGCGTTTGCAGCCGCCTCCGGTATAGCTATTGCCTGTTCCTGTCTTCCGGCATGGCGGATATGCAGGGATAGTTCCGTAGCTGTATCATTCACGGTGAACAGCGCGGATGCGCCAGTCTCCTTCGGCAGCAGCGCTGCCACCTCCGGGAGCTTAAGCAGCTCCTGAATGGCAGGCAGCCGAAGCGGAAGGCCGGCAACGCCAACAGCCCCGATGCACCTGGAATCCGTGAAGACGGCGCTTAGCTGGCTGCCCTCGTCTATCCGGTCTGCGAATGCCTGTCTCAGGATATCCTCAGGTGAAGCAGCCGCTGCTCTTGCGGTATTAAATTTCAGCATCATGAATGGTTCTCCTCTTTTCCTGTTTTCTATTGGATGATACTCATTCCCTGTTATGTATACTCATTGGGACGAAGAATTGGGGAAGGTTCTGGACAAGCATGAAGAACGGTTGCCCGTTCTCCATGTAATGATTATAGAAGTGTATGCGGCCAGTCTAAATACCAAATCGTAAGCCTGAATAACAAAATCCAAAGCATGTTCAAGGTGCTTAAGGTGCAGCTGCTGTCCCGTTATTCGTGAGCACAATATCATCCACGTCCACCGTCAGATGCCCGGTGCCGCCATCCTTGATATCCCCCAGCTCGAAGGAAATGCGGCCGATGGAGGTGCTGCCTCCGGCAACATCGAATTCTACGGTATATTCCTGATATTCACTGCCCAGATCAACAATTTTGCTCGTATACCCGTGCCAGTTGTAATTGTCCACTACATCCAGCCAGCCGATGCTGATATTCATTTTGCGTTCAGCCGATGCCTTGGCCTTGAAGGTAAGTGTATAATGATTGCCTTCGTTGTAAGCGACTCCCTCATAAAAGACCTGCCGGTCCCAGGTGTTCGTTCCGGTGGAGCCCACCTTGATCTGCAGCGCTCCATTCACATTGTCGATGGCTAACTCCCCGTTGTCGGAGGAGTAGCTGCTCCAGCCCTTAAGCGGCGCCGAGAAGTCCCCGTTCGGAATCAGATTCTCCCCGTAAGCCTCACCGTCCAGCACCGGGCTTACCTGAAGCAAGGAGATATGGCTCAGGTTGACCGTGTGCGCTCCCAGCTCTTCGGTGATCTTGCCCAGACTGAACTGGAGCACCGCTGCAGGATCGGTTGCCGGGGCAGTGAACAGATATTCATAGTGTCCGCCGTCTTGGCTGAGTCTCAGCTCCTGTTCCAGATAAGGAGTCCAGTTGCCATCGTCAGTCCCGTCATGCTGAACCAGCGCTTTAATATCCCGGCCTACCGAAGCATCCGCATCGAAGCGCAGCAGATATTTCTTGCCCTGCTCTACCGGGATGCCCGCTTGCTTCACCTGTACATGCCAAGCCTCCGTTCCAGTTCCTCCGAGGCTAACCTGCAATTCTCCATACACAGCCTTCATTACAGTGCTCTTGCCCGGGTCATTGTCATCCCAGTCCTTCTTGTATAGCGTCCAGTTGTCGGTGGAAGCGTCCTTGAAGCTGCCGTTCACCACCAGCTCGCGGGACAGATCCAGCCAGGCCAGATTGTAGCCGCTGCCGCCAAGACGGATGTAATAGCTTCCCGCAGGCAGCGTAAGCGGGGCTCCAATGATCGCCCGGTAGGACTGAAGGCCTCCGGTATCGCCAACTGCCATGCTGTAGACAGATTCCGTCACCACCTTCTGCTTGCCGGCATCCAGCACTGACAGCGTTAGCTCCGAATCCGCGCGCACACTGGATACACGGGTTACCGGAACAATGCTGCCTGCCTGAGACAGTACCACTTTGTATTCCACATAGTCGCCCTTATCCATGTCCGTAATATCCTTGCCGCCTTCGCCGCTCGGAATCAGGCCGGTTCCTGAGGCTCTCCAGAACTGGTCTCCGCGCAGATGCAGGTAGTTCGTGAGCACTGGCGGATCAGTCATCCGCACTAGACGCACATTGTCAAGCTCGGTCTGTCCCGCAGCCGCGCCCAGAAGGAAGGATAACGCAGCTTCCGTGCCGGACCCGCCGGATAGCTCAATTTCTGCTGTATAGCTCTTCCACTCCGGTGTCAGAGTGAAGGTGGTTCCGTCAGGATAGACCGTCTGTCCGCCGCTGCTTGCCAGCTTAATGCCAAGCGGCTGCGCCTCGGCCGATCTCGCATCGAAGGCAAGCTGGTAGACGGCTGCCGCAGACACAGGAATTCCTGCCTGGGTCAGCATCACATCCTCCGGCGATCCTCCGGCCTTTTGCACGTCTGCCCGGAACTCCCGCTTCATCATCGGCAGGGCAAGTGTATTGGTTACACTGGCCTTCGCCGCTGCTTCCGAGCCCTGCTTAACGGCAAAGCTCCAATATCCGAGCCGTGCTTCTCCCAGATCGAAGCCTCCGTTATAGATCAGGTTGCCGTCAGCAAGCGGAGTGCGTACTACCGGCGGTGCTTCGGTCTCTACCACCCTTACATTCGCGAAGTAGGCGGATATGCTGTTCAGACCCAGATTGAACTCAAAGCGGGCATTATTGTCTGAAGCCTTCGTCATCGTAAAGCTGTACTCATACGGCTGCCAATCCGGTGTAAGCTGGAAATTGCGCTCCCCGGAATATGCCGTCCATCCGCCGCCGAATTCGGTCAGCTTGCTCATCAGCGGCCGGGCTGCGTCCGCTTTGGCATCGAAGGTTACCTTGTAGGCTTTGCCCCGCTCCAGCAGCAGCGGCTTCTGCGCAAGCTGAATGGAATAATTTTGTTTGCCAGCCTCATGGACGGCAACCTTCACCGCCTTGCCCTTATCCTGATCATCAATGACGGAGGCTGTTCCGCTCCCGCCCTCATTCTCAATTAATTCCCAATATTCCGGCTGACCCTGGGCTGCTACAGTACCCTTGAAGTCCCCGTTGTAGATCTGGTTCCCGTCTGCCAGGGCAGGACGCTGCGGGGCCGAATGCCCCGGATCGATCGGCCGCTTGCCTGTTACATCCGGCCATTGATCCAGGTTCTTGTACTTGTAGACCCTTACATAGTCCACATACATCTTATCCGACTTGAAGTCGGCCTTCGGATCGCCCGGCCAGTCGCCGCCCACGGCCAGATTCAGAATCATATAGAACGGCCGGTCAAACGGAGCAGGGTACGTATAGTAATCCGGCTGGCCTTTGGCCATCGTTCCCCAGTCACTCGTCTCAAAATACATTTCATCGTCCACATAATACCGGATCAGGCCCGGAAGCCATTCCAGCGTGAAGTCGTGATAATCATCCGCGAAGGTCTGGCCCTCCGGCAGTACATAGGTTTTGGTCTGGGACGCGTGCGGAATGTCGTAGTGAATCGAGCCATGGACCGTTCTTGGATAAAGATCCGCCTCTGCCTTGCCGGCAACCGGTCCCGTCAATTCCATAATGTCCATCTCGCCGCTTCCCGGCCAAGGTCCATACTGCGTCTCGTCATCGATTGGCATCATCCAGATGGCTGGCCACATGCCCTGCTGAACCGGCAGCTTGGCCCGCACGGTGAATTTGCCGTAGGTCCAGTCGCCCTTCATCTTCGAGGTCAGCTTGGCTGAAGTATAATTTTTCCCGCCGTAAGCCTGCTTCCGGGCTTCCAGCTCCAGTACGCTCTGCCCGCTCTCTGTCGTAAGGGAAGCGTTGTCCGGGTGATAATATTCCAGCTCGTTATTGTACACCGTGCCGGTATCCTGTACATTCCATTTGCCCTCATCAATGGCCTGGCCGTCGAATTCGTCATTCCAGACCAGCTCCCATGGATTGTTCTGGGTTGGCGGAGTCGGGGCCGGTGTTGGGGTTGGCGTGGCAGCAGGCACCGCTGTCGGCACCGGCGTCGCTGGTGAAGATGTTGAGGTTGGCACTGGTGTGTCACCGCCGCCATTTCCGCCGCCCGCTTGGGCTGGGGCAGCAGTAGCCTTGGCACTTGCCTGCGCTGTAGCTCCCGTGCCGGACAAGTCCCGGAGCGTCTCGCCGGTCTTGAGCGCCTGGCCGTTGAGCAGCACACGGTCCGCCTTGTTCTCAAGCCGGCCGATCTGCCCACGGCTCACGATCTCTGAACCTGCAGCGCCTGCGCCGATGAGCACAGTCTCTGCGCGTGAGCCCGCTCCGATCTCCACCTTCGCCGGCTTAAGCAATTCGATGCGCGCTGCGGTGCTGCCGTCCTCCAGTACCATCCTTACCAGGGTGGTAAGCTTATTCAGCTTGATCTGTCCCAGGGTAGATTGGCGGAACACCACCGAATGGTCGCCCCCTCCTGAGATATGTGCCGTTCCCTGCACCTTGATGTCTGAGAAGGCAGCTTCCCCTTCCCCTGCTCCGGCTGTTACGTAGAGATTGCCGCTGACGGTTCCGTCTTCGAGCTGTACATTCGCCCGGTTGACAATCACATTGCCGGACACCGCTCCAAGCTTCTGGCTTCCCTCGCCGGAGCTGATCCACCCGACCATCCGGCTCAGCAGCTCGGCCAGCTCGGCCCGGGTCATCTGCGCCTGCGGATTCAGTTTGCCGTCTGCATCGCCGCGCAGGTAACCGGCGTCCAGCATCGCACTCACGGCTTCCCGGGCATAGCTGCTGACCGCTGCCGCATCAGACTGCGCAGCCAGCGCACCCGGGGAGCCCGCCTCCAGCGTGAACGCCCGGCTCAGCATGGTTACAGCTTCCTGGCGGGTGACAGCCGCTCCCGGCTGGAACCGGCCGTCCGCGTAGCCTTGAATAACGCCTGCGGCATTCACGCGGCTTACATCCTTGCCATACCAGGAAGAAGCGCTTACATCACTGAATACAGTGCTGCCCGAATCCGCAT
Source organism: Paenibacillus sp. FSL R7-0333 (assembly GCF_038000365.1). Taxonomy (NCBI): domain Bacteria; kingdom Bacillati; phylum Bacillota; class Bacilli; order Caryophanales; family Paenibacillaceae; genus Paenibacillus; species Paenibacillus sp. FSL R7-0333. The sequence goes on from NZ_JBBOBZ010000001.1 coordinate 5,516,956, forward strand.
AACGGAACACGCGGCTGATGATGGCGGCCATCTCTGCCCTTGAGACCGCTTGTCCCGGTCTGAATTGTCCTGCCTCGTCCCCCTGCAGAATTCCTGCGGCTGACAGCCTGTTCACTGCGGCCGAAGCCCAGTGCTGCTTCATATCGGTGAACCCTGCCGCCCGGGCTGCATCTGCCTGTCCTGTACTTGCAGACAGCCTGTCTGCGTCTTTCCCGTTATCTGCCTGCGCTATTCCTGTAGTTCCCGGAAGCTGAATCCCTGACAGCAGCAATCCGGCTATCAGAAGCTTGGATATTCCTTTGCGGTACATCTGAACATTCCCCCTCGTGTAGAACCTTGTTGAATTCTGGCCCTGTGCCAGTCGATTTCAGTATAGGGTCCGTGTCCCGGAGACGACATACCAATTCCTTAGCCCGCATAACAAAGATGCAACTTTCGTAGTGTTGTTTTCCCCATTGTTCTTGGAGACAGCAAAATGCCCAAATACCGGACGGCTTCAAGAGCCGCCCGGTATTTGGGCACGGCGAATCTATGTAACTGTTAGCCGGTTATGAATCAGGCAATGCTCAAGAGGAGGCGTGGATTTGCGGGAAATCCTGTGCAACCTCTTCACCCGAGAACAGATCGTCAAGCGAGCTGAGCGTGCCATCCTCTTCAACCTGATACACCGACATTTTCTCGCCGTTGACCGTTAGTTCGATGAAACAGCCCCAGCAATAGAACTGGTGGGAGCCGATCTTGCCGATATCCTTGGAGTTGCAGTTTGGACACTTCATATAATACATTCCACCTATCCGTTAACAATATTAATGGCATTTTGGAGCCGTTCTTCACTCATCGCAGGAACCAGTACAGAATCCTCTCCGATAGTCATCTCTTCAGAACAAGGCAGCCATTTGCGGCCTTCGATCAAATCAGTTACAAGCCCGTCACTGATTTCCAGCGCTACTATTGTGTTTCCCAACTTTTGGTCAAAATAAACATCCGATATTCGCCCAAGCACCGTTCCCGATGCTGTAAGCACCTGCCTGTCCTTCAATTTGTTCTTTCCCAAGAGGAAAGTATAGGATATATGGTCAGCGTCGACCTTAATAATCGACTCTTTATTGCGGATCATGACAGCATCTTCGCCATAAGCGGCAATATTATCCCATGCCACAACTTTCACATGACTAGAGAAAAAAGATTTGCTTTCCAGTTCAATACCCGTAATATTCCAGTTTGAATCCAGTCCGATATCGATTATTTCACCGACTTCCGTACCCTCTTCAACTTCATACACAGTGAGGCCAATCATATCTTGAAGCTTCATGGTATCCCAAATCCCCTCACCTTAAATATTGCATACGGGTTCCCATGAGCCGGAGTGCCTCTTAAACGGCTGCCAGAATGCACGGACGCCTAGTCTCTTGTACGCAGCCGGCTCAAAACGGTTCCAACTTTCTGGGCAACAACCTGCATTTCTTCATTAGTATTACCCAAACCTGTACTAAAGCGAATCGCAGAGTTCAAAAGTTCTTCCGGAAGCTTCATCGCCCGGAGGACATGCGAGATTTCCAGAGATCCTGATGTACAGGCCGACCCGCTGGCCGCCGCAATCTGTTCCATATCCAGATTCATCAGCAGCACATCTGTCCCGGCTCCGGGAAAGCTGATATTCAGAATTCCAGGCACCGTATGCTGTTCATTTCCGTTGACGACATATCTCTCTGCTCCGACCTGCTTGTCCAGCTCCTCCAGCAGTGTTCTGCGGAGCTCCAGAGCCTGCTCATGATGACCCGGCAGCCCTTGTACAACCAGTTCAACGGCTCTGGCGAACCCGGCGGTATGAGCCAAACTCTCCGTGCCCGCCCGCCGGCCGCGCTCCTGAAGTCCGCCATGCTGTCTTGGCATAAGCGGCGCCCCCCGCCGGACGTACAAGCCTCCAATCCCCTGCGGACCTCCGATCTTGTGGGCCGAGAAGCTCATATAGTCAACCGGCAGGTCGCGGAGCACCAGGGGCAGCGTTCCCAGAGCTTGTACAGCATCTACATGCACAAGCACACCCCGTTCAGCCGCTAATCTGCCAATCTCTTCTATAGGCTGTACAGTTCCCACTTCATTATTCACATACATTATGCTAATCAGTACTGTATCCTCGCGCAAAGCCGATTCTACATCCTCCAGAGAGACACGGCCGGTAGCATCGACAGGAAGATAGGTGACCTCGAAGCCCTGCCCCGCAAGCTCCGCGCAGGTATGCAGCACTGCATGATGCTCAATCGCTGTAGTAATGATATGTCTACCCTTGGAAGCAGAAGCATAGGCTGCCCCGAACAGGGCGAGATTATCGCTCTCCGTGCCGCCGCTTGTGAACACCCACTCCTCAGGGGAACAGCCCAAAAAGCCCGCGATTCTATCGCGCGCCCCATTTATAATTCTCTTGGCAGACCGTCCGAACTGGTGCACACTGGACGCATTGCCGTACTCGTTCAACAGCATATGATACATAACCGCTGCCACCTCCGGATGAACCGGTGTTGAGGCGGCGTGGTCCAAATAGATGGGTTTCATAACGAAATTCTCCGCTTCTTGAAATTCAGGATTTTCTTACAGGACTACTAGATTATACTGCTGAACTGCCTGTTTTACCACCTGTTAATAAACACAATATTGTAACATTTGTCCATGGTGGGCGCTCCCGATCAGCCCTCTAATTCCGGCAACCGCGCGGCAAGCTGCTCCTCGGAGATCACTTCAATACCATGCAGCCGCAAGAGAGCTGTGGTCACGCCTTCTCCGGGGATTTTCCCGCCCGCAAATTCTCCGTTATAGATCCTGGAGCTACCGCAGGAAGGGCTGTTCTCTTTAAGGACAACAAGCGTGGCAGCTAAGCTGCGTGCCTGCTCCAGCGCGGCATGCGCGCCTTCTATATACATTGCGGTTACATCATTCCCTGTTCTGTCAACCACCCGGGCCTGCCCCTCCAGCACATCTCTGCCGCTGCCGCCTATAATCTCTGCCGGTTCTCTCGGGGTAGAGAAGCCGCCCAGCAGCTCGGGGCATACTGCAACCGCCTGCCGGCTGTCCAGCAATTGCCGGATGCCCTGCTCCAGACAATCGGTTCCATTATATCTGACCTTCATTCCTGCCAGGCAGGAGCTTACGATAATCATGTGCTGCCGTCCCCCTTCGCAATCTTCAGTCTCATCTTATATAATTCTAATATAATGCTAAGACAAGCTGTTCGGTCTGTAAACCGTTAACTACCCAGGGAGGCATAGATAAAATGTGCGGAAGATATACGATTACGGTAACGCTGGAGGAGCTGATCGCCAAGTATTTCATCCGGGAGCATCCGCTCATCCAATATGCGCCAAGGTATAACGCGGCTCCGATGCAGCATATTGCTGCGGTTATTCATGACGGCACACAGAATAAGCTCGGAGAACTCCGCTGGGGGCTGCTCCCTTCCTGGTCCAAGGAGGACAAGAACGCTGCCAAGCTGATCAATGCACGCAGTGAGACGCTGCTGGAAAAGGCTTCGTTCAAAGGGCTGGTGGCCTCCCGCCGCTGTGTGATTCCCGCAGACGGCTTCTATGACTGGAAGACCCTGGAAGGCGGCAAGCAGCCGATGCGGATCACGATGCGGGACGGTAAGCTGTTCTCCATGGCTGCACTGTATGATATCTGGACCAGTCCGGACGGCGGCAGAATCTCTACCTGCACGATCATCACCACCACCCCGAACACTCTCATGAAAGACATCCATGACCGGATGCCGGTCATTCTGGATGCAGACGGGGAAGCGCAGTGGCTGGAGCGCAGCAACCGGAATATTCCCGACCTGATGAAGCTGCTGCGGCCTTACGATGCCGAGCAGATGATGGCTTATCCCGTCTCCCCAGCCGTGGGCAATGCTCGGAGTGACTACCCGGAGCTGATCCGCAGAGCCGGGCCGGAGCCGGTGCAGGGCACCCTATTTTGACTGCTGCCTGGTGAAATATCTGCTGTTTGAAACCTCCGGTCCCAGGGTATTAACTAAAGCTCAACCCTCATAATATCCATCCACAATACGTATCCCAGGAGGAATTTCATATGGCTCCCAGCAGACAAGCAGTGTCCTTAAGCTCATCCGGCGCCTCCATCGAGCTGGAATGTCTCTATCATTCAACGCAGGGGCGATGGGCGTATGCCTATAACAAGGACACCTTCCATTTAAGAATACGCAGCAAAAAAAACAACGTAGACCGGGTATTTGCCCTGATCGGCGACAAATACGACTGGGAGCAGCATCATCAGGAGCTGGGTATGCGCAAGGTGGCTACCGACAGCTTCTTCGATTACTGGGAAGCAGAGATCTTTCCCGAATTCAAACGCTTCTCCTATGGCTTCCGGCTGGAAACCGACCAGGAAACCGTATGGATGCTAGAATCCGGCTTCTTTACAGACGGGCTGCCCGAGCCTGCCGGAGGCTACTACGAAATGCCTTACCTTCATGAGGCCGACCTGCTCCAGGTTCCCGAATGGGCGAAATCTGCGGTCTTCTATCAGATTATGCCGGACCGGTTCGCTAACGGAGATCCGGCGAATGACCCCGAAGGGACACTCGAATGGGGGGCACCGCCTACTTACGACAGCTATTTTGGCGGAGACCTGCAGGGGATGATTGACCATCTGGATTATATTGCCGAGCTTGGCGTAACGGCGCTGTATCTGACCCCGGTCTTCCAGGCTCCCAGCAACCATAAATATGACACCGTTGACTACGGAACGATCGATGCAAACTTCGGGGATCTCAATAAGCTTAAGCAGCTGGTGGACCTTGCTCATTCCAAAGGACTTAAGGTGGTCCTCGATGCTGTCTTCAATCATACCAGCTCTGAGTTCGCACCGTTCAAGGATGTGCTGGAGCATGGAGCGGATTCCAAATACGCAGGCTGGTTCCATGTCCATGATTATCCCGTTCAGGTGCTAGACGGCAAGGCCAACTATGATACCTTCGGCTTCTTCAGCGGAATGCCCAAGCTCAACACTGCCCATCCGGAAGCCAGAGATTATCTGCTGGATATCACCAAATTCTGGCTCAAGGAGGTACACATCGACGGCTGGCGGCTTGATGTAGCCAATGAGGTGGACCATGTGTTCTGGCGGGATTTCCGCAAGGCGGTCAAGGAGATTAACCCGGAAGCGTTCATCATCGGCGAGGTGTGGAGCGACTCCCTCAGCTGGCTGCAGGGCGACCAGTTCGATTCGGTAATGAACTATCCCTTCTCTGACCGGCTCCTGAAGTTCTTCGGCGCGGACAACGACATGGACGCGGACACCTTCGCCGCGCAGATCTACGGGCTGCTTATGCGTTATCCCCGGCAGGCGAATGAGGTGCTGTTCAATCTCCTGGCGAGCCATGATACCCCGCGGGTGCTGAACCGTCTTGGCGGGGACAAGCAGCGGCTGAAGCTGGCGCTCGCCTTCCTGTTCACCTTCACCGGTACGCCATGCATCTTCTATGGGGATGAAATCGGGCTTGACGGAGAGGATGACCCGGACTGCCGCAAATGCATGATCTGGGAAGAGGACCGGCAGGACCGGGAGCTGCTGCGCTTTTATCAGAGCCTCATTGCCCTGCGCAAAGAGCACGAGGTGCTGCGCACCGGCCAGTTCCGCTTCCTGCGGAGTGATCCGGGCAGCCGGGCCCTAGTGTATGAACGCTGGAATGAGCACACCCGCTTCACGATCTGGATGAATAACTCCACTGAACCGCTGACCCTGCAGCAATCGCTGAGTGACGGTGCTTGGCGGGATGCCTTCAGCGGCGAGCCGGCCAAGATGAACGGAGACCTAATCCGTATGACGCTGAAGCCGCTGGAATACCGGATCTTGTATAGCGGACAAGCAGGCAGCGAAGCTTGAGAACTATTATAGGATAGACAAAAACAAGCCCCGGGAAGGGGCTTGTTTTATTTATAGCTGTTTGTTACCCTGTACCGGGCCTCAAGAGGTAGTATACTGCTGTAAGGATCATCACTTTTCACACATTATATAATGACAGGAGAATGTCTCATGAACATCAGAACCGCAACCGAAGCGGATTATGATTACCTCGCAAGCCGTGACCCTCATGTCCTGAATTCACTGCTCCTCTCCAAAATAAACCAGCAGGAGATTTACATCCTGAGCGAGGGTAGCTTGAACATAGGCTGGCTGCGGTTCGGGTATTTCTGGGACCAGATCCCCTTCATGAATCTGCTGTGGCTCGATGAGCCTTACCGCAGAGCGGGCTTCGGCAGACAAGCAGTGCTGCACTGGGAGCAGGCTATGCAGGCCATGGGCCATAAGCAGGTCATGACCTCCTCGATGGCTAATGAAGACGCCCAGCATTTCTACCGGAAATTAGGCTATCGCGACTCCGGCTGCCTGCTGCCGGACAATGAGCCGCTGGAGATTTTTTTCACCAAAGTGCTGTAGCCTGGTCATGACGTGGCCCCCTGCTGACTGCGCAGCAAGTCCCGGAGCTCTGCCGTATACCGGGTCAGCCGCAGGCTGATCTCTGTGCGCATCACATCCCGGGTGAGTCCGAAGCGTTCCTGATAGCCCCGGCAAAAAATTTTGTAATACACCAGGAACTCCTCCTGCTCATCGGGCACCACCCGGATATTGCGCTGCTTCAGCTCCTTCTGCAGCCGGTGGGTATCATCCATAATGCGCTGCTGGATCGCCTGGCCGGCAATCATAGAAGCCCGCTGGAGAATGCTGCCGGACAGCTCTAGCTCGCGCAGGCTTTTGCTGACCATGGTGTCCAGGTAAGGGAGCAGGATGAGGTCACGCACCATCGTCCGTTCCTCGACCGTAATCATTCTTCGCACCTCTCCCCCCTGCTTCTGTTCATACTGCTGAACATGCTCTGTCATAAGCATCTTGGATTTCCAGCGTTCGTTGCCGTCCAGCTTGCTCATTTGTAATGTCCTCCGATCTGCTCGGCCCGCTCCAGGGCAACCGCAGATTCCAGCAGCGAAGAGGCGCGGATCAGAGCCTGGCTGCCATACCGGGTCTTGATCTGGTCAATCGCCTGTTCCCTGCCCAGCGTCCGGATACGGTCATCGAACAGGGTCAGCTGCATCACGCGGTCATCCGTTAATTCGGAGATGGTGATCGACAGACGGCTTAGCGGCATCCCGGTCCAGTGGTCCACGAACAAGCGGTACGCCACTGCCGCCACCTCATGGGTCAGCGCGGACGGCTCCGGCAGTGTCGTCTGCCGGCTATACGAATTCGAAGTGTTGCCGTCCGTCTCGACTACCGCAACAGACACCACCGAGCCCATGTACCGGTATTTGCGCGCCCGCTGGCAGACCTCAATCACCAGCTCCAGCAGCACCACCTCAATCTCCTCCAGCCGGGTATACAGATTCCAGCGCAGCGCCTTTCCGTGGCCCACGGACTTCATCTGGTGGCGTATGCCGGTAACAACCGGACTGGGATCGATACCGTGTGCGGTCTGCCAATAATATTCCGCCTGGATATCGCTCTGCTTGCCCATGGTCCTGCGCATCCGCTGCTTGAACTCCCCCAGCTCCATCCGGGCAATGTCTCCAATTGTTGTAATTCCCATACGGTAAAAGTTCCGGGTCATCCGCCCGGCCACCATAAACATCTCATGCACTGGACGCGGCCACAGCTCGGTGTCCAGATTATCGTAATCCAGCCGGAACGTGCCGCCCGGCTGCTTTTTGGCGAAGTTGTTGGCCATTTTGGCGAGGATTTTGGACGGGCCGATGCCCACCCGGGTCCACACCCCCGTGGATAACAGGACATGCTGCTGGATGGAGTGAATCAGCTCCGGCAGATCCCCTCCGAACGCGCGCAAGGAGCCAGTCACATCCAGGAACTGCTCATCGATACTGAATGCCTCCACCAGATCGGTATATACTTGGTAGATCTCGGAAATGAGGAGGGAGACCGTAATGTAGGTCCCCATCCGCGGCCGGATGACTACGAGCTCCGGGCATTTCGTCAGGGCTTCCCCCACGCGCGAGGCGGTGGTCACCCCGCGGGATTTGGCCAGCGGACAGGCCGCCAGCACAATCCCGTTCATCCGCGTGGGATCGCCGACCGCCACAGGCTGATCCGCATATTCGGGATGGGCCGCCTTCTCGACGCTGGCATAGAAGGACTGGCAGTCGGAGAGCAGAATTATCCGCTCTCTAGGCATACCGTTGCCCCCGTACCGGGCGCCACGACAGAATATTGGCCGTCAGGAATACACGGGGCTGGCCGGTGCTCAGACAGGTAGCCCGAATCCGGCCGTCCCGCATCCCGCGCACCTCAATCTTCCGCTGCGTAATCCGGCCTGCCTTGTCCAGATATATCATTTCTATAGTTTGGCCGATGCTCATCTTCATGATTAATCGCCTCCGGGTGAGTGGGAACATCTGTTTGTATTATATCCAAACAAATGTTCTCTAATCAATCATGAGTATATTCCTTGAATCCCATAATTATGTATATTGATTTAGTGCAATAAAATAACTACAGAGGCATCTATTTTTCCATGCTTTCGACAATATTAGCCTCTCCGTTTTAGTTAAATAATTATTTTGCTCCTTAATCAAAGGGGAAAAAACCAAAAAAATCACATATTATAGAAAATAAAGTGATTTTGTTACAAAAAACAAACATATAAATCCACCTATTGATAAATTTTAGGATAGTGCTATTATAACCCTTGTGGTTAGTTTCTAAATTTTAGGAGGCTTTAAATTTGAATAATATTCTAAAAATTGAGCATTTAACCAAATCGTACCCCTCCTTTCTACTGGATAATATTAACTTCCAGTTGAAGGAGGGCACAATTACTGGTTTTGTAGGTGCTAATGGCGCCGGTAAAACTACAACGCTGCACTCCATATTAAACATTATAAATTACAATTCTGGATCAGTATTATTTAAGGGAGAACAACTGACCAAAGAAAGAAATGACTTAAAAACCAGTATCGGATATATGGGAAGTTACAACAAATTTTACGAGAACGTTAAACTCAAAGTTATATCTAAATTTGTAAGTGAGGTTTATAAGAATACTTGGGATAAGCAGTATTATCAATATTTAGTTACTGAGCTTTTCGAATTAGATACTAATAAAAAAATAAAAGAACTTTCCAAAGGGATGCAAGCAAAGTTCTCACTTTCTTTAGCCTTGAGCCATCATCCAGACTTATTAATTCTTGACGAACCTACATCTGGTTTAGATCCTTTTGCACGTGATGCTTTGCTGGATATTCTGTACGATTTAAACAAGGATAAGAATACTACTATTCTCTTCTCCTCTCATATTACCGAGGATATTGAAAAGATTGCTCATGACGTTATTTTTATTGATAACGGTAAATTGCTTCTTCAAGCATCTAAGGAGCAGCTAAGAGCTACCTACAAAAAAGCAGAAGTATCCAAAATCCAGGGAAATATTATTAATCAACCTCACATACGTAATAAAGACTTCCTTATTTTCGAAAGGGACACAGCTTTAAATCTTCCAGAGTCGTCACTTGAAAACGCTCGAATTGATGATGTTCTTCAATTTTTAAAAATGACTAATTGCAAAAGTTCCTTAACAGAAGGAGGTCATGTAAGTGTTGTCAGTGATTAAAAAAGACATTCTAATTAACACAAAATTTGTAATTTTCACCTTGCTCTATTCATTATTTGTGCCCATCCTGCTAAGTGCAGATACAGACAAACCGTATTGGATGATCAGTGTCCTGCTCCCGCTAATGAACGTAGGATTTACAGTTGGCAAGGCTATTTACGTAGAAGACAGCGAAGAAGTTCAAGTGTTTTTGAAGTCGTTGCCCCTAAAGTATTCCACAGTTGTTTTAAGTAAATACGTGCAAGTAGCTGCAATCCTTCTATTGACATATGTTTATGCCATTTTAGTTGAATTCTTCTACACAAATAATCTTAGGACAGTTATTCTTGGTAACATGTTCTCCCTGTTTGTATATTTGGTTTATTTTGCCGTATACCTATATCTTTATTACAAAAAAAATTATTTCTATGCTCAAAATTCAATCTATTTTCTTCTCGTTTTAGGATTTGCATTGTATTTTTTATTCCACAATATTCTCAAGATAAACATAAATTTGAAAACAATCAATATTGAATGGTTAGCTGTAATAGATATAGTTGGCATCTTATTGTTTATTATCAGCTACCGTTTCTCACTTAAAGAGGAACGCAATTAGCCATAATCTTTCTTCGTTATAAGAGTATCATTGGGGAAACAAAGAGAGGATGATGATTGTGAAGGTAATGAATAAGGAAGTGCTTTTTCTTGAAGAAGAGCAACAAGAAGTTGGAGGCTGGATTACTTGCATCGTAGGATGCGGCTCCATCTGTCTTTACACTGGCGGCTTAGGAACTGAAATTGCTGCAGTAGCTTCGGTAGTTTAAATACTTACTATTCATTTAACAAGGAGGGATATACCGTGAAACTCTTAAACGAAATAACAATAGTTGATAACTCCGAAGAAATCGGCGGGGCCTGGGGTTGTGTTTTAGCTTGCGGAGGGACTTGCCTGCTCACAGGTTCATTAGGATCTGCATTCGGAGCGGCATTTGCCCTGACCTAATTTAAATAAGTATTAAAAGTATTAAAATATCCCCCAATGGTATTTTTATATAAATAAATTAAAGGAACAATATATCCTAAATAAGATATTGTTCCTTTATTTCTATTCAAATAGAATGGAGTGAATCAGCAAATGATAACCAATGAATTACATAAATTGTCTCTAATAGATTTCGAGACTTCAAGAAACCACTATATTATGGATAGTGAGACAAGCAAAGTGGTTATGGTGGATACAACTCTAAGATATATTATTCATCATTTTTATGAGAAATCAAAAGAAGAGCTTTATAAGTTTTTAAGTACAACTTATCCTTCAGAAATAGATTCATTTGAATCACAGTACAGATATGCGCAAAGTCTGATAGATATGGGACTGTTCTATAAGAGAGAAACTTCTAAAAGTACCATTATAGAAAAGGCTATTCAAAATGAATATTATTTTAAAGGCAATGTGTCTCAATTGGTTTTAGTAGTAACCGAAAAATGTAATTTAAGATGTGAATACTGTATTTACTCAGACAAATATCCAAAAGAAATTGGTTACACCAACGAAGAAATGAGCCTAGAAACTGCAAAAAGGGCTGTAGACATTTTTTTTGATATACATGCTGAAAGAAAACTACATGGGTTGAAAAGAACTCCTGGGATTTGTTTTTATGGCGGCGAGCCTTTCTTAAACTTTCCTTTAATTAAAGAAGTGGTCGAATATGTAAAACAAATTGATAACGAAACAATTTTTTACATCACAACAAATGGGACTCTGTTAAATTCTGAAATTATTGATTTTTTAACCGAGAATAATATACTCATCACATTCAGTTTGGACGGTTTTAAAGAAAATCACGATCGAAATCGTGTCTATGAAAATGGACGTCCTACATTTGACACTATTATAAACAACATTAATAAGCTTCAAAATAGAAAAAAAGAGTTAGGTATTGAAAGAGTAATTAGTTTTAATTGCTGTTACGATTTTTATACTGATTTATCTAAAACTGTAGATTTCTTTATGAGTCATTACGATTTATTCAATCCCTTTTTTATTCATTACAATCAAATTAATCCTTTTGAAACCGAATATTTTGATTGGTGCAGTGAACAAGAACTTTCTAATCCCAATTGGCCATTCTTACACAATAACTTAGAAAATTCATTACGAGAAATTAATGAGAATATATACGAAACAGGTGTGCAAAGCGAAAAATATATGGAAATTGTCAGTATGCTATTATTAAGCGAGTTTGCTTTCGTCATTCGCGATCAAGAGGAACGAAGCTTTTTAAAAAATTGTTGTGTACCCACAAGTAAGCTAGCGGTATCTCCAGATGGAACCATTACTTTCTGTGAGAAAATGTGCAAAAAACTTCCTATAGGAAACATTAAAGAAGGGATTGATTGGGAGGAGGTTAGTCGTTTAACAAAGAAATTAGGAGATTTCTTTTCAAACGAAAAGTGCTCATCTTGCCCTGTTCGTGCTATGTGTGATGCCTGCTTCATGTATATGAACGAAGATGGTTCCATTAATCCAGAGTATTGTGAAAAGAAACTTAAGACTTTTCCTAAAATCCTATCTAACCTATACTCTCATTTAGAAGAAGGAGTGGATTATGTAGGTATTTATAAAAAGAAGCAAGAATTTTCCGCGTTAAAGGAGACTCTAATATGAATACACAGTATTTTAGACTTCATCCCTTCTGTTATCTAGTTAGCGAGATTTCTAATAACTGTCTTTATGATACTTACAGTGGGAGAATGATTGAGTTGACTTCACAAAACACAATCATAATAAAAAAGTATGAGAGCAATCAACCTGTTGAAAGCCAAGATATGGATTTTTTAAATGAACTAGTGGCATTTAATGTGGGAGGTTTTTATAAAAACCCACCTTTTATTGAACCTTTCATAAATGACTATAAACAATTAAAAGATACTATGTTTCCAAATAATTTTTATTTGGCGCGAATGTTCATTAGTTTAACAGGTGAATGTAACTATAACTGTATATTTTGCTCCAAAGACGATCCTTTATATCGAAAAACAGGTTGCAAAAGATGGCCTTTAAGTGCTGAAAAGTCCTTAGAAAAAGAAGATTGGTATAACCAAATTAAATCTTTCAAAAAACTAGGCGGACAGGAAATTCATTTTATTGGCGGAGAGCCTTTACTAAAGAAAGAGTTGCTAATTGATTTAATTAGTTATTCAGAACTGATTGATATCAATCAGTTCGTAATTTACACAAACGGCAGCTTAATCGACCAAGAACTTTTGGCATTCTTCGAAGAACATCATGTGAAGGTAAAACTGCAATTATTTTCTTTAACTGAAGAGGCCAACAAAAGATTTTGTGGAACAGAAACCGAAAAAAGCAACTATATTCAGCTTATAGATAACCTTCTATTGCACGGATTAAATGTGCAGTTAGTTATTTTGGTCTCTAAGTACAATGAGAACGACATTGAGACAATGATAGAGTTGTTAAATAAACAATACTCTAACAAAATAAAAGTTTCCCTTGAGTTCATATATCCCAAGCCTGCTAACCTCCACTACTCAATAAAATGGAAAGAATATATGTACAACCGTAACCTAAGCTTTGGTAAAGTTTCTGCTGAGAAAGTAAAGCATTTGAAGTCACATAATGAATGTCTATATGGACAAATTGCAGTTACTGAGACCGGAGATGTCTTGCCCTGTCCAATGATGAGAGACTTACCTTTAGGTAATGTTAAACTTTCGAGTTTGATACATATTCTTAATAATTCAGAATATGAGAAATATGCTGAAACTAGTAAGAATGACATTGAAAAGTGTAGTAGCTGTTCTTTTCGTTATAACTGTTCGGATTGCAGAGCGCTAGAACGTTCAGCCCAGAATAGGTTTGAGAGTTTAGAATATTGCTTAATGGAAGTGATTGAATGAATACAATCACTTTGTACAATGAGGTTACAAGGATTATTGGTGAGGAATACTTTTTTCTTACTCCAGAACAAGAAGATAGCTGGACCAGATTAAAAAAAGACTATGAGAAAGTAATTTTGAATGTGCATAACACTCAATTTTTTTTCCAACTAATGGATGATATGCTAATAGAATTGCATGATCCTCATACACGATTTCAATACAAGAAAAAGGATATTTTTGTCTATCTTATTCATTTTGAATGGTTTGGAAATAAGATGTTTGTTATTGATGACTCAAAAGAAAAAAAGACAGCATTCCAGGTTTTAAATGTAAACAAAAAAGATATTGGCGATATATTTGAGCAGTATGAAAACAAATTTATAGCGTACCCAAGGGCAATTATTAAGCAAGAAATTATTAAAGACATTATAAGCAGCCCGTTGCCAGAAGTATTAGAAATGGTTGTTTCTGATCAAAATGATTTCCCAAAAATAATAACATTTGAACCAACAAACAGCCGTGACTTTCAAAAAGCAAAGCTTCAATCAGAACATATAATTCAAAACATTAAGCCAGTAATATTTAAAACTGTAAATACATCAACACTATATGTACAGTTGATCTCATTTAGCATTAAAAATGTAGATCAGCACATTCTTGAAAACAGGGATAAATTTGATAAGTATAAAAGCGTGATACTCGACATAAGAAATAACAGTGGAGGATATATAAGAGAAGCAATGGCAGCGGCATCCATGTTTTTGCCCAATAATCTTACATTGGACTATAGCGTATGGTCTAAGAATAATACTTTTTCTCCATTAATAGAAGGAAGAAAACAAATAGACTTAAGTAATAAAACTGTCTGTATGCTATTTAATGAGAGTACAATGAGCTCTGCAGAATTCATTTTTATCAAAAGCTTAACTCTGGCTTATCCTAATATTGTAACAGTGGGCTCTAAAAGTGCTGGACTGGCAGGACAGGCTAAGGTTTTTCATATACCCAATCATGAGGCAACGCTGCAGATAACCACCAAAAGGTATATGGATGACAAAAATGAAGAAATAATAAAAGGTATTACTCCTGACATAGAGGTTCTACCTTGTTTGCAAGATTATTTAGAAGGAATCGATACTCAATTAATCAACTGTCTTGACAAAATGTAAAATGGCCAATAAAGGTGAGTTTATAATGAATACATTAAAGAGGTTTTCCCCTTATGTCGTAGGTATTATCATATTCAGTCTCATCTATTGTCATCAGAATCACGTAGATAATATAAAGGAAGTATTACAAATTAAGCATTTAAAATTTATTTTTGCTTTCTTTCTCTTACAATGCCTTATATATGTGTTTAGAGAACACATCATTAAAAAAAGAAAGTAATTTTATAATGGGTGCAGTAGTAGTGAAGAATGTCCGCTCAATCTATTGAGTCAAGCTACAAAAGACCAAAAACAAAGAGCAACCAATCTCTGGTAACGACAGGATGGTTGCTCTTTTGCCCCATTGCAATTAAAAAATGAGAAGGAATTATCTTAACTCGTAAAAAGACACTTCTGGGTTAGACCCTTTGCTCTTTTACCCAGTCGAAACGCCTGAATAGGTCACGGGTCCGGTAATGCTGGCCGTATTGAGCAGAATATTGGTGCTGTTATTGGCTGCCCCCAAAGAATAGGCATGATAACCGCCTGGAACATTTAAATCCAAATAAGAGATCGTAACCGGCTGTATTGCGAGTAGAGCGAGTCCGCTTGCTCCTACATTAAAAATCGGCTGGCCATCCCGGTATAACGTAAAAACTACATTCGGGATGCCAAGCGTAGTCTGAAAGCCAATGGTTGCATTCAGCAGAACATCCCCGTTTGTAACGGTAGCTATTCCAAACTCCGCCAATATTTGATTTTGGCCCGGCGAGAGAATTGGAATGGACAAGGTCTGAGTGCCTGTAGATGCTGTACTCCGTCCTACATCAATAACTTGTGCCACGATCAAGCCACCTCCCTTCCTGTAATCTAGTAATAGATTATGTATGGAAGACAATTCCAGATTGGATGAATGGCAAGTACGATTAACACATTAAGGTGTGATGATAGAAGTTACTGAGGACTGCACTGTTACCCCCGCCTTGCTTGGACCAACGAGGATAGCATATACTTCCTATGTTGTCCCCTGCAAGGGACACTACCATAACCGATAAAGCGAGGTCACACATCATGTTTCAAGGCAAGACGAGGACCGCCGCCTGGATCGGCTTAGGTCTCTACACGGTCCTCACCTTATTTTTCTTGTTTGTCGGCTTCAACCGCTCATCGGCTCTGCTCGAGACGGGCCTCAGGTATCGCTTGGCTTTTGACGGCATTCCGTTGCATTTTCCGGGCGGGGGTTATTCGGAGCTTTGGGTCTTCAGCCTGGGTAACTATCTGGCCTTCGTACCGTTCGGGCTATTCATTCCGCTACTGGTCCGCTCCCGGTTCCTGCCGTTCCTCTTGGTCTTCATAGCAGCCATCACCGGGGTAGAGCTGATTCAGATGGTGACCCATTTGGGTGCGTTCGACATTAACGACATCGTCGTTAATACGCTCGGTGCAGCTGTCGGCTACGGCGCCCAGCGGCTGATCCGCCGCGACCGGTGGGCGCCAATAGGTATGCTCAAGCTCCTGTCCTCAGGCGCGGTCTTGACACTACTCGTCTACTCCGCCGTGAGCGGTATCAATTATTATCTGGAGCATGGCCGCGGGGAGATCAGGGCGCTGGATCAGCTCCCTGTTGAACGTGGTAAAATACAGTGGGAACAAAGGCTCAACAGCTTCACTATGGCCCAAGAACAGATCGAACCAGCTATCAATCTGTACAGCCCTGATCATCCGGGACTCCACGAGTTCTCACTGCGCCTGGATGGACAGTATAAGGAGTTAACCGGGAATTTCGGCGTCCCTGACGATGCTATCCCTGCTAAGGGCAGCGGCACCGGCAGCGTCATAATCAGCGCCGACGGAGAAGAGATTTATTCCCTGGATGTGAATATCGCACCGGGAGAGAATCAGCCGCTGTCTTTTCAGGTTAGAGTTGAAGGCAGACAAGAGCTGATCATCACAATCAATACCGAGGCTGCCGACCCTCGAACCCATGCGGTGTTGTGGGACCTTACGCTCGTGGAGGCCAATGCCGGACAAAAGCTGGCAGCGCGGCTTCACCGGTTGCTCGGCGGGGGATAAAATAAATAGGCCCGCTAGCCAAATTGTTCCTGCAGATAGTTATCGGGAATACGAAGGGGCTCGTGTAACGTCTGGTTTGGAAGCTTAGGCGTGACCCTTCCAAGCCGTGGATGGCCCGAGGGGGTCTTTTTCATATAGTGTAAGGGATCATTTAAGCGCTTCGTTAAACGCGCTTTCGATTTGCTCCGCATCCTTGGAGACCGTGAACAAAATATAACGGCCCTTGACCTTTAATATATGCTTTTCGACGAGGTAAAATTGCTCGGGGCGGTAGTCTTTCAGCTTGACTTTTTGAGCCTCGATTCTTTCCATGATCTTTTCCTTAACGCTGTCCGCTTGATCCTCTTGTTTCACTCTGATCACGGCCAGTTCATTCGCTTCGACGTTCGATTCTGCTGTATACAGCACAAAATCCTGAACTTCATCTGCATTAAGCTGATAGAGCTTCTTAAGCCTGCTCATATCCCCCTTGTCCATAGCTTCCATAGAAGCCGCTTGCTTGATACGCTCTTCAATGGTATGGACTGGAACGTCTTTGGCATCTTCTTTCTTACTGGAGCATCCGATCAAGATGCCACATAAAATCATGACGGCAGACAGGACAACCACGTATTTAATTTTCTGTCCAGTAAGCATGGTTACTGACCTCCTTTTTGGATTATTCCACAGAATCCGCTAATGCTTTAATGGATGGATCTTCAAAAAATGTCGTCATATTATACAAAATCAGCATGTCACGGATTTGCCGTTCTTCCATAAGTTTCAGTACATCCCCCTCATAATATCTGAGGTCTATCACATCAATTTCGCTAAAATGCAATGTTAAAAAAGGGATCAGGCTGTTTGCATATGAATCTTTAACAATAAGCAGCCTTCGACCTTCCGTATGGCCGGTTGTTATGCGGATCAAGCCATGATTCCCATTGAAAAAAACAGTGTATTTATCCTTCTTGGTGAGGTTTTCCATAGCGTACATCGAATCCGCACTTTGCTGTTCGTGGGCGTACTCCACGGAAACGGTCTCCGGTACCTTTGGATAATACAGCTCAATAGCATCCGGCCGTATGTGCCTGAATCCGCTTTTCGAATACAAAGATCCATAGAACTGACTAGTGACTTGACGGATGTTGAAATCATCTTCGTTCCTGGGTGTAAAACCCATGGGCGCGCCCAGCTCCCGATAGGCAAGGAAAGCGCCTTGGGTCGTCCAGTGATGGTCTGTTCTATAATAGACCGGTTGCTCCTTGTTCGCCTCCAGCGCGGGGGAAACATCGACACACTGAATGTCCCCGAGATCAGAATCCTTGATCTTGTCCCAATAGCCCCTCTCATCCCCACCGGAAGCATAAGGCGGCAATTTATCCTCAAGTATGGAAGCTGCCGTCGGCACGAGCATCATATATTTGCGCAGACCAGGCGTAGCCTGATCAAAGGCTTGAATGGCTTTCAGCTTGTCTGCCAAATCCTCATGTCCGGGAGGAGTGAATTTTTGAATTAAGTACCCGTCCTTGCCGAGGTAGACCCCGTTGCTCTCTTTTTTCCCCAATCCCTGGTCCGCATCGGATTTCAGTCCAATCCAAAAGTCTCTCTCCATAAACTGGTCCGATAGATACGCTTCAAATTCTGAAGCAAACTTGCCTGAGCCTAAGGCTTGAAGCGAGAAGTTCGGGAACTGCTGCAGCATCCGGTTCTCTGATTCGGAAAATACCTTTGCCGGGGTCAAAACGTTGACAACCAATACCGCCCCGGTAAACATCAGCAGTACAATGGCGAGTGCGCGATAATAGACCTGGTCGTACTTCTTCAAAGATAATCACCTCCACAAGTGGAAACGGCTCTGCCGTCCTTTCAGGGACGGCACACGTTTCAGCGAGAAATAGAAGGATAAGTTATCGTGTGAAACAGATAAATTCTTCTATTTTTAAAAACGAAAGTATAAGAATGGATTGTACGTTGCATTGACCAGATAGGCTGTTGAGGCCACGATAAAGATGAAGTAGATGGCGGAAGCGGCAAGCGTGCCGAAACGGGCAAACCTGGTTCTGAACCGGGTCAGTGCTCTGCCGGGAAACGGCGTGGCACAAACCGCCAAGATAAGCAGCAGCAGGGCATTCGTCGACACATCGTAGAGCGCCCGGTTGTCCACGAATCCACTGGCCCCGGCGCCAAACATCGTTCCGATGAAGGTCATGGCTGCGGGCAAATGTTCAAATTCGAAAAATACCCAGCCGATGATCACGACAATCAGGGTGTAGGCATGGCTTATAAAGACCGGCAAGCGCTGAAGCTGCTTCAGGAGAATTAGCTTTTCAAGTGTGACAAAAAGACCGAAATATAAACCCCAAATGATAAAATTCCAGCTCGCTCCATGCCATAATCCGGTTATAAACCATACCACCGCCAAGTTTCGGAGCTGTTTCAGCTTACCTGCACGGTTCCCGCCAAGCGGAATGTAGATATACTCACGGAACCAGGCACCGAGCGAAATATGCCACCTCAGCCAGAATTCCGTAATACTCCTGGAGATATAAGGATAGTTGAAGTTCTCCATAAATTCGAACCCGATCATTTTCCCCAAACCGCGCGCCATATCCGAATATCCGCTAAAATCAAAATAGATTTGAAACGTAAAGGCGATAATGCCGAGCCATGCGGAGAGAACCGACAGCTCCACCGCAGGCACCGCTTTGACGCTTGTCCACAGCAAACCGATATTGTTGGCAAGCAATACTTTTTTAGCAAGTCCCCTAATAAATAGTTCCGCCCCTTCACCAAAACGCTCCAACGTCACCGTGCGGTTAGCAAGCTGCCCCGCAATATCTCCGTATTTAACGATCGGTCCCGCCACAAGCTGCGGAAACATCGTTACGTAGGCGCCGAAGGCGATCAGATTCTTCTGAACAGCCACCTTCCTGCGGTAAACATCAATGATGTAAGACATCGTCTGGAACGTGTAGAACGATATGCCCACCGGAAGCGGAAGATCTGCTGCCTGCAAATGCAGGTTAAAGAGCGAATTGATATTATTGAACACGAAGCCCGCGTATTTAAAGAAGCCAAGAATCCCCAGGCTGCCCATCATGGACAGGATCAACACTCCGCGTGCAATCACTTTACGATGCCTGTATCTATCGATCAGAACCCCGTTCACATAGTCGAATACCGTCGAGAAGATCATCAGGAAAATGTAGACGGGCTCGCCCCATGCATAGAAGATCAGGCTTGCGGCGAGCAGAACAGCATTTCTAATCCTCATGGGCGAGATATAGTATATCAGCAGGGTGACCGGCAGAAAGAGGAATAGAAAGATAAGGCTGCTAAAAACCAATCCCCGTCACCTCCAGAGCTTCACCTGGCTGCATGTTAGTTCACCCGGCCCTTCAGCAAATCGAGCATACGCGTATAAAATTCCGGTTTAAAATGAATGCCGTCCGAACTATAGAGATGGGTGCTGTCCGCGAATATGGAGGATAAATCGGCAAACCCGATCTGCTTCTTGCCTGCCAGCTCTTGTAATCCCTGGTTGTAATCGTCGATATTTTTGTAGCGTGGTTCCACTTTCTCCGCTTCTGCCGTAACCGGCGTAACCGGTAACACCGTTATGGATGCCTCCGGAAGCTTCTCCCTGATACTGTCGATCAATTGGGCGTAGAACTTCAGTGAATACTGCTTGGGGTTATCGGTAATTTGCGGCGGCAACAGGATATCATCGGACCCCAGCATGATAAATACATACTGCGGATTCCGCTCTGCCAGCTTGTCCACATCTCCACCTGCAAGAGATAGCTCGGTAGTCTTTCCGGCACCTGCTACTACATTGAACTCGTCCAAAATGTCATGGTAGGATAGCGCCTCTGTAATCGAATCCCCCAGAAATACGCTGTTCTTAAATATCGTTTTATAGGAAGTAGAGTTTGGCTGCTCCGAGGGAGCTGTTTCATTGACCTGTGGCTGAGATGTCACGTTTTGCGGATTTTGCCCGCTCCCGCATGCTGCCAGGGTGAGTGCAGTACTGCCTATAACTAGCGTTGAAATGATTTTTTTTAACATGAACATGGTCCTCTCTTTATTTAAAATTAGGTAAAGATAGTAAGGCTCTTGCCCCTCTCTGATAGAAAGAATAACAGGGAGAGATGCAGAACAAGTGCAGAGCAAATCAATACTGTATCAAAAAAGAACAAAAAAAGCGCAGAACCGAGGTCCGCACTTTTTTCTGTATTTCTACGCTTTTTTATTCAATTGAAAATAAAACATTACTCCATCGGAGGTATTGTTCACGCCGTAAGGCACACCGTGCATCTCCAAAATTTTCTTGGATATGGCAAGACCCAGCCCCGTCCCACCGGTCGACCGGTGGCGGGAGGTGTCACCGCGATAGAAACGGTCCCATATTCTCCCCAACTGCTCGTCCGGGATATGGGCACCTTTATTTTCGATGCAAATTTGAATGGTGTCCCTCTTTTCCGAAGCGGTTACGAATATAGATTCTTGCTCCGGCGTATAGAAAATCGCGTTGGTAAGGAAATTGACGATGACCTGCTCTATACGACGCTCATTGCCCTCGACTTCGGCAGGGATCAGCGAAGTGTGGAGAAGCAACTGCCTGGCTGCAAAATCCGGCGTTAATTTCGCGCATACCCGGTTGATGACAACATCGATATAAAACGAACCAGTGTCCATTTTATACGTACCGGATTCATATTTTGCCAATTCCAGCATATCCGTGATCAGCAGATTCATCCGGCCGACCTCGTCTTCCATTGCCGCAAAATAATGCTCCCGCTTATGGCTGGCAACCCCGTCATGCAAAATGGCCAGGCAGCTCTGAATGACGCTGAGTGGAGTCTTCAGCTCATGGGATACGCCGGATATAAATTCTTTCCGCGTATGCTCCAGCTGCTTTTCCTTCTCGATGTCCTGCTCAAGCTGGAGAATATGGGAGTGCAGGCGCTCGGATAGCTCGTTAATGCTGCCCGACAAGTCTCCGATTTCATCCTTCGTTGTGACGGGAATTGTCTCCGAAAAATCGAGGTCTGCCATTTGCCGGGTGGTACGGTTGATACGCAGCAACGGCCGGGCAATCTGACGGGAGTAGTAGAACGATGCGAGCAGTGCGAGCAGCAAGGTCACAATAATGATGTACACGTAGTAGTCTTTGATGATGCCTACAGCTTCATTCACAGGCTGCAGCGATGTCATTGCGAACAGGTATGTGGGATTTCCGTCGCGGTCCCGGGTGCGGTCCACGAAAATTTTGTAGTTCACGTGATTTTCTTCAACATCTACGATCTGCTTTGCGTTCGTGACATCCTTAAAGTCGCCGTACAATAGATCCGCCTGGAAAGCTTTGATACGGTCCAGAAACAAGTGATTGGTGTAACGCGAGACTCCCGCCCCTTCCGGCACCCGAACTTTTGTAATGGTTCCCTTGACCAGAAAGGTGGAATATTTCTCGCGATATTGGGCCGCGTTCGTTTGTTCGAGGACCTCGTACTCTTTGCTCACCATCTGATGATTCTCCAGCCGGCTCTCGTCTCTCAGATTGGCACTGTTCCTTCCCATCCGCTGGATTACAGGCTGGTTGTTCATGATCAAGCCTTCTATAGCGATCGTTCCCCCTTCTTCAATCCAGGGAGTGAGGAACGTTTGATTGCTGCTGAAGTCCTCTACGTTGATGAAACTGTATAGAGGTACGGTTATCGTTGTGTCAGAAAGCGCAGATTCTTCCGAACGGTCCAGCTTAATTTCCATGAAGAAATCGCCGGCATACTTTATATTTCCGCGGGTGTCCAAAGCCGTGATCCAGGTATTATGCTTTTGAAAAAAGTCCTGCTCCAGCCTGGCCATCTCCTGCGTGTTCGAGGCATGCTTCAGGTAGTCCTGCTCATAAGCCTGAACCGCCGCGTTAACATCCTTCATTTTTTGATGAACATAAAACTGTTTGAAAAATACGGTTTGCAGGATAAAAATAACGGCGATCAGGAACAGGCACAACCCCGCTGTCAACAGGAACAGTTTTAGAACAATCCCCCTCTTCATAGCTCTTCCTCAAATTTATATCCTGAACGCACAACCGTAACAATCTGCCTGGCATGCTCCCCCAGCTTGGAACGCAAATTGCGGATATGACTGTTAACCGTACGATCATCGCCCGCGAAATCATATCCCCAAATTTTCGTAATCAGCTGCTCTCTGCTGATAATGATCCCTTTGTTTTGCAACAGATAGGCTAATATTTCGAATTCCGTATGCGTTAAATCAGAGCTGGTGCCGTCAATCGAAACGGTACGGGAGGGAAAATGAATCGAAATGCCTCCGCCGGACAACGTGTCGCTCTCATGCCCGCCGGTATGCCTGCTCTCAAGCAGCCGCTTTACCCGTGCCAGCAGAATCAGAGGGCGGTAAGGCTTGGTCACGTAGTCGTCGGCGCCAAGCTCGAACCCAAGCAACGTATCGTCCTCATCCGAACGGGCCGTCAATATGATAATCGGCACATTCGATGTCTTGCGGATTCGCCTGCACACAGACCATCCATCCAGTTCAGGCAACATGATATCCAGTAAAATCAGGTCAACCTCATGCTCCTGAAATAACGAGATCGCCTGCTTCCCGTCAATGGCTTCAATCACGCGATACCCCTCTTCCAGCAGATAATCCTTCATGATTTCCCGTAAAATATTCTCATCTTCCACAATCAATATTGTTTTTGACATGTCATAACCTCACCTTTGTTGTAGAACCAGGAACGCAACACTCATACAACTACCAAAGTACACCATATAGGTTACCCTATACAGATAAAGATCATATGCAGATGAACTGCAGATTGAGTGAATGTAGCAGGATGTACTGTCATTCCGGAGGATAGGAAGTCGGTTTGAAAAATAATTGCACTGGTGGAGTTATTGAGCCGGTGCTGGTGATCCAGTCGCCGGGGACCATTAAAAAATTGCCGGAAGAGCCGCTGCTCCCTGGGTGGGAGAACATAATACCATAGTAAATATTCCCCAATTCTGATAAAGTAGATTTTGATATATGTATCAGAATTAGGGGGAAAGCAATTGAAAAAACAACTTTTTTTCTGCATCATCATAACGACAGTAATTCTTTCAGGATGCAGTAACTCAAAAAATAATAATTCAGAGGACACAGGAGCATCTCCGACCCCTACAGAGTCCGCAACATCGTCCATCCCTTCCACTTCTCCAACCAACTCACCCGAGCCGCAAAAAGAGCTTTCTGATTCGGAAAACTTGGCACTTGAATATGTGAGTACTTTCTTAAATGGGTCAGATATTGAAGCGAAAAAGAAATTTGTTTCTGATAAAATTCACCCAGATGTTAAAGCAATTTTCCAGATGGCAGAATCAACTGAAACCCCAGAAGATAACAAACTTAAGAATGCAACGGTCATTGAGTCGGAAGATTACACCGATTCCGCAGGCGGAAAAGATAAGCTTATTTTAATTCAAGGTGAGAAACCATCAAACTCTAAAAGTGAACTAGTCATTCTCATTAAGGATGATAAAATTGGCTGGGGCTACTCCTCATCCGACAAGGAAAAAGCAGCGTTTAATGAGATCAGAAAGCTCTTCAAAGAGCCTGCGCCTGATGCTTCTGACTCGGGCAATGTTTCTTCTACCTCAGAACAATCTCCTAAAAGTATGCTGACCGACATCAGAAACTTTGTGGTTTCTGACATTTGGAATGTTGGCTTTGTTGATATAAGCTCATATATTAGTAGTGGAACAAGTAGTACAGGTGAAAGTCTGGATATAGATTTTACAATCGAACAATTAGGGAAAGCAATGAATAAAAAGGCAGAATATGATGCCTACATAAGTGGCCTGGATACAAAATATGATTCGATAAAGAAAATATGGATAAAACTTTCAGGTGAAATTGATCGGATGTATAAACAAATTCAGGATATTCCACCGAAAGCAAACGATACAAATTCTAAACTTGATACAGGAATTTTCAAACAATACTTGAACGCGTTTACTGATGAAGTGGATAACCTGACTAAATAATGCTTAGGTAAACTATATGATAATTCAGCCCTGCCGACTAGTATGGTCCGCAGGGCTGTTCAGAATTCCAAGCCATCATTGCTGCCGATTGTTCATCGACTGCATTCAGGCCAACGGTCATATCCAGGGCAACTGCGACTTTCATCACTGTTTCGATGGATGGAACTGAAGAAGAATTCTCTAACCTTGCCACCTGAGCTTGAGTTATTCCGGCTCGTTCAGCAACCTGAGCTTGTGTGAGACCCAAAGACTTACGTCTGTTGGTGATCTGTACTACCAATTTCGCCATCTCACTGATCACTTTTTTTTCATACTCAGACTTATAGTCTGGTTCTTTTTTGTTTTATCAACCAACATGTCAATTGTATTAGTTGTTCTAGCTTATACAGGTCTAATTAGCGAAGTAGCCGGTCTTCAATGGGAGGAGATTGAGTTCAAAAAACGAACATTGATTATTTGCCTCCAACCCGCGTGTAGGGTTGCCTGAGATCCAGGCCAGTATCGGTAACACTTTTCAACAATCCCTTTGAAATCAACGGGTTTCAGTCCCCTATTAAATATAAAAATCTCATTGCCTATATCTACAGGAAGCTACGAAAAATGAGTTAAAGCCTTACTACAAAGCATTTTACGGGTAACAAAACACAGCAAAAGAGCCGCCCGGGATTATGGCTTGAGGGGTCTTCGTCTGCAATATCAAAAAGGCGGCATGAAAAAAGCACGCCCTTGTTTTGGAAAGACTTATAGTTTCGGGAAAGTCCCATCCTTCGGAAACGCTGTATCATATGACTTTTTTATATCTGCCTTCAGCTTCTCATAAAGCGGCTTTACTTCTTCCGGTGCACCTGCCTTCAGATTGACAGTATCATTTCATTGCCAAAGGTAACCCAAGGCATCAGCTTGGGGGGAACATATAGTTGCACTACAGCCCAGCCTCCTTCAGCTTGCGTCCCAATATTTAGTTTACATTCGTTATACAAAACACTATATTCTTATAAGAAGTTGATGATAATCAAGACAAGGAGTGGTGAACGGGTAATGAAGCCATTTAAAGACCAGCAGGAAATGAAAGAGTGGGTCTCAGAGAATATTCTCTTCACCTCAGAAGCCATGGAGATTATGAACTGCTCACGGCAGAACCTTCACCATTTTGTTCAGAAGGGCCGGCTGCTGCCTATCAAAACGGCGGGCCGGGAACGTCTATTCCTTCGCACTGATGTGTTAGCATTACAAGAATCTGTCAGTTCCTACAATCGCAAAGCTAAAGCAGAAAAAACCGATGATTAAGTCGGTTTTTTCGCTTAAACAACTATAAAACATAAAATATGCGAAAGACAAGGAATGAAGAACGACGGGATGAAACGAGTTGCAAAGATCGTGCTTTTGGGTGCCACCATTAGCGGATTGCCTCAATCATCAACCTGATCACTGCTCTGATTCATTAACTCAGAGACCCAGCGGGAGTAGCAAGACTCCCAGTAGGTTCCAGCGTCAAGGATCGTTCTTCTCTTCTTGATTATACCACGAAAGAATCAGTTCAAGCCTACCCTCCGATCAATGGACAGGACAAATCCAAATATATACTTTACAAACGTTAATTGAATTGGAATAATTAACATATAGCATATAAATCTAAGGCTTAAAGGAGCTGTCAACATGACCAAAAAGACGTATGAAACTATAGTCTATACTTCCTTCACCTTCAGCGTCATTGCTCTGCTGCTCACCGTAGTTACTTTAGTAAAGGTAGCCTGGTAATGTACACCTTCAACAGCAAAAAAGAACTGGCCGAATGGATCTCCCGTGAAGTCTGCGGTGTCTCGGAAGCGATGGAGATCCTGGAATCCTCCCGGCAAAATATTCACGGCTTCGTAAAGAACGGGAAGTTGAAGCCGGTGAAGGAGACAAGCCGCGAACGCTTATTCTTCCGCTCTGATCTGTTAGAGCGCAAGGAAGCGGCCAAGGCGTACCATACGAAGAAGGATAAGCCCGGTGAATAAGCTCAATCAGTTGTAATAGATAAAAGACCCTTCAAAGCCGGATGGCTTGAGGGGTCTTTCCGTTTTTAGATGTAGAACATGTAATTATCCGCCTGGCTCTCTTCCTTGAAGTTAATCAGGTCGGACAAGGTGGTGGAGTCCAGCACATCGGCGATGCTGTCGCGGATGCGCAGCCAGAGGTCGCGCTTGGCCGGGTCGTCTTCTTCGGTGAAGTCTACCGGGGAGATCGGGCCTTCCAGGACGCGGATGATATCTCCGGCGGTAATGGTGTTGGTCTCGCGGGACAGAATATAACCGCCGTAGGCTCCGCGGATGCTCTTCACCAGGCCTGCATTGCGCAGCGGAGCGATGAGCTGCTCAAGGTAATGCTCGGAGAGTCCGTTTTTCTCGGCGATGCTCTTAAGTGATGTAGGCCCCTCGCCGAATTTCAGGGCAAGCTCCATCATAATGGTTAATCCGTAACGTCCTTTGGTTGAGATTTTCAAAGGGGCACCTCTTTCGGTTTAGTTGCATATCAATGTATTCCGATGTCTGCTCTCAGCTTATGTTATCATATCTATGGACACATTTGAAACAGCAAACGGCAATAATTCACGATTTTGTTCTCCACTGGTGGACAAATTGTCAATTTCGGACCGTTTTTCGCTATATTTCATAGCAGCAGTGTCCTCGTTTGGGGTAGACAGGTATGGTATAATACACAATGAGCCGGGTGTTCAGTGAGAACGCCGGTATTTTGTGTACAGAAAATGGTGATCACGATGACAAAAGCTAATCAGGATATCCGGGTCGTCGTCGGGATGTCGGGCGGAGTGGATTCCTCTGTTACAGCGCTGCTGCTGAAGCAGCAGGGATATGACGTCATCGGCATCTTCATGAAGAATTGGGATGATACCGACGAGTTCGGCGTATGTACGGCCGAGACCGATGCCGAGGATGTGCGCCGCGTCTGCGAGCAGATCGATATTCCTTACTATACCGTTAATTTCGAGAAGGAATACTTTGATAAAGTCTTTTCCTATTTCCTTGAAGAATATAAGGCTGGCCGGACCCCGAATCCGGATGTGATGTGCAACCGCGAGATCAAGTTCGGCGAATTCCTGAACAAAGCACTGCAGCTTGGCGCAGATTATGTCGCTACGGGGCATTACGCGCGGGTCGTGGAAGAAGACGGCCTGTTCAAGCTGCTGCGCGGCGTGGACAACAACAAGGACCAGACGTATTTCCTCAATGCGCTGAACCAGTACCAGCTCTCGAAGGCCATGTTCCCGATCGGACATCTGCCGAAACCGGAGGTGCGGAGAATTGCCGAGGAAGCCGGACTCTATACCGCGAAGAAAAAGGATAGCACCGGCGTCTGCTTCATCGGAGAACGCAATTTCCGTGAATTCCTCAGCCAATACCTGCCTGCACAGTCAGGCAATATGGTCGATATCGCTACGGGCGAAGTGAAGGGCCGCCATGACGGCCTCATGTACTACACGCTGGGCCAGCGCCAGGGGCTTGGTATCGGGGGCTCCGGTACAGGCGAACCCTGGTTCGTGGCCGAGAAGGATCTGGCCAGCAATACCCTGTATGTGGTGCAAGGTGAGAAGCACATCAGCCTGTATTCAACCAGTCTTATAGCTTCAGGGGTGAACTGGATCGATCCGGACACTCTTGGCGATACGCCGCTGAAGTGCACCGCCAAGTTCCGCTACCGCCAGCCGGATCAGGGAGTTACGCTGACGAAGCAGGCTGATGGAACCGTCCATGTGGCCTTTGATGTTCAGCAGAAGGCGATTACGCCAGGACAAGCCGTGGTCTTCTATCTGGGCGAGACCTGTCTTGGCGGCGGAACCATCGAGACGGCCGACAAAGTCGCGCCACTGGCGCAGGTCTGATTGCACCCCAGCCAAGGGGCTACCCTTATAAAGAAAACACCCTAGTATGTGAACAGTGTTGGTGCCTAGCCCATTGTGTTCGGTTTTTCGCATACATGTTTCTTATTTCGCTTAAAAAAGAACCTTCAACACCACAGTGCGTGGAGTTGAAGGTTCTTTGTCTTTGATTAATCAGAATACAGAGTCACGCCGGGACTGGCTTACCGGACGGCAGCCTTATTGCGGCTGAACGCCCCAGACCAGCACACCGTTCAGATACAGCGGCACCCGGTTCCAGTCTGTGAAAGACGTTTTGGTTGCATCATAGGAGTAATCGTCCGCCTCATTGTAATTGCTCCAGTCGGTCTTGTTAATGCGCAGTTGAATCTCGCCGGTATTCGCACCCGGAGCAAGACTGCCCGCGCCCGCACTAAAGGAAATCTCCACATAGTGGTCCGCTCCTGTAACTGCAGGCTCAAGCTTCACGAAGCTGCCCAGCACATTGCTGCCGCCGAGAGCCGCATAATCGACATTGAACTGCTGTGCCCGCTCGCCGTCAATCGTGTAGTAATACCGGACCTTAACCTTGCTGAGGTCTACCGCTGTGGTCCCGTTATTGACAATCCGCAGCTGCGGACGGAACTGCGGGTCTGTGGCGTTCGTATCCGTTGTACGGTATTGAACGACCAGATTCCCTACGGCAGGCGTAGCGGTTGGTGCAACTGGCGGTGTAGCCGTTGGCACTGTTGTCGGCGTAGCGGTTGGCACTGTTGTCGGTGTAGCTGTCGGTGCGACTGTCGGTGTGGCTGTTGGCACTGTTGTCGGTGTAGCTGTTGGCGCAATTGTCGGTGTGGCTGTTGGTGTTGCCGACGGTGTTGCCGTCGGTGTAGTCGTCGGCGTTGGCGTTGGGCCGCTGCCGTTATTGATCAAGCGGTCATATTCGGCATAGGCTGTAGCCATGTCCACTTGTGACCAGAAGCGGTGGTAGGTGAACTCAGGTGCACCGTTGTCCCAGGTCTTGGTTGTTTTGTTGTACGAGCTATTGTACTTACCTTCCAGATAACTCCACTTGGGATCATTTTTGATATCTGGATACACATCGGTGTAGCTCGCATACACTCCATTACCGCCCTTGGCCGGATCGGAAGGTACAGTAGCGTTGCCCGGTATGGTATTTCCTTGGCCGAAGGTACCGCTCCAGCCTGCTGGGAAGTATACCTCTTTGGTGAAGAACCGGAAATAATCCGCACGCTTCTCAAGTGTCGTAATGCCCACTCCGTCATTGTAGCCCCAAGCCGTATCCAGCAAGGATTTGGCCAATTGTGAAGCGGTTCCGCCGAGCGCAGTATTGCTGCCATGCTCCGCTTTATTCCCTGCGGCAAAGAAGGTGAGCGCTTTAATGTAACTGCCCAGCACGCCGCTATCCTGTCCCGGATCTTTGGTCACTGCGTTCAGGCCGCTATTGCCGTTAAAAGAGCTGAACCCGCTCCAGGTATCCGGCTGTCCGTGCCACTCTACATTGCCCGGAATCCAGAACTCGCCGGGTGCGGATACGGTGGCAACCTGCGGATCATCTCCGCCCAGAATCCGGTTTCCTTGCTGATCCAGATAATAGCCGGCGGCATCCGTTACCGGACGGCTGCCCGCAAAGGCATAATCTGTAGACCAGTCAATCCAGTTCTCAATGGCCCGTTTGGCCATTTTGAAATTAGCCGAGGTGGTGTCCCCGCTGGAAGCCAGGATATAATACAGCTCTGCTACCCGTTCCATGCTCCAGGACTGCATCCCGAACCAGTTGTTGGATGGCGGGTCATGATAGACAGGAGCCTCGTCGTAGGCCATGCCGTAGAAGGTGCTTGTTCCTGCCGGATAAGCGCTGTAGGAGCCGTTATAGCTATTGGTCGCACCGCCTGCAATAGCCCCTTCAGAGGATTGCAGCCAGTTGTAGAATTCCAGCTGGCGGGTCAGCGATTTGCCCCAGTCCGTTCCGGCTGTTGCCGAAGACGGAATCAGCCCTCCGGCTGCGGTCGACAGCGCATAGGCTGCAACCACATTCTGATACCCCTGGTGCGCATGGCTGGCGCCTATTCTCCAGGCCCAGTCTCCGCCGGTTCCCAGGCCGCCGCCCCAGGCCGTATACCAGGCCAGCAGATACTGGCTGGAATCCTTGCCCGTTCCCGCTTCAGGCGTACCGTCAGCGGCACTGCCGACCTTCTGGAAATACTTGTCGTACATGCCATAACGCAGGAAGTCACCCATTTTCTTGGCTTTGTTCAGATAGACCGTATTCGTATAGCCAAGGTCCTTGGCCCAGTACATGGCCTGCACAGCCCGCGCATCCGCATCCGTAGCATTCGTGTACCGCCATTGTGCGGAAGGTGCGCTATTTTCCTTGGTGAACAGGGTCATGAAGCCTTCATTGGCTTTGCCGAACGTCTTGTTATCCTGTGAAGGGTGGCCTACGGCCTCCCAGACCGATTCCTGCACTCCGCGCTGGAAGGTGTTCACATAGCTGGCGGTGTGCGTAGGGTTAAGCAGATTGCCGAAGCCATACCAGTTGTCCACATCCACCAGCCAGTGCATCAGATAGGTCTGGTTATTGCCATAGGTGGCCTTCAGCTCTGCATCGAGCGGGTCCTTCCCCGGGGTATACTTGCCGTTCAGTGCGCTTGGATACTGATCCGGCTGAGGGAGCTCCGAGGCGTAGGTGGCCGGGCTGTTCGGGTTGTAGCTGCTCATGGTCGGCTGCTCCTGCACGCCGTCGCCTTCATTGACCGGAATGATGTATTTCTCCATGTTGTCCCAGGCCGCTTCGAGCTTGCTCCAGTCTCCGGTGTTATGGCCGTACAGCACCTCAAGCCACATCCAGTAGCTATAGGCCTCGGAGGTTGTCATATGCCCATAGTTGGGCGCCTCGCTAAGCAGGGTCTCCACTGAGTGATACGGGATGCCTTCAGCCGAGAAATAGCCGCTGGCCGGGTTTTTCAACTGGTCATACAATTGCAGGAATCTGGTCTTCTCCACCGATGCCGCCTTGGCGGTTCCCGGATGGAAATTGATGATCCCGCTGGTGAGAGACAAGGTGAGCACAGCACTCAGCGCGATAGAAAGCGGTTTCTTAAATGAACTTAGCTTCATCATTTCGGCATACTTCCTCTCTGGTATGGTTTAGGGTTCGAGGCCCCAGACAAGCGTTCCTGCACGGTACAGCGTGACTTTGTTCCAATCCGCGAAGGTCGCTTGAGTACCCCCATAGGAATAGTCGTTGCTCTCATTGTAGGCTGTCCAATCGGACTTGTTGAAGCGTACTTGAATCTCCCCGCTGTCTGCCCCCGGAGCCAGGCTGCCTGCTCCTGCCGCAAAAGAAATCTCCAGATAAGAGTCGGCCAGGGTAACAGGTGTACTAAGCTTCCCGAAGGTTCCGCTCACGTTGCCGCTGCCGACCTGGGCATAGTCACAGTGGAATTCCTGCGGCTTGTCCCCGTCCACGGTGTAATAATAGCGCAGCTTCAGACCGCTGAGCGGAATGGCCTCGGTTCCCGTATTGACAATCCGGAACTGGCTGCGGATCTGGGAATCCCCGGGGCTCGTGTCATTGGTGCGGTACTGCACATGCAGAGCGCCGGCAGGCACAGTAATCTCGCGCGGCTTGGCAGTCACCTGGGCAGACGCTGTACTCTCGCCTACACTGTTCGTTGCAGTCACCACATAATAATAGTCCACACCATTGGTCAGCCCGCTGTCATTATAGACTGCTGCGGTTGCCGTACCCACTGTAGTGTACGGTCCGCCGCTCACCAGAGAGCGCTTGACTGTATACTTGGTTGCACCGCTGACTGCGTTCCAGCTCAAGGCTACGCTGGCATTGCCGGCTACAGCCTGAAGGCCGGACGGACGGGCCGGAACCTGCGGTTCACCTGGGGTCCCGCCGCCGGAAGGCAGCTCTCCGTACACTTTGACACCTGCATCGTATACCGGGATATAAGGATTTTTCGTTGCCGAGGAAGCATTCGCAGCCACTCCCTTGAAGGAGAAGTCATTGCTGTTGTCCCAGAAGGTAGTATTCAGCGGTCCGGCAATCCGGAACTGTACTTCCTTGCGGTAAGCAGACTGTCCGCCCGGATAGATCGGGGTGCCGGAGAAATCTACTTTGGTATAGTAGATATGGTTCGCTGCATCGTAAGGCAGCAGCTGCGAGACGGTGGCTCCCTGGTTATAGCCGCCTGCCTTGACGGTGATATCGCCAGGGCCATATCCTGCGGCAACAGCTTCACTGATGTCCAGATAGTAGTTGAAGGACAGCTGGCTGCTGGAACGGGCAGGCCATGCCGAACGGTTATTGAGAACCGCGCGGATCTCCACAAAATTGCTGCCGCTGGCATTCACAGAAGTCTCCGTGAACATCTCATCCTCACGCGTTTCGGCCGGCGGGAAGTTCGCAAGCGGGCTCTGCCCCTGCCCGTGGAGCATCATCATCCGGGCCAGAGAGCCGGTAAAGGCTGAATTGTAATCGGTTGCAACTTCATTTGAGACATAATCGCTGATCGCATCGGTGTAAGCATCGGTCTTGGAGGGTCCGCCAACGAGTGCGCCGTAGAGCACATGCCGGTGGTTGGCCGGAGTGGTCTGGCTGTCGCTCCAGGAGCCGTGTGAGGTGCGGTGGTGAGGATGCTCAGGTGCATTCGCGCCGAAGCCGATGACATAGCTGCTATTACGCGGATTATCGCCCAGCATATAATTAATCTGGCGCTCTGCGAAGGCCTGGGCGGTATTTTTTTTCACCGGATCAGTAACCCAGTCTGCATAGACAAAAGCAAGAAAAGCATGGTTGGCTGCATACCGCAGCGCCCCCCATTGATCCAGATGGGCCAGCCCGCCTGGAGTATACGCTACCCGGTCAGAGGTGCCGTTCACCCCGGTCGTCCAGAACTGCATATTGCGTTCCGTGGACTGGATGAACTTCGGGTCCTCGGTGATGCGGGACAGCAGGAGCTGCGCACCATAATGCTTGTCATCCCAGGATTGGGTCCATTGGTAGCCCCAGTCACCAGCCTGGTTGGTGCCCCACAGATCACTGGCGGCAATCGCCTTATCGAGATAGGTCTGCTCACCGGTCGCCAGGTATAGCCAGATACCGCCCCAGCTTAACTCATCCGCGTAACTACTCCACGAATTGTAATACTGCTTGGCGTCAGTGATAGTATCGGAGTAAGCTCCCCGGTACGTATCGGCAAAATTGTATAATTGCTTGGCATGCAGCAGGAGCTTGTCCGCATAAGCGGCATCTGAATCCCTGAAAATAATGGAAGCCGAGGCAAGGGCGGCGGCAGTCTCACCAGCCAGATCCGAGCCGGGATGTGCAGCATCAATCTTGTAAGCCGGGCGCGCCATAGGCATGACCTCCGCCGGTCCCCACCAGTTATGGTCCGCCGTGCCGTTACCCACCTGGCCCCACAACTCATTCGGTGCAGTATGCGCTTTCACAAAATAGTCTGTGGCCCAGCGGATATTGTCCAGAATCTCATCCAGCTGCCCGGACTGCACATAACCATCCTTGTATTCATAGACCGACCATGCCAGCATAGTCGCGGTGTACGCCATCGGAAATCCGAATTTGACATGATCCCCTGCGTCATACCAGCCACCCGTCAGGTCATGGCCGACATCGGCACCATCCTGCAGCCCCGAGTCGCCTCTCCATTCCACGCGGTTGTCCGCCGGCAGCTCACCCGAACGCTGTGCCTCGTAGAAATAGATCGATTTCTGCAGTGCCTCTGCATAATTAAATCCGGCGGTTGCCGCTTCGGTGACAGACGGGCGGACAGCCGTCCCTGAACCAATAGTGAAGGCTAACATCAGGCTTAGTGAAGCGATACAGCCGGTCTTCCGTTTACGTTGACTCATCCTTACTCATCTCCCTTCGTTTTCTTGCTTGTTCAGTCCGTCAGGACTCAGGCACGCACAAATACCTCCCCAGTGTCCATAATTAGACATAGTATTTGAGCACGTTCCATTTACCACCTCCATATTACAAATTAAGGTAAAATACCCCTACCTACACATATACCACATACAGTAAATTAATTCTATATATTTACATTATATTTTTCTGAGAATACCGGTTTTTTGTCAAAATATTTCCATTTCCATCATATTTATCGTTCAGCGTCAGCCATTGGTGGTGAGAATGTAGGAGTAAAATACAAAAGCCGAATCGCCCTGAGGAGTGCGCTTGTGCTTCTCGTTGGCCCGTTTGTCCCACGTTTGCTGAATTCAGGGGCATTAGTGCTCCTCATTCGCTCGTTTGGCCCACGTTTGCTGAATTCAGGGGCACTAGTGCTCCTCATAACTCAGTTTGCCACCTTCGGCTGGACCAGAGGGATTTTTCCCTTTCATTTGCTCATACGGCCTACTTTCAGCCGATTCAGTGGGATTTATCCCTCTCATTTCCTACCTGCAGCCCACTTTCCACCGTATCAGAGGGATTTATCCCTTTCATTTGCTCATACATCCCGCTTCCAGCCGATTCAGAGGGATTTTTCCCTTTCATTTTTGACCTCCACCTTCCAGCCGACATTCGGCTAGGTAAATCATCCAGCGAAGCCTGAACATTCAGCACACACTGCCAAACGAGCACACCCCGCCCTTTACCCAGAAGCCTACAACGTCAAAAAGAGCAGCCTCCTCCAGTTATGGAGAATGGCTGCTCTCTGTTTGTAAAATGTACAGTTTGTTTGTTGGTTGGAGCAGACAGAGCGAGTTTTCTTCGAAGCCCTATTGTCCGCGCCGCAGCTGCTGGTTATGGCGGATCTTCGCCTCGTTGCCCTGCTCGGTGGCCTGATAGAAGACCTTGCGGGAGATTGCCTTCGGCAGATAGTCCTGCTTCACATAATGGCCGGGGAAATTATGCGGGTACTGGTAGCCCTCATGGCCCAGCTGGGCCGCACCTTTATAGTGTGTATCCCGCAAATGCAGCGGCACCTCAGCCGACTTCAGATCCTCCAGACTGTTCATGACGTTGGCGATAGCGGTCACTACCCCGTCTGATTTTGGGCTCTCTACAGCGAACAGAATCGCCTGCGCGATATTCAGCTTCGCCTCCGGCCAGCCGTTATTGCGGTAGGCATCCAGCGCGCTGACCGCCTGGACCATCGCCTGCGGGTTGGCCAGGCCGATATCCTCGCTGCTGGCCGCAATTAATCTGCGGATGAAGGTCATAGGGTCCATTCCCAGCTTCTCCACCGCGTAGAGGAACCAGAACAGGGCGGCGTCACTGGAGCCGCGGATGCTTTTGTGAAAAGCGGACAGCACATCGTACTGCGTCGACTCGTCCGCTTTGACAATCGGGCGGCGGATCGATTCCTCCGCCACCGCAAGCGTAATGTGCACGCTGCCGTCACGCTCCGGCGCCGTAGTCATCGCCGCCAGCTCCAGCGCATTCAAGGCCCGGCGGATATCGCCGTTCGCCATCGCGGCGATATGCAGCAGCGCGTCTTCGTCTGCCTTCAGGTCCATGAAGCCGAGGCCCCGCTGATCGTCAGCAAGCGCCCGCTTCATCGCAATCAGGCTATGCCCGCTGGTCAGGGACTCCAGCTGGAACAAGGTCGAGCGGCTCATCAAGGCCCCGTTCACATAGTGGAACGGATTCTCCGTTGTCGCACCGATGAAGGTAATCGTGCCCTTCTCCACGGCCGGCAGCAGCGCATCCTGGCGGGAGCTGTTGAAGCGGTGTACCTCGTCCAGGAACAGAATCGTCTTCGAGCCGTACAGCGCCTTATTGCTCTGTGCGCGTTCAATGACCTCCCGCACATCCTTCACCGAAGCCTCCACCGCATTCAGCCGCACGAATTCACCTTGGGTGTGATGCGATATGATATGGGCCAGAGTGGTTTTGCCGCAGCCCGGAGGCCCGTACAGCAGGATAGAAGAGACCTGGTCCGCTTCAATCGCTCTGCGCAGCAGCTTGCCCTTGCCTACAATATGCTCTTGTCCGATATATTCATCCAGATTGCCGGGCCGCATCCGGTCTGCCAGCAGCCGTCCGCTCCCGTTGTCTTCACCCTGCGAGAATAAATCCATCCTTACACTTCCTTGCTATCATCTAAGATTTCAATAGAATACATACACTTCTCCTATCATACCATACCTGTCCCGAACGCAAGTAGAAACGGCTTTGCCGTCCTTTTACAGGACGGTACCGTTTCAGCGAGAAATAGAAGGATAAGTTATCGTGTGAAACATATAAATTCTATTATTTTTGGCTTGCAAAAATCACTCAGTCGTACGCTTCGGAAAATACATAATTAAAACACGTACTGGAGAGGTCAAACGGCAACGTTACCGCTGTAAATCCTGCCGTCAAACGTTTTATTTATCGAATGCATGATTGAGGGTTTTTCGCTGAGGAAAATGTGCCGAGTTGCTGTGTGATGAGGTAACACACGTAACCTTGTTTTACTGGCGGCATAAGATACTTGCTGCACTAAAACAAATTCCAACCGAAACATTTCAGGGAATCGTTGAAATGGACGAAACCTACTTCTTATACTCCGAAAAAGGCAGAAAGGACATCTCCGAACGTACGCCCCGAAAGCGAGGCGGCAAATCTAAGTATCGAGGCATCAGCAATGACCAAGTATGCGTAATGGTATCGCGACAAAGTATTTACAGCATTATCTGGCTTGGTTCCAACATTTAGACAGCAAGGAATACGAGAATACAATGTCGAATAAGAAACACATGTTGGTCAATTCTTGCTTGTTTACAGTAACGGACATGAACACCAAACTTCGATGTTCAGCGTATTCTTTCTGAATATATTGAAAGGTAGTTCTACTCTAAAAAAGTTAAGAAAGGAAGTGAACTAATGAATATTCGAAAGGCTACGATTGAAGAGCAGTTAACTCTGCAAAACTTACTTCAATTTTATATGTACGATTTTACTGAATACACTGAGGTCGATACTCTATCTAATGGTCTTTACCAAGGGATGCCAGATTTTAATTTGTATTGGAATGAGCCACAAAGTCGCCATCCTTTTTTAATAATGGTTAGTGATAAAATCGCTGGATTTGCCTTCGTGAAAAACAAAGAAACTGGTAAAGATATTCATATCCTGTCACATTTCTTTATATTGAGAAAGTACAGAATGAATGGATTGGGTACAGCGGCAGCCAAACAACTATTTACCCTCTTTAAAGGTAATTGGGAACTCTACCAACTTGAGAAGAATATACCAGCACAAAAATTTTGGCTAAGGGTTATTTCTGAAATTACTGATGGCAATTTTGTAGATGAATTTGAGAATGGAAGAAGATATCAATTCTTTTCTGTATAGAGGCAAATTAGCATTTTTTATACGCCCTTCCATGAGCGGCTTTCCTTTTATCGAAAAATCAACATTATAATTTAACATAGCCTTATTTTTAAAAAGAGCATGCCCCCGCCGCCACCGGCGGGAGCCATGCTCTTTGTTCTATAATTAGAACTCATATACGTTCTAGACTAGCGGTTCATCGCCAGCCGCGTTTGCCGCATTTTTGAAATGATCTTGCGGATGCTTTCTTCGGATAAGTGATATCTCTTCTGCAGCTCGTTCACCGAGCAGCCGCTGCTGTGACTACAGAAGATCTCTTCGTTGCGGGCAGCAATCTCTTGCCGGGAGCCGCTGTTCTCGCCCCATCTTACCCGTTCTTCCGCTTTCTTCGGGATGTATAACAGCTCACCCTGTATGTAACCCTGCAGCTCTTCGAGCAGCCCCGGGGGGAGCACATCCTTTCCATTGACGTAACTCACGTTCAATTTCCTCCTTCAACAGGTGTATTCTGTTCAGTCCGATCACTGTACTGTTCTGAATAATCATTCCACCTGCCTCCTTTCTTCTCCTCAAATTTGGTAAATCACCTAAATTCATTATATTAAACCCTACGGTTATCGTCTACATTCATTATGGATCAGCGGTCTGTCAGTGGTTGGTCAGTGTCATTCTTTATATTGTAGTAACCGGAATTACATATCCGCTCGTGTTCGCTCATTATACATAAGGAGGCCTCGCGGCCTCCCGTTTAACAGGTCTCCGTCTTAGACGGAAACCACCTCGTATTCTGAAAACATATCTTCAGCCTCCTTCCAGAAGTAATCTTGCCCGGCCGGACACTTATTATTAAGCCACAGGCCGCCCCGGGTTACAAGTTCAAGAATAGTTATAATCGTTCTCCACCTGAAGGCTGGCACGCGAACTCTTTTGGAAAGAGGGAGAATTGCAGAAATATTGGAGTACATTTTTTGACGAAAAACTAATTATTTAGTCGATCCCTGTCGAAATATATATTAAAATATCTAGTTACTTCGAGATATGGAAATAAATTTTAACGTCCATCCATTCAGAAATTCAGGAGGAACTTCCATGCCAACACCGAAAAACCCCCTAAAGCGCCTATTCCGTATCACGAAGCTCAGAACTGAACTGATGCTGCTTATCATTACAGCCATTGTACTGCCCTCGCTGGCTCTGGTGGCCATATCGACACAAACCTCAGAATCGGCTCTGCGCTCCAAAATGGAAGACACCACACGCTCCAGCATCCACCTCCTGGATAAAACACTGTCGCAGCTGATTCTGCTGGAGAGCGCCGGAGTGAATGAGCTGGCATACGAGATGAGCAGCGCGGGGCTAACGAACCATTCTCCACAGCTGCGCAAGCTGATCGACAACTTCAAGCTGGAGCATCCTGAGGTAGATATCGTGGCGATAGGCAACGAGGACGGGAAATACATGTTCGCGCCGGATTCCAAGCTGGACAATTATGATCCCCGCATACGCGACTGGTACATAGATGCACTTAAGACCCCGGAGACAACATCGGTGATCGATCCCATCTTCTCCAAAGTAACGAACAGCTACATTCTGCCGATCTCCAAGGCTTTTCCGGACGGCAAGGGGGCTGTTACGATCAGCATCAGCATGAAGGAGCTTATGGAGCTGGCGAAGAATGTCAGTCTGGGCGATAGCGGATATGTCTTCATCCTGGACGGCAATAACAAGGTGATCTATCACCCTGCCATGGAGATTGCATCGGAAGCCACAGGCGCAATGACAGCAGGAATTAAGCAAGGACCGGCGGGTAAAATCTCCTACAAGGATGCTGCAGCCGATACGCAAATGGACGGATACTACATTACCAATGAGCTGACCGGCTTCACCTTGGCCGGAGTGCTTCCAGAGAGTGAATATACGAAGGCGGTCTACCCGATTCTGTACAAATCAGCTATCGTTCTCGTGGTTGCGCTGCTGCTTGCTGCAGTAATTACCTTCCTGATTATCCGCCGGATTACCGGGCCGGTAGAACGCCTGAACCGTTCGGCCAAGCGGGTAAGCGAAGGGTATCTGGATGAATTCGTCCAGACCAGCCGCAGGGACGAGATCGGTCAGCTTGCCGGCAATTATAATGAAATGGTCTCTTCGCTGCGCACCATGGTGCAGGAGGTTGCCGAGACCTCCGGCCAGCTCGCCGCTGCCAGTGAACAGCTCACAGCCAGCACGGCCGAGAACAGCAAGGCAGTCGAGTATGTGACGGAGCTGGTGGAGGAATCCACCCGGGGCGTAGAGACCCAGGCGTATGCTTCCGCCGAAGTCGCTACAACGATGGAGGAGATGTCCACCGGCATCCAGAAAATCGCTTCCGCTTCAGAGGCGATTGTGAGCGCCGCTATACTTACGGAAACGGATGTCTCGACCGGCAGCTCCAGAATGCAGGAGGTGGGGGAGCAGATGAAAACGATCCGCGAATCGGTACAGCAGTCCGGCACCCTGATCGCTGAGCTTAACGGCTTAAGCACCAGAGTGGCTGAGACCAGCACGGCGATCTCCGCCATTGCCAAGCAGACCAATCTCCTGTCGCTGAATGCCGGCATCGAGGCGGCCCGGGCCGGTGAACACGGCCGGGGCTTCGCCGTAGTGGCGGGTGAAGTGCGCAAGCTCTCGGAGGCTACGAATAGCAGTGCCGGGCAGATTCAGGAGACCATCTCCGAGATGGTGGGCCTGATCGCCAGTGCTTATGATGTGATGAAGCATAAGGTGGCAGAGGATGTGGAGCAGGGCATGGCGCTTACTCTGGAGGCGGGCGAAGCCTTCCGGCAGATTGAGCAGTCCACCCGGCAGGTCGGCGAGCAGATCCATGAGGTGTCGGCCATTACGGAGCAAATGTCGGCCAGCAGCTCCCAAGTAGCCGCCTCCGTCCAGGAGATGGCCACCATCGCCCGGGCGGCGCTCGACTCCTTCCAGAGCGTAACCGCAGCTACCGAGGAGCAGCTTGCTTCGATGGAGGAGATCACCTCCTCCGCGGCGGGACTCTCCGGCATGGCTGCGGATATGCAGGGACAGGTGGAGCGTTTCCAGTTCGATGCGAAGAATAAGGCTTAATCATACAGAACCGCCCACAATGCAAAGCAGCGATCCTCCAATAAAGGAGAATCGCTGCTTTTTGTCTTCCATCAGGGCAACTCCGCCGGCCGTTACGGACTGAGTAGCGCTTATTTCGGATAAAGGTCATGATTTGGCAAAGTTACGGACACCATGGCCCTTATCAGCCGATATTCGGTTCATAAGCATCGATTGCTGAGACAATAAAGGCGCTACGGTCCGTTACAGCCCAAAAAGTGGCGTTTTCCTGAGAATAAGGGCGCTACGGTCCGTAAAGAGCCCGACTTGCCTTTGCGCTTATTGACGCATCGGTGGTTCGGCGGTTTTGGCGGCGCATCGGCGGTTCGGCGGATCTGTTTCGCCAAACCGCCGGAGCTGTTGTACCGGATCGTAGACGGATTGCCGCTGGTTCGGTTTCCGGGACCGCTTGACGCTGTCTCTCTCGGCCTATTGTACCTCTGGCTCCGGCCAGCCGGAGACGCTCTCCTCTGCGTTCAGTTGAACGTAAGGCGGCAATTCGCCGCCCCGCAGCAGCCACAGCTCATGCAGGGCACGTGTGCAGCCCACATACAGCAGCTTCGCATCCCAGGCCGCCGCTCCATAATGGGCGCTGTCTGCGTCTGCCAGAATGACGGCATCGAACTCCAGTCCCTTGGACAAGTAGACGGGCAGGATCGACAAGCCGCCGAGATATTCCGTGATGCTGCCGTCAATTAGATGAAGATCCTCGAACTGCGTTGCGAGCTCAGCGTACAGTAGAGAGGCTTCCCGCAGGCTGCGGGTCAATACCGCCACCGTGCGGTATTCGCGCCCGGAGAGCTGCGCCAGCGCGCTCTTGACCGCGCTGAGCCGCTGGTCCGCCGATGCAGCAGCCGCCGCTCCCGGCAGCACATCCTCCTCATAGGAGATCAGCCGCACAGGATTCCCGCTGCGGAAGACCGGCACAGCCAGCAGCTCGCTGCCGACGCCCGTGGACAGAATGCCGTTAGCGAACTCAATAATTTCCATCGTTGAGCGGTAGCTTCGGGTAAGTGCATGGTATGCAGTGTGTTCTTCGGCGAACAGCGTCTGCATCTCTCTCCAGGCATGCACTCCCTTGTAGGCGTGAATGCCTTGCGACAGGTCACCCAGAATGGTGAAGGAATGCCCCTTCACATACAGATCCAGTACGGCAATTTGGAACGGGGAGAAATCCTGCGCTTCATCGATCACGATATGGTCAAAGCGCACAGTACCTTCGTTACCGTTTAGAAGATAATGGATATAGAGCAGCGGAGGAAGATCCTCCTCGCGCAGAATCCCCTTCTTCAGCTCTTTGACGGTCTCCTTCAGCACGGATGGCGGAATCTCCTCCGGTGCTGCCGCCGGCCAGTCCTCCGGCACTTTCGCCGCCCGGAAGATCTGCTTATAGATGGCGAGCGGCTCGTATTTCGGCCACTTGGCGCTGTAGGCCTTCTCGCGGGCCGCGCCCTTCTTCTTGCGCTCCTTCAGCGCCGCCGCTGAAGGGCTCTTCTTCAGCTCCATCTCGATCCAGCGGTGAAGCCTTGCCATCACCCGCTCCTTGCGCTTCGCCGGAGGATACGGTGCGTATTCCTCATTGTGCCAGCGCAGAATCACCTGGCAGCTCAGCACCGCCCCGTCCCAAGGGCTGAAATCACCCTCCGGCACAGCACTGGTCTCCAGCAGCTTGACGCTGGATTCAATGACGCTCATCAGCACCGTTGAGCCTTTGAAGCGCCCGGGGGTCTCCTCCGTGATGACCGGCATCGCTCCCGCCGTCTCGAACCAGCGGCTCATGACCTCCGAAGCATCCTGCTCCGGCAAGTCCACACCCAGCACCTCTGCCGCCCAGTCCGGGAACGTGCTCTGGGCAATATTGCCGACGCCCAGCTCCGGCAGCACATCTGAAATATAGTCCAGGAACATGCGGTTCGGGGCGAAAATAATCATTTTCTCCGCCGAGACCTGCTCCTTGTATTGATACAATAAGAACGCCAGCCGGTGCAGCGCAACGGTGGTCTTACCGCTTCCTGCGACCCCTTGGATGATCAGCGCCGTGTTCTTGGCCGCCCGGATAATCTTGTCCTGCTCCTCCTGGATCGTGGAGACGATATCCCGCAGCCGGTTATCCTTGTTCTCCCCCAGCCGGTAGACCAGGAATTCATCCGATACCGCCGGTGCGTCGCTGTCACGGTTATACGTATCCGCCACCCGCTCCAGGATCTGCTTGCGAATCACCACGTTGCGCTTGAGATAGACCAGCCCTTCAATCAGCCCGTCCGGCGCTTCATACGAGGCGGCTTCTGTTCCTCCGGTAAAAGAATAAAACAGGCTTGCCACCGGTGCCCGCCAGTCAATGACAAGCGGACGGTCGCTTACCTGCTCGCGGTCTACGCCGATTTTGCCGATATAGAGTGCCTTGCGGTCTTCCTCATCATTGCCCTGAAAATCAAGCCGTCCGAAATAAGGCTCCTGCCTAAGCTTGGCAAGATCTTTGCGCCTCTGCTCCCTTGAATCCTCCAACACCTGTTCGGTATAATCGTGTCCCGTGTACACTGGTGTCGAGCGCAGCCGCTCAAGGGTGGAATCAATCTCTGTCAGCACGTGGTTCAGCCTGTCTTCTTCCTCTTGATAGGCACTTTGAAAGTTGTCT
The DNA here is from genome assembly GCF_038000365.1 of Paenibacillus sp. FSL R7-0333. NCBI lineage: Bacteria > Bacillati > Bacillota > Bacilli > Caryophanales > Paenibacillaceae > Paenibacillus > Paenibacillus sp. FSL R7-0333. The sequence goes on from NZ_JBBOBZ010000001.1 coordinate 5,560,656, forward strand.
TCCAATTTCAGTTACCTCCTAAAAGTTGTGTGAGCTGTCCATCATAACACAGCAGAGCGGGGAAAGCCATATTTTTCAAACTGCTGTCCACGCGGAGGACAAGCGGATGAGAGAAGGGGTGCTTCCCCCTTCCCCCTTTGCCGTTAGCCCATCAGCGCATGCAGCACGAAGTTCGCGATGAACAGTCCGGCAATACCATACAAGGCAGGAGGAACCTCCTTGCCTTTGCCGGAAGCCAGCTTCACCAGCGGATAGGTGATGAAGCCAAACGCCATGCCGTCCACGATGCTGTAGGTGAAGGGAATCATCACCATGACCAGGAAGGCCGGGAACAGCTCCGTCATGTCGCCGAGATCCATCTCGCGCACACTCTGCACCATCAGCCCGCCGATCACGATCAGAATCGGCGCAATCGCACTGTCCGGCACATAAGCCAGCAGCGGGATGAACAGGAAGGTCGCGCCGAACAGCAGGCCGGTGACGAGTGAGGTTAAGCCGGAGCGGCCCCCTGCCGCAATCCCGGCGGTGGATTCGGCAGCGGCGACTACCGGGCTGCTGCCGAACAGACCTGCCGCGATGTTGGCGAGCGAGAGCGCCCGCAGACTGCTTTTGAAGCGTTCCGGGCGTCCTGCCATCAGCGTCTGGGAAGCGATCAGGCCGATATTCTCAAACACCACAATCAGCAGCAGCAGGAAAACGGCAATCCAGAAGACGAGGCTGACGAATCCGCTCCAGTCCATACTGGCGAACACGCTGCCGTAACCGCTGAACACATGTCCCGGCTCGGTATTCTTCGGCGCATGAGCGGCCCCCAGCAGATAGGCGAGCCCTGTGCCGACGAGCATACTGATCAGCAGACCGCCGCGTGTGCCGCGGATGAACAGCACCAGCGCCAGCAGCAGCGTCACCACCGAGGTAATGACCGCAGGATCACTGAAATGCCCGATGGCGACGAAGGTGGTGGCGTGGGCAATGACAATCCCGCTTTTTTGCAGGCCGATGAAGGTCAGGAACAGCCCGATGCCAACTGTGATCGCATGCTGCAGATTATGGGGAATCGCGTCGCTAAGAATGCGGTAGAGCGAGGTGAAGGCCACAATGGCAAACAGCACCCCGGTCACCACTACCACGGCCAGCGCCTCACGCCAGTCCAGCTTCATGGAATGCACCAGCGTATAGGTGAAAAAGGCATTGATCCCCATACCCGGGACCACGATAATCGGCGTTTTGCCGCCAAACGCCATGAGCAGGCAGCCTGTGACCGCTGTCAGCAGCGTGGCAACCATCCCGGCCCGCAGCGGCATGCCTGCATCGGCCAGGATCGCCGCGTTAACCATTACAATATATACCGAAGCGAAATACGACAGGATGCCGGCCGCCCATTCCTGCTTCCAGTTGTCGCCCGGCTCCATTCCCACGCTATTCCGCCAAATATTCGATTTCATGTAACAACCTCCACTTAAGTTCTTCTCATAGGATGTCAAATATCTCTCCACAAAACATACCGTAAAAATATCCCCACAAAGTGAGGGTTTGCTTCGATGTTTACTCAGGTACTTTGCGGGGGCCCCAAAACATACCGTAATAAAAGGGCATATAGCCGGAAGCCGGCTACACACCCTTTTACCTGATAGAATTCATTCAAATGTTATGCCGCCCGTTTCGAGCAAATCCCGTACCGTTACACTGACCATAATCAGGCCGACTACAGGGGGGACAAAAGAAGTACTGGCCGGAGGCTGCTTCGCCTTGCGCCGGTCCGGCGCATTCGCAGGCACAATCTGCTCCGTCACATCTTCGCGCGGCTTCACAGGCTTCTCGGTGGAGAAGACCACCTTCACACCCTTCTTGATGCCTTCCTTACGCAGTCTGGTGCGGATCACCCGGGCAATCGGGTCCATGGTAGTCTTGGAGATGTCGGCGACCTGGAAGCGGGTCGGGTCCATCTTGTTGGCCGCTCCCATGCTGGAGATCAGCGGGATCTTCCGGGCCAGACATTCCTTGATCAGGTGAATCTTATAGATAATCGTATCCGAAGCGTCAATCACATAGTCCAGCTTGTATTTGAACAGCTCCTCATACGTCTCTTCGGTATAGAACATATTCAGCGCAATCGCTTCGCAGTCCGGATTAATCAGCTTGATGCGGTCCACCATCAGATCGGTTTTGTTCTGGCCGATGGTCGTGGTCAGCGCATGGAGCTGGCGGTTGATGTTGGTAATATCGACCGAATCCTTATCAATCAGGATAATGCGGCCGATTCCGGTCCGGGCCAACGCTTCCGCTGCCATAGCGCCAACTCCGCCGATCCCCAGCACAGCTACTGTGCTGTTCTTCATAATCTCCAGGCCCTCCGGCCCGATCGCCAGCTCCGTACGCGAGAACTGATTCAGCATGATGTCAGCCTCCTTGGGCAAGGCTTCCGGGACGTCACTATGCTCTCCTGGTGCGCCCCGTCAGTCCATAGTTGATTTATTTCTTTTCTTTTTCCGGTTTCGGTGCCAGCTTGATGTGCAGCTGCTCCAGCTGTCCCGCATCCACCGGGGACGGGGCATCCATCAGCAGGTCCGTTGCACTTGCCGTCTTAGGGAAGGCAATGGTCTCACGCAGATTCGTGCGGCCCGCCAGCAGCATAATCAGACGGTCGAAGCCAAACGCGATGCCGCCATGCGGAGGCGTGCCGTATTCAAAGGCATCCATCAGATAGCCGAATTTCTCATAGGCCAGCTCCTGCGAGAAGCCGAGTGCATTGAACATTTTCTCCTGAACGTCACGCTTGTAGATACGCTGGGAACCGCCGCCCACCTCGTAGCCGTTCAGCACCAGGTCATACGCCTGTGCGCGGATGGCGCCAGGATCGGTATCGAAGAGATGCAGGTCTTCGTCCATCGGACGTGTGAACGGGTGATGCTCAGCCACATAACGCTTCTGGTCCTCATCGTAGCCGAGAAGCGGGAATTCCGTTACCCAGGCGAATTTGAACACACTGTCGTCGATCAGACCAAGCTGGCGGCCGATCTTCAGACGTAAGGCGCCAAGTACATCGGCTACCACCTTCTTGGTATCAGCAGAGAAGAGCAGCAAGTCACCATCCTCGGCACCTGTGCGCTCCTTCACGGCAGCGATTTCTTCCTCGGAGAAGAACTTCACAATCGGTCCCTTGAACTCGCCGTCTTTGACCTGAATCCAGGCCAGACCCTTGGCGCCGTAGCGTGCAGCGTATGGTCCAAGATCGTCAATCTCCTTACGTGTCCAGGTGCCGCAGCCCTTGGCGTTCAGACATTTCACTTCTCCGCCCTTCTCGATCACGGAAGCGAATACCTTCACGCCGCTCTCAGCAACGATATCATTCATCTCTACCAGCTCCAGGCCAAATCGCAGGTCCGGCTTGTCCGAGCCGTATTTGCCGATCGCTTCGGCATAGGTCAGCCGCTGGAACGGTGCGGATACCTCAACCCCAACCGTCTCCTTGAGCAGGCGCTGCATGAGCTTCTCCATCATCGACAGCAGCTCATCCTGCGGCATGAACGAGGTCTCAATATCGAACTGCGTGAATTCCGGCTGGCGGTCAGCGCGCAGGTCCTCATCACGGAAGCAGCGGGCCATCTGGTAATAACGCTCGATACCGCCGACCATCAGCAGCTGCTTGTAGATCTGCGGTGACTGCGGAAGCGCGAAGAATTCCCCTTCATGCACACGGCTTGGCACGAGATAGTCACGTGCGCCTTCCGGCGAGCTTTTGGTCAGGATCGGCGTTTCTACATCAATGAAGCCTTCGTTGTCCAGGAAATCGCGGAAGATCTTCGCAGCCTTGGAACGGAGCAGCAGCGTCTTGTGCATCTCCGGACGGCGCAGATCCAGGTAACGGTATTTCATACGCAGGGATTCGTCTACTTCCACTCCGTCTTCGATGAAGAATGGAGGCGTCTTGGCCGCATTCAGCACTTCGATGTCTGTAATCTGTACTTCGATCTCACCGGTCGGCAGGTTGCGGTTAACGGTCTCCTCATCGCGCTTAACCACCGTACCTGTCACGGACAGCACGTATTCACTGCGGACCTTATCGGCAATCTGCAGCGCTTCTCCGGAATAGTCAGGGTTGAATACAATTTGTACAATCCCTGTCCGGTCGCGCAGATCAATGAACAGCACCCCTCCAAGGTCACGGCGGGTCTGCACCCAACCGTTCAATGTTACTGTCTCACCGATACTTGCTGTCGTTAATTGTCCACAGTTATGGCTTCTGGTCATCTTTTATCCTACCCCTTCATGATTAAAATTACATATGCTTGCCTTTTCGCCTAATTCTGAATCAGCGCCTCTGCCAGTTCGTCCAGCTTCACAGTCCGCTGCTCGCCGGTCTCCATCGACTTCAGTGCGATGACGCCGCTATTCAGCTCGTCTTCACCAAGAATCGCCGTATAACGGGCTGACATACGGTCCGCCGACTTCATCTGCGCCTTCATCTTGCGTCCCAGGTAATCGCGCTCCGCAGAGAATCCAAGACTGCGCAGACGGAACAGCTGCTTCGTGATCTCCAGATCTGCCGCTTCACCTAATGCGACGAAGTACACATCCAGCGGCTTCGCCGCTTCCAGCGCCACACCCTGATTCTCCAGAATCAGCAGAATCCGCTCCAGGCCAATCCCGAACCCGATGCCCGGTTGATCCGGCCCGCCGATCTCCTCGACCAGACCGTTGTACCGGCCGCCGCCGCCCACCGTGTCGATAGAGCCAATGCCTGCCGCTTTATACTCAAACGCTGTATGCGTGTAATAATCAAGGCCGCGCACCAGGCGGGGGTTGATGCTGTACTCCACACCCATCACATCCAGATGCCCCTTCACCTTCGTAAAATGCTCTGTACACTCTTCATCCAGGCTGTCCAGAATAGAAGGTGCACCGCCGAACTTGTCCTGATCAACCTTGCAGTCCAGCACGCGCAGCGGGTTGCGTTCCATCCGCCGCTGGCAGTCGCTGCACAGGCTCTCTCTCATCGGTCTCAGGAAATCCAGCAGCTTCTCGCGGTAAGCCGCACGGCTCGGCGCATTGCCGACCGAGTTCAGCTCTACCCGCACATCCTTCAGCCCCAGATCAATGTAGAACTGGTATCCAAGCGAGATGACTTCAGCATCAATCGCCGGGTCCACCGCGCCGAACGCTTCGATGCCGAACTGATGGAACTGGCGGTATCTGCCGGCCTGCGGACGTTCATAACGGAACATCGGTCCGATATAATACAACTTGCTGACATCCGGCTCCCCGTACAACTTGTTCTGGACATACGCGCGTACCACGCCTGCTGTCCCTTCGGGACGAAGCGCCAGATCGCGGTCGCCCTTATCCTTGAAGGTATACATCTCACCTTCTACAATATCCGTTGTTTCGCCGACTCCGCGCTCGAACAGCCCGGTGTGCTCGAACAGCGGGGTGCGGATCTCCCGGTAATTGAAGCGGCGGCACAGCTCTCTGGCCTTAGCCTCCACAACCTGCCATTTCTCTACTGCACCCGGCAGCACATCCTGTGTACCTGTTGGTTTCTCAAATCTTTCTTTAGCCACAGTCTATCCCTCCTGAAAATAACCCCTTAAAACAGCAAAAAACCCCTCATCCCTGTTCAATTACAAACAGGGACGAGGGATTATCATAACCAATAATTCACCCGTGGTACCACCCACATTCCGGGCTTAGCAACTTGCTCTGCGTAAGCTCCGCTCTAAGCGGTTAACGCCCGCCTACGCGCAATCGGCTACTGACTGTAGGCAACCCTGCTGCCTGCGTTCGCCGTGCGTTCTCGGGGAGGTCATTCGTCCGTTCATCAACAGAATCCTTACAGCCTTGCGGATCAGCGTGCGGTCCTCCTTACCTGGACGACAGCCATGATCTGCGGGATTCCTCTCTGGGGTTGTGGGTTACGGATTACTTGGTCCCGTCATCAAAACAATATAAACTTACCTATACTGTTAGATTCTACTGAACCACTGCGCTAAAGTCAAGGATTGAATAAAATAAGCTGTCACCAGTCAGCGTTCCTTCAGCCAAGTGGACTGAAATACCGCTATTGGGGCAAAAACTCCTCATTCTCAGCTTAAGCGGACTCAGATTCCGCTATGCACCTACATATGCCTCGTTATCCGCTCAAATCAGCCTAATAACGGAATGTCAGTCCGCGTCTGCCGCAAAAAAACAGTTTGTGGACAAATAGGCGCTTCTCAGTCCGCTTCATTACTTCACTCTAATGACACTCCATGTTGCTTGAAATCTCCCCAAAAATAAAAAAGTGACCTGCAGCCGATTGCTGCAGGTCCATCATCATATATTATAAAAAAGGGGGTCATGCTTCTATTATAAACACGCTATATTAAGGAATCATGAATGTAGTGTTACAGTTGCATTACAGAAAAGAAAGCGTTTCACCAAGCCGTCCAAATTCCCGCTGTCATGCTAATCCATAGGTTACACCATCCCCCAGCTCCTGTCTATATCTATGACGCTGTCCTCGCCTTTTATTCTGCATATAAAACAGCTCCAGCCTCTCCATAACGGAGGGCTGGAGCTGAAATGTATACCGGCGGGAACCGCGGTCCCTTTTAATCAAAAATCTCCACATAGGCCTGCTTGCCGCGCAGAACCTCTACAACCTCGTTGTAATGATTCTCGGCTACCTTGAGATCCATCACATAATGCAAGTGCTCCAGGTCACTGCTTGTCAGCTCTTCCCCTCTATGCACTTCGCCCTCCGTGCGTACTTCATCGGCGCGTACTTCATCCGTACGTTTCAGATCATCCTCTGCCGCAACTGCCGGGACAATGGCCGCCCCGGACCCCATACCTGTTGCACCTCCGGCAGCGTAAACACCTCCGGCACCTGTTGAAGCGGTATTGGTGGAGCCCAGCGGTATTAGAATGTTGCGCCGGTTATTTACTCCATTATCCAAAGGGTCCGTTAAAGCCGATACCTCAATCCCCTCTACACCGTAAGGAATCAAAGAAGTCTTAGCACCTTCCGCTGCATCTTCTGTACTGAAATAGGCTTGGATTCTTCTAGTCATTGTAAATCCCTCCCATAAAGTTGTATTATGCCAAACGGGTTATGCATGTATTTCTTGTATTACAACACCTTAAGCAGCTCACGCACAAAAGCGGGCTCATCCTTGGGTGTGCGTGAAGTAATGTAATTGCCGTCTACGACGACCTCTTCATCCTTGAACTCCGCACCGGCATTGATCAGATCATCCTTCAGCGGCGGATAGGAGGTAAGTGTGCGGCCTTGCAGCAATTCAGCGCTGATCAGAATCTGCGGGCCGTGGCAGATCGCGGCAATCGGCTTGCCTGCACGGTCAGCATCCTTCACGAATTGCAAAATATCCGGGTCAAGACGAAGATTCTCCGGCGAAGATCCGCCCGGAATGACTATCGCATCATACTCTGCAGCCGTGACCTCGCTGATCGCTTTATCGGCGGCATAGGATACGCTTCCTTTTTTGCCGAGCAGGGTCTCATTTTTCTTCAGACCGATGATTTCTGCCTGATGTCCTGCCTGCAGAACTTCTTCGTAAGGAACCTTCATTTCAGAATCTTCAAAGTCATTGGCGAGTAGAAAAGCTACTTTACTCATGAGATCCATATCTCCTCTCTAGGGCTGCTGTCGTCTCGTCAATCTATTACCCTCATTCCCCCGTTTTATAACGAAGCCTAAGCATTTCCCGTAAATTCTGTACCGTCCCTAATGCCTACGCGCCAAGTGGAAACGACTTTGCCGTCCTTTTACAGGACGGTACCGTTTAAGCGAGAAATAGAAGGATAATGGATAGCGTGAAACCTATACATTCTTATATTTTCAAAAAAATCCACTCCCCGCATACCTTCGCTCCAGTTAGGTACGCGGCAAAAGACCGCGGCCTCTACGCTGGAGTCCCTGCGGTTCCTTCGGGTCCCCGGCTTCCTTGGCTGTCACTGAGGCTTCGGTCATCGACCCGGCCACGTGGGCCTGAATCATGTTCCACATCCATGCTTTTGGTGCTTGTCTCATTCTGCTTGCTCCCCGCACTTGAATAATGGTGCATCATTCATAGTCTATCCAGCCAGGGCTGCTGCTATCCCGCTTGGTTAACTAGAAGCAAAAAGACCCCACCTTGTGGAGTCCCGTGATGTATCTTATCAAGTGGAAACGGCTTTGCCGTCCTTTAAAGCGGCGTCTGCCCGGCTCTAATCCTAACCCTTGCTGTCCAGCAGCAGCGTAACCGGTCCCCAGTTGGTCAGGGCGACATCCATCATCGCTCCGAACACGCCGGTCTCAACCTGTAGCCCTCCGGCACGCAGCATCTGGTTGAAGTAGTCGTAGAGCCGCTCTGCCTCAGCCGGAGCCGCTGCCGCCATGAAGTTAGGGCGTCTGCCCTTGCGGCAGTCCCCGTACAGTGTGAATTGGGAGACGGACAGAATGGCCCCGCCGGCCTCTGTCACACTATGGTTCATTTTACCGGCATCATCCTCGAAAATCCGCAGTCCGGCAACCTTGTCAGCCAAATACTTGGCATCCTTCTCTGTATCCTCATGGGTTACGCCGACAAGCAGCATCAGGCCCTCTCCAATCGCTCCGGTCACTGCACCGTCCACCGTCACACTGGAGTTCTTGCAGCGCTGTACAACGACTCTCATCTCATCCTTCAGCTCCTTGCCTTAGGGACCTATTGCATAATACGGTTAACGGTATACACATCCTTGACCCGCTTCACTTTGTCGACCACAGACTGCAGGTGATCGGTATTGCGGATCAAAATTGTCATATGGATCATCGCCATCTTGTTCTTGTCGGAGCGCCCCGTGACCGCTGAAATATTGGTCTTGCTCTCCGATACCGCCTGCAGCACCTCATTCAGCAGCCCGTTGCGGTCGTGGCCGGTAATCTCAATATCGACGCTGTAATTAGCCTCCATACTGCCTTCCCACTCCACTTCAATCACGCGGGCTGCTTCCTCCCCGTCCATCTCGTTCGGAATGTTCGGACAATCCTCACGGTGCACCGATACGCCCCGTCCACGGGTCACATATCCGATGATATCGTCGCCCGGCACAGGATTACAACATCGTGCGAAGCGTACCAGCAGATTGTCGATTCCCTTGACACGGACCCCGTTAGTCGGCTGGTTGCGCTTCTCTCCGCTGGATTTGATCGCCTTCATCTCGGAGGTAAGCTCCAGATGGCCTGCGGCCTCCTCCTGGTCCTTACGCAGCTTCTCAGTCAGCTTGGAAGCAATCTGCGCTGCGGTAATCCCGCCGAAGCCGACCGCTGACAGCATATCCTCCACATCATTGAAGGCGAACTTCTTGGCAGCCTCGGACAATTTGTCCTCCGTCAGCCAGTCAGAGACCTCCACGTTCAGGCGCTTCAGCTCGCGTTCGATGGCCTCCCGGCCCTTCTCCACGTTCTCCTCGCGCTTCTCCTTCTTGAACCACTGCTTGATCTTGCTCCGCGCATGTGAGGACTGGGCAATCTTCAGCCAATCGCGGCTTGGACCGTAAGAATTCTTCGAAGTCAGAATCTCCACGATATCCCCGGTCTTCAGCTTATGGTCAAGCGGAACAATACGCCCGTTCACCTTGGAGCCGATTGTCCGGTTCCCGACCTCGGTATGAATGCGGAACGCGAAATCCAGCGGCACCGAGCCGGCAGGCAGCTCCACTACCTCACCCTTAGGCGTGAATACGAAGACCAGATCAGAGAAAAAGTCCATCTTCAGCGATTCTACAAATTCTTCGGCATCCTTGGCTTCGTGCTGAAGCTCCAGAATCTCGCGGAAGAACGGCATCCGGTTCTCGGGATTGACGTTGTTGTTGCTGCTGCCTTCCTTATACGCCCAGTGGGCGGCGATCCCGAATTCGGCCGTGCGGTGCATCTCCCAGGTGCGGATCTGAACCTCCGTCGGCTCTCCTCCCGGACCTACTACGGTTGTATGCAAAGACTGATACATGTTCGCCTTGGGCATAGCAATATAGTCCTTGAAACGGCCAGGCATCGGCTTCCAAAGCGTATGAATAATGCCCAAAGTGGCATAACAATCCTTAATATTGTCGACGATAATGCGGATAGCCAGCAGATCATAGATCTCGTTGAACTGCTTGTTCTTCGTGTTCATCTTGTTATAGACACTGTAGATATGCTTCGGGCGTCCCGAGAGATCGCCTTCGATGCCCATTTCATCGAGCTTGGCGCGGATGCGGCCGATGACACTGTCAATGAACTGCTCGCGTTCTGCCCGCTTCTTGTGTACAAGATTCGCAATCCGGTAGTACTGCTGCGGGTTCAGGTAACGGAGTGCAATATCCTCCATCTCCCACTTGATCGCAGAGATCCCCAGCCGGTCCGCAATGGGACAAAAGATCTCCAGCGTCTCATAAGAAATCCGGCGCTGACTCTCTTCAGACTGGTATTTGAGCGTACGCATATTATGCAGACGGTCCGCCAGCTTAATCACGATCACCCGGATATCCTGGGCCATAGCGATGAACATCTTGCGGTAGTTCTCGTTCTGCTGCTCTTCCTTGGAGCGGAAGCGGATGCGTTCCAGCTTGGTCAGGCCGTCCACCAGCATGGCGCAGGTATCGCCAAATTTCGTGCGGATCTGCTCCAGGGACACCGTCGTATCTTCCACAACATCATGCAGCAGCGCAGCAATGATGGATATGACATCCATTTGCATATTGACGACAATATCTGCGACCGCCAGCGGATGCAGAATGTATGGCTCCCCCGACTTCCGTACCTGCCCGTGATGAGCCTGATCGGCGAATTCATAAGCTTCACGGATGCGGAGAAGATCTTTTTCTTTTATATAGGCGCCAGCCTTTTCGGTTAGTTGCTCTATGCCCATTCTCGTCGTATCCGTTTCCCTTCTATAATAAAATGAACCTGCAAGCATGCAGAATTTGCAGGTTCCATACGTTCCCGGCTGCATTGCGCTCAGGTTAAAGTTGTCTATAATTATGACGCTTACGAAGGATTCCGTCAACACTTGCCATAGCGTGGTATTCCTGTCAGGGAAAGGGTCAAGAAAAGACAATTTTGTGGCACGGATAAAAATGTTGTTGTAAAAACCCGCTGTTCTATTTAATCTAGTAAAGGCGGTTTTTTAAAAGATAAGAATTGTCAAATCAAATTAGATCAGAAAGAGAAGTGAACTCCATTGCAACGCGAAATTCAAGTTAACGAAAGACTCCCTTGGGGCCCGGGCTTCCTCCTGAGTCTTCAGCATCTGTTCGCCATGTTCGGCAGCACCGTGCTTGTTCCCAACCTGTTCGGGGTAGATCCCGGCATGATCCTGCTGATGAACGGTATCGGCACCTTGCTCTACATTCTAATCTGCCGCGGCAAAATCCCCGCCTATTTGGGTTCAAGCTTTGCCTTCATCTCTCCGGTGCTGCTTGTGCTGAAAGAGCATGCCGGCGATCATGAGCGCGGATATTCGCTTGCACTGGGCGCTTTTATCGTGACTGGTGTTATCTTCATTCTTGTGGCCTTAATTGTACGTTATGCCGGTACCGGCTGGATTGATATTGTATTCCCTCCGGCAGTTATGGGAGCGATAGTTGCCACGATTGGACTGGAGCTTGTGCCTGTAGCCGCACGGATGGCCGGACTGATTGCTCCAGATGGTGTGGCCACCGCCGACTGGACGCCTGACGGCAAAGCCATTACCCTGTCGCTCGTCACGCTTGGTGTTACCGTGCTCGGCTCCGTGCTGTTCCGCGGCTTCCCCAAAATCATTCATATCCTCATCGGTATTGTTACCGGTTATGTACTCGCTTATATCTTGGGTGAGGTGAATACTGGTGCCATCTCTCAAGCAAGCTTCCTCTCGCATCCCACGATCATTACCCCATCCTTCAACTGGCAGGTCATTCTGACTATTATTCCTGTATCGCTTGTGGTCATTGTGGAGCATATCGGCCATTTGCTGGTCACCAGCAATATCGTGGGCAAGGATCTGACCAAGGACCCGGGACTGGACCGCTCACTGATGGGTAACGGGATTTCAACAGTACTCTCCGGGTTCCTGGGTTCTACGCCTAATACAACCTATGGTGAGAATATCGGCGTTATGGCTCTGACCAAGGTGTACTCGGTATATGTTATCGCGGGGGCTGCTGTAATCGCCATCGTGCTGTCGTTCTCCGGAACGTTCTCCTCGGTCATTGCCAACATTCCGCTGCCGGTTATGGGCGGTGTATCCCTGCTGCTGTTCGGTGTTATTGCGGCGTCGGGTCTGCGTATCTTCGTTGAACAGAAAGTCGATTTCTCCAAAGCCACCAACATGATTCTGGCTACGCTCGTCCTGGTGGTCGGCATCAGCGGCATTTCGCTGAAGCTTGGCGGTGTAGAGCTGAAAGGCATGGCACTGGCGACTATCGTCGGTATGGTGCTCGCCCTGCTCTTCAAGCTGATCGAGGTTCTGGGCCTGTCCAATGAACAGGAAGCTGACAAATCGGCACATTAAATAACCCACATCTGTTATTATCCACCCAGCACATCAACAAAAAGCGGACTGCTGTCTTCATTCGACAGCAGTCCGCTTTATATTTCCCGGGAAAAGTTGCCGGGCACGACGATTAATCCTCGTAAGTCAACAAGGTAACCACTTCAATATCCGACAGCTTGTCCCGTCCGGCCAGAGCCGTCAGCTCGATCAGGAATGCAGCGCCGACCACTTGTCCGCCAAGCTGTTCCACCAGGTTTACTGACGTAGCAATCGTCCCTCCGGTAGCCAGCAGATCATCCGCAATCAGCACCTTCTGGCCGGGCTTGATCGCATCGGTATGCACAGCGAGGGTATCCTTGCCGTATTCCAGATCATAGCCCACTTCGATTGTCTCATAAGGAAGCTTGCCGCTTTTGCGGATCGGCACGAAGCCTACACCCAGCGCATAAGCCAGCGGTGCGCCCACTACAAAGCCGCGCGCCTCCGGTCCGGCAATGACATCGATCTCCAGGTGGGCCACGAGAGCTTTAAGCTCATCGATGGCTGCACGGTACGCAGCGCCGTCCTTCAGCAGTGTAGTAATATCTTTGAAGCTGATTCCAGCCTGGGGGAAATCCGGAATTACGCGAATATTGTTTTTGAAATCCAACATCATCATCTCCTAAAAGTAAGCGGGGATCACCCCCGCTGAAGTTACTCAAACCAAATGACCGTGACAGCATGTGTAGCTGTTATGAGGCCCCTAAACGCCGTGACAGCATGAATTCCTGCAATTCACTGCGGCTGCCTTCCATGAAATACTGCTCCATCTCCGCCGTCTTGCCCAGTCTGACGAAATGCTCTGATGTGCTCAGACTCTTGGAGGCAGGCTGCGGGACAAAGGTGATCTTGCCGCCGCTGCGCTCAATGAAGTCAAGCTCATCGAACACATCCAGCATTCTGCTCACCATACGCACACCAAGCGCCGACTGGCGGCTGAGCCGCAGCAGCACTTCTTGCTCAGGAGTTGGAGATGCAGCGATTGCGGCAATCCATTGATATAACGATTTGAAATGATCACGGGTAGGAACCTGCAGCCGGTCACGCCCGTCACGGATCGAATGCAGCAGGGCAATGTTCTCCGCCCCCGGAAAAGCAGTGAACAGTGCTTCCAGCTGCTCCGGAGACTCCGGCATATCAAGCACACAGAGCAGTGACAGTCCCTCTTCGTCACGCGTGCCCTCCGGCTGATGTACAGCCGAGATCCCGGCAGACTCATCGTATACCCAGAGGGACATGTCCTTCAGATCACGCAGCGGCGTTGTCCGGCTGTTCTGGAAGACCGCTGCACTCCGGCCGGGATTGCTGCCGCTATAGGTGCGGAGCAGCTCCTGAATATGCGCCGCCTGCTTGACGGCATCGGCCGCGCCGCGCAGATCGAACAGCTGCGCCTTCGGCACCGCAAGATCCTGCAGCATCAGCTGAGGCTTGCGCGAGCCGTTCCATTCATTGACGGACAGCTCTGCCAGAACATCCACCACTGTACCGTCCGGAAGCAGATCCGCCAGCGGCCCCTTGCCGAAGGCTACAGCTTCAATCGTCAGCTTGTCCTGCTGGAGCACAAGCTTCAGGTGCTTGCCCTCCTGACCCATCTTCCGTGTCTCCTTCACAACTGCTCCGCGCAGAATGAATCTCGGCAGCGGATTGGCCATGCCGAACGGCGCAAGCCGCTCCAGCTCAAGCGCAGCCTGGAGGGTCAGATCGGCAATGGATACCTCACCATCCGCAGCTGTAACAGCTACGAAGTCCTCCGGTGTCAGAACAGACGCAGCATAGCTATTGAGCGCCGCATCGAAGGCTTCCAGCTTGTCCTGCGGCAGACTCATCCCGGCAGCGGCCGGATGTCCTCCGAAGTGGTCCATCAATTCGGCGCATGAGGATAAGGCTGCATAGATATCCAGGCCCGGGATGGAACGGGCAGAGCCCTTGCACATCCCGGTCTCCGGATGAATGTCCAGAATAATAACCGGACGGTAATACCGCTCGAGCAGCTTGGAGGCCACAATGCCGACTACGCCGACATTCCAGCCCTGGTCCGCCAGCACTATAATATCCGGCAGTCCGCTCCGGCTGATTCTCTCCTCCAGCTTGGCTGTGGCTTCGGTGACAATTCGCTCGACAACCAGTTGGCGTTCCTTGTTCAGCAGATCCAGCTCTCCGGCAAATTGCTCAGCTTCTGCCGCATCTTCCGTGGTCAGCAGTGTAACCGCCCGGCCAGCATGATCCAGTCTTCCGCTGGCATTAATACGCGGCGCCATCCCGAAGGCGATATTCACCGCACTGACGGTGTTCATCGCAATACCGCCCACCGAGAGCAGCGCACGGATGCCCGGAAACGACGAATTCCGCATGCTGCTGAGGCCTCTGCGCACCAGACTGCGGTTCTCGCCCAGCAGCGGCATCAGATCAGCAACGGTACCTATAGCAGCAATCTCACACCATTCCTCAGGCACTTCACTGCCAAGGAGCGCCTCAGCCAGCTTGTAAGCCACCCCTACTCCAGCCAGACCCTTGAAGGGATACGGGCAGTCCGGCAGCTTCGGGTTAATCAGGGCATACGCCTCGGGCAGCAGCTCCGGCGGCTCATGATGATCCGTGACAATAACATCAATGCCCAGCTCCGAGGCATAGGCAATCTGATGATAGGCACTGATACCAGTATCAACCGTAATGACGAGAGATACACCCTGCTGGACCGCCCAGTCCAGCGCATGATTATGCAGTCCATAGCCTTCATTGGAGCGATGGGGAATATAAATATCAAAAGAGGCCCCAAGATGACGCAGAAGGTAGATCATCAGCGCAGTGCTGGAAACCCCGTCCGCATCATAATCACCATACACCAGAATATGCTCTTCCTCTTGCAGTGCCTTCTGTATCCGCGGCACCGCTTCAGCCATTCCTTTGAGCAGGAATGGATCATGTCTATCTTCCGCTCCTGAATCCATGAATACCCGTGCCTTGTCGGCGGTATCCATCCCTCTTTGCACCAGCAGTGAAGAAAGGAGCGGAGAAATAGAAAGGCTCCGGGCCAGTTCCGAAATACGCTCGGAATCGGCTGCCGGAGATTGCCAGCTTGTTTTAGAATGAAGCAATAAAGTTCACCTTTCTCTCACCTTGCAGACTACTGAAGCAGCGTGGGAATATCATTGTCCACAAGCTCGTGATTGCTTTTATAAGGATAACCCGGATCATACGGCACAACATCCATATGAACCTCGCCTACATGAACGAACCGGTGCTGCAGCAGCTTGCGGGCACATTCTGAAATATCCTGGGCCTCCATCACGCTGATCCGCGGATTCACACTAATCTTCACATGCAGATTCACATAACTGCCTTCCTCCAACGCCCGGAGCTGCTCCACCCGGATGACTCCATGCACCCGCTGAACCGTCTCAATGAAGCTGGCTGCTTCCTCGGAAGGAAGCTCCTGAATCTTCTTGCTGTATACAGAGGAAGCAATTAACGAATAGCCTTTGCGGAGAATCAGACATCCGGTCAGCAGAGCTGCAATGGGGTCCATGTAGAGCAGAGGATGCCAGTTCAAGTATCCTCCAGTTATGGCCAGGGCAATTCCGATAAATACCGTTATAGAGGTGTACAGGCTGAACCGGTGGCTATCGGCATAAGCAGCATGACTGCCGTCACCCTTTTTTTTGAAATAACGGTACTGGTATTGAAATACAGCCTCTTTGAACACAATGCACAGCAGGACAGCAACAAGCGCTGACTCCTCCGGTGCCGACAGATGTCCCCTTGTCAAATCACGGATAGCCGAGAAAGCAACCTGCAGCCCGCCCATAATAATCAGCACAGAGAACAGAATAGCCGCCATCGGCTCCTTGCTTCCTTGCGCAGCCTGGCCGCGTTTCGCTGAGCCTTCTGCCTTGTGGCTCTGCTTCAGGTTCCACGGAATCACCCCCGCCAGTCTGGCAGCGGCATCTGCTCCGGAATAGATTGCATCCCCCAACAATGCCTTGCTGCCTGACAGATAACCGATACTACCCTTGGCTAGAGCGAGTAGAACATCACTAAGGATTCCGGTCCAGGCAACAGTTTGTTTACGGGGTAATGGTTTGTCATTCATAACGAGGCCCTCCTTACCACTAGCAGGTAAACTCATGATGATGAAATCAAGCAAGACGCCCTGACCCGAAGATTCCGAAAAGCCGCGTCGCTACAGACGCGGCTTACAGAATAACCGGGTGTTAGGCTTTGGCCGGGGTCTTCGCAGCAGGCTTCTGGTTCTTTTTCAGGAGCAGCCAGAGCGGACTTGCGATGAAGATCGATGAATAGGCTCCGAAGAGCAGACCGATAACCATAGCAAGCGAGAACATACGGATCGACTCCCCGCCCATAATCAGCAGGAAGAATGCGGCAATAAATACGGTGAAGGCTGTATAAAGAGAACGCATGAGTGTCTGCATTACACTTTTGTTAACCAGGTGCTTCAGATCCTCATACGACTTCTGCTTGCCGAAGCGCAGATTCTCGCGTATCCGGTCAAAGATAACGATGGTATCGTTAATCGAGTAACCGATAATGGTCAGCACCGCGACAATGAAGGTGATGTCTACCTCCAGACGGAAGATCGAGAAGACCGCCACTACCATAAATGCGTCATGAAGCAGCGCCACAATGGAAGCCAGCGCAAAACGCCATTCAAAACGGATACTTACATAGATGATAATCCCGATACTGGATAGCAGCACGGAATAGATCGCATTGCGGGCCAGTTCCTTAGCCATCTCAGTATCTACGGTATTGATTTCAAAAGACGCCTTGTCATCAATCTTGTTGATTGACTTCTTGAGGGTCTCACTTTGTGCATCACTCAGCTCTTGATCATAGCGGATGTTGACCCGCTTGTCGCCGATGGTAACGGTTGGTTCATGCTCGATGCCCGCATCCTTCAGAGCCGGCTGCAGCTCAGCCAGCGTGACACTCTTAGAGAGCGCTACGTCCACATTGGACCCGGCCTTGAAGTCAACGCTGTAGTTCAGGCCGAAGGTTGCCAGGAAGACGAGCCCCGCCACAGTAAGGGCAATCGAGAAGATATAGAAGAATTTACTTAAATGTACGAAATCAAGCTCTTTCTTAAAGCGCACTGATGTCACTCTCCTTTACCCCAAATTGCTTCGGCTTTTTGAGTGCGCCGGCTTTAACCAGCACAGTCAGCAGCCAGTGGGCAAAATAAAGGTTTGTTACAATACTAAGTACAATTTCCACGATCAGAATCAGTGCGAAGCCTTTAACCGCACCCGTACCGAAGGCGAACATGACAGCCGCTACGATAATAGTGGTTACATTCGCATCCATAACTGTACGGAAGGAGGTCTTGTTCCCTGCTTTGACGGAAGACATAATGCCCTTCCCGCTGCGCATTTCTTCCCTGATCCGTTCATTGGTAATGATATTGGCATCGACGGCCATCCCTATACCGAGGATGAACGCGGCGATCCCGGGAAGGGTCAGTGTAAAGTCTGCCAGGACAAATACCAGAATCAGCAGCCAGGTGTGCAGGATCAGCGCAAAGCTGGCCAGTACGCCCGGAAGACGGTACATAAGCAGCATGAAGATCAAAATAATCACAGAACCGACAATCCCGGCTCTGACGGTCTCATCCAAGGATTGCTTACCCAGTGTAGCCCCTACGCTCTGGGAATATTTCTCTGTCAGCTTCAGCGGCAAAGCACCGAGGTTGATTGTATCGGCAATCTCGCGGGCTTCATCCAGTGTATATCCCCCGGAGATCGAAGCCTTACCATCGGTCAGGACAGCTCGTACCGTTGGAGGCGAAGATAACAGGTTCTCATCCAGATAGATGGCGAGTTCCTTACCCAGCAGGCGCTCGGTAATCTCTGCGAATTTCTTCTTGTCTTTGATGGAGATGCTGATTTCGGGCCGGTTCAGTTGATCGCGTTGAACCTCTGCCGCACCTTCAACAAAGTCACTGCCTACCAGCTCAATCTTGCTGTACACCCCGGGAGCATCCCCTTCATTGGCACTGCGGAAGGTCAGAACTGCGGGTTCTTTCATTTTCTTGCGGACCTCTGCTTCGTCGGTTACACCTGCGATCTTCAGACGGATGCGGTCCGTACCTTCGGTGGTCACCTCAGGCTCGCTGGTTCCGAGTGCATTCGCCCGCTTCTCGAGGCTCTCTGCAGTCTTCTGCAGCGAAGCGCGGGTCAGAGTTCCTCCCGTATCCATTGGCTCGGCGTGGTACAGAATTTCGAATCCGCCCTTGAGGTCAAGACCCAGACGGACTCTGTCCAGCAGCCCGGGAGTAGTAAATACCATGACGCCCGTTAGAACGACCACGGTAATGATAAAGCTCAACATTCTCTTCATGCTCTAGCTAGTTCCCCTTTCATTACATCAATATTCCTATTATAGCTACGTGCGAAATGACCGTCAATTCAGAAGGAATGACGGTGTCTTGATTCACACAAAGAAACGGCAGGTTCTGCTGCAAAGCGAAGATACCTCCGTTTGATAGGACAAGTCTGAACACTCTTTACTTACTTTACTGCTTCCTGTACCCGTTTGCAAAAGAAAATCGTTCCTTTTGACAAATCCCCCCGTTAATTCAATCCCCGGTAGGCCGCCAAGGTCAGATAAGTCATATAACTGCCTGACTTGAGTGAATAAATGTCATTGACCAGCCTGTGCAGGGGAGGTCTTCCCTCCTTGGCATAATTGCGGCTGATGCAATCCCAAATATCCTTACCGGTCACATATTCATAGCCGAGGAGCCGGAATTCCTCCGCTTTGCTGATGCACATGGCTTCGATATCTTCACTAAGCTCGTCATATCTCCATTGTTCCGATTCCACGTGCAGGCACCTCCAAAGATTCCTCATTTACGTATGCTCAGTGGTACGTATTCGACCCTGCGCTCACACTTTCCTGCTTAAGACCAAAAAACTTGTCTACAGAATGCTTGTCATGCAGCGCACCTGTACCGGCATATCCTTATACAAGCCTGGCTTGGTTATGGCGGTAATTCACCTGCAGTTTCATGTCATATGTAGGAAGAAGGAGTGCCCTGTGAGGAAACAGACCTTTATACAAGGAACGATCATCCTGCTGCTCGCCGGTATCATTAACCGGATGCTTGGCTTCATTCCCCGGATTGCCCTGCCCCGGATCATCGGCGCTGAGGGGGTGGGTCTGTATCAGCTCGGATACCCGTTTTTCATTGTGCTCATTACGGTAATTACGGGGGGAATCCCGCTGGCGATTGCCAAGCTGGTTGCCGAAGCCGAAGGAGAGAACCGCCCGGAGCAGTCGCGTAAAATCCTGCAAACCGGCCTCGCTCTCAGCCTGTCGCTGGGCATTGTGTTCACCTTCGTCGCCCTGTTCAGCGCCTCCTGGGTATCCAGCGTTCTTCTGACAGACCAGCGTGTCTATTATACCTTCGTCAGCATGACCCCCATGATCGCCATCGTCGCCGTTTCATCCATCTACCGGGGATACTTTCAAGGCAGGCAGAACATGATTCCCTCGGCCTTCTCCTCCGTGCTGGAATCGGTCATCCGGATCTTCTTCATGCTGTGGTTCTCCTGGATGCTGCTGCCGAAGGGCATCGCCTTTGCGGCTGCGGGTGCTATGCTTGGCGTGACTGTGGGGGAGATCGCCGGAATGCTGGCCCTGCTGGGGCAATATTATTTTAACGACAAAAAAGACAGGTCTGAACTCCCGCCAAACGTGGAACCTATGGTTCAGGATACGCAGGGCAGTGCCGGACGCGAACCCGCGCAGACGACTACACCTGTCTTCAAGCGTCTCATCGGCATTTCAATACCGGTAACTGCCGGACGACTGATCGGCTCATTCTCTTACCTTCTGGAATCGATTATTACCGTGCGCAGCCTCGCGCTCGCCGGAATCGCAGCCGCCGCTGCAACCGCACAATATGGTTCCTTGCAGGGAATGGTGATTCCGCTGCTGCTGCTGCCGGGTGTGCTCAGCTCCTCGCTGGCCGTCTCCCTTGTCCCTTCCTTATCCGAGGCCGCCGCCCGCAACGATTTGCCCACGATTCACAAAAGAATGCACCAGGCCCTGCGGCTAGCCATGGTGACCGGTGCCCCGTTTGCTGCTGTTATGTATATTCTTGCCGTACCGCTCTGTACGCTAATGTACGGCAATGCGGCGGATACGGCCCCTATGCTTAGGATGATGGCCCCGTTCGCTGTGTTTCTCTATGTCCAGGCCCCGCTGCAGGCTGCCCTTCAGGCCATGGACCGCCCAGGCAAGGCACTGATCAATACGCTGATAGGAGCCGTTGTCAAAATTCTGCTGATTCTCCTGCTGGCCTCCCGGCCCGAGTACGGCATTCTGGGCGCCATCATCGCCATTATGGTCAACAGCTTACTTGTCACGCTTCTGCACGGCTACAGTGTAGTCAAGCTCACCGCCATGTCCTTGCGCTGGTCGGACCCGCTCAAAATCCTGGCCGCTACGGTCATCATGGCCGCCGGGATGTCGTATGTCTATACTTCTGTTCCAATCTCACAGTCGCAGTGGATACAATTCTTAGCTGCTGCTGCCTGCGGCATGGCCATCTATCTGAGCATCTGCCTGTTATCGGGGCTGATCTCCAGGCGTGACCTGGAACGGGTGCCCTTTTTCAGACGCTGGCGCAGTTAGGTTGGCTTCCCCTTATCCGGGCTGATCGGGGCAATATAGAGTTCTCCCTTATGATCCACGGAGCACAGGAAAACATCCCGGAAATCAGAGACACCCTTCTGCCGGATCTGGGTTCTAAGCCAGAACCGGTTCTTGCCGATCATCTCAAGATTTCCGTCCTGCACCTTCCCGTCCATAATCAGCGGAATCGGCAGTCCTTCATAACGGATCTTATGCTTCGGCAGCTTCACCGAAGCAGAGTCACCGCCGGATGATTCAGCATCGCCGGAGTCCTTCTGGCTATCGCCGTTATTCTCCTTCCGCTCTGCGCCGGAGCTGCTGTTGCCCGACTGATTGGATGAGGTGACGTTGGCATTCTTCTCAATCACCGTTAACTGCCCGCTTGTCTCCAGGATAGCGAACTCCACATCTGCCGGACTGACAATATTCTGCCCGCGGAGCTGCAGCAGCAGATCATCAATATTATACCGCTGCCTGCGCATTTCGCCCCGGTGAATCTTCCCGTCCGAGATCAGAATGCTGGGCCTGCCATCCACCATTAAGCGCAGTTTCCGGCTCTTCAAGCTGAGCTGTGCGACCAGCACTTGAATCAGCACCAGGGTCGCCATAGGAACAACACCATCATAAATAGGCCGCTCGATATCCTCAATCACAAAGACACCGATCTCGGCAATCATGATGGAAATGGTCAGGTCAAATACAGACAGCTTGCCGATTTCACGTTTGCCCATGATGCGCATGCTCAGGAAAATGAAGATATACATCAGCACGGTCAGAAAGATATGGGTCGTAATATGCTGGAACATATTCTCTTCGCTCCCCTTCCGCTACTCCCCCATACTGGCGGATTAATGTACCCCTATTCTGACCTGACCGTAAAGGGAACATTCGGAAAGCTGCTGATTAATTACTGGTAAAAGTCATACCGCCTATTCTTGTACTATTGGGGCAAGCCTCCCCATACAATAATTAGTATCCGGTTAACAAACTTTTAGGGGGTTTTACCATGTCTCTGATCAGGCGTCTATTCTCATGGAAAATATCTAGTCCGGTATTATCGGGTTTAATCCGCTCGTTCCTGTGGATGATGCTGGGTGCGTTCATCCTCTCCCTCCTGCTCTGGGGCAGCGGACTGCAGGAACAGGACCTCACTATGTACACCTACATTGTGCACGGCGTCGCTGCCGCATTCGGAGGCTTGACCGCAGGCAGCAGGGCCGTCCGCAGAGGTTGGTACCAAGGAGCACTCACAGGCATGTTATACGGACTGGCTGTACTGCTGATCGGATTTTTGGCGCTTGACAGTTCACCGGGGGGAATGGACTTCCTGTGGGTTCTGGCGGCTGCAGGCATTAGCGCACTAGGAGGAATGTTTGGAGTTAATTTACAGAAAACCTAATTAATATAATTTTCGAAAATTGAAACCTTCCCTTGAAAATATGGTACACTACCTATGTCTGACTTCATATGAGCGATTATCAAGGAGGCTTCGAATGCTTTGCTGTATCAGTCCATGAATCTTGTAGTTGTATATACCGTTGCCATTGTTGTGATCTTAATCTGGATCGGCGCACGGCGCAATCCGCTGATGGCCTTAGTTGAAATCGGGAGAGAGCTGCTGAGATCCTATAAATTCACACTCATTATTATAGGCATGTTCAGCATTCTTGCCCTGAATAAATATGAGCTGCAGATCGAAGAAAAGATGCGGCTGACCGCAGATTACACAGGTTTTATCTTCGGCCTGGAGGGGCATTTCGTCCGGATGGTTCAAGAGCTGTTCTACGCTCCCTGGCTGACACCGGTGATTGTCTTCTTCTATATCTTCATGCTGCAGGCCGTGCTGGCAGCCTCACTGGGGATCTATCTGCTGGACAAAAACCGTGTGATTCTCTATGCGACCTGCTACACCATTATTTTAACCTATGCTATCGCTATTCCGTTCTATCTGTACTTTCCGGTCAATGAGGTGTGGTCCTATGCGCCTGCCGGGGTTCGGTTCATCATGCTGGATGTTTTCCCGAAGTTTGAACAGGAATACCGGCCGCTATCCGGCCTCAATAACTGCTTCCCGAGCCTACATACCGCTATCTCCGTATCCATGGCTCTGCTCGCTTACCGCTCAGGCAACCGCCGCTGGATGGTGATCAGTACAATCTCAGCCGTTATTATCGTGTTTGGAATCTTCTATCTCGGCATTCACTGGCTGACCGACATGATTGGCGGCACCCTGCTGGCTGTACTGTCCACGGCTATCGCCGTACCGCTTGCCAAGCTTACCCTGCGCAGCGGGGAACAGGGCTTGAGAGTGCGGGGCCGGGTCACCAATACACGTTAAGGCCCTCAATTCCGTATATGACGTATAAAAAAATCGGCGTTCTCTCGTAAGAGAAACGCCGATTTTTATGTAATTTAGCAGAGAGACTATTACATCTTGTCTTCTACTTCCACAACTGCGTGACTGATCGAGCCCCGGTCAAACGTCAATCGGGTTACATCATTAACCCGCAGAATAACGATGTCATCCGAAATCTCCATGATCGTTCCGTGCAGACCGCCGATGGTAACTACCTTATCGCCCTTCTTCAGCGCTTTGAGCATTCCGTTGCGTGCCTTGGTCTTCTTCTGCTGCGGACGAATCAGCAGGAAGTAGAACACAACAAACATCAGTACAAACGGACCTACCAGACCCAGTATGCTGCCTCCGCCGCCTGTACCTGCTGCCATATAAAACTGTGACATATCATTTCCCCCCTTTCAAGAATAAACATGAACACTCCGTACTCTCTAGAAGCCTTTTAGATTATCATATAATCCGTATTGTGCAAAAAACTCATCGCGAAAATCAAGCAGCCGATCTTCCATGATGGCTTCACGCACTTTACGCATCAATTCCAGCAGGAAGTGTAAGTTATGGTACGTTGTCAGCCGCAAGCCGAAGGTTTCGTCGGCCTTAATCAGATGACGCAGATAAGCACGGGAATAGTTCCGGCAGGTGTAACAGGTACACTCCGGGTCCAGCGGCCCGAAATCACGGGCATACTGGGCGTTACGCACGACGAGTCTCCCCTGACTGGTCATTGTTGTTCCATTACGGGCAATACGGGTAGGCAGAACGCAGTCGAACATGTCTATTCCGCGGATTGACCCTTCCAGCAGCGCATCCGGTGAACCTACGCCCATCAAATAGCGCGGTTTCCCTTGCGGCAGCAGCGGAACCGTGTAATCCAGCACTTCATACATAAGCTGCTTGGACTCTCCGACGCTGAGTCCCCCAATAGCATACCCCGGGAAATCCATGGAAGTCAAATCAGCCGCGCTCTGGCGGCGGAGATCCTCATGCATGCCTCCCTGTACGATAGCGAACAGTCCCTGGTCATTCGGACGGGCATGGCTTTTGAGGCAGCGTTCGGCCCAGCGGGTGGTACGTTCGAGCGATTTCTTCACATACTCATATTCAGCCGGATAAGGCGGGCATTCATCGAAGGCCATCATAATATCGGAACCGAGCGCATTCTGGATCTCCATAGCGACTTCGGGAGACAGAAACTTCTTGTCTCCGTTCAGATGGGAGCGGAAATGAACCCCTTCTTCGGTGATCTTACGCATGTCGCTCAGGGAGAATACCTGGAAGCCGCCGCTGTCGGTCAAGATCGGGCGGTCCCAGTTCATGAACTTATGCAGGCCGCCCGCTTCGCCGATGATCTCATGACCCGGACGAAGGAACAGATGGTACGTATTACTCAGAATAATCTGTGCTTCCATCTGCTTAAGCTCTTCAGGACTCATCGTCTTGACAGTAGCCTGGGTGCCCACCGGCATGAAGGTCGGTGTCTCAATAATTCCGTGCGGGGTGTGGACTCTTCCGAGCCGTGCCCCGGATTGCTTACAGGTCTTAATGTGTTCGTAAGTGATTGCTGCCATTGGTTTAACCCTTCCTCTTGCTTAATAAATGAACATTGCATCGCCAAAGCTGAAGAACCGGTACTGCTGCTTAATCGCTTCTTCATATGCGGCGAGAATCAGCTCCCGGCCAGCCAAAGCGCTTACCAGCATGACCAAGGTTGACTTGGGCAGATGGAAATTGGTGATCAGTGCATTAACGACAGTAAATTCATAACCCGGATAGATAAAAATATCCGTCCAGCCGCTGCAAGCCTCAATCGGCCTGCCCTGGCATTGTCTGCCTACGGTCTCCAGGGTCCGGCATGAGGTTGTGCCTACAGCTATTATTCTTCCGCCCCTTGCTCTGGCTTCATTAAGCACATCCGCCGCTGCCTGGGACAGCTCGAAATATTCGGCATGCATGACATGCTCTTCCACAGTCTCGACAGACATGGGACGGAAGGTCCCGAGACCAACATGAAGTGTGACATAGACGATATTCACACCGATGGCTGCAATCTGCTCCAGCAGCTCGGTGGTGAAATGCAGTCCGGCTGTCGGCGCTGCCGCCGAGCCTTCATGCCGGGCATACACGGTCTGATACCGCTCACGGTCATCCAGAGCTTCCTTGATATAAGGAGGAAGCGGCATGGAGCCGAGCCTGTCCAGAATCTCCTGGAAAATCCCCTGATAGATAAAGCGGAGTGTCCGCCCGCCCATATCTGCTTCATCTTCAATCACGGCACGAAGCTCTTCACTGAATACAATGACCGCGCCGGTCTTCAGCTTCTTGCCGGGCTTCACCAGCGCCTCCCAGCGGTCCCCTTCGAGATTCTTAAGCAGCAGGACCTCCGCCTTGGCTCCGGTATCTTCCTTGACTCCGAACAGTCTGGCGGGAATAACCCGTGTATCATTAAGTACAAGCGTATCGCCCGGGCGGAACTGCCCCAGTATATCCGTGAAATGACCGTGGTCCAGTTGCCCGTTCTCCTTGTCTACCAGCAGCAGTCTGGATGAACTGCGGTCGGCAAGCGGAGTCTGT
Organism: Paenibacillus sp. FSL R7-0333; assembly: GCF_038000365.1. Taxonomy (NCBI): domain Bacteria; kingdom Bacillati; phylum Bacillota; class Bacilli; order Caryophanales; family Paenibacillaceae; genus Paenibacillus; species Paenibacillus sp. FSL R7-0333. Next base: position 5,586,753 of record NZ_JBBOBZ010000001.1, read on the forward strand.
GCAATCAGCTCCTCCGGCAGATTGAAATCATAAAGTTCAACATTCATAATAGGACCTTCATTCCTTAATTCTTAATTATAGTAACGTTATTAAAATAGTGTTGCAATATTTGCTTATAATCATACCCTTTGTCGGCCATTCCCTTCACGCCCCATTGAGACATGCCGAGTCCGTGCCCGTAACCCCAGCCGATGAAATAGAAGCCCGGACTGCCGGTCACGACTCTTGCGGTCTGATCCGCGCCCATCACGACCGTACCGCTGCCGCTGGACGTCACTTGGCCCGAGGCAGACAGCACTCCGGCCGAGCTGGTGCTGCCGATAGCAGCTGTAGAGCCATCAGCGCCTAATACAGTATAACTTCCGGCAGGTACAATATCAAACAAGGTGCTAGGCAATCCCCCGAAGGAGGAACGGAACAGATCCGGGTACTTCACCTGCAGGATCTGGCCGTTCGCCTTGACCTCCACTGCTCTTCCTGATGGCCCGCGCCGGGTAACCTCCAGAGTGGTTATAGAAGAGGGCAGAGTGCCGCTGGTCTTGCCGGCCAGGCTCTTCAGCAGTTCGGCTGAAGAATACGGACCTTTGATCCAGCTGTAGCTGCCGGATTCATAGACCTGATTCAGCACTACGGCGTTCTGTCCGGGATTTAGCTTGCCTGCCGGAGCAGCACTGCTGTCAACGACAGGCAGCGGCCGGATATTCACATCCTTGGCAGTGGCTGTGGCAATGGGGAGCCCTGCGGCTGTCTTGCTGCCTGTTAATTTGATGTTATCTTCCCGGGCATAGCCGGAGACGCCGCTGTCCAGCAGTACATAGTACCACTTCTTAGCAGAGCCCACCGCAGCCACATCCTCTGCGCTGGCCACACTGGCATAGTTGCCGCCGCTGTTCCATACTTCCGACGGGTCAGCCGTAACGCCGCCGCTGTTCGAGGAGAATACCGCCTCTACGACCTTGCCGCCGCTCTGCAGCACTTCACCTGCAGTGGCATCGACCGCCTTGATGATTGTGGGTGCTTCTGCACCGATTCCGTTATAGACCTGACTGAGCGTTGTATCCACCACATTGGCAACATCGAAGCGGTTCCCTTGGGACAGCGCGTAGCTGCGCGCGGCTACAGCCTGGGCCTTCAGCGCTTCCTCCGGCCAGCCGGAGGATACCTCTCCCCCCACTACCGCATACAGATATTGCTCCAGCGGAACCACGTTAATGACAGACAATGAACCATTCAGATTGCCAAGCTCCATATCGCCGCGATAGATCCGCTTGGATCGCTCGGTTAGCATAATTCCCTTCTCATTGCCGGACAAGATGAACTTTGCGTCACTTCCGGATAACAGATAATGAAAGGCCTGGACTTCGCTGTTGAAATCGAGCCCTGCGTCCATACGGATCATTACTCCGGGTGCACCCGGAGCCACAGGCGTTAGAGCAAGCTGAGGAAGCAGCGCAGCTGCCGAAGCAGAGACCGCCGCAAGCTCGCTGTCACTTGACGCCTCGCCTACCCATACCTCGGTACGCGCACTGCCGCCCTCACCGGATATGAATACCGGCCAGGCATCTAAGCCGGCAGTGGTCAGGCTGCCCACTACCGCCTGGGCTTCCTCGAGTGTAGCGTAGGAGCCCGCAGACAGATGCTTGGTTCCGGCCACCGCAGGGGTCTGCCCCTCAGGAATTGCCAGACCGGCCTTGAGGACTGCGTTCAGCCCGTTATTGGCTGCACTCTCACTGGCATAGCCTCCAGTGTATAGCTGATATACCTTGGCTCCGCCTCTCGCAGCCATAAAAATCTGCGGCTTATTGGAAGAAGACTGGAGCTTCTTCGCCGCATCCGCAGCGGTCTGCCAGCTTGGCGTCTCCAGCACCTTCACCCGGTACCCGTCCAGACTGACACGGACCTTGTTCTGGGCCGGAACCGACAATAACGGGCTGCCGCCGGCTGCCGGAAGCAGGCTGAAGCTCTGCTCGGACTGCAGGGTTACCAGCGGTACGGTAGATTTATATTTGCTGCCAATATCGGCATACAGTGCAACCCGGATCGACCCGCCGGAATCGGCGCGGGCGTGATCTGCCGGAATGAGCAGACTGCCTGCTGCAAGCAATGCAGCCAGCGCCCCCCGGCCCAGCAGCCCGATTCCTGTTGTTGTCCACTTCGCAAGTTTCATTGTAGGCCTCCTAAAAAGTATTAATGATACATCCACTTCGGTTTGTAGCCCAAACAATACGTAAGATGTTGTACTATGGGCAGGATTCTCAGTAATCAGTTCTGCTGCGGGGGAAGCGGAAGGCCAAGATGATGATACGCTGCAGGCGTAACAATGCGCCCGCGAGGCGTGCGCTGCAGGAAACCGATCTGCAGCAGATAGGGCTCGTATACATCCTCAATGGTCTGGCTCTCTTCACCTATCGTAGCGGCGATGGTATCCAGTCCGACAGGCCCGCCCCGGAAGGAGCTGATCATGGATTGCAGCATCTTATGGTCGATGCTGTCCAGTCCCCGGGGGTCCACCTGGAGCATCTTCAGCGATTCAGCAGCAATCTCCGGGGTGATGATTCCGTCGCCCCGGACCTGGGCATAATCGCGTACCCGCTTCAGAAGACGGTTGGCAATCCGCGGTGTCCCCCGGGCCCGCAGGGCAATCTCTTCCGCTGCATCGCCCAGAATCTCGATGCCCAGCAGTTCAGCGTTGCGCGCCACGATGAAGCTCAGTTCATCGATGGTGTAATACTCCAGCCGGCTGACCACTCCGAATCGGTCACGCAGCGGAGCAGACAGCAGTCCCGCACGTGTCGTCGCCCCAATAAGCGTGAAGGGCGGCAGGTCCAGCCGGACCGACCGTGCGCTTGGCCCCTTGCCGATCATGATATCCAGCGCGAAATCCTCCATCGCCGGATACATGACCTCCTCCACCGTCCGGTGCAGACGGTGAATCTCGTCAATGAACAGCACATCGCCTTCCTGAAGGTTCGTCAGCAGTGCTGCCAGATCGCCGGGCCGTTCAATCGCCGGACCGGAGGTGGTCCGCAGATTGACACCCAGCTCGTTGGCAATAATATTGGCCAGCGTCGTCTTGCCGAGACCCGGAGGCCCGTACAGCAGGACATGATCCAGTGCTTCACTGCGCATCTTGGCCGCTTCTATATATATTTTCAGGTTCTCTTTCACCTGGTTCTGGCCGATATATTCACCCAGATAACGGGGACGCAGACTTAATTCCACCGCCTGCTCGTCCATCATCAGATTAGCCGATATAATCCGGTCATCCATTCTTCCTCACTCCGTTCTTCAGGGACCTATTTGGCGGTATACAGCAGCCCCAGCGCCTTCTTCATCAGCACATCCACCGGTCCGGTATCCGTGCCTTCCTGCTTCATCTTCAGATGCACCCTGTCCAGCTCGGCATCGGTGTAACCGAGCGCCTTCAGCGCATCCCTGGCTTCTTCCCACGGCAGCGCCTCTGCCTTGCTCTGCGCTTCAGCCGCTACTGCGAACAATCCCGTCTGCAGAGCTGCCCCGCCGAAGCCGTCCAGCTTGTCCTTCAGATCCAGAATCATCCGCTGCGCCGTCTTCTTGCCGATCCCCGGCAGCTTCGTCAGGAAGGTGATATTCTCCTGATAGATGGCCGCGATCAGCTGGTCCGGCGTTCCGCCGGTCAGAATGCCCAGCGCAACGCGCGGGCCGATGCCGGTTACCTCAATCAGCTTGCGGAACAGGCGCTGCTCCTCGCGTGAAGGGAATCCGAACAGAAGCGTAGCATCCTCGCGGGTCTGATAATGAATGAACACAGTCACCGGACCCTCAGTCTTGGCAAAAGCGTACGGATTCGGGCAGAATACCCGGTACCCCACGCCCTGCACATCCAGCACAACGTATTCCGGCTCCAAATGTGCAACCGGTCCTCTAAGAAAATCTATCATTTTCGCAATACCTCATTTAATTTGGAATTAAGACTCACGGAATGGGCATGGCATACCGCCACCGCCAGCGCATCCGCCACATCATCGGGCTTCGGCACAGCCGTCAGCTTCAGCAGCAGCTTAACCATCTCCTGCACCTGCTTCTTCTCCGCCTTGCCGTAACCGACTACAGCCTGCTTCACCATCATCGGGGTGTATTCTGCCACCGGAAGCCCGCGCTGCACGGCTGCCAGAATCAGCACCCCGCGTGCCTGCGCCACCGGTAAGGCTGTAGTCACATTGCGGCTGAAGAACAGCTTCTCTACCGCTACTGCGTCCGGCTTATATTTATCAATCAGCTGCACCATGCCTTCATAGACATGCAGCAGACGCTCTTCTTCCGGGGTATGTGCCTCTGTCTGGATGCAGCCGTATTGGACCGGTGTTAATTTGTTGCCGACCTTATCGACAAAGCCAAAACCGACAATCGCCAGCCCCGGATCAATCCCCAAAATGCGCAAAGTCCTTCTCTCTCCTCTATGCCCGGGCGGATACTCCGGCCCTAAAGCGAACATATGTATTCCTTCCACCCATTATAGCAAAAAAAATTCCCCGGGAGACAAAAAGTTTGTCCCCGGGGAAATGAAACATGCATAACACAACAAAGACCCGCAGGCCACCTGCGCGCCCGCGAGTCCTCATGCTGCTAACTCTATAGTCTCTCCCTCACTCCGCATGCATCACCTGTTCAGAGGAATCACGAGCATAGTCGCTGAAGGTGGAGAGCACGCTGTTGTACTCCTCCAGATCCTGCACCCGGATGCCCTGATGAAGCTGCTCCCAGATGCCCTTGGGCAGAGAGGATTTGATGGAGCCCATGTCCATCTGGAAAAAGGTCTTCATGACCCTCTCCGCCTCGGGCGGGCCTTGGAACAAGGTCAGATTGCCCTGCTCGTCCACCCCGAAGTAGGCTTCTTTTTTGGTCAGCGGCGACAGATCATTGACCCGCTGCTCCAGCCATAGGTCCCCTTCCCGGCTGAGCCAGCCGCTCCAGCCCGCATGCCGGACAATCAGCTCGCTAAGCTGAGCCGGAGTCTGCTTGCCGGGCAGGGTCTGCACCTCTTCACCAGCTACATAGAGGGTCTTAAGATGCACCGTTCTGCTGATGGCTTCCTTGTCCACAGCCTTCAGCAGCTCTTGACTGTTCATCACGGCGGCATCCTCTTCAGCATCATCGTCTGTATGGTTATATACGGCGGCTACAGCCGGTAAGCTGCTTCCGGGTTCCAGATTCTGCACTGCGCTTCCGCTCAGGAATGACGAAGATTTAAGCAGCGTACTGATTTCTTCCGGAACCTGCATGCCGCGCCAGGCGAGCAACGTCAGCACGAGGCATGCCGCACCAACCCAGGGAGCTTTTTTCCAGCGTCTCCACCGCCGCCACAGTTGTTTTTTCAGGCGAAAAGCATTCACGTTAATCCCTTCATTCTGGTTTTTTCCTATTGTGACCTGTGAAGGGATCATTTATGCGTAAATGCTTGAAATTCATCCCAGCATGGATTCAATCCGTACGCTGGGGATTCTCAATGGCCCCAAGGAACAGCACGACTCCGCTCTGCGTGTCCCGGATCATGAACAGGAAGGGCCGATTGACGTTCATTTCAAAGGGCGGGTCTACAGGGGGCGCCGATCCGGCACGCATAGCAATTACAGTGGAAGCCGCTGCCTCCGTTCCCCGCTCGTTCACATCAATATAGGTTTTGTGGATGACCTGTCCAAAATAGATCGGGCTGTCCAGATCCGCCATAAGGGAGAAATCACCCCGGTTCGGATCAAAAGCAAGCTTCACCCCCAGCGCCTGCAGCGCCTTGGAGAGCTCTGTGCCATAGCTGGCCGTGAACCTTGGCAGCAGCAGCGTCCCCCGGGAACTGGAGAAACCCTTATCCAGCAGCAGAGTCCCCTGCTCCAGTTGACCCACAAGCTCCGCGAGAGAAGATTGCTCACCCGGAAGGACCACTACCATCTCCAGCTCTCCCTCTCCGTAGGGAAGCTTCACCGCCTGCCAACCGTCATGAGCTGCATACTCGAACATACCGCTCCGCTTCATCATCATCACCTGCACTGCCGGTCCGTCCGGAGGATAAAAGTCCGCCTGCTTCGTAGCCTGTTCCTCGAACACATCCGTCCAGGCACCTTGGAAATACAGCGCATTGACAAGGACGGCAACAGCCTGCGGTCCTGGCGGCTCCGTGAGCATCTCCTGAATCTTGTCCCCCGTATGGTCCGCCACCCATCCGTTAATCTCCTTCACAGACTTCTCTGCCGACAGGTCCGTGGTCTTAATCTGCGCGTCATAGAAATCCTCACCGGTCTTGAGATAGTCCCTGCGCAGCGTCAGACCCTTCATACCCCAGACCGAATTCGCGATCTTCAGCTCCACGCCCGGTCCCCCATCATTTAAGAGCTTCATTAATGACTGATGGCCGGTATTCAGCTTCTGCCGTTCGTCCGGGGTATAGCCGAGCAGCTTCCCCAGCTCCTCTGCCGTCTCTCCGGCACTGCCGTTATAGGCCAGGGCCAGAGCGGCAGCGGCACTGTACGGGGATATCGTCAGGTTCCCGCTCCCCTGCTTCCATAACTGGCTGAACAGCTTCACACCCAGCTGGTTGCTGCTGTCCGTCAGACGCGAACCGAGCTCTGCTGCGGCAGCCTGTCTCTCCGCATAATTCATGCCCGAACCTCCTTCACTGCAGCCGCCCAAGAGCAGCACGGTTAGTATAAGTGCGGATAATCTTCTGCCCATGCCAATCTCCTCCCTGTATCTCCGTAACCTCTCTACCCACTGACGCTGCGGATTGGGAAAAGTTGCAAATTCATAGCGGCAGGCATACAAAATTGCTATTCATTATATTGAAGGCTTATCTTTCTATGCCATCATTTGCTATACTCTATATTAACGAAAAAAGTTAAAAACTAAAACAAAGGGGATATCCTTGATGATTATTCAGCCAAAAACACGCGGCTTTATCTGTACAACAGCTCACCCGGAGGGATGTGCCGGACAAATACAGGAACAGATCGATTATGTACGGTCCCAAAAGAAGCTTACCGGCCCGGTGAACGTGCTGGTCATCGGCGCTTCCACAGGCTATGGACTAGCTTCGCGGATTGCCGCTGCCTTTGGCGCAGGCGCGAACACCATCGGCGTCTTCTTTGACAAGGCTGCTGAAGGCACCCGCACCGCTTCCGCAGGCTGGTACAATTCTGCTGCCTTTGAACGGGAAGCGGCCAAGCAGGGGCTGAAATCCTTCAGCATCGTCGGCGATGCCTTCTCGAATGAAATCAAGACCAAAACAATCGAGCTGATCAAGGCCGAATTCGGCACCGTTGATCTGGTCGTGTACAGCGTGGCCTCCCCGCGCCGCACCCATCCGGTAACCGGAGAGGTATTCTCCTCGGTGATTAAGCCGGTAGGCCAAGCCTACTCGAACAAGACGATGAACTTCCACACCGGAGAGGTCTCTACCGTTACCATTGAACCGGCTACAGAGGATGAAGTCCGCCAGACCATCGCCGTGATGGGGGGGGAAGACTGGGGCATGTGGATCAGCCAGATGCAGGAGGCCGGTGTGCTTGCAGTCGGAGCAACTACCGTAGCGTACTCTTATATCGGACCCAAGATTACACATCCTATCTACAAGGATGGAACCATCGGCCAGGCGAAGAATCATTTGGAGCAGACCGCCATTGCCTTGAACGAGCAGCTCTCCGCCACCGGCGGCCGGGCCTTCGTATCCGTGAATAAGGCACTGGTTACCCAGTCCAGCTCGGCGATCCCGGTGGTGCCACTGTATATCTCCGCCCTGTACAGAGTCATGAAGGAGAAGGAGCTGCACGAGAACTGCATCCAGCAGATGTACCGTCTGTTCGCAGACCATCTGTATAACGGCGGAGAAGCTGCTGCAGACGGCAGCCACCTGATCCGTATTGACGACTGGGAGATGCGCGAGGATGTGCAGATCGAGGTCATGAGACGCTGGAATGAGCTGGAGACGGATAATGTGCCTGAGCTGGCGGATCTGGCAGGCTATCAGGACGACTTCTTCCATCTGTTCGGCTTCCGTACCGAAGGCGTAGACTATGAAGCTGAGACAGACCCTGCCGTAGAGATTCCTAATATGGTATAAAAGCTTGACGTTTGCTGTACGCAGCGCAAGGAAGCCGTTCCCTCCCGGGAGCGGCTTCCTTTGCGTTCTATCCAGCCTGTGGGCGGCCTGCGCCACGAAGGGTCACAGCCACGCCGGCCTATTCGTCCCGGAGCCGCTTCTGGTACAGCACCACAGACACAAGGGCCAGCACGGCTGTCCACGCTGCAATAATTAGAAGAGGCGGCCACACCTCTCCCGCCGAATAACCGGCTGGGCTCAGGTTCAGCAAGTGCACCAGCTGGCTGCTTGGCATGTAATCCAGCACCCCGAACACCGGATAATTCTTCGCCAGTACGGCACCCCAAGGTGCGCCCATGAAGATGAAGGCTACCGGGATGATCGATAAGGACGCATCCAGTAAGGTTTTGGAATAGAGACCGCAGATCGTCCCGGCTGCCGTGTAGAGAACAATGGAAAGCACGATCGCGGCTACGAATACCCCTATATTTGCAGGCTCATAGCCAAACAATAGTGTAGAAATGGCGAGAACCACCGTCGACATGACAAAGACCAGACTGCTTTTACCCATCAGCACATCCATTGTTGTAGCCGGTGTCAGCATGAGTGTACGCAGCGTGTTGCGCTCCTTCTCTTCCGCAATCAGGCAAGCTTGGGCGAAGCAGGTCAGTAGAACAAACGAGCTGTTGAACAGAAATCCGGCGGCTCCCGGCAAGGATGCACCTGCGCTTTTGAACAGCACCGCAAACAGAATCGGAAACAGCAGCATAATGGACAGCGCATAATTGCGCGAGAATTCCTTATAATCCTTCACAAAGATCGCGCTGGCCCGCTTATAGGAGATGTTCATAGCAGCTCACTTCCCGTCATTTTGATAAAAATATCACCCAGGCTAGGTTCCTTCGTCTCTACCCGTTCAATGAGTCCGCGCTTCATCCAATCCGCGATCCGGTCCGCCGTGACCCCATCCACCGGAAGCTCATAAGCCTCTCCGCTGGTAAGCTCCACCCGGATCAGGTTCTCGCGGTGCTGCCGCTTCAGCTCCCTTGGTGAGCCGATGGTCTGGATGCGTCCCTGATAGAGAATCGCCACACGGTTACAGAGCAGCTCCGCCTCCGCCATATCATGCGTCGTGATGAAGATGGTCGTGCCCTTCTCATTCAGATAACGTAAACCTTTATAGATATGCGCTGAATTCACCGGGTCCAGTGCCGAGGTCGGCTCATCCAGGAACAACAGCTCCGGCTCATGGATAATGGCGCAGGCCAGCATCACCCGCTGACGCATCCCTTTGGACAGCGTATTTGTTTTCTTCTTGCGCTCACTGCTTAAATTAACGAACTGCAGCACCTGCTCCACCGCAGAGCGGGGAAGATCGTACAGCTTCCGGTACAGCTCCAGATTCTCCTCGATGGACAACCGCTCATACAGGCCGCTGTTATCGGTCAGAATGCCAAAACGCATCTTCTGGGCCGACTGCTGCATCGCCTCCGCCGGCTGATCGAATACTTTGGCCACTCCGCCTGTCGGCTTCAGCTGTGCAGTCAGAATCTTAATCAAGGTGGTTTTGCCTGCACCACTCGGACCGAGGAACCCGAAAATCTCCCCTTTTGGAATACTGAAGGACACCTCTGTCAGCGCATCTCTCGCCCCGAAGGTCTTGCGGACCTGTTCTACCTGAATAACCGCCATCTCACCACATCCTTATGTTGTTGATGACTTAACGTTATCCAGAATTCAGCCTTTCAGCCACCAAAACCGGGTGAATGGTACCCATTCCGGCCTGAACGGTACCTTTTACAGCTTAAGCAGCGCCTTAAGTTCCTGCAATTTGGAGCGGGATAACGGAACCACGGCCTCCTTGCCGGTGTTCAGCCGCAGACTGTAGCTGTTCTTCGTCCAGGTAATGATCTCACGTACCTTTTGCAGATTGACGATGTAGGACCGGTGGCACCTGAAGAAGCCGAAATTCAGCAGCCGCGCTTCAAGCTGGGTCAAGGTCAGGGCACAGTCATAATGCTCACCGCCGACATGCACCAGGATAGAGCCTTCTACACTTTCAATAAAATCAATCTCGGGCGGATCAAATAAAATCACCTTATCCTCCCGTTTGGTCGAGACCTTCTGCAAGGTGATGTTGGCCTCATCCTGCTTCACTGCCTCCTGCTTCTCCTCTTCCGAATCACGGATATCCAGCTGATGAAGCCCGGACCCGCTCAGCCGGTAGATGACATCACAGGAGATCAGTGCATCCTCCAGATTCGAGGTCAGAATGAGTATCCTTTTCTGCTGCGACAGGTCATCCAGTATCCGCTTCAGCTGGCGGCGGTCCTGCTCCTCCAGGTAGAAATACGGCTCCTCCAATACGAGCGTGGACTGATGGGCGAAAAAGGCCCGCAGCAGGGTCACATACACCCTTTTCGAAGAGCTGAGCTGCATCAATCTGACCTTACGTTCCTCCTTAAGCGCAAAATAATCAGTCAACACAGCCGCCCGCTCCTCCCGCCCCGACATTCGGATCAGAAACGAGATTAGCTCCTCTACCGTCAACCGCATATATTCGTTCTGCCCGGCCCACGACAAATAATTGCCGGATTCCCGGGACAATTGCTCCATTAATAACTGCTTGCGCCTCAAATCTGTGATAATACCAACCGAAGGGCTCGCAGACAGATCAAACTCAAGCTTCGGCATAATTAATTCTCCGTCTTCATATATAGGTTGAAATTGCATATCTTCCTCCCGCTCCAGACTCTCTAGGATATATAATGCAATTATAGAGTTATGCTATGTATTTGTCAGGTACGGCCACTATCAATGCTCAGGAAGGCGGATTTCTGCGATGGGACTGCATGCTCAAGGTTTTATCATCTCTTTACTCGTATTACTGCCGAATCTAATATTCATATTCTTCCCGCCCCGGAGTGTTCCCGGCTCCCTGGACTCCGTCCCGCTGATCTTTACGCTCCTGGAGCGGGCAGGTCAGATCACCTGCTTCATGATGCCCATTCTTTTAGGCCGAATGATTGCTGCTCAGCCCCTGGGAGTATCTGCTGTACTGATGGCCCTCTGCATGCTGGTTTACTACGGCTGCTGGGTGCGCTATTACCGGAGCGGGAGAGCTTTTACGGTGCTGTTCAAGCCCTGGCTGGGCATCCCCGTTCCGATGGCCGTCTTCCCGGCCCTCTACTTCCTGCTGCTTGGCGTATGGCTCCAGTCCTGGTTATTCGTTGTTCCGGCCTGTCTGTTCACCGCCGGTCATTTAGTCAACAGCTGGAGCGTCTATGGGCAGGTCCGTTCATAGCAGATCCGCAATATAACTATAGTTTTGTGCAACAAACCTACAGCTTGATCGGCTTATAATATGGTTAAGCACACTATAGCGATATGATGGAGGTTATGGCGGGTATGATGAACTGGGAGCAGGCGATTGAGCAGACGCTTACGACTACGCGGCTTAATGTGAAGCGATTTGGGAAGAGTTTTCCGATTGTAAGTATGGAGGACGGCAAATATCATCTGACCGACCACACCAACTGGACGGAGGGCTTCTGGCCCGGCATTCTATGGCTAAGCTATGAATACAGCCGGGACCCGGAGATTCATGCCGCCGCCATCCAGGCGACAGATTCCTTCAGAGGGCGCATGCTGGACGGGCAGGCGCTGGATCACCACGATATCGGCTTCCTGTACTCGCTCTCGGCCAAGGCCCGCTGGATTGCAGACAAGGATGAAGCCTCGCGTCTGCTCGCCTTGCAGGCAGCGGACCAGCTGATGAAGCGCTGGCGTCCCGGTCCGCAGCTGTTTCAGGCTTGGGGACCCGAGGGCGATGCAGACAACGGCGGACGGATCATCATCGACTGCCTGATGAATCTTCCGCTCCTCTGCTGGGCCAGCGAACAGACCGGCGATCCGGTCTATGCCAGGGCTGCCCGTATCCACGCCGAGACAAGCCGCCGTTTCCTGGTGAGGGGCGACGACTCTTCTTACCATACCTTTTACTTCGACCAGCAGACGGGGGATGCCCTTCGCGGGGGAACGGCGCAGGGGTATCAGGACGGCTCCACCTGGACGCGGGGACAGGCCTGGGGCGTCTACGGCTTCGCTCTCGCCTACCGCAGCTTCCAGGATCCGCATTATCTTGAAACCTCCAAAAGAATGGCCCGCTACTTCGTGGAGCATCTCCCCGCCGACCATGTGGCCTATTGGGATTTCGATGTCCCGCAGGAGGAAGGCACCCCGCGCGACAGCTCCGCTTCCGCTATCACAGCATGCGGACTCTTGGAGCTGCTGGAGCATCTGCCGGAGAATGATCCGGACCGGGACTATTTCAGGCACGCCGTGAACAAATCCATGGCCTCGCTGATCAATCACTACTTCACCGCAGGCCACCCATTAGAAGAGGGATTCCTGCGGCACGGCTCCTATTCCGTCAGAGGCAACGCCTCCCCGGATGACTTCATGATCTGGGGCGATTACTTTTTCCTGGAGGCGCTGCTGCGTCTTGCGCGGGGGGTTCCTGGGTATTGGTATGAGCGGGGGAGCAGAGTAAAGTGATATACTAACTAGATTTTAAGGGACGAATTAAGAACAAAATCACCCTGCGGCATCCCCATTGTGATCGGTTTTTCGACCACATTCGGCCCACACGCCTCTGCCGTACCGAATGTAGTCGGTTTTTCGACCACATCCGGCCCACACGCCTCTGCCGCACCGAATGTAGTCGGTTTTTCGACCACATCCGGCCCACACGCCTCTGCCGCACCGAATGTGATCGGTTTTTCGACCCTATCCGGCTGTTCGGTGAAATCAGCGAAGTCATTCCTATTACTGATCCAGAATATAGTCATCCTGCCGATGCTCCAAGACACTTACCCCCAACTTTATGCACAACTTTCCATATCGGACGCAAATCACAATTTCCTCTAGAGTAAAGGGCTGGAGTAACCCAGCCCCTCCTCATCAAACCGTACGTGAGGTTTTCCCTCATACGGCTTTCCGATGTTTGTCATTCATGGGCATGCAGATTACAATAGCGTTTTTAGTCCGCACTTATTGGCCATATACTTGACCTCCGGGAATGAACTCATCCATCTCCTCCGATTTCTCTTCTTTGCATACCACCGGGTGAATCGCTGCAGAATATACCAATCCAGCTTCGCTAACCTCTTTTGGCTATACTTCGTGTAATAATAATTTCTCCATCCCTGTATCTTGGGATTGAGCCATTCCACGTGTTCCTCAAACGATTTCCATCGCATGCCGGGTGGTGCTAATCGGTCTTTGACCACGCCCCGGATACGTTCCTCTGCCTTCTTCGTTAGCCACTGCTGTGTGGTATAGTACACCTTCCCTTGAGAGGTTTCTGCTTTCGTTTTTCGGTGGTGCATTCCTAAGAAGTCGAAGCCTTCGTCTCCTGTCCACAGACCTACAATGCGGGTTTTGGTCGGATGTAGCGTGAGTTCCAGACGTTCCATAATGTTGCGGATGAGTTCATACGCATGTTCCGCATCCTTTTTGGTTTTACAGACCACAACGAAGTCGTCTGCATACCTCGTCAGTTCTCCCAGCCCACTTCCGTGTTTCTCCCATAACCGGTCAAAGTAGTTCAAATAGATATTCGCCAGCAGTGGCGAAATCACGCCACCTTGGGGTGTCCCTAAATCGGAGCGCCGTACGTTTCCTTCTTCCATCACTCCCGCATGTAGCCACTTCCGTATCAGCTTCAAGATCCGCCTGTCATTGATACGCATTTGTATTAACTTCATGAGCTTCTCCTGATTGATATTGTCGAAGTAGCCTTGGATATCGATGTCGACTATCCAATTTCCTTTGCGGTTGCAGGCTTTACGAATTCGCTCCAACGCTCCTTTCGCACTTCGTTTCGGACGAAATCCGAAGGAGACTTCTTTAAAATCGGCTTCAAAGATGGGTTCAATCACCAGTTTCGTTGCCATCTGTAGGACTCGGTCACGCACGGTAGGGATGCCTAGCGGTCTTGGCTTCCCGTCTTTCTTTGGGATATAGTGCCGACGTACGGGCTGCGGATGGTAGCTGCCTTCTTTCAGTTCTCGCTCGCATTCCTTGAGGAATCTTGTTTCTCCTTGTTCTTCAATATCTGCGAGCGTTACGGCATCTACTCCCGCAGCTCCCTTATTCGCTTTCACCCGTTTCCAGGCTTCGCATAGCACATCCCACCGGTAGACTTTGTCGTACAAGGCGTGGAATTTACGCTTGTTGTTCTCCTTGGCCGCATGACCTAGCTTTTCTTGGAGTTCTTGAACTTTTTCCTTGGGTGTCGTTAGCCGTTTGGCATTCACTCACTCGTACCTCCTCCAAAAGCGTAAACAAAGCAGGGCTCCTTCCCTCCCTAAGGTTATGTTGTCCTTAGGTTCTTCGGTACTATAAGCCCCTCGGACTCCCTTCCCACAGACGGTTCACTTCGTCTTCTGGACTTATAGAGCGTCTCTTTACGGGTTCCTTTAAAAAAAATTCTTTTTTTTTTCTCCTCCCGTGTGGGGGAGGGTCTCCCCAGTTCACTGCATTATCTTTCAATCCATGCCGTTCCCTATACGCCGGAGGATTCTTCACTGCTGTTCCAAGTTCTGTACAGTTTCCTTGGCCTTCGTCTATTGATTCGAGACTCGGCATCCTCTCATCCCCTTCGCAGGGCCTTTTTGACGACGCGGCAAGATTCACTTCATGTTGCCGCCTGGATTGTTGCTCGCCCAGTCTCTGACCGGTACTTTTGTCGATGCGCTTTTACTCACAGATTTCGCCATGCGCAAGCATCCTAGCTACAAAGGTGGCTTGGTCCCTCCTTTGGTTGGACTTTCACCAACTAGATAATGCGTGCCTCTGGGCACGCAATCAAGAACAAAATCACCCTGCGGGTGAACGATGCTAATGCCTCTCTCACCGGCCGCTTTTGAGGAGCAGTAATGTTGTACTTTTGGCAGGATTTCTCTTCAAATTGAACCGTTCGCAAGCTCTGCGAATATCGCCAATTAAACGGAAATCAAATGAAAATCCAGAAAAATATTGTCTAGCGGACTCTTGTAGCGTATAGTATACTCCCATGTTGGAAGGGAGAGATTACTATGCTGAACAGGATTGAATCATTTCAAGGCTCCAGGCATTTCCGGCTGCAATATATTGCAGATAGCACCGTTGCAGCGGTTGCGGTTTCAGGCACAGGCTCACTCGCAAACGCGGCCATTATTGATCTGGGGGGACTCACTCTGGTGGTGGATACATTCGCTACGCTGGAGGCGGCTCAGGATTTGAAGGCTGCTGCTGAGCATCTCACAGGGAACCCTGTATCCTATGTAATCAATACACACTGGCACAGCGATCATACCACTGGCAATCAGGTGTTTGTGCCTGACGCTCAGCTGATTGCAACATCGGGCACTCATGAGACGATGAATTCATTCGCCAGAGACCGGGTAGCCCAGTACCAGAACAACAGAGAGAAGATGCTAGAGGCGATCGGAGAAGCTGAATTGCAATGCGAGCAGGAGACAGATACTAAGCTTCAGCAGGAAATGGCCTGGGAGAATGCAACGGACCGTGAATTTGTGAATATGCTTCCGCAGCTGGTGCATACGGTGCCGACGATAACTTTTGACCGGCAAATGACCATTCACGGCAGCAACCGCAGCGCCCAGCTCATTACATATGGCGGAGGGCATACGCAGAGCGATGCTGTTGTGTACCTTCCTGAAGATAAAGTGATCATCATCGGGGATCTGGTGCTCTCGAACCACCATCCGGTGCTGGCTAATGCCAACCCTCAGGAGTGGCTGCATATTTTGGAGCAGATTGAGCGGTTGGATGTGGAGAAGATTATACCGGGGCATGGTGAAGTATGCTCCCTGCAACAGCTTCATGAGGTGAAGGGATACATAAGCAGAATGATCGCCATCGTGACCGAAGCCGTTCAGAATCAGCAGAGTATTGAAGAGATCGAAATACCCGAAGAATACCGGGCTTGGTACTTCACAACCTATTTCAAGACAAATTTGAATAAGCTGTATGACCTGATTACTGCATCAGGGGAGTAACAGAGAGTATTCGATGTACATCTTATAACCAGACGAGGCAAGAAAAGAAGAGCATGTCCCTTCTTTTCTTGCTTTTCTCTATGCAGGCTGTGCCTTCCTAAGTACAAAACATAGCGTGTCTGCTCCCCCCGTATACGGACTCCCGCAACTATCATCGTAAACACTGTCCAGTTGAAATCCCCAAGGCAACCCTTCATCCGCAAGGGTCTCCTGTGTAAACACCGTGTTCCAGATCAACACTTAAAATAAAAGTTACTGTTTTTCGTATTTTGAACAAAATAGAATAAGAAATTGACTAATGGAAACAATAATGCATATATTAGAGGTATGATTTTGCGAAAATACTGTAAAATGAGGTGATTTAATGATTCTGGAATTTAGGGCGAAAAACTTTAAATCCTTTCAGGACGAGTTAGTTTTTTCAATGGTGCCAGCACCTAAACAAAAAGGTTTGGATTACAGTATTCTGAAGGAAAAGATCGGAGTAAAAAGTTACACCGGATTAAGTTCCGCCGTTATATATGGTCCGAATGCATCAGGAAAAACTAACATTATTGGTGCAATGGATACTTTGAAACATATCGTATTGAGAGGACATATCCGAAACGTTGATGCCAAATCTAAAGCTAATCCTGCCGCAAACCAGCTGGAATTGATACCAAACAAAAGGGATATGGATAGTACTCCCGTTGACTTTTCGATTAAATTTATCGATAGCGGCTATTTATTTGAGTATAAATTATCACTTGATCTTGGTGGTTTTTTGCAGGATGAATACAAACGCAGCATCGTATCAGAGATACTTTATGTTAACGAAAAACTAGTATTTTCTCGCGGTAAAGATTTAGAGAATCTTGAGATAAAGGTTATTAAGAAATATTCATCTATAATTAATAATGAAGAAGCCAATGTCGCCAGAAAACTTGCCCAAAACAATTTGAACAGTGAAGAGTTGTTTTTAATGAACGGCTTCAAGACAATGTTCAGTTCCAAACTGGTAGGCATCATCAATAATTGGTTTGAAGATAAGTTCTTAGTCTTTTGCAGAGCGGATGCACTACAAGTTCTGCCTTCTTTTTCAAAAAAAGATACTATCCTTATTGATAAGACAGTAAATGATGCAGCAGTTCTTTTTGGGGTAAACTCAAATGCACTGGGTTACCTTGCGCCTAATGAAGATGATGAGCCTAAGCTGTTTTCCATTTTCAACGAAAAGACTGTCATGCATGCTGAGATGTTTGAATCATATGGTACAGTACGATTCGTCAATATGTTCCCAATTGTTTTAAGAGCGCTGCTTACTGGGGGTACCTTAGTAATTGATGAATTTGATGCTTCAATTCACCCAATGGCTCTAATGAATATCATTAGCATTTTCCATAGTGATGATTATAACAAACACAAAGCACAACTAATTTTCAACACGCATAATCCAATTTTTCTTAATTCTAACCTATTTAGAAGAGATGAGATTAAGTTTGTGGAGCGGGACGAAGAGACGTCTCGTAGTAATCACTACTCCCTATCAGACTTTGGAACTAGCGGAGAAAAAGGAGTTAGAAACGGTAGCGATTACATGGCTAATTACTTTGTAAATCAATATGGAGCAATTAAGAATATCGATTTCACTCCTGTAATTGAAAAATTGCTTGACAGGGGAGTAGAATAGCTAATGTCTATTAAAAAGAAAAATAATACCTATTGGTTCACAGTAGAGGGTGAAACAGAGCAATTGTATTTGGATCGCCTTAAACAATTAATAAATACAACAGATGCAGCTACACATACTGTCACCATTGAACGAAAGGTAGAACAAAGACCCACAAAGTATGCTAAGACTATCACTGTAATAGGTAAAACTAAAAGGGAAATTACCCATTGGTTCGATTATGAGAGTAGTGAACCGGAGCATGTTACAAAGTTTAAGAATATATTGAGTGAAATTAAGGAAAGTAACAAGTTAGGAAATATGCTTAAATATCATCCGGGCTATAGTAATTTGACGTTTGAGTTATGGATGATCTTACATAAAACTGACTGCAATTTCCTCACACATCGCGATCATCACCTCCGACATATAAATAGGGCTTTTGAAGAAGAGTTTACAGAGCTTGATACCTACAAACAACGATCCAATTTCCAAAGAATACTTGGTAAAATTTCTCTGGATGATGTAAAGGCAGCAATTAGCAGAGCCAAGAATATCATGCAGCGTAATGAAGAAAATGGACTTAGATTATTAGAACACAAAGGTTTTAAATATTATTCAGACAACCCTTCCCTTACCATACATGAATCGGTAGAGAGAATTTTGAAGGAATGTGGACTTATATAACACTTTTTGATAAAGGCGACCTGCTCAGGTCGCCTTTATGCTTATAAACCTCACTGTTAATAGTTCGATTAGGCGTTATCATTAGCTCCCTGATAAAATAAACATTCCTGGTGGTTGTGTTCCCTTACACCCTCACCCGTGTTATATATGTACTTAACTGAACAAGACAAGGAGAGCCGTGAAGATGTCCAGAATCATGATTGTGGAAGATGATCCGAAGATTGCAGATCTGCTGCACTCGGCTATTGAAAAATACGGGTATGAGGCCGTAAGGGTCAGGGACTTTCGCCTGGTGTTGCAGGAATTCGAGGAGATGAGACCGGAGCTGGTTCTGCTGGATGTGAATCTGCCCAGCTATGACGGGTATTACTGGTGCCGGCAGATCCGAAAGATCTCAACTTGTCCTGTGCTGTTCATCTCGGCGCGCGATGGTGAGATGGACCAGATCATGGCGCTTGAGAACGGAGGGGATGATTATATCACCAAGCCGTTCCATTCCGGAATTGTGCTCGCCAAGATCCACAGCCATCTCCGCCGGGCCTACGGGGAATATGCGGCTAAGCGCGAGGAGCTGGTGCTCGAGAAGGAAGGGCTGATGCTGTATCCTGAAAGGCTTGAACTGCAGTACGGGCAGGCGGTCGTGCCCCTTACCCGCAAGGAATCGGATCTCATCGAGAGTCTGATGGAGCGTTACCCGAGGGTTGCCAGCCGGGAAGCGCTGCTGGAGAAGCTATGGGACCCGCAGGCTTTTGTGGATGAGAATACGCTGAATGTGAATATTGCACGGGTGCGAAAGAAATTCCAGGAGCTGGGGATGGAGGATGCCGTGCTTACCGTCAGGGGTTCGGGATACCGGCTGAACAACAGCTGGTCAGAGGTGGAGTCATGAGGCTGTTTCTCCGTGAGCATGCGTTGTTATTGGCTGTGCAGATCGTGCAATTCGGCGCTATGCTGTCCATTTACTGGCTGGACGGCTACCGCGATCTGCCGACCGCGCTCTATGCGGTCTTCATAGGCTTCTTCTTCCTCAGCTGCTACTTAATCTACCAATATATCAGCAGGCGCCGTTATTATCTTCGCCTCAGCAGACCTCTAGAGACACTGGACGAATCCTTTCAGAAGCTGGAGAACCACCCTGTATCCACAGCGCTGGAGCAGCTGCTGCACACCCAGTACGGATACTATCAGCAGCAGCTGACGGCGGTGAAGCAACAGCAGGAGCAGCATCTGACTTTCATAGACCAATGGGTCCATCAGATGAAGACGCCTTTGTCAGTCATAGAGCTGACCGTGCAGAATATGGACGAGCCGGAGTTTGCCAGCATCCGCGAGGAGCTGGAGCGTATGCGCAGCGGACTGCATACCGTGCTGTATATGGCCAGGCTGCGGGCTTTTGAGAAGGATTTCCACATCAAGCCTGTCGTCCTGCCGAAGCTGGTGAACGAGGTTGTCCATGATCACAGACGCCTGTTCATCCGCAGCCATATCTACCCCGAGGTCCACGCCTCTGCTCCGGACATTACCGCCCAGACGGATGAGAAATGGCTGTTCTTCATGCTGTCGCAGATTATGAACAATGCCATCAAATATTCAGCGGCGGCTAACACGGAGAACGGCCGGACAATCACTGTAGCCTGCTATCTCAGAGGAACGGATGCGGTCATTGAGGTCAAGGACCGGGGAATCGGGATTCAGGCGTCTGATCTCAAAAGGGTATTTGACCCTTTCTTCACCGGTGACAACGGGCGCGGACTGCGAGAGTCTACAGGAATGGGGCTGTATCTGACGAAGGAGTCCGCAGACCGTCTCGGACACCGGCTTGAGCTGGAATCGGCGGCCTGCGAGGGAACGGTGGTGCGGATTATTTTGACGGCGAATCCTTAGCTTAGCTTACAGGCATGTAATAAAAGTGAAATCTAAATCGATGGCTGAGCTGCTGCCGTCTCCGGTATATTGGTTACAGAACAAGTGTGTTGCACACATAGAAGGGGAGTACAGCCATATGCTGGAGGTAAAAAAGGTCAGTAAAATCTATGAAGGAAACGTGGCCTACCGGGCATTGACCGACATTGATTTAACCATTGCAGCCGGAGAATTCGTGGGGATAATGGGACCCTCGGGCAGCGGAAAAACCACTCTGCTGAATCTGATTGCCACAGTGGACGTTCCGACTACCGGAAGCATTAGGATTGATAACAAGGACACGGGCAAGCTGGACAAAAATGAGCTGGCGGTCTTCCGCCGCCGGGAGCTGGGGTTTGTGTTTCAGGATTTCAACCTGCTGAACACCCTGACTGTGGAGGAGAATATCGTGCTTCCGCTGACACTGGATGGAACCCGGGTCAGTGAAATGAAGCATAAGGCCCGGGAGATTGCCGGTAAGCTGGGGATCAGCGCCATTATGAAAAAACGCACCTATGAGATCTCCGGCGGACAGGCCCAGCGGACAGCAATTGCCAGAGCCATGATTCATTCGCCGAAGCTGCTGCTGGCGGATGAACCTACCGGCAATCTCGATTCCAAAGCCGCCAGGGATGTGATGGATCTGCTGGAAACGCTCAACCGTGAGCAGTCCGCGACGATGATGCTTGTTACCCATGATGCTGTAGCCGCCAGCTATTGTCACCGGGTCGTCTTCATTAAGGATGGCAGATTCTATACGGAGATTCACTGCGGGGATAACCGCCAGAGCTTTTTCCAGAAAATCATCGACACACTTTCGCTGTTAGGGGGATATAGCCATGACATTCCGCCAGTTCGCATTCCGTAATGTCACCCGGAACATGAGGCTATACACCGCCTATTTTCTCAGCAGCATGTTTACCGTGATGGTCTTCTTTACCTTTTCCATCTTTGCCTACCATCCGGTGCTGAGCGGGGACAATATTCAATCCAGTGCGGCTCTTGCGCTCTCGGTCTCCAAATGGGTGATCTATGTGTTCTCCTTCTTCTTCGTGCTCTATTCCATGAGTGCATTTCTGCAATCGCGGAAACGGGAATTCGGGCTGATGATGATGCATGGCATGACGGTCCGGCAGCTCCGGCGAATGATCTTTCTGGAGAATATGATCGTCGGGTCAGGCGCCACGTTCAGCGGCATCGGACTCGGCGTTATTTTTGCCAAGGGGATTCTGCTTGCCGGGGAGAATGTGCTTGCGCTGAACGAGCCGCTGCAATTCTATTTCCCCTTCAAGGCGATAGTACTGACGCTGATCTCCTTCCTGCTGCTGTTCGTCCTGATCTCCCTGTTCATCTCTACGGTGCTGCGCAGCGGCAAGCTGATTACGCTCATCCATTCAAACCGTCAGCCCAAGCCGGAGCCGAAGGCCTCGCTTCTGCTGTCGTTGCTGGTGGTAACACTGCTGGGAATCAGCTACTTCCTGTCTCTTCGGGCGAGCGGTCTGAGTGTGGTGCTGCTGCTCGCGCCGGTGGTCATTATGGTGTCAATCGGAACCTATCTTCTGTTCACACAGCTCAGTGTGTACCTGATCCGTAAGCTGAAGGCGCGTGAGCAGCTATTCTGGCGCAGAACCAATATGCTGCTGCTCTCTGATCTGGCCTACCGGATGAAGGACAACGCGCGTTCCTTTTTCCTGGTCGCGATCATCTCTACTGTGTCCTTCAGCGCGATAGGAGCTTTATACGGCTTCCAGTCGATGATCAACGGAGCGCTGACGCAGAAGAATCCCTATCTGTTCACCTATCAGTCCTTGGATGGAGACAGCAAGGCACAGGCCCATATACAGCTGATTGACGAGAGCCTTGGCAGAGCCGGGATTGCCGCCGAGAAAACAGGTCTGGAGCTTAACTACTATAAGGCTATGGAGGGCCGGACAATGGTTCTGGTGAAGCAATCCGAATATAACCATGTAGCCGAGATGCTGGGGCTAAATCCCATCCGGCTTACCGCAGGGAAAGCAGCCGTTGTAGATTTCGGCCTGTCCCGCGAGGGAGAAGAAATGCTCAACCAGCCAGTCGAGCTGCAGTCAGGAATCGCCATTGAGGCGGACCAGGCTATCGTATCTTGGGCCATACGGGGAGTCAGCGGTTATTACGTCGTCCCCGATGAATGGATCGGCAAGCTTGGACAGCCGCTCAAAGTGAGCCGGTATTATGCATGGCACGGAGCGATTGGACAGCCGGGTGCAGAGAAGGCAGGCGCAAAGCTGACGAATGAGCTTCCCTATGATGAGCAGTATACTTTCTATGCACTCGAGTATTTAACCTCCAAGACGAATGACGGCTTTGGCCCCGTGATGTTCATCGGTTTTTTTGTCGGGATCGTATTTTTTGTCTCTGCCGGCAGCTTCCTCTATTTCCGGCTGTACAGCGATCTGGATGAGGACAAACAGAAGTTCAGGGCCATCTCCAAGCTGGGGCTGAGTGACAAAGAGCTTCGCCGGATATTGAACCGCCAGCTCAGCCTGCTCTTCTTCGCGCCGATCGTGGTCGCCCTTATCCATGGAGCCGTTGCCCTTACAGCGTTGTCGCATATGTTCCAGTACTCCATATTCAGGGAGTCCCTGCTTGTGCTGGGCCTGTTCTTCGTCATTCAGGTAATCTACTTCTTCATTGTCCGCCTGTTCTACACGAGGCAGATCCGGTCGGCGTTGGCCGGATAGACGGCCGCGCAAGCCAAAGAAGCCGCCCCGTAAGGGAGCGGCTTCTTGCCATATCCATGGTCTATTCCAGCTGGACCCGTGGTCTATTCTAACTGCACCCGTTCGGATTCTGCGCAAGCAGCGCCCGCCCTCCGTTACGGCAGAACCGAGAAGGTGATATCGTCGAACAGCATATAAGCGAAGCCGCTGGTATAGAAGCCGACCTTGCCGGACGGGCGGTGGTTCGGATCGCTGCCGGAGAGCCTTGGCGAACCATTCACAGATACGGCGATATCTCCGCCTCTCACCGTTACCTTCACATCATATTCCGTATCCGGCAGCAGGTCATGCCCCGGCAGTACACTCTCGGTAAGCTTCTGCCACGCTATATCATACAGGATCCAGGAGGAAGATCCGTCTGCCCGGTTCCGGTAGCCGATCCGGGTGGAGCCGGAGCTGTCCTGGCGGTCGAAGATGTACAGGATGCCGTTATCTGGCATCACGGACGGCGTCTTCAGCTTGAACTCCAGCTGATAATCCGTGAAGCTGCGGTCCAGCAGGCCTGACGCGCCGTTCAGCAGCTTATAGCGGCGGTTGCCATCCGGATCAGCGGCGATGCTGCGGTTAGGGTCCACCGGCCAGCCGTTGCCCCCGTTCTCGAAGTCCGTCTCATGCATAATATTAGAGACGGTGACGGTAATATCCGCCTTGATGAGCGGATTCACCGTAGACACCGCCGAGATGACCGTCTGCCCCTCGTATACGGCATGCACAACGCCCGTATTGTCCACCGTAGCGACCGCCGGGTTGGCCGACTGCCAAGTCACGCCTGTGTCCGGCGTATCTGCAG
Organism: Paenibacillus sp. FSL R7-0333; assembly: GCF_038000365.1. NCBI lineage: Bacteria > Bacillati > Bacillota > Bacilli > Caryophanales > Paenibacillaceae > Paenibacillus > Paenibacillus sp. FSL R7-0333. Next base: position 5,610,670 of record NZ_JBBOBZ010000001.1, read on the forward strand.
GATCAAAGGCCACCTGCAACGGCCGCTGCTCCCCTGCGGCCAGACGCACCGCGCTCTCCGCCGGAATAATCCCGGCCAGCGTAGTCGTCAGAGCCTTGAACTGAATGTCATCGAAGTGCATCTGGCTGACATTGCTGACGTAGAAGCCGACTTTGCCCTCTGCATTGTGTCCCGGATCATTGCCCTTCAAGCGGAAGGCTCCGTCCAGATAGACGCTGATATCGCCGCCCTTCACAAGCATTTTGACACTGTATTCCGTATCCGGCTGCAGGTCATGCCCCGGCAGCTTGACTTCCTTCAGCACCGTCCAGGCCGAATTGTACAGCAGCCACGCAGAGCTGCCGTCCGCCCGGGTCTTGTAGCCGACCCGGCTGGAGCCGCTCCCGGCCTGACGGTCGAAGATATACAGGGTCGCATTATTCCCCATCACCTCCGGCGTCTTCAGCCTGAAGCTCAGCTCATAGTCGGAGAAGGTCTTGGCACTGAGCGATGAGGCCCCGTTCAGCACCTTGTACCAGCGGTTCGTGCCAATCTTCTCAATGCTGCGGTTGGCATCCTGCTGCCAGCCGTTCGCACCGGATTCGAAATCCGTGAAATCCATCACGCCGTCGCCTGCCTCCACATGAACCGTGACCGTGGCGGTCAGCAGCGGATTCTCTGCCGAGGCTACCGTAATGACCGTGCTGCCGACCGACTGGCCGGTAACATTACCTGCGCCGTCCACTGCCGCGATGGCGGGATCAGCCGAAGTGAAGGTCAGGGCGGGATGATCCGCATTCCACGGAAGCACCGCCGTGCGCAGCTTCACCGTTTTCCAGCGGTCCACGGTTATTTCATTGTCATAGACGGCAACTCCCTGCACGGGATAGCTGTCCGGACTGGTTGTCGTGCCCGCCTTGCCGTCAACGCCGATATCGTTAAACGGAATGTCAGGGAAGCCGGGAATGGCACCAAAGACATCCGCATCCGGCCGCAGCGACAGATCGCCTCCCGCCAGGTCGGTGAAGCCGGGATCTGCGGCAGTCACCCAGTTATTCGCATACTGGACCAGTCCGAACTTGTCGTAGGCCCCGTACACATTGGTCGTTACGCTGCGCGGAACCGACGGGTTGTAGACGACATTCCCCTGGAACGTATTGGTGTCGGGATAATACCGGTTCTCCGTGAAGAAATCCGCCAGCTCGGGATACTTGGTCATATAAGGGGTGCCGGTGAAATTATTGTTCGCCGCGAACAGCGCCTGCCACTTCGGCATGTAGTTGAGCGGCACCTGATCATCCGGCTCGTCGCCCAGGAACATATCCGCATAATCATAAGGAATCTTGCTGTCGATGAAGATATTGTTGCGGGTCAGGATATGGGATCCGCCGTTATTTTTAATCGCCGAATTGCCCATCTTGTAGAAAATATTCTCGTCAATGGTCAGTCCCATCGTGAAGTTGTCAGGGTATACCCCTTCTACTCCGGCTTTACTCTCGCCGATGTTATGGAAATAATTGCGCCGGATGACCGTCCCCCGCTCATGGGGCTGCTCCCCCGCATTCATATAGATCGCGCCGAGATCCGAGAAGGTGGTGCATACGTCATAGATCTCGTTATACTCCACGGTATGGTCATTGCCGAAGATCAGCACGCCGGGATGGGGCGCATCATGCAGCTCATTGTTCGACATGCGGTTGCCGACGCCGGATAGCAGCACCCCGGGATTATAGGCTTTGTGGTAGTAGGCAAAATCGTGGATATGCGAGTTCTCCACCACATTGTTCCCGGGCGCAAGCGTTGTCTTGTTGCCTCCCGCCAGCGTGACGGCAGTGCCGCCGATATGATGGATATGGCTGCTGATAATGGCATGGTCCGTACCCGGCGCCCCTTCAAAATTGTTGTAGTAGAACCGGCTCTGCGTATTGACCAGCACCCCGCTGTTGGTGAAGTTACGGATCTCGCTGTTCAGGATACGCATATGACTGCCGCCCATGAATACGGCTGCCGAATCACGGCCGTTCTCCAGAATAAGCTCGGAGAAGTCGATGTACGAAGCATTCAGTGCGTTAATCATCGGACTCTTCAGCATTGTGACTTCAATATCGGGATTCGCGGCAGCGAACTCGGCGTTCGGCAGGAAATACAGCTTGCCGGCCGGGCGGTCGATATAATATTCGCCGGGCATATCGATTTCCTCCAGCAGATTCTGCGCGAAGTGGAAGTCAGGATACCAGTTCTTGAAGATGCCGCTCATCTCCCCGTAGCGGAGGGTGATGCTCTTAGCGGCCGTATCGATGGAAGCAATCTTATTGTACGACCACTCCCAGCTGTAGCCGAAAATCCCGTCCAGCCAGATATCGTCTGCCTGCGTCCAGTACTGGGGCCGGTCATACGTATAGGTGAAGGTGCCCCCGCGCGTATGCACTTCCCCGTTCGGGTCCTTCCGGGTCGGACCGGGATCCAGGATTTCATCCATCTGGACGGTGCTCTCATTGGGCCAGCGGGCCAGGGTCATGCCCTGCCCGGCCACATACAGCTCCATCGGCGGCACCTCGCTGAGATCATTGGCCAGATAATAGCCGTGGCGGCTGAGCTGGCCGTAATCGGTGATGCCCAGTGCTCCCAGATCTGCGGCCAGCACCTTCGTTCTCGCCTCCGGGCTGATGATCCGGCCGAGAATGGCCGGATCCGTGACCGGAACGAATGCCGATTTGGCCAGCTGGCGGGAGCCTGACAGCGTAACCGACTCCCCCGGATAGGCCGTGTACGTGACCGGTTTACCGGCTTCGCCCGAATCCTGCTCCCGCAGCTCGAAGCTGGACGTCCGTTCGTACCTGCCTTCACGCAGATACACCGTGACGCCGCCTTCCGGCAGTCCCTCCTCCGTTTTGAGCGTCCGGATCGTATCGCGTGCTTTCTCAAGCGTCAGAAACGGGGCATTCAGCGTCCCGGAATTGGAATCGCTTCCATTATTGGCCACATAAAATGCGGTCCCGGACAACACCTCCTCCGCATGTACAGGGGACGCAAACGGAGTAGAGGGATTGAGCGTGAACAGCAGACTGGCCGCAAGTGCCGCAAGCAAACGTTTTTTCACCAAGGCTCCTCTTCCTTTCAACGTGGGATGTAGGGGCTTACTTCTTCAGACCTTTATCCTTAAGGAATTGTTCAAATTGTTTGGTGACTTCAGCCACGTATTTCTCTTCGCCCGCTTCCCTCAGCTTGCCGTACAGCGCAGGCCAGGTTTCTTCAAAATCAAGCGTTCCGGTCACGAGTCCGCGTTTGTATTCTCCCCACACGGCGTTCAGGTTGGCAATCTCCGTATTTACCGGCTCGGAATTGAATTTGAAGGCACCTACAGGATTAACCTCAGAACTCGAGTTGATCTTCTTGGTCTCCTCCCAGACATTCTCCGGCTGTCCTTCCTTCAGATAAGAGTTGAATACGCTGCCGAACACCCAGTCCATATTCGGCAGATAACGGGAGTCCGCTTTGGCCTTGATGTACTCCCCGTCCAACTTGTCATAGTGTTCTCCGGCAATGCCGTTGCAGAGCAGATTGTACAGCTCCTTGTCGGTATTGACCAGATTTAGCAGCATCATGGCACGCTCCGGATTAGGGGCAGTACGGCTGATCGACTGATTGGTGGTCGCTGAATAGCCGTTGGAGAACCAGTCGCTGAGCGGAACCGTAATGACATCGTTACCGCCGTTTTTGGCCTTGACCTCCGCTTCCACGCCCGGCTTCAGCGTCACGTTGAAATCGACGGCAATTTGGCCTTTGGCGAGGTAATCATTCGCTTTTTCGGTAGCGGCATCCTTGTAAATATAGCCTTCCTTATACCATTTGCTGGCCAGCCGGAAATTGTCCAGCTCTTCTTCCGGATAGCGCTGGAGCGTATACGTAGGATCATCGGTTTTGATATAGAAATGGTCATCCAGACCCGGAACTACCCAGTACTTGTCGTCATGCGACTGCGGATTGATGAAGGAAGTGCCGAATATGCCAAACGGAATGATATCCGGCTCGTTCTGCTTAATCTGGGCCAGGAACGGCTCGATGTCTTCTATTTTTTTGATGGAAGCGGTATCAAGATTATACTTGTCGGCAAAACGCTTCTGGATGATAAATCCGTAACGGGAGCCGTTGATCTGCTGGTTCGGGATACCGTAAATCTCCCCGTCCACCGAGAGGCCGTCCCACATCACCTGCGGCACCTCCGCCTTCAGCTCCGGCGCGTATTCCTCCAGCAGCTTATCCATCGGCTGAATCGCGCCCTTGCGCACCAGCTCTTCCGGCTTCAGCATGTAGCCGGTCCAGAGAATGTCGAACTTCTCGCCTGCCGCAAGCACCGTGTTCATCTTCTGCACATAATCCCCGATCGCTACAGGCATCAGCTTGACGGTGGCATTGATCTTCGCCTTCGTAATCTTGTTGACTTCCTCCTGCACCTTATCCTGATCTGCCTGAAGCTGGGACAGCGGATAGTACCAGGTTAGTTCCACCGGCTCCAGCCCGCCATCCTTCCCGCCTTCCGCAGCCGCACTTTGCGTTGCCTCCGCTCCGCTTCCTTCCGTGCCCTTAGCGGCATTACCGTTGCCGCCGTTATTGTTCCCTCCGCAGCCTGACAGCACGGATGCAGCCAGCATTACAGATGCCAAAACGCCAACCAGCCCTTTTTTCATGTAAGTGACCTCCTGTACTTAGTACATGTAATGTATGTTAACCCTTTAGGGAGCCAACCGTAAGCCCTTTGACGAAAAACCGCTGAAAAAACGGGAAGATGACCAGCATCGGTCCGCCGGCCAGTACGGCAATCGCCATCCGCGCGGAGCTGTTGGGGAAGCTGCTCAGATCAATGCCAAGCTGCCCGGTAAATTCAGAGTTCGTCGTGAGAAACTCGATGCTGTTGAGCGTCCGCACCAGCAGAAGCTGCAGCGGCACCTTGTTCGGATCATCAATGTAGAGCATCGCGTTAAACCATTCGTTCCAGTAGGTGAAGGAAATCAGCAGGCCCAGAGTAGCCAGCGCAGGCGTTGAGAGCGGCAGGATGATCCGGAAGAAAATACGGAATTCCCGTGCGCCGTCGATTTTGGCCGATTCGATGATCTCCAGCGGGATCTTGGACATGAAGCCCTTCATGACCATAATGTTGAACGGCGACAGCAGGATGGGCAGAATCAGCGCCAGCAGGCTGTCCTTCAGATGCAGATATTGCGTAATCAGAATGTAGGAAGGAACGAGCCCCCCGCTGAACAGCATGGTGAAAAATACATAAAAGGTCGTCGCCCGGTTATACCGGTAATCCTGCCTTGAAATCACGTATGCCGTCATCGCGGTCAGCAACAGCCCGGTCAGCGCGCCGATGATGGTTATCGTGAAGGTCACGCCATAGGCCCGGAGCAGGATGTCAGGCGCGTCCAGCAGATAGCGGTAGGCATCCAGACTGAAGGACTCGGGGATGAACTGGTACCCGTTTGCAGTCAGCGACTTTTCATCCGTCAGCGAGACTGCGATGACCAGCACAAACGGCAGAATGACCACCAGCGACAGCACCGTAAACAGCAGATTAATGAACAGCTTGGAAAATTCGAATGTTTTGCCCATGCTCAGGGCACCTCCTTACCACAGGGAATTATCGGGATCGACCTTGCGCACAATTCCGTTGGCCGTCAGCACCAGCACCAGACCGACCACCGACTGGTAGAAGCCTGTAGCCGCAGACATGCTTACATTGCCGACTTCACGCAGCGCGCGGTACACATAGGTATCAATGATGTCGGTAGAGCCGTAGAGAAAGCCCGAGTTGTTCGGGATGAAATAATGCAGGCCGAAGTCGCCGCGGAACATATTGCCGATAGACAGGATCAGCATAATGATGATGATCGGGGCCATCAGGGGAATCGTGATTTTGAAGGCCATCTGCCGCTTGGTCGCCCCGTCGATCCGCGCCGCCTCGTAATATTCGCTGTTAATGCCGATAATGCCGGCAAAATAAATCAGCGTGTTGAACCCCACCACTTTCCATAGCTGGACCAGAATAAGTATCACCGGCCACGGCCCGGCATCCTGGTACCAGCTCACCGGGTTCAGCCCGAAGGATTCGAGGGTGCGGTTGATAAATCCGTCCGAATGGTTCAGGAAGGCGTACGCCACATAACCTACAAGCACCCAGGACAGGAAATGCGGCAGAAACAGGGCCGTCTGGTAGAACTTGCTCCATTTCGCCTTGATTTCGTTCATCAGAATCGCCAGCAGCAGCGCTGCCGAGGTCCCCGCCAGAATGTACGCGGTATTATATAGAACCGTATTACGGGTGATCCGCCACGCCGTATCCGTAGTGAATAAGTAACGGAAATTGTCCAGTCCCACCCACTTGCTGCCGAAGATCCCGAGATCGTACCTGTAGTTCTTGAAGGCGATAATCAGGCCGATCATTGGAATATAGGCAAAAATCAATTTGTACAGCAGTCCCGGCAGTGAGAGCAGGAACAGCTCCCGGTTGCTTTTGAAATGGGCAAGCTCCCTGCCGATCCAGGATTTCTTGCGCGTAGCCGGCGGCGCCCCTGAACTTGCTTGTTGTTCCGCCAGCGGAACCTTATTCAACATAACCAAAGCCCCTTCCTTTCCTTCCTTAGCTGCAGCTGTGTGCCTGTGTCCCAGGCTTTGCACGACTAACATAGCGCAGAACCAGGCCACTGCGTTACTGTACAATTGCAAGATTGCTGTAGATCCGGGCTGTATTGTTGCCAGATTCCTGCTCCGTCCGGGCCGTGGCATGCATCGCGCAGCAAAAAGCCCGCTATAGGAACAATGTCCATTAGCGGGCCTGGCTTAAGGCTGAAAAACCTGTTTATTGGCTTTGTTTATGTGCTGCGGTCAATGGCCGATTTCAGGCGGTATTCCTTCGGCGTGGTGCCGTAGCGGCGTTTGAACAGGCGGTAGAAATAGCTTTCATTCCCGAACCCGACCTTCTCCATAATCTCTGTAACGGTCAGGTCCTTCTGCTCCAGATACTCTCTGGCGCAGGCCAGGCGGGCTGCGTTGATCTGATCAACCACCGTCGTTCCTTCCTGCGCCTTAAATACCTGGCCCAGATAGACGGAGCTCATCTTGAGCATGTCGGCGATGCGCTGCACATTAAGGTCAGGATCGGCGTAATGCTTATCAATGATTTCCTTCACGGTCTCCGCCAGCAGCCTGTTCTTGTCCTCACGCCCGCTCCGCCGCTGCTCAGCGACCTCACGCACCACCTCCAGGAGCACAGCCTCGATCTCATCCAGCGTTTCCTTTTCCAGAATACGGCGGTTGACGGCCTGCAGGTTGACTGAGACCGGGTTGACGTTGCGGCTGTTCATCTCGCCAAGCGTGTTGCTTAGCGTAACCGCAAGATGAAGCACCGCAGAGAACATATTCTCGTAGCTGAAGCTGCCCAGCAGCTCTCTCCATTTGCGGATCGTCTGCTCCGTCTCTGCCATATCCCCGCCCTTCAGTCCCTCCGTCAGCTGCCGTTCCAGCTCCTGCGGGATACGAAGGGATTCATTTGCCTCATTCTCCCGGAGCATCCCCGGCTCAAGCACCGCCCCCTTGCCGTAGATCATCCGGTAGCCGGAGTGGCGGATGGCCAGATTGTAATGCCGGGTGATGTCGCGGTAATTCGTGAACACTTCGCTCAGCGTGACTGTAAAAGTAATATGATAATAGTTGCCGATCATCTGCTGTAGCTCCCTGAACCGTTCCTCCAGCTTCGCCAGTTCCCTGTCGTCACTCCCGGCAATAAAGACCAGATGGCCGCTCTTCATATCGGCCGCTTCACAAGTGCCTTCCAGCCGCAGCTGCTCCTGGCCGATGTTGGCAATGGCGAAATACAGCAGGGACTCCATCGGCAGCCCCGGTTCGGCGGCCAGCCCCTGCAGATTGTCGATCTGCACCAGCGCCAGACGGAGCGGAGACGGATAAGCGATGTCAATGCCATGTTGCTCCCTGAGCTGCCTGAAGGCAGACTCATCCATGCTGTGGCTGGACCCGATCAGGCTGCGCAGCTGATAGAGCTTGGCAATATTCGACTGCGAGGCCCGCTCCAGCTCAAGCCCCTTCAGCTTGCTGATCATCTCGGTCACATTGGCCGCAATCAGCGACAGCTCATCCTTCGCCTGCGGAGTGCCTTGCGCCTCCTGCGGCACCAGCGTCAGCAGCTGGCCGACCGGCTTATACAGCCGCACCGCAAAGAACACGGACAACAGCACGGCCAGCAGAACAACAGACAGCGTAACCGCGATTTCCGTCCATTTCATCTGCCGGACGCTGCCCAGCACAACATCGTAATCCTGCATGCTGACAATCTGCCAGTTGTTCAGCGCTTTGCTCAGATAAGTGACCTTATACTTCCTGTCTTCATGTGTATAATTGAAGGAATCCAGCGGCTTGCCCGAGGCGCTGATCCGCGGCAGCAGCTCCCCCCTGATATTCAGCCCGGCAGGAAGCAGGCCGTCCGTAGAAATAAGCACCTCACCCTCGCTGTCCGTTACGAACAGGACATCATTCTGCCGCTCGGCCACCTGGTTAAGCGCTTTCATATTATCCAGCATCCACCCCGGCTTCACCGTCAATATCAGCACGTTGTCATTGATTGAACCCAGCGACTCCCCGTCATACAGGAAGAAGGCAAAGACGTCTATGCCCCCGCCTTTTCCGTCAAGGTCCAGGGGAATCAGCTGCAGCTTGGGCAGATCCGCCCGGGAGCCCATGTAACCCTTCAGGGAATCGTACAGAACGCGGTTATCAATCTCATGATTCAGTGACGAGAAGAACCGGTGCTGGGCGCCGTTATAGAACACGGCAGCGTGCAGATAAGGGGAAGCCGCCACGGTATGATTCAGGCGCTCGATCTTGAGAATGCTCTGCCTGTAATCCGCACCTGATTTCAGAGCCAGCAGCTCCTCATCATTGTATAAAGATACGGCCAAATCCTTAACGATGCCGTTCATGTTCTCTATATTGTAATTAATCTGGGTCAGCAGCTTACGGTCTGCCTCGTTCTGCAGGCTGAGCACCTTGCTGCGGGCGCCCGAGTTCACAAACAGCGAAGCGGCCGCCAGTGTGGCGACAACAAGCATGAAGCTGAGCAGAATCCGCTGTAAATATTTGCGCGAACGGATTGTCTGAAGTATATTCATGGTCCTCTCTCCCGGCTCTTAGGGTGACACTACTATAATCCCGCACTATTTTGCTTGTCAATCAGGGGTTCAGGAACTGGGCTGCTCCCGGAGTTCGTCCGGATCCTGGCGGAACAACTCCCGCAGCAGCACCTGCGCCATGATCCGGTGACCGGACAGATCCGGGTGGATACCGTCCCCGTAGCAGTAAGAGGCATGAAGCAGCCGCTCATGCCGGATATGCTCCAGCAGCGGTGTACGTATGTCGATGACACCGTCCGCAGGACAGCCGCCGGAGATCAGCCAGTCCGCATAACGCTCCAATACACGGTCATAATCCCGGTAAGGTGCGAGATAGCTGAAATCAGCCGCCTCTGCGGGCTGCAGCGGACCGTCCATCGAGGCGGCATCAAACGGCGGCGGTGTCAGCAGCACGGCAGCGGCTCCCGCTTCACGGATAAGAGCGCTCAGACGCTTCATCCCGGACTGATAGGCTGCAAAGCGCGCTTCCGAGAAGGGATGATAGATCCCGTCATTCATCCCGTAACAGGCAACGGCCACATCGGGACTGGCCGCCGCCAGCTCGCCTGCCAGCCGGTCATGGACACAGGGCCGCGGAAATGGATGCGCGGCTTCGCTGAGTCCCGAGACGGTCTCGCTGGGAACCCCGCACGCAAGCAGTTCCACCGCCAGCTCCGGCCGGTGCCTGCTTAAGCCTTCCCGGACCAGGCCGATATACCGGCCGTCTGCCGTAATACTGTCCCCGAGGAACAGTATCCGCAGATTTCCGGTACTTGGTTTTTCTTTATGATTCAGTACGCTGTGATTTAGTAAATGAAGCATTCTTTTCCCTCCTGACCATTACGCAGGTCCCCCCGGCTGTCCCCAGCCAGGCAAATATGCCCGCAATCTAATGGTAGCGCCGCCCGCCGTTCTCCGCCTTGACGATCCCGACCTTCTTTAGCATAATATTGCCATGACAACCAAAATACTAGCGCGGGACATTGGACTTGAGCCCGGCTTCACCTTCAGAATCCAGAAGTGCCCGCTGACCCATGATTACTACGTCCACAGCCATGACTTCTCCGAGCTGGTCGTCATCCTGTCGGGAAACGCCGTGCATATCATTGAAGGGAGAGAGTATCCGGTTACCGCCGGCCAGGTTTTTCTGATCCACAGCAACGTTTCCCATGGCTACAAGAATGTCGAAGGCATCGAATACGTCAATGTGATGTTCCAGCCTGAACAGCTGCTCCAGCAGTCCGAGCTCAGACTGCTGCCGGGGTTCCAGGCATTATTCTATATCGAGCCGTTCTACCGGAAGGAGATGTACTTCAAGGGCATGCTCTCCCTGGAAGCCGGGCAGCTCCGGGAGACGACGCGGCTGCTGGATGACATTCTGGAAGAGCATGACCGTCAGCCTGAAGGATACCGGCTGATGATCCGCACCTATTTCACCGCCTTGGTAGGCATGCTCTCACGTTATTATCAGAATAGCAGCGGCCATGAGGATAACAAGGCGCTGCGGATCGGTGAGACGGTCACCTATATCGAGGAGCATTTCCTGCAGCCGGTCACCCTGCAGTCCATGGCGGATATGGCCTATATGTCCACCCGCCAGTTCCTGAGAGTGTTCACCCGCAACTACCAGACCACGCCGATGGATTATGTGATCCGCAAGCGGCTGGATTATTCCTGCACGCTGCTGCGCAGCCCCGGCCTGAGCGTCTCCCAGGTGGCGATGGACAGCGGCTTCCATGACCAGAATTACTACTCACGCCAGTTCCGCAAAGTATTCAACTGCACCCCCACCCAGTACCGCGAGCGAATCCAGAATTCCTGACCTTATCCCCGGCCATCGCTCAGATTTCCTCCGTATCGGCGGCGGCCTCATCCCGCATGCGCTGCCGCCGCCGGTATGCCCCGGGGGTGACACCGAACCTCATGCTGAACAGGCGTGTCATATAGTTCGGGTCCTGAATACCGACCCGTTCGGCAATTTCAGCAATGTCCAGCACCGTACCGCCAAGCAGCTTCCTCGCTTCCTCCAGGCGCCGCTGCAGCACATACTGCAGCGGCGTCGTGCCGATATGCTGCTTCATGCACCTCGTAATATAATCCGCCTGGAAATGCAGCTCCTCCGCAAGCCCGGCCAGATGAAACGGCTGTCTCCAGTGGACATCCAGATAGGCAGCGGCAGCCCGGGCCAGCCGGGCCGCCGGCTCCGGCTGGCCCGTCCGCTGGCATTCCGCCTGCAGCGCCGCCAGCAGACCGGCCAGCAGCAGCTGGAGCCGGAGTGCGTTCTCTGCGCTCAGCCGGCTGTGAATCTCGTTCATCTCCTGCAGTACCGGCTCCAATGCCTCTATATCAACCGGGGCGAATTTGGGCAGGTACAGGCGCTGCTGCGCAGACGGCTCCTCATCCTCCACCGTTCCCCTAGCCAGCAGTGAAGACCAGGGGATCTCCCCGCGCCGGATATATTCCGGCTTATGCTCATGGATGAAGTGCACCCAGTAAATTTCCGTATCCTCCGCACAGGACCGGTACCCGTCATGCGGCCTTCCCGCCTCCAGCACCAGCAGTTGTCCCGCACCCACTGCGTATTCCTTACCTTCCTCTGCCATATAGAGCGTTCCCCGCTTGACCAGCAGCAGATCGTACACACCGAACGTGCGGGCGAAATGCCGGTCCCCCGGAGACCAGACCGCATGTCCCACCGTAACCAGCTGCGGCAGCGGGGGAATCGCAAATTCCAGGCACAGCATCATAGCCCCCCTTGTCTCAGGTCGATTTTGTGCTATTCAAAGTCTATATTATCACTGGCTGCCACGGCGGAAAAGAGGTACATTGACTGGGAATCCGCTTTTCATCCAATTCTCTAAGGGGTTGTGTATCCATGCGTTTCCGTCAGGTTCATCTTGATTTCCATACTTCTGAAGCCATTCCCGGCATCGGGCAGGCCTTCTCCAAATCCCAGTTCCAGTCCATGCTGCGCTCAGGTCACGTAGACTCGGTCACCGTATTCTCCAAATGCCATCACGGCTGGGCCTATCATCCCAGCGACGCCAATGAGATTCATCCCGGCCTCTCCTTTGACCTGCTGGGCGAGATGATTGAAGCCGCTCATGAAATCGGGGTCAAGACTCCGGTTTATCTGTCAGCCGGTCTTGATGAGAAGCTGGCCCGCCGTCATCCGGAGTGGCTGATCCGCGATGCCGAGGACCGTACACGCTGGGTAAAAGACTTCATGACCCCGGGCTACCATGAGTTCTGCCTGAACACGCCTTACCTGGACATCCTGCTGGCCCAGATTCATGAGGCCGTCTCCCGGTACGAGGCAGACGGTATCTTCCTCGACATTGTCGGCGTCCGCAAGTGCCGCTGCCAATACTGCGTCGCCGCCCTGCGGGCAGCCGGCCGGGACCCCCGCGACGAAGCAGCCGTCATCGCCCTCGGCGAGCAGACCTACCTGAATTATGCCCGCCGTGTGCGGGAGACGATTGATGCCGTGAAGCCCGGCCTGCCGGTCTATCACAACAACGGCCATCAGCAGCGGGGACGCCGCGATCTGGTACAGGTCAACAGCCATCTGGAGCTGGAGTCGCTTCCTACCGGAGGCTGGGGGTATGACCATTTCCCGCTGTCGGCACGGTACGCCCAGACGCTCGGCATGGAATTCCTCGGCATGACCGGCAAATTCCATACCTCCTGGGGCGAATTCGGCGGGTATAAGCATCCGAACGCGCTGCGGTTCGAAGCCGCGCTCAGCCTCGCCCATGGCGCCCGATGCTCCATCGGCGACCAGCTTCATCCTTCCGGCTGGATGGATGAAGCGACCTATGCCCTGATTGGCGCCGCCTACAGCGAGGTGGAGGCGAAAGAGGAGTGGTGCAGCGGGGTTACGTCCGTTGCAGATATTGCCGTCCTGTCCCTGGAGGCTGCACGTGAAGCCTGCCCCGGCGGACAGGCACGCAGGGGGGAACGCAATTAGCGGATGCCGGTGCGGTACGCATACTGACAGAAGGCCATTACCTGTATGACATCGTAGATACGTTCAGCGACTTTACCGCCTACAAAGTGCTGGTGCTGCCCGATGAGGTGCCCGTATGGCCGGAGCTGGCCGACGCGATCGGGTCCTTTACTGCCGGAGGCGGCAAGGTGCTGGCCACCGGACGCTCCGGCCTGAATCCGGCAGGCGATGCTTTTGCACTGAACCTGGGGATCAGCTGGCTGGGGGCCAACCCTTACCGGCCGTCTTACTTCAAGCCCCATTTCACGCCCGGCGCCCTGCTGCCTGCATCCTATGTAATGTACGGCGCGGGTCAGCTGGTGGAACTCTTGGAAGGACAATCGCTCGGTCATCTGGAGAATCCTTATTTCAACCGCGATGTCTTCACCTTCTGCTCGCACCAGCATACGCCGGGTGCACAGGAAGACAATGGGCCGGGGATGGTGGAGAGCAGCAGCGGGATCTATATTGCCTGGGATGTATTCAGCGAGTATGCGGATGCCGGCCATCTTATCCTGAAGGAAATGGTGCTGCATGCACTGTCGCGGCTGCTTCCGCTTCCTTCCCTTCGCACTACTTTGCCGGCCCGGGGCATAACGACCCTGCAGTACCAGCAGGCAGAGCAGCGCTATGTGCACCATCTGCTCTACGCCGCTCCCGCGCTCAAAGGCCGGATCGAAGTCATCGAGGATATTGTGCCGCTGCGGGACATTTCCGTCAGCCTGCGCCTCCCCTCCTCTGACCCCGTCCACCGGGTCTATCTGGCCCCGTCGATGACAGAGCTGCCGTTCACCGTCAGCAGCGGGGGCGGGATCACCTACACGATTCCTTACCTGGAGAATCATCAGATGGCGGTAATCGAGCTGGTGTAGATTAGGTCCATTTATAGTAGAATAATAAGAGCTATACCATTGCCTAGAATGAGAGGATGACCGGGATGCTTCAGTCCATTGTGCACATTGCTCTAGTCGAACAGGAGTTCTTTATCGGCAATCAGGCAGGCGGACGAGTATTCCTATTTCTGAACACCGATAACTTCTGGCGAGATTATCATCAAATGGTCTCCAGGGGGATTGAATTCGTTAGAGAACCCAAAGAAGAAGCTTATGGAATCGTTGCGGTATTCAAGGATTTGTACGGCAAACCTGTGGGACCTGCTGCAGATGAACGCAGACCACCCGATTTCCAAGCGGATACAATGATTGCACAGCACTGCAGGCCAGGTCATTGGACTCCAAATGTATCTCGCAGATAGTTATCAAGAATCTGAAGGGGCTCGTGTAACGCCTGGTTTGGAAACTTATGAGTTACCTTATAGCCTACTCTGGGGGGCACTGACACCGCCAGCTTCTGAAGAACAAATTCTCCCATCCCCTTCATATGGACGCCAATCGAAGCGGGCACAATTGTCCATTGTCTGGCATTCGTCAAAAAAGTAGTGATGAGTCCCGCTGAGTCCAGATGTACACGGGACGGACACAGCGGGTCCCACCACTGGTCATGTCTGAATTGAAACTCCCGATTCCAATTGACGAGGACTTCATGCTCTGCCGCCAATTCTTCCATTTTCACCGTATCTCCAGCCTGCCGCCCTGGTACAGCCAAGCGCAACAGCACCATTTCTTCAGTGAAAAACGGTTGAACAGTAACGCTAGGCTTTTCTTCGCTCCACCAACAGGCCGCCCATCCCTTGCTCTAATGTCTTTAAGCGGTAACTTACCGTTGCTTGTGACAGATGCAGCAGATCAACCGCTTTACTTATACTCCCAGTCCGTACGATAGCTAAAAACGCTTCTATCCCAGGAAAATACATAGAATACCTCCTCAATATATAGAAAATATTAATATAGTTCACAAAATATTTGCGTTTTACAACATTATTCTTTATGTCTAAAATTATCATTAACACAGACAAGGGGTCAAATAGTCCAGGTTATGAAAAGGTGGTTTAGCTATGAAGGTTCTCATCGTTGGTCATTTTAACGAAACTGCACAATCAAAGATTACCGGGTATTTTCCGCAAGACTGGAACGTTATCATTGTCCCGCCCGGACAAGATATGCAGCATCATATTGAAGATTGCCAGGTCCTCATTCCTGAACATATCCAAGTGGACCCTAGCCTGCTGGCTAGCGCCAAAAAATTAAAATTGGTACAGACAGGTGCAGGTTATGATAATGTCGATATCCCCGCCTGTACACAGCTCGGCATTTGGGTGGCCAATGCGGCAGGAGTGAATGCACAGGCCGTGGCCGAGCACGTAATGGCACTAATGCTGGCTTATTATAAAAACATTCCGTTTCTTGATCATTTCATGAAAAACAGGATGGATGAACATCATTTGGAGTACACAGGAAGTGAATTAGAGGGCAAAACCATGGGGATTATCGGGCTGGGCGCTATCGGAAAAAAGGTAGCTGCGTTTTGCAGCGCTTTTGATATGAATGTGTTGGCTTATGCGAGAAATACCGAAGTGCCATCTGACGGCATAGTGAAAATGACCGATTTCGATACACTCCTAAGCACATCCGACATCGTCAGTGTTCACGTACCCTTGACTGAGCAAACCAAGCACCTGATGAACAAGACGGTATTTCAAAAAATGATGAGTAGCGCTCTGTTCATCAACACGGCCCGTGGCGGGATTGTTAACCAGACAGACTTGATAGATGCCTTAAAAACCGGGGTTATTTCCGGCGCCTGCCTGGATGTGTATGAATCCGAACCCCTTCCTATAGACAGCGAGCTCCGCACGCTGGATAACGTGATCCTTACTCCCCATACCGCAGGAATGCCTGACGGCCGGAAATTTCACCAAAAAAGATATGATTTCTTCATAAAGAACATAAAACGTGTACAAAACGGGGAAGAACCTGAAAGCAGACTAAATCAGTTATTATAGTTTCAGTGCAATAAAAACAAAAAAGGTTTATGACATTGTCCAAAATACAATGTCATAAACCTTTTGGTAGTACCGGCGAGAGGACTCGAACCTCCACGGTTTCCCACTCGATTTTGAGTCGAGCGCGTCTGCCATTCCGCCACGCCGGCTTAATATCATATATATCCATCATGGATAATTAAATTTAAGATGAAAAATATTCAATAAAGTAATAATGGCGCGCCCTGAGAGATTCGAACTCCCGGCCTTTTGATTCGTAGTCAAACGCTCTATCCAGCTGAGCTAAGGGCGCAAAATATGGAGCGGACGACGGGAATCGAACCCGCGACCCTCGCCTTGGCAAGGCGATGCTCTACCGCTGAGCCACGTCCGCACACGGTATGTATTCAACTGCTTTAATGAAAATGGCGGAACCGACGGGATACTCTTCACTCCGTTACGAGATTACGAAGTATTCCTTACGATGCCTATGCTTCAACGAACCCAGGGAATTCTCATCCCTTAAGCCATTAAAAATGGCGGAACCGACGGGATTCGAACCCGCGATCTCCTGCGTGACAGGCAGGCATGTTAGGCCAACTACACCACGGTTCCAAGATAATATTGCGGGGGCAGGATTTGAACCTGCGGCCTTCGGGTTATGAGCCCGACGAGCTACCGGGCTGCTCCACCCCGCGTCAGTAAAAAAATATTCTCTTCTAGCTTACAAAGTCTGCATGGTGGAGGCTGAGGGGTTCGAACCCCCGACCCTCTGCTTGTAAGGCAGATGCTCTCTCCAGCTGAGCTAAGCCTCCATCGAAGAAGCAACTTAATGATCATAACACATTTCCATAAGATATACAACCATTAATTTTATTAAAGATGAAAGTGGTGACTCGTATGGGATTCGAACCCATGTTACCTCCGTGAAAGGGAGGTGTCTTAACCCCTTGACCAACGAGCCAGATAAGCAAACAATCTTTCGACAACAAAAGATATTATATCAAATAAAATAGTATAATACAATAGAAATATTAATATTGTATATGGTCAGTATCTACAGCATATGCGAAGTGCTTACTCCCAAGTCCTCTAAGGCACCTCTCCATCTGTAAAGCGGCCCAGGAGTCTCTGCCTTCACCACGGCTCTCCAGTCAACTGTATAGAGTCTCAGAGGAAGCAGACAAGGTAAAAGACGGACATGGAATATTGTCCCGGATATAGAAACCGGCATTTTCCAGATCAGATACAACAAAAAACCACCATTGATAATCAACAGTGGTCTTAAGTGCTTGGCAACGTCCTACTCTCCCAGGACCCTTCGGTCCAAGTACCATCGGCGCTGGAGGGCTTAACGGTCGTGTTCGGGATGGGTACGTGTGGAACCCCTCCGCTATCGCCACCAAACGGGCATTTGAATATCAAATGCTATTATTCAGGTCTCAGCATCGCCAAATGCTGAAAACAAATCTTCTTTACAGAGCTACTTGAGCTCCATAAATTACAATTTGATTCCTGAAAACTGAATCCGAAACGAATCTGCGCATTATTTTTTGGATAAGCCCTCGACCGATTAGTATTGGTCAGCTCCATGCATTGCTGCACTTCCACCTCCAACCTATCTACCTCGTCGTCTTCAAGGGGTCTTACATACTGGGAAATCTCATCTTGAGGGGGCTTCACGCTTAGATGCTTTCAGCGCTTATCCCGTCCGTACGTAGCTACTCAGCCATGCTCCTGGCGGAACAACTGATGCACCAGCGGTACGTCCATCCCGGTCCTCTCGTACTAAGGACAGCTCCTCTCAAATTTCCTGCGCCCACGACAGATAGGGACCGAACTGTCTCACGACGTTCTGAACCCAGCTCGCGTACCGCTTTAATGGGCGAACAGCCCAACCCTTGGGACCTACTTCAGCCCCAGGATGCGATGAGCCGACATCGAGGTGCCAAACCTCCCCGTCGATGTGGACTCTTGGGGGAGATAAGCCTGTTATCCCCAGGGTAGCTTTTATCCGTTGAGCGATGGCCCTTCCATGCGGTACCACCGGATCACTAAGTCCGACTTTCGTCCCTGCTCGACTTGTAGGTCTCGCAGTCAAGCTCCCTTATGCCTTTGCACTCTGCGAATGATTTCCAACCATTCTGAGGGAACCTTTGAACGCCTCCGTTACTCTTTAGGAGGCGACCGCCCCAGTCAAACTGCCCGCCTGACACGGTCCCCGTACCCGCTAAGGGCACTAGGTTAGAACCTAGATACGATCAGGGTGGTATCCCAACGGCGCCTCCGCAGAAGCTTGCGCTCCTGCCTCCACGGCTCCCACCTATCCTGTACAGATCGTACCCAAATTCAATATCAAGCTGCAGTAAAGCTCCATGGGGTCTTTCCGTCTTGTCGCGGGTAACCTGCATCTTCACAGGTATTAAAATTTCACCGGATCTCTCGTTGAGACAGCGCCCAAGTCGTTACGCCATTCGTGCGGGTCAGAATTTACCTGACAAGGAATTTCGCTACCTTAGGACCGTTATAGTTACGGCCGCCGTTTACTGGGGCTTCGGTTCACAGCTTCGGATTGCTCCTAACCGCTCCCCTTAACCTTCCAGCACCGGGCAGGCGTCAGCCCGTATACTTCGCCTTACGGCTTCGCACAGACCTGTGTTTTTGCTAAACAGTCGCTTGGGCCTTTTCACTGCGGCCCCCTCGGGCTATTCACCCTACCGAGGCACCCCTTCTCCCGAAGTTACGGGGTCATTTTGCCGAGTTCCTTAACGAGAGTTCTTCCGCGCGCCTTAGAATTCTCTTCTCGCCTACCTGTGTCGGTTTGCGGTACGGGCACCTTCTCCTGACTAGAGGCTTTTCTTGGCAGTGTGAGATCATGACCTTCGCTACTACAATTTTCGCTCCCCATCACAGCCCAGCCTTAACGATGTGCGGATTTGCCTGCACACCAGCCTCACTGCTTAGACGGACATCCATCAGTCCGCGTCACTACCCTCCTGCGT
Source organism: Paenibacillus sp. FSL R7-0333 (assembly GCF_038000365.1). Taxonomy (NCBI): domain Bacteria; kingdom Bacillati; phylum Bacillota; class Bacilli; order Caryophanales; family Paenibacillaceae; genus Paenibacillus; species Paenibacillus sp. FSL R7-0333. Next base: position 5,629,699 of record NZ_JBBOBZ010000001.1, read on the forward strand.
CACCCCATCGCTCATAGCGGATTACGGTGGTACAGTAATTTCAAACTGTTGTCCTTCGACTACGCCTGTCGGCCTCGCCTTAGGTCCCGACTTACCCTGAGCGGACGAGCCTTCCTCAGGAAACCTTGGGCTTTCGGCGGATCAGATTCTCACTGATCTTTTCGTTACTCATACCGGCATTCTCACTTGTATGCTGTCCAGCGCTCCTTACGGTACACCTTCAACCCACATACAACGCTCCCCTACCCCAGATGCAAAGCATCTAGCCATAGCTTCGGTGGTGTGTTTAGCCCCGTTACATTTTCGGCGCAGAGTCACTCGACCAGTGAGCTATTACGCACTCTTTCAATGGTGGCTGCTTCTAAGCCAACATCCTGGTTGTCTGTGCAACTCCACATCCTTTCCCACTTAACACACACTTGGGGACCTTAGCTGATGGTCTGGGCTGTTTCCCTTTTGACAATGGATCTTAGCACTCACTGTCTGACTCCCGGCAAGAAGTAAATGGCATTCGGAGTTTGACTGAGCTTGGTAACCCTTGCGGGCCCCGCACCCAATCAGTGCTCTACCTCCACCACTCCATTCACCGAGGCTAGCCCTAAAGCTATTTCGGGGAGAACCAGCTATCTCCGAGTTCGATTGGAATTTCTCCGCTACCCCCACCTCATCCCCGCATTTTTCAACATGCGTGGGTTCGGGCCTCCAGTGCGTGTTACCGCACCTTCACCCTGGACAGGGGTAGATCACACGGTTTCGGGTCTACGTCCACATACTTAGTCGCCCTATTCAGACTCGCTTTCGCTGCGGCTCCGGCTTCTCACCTTAACCTTGCATGTTAAACGTAACTCGCCGGTTCATTCTACAAAAGGCACGCCATCACCCATAGAAAGGGCTCTGACTTTTTGTAAGCACACGGTTTCAGGTTCTATTTCACTCCCCTTCCGGGGTGCTTTTCACCTTTCCCTCACGGTACTGTTTCACTATCGGTCGCCAGGTAGTATTTAGCCTTAGCAGATGGTCCTGCTAGATTCATACGGGGTTTCACGTGCCCCGCACTACTCGGGATCCGTCTCGGAGAGAACACAGTTTAGGCTACAGGGCTTTTACCTCTATCGCGGGCCTTTCCAGACCTCTTCACCTACCATATTCCTTTGTAACTCCATGTGAGACGTCCCACAACCCCAAGAGGCAAGCCCCTTGGTTTAGGCTGTTCCGCGTTCGCTCGCCGCTACTGACGGAATCACTATTGTTTTCTCTTCCTCAGGGTACTTAGATGTTTCAGTTCCCCTGGTCTGCCTCTGCGTATCCTATGTATTCAGATACGAGTAACTGCGAATTACCACAGCTGGGTTTCCCCATTCGGACACCCCCGGATCAAAGCTTGCTTACAGCTCCCCGAGGCAGTTTCGTTGTTCGCCACGTCCTTCGTCGGCTCCTGGCGCCTAGGCATCCTCCGTGTGCTCTTAGTAGCTTAACCAATGTGTTTTCCGTTAGGAAAACCGCTTAGCATCGCCATTAATTCAAAACTTGTTTATACAAGTTCAGCTTAAAGGAATGTTCTAAAACGCAAATTCGTTTCGGTATCCAGTTTTCAAGGATCAAGGTAAAGATGAGAGCTTAAACTCTCAAAACTGACCAACGAGTGAGTATCTAGCCGACCGGCTAGATTTAAGATTTGAATGTCACCGTTGCAGGTGACGATTCTCCATAGAAAGGAGGTGATCCAGCCGCACCTTCCGATACGGCTACCTTGTTACGACTTCACCCCAATCATCTACCCCACCTTCGGCGGCTGGCTCCCTTGCGGGTTACCCCACCGACTTCGGGTGTTGTAAACTCTCGTGGTGTGACGGGCGGTGTGTACAAGACCCGGGAACGTATTCACCGCGGCATGCTGATCCGCGATTACTAGCAATTCCGACTTCATGCAGGCGAGTTGCAGCCTGCAATCCGAACTGAGACCGGCTTTGCTGGGATTGGCTCCACCTCGCGGCTTCGCTTCCCGTTGTACCGGCCATTGTAGTACGTGTGTAGCCCAGGTCATAAGGGGCATGATGATTTGACGTCATCCCCACCTTCCTCCGGTTTGTCACCGGCAGTCACTCTAGAGTGCCCAGCTCAACCTGCTGGCAACTAAAGTCAAGGGTTGCGCTCGTTGCGGGACTTAACCCAACATCTCACGACACGAGCTGACGACAACCATGCACCACCTGTCTCAACTTTCCCCGAAGGGCACCTGATGCATCTCTGCTTCGTTAGTTGGATGTCAAGACCTGGTAAGGTTCTTCGCGTTGCTTCGAATTAAACCACATACTCCACTGCTTGTGCGGGTCCCCGTCAATTCCTTTGAGTTTCAGTCTTGCGACCGTACTCCCCAGGCGGAGTGCTTACTGTGTTAACTTCGGCACCAAGGGTATCGAAACCCCTAACACCTAGCACTCATCGTTTACGGCGTGGACTACCAGGGTATCTAATCCTGTTTGCTCCCCACGCTTTCGCGCCTCAGCGTCAGTTACAGCCCAGAAAGTCGCCTTCGCCACTGGTGTTCCTCCACATATCTACGCATTTCACCGCTACACGTGGAATTCCACTTTCCTCTTCTGTACTCAAGTCACCCAGTTTCCAGTGCGACCTCAGGTTGAGCCCAAGGTTTAAACACCAGACTTAAATAACCGCCTGCGCGCGCTTTACGCCCAATAATTCCGGACAACGCTTGCCCCCTACGTATTACCGCGGCTGCTGGCACGTAGTTAGCCGGGGCTTTCTTCTCAGGTACCGTCACTCCGGCAGCAGTTACTCTACCGGACGTTCTTCCCTGGCAACAGAGCTTTACGATCCGAAAACCTTCATCACTCACGCGGCATTGCTCCGTCAGGCTTGCGCCCATTGCGGAAGATTCCCTACTGCTGCCTCCCGTAGGAGTCTGGGCCGTGTCTCAGTCCCAGTGTGGCCGTTCACCCTCTCAGGTCGGCTACGCATCGTCGCCTTGGTGGGCCGTTACCCCACCAACTAGCTAATGCGCCGCAGGCCCATCCCCAAGCAGCAGATTGCTCCGCCTTTCATTCTTCTCTCAGGAGAAAAAAGAAATTATCCGGTATTAGCTACCGTTTCCGGTAGTTATCCCAGGCTTGAGGGCAGGTTGCCTACGTGTTACTCACCCGTCCGCCGCTAAGTCTGAAAGGAAGCAAGCTTCCTCTCAAACTCCGCTCGACTTGCATGTATTAGGCATGCCGCCAGCGTTCGTCCTGAGCCAGGATCAAACTCTCCAAATTGGTATTTAGAAAGAGCGATTGCTCATTTTGAAACATCTGACGAGAATTTACATTCTCATTTTTGGATCTCACCGAAGTGATTTCCATATACTCACTCGTTGTTCAGTTTTCAAAGATCAAGCTCGTTGTTGACATCGATTATCTCGTCATCAGCAACTTTTATAATATAACATGTTCTTCTTCTGAATGCAACACTTATTTTCGATGAAGCAAAGTGTGTATTCATCAGAGCAACATGTCCAACCTTGTGCAAGGCACCCGCCTTGCGATTGGATATATAATATAACATTATATATCCCTGCTAACAACCCTTAATTTCTACTATTTTCGAGATAGTACTATAGACTTTCATAGATATCCTATACAAGCCTCTGTGCCTGTATAACCATGCCCAAAAAGCACATGCCGGCCCTCATATCTAGCAGGACCTGCATGTGCAACTCTCCTCTTAGGGACTATCCTCTTAATTGGGAATCCAAGGAGTCTGATTCTTCTTATCTGTACTTGAACGTCCGCTTGAGCTTGAACGCGGCTTGGAGTGGGCCTTATCCTTGGCGGCAGAGTTCTGGCTGGAGGTTTTCGCTTTTGCCGCTGAAGGTTTGGATTTCCCTGGTTTTGTATCCTTTGCTGTTGTGGCCTCAGTGCGCCCCTTATCCGGCACCTCCTCCGCTTCCTCCACTACAGGCTCAGGAATCTGAATCTCGGGTACGCGGTTGTGGGCGAAATTCTCCATGCCCGGATAAGCCGGATATGGCGGAATATTCGATACCATAGGCTGTTCATACATCGGTGACACCGCGTTAGGCATGGCATTCATTCCTCCAGCATAAGGAGAAACCATCCCCATCTGCGGCATGCCGTACACCGGATACCCGTTATACATCGGCTGCTCATAAGGATAGGGCTGAATCGACATTGCGCCGCATCCGCAGGAAGGCCACGGAAGATTAACCTGCTCACTCTGGTACTGCGGAGCAAACGCAGCATTGTCACTGACAGGGCTGACTGCTGACATATTCACATTGTTATAATCCGGTTCTGCATTAGGATACCATGCTCCGGGGTATTGTCCAGGCGGACAAGGATTAACCGGCTGAGCATAGAACGGCGGGCATTCCGGCATAAACGCTGCAGGCTGAACATAACTTGGAGCGTTATTCATATTGTTCATATTCATATTGGCCATTGGCTCATATACGGGATACACGGGTGCATAATTCATAAAATACGGATTCTCGCTAAGGCCGGGATAACCATCGCTCTTTCCCCAGGGCGAGGTTTTACCCTCATCCCAGGCGGCAGGCTGAACCTCTGACTTATGATGCACTTCTTTGGTTTTCTCTTCCTGCGCGGGAACAGAGATTTGCACATACAAGCTTTGTTTCTCATAGACGGCTTCCTGAACCGGCTTGACTTCCGGCGCTTTGTTAGGTGCAGGGTTAGGTGCAGGAACCGCCAACGGAATAGGGACTGCTTCTGCAGCAGGTGCAGGAACTGGCGCTGGTGCGGGAGCCGGCTTTTCGATGACACCAGTGTAGGTTTTACCGCCAATCGCCGTTTTATCGACCACTGCCGGAGCGGTGGACTGAGCCTGAATTGGGGTCGTATTAGCTTTTACCGGATCGATGGATTGGGCCTGGATTGGAGAGGTGCTGACTTTCTTAGGGATATTCACGACTTCACCCGTCATCAGTGCATTAGGGTTCTTAAGCTGCGGGTTGGCATCAATCATATCCTTGAGTGTAACTCCCCAAGCCTTGGAGAGCTTCCATAAGGTATCGCCTTGCTTGACTGTATGCTTATAGTAGATATCGTTGTTGTCCGGAACAGGCAGAGCTACGGGCGCAGCCGGGATCTTAACCTTGTCTCCTACAGCAAGCACATCTGGATTGGTGATTTGCGGATTGGCCTCGATTATTTTTTGCAGCGGCACTCCATACTTCTGTGATAACGCGAACAGCGAATCACCTTGCTTAACAATGTGTATTTTCACGCAGCATTTACCTCCTAAAAGTATCTATTGATCGGCACTGCACCCCGGTTCAGGGATGATAGCCCTCCAGATTCGGTAGTTGCGGTACAGCCGCCTCCTTCGTTACTACATCTTATGCAGCCCATGGGCGAATGACATCCCTATATGCAAAAAAAATCCTTCCATGCTTGGCATGAAAGGATTTTTCTCTATTCGCTCACGCGAAATTACTGTACTATTCCCAAACCTTATATCCGTCTTTATCAACCACATTGCGGAATTCTTCCAGCAATTGCAGGGTAATCGGCCCGGCCTGGCCGGAACCAATGACTCTGCCGTCGATCTCACGGGCAGCAATAACTTCAGCCGCTGTTCCGGTGAAGAAGACTTCATCGGCAATATAGACATCATGCATGGTGAACGGCTCTTCCTTCAGCGGCAGTCCGAGCTTCTCACACAGCTCAATGATCGCCAGACGGGTGATTCCCTCCAGGGCACCCAGGTAACAAGGCGGTGTATAGACTACCCCTCTTTTGATAATGAAGATATTATCGCCGGAGCCTTCGGTTACATACCCTTGAGCGTTCATCATGATTGCTTCATCGGCTTCCGCCAGATTCGACTGAATCTTCACCAGAATATTGTTGAGATAGTTCAGCGATTTGATCTTCGGATTCAGGGCATCCGGAAGATTGCGGCGCTGGGAGACGGAAACGGCACGAAGACCGTTCAGATAAGCCTGCTCCGGGTAGATGGCGAGCTGCTCAACAATGATAATTACACTCGCTTTGGGGCAGCGGCGCGGATCAAGACCCAGGTTGCCGGGACCGCGTGATACGATCAGCCGGATGTACCCGTCCCGCATTTCGTTCAGGCGAATTGTCTCGGCCATAGCCTCCAGCATCTCATCATAGGCCAGCGGAATGTCCAGCATAATCGACTTCGCCGAATCATACAGCCTGTCCAGATGCTCCTTGCACTTGAAGATGTTGCCGTTATAAATACGGATACCTTCAAAAATTCCGTCTCCATATAAAAAACCGTGATCGAATACGGACACCATTGCCTTGACCTTCGTTACATGTTGTCCATCCAGATAGATCCATTGCTCAGCCATGAACTTACTGCACCTCCGCTTTCTCTTCCTCATAGGTGTATGTGGGATAGGACCCCAGAATCCGTACCTGACAGCCCAAGGCTTTGATCTCTTCAATCGCACCCGGGAGCAGTACCGATTCTATCGGTTCCAGCACATCAATATAGAAATAATAAGTACCCAGCTTCTTCTTCGTCGGCCGTGATTCAATACGGGACAAATTCAGCTTACGCCAGGCAAAAGCAGCCAGCACCTGATGCAGTGCACCAGGGAAATCCTCGGGCAGCGTAACAAGAATACTCGTCTTGTCTCCACTGCTCTTCTGCGGAAGCTCCAGCTTCTGCGGACCAACCAGCACGAACCGTGTGTAATTGTTATTATGGTCTGTAATCTGGCGTTCCACAACCTCCAGCCCGTGCGTAGCGGCTCCAAGCGCGGTACCGATGGCAGCCCAGCCTTTGCCGGGATTGCCCTTCACAATCTCAACCGCTTCAGAGGTGCTTCCCACAGACTCCAGCTCAGCCCAGGGCATAGCCTTACGGATGAACTGCGTGCATTGCGCCATAGCCACCGGATGGGACAGGATCTTGACAATCCTGGTATAATCCTTGTCCCCGTTCTCCTTCGTGAATTCCTGCGGACAGCTGATCAGATTCTGTATCGACGGAAAAATCCACTCCGCCTGCATCGGCAGATTCACTTCATTAATGAGCCAGTCGATATGCAGGCTGACCGAGCCTTCTATCGTGTTCTCAATCGGAATGACGCTGTAATCGGTGACTCCGCCAGCCGTGGACAGAAAGACATCGGAGATGAGCTTATGATGCTCCAGATGAGCAGGGTTACCGCCAAATAAATGCAGCAGCGCTTCATGCGAGACGGAGCCCTGAGGCAATAACGCTATTGATTTCATGACTGTAATTCTCCTTTTATCATATCCAAAAATGATTCGTTTTGCATCCCGTTTCTTTCAAGCAGCTCTGCCGTGACACCCGTATTGCATGGGGACAGCCATACGGTACGGGCAGAAATCCCGTTCTCCTGCATGGTCTCTGTCAAAAACAGCTCCAGCTCCTGCTTCCGCTGCTCGCTGCGGTCCACCATACATAACAGGGTCGGGCCTGCACCGCTAAGCGCAATCCCCAGCGCGCCGTGGCCCGGAGCTTCAGCCAGCAGCTTCGCCATCCCCGGCACCAGCGGTGCACGGTAGGGCTGATGCAGCCGGTCCTGCATCGCGGTGCCAATCAGGTCCAGCCGGCCTGCGGCTAACGCTGCGGTGAGCAGCGAGGTACGGCTGATATTATGAACAGCATCGCCGAGCGTAACCTCCGCAGGCAGCGCCTCTCTGGCCTTGACCGTCTCCAGCTCGAATTCAGGAATGACCACCAGAAATTCCAGCTCCTGCGGCGGCTCAATCCGGATGTAATCGGCATGTTCACCGTCCCACACGGCCGTAATAATTCCCCCGAAGAGCGAGGCTCCGACATTATCGGGATGCTTTTCGATCGTTGTAGCCATATCGAACAACTTCGCCTGACCCAGCGGTGAACCTATCATAGCATTCGCCGCAGCCAGCGCGCCAATAATGGCCGAAGCACTGCTGCCCAGCCCGCGGGTGAGCGGGATTTCCGAATACATGGAGATGGACAACTCCGGAACCTGGACCCCGGCCTCTGCAAATACCATTTGCGCAACCTTGTAGAGCAGATTGCTTTTGTCCCGGGGAAGACCGGCCATCTCATCTCCATACAGATGAAACACCGTTTCAGCGGCTTCCTCCATTTCAATCCAGGCATACAGCGACAGAGCCATGCCCAGCGTATCGAAGCCCGGACCGAGGTTGGCCGTGCTCGCAGGGACCTTCACTCTAGACCTTCCGTAAATACTCATGGCGGGTAAATCTCCTTCATTATATTTGCGCGCAAGCCCTGTGTTCCATGGACACCTGCGATAGTTAGCCTTCTACACGGTAATGGCTTTTGATGCGGTGAATGACATTCAGTTGCTCCAGATGGCGCAGCACTTTGTTCATACTCGCTCTGCTGGCGTTATGTGTGACAATGATAATTTCGGCATCAGGATTATTAGGATTGGCCTGCTGCACAACGGAATCCAGACTGACATCATATTCGGCAAACACCTGGGTAATCTTCGCCAGTACACCCGCCTTGTCATCGACATGAAGCAGCAGGAAGTTCTTGTAATAAATATCCTCGTCGCTCTTCAGCTTCTTCTGCTTGTACGGCACAATCTGCTTAAGCCCGTTGACCCCCAGCTTCAGGTTCTTGATAACCGCCACCAGATCCGCCACAATCGAGGTTGCCGTAGGCATCGCCCCTGCCCCCGCACCGTAGAACATCGTCTCTCCTACAGCCTCACCATATACATATACCGCATTAAAGACGCCGTTCACGGAGGCAATCGGGTGGTTCGTACGGATCATTGTAGGCTGGACGCTAATGCTGAATTCTTCATCCTGGCGTTCTGCAATCCCGAGCAGCTTCATCTCGTACCCCAGCCGTTTGGCAAAAGCCATATCCTCCTTGCTGACGCCGGAAATCCCGCTTACACTGACATCGCTCAGCTCTACATTGGTCCGGAAGCCCAGCGTGCCCAGAATGGCCATCTTGCGGGCTGCATCCAGTCCCTCCACATCGGACGTCGGATCAGACTCGGCATATCCCAGCTCCTGCGCTTCATGCAGTGCGTCGAGGTAAGATGCGCCTTCCTGGCTCATTTTGCTAAGGATGTAGTTGGTTGTCCCGTTCACAATCCCCATAATCTTCATAATCTTATCCGAGGAAAAGCCTTCGATCAGCGTGCGGATAATCGGAATGCCTCCCGCCACACTTGCTTCATAGAACACATCGCACTGCTTCTCCTGTGCCTTGGCCAGAATCTCCGAGCCGTGCAGAGCCATCAGGTCCTTATTGGCTGTTACGATATGCTTGCCGCGCTCCAGTGCCTCCAGAATGTAATCCTTCGTCCCTGCGATCCCGCCCATGACCTCAACAATGACATCAATCTCCGGGTCGCGGATAACGGCCCATGGATCATCGGTAATCTTGGACGGGTCCACTTCGATATCACGCGGCTTCTCCGTATTCTTCACGGCAATCCGTTCAATCAGGATCGGCGAGCCGACCTGGCTGCTCAAATCCTCCTGATTTCCTTCCACAATACGGACAACGCCCGTACCCACAGTACCCAGACCCAGCAGACCTACTTTAACCGGCTTCATTCGTATTCTCACCCCTGACCAATAATTAACGCACGCTTCACACCGGGAATTGCCTTGAGACTGTCCAGCAAGTCGCCCAGCTCTTCATTCAGATGGGAGATCTCGACAGAGATCACCACGTTCGCCCGTCCTTGCAGCGGGATACTCTGATGGATCGTCAGCACATTCGCCCCGTGAACGGCCACCGAACCGAGCACCTTGGACAGCATGCCCGACTCGTGCTCCAGATCAATCGAGATCGTCACAATGCGCTCGCGCTCCAGCTGATGAATTAAGTGTATCCCATCTTTGTATTTATAAAAAGCACTGCGGCTAAGCCCGACCTGTTCCACGCCCTCGTGTACGGTTTTGGCATCTCCTGCTTCCAGCAGCTGCTTGACCTGCATGGTCTTCAGCACCGCATCGGGCAAAATGTCCTCCCGGACCAAATAATAGCGTTCTTTCACGAACGTCCTCACCCCAAAGACTTTTGTATGTACATAGTGGACATTATACGGGATTGAAGGCTTTTATTGCAATAACTTTCTGTAAACATGGGGAAAAGACTGTCCCCCTATTAGCTAGGAGGAACAGCCTTCACCTGCAGAACCCGGTCAGCTGTAAGCAATGGTCGTCCCGCAGTAATCACAGCTGGTAGATTGGTTGGGAGCTACCGTATTCTGTGCCCCGCAGCCCGGACAACGGACAGATTTGGGAAGCTGCTGCGGCCTCGGCTGCTGATAGGACGGCTGCCCTGCAGGCGGCTTGAAGGGCGAAGCACCTGCCTGCCCCGCCTGGACCTGCGGCGCTGTATCCGCTCCCTCATGGAAGAGAAGCCCGGAGTCCAGCACCCCGTACTTCTGCAGATAGAGAAGGTCTCTATTCACATCCCCTTCACTTTGCCCGGTACGGTCCGCCAGATTCCCGGTATAACGGACTCTGCCTACGGTAATCAATTGCACATATTGATTCGCTAGCTGGGCGAACCGGAACCTGGCCTTGGCTGCGCTTCTGGCGAACGCAGCCGCAGGCAGGAGCAGCACCAAACATACGAAGATCAAACCTGATATCAGTGTGGTGGTATCCATCGCGTCATCACTGAAGATGGAAATTACGACGATACCCATTATTTGCAGGAATCCTCCCACAAATACATGGAACAACAGACTATAATTGACGGGCTTGCGGTAATTTTTATAGTGTGTGCTCAGCATGCGTACCAGCGCAAACGCAAGTCCCAACGGCATAAACAAATATCCGGCACCGATAGTTACAATATCAAAAGTAGTCCGCTCATACTTAGGCAGACTATCAGAGGGCTGTCCTTCCCGGCCCGGCAACAGTCCCCCCCGCTCATTCCCTATCCCCATTGCTGTCTATTCCTCCTATTTAAGCGCCGCCAGCTCCAGGTTACGCCGCTGGAGCGTGCTGGCAATACTCTCCGTTAACTCCTCTGTCTCCGTGTCCCAGCGGGCCGGCAGCTCCTTCAAGACAAGCAGCAGCGCCACATGGTCATGCAGCAGAGAGATCTGCTGCCTAATGATGTCTTCCGTGGCATACAATCCCGGTCTCGACACCGGGTCACTGTAGCGGAATTTCTCCTCCAGAGAATCAATCAGTTCTACCAGCCTGCTTGCCTCAGAATGCTTCCAGGTGCCGGCAATCCCTCTGATCTCCTGCAGCTCCTGCATGTGGGTACGCAGGCTCCGCGAAGCTTCCGCAGCCCTGCGCTCCCCGGAGGCGGCATTCCACCCATATCCCCCTGTAGCCACAAGGACGATGGAAGCTACAATCAGGATCAGCAGCTGCTCTCCTGCGTACCAGAGCGGACTCAGCTCCAGAATCCAGTCGAGCAGAATAGCCGAAGCAAATACCGCAGCCAGATAGAAGGCTATAATTACAGCTCCGCTGATGAATACCGGTGAAGTCCGGCCCGCTTCAGGAGCACGGCGCAGCCATAGCGTACAATACACGTAAACCACAGTCTCTGCTATACCAACAGCAAGCAGAGTCACTACGAAGCGCAGCAGCGATTCCGAGAATCCAAGCGTGAAGAAGGTACCCGCAGTAACTGCCAGAACAGCAACATAAATGCCAGTAACTAGACCCGTATATGACCTCTGCCTCTGCATTCCGTTCACCCGTTAGCCGCTCTGGTGCCGCACTCTGGACAGAATTTCTGTCCGGGCTTCAGCTCATGTCCGCAGCCTGCACACTTCAGGATCAGGCCCTCTCCACAATGCGGACAGAATTTGGCACCTGGGATGACCGCCTTACCGCAGCTATGGCATACCTTATCCTCCACCGCCGGCGGGGATTGCAGACTGCGGCCGCAGCCGGTACAGAAGCGTGCATCTGCCGGATTAAGGGTTCCGCAGTCCGAGCAGGATTTAGAAGCAGCAGGAGGTGCCGGCTGGCTGCCCGTACTGCCGTCCAGAGACATGCTACGGGTCATCCGGGTAGCTATCTCAGCCGCAGGCCCGGCCAGCCCAAAGCCCATGCCGAGCCCCAGTCCCGCATTCATCATGCCCGCCCCTATATTGCCAGGATTGCCTGCTGCCTCCTCCATAGCATCGAAGCTTCGTTCCTGCTGGTAGGTGAAGCCGATAATGTCCATCTCCGCTTTTTTGGCCAAGGCTTCCTTGAGACGTTGGGTTGCCGGATCATCATCGGGAATATTGATCGAATCAATATAGAAATTATTAAGTTCAATACCGCTGTCCAGGAACGAGGAGGATAAGCGCCCCTGAATATGCTTGGAGATTTCAACCACGTAGGCGTTGATCTCCAGGATGCTGATTTTTTTGTGCACCAGATAAGAAGAAATAAGTTCATTGATATTAGACATCAGCAGGCCGCGGAAATAACTGATCATCGTATCCTGATCGAAGACCGGCAGCGTCCCTACCAGCTTCAGCAGGAATTTGCGGGGATCTTCGATCCGCACGCCAAACTGCCCGAAGGCCCGGACCGCTACCATGATCTTGTACTTAGGGTCCTGCAGCTGCAGCGGTGCACTGGTCCCCCACTTCACATTCATGGAGTTCATCTTGTTCACAAACCATATCTCTGCGGTGAACGGAGACTTGCCGCCGAACGGCAGATTCACTACATTCGACAGAATCGGAATATTCGCTGTGCTTAAGGTGTGGCGTCCGGCTGTGAACGAATCCAGCGCCTGCCCGCCCTTGAACAGAATCGCTTCCTGGGCTTCATTCACAATCAGCTGTGTCCAGGTGCCCAGCTCCTGGTTCGGATACTTCCAGGCGAAGACACCCGGAGGTCCGTCATATTTGACTACTTCAATAATGGCCATCTGTCCATTCCCTCTTTCCTGACAGGTATGTATGATATACGCAGATTACACCCTTTGGATTCAACTTCGTGCGTCTCTTGCTATAATGATTGTAGTAAATTAATCCGGATATATAAAGAAAACTTTATTAGCAGAAATGGTTTTGCCACCTGTTAAGCAATGAAAATAGGCCGCATCTCCCTCTCGGAAGATACAGCCGATAACCTTGCTTCTCTATTAATAGTAGCTGCTGTTCTCGACAAATTCGAATTCAAAATCAGCAATGCGCACGATCGTACCTTCCACAGCGCCGCGTCTGCGCAGCTCGGCATCCACACCCATGTGACGCAAAGTACGGGCCAGCCTAAGAATCGCATCATGTGTGCTTAGCTGCATTCTCTTAATCATCCGCTCAATCCGCGGACTATTGACTACAAAGGCCTCGTTGTCACGGGTAATCGTGAATGAGTTATCCTCTTCCGCTTCCAGCTTATACACCTTGCGCTCTTTACCGGCTACTTCTTCCACCACCGGAGCCACAGGAATACTGTCAAGAATATCTGTAGCACGGTAGAGCAGCTCCTGAACGCCCTGACGGGTCAGTGAAGAGATCGGCATAATCTCAAGATCCGGGCGAAGCTCCGCGACACGCTCACGGAAGGAAGCCAGGTTCTCCTCGGAATCAGGCATATCCATCTTGTTCGCCGCCACGATCTGCGGACGGTCAATCAGCGCCGCATTGTACTGCTTCAGCTCATCGTTAATCAGTACCCAGTCTTCAAAAGGATCGCGGCCTTCCGAGCCGGACATATCCACGACATGAATGATGATACGCGTCCGTTCAACGTGGCGCAGGAACTCATGCCCAAGCCCCACCCCTTCACTCGCGCCTTCAATCAGTCCAGGCAGATCCGCCATCACAAAGCTGCGGCCGTCTCCGACATCCACTACACCCAGGTTGGGGGTAATAGTGGTAAAGTGGTACGCTCCGATCTTCGGCTGGGCAGCGGACACGACCGACAGCAGCGTAGATTTGCCCACGCTAGGGAAGCCTACAAGGCCTACGTCCGCCATGACCTTCAGCTCCATTACGATGTAACGCTCCTGACCCTCTTCCCCATTCTCCGCCAGCTCCGGCGCCGTATTGTTCGCCGTCGCAAACCGGGTATTCCCCCGGCCGCCCCGGCCGCCGCGGGCCACTACAACCTGTTGTCCATGACGGGTTAAATCGGCAAGGATCTCCTGGGTATCATCATCAATTAACACGGTTCCAGGCGGAATCCGCACGATCATATGCTCAGCGTTGGCCCCGTGCTGGCTCTTGTTGCGCCCCTTAATTCCCTTATCCGCCTTGAAGTGCCGCTGATAACGGAAATCCATCAAGGTCCGTAAGCCTTCATCCACGCGGAAGATCACATCTCCACCACGGCCGCCATCGCCGCCGGCAGGACCTCCATCCGGTACATACTTCTCCCGGCGAAATGCTACGAGACCATCTCCGCCGTCTCCGCCTTTTACATAAATCTTAGCCTTATCTACGAACATAAATGTTCACCTTCCTTACATCTCCAGCGGTAACCGCAGTTCCAAATAACCCTTGGCAGGCTGAACCTGCTCCGCCTTCATGATTTTTCCTTGTACTATATTATAAATTTGCCCCTGAAGCAGTTCGGGATTGTCTTGCTCTCCCTCACCTTTGAAAGAGATCAGAATGTCTCTTCCCTCCTGTGAAAAGCTGAGCTCAAGCTTCCGCGTGTCTCCATGCTGTGTTATTCCGCTGTACTGGTACGCTCTAACCGTCTGCATAACTACCGAAGTCAGCTCAGCTCCTACCTCTGGACTCAGCTTGTCCTCCAGCTGGAGCCCTTCCTCTACCTGTATGTCCAGCTCCAGACTGCTTCTGAACGTACGGAAGGATTGCAGATAGAACACCAGGGAAGGTACTCCCAATTTGGCAATACGGCTGTCCAGCGCAATACGCTCCTTTATTCTTTCCACACATTGTACGGATTTATCAGGCTTGCCCAGCTGGATATATCCGTAAAGCACCTGCAGATCATTCATCCAGTCATGACGATGATGATTCAGTGTCCGGTTTGCCGCCTGCTGCAGAGTATTCTCCTGTATACGCAGTTCCTCTTCATATTGACGCCGGTTGTAAACAAAGCTGAATGCAAGCACTGCCGCTACCCAGACTCCGAGCAGCAGGCATGTGAAAAGGGAGGTTTGCCAATACACGAGACCTAAAGGAAACACTGCGGATAACATGACTGCCCAGACCTTACTTTTCCAGGATTTCATTCTTTCTCCCCGTCCCTTGGTTCGCAAAATTGATTCCAATGTAAGCACTGCTTATCTTGCTTCATATTCACCATTTCCCAGTATAACACAGGCTTTCTCCGCAATCACCAGAATCCCACCACAAAGTGAGGCTTAAGCTTCGATGCTTACTCAGGTACTTTGCGGGACCCCGAAACAATTTCAAAAAAAGCCCCCGGCACTGATGCCGGAGGCTTCTCATCTTCATAGGTTCCGTAAGCTTACGCTTCCAGTGCCGCTGCTACCGGAGCGACATCCACCGGATACACGCTCACTTTTTTGCGGTCGCGTCCCCAACGTTCGAACTTCACTACGCCGTCCACAAGTGCGAACAGTGTGTCATCTTTACCGATGCCCACGTTCGTGCCCGGGTGGATTTTGGTTCCGCGTTGACGAACCAAGATGTTGCCGCCGGTTACTGCTTGACCGTCAGCCCGTTTCACGCCAAGACGCTTAGAATGGGAATCACGTCCGTTCTTTGTGGAACCAACACCTTTTTTCGATGCGAATAATTGAAGATCCAATTTCAACATGTTGTCAACCTCCTTCTTCAAATGATGACTTCCTGTATCTGAATATATTTCCTGTAGGATTTAGCAATATCCTTGAGCATCAGCACCATGGATTCCAGCAAGAGCTGTACCTTGGCGGAGACTTCGGGATCATTCACGGGAACCAGGGTTCCGCTTAAGAATCCATCCTTCATCGAAGTATCCAGAACAACTCCGGTCAGGCTCTCAATCGCATTCACAGTTCCAACGGTAACCGTCGAAACACCCGCGCAGACGATATCCTTGCCATTCCTTGCGTATTCCGCATGCCCCTTGACGGCAAAACCGACAATGACACCTTGAGCAGAAGCCCGTGTAATCCGCACGTTAATCATTAACGCACCTTCTTACGCTTGAATCTTCTCGATAGTTACTTTGGTGTACGGTTGACGATGGCCTTGTTTCTTGTGGTAGTTCTTCTTAGGTTTGTATTTGTAAACTACAACCTTATGACCCTTACCATGCTTCTCGACTTTGGCTGTTACAGACGCGCCGCTTACCAGCGGAGTTCCTGCAGTCAAACCACCTTCGTTAGAAACAGCCAAGACACGGTCAAACGTTACGCTTGCGCCGTCTTCAGCTTCCAGCTTCTCAATGAACAAAACATCGCCCTCTTGGACTTTGTATTGTTTACCGCCAGTTTCGATAATTGCATACATTGTACTTGCACCTCCTCATGTCTCAGACTCGCCTAGTCAAGGTGGCAATCCCCGGGGGAATTACGCTTCATCTACCCGATCGGAGCGGTTACAGCATGTGCAGGAATGGAACAACCAAACACATACTTGAAGATATTATCATACATATGATCCCTAGTCAATATCTCCTTACAAAACATATACAACCTGACCATCTCTTCCCTACTCCAGCCATGTCCCAACCTTGCCTGTACCGCCGCAGCACTGGCAGATCACCGGGGCAAATCCGGCGGAATCATGTCTGGCCTTCTTACGGGTCATCTCCAGCAGACCGAGATGGGTCCAGCCGAGAATATGCGTCTTGGTCCGGTCCCGGCTGATAATGCTCTCCAGCTTGTCCGTCACCTGCCTGCGGTGCTCTTCCCGCTCCATATCAATGAAATCAACAATAATAATACCGCCCGTATCCCGGAGCCGGACAAGCCGCCCGATCTCCTCCGCAGCCAGCAGGTTGGTCCGCGTTACCGTATCCTCAAGGTTCGTCCCGCCAGTGTACTGCGCTGTGTTGACGTCAATCACAGTCAAGGCCTCTGTCTCATCCCAGATGAGCGTAGCCCCGCCTTCGAGGATGATTTTACGGCTGAAGCTCTTGTGCAGTTGATCTGTCACCCCGTAAGCAGAGAAAATGGACTCCTGCCCCCTGTAGAAGCCCACAGGCTTGTACCCTTCAGGAGCCATGTCCGACAGGAAGGCTTCCGCCTCCTTCACCGCCTTGGCCGAATCAATCCGCAGCTCATCACGCTGCGGATTGAAGGCATCCCGGATGAACCGCTGGACGATACTCAGATCGCAGTGCAGCAGAGCGGGTGCCTCCACTTCCTTGGAACGCCGGGTAATCATTTCCCACTGCGCCCGCAGAAAAGCCAGATCTCCCTCCACGGCATCCAGCGGCTCGTCCTCGGAGACAGTGCGCATAATGAGTCCTTCCTCACCCTGGCGCAGCCGCTCGCCGATACCTTTGAGCCGGCTGCGCTCCGATTCCCGGCCTATTTTCTTGGAGACCCCGACATATTCGGCAAAGGGCATGTACACCATCCAGCGTCCGGGCAGTGTATAATGCGTGGTTACCCGCGCGCCCTTGCCGCCCCGCGGTTCTTTTCTCACCTGGACGACAATCTCCTGACCGGGCTGCAGCAGCATCTCAATCGAAGGCTTGACAGCCGGCTGCTTGTCCAGATGGGGATGCAATACATCATCTACGTATAGGAACGCATTCTTTTTCTGTCCGATATCTACAAAGGCCGCCTGCATACCAGGCAGCACATTCATTACCCGGCCTTTATAATAACTCCCGACCAGACCTTGCTGCTGATCGCGTTCAGCCGCATATTCCACCAGCCTCCCGTTCTCCAGAAGTGCCATGCGGGTAATATGCTGTGTACAGTGAACGATCATTTGTTTCATGGCTTCACCTCTGGTTTGAATCGTTACTCGCTTGTTACTTTCCGAAATACGAAGCAATCAGACGCTGCTCCGGCACAACAGCTACGATATCCCTGTCGTTGTTCATCACATAGATATAATGATAATGGTTACGTTTAAATAGACGCAATATCTCATCCAAAGGTTTCGCGAGCGAGGCAACTATTGGGCGGGCAATGTTCTCCGCCACTAGATACCGCTCATAAATCCGCTCACGGTTCATCAAAAAACCAACAAACCGGTACGGCAAATTACGCTGGTCCGTCCAATTAGAATAGAGCAGAAACGCTCCGATCATCAGCAGGTTAAGCCGGAGGCCGTCCCCGTTCCCAAGCGGAAGCAGGGCGTACCCTATCACAAGCAGGCTGGCCGTAATACTGACTCTGCCGGTCCACAGCAGCGTGTAATAATACGGAAGCAGCAGACTCAGGGCTGCCTGAAGGATTTTGCCACCGTCCAGCGGAAGCACCGGCAGCAGATTGAACAGAGCGATCATGGCGTTGGCTCCGATAAAATAATCCAGATAGGCGATATTTCCATACTCCACCTGCTTAAGAGCCAGCGCCATCAGAATCATAATTCCGTTCTGCAGCGGACCGGCCAGGGCAATCCCGATCTCACGGACAGCCGTAAGCCGCCCATGATCCTCTATAACCGCAACGCCGCCGAATGGCAGCAGTTGGACCGATCGTACGTTAATTCCGGCCAGCAGCGCCGCACATACATGTCCAAGCTCATGAATGAATACGATCAGAAACAAGGTAAGCAGCTCCAGGAACTGTCCGGTAAGCACGGATACCATGAGAATCAGCACGAAGAGCGGATGCAGTGACAATTCAATGCCGCAGACCCTAATCAAACGATACCACTTCGGCCGGATCAATATAAGTCTTGTCTTTCATAACTGCAAAAAACAGCAACGGGACCCGGGCATCCTCCGTCCCCTGAATCCAGCCTATTTCGTCTCCGCTCTGTACCCAGTCATCCACCGCGAGCCGTGTCCCGCTCAAATGACCGTATTCTGCCGTGATCTCCCCGGTATGGCGGACCGTAATACGGATGCCTCCCCGGGCTTCCTTTGAAACGGCCAGCACACGGCCCGTATCTACACTTTTCACCGTGACACTGGCACTTGAATCGTCTGCCGGTATAATTTCAATGCCATTAAGCGAAGTGGCAAAAGGACGCACAATACTTCCTGCAAGCGGAGCGCTAAGCTCATGGGCGGCTGTCACCTTCTCCGCCGGTACCTGTTCATCTCCGAAAATCGGAATAAAGGACGGGGCTCCATTGAAATGTTCCTCGTACCACACCTGTGCTGCTGCAAAATCCATATCATTGCTGAGGATGTCTGTAATAAAATACTGCGCCTTCACTGCCCATGGCTTCTGAACGGCAAAAATGCCCCATACAGCGCCAAAAACCAGCAGACTGGCCACTGTCCGCCGCAGCAGACCTGCACGGAATCCCCCTCCCGGTCCCCTCCCGTCTTCATCAACCCAGTGGTTACGCTGCTGCTTCCACATTGTTTCAGGGTCCGGCTCAGGGGAAGAGGCAAATTCATTCCTGTCACCCGCCCCCCATTCTCTGAATGAGGGAGGATTGTCAGACAAACGGAACCGCTCTGATGCTGCTCCAGCTGCAGGCTTCTCCTCCAGCAGATTCTGTATACGCTTCTTGCGGCGGTTCTTGGACTCTCTCGGGTATTCCATAATGATCCCTCCGGCGGGCTTGTTTTACTTCCATTTTATGAGTGGCGGAAGCCGCTTTAGAACAAGCCCTGTCCAAGTTACTGCACAACAAAAATAAGCCCGCCGGTGATTTCTCAGCAGCGGGCTCTTAACAGAAGATAGCCGTGTATAAGTGCGTGGCCGGGATTCAGCCCATTCCAAAAAATTTCTTGAGCTTCTTGAAGGCGCCCGTCTTCTGGTCAAGCTGCATCAGCGGCACCGCATCGCCAAGAATACGCCGGGCAATATTACGGTAGGCGATCGCTGCTAAGGAGTCCGGGTTCATCACGGTAGGCTCCCCGTTGTTCGCCGCCCGGATGACCTGTTCATCATCGGGTACAATCCCGATCAGATCAATATTAAGCACCTGCAGAATATCCTCGATATCAAGCATATCCCCGGACTTGATCAAGCCCTGACGAATCCGGTTGACCACCAGCTTCGGAGATTCTACCGATGACTGCTCCAAGAGACCGATAATCCGGTCCGCATCCCGCACCGCAGCATGCTCCGGAGTAGTAACTACAATTGCTTTGTCAGCACCGGCAATCGCATTGCGGAAGCCGTGCTCAATTCCCGCCGGACAATCGATCAGAACATATTCGTACTCCTTCTTAAGTTCAAGAATGATATCCTTAACCTGCTCCGGTGTAACGGCTGTCTTGTCCTTGGTCTGGGCTGCGGGCAGCATGTACAGCTCATCAAAGCGCTTGTCCTTGACCAGCGCCTGATTCAGCCGGCAGCGGCCTTCCGCCACATCGACCAGATCATAGATAATCCGGTTCTCCAGCCCCATGACAACATCCAGATTCCGCAGTCCAATGTCGGTATCCACCAGACATACTTTTTTGCCCTGCAAGGCGAGTGCGGTACCAATGTTGGCTGTTGTGGTTGTCTTGCCAACTCCGCCTTTGCCCGAGGTTACGACAATCGCTTCTCCCATGGAGGCTACACCCCTTTAAACACATTTAAATCCTGACGTAACTTCACTATATTATGAATTTTGTCGATTTGCATAGCACCGCCTGATAAGTAGGCAAATTCCATGCTGCTCTCCCGGGTTCCCCATTCATCCGGAGGCCTGCTGATAATCTCAGCAATCCGGAGCTGGGTAGGCGCGAGCAGCGAAGCGGCAATAATGGCCTCCTGGTTACCGTTGATTCCGGCGTGTGCCATCCCTTTGAGTGCTCCAAGAATATAGATATCCCCTGAACAGGTAATGGTCCCTCCCGGATTCACATCCCCGAGGAACAGCAGATTGCCCTCATGATGCAGTACCTGGCCCGAGCGGAGCATTCCGCTCATCATGAACAAGGCTTCCGTATCCTTCTCTTCAGGATCTTCAATAGCTTCAACCGAACGGATCAATAGATTCCCCTGACTCTTGAGGATCTCCAGTACCGCCTCTTTATCCTCTTCAGTAACAGCACGGTTGCCCAGCTTAATATCCACATGCACAATCGGTCCGGTCAGAATATTTTGATGGCTGTGCTCCAGCTTGTAGCGAAGCTCGCTTAAGAGATCTTCAAAGGGACACTTGTCGTCTAGCAGGAATACCAGGCCATCCTTGATGCCCTTAATCCTTACGTGCTTGGATTTAACTGTCATATGCCTGTCCCCCTATCCTCATTCATTCGTGCCGGGCCGGGCAAACTCCTTCTTTGGGTGATAAGAAAATGCTGCTGCAGCTTACGCAGCCTCCTCATCGATAGTCTCTTTCTTCAGCAGCTCCAGCTGGCGCCGGAGCGGAACGTAGAGAAGCAGGCCTGCAGCAAAATGAATGAGCATGGTAGGCAGCATATGATGCAAGAGTGCCCAATTATATGGCTCCTGGCTTAGATTAAACACATTATAGATGGCAAAAAGAATACTGTCCTCCAGCAGGCTGCCCAGCAGCACCACTGTCATCATCAGCGGCAGCGGCGCGCGGGGAATCTGGAATATCAGCCCGATCAGGTACGCAGATAAGCCCATAGCGAAGGAATGAGCACCCAGTATGCGGCCATAGAAGACCACATCATGCAGCATACCGAACGACAAGCCCAGAATAAGTGCTGTATGCCGGTGATGGTATACCGTTACGAACAGAATGACGATGAAGACGAGATTAGGAATAATCCGCATCTGCCAGCCGTCAGGAATCAGCCAGGGAAGCACTGTGCCTTCCAGAATAAATAAAATGAATAACAAAAGTACCAGGACAGGTCTGCGCATCCTCACTATTCTACACGCTCCTCCGTATAGACAACGAAGAGTTCCTTCCAGTCCTGGAATCCTGCCGCCGGCTTAATAATCGCTGTAGAGGTTAATCCGAACTGTCCGATCTTCACTTCTTCCACCGTGCCGATAGGCATACCGCGCGGATATCGTCCGCCAATCCCAGAGGAGATAATGATATCATCCTTGGCAATCGGATCGCCTACGGGAATTTTGTTCATCAGCAGCATTCCGGTCTGCTGGTCATAGCTCTCAATCATTCCAAAGGTTTTGCCTTCCTTGTTAACAGCGGTTGCTGCTATAGGAGGCTGTGAGTTGGGGTCGTTGATATCCATCATCGTCATCAGCTTCACGGTAGAGGTGAAGTTACTCACATTGCTTATAACTCCTACAAGCCCCTCGATAGAAGTTACGGACATATTCAGCCTGATGCCATCTTTTGCCCCGAGATCAATAACAAGTGTATTATTGCCCGGTTCTGTCGTTACACTGACCACATTGGAGATAAGATATTCATATTTATATATGTTCTTTTGTGCTTTAGTGAATTGAAGATCCTTTTCATATTGTTCATTCTTGGCTTTAATGAAATTAAATTGTGCCTTATCCCGGGCGTACTGTGCAGCCAGAATCTTAAGCTGCTTGTTCTCTTCGGCCAGCTCTTTCAGAGTCCCGATATCTTGGAAGAAGCCCGCTACGTATCCAGCGGGCTTGTAGAACATTTTCTGCACGAATCCGGTCGTATCTCTGAGGAAGTTCTCCGGCCAGGACAGGGTCTTCCTCTGCCCCAGGCTGAAGCCCATCAGAACGATAAACGTAACCAGCGTAATCAGCAATATAAACAGTCGTTTATTGTTAAACAGCTTGAACAATCTCGAGCACCCTCTAATAACCGTATTTCTCCAACCTCAGGGGTTGACGTTCACAGTCCGCATGATCCTAGCGTTTGGAGCGGAGGCCCGAACTGCTGCGGCTCTTGAACAAGTGGATATTCTCCAGCGCCTTGCCTGTGCCGATTGCAACACAGTCCAGCGGATTCTCGGCCACAATCACCGGCATTCCGGTCTCACGCGCCAGCAGCTTGTCCAGGTTGCGCAGAAGTGCGCCGCCGCCTGTAAGCACAATGCCGCGGTCCATAATATCGGCAGCCAGCTCCGGCGGACATTTCTCCAGTGTAACCTTCACGGCTTCAACAATTGCATTCACAGTATCGGACAGAGCTTCACAGATTTCATCGGAGGTAATGGTCAGCGTCTTCGGCAGACCGGTTACCAGATCGCGTCCGCGGATCTCCATCGTCTCAGCCTTCTCCAGCGGCAGGGCAGAGCCCACATCCATCTTGAGCTGCTCGGAGGTACGTTCACCGATCATAAGGTTATACTGACGCTTGATGTATTGGATGATAGACTCATCCGCATCATCCCCTGCCACACGTACAGAACGGCTGGTAACAATACCGCCGAGTGAGATTACCGCCACCTCGGTAGTTCCGCCGCCGATATCTACAACCATACTTCCGGTTGGCTCCCATACAGGAAGATCTGCACCGATGGCAGCGGCAAAAGGCTCCTCGATAATGTAAGCTTCCCGCGCTCCGGCCTGCTTCGTAGCATCCTCTACCGCACGCTGTTCAACGGCTGTAATTCCGGATGGCACACACACCATGACATTCGGATGGCGCTGGAACATCGAGCGCTGCTTCTGGGCCTGGCGGATGAAATATTTGATCATAGTTGCTGTAGTATCGAAATCAGCGATGACCCCGTCCTTCATTGGACGGATGGCACGGATGTTGCCCGGTGTGCGTCCGATCATTTTTTTGGCGGATTCCCCTACTGCTTCTATCGTCTTAGTATCGGTATTAATAGCAACCACGGACGGCTCTCTGACAACGATTCCTTTACCGCGCACGTAGACAAGCGTATTCGCTGTCCCCAAGTCAATTCCTAAGTCTTTCGTAAAACCACCTAACATCTTGTATGCTCCTTTTCCATGTGAATCTAGACAATTGTATTACATGTAGCCTTTCTCTTTCAAACTAACGTAGCTGCTGTCTCCGATCACCAGATGATCCAGCACATCAATGCCGACAATCTCGCCTGCCTGCATCAGCCTGGAAGTCAGTGAGATGTCTTCAGGGCTTGGTGTAGGATCACCGCTCGGATGATTATGTGCGCATATAATTGCTGCGCTGCTGCATTTCATGGCTGCCCGGAACACCTCGCGGGGATGCACAATGGAGGCATTAAGGCTACCCATGGACAATGTTTCCTGCGCAATAACATGATTCTTCGTATTCAGGAACAGACAGATAAAATGCTCCTTCTGCAAATAACGCAGCTGCTCAGTCAGAATCTCCGCCGCGTCCTGGGGACTGCGGATAATGACCGGTTCAGTAAGCCGGGAATTCGCCATACGTCTTCCCAGCTCTATGCCTGCTTTGAGTTGCACGGCCTTGGCAGGGCCGATGCCGTTAATTGTTGTCAATTCTTCAATGCTCAGATCCGCCAGTCCGCGGAGACCGCCTGCATGGCTCAAGAGCCGCTGGGCGATGAGAAGGGCTGATTCACGGTGCGCACCTGTGCGCAGCAGGATAGCCAGAAGCTCCGCTTGACTTAATGATTCCGCCCCATAATGCATCATGCGCTCTCGTGGTCGTTCTTCATGGGGGAGGTCACGCAGCATAAATGATTGCGACTCCATCCCTAACCTTCTTTCTTCGGCTACCCTTACCGGTTCAGCACCGAAATGCCAAACCCGGACAACATACCGCTCAGCAGTGACAGCGGCAGACCGACCACGTTAAAATAGCAGCCTTCAATTTCTTCCACCAGGGTGGCGCCCAGTCCTTGTATCGCGTAAGAGCCGGCTTTGTCGGCAGGCTCCCCGGTCGCTATGTAAGCGGAGATTTCCTCTTCGCTCATTGCTCTCATAGTTACAGAGGTGACCCTATGATCTACCAGGGTACGTCCCTCTGCGGAACCGATGCAGGCCACCCCGGTGTATACCTGATGCGTCCGGCCTTGCAGCATGCCCAGCATTCTGGCGCTGTCCTGCTCGTCCGCCGGCTTGCCGAGCACCATGTCGTCAAGCACAACGATCGTATCGCTGCCGATAATAACGGCATCCCGGTCTCCTGCAACAGGAATCACAGCTTCTGCCTTACGCATCGCCAGATTCCGTACAATAGCTTCAGGGCTCCATTCAGGCGGCGTACTCTCATCAGCATCGCTGGACAGCACCTCAAAGGGCAGGCCAAGCGAGGCTAACAGCTCACGCCGCCGCGGTGAACCCGAGGCCAGAATAATATGCCGCGAATTGTCATGCTCCACTGTAATTAACGTCCCTTCTTGATGCTGCCAGCTAGGGCTACAGCCTGCGGTACAGCCATACGGCTGTAATCATCCCGGCAAGACTGAGCAGGCACAGTTTCAAATGGATTGTGATGTCATAGGTTATGATGTCTAAATCGGCTTGCGGCGACCACTTGAGAACAGTCGAAGCTGTAAGAAAAGACAGAGCTTGTACAGGTTCCAGCAGCTTGGCAATCCAGGCTCCGGCCAGCCAGCCCAGAATAAGAAATAACAGCAGTGTTCCTACATTTTTCTTCTTCATTCAAGTCTTCCCTCGCCATTTTTTGACACCCTAATTATTATACGGTGAAACGGAGTGCAATACAAACTCAAAATCCATCCAGGGAATGTTTACCACGTAAGCAGCCTGCGGATCTTATCACACCGCAGGATTACGTCTGGAAATACAGCAATCCCCCGCCGGGCAAATGCCTGGTACGGGGGATCATTTATTTAGCCTATAGTCAGCGGTGCATTACGCCTCAGCTGTCAGCTCATGGCGGACAACAGGCTTTTCTGGCCGGTCAGGAAGCTCATCATGGCCTCCTGCACCTCCCAGAGCAGCCCCTCCGCCTTATTCTTATTGTATTCGTTCAGGGCGGCTATCCCCTGGCTCATGGATTTCTCCAGCCCGTCAGCGATTCTCTGCCCTTCCGGTGTGAGGCCCGGCTCCAGTGCCTTGACTGCCTGGGTCCACTGCATATGGAGATCGCTTACCGCTCCGCCAGCGTTCCCGCTGTCCCCCCCGCCAAGCAGGGAAGCAGACAAGCTGCTGAGCTCGCTTAACAGCTGGCTGCTAAGCTTGAAGTAGCTGTCCACTGCCGCCGCCGTTCCGGTATAGCGGACCTGGTTCACCGCTGGCAGGGCCACTTCTCTCACGTACAGCTCGATGCCCTGCCCCTTAAGGCCATTGCTGAGCAGCTTGGCCTGCTCACGGTCAGGAGACAATCCGGCGTACACACGGTTGCCGTCTGCCGGGTCAAGACCTGCGGCAAGACCGGCGGTCAGCAGCTCCTGCCTGGCCTGCTCCGCTCCTGCCGGTGTACTGAAGACGCCATATTGCAGCAGATAATAGCTCTGCGGCGCAACCTGAACCGGAATCTGCGTGCTCACCGCTTCTCCCGTCTGCTCAGGAGGCACGCCCGTAATATCTGCTGCGTTACCGCTGTTTGCCGCCTTTTGCCCCTGAGTGATTCCCGTCTTAACCGCTGCATCGCCGGGAGCTTTAGCAGTCTCCCCCGTCCCTCCTGTGATGAACGACAGGGCTGCGTATCCGAGCAGAATTCCCGTTCCCAGCGCTCCAGCGACGGACAGTGCGAACTTCCACCAATACGAGGGACGGCGGGTATGATAAGAGCCGCCGTAGCTATTCCCTTGAGCTCCGGATTGATCATGACTGTCTGTAGCGGATTCACGGTTATCTTCATACAGGGGGTAGTACTCATCTGCTGAATGCAGACCTTCTTCATCTGCCCCTCCATAGAAGGAATGATCCTCCGAATCTTCACTCTCTTCCCATAGATGCCTTGCAGAAGCAGGACGGACAACAGAATACAGTCCCAAATCATAGTTATCCTCAGGAGCTTTCAGTTTCCGGCGGCCGGAGCCCGGGGGCTTCAAGTAAGCTGCCTCTACAGGCCGGGGCAACTCCACCTTCTCCAGATCCACAATATATTCATCAGCCTTGGAATAGGAGGATGTCTTAATTTCCCCGCGCTGCACCTTGTCAGTGTCCTTATTCTCCAGAACCACACCGGTTTCGTTCACTTCCCGGCGCTCTGCCGTCTCTGTCCGCTGTCTGCCCTGGTTCCCGTCGAAGCGGAATGTCATTCTTCCGTTATTCAATACCCTCACCTCGCGATCTTCAGTTCTATACTGAAAGATATGAAAGATGCGAGAGAGATATGCTATTTTAATATATTTACACCAGACTAAGCAGCTTTGCCTTCACGCCGTCTGCTGCATAATGCCTGCTCAGTGTCCGGTAGGCCTGATCTGCAATAATGGAGCCAAGCTCCGGCGTGGTCAGCAGCCTGATCAGATGATCGGCAGTGCCAGCCGTTGTTCCTGCCAGCAGGATATTCCGCCCCGGCTCGCAGAGCAGCTCCTCCGAGCCCTTCAGGCTGCTGACCACCGGCGTGCGGAGGGCCCAGGCCTCCAGAATGCTGCTCTGAGCGCCGCAGTCCTCGCAGCATGAGGCAACCACAGCTCTGGCCCTGCGGATATAACCGGCTGTCTGTAAAGCTTCACTGATAATTGAAATAGAAGAGTCCTTCCGGACGGCAGCTGCGACCTCTGCATGCACCTCTCTGCTAATAATGCAGCAGCGGATATCCGGCACCGCCGCCTGAATCAGCGGATATACCTTCTTGATGAACAGCAGCGCTGCATTCTTGCCGTCAGTGGAATGCATGTCCCAGTGCAGAACGATGGAGTTATCCTTGGCAGTATCTCCCGGAGCCGCATAAGGGGGTTCACTCAAATTAATGTACGGCGGAACAACATGCACCTTACCTGCATCGGCAAAGGATAGCGCCTTAAAGGACAGCGCCTCTTCTTCTGAAGCGGCCAGCAGCAGGCTGGTCTTGTTCATTAACCGGCGCTCTTCGCGGCGGATCAGCGCATCATTCAGCTTGCGGTAGCCTGTACTTATTCCCCGCTTGCCAGCCGCCCGGCTCTGCACCCGTATGCCACCGGCACGGCGGGCGTCGGTGACGATAACAGCCCCGGGAAGCAGCGAGGCGACCAGATCCAGCCCATTGCCGAGCATGGCATATGAGACAAACACATGGCTGTAGGCATGCTGGCTGCACATCTCGGTTATTACCGCCCGCAGCGACTTGTCATTGCCGATCATCGAGGCATCCTTGCGGAGCCTGTTCAGCGGAAACAGCAGGCTTCTGCGGGTGGACGCAGGCCGCTTCACCTGATGCACGGTCAGGGCAGGACTGCGCAGAATCTGCGTCTCGCGGCGGTGGTAGCAATACTCCAGCAGATCAATATCAAACCGCTCCAGCAGCATATTAAGGAAATTCTCTGTTCTGATGTCTCCTTCCCGGTCTCCCGGTGTGTGACTACGGGCAGAAAGGAACAGCATTCTCTCTCTCATGGCTATAGCTCCTTGGTTCTATGTAAATGTGTATGAATATGTACGAAACAAAAAAGGCCGGATGACATCCAGCCCAGAAATGTGAAACTTTCGATGTAGATCTATAGTAACGCAATCCCCCTGAGAAGGTTGTCGATTTATGGGGAAAAATAATTATTTCACCTTCCATATCCCTTCAGACCAGACGAAGCAGCTTATCCTTGACACTTTCCGCCTCATAATTTGCCAGCAGAGTCTCGTATGCACGGTCCGCGAGCACTACTCCTCTTTCATGATTCTGAAGCAGCAGTGTCACACTATCGGCAAAGGAAACCGGGTCATCGGCAATCATAATATTCTGCGAATGCTCATAGAGCAGCCCTTCTGCCCCCTTGGAACTGGATACGACAGGAGTCCTCAGCGCCCAGGCTTCCAGAATTTTCAGCCTTGTCCCGCTGCCTTCCAGGAGCGGAGCTACGACCACCTGCGCCTTGCGTATATAATCCGCCACACTGTCCACATACCCGGTGATGACGATAGAGGAATCCTTCAAGGTCAGTGCCGCTACCTCCGGATGCACATCCCGTCCGACAATATACCACTTAATGTCCGGTACCCTCGCCTTAACCAGAGGATATACCTCACGGTAGAAATAGAGGGCTGCGTTAATATTAGGGAAGTAGTTCATATTACCCGGAAGAATAATCCACTGCTCCTTGGACAGCAACGTCTTGGTCCGGTAATCCTCCATGCGTATGAAATTGGGAATGACATGAACCTTCTGCGACCGGCTTGGAGCCAGTGCCTTGAAGGCCAGAGCATCCTCTTCCGAAGTAGTCAGCAGCAGATGGGTCTTGTCCATCAGCTTCAGCTCATCCCTGCGCGTCCATATAGCATTAAGGAAATAGTAGGCCTTGGCGATCCCCTTTTTGCCGTCTGCCAGCTGTGCAGACAGTCCGCTCTCGAAATTATGCGCATCGGTAATGATCACAATGTCAGGCAAGCAGCGCTGTACAATGTCGATGCAGCAGCCCAGCAGGCTGTGCGAAATAAATACATGACCGTAGGAATTCCGGCTGCAGAGCTCCATAATCTTCGCCTTCATGTCCACATCGACATGGCTCATATACGAGCAGTTCCGCCAGGTATAGAGGGAACGAAGAAGCGCTCTGCGGTAGCTGACCGTACGCTCTACTTCATACACTGTAAGTGACGGAAGTCCCTCCGGCGTCCCTGTCTTCCGGGGATTGGCATAGGTGATGAGCTCCACCTCATATTTGCCCTGCAGAAGCTTCAGAATATTGCCTGTTCTCAGCTTGCCCCCGCTATCCTGCGGATATGGATTCTCTGCGGAAATGAATAGCAACGGTTCCTTCATGGCCTCTTCTCCTACTCTCCAATGATCAATTCGCCCTGGACTGCCCGGGACATCTAGGATCTATTACCCAAGTTCGGGTGCTTGACCACGCAGTTCCTTCCCCGCTGCCGAGCTGGCGCTCAATCCTGCGATTCTATAGGGAATATAGTAACTTCGTATGCAAAAAAAACGGCCCTACACTCCCTATTAAAGGAATGTGGAGCCGTTTCTGTAATCAATGCGATGCTATCTTACCGGTTCTTCAGGCTGTCTGCCAGTGCATAACCGACCTTCCAGATATCGCCTGCACCCATGGTGATGACCAGATCACCGGGAGCAATCCGGTTCTGCAGATCTGCCAGCACAGCTTCCTTCGTCGGCAGATGCCGCGCACCGGCGTTGCTGTTCTGTACGATCAGCTCTACCAGCTTGGCGGAGGTGACGCCCTCAATCTGCTTCTCACCCGCAGGGGAGTAGATATCGGTAATAATCACTTCGTCCGCCTCGCTGAACGCACGGCTGAACGCATCCAGCAGGAAGAAGGTACGCGTGTAGCGCTGCGGCTGGAACACGGCGATAATGCGTTTGCCGGTTGCCTTGGCGGCGCTGATCGTAGCCTGAATCTCTGTGGGATGATGAGCATAATCATCAATGACGAGAATCTCGTCAACCTCGCCCAGCACCTGGAAGCGCCGTTTGGCGCCGTGGAACTTCACAATCGCAGCCGCAATGGCTTCAAAGGCAATGCCCGATTTCAGGCAGGAAATCACTGCCGCCATAGAGTTATACAGATTGTATTGTCCCGGAATAGAGAGCTCAATCCGGCCTAACACCTCAGCTCCATGGTTCATCGTATAGGATACCTGCCGGTCGCCGAGAACAATATCAGTCGCTGTATAATCAGCCGTCTCTGATTCGATCCCATAGCTGATCACTGTACCTTTTACCTTAGGCAGCAGGGATTTCAGATTCTCATCATCCGCACATACGATAGCTGTCCCGTCCTCGCGCAGCTGATTCATGAACTGAACATAAGCATCCTTCAGCTTGCCGAAGTCGCCGCCGTAGTTCTCCAGATGGTCAGCTTCTATGTTCGTAACGATTCCCAGCCAAGGATGGTATTGCAGGAACGAGCCGTCACTCTCATCGGCTTCTGCCACGACGAATTCCCCTTGTCCCGCTTTGGCATTCGTGCCGACATTCATAATCTCCCCGCCGATAATGTAGGTAGGGTCCACGCCGCAGTCTTCCATCACCAGAGCAATCATGGAAGAGGTGGTAGTCTTGCCGTGCGCTCCTGCCACCGCAACGCCCTTGCGTTCATTCAGCAGCCGGGCCAGCATCTGCGAGCGGTGCAGAATCGGAATTTTCAAACGCTCCGCTTCCACCCATTCCACATTATCCGCGGCAAGCGCCGTGGAATAGACGACCAGATCCGCGCCTTTTACCTGCTCCGCCGTATGCCCGATGAAGACCTTGGCACCTTTGGCAATCAATTTCTCCGTTAACTCCTGGGCAGCTACGTCAGAGCCTGTAACTGTATATCCCATCTCCAGCATCACCCGGGCAATCGCGCTCATACCATAGCCGCCGATCCCTATAAAATGCACACGTTCAGTAGTATCCAACAGTTCGTCACCAGCCTT
Organism: Paenibacillus sp. FSL R7-0333; assembly: GCF_038000365.1. Classification (NCBI taxonomy): domain Bacteria; kingdom Bacillati; phylum Bacillota; class Bacilli; order Caryophanales; family Paenibacillaceae; genus Paenibacillus; species Paenibacillus sp. FSL R7-0333. The sequence goes on from NZ_JBBOBZ010000001.1 coordinate 5,660,935, forward strand.
TTTCAGAATCGGGTTGCCGTAAAAGCGTACTGCGCACATCAGAAATCAAATACAGCGTTCCGGACACAACTGCAAGGTCATCGTCCGCTGTGATCGTCTGCAGCTTCTGCAGCGCTTGGCCCCAATTACGTTCTACTATGATTTCCAAGTTTTCCTTGGCATATTTACTCCGCAGACTTTCTGCGATCGCCTGCAGATCTTCCGCGTCCATTTTCTTACGGAAATCCGGTTCGGTCAGGATGAGCGTATCCACTATAGGCAGTATATGCTTGAGATACGACTCGTGATGCTTATTTGCCAGCATCCCCATGAGCAAATTTAATTTACCGTAAGGCTGGAACTGTGGAAGGCTCTTCGCAAGGCTCTCAGCCCCTTCCGGATTGTGCGCGCCGTCCAGAATAATTCTGGGCGAGACGCTCACTTCCTCCAGTCTTCCGGCCCAGAATGTGCCCCGGAAGCCCTCCAGCACATCCTCGTCCTCCAGCATGAAGGCCATATACTGCCTCAGCACCTCAAGCGTCATCATGGCCCCGGCCGCATTCTCCAGCTGGTGCTCGCCTTTCATAGCAATATCCAGCTCAAGCCCGCGGAATGGCCCATTGAAGGTAAAGTGCTGGCAGCCGTCTCTCTGCTCAACATTACTATAGCTGAAATCTTCTCCCGCTAAATAGAGTGTCGAACGGGTAGCCGCCGCTTTGGCCTTCAATACAGCTACAGCCTCGGGCTGGCTCACACAGCTGACTACAGGAACGCCCGGCTTAATAATCCCGGCTTTCTCGCCGGCAATCAGCGTAAGCGTATCTCCCAGCACATCGGTATGGTCATGTCCCACATTGGTAATGACCGACACAACCGGAGTAACGATATTCGTTACATCCAGCCTTCCCCCAAGCCCCGTCTCCCATACGACTACATCGGGATAACAGACTTCGCCGTAATAGAGAATCGCGAGCGCCGTCGCCACCTCGAACATGGTCGGTGAGCCCAGCTCAGTGCCCGCAATCTCCTCTACCAGCGGGCGCAGCTGATTGGCAAGCGCAAGCAGCGTCTCCTCAGGAATATCCGTCCCGTTGTACTGGAACCGGTTCGTGAACTTCGTGATATAAGGAGAGGTGAAGGTCCCCACCGAATATCCGCTCTGAATAAGGGCCGAGGTCAAAAAGGCGCAGGTTGAGCCCTTGCCGTTGGTCCCCGCCACATGAATGAACTTAAGCTTCCGGTGCGGATGTCCGAGCTTCTCCATTAGCAGCTCTATCCGCTCCAGACCCGGCCGGATTCCAAAAGGAATCAGGCTGTTGATCCAGTCTACAGCTTCTGTATAAGAACTTAAGGGAGCGGCAGCGCCGCTCCGGGTGATCTCTTCCATGTCTGTTATCCTCTCAGTTCTGCAATACGGGCCAGCACCTTCTCGCGTCTGTCGGAATAATCCGCCTGCTTCGCCCGTTCCTCTTCGATGACTTTCGCCGGAGCTTTGGCCACAAAGCCCTGATTACTGAGCTTCTTCTCCACACGCTCCACTTCGCTGTTCAGGGTCTGAACTTCTTTTTCGAGACGAATAATCTCCTGATCGATATCAATCAGACCGGACAGCGGCAGAAGCAGCTCCGCTCCGGTAACCACGGCGGACATCATTTTATCCGGCGTCTGCGGCGCAAGGCCTGCTTCGAAGGAAGAGGTGTTGCAGAAGCGCCCGATGTAATTGTCGTTGCGGGAAATAATGTCCAGGGTGTCCTGGCTGCCGGCCTTGATAATCAGCTCGACCTTCTTGCTCATTGGCGCATTTACTTCCGCACGGATCCCGCGAACGGCCCGGATAATATCCATCAGCAGGTTCATCTCTGATACTGCCTGCGGATTCTCAAGCGCCGCATCGTACTTCGGCCACTCGGCCAAGGTGATGGATTCGCCCTGATGCGGCAGATGCTGCCAGATTTCCTCTGTAATGAACGGCATGAACGGGTGAATCAGCCGCAGTGTGCGGTCCAGCACGTAAGCCAGAACAGACTGAGTCTTGGCCTTGGCAGCTGCGTCCGCTCCGTATAACGAGAGCTTGGCGAATTCGATATACCAGTCACACAGATCATCCCAGATGAAGTTGTAGAGCAGGCGCCCGGTCTCGCCGAACTCGTACGAGTCAATTAGACGCGTAATATCGCGGGAAGTTTCGTTCAGGCGGTGCAGAATCCAGCGGTCCGCTGTGCCAAGCTCACCTGTAATGTCAATATCTTCAAAGGCTACGCCTTCCAGATTCATCAGCGCGAACCGGGAGGCATTCCAGATCTTGTTGGCAAAATTACGCGCCTGCTCTACCTTTTCCATACGGAACCGCAGATCCTGGCCCGCTGTGCTGCCGGTAGTAATCATATAGCGCATGGCGTCAGCGCCGTACTGCTCGATAACATCCAGCGGATCAATACCGTTGCCCAGAGACTTGGACATCTTGCGTCCTTCGGCATCGCGTACGAGTCCGTGCATCAGCACATCGGAGAACGGCTTCTGGCCAGTGAATTCCATGGCTGAGAAAATCATGCGCGCTACCCAGAAGTAGATGATATCGTAGCCGGTAACCAGTACATTGTTCGGATAGTAACGCTGATAGTCGCTGCTGTCCTGATCAGGCCAGCCTAAGGTAGCGAACGGCCAGAGGTTCGAGCTGAACCAGGTATCCAGAACATCCTCATCCTGCTTCAGGTCGGACAGCCCGCTGATGCGGCGTGCTTCTTCTTCATCATGTGCAACTACAAGCTCCCCGGTGGATTCAGAGTACCAGGCCGGAATACGGTGGCCCCACCACAATTGGCGGGAGATACACCAGTCGCGGACATTCTCGATCCAGTTCAGGTACGTCTTCTCGAAGCGGTCCGGCACGAAGTGGACCCCGTCACCGTCCTTCTGTGCAGCGATGGCTGCTTCTGCCAGCGGCTGCATTTTGACGAACCACTGGGTGGACAGATAAGGCTCTACTACGGCCCCGGAACGCTCACTGTGCCCAACCTGGTGTACATGATCCTCAATGGAGATCAGCACGCCTTGCTCCTTCAGGTCGGCTACGATGGCCTTACGGCAGTCGCTGCGGTCCATTCCCTGGTAAGCGCCCGCTTCCTCATTCATCACTCCGCCTTCATCCATTACGTTGATCTGCGGAAGGTTATGGCGGACTCCCATCTCGAAGTCGTTCGGATCATGCGCCGGTGTAATTTTAACTGCACCGCTGCCGAAATCCTTATCTACGTATTCATCGGCAATAACCGGAATCTCACGTAAGGTAACCGGCAGAATCAGCGTCTTACCGATCAGATCCTTATAGCGCTCATCCTCCGGATGTACCGCTACCGCTGTATCGCCCAGCATCGTCTCGGGCCGCGTGGTAGCCACCGTGATATGGCCGCTGCCATCCTTCAGCGGATAACGCAGATGGTACAGATGCCCGTTCACTTCCTTGTATTCAACCTCGATATCCGATAGCGCTGTACGGGCAGCCGGGTCCCAGTTAATAATCCGCTTGCCGCGATAGATCAGGCCCTTCTGGTACAGCTCCACAAATACCTTGCTTACCGCCTTCTTCATTCCATCATCAAAGGTAAAGCGTTCGCGGGAGTAATCGAGGGACAGGCCCATCTTGGCCCACTGGTCATGAATTGTCTCTGCATATTGGTCTTTCCAGGCCCACACCTGCTCCAGGAACTTCTCGCGTCCCAGATCATGGCGGGAGATTCCCTGCTGGCGCAGCTTCTGCTCTACCTTGGTCTGTGTAGCAATCCCTGCATGGTCCGTACCCGGCAGCCACAGGGTATCATATCCCTGCATCCGCTTGGTGCGGATCAGCACATCCTGAAGCGTGAAATCCAGCGCATGTCCGATATGCAGCATTCCTGTTACATTCGGCGGCGGAATCACGATGCTGTAAGGCTCCGCATCCGGCCGCTTGCCGGCTTCGAAGAAGCCCTTCTCCATCCAGTACGCATACCATTTCTTCTCTGCCGCTCCCGGATCATATGTAGTCGGCATGTCGCTCTGCTTGTGATTAGCTGAAGCGGTAGCTTCTGCCGCTTCCTGCCCGTTCGGCAGCTCTGCTGCTGCATTGTTGTTATCAGCCATTGTGAACCCTCCACTGTTAAATGTATTGAGTAGCTAGCGGTTTCTGAGAATACAAAAAGGCCCTTCGTCTCAAAGGACGAAAGGCCATTCTTTCGCGGTACCACCTTTGTTTCGCGCCAATAAAAAATAAACCACTGCCTTAAGTTCCCTTACAGGTTCCTGAAGCTTAGCGCGACACTCATGCAGGGTAACGGCTGCAACCGGCCGCATCCTAACCCGTCTTCATGATGAAGACAAGCTCAGAAGGGCAACTCCGGGGCGACTTCGGGGGCTGCATCCTGCGGGAATTCACACCAATGATAATCCCGCTCTCTGAAGGGCTGACCGCCTACTCTTCCCGTTCCCAGTCTTTATGCTAGTTATTACTTAGTTCAATAATACATTCAGTGTTATCCCTAGTCAACCAGCATATACACAAAGGGCGCGAAGCAGACGTACATTGATGCCTACTCCCCGCTCCAGATCACTTGAACCACATTGAAGCCCTGATGGCTGCCCGTTCCGGGAGCGCCATCCAGCGTAACAGAGAATGTGCTTCCGGCATCAATAATCGAGAAGGCTGAGGCGGAGACTTCCTCAGACTTGGAGGTAGCTCCTTTTTGCACAAAATAGTCCTTGTACGTATTGCCGAGCGTCTCCAGGCTCTGCTTCGTACGGTAGCTGAAGGTTGCGGACGGCTTACCGGTCGCCGAGCCTTCAATCAGATCAAATATCTTCGCGTCCGCCGGAAGCGGGAAATCCGCCGGCAGGCTCTTCGGCCGCTTCACAGAATCTGCTGGTGTTCCAGTGGACGAGCCTCCGGAGGAGACAGCCGGAGCTGCAGCATCACCGATGATGACCCGGCTGGTTGCAGCATCGTAAGTAACAGCAGTGTTCAGCGCTTCGCCGATGGAGCGTACAGGCAGATAAGTGATGCCGTTGTAGGTAATCGGGGCGAGGGTTTTGCCATTGCCGTCTTTGGGCGTGTACGCCTGGCCGTTCACGACGATCCCGATTTTGTTGTTCAGGAGCGCCTTGATCTCCTGCAGATTACTGGCGGCGTAGACACCGGCCGAGACTGTGAGCGTCAAGCTTAGTGCGGCCGCAGTGGCTGCCACTTTTCTCTTCATGTGAGTTATCATCCTTCCAGAAGTAGTGTACCAGCGCATAGCTGCCTGAATGTGTAATGTATGTAGGCCGGTAGTGACTATTACCCCCGGCTGAACGGTTTGTAAACCAGAAGCGGATTTCACAAAGAAACAGGAACAGCCCCATCCGTAAGGCAAGGGCTGTTCCTGTTAAGCCTGAATTCTCCGCACACCGTCAATCTCAAGGAATGTATAATACCTGTCCTTCTTCTACAATCTGACCGGACAGCCGGTTATACATAGTCAGCTCCCGGGTGCTTAGCTGGTATTTCTCGGCTATGGTATCCAGCGTCTCTTCCCGCTGCACGATACAGAGCCGTACCTTGCGGAACAGCTCTGTCCCGCCCATCCCGCCGATGAACCGGCTCTTCCACGCTGTATCATTGCCTGCCTCAGGAACAGCCTGCGCTACAGAGTCTATATTGCCCGAAAGCAGCTCCTCCTGCTCTCTGTTGGCGCGGCTTGCGCTGAGCAGCGAGGAGAAGGTGAGCGGCTCCTGCTCGGCGGCTCCCGGTTCTTTTTTGCTGCCAAGGGCAACCTTGAGATCCTGCTTCTCCTCCTGGGGAGACAAAGATTCCGCAGACAGGAAGACTTCATTGTCTGTGGCCTGGATCTCTTCTGCCGCCTCCCCTCCTTCGTTCCCTTCAAACAGCGCAGCAGCATCGTTGGCAGCGGAGGTAAGCACCGGCTCCGGCTGCGACACGGCATGAAGCTTCGCATTGCCCCAATGATCCACAGTGTTCAAGGCAGCGGTGCCTGTCTGAAGCGTGGTGTCCTCCTGAACCGAGCCGTTCACAGCCGCTGGTGCCGTCTTCTCTCTGGAGGTGAGGAAGTGAGCGGAGGCCTTATCAGCCGCCGGCTTGCTGCCTGCCGAAGAAGCCGTATCCAGGCTATGGGTCCTTACTCTGGGTTCCTTGTCCTTCAGGGGTGTGGAGAGATAGGCTGCGGGCTGGCTGTAAGAAGTATCTTCCGCGTACAGCGGCTCAGCTGCTGCCTCAGCCGGACCAGCGGAGTTCTGATCTTCCGCAGAGCCCTCTGCAGTCCCTTCGCCATAGGTCCAGAGCGAATTTTCATACAGGGTGTCATTCTCCGGATTGCGGATTTGCTCCTCAGCCGCCCTGCTGTCTCCTGCCTCCGGCGAATACGCTACCGTGTATTCCTCCTGCTGCCAGGCCGGCTGTACATCTGCACTTCCGATTCCGCGCAGCGAGAGCACTCCGGTAATGTTGACGGTTCGCATCGTCAGCAGATCAATATCGAAATTCTCGATCTCCACCCCTATGTCATCAAGTGAGCTGACCCGGGTCAGCGGAACAGTGATTTCAACAGGAATTGCATGCTCCAGACGCTGTGTAAGGTCATCCTCCCCCCGGTAGAGTCCGGTGAGCAGCAGCTGTCCGTGCAGCTCGGCACGGTCCTCCCGCTGGATGACCTGGATGTCGGGAACCAGCTCGACTTCCTCCAGCTCTGCTATTCCCGGAAGCTCTTCCGAAAGGTGAATGCGTTCATAAATATCAAACCGCAAGCCATGGGACTGGTCAAACACGGGAAATGTCCTCCTTCTTGGCATAATCTATCCCTGAGACAAGCCCAGAGTATAAGCCCAAAATGTTACTCCCCACATGTATATGCTTCAATCAGGCAGGCATGACAACTTTGCCGCTTCAATTGCGGACAGCGCCTATCCCAGGGGAGGAAGGGCCGTACGTGCATCAGGAATAGAGTAGTGCTGCGGAAGCTTGACACGCATCGTTACGGCAAGCGGATTCCCCGGATCACACTGGTTAAGCACATCTGCCGGATGAAAAGCTGCCGGCAGCGCACCCGCGCCCGGTTCTTCCTCAAACCGGAGATGATCCGGAATTCCCGGCCGGCCCGCCCGCAGATTGACCGCTCTCTGGTATACATGCAGCGTACCCGCAGCCATGACATCCAGCGAACGGGTCTGCTCTGCCCAGTGCTTAGCCTGGAGGCCGGTGCGTCTTCTCAGCTCCTCATCCCCCAGCAGCTGCTCCATCTGCAGGGCGAGCTGAGCGGCATCTCCGGGAGGAACAATCCAGCCCGTCTCTCCCTGCCGGACCATCTCCGGCATGCCTGCGGTTCCGGCGACAATCGGCGCGATCCCGGCAAGCTGCGCTTCTGTAACCGAGAAGGGCTGCGTATCCTGGAGTGAGGGCTGCACATAGATGTCGGCAGCCCGGAGTGCAGCCGGAATATTGTTCAATTTCCCGGTGAAATGGACCTTCCCCGCGATACCCAGCAGGCGGGCCTGCTCCATGAGCTCCTCCAGGAGGCTGCCGATTCCGGCCACCGCACAGATCCACTGCTGACAGCGCTGCTGTAGAATGCCTAGCGCCTCTATCAGCACATGGACGCCTTTGATATATTCAAGACGTCCGGCATACATGATTACAGGGATTCCTTCTGCAAATTGAAGCGGCGGCGTCTCTGCGGCCCGGGCTGCATATTGATGCAGGTCCAGCCCGTACGGCAAGGTATGAATACGATCCGGGCTGACCCCCAGGCTCTGCGTAAGCTGTCCGATCCACTCCGAAGAGACCAGAATCTGGTCAGCCGCCTGGGCACCCAATGTCTCAAGCCTGCGGAAATAGCTCCAGATCGGCCGCTGCTCATAGGCCTCCCGGGTCAGTCCGGGCTCAAGCCCCTTGTACTCATAGTAGGTCTCCTTGGTCAATGCCCCATGAACACTTGCGACCAGCGGAACAGGACGGCGCATGATCCGCCGTATTGCATATGAGGCTATAGGGTCCTGGGCATGAATGACATCATATTCCTCCAGCCCCAGCACAGCGGCGCCGCCCTCGAATACGTAACGCCCCAGCTCAAAGCTGAAGATGCCATGCTCCAGATGCAGCGAGGGGAACCGGCCGATATCAAGCTGGGGGAGCAGCAGCGAATAGAACGCTTTTTTATCAAAAAACTCCGTCCGGTTGAGCAAATACAATGTATTGTTCTCCACATGGCTGCCCATCAGTGTAACGGAATGGCCCTGCTCGCCCAGCTTGTCGGCCAGTTGCTTCATATACGTCCAAATTCCGCCCATATTGGTAAGGCCCCAGTAGGTGACCAGCAATATCTTCATGCATTCCTCTCCCCGGCTATAGATGTATTTAGGTGCAGGAGCAGTCTGCTCCACCCTAATCAGAATAGTATATGTAGGCTGCGGGCAGGCGGAAAGGGATATATGATCATTCCCTGCAAATTTCAAAAATATCTTTTAATCAAGAATCATCTTTTCGGGTATAATCGGTATAAATCCTGAAAGGAAATTTCCGACATGTCAAAAGCGAGGGTATTTGACCTTTTCCTATTTGTCGCATCCCTGGCTATAGCCTTCATTCCCGCGCATGCTGTAGTCCTGGACGCTACCTATATAAAAGCATTACTGCTATACACTATCTTCTCCAGCATCTACTTCCAATTGCGGATTGTGACCCGGAGCGGGAATTCTACAATCGATTATGCCATCAGCTATACCTCCTCCTTCGGGATTTTTGCCGGTCCGCTCGGCACGCTCCTGTTCGAGACTGTATACCGGTTCATCGTATATTTCTATAAAAAGAAAACAAAAACCGCCGATCCCGGAGAGTTCCTGGATACCTTCTACAATATCGGTTCGTTCACACTGGGCGGCTCTGCGGCGTACTATCTGTATACGGCACTCTCTCCCCTGGCGGACAAGCTTCCGCTCGGATACTGGCTGCTGTTCCTGCTCGTGGTCTGCGTTACCACCCTGCTGTCCTCCACCTTCCTTGTGCTGACCTTTGCCTTGTCGGGAGATATCAAGACACGCCGGGAAGCGAGGAACCTGCTGCTGCGGAGCCGGAATCTGCTGGACTTCAGCAAGGTGGCTCTTAGTAACGCTCTGCTGCTGCGGCTGCTGCAAATGGAGAAATGGGAGATGCTGATCGCCCTGTTCCTGCTCAACTATGTAGTCAGTATCTCGTTCTATTCCAAATCGCAGAGTGCCCAGCACAAGTATGAACGCGACAAATTCGAGCAGATGGCTTACCGCGACTTCCTGACCGGCACCTACAACCGGGCGCATATGGACAAGATGATGAAGGAGCTGAACCAGAGCGGGGAGTATATCGGGATTGTAGTGGCGGATATCGACCGGTTCAAAAAAATCAATGACAGCTACAACCACGCCGTTGGTGACCGGGTCATTGTTCATTTTGCCAAGACGCTGCAGAAGCATCTGCAGGAGCAGGATGTTCTGTTCCGCAGCGGCGGGGAAGAGTTCACGCTCTTCCTAAGGGACAAGACCTTCGAGGAGTGCAGGACGCAGATTCAGGAAATTCTGGACAGCCTTCACGGTCACACCGTAAGTGCAGAATTCGAGGAGCAGATCATCCGCGTGCCCTATTCGGCATCCTTCGGACTCTTTTACTATAAGGCAGACCCGGACCAGAAGACCTCTATGGAAAAAGGGTACGTCTACGCCGACCAGCTCCTGCTGGAGTCCAAGAAGCTTGGCCGCAACCGTCTGTCTTACCGGAACGATGTGCAGCCTTGACACTCGTTTCCGCGCAGAGGGGGACGGCCTATGAGGGCGTGGCAGAACCCGCCGAATGTATACTGTTTTTGGCATACATTTGGCCCGTGCGCCTGCGCGGCAGCACATTGTATGCTGTTTTTGGCATACATTTGGTCCGTGCGCCTGCGCGGGAGCACATTGTATGCTGTTTTTGGCATACATTTGGTCCGTGCGCCTGCGCGGGAGCACATTGTATGCTGTTTTTGGCATACATTCGGCCCGTGCGCCTGCGCGGCAGCACATTGTATGCTGTTTTTGGCATACATTCGGCCCGTGCGCCTGCGCGGCAGCACATGTATGCTGTTTTTGGCATACATTTGGCCCGTGCGCCTGTGCGGCAGCACATGTATGCTGTTTTTGGCATACATTTGGCCCGTGCGCCTGCGCGGCAGCACATGTATGCTGTTTTTGGCATACATTCGGGCCGTGCGCCTGTGCGGCAGCACATGTATGCTGTTTTTGGCATACAGCCCAGCTTCCGGCGGAGCAGAAACGGCTCCTCATCATAATATCCCTAATAAGAACAAGAGCCGCTCTCCGGCAACCGGAAGAGCGGCTCTTGGTGTTCCTGATGCAGGCTGCTACAGTTCAGCAGCCTTGAAGGTATCTCCACCGGCAATCGTGCCGGAGTTAAAACCCTTGTAGAACCAGCGCTTGCGCTGTTCAGACGTTCCGTGCGTGAAGCTGTCGGGCACCACATATCCCTGCGCCCGCTTCTGGATCGTATCATCCCCGACTGCGCTTGCTGCCGTCAGAGCCTCATCCAAGTCTCCCTCCTCCAGCAGATTCTCGCCCTGGACATGATGCGCCCACACTCCGGCATAATAATCGGCCTGCAGCTCGAAGCGGACCTGAACCTTGTTGAATTCAGTCTCGCTGAGGCGCTGGCGCTCTGAATTCAGTTGCTCGGAAGCGCCCAGCAGCGTCTGCACATGGTGGCCCACCTCGTGGGCAATCACATACGCCATGGCGAAGTCGCCCGGCGCCTTGAACTGCTGCTGCAGCTCATCATAGAAGCTGAGGTCGATATACAGCTTGGCGTCTCCCGGACAATAGAACGGGCCGACGGCCGAGCTCGCGGTTCCGCAGGCAGAATTCACGCTGCCGCTGTAGAGCACAAGCGTCGGGTCCTGATAAGTCATCCCCTGCTCCTTGAAGATATCGGACCAGACATCCTCGGTATCGGCCAGCACCACGGATACGAACTCGGATAACTCCTTCTCCTGGGCGCTCTGTTCATAAGGGACACTTGAGTTCGTGCCCGAGCCTGTTGAGGTCAAATTCCCCATAATATCGCCGATATTCCCTCCGCTCAGCAGCGTAACAATCACTATAATTACAATCCCGCTGATTCCGCCGCCGATCAGCTTGCCCCCGCCTCCACCGCCGCGGCCTCTGCGGTCCTCCACATTAGAACTGCCTCTTCTGCCCTGCCATTTCATGGCCTTCCCCCCAGTTATGAATACTCGCGAATGCAGATATCTTTGTACTTATTAGTGTTATACCCATAATTGCAGGGGTGCCACTCTCTTGAACAGCGAAGCCGGTCTGTCGACAAATGGAAACAGCATAGCAAAACCCCTCCACAGCCGCAGCCATGAAGGGGTTAACATCGTTTAAATGATGGAACAGCTGTTTATTTTGCAGCTTTGGCCGCGCTTAGAATGGCTTTCAGGTAACCCTGGGTATCCACCAGAGTTGCACCGCTTACAGCATCAACGACTTGCTCTTTTGTTTTTTTAGTCAGTGTAGCTTCAAGGGATTTAATCGTTTTGCCAGTTGCAAATTTCTCGATAGCCGCCAGGTTCTTGTCATAGGCTACTGTCGATTTGGCTTCTTCCGTCATGTGCTCGCTGTAATATTTGGCGTTGGTCTTTTTGGAGGCCAGCACCATATTCGGATCTTTGTAATTCTTGCCGAAGTCCTTGTCCGAGTTCGGTACGCCAGTAGCTACATCGCTACCCAGGAACTGATAATCATCCAGCGAAGCCGCAACGATTACGCCATTCTGGACTACAGCAACCGCAACGGTGAAGCATTTGGTGCCATGGGCAGCCGCTTCCACCCGGCCTACCTTAAGCGGTGCGCTCGCTGCCGAAGTGACATTGTTCAGGGCGCCGCTGTTCCCTACCCCGACAAGTGCCAACGAGATGCCGGCCACGAGCATTAACTTAGTAACTTTTTTCACAAATATTCCCCCAGTTCATCAAATAGACTGCGCTTACATACTATTTTTATCAATATATTGGAAGCCCGTCAGTTACAAATGTTACTGGAAATCTGCAAATATCTGGATTGTAAATGCGCAGAGGGAAATTAAAGGGGATATTTGGAGACCAAGCTGCCAAAATAGCAGTCAGCCTCCATAGATTAGCTACAATTCTCTTTAACCGTCACCTTGTCATTCGTGATTATTACCTTGGAATATCCGGATAAAGTCTCGGTGTAGGAGCATACTCCGATGGTTTTGGGAACGTCCGGTTCTCTCGGGTCTGAATACTTCAGATAAATTCCGCCTTCACCGCTTAAGGTCAGCCGGGGCTTAATTTTTAATGTTTTTCCGCTTTTGAGTATCTTGCCAACTTCGTCTGCTGACGCCTCCGCTGCTGCGCCGGTTACCACTCCTGTCTCCTGAATACTCAGCTCAAAGTCCGATTGATTGTCTACCGTCACCCGGAAGCTCTGAAGCTGGGCAACCAGACCCAGTACACCGTAGTTGTTGTTCAGTTGCACAACCACCATTATTCCGGCGGCAATCACCAGGGTCGAGGCGGCTAAGATTCCTAACACTCTGCGATTCCATCTCAATCTCACAGCCAGATCATCTCCTCATATTAGTAAGACGGGCTTGAGCGCGGAAATGTATCAGAGGACACGTGGGCTAACTGGTGGCTACAATGAAATAAGAGGAAAAAGGGCAACTGTTCACCAGTAAATCTACGAATATCCGGAAACAGTTGGCAAAACAACACTTATATAAGCTGAAAATAAACATTATAGGACATATTGAGAAAATTAGATGCCCTAAATCCACTTAACGTTCCCCTGGGAGAGTAATGATGCGTAAATTAAATAACATAAATCCACTTATTGTTCGATGTTTCGGCTGGAGGAGGTCGCACTGAACAACAACTAAAAAGCCGAGCCGCAATCCTCCAGATATCAGAGAAACGCGGCCCGGCTGGGCATGGCTTACATTGACTTATCTTAACTTCACAGAGCCGATTGACTAATGGCCTACTCCTGAGCTGTGCCACCGATTTGCTCGCGCAGGCGACGCATATCCTCCGGCCAGGGATCAGATACCTCGATCTTGCTTCGGGTCCAGGGGTGGGCGAAAATCAGCTTCTCGCCATGCAGTGCCTGGCGGTCGGAACTCTCCTGCTTCACCTTGACTCCCGGCTTGGAAGGTGGAGCCGGCGGCTGCTTGCCGTGGACGTGCAGACCAGGGGTGAGGCCTGCCTTCTCCTGCTCTTCGAACCAGGCCGTAATGGCAGACTTCACCTGACCAGGCTCCGAACGAAGGGGCTGCTTCTCCTTAAGGCTGTTGCCGGAAGGAATACCCGCAGTATGCCAGCCCGGTCCGCCGTAGAGGTCATCCCCGAAGAGCGGATGCCCCGCATGGCTGAGGTGGACACGAATCTGGTGCGTGCGGCCCGTCTCCAGCTGCAGCTTCACTACGGTTCCGCCGGGCAGGGCTTCACGCCCTACAATCCGTGTTACCGCCGCTTGCCCTCCAGGGGATACCCGTCTGCGCGCCGCATGATGGCGGTCACGGCCGATGGGGGCATCGATCACCGTAAGCTCAGGCGGCACTGTGCCTTCAACAATCGCCGCGTACAGGCGGGATACGTTCTTCTCACGCATCTCTTCATCCAGCACAAGCTGGGCATATTCGTTCTTCGCATACAGCACGGGTCCGGTAGTATCCTTGTCCAGCCGGTGGATATGACGGACGGCAATGCCTCCGCCGGAAGCCGCATAATGCGCAGCTACGATATGATCCAGCGTTACCTCCGTGCCGCTGCCATCCGGATGAAGCGCCATGCCCGCAGGCTTGTGGACCACCAGGCAGAAGTCGTCCTCGAACAGCACCTCAGCCGCAGCTTCCTGCCACACAGGCTCTATTCCCGCTTCCCTGTGAGGAAAAAGAGCCAGCCGCAGCCGGTCGCCCCTCCACTGGATGCCATCCTCGCGGCGCAGCCGGGCGTGCAGCTTCTCCGGCATTCCGGCTGCGCCCAGCAGCCAGGCATCGATGGCTGCCACTCTGTCGGCAGCCCCCGTAATGACCCGGCCAGGCATGGCTTCCAGCCATTCCCCGCGCCGGGTCCATTTGCCGCCGCCCGCGAAGCCGGCGGCGGTACCCGATGGGTCTGCGCCTGCACGGCGGGCAACGCCCTCCATTTCTGCGCGTTGCCCGCCGGACCGGTCCTCCGGTCCAGCCGTCATAGCGATTTCAGGGCCTGGTAATGGCCCGCAATCGTATCGTCAATATCCTGCTCGCTGTGCGCAGCGGATACGAACATTCCCTCGAACTGGGAGGGCGGAACACTGATGCCCTGATCCAGCATTTTACCGAAATAACGCTTGAACAGCTCCAGGTTACTGGTCTTGGCCGTCTCGAAGTTAATGACCGGCTCTTCTGTGAAGAACGGGCACACCATGGAGCCCACGCGGTTAATCGTCAGCGGAATCCCCGTCTCCTGCGCATTGCGCTTAAGCCCGGCTTCCAGTCTCGCGCCAAGCGACTCCAGACGGGTGTAGACCTCAGGGGTCAGCAGCGCAAGCGTGCTGTAGCCCGCCGCCATCGCCAGCGGATTCCCGCTGAGTGTGCCCGCCTGATAGATCGGGCCGGACGGGGCGATCTGCTCCATGATCTCTCTTTTGCCGCCGTAAGCCCCTACAGGCAGCCCGCCGCCGATAACCTTGCCGAAGCAGGTCAGATCCGGGTCCATCCCGAACAGCCCCTGCGCACATCCCCGGTCCACACGGAAGCCGGTCATCACCTCGTCAAAAATCAGCAAAGCCCCGTACCCCGTAGTCACCTTGCGGAGACCTTCCAGGAATCCCGGAAGCGGAGGCACAACGCCCATATTTCCGGCGATCGGCTCCACGATGATAGCGGCAATCTCGTTGCCGAAGCGCTCAAACGCGATTTTGACCCCGTCCAGGTCATTATAAGGTACCGTGATCGTATTCACCGCCACACCTTCCGGCACGCCCGGACTATCCGGCAGCCCCAGGGTCGCCACCCCGGAACCGGCCTTAATCAGCAGGCTGTCGGCATGGCCGTGATAGGAGCCTTCGAATTTGAGGATTTTGCTGCGTCCGGTATAGCCGCGGGCCAGTCTGATCGCGCTCATCGTCGCTTCCGTTCCCGAGTTCACCATGCGGACAATGTCCACCGAGGCTACGCGTTCTACCACGGTTTTGGCCATTGCGGTCTCAAGCAGGGTCGGCGCGCCGAAGCTTGTCCCTCTGGCCGCAGTCTCCTGCAGCGCCTTCACCACCTCAGGATGGGCATGTCCCATAATCAGCGGTCCCCACGAGCAGACGTAGTCAATGAAGCTGTTGCCGTCAATATCGTAGATCCGTGAGCCTTCGCCCCTCTCCACATAGACCGGGGTCAATCCTACGGACTTGAATGCCCGGACCGGGCTGTTCACCCCGCCGGGAATATATTGTTTTGCCTCTTCAAAAGCCATGCGGGAAGCCTCTTCCCGGCGGTTCAACGGCATGTTGTCCATGCTTGTTCCCTCCTGATCCTAGCCGCGCAGCCAGCGGGCTGCGTCCTTGGCGAAATAGGTAATAATTATATCTGCTCCGGCGCGCTTCATGCCGGTCAGCATCTCCAGCACAACCGCCTGCTCATCGATCCAGCCCTGCTGTGCAGCAGCCTTGACCATCGAGTACTCACCACTGACGTTGTAGGCTACAAGCGGCAGATCGAACTGGTCGCGGATAGTGCGGATAACATCCAGATAAGCCAGCGCAGGCTTCACCATCAGCATGTCCGCGCCTTCCAGCACATCGGAATCCGCTTCGCGAACCGCTTCCCGCAGGTTGGCAGGGTCCATCTGGTACGTCTTGCGGTTGCCGAACTGGGGAGCGGAATCCGCCGCTTCGCGGAACGGGCCGTAGAAGGCGGAGGCGTATTTTACCGAATAGGACATGATCGGCACCTGCTCGAAGCCATTCGCATCGAGTCCGGCACGGATCGCCTGCACGAATCCGTCCATCATGTTGGACGGCGCGATAATATCCGCCCCTGCCCGGGCCTGCGAGACCGCCGTGCGGGTCAGCAGCTCAAGCGAAGCATCGTTAATTACATCCCCGTGCACCACACCGTCTACCGTATGGGTATGCACCATGCCGCAGTGGCCATGGTCGGTGAATTCACACAGGCAGGTATCGGCGACAACCAGCAGTTCGGGATACCATTTTTTGATCAGACGCGTGGCTTCCTGCACAATGCCATCGTCTGCGAAGCCGGACGAGCCAACCGCATCCTTCGTCTCGGGAATACCGAACAGCAGTACCGCCGGAATGCCGAGGGAAGCAATCTCATCCACCTCCGCCTTCAGCGTATCCAGCGAGAAATGATAGACGCCGGGCATGGAGCTGATCTCATTCTTTACACCCGTTCCATAGGTTACAAAAATCGGCTGGATGAAATCCAGCACATGGAGTACGGTCTCGCGCACCATGCCGCGAATACCGGCGGACCCGCGCAAACGGCGGTGTCTGGTTATTGGAAAGCTCATTGCTGCAAACCCCCTGTTCAGTAAGTATATACACACATCTATTCGTCTTAAGCAGTATTGAGATGTTAAAGCTATTGCTGCTAGTAGGCCAGGCCCGATTGCAATGCTCAAAAGCAGCGCTGACAGATCCGGCAGGAACAGGCTATCTCAGCCTTGTCGATTCATTCCAGCGGCACAGCTCCTGCACCAGTCCTTCGATGGTGGCTTCTTCCGGGAGCAGTCCCGGAGTGAGGCCCGCTTCGACTGCGGTCTGCTCGGTAACCGGGCCGATGCAGGCAATCTTGACACCCGCCAGCAGAGTAAGCGGATCTTCCAGGCCCATCCGCTTGAGTATGCCGAGGAAATTGCGCACCGTGGACGAGCTGGTGAAGGTTACCGCATGGATGCGCTTCTCCTCCAGCAGCTTCACCAGCTCAATATCATCCTCCCCAGTGACAATCGTCTCATACGTATCCACCTCGGTCACTTCCAGCCCCAGCTCCCTCAGCTTTGCCGGCAGCCACTCACGCGCCAGGTCGCCGCGCGGAAGCAGCACCTTCTGCCCTGGCAGCAGCTGTGAGCCGAAGGCTTCAATCAGCCCTTCGGCCTGGAAGCGGCCGGGCAGCTCCTCGGAGATCAGCCCGCGCTCTGCGAGCGCCGCAGCCGTCCCCGGTCCCACAGCGCACAGCCGCGCCCCGTGCAAACTGCGAATATCCAGCTTCTGCTGCGTCAGATGACTCATGAAGAAGTCCACGCCGTTCGGACTGGTGAAGAACACCCAGTCGTACGCCGCAAGCCCGCCAAGAGCCGCAGCGATCTCCGCCTGCTTGCCCGCATCCCGCTGCATCACCGTCTCAATGACCGGGAACTCGTACGGCTCGCCGCCCAGCTCCTCGATCCGGTCCACCAGCTCACTTGCCTGCGCACGCGCCCGCGTCACTACAATGCGCTTGCCGAACAGCGGCAGCGCCTCCACCCACATCAGGTGCTCCCGCTGGAGCACAACATCACCGACCACAATAACCGCCGGCGGCTGAAAATCCGCTGCCGTAACCTTCGCCTCAATATCGGCCAGCGTGCCGGTCAGCGTCTCCTGATCCGCACGGGTCCCCCAGCGCACCAGTGCCACCGGGGTTTCCGGCGGACGGCCGTGCTTCATCAGCTGGGCGCTGATATAGCCGATTTTGGCGACACCCATCAGGAATACCAGCGTGCCTGTCGCATTCGTTACTTTATCCCATTGAATGGAATGATCCAGCTTATCCGGGCTCTCATGGCCGGTAATAATCGACAGGGAAGACGATGCCTCCCGGTGGGTCACCGGAATCCCGGCATATGCCGGGACGCTGATGGCCGAGGTAATGCCAGGCACAATCTCATAATAGATGCCATTCCTGCGCAGCAGCTCCGCTTCTTCACCCACCCGGCCAAAAATCACGGGGTCCCCGCCCTTCAGACGCACCACCGTTTTGCCCTCCAGAGCGAGATCCACCAGCAGCTGATTAATATCCTCCTGCTTCATCGTATGGCGGTCCGAAAGCTTGCCTACGTATATTTTCTCGCCGCCGGGCTTCATCCATTTCAGCAGCCTTGGACTGGCCAGCCTGTCATAGACCAGCACATCGGCCTTCCGGATACACTCCAGCCCCTTGACTGTAATCAGCTTCGCATCCCCCGGACCTGCACCTACCAGATATACCTTCCCCGCCATCTCCGTCATCCCCTTATCCCTCTACACATGCGATTCTGGCCTGCATAAGCTTCTCCTGAGCCCACACTATTCCCTGTCTAACCCTTACCCCTTATTCCCTTACATCCGCCAAAATCTTCTCCGCACCTCTGGCCACCAGCTTACGCGCGACCTCCGAACCCAGCTCCACCGGATCATTGCCGGTGCAGGTCTCCTTCAGAATGACTGTGCCGTCCGGTGTTCCGACCATTCCGGTTAAAGTTATGGACGGACCCGCAGCTTCGCCTTCCGGCTCAAGGATCGCGTAAGCGCCGATCGGCACCTGACAGCCACCGTTCAGGGCGCCCAGGAAGGTCCGCTCCGCTGTCACCGTGAGTGCCGTGCGCTTATCATTATACAGCGCCAGCAGCTTGCGCAGCTCCTCATCGTCCTCACGGCACTCAATACCGAGTGCTCCTTGGCCTACAGCGGGCAGGCAGACCTCAGGCGGCAAATATGCCGTAATCCGGTCCTGCCAGCCCATCCGCGACAGCCCCGCTGCTGCCAGCAGAATCGCGTCATATTCGCCGCTCTCCAGCTTCTTCAGCCGCGAATCAATATTGCCGCGTACCGGCTCAATAAGCAGATCCGGCCGGAGTGCAGCCAGTTGGCTGGAGCGCCGCAGACTGCTTGTGCCTACGCGCGCGCCTTGCGGCAGACCCTCCAGGCCCGCTCCGCTATTAGAGATCAGAACGTCGCGCGGATCTTCACGCTTCGGCACCGCACCATTCATCAAGCCTTCCGGCAATTCGGAAGGCATATCCTTCATGCTATGTACTGCCATATCAATATCCTTCGCCAGCATCGCCTGTTCAATTTCCTTGACGAACAGACCTTTGCCGCCCACTTTGGACAGGGTCACATTGAGAATCCGGTCACCCTTGGTCACAATCTTATGCACCTCAAAAGTAAAATCAAACCCATGCTCTCCGCTAAGCCGCTCCAGATCGGCAATCACATGCCCCGTCTGCGTTAAAGCCAGCGCACTTTGTCTGCTGCCCACGATAATCTTCCGCATGCCCACTCCCCCTGTTCAAGTCAGTCCCTTACTTCAGCCGCCGCCATAACTAACCCCTGAATTTGCTCGCTTGAGCTGATTCGGCCGAATTCAAAGGCATTTATACACTTCATTTGCTCAACTGAGCTGATTTGGCGGAATTCAGGTGTATTTATACACTTCATTTGCTCGATTGAGCTGATTTGGCCGTATTCAGGTGTATTTATACACCTCATTTGCTCAACTGAGCCACTTCGCCCGTATTCAGGTGTATTTATACACCTAATTTGCTAGACTGAGCTGATTCGGCCGAATTCAGGTGTATTTATACACCTAATTTGCTCCACAGAGCGCCTTTGGCCGAATTCAAGGGCATTTTTGCCCTTGCTTTGTTCGTCTCGATGGCCCAGCCACTTAAGCCCCCTATTCCTCCCGGTTGCGCGCCACCCAAGCCTCAATCTCCTCGGCCGTCCATGGTATAAAGGTGCCCTGCCGCAGCTCATTCAACACATCCAGCTTCCCCAGCCGCCGCAAAAGCCGCGAACGGTTCTCTGCCGCTGGCTCCAGCTGCTTGATGGCCGTCCGCAGCTCATGCAGGAAATCCAGATACGGCTCGTATTCCTCGCCGAGCAGCCCCGCAATCTGCTGCGTAATCCCCGCAGCCGCAGACGGTCCCGCCCCGGAGGTCGAGACCGCAACCGTGAGGCGCCCGCGGCGGAGCACGCCGGGCGTAATGAACGTGCCCGCCTCCGCATGGCTGGCCACATTAACGGGCAGCCCCAGCTGCCGGGCTTCCGCGGCAACGGCCTCGTTCACCGCCCTGTTATCGCTGGCGGCATAGACCAGCACAGCTCCCTGGAGATCCCCGGGAGCATAGGGGCGGCTGATCCATTGCAGCCGCCCCTCATCAGCCATCGCAGCCAGCGTCCCGCTGAGCGAGGGGCTGATCACCACCAGCTCCGCGCCTGCTTCCAGCAGCGGGACGGCCTTGCGCGCAGCCACCGCCCCACCGCCAACCACCACCACTCGCCTGCCTTCCACATCCAGCAGGATCGGCAAATATTTATTCATCCTGCTCACTCCAGCTCTTATCGCGAAGTTAATGTTAAATGCACCACAGTGACGATCAGCCCCGAACCACACCAATCAGCCTCGAACTACACCAATCATCCCGAACCACACCAATCAGCCTCGAACCACACCAATCAGCCCCGAACCACACCAATCAGCCCGAACTACACCAATCAGCCTCGAACTACACCAATCAGCCTCGAACCACACCAATCAGCCCCGAACCACACTGTCAGCCTCGAACCACACCATCAGCCTCGAACTACACCATTAGCCAACGACCAACCATCAGCCCCGAACCACACCAATCATCCGCGCCCCACACTATCAGCCACACCAAACCAACGTTCCCTTACTCCCCGCCCCAGCCATGGAACTCCGACCAGGAATTCAGCAGGAAGTTAAGAATAATGAAGCCGTACCCGGCAATCGCCCAGCGGGCCATGACGGTACCGCTTCGGCGGCCGGAGAACTTCAGCACAAGGTAGACGATATAGACACCCAGGCCCGTAAGCGTAGTCAGGACCTTCGTATCCTGAAAAAGCGGTGTCCGCTCTTCCGCGACAATCGACAGACCCGCCAGAATAAGCGAGGCCAGCAGCAGCGGAACTCCGGCCAGAATCGCCGTGTAGGAATATTTGTCCATCGTCTCCAGGCTGGGCAGCCTGCGGACACGGTCATCCCACTTCTTATTCTTCAGCTTCGTATGCAGGAATAGATACATTATCGCAAATACCGTCCCAAGTGTCAGTGCGGCAAAGCTCAGATTCGCCAAAATCACATGCATCGCCAGCCACCCGTGCACCGCACTCCAGCTCTGCAGCGTATGATCCTCCGCCGTCAGCCATACCCGGTTCAGCAGGAATACACTGAAGCCCGCCATGCTGAGCAGCAGGACGGTGAACTCGCCGCCGCGCATATAGGCCACCGCAAACGAGGTGACCACCATGCTGAAGGAGAACCAGAACAGGAAGTCGTAAGGCGTAAAGATCGGCAAGCCGCCCTCCTGGGAGAAGCGGATGGCCAGGCCCCCAAGCTGAAGCAGGCCGACAACAGCAAGAAGCCCTGTGCCCAGCCGCTTTCCGCCCGGATTGCGCCGAAGGCAATCCGAGAAAACAAACAGCAGGCTCAGGGCATATAGCAGCAGAGCGGCATCATATATTCCGTTCAGCAGCATGTGGCTCACCCGCCCAGCAGACCGGCTGGGGTAAGCACCGCTCCCGGCACACGGATCTCTCCGCCGGAGGGCCGTTCAGCAGAGCTGCGCTCAAGCGGTTCAACACTTTCACCGGCCGGACCTGCATCCAGCTGCTCCTGCAGGGCGAAGATTTGAGTGAAATACTCCAGTGCTTCATTCCCTTGCTTGCCGCCGGACATCTCCTTGATCACATTGATCGGATCATGCATCATCTGGTTGACAATGCTCTTGGTCAGCCGGCGGATCACCTTGCGCTGATGCTCATCCAGCTCAGGCAGCTTGTTGAACAGACTACCCATCGTTTCTTCATATATTCCGTTTGACTTGTCCTGCAGCGCACGGATCACCGGTCTGACGCCCAGCGTCTTCAGCCATTGCTGGAAATCCGCCATCTCGCCTTCAATCATAACCTCGATCTTGGCAGCTTCACTGCGGCGCATCTCCAGATTGCTCTCCACAATGCCTTCCAGATCATCGATATCATAGAGGAATACATCCGGCACACTGGCAGCAGCAGGGTCAATATCGCGCGGCACAGCAATGTCGATCATGAACAGCGGCCGTGAAGGGCGGCGCTTCATGCCCTCGGCTACCTGGGCAGCCGTCAGCACATAGCCGTCTGCACCTGTAGAGCTGATCACAATATCCACTTCATCCAGAGACTTCAGCGCCTCTTCAATCGTGCTGGGCTTACCCGAGAATTTCTCGGCCAGCTCGATAGCACGGGACAAGGTACGGTTGGCGACAATCACTTCCGCCGCGCCGCTGCTGTACAGATGCTTCACCGTCAGCTCGCTCATTTTGCCGGCGCCGAGAATGAGCACTCTTTTGCCGGTGAACATGCCAAAGATCCGCTTCCCCAGCTCCACGGCCGCATAGCTGACCGACACCGCGCTCTCACCAATCGAGGTCTCACTATGCGCACGCTTGCCGAGCGTCACCGCCTGCTTGAACAGCCGGTTAAACCAGGTTCCGGTAACCCCTTCCGCCTGAGCCGTCAGGAAGGCACTGCGCACCTGACCCAGAATCTGCGTCTCGCCAATCACCATGGAATCCAGACCGCAGGTGACACGCATCAGATGGGCAATCGCCTGCTCGTCTTCATATATATACATATGTTGCGTAAATACATCGCTTCTTACTCCGAACCACTGCTCCATGAAGCTGCGGATGAAATATCCGCACATATGAAGGCGGTCCACGACCACATAAATTTCCGTCCGGTTACAGGTGGCGACAACGACCCCTTCCAGAACGCTCTTCGTCTGCAGCAGCTGATGAAGCGCAGCAGGCAGATCCTTCTCGGCAAAAGCGAACTGTTCCCTCACCTCTACGGGAGCCGTACGGTAATTCAGGCCAACGACGACAATATGCATCGCTTGTTCACCATCCTAATCTATATTCATTGGTGTAGGCTCTGTTACTGCTTAGCAGCAAATATTAGTATCAATTTCACAAGATCTCAAATCGCTGTGTTAAGTATATCACATCAAAATACGGCTTTTAACAAAACCTTTGAACTATTTATGAATTGCAGATAATAATTATTATAAACAAGTATTTAAGTCATTTAATATAACACAATGATGAAATATTGACACACTTTATTACGGATGATAGCATATAACAAATGATCTGAGTTAACTTTTATAACATAAGTAGCAAAAATGATCTGATTCTCCGTCCCTAAGTTAACATCGCGTCAGTTATCCCCCTTCAAACCTCTCTTGTATAAGCCCGTTAATCCGGAATGGGCGTATCTACAGGCAACCGTAAATTGCCCCAGGCTACAAGAGGCCAGCCCCCTGCTGGATGTATCAGCGTGAGCTCACGGGCGAAACCGTGCTTTTCTACGCTGATGTATCCTGCTTTGGACTGCGCCTCCTTTAGCCTGGGGTTTTTGGCATCCATTATAATAGAAGGAGTGAGGGCAAATGAGTGCTTCCTACGCAAGCTTAAGTGAATCGATTCGTAAGGCCAGAAATGTGAGAATCTACAAGAATAAGGACACCGCCTATGACTTCAAGCTCTACCCCTTCGGAGAACGCGGTACGTACATTGCCCCCGAGCTAATCCGTGAAATCACTCACAATCTGGCGGATGCTGTAACGGAGCAGTTTCCCGATTTTGATTACATTGTCTCCCCTGAACCCGGCGGTCATACCTGGGGGATGCTGGCTGCCTATAAGCTGATGAAGCCGATGAATATTCTGCGCCTCAGCACTGAGCTGTACGAGAATTATGAGGTTAGTGTGAGACGCGAGACGGCGTATAATGAGAATTATATTTATTTTGACGGCTTCTCCGCCGGTGACCGGGTGCTGCTGCTGGATGATGTGATCAGTTCCGGCGCTACGATCCGCTGCATTGCTGCTCAGTTGTCCGTGATGGGCATAGAGCTTGTCGGCGTGCAGGCGATTCTGGCCAAAGGAGAGCATTACAAGCAACTGGAAGCGGACATTGGAGTACCCGTCAGATTTCTGTCCCAGGTATGAGTTGTGAAAAAATAGCAGGGGAGTGACAAGCCATGGCTTTTTATTACGAGCAGCCTTCAAGAACCTTCAGTGAGTTCCTGCTGGTACCCAGTCTGACCACCAAAGATTGCATACCCGGCAATGTGGATCTTAGCACACCGGTAACCAAGTTCCGCCGGGGAGAGACTCCCGCACTGACCATGAACCTCCCCGTGACTTCGGCGGTAATGCAGGCGGTATCCGACCACAACATGGCGATTGCGCTGGCCAAAAGCGGGGGCATCTCCTTCATCTACGGCTCCCAGTCCATCGGCCAGCAGGTCGAAATGGTCCGCCGGGTCAAAAAGTTCAAAGCAGGATTCGTACTCAGCGACTCCAACCTGCGCCCGGAAGATACGCTTCAGGATGTGCTGATGCTGAAGGCGCGCAGCGGCCACTCCACCATTGCGATCACAGACAACGGAGAACCGACAGGCAGACTGATGGGCATCGTCACCAGCCGGGATTACCGCGAGAACCGCCTCCCGCCGGATTGTCCGATTACGGAGTTCATGACCCCGCTCGCTTCGCTGATCTACGCCGAAGAAGGTATTACCCTGACCGAAGCGAACGACATGATCTGGGATCATAAGCTGAACTGCCTGCCGATTGTGAATGCCAGCGGCCATCTCGTCCATTTGGTCTTCCGCAAGGATTATGACAGCCATCAGGAGTATCCGCTGGAGCTGCATGACGACAACAAGCAGCTCATTGTAGGCGCAGGAATTAATTCGCGGGATTATAAGGAGCGTGTGCCAGCGCTGGTGGAAGCGGGGGCAGATATCCTGTGCATCGATTCTTCTGACGGGTACTCGGAGTGGCAGGCGGAGACCATCCATTATATTAAGGAGACTTTCGGGGAGAGCGTGAAGGTCGGTGCGGGCAATGTTGTTGACAAGGAAGGATTCCTGTACCTCGTAGAGGCAGGAGCGGATTTCATCAAAGTCGGCATCGGCGGCGGCTCCATTTGCATCACCCGCGAGCAAAAGGGCATCGGTCGGGGCCAGGCTTCCTCTGTCATCGAAGTGGCGGCGGCCCGCCAGGAATATTACGAGCAGACCGGCATCTATGTCCCCATCTGCTCGGACGGCGGGATTGTCCATGATTATCATATTGTGCTGGCGTTGGCGATGGGCGCTGACTTCGTGATGCTTGGCCGCTATTTTGCCAGATTCGATGAGAGCCCCGGACGCAAGCTGCTGGTCGGCGGGAACTTCGTGAAGGAATATTGGGGCGAAGGCTCCAGCCGTGCCCGCAACTGGCAGCGTTATGACTTCGGCAATACCGATAAGGAGAGCAAGCTGGAGTTCGAGGAAGGCGTGGATTCTTTCATTCCCTATGCGGGACGGCTTAAGGACAATCTCGATCTCAGCATCAGCAAAATCAAGTCCACCATGTGCAATTGCGGCTCGCTGACCATCCCGGAACTACAGCAGAAGGCCAAGATTACCCTGGTTTCCTCGACAACGATCTTTGAAGGAGGCGCACATGATGTTATGCTTAAGGAAAAGGACAGATCATCCTCGTGATCACATCCTAATCCATAAGGAGCGTCAACCATGACCCAAATTACCAAAGTTCTGGTCAGCAAGGACCAACTGCAGCAGCGAGTACAGGAACTGGGCGCTGAAATATCGCGCGATTACGAAGGCAAGGAACTGGTGCTTATCGGCATTCTTAAGGGCGGGGCCGTCTTCATGTCTGATCTGATGCGTGAGATCACCTTCCCGGTCGGCGTCGACTATATGTCGGTGTCCAGCTACGGGGCAAGCTCCACCTCCTCCGGCGTCATTACGATCAAGAAGGATATCGACATGGATATCCGCGGCAAGCATATCCTGCTGGTCGAGGATCTGATCGACACCGGCCTGACGCTTCAGCATCTGAAGGAGCTGTTCGCCCTGCGCGAGGCGGCAAGCGTGCGGATCTGCACTATCCTCAGCAAGCCTTCCCGCCGCCTCGTCGATGTTCCCATTGACTACAGCGGGATTGACATCCCGGACGAATTTGTCGTCGGCTATGGCCTGGATTACGCCGAGCAGTACCGCAATCTGCCGGAGGTCTGGATCGTAGAGACCGGGGACTAATACGGGGCTGTCCCAAAAGCTTCAAACGTTAAGAAAGCAGCGATTCTCATTATTGGAGAACCGCTGCTTTTTGTTTTTTGGTCCATTTCCCCTAAAATTATCCTGAAAAATTCAAAGCCCGCTCAGCAAATCAATATTCAGATAGTTCGTATTTCCGAGCGCACTGTTATACCCGAGTTGAATGGTGTTCGAGCCTGCGTTCAACGGTACCGCGACGGATACCGTTCCGTATGCGCTCCAGCTGGAGGTGGAATTGAACACCAGATTGGAGGTAGTAACCACTCCGTTCACTTTCACGTAGCGGGAAGCATTGCCTGCCGCCGCCGCGTAGCGGAAGGTGACAGTTCTGGTTCCTGCTGCATTCTGGTTGACATAGAAATCAATGGAGGTGCCGCTTGTGTTCCAGCCCCCGACATACCCTCTTCCGGTAAAGCCGGCATTGGTGCTCTCATTGATCATCCCGCCTCCGCCGACCAGCGTCCGCGCGGCATTCTCCGCTTCATAAGCCCCGTTGCCCGCAATGTACCCGGTGTAGCCGTCAGCGGGAACGAGCTGAAGAATAGAAGCGCCCGCAGCGGCGGCCAGGCTCTGCACATAGGAGGAGCCTGTATTACGCAGCCAGTCGCTGCCGATGATTCCGTCGCTCATGCGGCGGTGATTCCAGGCCTGCGTTGCATTCTGCTGAAGAAAGCTTAAGTATTGCGACTGTCCGCCCAGCGTACGGAGACGGTTCAGATTGCGGGCAAAGACCATTTTGAAGCCCGCGGCATCATTCTCCCCTTCATACAACAGAGTCTGGGCGGAAACCATTTTATTAACGGCATACCCGGCTGCATTGTTGGCATCCGTTAGGTAGGCGGAAGCTCCGGTAGCCTGGTACAGGGATACAGCCGCCCCCAGGAACGTTCCGTAATTGTAAGTGAAGTCCCAATCCTTAACGATACCGCTGCCTGCACCTTCAATATGATCGTTGATTTTGCTGCCACCAACTAGGGTAGATTTGGTCCAGTTATAGATTTGAGTAGCCTTGGTCAGATAAGTAGGATCATTGTAGGCACTAGACAGCTTGACTGCGGTCATAACCATCGGGGCATTCGTGGCCATATTCTTCTGGGCGTTGGCCTGGCCCGGCACATGGGCGTCCCTTCTCCACCAGATCCCGCCGCCGTACGTGCTGTCCCATTCGCTGTAGATTTGGCCAAACAGGAAGCTGGCACGGTTCAGATACTCCGTCGTTCCCGTCAGTTCATAGGCTCTTGCGCAGGCCAGCGCCCACCAGCCCAGGTCGTCGTTGAACGGATTTGTCATCATATCCGGATATTTGGCGTTGAATCCGGTGTAGATCTCATCGATCATCGTGCGGTAGACATTGCTGCCCGTGCGCTCGTAGGCATCCATTACGGTCTCCCAGAGCTGTGCCTCCCACCAGAAGTCGGTGTAGAGACCCCCGTTCGGCCCGTGAGCATGTTCGGAATGAATCAGATGATCGCTGTTGGTATAGAAGTATTTGGCGGAAGAATCATAGAATACTTGCACAAAAGAGTTCATTGCAGCATCAGCATTAGAGACGGTGAATGCCTCTGCCGTACCTCCTGCACCGGGAGACGGCACAGACACAGACAGAGACAGGGACAACAGACAGAGAACAGCAGCACTTCTTATTTTCTTCCAGGTGAACATTTCCGGGTACCCCCTTCATTTGTACATCCAGTCCATAACCGTCAGGCGGCAATACGCTAATGATCAAGCTTGGCTACTCCCTCCAGCAGCATCAGACCGCTGAGCTGTACACTGAGCTGTAACGGCAACCCGGGAACCTGCTCCCAAGAGGGTCCGCACAGGCCCAGCGTCCGGTCCAGCCCTTGCCCCCATAGCGTCCGGGCATTGGCCCATATGACTTCACGGACCCGGTCATTTCCGGGGAAATGCTGCTCCAGCTGTACCAGATAGCGGATCAGAATTCCCTTGAACAATCCGGTGTCGTCAATCCCTTCATCCGGCAGCAGCAGCGATTCAGAATGGCATAAGCGGTCTATGCAGGCCTCAGCGGTCCGGCGGGCATCTGCGGCATAGCCGGAATCGCCGGTGACACGGCAGAGCTCTATCCCCGCCCCCACGAACACGCCCTGACAGTAAGTGAATTCCCAGTCGTAATCTATCTGCCCATCCCCCTGCCGGTTCATTCCATCCCATACGAATCCGGTGTCCGGGTCCACCAGATTGGCCTGGTTCCAGCGGTAAATCCGGATCGCCCAGTTCAAATCCTCCTCCTGTCCACGCAGCGAGTATAGGCGGGCGGCCAGAATAGCGGCCGGGGCATTCGCTGGAGTGTTCTTATAATCCAGCTGATCCTTTTTCCAGGCCATGCCGCCCCCGCAGTGCTCATTCCAGGCCGTCTGAATATCCGCCCATAATTCAAGTACAGCATTCAGGTATTCCGCTTCGCCGGTAGCCTGATACGCCCGCAGCAGCGCAAGGGCGGTCCATTCCATGTCATCATAATAATTATGCTTGAACGTCCCGCCGTTATAGGCGTGCAAGCTGCGGCTCAGACTGCGGATGCGTTCGGCATACCTGGAATCCCGTGTCCGTTCGTAAGCATCGGTCAGAACATCAATGACATGAGCCTGCCACCAGTAGTAGAAATTGTCGCCTGCCCTGCTGTATTCTCGCGGATACCATTGGTTCATAATTCCGCTGTCCACATTATAGTAGTGCCGCCAGAGAGAGTCTTGAAGCCAGTCCGCACGTTCTGCCCAGTTCTCTGCTAATGATGTCCCGTTAGAATGATCCATAAGCCCACCTCCTCCTATTTTAAAATGAGGGTTGAGCCCTCGGCTGCCCCGTCCCTGCAAGCACAGCCATCCGCTCCAGCAGCTTGATGCCGCTGAGCTGGGTGCTCAATTGCACAGTGTCCGAAGGTGCCTTTGTCCAATCGGGTCCGAACAGCACCCGGTCTGCCGGCTTCCCCTGGTGCCACAGCAGCTCTGCGTTACTGCGCAGGAAGGCCTCGACAGCTCCGTCTGTCTGATCGGCCTGTGCCAGTTCTGCCGCATAGCGGACCAGAATGCCCTTGAAGAGACCGGCATCGCCGCCGCCCTCATCCGGGAGCATGCCGGAATTCTGGCCAGCGAGCTCCTTGACCGCTGCGCCGAACGTGCGCCGGGCCTCCTCCAGATAGTCACAGCTCCCAGTAACCCGGTACAGCTCGATAGCCGCACCGATATAAACACCCTGATTGTACGTATATTTCCAATCCTTATCGATCCTGCCGTCACCGGTACGGTTCATTCCATCCCAGACGAAGCCCGTCTCCGGGTCCACCAGATGGGACTGCTGCCAGTTATACAGCGTATGTGCCCACTCCAGGTCCTGTGGATCTCCAAAGGCCTGATACAGGCGGGCGGCAAGGATAGCAGCCGGTGCATTAGCGGGGGTGTTCTTGTAATCCAGCTGCGATTTCTGCCAGGCGATACCGCCCCCTGAATGGCTGTTCCAGCCGGTTCTGATATCCGTCCAGAGGATAAGAACCGTCTCTTTGTAGAGCTCATCTCCGGTTGCCTGATATGCGCGAAGCCAGGCCAAGGCCATCCACTCCATGTCGTCGTACAACTCATTGGGCCACAAGCCGCCATTACGGCGGAGCAATCCCGCATGTAGAGCGGACAGTCGTTCGCGGTACTTAGCAGCCCCAGTCCGCAGCAAGCCGTCCACCAGCACATCCACGGCATGGGCCATCCACCAATAATGAAAGACAGTATTACATGAGCCTTCCGGACAAGGTGTCTCAATGTCATACATTCCGATATCTTCGTTCCAGAAGCATTCATCCAGCGCTTCCTGCGCCGAGTCTGCCCGTTCCGTCCATTGTTCAAGCTCTATTTGCTTCATATGGTGTCTCTCTCCCCGTAAATGATTTGCCATCGACAGCTGACTTAGCCTTTGATGCCGCTGAAGGCAATCCCCTGTACAAAATAACGCTGCAGCGCCAGGAACAACACCAGTATCGGCAGAATCGCCACCAGCGCTCCGGCCATCATCGGCCCGTAGTCCGTCTGGAAATTATAAGAAAAAGCCTGCAGCCCCATCTGAATCGTTGCCTTGTCCGGATCATTCAGCACAATCATCGGCCACAGGAAGCTGTTCCAACCGGCCTGGAAGGTGAAGATGCTCAAGGTCGCCAGCGCCGGGCGGGTAAGCGGCAGATAAATCCGCCAGAAAATTTTAAATTCCCCGCAGCCCTCAATCCGGGCCATCTCCAGCATGTCAGTGGGGAGCGTAAGAAAAAATTGCCGCATAAAGAATACAGCGAAGCTCCCGGAAGCGCCGGGAAGAATAATGCCCCAGAAGGAGTTCATCAGTCCATTGCCGCCTCCGCCAAAAAGATCATTACCCCCGGCAAACGGAATATGGCGCATCACATACACTGTCGGGATCATGGTCACAATGCCGGGAATCATCATTGCCGCCAGCAGTACGCGGAACACCGGCTTGTTCAGCCTGAATCTTAGCTTCGCAAAGGCATAGCCGCTAAGAGATCCGAAAAACAGGTTAGCCAGGACGCCCGACACCGCCAGCACGAGCGAATTCCAGAAGAATAAAGCGAATGGCACCGTTGAAAAGGCTTTGCGGTAATGCTCAAAGGTCAGATGCTTCGGAAACCACTGAATCGGCATTGCAAAAATCTCATCATCCGGCTTGAGTGAGGTTAGCAAACTCCAGTAGAATGGCAGAAACATAACAACCGCTATAAGGATACATACAATATAGAAAATGAGCTTGTAGAGGCCCTGCTTCAAGGCCGAACCGCCAGTAACACCCATCCTGCAAACCTCCTTTTCCTGGACAAGCTGCTCTAAATGATCGATTCCTCCGCTTTGGAGACCCGCATATTAATCAGCGAGAAAATAAGAATGGCTACAGCAAGCACAAAGGCCTGCGCCGAGGCATAGCCCATCTGCAGCTGATTGAAGCCCTGCTGATAGATTAGGTAGACCGGAGTCTTCGTCACATTGGCCGGACCGCCCTGCGTCAGCACAAAGGCCTGGTCGAACAGCTGCAATGCGCCGATAATCGCCATCGTACTGACCAGGAAGGTCGTAGGCCGCAGCTGCGGCCAAGTGATGTAGCGGAAGCTGGCCCATTTGTTCGCCCCGTCCAGCCGTGCCGATTCATAGAGATAATCCGGGACCCCCTGCAGACCGGCCAGATAAATAATCATATTGGAGCCGACGGATTGCCAGAGGGTGAGCATGACAATGGACAGCATCGCCGTGCTTGTCTCGGACAGCCAGGCAGGACCGGTAATGCCCACATAAGACAACAAGCCGTTCACCAGACCGAATTCCGGATGCAGCAGCCAGATCCATACGGTTGCCGCCGCTACAGCCGAGGTCAGCGTGGGCAGATAATAGAAGGTGCGGAACAGCTTGACGCCCCGCCACGCCCTGCTCAGCAGCATGGACAGCAGGAGGGAAATGATAATATTCAGCGGAACAAAAATAATCGAGTAGAAGAACACATTCTTGAATGTCTTCCACAGCAGACTGTCTTCAATCAGGCGGCGGTAGTTGTCCAGGCCGACCCAGTCATTCTGGCTTAGTACATCATAGTTGGTGAAGCTTAAATACAGGGCCATCACTACAGGTATAACTGTAAACACAGTGAACAGCAGCACCGTAGGCGTAATGAATACATAAGCCGTCCGGGCTTCGTGCCGTTCCACTTTTCTCATGGAAGCCATACAACTCCCCCTCTCATCCTCCGGCAAGGCTCCATGGCAGCAGGGAGGCACCGCCTCCCCGCGGCATCAGGCTGGTTACTTAACAACCGCGTTATCCTTCAGCATCTTGTCGCCTTGTTCCTGAGCCTTTTTCAGCGTGTCTTCAATGCTCTGCTTGTTCTGCTGGTTCAGCTGAAGATTAGGCGCAAGCGCATCGGTCTCCATCACGGAATAGCCGGGATGAGTCGGGCGGATTTTGGCAAATTCCAGCGTATCCAGAAACGGCTTCCACTGCGGGTCATCCTGGAAAAACGGATCTTCCATCGAAGGCTTGAAGCCCGGAAGATTCAGACTGGTCTTGGCCCACATCAAGGCATTATCCTTGTTCGCGGTCCACCATTTAATGAATTCCCATGCCTCATCATGATGCTTGGAGCCCTCCGGAATCACGAGTCCGAAGCCGCCCATCACACTGCCCTTGTCGCCGTTCGGCCCGGCAGGAGGCGGTACAATGCCATAGTCGAGATCTTTACCGTATTTGTTATAGGTACTGAGCATCCAGGGCCCAGAATAGAGCATGGCAACCTTGCCTGTAACGAAGGCATCCTGCCCTTCGCCAAGCCCCAGCTCAAAGCCAACCTTATACACCTTGTCTTTGTTCATCAGGCGGTCCCAGAATTCAAGCACCTGCTTGCCTTGCTCATTATTGAAATTGGTTTTGCCGTCCTCTGTAAGCATCTGGCCGCCCGCCTGCTGGAGATACATATTGAACAGGCCAAGATCGCCCATGGAGAAACCTGCCACCTCCAGCTTGTCGCCGTTCCACTTGGTCAGCTTGGCGGCAGCCTGCTCCAGCTCATCCCAGGTAGCCGGAGGCTGAAGCCCCGCTTCGTCCAGCAGCTTCTTATTGTAGAATAAGGCCCGGGCATCAACGGTCAGCGGAAGCCCGTATAACTTATTGTCATGGGAGAGCTCAGTCAATGACTCGCTGTAGAAATCATCCTTGGAAATGCCGTCACGTGTTAAGTACTCATCCACCGGATGCAGCACGTTCTTGGGAGCATACAGCGAGGTCCGCCAGCGGTCCCAGAACAGCACATCGGGAGCACCGCCATTCGTAGCCGCCGTCAGGAATTTGGTGATCATATCCTGCTGCAGCACATATTTCACATGAATCTTGTCTTGTGATTTGTTGAAGGCATCCACCATGGTCTCGAACTGCTTCTGGCCTTCACCGCCCCAGTCGCCCCAGAACGTAAGCTCCGTCTTCTTCCCGCTGCTGCCGCTTCCGTCTTTGCCGTCATTTGCAGGGCTTTCTTTTCCCGAATTGCCGCTGCAGCCAGCCGCCAAGGCAGCGACCATCATCACCGAAAGTGCCGTAACCCATCCTTTTTTCATTGCTTCATCCCCTTAATTTGTATTTGTCTGTTATAGGAGCCAACGCTGCTCAGCCTCGCTTCACCTCAATTCCGCAGCGCATAAGCAGCAGCTCGCAGAACATCATATTGGCCCAGGAGAACCAGGGTCTGGTATACCTCTGCGGATCATCCGCATGAAAAGCCTCATGCATGAATCCGGTCCCGGCATCCGTCTGTTCCAGCAGCTCAAGCAGAGCCTCCTGCTCCTCCCTCTTCCCGGAGGTCATTCCCTGAACCGCCAAGGCGATAGGCCATATATAATGCGGAGGGGTATGCGGACTTCCAATACCCGCTGCGGCTTTGCCTTCATAGAAATAAGGATTGGTCCGGCTTAAAATAAGCTTGCGGGTGTTGAGATACACCGGATCATCTGCAGGCGCATAGCCAAGGTAAGGAATGGACAGCAGGCTGGGCACATTGGCGTCATCCATAAGGTTCACCCCTCCCAGGCCATCGGTCTCATAGGCGTATACCGGGCCATATTCAGGGTGCTGTACAATGCCATACCGCTTGATCCCCCCGTTAATCTGCTCAGCCAAATCTTCCGCTGCCTGTGCAAGCTCCGGGTTGCCAAGCACATCAGATGCGATTTCGCTAACGTACCGCAGGACCACGACGGCGAACATATTGGCAGGAACCAGGTAACCGTATTCGCAGGCATCATCACTTGGGCGGAAGCCTGACCAGGTCATTCCGGTATAGGCGGTCAATGAGCCTTTACCCCCGCGGACAAGGGTATCGGTCGGTGCGCAGTTCATGCGTTCAAAAACATAATCGGAACCGCTCTCATGATTCTGCTCCCTGATCCACAGCTTAATAATCTGCCACACTCCGGCTTCAAACGCTGAATTGAACTGCGTGACCCGCCCGGTGTTTTTCCATAGCAGATAGCTAAGCTGAATGGGATAGCAGAGGGAATCGATTTCGTATTTCCGTTCCCAAATCCATGGATTCATCATTGTCTTGTCTTCCTGGTGACCCCGTCCATCCGCTTCCCGGTTGAACGCATTTGCATAGGGATCAAGGGCAATATAGGCGAATTGCTGTGCGATAAGCCCTTCAATCATGCCGGCCATCTCTTCATCTTCGGAGGCGGGGATGAGGAAGGGGCGGACTTGTGCGGTGGAATCCCGCAGCCACATGGCCGGGATATCACCGGTAATGACAAAGGTGGTTCCATCCGGATTGCGCTTGATCGTTGTGTTCCAGGTGTTGAGCATACACTGTTCAAACATATCTGCCAGGTGCGGATGGCTGGGCAGTTTTTGACGTACACGGCCAGCCAGCTCCTGCAGGGAATCAGGTGTTTCCTTCATCGCTTTCAATCGGAATGACCTCCTCTGTAATGAATGAAGCGCTTTCACAAATGAGTATATTGGCATGTAAATGATATGTCAATATGTATTTTTAGATAATAATATATTAATATATGAAATACACTGATATTGACTAGACTAGGCTAACTTGCAAGCTTAAGCTTCAGGCCGGAAACAGATCACTTTGGACACAGCAAAAAAACCCATCCGGCGGAATGGGTTTTCGGATTATAACAGCTAGTTGTTACGGACAGGACCGGTCGAATTCCCGGGCACCAGTTCAGCTTCCAGCATCACCTTATTGGGGACGGCTTGCCCGTTCATAATACTGAGCACATTCTCCAGGGCCATCCGGCCCATCTCCTCTTCATTCTGCCGCATATGGGTGAAGGCATACCCGCCTCCCAGATGTGTCGGCGGACTGTCGAAGCAGATAATGGAGATATCCTCAGGTATGCGCAGCCCCAGACGTTCCACCGCCGTCTTCGCGAGCAGCGCAATATTGTATTCAATGGCAAATAACGCCGTTACGGACGGATGGCTCTGCAGATGGGTGACCAGCCGCGAGATGTCCCGCTCAATATTATCCGCATGAAAAAACTTCGGCAGCGTCGATGTTAAATCACTGACCCACAGTTCCTTATCAACCACGACTCCCCGCTGGGCATGAGCCTGAATGAAGCCCTCAATCCGGTCCTCCACCGCAGTGGTATCCACGGGAGGCGGAGACAGAAACGAAATATGCGTATGCCCGAGGTCAAATAAATACTCCGTCGCTTCAAGAGCTGCCTGCAGATTATCGGTGCTGATGGAGGCCGCAGCTACTCCCTTTAAATGTCTGTCTACCAGCACGAGCGGGAAACGTCCGATGACCAGCTTCAGAATTCCCGCATTGAAATACTCGCCCTGGGCCGGGAAAATAATCAGACCGTCCACACCCAGATTCAGCAGCTTCTGGACCGCCTGCTCTTCATTCTCCGGAACACCGAAGGTTCTGCGCAGCACCAGAAAGCAGTCATTGTCGCGTGAAGCCTGCTCCATCCCGTAAATCAGCCCTGTCCCGTAGCTGTTGCCAAAGTCGGTGATAATCAGGCCGATTGTTTTCTCATTGGCACGAATATTCTTCGCAGCCGGGGCTGTAAGGCTCATCCCCGGGTCAGGCTGCTTAGCGGAACCATCGGCCACGAACGAGCCGCGGCCGGGCTTACGGACGATCAGCCGTTCGGCGGCAAGCATCTCAAGTGCTTTTTTGCTGGTGATGCGGCTGACACTATAGGTCTCGGCCAGCTCTTTCTCGGAAGGAACCCGCTCTCCGGGTTTATAAGCCTCCGTAAGGATGCTCTCCTTCACTTCATCAAAGATCTTCTCATACATCGGCTTGGAAGAGGTTGATTCAGCCATAACGTTCCTGGTCCCCTGACGTTCATTTTTCGGTATCATACATAATAATATATCATGATATATTGTAATTGTCGATCCGGGTCACCAGAACTTGTCTACCAATAACGCCGCCACTCTCCAAGCACCCGCATCAAGGCCTCACAGTAGAAGTAATCCCCCCAGAGGGTGCATTCATCAATCCCCCAGCCCCGTGGTTTGTTATAGACACCATGCAGCAGAATTCCGTTGGAATGGGGATGCTCCTTCGTTGTGTACCGTTCAGCGAGTATAACCAGCATCTCCAGGGCAGCCTCCCTGTATCCGGCTGCACCCTGATCTTCATCGGGTAATTGCCGGCACAGCTCCAGCAGCCCGCAGACGGCAATCGCGGCGGCTGAGCTGTCTTTTTCCTGACGGTCACCATCCGTAAATATCAGATCCCAATAGACAATGCCGTCTGCCGGAAGTTTGGACAGGAAATAGTCGGCCAGCTGCCTGGAGGCGTCAAGCAGCGATGAATCGCCCGTATGCGCGTAGGCAAGCGCGAAGCCGTATATGCCCCAGGCCTGCCCTCTTGCCCAGCAGGAATCATCAGCATACCCCTGATGAGTGTTGCCGTACAGCGGCTTGCCCGTTTCCGCGTCCATATAATAGGTGTGATAGGAGGTATGGTCTGGACGGACCAGATACCGGGCTGATTGCCGGGCGTGTCGGTGGGCTATGGATGCCAGGGCGCTGTCCCCGGTCTCTTCAGCAGCCCAGTGGAGCAGCGGAAGATTCAGCAGGCAGTCGATAATCATCCGGCCGCGCTGCGCCGGGTCATTCAGATCTCCCCATGCCTGAATGATTCCAGCCTCGGGAAAGTAACGGTCCGCCAGCAGTCCGGCCGCTTCCAGCGCCATCTCCCGCGCCGCCGGATTGCCGGTAATCCGGTGAGCAGCAACCGCCGAGAGGCTGTACAGAAACCCCAGATCATGCGTATCCACCGCGATCCGCTCCTCCACCCGCCGCCGGAAGCTGTCCAGCTGCTCTTCTGCCGCTTCCCGGTACCTGCTGTCTCCGGTCCATTCATACGCCAGCCAGACCATGCCGGTCCAGAAGCTGGCCGTCCAGTCCGTATTCTCTATCGCGGGATAGACCAGATCTTGGCTGGCGGACGCCGGGAACAGCTCCGTAAATACGGGCAGATTCTGCTCAATTTTACCTACCGCAAACTTCAGGGCCTGTTCGAAGAACAGACGCTCATCCGCCTTAAGTTCACGCAGTACTTTATGCATGGCCTTCCAGCCTCCTTTTTAAGCGGAGTGTAAGTCCGATTGTCTGCCGGCCGCCGGTCAGATTGAATCTGAGGAAGGCAAGCTTATCCTTAATCAGCTTAACTTCAGCACCGTCTGAACATGCGCTGACTTCATAGCCCGCCAGATCATCCCAGTACACTAACCCGAACGGAACAGCGCTGATGCTCCCAATCTCATATTCAAGCTCAATCACCGTATCTGTCTTCAGATACTTCGTCACGAATACCGGCGGAACAGCTTCTGTGAAATCATCGTTCATGTTCAGCTTGCCGATATAATTGCGCAGCAGACGGGGCCTGCATTCTCCCTCCACGAAGGACAGCTGGCACTCTTTATCATAGTATAGAAAGGTTTCCGGCCAAGGGCCGAAACCCACTCCGCCCAGAGTCATGGTGTATTCGTTAACCTCCGGCCGTACCGGATAATCATGGGTCAGCATATAGGACGGTGCCGTGTATTCATTCTGCTCTTTATACAGGCGTACAGCATGAGGTAAAGTCGTTAAGGTAATAGGATAGCTGGTAATATAGTTGAAAAAGAGATCCAGCATCCCAGCACATTCCTCGACATGGGAAGCCGGGAATACAGTGAACCGGTCTGTGAACTCCATCTCATGGCCTTCCTGCTGCTGGAGGAAAAACACCTGCCCGTTATGATCTGTATTGAACAAATATTCATCGAACAGATGCTTCCAGTAGTCGATATTCTCTCCCGTACACAGACCGGCGCGCAGCACATCGTTGGGGTCCGTGGAATAGATGACCGGGCTGCCGGTATGGTAGGTGGAGTGCAGGTCCCGGGCGGTCCATTCACAGGCCACCACCTGGCCCCGGCCGGGATGCGGCACCTTGAAGCTTCCGCTGTCCACATACCAGGACCCCCAGGGAATGCCCTTATGGGTGATGCCATCCCACCAGAACTGCTCATAGCAATACCCCCACATGCCTTCAAAATCCAGTTCCTCCAGCACTTCAATCACTTCATTGTATATCTTCCCCCTTGCGGCCACCTTGGTGGCGGCCCATGGGAATGCCTCCTGCAACAGCGACCAATCTTCTTCCAGCCGCCGCTTCAGCACCTCCTTGGAGGAGCCAGCCTCCTCTTCGAAAAAGGGGCATTGCAGGATGACCTCATCGCCGTAGGCCGCATGCCATTCCCCGATCCGTTCCCGCAGGACCGGAATCGAGCCCCGGTTGACGATCCAGGTTACGGGAATCGCATATTTATGCGCAAGCTCCGCAGTCCGCTCAATCCCGTCAAGGGCGACACCCTTGCCCCAGTCTGCATCATAATGGGCAGCGTAGCTGACGAAGGTATAAATAAGTCGTTCCGGTTTCAACACAATCCCTCCAGATATTCATAGTTTGTTCCTGCCGGACCCTGCCCGGCGCGGCTTCTCCGCCGCTGCCCTAGTTATCTTCATACTCTCCCGGAAACCGGAGGGTTACGGCGGTAAGCTTGTAGGGCTCGCTCTCCAGCTCCATTACGGCTTTGTCCCCATAGTGCAGGCGCAGCCGGGTGTAGACATTCCGCAGAGCGTAGCCGCCATGCTCCTGCCCGGTTGCTGAGACAAGTCCGGCTTCTACCCGCTCCTTGTCGAAGCCTTCCCCGTTGTCCTCCACCTTACAGACGATGAAGGTCCCTTCCCGGTACACGCGGATGATGATCCGTCCGGTATGGCCTTCACTCCTGAATCCGTGGAGAATCGAGTTCTCCACCAGGGGCTGGAGCAGGATTTTTAGCAGCGGCTGCTCGTCCAGCCCCTCCTCCACCGTAATCTCATAGGTGAACAGCTCCTCGTAGCACTGCTGCTGTAGGCTTAAGTAACGGGTGACATGATCTACTTCCTTGGCTACGGTTGTCAGATCATGGCCGTTATTAAGCCCAAGCCGGAACAGCTGGGACAGGGAGACAATCATCTCCTTCACATCCTCCTGCTTGCGGGATTCCGATTTCCAGAGAATCGTATTTAAGGTGTTGTAGAGAAAATGAGGATCAATCTGCGCCTGTAGCGCCTTGACCTCAGAGACGCGCTTCTGCTTCTCCGCCTCGGTGACGTTCTGGATGAGCTGCTCAATTTTGACCAGCATGATGTTGAAACGTTCGCCCACCTGTGCCACCTCATCCTTGTAATCGCTGGAGAAGCGCACGGAGAGATCATTGTCACCGGCTCTGGACATCAGACGCTGCAGCCGGTAGAGAGGGCGGATCAGCAGGCCGGTCATCCACTTCGACAGAATCAGTGCCAGCGGAATGAGCGCGAGAACGATTATAAGTGTGGCCCACCACATGTAACGGATATCCTTCAGCAGCACAGCCTTGGGCTGGAAGTAGAAGATCATCCAATTATCGGGAAAGGTCACCTTGGCCCAATTGACCAGATATTCCTTCCCTTCGAACCTGTATTCAAAATGATTGCGCCCTGTGTTAACCTCGCTCTGGAAGGCCGCTTCCCGCATGGGGGCCACGAAGCGTGAATGCTCATCCATCACCGGATTACCTCCTGCGTCAATGACTGCAATGCTTCCGCTGTCGCCGACCACATTCGTCTCGGCATATTCCTTGATGGCAGACTCCCGCACATTGACGACCACCTGCACATCGGTTCCCCGATAGGCCGAGATCGGCTCAATCAGCAGGCTGAGTACACGGCCGCTGTTCTCGAACAGCCCGTCACGGTGGGCCGGAACCCAGAGCGGCAGCGTCTTCTCCTGCATAATCCGGCTTAGCGGAGTGTCCGCGAAATCCAGATTCGTCCGCTTCGCCCCGGTGACAGAATAGAATTCACTAATGGGCGTGGACACAAGCACCGAATCAATGGATGGCTCGATTAGCTGCATCTGGACCAGGGGCACCTGCAGCGCGTTGTTCAGCGCGAAATAAGAATAGTAGCTGGCCTCTGTTCCCGGCGAGGCGCGGAGAATATCCTCGAAGGGCGGACTCATCATAAAGGTCAGGACCGACAGCCGGACCTTGCGCAGCTTCTCCTCCAGCGCCTGGGCCGATTTGCCGATCATCATCTGGCTGAGCTCTGCCGTCTTGCGCTCCAGAAGCCGCGAAGCCAAGTATTGCGAGGAGACGCCTGTAACCCATATCGCCAGAATCACGATGGACACAATGCCGATCCAGAGCCTGGTTTTGAAGGTGGAATTGTGCAGGAATGTCCGCAAAATCGGCTTTCTCATCCGTTGCCCTGTCTGGGCCCATAGGCCGCCCGGAATTCCGTGGGCGTCATGCCAGTCGTTTTCTTAAAGACATCGCTGAAATAGGAGCGCTCCTCATAGCCGAGGCTTTCGGCAATTTCGGCGATGGGCCGGTCACCGGCCAACTGCAGCTTAGCCTGCTCCATCTTCTCCTGGATGACGAAAGCGCCGACAGAGAGCCCGGTCACCTTCTTGAACAGGTTGGAGAAATAGCTGGTGCTCAGGTGAACATGGGCAGCATAGTCGCCGACCAGCAGATTGAGATGTAGATGCTCACGAATGAAGCGGATAGCCGCCTGAATCGCCTCTTGGGCGCTGAATTGCAGCCGGGACTGGACCTGCGCACAGCTCAGCTTGCACAGCTGCTTCAGCGATTCGCGCAGATCGCTCAGCACCGCGCGGGGCGAGGTCAATACCTTCATTAGCTCGGTCAGCTCCGGACTCCCGGCCAGTTCAGGCACCGCATTGCGGATCAGAGCGGCAAGCTCTACACAGAGCGCCTTCGCACTGTCCGGCGAAGGCAGGGCTTCTGTCTTCCCGGCAGTTTCCAGCAGCATCAGCAGCAACTTCTCGGCCTGCCCGGCATTACCGGAGCGCAGCGCATAGACCAGTTCCTTCTCCAGATCGGCATCAGGACGCGGAAGCACCTCGGGGCGCTGCGTGATATGCTCCCAGAAGAATACACTGTTGCCGCCGGTATAGAAGGTGTAGGTTAGTGCCTCTACCGCCTGCTGATAGGCAACGGGAAGCTCAT
The DNA here is from genome assembly GCF_038000365.1 of Paenibacillus sp. FSL R7-0333. NCBI lineage: Bacteria > Bacillati > Bacillota > Bacilli > Caryophanales > Paenibacillaceae > Paenibacillus > Paenibacillus sp. FSL R7-0333. The sequence goes on from NZ_JBBOBZ010000001.1 coordinate 5,702,150, forward strand.
CCAGCTCCTGAACCGTCCGGCTTACGCCTGCCGATACCGTGCATTTGGAGTAACGCTCGGCGTTCTCCCGGCATTCCTCGGCGATTCCCAGTGCGCTGGCCCCGTCCCCTGTGTTGACAATGAGCACGAAGCGGTGAACCGATTCGCGGAACAGCGTTCCCTTAGCCACCCGGAGCACAGTCTCCTCTACGATGTTCTGCACGGCAAACCGCAGCAGCTCCGCATCATTAACCGGAATCTCCTCGCTTTTCTGTACGAAATGGTCAATCTCCAGCACCACGACGGCGAGCGGAGAGGACTGCATATCCATCTGCAGAAATTCCCAGCGCCTGCGCAGCGTCTCCGGTTGGGCCGAGAAGCGGACTAGCAGGCTGAGGTATTCCTGGCGCAATAACGGCATGCTCTCCCGCAGCTTCTGCTGCATGTCGCTCAGCTCCTCGCTGTGCTGCCGCTCTCTCTCCAGCTCCTCCGCAGCCTTCTTCACCACTTCGGCCAGCTGACTCGGCGTGAAGGGCTTGAGGATATAATCGAAGGCGCCCAGACGAAGCGCTTCCTGCGCATGATCGAAATCGGAATAGCCGCTGATGAAGATAAATTTGGCCTGCGGGAGCTGCGGCCGCAGCTCCCGCATCATCTCAATGCCGCTCAGTCTGGGCATACGGATATCCGTCACAATGATATCGGGCAGCTTCTTCTTCACGAGCGCCAGACCTCCCTCGCCGCTGGATGCCGTGCCCACGATGTCTATCCCCAGTTCGCTCCAGTCCATATCCCGGGAGATCCCGTTCACGACAGCGCGGATATCATCAATTACGACCATGGTATATGTCCGCTTGATCATAGGTGCCTCCTCCTTCAAAAGCCTCCTCCGGCCGGAGGAGGCGGAACTGATTATTGTTGTTCCAGATAACGCGCGTAAGCCGTATTATAGATTTCCAGTACTTCATCCAGCTTCAGCTGCTTCAGCTGCTGAACGAATGCGTCATAGCTGCCCTCCACTGCCTCTCCGCCCATGAACCACTTCTGCGAAGTTTCCATCACATAGGTTTCGATCGGCGGGAACAGCTCCTTAATCTTCTTGTCCTCGTCCAGGGTGAAGTTCAGCTGCGGCACCTGGTACTCCGGGGCGAAGTAGTTATTGTCCACATACATTTTCACGCCTTCCAGAGCGATCTTATTCGTCCATTGCTCTTCGTAGGCGAAATCCTGATGTCCGCCGATCGTCAACTGGGCACCGGTGGTCTTGATCAGATAATCGACTACAGCAGGCTCATTCAATACCTTCTCGGTGAATACCGGCTTGCCGTCCACCACCGTGTACGTTTCGCCTTCGATTCCAAAGTTATGCAGACGGCGTCCCTCTTCAGTCCACCAGAAGTCCATATAACGCAGTACAGCCGCCGGGTCCTTGGCATTCGCTGAAATCGCCCAGCCGGCATCGTTGCCCAGCGGATTGCGCTTGGTTACTTCAAATACCTTGCCGGAGATGCTGGCCGGAGGTGCGATAGGACGCAGCGAGAAATCCGGCAGAGTCGGCTGGAGCTTATTGTTGTAATTGGCGGTGCTGGCGAACCAGTCATGTACAGAACCCCCGGTATCATTCGCAAAGAGAATATCCCGTGCGGTATTGCCGCGGGTGAAGATCTCCTTATCAATCAGCCCTTCCTTGTACCACTTAGCTGTCTCGGTCGCAGCCGTCTTATACTCCGGCTCGTTCGGCCCGTATACGATCTTGCCGTCCTTCAGCTTGAAGGACAGCGAGGCATCCCACAGCGGAAACAGGGAAGCGAAGCCAGAAGTAGCATTGCGGGAGAAGAAAGGCACCTCGTCCTTCTTGCCGTTTCCGTTAGGGTCCTGTTCACGGAACGCCTTCAGCACCTCGTAGTACTCCTGAACCGTTGCCGGAGCCTTCAGCCCCAGCTTGTCGAGCCAATCCTGACGGATATACCAGCCCTCCTGGGCTTCCCCGTCAGACACGAACGGCACGACATAAATCTTGCCGTCTGAGGCAGTGATAGCACTCTTAACCGCCTTGTTCCCGTCCAGGAACGCCTTGAAGTTCGGAGCATTCTCGGCCAGCAGATCATCCAGCGGCACAAGCGCGCCCTGAACAGCGATATTATTAAGTCCGGACAGCTGGTAAGCCACAATATCAGGCAGTTCACCCGAAGCGAGCAGCAGATTCCACGCCTGGGCATCGTCGCCTCCGGTCGGAGCTACATTCTTCAGTGTGACGCCGGTAGCCTTGGCCGCTTCCTGAAAAATCGGCAAATCGCCGTTAATCTGAAGCGCCTGGCTATAATAATAGAAGTTAAGGTTTCGCGGTTCCACATTTGCTGCCGGTGTTGCGGCAGGTGAAGCAGAGGCGGCAGGCGAAACGCCTGAATTATTCGCTGACGGGGATGGGGCTGCCCCCTCGTTGCCGCCGCAGCCTGATACCAGGACGGCCATAAGCGCTGGTGCAAGCAGCAGGCTTTTCATCTTTTTCATGTACAATAATCCTCCCTTTTATCTAGTATATCTTATCCCTTTTCTATGCAAACAAGTACGCCTCCGGTCAAGGCTTCCCTGGCGGCACCGCTACTGGCTTCAGCCCTTGATGGAACCGATCATGACTCCGTGTACGAAATACTTCTGGATAAACGGATAGAAGAGCATCATCGGAAGAACGGCAACCACAATCGTGGCGTAGATGACCGTTTCTGCAATCAGATAGGAGCTGTCCGTGACCATCATGGAATCGCTCGGCTTCATCTGTACCACCAGACGGTTCAGCAGCACCTGCAGCGGCACCTTGTCCTCACTGCGCAGCAGCACCATGGCCCAGAAGTATCCGTTCCAGCGCCCTACCGCATAGAAGAGCGTAACTGTCGCCAAGGCAGCCTTGGACAAGGGCAGCATAATCCGCAGCAGAATGGTGGCCTCGCTCGCCCCGTCAATGCGGGCTGCCTCCTCCAGCTCTTCGGGAACAGACTGGAAGAAGGTGCGCAGGATAATAACATTAAAGGTCGAAATAGCGAAGCCGAAGATGATTGCACTCCGCGTATCGAGCATGTCCAGGCTGCGGAAGTTCATATAGATAGGGATAATGCCCGCATTGAAGACAAGCGTGAAGGATATCATCAGATTGATCGCCTTCCGGCCTTTGAGCCTGCGCTTAGACAAGCTGTATGCACCGCAGATCGTAAGTACCATACTGACCAGTGTACCTGCGACAGTATAAAATAGCGTATTGGCGTACCCGAGCCAAATGGTCGGCTCCCGGAAGACCGCCTTATAAGCGTCCAGTGTCGGCTCGACGGGGAACAGAATCACCCGGCCTGACACCACCGCATCCGGAGAACTGAAGGAAGCGGACAGCACATAGAGTACAGGGAACAGGACAATGATCATCAGAAGCGTCAGGAATACATAATTGAAGCGGTAAAAAATCTTTTCGCCGCGGCTTTCTGTCATGATTTCTTCACCTACCAGAGACCGTTGCCGGTGTATTTTTTGCTGAGCCGGTTAGAGATTACAATGAGGAGCAGGCCCACAACCGAGTTGAATAATCCGACTGCTGTAGCCATGTCGTAACGGCCGTTCAAGATCCCTTCCCTGTAGACATAGCTGTTAATGACGTCTGCCGTCTCGTAGGTTGCAGGCTGATAGAGCAGAATAATCGCCTCATAGCCGACCTCCAGCAGACTGCCGATCTTCAGAATCAGCATGATCATGATCGTAGGCAGAATTCCCGGCAGGGTCACATTTAGCATACGCTTCCATTTATTAGCTCCGTCTACCACCGCCGCCTCATACAGATCCGTATTGATGCCTGCCAGCGCTGCAATGTAGATAATGGCAGAGAAGCCCATTTCCTGCCAGATGCCCATCGAGACGAAGATGGTGCGGAAATACTCCGGCACGGCGAGGAAATAAATTTTCTCGAAGCCCAGCTGCTCCAGCAGAAGGTTAACAATCCCGTTGCCGGGTGCAAGCAGATTGGTTACGATGCCGCACACAACGACAACAGAGATAAAGTGGGGCAGGTAAGTAATGGTCTGCACCGTTTTTTTGAACATGGCGTTCTTCACATCATTAAGCAGCAATGCCAGCAGGATCGGTGCCGGAAATGCGAATAACAGGCTGTACAAGCTGATCAGCAGCGTGTTCTTCAGCACCCGCAGGAAGTAATCACTCTGCAGGAATGCTTCAAAGTGGCTGAAGCCTGCCCACGGACTGCCCGCGATGCCCTGAAAAACGCTGTAATCCTTGAAGGCAATCTGCAGCCCGTACATCGGCTTAAAGGCAAACAGGATATACCATAATACAAAAGGCACAAGGATCGCATACAGGAACCAGTCCCTGCGCAGTGTCTTCCCCAGGCCCCCGGTCTTGACCGGTATTGCCGGCAAGCCGTTCTGACTCTCCTTAATCCGAAGTTTCATCACTCTTCTCTTCCTTCCTTGGCTGCCTGCTCGGCCGCCGCTGTCGTAACTTTATTATAAGTAGCGGCACTGCAAGCCATAAGGCAAAATCCGATTGTGAGGGACGGTTATTCAACTGTAACCGGGTTCATCCGGATCTGCCCGAGTTATCCGAAGGCTGGTGTAAGCCACATTCTGCCCACAGCAAAAAACACCCGCTGCAGGAGACCCATCTCCAGTCTGCGGGTGTTCGGGTAATATCGTTTATCCCTGCCAGGATCAAGGGCAGGCTTAGAAGCTGCGGCTGTCCTGAACATGAATATAATTAACGCCTTGCGCAGTCAGTTTAGAGCCGCTTGTATTCGCGACGCGGACCGCCTTCTTACCTTTACCGCTGAGGGAGAAGCTGATGTTATTCGCCAGTTTGTTCTCCACAATCTGTTCGAGTGCACTGTGGAAGCCCCCGACCGTAACACCCTCCAGGTTCTCCAGTACCGGTTCTTTGCCCTCTTCAATCGTCTTGAGAATTTGATAAATTAACGACTTGCTTCCGTCCATCCTGATTCGCCTCCTGCATCTATTGTGAGCGTTTACACAACACTAGCCTTACATGCGAACTTTTCACTCTGTATATCTATTCTTTTATTCGACAACACAGACCTTTTACCTCTTATTGGAATCTAATCTTCAATAAAAAGTCTCATCTATATGTCCTCCGCTCATGCTGCTGACTCCGACTAGTCTGAACACTCCATTCACTTTGGCATAGGTATAGTTCTGACTGGGTTCATCCTTATAGCGTACCACCGCTTCATAATCGCCCGATTTCAAGCTATAGACTCCTCGGATCTCTTGAATATCTGCTGCAGGGTAAGCTCTGGTATGAATCAGGTATGCTTTGACCTCATTAGCGATGTGGCTTCTTTTATAAGGTAACCCGGTTAGCGACAGGTAGATCCCTCCTGCAACAACAACGAGTACCAGCAGAGCTATTATCGTCCCCCGGTTAGTAAGCCTCATGCGGATAACCTCCGTTCAAAGATAGGATTTTAGCTCAGAGTGAGAATAACATATTTTTACATGTTTCAATTCATTTTATCACACTGGTGAATGCCGGCAAACATACATTTCGGACTACTCATATACTCTTTCAGCTTGCGTCCGGTGAAATCAGTGAACTCCCACTCTTTTTGCCCTTGCTTCACTCTTAACGCAAAAAAGCACCCCTCAAGGTGCTTCCTGCCACTCTTTCTGCCACTCTTCCCGCCACTCTGCATCCTTATGCGTTCTGGCGGTATACCGGTGCGCCCAGCGGCGAGCTGCCTGCACCGCCGTCTACGGCGATATCTGCGCCTTGGATATATGACGAATCCTCGGAGGCCAGGAACAGCGCTACCTTAGCGATCTCTTCGGGTACACCCGCGCGGCCCAGCGGAATCGACAGTGCCATGCCTGCCTCGACCTGCTTCCAGTTATCCATCGCCGACTCTCCCCAGATCGGAGTGCGCGTTACGCCGGGCGCGATGTTGTTGACCCGGATGCCCAGCGGAGACAGCTCGGAGGCCAGCACCTTCGTCATGCTGCTGACCGCTCCTTTGCTGGCGGCATAGGCGGAATTGCCGGGTCTTCCGGCCTTGGCTAACACGGAGCCGGTCAGAATGACTGAAGCTCCAGCCTTCAGATGAGGCAGAGCTGCCTGGACGGTGAAGAAGGTACCGGTCACATTGACCCGGAGCACTTCCTCGAAGGTGGCAAGCTCTGTGCTGCCCAGCGGTGTATAGCCCGCGATTCCTGCATTCGCATAGACCACATCCAGTCTGCCGAAGGCCTCTATTGCTGCATTCACAGCCTTCACCGCACTCTGCGGATCAGTCGCATCCGCCTGGACAGCAACTACGTGCTCCGCACCCAGCTCTTCTACCGCCGCCTGCAGAGATACCGGATTACGGCCGGTAATGACCACTCTGGCGCCCTCCGCCACAAATAACCTGGCACTAGCCAGCCCAATCCCGCTATTTCCTCCAGTAATCAATGCAACTTTCCCGTCAAGCTTCCCCATCGTTAACACTCCTCATCTGTTTCATTTGAGACCGTTCGTTCTACTATAGTCAAAAAAATAATCTGTCGCGTACCAGCATCTTAGCATATTCGAGAACGATCAGTAAAGTATTATTTTTACCGGACGTTCTCGAATAGCATCAGCCTTGCAAAAAGCAGAAAATATCCCCCAATCCACAGCAGTGCCCCTATCATGATGAAGATTCCTATGTACCCCGCCCAGCCTGGCGGTTTCCTTGTGTACTTCAACAGAAGAAGCGACGCAACAACCAAAACCGCAGAGGGGATGCCTAATATCTGGAGCAGCATTATATTTACAACATCCAGGATAAACCCTTGGCTGAACCCCGGGCTCGTCTGTAACAGAAAGAGGGCCAATCCTACGATATTCACCACTACAGCGCTTATCCAGAGTATTCTAACGGGTCTAACCATACTTCACCCCCTATGCTATCCCATTACCCGCTAGTCAGAAGTATTACACCAAAGCTAACATTGTTTCCACAATACCTGTTCATCTGCTGCACCACAGTAGAAACGGCTTTCCCGTCCATTTAAAGGACGGTATCGTTTCAGCCGAACACAACGTATGCTGTTTTCCACATACATTCAGGCCGGGCCTGCTTGCGAGCACCGAATGTAATCGAAAAACCGATTACAATGGGACGGCGAGCGGCGCGTAGACCGAATGTAATCGAAAAACCGATTACAATGGGACGGCGAGCGGCGCGTGGGCCGATTGTAATCGAAAAACCGATTACAACGGGACGGCGAGCGGCGCGTAGACCGAATGTAATCGAAAAACCGATTACAATGGGACGGCGAGCGGCGCGTGGGCCGAATGTAATCGAAAAACCGATTACAATGGGACGGCGAGCGGCGCGTGGGCCGATTGTAATCGAAAAACCGATTACAATGGGACGGCGAGCGGCGCGTGGGCCGAATGTAATCGAAAAACCGATTACAACGGGGACGGCGAGCGGCGCGTGGGCCGATTGTAATCGAAAAACCGATTACAACGGGACGGCGAGCGGCGCGTGGGCCGATTGTAATCGAAAAACCGATTACAATGGGACGGCGAGCGGCGCGTGGGCCGATTGCTCCTATTACAACAAGCAAGACGGGCCCGCCCCCATAGGGAGAAGACCCGTCTTTGTCTTTGTCTTTGCCTTTGACCTTCGTCATTTGTCATTTGTCATTCATCTTCGTCATTCATTCTTTCCTGCGTCATTCGCCATTATCTTACGGACAACCTACCGCCCTGCCGTCTCAAAAGAAAACCGCGCTGTCCAGGTAGCACCTGCATCCTTAGTCACGTAGAGGGTGGAGCTGTTCAAATCCTTGACCGCCAGCCAGCCCTGGTTGGCATCGGTGAACGAGATCGTTCCTTCGAAGCCGGGAACGGTCTGCTGATTCTTCCAGCTCTGTCCGTTGTTCTTGGTGAGCCCGATGCCCACTTGCTCCGCTGCCGGCTGGTACCCTGCCAGGAAGGCAGTCTGTGTGCCGATCAGCACCATATTGCCAGGGGTGCCCGAAGCGGGGCCCTTCTTCGCTACGGCTGCGCCGCTGCCCGGAGCCGGACCGCCGCCTGCGGTCTCCTGGGCAATCACCCGGGTCCAGCTGCCGCCGGAGTTAGAGCTGCCGTAGAGGGAATAAGAGGTCTGCGACATGCCGACGCCGCCGTACAGCAGAGCATACACCTGACTGCCCTTGGCGTAGATCTGTCCGTAATTCGCCTCAGGGGTGGAGGCGCTAACTACCTGCTTCCAGGCTGCTCCGCCGTTAGTTGTCTTCATTACCCGATAGCCGCTCCCGGGAACAACTACCACAGCCCAGCCGTTATTCCTGCTGATGAATTCTGCTCCGCGTGTGTTGGCAGGCGTCTTGATCAGACTCCAGCTCTCCCCGCCATCCTTCGTATAATATGTAGATGCGCGGTTGTAGCCGAAGCCCTGGCTGCTGTCCAGGAACTCTATCCGTTCAAAGGTTACTGCCTGGTTCCACAGCCTTGTCCAGGTAGAGCCGCCATCTGCTGTTCTTAGCAGATATTTAGCCTGCCCGTCCTTGACCGTGGCAAGTGCCCAGCCGTGAACATTATCCGGGAAATCAATCTGCTGGAAGCTCCACTGTCCTTCATAGATCTTTTGGAAATGGCAGCCGCCGTCCGAGGTTCCAATCAGGAAGCCGTTCCCGGCTGCGCGCCCGATATTCGCGTTCAGAAACTCCACATCCGAGAAGGTAAGCGGAATGCTGTCAGCTCCGCTATGTGCCTTTTGCAAATCCTGAAGCAGTCCGTGATCTCCAGTCCCGCAAGCCGGTGCCGCGGCCGAAGCTGCCGCCGCCTGAACCGGGAAAGCCGCCGCTCCCCAGCCTGACAGGGTAACTAGACCTGCGATAAGAAGAGTTACGGTTATCTGCTGTAATCTGGTCGTTCTATTCATCGGTAACACCTCCTACATATATATACCCTCTCTACAGAATGCCACTCCGAAGGCATATGAATATTGTAGCCAGAGCTTCTGATTCACATGATATAAAAAGACCGCATTCCGTCACTAAAGTAACAGAATGCAGCCTATTCATTTGTCTCTTCTTTGCTCATTTCAGTTTTAAAGGATTCGACTCGTTCATCTGCCCAATTGTATACCTTATCTTTATCACGAGGACCTATAGCAATAATCTCCATACGAATCATTCCATTAGACTGCAGAACCGGTCTGTAAACAATCCGCAACGCCATTGCTTTGGGTTTTATTTTTGTAAAACCCAACAGCTTTCCAATAAGAGGTTCGCCATAACCATCAGGTTTGATCAGCGGCCCTCTCAGTGCCTGCTTATAGATTAAGGCCAATATGGTGGTGATCTCTTTTCGGTAGCTCTTTAAATCATTAAGCGCACCTGATCCTAAAACAACTTCAACATTAGTATCGGCAAGTAGCTGCTGTAATTTATTCTCTATTTCGGATGGCTGCATCAACTATATCTCCAATTCATCCGCCATATCTTGAATTTCCTGAAGATTTATATCCGTTACACCGATCTCATCTAAAGCGTGTGCCAAAGAGACGTTAGGTTCGAAGGTTTCCAGCCGCTGTAAGGCTGTAGCTTCTACTGCCTTATCCATGGCCTCGTAATACTTATCACGCAGTTGAAGTAATTCAGTCAGAAATTCCACGTTAATTATCGCACCCATGGAGTCCCTCTGACGGCCACTCTTCACTAAGAAGATTTCTTCACTTTTTTGATCATTAAAGGTTTCGAGTATTTCTGACAGCTTATTTTTACGAGTCAATTCTGTAATCGAGAGTACATTATTTTTGGCAAAGTTTATCATTGAGGTTGTGATGTTCTTAGGATCACTTGTCATTGAATGCACCGCCTTGTGACGAATGGTATTCATATGGGCTATCGACCTCCCCTTCTACTTTTACCTTGATATGCTAAGATTATTCTTACACGCACTTAGTTGTGTCGAAGTATACACATATAATAACACATTTATTATTTATCCTAAACATTCTTGGCCAGCCTGCATAATCCAATTTGAATCCATGACTATCACTCATAGCGCTTCCACCTCTTCAGACAGCGCTATTAACAATATACCTCCATCAGCCGAATGTAAATAAGAAATGGTACAAAACTGTAACCATTTTTGCTGTTAAAATCTCCTATTCGTGTTTAATAATAAGTACAGAGCTTTACAAGCATACTGCATTCGAGGAGGAAGTGAACGGTATGATTAAACAGGATATTCAACATGCACTTCTCTCCAATCTATGCCAGCGCGTGCATTTAATCAGCGGAGAAACGTACACCGGAGTATGCCAAATCGATCATTCCGCAGATGCACTGCATATTGAAACGAATAAAGGGACCTTCACCGTCCCCTATTGGACCATCAAGCGATTCATCTAATCACATAACTACAACCAAAAAGACCTCACGGCCACATCCGCAGATGTGAATCATGAGGTCTTTCTTGTATACTCATACAACCGGATTGGGTATCATACTGCCGCCCCGGCAATGCTTCAGGTAATTCAGCGCATGGACCTGGCCTGTCATCTCCAGCTCGTCCCGGTAGACCGGATCATGCCAGCCTTCAATATCAATCGTGCCCTGATAGCCGCCCTGCCGGAGAATGGTGATAATATCCGTCCAGTTCGTATCCCCGAAGCCCGGCGTCCGGTCCCACACATAAGGCTTCGGACCATGAATTCCGTACTCCTTGACTATGTCCCAGGCAATCGTCACATCCTTGCCATGGACATGGAAGATCTTATCCACCCATTTGCGCAGCTGCGGGATCGGATCAATCAGCGCGGTGAGCTGATGGGCAGGCTCCCATTCCAGCCCGAGATTGTCTGCCGTAACGGCGTTGAACATTTTCTCCCAAGCTGTAGGGTTATGGGCGATATTCCAGTCACCCTTCTGCCAGCTCCCGCCCATCGCACAGTTCTCAAAAGCAATCCGCAGACCCTTATCTGCCGCCCGCTTCGACAATTCGCCGAACACCTCGGCGAATCTCGGAAGCGATTCGTCAATCGACGAGCCGGGCAGCCGTCCGGTGAAGCCGCCAATAATGTCCGTCCCGAACAAGTGAGCGTGCTCAATCAGCTGCTCCCAGCCCGCCAAGGTGGCCTCCGTCTCAGCCTCCGGCCCGCCGCCAAGCGGATTACCATAGATCCCGACAGATGAGATCACGAAGTGATGTTCAGCAGCCAGCTCCCGAATCCGTGCCGCCGTCTCCACCAGATCGGTATCGCCAACCGTCTGCCAGAAATTCAGTTGAAAGGATTCGAAGCCATGCTCCACAATCTGCGGAATGACCTGGACGGCTTCGCCGCCGCGTACAAGCGTCCCTATTCTTAGTGAATCTTGCATGATTTTGTCAACTCCAGTTAGTTTTATAGTCAGCGCCCTGCTGTTACCGGCCCTTAATCATCTTGCAAGAGCCGCGCTTGAGCAATACCGCATCATAGACAATATGCTGATGGGAGGAATGTTTGGTAATCAGGTCAAACAGCACACCCACACTGGACAGTGCCATTTCGGTGCCCGGCTGGCTGATCGTATCCAGCGCAGGATGATAGTATTCGGCCATCTCAATACCGTCGAAGCCGATGATCGAAATATCATCGGGGATAGATAAGCCTGCGGTAAGCACAGCTTTGGCCGCACCGATCGCAATCGTATCGGAGGCCGCAAAGATAGCAGTTACGGTTCTGTCGCGGTTCAGCAGTCTGCGTGCAGCGTTGAAGCCCGAGCTTGGACTGTATTCACAATCCTCTACGAATCCCGAATGATAAGGTATGTTATGTTCTTCCAGCGCCATCTTGTAGCCAAGAAGGCGGCGGCTGCCTGTGGTGTCTTCCAGTAAAGGAGATTTGGCGAGAAAGCCGATGTTTCGATGTCCAAGCGAAATTAAATATGAGGTTGCCTTATAAGCTTCCTTGGATTCATCGATCGTTACGCTTGAGAAGATGGACGGGTCCACTTCCTGTGAGGTAGTGATGGTCGTGAGTACGAATGGAACCGTTAACTGCTTGAATTTCTCTTCGGAGTGATTATAGGTACCGCCCATGAAAATGATTCCGCTAAGATTCTTCTCCTTCACCAGCTGAATGGCAGCGTTGATCTCATCGGTGCCGTCCTCTACCTGATGGATGAGAAACGGATAGCCGCGCAGATTGACCTGACGTTCAATCTCCTTAATCATAATGGAGAAAAACGGGTTAGTAATCCCTTTAACCATAAGTGCAATATTTTTGGATTGGGTTGTTTTCAGATTTCGGGCATTGGAATTGGGAATATAGTTATATTCCTTGACGACACTCAGAACCTTCTCCCGGGTGGCATCGCTCACCAGCCCCTTATTATTAATGACTCTGGATACTGTTGAGATGCCGACACCGGATATCCTCGCGATATCCTTAATGTTTACGTCCACTCTACTCCCCCATTTATAGGTAAGGGAGCTATAAGATATAGCTCCCCTGTAACCTATACATTCTTTTAGTTAACAGGTGTAAATTCTGCCAATTGTTTCTCTACTTCGGCAATGACCTTGTCAACTCCTGCTTTTTTCAGCTGATCGCGGTATTCTGCTACAGCCGTTTTTGGATCTTTATTTGTTTTACCCAGCATGAGCTGAATACCAAGCTGTGCATTCACGTTCGAGATTGAAGCAATTTCGGTAGTTACATTAGCCGGGTCGAAGCTGAAGCCGTTGTACGGATCATCGATCGCTTCTTTATCCCATGCAGCGAACAGGTCTTTACGGACCGGATTCTCAGTATCACTAGGAATCACGAACTTGTCGTTTCTGAGCGACCAAGCCGAGAAGCCGCCGCCGTCTGTTTTTTCATTGAAGCCTGCGGGCTGTTTCTTGACACCATCTTCAATAACGTAGTGCTTGCCTTCAATACCGTACTGCATCAGGTTGTAGTAGCTTTCATCCGTCATGAATTTCTCAATAACCATCAGAGAACGCTCTGGGTTAGAGGAGTTCGCACTGATGACTGTTGAGTTGTCTACACCCATCTTACGTTTGATTTTCTTGTTGGCTTCAGCAAAAGTATAGAAGGCTGTAGGAGAATTAGGCAGCGCCTTGATATCTCCGCCATACTGCCCGATCCAGTCCTGGGCATGAGTCAGATAACCCGCAGAGTTCGCGGCTCTGAAGTTGTCTTTGCTGCCGAGGGAAGCGGACAGAACGTCTTTGCCCCAGTAGCCCTTGTCGCCCCACTCACGCATTTTCACAGCCCAATCCTCGAATTCCTGAGTGAAGGCCGGATGGAATACAGTCTTGTAATCCTCTGGGCTCTTAGTGACCAGGTTCAATTCATTAAGCGAGATACCAGGTGCGTTCAGCCACATGCCTGTAGTATCTACGAGCATTCTGTACATGTTCTGTGCATCCTCGGCCTTACCGTTAATTGGCGGGAAGGATTCATTGGCAACCACATTATCCATGTATTTAACCATATCATCAATCGACTTAATTTCAGTCATGCCGTATTTCTTCAGCAGGTCAGTACGGTAGGCATAACCGGCAGGCGTGTATTCACTGAACAGACTCGGTACGCCGTAGATTTTGCCATCCACCTTCGTGTTCTGCCAGGAGGATTCTGGAATCTCCGCTTTCAGCTTAGGCGCTACCTTGTCCAGCATGTCGGTAATGTCGGTCAGCGCACCTTCAGTAGCCAGAGTGTAGTAAGACACAGGAGCACCCGGAGAAGCATGCGACAGATCGAACGATTCGCCGGAAGCGAACAGCAGCGGATACTTGGTCGCTACGTCTCCCCAGTCAATATATTTGATTTCAAGCGTAGTATTCAGATCGGCCTTAAGCTTCTTGTTAATCTCAGCCAGAATGTCTTTATTGGTAACTCCCTCACTGCCCCACAGGTAGTACGTCAACTTCGCTTCCTTAGAAGTGTCTACGCCTCCGGAATTAGTGGAAGTGGACGGAGTGTTCGACGAGCCTGTATTTCCACCATTTGCATTATTGCTTGACGAACAAGCGGATAGCACTCCAGTAAGCATGAGGACAGCGGCTAGAGAAGAAGCAATCTTTTTACCTTTCATTCGGTAAGCCTCCCTTTTCTTTTCTATATTATGGTTTTTGCATCTATAACAAACACCCTTCATTTGAAGCAGGCGTCCATTAACCCTTGACAGCACCGATGGTAAGACCGGTTACGAAGTAACGCTGAATGAATGGATACAGGAGAATGATCGGGCCTGTGGCCAGCACGGCTGTAGCCATTTTGATCGATTGGGTCGGCAGATCGGCTGTATTAATGACCGCCCCCGAGTTGATGAGACTGCCCATATTCGCCTGGTTGATCATGCGCTGCAGGAAGTACTGGAGCGGGAACTTGCTCTGAGTGTCCATGTACAGCATTCCGTTGTACCACTCATTCCAGAAGCCTAGTGCCGAGAACAGTCCGATCGTTGCCAGTGACGGAACCGCCAGCGGCATGAAGATCCGCCAGTAGATGCGGAAATCGCCTGCGCCGTCAATCGTCGCTGATTCATACAGGGAATCCGGGATCGCCTTCATGAAGTTACGCATCAGGAAGATCGACCACGCCCCTACCACCGCCGGCAGGATCATGGCGAACAGATTGTCCTTGAGGTGCAGATGCTTAACCATCAGAATGTAAGTCGGAATCAATCCTCCGCTGAACAAGGTGGTGAAATAGATCAGGAAGGAGAAGAAGTTACGGTATTTGAAATCCTTGCGGTTCAGGACAAATCCGGCCATGGACATCATGAACAGCCCGAGCACCGTACCGACGACTGTGATAAAGATCGTTACCTGATAAGCATCCACCAGCTTGGAGGAGTTACTGAGCAACAATTCATAGGCCTTGAAAGAGATCTCATTCGGTATCAGCTTGTACCCCTCGCGGATAATCTCCTGCTCATTCATGAAGGAGGAAGAGATCATCAGCGCAAACGGAAACACACAGAACAGGGCAAATACGGAGATGCAAATGTAGCTGATCACCTTAATGAAAATGCTGCCTGAATCCTGTTTAATAGTATTACTTGCCATATTAACACCCCTGTTTCTTATCTTGTCTTAGAACAACGCGCTATCCGGTTCAACCTTGCGCACAATAAAGTTAACGACAAGCACCAGAACCAGACCGAATAAGGATTGGTAGAAGCCTACTGCTGCACCCATGGAGAAGTTAAATTGTCCGACGAGCGACCGGAAGACATAAGTATCTATAATATCCGTCTGCGGATACAGCACGGAGTTTGTTCCAATCAAATTGTAGAAGAGGTCGAAGGAGCCTTTGAGAATTCCGCCCATACCGAACAGGAGGAGCAGAATGAAGGTTGGCTTCAGAATCGGCAGAGTCATATAACGGATACGCTGCCAGGTAGTGGCGCCGTCCATATAGGCCGCTTCATAAAGATCATGGTTAATCCCCGTTATAGCTGCCAGATAGACAATCATACCGTAACCGGTACTTGCCCAGATCTTGAATGCTACAATGATGTATTTCCAGATTCCAGCGTCGGAGTAGAACTCAATCTTGTCTAAGCCCGTACTGGTAAGCATCGTATTGATAAACCCGGAGTTGAAATTGAACAGGTTATACGCGAACACGCCGACGATAACCATCGAGATGAAGTTTGGAAGCAGAATAACCGACTGGGAGATCTTCTTGAACCACTTGCCCGCAATCTCCGATAGCATGATGGCAAATACAATCTGGATGATGTTACCCAGTGCAAGGAACACCAGATTGTAGAGCAAAGTATTCTTGGTGATATTCCAGAGGTCTCCGTTCTGAATCAGGAACTCGAAATTCTTGAGTCCGATAAAGTCACTGCCAAAGATCCCTTTGTTGAGCTTGTAATCTACGAATGCAACGTACGCGCCAGGCATTACCGCATAATGAAACACAGCAAAATACACAATGACAGGCAGCAGCATGAGATACAGCACTTTGTTCTTCACTAATTCCCGGACAACATTTCCGCCCGATTGTACAAATCTTGCCAATGAACCCACCTCCAAATTAAACATTGCATTCCACTGCAACTAATTAAGCATTCTACTGCAACTAATTAACCCTTTTCGACCATATAGAAACGTTTCCATTATTTCTTTGTGTTTCCCCTTGCTCAGAGCATACTCCTTCCTTGTATACGCTGTCAAACATTTTTTATTTTTAAATAACAAGTAATAAAATTACATTTTGCTGTTCATAATAGATGAAAAGGCGTTTTTTTTATAGATAATTGACTTTTTTCAGTCAAAAGTCTAAACTCGAAATGTATCGCCTATGGAAACGTTTCTATTTATTCTTTACATGGACATGTCAGCCCTTTTTTGTGACATCTGATGATGAATTCCCCCGTTCTGATCGATTTCATGTCCTAACTTAAGCACTGGAAAGCGAGGCTCGATATGATATTCAAACAACAAATGAACATGATTACCTTAACCCGGGATGACCTGTCGTATACATTCCTGCCTACAGGAGATATTTTTGAATTCACGCAGGGCTCCACTCTTATTAATCTGTTCCAGGGTAATCCGGCAGACGGCTCTTCCAATAATATCTATCTGCGCGTATATACGGAGCAAGGAATCCAGAGCTATCCGCTGCTGGGTATTAAGTCGGGCTCCACGCTGTCCCGTACAGATGACAAACTGATTTTTGAAGGTTCTATAGAAGCAATCAGCTACCGCGTTACCTTCGCACCGGCCAAGGACGGCATCTGGTTCTGGCAGCTTCAGCTCTCCGGCAACGGTGAGACTGTAGATGTAGTGTATGGCCAGGATGTGGGCATTGCAGACAAAGGCGGCATTCTCGCCAATGAGCTTTACATGAGCCAATATCTGGATCACAGCATCTGGGAAGGCCCGCAGGGCTACGCCGTATGCTCGCGCCAGAACCAGCCGCAGGGAACGGACTTCCCGTATCTCCAACAGGGTGTAGTCGGTTCACGGGCTGTAGGCTATTCCACCGATGGTATGCAATTCTTCGGCATTTCCTATAAAGGAAGCTATGTGCCGGAGGCGCTGAACGGCAATCTGCAGAACCGTAATTATCAATACGAGCTGGCTTATACCGCACTCCAGACCGAGACTATGGTCCTGTCGGCTCCAGTTGATTTCGCCTTCTACGGCCTGTTCCGTCCGAATCATCCTGCTGCTGTAACCGGGCTTGAATTCCAGGCTGAGCTGCAGGCAGCTTATGCAGAGATCGACTGGAGCAGCAAGGAAGCCGTGCCAAGCCGGGATGTTCCTGTGCTGAGTGACGACATCGGCAAGCCTTATGTCTCCCCACAGTGGTCACAGGCCGAGATTGATGCTGCCTTCCCTAACCGGAAGCTTGAAGAGATGGAGAACGGCCAGCTGCTCTCTTTCTTCACAGACGGGCATGTCCATGTGGTTCTGCAGCCTAAGGAGCTGCTGGTGGAACGTCCGCATGGCCATATTATCACCTCGCTGCTGGGCGACAAGCAGGTAGACAACAACCTGATCTCCTCCACTAACTATATGTACGGTATTTTCAACGGTCAGACTGTGGTGGGGAATACCTCTTTCCATAAAGGGCTCTCCACGCCGCGCGGCCTGCTGAATATCCAGCGGAACAGCGGTCAGCGGATCTATGTCCGCATGGACGGGGTCTACCGGATTCTTACACTGCCGGCGGCTTACGAGATGGGCGTGAATTTTGCGAAATGGCATTATCAGCTGGAAGACGATGTACTGACCGTTACTTCGATCGCAGCAGCAGGCCAGCCGGATGTCGCGCTTCAGGTACAGTCGAAGCTGGGCAAATCCTATGATTATCTGATCACGAACCAGCTGGTTATGGGCGAGCATGAATTCCGGCACCCGGTACGGGTGGAAGAGAAGGACGGCATCCTGCGTCTGCTTCCTGATGAAGCGTCCCTCCAGAAGCTTCCTTATCCGGGCCTGCATTTCGATATCCAGTTGCCGGGAACCGCATATACGTACAGTGATGACCGGATGTTCTTTGCCGACAGACAGCCGCGCAACGGCACTCTGCTTACCTTATCGGTAACGCAGTCCTCCGGCTTCCAGCTCGTGCTTCAGGGCAGACTTACAGCAGCAGAGGCTCTTCCGCTGACGGTCCCTTACACACTGGAGAAGGAGCAGGCACAGTATAACGAATTCTACGCTTCGTTCACCTCCGGCTTCCAGCTTGAGCTGGATGGCGCGGAGCAGTCCCGGATTGATATCCTGAACGAGACGGCATGGTGGTACACCCATAATGCGATGACCCACTTCATCATGCCGCACGGCCTTGAACAGCCGGGCGGAGCAGCCTGGGGTACACGTGATGTCTGCCAGGGGCCAATGGAATACTTCCTGATGACCCAGCACTATGAGCTGGCCCGCAATGTTCTGCTGAAGATCTACTCGCATCAGCTGTGGGAGAGCAAGGAATGGCCGCAATGGTTCATGTTCGACCAGCATCCGGTCCAGGCCCATGAATGGCATGGCGATGTGGTGCTCTGGCCGCTGAAATGCATCAGCGATTACATCATGGCTACCGGAGACTACTCGATTCTCCAGGAAGAAATCGGTTATCACCATCTGGCGGATGCTCAGCCAAGCCAGCAGACCGCAACCGTCCTTGCGCATGTCAAGGCTGCGGTAGAGACCATCCGTGAACGCTTCGTGCCGGGCACAGCCCTGATCAATTATGCAGGCGGCGACTGGGATGATACCCTTCAACCTGCGAATGAAGCACTGAAGACCAAGCTGGTAAGTGCATGGACGGTAGCGCTCGCCTTCCAGGTGATCCGCAATCTGTCTCAGGTGACTTCTGCCGATCCTGAATTCTCCGCCAGCCTTGCTGCTATGGCGGAAGAGATGAAGGAATCGTTCCGTACGCTCCTGATCAAGGATGGAGTCATTGCCGGCTTCGCTTACTTCCAGGAGGACGGCAGCATTGATTATATGCTTCACCCGCTGGATACAGAGACCGGCATTCATTACCGGTTATTGCCGATGACCCGCAGTATTATTGCGGAGCTGGTTACTCCGGAGCAGGCGGCAGAGAACCTGCGCCTGATCGACGAGCATCTGAACTGCCCGGATGGAGTGCGCCTGATGGACCGTCCTGCCCGCTATGAAGGCGGCGTAAGCACCATCTTCCGCCGTGCGGAGCAAGCAGCCAGCGTCGGCCGTGAGATCAGCCTGCAATATGTACATGCCCATATCCGCTATATTGAAGCTTCCGCCAAGCTGGGCGAAGCGAAGCGTGCCTGGGACGGCCTGTTCCAGATCAACCCGATCAATATCCGGCAGAGCGTGCCGAATGCCCAGCTGCGCCAGAGCAACATGTACTTCAGCAGCTCGGACGGCGACTTCCCTGACCGCTACAGCTATCAGGAGAACTTCGACCAGCTGCGTGACGGCAGCGTAGAGGTTAAGGGCGGCTGGCGCCTGTATTCCAGCGGTCCCGGGATCTACCTGAATCAGCTTATCTCGGCAGTTCTGGGTATCCGCTTCAGTGAAGAAGAACTGGTCATTGACCCGGTACTCCCGGCAACTCTTGACGGGCTGCGATTCACTTACGAGTGCTTCGGCAAGAAGATGACCTTCGTCTATCACATCAGCGCAGGTGAGGCCCGCACCCCTGAAGTGCAGGCAGCAGGCGTTGCTGTTACCGGTCAGGTACTACCGAATCCATACCGCCCGGGCGCGGTAAGCATTGCCAAGAATCACCTGCTGAGCCTGCCCGGCGATGAGCTGCATATCTATGTAACACAATAACTTTCAGTACGCTTACGAAGGAGTTAGCCATGACTAAACCGTTTATCCAGGATCTCGTGAACGATATGACACTAGACGAGAAGTTAGCCCAGCTTACCCAGCTTGGTCCATACTATTGGGGTCTGGATGATACCGTGGATTTGACGGGTCCATTCAAAGAGCTTAATATCGAGCCGCAGGTGATCAAAAGCATCGGAAGCGTTCTGAACGGAATCGGCGCACGGAATGTCATTGAGCTGCAGACCCGGCATCTGGAATCCAGCCGCTTGAAGATCCCGCTGATCTTCATGGCCGATGTCATTCACGGCTACCGGACCATTCTGCCGATTCCGCTCGCCATGGGCTGTTCTTTCGATCTTGATGCCTGTGAGCAGTTCGCTGAAGTAGCTGCGCGGGAGAGCGCTGCCGCCGGCATTCACCTCACCTTCTCTCCGATGACCGACCTCGTGCGCGATCCGCGCTGGGGCCGGGTCATGGAGACCTCCGGTGAGGACCCTTACCTGAACGCCCGGGTGACTGAGAGCATGGTCCGGGGCTACCAGGGCAAGGATCTGAAGGAGCCGGGGCGGATCGCTGCCTGCGTGAAGCATTTCGCCGGCTACGGCGCGCCTGAAGGCGGCCGTGAATATAACACGGTGGACATGTCCACCGGCGTGCTCCGCGAGTTCTATCTGCCAGCCTACAAGGCGGCAGTAGATGCCGGTGTCGCTATGGTGATGGCTGCGTTCAATACCATCGACCGCATTCCGTCCAGCGGCAACAGCAAGCTCCTGCGCGGTATTCTCCGCGAGGAATGGGGCTTCGATGGCGTAACCATCGCCGATTTCAACTCCGTGAACGAGCTGGTGCCCCACGGCGCAGCGCAAGACGGACGTGAAGCTGCCCTGAAGAGCCTGGTAGCGGGACTGGATATCGAGATGATGTCCACCCACTATCTGAACCACGCTGCTAAACTGATTGAGGAAGGGCTGCTCGACCTCCGTCTGATCGACGAAGCGGTTACCCGGGTACTGGAGCTTAAGGATGCCCTCGGCCTGTTCGACAATCCGTTTAAGGATGCCGACCCTGTAGCTGACGAAGCCGATAAGCCAAGTCCTGAGCACCTTCAGGCGGCACGCGAGATGGGCGCCCGCTCGATCGTTCTGCTGAAGAACGAAGGCGGAGTCCTGCCGCTTAAGCGCGGCATGAAGATCGGCCTCGCCGGTCCCTTCGCTACCTCAATCAATGTTCTTGGCGGCTGGGCCGGTACCGAGAAAGACCCTGCGGTCTCCCTATACACGGGCATCACGGGCAAAATCCCGGCAGCGGACCTGCTCACAGCCATGACCGGCGAGCTAGGAAGCATGCTGGAGGGTGTATTCGATGTGGAGGATGCTTCCGAAGCGGCTTACGAGCAGCTGAAGGACTGCGACGTCATTCTGGCCGCAGTCGGCGAGAACCAGCAGGATACCGGGGAAGGCGGCAGCAAGGCCAGCCTGCGGCTGTCCGCCAATCAGGAGAAGCTGATCCACCGCCTCAAGGCAACCGGCAAGCCGGTGGTCACCATTGTGTTCAGCGGCCGCCCGCTGGAGCTTGCGCCAGTGCTTGAGTCCAGTGACGCACTGGTACAGGCCTGGTTCCTTGGCACCGAGTCGGGAAATTCCATTGCAGATGTGCTGTTCGGAGATTATAATCCGTCCGGACGCCTCTCCATGAGCTTCCCTTACTCCGTGGG
Organism: Paenibacillus sp. FSL R7-0333; assembly: GCF_038000365.1. Taxonomy (NCBI): domain Bacteria; kingdom Bacillati; phylum Bacillota; class Bacilli; order Caryophanales; family Paenibacillaceae; genus Paenibacillus; species Paenibacillus sp. FSL R7-0333. The sequence goes on from NZ_JBBOBZ010000001.1 coordinate 5,723,619, forward strand.
ACAGATTCCGGTGTACTATAACGCTTATCAGACGGGACGCCCTTATGATCCCCAGTATCCAAATGTGCGTTATGTAACCCGCTATCTGGATATTCCGAATGATCCGCTGTTCTGCTTCGGCTACGGCCTGAGCTATTCTACGTTTGCCTACAGCGGCTTTACGGTAGAAGCTGCGGCAGACAGCAAGGTGCTTGCCTCCATCCAGGTGGAGAACACCTCGGAGGTTACCGGCAAGGAGACCGTTCAGCTCTATATCCGCGATGTTACCGCAAGTGTGGTCCGTCCCGGCAAAGAGCTGAAGGGCTTCAAGCAGATTACCCTTGCCCCGCATGAGAAGCAGACGGTGTCCTTCGAGATCACCAGAGACATGCTCATGTTCTATGGCCAGGATGATCAGCTCGTGTTCGAGCCTGGAGACTTCGATATTATGCTCGGCGCAAGCTCCAGCGACCATAGCACGCAGCGGATCTGGATCGGCTGACCCTACCCATAGACATAACAAATAGCGCCAATCCTACACTTCATAAGTGTAAGGATTGGCGCTATTTATATTGCATAGCTCTGCGTTACGCCCCGGTCAGCAGCTCGATATCCAGCCGGGCAAAGGTATCCTTCCATTCCGCAGAGCAGCCGCTGTCCGTCAGCACCATGGAGATATGCTCGAGCGGAGCGATCTGGGCAAAGGTAGTGATGCCGAATTTGGAATGATCCGCGACCAGAATGGATTCCTCGGCCCGTTCCATCATTTTGCGGGAGATGAGGGCTTCCTCCAGGTGGTAGTCGGTGATTCCCTCCGAGAGCGAGATCCCTCCGGCAGAGATGAACGCCTTATTCACCTTGAACTGACCCAGCAGATCATGCGCGGTGCCCCCTACTGCCGCCTGATACCCTGCATTCACCTCGCCCCCGGCAAAAATAACCTTCCCCGCAAACTGCTCCAGCGCACAATTCAGCACGGGAACAGAGTTCGTAATCACCGTCACCTGTGTACGGTCCTTCAGCGCGCGCATAATCTCAAGGGTCGTTGTCCCGTTGTCGAGGATCACCGTCTCACCATCTTGAATGAGTGAGGCTGCCAGCTTGCCGATGGCCTGCTTGCCCGGCAGATGCATCTGGGCGCGCTTCATGAACGTAGGCTCATGATTCTCCGAGCGGATTCGCACCGCTCCCCCGTACACCTTGCGCAGCCGCCCTTCCTTCTCCAGCCGGTCAAGATCGCGCCGGATCGTCTCCGTCGTCACCCCGAACCGTTCCGCAAGAAAATGCACCTGCACCTTGCCCTCAAGGTCCAGCTGGGACAGAATCGTGTGCTTGCGTTCTTCATAGGTCAGCGACATCCTTGCTTCCTCCTATCGTTGTGGATTTTATATAGATTGTACTTTTATTTTTTCTATGATGGGATTGGCCGTGACACCAGAGAATAGTTGCCCCTCCAGCCGCTGTTGTCCCAGATTCCCTTGATTCAGCCACTTTTCGCGGGAGAAATCCGATGACGGCTGCTGCACGAAGGTAATCCGGCCCTATGTATGCTAAAAACAGCATACATTCTGCTGCACGAACTAGTAGAGCATCAGAATAAAACCCAAAATCTAACGGACCGGAGAGATCTTATCCCCGCGAAAACGCCACTTTTTGCGGCTTAACGGACCCAGTGGACCTTATAGTCTCTCTATGAGACGTTTCGGAGTTGAAGTGCAAAGGATAAGGCCTGTGGAGTCCGTTACTCGCCCAATTGGCGACTTTCTTCCCAAATAAGAGCACCTCAGTCCGGTACGCTAAGCCAAACGCCCCTGAAGAACAAGGCCCGCTTGGAAAAAGATGTAATTTGAAGGGGTATTGCGTCTGCTCCACTATTTTAAAATACGATAAGGTACTAGTTAGTAAACTCAAATGTATGTTGGGTATCTCTAGTCAAAATGTTGTTTCTAGTGTATTGATGTTGTTTTCACCAGTATATGAATCTGAATTCTACTTGTCAATGCGAGACCCCTACCACAGAAATATCCTTGGTAGCTATGTAGGTCTAGCACACATTGTACTTCATACAGCAGATTACTCCAAAATCGTCCGAAAAATGGCCTCTGCTGCACTTTGTACACTAGAATTCTGCTAAGAAGAGGTTTTGAAGCTATATTAGTGAAATCTAATGTATGAACTACAGCAGAATGAGCTTTTGCCTAATATCGTGCTAATTCTATTGCAGAGAATACAACCAGCACGAAATGAAGCTTGACAGAATAACCATCCGAGCCTAAAATCAACATGAAACAACATAAAGAAACACGAATCAACAACACATTGAATCAACAACACATTGAATCAACAAACACGCACTATTACATCACCACACGCCTTACCGCTTAACCCATAATCGGATTGACAAGAGAGGGGATTTCCCGCATGAACAGTAAATTATCATTTCGGCCAGACGGCACCTTCACCATTGCACAGTTCACCGACCTCCACTGGATGGATGGAAGAGCAGAGGATCAGCAGACCCGGGAGCTGATGGAGCTGGTGCTGAATGCGGAGCAGCCGGACCTGGTTATTTTCACAGGAGATACGATCTATACGGGGCCAGTCCGTGAAGGCGAGCTTCCTTGCCAGGACCCCCAGCAGGCCTTCCGCGATGCAGTGGCTGCTGTAGTGAATTCCGGTGTGCCTTGGGCGTTCGTATTCGGCAACCATGACACGGAGAACGGAGTGACCTACAGCGAGCTGATGGAGATTGCGCAGGAGTCTCCGCACTGTCTGGCTGAGGCTGGTCCGGCGGAGCTTGCCGGTTCAAGCAATTACGTCCTGGAGATTGAGGGCGCAGGCAATCATACGGGAGCCATCCTCTATATGCTCGATACTGGTGCCTACTCTCCGCTGGAGCAGATTCCCGGGTATAGCTGGGTCCGGCGCAACCAGATGGATTGGCTGGCAGAGCAGTCTGCGCGGCTGAATCCCGGAGAAGGTCAGGCGAAGCGGCAAGCACTGGCGTTCTTCCATATCCCGCTGCCCGAATATGACGAAATGTGGAACACCCAGGTCTGCTACGGACATAAGTATGAACGGGTCTGCGCTCCGGTGCTGAATTCAGGGTTATTCGCTACGCTCGTAGAGATGGGCGATGTGGCGGGCACCTTTTGCGGACATGACCATATCAATGATTTCACCGGTACGCTGCATGGCATCCGCCTCAGCTATGGCCGGGCAACCGGCTATAATACCTACGGGCACGACAACCTCAAGCGGGGCGCGCGCATCATCCGTCTAGAGCAGGACCATCCGTCCTTCGACACCTGGCTCCGGCTGGCAGACGGCTCCCGGTGCACTGAACAGCCTGCCCATACGCCTCTCTCTGCTGCCGATTCACAACACTAACTACTTCCTGAGGGGTTGACTATCCATGCTGCTGCCAATTCTTTTGGTGCTGGCTTCCGGAATATGCCACGCGGTGTGGAGCATGTTCACCAAAAGAAGCCTGAATAAAAGTATCTTCCTGTGGTCGATCATGATGGTCTCCACGGTGCTGCTGCTACCGGTCCTGCTGATCGAGCTGTGGACACAGCCGCTGGCCGCCGGTGCTTACGCCCTGCTGCTGCTGTCTGTGGCGCTGCAGGCCTTATATTCCTGGCTTTTATCCATAACCTATGAGATGGGCGACCTGTCCCAGATCTACCCGGTGATGCGGGGGACAAGCACGCTGCTTATTCCGCTGATCGGCGTTATTTTCCTGAAGGAATCCTTGTCTGTCTACGGCTGGATCGGGATCTGCTGCATGCTAGGCGGCTTCGCTGTCCTCAGCGGAATCGGCGCAAGAAGAAGACTCCCGGCTTCCTCCGACCCCGGCACCCCCTTAGGCTACTATACACCGATACTCATGGCCCTCTGCGTAGGATTATGCACCACCTGCTACGTATTCGTCGATAAGCTGAACCTTCAGCATATGTCGCCGCTCGCGCTGCTTGAGGTGACCAATATCGGCTTCGTTGCCGGACTGACCCCTGCGGTCCTGAGATCGCGGAAGCTGCTTGAAGAGTGGCGCCGCAACAAGTTCACCATTCTGCTGGGCAGCGTGCTGAATCCGGGCTCCTATCTGCTGTTCCTGTTCGCACTTCAGCAGGCACCGCTCGCCCATATCAGCCCGCTGAGAGAGATCGGCACCATATTTGCTACTCTCCTCGGTGTGCTTCTCTTGAAGGAGCGTCAGGGCGTGCGGCGGATGATATGCTCGGTCGTCATTTTCTGCGGAATTCTGCTAATTGGCATCTGGGGGTAAGCAGGATAAGGATCACAGATGTCGAATTGAAACCGTATGATGAAGACAACCTCGATGAGTACACACCTAATGAAGGCCAAAGCCAGATTCAACCCGAAGCAGGCTCTCTTGCTGCTTCTCTATCTAACCATTCTGATCAGTCTGCGCTATCTGTGGTTCAATGCCAATACAGCGTCTGAGCATCCCGAAGCACAGCAAGGGGTACTGGATATGCGGGGCTGGGACTTCGAGCATTCCCCGTCCATTCAGCTGGATGGAGAATGGGAGTTCTATCCCGGCCAGTTCATCGGCTATGAGGATTCCGCCGGACAGGCTGCGGCCGCCCCCCATTTCGTCAAGGTTCCAGGTGACTGGAGCAGCGGCTTCCCGGAAGGGGAGCAATCCTCTCTGGGCTATGGCACATACAAGCTGCGTATCCTTATAGATCCGTCACAGAATGAGCCTTACGGCTTCTGGATTCAGCGGATTCAGGCCACCTCCAGCATTGATATTAACGAGCAGAGAGAGACCAGCTTCGGGAAGCTGGCCGTAAGCAGCGGGGACTATATCCCTAAGGCGGTCTCTTACACCGCAGCCTACGACGAGCCGGGAAGGCAGGAGATTGTCCTCCTTGTCCGGGCCGCCAACTACGACCATCCGCTGGAGGGCGGGATTGTCCGGTCGATCCGGTTCGGCTCCAAGGCAGCCGTGGATACTGAACGGATGTATTCGATCGGCTTCCAGCTGGTTACCTTCGTGATCATGCTGCTGCATGCGCTGTATGCGGGGATTTTATTCTTTTTTAACCGGCGGCAACGGTCATTCCTGCTCTTCTTCCTCCTGCTGCTGGCAGTAGCAACTACCATTGTAGCCGATAACGATACGATCCTGCTGCTCTGGTTCCCTATTAACTATACATGGGCGCTGAAGCTCAAACTGCTGGCCTATCCTGCGTTATCGCTGTTCATGCTGCTGCTGACACGCAGCTTCTCTGCCTACGAACGTCCTGGCTGGCTGTTCAAAATCTATCTGCTGGTTCTGCTGCTCTATACCGCCTATGTTCTGATCTTACCGGCACATTACGTGGTCTATGCCAGACCCTTCTTCTCCGTCCTCTACCTGCTTCCAGTAGTCGGGGTAATCTATTCTATCGGACGGATGGTCATGCGGCAGGAACAGGATTCCTTCTTCCTGCTGTTTGCCGCCGCCGCCATCGGCTCCAGCGTCATTAGCGGGGCCATGGAATCGAATGCCAAAGGCAGTATCCTGTATTATCCTATAGATGTCATTGCCGCCATTATCGGCTTCTCCTCCTACTGGTTCAAGCGGTACTTCCGCAATGCAGAGGAGAACCGCCTGCTCAACCAGCAGCTCAAGGAGAGCGACCAGAAGAAAGACCAGTTCCTGGCGAATACCTCCCATGAGCTGCGGACACCGCTGCACGGCATTATCAGTATTGCCCAGACCGTAGCCTCCAAGGAGCAAGCTTCGCTGGACGAACAAAGCTCTAAGGATCTGGAGCTGCTCATTACGATCAGCCGCAGAATGTCCCTAATGCTTAACGATCTGCTCGATGTGACCCGTCTGCAGGAGAAGCGGATTATTCTCCAGCGGGAGCCGCTGGCCATGAGTTCACTGGTCTCAGGCGTGCTGGGAATGTTCGAATTCATGATTGAAGGCAAACGGCTCCAGCTGCGTAATGAGCTTCCCGCTTCATTGCCGCCGGTCTGGGGGGATGAGAAGCGGATTGTACAGATCCTCTATAACCTGCTGCACAATGCCATCAAGTACACGCAGGCCGGAACGGTCACCGTATCCGCTGCAGCCGACGGCAAGCTTGCATGGATCAGCGTAGCTGATACCGGAGCAGGGATCGACAAGGAGACGCAGGCGCGGATCTTCTCGCCGTATGAACAAGGCAGCAAAGGCATCATAGACGGCGGCGGCATCGGTCTCGGCTTAAGCATCAGCAAGCAGCTGACCGAGCTGCACGGAGGAGACCTCACGGTTGATTCAGAGCCGGGTAAAGGCTCGGTGTTCACCTTCACCCTTCCGCTGGCTTCCTCTGCCGTGGCCCGGGAGATGACGGATCAGGAGCCAGCCGCCGCAAGGCAGCCGGACCACCCGGATCTAAAGGGATTGCTGCTTGAGGAAGGCCGGCTGTTATTACAGCAGGCGGATATCATCAATCTCACAGTCCCTATAGAGTTAACGGCTCCGCCGCAGATACAGGACGCCTCTCAGTCGGCCAAGTCTCTGATCCTGGCTGTCGATGATGATCCGGTCAATCTAAAGGTGCTCTCCAGCATGCTCTCGGCAGAGCATTATCAATTGGTCACCGCTACCAGCGCCGGGGAAGCCTTGGAGCTGCTTGGCACCGAGCCGTGGGATCTGCTGATCGCCGATGTGATGATGCCATACATGTCCGGCTATGAATTAACACGGATCGTCCGGCAGCGCTTCTCCCTCTCGGAGCTGCCGATCCTGCTGCTCACCGCCCGCAACCAGCCAGCGGACATCTATACCGGCTTCCTGGCCGGGGCCAACGATTATGTCGCCAAGCCGGTGGACGCGCTGGAGCTGAAGTACCGGGTCCGCTCGCTAACCGGACTGAAGCAGTCCATCAACCAGAGCCTGCGGATGGAGGCAGCTTACCTGCAGGCACAGATTCAGCCGCACTTCCTGTTTAACACGCTGAACGCGCTGATGGCGCTGAGTGAATTCGACCAGCCGAAGATGCGCGATCTCGGAGAAGCCTTCTCCTCCTACCTCCGCATCAGCTTCGATTATATGAATTCGCAGCAGCTCGTTGGACTCTCCCATGAGCTGGAGCTGGTAGAATCCTATCTCTTCATTGAGAAGGCGCGCTTCGAGGAACGTCTGCAGATCGAATGGGAGGTTGATCCCGGCATCGAGCTGCTGCTTCCTCCGCTCACCCTACAGCCGCTAGTGGAGAACGCCGTCAGACACGGCCTGCTGAGCCGCAAAGCCGGAGGCAAGCTCCAGGTCCGCATTCACCGCCAGAAGGGATACACCTCCTTCGAAGTGGAGGACAACGGCAAGGGCATGAGCGGGGAACAGGTGGCCCGTCTGCTCGACGACACCTTCCGGGCCCACCGCGGCATCGGCCTGCTGAACACCAATCGCCGCCTGACCCAGCTCTACGGCGAAGGTCTCGTCATCCGCAGCCAGCCCGAAGTTGGCACTACAGTATCCTTTGTGATTCCTGAGCGGAGGCGGGAGTGATCCTGTAGTTATACAGCTCAGACTTTTGACCACAACACAAAGCAGCGATTCTCCAATACCGGGAGAACCGCTGCTTTTTTGAGTTTAGATATAATTCAGTATTTCAACTGATATAACCGGTAGATCAAGGCCGCAGCCTCTGCTTTACTGGCGGTCTGGGCAGGACGGAAGCTCTGATCCCCGAAGCCTTCGAACAGATGCATACTCTTGGTCAATGCCACACTGGATGCCGCCCATTTCGATATTTTGGCTCCATCTGTGAAGGAGGCAATCAATGCTTCCGGCTGGGTAACAGCCATTTTACCGTTAGACGCTGTAAGTGCACGTGCAAGCATTGTTGCCATCTCTTCACGTGTGATGGTTGCCTCAGGGTCAAAAGCTGCCGGTGATTTGCCGTTAATGATCCCGGCTGCATAAGCCGCAGCAATCTCATCCGCATAAGGATTCGTTGTCTTGATATCCTTAAACGGCAAGACCACTCCCTCACCATTCAGTCCGTAAGCTCTGGCGATCATTGCCGCGAACTGCTCGCGGGTAATCTTGTCAGATGGAGCAAATGCTCCGCCTTCGTCCAGGATTCCCTTGGTCAACAGGTAGTTGATCTCTTTCACTGCCCAGTGACTGGCAGGCACATCTGTGAATGCAGCAGCTCCAAGCATCACAGTGTACTTGCTGAAGTGTCCTCTCGGCGCAGTTACAGTTTGAGTAACAGGATCATATTTACCCCCAACCGCTTCCCAGGTAAGACTCTCCTCATTCAGGACGTACACGGTCAGATTCTCCAGATTCGCCTCCGAATATTTCGAAATATCAATGGCTGACACATCAAAGGTCACATCGATCGGCTTAGCGAAGCTCTTCACCGGCTGGCCGCCAACAGAAGCACTGAATTCCATCACTGGGATGTTAGCCAGCGGTTCTGCCTGACGGGGTTTATTAATCACAGCATTCTGTACAACTTCTGCTGCCAGATTAATCTTCTGGCCTGCCTCAACCTTACCGAAGGTATCCGGCTCAATGGTGAATGCCGTCTGATCCATTTGAATCTTCAATCCGGCAATATCATTCTCCCGCACCAGGGTAAGAATCTCGGAGGGAAGCGAGGTGTTGAGCTTATGAATCCCTTTATCAACCGGAGGTACCTTCACTGTCAGGCTCAGCTTGAGGTCAGCAGCTGTTCCTGCCCCAAGCTTGCTTGTCAGCTCTCCAGCGACTGATGCTAATGCCTTCTTGGCCGTTTCAATCTGTGCGCTGATAAATCCCGAATCCAGCTGTGAAGAGACGGCATTTCCTTCTACACTTACATTTTCTTTGGCTATTGTAACTTCGCCAGCCTTGTTAAGCGCGGCCTGGCTGGAATGAATAACAGCATCCTTCAGCTTCTGAACCTCTTCAGCCTTGATGCCCTGCGCGTTATTCAGCACCGCAGCCGCATTATTAATAAGGGTCTGGGCAACCTCTACTGCCTTGCTGGAGCTATCCAGCTTGTTCAGTAAATAAGGCGCACTTCCTATCAATTGAGTAATTGAACTCACAATCTTCTGTTTCTCTGCGGAATCCTGAATAGTTCCCAGGAGCTGCGCTGCCGTATCCATAGCCTGAGACAGACTCTTACTGTTCTGTTCAGCTTGTTCAGGCGTATTAGCCGATTTGAGTGACTCGGCAATACTGGACAGCGCATTCTGGGCAGCCGAAGCCTTCTCTGCTGCGGAGCCGGAAGTGTTCTTCAGCAAGTCTTGCAGCTTATCATTCTGCTGTTGAATCTTCTCGTTATTCCCCGTTGATGCAGCAGGAGCTGGAGCAGCCGGTGTTGCTGCAGGTCCAGGTGCTCCTGGCCCGCTTCCTCCTGGTGCCGGTGCAGGATTTGGATTCGTACCGGTATTGCCGCCGCTACCACCATTATCACTTCCCGGCGGGTTCGGGGCCGGATTAACCACAGTACCTCCAGACGACTCCAGGATTACTTTTTTGTCCAGGGTATAGGTCTGTCCATCAATAGTCATCGAAGCTTTGATCACATAAGTACCGTCAGTCAAAAGCTTGTTATCTGTATTATCATAAGTAATTGCTCTTAGCGGGTATACCAGAAAAGCCTCTTTGGATAGCACTTTCCCCGCTTCGTTCTGAATCTCATAAGTAGCCTTGTCCGGGTACAGACTCATGCTGCCACTGCTTGTTCCGCCATTGGCAACCAGAATTTGCGGCTTCTTGATTTGTCCGATGAAGTTGCCTGCCGTATCGACCAGTCCAATCTCAAGCAAGGTCGAACCAGCGGGCCTGATTAATTTACCATTCTGCAACCCCACAATATCCAGCCCTTTCAAGGCCAGTGGCGTAATCTGTGTGAGTGTGCCTGCCTGCAGCGTTCCAGGTGCGAAATGAATATCGTACTGGTATTCGATGGCACCCTTGATTTGGTCTACAGATACTACTACATCACCAGGGGTAATTTGCACCTGATTGGCATTGAACGCATAGCCTTGGAGTGTCGATTTGCCCGATGTCATATATTTAACCGCATAGATGGTCCCCGATTCAGGCGCCACCAGCGTAGCCAGCGCGGACGCACTATCATCCATCGACAAGCTATTGTCTCCTGCATCGATTACAACCTGATCACGGTATACAAAAGTGTCTGACCGGGTATGTGCCAGCATACTGTAGGTTCCTTGAGTTGCGTAGAAATAATTCTCACCTGCAGGATTGTTGTCGATCACATAAGGAATATAATCTGCCCCTGCCAAATCCTGGCGTACCACATACAGCTCATCTGTCGGCTGATCCAATATAACCTTGCTGACTTCCTGAAGCTCTTGTCTGGCGTCCAGCACCAGCGAATAATCCTTGCCGGGTTCTGTATTAATGGAGCCAAACATGTAGTAACCGTATTTGGCCTCCACTCCGTTATGGCTTCTGTTATATCGCATGAAGTCTACATCTACGGATGAAGGAGAATCTACCACCAGGAATCCCTGCGACCCAGGAGTGCGAATATAAGAATTGACAACGTAAGAAATCCCGTCGCTTCTTTTCACTGTAGCCTGGATATTCGCATCATCCAGCGGAACCCCGCCCGCATAGTTACCGCCTTCAGCCTTATCGAGGCCCCGCACACGGATGACAGCCTGCGATTGCGGATCAATCACCGCTACGTTCACACTTTTAGATAAATAATCAGCTTTCTTAAAGTACAGCTCACCTATATAAACAGCCTTGTCAGCCGGAATGGTGAACGTTCCCTGCTCATCGGTGGTGCCAAGCACCTCCCCATAACCGCTGATTTGCACTCCAGCCACCGGTTGCCCCTGGGCACCCGTATCATGCTGGCGTACAGTAATCGTTACCTTCTGCGCCTGGTCAACGGTCAGGTATGGCTTGTCTACCAGATCCACCAGCTTGCCATCATTGTCTCTAATCTCTATATCCAATTCGTTCTTCGGCAGAACCTTCAGCTCAGCCTCACTCAGCAATTCTCCCAGAACATAACCACCATTTTTATAAGTGTTTGGGAATAATTGAACCTTATACGTCCCTGATTTGGCAGGCTTCCAATTCCGCATGTTGATCCGCTGCAGCTTCCCTTCCTGTTCCTCAGTGGACCAATACAGAGATTCATCCGAGATCACTGCGCCGCTCTCATCTGTGATGATCAGCTTATAATTACTGCTGAGATCCAGACGATTCTCATACTCATCTGTCACTTTCACCAGAATATTCACACTCTCACCCAGAACAACCTGATTGCGGAGTTCAGCCCCATCGTAGTAACTGGAGCCTGGCACCAGGAGACTGATCCCGGCCTTAAAAGTACTGCCGCCACGGATGTTATACTCATCGTCAACCGGAGTGAAATACGAATTCAGTACAAGTTCATTCGGGTTGCTGCTAGAATCCGTACCGCCAAAAGTGGTGTTTGCCGTCAGACGGTGAATTTGTTCGCCCTTAGGTACATACAGATGATCATCTACGGCAAGACCCATACTGATCTGGTTATAGTTATATCTTTCGTTCAGATAAGAAATGTTTATTTTACCATGTCCCATCCCCATAGCCGGTATCTGAAGTTGCAGCTTGCTGAAATCCCGGGAATGACCCTCATAGAATATTTCATGTTTTGCTTCGGTTGGCGTGATTTTATTGCGGAATAAGATATTGACGCCGGTATCACGATTTCTTGCAAGCGACGTGAATTCATATTCCTTATTCTTCTCCAGATAGATACTTTGCCCGAAAAAGAGCTGAGAACCTCTCACATTGTCTATCTGTTTGTATCTGGTATTATCAATGAGAGAATAGTTCTCTACATATACAGGCTCACCGTCCAAGGAAGCACGGAAGCTAATCCGGCTGTAGTCACTGGCATCCTTGATGATTTCTTTGTGTATCCCTTCTTCCGTTGCGTACAATGAAGAGGCAGGAATCTGGAACATATAAGCTTCACGGTTCTCAGTGGCTATATAAGCTTTATAGTCTCCAGGCACCTCTCCCGTTCTGAATACCAGCACCGTATATCCCGGCACAGCAAACTGATTCGCCAATCCCCTGAGTCCGGAGTTGGTCAGAAACGGCTGGGTGAACAGCTTCCCCTTGGCATCCAGATAACGAACAGCCACCATATACGTACCCGCTTGCTCCCGGTCAGTTACATAGATAGGCTTAGCCTCATACTGTTCGCTTCCCTGCTTAAGCAATACGAACATTACCGGACTATTCATAGATAATTGATGATTATCCCTAAGCTGAATCTGTCCGTTCGCATCCGTGGTATAGTTAAAGGACTGATAATTCATCCATACCGCCACAGATCCATTCACAAGCGGAACACCATTATTCAGGATGGTAAGCCTTACATTCTTATCATCGCTGCGGATCTCCGATTGTGTAGCACTTTCATATGTATTGGAATCCTTAGTCATCCGTTCTACAGAGATATCAATCCCCGTAGCTGAAGGCACCCGGATACTCTGCGGGGGTGTCACCACCAGCCCCTGCTCGCCCGTATATTCGGCATGAAGAGAATATTCCTCACCGGCAGCCAGCCCTTCAAAAGAAAGATAATTGTACTCCATAGAAGTATACACCGCATCCAGCACAGTCAGCTTGGCCTCACTTCTCGCCTTCACCTTACTGGCTATCTGGGCATCTTCTTTCATAAGTACGAACTTAACCTCATTTAGAACCTTAAGATCGCTATATGTCACATCTACTACACTATTGACCGTAATCCTTTGTGTGCCGTCCGGGAGCCGGTCATTCGAGATTACCCCTGCTCTGAACGGGGCGGCTGATACCTCAAGCACACTTAATAACGATAATAATACAACCATAACCATTGAAACTGCCGTTCTTAATTTCTTCGAATACATATTCCATCTCCTTCTCCCCAGTTCAATCCATACACTTTACCTTATAGTTAGATTATTACTCCCTCCCCAGTTAATCCTATTCAGAAGACTCACAACAAGGATGTTACATTTTTTTCGCGAAAATGTCTATTACTTCCTTAACAGGGTCCCGGAAAGTTAGCTGCCCCCTGCGTTTTGTCACATTTTGTCTAATATAATTCCAAAAAACATACAAAAAAAGACGAAGACTCTAAGGTCCCCGCCGTTTCATTCTACTATTCCTCACAACACCAAAGCCGCCGTCTCCCGCTTCAGCCAAGCCCGGTGCTCCTCATCCAGCAGCGGAGCCAGCTTATCGTACACCTCAGTATGATAATGGTTCACCCAATCCAGCTCCTCCCTGCTTAGCATAGACGGCTCAATCGCCCGGAGGTCTATCGGCAAATAACAGAGGTCTTCAAATTTCAGGAATCTTCCGAACTCCGTAGTCACATCCTCCGTAATCAGCAGCGTGTTCTCCGTACGGATCCCATGACGGCCTTCCTTATAGACTCCCGGCTCTACCGTGATAATCATCCCTGGTTCCAGGACGACAGGATTCGACTTGAAGCTGAACCGCTGCGGCTCCTCATGCACATTGGAGTAATAGCCCACCCCATGTCCGGTGCCGCACTTGTAATCGAGGCCATTGTCCCACATCGGCTTGCGGGCGAGAATGTCGAGGGTAGATCCGGTGGAGCCATAGAGGAACTTGGCCGTAGACAGCGCAATCACAGACTTCAGCACCAGTGTAAAATCTCTCTTCTCCTCATCCGTCAGCGCGCCAAGCGCCAGTGTGCGGGTGATATCCGTTGTCCCGTTCTGGAAGTGCGAGCCCGAATCCAGCAGATACAGGCCTCTGGCTTCCAGCTCTACCGGATGATCGGCGGACGGCGAGTAGTGCATCATCGCAGCATTCGCGCCGTAGGCAGAGATACTGGAGAAGCTTAGCTCAGCGAACAAAGGCTGCTGCCGCCGCAGCTCCAGCCCCTTCTGGTCTGCTTCCACCTCTGTCACCGGACGCACGGGGACGGTCTCCTGCAGCCATTTGAACAATCCTACAAGGGCAACGGCATCCTTCAAATAGACATCACGGATATTACGGATCTCCACCTCGTTCTTGATCGACTTAAGGGCCACCACAAGACCCGGCGCTTCCATAATAGAAGCGGATTCCGGGATGGCAGCCGCCAGGCTATATCCGGTTTTATTCGGATCGTACAGCACGGAAGCCGCTTCAGGGAGCGTCTGCAGGAACGGAAGGATGTCCTCATACTCCCTGATCTCCACGCCATCCCGGGCCAGCGTCTCCTTATCTTCCGTGATGGCCTTATGCCCTCCGGCGAACAAGATTGCATGATGTACCCCTACTACGGCAAAAGCGGTCACATACGGATTGAACGGGATATCCCGTCCCCGGATGTTGAACAGCCAGCACAGATCATCCAGCGCGGACAGCACATAATAATCAGCGCCTTGACGCTTCATGGCCATCCGGACCTGCGCCAGCTTGTCTACCCGGCTGAGGCCCGCATATTGTTCATCATGCAGCATTAGCGGCTCGGCCGGAATCGCCGGTCTGTCCGTCCAGATCGCCCCTACGGGGTCGAGATCAGTGATCGTCTGAATCCCTTTCTCCGCGAACTTGGCCTGCAAGCCCTTCATAGCGGTTACGGACAACGTTCTGCCGTCTACCGCCATACGTGCGCCCTGCGGCAATTGCTCGGCCAGCCATTCATCCCATTGCAGGACGCCCGGCTCGGCCATACGGAACATACGGATGCCCGAGCCCGCAAGCTCCCGCTCCGCCTGAATGTAATACCGGCCATCCGTCCACAAGCCTGCGTCCGTTGCCGTGATCACAGCCGTTCCGGCGGAACCGGTGAAGCCGGTAATCCAGCGGCGGCTTTTCCAATGCTCCCCCTCATATTCACTGATGTGAGCATCCCCGCTGGGTACCACGCAGGCCTCGATCCCGCGCTCCGCCATCCATTCTCTTAGCTTATGTACTTTCTCCTTAGGCAACATACCAGCATCTCCTTCTCTCTATCTAGTCTACTGAACCATCATACACCTGCATTTCCTATAAAAAAAGATGAAGACCCTCAGGTCTCCATCGTCTCATTGTCATCTTTCCGTACCAGCTTCCGCCGCTGCTTCCCCTTCTTGATCCACAGCCGGTCCTGGTCATCCCGGTAGAATCTGATCCCGAACAAGCGCAGCGGTGTCCACATTTCCCTAAAATAATAATTAGGCATGGTCCATTTCTCCCAGACTATAAGTAGATTTGCTCCTAATTATAGACCGGGATACCTGGTTTGTTTGTCGCATTGTGGAGGGCAATGGGGAATAGCATTACTTTTTTTGTAAAAAGGCCCTTTATAGGTATGCTTCAATTTGAACTTTGTATTGTTCGTTCTCTTCTTCATTTGCTTGATGTCGATGCTGCCCAAACAGATCGACACATTTGATTACATTGCTCTCGTTATTGATTCTAGCGGAGGTTTCCAAACTTTGCAGAATAAATCCAATTCCTTCTTTGCGCTTGTTATTTAAATAATAGGCTGCTAATTCAGCGAGGAATTGAGTGTGTTGGTCCAACATAACCTGCCTATTATAATCGCCAAATTCTGTAGAATACGTCCGGTATGGAATATAGGCAGCAAATCTCTCCAGAATAGAATCAACATTCCAATTGTAGCGGTTAGCCGATGTGATAATATTGTGTAAAGCTATGAATATCTCATCTGGTCGCTCAGAGATAAATTCGACATATTCAGAGAGGGCCTCATATTGGCCTCCCATCACCCGATGGAGCAGTCTGTTTGCGGTACCCCACTCCTGGAACTGAGCCATAGTCCGCTTCACTTCTTCATTGTCCTCCTGTATCCAGCTCCCATCCATATAGAGGAACACCCAATCTAATGCCGATTGATAGTCTCCTAATTTCTCATACACAGTTGAACGGATAAGCTGAGCGTACAGGATATAGAAGTACAGGGGTTTCTCGGTTTTTTTCTCGTTACTCTCTCTACGGTCCGACTGAAGCTGAAGATTATAAAGAAGAGTTGCTAAACGCAGCATTTTCTTCGCCAATTCATCCACTTTATTCCACCGATGCATTGTAGCATATACATGACCCAAATGCTTCAACCCGTCTAATTGATCCGCTTCATCCAGCCGGTCCAGGTAACATTCGAAGAGTAGCGCCGCCTGCAAATTCTGCGTCTGGTCATCACCAATGGCGATTTGGAATAGACGGTATTGGCATAATGCGAGTCGCTCGGAATTCTGATACTTCTCACTGACACTCACATTCTTATACAGCAGCTCGGCAGCTTGCCACAGCCCCTCTTGAAACAGTCCTTCAGCCACTTCGAACAGCATGGGGGCATAGACCAGATTCTCTAGCAGATTCTGAACCACCTGTTCAACGCAATCCAGACGGCCCAGCTCAGCGGAGCGCACAAGAAAAGGCCGCAGACGCCGCCAGGTGGGTGACGAGAAATAGAAACATTCATCCACATATAAACTGTAAAAATGATCCTCCGGCAGATCCATCGCCTTGGTAATTATCTCCAGATGGTTCATCGCAATGGGCTGCTGACCACTAAGTATCCGGCTGAGCGTTCCTGAATTAATTCCGGATTGTCCCGAGAATTGATTAATAGGCATTCCCTTCTGCGACAAATACAACGCTAATTGATCGCGAATCATAGTTCTAGTAGGGACCATGCAAACACCACCTAACTGGAATCCAAAAATTATTTGTTTATTGTATAGATGTAATAATATGTCACATTATACCAATGGTCAATAACATAGAGTACTTCAGATTAGTCTAATCCGTGAACTACAGGCAACCGGTTTGCCATGATGGCAAAAAAATAGAGACCCTTAATAGTCTCATAAGGTCTCTGTTGTCCCGATATCACATTTGCGAAGCCGCTGTCTCTGCTGCTGTCTCTGATGTTCCCCCCGCTTCACCTACTGCCGATCCGCAATATTCCGCTAGAACCGATCTGTATCCATCACGAAGGTGTCGTGCCTTATCGGCGGAACCAGCGCTTAACAGCTATAAAAAAGCAGAGTGAAGGTCTATTTTAGAAGACTTTTCGCTCTGTTTTTTTAAAAATAAGTGCTACTGGAAAACCAAACGAAATTTACAAGACACTTAATTATATATCTCGTACAACAAACAGGAGGTGTCCCGTTCAGCTTTATTATAGCTAAACGGGACACCTCTGAAGGATTAATCTGTTTTTCTTTTGAGATATTCATCTAAATACGATTGGGCAAATTCGTCCGTAGGACGTAGCCCTAAATTTTCATACTTCCAAATTGTAAATTGTTCAGCAGGGGAGAACTGAACTTCATCGTAACTATAATCAATATTAAATTTTCCGGATTGATCTAAATACATTGTAAGATTCGTCCAAGGTTCAGGAGAACTTTTAAGTGATTCTTGATTTAGCTCAACGAAATACTCTACTAACTCTCTGTCCAACCTATTATATATTTGATCGTCTACCCCATATATCTCAGGAATAGATTGACCAAATATCAACTCGTTTCGGGTGGTAGAATTGTAATAAAAATAGACTATTCTTGATCCTGGCAATATCTCAGCATAGAGATAAATTTTATCCCATTCATCAGGAATTATTCCTACGAGCTTATTCCCTATACGCTGATACAATTCTTCAATCTTATTCACAGATAGGTTAACCTCCAACTTGATTTAAGATTGTTACTTTAGGATATGCAACATTATTAATCTTATATATAACTTCAAAAGAAGATGGTCTTTGTGATATAGCAGAATAAATTGGCATTATTTTAACATTAACACTCCCATTTGCTTGTAGCGCTTTCCTCCAATCTTCCTCCATTTTGTACCACTTTCCTGATGCTCCATTAATTTGTGCATTCATAGCAACCAGATTATCCAATTCACCAGATCCATTAAACGAAGAAGCTATTAAATGCCCTCCTACATCAGGATTATCCAGTTCTCGTACACGATCTTGTCTGCCCACTATACCTTGGGCATATTCATTTCTTGGCGCTGCTTTTAGTACAAGATCTCCTTCTACTTTAGCAATTCTACCAAGATTATCAGTGGAATAAGTATATCCATTTACTTTATAAGTTGTACTCGCTTTAAGCACTTTGATTCTACCACTCTTCGTAAAATGCTGTCCAGTCATTGCATCTTCATAAGTTGTATTAATTTGGGGAGTTGTTTCAGCCCATTTTGTCTCTAAAAAGTTTTTATATCTAGCCTGTGCAACTTCATTAGTTCCTTCAATTAATTGAGCTTGATTAAAATTCATTCGCCCAACGTCTGCGAACTCAAGTTCTATTCTTCCATTATACCCTGAGTAAACATTGGTGATTAGTGAATTCAAGTCACTTGACGTATTTTTTATGGCCGACTTTAAATTACTTATCGAGCTTCCTGCTTTTTGTAGAATCGTATTCACTTTTGTTGAGTTATAAACTCTTAGTATAGCGCTTCCTGCATAGTTGGTGAATTTCCCAATGACTGGACCAGCAGCAGTAAAACCAGCCGCAAGAGCAGCATCTTTTGTGTTTCCTGATACGAAACTAATAATTATACTTCCACTTCCCGCAACAACACCAACTAATGGGAAAACAGAAATTAAATCAAGACTTTTCTGAAGATCTCTTAACGCATCTGAATTTGTATATGCAAGATATTCGGTTTCCCACAAGGGGCCCATGGAATTTATAAAAGTATTGATATCGACCCAACTACCATTTCTATTTCCACCAAAAACGTTATATTGCGACATACCATCTACCTTATAGAAAGTCCCTGACGATTCAGCCCCCCATTGTCTTACATAGACACCACTATTCTTCTTCTTTTCAAAGTATTTTGCTAATGCTGCTTTAATACTCTGCGGGGTAGCAAAATATCCTGCTTTGTATAGAGTCATCTCCATAGGTATTGTGATATCTTCATAGGTTTTCCCTGTGAAAGTATTATTAATCCAAGCTCTTATAGTAAGCTGATTGTTTCCGACAAATTGAACTTGTCCCCAACCATTTTTAAATCTATTGATTGATAGATACGTTCTGATGTGTACCATTCCTGCTGGAGCTTGCTGAGTTGACGTCTTTTTTCCCGTCGTATCTGTTTTCATATGTTTCGCAGACATTTCGATATTATCATAAGGGTTAATTGTTGCACCCATAGGAGTAATAGTATTTAATGAGTTAAATGTTTCAACCTGGGTTTGTGATGTAAACATTGGCTCATTATCTATTCTTTTTAATTCTCCATTATCTAAGGCAAGCAAAACTTCTCGCTTTAAATCTTCCATCCAACCGTCTGGTAATTTCCTTCCATTTAATTTTGTGGTATACAAAAGTCCTATTGATCTTCCAGCGAAGTTATTATATAAATCCATTATTTTTTGGTCCGCTGGATTATTAGGTTCCCCCTCTTCATGCGCTGTTCCCCATCTACCAGCCCAATTATAGCCAACATAAGAAGAATCAGCGGCCATCAGTGCTCCCCAGTAAGCGTGTCTAAATGCATCGCCATTTCCATTACTTAATTCACTTATGTCAAACATGTTCTCTGCACTAACTAATGCTAGTGCACCTAAAGCCAAAGACCAAAATGCTTTTGTTGGGTTTTCTTTCTCCAATGCCAATTCTTGAGAATTCAAAGGACCAGGTTCGTAACCACTATCGGATGTAGTACTGTTTGCACTAAATGAACCGGTTTGTAATGCAGATTTCTCAGTAATCTTTAAATTATTATTCATCTTTACTCTTAAAGATTTGAAAAATTCATTTATTTCATCCCCACTAGAATCGGGATGAGTATACAGATAATCATATACCTCCTGTAATTTACCATCAAAGTCATAATCGGATATGCTTCTCGCACCGTAAACATTTTCTGATACAGACGGGATAATCGAAAATTCGTATACACTTTCCGATACACTTAAAAATTGCACATTATTCATGGTTGCATCTGTTCTAGGAGTAAGGGACACTGTATCAGATGTCTCTGTTACATTCATTTGTTGCAATAAGTAGTTTGTAGAGTACCAATAATCCATGCCTTCTTTTATGTAATCTATACCTTCGACTAATCCATTGATATCACCAGTCAGGCCGGAAATATTTACATAAGTTTTACCATTCCGATAGGTTCTTGCATTATATGCTCCTTCATTGGTAGAGAGCCCATCTACTTTGACTTCTAGATTCTTATTAATATAACCATCAGTCGTGACTTGAAGGACTTCACTAGAATGTGATCTATTCCCTAGGAGGTCAAATGCAGTTACTGCATAGGAATAGGTTGAAGAACTTTTCAAATCATTGATGGTGTATTTAGGTTCAGTTGATATGTATGCTTTGCCTGTCTTTTGATCATGAATTATATATTTACTAATTCCCGAACTATCAGTTGATGGTGTCCAATATAATGTAACACTATTTAACTTAACATCTCTATAAGCTAAATTGGTCGGTGTAGTTGGACGCGTGGTGTCGCTAAAATCAATAATACTGATATTACTTGCCAAAGATATATTATTTGCTTCATCAACTGCCTTTACCTTGAATCTGTTGATAGATGGCACACTAATGTTAGGGACTAAAAAATTCGTATTTGGTGTCACCCCAATCAATGAGTCACCATTGTAAATGTTATACTGCTTTATACCTACATTGTCTGTCGCTGCACTCCAAGATAGGTAAACGTTAGTATAATCAAAGGTTTCTGACACTAATCCCGTTGGAGCACTTGGAGCTTCTGTGTCTCCATAAGAAGTATTTAAAGTTATAAGTTTCTCATGACGATTCCAATCACTAGTACTATCTGCATACCACACCTGCTGAATTGTGTATATAGTGTTAGGCTTCAAGTCATATATTTCATAAAATCCGCTAGAAACGCTCCAACTCTTACCTATGTCAGACCAAGTATTTGTACTATGGTCAAGTAGAAATAACCCATTTCCGTGCTGATTTGGTATGGGATAATTAACGAAAACAATTAATGAAGTTGAACTAGAACGCATTACAATTAATTCTGGAGCAATAGTCTTAGTTTTTGCGTAAGCAAAATTCTCTTGTCTAGTCCAAGAGTGTGTGTCATCTGTATACCAATACATCTGTGCAGCATAGGATCTTCCTGGGATAAGACCTGTAACCTTATATGTACCTGTTTTGGCATAATAAGAACCATAAACATCTTTCCATTCCATTGTGGTTTGATCTTGAATTGCCAATCCATTTCCGAACTGACCATCAATCGGATATGTTACATTAATATTAAGGGAGTACTCTGTTACATCACTTACACTTATTGTTGGGGTGGATTGTAAAGTAGACACTCCTTTTAAAGACATTTTTTTCACAATATTCTTCGGTTTAACTGGAGCACTCAATGGCGCAGCCGTTTCAACCTTTTTTTTCGCTTCCTGTTCAGCTTTTTTTAGTCCATCAAGAATTTCTTTTGGATACTCAGGGAGGCCTGAAGTGGGGAGGTCCGAGGATGCATTTGCCAAGTTCGGAACAATAAGCATAAATACCAGGTTCAATACTAAAAGTACTTTTAATAATTTAAAATTTCTATTACCTTTTTTAAATTCCATTTACAATCTCCTTTTATATGTTTTTAACAAATCAAAAGTCAATAGTTAATTACTCACTAATATCTCCTCCTTTAGTATCCATTAGGCCAACTTTTCCAATATACAGCATAGTATAATTTTTAGTAAAGAGTTTTTTTACATATCTTTTGTATAATTCCTTTGATAATTAATAGTATTTATATTAATCATTCGTCTTTTGTAAATCCAAACCAAGCTAACATGGTGGCAAAAAAATAGAGACCAAGTGGTCTCGTAAGTATCCATCGTCTTGATATTACGTTTGCGAAGCCGCTGTCTCTGCTATTTCCCCCGCTTCACCCAACGCTGATCCGCAACTTCCCGCTAGAACCATCCAGACTTCTTTTGTTGTCAGAACTACCTTACCTGCGGAACCAGCGCTTGATCTGCTCCAGCGCCCCCTTCGCTTCCGGGCCATTATAGCCGAAGGCATTACCAATCATCTTGATATATTCGTTAAAAGTCGTCTCCCGGCTATACCGGTCACTCCACCACGCCTTCGCGTTATAGCCCGAGTCCGCCCCGATATAAGTCAGCTCAATCCCCGACTTCTTATACACATGATCAAATATAAACTTCACCCGCCGCATATGAAAATCCGACGACACCACAATCGCCGACTTGAATCCCTCCTGCTGCATGATCGGAAGCGTGAGCTGCGCGTTTTGGTAGGTGCTCTCGGCAGCGTCCTCCGTCAGAATAGCGGATTCCGGGATGCCTAAGGAGAGGGCGGTTTCGCGCATGTCGCCGGCGGGGCCGGTGATCTCTTTAGCGTTAGACAGCAGGATCTGCGGCGCGTTGCCTTCTTGAAACAGCTGAACCCCTTGCTCCACCCGCCCTCCCCCGCCGCTGAGGATGATGATAACGTCTGCTTGCTTGGGAGCCTCAGTTACGGGAAGGAAGAGCCCGGCGCACAGGAACAGAAAGAGCATTAACAGAAGGGGCAAGTACAGAAAGAGAATTCTTTTTCTGCGCTTGCCCATCTTGGTCCTAGTTAGGTTACGGCTCATAAGCTAATTCCGGTACTCGCCGCTAAGAATCTGTTCCCACCACTGTGCATTCTCGGTATACCACTGGATGGTCTGGGCGATCCCGGTCTCGAACGTATACGTAGGCTTCCAGCCCAATCTCTCCAGCTTAGCCGGATCAATCGCATAACGTTTATCATGACCCAGCCGGTCGGTAACGAATTCAATCAAATCCTCGGATTTCCCCAAAGTATGAATAATCGTCTTCACAACCTCAAGATTGGTGCGTTCATTATGCCCGCCTACGTTGTACACCTCACCGCTTACGCCCTTATGCAGCACCAGGTCAATCGCAGCACAATGATCCCACACATGCAGCCAATCCCGGATATTCGCACCATCTCCATAAACAGGAACCTTCTGTTCATTCAGGACCTTAGAGATCGTAAGAGGAATGAGCTTCTCGGGGAAGTGGTATGGGCCATAATTATTAGAGCAACGGGTAATGTTCATCGGCAAGCCGAAGGTCTCGTGATACGCACGGACTAACAGATCGGACGACGCTTTGCTGGCACTATAAGGACTATTAGGCTGCAATGGCGTCTCTTCCGTGAAGAATACCGTAGGGTCCCAGTCCAGCTCACCATACACTTCATCCGTAGACACATGAACGAACTTAGTCATTCCAATAGCACGGGAAGCATCCAGCAGCACCTGGGTTCCCATCACATTCGTGCGGACGAATACCGCCGGATCGGTAATAGAGCGGTCCACATGACTCTCGGCTGCGAAATGAACCACATAATCAAATCGCTCTTTTGCAAAAAGTGACTGAACAGCCTCACGGTCAGCAATATCCGCCTGGATGAAGTGGTAGTTCTCCCGATCTTCAATCTCCTTGTGCTTGGAGAGATCACCCGCATAGGTCAACAGATCCAGGTTATAGACATCGTAATCAGAGTACTTATCGATCATGTACTGCACGAAATTCCCGCCAATGAAACCGGCACCTCCGGTAACCAGCAATTTCTTTCTATTCATCAATTATTACACCTCAGAATCATTCAATTTGATTTCGACCTGCTTCAGGGAGTACAGGTAAAATTCAGAACAGCATCTTGCAGCAACGGAGCCTGCTCGTCTTTGCCGGAGAGAATGGGGGTAACGTGGAGGGGCCACTCAATCCCGATAGCCGGATCATTCCAGAGAATGCCGCCATCACAGTCTGGAGCATACAGCTCATCACACTTATACTGAACTTCAACATCCTCGGTCAGCGTCATGAACCCGTGGGCGAACCCTTTGGGAATGAGCAGTTGCTTCTTATTCTCTGCGCTTAGTTCAACACCGAACCACTTGCCGTAAGCGGGACTGCCTGCTCTGACATCCACGGCCACATCGAAGATGACCCCACGGGTGCAACGCACCAGCTTGGTCTGAGCTTTGGGATTGAGCTGATAATGCAGGCCGCGCAAGGTGCCCTTAACCGCAGAATAGGACTGATTATCCTGTACAAAAGCAATATCGATCCCATTCTCCCTGAACTTCGCATCACTGAACGTCTCCATGAACCATCCCCGGTGGTCCCCAAATACCGCAGGTTCAACTATATACACGCCTGGAAGCGCTGTTTCTGTTAACTTCATATCCTCTACACCTCTACTGCTTAATATTGAATTTTCCCGGTAGCAACCTTGATCAGGTACTGCCCGTAGCCCGTCTTGCTCAGCTTCTGCCCGCAATGGAGCAGGTGCTCCTTCGTAATCCATCCGTTAATATATGCAATCTCTTCGAGCGCGGCAATCTTAATCCCCTGATGATCTTCAATCGTCCGGACAAAATTAGTGGCATCCACCAGACTCTGATGAGTCCCCGTATCTAGCCAGGTAAAGCCGCGGCCCAGGAGTTCCACATCCAGTTCTCCCATCTTAAGATATGCTTCATTAATAGAAGTGATCTCAAGTTCACCCCGGGAAGAAGGCTGCACGTTCTTGGCAATCTCCACAACACGGTTATCATAGAAGTAGAGACCCGTAATCGCATAATTAGACTTAGGCTGTACCGGCTTCTCTTCCACACTCAGTACCTTGCCTTCATCATTGAACTCCACCACACCGAACCGTTCCGGATCATGGACATGATACCCAAACACAGTCGCCCCCTGCGCCTTCCCGGAAGCACGCTGAAGCATCTTACGAATGCCATTCCCATAATAAATATTATCGCCAAGAATCATAGCCACAGAGTCATTCCCAATGAACGATTCGCCCAAAATAAAAGCCTGAGCTAAACCGTCAGGACTAGGTTGAACTATGTATTGTAGGGAAATGCCGAACTGAGAGCCATCCCCCAAAAGACTCTCAAATCTTGGAGTATCCTCAGGTGTGGAGATGATAAGAATGTCTCTAATCCCCGCGAGCATTAAGGTGGATAAGGGGTAATAAATCATGGGCTTGTCGTAAACAGGCAGCAGCTGCTTACTGGTGACCATGGTTAATGGATAGAGCCGGGTGCCGGAGCCTCCGGCTAGGATTATGCCTTTCATAAGGTTCACCTCACTTATTATTTGGCTTCATAATATTTAACATACCAGTCAGTAAATTTCTGCAATCCTTCTTCAATAGATGTGCTCGGCTTAAACCCCACCGCGGCTTGCAATAGCTCAGTAGATGCATAGGTTGCTGGTACATCTCCAGGTTTGATGGGTTCAAATATTTTATTAAATTCAACCTCTCTGCCCAGACTCTTCCCTAAACACTTCTCTAAGGTCTCTATGAAGAACATCAGCTTCTCAGGATTGTTATTACCTATGTTAAAAATCTTATGTGGTACAGCATCCTCAGGAGCCTTACTCAGAATTCTGCGAATCCCTTCAACAATATCATCAATGTATGTAAAGTCACGATACAAATCATGGTTGAAATCTCCGTTATTAAATATTCTTATCGGTTCTCCATTAAAGTATTTCTGGGTAAATCCGAAGTAAGCCATATCCGGTCTCCCTAATGGACCATAGACAGTAAAAAAGCGCAGGGCTGTTGTTGGTATTTTATAGAGGTGACTATAGGTATACGCCATTAATTCATTCGATTTCTTAGTAGCAGCATATAAAGATTCTGGATGATCTACTACATCCGTTTCTTCAAACGGGACCTTCTCATTCGAACCATAAATAGAACTGGATGAGGCGTATACCAGATGATTGACGGGATTATATCTACAAGCTTCAAGGATATTAAAAAAACCTACAACGTTACTCTGAATGTATACATCCGGATTATCTATGGAATGTCTAACTCCAGCTTGAGCTGCCAGATTAATGACAATGTTGGGCTTATGCTCTTCAAATAGACTTAATATCAATTCTTTATCAGCAATATCACCTTTAATAAAGCTAAAATCCTCATAAGGTGTAAGTTGCTCAAGCCGTGTGTACTTTAGATTGATATCATAATAATCATTGATATTATCGATACCAATGACCTCACACCCGTGTTCAAGAAGTTTTTTAGCTAAACTTGATCCTATAAAACCTGCTACTCCGGTTACTAAGTATTTCTGCTCTGTGTCTAAAGGAATATAGTCCAACTAACTCGTCTCCTCTATATTTATATGGATTTATGCAAAGGCTGATTACCTCCCGATAGAGTAGTATTCAATACCTGCTTCTCTCATCTCATCAACATTGAAAATGTTTCTGCCATCATAAAGCAGTGGTGTTCTCATCAGCTTTTTAAACTCTACAGGTGAGACAGCCTTAATTGATGCCCATTCGGTCATAATGAAGCAGACATTGGCGCCATTAAGTGCTTCATCAATATTCTCAACATAGTGGATCTTTCCAATTCCATGGATACCTTCAGGATACTTTTGAGCAAAATTTTCTTTTCCCACAGGATCATATGCATAAATATCTGCACCTTGTTCTAGTAATAAGGGGATATTCTCTAGTGAAGCAGCCTCTCTTAAATCATCTGTTCCTGGTTTAAAGGTAAGTCCCAGCACTGCCACTTTTAGGCCATTAAAGGTAATCAGCCTTTTAGATGCCTTCTTAAATAGAACGGTCTTTTGACTAGTATTCACATCTATAGCAGCCTTGACTGTCTTAAGCTCATACCCATGTTGCCGGGCAAGATACTCCAGAGCCTTCGTGTCCTTCGGAAAGCAGCTTCCCCCGTATCCGATGCCTGCATTTAAGAATTTGCTGCCGATGCGCTCATCAAAAGACATACCTCTGGCAACATCCTGGATATCGGCACCTACTAACTCACAGAGATTGGCGATATCATTCATGTAAGATATTTTCAATGCCAAAAAGTCATTGGACGCATACTTGATCATCTCTGCCGATCTACGTCTTACAGGAACAATAGGGATATTGAAGGGCTCATAAATGCGCATTAAAATATCTTCTGCCCATTTACTTTCAGTTCCAATAATAATCCTTGCTGCTTGTAGGGTGTCCTTGACCGCTGTACCTTGAGCAAGAAATTCAGGATTAGAGGCCACTTCTACTCTGATCTTCTGTCCAATTCCATTACCAATCAGTTCTTCACCATTATGTGGCAAGAAATCGTGAATGAATTGTTCTACCTTATCATTAGTTCCAACTGGAACTGTAGATTTCACTACAACCAAACAATCCTTCTCTATAGTTTCTGCAATTTGTCTGGCAACAGTTGCTATGTATGATAGATTGGCTGATCCATCCGGCTGTTCAGGCGTACCTACACCTATAAAAATAGCATCTGCATTTTTATATGCTTCAGCATAATTAGTAGTGTAATCGATTCTTCCAGCAGCGTAATTCTTCTGCATAAGTTCTTCGAGATCAGCTTCATATATGGGCGAAACTCCAGATTTCATAAGCTGAACCTTATCTTCATCAATATCTACACATACGACTTGATGGCCTACTTCTGCGAAGCATACGCCGGCTACTAAGCCGACGTAGCCAGTTCCGGCTACTGCGATATTAAACATATTGATATGCCATCCTTCACATTCAAATTCAAAAAAATCAACAATTTTGATAGAATATTAATATAACAAAAGGAATTTAAACTACAAGTTTATAAAAGTTCAAAGTATCACATGAGACATATCCCAATTTAAAAATCTCCATTATTTATAATAAGTTTAATGTCTTTGGCAGCCTGAAATAACTCTTTCCGATTAACAAATAAGTATAACACGTAAATAAAACTGTAGAAAACAACTGGAAATAATGAATGTGTTACTCCGCCAAACCAACCAATTACAATAAACATAAAGATAATAATTGATTCTAAAACAACATTTTTAAAAATTGATATTGAAAGGATTTTTGATAAATACCACTCGGCAAGTATAGTTCTGAAGGCCAAGATAACCACTATAGATAGTATTGCGAGTGTTAGATTTTTTAATATTATTGTAGAAAGGAGGGTTAATAGGACACTTAAACCTAAAGAAATCAAGTTTATTTGTAGCATCAATTTTTCTTTTCTTAGAGTTTTAAGATACGTATTTATTAAAAGCGCCATTTTCCCTTCATATACAAACATTGGAAAGACCAAAGCCATGTACAGTATACTATCTGAATATTCTGTTAACCAAGAATTAAGAATTATTTTTAGGGGATAATAACTTATTAATAATCCTAAAAATATAGTCATTAGTAATGGACTAATTGTGACGTAAATTTTATTTAATTTGTTTTGATTAACTCTTCTTAAAACAGGAAAAAGAACTATTCCCACTGCATTTATAAAAATCATCATCATATTTGATATACTTAATGTAAGCGATACTTTACCGAAAGTTGATACATCCCAAGAGTGTTCTATACCAAACCTAACAACACCTAATATTAACAAACTTGCAATATTCGCAAACATAAGATTGATACCAACATTAATATTAGTTGTTATTTCTCTGAAAATAATCCTTAAAGAATGAAATTTATGAAAGATAATATCCTTACAACAATACATGGCATATAACAATGAAACTAATTTGCCAAGTAAATCAGCATAAATCATTATTCTAAATTCATTAATACCAAGTAGTAAAAAAGAAAATATTAAAACAAAATACAAAACCCTTCCTATAATGGTGATCTGAGCAAATTCTTTAATTTTATTTGTAGCTTGTAGTATAAAGAGAGGCATTGCTCTAACACCCACTACTATTAAACATAGAGCCGTCATTAATAGTATAAATTTCCTATCAACATCATTAATCAAATAAGAAGATAAGAAAATAATAATTATAGCAATTACCGTTTGCGAAATAAACAATAACCAAAATTGTGCAGAGAAAACTCCTTTATTTAAATTTTCATACTCATTGCCTCCATAGCGTAAGTATATTCCGTCATTCCATCCAAATTGTAAGAACCCTACATATGACGTATAGAATAAATACAATTGCCAGTAACCATAATCTTCGACTCCTATCATTCTTGGTACAATTAAAACTACTAAAGTTGAGATAAGTAAAGATATTAAATTTGAAGATACTGCATATGAAAAATCTTTAAAAAACCTCAATGATTTTCGACTAATACTCTTCTTTTTATATATCATATAAGATCCAAAATTAATTTATTTTTCAGCATATCCGAATTTAATTCTGTATATAAGAATTCCATGTTATCTATTATTGTAATTTCATTCAATTTTTTAAAATCAATTTGTAACAATTTATTAATAATATCTTCAGAAAATCTAAATTTAATTATTCTCCCCCCTCCAAAAATTGCATAGGGAGGAATATCTTTCGACACTATTGAACCAGCAGCAATAACAGCACCCTGTCCAACTTTAACACCAGACATAATAAAACTACCTTGACCAATCCAAACATCATCGCCAATACTAATATTACCTTTACTAAATGCCTCTTTTTGTTTTAACAATTGTGATCTAAATGGATAGGTAGAAAATGTTTTATAATTATGTTCACCACATAATAGAAATTGAACATCTTTAGCTAAAGAACAAAAGTTTCCAATAGTCAACTTCCCGTCACTATTAAAAGCAGTAATATTTAAATCACCATAAGTGTAATTACCAACCTCAATATCGTTGATCGGAAATATAGTTTTTGCGACTGTGTAATTATTTTTATTTTTGCTTCTCCATTTCCTATTAAACAAGACTAATTTGAAATGCTTGTTTATAGGCATCAGTAGCTCTTTTATCAAATCGATCACCACTTTTATCAAAAATATGTTTATTAGTTGCCCTTGATATGCCTCATTACAAAAATAATCATTGTAATTTTAAAAGCCTCTTACTTAATTAAGAAAAGCGATATTATCTTCTTCAACCCTGACTAACTTTTTGGTTTCAATAATAAATGATAAATACATAACTATAAAACTCCCAAAGGCAATCTCTGTCCCTAATGTTGAGACCAGAAGTATTAACAAAGAAACCCTACTATAACCTTGTTTTTTCAAAAAAGTTTTTAAACTATATAAAATAAATAAAAACAAACCACTAGTTCCAAAATAAAAATAGATTCTTGGAATAGTAGGGATATATTCTTCAAATCGTACCATACCATGTCCAAAAATCCTTTCAACTTTATTCAAATATGGATTACTGAAAACATCTACATAGTTCCCAAATCTCCCAGTGGTAGCTGTTTTACTCGCAAATGTTCTATCCATAAAACTATTGAAAATCTGTGTTTTAGTAAACATCCAAAAACATATCATTAAAAATAAAATTATCATAAAAATGTTAATAACTTTTTTGATGTCATTAACCTGCTTTAGCAGTCTCCCCAACCACAGTACAACTAGTCCAATTGCTATTAATATCCCTGTTGAAGAGCCTGACAAAATAAGAGCTATACCAATCACGATTAAACCAAACTTATCTTTTTTATTATCGCTAAATAATGCTATTCCAAAATACAAAAGTACATAACTTGCAAAATGAGCAGGTTCTTGAAAAATCGAAGTTGGTCTTCTAGCAAATCCCAATATGTATTGTCTCCCCAATTCATGCATTGATTCGATAGAAAGTGGTAACCCTGGAATAAATCCCGACAAATAATAATTTGCATTGTTTAATAATATGAATTGGATAATTAAAAAAACAGAAGAGAATACTGATATATATTTTAGTAATTTCATTCCTAACTGAACATCAAAGTAATTACGGGCAAACATGCCTACAAACAATAAATATGATATATATCGTAAAGTCCTCAAAACAGTATCATTTTGCAATACAATTGAACCAAATGGTACTAATATTATTAGATGCAGTAAAATCCCGAAGGCTATTAATATTATTTTTTTATTAACAGATTTTTTCCTTTTAGTCATTAGCTTATTAATCAAGAGTATGGGCGAGATACATAGTAATAAAGAATCGGCTAATGTGAACGTCATTATATTAATTTTGTATATTGTTAAAGGTACAAATAGAAGTATTATACATGTATATATTTTCTTCAGCATTAATAGTCACCTTTTAATTTCCGAGTTTCTTGACAATATAAAGTGATAAAAAATCCAATTCAAATTAAAGAAATTTCAGGTTGTAAACCCTATTTTTTTAGTTGAATAATTATTTTATCCTAAGTTTAATTTTCATTGATACATTCTTTAATAGCCTCTAGATAAGAGTAACCATTTTTCTCATCAGGCTCTAAATAAGCACCCTCGCTCCATTCATTCCATGCGGTAATAAAAATAAACTCAGTTTTGAAATTCTTGCTTCTTTCTAGTTGTCTTTTTAAATATTCCTTGAATTTAAGAGGGGAGGCTCCTATGTGAACGATCCCTTTTTTCCCCCATCTTGCAGTTGTATCCCAGTCATTATAGGCCCCTAAAAAAGTTTTCACACCATTATTTGGTGTTTGTAGCCCTATTCTACTCCAAACCTTGTCATAACTAACCCTACACGGAATATTTAGTGCATCTTTGCAAATAAGTCTCTTAATGTTATACCATTTAGCATAATCAAATTTCCGGGCTTTTGCTAAAGCGAATGTTGGTTGATATTCAAATTGTGCATCAAACTTTTTTTCACATGAAAATTGAACATCCACTTCATGTTTTAAAGTTGTAACATAATAAAGTCCATTCCATCCATTTTCTAAAGCCAATCTATCCCATGTAAGCTTCATTTCATCCCAACAACCTATATTGACAGCATCATATATAACAATCATAGGCTTGCCATTTACTTTAATATATCTATCATCTTTGAATAGTTTTTTCAAATAATCAAAGTGCTCTATCCAATCTTTTTCAGTTCCGTATTTTTGCTCAATAAGAATTGTACGATTTTTCCTAGCAGTACTATTTGACCAAGAATGATTAGCCCATGAAACACAAAAAGGCAAATCTATTTTTTTATTTTTCAACATATTGCTAATAGGTTGTTCAAGTAACTGCTTTCCAGAGAACCAATAATGATAATAACAAAATCCGTAAACGCCATACTCTTTAGCAATTTTTGCTTGGTTAATTTGAGCTTCCATATCTAAAAGGTTATAATAATTATTTTCAAGAGGAACTCTTGGCTGGTTTTGCCCTTTAAATAAAGGCTTAGCTTTTTTACAACTTTCCCACTCTGTATGACCTTTTCCCCACCATTCATTATTTTCAGGTATTTCATGAAATTGCGGTAGATACATTGCTAATATATTTGCCATATTTCCCTACAACACTCCTTATGTTTTAGAATCTACATTCACCCATAATGCCCTTTTTAGCATCTCTGTAACCTTTAATTGCCATGCTTAGTTTCTGGAATTTCCGATCTTCAAAACAAAGAATTTTTATTATGAACTTATATAAATTCACACCAATATATTTTTTTTGATTTGGGAATTTATTTTCTAAGTATTTTTGATTTCTAAATATATAGTAAGTTCTATTTGGATTTGCAAAAGACGGGTGAACAGTTTTCCATAAAAGTCTCCTGGGCTTCGAATTCCCAAATGTTTGAAAAAGCTTTGAATCTCTTATTTTAATTATTTTCTTACCGAGTAAATGAAACTGTATGCAAATATCAATATCTATATGAGCTATAAATAACGATTCATCAAAACCAGTAGTCATTGAGTAATCATTTAAGCACATCATACTCCCAGAAGTCATAACCCAATTACATACTTTATTCTCCTCAGAAAGCTCAGTATACGCAATTTTAGTTTCGTTCGATTGTTCATCGACATATATCGATATTGCATTAGAGGCGACAATTGCATAATGATCTTTAGAATTTTCAATAAAGTCAATAAGATATCTTGCTGAATCGCCTTGAAAATACGAATCTTGATCCATTGTTAGAACATAATCAAATCCCTCTTTTTTAATTAGTTCGCAACCTATTCTTAAAGCTTTTGCTAATCCCTTATTTCCTCCCAAACTAATATATTCAATTTTATCATTAAGGCAAATAATCTCTTTAAGATTAGCATTTACACATGTCGAATTATCAATAACGTATAACTTATCTATAATATGGATATATGTTTCAATGTTATCTTTAACCGAAGATTCTTCCGGATTATACAGCACAACAATACCAGCATATTTAAGCAAACTTAGTGCACCCCAGCTTTATCCAAATAGAATTTTTGTAACCACATTGAAGTTTGTTTAATATCATAACCTGATTTAATAATTTCTTTTCTTAAATTCTCTCTTTTATAAGTAGGCGAGTCTATTACTTGTTTCGCCCAATGAGAGGAAGAATTATTCAAAGGAAGGAATCGAATCTTCCCTGAAATATCTGTATCACTAGGAATTGTATCCGCAGCGATACACATTAATCCTGTTGCCTGCGCTTCAATTATTACAATTCCTAAACCTTCATATAATGAAGGAAAAACAAAAGCATCCATTGCTTGCATTAATTCTGCTACATGAGGAGTACTGCCAATAAACAATATTTTATCTAAAACACCTAACTTATCTGCTTTGTCTTTAATATATTCCTTTAAAGGACCATCCCCTACAAGCATCAATCTAGTACTAGGATTTAGCTTATATGCTTCATAAAATACCTCTATTAGGAATTCATGATTCTTTTGTGGGTGGAACCTTCCCACATGTCCGATAACAAAGTTGTCTAAGAGACTTAATTTTTTTCTGTATTCTATTCTCGTTTCATTGCTAAAATCAAATTTTTCACTATCCACAGCATTTTTAAGGATAAAGTAATTCTCACTTTTTAATATCTTTTTCCCAAATAGCCAAACTCCTGCTTCTTTTGAACAAGCAAAAAAATAATCCGCAGAATATCTAATAGGATATTGCATTACGTTTTTCACAATAGCTGATATCCCTCTCCCAGAGGAGGTGTTATGACTATGTGCAATTGTGATAATCCCATTTTTTTTTGCGATATTCAAATAAATTGACGCTGTACTTCTAACATGACCATGTATAATTTTATATTCACAATGAGTTTTTATAAACTTATTCCAAGCAAAAATATAATTAATATGATTTTTGCCTAAGTATCTTGGTATTCTATATATTTTACCTCCTAACTCTTCAATTTCTTTTTCATATTCACCTTTTTCATTTGTATGCACTATGAAATCAAATTGTATTCTTGAGCGGTTAATTTTACGATAAATATTCATAATCATCGTTTCAGCGCCACCTCTATTTAAACTTCCAAATACATGCAGCACTCTTATTGCATCGTTCATAATCAATCTCCTATGTCTTACTGCTAATAGACAAAAAATTCAATTTGTAATTTTCATAATTTTCTTAAGGTAAATATCGACAACTAATCTCCGATCGAATTCTTTCTCCACTTTCAATCGAGACTCTTTACCCATTTGCACTTTCTCTATATATGATAAATTTATAAATTTCTCCAATTTAACTACTAAGTCATTTGTTTCTTTTGCTTTGAATGTAAATCCATTACTTCCCTCGTTAATAGTTTCCCGACATCCTGGAATATCAGAAGCAATCAGTGCACGGCCTGTAGCTGCTGTTTCTAACAATACATTTGATAATCCCTCTCCTCCATGCGAGGCTTGTATAATACAATGGGCTTGTTCAATATAGGGTTTAACATTTGATTGATATCCACAATAGGTTATGTATCCTTGTTCACTGTATTCCTTAATCATTTCGTTATAATGGGGATGTGTTGTTTCAATGAATCCAATGACATTAAATGTTGTCATCGGATACTTTTCCTTAATTATTTTTGCTGCCTCTAAGTATTGGTCTATCCCCTTATCCTTCATAATTCTACCAATAAATATAAAAGTCGTATCTTGCTCTTCTGGAGGGAAAGTTTTATATTCAAATTCTTTCAGGTTGACTCCCGAACCAGGAATTAACTCATGATTGCTTCTAATAATCCCACTTTTCAATAGTGTATTGCGGTCTTCAGTATTTTGAAAGAACACACAATATGATTTTTTCAAACTCACCTTGTAGAGCAAAGATAAGAAACTTTTAAGCATAGAGTTATGCCCAAAACCACTTCCCAATCCAGTAATGTTGTTTACACATGGGATTCCCAAAATTCTGCAAGCAAGTCCACCATATAGATTAGGTTTTATGGTATAGGTAAGTACAACATCGGGTTTAATTGTCTTAAGAATTTTAATATAATGAAGAATCAATTTTAAGTCTGCAAAGGGATTAGTACCTCTTCTATCTACTTTAGTTTCAATGAACTTACAGCCCCAGCTAACCATAATATCTACTTTTTCATCGTATGGTAAAGAGATGTAAACCTCATAATCTTGCCTTAAAAGCTCTTGTATTAATTCCTTTCGAAAATTGTATATTACAAATCCATGATTACCTAATAACAGTATTTTTTTCTTCATCAAATTCTCCACCTAATTACATGCTTATTTTTATAGATTCTTCAAACCCCGTTACACAATAATCAAACGGTGGAATAAGCGCCTGATCGTAAGTCTTGTTCCCAAATATTTTATTAACAAAGTTTATTTTGCTAGACATTATTTTTAATGTTGGATTGAAAATTTTCACTAGCCTTACGTTTTTATTCATTGTAGAAGCCATAATTCTGATAATTTCAGTTGTGCATACATATTCTTTATTTTGCGGAAAAAACATTCCTATTAATTCTCTGTCAATAGTTATTCTTAGAAATTCACATAGATTACTAACAAAGATCATACTTCTTTGATTTTGGATATCTGGAAATATGGGAAGTTTTCCAGCTAACAATTTTAATTTAGGGAAATTCCCCTTACAATTCGGTCCGTATACCATAGGTATTCTCACAGAAACTACTTTGAAGTGGAGACTATTCAACTTTTGGATAGCAACATCTGCTTCAAGTTTACTTCTTCCATAAAAATCGTTAGGATTAGGAACGGTATACTCATAAATTATTTTCTCCTCACCAATCTTACCGTCTGAACCGTACACAATAATACTACTCATAAAAATAAACTGCCTTACCCCATCTTGCTTTGCCTTACTAGCTACTTCTATCGTTAAATCCCGATTAACTCTATAGTACTCCTGTTCCATGCTTGGATCAGTCGACACATGCGCTATACCAGCTACATGCAGTACAACATCATAAGCTGAGAAGTCATGTTTTCTCCAAGCCTCGCCTCTTACAGACAACTCTTCAACCTCGTATTGCTCAGGCCATTGCTTTACCCAGTTGATAAAGCTTGTACCTACATAACTCCCCTTACCTGTGATAAGAATTCTTTTCTTCTCCATTTATAACGAGGCTCCTTTGGTGTTGGGGGGTGCTTCTGTGCTCACTGCGCCTTCTCTAACCCCATCTGACTTCAGCACACTGAGGATCGTCATGCAGAATACTTTAAGATCCAATCCTACAGAGATTCTCCGTGTGTACTCTCCATCAAGCTTAGCCTTCACTTCGTTCGGTAGCTCATCTCGCCCATTAACCTGCGCCCACCCGGTAAGCCCAGGCTTAATATTATTCGCTCCATACTTGTCCCGCTCTGCGATCAGGTCATACTGGTTCCACAGCGCAGGACGCGGGCCTACTATGCTCATGTCGCCTTTGAGAATATTTATAATCTGAGGAAGCTCATCGAGGCTTGTCTTCCTGAGGAATTTGCCTACTTTGGTAATGAAGAAATCAGGATCTTGTAGCAGATGTGTAGGCATATCACTTGGTGTATCTGTCCGCATCGTTCTGAACTTGAGAATATAGAATTCTTTCTTGTTCCTGCCTAACCGCTTTTGCCGGAATAGAACAGGTCCTTTAGATGTAGACTTGATCACCATGGCGATAATCAAGAAAAAAGGCCATAACAGGAGCATTCCGATTAGAGCCAATATGAAATCTAAAGTTTGTTTGACGATCATATAAGGCTTCATACATTCACCTTGTCCTTGAGATACTATGGTTTACAGCTACGGTTGAATAGAATGCATCCTACAACTGTAAACCATGTTTGTTCTGATATTGATACTTTTTTAAATCTATTATTTCCCCATACCCTCAGCGATAGCTCTTCCCTTATCCAGATCAGCCTCGAAGGCCGCTCTATACTGAGCAATAATAGCTGTGCTATATCCATTAGTGTTTAGTTTTTGTTCAGCGTCAGCAATTATACTGTTAAATGAGGCTTTGAAAGAAGCTAGTTGCTCTAGCCCTTTGGCCTTGATACTTTGCTTGGTTGCTGCATCTGTAGCACCCACATATTCAAAGGCAATTGCTAACAATGTAGATGTACTCTGTGCCTGTAGCGCGCTCAGCTTCGCTTCGGTCTCACTGGTAATACTCTCATAAGAAACCTTACCGGACCCTGTTCCTGCCGATCCTGAACCGCCTGCTGCTCCACCTGGTTCAGCTGTTGGAGTTGCTGCTGGTGCCGGTGTTGCACTTGCAGATGGGCTAGGACCCTTGTCGGTTGGTTTCGCAGAAGCCGTATTTTCTTCGTAGTTCTTGGAATTTGCTGTAATGGTCTTTGTTTTCGGATTCCAGCTAATGGAATTTCCTACAGATTCCGATAAGAATCTTAGAGGGACATAGATCGAGCCGTTCAGCAGATAACTGGACTGGCCTGCTGGCAACGCCTTAGTGCTCCCGCTAAATACATAACTTGCATTAACGTTGTTCAGGGTAATATTCTTGGCTGTAAAAGAAGGACTGGAAGTCGCATTCATCAGGTATTCCTTGATGACTACCATCTCTGAGCTGCTTGGCTCCGCTACGGTTACCTTCAGATTCTTGGCATCCCAGCTCACGCTCTTCTGCAGGGCATACGACATGAAGCGCAAAGGGACATAGGTAGTGTTATTGTACATGAACACATGTTGTCCAGCCGGCGGCTGTAGTGCTACACCATCGAATAGCATGGTTACATCCACATTCTGTACTTTGATAGAATTGGACGCCTTGAGAGGCGCTGCTGTTGCAGTCGCTACAGGAGTAGCTGCCGCTACGGTGGTAACCGGAGCCGATGCTGTCAGGGGTTCACAGCCCATTAAGGCTACGCTCAGAAGTGCTGCTGCTGGAATCTTGATTTTGAACATGCCTATTCACTTCCTTTTTCTTGGGCTTTAAGCTTTTCTTCTTCAGCCAGGATCTGATCCCGGGTCTTGCCTTGGCTGACGCCGTACTTCTTGGCAATCTGAGCTAATTCGTTATACTGCTCTTCCGTGACCTTGCCGAGGATAATACTGCGGGCTTCCCGCTTCTCTTCATTGGTTAGTCCGCCTTGGGCTAACTCTTGCAATCTCTTAATATCTGATACACTGAGCTGCTTGGCTACGATGCCTGCCACATTCGCTTTATCTGTGATCGTTACGTTCTCTTGAACTTCCTTGGCCTTATCCGTTGAAATATGGGCTAGTCCATCCACACCCGCAGGTGTTGGAGCCGGAGTGCTTGCAGGCTTATCTGTATTGGCAGGCTTGTCCTTACCACTAGCAGTCTGATTTCCGGTCCCGCTGGTTGCAGGCGTACTATCTGGTGCAGCGCTTGAAGCCGGATCAACGGAAGCTGCTGGCTCCGTAGACGGGTCGCTATCTGCTACCACTGGATCAATCACTTGTCCTTGAGGGACACTGGGCGTATTGCCAGCTTCCACATCGAAGCCGCCTGCCATAGAATTCATCAGCTTGTCGACAGCATAATTGGCCGCGAATAGTCCGCCAACTCCTAACACCACGATGACCGACAGCGTCCAGATCAATACTTTTTTCCATCTTTTCACTTCAGGTACCTCCACATCTCTAATTAGCTAATGGCTGCCTGGATCACTGGCTGCATCGGTACGATCTGGTTAATCACTTCACGGATAGCTTCCGCATCTTCGGTGATAACCCGTTCTAACCGTTTGAATTCTAGCTCCATCTGGCTCCGGGTGATGACATTAGGTCTGCCGATGAAGATCCGGTCATGCTGAGTGGAACCCAGGTTCTCCTCATCGGTCAACAGTTCTTCATACAGCTTCTCGCCTTCACGGATGCCTGAGAAGGTGATGTCGATGTCCTTGTAAGGCTCGTAACCGGACAGTGTGATTAAGTCCTCGGCCAGAGTCAGGATCCTAACTGGTGCTCCCATATCCAGGACAAATACTTCTCCGCCATTCGCGAAGGAACCGGACTGGATCACCAGTTGAACCGCCTCGGGAATAGTCATGAAGTAACGGACCATCTCGGGATGCGTTACGGTGACAGGCCCACCGGCGGCAATCTGTTGCTTGAAGGCGGGAATGACACTGCCCCGGCTGCCTAGTACGTTACCGAAGCGTACCGCAGAGAACTTGGTAGGGCTTGTTACATTGAGACTCTGCACATACATCTCGGCAATCCGCTTCGTGGCTCCCATGACGCTGGTAGGGTTCACGGCCTTGTCGGACGAGATCATCACGAAGCGCTCTGCACCATACATGTCTGCACAGTCGGCTACA
Source organism: Paenibacillus sp. FSL R7-0333 (assembly GCF_038000365.1). Lineage (NCBI taxonomy): Bacteria > Bacillati > Bacillota > Bacilli > Caryophanales > Paenibacillaceae > Paenibacillus > Paenibacillus sp. FSL R7-0333. The sequence goes on from NZ_JBBOBZ010000001.1 coordinate 5,763,010, forward strand.
TTGCGGGTCCCGAAGACATTATTCTTGATGGCCTCGGAAGGGTTGCGCTCCATCAGAGGAACGTGCTTATGTGCTGCTGCATGAAAGACCACCTGCGGCTTGTAGCTCTGGAATACATCCATTAACCGGGTGCGGTCCTGAATATCAGCAATTACGGTCACGATCTCCAGGTAAGGGAAGCTCTTGCGCAGCTCCATCTCAATCGTATAGATACTGTTCTCGCCGTGTCCCAGAATTAACAGCTTGTCCGGTGCAAAAGGAGCGATCTGGCGGCATAGCTCTGATCCGATCGAACCGCCTGCGCCCGTTACCAGTACGGTCTTGTTATGAACATAGCCCAGAATACTGTTCATGTCTGCAACAATCGGCTCACGGCCCAGAAGGTCTTCTACGCTGACATCGCGGAGCTTCTTGACAGAGATCTTACCAGCAATCAGGTCATTCAGTGCCGGAATAATCTTCAGCTTCGCACCTGTAGCCTTGGCCAGATTAATAATCTCGGATATTTGGGTTCTGGAGACCGAGGGCATCGCGATAATAATCTCGTGAATCTCCTTCTCCTTCACAATCCGCGGAATATCATAACGGTTACCCAGTACAGGTACACCCAGAATGGACAGGTGATACTTATCTGCACTGTCATCAATGAATCCAACCAGCCGGGTGCCCGCGAAGGAAGGTCCCGTCAGTTCTTTGGCAATCAGGATTCCGCAATCTCCGGCCCCGACAATAAGCGTATGAAGCTCAGTATTTTTATTATTGCTCCGGTCACTGCGGAAGACTCTCCAGAAGAAACGGACGCCCCCCACCAGCAGCAGAACCGTCTCCATCGATCGGACTTCTATGCTGAATGGCACGCGCTCGGGCAGGATCAGATATGCGGCAGCGTAAGATAACACCGCTCCTACTACAATAGCTTTGAGAACCGATATAATCTCGTTAATACTGGCATATTGCCACATTCTGCGGTAGAGTCCGAAATAGACCAGGCTTCCCCCGATGGCCACCGTGGAGATTACACCGAACACGATCATCTGTACCACATATTCCGGCGGAATCTCATTGTAGAACCGGAACAGGTAGGACGTCACGATGCTGAACCATATGATCGCAACATCGATCATGAATAATACCAACACTCTGGTTTTCGCTGTCATTTTCAGTGCCTCCAAAAATAACATTTTATCTATTAAACAATTCAATTGCCATAGTAGTAATAGTAATAGCCTTCACTGGCCTTGCGCTTCACGTTGTTAAGGACCACGCCCAGCATCCTAGCCCCGACCCGGTCCAGATTGTCCTTGGCCTTAGCGGCAATATCGCGCTTCACCTTACCGTAGCTGACCACCATGATTACGCCATCACTCTTGGAGGCAACAATCTGTGCATCTGTAACGGCCAATAGCGGCGGAGTATCAATCAGAATCACATCATATAATTGACGCAGCTCCTGCAGCACCGCACTCATCCGGTTGGAGGCCATCATCTCAGCGGGATTCGGAGGAATCGGGCCAGATGTCATCAGATACAGGTTGTTCACACCGGATTCCTGAATCACATCGGACAGATTCGCCTGCTGCGAGAGCAAGGAGGACAACCCATACCGGTTACTCAGTGTAAAAGTCTTATGCGCTGTAGGCTTACGCAAGTCACCGTCGATCAGCAGCACCTTCTTATCCGCTTGCGCGTACGCAGCGGCCAGGTTAGCAGTAACGGTAGACTTTCCTTCCTCCGGTCCGGAAGAAGTGACCATAATAATCTGGATATGTTCATCTACAGAGGAGAAATCTATGTTCGTGCGCAGTGCCCGAAAGGCTTCGGATACCGGCGAACGCGGGTTGGTCACGGTGATCAGATGGCGTTGTTTATTTGGCTGCTGTGACATGCTCGAGTTCCCCCGCCTTTCTGCTCTGTGTCTGAACCTGCTGCCCGGTGGTCTTGGTCTCTTCCTGGCCCAGGCGGGTAATCATAGCTATAGTCGGAAGTCCAAGGTATTTCTTAATGTCGTCTTCTGTCTTCAGCGTATCATCGAGATACTCCAGCAGGAAGGCAATCCCCAGACCAATCATCAGGGATACGATAAAAGCAATGGCGAGGTTCATGACCACATTCGGCTCTACCGGTCCTGGTGCAACTGGCGGATTAAGCTTGGCTTCGTTGAGGATGGACACATTCTGTACGTTGAACAAGGACGGAATCTCCTGCTTAAATACAAGTGATATGGCATTCACGATCTCTGCGGCTCTCTGGTATGAATTATCTCGAACGACAAGTGTCATCACCTGCGTATTATTTACAGAACTCACGTTAACCTTCTTCAGCATTTCCTCTGCCGTAATCCCGAACTGCGGGTAGTTCTTAGCCACAACATCGAGGATCGCCGGAGTCTTGATAATTTCCTTGTACGTATTGATCAGCTGAATGTTGGTATTGATCTGATTCAGATCCAGCTGTGCTGCCGTAGCTTGGGTAGGCGTCTGATTAACAATGATCTTCGTTGAAGCTTCATAGACCGGATTCTTGATATATAAGCTGTAGATCCCGGCAAGAACACAAGCCACGATAACAATGCTGATAATCATCCACAGTCTCTTCCTGACAATCTGGAAATAATCGCGCAAATCCAATTCTTGTGCTGACAAGTGCATTTCCCTCCAAGCTGTAAATTCTTATACCCTATATCCTAAAAAAGTGCCTCCTCTCTAAACGACGAGAGGAGGCTCTCCACAATACTATTTACTTACTTGAAGTTGATCGTACGGTAGATAATAACTGCAGCTTCAGCACGTGTAGCTGTGTTGTTGGGATTAAACTTGCCGGCGTTACCGATAACCAGATTATTGCTGGCAGCGAAGGCTACTCCGTCTTTCAGGGAAGCAGCGATCTTGCCTGCATCGGAGAACTGGCTCAGGGAGCTGACACTAGTTGCAGCATCTGGCTTCTGCGACTTCACGGCACGGGCAATCATCGTTGCCATTTCCGCACGGGTAATCGTTGCATTAGGATCGAACTGGGCTGCACTGCGTCCAGTAATGATTCCCTTCTCAGCAGCAACAGCTACGTAAGGAGCATACCAGGCAGTGGAGCTTACATCGCCGAAGCTCTGCTTCGCGGAGTTGTTCTCCAGGTTCAGTGCGCGGATCAGCATCTTGGCGAATTCTGCACGGGTTACATTGTTCTTCGGAGCAAAGTTGCCGTTGCCTACGCCTTCAATAGCGCCCTTGGCTGCTACGACTGAAATCTGTCTTCCAGCCCAGGCTTGTACACTGGCAATATCCTTGAAGCTGACTTTGTTCTCCAGTACAGCATAGGAAGAGAAGACAGGACGCGGTTCAATGATATGTTCGCCGTCTACAACACCACCCTGGTATTGCAGTTCTTCGTAGACTACCTTCGCAACGGACAGCAGTTCACGGTCAAGGCCTTCTGTATTCTTAAGCGGCAGCTTGATGATGATTGGCTCCTTGAAAGTGGTTGTAACCACACCGCCCACAGTCAGTTCGAAGTCATATACGCTGGATGCCAGCTTCATGCTGGACAAGGAAGTTACAGTTGTATCTGCTACAGTCGAAGTGGTCAGTGCAATAGCTTCACTGAACTGTCCTACCGGAATCGTTACGGTCAAGCCGTTGAAGGTAATGGCGATGTTGGCAATGCCTTTCGCCTTGGCTGCTTCGATGATTGCTTTGGACAATGGCACTTCTACCGTTGCCGCATTTACTGTACCCAGGTCCAGGGTAAGGGTAAGACCTGTCTTACCGGCATTGGCAGCAACCAGTGCATCGAAGGCTTTCAGTACGTCAGCATCTACAAGCTTCAGGGTTGCTTTGTCGCCTACAACCGTTACTAGCTTAGATACATCGTACAGACCTGGTGTAGCTGTAGGATTCGTAACTGGAGTTGTTACTGTGCCGCCGCCACCACCGCCGTTTCCGCCATTGTTGCCGCCAGGGGTTCCAGGCTCAGTAGTTCCGCCATCGTTGATGTAAGCTCTCACATAAGCTAAAGCGAGGGCTTCCACTGCTGGCCGGGCGGTCGGAAGGGTATCCTTCAGGTTCTTCAGACTGAGCTTAATATCTCCAGGAGTAATGTTAAGGTTGTACACAACCTGGCTTACGGTCAGGCCACCCTCAACTGTGTTGTGATTCAGAACCTTGGTAATGGCTTCATCCAGCAATGTATTCAGAACCTCATCCTTGCTAGAAGCATTAGCGATCAGGTTCAACAAATCAGTCTTGGACTTATTGCTGATCATTGCGCCAAGTTCAGCTTCAATGCTGAACAGGAATTTAGTGAAATCGTCAGCTGTAAGATTCTTTACGCCAGCCTTGTCCGCAATCTTCTTCAACAGGGCCACGTTATCCACATTGTAACGGATATCCTTAATTGCAGTGTAATCCTTGTCATAGACATCATAGACTACACTGGATACACTCTTGAAAGCTTCATGGGCAGTTACCACATCAGCAGGATCTAAGGCTAGCTTGTCCAGCACTGGCTTGAATATCTGTTCGAAAGTTCCAGCGGTGATATTTCCTGCTTCCTGCTCATAAGCAAGAAGCGCTTGTCTCTCTTTTTCTGTAAGCTGAGCATAAATCTTCTCAACCTTCGCCTTCACTTCTGCATTAGTTGCCGCTGCTGCGGAAGCTGTACTCACTCCAAAATGTTCAGCCAGCCCCTTGCTGCTGAACGGGAATCCGGCAACGGATGCCGCTGCCATGCTTACTGCTAGTGTAGATACTGCTAATTTTTTCTTCAAAGTCACTTGTCATCCACCTCTTGGTATGTATTTGTATTAATAATAGTGCAAGAATCCAGTAATACCCATTCTACCATTAATGACACAGAAGGTCACCCTTTACGAGAAAAAAATCCGAACAATCTATGAAGTTTGCTGTTAGATTGAATAGAATTAACTCGAATAATCTCTTTATTTGCAAGGATATCGCGCGCATTTTGCTGAAAAAAGTCGACTGAATCTTCTCCTAATTCCCGCTGCACCACTCCATAAGCTTCGCTTAATCCAAAGGGACGATGCACAGAATCATGCGCATCTGATGCAATAATATGCACGGCATGCTGGCGGCATAATTCGAGCGACAGCTTCTGCAGCTTACTCCCGAAGACGCCGGCCATACTCTGTGCGGTTACCTGTCCCAGGGCACCAAGCTCTATTAAACGCAGCAGCTTGGACGGATCGGCAGTAACCTCCGCATTGCGCTCCGGGTGGGCGATAACCGGCACCATGCCCTGGATGACCAGCTCATGGCAGGTCTCTTCCATCGTGCGGGGCACCCGCGAAGAGGGCATCTCCAGCAAAATATAGCGGGAACCGGCAAGCGTCAGCAGTTGTCCGCGCTCCAGATCATCGAGCAGCTCTCCGTAGATCCGGATCTCCTGCCCCGGCAGCACGACCAGCGGATTGCCTGCCTCCTGCAGCTTCGCATTCAGCACCCGCACCGCCGCTTCAATCTCCGGGGCCGGATTCATATAGACTCCGTTCGCATGGTGGGGGGTAGCCACTACAGTTGTAATACCATCGTTATGGGCGTCAAGCGCCATGGCGAGAGCGGCGTCGTAATCAGCGGCTCCGTCATCCATGAAGGGTAGAATGTGGCTATGGATATCTATCATATGTTGTTTATCGGTCCTTTCGTAGAGGATATGTATAGTTTTCGCAAAAAAATACAACCATTTCACTAGGAAATGATTGCCAAATTTTAAAACAATATCATTTATGCTTCCAGTCGGAACAGCCGGCCGGCCGCCTCAGCAAGTCTCTTATCGACTTCATTAATCACTGCCTCTTGCTGACTACGGTTGCGCATATCGAGCAGTCTATCAATCTCTTGCCGGAGCTGCTCAATCTCACATTCTACGTCCTGACGCTTGTAGACAGCCAGCATCTCTGCCACTGAATATTTATGCTGATAGATCAGCTTGGTGCCGCCCGGCCTCACTTCCGAGATCCGGCGTACCGAGCCGCCTTCATAGTAGTACATCATTGTAAGATCCTTATAAATCCGGTTTACGGTCCCCGTGCCCTTATACATGAAGAATAGTTTGCGGACTGCATTAATCAGATGAGGATTCACCACCCTGCAGGACAAGGAACCCATATAGATGCCGCCTTTGCGTTCAAAAGACAGATGGACCTCCTCGCCTCCGGCCTCCTCCAGCACAATCTCCTGTTCGCCCGCGCCTAGTACCTTCACACGGTGACTGATATAGCTGGTATCCGCGGTCAACAGAAACTGGTTCAGCTGAAATTCGGTCATTTGCATCGTTGCATTCACATATTCCATCGCCAGACGCTGAGCCATAAACATCCCTCAATTCTTAATGACAAACCCTTAAGTCTCGGAAGGCGCTTCGTGCTGCGGTTCATCCCCGGAATCCTGATCATCCGGTTCTGCCGGAAGCTCTTCTTCGGTGGGTAGAGTATGTCTATCTATAAGTTCCCATAATTCGTCTTTGCCAAGTCCAATTTCTGATGAATACGCAATGAAGCTGTCTCCCGGCAGCACACCGAGCTCCTGCTTCATTACCTTGATATGCTTCGGCCAGCGGGTCTTCGGAATTTTGTCCGCTTTGGTAGCCACTACGCAGAGCGGCAGATCGTAGTGCTTCAGCCAGTCAAACATCATCTTGTCATTGGCCGTCGGCGGGTGGCGCAGATCCACGACAAGCAGGACCATCTTCAGCGTCTCGCGCTCCGCCATGTACTTCTCGACCATTTTGCCCCAGGAGGCGCGCTGTGTCTTCGAGACCTTGGCGTAGCCATAGCCCGGGAAGTCAACGAAATACATGCTCTCATTCACAAGATAATAGTTCATATGCTGCGTCTTGCCCGGCGTAGAACTGGTGCGGGCCAGATTCTTGCGGTTAATCATGCGGTTGATCAGAGAGGACTTCCCTACATTGGAGCGCCCTGCCAGAGCAATCTCCGGCAAGGCATCCACAGGGTATTGGTCAGGGCCTACGGCGCTGATAATAAATTCGGCGTTGTTAACTTTCATAAGACTTCCTTTCTAATGCACACTACTGGGCGCTTCAATGCTTATTTCTGTATCTGTATCTGAGTCTGAGCCGGTGTAACGTCTTCTGCATGATCTACGAGCGCGTGCTTCAGCACCTGGTCCATATGGGATACCGGCACGAACTCGACATCATTACGGACACTCTCAGGAATATCCTTGAGGTCGCGTTCATTGTCCTTCGGCATAAGAATCTTCTTGTAGCCTGCACGGTGGGCGGCCAGGGACTTCTCCTTCAGGCCTCCGATCGGCAATACGCGGCCGCGCAGCGTGATCTCGCCGGTCATGGCCACATGCTTGGAGACATAACGCTTGGTGAGCGCGGAGATCAGCGCCGTGGCGATGGTAATCCCTGCGGACGGACCGTCCTTGGGAATCGCACCTTCGGGAATATGGATGTGAATATCGTTCTTCTCGTGAAAATCAGGGGCAAGCCCCAGCTCCTCCGCCTTCGAGCGGGTATAGCTGAAGGCGGCCTGCGCCGACTCCTTCATTACATCGCCGAGCTGTCCGGTCAGCGTCAGCTTCCCGGTGCCCTGAACCACCGTGACTTCAATCAGCAGCGTATCACCGCCAACCTCTGTCCAGGCCAGCCCGGTAACGGTACCGATCTGATCCTCCAGCTCAGCCATTCCATAACGGAACTTGGAGGCTCCCAAATAATCCTTGATCTCCTCCGGAAGAATGCTGACGCGTTCCTTCTCTTCCGAGACAATCTGCTTCGCCGCCTTGCGGCAGAGGGCAGCAATCTGCTGCTCCAGATTCCGCACCCCGGATTCGCGGGTGTACTCGCGGACAATCTTCAGCAGCGTATCGTCTCCGATGGACAGCTGCTCTTCCGCAAGGCCATGGCTCTTGCGCTGCTTCGGCAGCAGATAACGGCTGGCAATCTGCAGCTTCTCCAGCTCCGTATAGCCGGGAATGAACAGCATCTCCATCCGGTCCAGCAGCGGACGCGGAATGTTATGCACGGCATTCGCCGTAGTGACGAACATGACGTTCGACAGGTCGAACGGCAGCTCTACGAAGTGATCGCTGAACGTATTGTTCTGTTCCGGGTCCAGCACCTCCAGCAGGGCCGCCGACGGATCGCCGCGGAAATCCGCTGCCATCTTGTCGATCTCATCCAGCAGGAAGACCGGGTTGATGCTGCCTGCCGTCTTCATCCCCTGGATAATCCGGCCCGGCATTGCGCCGACATACGTGCGGCGGTGACCCCGGATCTCGGCTTCATCCCGCACGCCGCCCAGCGAGATGCGGACGAACTTGCGGTTCAGGGAGCGGGCGATGGAGCGGGCGAGCGAGGTTTTGCCGACGCCCGGAGGACCTACCAGACACAGAATCGGCCCCTTCAGACCCTTGACCAGCTTCTGCACGGCCAGGTATTCCAGCACACGTTCCTTCGGCTTCTCCAGACCGTAGTGGTCTGCGTCCAGCACTTCTTCCGCCTTGCGGATATCCAGATCATCTTCCGTGGCTTCGCTCCAGGGCAGACCGAGCAGCCAATCCACGTAGTTGCGGATGACGCTGCCTTCGGCCGAGCTTGCCGGCATTTTCTCCAGACGGTCGATCTCCTTCAGGATCTTCTCCTGCACCCGTTCCGGCAGATTCTTCTCTTCCATCTGGGTGCGCAGCTCATCGGCTTCACCGGCCCGGCCTTCCTTCTCGCCAAGCTCCTTCTGGATCGCTTTCATCTGCTCGCGCAGGTAATACTCCTTCTGGGTCTTCTCCATCTGCTTCTTCACACGCTGGCTGATCTTGCGTTCCAGCTCCAACACTTCGCGCTCATTATTGAGAATATCGAGCAGCTTCTCCAGACGCTTGCTGACGTCAATGGTCTCCAGGATCTCCTGTTTGTCCTTGATCTTCAGCGCCAGATGACTGGTGATGACATCCGCCAGCCGCCCAGGCTCCTCGATATCGGAGACCGCAGCAAGTGTCTCTGGAGTTACTTTTTTGGACAAAGTGATGTAGTGTTCAAACTGGCTCAGTACGCTGCGCATCAGGGCATCGCTCTCCTGGTCCACATCCTCCTGCTCCGGCAGCTCACGCGCCATCACCTCGTAGTACTCCTCGTTGTCCGTATAATGAATGATCTCAGCCCGCTCTACGCCTTCCACCAGCACACGGATCGTACCATTGGGAAGCTTCAGCATCTGCCGCACATTCGCCACTGTACCCACGCGGAATATATCCTCTTGCCCCGGCTCCTCAATATTAACTTCCGATTGGGAGCAGAGGAGAATAAGATTATCTTCAACCATAGCTTTCTCTAGTGCCCGGACGGACTTCTCACGGCCTACATCCAGATGCAGAACCATACTGGGATATACAAGAAGACCTCTAAGCGGTAATAAAGGAAAACGACGACCTTTGGATTTATTTTGTATCATCGCTTTCGCACCTCCCATGGTTCATAAGTAGTGTCATATGCATTCATTCTAACAAAAGCCGCATGAAAACACCAACAACCCGTGTCCGCAATTGGCGTTATTGGCATAGTCGCCCTTTAGTATTCGCTGAACTTCAGAGGACTATCCCGTTTGCCGGATTCAGAGGAAGCCCGTCTGCATACAAAGAAAGAACGTCCTGCGGACGTCCTTCAGAATTATGGTCTTGTAGAGCAGGCTGTCCGGTTATACCCTATACCTGGAACCCTTCAGATTTGCGGTCCTGTCTGGCATGAAGAAGCTTCATACCAAATCGGGCTATCGGCTGCGCCACTAGCAGTTCAATCCAGAAGGCTACACCGAAGTTCCTCGGCCAGATGTGAAGGAAGTTCTTAATGGGCTCCAGGCTTATCCGTCTCATGCCGACCCAGGGCCCGATCACAGACAGCAGTATGGATAATACGGTGACATTCAGTACAATATTCAATAGAACCCTGGCATTAAATCCATCCGTGCGTCCTATGAATCTCGGCATTACGATGCCAACCAGAGGTCCGGCAACCAGCTTCACCAGCAGAACGACGATTATCCACATGAAGGGAATGACCTTCAGGGTATCCAGATATACTTCCTTGCTGAACCCGAGTTCCAGTCCCACAATCACAGGCGCAATGGTGTTGACCGATAGGATCGAAATAATGAGTAAAAATAAAATACCTTCCTTGGCGTTTCTAGGCAGTCTTGTCTCTCCGTGCATGTACGTCATCTCCATTGACACAGTATTTCAGAGGGTAGACGTATCCTGAGACATATATTTTTAGCCGGTCAAGCAGACTAATATCTCCACACACTGATCTAATAATTATATCATATCAGCAAGATCAACAAGCAAGTGGAAAAAGGTGTCTTAATTCTCCCGTTTCTGAGGGATAGACTGAAGTAATTGGAAAAACAGCATCTAATATTGTTGGTTATAGTAACTGTGGGGGAAACGGGTGGATTTAAGTGCTGTTTTTCCAACTCCTATTGTAGCAGGGCTCTATCGTTCATCAGCAAGTGGAGAATATCCAACTACTATTTCAGGATCGTGTGGAGCCTATAAATTCTCGGCAAAAAGAAGCCCCGGCAGAGATTCCGGAGGCTTCCCTTCATGTAAACAATGTTCAGCCGTCCACTATCCCGGCAGACTCTCCCCCGAAGCATCCGCCTTCAGCAGCGAAGGCGACGAGGAGAACGTCTCGCCGGATACGGCGGGCATTCTGATGTCCGCCGTATCGGTGCCGAACAGGTGGCGGAAGACTTCCTCCACCGTGTCCACAGGGATCACCCGCAGCGCGCCGAGATCGGCGAACAGCGACTGCCAGTTCTCCTTCGGAATCAGCACAGTCGTTGCTCCCGCCTGGAAGGCAGCCTCCACCTTGGCGACCACACCGCCGACCGGCTTCACCCGGCCATGGATGCCGACCTCCCCGGTGATCGCCACCGTGTTGTCCACCGGCAGCTGCCGGATGGCCGAGACAATGGCCACCGCCATGGCCACCCCGGCGGACGGACCGTCAATCGGCGTCCCGCCGGGGAAGTTAATGTGCAGGTCATACTTATCCGGCTCCAGCTTCATGGAGCGCAGGACGGTCAGCACATTCTCAATCGAGCCCCGGGCCATGCTCTTGCGCCGCACAGTCCGCGAGCCTCCGCGTGTCTCCTCTTCATCGACTACCCCGGTGATATTCAGCCTGCCCGGCCCGTTAAGGGATGGCGCGGCTGAGACCTCAATCTCCAGCAGTGTGCCCATGCCGGGCCCGTAGACGGCAAGGCCGTTGACCAGTCCGACCTGTGGGGCGGATGGTATCTTACGCTCCGTCCGCAGCGGCAGCTGGCTGCTGCTGGCGACCCATTCCACTTCCGCAGCGCTCAGCGTATCCCGGCCTTCGGTCAAGGCAAGGCCCGCAGCCAGCTGAATCATATTCACCGCCTCGCGGCCGTTCGTAGCATACTGCTGCACGACCTCGACCGCTTCGGGGCTTGGCTTCAGCCCGATCTTCTGGACGGCATCCCGTCCGATCACGGCAATCTCCTCCGGCAACAGCGGACGGAAATAAATCTCCATGCAGCGCGAACGCAGCGCAGGCGAGATCTCGTCCGGCGACCTTGTAGTGGCTCCAACCAGCCGGAAATCGGCAGGCAGGCCATTCTGAAAGATATCATGGATATACGCAGGCGTATTGTTATCCTCAGAGTTGTAATAGGCGCTCTCCAGCAGCACCTTGCGGTCCTCCAGCACCTTCAGAAGCTTATTCATCTGAATCGGATGCAGCTCGCCGATCTCATCGAGGAACAGAATGCCGCCATGCGCCTTGGTTACCGCTCCCGGCTTAGGCTGCGGAACACCAGCCACCCCCATGGCCCCCGCACCCTGATAGATCGGATCATGCACAGAGCCGATCAGCGGATCGGCAATTCCGCGCTCGTCAAAGCGCGCCGTAGTGGCGTCGATCTCGGTGAATTTGGCATCGCGTTTGAATGGCGATAACGCATTCTTCTTCGCTTCTTCCATAACTACCCGCGCCGCTGCCGTCTTGCCCACACCCGGCGGGCCATAGATAATGACATGCTGCGGATTGGCACTGCATAACGCGGCCTTCAAGGCGCGCAGCCCGTCCTTCTGTCCGACGATATCGTCGATGGAGGCCGGACGCGTCTTTTCCGAGAGCGGCTTGGTCAGTGAGATCATCCGCATTTTGCGCAGCTTGTCCAGCTCCTTGCGTGATTCCCGGTCCACCGCTGTCTTATTGGTCTTCTGTCCCCGCAGCAGATTCCAAAAATAAACGCCGATGACCAGCGCGAAAAAGAGCTGCACGACCATCAGCAATATACTTAGTTCCATAGGTCACCCTCCTGTATCCTTCCGTCTATCTATCCTGTATTCAACTACTACTAGGTAGTATAGCCGTTTCACTCATTAGTAAACGCCTGCGCCAAAAAAACAGAGCCAGCGCCGCCCTCGTTGTCCCTCAATTGCATACGATTCCCACAATCGGAAAGACTATACGGAACAACAGGAGGCGAATGCACATGACACCACTTGAACAGGCAGAATCGCCGCAGGAGGAGCTGCCGGAATCTCTGTCCTCCGTGATTGAGGGAATGCAAGCCCGCATGGGCAAAAGCGCAGATATCATCTACCGATTCATCTCGCTCGGCCCCTTGTCCGCTGTAATCATATTTATTGAAGGACTGTCGGAGCCGCGGGAGTTGATCCAGGCCATCCACGAGGATGCCAATCTGTTCCATGAGATGGACGACTTCCATCCGCAGACCTGTCTTAAGCTGCTGCAGGAACGGACACTTACCCTCGGCAAGGTGGGGGAGATCTGCAACTATACAGAAGCTGAGAATGAAATTCTGTCCGGCAACACCATTCTCTTCATTGAAGGGAGCAGGGTGGCGCTGTCTGCCGGTACAGAAGCGCTGAAGCAGCGTGCGGTAGAAGATGCCGTATCCCAATCCGTGGTGCGGGGGCCGCGCGAGGGCTTCACGGAATCCCTGCGGGAGAACACCGCTCTGATCCGCCGGAGAATCCATAACCCGAAGCTGCGCATTGAAGAGCGAAGGCTCGGTGAACAGACACAGACCAATATAGCTGTGATGTATATAGAAGACAATGCCGACCCCGTCGTCTTGCAGGAGCTGCGCAGCCGGCTGGATAAGGCCAGACTGGACAGCGTGCTGGAGAGCAATTATATCGAGGAGGTCATTCAGGATAAGCATTATAGCCCTTTCCCTACCGTTTATAATACAGAGCGTCCCGATGTTACGGCTTCGGCACTGTTGGAAGGGCGTATCGCCATTCTCACCGAAGGCACTCCGTTCGTACTCGTAGTTCCTGCGCTGCTGGTCCAGTTCTTCCAGTCCAGCGAGGATTATTATCAGCGGAGTGATTTTGCCAGTCTGGTGCGGCTGCTCCGGTACTTCTGCTTCGCCGTTGCGCTGCTGACTCCTTCCTTCTATATCGCAATCACTACTTTTCATCAGGAGATGATTCCGACCACTCTGCTGATCAGTCTGATCGGACAGCGCGAGGGCATTCCCTTTCCGGCCTTCCTTGAAGCATTCATCATGGAGATTACGTTCGAGGTTCTCCGCGAAGCGGGTATCCGGCTGCCCAAGTCGATCGGCCAGTCCGTCTCTATCGTCGGAACGCTGGTTATTGGCCAGGCTGCTGTCGATGCCGGACTCGTCTCAGCCGCTATGGTCATCGTGGTGTCTATCACAGCCATTGCTAATTTCGCGCTGCCGGCCTTCAATGTTGGAATCTCTGTACGGATGCTGCGTTTTGTGCTGATGGCGATTGCCGCTTCCTTCGGCCTGTACGGGATGATTATCGCAATGATTATGCTGGGTCTGCATCTGTGCAGCCTGGACTCGGTGGGCGTTCCTTACATGACCTCCTTGGCCCCTATGCGCTGGCAGAGCCAGAAGGATACCTTCATCCGTGTCTCGCGGCGCGGGATGAAGAAGTATTTCGGACGCAATTAGGGGAAATATGCGAATCCATACTGGAAAGGAATGCTGCCTGATGCGTGGAAGACGCATAGTTACGCTTCTCTTGCTCCTGAGTCTCCTGCCGCTAACTGGATGCTGGAGCCGCAAGGAACTGAATGATCTCGCTCTGGTCATGGCGCTCGGGATTGATCTGGACCCGGAAGGCTATGCGATTACTGTTCAGGTTATGAATCCCAGCGAAGCCGGCAACCAGAAGGGTGCCTCCTCCGGAAGCCTACCTGTCGCTACCTACAAGTCGGTAGGCAAGACCGTCCCCGATGCCCTGCAGCGGATGCTCAGCTTAACCCCCCGTATGTTATACCTGTCTCATATCCGCGTGCTTGTGTTCGGGGAAGCGCTGGCCCGCAGCGGGGTCAGCGATGCGCTGGATTACATCTCACGCGATAATCAGCTTCGTACCGACTTTTATCTGCTCGTAGCTAAGAATGCCAAAGCTTCAAAGATTCTGGAGGTGATCACGCCCTTCGAGCATATTCCGGCGAACTCCCTGTACTCTTCGATTCTGGTCTCCCATAAGAAATGGGCAGCCACCGGGAAGGTTACGCTACAGCAATTCATTACCGAGCTTGAACGCGGCGGCTCTAATCCGATCATGTCAGGGGTACAGTTACAAGGAGAGGTACAGGACGCAGAGACGACCGAGAATGTACGGAGCATCAGCCCGAAGGCGCTGATCGAGCACGCCGGGATTGCTGTATTCAAAAAAGACAAGCTGGTCGGATGGCTGGGAGAACCGCTTAGCAAGACTGTCAATTATACGCTGAACAACGTGGATTCCACGGCTGGAAATGTTCCTGCCCCGGATGGCGGCACTGCGGGATTCATTGTTACCCGTGCAGACACCTCAATAAAGATCAGACTGAATGAACAGGACAAACCGGCATTCACTGTGCGGCTGAACATAGAAGGAAATCTGACGACCGTGGAGGGCACGCTGGATCTGAACAAGCCCTCCAGCATCGAGGGTATTGAGAAGAATCTGGAGAAGCGCTACAATGAGCGGTTGTCCGGTGATATCCGAGTGATCCAGCAGCGGTACAATTCGGATATCTTCGGCTTCGGAGAAGCGCTGCACCGGCACTACCCCCATCTGTGGAAGGAGTACCGCCAGCATTGGGAGGACAGCTTCAAGACGGTTAAGGTCCATGTTCAGTCCAATGTGGTGATCCGGCGCATAGGCTCGGTCATCCAGCCGCTCCGAAGGGAGCTTGAGGAGAAATGAACTGGAGTCTGCTGCTGCTGTGCTTCCTGCTGTTTGTCTTATTCCTGCAAACCCCGGCCATCCTCAAGCTCCGCTCGGTCCGGGACGCCACCATTTACTATGGGATCTGGACTCTGAGCGTCATGGCCGTTCTAGCAGAGCAGGCCAAGCTGCCCCAGTTCAGACCGCTCGACTGGGTCCGCAGCATCATGGAGCTGCTGCTCTGAATACTTTTGTGCGTACAGGAGGTGAGAATTAGAGGTGAAGAGCTATACCGGTATTGCCCCAAGGCAGTTCTACATCATGACATTCGGTTTAACCATCGGCACCTCCATTCTGGTCATCCCGAGCGGACTTGCGCATACCGCCAGAGAAGATGCCTGGATCGCCTCGCTCGCAAGCCTTATGATCAACCTCATCATGGTGGTGCTGTATCTGTTCATTGCCCGGCTTCACCCTGGCAGACATCTCTTTGAGATTCATGAAGCTGCCTTCGGCAAGTGGCCCGGTAAAATAATCTCCCTGCTGTATCTGTTCTATTTCTTCATTCTCACCGGCACTTTGCTGGGCGACCTCGGATTCTTCATTTCCAGTGAGATCATGCCGGAGACCCCGATTGAGGCCATCCAGATCGCGTTCCTGTTCGCTGCGGTGATGAGTGCCAGTATGGGAGTGATCATCCTCGCCAGATTGGGGGAGCTGCTTTTTCCGTGGGTAGTGTTTCTATTCCTGATCCTTGTGCTGACCCTGATCCCCCAGATCGAGTGGAATCATATCAAGCCTGTTCTGGAGGGTGGCATCCGTCCTGTCTTCCAGGCCGGGGGTCAGGCGGCTATGTTTCAGGAGCTTATCGTAATGATGACATTCCTGCCTCTGGTCCATAAGCGGTCAAGCGGGGAGAAGGCCTTCCTCTGGGGTACGATTACAGGCGGTGCCGCGCTGCTCCTGATCGTGCTGCTCAGCATCCTTATCCTGGGCATTGAACAGACGGAGAACAGTACCTTTCCTGCCTTCGCTTTGGCCAAAACCATCAATATCGGGAACATCCTGCAGCGCGTTGAGGGCATACTGATCACCATCTGGGTATTAACCTTTTTCATCAAAATCTCACTGCTCTACCTCTCCATTCTGAAAGGAATTCAGACCGTCTTCCGGGTCAAGTCTCCTGGACATCTAATTTATCCGCTGGCGGTATTGTTCCTCATCATCGCCTGGAGCACCTATATCAATACTGTCTATGTCAACAACATTATCGGCACGGTATGGGGGAAATTCGCCTTCCTGTTCCTGGTGCTGATCCCTTCCCTGGTCTATGTAACAACCCTGCTTAAGAAGGTCCTCTTCCGAAAAAACGTATGAAAAAACGCCCGGCCGCAGACGACCTGATGATATCAGGGCCGCTGTGGCCGGGCGCTACATGTATATAACCTAGTGACTAGAATGAGTTCAGTTAATTGCTGCTCTCCGGGTTACCGGCAACTACCGCCGGAGCCAGTCCGGCATGACTACGGCCGGGAATCTCGCCAGTCGCCTCAAAGTGCTCCACAATAATGTCAATCTCCTTCTTCAGCTCGGAGACCAGCTCCGCCTCAGGCACCTTGCGGATCATCTTGCCGTAACGGAACAACAGCCCTTCTCCGCGCGCACCGGCGATGCCGATGTCTGCTTCTCTGGCTTCCCCCGGACCATTCACCGCACAGCCGAGGACGGATACCTTAATCGGCACCTTCAGCTTGGAGATGTACTCCTCCACTTCGTTCGCAATCGAGAAGAGGTCAATATCCAGGCGTCCGCAGGTCGGGCAGGAGATCAGAGTTGCCGCATTCGAGATCAGACCGAAGGTCTTCAGCAGCTCACGCGCTACCTTCACTTCCTCCACCGGATCAGCACTCAGGGAGATCCGCACTGTACTGCCGATGCCCATGGAGAGCAGCGCGCCGATCCCGGCCGAGCTCTTCACTGTTCCGGCGAACAGAGTACCGGACTCGGTAATCCCCAGATGCAGCGGATAAGGAATGACCTCCGCTGCCTTGCGGTAGGCTTCGATGGCCATCGGCACATCGGACGCCTTCAGCGATACGATAATATCGTGGAAGTCCAGCTCCTCCAGAATGCCGATATGGTACAAGGCACTCTCAACCATCGCCTCCGGTGTAGGATAACCGTATTTCTCCAGCAGGTGATTCTCCAGTGAACCGGCGTTAACCCCGATACGGATCGGGATCCCCTTCTCCTTACAGGCCTTAACGACAGCTTCCACCTTATCACGGCGTCCGATATTGCCGGGATTGATCCGCACCTTGTCGATGCCGTTCTCAATCGCCAGCAGGGCCAGCTTGTAATTGAAATGAATATCCGCTACGAGCGGGATATGAATCTGCTTCTTGATCTCCTTAATCGCTGCTGCCGCTTCTTCATTGTTGACCGTTACACGCACGAGCTGACAGCCGGCTTCCTCCAGCCGCAGAATCTCGGCCACGGTTGCCTCCACATCAGCGGTCTTGGTCGTACACATGCTTTGGATGGCAACCTCGTTGTTACCCCCGATAATCACTCCGCCAACATTGACGGGACGGGTCTGGTGTCTCAGGAACATGGTTTTCTCCCCCATAACGATCAAAGCTCCACCCTCCCCGCCCCCGCAGGTCATGCGGGGTGTGCGGGAGAAAGTGGAGACCCTGAGCTGTATTGTTAAGCCGTGTCAGGCCCGGTTATTTAAGCCTGGCTTACGCGCTTTCTTCTTTTTTCTTATCCTTCTTGAGACTAAGCTCCGGCAGGGACTTCTCCTTAACAACCTGCTCGGTAATGACACAATCCTTAATGTCATCCCGTGAAGGCACCTCGTACATCACATCAAGCATAATGCTCTCAATGATGGCACGCAGTCCACGGGCACCGGTGTTGCGCTTGATCGCTTCCTTCGCAATCGCTTCAAGAGCAAGCGGTTCGAACTTCAGAGCTACATTATCCATCTCCAGCAGCTTCACATACTGCTTCACGAGCGCATTCTTAGGCTCGGAGAGAATACGTACCAGGGTGCTCTCATCAAGCGGCTCCAAGGTCGAGATCACCGGCAGACGGCCGACGAACTCTGGGATAAGACCGAACTTCAGCAGATCCTCAGGTAATACCATGGACAGGTATTCACCGGCCTTGAGGTCCTTCTGTCCTTCAACCGCAGCGTTGAAGCCGATGACTTTTTTGCCGATACGGCGCTTGATCATCTGCTCCAGGCCGTCGAAGGCACCGCCTACGATGAACAGAATGTTCGTAGTATCAATCTGGATGAATTCCTGATGAGGATGCTTGCGTCCGCCTTGCGGTGGAACTGAAGCGACTGTACCTTCCAGAATCTTCAGCAGCGCCTGCTGAACGCCTTCACCGGATACGTCACGGGTAATGGACGGGTTCTCGGATTTACGCGCTACCTTGTCAATTTCGTCTATATAGATAATGCCGCGTTCGGCTTTCTCCACATCATAATCAGCCGCTTGAATCAGCTTCAGGAGAATGTTCTCAACATCTTCACCCACATAACCGGCTTCCGTAAGGGAAGTGGCATCTGCAATGGCAAAAGGCACGTTGATGATCTTCGCCATCGTCTGCGCCAGCAGGGTCTTACCGGAGCCTGTAGGTCCGAGCAGCAGAATGTTGCTCTTCGTCAGCTCCACATCTTCAATCTTGCTCTGGCTGTTCACACGCTTGTAGTGATTGTATACAGCGACGGAGAGCGATTTCTTCGCTTGCTCCTGGCCGATAACGTATTGATCCAGAATATCACGGATTTCCTTCGGTTTCGGAATATCCTTCATATCCAGCTCTTCCTCGTGGCCCAGCTCCTCTTCCACAATCTCCGTGCACAGCTCGATGCATTCGTCACATATATAAACGCCAGGTCCCGCTACGAGCTTACGAACCTGCTCTTGTGATTTGCCGCAAAAGGAACATTTCAATTGTCCTTTTTCATCGTTAAATTTAAACATCTTACCACCCCTTTAAGATATGATCGGTGAAGAGAGTACCTGGTCAATGAGCCCGTATTCCTTCGCTTCTTCCGCGCTCATGAAGTTATCGCGGTCTGTATCCCGTTCGATTTTGTCAAGGGGCTGACCTGTGCGCTCTACATAAATCTGATTCAGCTTCGCCTTGGTCTTGAGAATCCAGTCGGTATGAATCCAGATGTCGGACGCCTGCCCCTGAACGCCGCCAAGCGGCTGATGAATCATAACCTCGCTGTTGGTCAGCGCATATCTCTTGCCGGGCGCTCCGGCTGTCAGGAGCAATGATCCCATACTGGCTGCCATCCCTACGCAAATCGTTGAAACATCCGGTTTGATATATTGCATCGTATCATATATACCCATGCCGGCTGTGACAGAACCACCGGGCGAGTTGAGGTACAAGTGAATGTCTTTTTCGGGGTCATCTGCTGCCAGGAACAGCAACTGCGCAATAACCAGATTGGCGACATCATCGTCAATCGCACTGCTCAGGAAGATGATGCGATCCTTGAGCAATCTGGAATAGATATCGTATGAGCGTTCTCCCCGGCTTGTCGTTTCCACAACCATTGGTACCAGACTCATGCCACCAACCTCTTTTCTCTATACAGATTAGTCTTTCCGTTTCAGAAATATTTTAACACGTTCAAAGCGGGATGTCATTTATTCACTGGGTCCCTAAACCGCATTGTTCATGTGCATGCCATTATAACGCAATTCCACGGACAATGCCAATTGAAGGGTTCATGATATGTACTACTAAACGCCCGGCCCCCGATAAAAATAAGGCACGTAACAAAAACTTACGTGCCTTATCAAATCTCTATGGAGGCTAATGGATAGCCGTTCTAGGTAAAGGATTGAAGCTTACTCAGCCTTTGCTTCTTCTGCTGCCGCTTCTTCTGCAGGTGCTGCCGGAGCTTCAACTTCCACGCTGTTGCTAACGAGGAATTCGATGGTCTTGCGCAGGGAGATCTCATCGTTCAGGCTGCTCAGGGAACCGTTGGCTGCCAGAATGCTGCGGATTTCTTCAGGAGTACGCTTGTAAGCTTCAGCCATAGTAGCAAGCTCTTGCGTAACTTCTTCTTCCGACACTTCGATCTTCTCTTCCTTAGCAATAACTTCCAGAACAAGGTTGTTACGAACGCGCTTCTCAGCATCGCCCTTCATTTGTCCCTGCAGGTCTTCACGAGTCTGGCCCGAGAAGCTGAGGAACATATCCATGTTCATGCCCTGCTGGCGGAGACGGGTATCGAAGTCACGAACCATGTTCTCCACTTCGCTGGCGATCATGGCCTCAGGAATTTCCACTTCAGCATTTGCTGCTGCTGCGTCAACTACCGCGGATTCACGAACGCTCTTCAGCTCTTCCTGCTTGCGGGATTCGAGCTGTGCCTTCAGGTCTGCTTTGTATTCTTTGAGAGTGTCGAATTCACTAACATCCTTGGCGAATTCATCATCCAGCTCAGGAAGCTGTTTGCGCTTGATTTCGTGCAGCTTCACTTTGAATACAGCAGCTTTGCCTGCGAGTTCAGCAGCGTGGTAAGTCTCAGGGAAGGTTACTTCAACATCCTTGAAGTCTCCAGTGGACATGCCCACTACCTGCTCTTCGAATCCTGGAATGAAGGAATTGCTGCCCAGCTCCAGGGAATGACGCTCAGCCTGTCCGCCTTCGAATGGAACGCCATCAACCGAACCGTCAAAATCAATTACTGTGATGTCGCCGTTCGCTGCTGCTCCTTCTTCGATGACAACAAGCTCAGCGTGACGCTCTTGCAGACGCTTCAGTTCAGCATTCAGCTCTTCGTCAGTGACTTCCGCCTTCTGTACTGGTACTTCCAGACCTTTGTACTCGCCCAGCTTCACTTCTGGCTTAACTGTGATCTTCGCTTTGAAGATGAACGGCTGGCCCTTGGCGAATTGCTCGATGTCCACTTCAGGACGGTCTACAGGGAAGATGTCAGTCTGTTCAACGGCTTCGCCGTAAGCTTCAGGAAGAAGAATGTCGATAGCATCCTGATACAGGCTTTCAACACCGAAACGGGATTCAAAAATCGGCCGCGGTACTTTACCTTTACGGAATCCAGGTACGTTTGCTTTCTTTACCACTTTATTAAAGGCTTTGTCGAGTGCTGCAGCTACGCGGTCTGCTTCTACTTCGACTTCAAGAACTCCGAGGTTCTTCTCTATCTTTTCCCAAGTTGCTTTCATAATATACTTTTCCCTCCAAAAATAGGTTACATGTTTACTTAAATAGTCCAACATTTCACGCACAGAATAACCACTATATTATATACAACATTACTTTATTTATCAAGTAGAGAACTCTTCACGAATCCCCTGAGCGAACGGTAGGCCCCCTCAAATTGGAAGCGCATGCTATCGGTGATGCCGTACATCCCCCGTGTTTCCTCTTCTTTGCGGTTCCCGTTCAGGCTCTCCGACACCATCTGGTGCAGGGCCCCCGCCCAAATATCCAGCTGCGAATACTCCCCGTCCAGCAGCTTGCGGTAATCCGCCGTCCCGTAGATGGACATGACGAACTGCCCCCACAGCTCCTGGGCAAAATAATACAGCGTCGGCTCATGCACCTCCGCCTGCTCCGCCACCCGTTCCAGCACCTGGCTGATCTGCGGCGGGAACTCGTCGTTCTGCAGCGGTACGGTCTCGATCTCCACCTCAGCGGCCTCATGGCCCCGGCTCAGCCTGATTGCCCCCTGAGCCCCTCTGCGCCGCAGCGTCTGCAGCGTGCGGAACTGCAGCAGCGGATGCACCTCAGCCTGCTGCAGCCAGCCGGTCAGCGCTTCATCCACCCCGCTCCCCTCCAGGTAGGAGAGCTGCTCCAGCGCCAGCACTGTCGCTTCAGACAGCGGTTCGTTCATCACCCGCTTCAGCAGCTTATCCGGGTACTCCGCATCCTCCTCCAGCTTGGATCTGGCCAGAATCCGGGCCATGTCCTCTTCCCCCAGATCCATCTCCTCCGCATCCGGGGCATCGTCCCCGTCACCGCCCTGCGCCGCGTAGGGGAAGGCCGCCACCAGCCATTCCAGCAGCGACCGCCATTCCTCGTAGTGCCGCTCTTCCTGTCCCTGGCACTGCAGCAAAAAACGCAGCAGCTCCATCGCTTCCCCGTAACGTTCATTCTCCAGCATAACTGTGAGCTGAATCTGGTAGTAATCCAGGGTCTTGGGAAACAGCACGATGTTCTCTTTGGCGGGGGAATTGAATTGATTCATGAGGGCACCTCCTTTTCTCCGAACTGTAATCGCTTCTGAACCTTAATCAATTGTAGATTATAGCATATCCCTGCCCGGTTTCAAAAAAACAAGTTGAAAAAGTTAACTATGTATGATAACATAATTTTTGCTTGCTTTTAAGTCAGTGTCCATGTCCCGGTAGCTCAGCTGGATAGAGCATGCGCCTTCTAAGCGCACGGTCAGGGGTTCGAATCCCTTCCGGGACGTCATAGAAACAGCCTTCCTTCGGGAGGGCTGTTTTGTCGTCCGGGGGATGAGAACCCCCTTTTATTTTGAGCGGGATGTTCTTTTGTCGCTTGGGTGAACGCTGCGCGAACGGACCGTTGTTACAATCGCTGTTGTCTCCAGATTTTATTTATTTCCCTAATCGGTAAAAATCCGGAGACAAAGGCGAACGCTATCGCTTTTCCGCGGGTCGTTCCGTCCTCTCCGCTGTTTGAGCGGGAAATGAACTTCACAGACCCGCCCTCATTCTTTAGTAGTGGAGGAATAAGAACCATGCACGTACTATGCGGACTGGAGATCCCTTATTCCGGCGGATCCCGCCTGTCCGCAGGGTCATGCGGACTCAGGGGCCGTTAAGTAACCCGGTTCTCCGCTTTTTCTGCTCGAATGAACAGTTTAACGTCCTCTGAGTCCGTTTAAGACAGAAAAGTTAGTTTTTTCGGCGAATAGCGTACCCTCAATCCGCATAGCTCAGCTGGTGGCTACATTCTATTCGTTCACTTTGTTGTCCACGTTGAACCGGCTACCTGGGGAGGATGCCGGAGTAACAGCGAACCGTGCACGTACTATGCGGACTGGAGATCCCTTATTCCGGCGGATCACGCCTATCCGCAGGGCCATGCGGACTCAGTGGCCGTTAAGTAACCTGTTTCTCCGCATTTCCTGCTCGAATGCACAGTTTAACGTCCTCTGAGTCCGTTTAAGACAGAAAAGTTGGTTTTTTCGGCGAATAGCGTACCCTCAGTCCGCATAGCTCAGCTGGTGGCTACATTCTATTCGTTCACTTTGTCGTCCACGTTGAACCGGCTACCTGGTGAGGATGCCGGAGTAACAGCGAACCGTGCACGTACTATGCGGACTGGAGATTCCTTATTCCGGCGGATCACGCCTATCCGCAGGGCCATGCGGACTCAATGGCCGTTAAGTAACCTGTTTCTCCGCATTTCCTGCTCGAATGCACAGTTTAACGTCCTCTGAGTCCGTTTAAGACAGAAAAGTTGGTTTTTTCGACGAATAGCGTACCCTCAGTCCGGATAGCTCAGCTGGTGGCTACATTCTATTCGTTCACCTTGTTGTCCACGTTGAACCGGCTACCTGGGGAGGATGCCGGAGTAACAACGAACCGTGCACGTACTATGCGGACTGGAGATCCCTTATTCCGGCGGATCACGCCTATCCGCAGAGCTTGTTATTACATAATGTGTCGAATAACGCTGTTCCATCGTTGGATCTCCGGTCTTCGAGAAGCGAAGCGGACGCTTGGGGCCCTTGCCCCACTTCATATAAACGGTGTGAGATGGCTTCAGTTCATGCTCCCGTGCCTTCTGACGGATCAGTGAGAGGATGAAGTTGAACTGCGACAGGTTGCCGCGAAGGACCCGTTCCAGATAAGGAACTTTGCCCAGACGCCACTCTTCTACCTGTTCAGGACTGACTGCTCCAAGTCTGAGGAAGACTTCCAACGGAGCGACAACGCCCTTTCCTGCAATGAGCTTCTTAACAATTTCGCCCACTTTCTTGTTCAATTCCTGCCTATTCATGCATGCCGTCCTCCGTATTCCTGCAACGCCCGCACTTCTCCGGAAAATAAATGCCGTCTGCCCGGTAGCAGCTAAAATCAAGGTGATCGAATACAAACGGACCGTCGCATTCCTGACACATAAGTATAACGGGATCTCGCGAACGTACAATCAGCGATTGCGCACGTTCACGCAGCAGCTCATGCCACTCTATCTCCCCGAGCCGTTCACGCTCATTCAGTTCTGCTATTACCTGCCGGATCTCAGCCCGTACCTTCCTGAACTCTATGGGCTCCCATTGCTGTAAAAAAGGAATGTATTTCCGGTCACCGGAACACAGGATTTTGAACAGAAACAACAGAATCATGCCACGGTTCCGTTCCTTCAGATACTCCATACTGACCGGCGTGATCCCTTGGTCCAGCCACTTCTCCCACTCCCGCAGCAGCTCCTCCGCCACCCGTTCCCGCCGGACGGTCCAGCCGTAGACGGTGAACTCGATCATGGGAAGCTTCCCGTACAGCCCGGTCTTCAGGTACCCGGCTTTTATGAGGACGTCCACCTTCTCCATGGTCTGCTCCATCGTCAGTTCGCGGTAAAAGCCATAGGCGGGCGTGTGATCCAGGCCGAGTTCGAGCAGCTTCTTCTCCTTCGAGCCCTTCAGGATCTTGGCCAAAAGCGTACGCCCTCCTGCGCCGATAATCTCATCAGCTGCCTGCAGAATGGCAAGCAGCTCCGGTCTTGGCAGCGGTGTATTCAAGGGATACACGGGCGCCTGCTTCCGGCCCGGCTTACTGCGGTTGGTCTTCTGCGTACTCACAGCGTTCTGCCTCCTTGTCCTTATCATGGGCACAGGCTAGTCCAGCCTGCACTTATTTTATAGCCGAATTATAACATATCCAGACCCGGAAACAGGAAATTCAGGGTGAATTACAGCGCTTTCCTAAGCACTCCTAAGCTCCCTCCATTACACAGCAAACAGGCTGCCCGCCATGGATTGTCCATAGCAGAGCAGCCTGTTCTTACAGGGTTATAGCGATAGCGTGAATCCGCGCATCCGCATCCCTCTCAGCGTCCCCGGCGGCGGTTGCCCAGCCACAGCGGGAAGCGGAACATAAAGTTGATCAGCAGCACGACAAAGACCAGCACAGCGGCAGACTTATCCGCGATTTGCCGCGCATCCTCGACGATGGCCTCAGACTGCACGTACCACAGATGCACAGCCAGAGTCTCGCCCGGTGAGAAGAGGTTGAAGTCCCACATCTCGCCGGATGTGCTGAGCCCGGCGGTCAGGATAATGACCGCCGATTCCCCGAAGGCGCGTCCGGCCACCAGGCAGACGCCTGTGACGATGGCCGGAAGGGCTACCGGCACGACGACCTTGCGGATGACATGGAATTTCGTCATGCCGAGGGCGTAGCCGGCTTCTCGGATCTCGCCGGGGACCGCTCGCACTGCTTCCTCCGTGACGCGGGCCAGCATCGGCAGATTCAGCAGCGCCAGGCTGACACCCCCGCCGAGGATAGTCAGGCCGACGCCGAAATATTCGGCGAAGATCGCCAGGCCCAACAGGCCGAACACGATGGACGGCACCGAGGACAGGGATTCCACGCAGATGCGCAGCGCACCCGTGAAGGCATTATCCGGCGCGTACTCCGCCATATAGATCCCTGCCCCGATCCCGATCGGAACGGAGATCAGGAGCGAGATGAACAGGATATAGAAGGAGTTGAACAGGACGGGACCAATCCCGCCGCCGGGATCGATCTCCTCCGGCTGCTTGAGCAGGAAGTCCAGTCTGAGCGAAGGCAAGCCTTTGCTTAGAATGGTGAACAGCAGCCAGAAGATCAGCAGCATGACCAGAACGCCCAGCGTATAGAAGCCGATGGTCGCCAGTTTATTGCGCCGCTGGGCTCTGGCTGTATGGCGTGTGCGCGTGAATCCGTTCATCAGGCATCCCTCCGTTTGCGGCCCAGGAGCCGGATAATCAGAATTAGTACAAACGAGATCAGCAGCAGCAGGAAGGCCATCATATGCAGGGAGTAGTTCCAGGTGGAGTCGAACTCCACGTTGGAGATCTGCATCACGATATTACTGGTCAGCACCGAGGTGGGTGCGAACAGGCTTTTCGCCAGCTGCGGCGTATTGCCGATGACCATCACCACCGCCATGGTCTCCCCCACTGCGCGGGTCATGCCAAGAATGACCGCCGAGATAATGCCCCGGCTGGCCGCGGGCAGAACGACGCGCATAATGACCTGAAGCCGGGTCGATCCGAGCGCATAGGCAGCGTCACGGTATTTGCGCGGAACAGAGACAATCGCATCATCGCTGATCCGGCAGATGGTCGGCAGTACCATCAATGCCAGCACGAGTGCGGCGGCAAGCAGCCCGTCCCCGAGACCTTCTCCACTGACTCTGCGCAGGAAGGGCAGCAGCACGGTCAAGCCCAGATAGCCGTATACAATAGAAGGAATACCGACCAGCAGATCAAGCACCGGACGGATAAAGCTCTTCAGCCAATTCGGGGCAATCTCCGCACAGAGTACAGCCATCCCGACCGAGATGGGCACGGCAATGACCAGGGTCAGCGCGGTAAGCGACAATGTATTTACGATGAAGGCGGCGGCGCCGAAGGCATCCTCTTCCGGCGTCCAGTTGAACGAGAAGAAGAAGTCCTGCGGGGAGATGCGGGTGAAGAGCAGCAGCGCCGTTTTGCCGATGAATACAATAACTAGTCCCAGCACAAGACAGAGCGCAAGGATGCTGAATAAGAAATAATAACGGGAGATGCTGTTGCCCAGCAGATGTCTGCGGTGCCGCTTGGTGTTACGTTTAACTTCCTCTAGGCTTGTCTGTGCCTTAGCGCTCAGGCTATGAACCGGTGCCCCCATACTTTCCCTCCTGTAAGAGGCCAACCCCGTAGTTCCCGGAGCTGGCCGCTGTTACCTATCAATCTATTATGCTTGTTTGGTTCAAGGATCTTAGGATTGCATCGCAGAGATTGGAATGAACTTGAGCTTCTTAAGCGAGCCCTGCTGGAACTTCTTGCTCTGTACATATTCGATGAATTCTTTGGTCGCGCCGGTCGGCTGGCCCTTCGTCATGTAGTAGCCGTAGGCCCAGATCTTGTACGAGCCGTTGATCACGTTATCCGTAGTAGCTTCCACACCATTGAACTTTACAGCCTTGATATCATTGCCGGTTACATAGACAAGGTCGATGTAGCCGATAGCGTTAGGCGTTGTACCTACAGCTGTTTTCATGTCGCCGCTGGAGCCGGTTTCCTTG
Source organism: Paenibacillus sp. FSL R7-0333 (assembly GCF_038000365.1). Taxonomy (NCBI): domain Bacteria; kingdom Bacillati; phylum Bacillota; class Bacilli; order Caryophanales; family Paenibacillaceae; genus Paenibacillus; species Paenibacillus sp. FSL R7-0333. Next base: position 5,790,495 of record NZ_JBBOBZ010000001.1, read on the forward strand.
TAGTTCTTCTCTTTCTTCACGATATCTCCGCCGCCCAGCGCCTTGGCCTGATAGTTCACGCGGGTACCGGAGCCGAAGGCACGGGTGATCACTACGATATTCGCGTCCGATCCGCCGACCTCTTTCCAGTTGGTGATTTTACCGGCGTAGATGCCTTTAAGCTGCTCTGTAGTCAGGTTGTCGACTCCGACATTCTTATTAACAATGGTTGCAAAAGGAATCACCGCGACCTTGTTCGCCACCTGTCCGTCAAAGGCCTTGAAGCCCGGAACATCAATGCTGGCATCCCAGTCGCAGGCTCCGATATCGGCAATCCCCTTCTTCACGGCCTGCGGTCCAGTCACGGAGCCCTTGCCGGAAGCGGCAATCTTCACTTTAGGGTGAAGCTTCTGGAATTCCTTAGCGGCCTGCAGCGTCAGCGGAAGCAGGGCCGTAGAACCGTTAACGGTGATTTTACCTTTGAGGCTGTCCGCTGCTGCGGCTGCCCCTGCAAAGGATGCGGTAACCGCGATCACCGCGGTAAGTGCTGTAACTGTGAATTTTTTGAACATCTTCATGTCTGAATTCTCCTCCCGGCGGTGTGCGCCGATAAATGTTGTAATTAATTAGCAGCTTCCGGTGAGACTGACAATTGCAGCGCTTTGCCGTTCTGAATGACCAGTACCTTGCCGTCGCTGATAATAGCCAGCTTGCTGCCGTCTGCCGATACCGCCACTTCCGATACATCTTCAGCTGTCCGGTACAGTTCAACCGGAGCTGCACTGCCTGCAATAGAGTAAATTACCGTGTTGCCGTCCGCTGTAGTCCCGGAGACAACGAGGCCCGTGCTAACCCCTATAGACCAGTTCGCTTCTGCACCGAGGGCGACATCTGTGCTTTTACCGTCTGCTGCAATCAGCTTCAGTGTGTTAGCCGCATTGCCGTCTGCATCTGCACTCAGGTAGGTCACGCTGCCGCCAGCCAGAATCTCAGGATACAGCTTGTTGTCAGGCGTAGTAGTCAAGGCTGCCGGCTTAGCACCTTTGGTCGTAAGATCCAGCTTATAGAGCTGTTCTCCGGCCTTGCTGAAGTCTACGGTAAGTGAATCTTCTGTGCTGTCGGCATCATTCTTCGCGGTACCGGTGATGTTGACGATGTACACTGCACTTTTGCCGTCTGCCGATATGCGAAGCTCCGATTTGTTCTCCACTTTATCTTCAAGCAGAGCCTTGATCTCTCCGGTCTCTACTGAAATCTGTGCCAGCTTCTCCTGCTTGTCGCCCTGGACGAAATAGAGCGTCTTGCCGTCACTGGACCACACGATATCTGTCTTCACGCTGGTGTCCTTGCCGAGCGGACTGATTAAGCCGGTGGATAGGTTGATCAGCTTCAGCTGGCCGGTCTCATCGCTGAATGCGCCCCACTGCTGGTCGGCGGAGACTGCGAAATCCACCGCGCCTTCGCTGGAAGAGAACAGATCATAGTTGCCTGGAGTCTGGGTGAATTTATAGAGCAGGGAGGATTCAGCGTCGCTTCTGTTCGCAATCAGGCTGCCGTCAGCGCTCCAGTGAAGGGTATCAAATGAACCTGCGGGCCGGGCAAAGCTCAGAATCGTATGGGCATCGGCCGCAAGCTCACCGCCAAGCGCCGTAACCAGCTTCGTCAGCTCCACATAGGTTTTGCCGTTACGTACAACCGGGGCCACTGTGAATTCCAGGGTTTCGCCATCCACCTGATAGCTTTTCACGCCAGGCTGGAGCTGCACACTATGTAGACCTTTGCTGTCATTCAGCTGGATTCCGCTGCTGCCGTGCACAAGTCCTGCTCCCAGCTCTGCGGCTACCTGGCTCAATGAATAGAGCTTGTATCCGCCGCTGTTAATTGTGCTGAGTGTAACCGGCGTACCGTTGATGCTCCAGGACATGCTGCCCTCTACGGCTGCTGTGTTCACAGCTGCGGCACTTACTTGGCTGCTTGTGGCCAGAACACTAACAGCTCCCCCTGTTACGAGAAGTGCAGAAGCCAGAGCCGCGCCGATCCATTTACTATTCTTCAATTAGATTCACCCTTTTCCTATAGGTAACTGCTAATGTTATTTTCGTCTACGAGTGTCAATTCTGTTGCGCAGGAATGTTATGGAAATATTAACTGTAAAAATAATTACAAGCCCAAACCAAAGAAGACCCGCCCGGGAACCCTCCCGGACCGGCCTATTGTAAATCCTGTGTTAATTCACAATCCACGTCACGATAATCTCGTTCCCGCCGCGCTTTGATTCCGAGGGACTGCCAATAATAGAATACGAATAAGAGCCGTTCACTTTGCCGTTAATCAGCAGGTTATGGCTGTCGACAATCTCTGTACCGAGTTCCAGCTCCTTCTCTCTTACATACTTCTGATATGTAGTTCCAAGAGCGGCCATACTCTCCTTCGTCTGATAGATCAGCATGGAGGATTTCTTCCCCTCTGACTGTTCACCTTGGGTAAAAGTAATGCCTGCCCCTTCGGGAATCGGCAGATCCTCCGGCAAATATTGCCTTGCCTCCGTCTTCTCGTCTGCCAAGGTATGAAACCGTCCGCCACTGCCAGACTTGTCCGCATCGCCGCAGCCGCTAAGTCCAGCCGCAGCCAGCAGAGCTGCCAGAGGAAGGAGCAGCTTATGTCCTGCCATAATTCCACCGCCTTTAGTGAATTGGGTTTCAGGATGCCGGTAACCATAGGATGTTCCTTTTATTACCCGGATAAAGAGCAGGAGTAACGGATAATCCTTACAATTTTATTTACTTTTGAGCAGGGAATCATTAGTATAATGAGTGAGCACTCACTCATTATTATGGCGGATGGAGGAGATTGGTATGGATGAGGGGAAGCCTGTCATTGCGATTACTCATGTGAACCGGGCTTTTGGCAATAAAACGGTGTTGAAGGATATTACGCTTCAGGTGAATCAGGCAGAGACCTTCGGGATTCTGGGGCCATCCGGCTCCGGCAAAACCACGCTGGTCAAGCTGCTTACAGGTATAGACGAGGTAACCTCCGGTGAGGTCACCGTGCTGGGGGTGCGGATGCCGAAGCTTGCCATGCTCCAGCAAATCGGATATATGGCCCAGTCGGATGCCTTGTATACCGAGCTTAGCGCCAAGGAGAATCTGGAGTTCTTCGCCGCGCTCTATGGACTGAAGGGCGGCAACCGCACGCGGCGGATCGGGGATGTGATGGAGCTGGTGAATCTGCAGGAGCATCTGCGGAAGCGGGTGGACCAATATTCCGGCGGTATGAAGCGCCGGCTGTCCCTGGCGATTGCCCTGCTGCATGAGCCGCCGCTGCTGCTGCTGGATGAACCGACGGTCGGCATCGATCCGGTGCTGCGCCAGTCCATCTGGAAGGAGCTGAAGGCGCTGAACCGCAAGGGAACGACGATTGTGCTGACCACACATGTGATGGATGAGGCGGAGAAATGTGACCGGCTGGCGATGATCCGGGACGGCGTGCTGCTGGCGGCTGATACCCCGGCCGGACTGCTTCAGGCTACCGACACCGCCAGCATTGAAGAAGCCTTCCTCTGCTATGGAGGTGTACGCCGATGAGAATCCGGGCGATTACCCTGAGAATTCTGCAGCAGTTCATCCATGACCGGAGAACCATGGCGCTGATGTTCATCGCTCCCCTGCTGGTGCTTAGCCTGATGAGCCTGGTGTTCGGCAGCGATGCTTATGAGCCTAGAATCGGCGTCTCGGGGGATACGGCAGTGTTCAGTTCAGCACTGAAAACCCGGCAGGCTGAGGTTACCAGCTATGCCGATGAAGCATCCGGGCAGGCCGCCCTGAAGGCGGGAGCCATCGATGCTCTCCTTACAATGAAGGGAGACGCTCCTGCTGTTGTCCTTGAAGGCAGCAATCCGGCAGCTAACCGCGCTGTGATCATGGCGCTCCAGGAAGCTGCGCAGAGCCTCCGGCCGCAAGCTCCGGGTGGCGGGCAGCTCCAGCCGCAGATCAGCTATCTCTATGGCGCGGAGGATATGAAGACGATCGACCGCTTCGGCCCGATTATGATCGGGGTATTCGTGTTCTTCTTTGTCTTCCTGATTGCCGGTGTCTCCTTCCTGCGCGAACGGACTACGGGCACACTGGAGCGTCTGCTCTCCACCCCGCTGAAGCGCTGGGAGATCGTCACCGGATATGTGTGCGGCTTCGGCCTCTTCACGGTCTTCCAGGCTCTGCTGATCTCCTGGTTCTCCATCCAGGTGCTGGGGATTATGATGACAGGCAGCTTCGGTTACGTGCTGCTGATGACGCTGCTGCTGTCCATGTCTGCGCTGACCCTCGGCACCCTGCTCTCGGCATTCGCCGCCAATGAGCTGCAGATGATCCAGTTCATCCCCCTGGTCATTGTGCCGCAGATCTTCCTGAGCGGATTATTTCCGCTGGATACCCTGCCGCTCTGGCTCCAGCGGATTGGACTTGCCACTCCCATGTACTACGGTTCACAGGCGCTGATGGACATCATGCTGCGCGGCAGAGGCTGGAGTGATATCGCAGGGGATGTGTTCATGCTGATCGGCTTCTCCCTGCTGTTCATGCTGCTGAATGTACTGGCTCTGCGCAAGCACCGCAGAATGTAAAGGGTGAACAGGCTATGGTACACTAGGAGGAACTGCAAGAGTCTGGAGGTTCTATTGATGGAGAATAACCCTGCTGCCGATCAGGGGCAGCTGGAGCAAGACCAGTGGGTCCATGAACTGCTGGACCTCAGCGAGAAGGAGCAGGTCACGCCCAAGCAGCTGTCCATTCTGCGGGCGGCGATTGATGTTTTTGCAGAGAAGGGATTCTCGGCAGCCGCCACTAGCGAGATTGCCCAGAAGGCTGGCGTGGCCGAAGGCACGATCTTCCGTTATTACCGGACCAAAAAAGATCTGCTGCTCGCCATCGTTGTGCCCACCATGAGCCGGATGATCGCCCCGTTCGTGCTGCGCAACTTCAGCGGTGTACTGGATGTGCCGTTCGAGAGCTACGAAGCCTTCCTTAAGGCCTTCATGGTGAACCGGCTGGAGTTCGTCCGCAGGAATCTGAAAATCGTCAAAATTCTCATTCAGGAGATCCCCTTCCAGCCTGCGCTGAAGGAGCAGCTGACCGAGAATATCTTCGAGCAGGTTCTGGCGCGTGTCACTGCAATTACCGAGCACTTCAAGGCGGAAGGTGAAGTGATTGATGCGCCCACTCCTGCGATTATCCGCTTTACCATCTCCGCGATTGCCGGATACCTGCTGACCCGGCTGGTGCTGATGCCGGAGCAGGACTGGAATGATGAGGCAGAGATTGAACAGACGATAAGCTTCATTCTGCACGGGATCGGCGGGAATGGATAATCTTTAAGTACGATATCCCCCGTGGGGGTGGCTTAGATAGAAGCAATAAAAGGAAGTGAGTATACGTGGGTTATCAGGTGCCGGAACGGGTAATCAAGCTGCTGTGCGGCAATGCTGCTTTTGACCAGGGAGTGGCTTATTATCATGCCCATAAGGTGGATCTTGTCTATACGGAGCATAACGAGGAAGACGAATATTCCAAATACCGCGCTGAGGTCCATGGGCTGGAGAGCCATGAGATCGCGCTGATTATCGACAGTGACGGGGATGTGCAGGGGGAATGCACCTGCCCGGCTTACTATCACGGCGGCCCCTTCTGCAAGCATATTGCGGCGGCGCTGGTGGCGGTCCTCTACCGCAGCCGGGCTGCCGGAGCTGACCAGGCGGCGGATATTCAGGCAGATGCGGAGGAGATTTATCCCGCAAGGGACGGCAGTCTGCCGCTCGTGCAAGGCAGCTCTCCCCTCTCCGGGGCAGAGCACAGGGAGCGCAGCGCAGACCGGCAGCTGGTGAACAGCATGCTCGGAATATTCACCGGAGGGCGGCAGCTGCCAAGCGGTGCCGGCACGTATATCGACCTGCGGACACCGCTCCAGGTCGAGTTCATCTGCCGGCCCTTCAACATCGGCTACAACAGCACGATGCTTGGAATCGAAGTGAAGCTGGGCCCCAAGCGCCTCTATATCGCGCAGAAGATCAGACCTTTTCTGGAGCAGGTTCGCCGGGGCAAGCCTTTTGAGTTCACAGCGCACTTCAGCTATGATCCCGCCCTGCACAGCTTCTCCAAGGAAGATAATGAGGTCCTGCTGAAGCTGATTGAGATCATGCAGAATGAGAAGGTCTACAACAGCCTCAACAATCCGTATGCTACCGGCTCCAGCCATCCGGGAAATGACCGGCTGTTGCCGGTGGCCCCTTTTTTCTGGAAGAGTCTGTACCCCCTGCTAGAAGCAGCACCTGCCGTACGTCTTCAGCATGGACAGCTTCTGCTGGACCGCTTGTCCCTCTCGGAGGAGCCGCTGCCGCTCAGCTTCCAATTCGATCAAGCACAGGAGGAAGGCTACCGGCTGGACGTCCGGGGGCTTGAGCAGCTTACGATTCTGGAGAGCTACGGGCTGGTCTTGACCGAAGGCAGGCTGCTGAAGCTCCCGGCGCAGGAATGCGGGCGTCTCTCCGAGCTGAAGCGGATGCTCAGCGGCAGCCGGCGGGATAGCCTGGCGATTGCACCTGAGCAGATGGAGCCCTTCATGGAGACGGTCATTCCCGGACTGAAGAAGCTTGGCAGGGTAAGCATTGCCGACGCCATCGCGGACCGGATCGTCCAGACCCGGCTACACGCCAGACTCTACCTGGACCGGGTAAGGGACCGGCTGTTGGCCGGGCTGGAATTCCAGTACGGCGGGATCGTCATCAATCCGCTGGAGGAGAAGGCGCATGAGCGGAGCAGCGAGGTCATACTGATGCGGGACGGGGAAGCGGAGCGGCGGATTCTGGACCTGATGGCGCATGAGTCCTTCTCGCGGACCGAGAGCGGATATATCATGCGTGACGAGGACGGGGAATTCGACTTCCTGCACCATACCATCCCGCTCTTGGAACCGCTGCTTCAGGTCTATGCGACCACTGCGGTCAAGCAGCGGGTGCTTACGGAGCATGCAGCGCCCAAGGTCAGCCTGAGCTGGAACGAGAAGACCGACTGGCTGGACTTCAAGTTCGCCATGGAGGGCATTACGGAGAAGGACATTACAGAGGTCCTGAAATCTCTCCAGGAAAAGCGTAAATATCACCGGCTCAAGGACGGAGCCCTGCTCCCGCTGGATACCGCTGAGTTCCAGGAGATTATCGCGCTGATGAACGAGCTGGGCGTCCGCAGCGTGGATATCCGGAGTACCGAGTTCTCCCTGCCGCTGGTCCGCGCCCTTCATCTCCATGCAGGCACCGTCCAGGGGCAGACCATCCAGACCGGACGCTCCTTCAGGCGGCTGCTGGCCAACATGGCGAGTCCCGAGAATCTGGACTTCCCAGTGCCGGAGAGTCTGGCTCCCGTGCTGCGGGATTACCAGCAGTACGGCTTCCAGTGGATGAGGACGCTGGCCCATTACCGCTTCGGCGGGATTCTGGCGGACGATATGGGCCTTGGCAAAACACTGCAGAGCATCACCTTCCTGCTCTCGATGCGGGAAGACATCCGGCAGAGCGGCGTGCCTGCGCTTATTGTGGCGCCGGCCTCCCTGCTCTATAACTGGCTTAACGAGCTGAAGCGCTTTGCCCCGGAGCTTCAGGCGGTCATTGCCGACGGCACCGCCGGTGAACGCAGCCGGGCCCTGCGGAACACGGCCGGGCATGATGTCATCATCACCTCGTACCCGCTGCTGCGCAGAGATGTGGATGAGTATGCCAAGCAGTCGTTCCATACGCTCATTCTGGATGAAGCGCAGATGATTAAGAATCATGAGACCCAGACCGCGCAGGCGGTCAGATTGCTTCAGGCCCGCTACCGCTTTGCGCTGACCGGTACACCGGTGGAGAATGCACTGGAGGACCTGTGGTCGATCTTCAGCGTCGTTTTCCCCGGCCTGTTCCCCGGGAAGAAGGCGTTCCATGACCTTCCCCGGGAGACGGTCGCCAGGCGCGCCCGCCCCTTCCTGCTGCGCCGCCTGAAGAGCGATGTGCTGAAGGAGCTGCCGGACAAAATCGAGTCCCTCCAGGCCTCCGAGCTGCTGCCGGAGCAGAAAAGGCTCTATGTCGCCTACCTGGCCAGATTGCGCAAAGAAGCGCTTAAGCATCTGGACAGCGACAGCTTCGGGAACGGCCGGCTCAAGGTGCTGGCCGGACTGACCCGGCTTCGCCAGCTGTGCTGCCATCCCGCCCTGTTCGTGGACGGATATACCGGAGGCTCCGGCAAATTCGAGCAGCTGCTGGAGATCATCGACGAATGCCGCAGCTCCGGCAAGCGGATGCTGATCTTCTCGCAGTTCACGCAGATGCTCGGTATGATCGGGCGCGAGCTGGCGCTGCTCGGGATTCCGCATTTCTATCTGGATGGACAGACCCCGGCCTCCCAGCGGGTTGAGCTGTGCAGCCGCTTCAATGAAGGCGAGCGCGACCTGTTCCTGATCTCACTGAAGGCGGGCGGCACCGGCCTCAACCTGACCGGCGCCGATACGGTCATTCTCTATGACCTGTGGTGGAACCCTGCGGTCGAACAGCAGGCCGCCGACCGCGCCCACCGGATCGGGCAGAAAAAGATCGTCCAGGTCATCCGCCTGGTCGCCCAGGGTACGGTGGAGGATAAAATGTACGAGCTGCAGCAGAAAAAGAAAAACCTGATTGACGAGGTGATCCAGCCGGGGCAGGAGGCGTTGTCGAGCCTCAGCGAGCATGATATACGTGAGATCTTGTCGATCTGACCTGCCAGTGTCTGTGGCAGGTTGGTACTCATGCCAACGCAGCCTGAGGCTGGTGAATTAATGCATGCTGCTCAACCCTTCCTCAGCTCTGCTGTACTTTGTGCAACAGAACACTTCCAAAATCGTTGAGAAATTGAACCTGCTGTACTTCGTACACTAGAATTTCGGGTCAACGCTGTTTTTGAGCAGAAATCCGGGAATCAAGTGTATGAAGTGCAATAGAATGCTTTTCTGAGCGGAAAAGTACGGTTTCTATTGCACAAAGTGCAATCACCTCGAAAGGCAACAGGGACTCTCCTAAGCGATCACGCTCGGGAGGTCCCTGTTCTTTATATCCTATGGCATACCGCTACTGAATTAGACGATGGTAAGTCCTGCACTGGCATAACCAGGAATAGTTACCGCTGCATCTGTTCCACCTGTATTTGCAGCAGAGAAGACCATCAGCAGACGGGTTCCGGCAGTTACCGGTATTGACAGCCCTGCAGTTAATCCACTGCTGATCGTACCTAGGGTAACAGGACCTGTCAACGCAGGGGCTAACGTGACCAACGCTCCGGTAATAGGGGTGAACGCATTATTCGGAGTAACCGATTGATACAATTGTGCCGTTACAGTCATTGTAGATCCTGTGAGTGCGACTGTATCCGATGTGCTGAAATAAGCTGCCAGCGAAGTTATGGTGCCATCGTGGGGCACAGAGAAGGCAACATTGAGCATTGTGCCCGCCGAACCAGTCAGATCAATGGTTCCGGCTGGCACGCCTGCGACACCTGTCACGGTGTTGCCGAAGCCCACCAGACTGGAGGTATTGTTCACTCCTCCCACGACAGTCGTCATTTCTGCAGGAATCCCGGATGCATAAGGGATAATTGCCCCTGAGCCTGTAGCTCCGGTCATGCCGGTCGGCCCAGTCTCACCTGCTCCTGTCACACCGGTCGGCCCTGTTATTCCTGTCATGCCGGTCTCGCCTGTCGCTCCAGTCTCACCTGCTCCTGTCACACCAGTCGGCCCTGTTATTCCTGTCATACCGGTCTCACCGGTCGCTCCAGTTTCACCAGCACCTGTCACACCTGTCACGCCTGTAGCTCCGGTCATACCGGTCTCACCGGTCGCTCCAGTTTCGCCTGCGCCTGTTACTCCTGTAACTCCGGTCATACCGGTATCACCGACTGCTCCGCCTCCAGCGCCCGTAGCTCCTTTAGCCCCGGTCTCACCCGGATTGCCTGTAGCCCCTGTAGCCCCAGTCAGACCTGTGGCCCCTGTAGCTCCGGTTGCTCCGGTATCTCCGCCGCCAGAACCAGCAGGACCTGTTGCTCCTGCCGGACCTGCTGGACCTGCTGGACCTGTTGCTCCTGCCGGACCGGTGGTTCCGGCAGTGCCGGAACCTTCCCCTAGCAATTCTTCTGAGACCAGGCGGTGAGCAGTAACCAGCGCACCGGTACTGCTCTTGCCCCAGACCGATACCTGGATTGGGTCATCCGCAGTCACAGATGTCACAAATGTAAATTCAAAAGCGTCCAGATCGGCATAATAGGTTTTAGTTACCGACTGATTCGGGTTAACATTATTCGCCTCGCTGACATACAGATTTCTCACTCCGCCGCTCAAATAATAACCTTTAACTGTTATTGTTGAGGCAGTAGTTTCGCTGCGGTTATCAATCCTTACCGTAACCTGGGTAGTTGGTCTCACTCCGTTAACCCTATTATTTTCTATGGGTCCCGTGGATAAAAAGGTCATTGTGTTCAGTCCTCCTGTTTATAATCATTTTTAACGGGAATTTATACTTCCGGGTTTAGTTGCTCATGTGCAACCACACGATGAGCATTCACCAGCTGACCGGATGATGTTTTTCCCCATACTGAAATTCCGATTTCCTCTTCATCTGCTTCTTCAGTCGTAAATACAAATTCATAGGCATCCAGATCGGCAAAATAACTTCTGGTCACCGCTTCATTAGGGGCAACATTAATAAGTTCACTTACATACAGCGTTCTTGTCGTTCCCAGTACATAACCCTGAATGCTGACAGCCGAAGTGACAGCCGTATCCCGCTTCACTATTCTTACTGTTACAGTCTGTGTAGGTCTGACTCCTGAAACGGCATTATTCTCAATAGGTCCTGTTGATAATATCGCCATCCCGCTCCCTCCCTTCTGCCTCTAAACTCAGTCACGGCGATTGAGTTTAATCGCTCGACATATTCATATTCAAGTATTGGTATAACGGTGTGGACACAGGCCTTAGCCTATTCACCAATATCTGCAGAGACGCATATCTTTTACTAAGGAATACCGCCCACGCTGCGCTTCCCCTACGAACGCCGAACGGAAGAAGGGACTCCCATGCCCCCTCCAGGAAAAGGAAAGAAGCCCGCCGCCAAAAAAACACCGTCCAGCTCCAAAACCCAGACACCTAAGGGGCTTGAATTTGCCGTAGCTGCCCTTCTGTTGACCGGCAAGCTGAAAGTAGACTCTATCCAGATGTACACGGACGCGTCGATGTTCGTCAGTCTGGTAGGCAAATATAAAACCTTAAGCGAGCTAAGTAGTGACAACGTCGATAAGCTGGTCAGCTTCCTCGATGACAACAGCAGCCTGACGCTGAACGAGATCATGGCCGCTTTGAAAAAGAAAGCCGAAAACACCTGAACACATACGGAAGTGAAAGTGAGGGAACGGGGCTATGGACAGTTTTGACGGAGAAGGATTTGCCGGCGGACTCCTGCTGGTCATTGTAATTATGCTGCTGATTTATGGTTCAACGGACATCAAGAATCTGACAGGGGCGCCTAGTGACGTGTAATTCTTAACCGGAGGACTCCTGCTGCACAGCAATCTGCTCTTGCTTTCTTTCAGAAATTCGCTATACTGATACAAATCCATATTCAATCGATGACCGGGAGAGTAATGGTCTTATATCTAGTCCCCAGCGAGCCGGGAAAGTGGAAGCCGGTACAGATTAGAACCATGAAGCGCACCCGTGAGATGGACTTCTGAACCTTGTAGTAGGAAGCCCCGGCCGAGGACCGTTAACCTGTAAGGTGGCTGAACCGCAAGGCTCAGCAACAAGAGTGGTACCGCGAGCGCACAAGCCTCGTCTCTTAGGAGATGAAGGCTTTTTTTGTCGTTATTTTATTCAGGAGGTTGTTATTCATGCCAATGCTAAGTGAGCTAATCCAAGAAAGCCTGAAGCAGTCTGTTCACAAAATCGCGCTAACCCTGGGCGTGCCCGCCATCGCTGAAGTAAATGTTGCCCTGGAGCAGCCGGCGAGTGCTGACCACGGGGATTATTCAAGCAATATCGCCATGCAGCTGGCCCGCCACTTGCGCAAAGCTCCGCTTGCCATCGCCGGGCTGATCGTCGCTGAGCTCGAAGCTTCGGGCTCTGTTCACGGACTGGTGCTGAGAACCGAGGTTGCCGGTCCGGGGTTTATTAATATGTATCTGGATTGGCAGGCCTGGGCACGGGCGAAGGGGAATTTCACTCTGCCTCAGCATACAGTAGGGTCGAAGGTGATCGTCGAGCATACCTCCGTCAACCCCAATAAAAGTATGCATATCGGCCACCTGAGAAACTCCTGTATCGGGGACGCGCTGGTGAGAGTACTGCGGGCGACCGGCCATACTGTTGAGGTACACAACTATGTCGATGATCTCGGCAATCAGCTGGCAGATACCGTAGCCGGCCTGCTGAATGTTCCGCTGGTGGGAGCCCATGTCCGGTTCGGAGACTACTGCTGGGACATCTATGCCGAGATTAACAAAACGTACGCGCAGCAGCCGGAAATGGTGCAGAAGCGGACTGAGATTCTTCACGCTCTGGAAGAGGGCCATGGCAACACCGCCTGGATTGGCACACTCGTCGCCGGGCAGATCGTGAGAGAGCATGTAGAGGAGATGCGGGGGTTCGGCATTGACTACGATCTGCTGGTGTGGGAGAGCAACATTCTGAAGGAGGGCTTCTGGGCCTCGGCATTCGAGCTTCTGTCGCAGACGGAGATCTTCGTGCAGGAGACGGAAGGCAAGCTGGCAGGCTGCTGGATTCTGAAGCAACCCGCTGAAGACGCTAGACCAGACACGCTGGAGGAGCATCAGAAGGATAAGGTACTGGTGCGTTCGAACGGAATTCTGACCTATACTGCCAAGGACATCGCCTATCATCTGTGGAAGTTCGGACTGCTGGAGAAGGACTTCAGCTACAGTGAATTTCAGAGCGGGCTGTGGACGACCGGCTTGAGCGGACAGGTTCTGCCTTTTGGACGGGCGGACCAGGTCGTGAACGTCATCGATTACCGGCAGGAATATCCGCAGCAGATGGTCAAGCAGGCGCTCAAGGCACTGGGATTCGGTGCGCAGGCAGACGCGCTGCATCATGTCAGCTATGGGGTGGTCTCGCTGAGTCCCGCTGCTGCGGCCGGGCTGGGCATTGATACCTCCAGCGGCAAAAGCTCCTACGCCATGTCCGGGCGCCAGGGAATTGGCATTAAGGTAACCGAGCTGGTCCGGCTCATGGAAGACATGATTGAATCCACCCGTTCGGACAAAAACGGCCTGTCCAGCCGGCTCATCGCCACCGCTGCCATCCGTTACTACCTGCTGCGCTTCAATCTGGGCACCGAGATTGTGTTCGACTTCAAGCAGGCGATGGAAATCTCCGGAAACACCGGCGTCTACCTGATGTACGCCTATGCCCGGGCGCAGCGCGTGCTTAGTAAGGCCGCTTCGGCGGGTGGCGGGAGCGGTGTCAGCGAGTCCGGCGCTAGCGAGTCTGACGTTGGAGAGTCTGATGTGGGCGAGTTCGACGCTAGCGAGTCTGGCGGTGGCGAGTTCGGCGGTGGCGAGTTCGGCGGTGGCGAGTCCGGCGGTGGCGAGTCCGGCGGTGGCGAGTTCGGCGCTAGCGAGTCTGGCGGTGGCGAGTCCGGCGGTGGCGAGTTCGGCGGTGGCGAGTTCGGCGGTGGCGAGTTCGGCGGTGGCGAGTCCGGCGGTGGCGAGTCCGACGTTGGCGAGGTGCCGCTGTTCCCGGCGCAGCTTGAAGCGGCTGAGCTTGCCCTGCTGAGACAGCTCAGCTTGTGGCAAGACACACTCTACACAGCAAGCCGGGAGCTTACGCCGAATACAATCTGTAACTATGCCTATTCCCTGGCCTCGTTGTTCAGTAACTTCTACTCAGCTTGTCCGATTCTCAAGGGCGAGGAAGCCCGCATTACCTTCCGCCTGTGGCTGACCCGGAGCTTCACCGAGACGCTCGGCGAGGCGCTCGACGTACTCGGTCTGCCTAAGCCGGAGCGGATGTAGACGCGCTGAGTCTACATCCGTTTAAGAACATACCTGCTCTATGGGATGAATGAGCAGGAACCTATGCGGGTCTGTGCAGCTTGCACGGCTCCCCCTTCTCCATCCGCCCACTTCTGGGTGCATCCTGTGTAATGAGGTGCACTTGTACCAATGTCATTAAGATAAGTTCAAAGATAAGTTTGGAATTAATAAAGAGAATCCAAAACGGTATGGGGGAAACGTCCTATGCCGTTTGTTTTTGGTGTAAGGAAGGAAAAAAGCGCATAGCAAACAAAGCGGATGGAAGATCCACTTAAAAAAATGTTCATGCGAACCGAATTATGCTACTCTGTAGACGAAGCTAATGGCGGATTTGCTACGTATTCTGCGTGTATTCCTTTGCCCAGGACGGGTGAGACGAATCGGCAAAATATTTTTGCGAATCAAAGCTTCCACATCAGGCGGGGGTCCATCGCCCTTGGAGCGCAGGAAATGTCTACAGACGTGAACGGCCACCGTGAAGTTGACTTGGTAGAGGTGCCGTTTATCCTTTTGGGAAATGACTACGTGCGAGGTAATCATTTCAGCGAAATTGTAGAGGATCATTCTTGCGAATATCTCTTGGGTAATGGACTCTTGCTTCTTTGCGTGAAAATGGGTCAGACCGATGGTGTATTTTAAGGCCCGGAAAGAGGTCTCAATCCCCCATCGCAGGTGATACAGTTCCCGGAGTTCATCCGGTGAGAATTCAGCAGCCGGTAGATTGGTAATGACGGTTTCATAATCGCCACTGGGCAGGAGGAAACGAACCACCCGAAAGGAAATCGGGTAAAACAGGTTCTTTTGCATGTCCAGAAAATCAAAGCTAGAGGTGGCCGGAAGAATTTTATAGATTTCGGGGTGATCCCTGAACGCTTTCGTTCGTTTTTTAGTCAGCGTCAGGTGAATCTCCTGATCAAACGCCCCTTCAAAGGTCAAGTGCAAGCCCGAAAGAATGCCATTCGTATGCAAATCCTTGACCCGTATGACGTACTTCCATCCTTTCCGTTCCAGATGCGCGAACGTATTGTAGCTTTCCAATCCTCGATCCGCCAACACAATGACGTTCCCCTGAATAGGGGACCGATCCACCATCGTGGACAGCGCCCTTCCTTCGTTGCGCAGCTTTCGAGGTTGAAGGATGGCGTCCACGTAAAGCCGGTTACAGAGGTCATAAGCAGCGTTCAAGTGCAGAAGGTTAAAGCCTTTCGAGTGGGGCTGACTTTGAGAATAGGTCAACGGGTCCGCAGGATCTGTTGCAATATGCAGATCGGAACCGTCAATGGCCAATAATCGATAGCCTCGATAATCCTTGAATTCCGTATGGGACGCGGTAAAGGTGTGAAACAAAGATTCGACCGCAGACGGCAAAATTTTATTTCTTTGCTGAACAAAAGCAGAAGAAGTTGCGGTGTTAACGTCATAGCCCTGCGATTCCAACAGTTCCTTATAGAGGCTGTTGCCGCCCATAAAGATCAGGGTTTGCATAACCATTTCAAAGGGTAGTTTTTTCGTTCGGGTAAAATCCTTTCCCGGGTTTCTGACGTAAGGCGCGGGGGCAGCCGCCATCTCACGGATGAGAGATGTCAGTCTGTCTTTCAGCGAATTTGCATAAGCATTCATTGGCGTAACCTCCTCGTTTTTTCAAGGGGCTTCGCCACACGTTTTCTACGGATTGTCAAGATTTTTGTGTGCAAAAAAAGAGCAGGCTATCTTTTCGATAACCTGCCTTTTTCTTGTTTTTGGCTCTATATCTTAACTTAATGACATTGGCACTTGTACACCTTATTTCCGCATTTGGTCCGCATCCGGTGAATTCAGGGGCACTTCTGCACCTCATTTCCGCATTTGGCCCGCATCCGGTGAATTCAGGGGCACTTCTGCACCTTATTTCCGCATTTGGTCCGCATCCGCTGAATTCAGGTGCACTTCTGCACCTTATTTCCGCATTTGGCCCGCATCCGCTGAATTCAGGGGCACTTCTGCACCTTATTTCCGCATTTGGCCCGCATCCGCTGAATTCAAGTGCACATGTGCTCCTCATTTGCTCATTTGGCTCACATCTGGTGAACTCAGGGGTACTTATACACTACATTCGCTCATTTGGGCTGCATTCAATAAATTCAGTGTACTAAGATCACTTTGGGATGGATGGTTTTGGGCTCTTTAGAATGTTATGAATTTCGCATCTCGCTTAAACAGCGGAGAGAACGGAACGACCCGCGGAAAAGCGATAGCGGTCGCCTTTGTCTCCGGATTTTTACCGATTAGGGAAATAAATAAAATTTGGAGACAACAGCGATTGTAACAACGGTCCGTTCGCGGAGCGTCCACCCAAGCGTCTACGTTGATCCTACTCAAAATAAAAGGGGGTTCTCATCCTCCGGACGTCAAAACAGCCCTCCCGAAGGAAGGCTGTTTCTATGACGTCCCGGAAGGGATTCGAACCCCCGACCGTGCGCTTAGAAGGCGCATGCTCTATCCAACTGAGCTACCGGGACATGTAGGATAACGTTGTATCACTTGAAGCTTTTGAAGAGATATGTATTAACGCAACGTTATTTATTATACCTGATTCACCAGAATTAGCAAGACCAAACTCTTCCAGTTAAGAAGCTTCCCGCAACCACCGTCACGGAAAGCCTCCTGCTCTATAGTTAAGCCTGGACATGACCTGCGGAAGATGTGGGCTCAGGGAACCTGCCGGAAGTGCTCGCCCAGTTGCCGCTTCAGATCGCCGAAGATCAGCAGCTCGCGCTGGAACTTGGAGCGTTCATCCTCCGGGGTCATCACCGTACTGCCGGTGAAGCCGCTGACCGTAACGTCCTGGAAGGCATCATGCAGATTATTGTCGAACCAGTCGGTGGCCGTATCCGCATCATTCGTCAGAATCCGGACAATTTCATAGCCCTCCTCGCGCTGATCCTCAACAATATACACCAGCAGTGCGGAATCGCCCACAGCTCCCGGCAATACGCCAACCTCTGCGCAAGGCGCACCGTCGTAATCAGTCATTCTGCGGATTTTGGCGTCTTTAATGTAATACACTTGTCATCATCCCTCCTGGCAAATTTCCCTCTCCCCTAGTGTTCGGATAAGGACATACATTTTATCCCTTCAATCGGCATATATCTGTATTACTTGGCAAAAAAGAAAGGACAGACAACAATCGCACAAAAGAGAGGATGAATCAGACATGTGCGGAATAACCGGATTTGTCCAGTGGCGCGGTGATCTTACCGGGCAATCGCAGCTGCTCGTCAGAATGACCGAAACGTTAGCCAACCGCGGACCGGATGCAGCCGGAACCTGGATTTCAGGGCCTATTGCCTTCGGACACCGCCGACTCAGCGTCATCGATCCCGAGAACGGTGCACAGCCGATGATTGCCCGCCATGAGGATAAGTTATACGCTATAGTATATAACGGCGAGCTATATAATGCCCCTGAGCTGAAAAAAGAACTGAAGCAGCGCGGGCATCATTTTCTCACGGAATGCGATACCGAGGTTCTGCTGCATGCCTACATCGAATGGGGGCCGGATTGCACGGAGAAGCTCAATGGCATCTTCGCCTTCGCCGTCTGGGACAGC
This sequence comes from Paenibacillus sp. FSL R7-0333, assembly GCF_038000365.1. Lineage (NCBI taxonomy): Bacteria > Bacillati > Bacillota > Bacilli > Caryophanales > Paenibacillaceae > Paenibacillus > Paenibacillus sp. FSL R7-0333. The sequence continues at coordinate 5,808,159 of NZ_JBBOBZ010000001.1, forward strand.
TTGCGCGATCAGGTGTTCCTGGCCCGCGACCGTCTGGGCGTGAAGCCGCTGTTCTACAGCCAAGTGGAGGACGTCTTCGTCTTCGGGTCCGAGCCCAAGGCGCTGCTGCAGCATCCCCTCGTCCAGCCGAAGGTCGGGCCGGAGGGTCTGGCCGAGATTTTCATTATTGGCCCGGCACGGACCCCGGGACAAGGGGTATACAAAGATATATTCGAGCTTCGTCCTGGGTCTGCCATGATTTACAGCCGCAGCGGAATCCGCAGCTATGCTTACTGGAAGCTGGAGAGCGTCCAGCATACCGATAACGTGGATGCGACGGCAGCACGGGTGCGTGAATTGCTTCAGGATACGCTGGAGCGCCAGCTGGTCTCCGATGTTCCGGTCTGCTCGCTGCTCTCCGGCGGACTCGATTCCAGCGCCCTGACTGCGCTTGCCGTGGATTATTACAAGCGGACCGGCCAGGGCCGGGTCGATACCTTCTCGGTCGATTATGTAGACAACGATAAGCATTTCAAAAGCCATTCCTTCCAGCCCGGAGCCGACGGTCCCTGGATTCAGCGGATGGTCGATGAGCTGGACACGAACCATCACTTTATCGCTTTTGACACACCGGAGCTGGTAGCCGCTCTCGATAATGCCCTGTACTCCCGCGATTTGCCGGGGATGACCGACGTGGATTCCTCACTCTATTTGTTCTGCCAGGAGATCAAAAAGAAGGCCACAGTAGCCATCTCAGGCGAAGCAGCAGACGAAATCTTCGGCGGCTATCCCTGGTTCCACCGTGAGGAGATGTTATCTTCCGGTACCTTCCCCTGGTCAGTGGCCCCCAATATGCGTGCCGGATTATTATCGCCGGAAATCCGGGAGTGGATACGTCCGCTGGAATATTTAGGAGACCGGTACAGCGATGCGGTGGCTGAGGTACCGAAGCTTGACGGCGAGACCGGCAAACAGGCACAGATGCGGGTGATGTCCTATCTCAACATAACCCGCTTCATGCCGACCCTGCTGGACCGTAAGGACCGGATGAGCATGGGCGTGGGACTGGAGGTACGCGTTCCGTATTGTGACCACCGGCTGGTGCAATATGTTTTTAACATTCCATGGGAGATTAAGATGGTAGGCAACCGGGAGAAAGGCATCCTGCGCAAGGCACTGGAGGGCGTACTGCCGGACGATGTGCTCTACCGCAAAAAAAGCCCGTACCCCAAAACGCATAACCCTGCCTATCTGAACAAGGTGCGCTCACAGGTATTAAGCATTCTGGACGATCCTTCCTCCCCCATTCTCCCGCTCCTTGATCCGGACAAAATCAGAGAAATCGCGGCATCGCCAGAGTCCTCCACCAATCTGCCGTGGTTCGGCCAGCTGATGTCCGGCCCGCAATTATTCGCTTATCTGGCCCAGGTCAACCTGTGGCTGAAGACATACAATGTGTCGATCGGCTGATGCGCTTCAAACCAAAAACAGCGGCTCTCATCAAAGAGAGTCGCTGTTTTTATTTTACATTTTAGCAAGCCGGTCCGCCTTATTTTTCAGCGCAAATCATGAACAACGGAGTTGACCGGTACAAGACCTGCTGTTGCTCATCCAACACCTGGCCGTTCAGATTCTCTTCCGTATAGACAGCAGAGAAGCCCAGCTCTGTGAGTGTCCGTACATCCCACTCCGGCCGCCACTCTCTGGTCAGTGGTAAGGCCAGGCTCAGACGGTCGGTCTCTTCGATGTTCGTATGATGCGGAAGCTCACCATAGCCCTTATCGATATAGGCCTGCTGATCCTCCCTATGCTTCCGCGCCATCTCTTCATCCCATAGATGACGGTTCCAGTTGGCATCGAAGACCAGCAGCCGTCCCCCGGGCTTGAGTACTCTTGCCCACTCCTTGTAGGCTGACTGCGGAGCGGCAAGACTCCAAGTGACATTGCGGCACACGATGAGATCAAAGCTCTCCGCAGCAAAATCCAGCTTATGCGAGTCCATCTTGCGGAACGTTACATCGACTCCTTCCCGGCTGGAGTGCAGACGCGCCTCTTCCAGCATATTGTCTGTACAATCTATGGCCGTAACCAAATGTCCGGCACTTGAGAGAATGACGGAGAAGAAGCCGGGACCACAGCCAATATCCAGAACATGCAGGCTGTCCTTCTGCGGAGCATGATCAAGGATAAGCTTCAGCCAGGCCTCCCGCTGGAAGCCGTTCAGCTCCTTCTGGATTCCTTCACTATACAGCTCTGCTTCGCCTTCCCAATACTGTTCTACCTCTTGTTGTATACTCATTATCATTCACTCCTTCTTGGCAAGTACTGTATCTTATCATTTACTGTCCACATCCAGCTGGTTCCAAAAGACAGGTGTGAACGTGGTGTACCCCGGCTTGAATCCGGTCACTCTATGATTTACAGCCAATATGTCATCAGGGAAATACACAGCTGCAAACATTGCATCCTGATACATTCTTAAAAATATGGAATCATAAGCACTCTGACGTTCTTGAATATCCATGGCTCCGACTGCGTTATCAATCTGTGCTTCCAGCTCCGTATCAGACCATACCACAGCAGGTGCTTCAGTGGTTCGGTGGAACAGGGACAACAGGAACGAATGCGGATTATAAGCATCATCATAGGTCCGGTACAGGATGAGATCGTAAGCTTTGCTTGTCCATAAGGCATCATAATAAGCATTCGGCTCAAGCACCTGAAGCTTGACGTCAATGCCAATCTCCTTGAGTTCGGACTGAATCAGCTCACTGATGGTCTTCCATTCAGGATATTCCGCCTGCTGAAGTACGAAATTGAATTCAAGCGGGTTTCCGTCCTTCTCGGCAATCCCATCTCCGTCCGCATCCTTATAGCCGGCAGCTGCCAGCAGTTGCTTCGCTTCCCCGGGATCGAAGCCGTACCATGTGTTATTTGACTCTGTGACATAGGGAACGGTCAACGGGAATAGCCCTTTTGCCTCCTGTCCAATACCATTCATGAGATCGTTCACAATGCTTTTTTTGTTCATCGCCAAATTAATTGCTTTGCGGACATTCAGGTCTTGCAGAGCAGGTGTATTATAATTAAAAATCATGAAATGCGAGCTTGTTCCTGGTGACTTTTGCAGAGTTAGTGATGCATCTGCTTCGATCACGGGTACACTTTCGACTGGAAGCTTCCCCATTTGTCCCCCGGCAATATCTACATCCCCGCTTTGCAGCGCCAGTACTCTGGACTGCGGATCAGGAATGACCTTCATAATAATTTTGGACAGCTTCGGCATGTCTCCCCAATAATTAGGATTGCTGACCAGTACGGCTTCCTGATCCGTCTTATAGCTCTCTGCCATCCAAGGACCGGTTCCAATCGCCCGGACGAATGTACCGTTAATATCACCTGCTGGCTCCACTGCGGTAGGGCTGATAATCCGTACCGGTCTTGCAAAGGATAGCTCGGTCAGGAAAGGATAATAGGCTTTGTTAAATGTCATAGTAATCGTATGCTTGTCTGCGACCTCAAGAGATTCCATGGCGGTAGCTACATTCAGTGAATTGGCCGGATCTTTAACCCACCGTTCGAAGGAGAACTTGACTGCATCCGCATTAAATTCCGTACCGTCCGAGAATTTGACACCCTGACGAAGATGGAAGGTATAGACCTTCCCATCCTCAGAGATGTCCCATGACTCCGCAAGCGAAGGCAGGATTTCGCCCTTCTCGCCGTACTCAACTAATCCGTCGTATATCATCGCATGTACATTCATCGAACCCTCATAGGCACCGGCATCCAGCCGGTCAAGACCGGCATCAGCCGCTATGGCAACAGTAATCGCCTTGTCCCCGGAGTCAGAGGCTTGGGCTGCTCTATCAGAATGACCACACCCTGATATCCCCATTATTAATACAAGAAGCAGGATGAATAGTGATGTTGTTAATACAGTTTTTGACTTTGAGCTGGCTCTCATTCTCTGTACTCCTTTTCTCTATCTTTTCTCCTTAAGCGGGGGTCTTGCACAGGTATCGAGGAGAGCAATTTCCGTGTATAAGGGTGGTCTGCTTGCTGCATGAGCCCCTCACCTGATTGCTTCTCCACAATCTCCCCTTGAACCATCACAGCTACACTGTCGCAAAAACGGTTCAAGACCGACAAGTCATGTGTAATGAACACGTAGGATAATTCCAGCTCACGCTTCAATGCCTGCAACAGATCCATCATCTGCTTACGCAAGGTGACATCGAGACTGGAGAACGGTTCATCACAGATGATCAGCTCCGGACGCAGTGCAATAGCTCTCGCAATTCCGACCCGTTGCTGCTGTCCGCCGCTGAGTTCATGCGGATAACTGTGAATGTGCTTCCGCTCAAGTCCAACAAGCTCAAGCGTGTCAGCTATCAGAACTCTGCGCGCGCCGGCTTTCCTCTCCCCGTAGTTCCGCAGAGGCTCTCCGATAATTTGCTCTACTGTGAACAGTGGATTAAAGGAAGCCAGACTGTTCTGGAACACCATTTGCATCCTGCTGCGGATCTGACGCATCTCACTGAAGCTCCAGTCTGTATAATCCATACTCCGGTACAGCATTCTTCCAGAGGACGGTTTCTCCAGTCCCAGCAAGAGTCTGGCTAAGGTACTCTTCCCGCAGCCGCTTTCACCCACCAGTCCCAGGATTTCTCCGCTCTCCAGACTGAAGGACAGATTCTTCACAGCATGCACTCTCCTGATATCAGATGTGAACCACCCCCTTGTCATTCCATACTTCTTATTCAGGCTTACCGCCTCCAGCAGCTTCATGGATCACCACCTCCCCAGTAGAACATGTAATTTCATAGTTGTTATCTGCAACTCATTAAGTATTTAGTGTAGGGATGCAATGGACGCGAAAAGATGTCAAAGACATTTCCTGATTCCACAATCCTTCCGGATTTCATCACATATACATAATCTGCAAGCTCGGCGACAACGCCGAGATCATGCGTAATGAGCAGGATGCCCATATGATTCGCCCATCTGATCCGGTCCAGCTCCGTAAGTATCTGTGCTTGGATGGTTACATCCAGAGCCGTTGTAGGTTCATCTGCAATAAGTAAGCTTGCCCCGGAAGCCAGCGCGATAGCGATCATGACCCGTTGGCACATCCCGCCGCTAATTTGAAAAGGATATTTATTGAATAGCTGCGCCGGATCGTTAAGGCCCGCTTGCTGCATCTGCTTCATAGCCAGTTGCTTTGCTTCTTGCCCAGTGACTTGCCGGTGCAGTGCGATCGTCTCCATGATCTGCCTTCCAACCGGAAGCACCGGATTCAGCGCGTTCATGGGATCTTGAAAAATAACCGCCATTTCTGTTCCGCGGAGCTTCCTTAGCTGGCGGGCAGAGCACTCCCTGAGGTTGTGGCCGCGAAGCCATATCTCTCCGCTATCAACGACGCCTGGAGGATCTACCAAGCCAAGAATAGACATCGCCGTAACACTTTTCCCACTGCCGCTCTCGCCGACCAAAGCAACAATCTGCCCGGACCTCACTTCGAGACTGACATCCTCTACAGCCCTGACTTGCTGACTTCCGGTATGGAAGCTGGTCGATAAGTGACTAACCTTCAGCAGGGTGGATTCACTGTTCATTTACCGGACGCTCACCTCCCGGGTATCGTAATCACGCGCTGAGCGGCGCAAGCCTTCCCCCAACAGATTGAAGCCCAGCACCGCCAGCAGGATGGCCATTCCCGGGAAGAGCATGAGCCGCGGCTCAGTCTGAATATAGGCACGGCTGTCGTTCAGCATCATCCCCCATTCCGGTGTAGGCGGCTGGGCTCCCAGACCAAGGAAGGACAAGCCCGCAATCGAGAGCATAATCGTCCCCACCTCCATAGAAGCCAGAACGAGAATAGGACGGGCTGCAACCGGCAGGATATGCCTGAGCACAATTTGCAGATGCGAAGTGCCTGATGCTGCGGCGGCTGCGATATATCCGCCTTCCTTGATCTGAAGCACCAGGCTGCGGATCACTCTGGCATATCCCGTCCACCAGACGGCTGCAAAGGCGATTAACAGATTCTTCATACTGGCGCCCAACATGGCTGTAATTGCGAGCGATAGAATTAAGCTGGGAAAAGCAAGTAAGATGTCGATGATCCGCATAATCAATTGATCAATTTTGCCGCCAGCGTAACCAGCCAGTAAACCAACGGGGATGCTAATAGCAAAAACTACAGTCAAAACGGCAAACGAATAGTAAAGCGTAGTTCTTGTCCCATAGATTATGCGGGATAGCACACAGCGCCCCAGATGATCCGTACCCAGCGGATAATCCCAGGAAGGCATACTCAGCTTATGCTCCATGTGAATCTGCAGCGGGTCAGAAGGGGAGAGCCAGGGGGCAAAGAGTCCGGCGCCAATGAACAAAAGGATAATCCCTGCCCCGAGCTTCGCTCCGTTATTCTTAAATAAGCTACTTCGAAACATAATACCTTACTCCTTTTACAGCGTCACCGCAGCCTGATTCGCGGGTCCAGCATCAGATGCAGTGAATCTACTGCCAGGTTAATCAGAACAACGACGACAGCCATCCATAATACATAACCCTGAATGACAATATAGTCTTTTGCAAAAATCGCCTCAATCACATACTTTCCAATCCCCGGCCAGGAAAATATAGTCTCTACGACCACAGAGCCGCCGAGAAGCCCTGCTATGTTAACCCCAAGTAAGGTAAGACTCGGAAGAAGTGCATTACGAAGCGCATGTCTGGTGATGACTCTCCATTCCTGCAGCCCCTTGGCCCTCGCCGCCTTGATGTAGAGCGTAGACAGAACGTCCAGCAGACTGGAACGAATCAAACGGATATACACCCCTGCCATGCCAAACCCAAGTGTAAAAGCAGGCAGAATGACACTGGAGACCCCATCCATTCCCGTTACAGGTAATAGCTTCAGCTTCACTGAACCATAATAAATCAGGAGCAGACCCAGCCAGTAGCCTGGCATGGATACGCTAAACAGAGCACATACTCTTCCCAGCCGGTCAAACCATTTCCCCGTATATAATGCAGAGCCTACACCCATAGGCAGAGCAATAAGAATAGCAGCCAATAAGGAACAAGCGCTCAATAGCGCAGTAGCCGGGAAACGACTCATAAGCTCTGTGAATACCGGACGATTGCTGCTGTAGGATATGCCTAAATCGAGGTGGAGCACACGGTACAACCAATGAACATATTGCATATATACAGGTCCATCCAGACCCAGTGCAATTCTTGCCGCCTCAATGGCTTCATATGTAGGCTTAATACCGTCAGTACGCAGCATAATCTCTGCAGAATCACCTGGGGTTAGGTGCATCAGCGCAAAGGTTATGACTGAGATGCCTAGCAGCACAGGAATGAGCTGCAATAAACGTTGCAACAAAGTTCGTATAATGGCATTCAACTCCATGTCTTTAATCGTAATTATTACGATTATAACATAAAAATTTTAAATGAATAGTCCTAATAAAAAAATAGCATGCTGCCGCCAAATGCAAAAAGCAGCCCCCCTTGAGGAGGCCGCTCTGTGCATCTACAGCTTATAATGCTCTATCTGTCAGCTTAGAAGTTGAAATTATCCGGGTCGGGGCCGAAGCGGCGGTTCTGGTTCAGATTCTCGATCGCCTTGACATCATCATCACTTAACGTGAAGTCAAAGAATCCCGCATTCTCGATGATCCGCTCCTGATGGACCGACTTCGGAATGGTGATGACACCCTGCTGCAGATCCCAGCGCAGAACAATCTGTGCTACCGTCTTGCCGTAACGCTCCGCCAATTCCTTCAGCAGCGGCAGGTCCAGATTACCCTGCATGAGCGGACTCCAGGCTTCCAGCTGGATATCATGCTCCCGTGCATACTTCAGCAATTCACGCTGGGTCAGCAGCGGATGGAATTCCACCTGGTCCACCACCGGCACCACGCCGCTGTCCTCGATGATATCCTCCAGATGATGCGGCTGGAAGTTGCTCACCCCGATGGATTTGACCAGCCCTTCCTTTTGCAGATGGATCAGCGCTTTCCAGGTTTCTTTATATTTGCCGGCCACCGGCCAGTGGATCAGATACAAATCTACCTGCTCCAGGCCCAGCTTCTTGCGGCTGACTTCAAAGGCCTTCAGTGTCGATTCATAGCCCTGATCCGGGTTGCGGACCTTGGTGGTAATAAACAGCTCTTCCCGGGGGACTCCGCATTCACGGATTGCCTGCCCCACACCCTCTTCATTGTTATAGCCGGCAGCCGTATCAATACTGCGGTACCCCGTCTCCACCGCAGACTTCACCGCACGGATAACCTCCTCGCCATCCTTGGTCTGCCATACGCCAAGACCCAGCCACGGCATAGTTACTCCATCGTTCAAGGTAGGCCCGCCTGTAAATGGTGCGTTCATTTCACTCATATGGATACCCTCCAAGCCTAATTTGAATTCAACAAGCTTCCTTAACCGTATTACCGCTCTCATAATCATCCAATTGCGAAATCCGTTCCCGTTATAGCGAATAGGTTGCCAAATCGTGAAGATTGTATGCCTCTTATGTACAAAAATGGAGCACAGCCCCTTCCCGGCCGTACTCCATTACATACCTGCTTATTTCTTGTCAATCAGCTTGAAATCGTCAAAGTGGAACTCCGGCGATACGATGCAGGAGACGAGCGCCGGTTCTTCGCCGAGCGGGCGGGCTGCCTGCCATACGCCTGGAGGAATCACTACCTGCGGCTGCTGGCCTGCAGCGATATCCAGACCCAGGATAACCTCCGTTACGTTCTCCGGCTCTGCGCCATTGCCTCCCAGACTAAGCACGATCGGGCTGCCGGAATGATACAGCCAGATTTCGGAGGACAACACAGTATGCCAATCCGAACTCTCGTCAGCATGAAGCAGGAAATAGATCGATGAAGCTGATGCGCGCGGGCCCGAATAAGCCTCGCCCAACGTGTCCTGAGGAATCTCAAACGGAGAATTCCACAGTCTCTTGTACCATCCGCCTTCCACGTGGGGCTGTAGCCCCAAGGTTTCTACGAGCGGGGAAATTTCTTTTTGCGTCACGGTATCTTCTCCTTTAAGTTTTGCACAGCGGCAAAACAGTCTTCATAAGCAAAGGCTTAAGAGGTACAAGCGTACCTGCTAAGCCTCAGCCTGATTGTGCTATTAACTGTAACGGATCCTGCAGCAATTGTAAATTGTCTTACGCTTATTTGCCTTCTTTGCTGGCCTTGAATACTTCGGCGATCGCTCCCAGGCTGCCCAGTGTCTCCACCGCACTAGTCGGCAGGAATATTTTGTTCGCTGGTCCCTTAGAGATGTCAGTCAAGGCTTCAAAGGATTGATAAGCCAGCACTCTTTCATCCAGTCCTGCACTGGCGATCATGGCAATCCGGGCCTTCTCGGCCATCGCCACTGCTTCGATCGCCTTGGCCTGACCGAGAGCTTCCAGCTCCTGCGCCTGACCGAGACCTTCCGCCTGACGGATGCGGGCTTCCTTATCCCCTTCCGCCTTCAGGATCTTACTCTGCTTATCCCCTTCAGCACGAAGGATCATATCCTGCTTGGCGGCTTCCGCCTCCAGGACAATCGCACGCTTGCTGCGTTCTGCCTTCATCTGTTTGTCCATGGCTTCCTGGATATCGAGCGGCGGCTTGATGTCGATCACTTCGACACGCTCAATGCGCACGCCCCACTTCTCTGTCGCTTCATCCAGCGCGAGACGGATGTCGGAGGAGATTTTCTCACGGCCGGACAAGGTCTCATCCAGCTCCAGCTTACCGATAATCTGACGCATGGTGGCTGTGGAGATATTCCGTACCCCGTACACATAATCGGAGATTCCGTACGTTGCTTCTTCCGGACCTACCACCTGATAGAAGATAATCGTATCGATCTGCACCTGCACGTTATCCTTCGTGATTACCGTCTGCGGCGGTACATTCGCCTGTTGAATCCGCAGGTCATGATAGACCCGCACCTGATCAATTACCGGAATAAGAATGTTCAGACCTGGTGTGAGCAGGCGGTGGAATTTACCCAGACGCTCTACAACCCCAACTCTTTGCTGCGGGACAATCTTGATCGTCATTGCGATAAATACTACGACGACAACAATAATAATTCCGATAATTATCAATTCCATTAGTACATATCCCCCCATCGTTCTACTTCAATAATGGTAGTGCTTCTTCTTACTACAATTACCTGCTGACCCTTACCCAGTGCCACTGTTGAGGTTGCACTCCATGTATCGCCGCCAATCTTGACCTGCCCGTAACGGCCAGGCTCAATCGGTTCGGTCACCAGACCCTGTCTGCCGATAATCTCGGTACCCGTATCCTTGAAGCCCCGCGCATTGCGCAGCCGCTCAGACAAAGGCTTGGTGAAGAACGTCAGGACCAGGGCTAACAGCGAACCTGCTACGACCTGCAGCAGCCATGCATCCGGCAGCACAAGCGCAACCAGTCCGGCAGCCAAGGCTCCCAGGCTAAGCCATAACAAATAGAATGTAAACGTAAACATCTCTACAACAAACAAGACGCCAGCGGCAATTAACCACAATACCCACATACTCATTGGTGAACCCACCACCTTCCGCTATATACTACTATAACGAAATAATCGGCATCACGTTTCACAAATTTTTAGAGGCCGGGACAGCCGCCTGTCTGTTCATTATATTTCAGCCTGTGGAAGCTTATGAACCTTAAGCGGGATACAGGACGGCTAAATTGTATTTAAACATAAATATATCCAATCGAAGCGCAAAAAACTCATTACCCAAATTTCCGTCCCCCGGAATCCTGCTTCCAAAACCTCCAAGGAACGGAATTAGTTATAAAGATAGTGCAAACCACCGCGCTGGGACTGAAACCTGAGATTATGCGGTGAGGGGCTGACGGGTGTATGAATAGTTACGCTAGACAATAACACTGTGTCGTTTCAGCACAACTTGATGTACTTTATCTGTTAGTTTGAACCGCGGCGGATGAAGCAAGTGGATATTGTACATCTAATTCGGGGTCATTGTGGCACATAGAGAAATCAGTTGGAAAAACAACACTTAATCGATCCGTTTTTTCATGAATCGAGAGAGTTCGGCGGATTAACTGTACTTTTTCCAACTACTCCCTTCAATGACCGCGTTTCAGCGAAAATAAATGCCTTTTTTCCAACTGTGTTCGCACTCTATTCATAATAGCAAGCAGACTAAACAGCAGGATCGCTCGTATCAACGTTCTAAAAAGCACTAAAAAACGGTGCCAGACTAAAGTCGGCACCGTTCCTTCTTCTATACTTAGGCATACTCATGCCCTATCGCTGGATTCCTACGGATGAACGTTATCGCTGTATCACCCTATAGTCAGCTTCTTCCTATTCTCCTCCTGAAGGGCGCTGCCCGCTCCGCCTTTAGTTCAGCTTCCAGAGCGCAGGAGTGACATTCGGCTCCCAGCCGGCCAGAGAGGTATGCGCCTGCAGGCAGGTGTAGGATTGCCCGCTGTAAGTTACGATATTGCCGACACTATAAGCGGTGCCCGCTTTCCAGGCAGCAGCGCCTGGGGTAGCCGAAGGGACTGGCGTCACTACAGGAGTAGAGGTTGGCGCTACTGTCGGCGTAGCCGAAGGGCTTACTGTCGGGAGTGGCGTAGCTGTCGGCTGCGGAGTAGCGTTACCGCAGGTTCCGGTCACCCGCCACACCCCGAAAGCTCCGCTAAGATCCGGCCGGTCCCCTTGCGTCCACCACTGGGCCTGATAGATCAGCCCTCCATAGGAGACCTGCTGCCCCTGTGTGTAGACAGCGGTGGAACTCCACGCATTGGCCGTGCATTGACCTGGTGTCGCAGTCGGCGTTGCTGTTGCGGTCGGCGTGGCCGATGGCTTCACTGTTGCGGTTGGTGTCACTGTTGCCGTAGGTGTTGCTGACGGCTTCACTGTCGCGGTCGGCGTTGCTGTTGCGGTCGGCGTGGCCGATGGCTTCACCGTTGCGGTCGGCACCGGCGTAGCCGTTGGCGTCACTACTCCGCCGCCCAGTTCAGCGCTGAGCTTGGTCTGCAGCGTCTTGTTGCGGTCTCCGCTGGTCTCCCAGAACATTGCCCCGGCGAGGCCTTTACTCTTGAGATAGCTGGCCTTGAAGCCGATGGATTCGGCATCATCATAGCTGATGAAGGTTTGATTGGACGGGTTATAGAGATAAGGGACCTTGGAGGTGTTGTTCCAGTAACGGGTGTAGCCGTTCTTATTGATATAATTGGCCTCCAGATCACTGAAATCGTAGTTGCCCTTCTCCCAGGTTCCGGTCTGGGAGATCCCCGCAGATACCTGATATTGCCCGTTGCCCGCAGCAGGGGCCCCGCCCCAGCCCCGGCCGTAGAACGGCATGCCGAGCACCAGCTTATTAGCCGGTACGCCTGCACTCAGATAGCTGGTCACCGCCTTGTCGATATTATAGTTCGCCGGCTCGGTCAGCCCTGACGATGCGGCTGCCGGGTCATAATACAGCGGCGCATTGTGGCCGGTAGTAGGGTTCCAGCTGCCGTTGAAGTCGTAGGTCATAATGTTAATCCAGTCCACCACAGAGGCGATTCCGCTAAGATTGTTATTCTGGATGTAGGTCGGTCCGGCACCGGAAGCGATGGTCAGCAGATACGTTTTGCCGTCGGCAGCTCCTGCGGCATTCAGCTTTTCCCGAATCTTCTGGAGCAGCAGGATGTAGTTCTGCTTATCCTCGGGGCGGTAGCTGTTGCCCGCAAGTCCGCCGCTGACCGGGTATTCCCAATCCAGATCGACACCGTCCATCTTGTATTTGCGGATGAAATCGACGGAAGAATTGGCGAACACCTCACGGGTTGCCGCCGTGGCAGCCACATCCGAGAAGCGGTTGGACCAGGTCCAGCCCCCGACGGAGATCATCGTTTTCAGATTCGGATTCTTTTCCTTCAGCTTCCAGAGCTGCTTCAGATTCCCCTTGATCGGGTCATCCCATTTATCATCGCCGAAGCTTTTCTGGGCATCGATCCAGGGATCGCCCAGCACTACGGTGCCATTGGGAACGCTGATCGCCTGTCCCTGCTCGTTCTGGCAGGACCAGGTGACCGGATTCGGCCCGGTCGGATCGGGATTGCCGTGTATGCCGTTCCAGCAGATGTCGGCAAAGGCATAGTTGATGACATTCATTTTGCCGGGATCGATATCCGTTACATTATAAGCCCGCCCGTAGGCGGCCCATGAAGCATAGTAGCCGACAATCTTGTAGTCTCCGGCTGCCTGAACAGTTCTGCTGTTTGCACCAAAAGCCGAAAAAAGAGTAAGGAAAAGGACTGCCGCCAAGCCAAGCACAAAGGATTTGCTTTTGATAAAGGCCATTTCGTGATTACCTCCCCGGTTCAATGCGTAACCTGTAAGCCTGCTTCAAGGACATTCATGCGTCTTTGCCATCAAGGATATTAAGTGACCGTTCTTCCCTTGCCGCGCATGAGAAAGCTCAGCGTTCACCTCCCGGACCCGATTGGCCTTGACCTTCACCCTGTGAAACTATTAAACTCCTGGCAATCTGACTGGTAGAATAGTGAAATACAGCTCAAAAAAAGCGCAGTTCAGCAGCATACGGATCACTCGCTCCGCTACGGCCTACGTTGTTGTTTGGTACAGGGCAGGGTGGGTGGATTGCGACGATTTGCGGAAGGATGCAGGACCTGCGAAGGGGTGAAGTCAACTCTTATTCTCATACAAAGCCGGAGGATATGCTAGGGATAAATTTCCATAATCAGGGGGGATTATTATCTAAAAAAACAGAAGCAGCCCCGAGCATATTCTGCTTACGGGCTGCTTCCAAGATTCCAACTCTTCTATTTACCGCCGCTCTGCGCAGCAGCAAGCTTCTCGGTCAGACGCCGCAGCGCCGTCCCGCGGTGGCTGATCGACTGCTTCTCCTCAAGCGTCAGCTCAGCCATCGTCTTCCCGTATTCCGGGAGATAGAACAGCGGGTCATAGCCGAACCCACCGGCACCCGCCGGCTCTGAGGTAATCCAGCCTTCAACCGTACCCTCAGCCGTCCATTCCCGGCCGTCTGCCGGATCATAAAGCGACAGGGCACAGACGAACCGGGCGGGACTCAGCAGCGGCTGTCCGGTATCCTCCCCCTGCTTTAGCCGCTCCAGCTCGCTCATCAGCTTCAGATTATTCTCCTCATCATCCGCCGCCTCGCCGGCATAACGGGCCGAGTATACGCCGGGGCTTCCGTCCAGCGCCTCTACACAGAGACCGGAATCGTCTGCCAGTACCGGCAGTCCAAGAACGTCCCCTACAGCGCGGGATTTCTTGAAGGCATTCTCGGCAAAAGTGGCCCCGTCCTCGACCACATCCGGCAGATCCGGGTAGTCATACATGCTTTTGACCGTAAGTCCCAAGGGAGCAAAGGCATGCTGGAACTCCCGAACCTTGCCTTTGTTCTTCGTCGCGACAATCAGAATTCCGCTGCCGGACTTCATCCTACACCTCTTGACCGGGCTGGCCGGCAGGGATTTTGAGCGCGATGGCGCCAAGGACTTCTTTTTGCACAGCGATCAGCTCGTAGATCCCTTTCTCTCCGAGACCCAGCAGCTGGTCCAGCTCCTGGCGGGTGAACGGGCGCTCTTCGCCTGTGCCCTGAACCTCAACGAAAGCGCCGCTGCCCGTCATGACCACGTTCATATCCACCTTCGCCTTGGAATCCTCTTCATAATTCAGATCGAGCAGCGTCTTGTCGCCAACGACACCCACACTGATGGCTGCCAGGTAGTCTGTAATCGGGAAGACCGTCAGCTTATTCTGGAGGGCAAGCTTGTTCATGGCGAAGGCCATCGCTACAAAAGCACCCGTGATCGAAGCCGTCCGCGTTCCCCCGTCTGCCTGAATGACATCGCAGTCCAGCGTAATGCTGCGTTCGCCGAGCGCCTGCAGGTTCACCACCGAACGCAGGGCCCGTCCGATCAGGCGCTGGATTTCCATGGTCCGCCCGGTCAGCTTGCCGCGTGCGGCTTCACGCTGGTTGCGGGTCTGGGTCGCGCGGGGAAGCATCGAATATTCGGCGGTTACCCAGCCCTTGCCTTGACCCTTCAGAAACGGCGGGACCTTCTCATCCACGGTTGCCGTACAGATAACCTTGGTATCTCCCATCTCAATGATGACGGAGCCTTCTGCATATTTGTTGGTCTGGGTCGTTATCGTCAGTGGCCGGAGCTGGTCTTCGTTGCGTCCGTTTGATCTCATCTTTTCTGCCTCCTACATCGTATAGCGCAAAGTTTGTGTATACATTCATCCGTATCTTATACGCAGAAACGGGTGCCGCCCCCTATGGAAGAGAACGGCACCGCTGCTCCTGACCCGTTATTCGGATGAACAATACTTTATTCTATCAAAGAGTAGGCACAAAAGCATCTTTTTAGGCCGGTGGATTCGCTCTAAAGCGGCAGCTCGTTCACATATTCCGGCGCGGAGACCGGCTGGCCGTAATCGACGTTGTTGGTACCCGTAACCGTATCCTTGCCGTTCAGACGGATCTGTACCAGCGAATCATCTGTATTCTGGGCCACCGTCAGCACGACCGACTCCAGCATCTCCTCGGGAATGCTTGTGCTGCCTTCGAACATATCATCGGTCAGCGATACGGTGACTACCCCGTTCTGCCCTGCTTTTACAGAATCAACTACCGTTCCCTGCGTCATGACCATCTCCAGGCCGTTCTCGGACTGCGGTCCGGCAATCAGCTCGCTCAGAGCTGCCTTCACCGTATCCCCGCCAGCGGGTACAAAACGGGTAACCGGAACATAATACTGGTGGCCGCCATCCGGTGAAGCAGCTGCAAAATAGACCGTGACTGCGCTGGAGTTCATCATCAGTGCGTTATGCTTTGGCAGATTAATGCCCATGGTACGGGACAGCGGACGATCCAGCGGTGTGCCTTGCAGCGGCATTTCAGTCAGCTTTTTGCCATCGACCCAGAGCTGCACTCCCTTAATGTCGTCCTGCCCGGTCAATGTCCAGGTCAGCGCTTCGAGAATTTTGCGTTCATCTGCAGGATCGTAGTCGTTAAACGCCGAGTTGAATTCAACAATTGCCACATGATCCTGGCCTACAGATACATTGCTCACTTTCGTCCCTGCGGGTAGTACGCCTTGGAAGCCCTTAGGCAGTGCAGACGCGTAATCCCCCTTGCTGACCAGTGCCGTGAGGGAATTTTTCAGCATGACCGTGTCCTCGCTTTTCGGAAAAGACAGAGCCACCGGAGCCAGCAGACCGTTCTGATCCTCCAGATACACAGTAGTCCGCTCCCCGGCTACAGCAGGCGCACCGGTATCCTTCACCCCGGCAGACAGATCAGTCTCATCCATGGAGGCCGGTCCGAATACACCGGTATCCAGCGTATCTTCCCCGCTCACTTGCAGCATTTGCGCTTCTACGGCGGCGGGAGGCGGGTCCACAGCGGCGGATTCTGAACCGAACAGACTGCAGCCGGAGAGCACAAGCGGAACGGCCAGCAGGCAAGCCGCAGACGCCCCGCGGAGGTGTTTCACTGGTTTCATCAATCTTCATTACCCCTTTCTAGCGCTAAGATCAGTTTGTACTGCTATGTATACGAGCCCTGTGTCCAAAAAATAACAACAGCTTATCCTAAATTACAGAAGTTCTATTCCGGACGTTTCTGGACATCGGTCTGCCGCTTGCGTACAATTTAGTACATACCCAAATCACACCCGACTCACGAATGGAGGACTTCCTATGACTGATGCCAAAATTCCTTACAGCCTCAACAGCAAAGCCGTTGCCGAAGCGACCCGGTACTGGCTGCACAAACGCGGGGTCACTCTGGAGGAGATTGCCGAGCTTGTCATGATGCTGCAAAAGAAATACTATCCGGGCCTGACCATGGAAGAATGTATTCATAACGTTGAGATGGTCCTCAGCAAGCGTGAGGTGCAGAATGCAGTCTTGACCGGCATCCAGCTGGATGTGCTGGCGGAGGAGGGCAAGCTGTTCTCGCCGCTGCAGGATATGATTGAGAACGATGAAGGATTGTACGGGGTAGACGAGATTCTCGCCTTCTCGATTGTTAATGTATATGGCAGTATCGGCTTCACCAACTATGGTTACGTGGACAAGCTCAAGCCCGGCGTACTGGAGAGGCTGAATGACAAAACCACCGGCCAGATCCATACCTATCTGGATGATATCGTAGGTGCTGTAGCCGCAGCGGCCAGCAGCCGGATCGCCCACCGCAAGCAGGCGGAACGCGAGCAGGAGCTGGGCCTGCCCCATGCCCCGGAGGACGCGGAAGAGGCTGCACGGCGCAGCAGGCTGGAGGAGACGTTGCCGGAATAAGAGGAGAGCTACTATTCATAAAAGGAAAGGTGCGAAGTATGCATGACCTATTCGTTCGTAGTGGAGCCGCTGGCCGTCCAGGATTTCGAGAGTGAGGATGAGCGGATTGAGCGGTGTAAGGAATGGAATCTTCTGCCCGGTTCAGCTACCCGGGTCAAGACTTATCTGTACAAGCGGCAGGGCCTGACCCTGCCTTGTGAAATTATAGGGTTTGTGGATAATCAGACGGTGGTGGTCCAGTTCGAGAATAAGCAGCAGCATTGTATCCACCCGGCGTACCTCAAAGAAATGCAGACCGCCAGCTTCGGCCAGCGCGCACAAGCGGCGGCAGATGCACGGTCCGAGGACCCGGCAGAAGCTGCCGGAGAGGAGTTGCTGGAGAACCAGCCGGTTGAGGAGGTTCGCGGTGAGGCCGATGTGGAGGGTGCGGGAAGTGCTGGTGCTGCGGGGGGCGATACTGCGGAGCGTTCAGAGAGTGGGATTGCTGCGGAAGGCGTGAGTGCTACGGAGACAGCGGCTCCGGCAGAGAAGCTGCGCAAGCCAGCCGCCTCCAAAAAGAAGCCCGCCCTGCAGCTGCCGGAAGACAAGCTCAAGGTTACAGCGGTTGTCAAGGAATTCACGACCGTTCCCAACCACTTTTCGGATAACGATGATGAAGTGATTATCTATGACAATGTAGCGATAGAAGGGCATGAGCTGGCCATTGACGAAGTCTGGTCAAGCCATAGTGCCACGCTGAAGAAGCTGGAGCTGAAGGAGGGCGACCCTGTTTCTTTTGAAGCAAAAATTGTGGCTAAGAAGCTCTCCCAGCACCCGGTCAAATACAAAATCAACAACCCGTCCAAGATGAAGGTGATCCAGCCAGATTCTTAAGAATGGGGATAATTGCAGACCGCAGGCCACTGGACGACACCGTCAGATTATTGTCTAGGGCAGAGCGTCCAGCGGCTGCGGTCCCATTTGGTTGCGTTCGAGGAGGATACTGATATCCTCCATCAGCTTTTTGGCCGAAATCGGCAGTGAGTGTGTAATCCACCATTCCATGACTCCCACGGCAGCCGAAGCCATAAAATGCAGCAGTATCTCCTTGTTCATCCCCCGGTTCACCCCCTCCATATCGATCTGCTCCGCCAGTCCCTCCATCAGCATGGCATGCAGACGGCTTCTGAAGGCAGGAATGCCGCTGTTATTAATCAGGGTAATGAAGACGGTAGCATGTTGCTCGACATATTCAGCCGTACGCAGCAGAGGACCGGAAGAGGTGAAATCCAGATTCTCCTGGACGCCCATACAGCGGTCGCGCAGCTCCGTCATTTCCTTCTCCACACACTGATCCAGCAGATCATATTTGTCCACAAAATGCAGATAGATAGTCCCTCTGCTGACATTAGCCCGCTCCGCAATCTCATGGACCGTAATCTGCTCAAAGCTCTTCTCTTCCATCAGACTAAGAAACGCCTTAAAAATAGCATCCCGCGTCTTCCCAATCCGCCTGTCCACCGCCATCCCTCTTACATCTCCTTCCCTTGAGCCCTTAGTTGGGTTCATTATATTTATCAGTTGTCAAAAAATCAACAGGTGTGCAGAATTCAGGGGCACTTGTGCTCCTCAGTTACGCTCCCCGCCCGCTTTCGCCGAATTCAGGGGCATTTGTGCTCTTCATTTACGCTCCCCGCCCGCTTTCGGCGAATTCAGGGGCATTTATGCTCCTCATTCAGACTGCTCAAAGGGATTAATCCCTTTCATTTCGGATCATTCGCCACTTTCATCCAAATCAGTGGGATTTATCCCCTTCATTTCGGACCATCCGCCACTTCTAGCCGAATCAATGGGATTTATCCCTTTCATTTCGGACCATCCACCACTTTCATCCAAATTAGTGGGATTTATCCCCTTCATTTCGGACCATCCGCCACTTCTAGCCGAATCAATGGGATTTATCCCTTTGAATAGCACACATCACCCGCCTGCAGCCGGGCTGGAGGTAGTGTTGATTACAGGCTGCAAGTTTCACCAACGATTTAGCCAATTTTTCCAGGCATTCCAGTAGTCGAGGTTTCCAGAATAGTGTGAGGGTAGCAACAGGCTAATGAGCGGTTTTCGGTCAGCGGGTTATGTGCAGTGGGGCATTACAGCGAGTTATGGGCTACGTGTTTTGAGCTGTGTGGGCGTGTTATGGGGAGCTACCTGTCGTGAGCTGTGTGGGCGTGTTATGGGGGCTACGTGTCGTGAGTTGTGTGGGCGTGTTATGGGCAACGTGTGGTGAGTTGCGTGTGATGAGCCACGTGTGATGAGCTACTGCATGTCATGAGCTACTACATGTGATGAGCAGCGGGCTATCGGCAGCAAATTACAGTATCTTGTAATCTGCTGCCAGCAGTCGGCACCGCTTCCTCGCGCCAGTCTACTCCACAGCCGTGAAAAGCAGGCCGCCGCCTGGACCGGCCTCCGTCTCGTCCGCCCGCCCCCGGCGCACCAGCTCGGCCAGATGGGCCAGCGCCTCGCTCATGGCGAACCGCATCTGGTGCGCTGTCGCGACCCGGCTGCGGAACAGCCCCTCGCAGACCGCGAACCCGCTCTGCGGTCCGCCTGCGAGCAGCGCGGCTGTAGCATCCAGCCGCTCCTCATGGTGCCGGAGCAGGCTGTCCGCCCGCGCCGTGAACCCCGGGAACGGTTCCCGGTGGCCCGGGAACGCCAGCGTTACCCGCAGGCTGCGCAGCTCCCGCAGCCCCTCCAGGAACGTCAGCAGCGGCTGCGGATCGCTGCCCGGCTGCAGGCCGACATTGGGCGAGATCTGCGGCAGCACAGCATCGCCGCAGAGGATCTGCCCGCTCCCGCCGTGGTAGAACGACACATGCCCCGGCGCATGCCCGCCTGTGATAATGGGCTGCCATTCACAGCTGCCCATCACAAACGGCTCCGCGGCATGGATATAGGTGACCTCCGGCTGCGGGGTCACCTCGGGCAGGAAGCTATCCAGATGCTCCCGGATACCCCGAAGCCACTCCTCCGGCATGCCATGCCGCCGGAAAAAGAGCGGCAGCGCCTCATTCAGAATCGCCTCGTCCCCCCAGGCCAGGGCAGCCTCGGCATGCGCCCGCTCGCTCATCCACACCCGCGCTCCGCTGCGGGACTGCATCCAGCCTGCCAGCCCGTAATGGTCGGGATGATGATGGGTCACCACGATATCCCGCACCTGCGTCCAGGTAAGGCTCAGCGCCTCGAGTACCCCCTGCCAGGCAAGCTCGGCAGCCGGTGTATGCGGCCCTGGATCAATGACTGTAACCCTGCCGTCCTTGTCCGGCAGAAGATAGCTGTTAACCTGACGCAGCGGCAGCCCCATCGGCACCGATACCTGAAGAACTCCGCCGTCCCAAGCTTGAATAATCTCCTTGTTCAACCTTCCTTCGCCTCCTCTAAGCCCTCTCCCTGATGCCATCTCTAAGGTCTGCCTCCCATGAAGATCATGCGGGCTGAGGCTTCCGTGTCATACTCCTCTTCATCGTAGCCGCCGTGAACGGTATCCAGCCGCAGCCCGGCAGCGTCAAGCATTCTGCGGAAATCCTCCAGCGTGTAGAGCTTCACCCGTTCCTGGCACTTGCGGGCCGGAGCGCTCCCAGCCTTCGAGGTCAGCAGGATCTCCTTTTTCACATACCCCTCCTCGATCCGGCGGGTCTCGTCAATCGTGATATCTCCATCCTCCCGGACCGAATGGGGCACCAGATGGCGGATGACGTAAGCCGGGTTCAGGAAATCAATGAGGAACCGGCCACCCGGCTTCAGCATCCGGCAGATCTCCTTAAGCACCTTAATCTGCTCCTCATCCTCTTCAAAATACCCAAAAGAAGTGAACAAATTGACCACAGCATCGAAGCCGCCCGTAAGCGGAAGCTCACGCATATCCGAGCGCAGCCAGGTTACCTGCTCCGCACCCGCCTGCGCACGCGCCTCACGCAGCAGCACCTCCGACAGATCCACGCCCGTTACTTCATAGCCAGCCTGCGACAGAGCCAGCGAATGGCGGCCCATGCCGCAGCAGAGGTCCAGCACCTTCGCACCCCGGGGCAGGCCAAGCCACTGGATCAGGCTCTCCACCTCATGACGCGCACCGCTGAAATCCCTGTGTCTGTATACAATCAGATAGTCCTCGCCAAAACATTGCTCATACCACTCACTCATCTCTCTCCTAACTCCCTCCATACCCCGCTTCACCGCACGGGCTTATCCCTGTCTCTAATAACGCCTATTGTACCGCCTTTTACTATAGAAGCCCAGCGAAGTCACAGACCTGCAACACATAATCATTTATTTATAATTAAAGGAATAGGATCACAGTGTGGACAAAAAACATAATAATTCGCAATACCTCGCGGCGCATATGTATTCAGTCTTCCGCATAACAAACAGCAGTCCCGGCGTTTCCGCCAGGCCTGCTGCACATCTATAGGTTCGGTTCTGCATTCGTTCGGTTCTATGCTCAATTATAGCTTGGGTTCGCTTTAGCAAACCCCTTATCCAACCGCTGCAGATACACGCGCGCTTCATAAGGGCGGAGCTTCAACTGCTGGAGATCCTCCTCCTGAGCAGGCTCATAATTGGAGATCAGCAGTTCCAGCTTCGCGGCGGGCTGGAATTCCTCCGGCAGCTCAAAGACCGGCTCATGTCCGGAGAAATTCAGGATCACGAGCAGCCGCTGATCCTCCAGCGTCCGGGTATAAGCATAGATTTCGGGATGCTCCTCCAGCAAGAGTCTGTATTCACCATAGACGATGACCTGATGTTTTTTGCGCAGCTGAATTAGCTTCTTATAATAGTTGAAAATAGAGTCCGGGTCCTTGACGCTGCTGGCCGCGTTGATCTCCCGGGAGTTCGAGTTGACCCTGATCCACGGGACACCTGTGGTGAACCCGCCATCCTCGCCATCATCCCATTGCATCGGAGTCCGAGCATTGTCGCGGCTTTTGGTATGAATAGCAGCCATGATGTCGGCTTCGGGAACACCGGCGTTGCGCTTTTCCTCATAATAGTTCAAGGTCTCCACATCCCGGTAATCATCGATCGACTCGAAGGCTACATTGGTCATGCCGATCTCCTCACCCTGATAAATGTACGGCGTGCCTTCAAGCATATGAATGAAGGTGGCGAGCATCTTGGCCGACGGTACCCGGTAGTATAGGTCATCGCCGAACCGCGAGACCGAGCGCGGCTGGTCGTGATTGCACAGATAGTTAGCGTTCCAGCCCCGGTTATGCAGGACGGTCTGCCAATCGCTGATGATGGTCTTAAGCTCCGTCAGCTTCCAGGGCACCACATCCCATTTCCCGCTGCC
Organism: Paenibacillus sp. FSL R7-0333; assembly: GCF_038000365.1. NCBI lineage: Bacteria > Bacillati > Bacillota > Bacilli > Caryophanales > Paenibacillaceae > Paenibacillus > Paenibacillus sp. FSL R7-0333. The sequence continues at coordinate 5,830,825 of NZ_JBBOBZ010000001.1, forward strand.
CGGCGAGGCGGCATCCAGATTCATATGCTCGAACTGAAAGGTCATATTCAGCTCGCGGCGTCCGTCTCCGACATAATCCAGCGCCTGCTCCGGCCCAAGCCCGGAGGTCTCCCCTACCGTCATGATGTCGTAGTAATAGAGCACCTGATCGTGCAGATTCTGCAGCAGGGTATGCACATGATTCAGGTTCGAGAACATGTCATAGGCGCGGACAGTGGGGGTGCCGCCGGGATTCAGGGCATCCGGGTAGCCTTCCGCCTTCACGATATGGGCAATTGCATCGAAGCGGAAGCCATCCACACCCTTCTTCAGCCACCACTGCACCATCTCGTGCAGCTTGTCGATGACGGCCGGATTCTCCCAGTTGAGATCTGGCTGGAACCGGGAATACAGATGCAGGTAATATTCATCCGTACGGGGATCAAGCTCCCAGACCGAACCGCTGAAGTAGGATTCCCAGTTGTTCGGCGGACCGCCGTTTTTACCTTTTCGCCATATATAATAGTCACGCTTGGGATTGTCCTTCGAGCTTCTGGATTCCACGAACCACGGATGCTCATGCGAGGTATGATTCAGCACCAGGTCCATCATCAGCTTCATCCCGCGGGAATGCATCTCGCGCAGCAGCAGGTCAAAATCATCCATCGTGCCGAATTCCTTCATAATGTCGCAATAATCGCTGATATCATAGCCATTGTCATGGTTTGGGGATTTATAAATCGGGCAGACCCAGATCACATCCACGCCGAGGTCCTGCAAGTAGTCAAGCTTCGATAAGATCCCGCGCAGATCTCCAATGCCGTCACCGTTACTGTCCATGAAGCTAATCGGATAGATCTGGTAGACAACACTCTCTTTCCACCATTTAGGGTTCACTTCAGATACCTCCGCTTCTCTCGATTCCTGTTGCATAAGACACATTAATATATTTTAACCAGAACAACCGCCTTCAACCAACCTTCGTATTCACATGCCTGATCGACCTTTGCGGCAAAAAGAAAGGCCGGATACCTGATCGGGTACCCCGCCTTCTGCCGGTACGTATCCGGCCCAATGAGTGAAATTATTCTGGTCGAAAGCCGAACGATGACGCTACATACGGTACGCCTAATTGCATTCCGTACATCTAAATCGTCTGATTTATTACCGGTGATACGTTAAACCGAACCCCATAAATTGCTCATGGTGAATGAATTCACTTCTTGGTACTGATGCTGTACTAAGCCAGCTGCTTAATGACAATCGAAGCATTGACATTGGCTTGTGTTCCTCCAGCCAGCGTCTGCAGAGTGACTGCGGCAGCCGAGCTGTGATTCCGAAGCGTCAGCACATCGCCTGACGATAATGCGATGATCGCCTGCCCGGTGTTCTGCTGGGTGCCTGCACCCGAACCATAGACTGTTCCCGGAACCTGCGCCCCGTTTACGAATAATGCAAATTGGCCGGGCTCCACTCCGGATACGGAGAAATTAACCTCATAGCTCCCCGCATTGGTTACCGATATTGTAGTTGTACCAGGGGCATGTGTGATTCCGGGAGTTAACAACCCATTCGTATCAAAAGACACATCTGCCTCAATCGGCACTACCTGCGCGCCGAGGTTATAGACGTATCCGAACTGGGCAATTCCACCGGCTGCCCCTGTGGCACCCGTCGCTCCCGTTGCCCCGGCTGGACCGGCAACTCCTGTTGCACCCGTTGCTCCAGCGGGCCCCGCTACTCCCGTAGCACCTGTGGCCCCCGCTGCTCCTGCCGTTCCCGCTGGCCCCGCCGGGCCGGTAGCTCCTGCCGTTCCCGCTGGCCCCGCCGGGCCGGTAGCTCCCGCCGCTCCGGCTGGCCCCGCCGGGCCGATGGCTCCCGCCGCTCCAGCTGGCCCCGCCGGGCCGATGGCTCCTGCCGCTCCAGCTGGCCCCGCCGGGCCCGCGGGACCGATCCCGCCCAGCGCTCCGGCCGCGCCTAATGCTCCGGCCGCTCCCGCAGCGCCGAGCGCACCTTGGGTACCGGCTGCGCCCAGCCCCCCGACTGCTCCGGCTGCGCCCAACAGCCCGGCTGCTCCCGCTGCTCCACGGGCACCTGCGGCACCGGCTGCACCTGCGGCGCCAAGTGCTCCGGCCGCGCCAATTGCCCCCAGTGCCCCTGCGGTTCCCTGTTCGCCCAGCGCTCCGGCTGCTCCCGCTGCGCCGAGCGCACCTGCTGCACCTGCGGCTCCCGCCGCTCCCAGCGCTTCAACAGCGCCTGCCGCGCTTAAGGCTCCTGCCGCACCCGCGGCCCCCAGCGCACCTAATGGAATATTGACGCGGACAATTTGCTGTTTGACGATAATTTTCTTGCAGCCGCATTTGTTGTCCTTCCGTTTTGTCGCGGGACGTTTCGCTCTTGGCAGAGGGCATCCGGCAAACTCCTCTGTGCAGCTCCGCTTTTTCTTCTTACGTTCCGTACGACCCATATTTGACACCTCCTATAGACTTTATGTATCCTACTCCGTTTACCCAGAGGGGGCATGGACATTCATCCCGTAGGCAAATATTTATTTTGGGAAAACGGGTGATTTGTACCGGTTGGACAAGCTGAGTTTATCTGCGCAGAGCCAAAATTGTTCACCCGCCCCATCACACCCCGTCCAGCCAAAACATATACTATTGACGGACAAACCGCCTTCGATTGCCCCGGTGATCATATTTGAATGCAGTTCATACATTAGATTTCGGTGCAGAGTCCTCAGATGGACCTATTCGTCTACTTCTCTGCTGTATAGAGTGCAATAGAAACCGTTCAAAATGCAAAAAAAGTATTCCATTGCATAAACTGCAATCGAATACTCGTCCAGTAAAGCACCATGCTAGATCCGGGAGTAAGAATATCCCCTCAAGAGTTCAATGAAGTGAGACCCTAGCAACCGAGTGCTCCTATTTACAGCAGCCCGACCATCTTCAAGCCTTCATAGATCCCGTCCTCGCGGACAGATTTCGTAATGAAGGAGGCGGCCGCCTTCGCTGCCTTCTCGCCGTTGCCCATGGCAATGCCATACCCGACATACCCCAGCATCTCCACATCATTCAGGCCATCGCCAAAAGCATAGACCTCTTCCTTCTTCACCCCGATCACCTTCAACATCTCCGCGATCCCGTTCGCTTTGGAGCCGTTGCCGGGCAGCACATCCATACACAGCGGGTGCCAGCGGATGAAATTCAGCTCCGGGTACCGCTCGGCATAGATCTGCTGACTCTCCTGCGGACAGAAGATCATCGCCTGGTAAATGTCATTCTTCAGGAAATATCCGGCGTCATGCGTCGGAAATACCAGCTTCAGCGAACCAACGCTCGTATTGATGTACTCATGATCGGCCACATTCACTCTCATGCCCGCCGTATCCGTATACGCAACAGGGTGATCCAGCTTCTCCGCGAACAAGGTCAGCTCCTCCAGCACGCTGGTCGCAATCGGGTTCTTGTACACCGGCTTCCCTTCATAGACTACATACTGCCCGTTCAGCGAGACATATGAGTCAATTCCCAGCTCCTCGCGCAGCCCCTCGAACATATAATCCGCTCTTCCGGTAGCAATTGCTACATGGTGCCCGCGTCTCTTCAGCTCCGCTATCGCTTCTCTGGTGGAAGCCGGAATATTCTTGTCTTCATCATAGATCGTACCGTCAATATCGAAAAAAATCGTTTTCTTCAAAGTGATGCCTTCCCTTCTCCATACGCTCTGCCTATTTACAGCCTGCTCAAATTGTAACAAAATCCTCCGTCAAAGTGGAGTCTATCCTCCCCGCCGCCCTGCCAGACCCGGATATCATCAGCCGTTGTATTCCAAAAAAAGCTGCGCCGCACTCCACATGGAGGACAGCCCAGCTCAAGCATCTGCATATTTAAAACGCACTTAGATTAGAACTCAAAGCTTGATCGTCACTGCGGTGAACATTTGGACTTCCGGCCGCTGTTGTATTTTGGATTTCCTAATTGCAACCACTCCTCGTGGTAGAAATCCAAACACAAAGGCGGTCGCTATCGCTCCTCCAGTTCCAAATTTCCCCTCCGCTTCTTTTTGCTTTTAGTGCGTTGCCTACACCGCATTCTGCGCGCGCTGCTGCTCTTCCATCAGCCACTGCAGCAGCATGACTTCCGGCACAGTGCCCTTGCGGGCCTCCGCGTAGGCCCGGACCTTCTCCAGTAGACGGCCGGCCGTCTCGGCGCTGACCGCAAGTCCCTGCTGCTCCAGCACATGGGCCACGCCGCCGCTGCCGGAATGCTTGCCCAGCACATAGCGGTGCGCCCGGCCAACCACCGCCGGATCGAAGAACTGATACGTCTCCTGCTCCTTCATCAGCCCGTCCACATGAATCCCGGATTCATGGGTGAAGGCGAGCTGCCCGACGACCGGCTTCGCATCGCCGACACTGCGGCCGGACGCGGCGATTACCTTGTCGGCGAGGCCCTGGATCCCCTCCAGCCGGACCGCGCATTCCCCGCCGTACAAATAGCGCCAGGCCATGGCTACTTCCTCCATGGCCGCATTGCCGGTCCTCTCGCCGATCCCGGCCACCGTCGTACTGGCCCACACCGCTCCGGCGGCTATGCCGCTGAGCGTGTTCGCGCAGGCCAGCCCGAAGTCATTGTGGCAGTGTACCTCCAGCTCCACATCCTCAGGCACTTCTCCCAGCAGCCGGCTTACCCGCTCTGCCATCTGGCCCGGATGATGGGCTGAGACGGTATCTGCATACCGGAACCTGCGGACGCCTTCCTTGTATAAGGTATTCACCACTTCGATCAGGAAGCTCAACTCCGCCCTGGAGGAGTCCTCCATGCCTGCAGATACAGTCATACCCTGCCGCAGCCCGTACTCCACGGTACGCAGCAGCTTGTTCAGACCTTCCCGGGGCGTCAGCCCCAGCTTGCCCTGCAGCTGAATCTCCGACACCGGAATGGAGATATGGCTCCAGCTCACGCCGGTAGCCTTGGCCTTGTCAATATCCCCGGGGACCGAGCGGTTCCATGTCATTAGCTTCATGGGTAATCCCAGCTCGGCAACAGCGGCAATATCCTCCTGCTCCCGCTTGCCCATGGCAGGAATGCCTACCTCTGCCTGCTCTACTCCGCTCTCCGACAGCAACTTTGCGATTTCCAGCTTTTCCGCCCTCGTGAATGATACTCCAGCCGCCTGTTCACCATCCCTGAGTGTCGTGTCACATAGCTTGAGACGTTTCACGGTTTACCTCCCTCTCCGCAGCAAGCGCAATTCGGATTACGGGCAATACGGACGCTATAACAGGCGAAGTCGAGTGAGCTGAAGCGATGCATTACGCCCGCGTAAGTTGTCCCTACCCCTGTAATCCATTTTACGGCCTCCAGCGCTGCCAGACAACCGGCAATCCCGGAGGTGGCGCCCAGAACCGGGAACCCGAGCGGCTCCCACTGCGGCGGCACCACCGGATACAGGCACTCGAGGCAAGGCGTAAGTCCGGGAATCACCGTAGTAAGCGATATTTCAAAGCCATACATGGCCGCCTCCACCATCGGTGTATTTGTATCAACACACAGACGGTTCAGTGCATACCGCTCAGGGAAGTCGTACCGGGCATCGATCACAAGATCGGCCGCTTCTATCCAGGGGCGTGCCTGAGGATATTCAATTCTGGAATTATAGCCTTCAATCTCTACATGCGGATTCAGCTGCTTCAGCCGGGCAATCGCCGTACTCATCCGCTCCTGACCCAGATGCCTGCTGTCCATCAGAATCTGCCGGTTCAGGTCAGGGGCTGAAATGACCCCCTCATGGGCCAGAATAAGCCGGCCCACGCCAGCCGCCGCCAAATAGAGGGCAGCCGTTCCGCCAAGCCCGCCGATTCCGGCGACCATAACCGTCGCTTCCTTCAGCGCCTTCTGCCCGTCTTCCCCGACCAGCTTCAGCTGCCGGGTGTACCGTTCCAGCTCCAACCCTCCGGCAAGCTGCTCCATCCCTGACTCCCCCTGTGACCACTTATATTAGATATTCCTTTCTTACTCTAGCCCTCCAGGCTAAGCAGGCCGTGCGCTGAAGTCAGCTCCTTATATTTCTCCAGAAAGGCCATTCCTTCTTCAATGCACTCCACCCCGTACGAAATCGTCTTCTCAGCCGAAGTGAACGGGAAGGGGAAGCCGGCCCGCAGGCTCTTAAGCACTACAATGACTCTGCCGCTGTAGAGCAGCCCCCGTCCGAAGCCCTCGCCGTTAATCTCCGCTGTACTCTGGATCATAAGGCCGCATCTCTCCTCCATAACGCCTGCCATAGCCTGGAACAGCAGCGGCACCTGCTGGCGGACCTTGGGCGACACCGCGCAATTGAATTCCGATTGATCCTTATCCCCGGCAGATGCCAGGAACAGCTTCGCGATCTTCTCCAGCGGAGGAAGGCTGCTGCCACGTCCAAAGAAGTCTCCGGCATCCAGAAGATGACACAGACGCCGGATCAGGGCATCTGCGGTCTCCGGATTCAGCTCCTTGCGCGCTCTGGAACTGCGCTGTCTCACCGCCGCAGCTCCCGGAATCACCGTACCCTGCAGCGCCGCACTCTCATTAGCCATGGGTTCCACCCTCTTCTCCTCCTTCACTCTCTTCCGCTTCCTCTGCCCGCAACACCTTGGCCAGAAACATCGGCGGCTTGCCCTGAAGCATCTCGACCAACCGCTTCAGCTGCTCCTCGATAGGGCTGCCGAACGCAACCTTCACCGGCATGATTTTCCGGCGGGTTACCCGCGCAGCGGCCGATGCGCCGATCTGCATGATGAAGATCAGGGTACAATCGCCTACGGAATCCAGGCGGCTGTCGATTTTGCCTGCTTCATCCTGGTTCAGCACAGCTGACAGTCTGCGCAGCTCCACCAGCTCAGCTCCGGCTTTCGTTACATTATATACAGCGAACATCGGACTCTGTCCGAAATGCGCATTCACACGGCTTCCATCATCTGTGGCGAACGCTACTTTCACGGTGCCCTGCCTCCCTTTGCATGAACAGATTCCCTGCCTTATTACTCCATTCCATTGCTCCCCGGTACCCGACCAAGACGGACATGTAAGCGCCAAGCTCATTCCAGACCGGGAACCCGGCCGGCATGAACGCGGCACCGATCCGCTGTGCCCCGGCGATCCCGTGGGAATTACTGATCCAGAGATCCGCTCCCTTGCCCAGCACCTCGGCATCATCCAGATCGCCCACCCATACCTCGCGCTCCATTCCGGCAATGAGCGGGGTCTCGAACGAAGTGATCAGCGCCTTCTGCTCTACGCCCAGCTCCTCCAGCCACCCCGAGACCGAATGCAAATGATCCGGTTCCAGTGCGGCAACCACCGACATTCCGGCAAATTGAAAATGGGCGTCCAGCATACCGTCCAGCAGATTCTCCCGCTGCCAGCAATACCGCAGCGGCACCGGCTCCCCGCTGATCTGATGCAGGAAATGCAGCAGTTCATCGGTTGCTTTAAGCCCCATCGCCCCTTCGAATACCTTATACGGGGTGCCAATGGCATTATGCAGCCGTCGGGCAGGACGCTCCATGCTGCCGCCCACGGCAATCGTCAGCCCGGACTGCAGGCTCTGGAGCATAGAGTCCAGCGGAACCCCGCCGCGCGTCAGCGGCGAAAAGCCGGTAAGCAGATGGCCGGACAAGGAGGTCGAGATATCCGGCAGCGCAATCACCTCGAAGCCGAAGGAGGAGATGATTTCCTTCAGCTCCATCACATCGGCCGGGGTTAAGAACGAGCCGGGCAGCAGGGTAATCTGCCGGGTATTCACGCTTCTTTGCCCCCGGTGTCCTACCTGCTGGATCATCTCGTCAATCATAGACTCCACCGTAGCGCTGAAGCCCGATTCCAGCGATCCGCGAAAATCAGGCAGCACCACTGAGAAGGCGAGACCTCCGCGCATATTCCGCTCTCTTTTATACGTCTTAAGCATGTTCTGATAATCCACACCGGCTACATCGGTCAATTCCGTCCCAATGATGCCGATGATATCCGGGCGGTGCTTGCTCAGTACCAGATTGAGCGCCTCCTCCAGATTGCGGTTGGCATCGAAGATGACATCCATCTCCTGCAGCGCCGAGGTCTGCACGGCAATCGGTTCCCGGAAATGACGGGTCAGGAGCGCCTTCGGAAAAGCGGAGCAGCCCTGGGAGCCGTGAATCAGCGGCATAGCGCGGTAGCAGCCCTGCAAGGCCAGTACGGCACCCAGCGACTGCCCGATCTTCATCGGGTTGACCGATGCGGGCTTTTTTCTCCGGTTAACGGTCATAGGGCGGTGCCTCCTTATCCCAGGGAGCAGGGCTTGCCGCCAGCTTCCAGATCGGGTTCGCAAGTGAATAAGTCAGCTCTTTGGCCAGCCGCAGCAGCCCTTCATATCCGGCATACGCCTTGTGGCGCTCCTGATTAATATCAATGAAGGGAATCTGCTCTTTCATCGCCACATACATATTGCGGCCGCCGGCAATCATAATATCCGCCTTGCGCTCTCTTACCGTCTTGATGATCCGGCTGGCCCCGCCCTCGGGAATGTATTCTGTATCATCGCCCACACGGTCGGCAATCCGCCGCACATCATCCTCCGTGCTTTTGTTCGTGCCTACCCCGACGACCTGAACGCCCAGCTCCTTCAGGGCCGAGATTACGGACCAGCTTTTGACCCCGCCCGTATAGAGTACGGCCCGCTTCCCCCTCAGCAGCTTGCGGTAAGGCCGCAGCTCCTGGCTTAACCTGGCCTCCTCCCGCTCGGTGAGCCGGTCCACACGCCGCTCCATCTCCCGGTCATTCATCAGATAGGCCATCTGGCGCAGCGAATAGGTCGTTTCCTTCGCACCATAGAACGAGCCTTCGAAATACGGGATGCTGTATCTTGACTCCATCTCCTTGGCAAGGCCCAGCAGCGCCCGGCTGCAGACCACCATATTCACTCTCGCCCGGTGTGCCCACGTAATCTCTTTATAGCGTGCATCCCCCGTAATCCGCGAGGTTACAGCGATCCCGGCGCTGTTCATCAGCTTCTCAATATCCCACATCTCACCGGCGATATTGTACTCCCCGATCAGATTCACCCCTAGATCCGTCTCCGGCTCCGGTTCTCCCGTCCCGATGACATACTGCAGCAGCGCATCCCCCGCCAGCCGGTTCCCTAGATTTTTGCTCCCGACGAAGCCGGGACTGTTCACCGGGATCACAGGAATCCCGATCCGGTCCGCCGCCTCCTTGCAGACCGCATCCATATCTTCGCCGATCAGTGCGGTCACGCAGGTTGAATATACAAATATTGCCGGAGGCGCAAAGCGCCCGGCAATATAATCAATGCTGTCCTTCAATTTCTTCTCGCCGCCAAAAATAATATCAGAATCCGTAAGATCCGTAGCGAAGCCGTATCGGGACAGGGAGGGGCCGCTGGAGAACGTGCCTCTGCTCTCCCAGCTGTTTCCGGCGCAGGCAATCGGTCCGTGAACCAGATGCGCAGCATCCATAATCGGCAGCAGCGTGATCTGGGCTCCGTCGAAGGAGCAGCCTCCAGCAGCTTCGCCCGGCTTGGGCCTTGGACAGGGCTTCGCCTTAGGCGCTATACTCCCGCAAGCCTGGGAATCAAAATCATCTTGCCGTAAAGGGTCCATCGGCTCATCATCTCCTTCGCTTAAGAGGCTGGAATTCACGCCAGACTTACGCGCAGTTAGCGCACCAGCTCAAAATTAAAGCCGGAGTTATGATCATCAAGCTGCTGCAGAATCGTGTTCACGATCAGGCTGAGCAGGTTGAGTGTTCCCTGATACCCGATAATAGGATAACGGTGCATGTGATGGCGATCGAAGATCGGGAAGCCAACCCGCATCAGCGGCACCTCCGCATCCTTGGCGGCAAATTTCAGATGGGAGCTGCCAATCGCCAGATCCACCTTGTCATTCAGCAGCAGCGAGCGCATATGCCACAGGTCTTTGCCTACATGCACAGTAGCCTCGGTGCCATACGGGCTTGCTGCCAGCAGCGCTTCGGCTTCGTCCTTGAACTTCACTTCATTGAAGTCCACATCACCGTTCGAGCAGATAATGTGCACCGGCTCCATCCCGGTCTCCAGGCAGAACCCGATCAGGCCGATGAGCAGATCCGGGTCGCCTACCAGCGCCACCCGTTTGCCATGCAGGTAAGGGTGACTATCCATCAGCGCATCCACGACACGGCCGCGTTCTTCGGTGAGTATTGCTGGAATCGGGAGACCGGTCAGCTCACTGATCGTATCCAGCAGCGTATCCGTGCCCTTAATACCCAGCGGCGTGGATAACGCTGCCAGCTGCTGGTTCCAGGTACCGCTGATATATTCCTGGGTCTTCTTCAGCGTATACTTTTGCAGGGACAGGGTGGCAAGCGCATTGGCTGCCTGCGGAACATCCGCAAGCTTAGTGCCGCCGTAGTAGTATTCATACTCTCCGGTTGCCGGTGAATCGTAGTTCCCGCTGTGGTCTCCAAGTATGGTGTACTTGGTATCGAAGGCTCCCAGAATCTTGCGCAGCTCCGCGAAGTTCCCGGTGTATGGCTCAAAGCCCAGCATCACATTCAGCTTCTCTCCGCTCTCCGCGCCGCTTCCCGGCTTGCTCTCTATACCCGAACGGGTGTAGAGGTAGCTCAGGATACCCTTGATCATAGCGTCGTAGCCAGTGATATGTGAGCCGACGAAGCTCGGCGTGTTGCAGTAGGCTACCGGATATTCCTCACTGATCACCCCTTTAATGCGGGCATTGCCGATAAAAGAGTTCAGGTCATCCCCGATGACCTCAGCCATACAGGTAGTACAGATTGCAACCATCTCCGGTTTGTACAAGGCGACACTGTTCTCCAGACCGTCAATCAGGTTATTCATCCCGCCGAATACGGCGGCATCCTCTGTCATGGACGTGGATACGGACGGCGTAGGCTCCTTGAAGTGGCGGCTGAGATGGCTGCGGAAGTAGGCATTGCAGCCCTGCGACCCGTGTACGAACGGCAGTGTCTTCTCGAATCCGAGCGCGGCCATGACTGAACCCAGCGGCTGGCACGCTTTATGCGGATTAATCACCACATTCTGGCGGCTGAAATTCTTCTCCATATATTCGGCAGACTTGGAGTACGCGAGTGCTTCGGCGGTCTCCTGCTCGCTGCAGGGCGCTTCGAACTGCTTCTTGTTCTCCCGCTGCTGCACATAACGCTCTTCCTTGAACAAGCTGGTATTATCTTTAATGTTCAGTTCATCCCTGCTCATACGCCCGCCTCCTTCGGCTCCATTGTTCCTTGTCTGCTCACCAGATCCCATACCGGGCTGTTCACGGTCATATCCATATCCTTAGCGAACACCTTAAAGCCGTCGAAGCCGTGATACGGGCCGCTGTAATCCCAGGAATGCATCTGACGGAACGGCACCCCCATCTTGTGATAGACATATTTCTCCTTCACGCCTGAGCCCACCAGATCAATGTTCATCTTCTTAGTGAGCTCTTCCAGCTCATAAGCTGTAGGATCATCCATGACAATGGTTCCCTCAGCAAGCATCGGGAGCATCTTCTCATAGTCGTCCTTGTGGGCGAATTCATAACCGGAGGCTACGATGTCCATCCCCAGATCTTCATAAGCTCCGATGGTGTGGCGGGAACGCAGGCCCCCGATCATCAGCATGACGGTCTTATTTTCCAGGCGCGGTCTGTATTTGCGGATCACTGCATCCATGACCGGCTTGTATCTGGCGATCATCTGCTCGCAATTCTCCTGAATCGTGTCATCGAAAAGCGCTGCAATCGCCCGCAGGCTCTCATACGTCTTCGTAGGCCCGAAGAAATTGCATTCCAGATAAGGGATACCGTAGGCTTTCTCCATATGGTCAACCATATAGTTCATGGAGCGGTGGCAGTGGATCAGGTTCAGCTTCGCCTTGTGGGCTACCTCCAGCTCGTTCAGAGAGCCGTCACCGGACCACTGGGCAATAACGCGCAGGCCCATCTCTTCCAGGAGGATACGGGAGGCCCAGGCGTCGCCGCCAATGTTATAGTCGCCGATGATATTCACATCGTAGGGACCGGTCTCCGCCAGCTCGGCACGACCCATCACGAAGTCACGGATCGCATCGTTCGCAATATGATGGCCCAGCGACTGGCTGACTCCGCGGAAGCCTTCGCAGCGTACCGGAACAACCGGCATTTCCAGCTCTTTGGACATCTTCTTCGACACCGCTTCGATATCATCACCGATCAGGCCGACCGGACATTCCGACTGAACAGAGATCCCCTTAGCCAGCGGGAACATCTCGCTAATCTCACGCATAATGACGGCCAGCTTCTTATCCCCGCCGAACACGATATCCGTCTCCTGAAAATCACTGGTAATCTGCATCGCTGTAAAGTTATCGATGCCAAGCGTCCCATTCGCAAAGTTACGGCGTGAGCCCCAGCTATACTGTCCGCAGCCCACCGGCCCGTGACTGATATGGACCATATCCTTGATCGGACCCCAGACCACCCCTTTGGAGCCGGCATAGGCGCAGCCGCGCGGGGTCATGACACCCGGACGGGATTTGATATTGGACTTTACCGCACAGGTGCTGCAATCAATGGCCTTTTCATCCGCCACCTGAAAATGCTTCTCGCGGTCCTTCCGCGCCTTTTTGGGATAGGCTTCCAGAATCTCTTCAACCAGCTTCTGATTCTCTTCAATATTGAGTCCCATGGTTTGACCCTCCTTCTGTTAATGGCTTACTTAGGAGTTGAACGTTAAGCGTGGTCGTCACTGCGGTGAACATTTGGACTTCCAGCCGCTGTTGTCTCCAGATGTTTTTTATTATTCCGCTTAGCGGATAACATCCGGAGACTGCATATGCTTCCGAAGCGAGCTTTCCTGCGGAAAGCTTTCAGGCGGACGCTATCGCTCCTCCAGTTCCAAATTTCCCCTCCGCTTCTTTACGCTTTTTGTTAAGTTCTTTAGTAAGCCTTATTGCCCGGAAGCCTGCAGCTTCTTGATCGCAGCTTCTTCATCTTCAATGATGCCGAATTCCATCAGCAGCTCTTCCAGCTCTTCCATCGAGATCGGGGTAGGGATCGTCAGCATTTTGTTATTGAGGATTTTCTCGGCCAGTATTTCATATTCTTTCGCCTGCTGGTGCTCAGGATTATATTGGGCTACGGTCATTCTGCGCAGCTCAGCATGCTGAACAATGTTGTCGCGGGGAACAAAGTGAATCATCTGTGTATTCAGGCGGCGGGCCAGCTCCATGATCAGCTCATCCTCACGGTCTGTATTCCGGCTGTTGCAGATCAGGCCGCCGAGTCTTACGCCGCCGCTAGTGGCATATTTCAGGATACCTCGGGCGATATTGTTCGCTGCGTACATCGCCATCATCTCGCCGGAGCAGACGATATAGATCTCCTGGGCCTTGCCCTCACGGATCGGCATGGCGAATCCGCCGCATACTACGTCACCCAGTACGTCATAGGAGACGAAATCCAGATCCTGATAGGCGCCCTCCTGCTCCAGGAAGTTGATCGCAGTGATAATCCCGCGTCCTGCGCAGCCTACACCCGGTTCCGGTCCGCCGCACTCTACGTTGATAATATCGCCGAAGCCTGTCTGCAGCACATCCTCAAGTTCCAGGTCCTCTACGGAGCCAAGCTCAGCCGCCAGCTCCAGCACGGAGTTCTGGGCTTTGGTATTCAGAATCAGACGGGTGGAATCTGCCTTCGGGTCGCAGCCTACGATCATGACTCTTTGTTTGAATTTGGTGGCCAGCTGAGCCAGGGTGTTTTGTGAAGTTGTCGATTTACCGATACCGCCTTTACCGTAGAAAGCTATTTGTCTCATTGTTCATCATCCCTTCGAAATGTTTAGTTTTTCAAAATAAGAGCTGTACTTCACGCTTTCGAGAATGGCTTCCTGAATGCCGCCTTTGCGGACAAGAGGCAGGACACCGATTGCGTTCAGGCTGGCCCTTGGGGCCTCGCCGATGCCGGAGCAGAGAAGAATGCGGCAGTCACTTAGAATCGTTATAATTTCTTGCAGCGTAGCTGCTTTGTCACCGTTACAATCGGCCTTGCCATGGCAATAGGCTTGGATCTTGCGGACACCCAGGAGCTGTACATCGGTTCCGTCGGTGTCGTAGACCAGGAACTCAGTGGCATGACCGAAATGCTGATTCACTTTGTCGCCGCCTCTGGTGGCAACCGCGACCCGTGTCTTCGGCCCTCCGGCCTGAATACGTCTGGCCTGTTTGGCCAAGATGCGCTCGCGGATCTTGGTGTCCAGCTCACGCTGCAACATCGCCCGGGCGGCTTCATTAATGACCGGCTCGGCTTCCATCGCTTCCAGCGGGAAATCGGGATTACGGTCCTGGCCCAGCAGCCCGATCGCATCGGCCCGGCATTGCCGGCAGTGACGCATCACCTTCATTCCCCCGCGGCCCAGCTGCTCCTGCAAATTAAGCAATTCCTTTGGACGGGGCGCCTTACGGCCATCCGCTTCATACTGGCTGCCCGGCGCGATAATAAGCGGTGTTACATTGTGCAGCGTGGCCCCGAGCTCTTTTACCCGCGCTGACACTGCAGTCAGATGATGATCGTTAACCCCCGGAATCATAATGGAATTCACTTTGACCAGAATCCCCAGCTTCGCCAGCATCTCAAGTCCCAGTAATTGACGGCGGATCAGCAGTTCGGCTGCCTCTCTGCCTTCGTACCGTACGCCTTCATCGAACACCCAGGGATAAATCGCCTGGCCGACCTCAGGGTCAATGGCGTTGATGGTGATCGTGACATGGCGGATGCCCAGCTCCATAATCTCATCCACATGCCGGTACAGCGTGAGTCCGTTAGTGCTGAGACAGAGGGAGACATCAGGCACATGCTTCCTGACCCGGGCGAAGGTGTCGAAGGTCTGCTCCGGGTTCGCGAGCGGATCTCCAGGCCCGGCTACACCCACTACCGAGAGCTGCATCAGCCCGGCGGCAACTCCCCGCACCTTGCGTTCCGCCTGCTCCGGAGTAAGCACCTCACTGACCACGCCCGGCCTGCTCTCATTCACACAGTCGAACTTGCGGTTACAGTAATTGCACTGGATGTTACAGGCGGGAGCAACCGGGATGTGCATCCGGGCATAGAACCGGTGGGCCTCCTCGCTGTAGCAAGGGTGGCGGCTAATCTCCTCTTCCGCTTCACTTGATAGACATGACGGCTGCATCATTTCCCACCTCCTAAAAGTTTTGTAAGCTAGGCTTCTCTGCGCATTCTGCGTACAAAACTCGCTTCGGAAGCATTAACTTAAGTTTTATGGTTCAAATAGCCTTTGTTTTGGTTGATGTTATTTTATATAACATTAAATTCACTTGGCCGCTTTAATTAGTCTCATCATATTTTCATTACCGGGGATCGTCAATTAGTCCAACGTTCATTTTGCTCTTTATTTCCTTTTGTTTGCAGTTTCGCCATATGACATGTCAACTTACATAACTCATACTTATCATGTTTCCGTTTTCAGGCCTGTCATTTCTATTGATAGTTGTTCTCACAAAAACATTGACAACACCTCTTAACTCGGATATGATACTTTTAGCCAGAAACGAATCACCTAAAATTTCATATAATCCCGTAAAGGGGAGTAGCTGTTAGATAAAATCGTCAATACGAGAATATGAGGATATTCTCCGGTTTTATCGGCAATAGATTATTGTTAGCGAGACCTTTACCAACCAGGTTACCTTTATTCCAAAGGCTAATCTGTTTGGTAAAGGTCTTTTTTATATATATTTTTGGTTAAACTAATGGTATCACCGTTAGTTTCTCAAAAAAGCAGCTAAACCCACTTGAGGAGGAAACAGCAATGGATTGGGGATTATTATTAGAGTACGGATGGGTATTGCTCGTTCTCGTAGCACTGGAAGGGCTGCTTGCCGCAGACAACGCACTTGTACTCGCAATTATGGTTAAGCATCTTCCTGATGAGGAACGTAAGAAGGCATTGTTCTACGGATTGGCTGGAGCGTTTGTGTTCCGGTTCGGATCGCTGTTCGTCATCTCCTATCTGGTAGACATCTGGCAGGTACAAGCCATCGGTGCGCTATATCTGTTATTTATCGCGGGGAATCACATCTTCCGAAAAGTGTTATTCGCTAAGCCGGTCACGGAAGACGCCGCTGAAAGCGGAAGCCCTGGAGCTGTAAATAAGAAGAAAGCCAGCTTCTGGTTCACCGTACTTAAGGTCGAGGTAGCAGATATTGCCTTTGCTGTAGACTCCATCCTCGCAGCCGTAGCCCTGGCCGTTGCTCTTCCGGCAAGTGGTATCCGCAACATCGGCGGCCTCGACGGCGGACAGTTCCTTGTAATCTTCGCGGGCGGGTTCATTGGTCTCGTTATTATGCGATTCGCTGCTTCCTTCTTCGTTAAGCTGCTTCACACCCGTCCGGGTCTTGAGGTTGCTGCCTTCTTCATCGTCGGCTGGGTAGGGGTTAAGCTCGCAGTCATCACTCTGGCCCACCCTGCTCTGGGTGTATTGTCTGAAGACTTCGCACACAGCACCTGGTGGAAACTGACCTTCTATGTAGTTCTGATCATCATTGCAGCTACAGGCTGGTTCATGAGCAGTGTCAAGACCGAAGAGAATGTCGGCGAGAATCCTGTCAAGGAAGTCGACAAGCAACTCGGCAAATAATCTCTATTTGAAAGAAAAGCTATAAGATGCTCTTAAGATTAGAACTCAAAGCTTGGTCGTCGCTGCGGTGAACATTTGGACTTCCGGCCGCTGTTGTCTTTGGATTTCCTGATTGTAACCGCTCTTCGCGGTAGAAATCCAAAAACAAAGGCGGTCGCTTCCGCTCCTACAGTTCCAAATTTCCCCTCCGCTTCTTTTGGCTTTTTGTTAATTCTTTAGTGCGTCTTATATAGTCCATAAAATAAAAAGAAATCTCCCTTTGGGATGGATTATGAATTATCCATCTTACCAAAAGGGCGATTTCTTTTTTAACTATGTGGAACTCAGGTGTATCGCATCCTGCTTAAACAGCTATCTCCGCCACTTCATGAATCTATAATCCAGCACATCCACCAGCAGGAACAGCACGAACCCCACCAGACTGAACAGCATAATTCCGGCATACATCTCAGGGTAGTCCAGCCGCAGCCAGGCATCCATGATAAAGAAGCCCATACCATGCTCCGTACCGTAGATTTCGGTGAAAAAGAGTACTGAAATCGCTGTGCCCAGCGAAATACGAATCGTACTGAGGATCACCGACAAGGCGCCGGGAAGCGTCACATTCCAGAATTTCTGCATCGTGCTGGCACCAATACTCGTCAGCACATCATAAGTACTCTCGGGGATGGCCTTCACACCATCACGTACCGAGATAATGACCTGAAACAGCAGGATCAGCATAATCATCAGCACCTTGGAGGTTTCTCCGAGTCCGAAGAAGAGCATGACCACCGGCAACAGCGCAATTTTGGGGATCGGATAGGTCAGATAGACGACCGGGTCCAGTACCCGGTTCCAGAAGGGAGAGCGGCCCATCAGCAGACCGGCCAGCAGACCGAGCAGCAGAGCCAGCAGCACACCTTCAGTGATGCGCATCAGACTGTAGCTGACATTCAGCGCCACATCATGGGCCCCAAGCTGAAACATTGCCTTATAGACCGCGCCTGGGCTGGGAAGAATCGCGTGATTCATGAGCAGATAAGCGACATACCAGAGCGCATTCATTCCGGCAAAAACAAGCAGCAGGCGCAGCAGGTGAATAAAATGCCGTCGTTTTACCATTTCTCCATCATTACCTTTCGGATTCTCTTCGTCTGCTCGAAGTATTCATCGCTCTCCCGCTTCTGGGAATGCTTCATGGCAAATACAGCAGCGTTATCGAGAATCTCCGGCGGCTCCTGCTGGCCCGGCAGCATTATGATAATCTTCTGTCCCAAGAGAATCGCCTCCTCCACATCGTGGGTCACGAACAGCGTGGTCGCCGGATGCGCCTGCCAGTTGTCGATAAAAATCTGCTGCAGCCCTTCCCGCGTAATGGCATCCAGCGCCGAGAACGGCTCATCCAGCAGCAGAAGCGTCGGCAGTATGGCAAAGGCGCGGGCAATGGCCACCCGCTGCTGCTGACCGCCGCTCAGTGAGAGCGGAAACCGGCCGGCGAGCTGGGCGATTCCCATGGATTCAAGCCAGTGCATAATTTGCCGGTCCTGCTCCCGCCGATTGTGGCCTGCCCCGCCCGGACGGGCGATCCGCATCGCAATCCGAATGTTGTCACGGACCGTCTTCCAGGGCAGCAGACCATAATTCTGCGGCACGAGCCCGATCAGCGTCTCCTTCTCATGGACAGATCTGTCATTGAAAAGCAGTTCCCCCTCGTAACCAGGCAGCAGTCCGGCAATCGCCCGCAGCAGCGTGGATTTGCCGCTGCCCGAGGGACCGATCACCGTATAAATCCCGTGCTCCGGCAGGGTCAGGTTCATTTCCCCCAGGGCCAGCTGCCCGTTCTGATAAGCTACATGGAGCTGATTAATGCGGAGACCGCTATTTTTTAAACTGGACATCGGAGATCACATCTTCAGCCGATAGCGTTTTGGTCAACAGTCCTTTTTCACGGGCCCAGGCAAAAGCAGCCTCCACTTCCTTCACATCCACCTGGTTCGCAGGCAGATACTCCGGCACCTTAATCTCATTCTTCAGCGTATCGGGATAGCCCACTTCCTTAATAATCAGGTCGATATATTCCGATTGGTCATGCGTCTTCATATAATCGACAGCCTCATCATAAGCGGCGTACATATCGCGGATTCCCTGACCCTTGGCATCAATGGCACTCTGCGGAAAAGCCAGCACAAACGGATTGATCCCCGCACTATGGGTGGAGCTGAGAACACGCAGACCGGCAGTACGGCCCATGGTGACAAAAGGCTCCGGCAAAACAGCCGCATCCGCCTTATGATTCTTAAGCAGCTCCAGACGCGTTGGAATCTGCGGCACTTCCGTTACAGTAATATCGGCTTCCGTCAGGCCTGCCTGCTTCAGCATCATGGCAACGGTATACTGGGTTGAGGTATTCTTGGACAGGATGACGGTCTTCCCCTTCAGATCCTTTACCTCTTTCACTGCATCATTTCCGGTCAGCAGGTCGAATTCACCTGTGGTCGTGCTGGTGATTTTGACATCGAGTCCTGCTTCATTATAGATCGAGATCGCCACCAGATCCGCACTGAGGCCATCTACCTTACCCGCCTGAAAAGCCACATCACGATCCTTCGCGCTCTTGAAGGTCTGGATATCCAGGTTCACATGATGCTTCTGATCAAATCCCTGCTCATGGGCAATAATAAAAGGAATTGCATCGATGGATGGCAGCAGTCCCAGCGATATCGTAACAGCCTCAGCAGGTACAGCTGTAGCAGCTCCTGTATTAGTATCTTTGGCATTTCCTGCCTGATTTGCGCTACCGCATCCGGCAGCTACTACACTGACAGCAGCAGTCAGCACGACTAGCTTCATAAGGTGTTTCCAGTTTCTTGTCTTCATGGATCTTGATTCCCCCATCTCTTATCGGTTACACTTCATGCGAATTTATTCACATACATAGTACACCCATTGTCCTATTTTGTATATTTATAAATTTAAGTATCAGTTTTCTAATGTCCAATATGTTCATGGAATTCTTTTTACAGCAGCACCCAATAATGACGCAAATATGCTATAATGACCTGTACCTATTCCGCAGGTATCCCCCCTTCAAGCAGCAGTCCTATTCCAACCCTATCTAAGGAGCTGTGCCCTATGAGCGATGTAATTCTCCAGCAGATTCTTGCCGAGCTGCAAGGCGTAAAGTCCGAAATTAACGGAATGAAATCTGAAATTGCAGGAATCAAGTCCGATGTTAAAAATCTTCAGTCAGAATTCGCTACATTCAAGTCTGAAATTGTTGGCGAGTTGGTTATCATCAAGGATGATATCGAAAGCATCAAGGAAGATACGAAGCTAATCCCGCTTATTCAACAGGCGGTGTCCGAAGTGAATACTGAAGTCGTTGCTGGCCGGGATTCACTGGAGCGGATCGACCGGAGCCTGCGCGGACATGACGCAACACTGGATATCCTGGCCCGGCGTTCTATAGATCAGGAAGCTGAAATGAAACGTTTAGCTGCTTCTGCATAACATCTTGCCCCGAAGCGACCGCCCTCCCGGCTGCCGCTTTTTTGTTGCCCGCACGCAGTCCATCTCACAAGGACATTGTTCTCTTATACAAATACAAAACCAGTTATGGCAACATTATTCCTTATTTATTTGTCTTTAACAGGCGGACATTCCATTGCTTTATGGATTATGTATGTTATAATGAAAGCGTAACCAAATGAGATGTCCCAGAGGTTCATTACCGTATTTCATCGCCAAGGAGGATGAATGCAATGCTGGCAGGAATTAAGGAACTGAAGAATTGGGTAACCGGGATGTGGCAGCCGGGGATGGCTTCCGGAGAAGAGGATTACCGGAGAATGGAATACAGCGCACACCGCCATCTGCACACACCGCCAACACCAAGCCCGCTAACTTACGAGCAGGAATCGCGCATCAAGACTGTCAAATTTCACTAATTTCCAGTTAGATGTATATATAGAACACCCTTCACCTATCAGGTTAAGGCCGCTAAGGAACGGGAGCATCCCGGTTCTAGCGGCCTTTTATTTGTTGCACTGTATATATTGAACTAATGATTTTTAGGTTTTAGGATTAGCTGTGACTCCAGAGAAGTTTTGGACTTCCAGCCGCTGTTGTCTGCAGATTTCTTGATTTTATCCCGTTATTAACGGTTGAAATCCGCATACAAAGGCGGACGCTACCGCTCCTCCAGTTCCAAAATTCCCCTCCGCCACTTTTCCTTTAACAATAAATTTTTAGTTCAATCTATATAGATTCATTATCTCGCCAACCACCGCAGGATCGTCTGTGCCGCTTCCAGATAGCGCTGTCCTACGAGCAGGCCGGTATGGGTGGTGCCCCAAAGACCTGCGTAGGCTGCGCGGAAATACGCTGCATTGGCCCTGCCCCGGCGCTCATCCTCATCACTGTTAACCGCATGGATCGCCAGACAAGGGCAAGTAATGGACCCGCTGTCTACAGATACCCCTGCTGCTCCGAAATGATAAGAAAAGGTTCGAAACGCCTTGGCGGACTCCATCGTCAGGTATTTGCGCTGAAACGCTATGTCTTCTGCCGTCTCATCCAGGCTGGTCTCCTCTTCGCGGACCGGAGCGGGCACTACATTACCTGGTACCGTTCTGACGATATCTGTATACGGCACCTCCTCATGAACCTCCCTGCATAGACTTGAATCCATCAGCACAAGCCCGGCCAGCCCGGCTGTCTCCGCCACCTTCTGGCTGAGGATCCCGCCCATACTGAACCCGATCAGGACAGGAGCAGCTCCGCATTCAGTCTGAATCAACTGCACTATCTCATGGATATCCTCCAGATAATCTTCAAAGGTAATCTGTGTCATATCCAGCACCCTGCTCCGGTAATGACTTCTCAGATTCATCACATAACACGTCCAGCCATCACGGATGAAATGGGGAAGGTACTTGCTCCACATCCAGCTTCCGGTATATGCACCGTGTACGAATAGCAGAGGAGGCCTAGGACCAGTAACCTGAGGGAGTTCCCTCCCCTCGAATATCTCCAGAAATAAATCGTGCTCACCGATGGTTTTCTCTATATGCGGCGGCAATTCTTTCGTGTAATCCCTCATGATGATTCCTCCTTCCAATTAGTTTGATATCAAACTATTGGTTGAATTTTTTAGAAGTTGTTATTAATTTTCTTTAAAATACTAAGCAGCGCTTCTTTCTCCTGTTCGGAGACATTGCGGTAGAACTGCTCCAGCATTTGTGCGGATATAGCCTCAAAAACCGTCTCCAGTTCCCTTCCCTTATCTGTCAAAGCAACAAAAACATACCTGGTATCCTCTTTGTCCCTCTCCTTCATGACCAGCCCAAGCCGCACCAGCTTATCCACAAGTGCCGTAACTGTAGATTTGTCCTTATGAATTTTGGTGGAGAGCTCTGCCATAGTCAGTCTGTGTTTATGAAGCAGCGCATAGATAATATCCCCATGCGAAGTGCCGATCCCGTCTACTCCCTGCTTCACCATCTCTTGGATAATGAACCGGTTAACCTTCTCTCTGATCCTGGAGATCAGTGAAATAACGTCTCTAGTTTCCATACAGGGATTATAGTTTGATATCAAACCATTGTCAATCACATGGAACTCCATTGGAGCCGTCAAAAATATGGAGATGGATCACCCTAGCTATTCGTAAGACGCTGATTCCGGCGCAGTATTCTCTAAAAGCACTATAGCCTCACCCTGCTGCTGTCTCATTCTGATATTGGCCCTGCCCCATGAACACATGACATCGATGATTTCATTGGCTGTAATTCCATATTCCGTTATATAATATTCCACTTTGGGCGGCATCTGTTGATAGACCTGTCTGCCGATCATTCCGTCCTTCTCAAGTTCGCGAAGCTGCTGGATCAGGACCTTTTGTGAGATACCTGGGATATTGCGCTGCAATTCGCTTGTCCTTTTCTCGCCCGACATTAAATTACATATGATCAACGATTTCCATTTGCCGCCGAGAATTTCAAGCGTTGCTTCTATGCCTAAACGATATTGCTTCATACCTGCCACCTCATTCACACTGAATTAACTTTAGCTTATCGCATCTCATGATTTCTATCATGCCACAGATCCCGCAGAAGGCCAATGCACACCTGGAGGTAACCTGGTTACTTCATTGTGTGTATTTACATTTCTGCAGGCTTCCAAAATAATATAAGCAGCTGAACCAAAACAATTATCCGCGGAAAGGTGATTAATCATGAAAACCCTTGTGATTCTAGCCCATCCCCATATTGAAACTTCCAGAGTGAACCGGAGATGGCAACAAGAGCTGCTGCAGCATACAGAGGAAATTACCGTTCATGAGATTTATAAGGAGTACCCCGACTGGAGCATTGATGTTCAGCGGGAGCAGCATTTACTGGAGGCGCACGACCTGATTATTTTCCAATTCCCCTTATACTGGTACAGCTACCCGCCTTTATTAAAAAAATGGCTGGATGACGTCTTCACACACGGCTGGGCGTATGGTTCAAACGGGAACAAGCTGAACGGGAAAAAGCTGGGCATAGCTATGACCATCGGTGATAAAAAGGAAAACTACCTGCCGGCAGGGTCCGTTTCTTTTACAGTAGATGAAGTGATCGCACCTTTCAAAGCCAGTGCAGTACATGTAGGCGCAACCGCACTACCCTATTTCGCCGTCTTCGGCGCCTCCTTCCAGGCGAGTGATGAAGAAATCAACCAGAGTGCAGCAGACTATCTCCAATATATTATTGAGAATAGATAAGGGCGGGGAGAATGGTCCAAAAACCTCCCCTCGCCCGGAGGGGCAACGGAAGCTTTTAAACGTGTCACTCTGAAGCACGGCAGCTGTAGATCATTTGCCCGGCTTACCTTACCTATTCCCGCTTCTTCCCCACTGCGCCAAGATAGATCACAAACTCTTCATCCCCGTCCAGCGCCAAAATCTCATCAATCAGCTTCTGGTCATAGATCCCGATAGCGCAGGCGCCTGCTCCGATCGATTCACTGGCTAAGTACAGGTTCTGGCAGACATGTCCAACGTCGATGAGGATTTTTTTGTGGGCTGAAATATCATACTTCCACTCCGAGCGGTACGGTGTGGTACTCCAGGCGAACAGCACAGAAGCCTTGCGTGCAAAGTTAGGGACAAACGGCTGATCCAGCGTAATGGCATCAATCTTCTGCTCCAGCTCATCCAATTCAAACATAAACAAGAGCTTATGCTCCACAGGAAGGTATCTGTAGATCCCCTGCCAAATGCCCTCTACCCGCATAATCATCAGGTAAGTCTCAAAAGTGTGTGTCGCCCCGCTGCAGGGTACAGTCCTCAGCGTAAGCCCGTTCTTGTTCATTCCAGTAATCCCCTGGGTGGCCCACAATAAATAGGACAGCTCCTCCAGACTTAACGTGTCCGCAGAATAGAAGCGTGTACTTCTTCTCTGCTCTATACATTCAAAAATGCTGTCTTTACCTACAGTATCCCTGCTGACCTTGGGCAAATCAATAATAAGCGAATCCGGATCAAACGCCTTCACAACCGGCGGCTGTGCAATACCCTTAATCTTGTCTGTTTTAATCCGTTTGAATTCATGAAAATTGGATTTCAGAAAATTTCTTTGTTGTTCATATCTGGTCATAACAGATCCTCCTCGATTACCTTATTAGCTCAAATTTATCAGGTACTCAAAATCAAAAGGTGATCTAACTCACTCTTCCGTGATTTTGGCAAACAAAAAACCTCCCCTCACCCCGAAGGGGAAAGGAAGGCTTACACGTATTGTCATTGGAGTATGGCGGCAATATTTCCAGCATTACGTTTAATTTTGGTACGGTACTATCCATTAATCAGGATCAACAGGCGCTTAGATTACCACCTCATCCTCCAAAATCAGCCGGTATCCCTTCTTGCCTTCCCTGGCAGCAAGTCCCCAGGCCTCGGCTGCCATCCAAGCGGGATCACTCCCCAGCCGGACCTCAAAGGCCCGGCAGGCTTCGGCCCGCTTACGCAGTTCTTCATCGGCTCCGGGTTCAGTTCCCCCGGTTATTACCTTCCGCCGCAAGGCCCTCCACAGCTCTACATCCGCCAGGGCTCTTTGCAGCCAGGGTTCTGCTTCCGTCTGGAACTTGGAATTCTCCATTTCAAGCAGCCTGCAGGACATGCTCTCCAGACGGTCGAAATACGCGTCAAGCCAGCGTATATCTCTGCTGTGCACAGCCTCTTTCAGTTCCTTATATCCACCGCTATAGAGCTGGCTATTGAGATTCTGGCGGCAGAAGAACATCATGTCGTCTGCCAGCTCTCCGGCAAATTCGCGGACCGACAGCTCCCAGGACAGCTCCGGCATATAACGCTCACTGTTCCACATATAGTGGGCCATGGTGTTCAATGTAATCTTGGAGCATTCCCACTGCACCATTGGATTCGCTACCACGGCCTGATGTCCGGTCTGGCCAAGCCGGGAATAACGCCCGCGAACCGGGTCCAGAAACAACCGGTCATAGTCGGCATCATTGACGGGGATGTTGTCCCACAGCCACAGCTCATGTCCGTAATGGCTGTAATTCTCCTGTGCCTGTCTGCTCCCGACCTGCCGGGCAAAGACGGCAGAGCCGGTCCAGAATACCTTGATGTCCGTATGCAGCTTCTCGCGGATATCCCTCTTATATTCGGTATCCCAGGAGGACCAATACTCAGAAGGGCACATTACCAGAGTAACCTTCTGCAATTGAAGGCTTAGATAGTCATAGACACGGTTAGCCACATAGGCATGCGCCACTCCCGACCGTTCCAGGTAATGAAGGTTCTCCCCGGACAAGGCGTAGTCGATGTCGTCCATCAGCAGGGCGAAATGCCGGACACCAATAGCGATCATCGCGCTCAGCTTCGCCTCCAGACTGGCAAAATCATCTTCACTGCGAAACTGCAGATCGTTCCCCGGACTAATGCAATAATAGAAGTCCACCAGCTGCGTATCACATTCCTGCTTCAGCTCACGAATCTGCTCGAACAGATTCTCAGGATAAGGCTCACGCCATAGCTCGCGGTGATAGGGATCATCCTTGGGAGCATGCATGAAGGTATTCATCCGGTGAGCTGCCAGATAGCGCACCGCATCCATCCGGTCCTCCCAGCTCCACGGCGTGCCATAGAAGCCTTCAATAATGCCGCGGACTGGAAAAGAGGGCTCATCATGAATAGTCGCCACAGGCAACCGGCACTTGCCTTCATCTACGCTCAGCAGCCGGTGCAGAGCATCCATTCCATACCGTAGTCCCCTCTTATTGGAGGCAGCTATGGTAACTGTGCCGTCCTTACGGATATCCAGCAGATAGCCATCCGCCTTAAGCGATCCCTCGTATTCCAGCTCCAGCTTGATATTGCCAGGTTCGGGTGTTTCCTCATTTTCTCCAGGCGGCTCAAGGATCACAATCGGGCCTTCGGCGGCAAGCGGCCACTCCCACTTCTGGATCAAGGAAAATTTTGAAGTCAGCCCGATTCTCAGCTGCTGCCCTTCCAGCACCAGCTCCTCACCCTGATCGTAGTAGTCCCGAAAGTAATACTGCCGTTCTCGTAACGGCATAGTCATAGTCATACTCACGCCCCCTTTAGCCTTCATAGCAAGCCAACTCTATCTCCCGGCTATTAGGCTTAATCCGTAACCTTCACATTTCCAAACACAGCCTTGTTCCGCGAGTCATTCCCGGGATTGCTAAGGGCAATCCCGATATACACCTTGCTTTTCATTGGGATCTGAACCGTTCCGACTGTCTGCCAGCTGCTCCCATTTGCCGATATCGACCCTTTGAACGTATTGCCGGTTCTCGTCAGCTTCAGCCATTTCGGAGCGGAGGCAGTTGCCGTATGATCGGCCATAGTTCCCGCAGTTTCTGAACGATACTGGAAGGTGGCCCCATTCGATGGGGTAAGCATCATATCCGCGTGCTTGGAATTATGGCTCAGGGACTCCCGGATCATAATGCCGGCCTTGGCCCAGCCGTCCAGCCAGCTGGTGGACTGCACCTTAACCACAATCTCCGCATTGCCGCTCACGGGCTGATAGATATAATTCAGCTGATCCCCATTGCCCCAAACATCCGTAGAGCTGCTGCTGAGTGTAAATTGCTTATTGGAAGCATTATAGGTGGCGTTCCCCGGCATGGAACCGATATTCCGCGCCTTCCATACTGCAGGCAGCTGGGCCGGATAATCTTGCTCTACCGGAGCCGTCCAGCCTGGCGTCGGCCAGGTCTCACGTTCATGGATATTCGCCAGCTCCTCTTCCGGCCAGGCCCCATAGGCAAAGAACGACAGGCGCTTCACATCCGGATAATTCTCGCGGATTCCCTTGTAGACCTCCTGATATTGATCATCGGTCCAGTCATTATCCAGGGTAGCTACGATGTCAACATCACTGCCGCTAATCGCGTCACTGGTATCCTTCAGGATACCGTAGGAGGTGCTGTATACCCAATCACTGTTGAATTCCCAGTCATCGAAGTACGCCATCGGTGCGACAAAGTCGATCTCATCCTTGAACTTGGCTACATTCTGTCCAACCTCGGTAAATTCCGGCGGCAGAATATATACACCAAGCTGCACATCCGGATTCGCGGATTCGGAAATATCCTCACGGATATCGCCTACATACTGTCCGATTTGTTCGGTTCTCCATTCATTCCACTGCTGACGCTGCGGTGAATCCGTATCGAAGTCAATGCTGAGCGGCGAATACCCGAACTGCGCCTGATACTTGGCAACCGTATAATCACTGACATCCATGTTGTAATTGTCGAAGCGGATCCAGTCCAGTACAACACCGTCCACATCATAATTCTCGATCACTTCCTGAATGATGGAACGCTCATACTGCTGCACTTCATGGTGAATCGGATTGACGAAATATTCGTTACCGTTAGAGCCCGTAAACGGATTCTGAACCCCGTTCACCAACGACTGCATCTGCCATTCATCATGAGCGAGGAAGGCCTGCTGGTCATGGAACTGGGGAATCCAGGCATGAACCTTGATTCCTGCGGCATGAGCTGCCGTAATGACAGCCTGCAGGGCATCGAAATTCTGGTAGCCCTGGGCAATAGGAGCGATATCACTCTGATAAAATACACTGCCGGACGGAACCTCATCATCTTCATCCTGCTTCACATTCATGCTGATGACATCGACCCCGTAGCTTGTGGACAGCGCGATGAAATTCTGCACATCCGCCAAGTTCTTGAACTGGTTAACAGTCCGTACAATCACTTCCGTCTCAAATGGGGGATTGCTCTGCTCCTCGGCCTGTGCCGGAAGGGGAAGGGAACCCCCCGCTACCGAAGAAACCAACACAAT
The DNA here is from genome assembly GCF_038000365.1 of Paenibacillus sp. FSL R7-0333. Lineage (NCBI taxonomy): Bacteria > Bacillati > Bacillota > Bacilli > Caryophanales > Paenibacillaceae > Paenibacillus > Paenibacillus sp. FSL R7-0333. The sequence continues at coordinate 5,858,815 of NZ_JBBOBZ010000001.1, forward strand.
GCCTAACACTGCCATGAACCTCGATCTCAATGTAAATGCCATAATATCGCCTCCACATCATAGTTTTATTTGGCCAGTTGCCCGTACGGCAGTTATTTCGTCAGGTTCATTTTCTTTACATTCTCCTGCCATTTTTCGGTTCTGAACTCTAGCAGCTTATCCAGCCCGGCTTTTGCGGTGTTCTTTCTGGCGGTATCCAGTGCCGCAAGCACCTCTTCATCCGACTTGGCCTGAACCATCTGGGCGTAAGCAAGGGTATAGATATCCGCGACATTCTGGGCTATGATACCGGTCTCCGTATCGGGAAGCGGATCGGTATTTACGAATTGTGTAATGTCCAGCGCGGTTTTCCAGGTCACTGTGGACTGGGCCACGGTCTCCCATGATTTCTGATTCGCGGAGAGCAGCGCCTCGAGGCTCATTTTGGCCGTATCAATGAAGGTCGTATTCCCGGCCCAGTTAAAGTCCTCGAATTTCCTCATCGTATCCGTGCGCTCGTTAGCAGGCGTCGTCTTGTATTTCTCGTTCGGAATCGGCGCTCCATCCGCATCCTCTTCATCCCAGTACAAGCCCTTAGGGCCGAAGAACAGCACCTTCTGTCCCTCCGGACCCGTAATCCAGTCAAAGTAAGCGAAGATAGCCTCCGGGTCCTTGGCTTGTTTGGTAATAACACTGACGTTCCAGCCCAGCGTCTCAAAGCCGCTTACAAATACTTTGGTCTTGTCTATTCCTGCTTTGTGGACAGGCCAGATAATTTCATAACCGCTGTCCGGATTGCTTGCTGTCAATGCCCGGTGTCCCTCGGCTCCATACGTAGTGATATTGGATTCGACCATGACTGCTACCCGGCCGGTATTGACCTTTTCCTTGACCGCATCCTGGGTTTGCTGCAGCGCATCCTGCGTAATCAGCCGTTCACGGTACAGCTTATTGATGTACAGCACCATCTCCTCGTAAGCGGGATCATCCAGGATCGATGACAGCTTGTCGCCATCCGGATATCCCATGAGTGTAACGAACTTGCTGGTGGAGTTCTCCTTGAAGCCGCCATACATTATCTCCAGACCTGCGCCCTTCTCCCCAACCTCCAGAGGGACTACATCCGGATACTTGTCTTGCACCAGGAGCAAATATTGATACAAGTCATCAAAGGTCTCCAGCGCCGGCCTGCCGAGTGCGTTATAGATATCCTTATTCACCATCCATCCGCCGTTGCCGAATTGCCCGGAGGTATACCAGTTCGGGATTTGATAGATTTTCCCGTCGTCGGAACGGAGCAGATTCAGGGTCGATTCCTTCACATATTTCTTGAAGTTCGGATATTTCTCATAGTAATCATCCAGTGCAACGAGCTGCCCCGCCTGCACCAGCCTCTCCACTGAGGACCCCCGGTCCGTAAAAATAACATCCGGCAAATCGCCGCCGACGATCATCGTGTTGAGCTTTTCTCCGGCCGCTCCTCCGGATTGGATCGGTTCAACCGTAACCTTGCGGTTCTCCTGAATCCACTTCGTCGCCTCATTCTCCCCCCATGGTGATGTCGTGAGCCAGTCGTAGTTGCCATAGAAGCTGAAGGTGACAGGCTTGATCCCGCTGCCGTCATCTGTAGCGGCCCCGGTATTCAGATTGTTCTGTGAAGTGTCAGAATTCCCCCCTCCGCTACAGGCAGCGAGCAGCAGCACCAGCGAAGTCAGCAACAGAGCTACCCATGTCAGGCGTTTGCGCATTCTTTTTCCTTCTTTCTACGTAAGATGGGGACTGCTATTCTTTCAATGAACCGACCATCACGCCCTTCACAAAGTACTTCTGGAGAAAAGGGTAGGTCAGGATAATCGGAATAGTAGCGATCATCATCGTAGCCATAGTCAGTGACTTCGTGGTAATCGTCCGATTCCGGTTCATATGATCCAGCGCGATCGCATTCGAGGAGCCAATCTGGGTCATGATGTTGGAGTTCATTACCTGCCGCAGCAGCGTCTGTATAGGCAGCAGGCGATCCTCGGTAATGTAGATCGCTCCCGTAAACCAGTCATTCCAGTAACCGACTGCGGTGAATAAGGCTATCGTGGCCAGCACCGGGCCGGAGACGGGAATCACAATCCGGAAGAAAATGCCGTAGTTGCTGCAGCCGTCGATTTTGGCGGATTCCTCCAGTCCCTCCGGCAAAGCGCTGAAGAAGGTGCGGATGACAATCATGTTCCAGACGCTGATGATGCCGGGGATAATCAGCACCCAAAAGGTATCCAGCATCCCCAAAGAACGGATGAGTAAATAACTGGGGATAAGCCCTCCGCTGAAGAACATCGTAATCATGAAAAACACCATGTATTGCTTGCGGAAAAGTAAGGTCTTCTTGGACATGCCGTAAGCTAGCAAGGCCGTAAAGAATACGGATAATGCTGTGCCGCAGAGCGTTCTGAGAATGGTGATCAGAAACGAATTCAGCAGGCGGTCATCCTGAAACACAATATAATAATTTTCCAGGGTAAAGGCTCTCGGCCACAAGGTTACACCGCCGAGCGCCGTATCGCTCCCCAGATTAAAGGAAATGACGAGCGCGTTCCAAAACGGGTACAGCATGAGTAGCGCCAGCAATGCCAAAAGGATATAAATACTCCGCTGCATCATTTTGTCGCCCAGGCTTAGTCTCATTGTTCGGCCCTCCTAAAAGGTTTATGGAGCATTGTTGTGGTATCTACCAGAGACTTACATCTGCCCGGCGGGCGATTTTGTTGGCTGTCACCAGCAGAATGACACTGATTACCGCTTTGAACAGCCCTACCGCTGTCGCATAAGAGAATCTGGCATTTAATATCCCGACGCGGTACACATAGGTATCGATAACATCGGAGTAGGGCCTGAGGATTGGATTAGTTGCAAGCAGCAGAATATCCTCGAAGCCCGCACTGAGCAGACCGCCGATGGCAAGAATCATAAAGATGACGATAATGGGGGTAATGCTGGGGAGTGTAATCAGGTGAATTTGCTTAAACCGGCTTGCTCCGTCTATGGATGCAGCCTCATACAGGGTCGGATCAATGCCGGCAATCGCCGCCAGATAGACAATACTTCCGAATCCGACTTCCTTCCAGACATTTACACTTACCAGAATAGACCAGAAGTATTTGGGTACCGCAAGGAAGTTAACCGGCTCCTGGACCAGATTGAACCGCTCCAGCAGATAGTTCACCGTTCCGTTATCAACGGATAACAGCGAAAATACGAAACCGGATACAATAACCCAGGACAGGAAATAAGGTAAGTAGCTGACGGTCTGGATCACGCGCTTGAAGCCCATATGCCCGACTTCATTCAGCATCAGCGCAAGCAGTATCGGGGCAGGAAAAGAGATAATCAATTTTAACAGGCTAATTACAAGGGTGTTACGCATCACATTCCAGAACTCCGGCGCCTCGAAGAACATTCTGAATTGCATCCATCCCACCCAGGGGCTATTCATCATGCCGCCGAAAATATCGTATTGCTGGAACGCCATAACCACGCCATACATCGGAATGTAACTGAAAATGAATACAAAGATAATTCCCGGCCAAACCATAGACTGCAAATCCAATTGACTGTTAAATTTCTTCCACCTGCTCGGTTTCCCGGCCGTATTCATCCGCTTGACCTCCTCTGGACGATTCTATTGAAATAACGGCAAAAACGGTTTGTTCTTCTCCAGCATTTCATCCAGCAGCTGTTCAGCTACGGTGACCGAAGGCATGAGCGGATGATGAACCATCGCCTGCAGGGCCACATCCCGGTCTCCGTGCACAGCCGCCTCGATCGTAAGACTCTCATATTGCTTGACCGCAGCCAGCAGGCCTCTGACAGACTGGGGCACCTTGCGCAGCGGAATCGGCAGCGGCCCCTGCTTGGTGACCATACAGTTCACCTCAATCGAGGCATCGTCCGGCAGGAAATCAATAATCCCGTTATTCCTTACATTCAGCGTCTGGATATCGCGGGAATCATTATGGATAGAGCGCATCAGCAGCACTGCCGCCTCCGAGTAATAGGCTCCGCCGCGCTGTTCCAGCTGCTTCGGCTTCTCCTTCAGCTCCACGTTCCGGTACAGCTCGAATAGCTCCTCCTCCACCTTCTTCACAACTTCAGCGCGTGATCCGGCCGTTGCCGCTGCTTCCTTCTGTTCCGCCAGCATCGCGTCCGTCATATAGTAATAGCTCAGATAATAGGAAGGGATAGCTTTCAGACCGTTCAGAAACCGGTGGTCCCAGGAATCAAACGGCACATTGCTTGCCTTATAGCTCTCGGGGTAATCAATAAGCTCCTGCAGCTTGCTCTTCCCGTCAATCACGACATCGGATACCCAGTGCAGATGGTTGATGCCGACAAACTCCGCATAGATCTTCTCCACGGGAAGCCCGAAGAATTCGGAGAGCCACTTCTGAAATCCGATCGGCGAGTTGCACAGGCCCACGCTTCTAACCGATGAATATTTATGAACAGCTTCAGTCACCATCCCGGCCGGATTCGTAAAATTCAGCAGCCAGGCATCCGGGGCCAGCTCCTCGATATCCTTGCAAATGTCCAGAATAACCGGGATGGTCCGCAGGCCCTTCATCATTCCTCCAGGGCCTGTAGTCTCCTGACCGATGACACCGTACTCAAGCGGAATCAATTCGTCCCACTTGCGTGCTTCAAGCATCCCTACCCGGATCTGCGTGCAGACGAAGTCCGCTCCGGCAATGGCCTCCCGGCGGTCAAGCGTCGCTGCAACGGTAATCGGCAGTCCGGACTCGGCAATCATCCGCTTGCTCAGTTCCGTAATCGTATGTAGCTTCTCTCTTCCTTCTTCAATATCCACCAGCCATATTTCGCGGACAGGAAGCTCCTGGTGGTGCAGGATGATCCCTTCAATTAATTCAGGCGTATACGATGACCCCGCTCCGATAACAACCAGCTTCAATGTTTCCCCCATGATAATTGCTCCTCCTTACCCTGTGATAGATGATCAAGAACCTCCTGATTCACATGCAACCCGCTGCTTTCCATCGCCAGAACGACCGATCCTACAACCGGCTCCCGGGTTAAAATCCTTAATGTGCCGTCCGGGGCCGCCTGCTTCACTCTTCGCTCAATGGCCCGGCGGATAATGCCCGCACGGTCTCCCTTGGTCAGCAGGCTGCCTGCAAGCACGATGTCGAAGGACTCCTCCTCCATGGCCAAGCGGCGAATAGCCGAGGCAGCCGCCAGACCCAGCTCATCCCCTTGCTTGACCAGCAGCCCGGTGGCCACCGGGTCCCCTTCCTCTGCCGCCTGAAACAGCAGCTCCGCAATTTGGGGAGGCAGATCTCTGAAATGATCGAGGTAATCCTCTCTTAGTTCCGGGACATTGGAATAGCCCAGCAACTGAGTTAAGCGTTCGCTTAGGACCGTCTTCTGTTCTCTTCCGTCATCCGCCCTGAGGACGCTGCGGAAAACCTCCATACTTAAGTCATAGCCGCCGCCGAAATCCCCGAACCGGTAGCCGAAGCCGCCGCATTGATAGGCAGCACCCGCCGGATTTTTGCCGCTGCAGTTCACGCCTGATCCGCAAATCAGCACGATCCCGTAATTCTTCTCTGTCCCTGAACGCAAGGCATTCCAGGTATCGCAGGAAATCTCCGTCCGGGGAAGGCCGAGGCGGCCGATGATGGGCCGTAAAATCCTAAAATCAGCCTCTCTGTCCGCTCCCGCCAATCCGAACCAGGAATAATCCAGTTGCTCCCTGGTCAGCCCGGATGCTGTAATGGCTTCCGATACAGCCTGCTGCAAGCTGTTCTCCGCCTGCTCACGGTTCAGCTGATGATTCCCGTTCCCGCCCTTGCCTGCACCGAGAAGCTTCCCCTGTTCATCTGCAATCATTGCGTAGGTCTTACTGCCCCCTGCATCCACTCCCAAAAAATACTTCACAGATCATTCACTCCTAAATTTCAAGTTAATCGAACAGAAGCGGTAGATTCACGGATGAGAAGCTGAGGAGCAAGCTTCGTTACCGCAGGGGGCATCACCTCCCCATTGATCAGCTTCAGCAGTAAGTCAACGCCGATATTGCCCATCTGCGCCTCTGGCTGTCTGACCGTTGTGAGCCGCGGGTAGAATTCACCGACGAACTGCTGATCATCAAAGCCGACCACGGAGATATCCTGAGGCACCAGAATCCCCTCCTCACGCAGGGCTTGAACAACCCCGAGGGCAATAAAGTCGTCTCCCGAAAAAATGGCTGTCGGCAGCTTATCCTCGCGGACCCATCTCTTCGCCACCTCATAACCGCTGCTTACCGTAAAGCCGCAATATTCCGTGCCAAAGGGCGTTAGTCCCGCTTCATCCAGCGCCTGGACATAACCCCGTTTGCGCTCCGTTACACTCAGGAACTCCGAAGGGCCGCCGATATAGGCAATCTGGGTGTGTCCAAGACTAATCAGGTGTCTTGTTGCTTCATACCCGCCCTGATAGTTATCGACGACAACACTCGGAACATCCTCATGCTCAAACTGGTTATCCAGCAGGACAACCGGGATGTTCTTGCGCTTCAGCTCCTCCACATATTCCTTCTCCTCCAGCGGAGACAGCAGGATAATCCCGTCCACACGGTCCTTCTGGAACAGGAAGTTCACCCCATCATCGTCATTCTCGGCGATGGACAGGGCCAGGAAGTACCCCTGCTCTGCCAGCTTCCGGTTCACTACGCGAATCACCCGGTCATAGAAAGAATCGTTAAAGTTGTTAATCGACATCCCAATGACTCCGGTCTTGCCGCGCACCAGACTCCGCGCCGCTGAATTGGGCTGATAATTCAATTCCTCTATCGCATTCAGCACTTTCTGGCGGTTGCCTTCACGTACAGAGGGTGAATTGTTAAGGACTCTGGATACGGTCACTACAGAGAGCCCCGACTTCTTGGCTACATCATGAATATTCATCTAAGTATCTACGCCTCCACACTCAAAAGTTTAAACGATTTAACTTTCAAAGTAATAAAAAAGATTTACTCAGCACGCCATAACTTACAGCCTGACTGGAAAATCGAACATTGGACGTCAGCTTTGCATTTATTAAAAGTATCAAAACCATCCAGAAAGTTTAAAGGTTTATACTTTACACTGATTTTACAACCAATTCCCCCGGCCGTCAATCCATAAAATGCAGCCGTGCTTAATATTCCGGGAGGTTGGATCGCCGGGACTAGTAAGAGCAAAAAAAAAACTCATACCGAAGGATAAGAGAAGGCTTAAACGCATCACCTCTGAAGCATGGCAGCTATATTTTCAGCTCCCCAAGCTTGATCAGCTCGACAACCGCTTGCGAACGGCCTTTTACGTTTAATTTTTGCATTACGTTTGAGATGTGGTTGCGGACGGTCGTCTGAGTTCCAGCTTTTCCATATCCACGGTAAATCCATATGTTTTCAAGATATCCAAGCCGAGCAAGCCTTTATGCGACTTGGGCAATATTCCTACATCAATCTCCACATTTGCAATTTTTAAGGCATCAATTTCTATCTGATCCATAACCTTGGTGTAAAAAGGTACGGTTCCACCAACGCCATAAGCTTCGTATACAGGGTCTCCGTTTTCATACGTAACACCTATCTCTTCGAGTACATCAGGACTGAACACAGTATGCGATGAACCCGTATCAATAATGATATCTTTTATTTGCAGCGTTCTCCCTTGATAGCATACGGAAATATCTGTTGTCAGAAGTTGTCCATCATAAGCTATCTTCATGATCGCCGCCTCACTCTCATCAATGGATCTCTGCGCAGATGAATAACGCACTCCTCATTGGCAGTGTGATAGACAAGATTTCCTGGTTCGGCGCTGAAAAATTCCTGGTTGGCGTTCTTCTCAGATACTGCACGAACAGGAGCTACTTCCGTTATAATTTTCTTATCATCTTCCTCACGATAGTCAAGAATGGAAAGCAAAACAAATTGGTCAGGAAACAACTCTCTTACTTGCTGCCATTTCATTCTTTCACACCTCCCGGGTAGCCATCGATAAAAAGTGGTTCTAATGAATTCATTTTATCATAGTTTGAAATCGAATTGAGAGTTGACACGCAACAACAAAAAACCTCCCCTCATCCCGAAGGATAAGAGAAGGCTTAAACGCATCACCTCTGAAGCATGGCAGCTAGATTTTCAGCTCCCCAAGCTTGATCAGCTCGACAACCGCTTGCGAACGGCCTTTTACGTTTAATTTTTGCATTACGTTTGAGATGTGGTTGCGGACGGTTTTTTCGCTGATGAATAACAGTCCGGCAATATCCCGTGTAGTTTTGTCCTGCACAAGAAGCTCGAATACTTCGCGTTCACGATGCGTCAGCAAAAATTTGCTATGATGTTCGTTGCCCTTCAATGGTGTCACCCCTCCTTGCCCTGGGTTTGTTTGGTATAACAAGGTAAAGGGATACAGTCAAAACATACTATGTGGAGGGGCAGTTAATGGTGCTGTCGCAGCATTAAATTGGGCGGGGGCAGGCGCGGAGCATGGACAAACCCGGTACTTCTGACCGGAATGCACACAAGAAACGGCTGCTGCTCCTTAGTCATTAAGGCGGCATCCGTCGGGCAATGTCTATAGAAACCACGCTGCTAAAGGGTTGCTCAGGAAAAAAATATTGCTGAACATCCTTCCTGCCCGCAGCGTGAAATGGCTAACGTTACCGGTCCGTCACGCCCTTGCGGTCACGCCGGTTTCTCCGGTAAGGCTTGTTGCACCCCCAGTGTAAAGTATGAAATGGATTCCATAGCAAGCTTTTTATCGGCCGAAAAGCTGTTCATTTCTATGTTAGAATAATGACATACCAGTCTCACACAGGAGGCGCAGAGAAGCGTGGCTAATATTAAAGAAATCGCCCGGATGGCCGGAGTGTCTGTAACGACCGTCTCACGGGTGCTCAATAATCATCCGTATGTCAGCAAGGACAAAAGAGCCGCTGTATTGCAAACGATTGAGCAGCTCGACTATACCCGCAATATGAACGCCGTTCATCTGATTACCGGACGTACCGGTGCGGTGGCGGTGATTCTGCCGTATATTCATGCTTTTTATTTCTCGATTATTATGAATGGACTTGCCCACGAGGCGCTGCTCTCGCAATACCGGCTGATTCTGTGCCAGAGCAATTACCTGGAGGAAGAAGAAATCAAAGTGTTGGAGATGCTGCGTCATAAAGAGATTGACGGTGTTGTTATTGTATCTACTGCGCTGAAACCAGACATTATTGAGGAGTACACGGCCTACGGTCCGGTCGTCACCTGCCAGGACAGCGGAGAGCGACGCTATTCCTCTGTCTATATTGAGCATTATGCGGCTTTCAAGGAAGGGCTGGAGTACTTGACCGGCAAAGGGTACCGCTCCATCGGTTATTGCGAAGGAAGGAGTAACGGCAGCAGCGCCGTGATCCGGCAGGCTGCTTACCGCGAATTCATTGCTGAGCATAAGCTGGCTTTTGAAGAGGAATGGATGATCTATGACTGTACAACGGAGGAAGACGGCGCAGCCGCTGCACAGTCCCTGCTGAAGATGCCACAGCGGCCGGAAGCCATAATTATTACTGGAGACCATGTAGCTGCCGGGCTGATTATTGAAGCGCGCAGAGCCGGTCTCAGCATCCCTGGGGACCTCGCAGTTATGGGCTTCGATAACCAGCCGATTGGACGGCTGCTTCAGATTACCACCATGGACAACCACCTGTATGAGATGGGGGCCGCCGCCTTCCGCATTATCCATGAGCAGATTCACTCGGAGCGCCCCGAGCCGGTCTACCGCAAGCTGGACTACCGGATTATTGAGCGGGCCACGGTGTAGAATCCGATCAGCCGGAAATTTATATATACGAACTGCGTCTTCCGCCTGCCGGGAGGCGTATTTTTGCATTTTATTTGTGCGGATCATTATGAATATGATAATTATCACATTTTTATTGACAGCCAATAGGGGGAGATTTATGATAAGTCCATCATTGATAACGATTATCATTTTCATAAATGAAAAGGGGTATCCATACAGATGAAAATAGGCTATGCAGTACCCGCAGGTTTGCTTGCGGCTTCCCTCCTGTTTGCCGGCTGTGCGGGCAAGGACAACAGTAATAATAATGGCAACAACGGCAACAGTGGTAACAACTCCGGGAATAATGCTGCAGCCCAGGCAGGCAGCGGGGCAGAAAGTGTAGCGAAGGCCGGAGGTGAGACGAATGCAGATTTCACCACTGCCATCGACGAATACCGCAAATACGTCATTGAACAATGCGATGCGTTCGTTAAGCAGACCGAGGGCTTCACGGATGCTGTCAAGGCGGGCAAGCTGGATGAAGCCAAGGCGCTGTATGCTCCGGCACGCATGCATTATGAGCGGATCGAGCCGATCGCTGAAGCGCTTGGGGATCTGGACCCGAACATTGATGCCCGTGAGAATGATGTAGATGCTGCGGACTGGCGCGGCTTCCATAAGATTGAACAGGCTCTCTGGCAGAACAATACAACGGAGGGCATGACGGATGTCGCGGACCGCCTGCTGAAGGATGCGCAGCTGCTGCGCGCCAAGGTGGAGACGGCCGGAATCGATGCCAATCTGCTCGTTACCGGGGCTGTTGAGCTGCTGAATGAGGTCTCCTCCTCCAAAGTAACGGGGGAAGAGGAGCGTTATTCCCATACGGATTTGTATGATTTTGTGGCGAATGTGGAGGGGGCCCAGAAGATCTATGAGCTGCTGAAGCCGGAGCTGGCCAAAAAAGATCCGGCCCTTGAGCAAACCATCGGCGAGCGGTTCACCGCCTTAATGAATGAGCTGGCGCCGTTCAAATCGGGGGAGGGCTACGTCTCTTACGAAACGCTCAAACCGGAGGAGGTCCGCAGGTTAAGCCAGAACCTCGACGCCTTGGCTGAGCCGCTATCCAACATGGGAACGATTCTGGGAGTGTGACGATATGAACAAGAAAGATAAGAATTCCCGGAATAAGGCTGACGCGGATCACGGGATTCCTGCGCCGGAGACCCAGCTGTTCAACACCAAATTCAGCCGCCGCGATATGCTGCGGCTGACCGGTGCCTCGGGTCTCGGGCTGCTGCTCGGCGGAGGCGGTGTGGGCGGCATTATGGCGGCACGCCAGGCAGCAGGACGGGCGGTCCCGGCCGCCGCAGCCTCCGGGCAGAATGAAGAACAGGCGGATACGATCCCCTTCTACGGCAAGCACCAGGCGGGGATTCTTACCCCTGCGCAGAATTTTCTGTGCTTCGCTTCATTTGATGTGACGACTACCAAGGTCAGTGATCTGAAAAAACTGCTGGAGGACTGGACTGCCGCCGCCGCTGCCCTGACCTCGGGTACGATGATCGGCACGGCAAACGACAAGCCCAATCTCCCGCCAACCGACACCGGCGAGGCGGATGGCCTCACCCCTTCCAAATGTACACTTACCTTCGGGGCAGGTCCGACCCTGTTCGACAGCCGGTTCGGGCTGGCCGGAAAGCGCCCCGCTTCCTTCACTGAGCTTCCGTCCTTCCCAGGAGACAGCCTGGAGCCGCAGTGGTGCGGCGGCGATCTCTGTGTCCAGTCCTGTGCAGACGATATGCAGGTGGCATTCCATGCTATCCGCAATCTGGCCCGCATCGCCCGGGGCACGGCGGTACTGCGCTGGACCCAGGAAGGCTTCCAGCGCAGCGGCAGCGCCGATCCGTCAGGCGGCACCCCGCGTAATCTGCTTGGCTTCAAGGACGGCACGGGGAATCCGGACGTCACCGATGAGACGCAGATGCGAAATATCGTCTGGAGCGGCAGCGCCGACGGCCCGGCCTGGATGAACGGGGGCACGTATCTTGCGGTGCGACGCGTACGGTTCCGTATTGAGGTCTGGGACCGCTCCTCGCTGAGCGATCAGGAAGCCACCTTCGGGCGGCACCGGCAGAGCGGTGCACCGATTGGAGCCGGAGATGAATTCGCCGAGCTGAATCTGGCAGCAGCCGATGCCAGCGGCAAGCCCGTCATTCCGCCGGATTCCCATTCCGCCCTCGCTCATGGGGACGGCTCGGTCAAGATTCTGCGCCGCTCCTACTCCTATTCCAGCGGCATGGATCTCAAGACCGGACAGCTTGATGCCGGTCTGGTGTTCATCAGTTTCCAAAAGGATCTGATGAAGCAGTTCGTCAGCATCCAGCAGCGCCTTGCGAAGAATGACCGGCTGAATGAATACATGGTTCACACCGGCAGCGCCGTCTTCGCCTGCTTCCCGGGTGTACGGGAAGGCGGATATATCGGGGAGCTGCTGCTCGAGGGATGAAATGCCTAGGCTGTGAACGGTGACGCTGAGAAAGCAGGAGCCATGGGGATTGCGAGGCCTGAAGCGCAACGGCGATTCGGGGACCGGAGCTGCGGCGATTCGGGGACCGGAGAGGACGGACAGGTAGCTGATCGTTATGGACTGAGAGGCCTTTATTTTCTCTTTTCGAGCATATTCAGCTACTCCAGCGGACTGCACGGCGCTTATTTCCGCTACAGCGGGCGTTTTCCTCCCAATTATTTGTACATAAGCTCCACTGAGTCCGTTCAACTTGCAGAAACGTTAATATTACTAAAATAGGGGCAGCTGAGTCCGTTGCAATTGACCCCTCCTCGCTAAACTTGAAGGGAATGATCCCGATGATGATCACGGTTACACATAGTCCATGGCGGCAGTTCAGGGCAGCGCTGCTGCTGCTCTGCCTGCTTGTGCTGCTGCCCGGCGCGCCGGCTTCTGCGTCAGGCGCGCCGCTGGATGAGCTGCTGCCGCCTGTAGGCAGCGCGCTGGTCGAGGCCGGCCAGAGCCGCTGGGAGGCGGCGGCGGCCGATGTTGAATCGTTCGCGGCGCTGTGGCGCAGCGCGAACGAGAGCAAGCCGGACCCGGCACTCGCCGGTCCGGCTGCTGAGGTGGACGCCGCGCTGGACGCCGCGGCGGAAGCCTTGGCGGGCGGCGGCGGAGCGCCCGCTAAGGCGGCCCTGTCCACGCTCGCCCGCAGCGTGGATGCGTTCGTCACCGCCGCCGCAGGCGAAGGCGGCGGTGACACGGGCGCCGCCGGACGCGCAGCGGCGGCGAAGCTGCTGCCCGCGGCGGAGCGCACGCGGGATGCGGCGCGCAGCGCCGACTGGGCCGCGGCGGCGGAAGCCTACCGCGCCGTGGTGAACGGCTGGACGCCAGTGGAACGCGGCATCCGGGCGGATAATCCCGCCGTCTACGGCTTGCTGGAGACGAAGATGAGCCTGCTGCGCATTGCGCTGCAGGCAGAGCCGGTCCGTGGGGAGGCCGCGCAGGCGGAATCGGAAGCGCTGGTAACGCTGCTGTCCGGTTACAGCGAAGGCCAGGCCGTTGATACCGGTGGTGTGCCGGCGGAGCCGGCTTCCATTGAGGGGCTGATCAGCTATCTGAAGCAAGCTTCCACCGCCGCCCAGGCCGGTGACAGTGCAGCAGCCGCAGATATAATGGAGCAATTCATCGCTGCCTGGCCTTCGGCCGAAGGCCAGGTCCAGCTGGCCTCACCCAAGGTCTATGCCAGCATCGAGAACAAGAGCACTGCCGTCACCGGTTATCTGCTCTCCAGCCCTCCGAAGCTGGACCAAGCGCTATCGCTTATGGACACAATGCTCTCTGAGCTGACGCCGTTGGCCGGGGAACAGACTTATACCGCATGGGATGCAGCACTCATTCTGCTGCGCGAGGGGCTGGAGGCGATTCTTGTACTCGCTGCCCTGCTTGCCTATCTGCGCCGCGAAGCAGTACCGGCGGCCCGCCGCTGGGTCTGGTCCGGCGCAGCGGCAGGTCTGGCTGCAAGCATCGGCCTCGCCGTATTGCTGACCTATTCCCTCTCCCAAGCCGCCTCCGGCGGCGCGCGTGAGCTGATCGAAGGCGTCACCGGCCTCGTCGCTGTGGTCATGATGCTCACCGTCGGCCGCTGGCTGCACGGCAAATCCAGCACAGCGGCCTGGAATAAATATGTGGACCGCCAGATGCAGGGCGCCCTGGCCCAAGGCAATCTGTGGTACCTGTTCTTCATCGCCGCGCTGGCCATTTTGCGCGAAGGGGCGGAGACTACGATTTTCTACGCAGGGATGGCACCGGCCATTGACACCTCTCAGCTGCTGCTCGGGATTGGCAGTGCACTTGTAATCCTAATCATTCTGGGCTATGCCGTAATCGCACTAAGTGCCAGATTGCCGGTTGCCGCCTTCTTCCGCGCTGCTACAGTGCTGATCTACTATCTGGTGTTCCGCTTCCTCGGTGAGAGCCTTCACGCCTTGCAGATCGCCGGCAAGCTGCCTGCCCATAACGGGCAAAGTCTGCCTTCCATCGGCTGGCTTGGCATATATCCGACTTGGGAGACCACCCTCCCGCAGCTGCTGATTCTCGTCTTCATTCTATGGGAACTGCTGCGCGGCAGACGTCCTGCCAACAGGAAAAAGGCTGCAAACGAGATCACGAAGTAATCATAATAGTAGAGCGCCAGACCTAAAGAAGTTGATGCAGTTCAACCATGCAGTGCTTTATGGCGTGTAGTTCCAAGTAGACATTCAGGGATAGTTGCATAATGTACACTTAAAAACAGCGAAAAAGAAGGCTTGCCTCTAATAGCTGTAATCTGTACAACTAAATCTGCCCCAACGGGTGGAAACTCGGGAAAGCGGGGGATTTTAACTGTACCAAATACAGCTAAACGTATACTGGGGAGAAAACCAGACGTTTTAGTTGTACGAAATACAATTATGGCTATCGCCTATGAGTAGGTACGGTACTCGGGGCGTTGCAAAAGAGCTGCAATCTGTGGGTGTGCTCCTCAAACACGCAGATTGCAGCTTTTTGTATCTCCCGCCACTTGTCAAACCTTGTGAGATGCATGTCCCTCCCCCCACCCACAAATCCACCACCTCCATCTCCTTAATTCAGCCCCAGACCTGCCTTAAAGCAAACTGCCTATTGCAACCTTCCGCGATTTGTTTTATTCTGATTATGAAAATAATTTTCTTTAAAAACGTATTAATTTTGTAAAACAATTTCATAAGCGGTGCATTAGGCAAAGCTAAGTATATCCCTACTACTTGTCCATTTCTGCATTTTCATTCTATACGTAGAGAAAGCTACATGAATCTGAATCTATAGAAAAGAAGGTGAACGCTTGTCTCCCATTCTGCATGCTCTGGAGCATGACAAGCCCAAGCTGTCGCAAATGGAACGCAAGCTGGCTGAGCGTATTCTGGCCTCGCCCGGGGAGATTGTCCATATGGGCATCACCGAGCTGGCGGAGGAGTGCGGCATCAGCACAGCGACGATTACGCGGTTCTGCAAAGCGCTGCACTTCAAGGGGTATCCTGATTTCAAGCTCAAGCTGGCGGCTGAGCTGGCGCATAGCGATGGCTCACCGGAGACCGGCAGCTCCTCTTATCAGGACATCGTGGCCGGCAATCCGCTGCAATTCATTGTAGAGGCCATGCAGGCCAACCACCTGGCCTCGATCCGGGATACCACCTCGCTGCTGGATCTGAGCCGGCTGCAGCAGGTTATTGATCTGCTGTGCCGGGCACGGCGGGTTGATCTGTACGGGATGGCAACCTCATCCATCGTAGCCCAGGATTTCTATCAGAAGCTGATCCGCATCGGTGTGAACTGTACCGCTTTTGCCGATTCCCATATGCAGATTACTTCCGCTTCCTCACTCTCCTCCGGCGATGTTGCCTTCGCAGTCTCTTATTCAGGTGAGACCCCGGAGACGGTGGATGCCTTAACCTGTGCGGCCGCAAGCGGCGCAGCCACGGTGTCGTTAACCTCATACGGAAGCAGTACTCTCGCTACACTCGCTGATATTCCGCTGTTCTCCTCGTCTCTTGAGCAGGGCATGCGGCGCGGTGATATGGCCTCACGGATCGCTCAGCTGCACATTATCGATATTCTGTTCACCGGCATGGTCAGTACCCGGTTCGGGGATTTCATCCCAAGGCTTGAGCAATCTTACCGGAACGTCCAACATTACCGTCATAATCGGGGAGGTCAAATCTAATGAATATTTTGAAATTTCAGCATGAAGAAGATTTCGCAGCCACAGGAGCTAACCTGATCGCCAGTCTGCTGCAGAGCAATCCCAGAGCCGTTCTGGGGCTGGCTACCGGAAGCTCCCCTGTCGGGGTATACGAGAAGCTGGTGGAGATGCACCGCAAGGGCAATGTCAGCTTCGCCAAAGCATCATCCTACAACCTGGACGAATATGTCGGACTGCCTGTGGATCATCCACAGAGCTACCGGAGCTTCATGAATGAGCATCTGTTCAATCACATTGATATCGACCTGGCACGCACCCATGTGCCTAACGGAAATGCTCCAGACCTTGCGGCCGAATGCCGTGCGTATGACAAGCTGCTGGAGGATAACGGTCCGGTGGATCTGCAGATCCTCGGCATCGGCAGCAATGGCCATATCGGCTTCAACGAGCCGGATGCCAGCCTGAGCAGCGGAACACATGTGGTCGATCTGCTGGAAGAGACCCTGGAAGCCAATGCCCGCTTCTTCGAGCGTGTAGAGGATGTGCCGCGTCAGGCGGTAACAATGGGCATCGGCGGAATTCTTAAGGCGAAGCAGATTGTACTGCTTGTCCGCGGGGAAGAGAAGGCGGAAGCAGTTAAAAATGCGCTGGAGGGCCCAATCACTACCCAGTGTCCCGCCTCGCTGCTGCAGAGCCATCCGAATGTGGTCGTCCTGCTGGATGAAGGAGCTGCGAAATGGCTGAAATAAACGGTGCGCACGGAGAATTGTTGTACGGCAAGGTGCTGACTCCTGACGGAATCACCGAGCAGGGTGTGATTGCCGTAGCGGATGGCTTGATTCAATATGCCGGAGAAGCCTCCTGGCTGCCCGCAGCCTATGAGAGCTGGCAGACAGTCACCCGGGAGCCGCAAGGTCTGCTGATCCCCGGATTCGTCGATGTGCATGTGCACGGCGGAGCCGGACATGACTTCATGTACAGCGATGCAGATGCGCTTGACGATATCACACGGTTCCATGCCTCACACGGGACGACCTCTATGCTTGCTACAACCATGACGGCTGCCAAGGCAGACATCGATCAGGTGTTAGCTGAGGTGGATGCTTATCGTTCCCGTGAAGGCGGCATGCCTTATGCAAGGCTGGCAGGTGTACATCTGGAGGGACCGTTCATCAGCGTGAGATGGCCAGGAGCGCAGAATCCTGAGCACATTGTTCCGGCTAATATAGAATGGCTGGAGGAATGGGAGGAAAAGTATCCGGGAATGATCCGTCAGGTCACCCTGGCTCCTGAGCGTGAAGCTGCCCTGGAAGCTATCCAGTGGCTGCGCAAGCATGGCATTACGGCTGCGCTCGGCCACACAGATGCCACATTCGAGCAGGTGATTACCGCTGCAGATGCCGGGCTGAACCATGCGGTGCACATGTTCAATGCCATGACACCGCTGCATCACCGCAAGCCGGGAACGGCCGGTGCCGTCCTGTTTGATCCCCGGATCAGAGCTGAGGTGATTGCCGATGGTATCCATGTTCATCCGGCAGCCATCAGCCTCATTACCCGGCTCAAAAATAATCATAATCTGCTGCTGATCACAGATGCCATGTCAGCAACCGGACTCAGCGACGGAGAATATGCCATCGGTGATCTGCCTGTGATCGTCAAGGACGGCATAGCCACGCTGAAGGAGCACCCCGAAGCGCTGGCCGGCAGCACACTGACGATGATTAGCGGGTTCCGTTATCTGGTTCAGGAGGTTGGTCTCAGCCTGCTGGAAGCCTCACAGGCTGCCAGCCTTAATCCGGCGCTGTCGCTCGGCATGCAGCGGTCTATCGGAACGCTTGAGGCAGGGAAGCGCGGCGATATTCTGCAGCTGGATCAAGACCTGAACCTGCGCGGTGTATGGATCGGCGGACGCAAGCTGGAGGCCTAATTCGGGGAATACACATCTTTGTATCCTTATAAATAAAGGTCCGTTTCAGCGGTATAAATACAACAATGCAGCCCTCTCATCCGGCTTTCCGGGTGCGGTGGCTGCATTATTTGTGTCTGTGCCCGTCCTATGAATAAGCCTCATATCCCTCTGGAATACTATCTTCATTCAAGGCACTATGCTGTAGCGCCTGCTTACTGTCCGCTGCGCGCAGGGAAAATCCGTTCCGCCATGATGCGGAATTCATTCGCGAAGCCTCTGAGCGGATGTCCGGCACGGAATTCCCGGGCATAATAATCGGCCCGTTCCACGAAATCCGGGTTCGCCGAGACATAGACATTGCTGACATATGTGTTGCCTTTTTTAACCTCTGCGGCGATTTTATTCTTGATCTCCCCGGGAAGCGTGTCTTTATCCTCCCCTATACTGCTTCTGGACATAATCCCATTATTCCCGTTCCCCGGATAATCCTTGGGAGCCGCCATGCCTGTACCGCCAACAGTTCCGGTGCCAGTCATACTTCCCGGAATGCCGGCCATGGAGCCGCCAGTTCCCGTCATTCCGGGAACGCCCGCAGCAGTTCCTCTTCCGGTAGCTTTCTCGCGGGTGGTACTCCGGGTGTGAACCTTGCCCGAAGCATCCTCCAGCATTACAGCGACATAAGCGCTTCTGCCAACCATAATAACGTTAGCTGAACGGACTTCCCGCATCGCCGCAACACGGTCAGCCAATTCCTTGCTCATCTCCATGCTGCCGAAGTCATCGTCACGGTTCATGTCCCGTGCGGAGTTCACGTGGATTCGCCCGTCTGTCCCCCGTACACTTTTCGTCTGCATATTGCCGCTATCTGCCGAATGGCCGGCACCGCAGCCGGTCATACTTATGGTGCCGAGCAGCAAGGCTGCAGACACGGACAAGCCTAATTTCGATCGCAACATTCCTTCATCCCCCATCACAGAATAATGTAGTGTAGTGTGACAACCCTTAGCATGGCTCCTCCGCTGCCCGGTTATCCAGAAAGGATTTGGCAGAGCTGCCCCCACAGTCACATGTAAGAGAACTCCGGCGTATCTTATATAACAGCAGACTGTGTTTCTCCGCGAGAGTCCAGATCAGGAGGGGTAAGCTTGAGAATTCTATTTACGTTTTATGTACCGAGCGGCGGGGTTGAGACCCTGAACAGACTGCGGTGTGAGAGCCTTCAGAAGAACGGCATCGAATGCCATGTGCTCTATCTCATGCCGGGGTCCGGCACCCACAATAGTGTAAGCTTCCCGGTATTTGTCACGAACCAGGATGAAGAGATCAGAACGGTACTGAATACCCATCATTATGACGCCATTATCGTAACCTCCGATTATCTTCTGCTCGAACGCCTGCGCCGGCTGGGGTATGGCGGCATCCTGATCTACGAGTCCCAGGGTCTGGGAACACGAAGTGAAGCACGTAACGTGATTATAGAGTCTGTGCCTTATCTCCAAGCCTTCTGCAATGCCGTGCTGATTCCCCCCACCGATCATTTACTGGAGCTGTTTATCGAGATCTGCCCCTGGCTACAGCGCTATGTTATTCCGAACCTCGTGGATGTACAAGGATTCCGCTATATCCCAGCCGAAGCGCCCGTTGATCCTGTCATCGCCTGGGTAGGGCGGCTGGAATCCAACAAGAATTGGAGCGAGTACCTGAAGATTGCCCACCATATCCGTAAAGCGAAACCTAACCTGCATCTCTGGATGTTCCATGATCCGAGCTTGGCCTCAGATGACCAGAAGGCGGCATTCAATGAAGAGCTGCATGCTCTTGGCCTGAATGACCGGCTGAATGTGTTCACGAACATGCCTAACCAGATGATGCCTGTCTATTATTCATCGATTGCCGCTTCAGGAGGCTTCTTGCTGTCCAGCTCAGTCAC
This sequence comes from Paenibacillus sp. FSL R7-0333, assembly GCF_038000365.1. Taxonomy (NCBI): domain Bacteria; kingdom Bacillati; phylum Bacillota; class Bacilli; order Caryophanales; family Paenibacillaceae; genus Paenibacillus; species Paenibacillus sp. FSL R7-0333. The sequence goes on from NZ_JBBOBZ010000001.1 coordinate 5,878,672, forward strand.
AGAAGGCTTCGGATATGCTGTAGCTGAGGCTGTCTGCTGCTCTTGTCCGGTACTCAGCACGGATTCCGACGGAGTCAGATCCTTCATCACCCATAATATTACCGGCAAATTCTATCCGCTTGGCAATGTGGAGGCAGCTGTGAACGAAGGCCTGGAGCTGATGAATAACATCCCGCTGCGTGAAGCTATCTGTTATCAGGGCCGCCAGCATATGGTTACGCATTTCGGATTCGATCAGTATGCGCATTCCTTCCGCGAGATGATGAATTCCTTCTCTATCTTCTAACTATTGCAAGCTTCCTATCCCCTGTCTTCCGGCAAAAAAACCTTCAACCCCCAGCATCAGCCGGGGGTTGAAGGTTTCTCTGTGTATGGCATTCTGCCCTGAGGCATTACGTGCCTTGTCTGGACACCATCTCAAACAGCTCAGCCTGGAAAATCTGCACGCTTCTCTCCCAGGTAAACTTCAAGGAATCCCGCTCTCCTCTGGCAGCCAGACGCCGGCGAAGCTCCTGGTCCTTAATGAGCGTCACGATATCCGCAGCAAGACGGTTCTCATGCCGATACGACATCAGGCAGTTCTGCCCGTGTGCGCAGTATTCGAGGTTCCCTCCTGAATATACGGTGACCAGCGCCGCACCGCAGCGCATCGCCTCCAGCCCCGGCAACGAACCGGCGTCATTGGTACTTGCGCTGACAAAAATATCTGTCTCATTATAATGATAAGCCAGCTCATTGTCATTGCCGGGTGTCCTAAGCTGATAGCGACCGGTGTTGATCAAGGCCTGCAGACTCAACGAGGCCGTAAATTCAGCAGGAGGGGTCATAATATAGATCTCCACCTCAGGATGAAGCCGCTTGACCATATCAAGCTGCTGAATCAGATATTCCTGCTCCCGGTGGCCGGAGAATCCGCCTTCCGGGCGCCGCATAATGGCCGAGACGATCAGCGGCCGGTCCGGAGTGTCGCGTAAATGCGTATTATGGAAATCCGAATCAACACCGACCGGAACAATTCTGCCCTTAATGCCATGATTGATCCGTATGACCTCCTGCTGCCAGCGCGACAGTACAAGCAGGTTGCGGGTAATGCCGTAGGAAGCAAACGACTGATTATTATCCGGCAGGAAATTCGGCTCATAGCATAAAGCCAACCGGATATGCAGCCCCTTGCCCTGCCGGCTGGCCCGCTCGGCAACCGGAACGGTTGTATAATAATTGGAGATAATTACATCCCCATAAGGAAAATCATGTTCCGTAAGTACCGTAGCGGGTGCAGTAATAATCGGACATTTCATCTCATATTCAACAAAGCCATGGCTGGGCAAAAGAACAACGACCTCATGGCCAATTTCAGCCAGACGGTTAGCCAGCTCGGTTATCATCCGCTGCGCGCCGCCTCTGGATAAGGTCAGAACCGGAAAGGTCAGTCTCAATTCCTTCTCTCCTTTCTCAGCAGCTCCGTCAATTTCCCCCTGTGCATGAACTGCACCTTGGCAATTTCCCGGTTCTGCGCTTCGCTGTGCAGGACCGAGCCCATCTCATTATGGACGCGGTAATCCAGCAGCGGCTCTTCTATATAAGACCACTCATAATGAGGCAGAATCCGCAGCCACATATCATAATCCTGTGTATACAGGAGGGTCTCATTAAACATACCGACCCTAGAGAGGATCTCCATATCAAACAGCACCGTGCTGCCGTTAACCGGACAGCTGGACATCATGGTCTGAATGAGGGCCGGCCTGCTGCAGGCCGGCATCCGAACGATGTCGTGAAACCGTTGCCCGTGCTCATTAATATAGTAGTAAGCCGTATGATTGAAGGAGGTTCCCGAGCTGCGGATGGCTTCTATTTGCCGTCTGATTTTATCGGGATGGAACAGATCGTCCGCGCTTAACCAGGCAAAATAAGCTCCGTTTGCCACCTCAATTCCCCTATTAAGCGCCGAGCCGGTTCCTCCGTTGGTCTTGCGGACATACACGATCCGGCTCTTATAGGCTTCAAGCTTCTCCGTATGGAGTGTGGAACCGTCATCCACCACGATCAGCTCGATATCCGCGTAGCTCTGGGCCAGCACGCTCTCAACCGCCAGATGCACGTAGGGACAATTATAGAACGGAATCACCACCGAGACCTTGGTCTTCTGATTCATGCCCCGGCCTCCTCCCTGAGTTCATTTATACTGTCTTGCAGGCGAGCAGGGCGTCCAGCGGCGCGTGATTCTCACCGAAGGCTTCCCGGAATGAAGGATTCTCCGCATGGTGAAATCCCTTCAGTACGGTTACCGCGTAGCCCAGCTTCAGGAAGTCCTCAGGCTCCCAGCCGCTCCAGTGTTTCTGGTAATACTCCCCATGCAGATTGAAATGGTCCTTCCCCTCCTGCGGGAAGAAGCCCCGTGGTGTAAATACGATGACACGGTTCGCAGCGATAAGCTCCGCCTTACGCAGCAGCTCTATGCCTTCACTCATCGAAAAATGCTCCAGAGAATCGATCAGAGTGACCGCAGAGAAGGTTCCCGGCAGGAACAGCTTATCGATATGGCCGGCATCGGCATGAACCGGAATGATATGAGGGGACTTGTATTTGCGGTGCAGCAGATAAGGCCTGTGGATATCCAGCCCCAGCACTACAGCGGCCTCATACCGCTCCAGCAGCGTACCGGTACCGCTGCCGATATCCAGAATACTCTCGGAGAATTTCAGCTGCTCCAGCAGGACCGGCAGGAAGTCTTTCACTTCAATTTCCCGGTACATATGCTCTCCCTCCTAAGCGTTAGTTGCTTGGTCTTGGGCTGTGCTGCCGTGCCGGCTATGCGCGCTCCGGCAGCTAGCCGCCCATGGAAGCAATCAGGGCGCTTAAGGGAGCGTGATAACGGGCACTGGTTGCTGCAGCCTCGGCCATAATGACATCGTAGTGTCTGAGCGTGCCCATTCCCTCATGCCGGCGGTAAGCCGTCAAGGACTGGTTCAGCATCACCGGTGCATAACCGTTCAGAATCGCCCGGTACCACAGATCATAATCATGGGTATACGGCAGTGCTTCATCGAACATCCCGATGGCTCCGAAGATCTCCCGCTTGAACATCACCGTACAGCCGTTGATGGGATTGCCGTACAGGAAGCAGCGCAGATATTCAAGCTGGTTCGGGAATACGGCCGCAGCATTCAGCTCCATAGCCTGCGAGTTTCCGTTAATGTAATTGAAGTTGGTGTACGAGATCAGCAAACGGTTCTGTTCCATGAACAGAACCTGATTATTGATCTTGTCACGATAGAACATATCATCCGAGCTGAGCCAGACTACATAATCTCCCGTGGCATGCGCAATACCGTGGTTAAGTGCCGAAGCGGTGCCGCCGTTGGCCTTGCCCAGATAGTGAATGTAGGGCAGATAAGGGGTAATCCGCTCTGCATGCAGAGTTGAACCGTCATCCACTACGATAATCTCATAAGGCTGCCAGGATTGGCTCATGGCGCTCTGCAGCGCCTGCTCAATATAAGGGCAATTGTAAAAAGGAATAACTACGGATACTCTGGGCTTCATAACAACCTTCCTTCCTTACCGGCCCTTGTATAGCCGATAATATCCGCCAGCGAACGGTCTAGCGCAATCTCCGGCATCCAGCCGGAAATAACAGCATAGTCCCCCGATTCTTCAGGCGGTACCTTACTATCAGCAGATTCAAATGGAGGCTTCGCCGGAACGGCAGGTGTCGGGGAAGGATTGCCCCGACTGTGCTCCTCCTGCGGGCCCCAGTCCATCGCAACCGGAGCTGCGGCATGGGCCAGCAGCTTCGCCGCAACCTCCCCCAGCTCCCGCTCTGTCCCGGAATCAATGCGGTAGATCCTTCCTGTCTCGCCCGAATCCAGAATGAAGCCATAGGCCCTGACCGCATCACGCACATCCAGAAAGTCACGCAGCGCATGGCGCGAGGAGAGCCGAAACGCAGCAGGTGCAGCCGATCCGGTTACAGCGGCTGCTTCACTGCGCACAATATGCTGTGCCAGCAGGGAACAGAAGCCGGTGGACGGACCCGGACCAATCAGGTTCGAGGGCTCCGCCATCAGCACCGGCTGTGCAAACAGCGTTGCCCAGGCCAGCGATACCAGCTCCTCCAGCGTCTTGCTAAGGCTATAGGGATGGGGCGGGTCTGCCGCACCCGGTCTATACTTAAGCCGGGAGCCGGCCACCAGAATACGGCTGGCCGGCTGGACACGCAGCGCCTCAAGCAAATATAGAGTAGCCATTACATTGGTTTCCATGTAGAGCAGCGGGTCCCTCCAGGACTCCGGGACCGAATTCTTGCCTGCCAGGTGCAGCACCTGATCCGGCTTCACCGCTCCAATCATTGCCGCCACAGCCCTGCGGTCCCCCAGGTCACAGACATACTGCTGAACGCCGTCCGGGAACAACTCCGCAGCTGGCTTGCGGCGGACTACAGCAGTCACCTCCGCTCCTCCGGCGGCAAAGTAGGCCACGGCATGCCTGCCGGTAAAGCCGGAAGCTCCGGTAATAAGGAGACGCCGCCCGCTCATGTCAGCAGCTCTGAGCTGCGCATAAAGTCGGCAAGCTCGCTAAGCATCCGGGGATAGGAAGGCAGCTCAATCGTGACATCGCTTCTCGTGCTGATCAGCGTCCGGTCCTGAACCGGTGTCTGCTGCGGGATGATCTCAACATCCTCTTTATGAAATGCGGTCTGCATCATCTGCAGCAGCTGATATTTGCTTACGGGCTGCGGGTGGGCCAGATGAATCAGCCCGGAGAGATCCGAGTCCAGCAGGGAATCGATGGCTTTGGCCAGCTCCAGGGTGGTGACTCCATTCCACATCACGCATTCATATCCGGTTACCCGGCCTTTCTGGGCCAGAAACCATTCCATGAGGCCGATTCCGCCGGAGCGGATCTCGGGCCCGATAATGGAGGTACGGATCGTGAGATGTCCGGGATCGCGCACTTCTCCAAGACTCTTGGTGAGGGCGTAGACCGAGGTTCCATCCGCGGCATCCTCCTCCGTATATCCGCCGCGTGTTCCTTCGAACACGCAGTCGGAGCTGATATGGATGAGCCGGGCATGGATCTGGTCCGCTGCCCGCCGCAGGCGGTGGGGCAGAAATCCGTTGACATGATACGCGCCGATCCGGTCCCGTTCGGCGAATTGATTGAGTACCCCCATCGCATTAATAATGCAATGGGGGGAGACGATTTCAACCAGCTTCTCTACACCGGCGATGTCGTCGGCGTCTACATACAACCCTCCAAGATCCTTCTTATCCCGGGTTGTATGGAAGATGTGGTGCTTGCCCTGGCGGCGAAAATACTCCGCCAGCATATGACCTGCCATACCATTTCCGCCGAGAATCAGGAGCTTCACTGGAGGAACCCTCCCCGGATCAGGATATCTTTGATTTCAGCCTGCTCCATCAGATGATTCTCCGAGCTGAAGCTGCTGAAGGACACATGGGGGAAATGACGGTAATGCTCCTTCAGCTCCGGCATATCGAGTGTGGGCAGAATAACCAAGTACTGCTCATCGTAGACCACCGTAGTCAGGCTCTCGAAATCGCTCATCAGGATCTCATGGATTTTCTCACCCGGGCGGATGCCGGTCTCGATCATACTGACATCCGTCCGGCCGGAAGCTTCGATCAGTACATCGGCCAAATCCACGATCCGGCAGGTCGGCATGGTCATGACAAAGATCTCGCCGCCGATACTGACATCGGAAGCCTTGAACAGCAGAGTAATGGCATCGCGCAGGGTGAAAAAGAACCGGGTCATGTTCATATCCGTAATCCTTACCTGTCCCTTGTCCTTGATCTGCTTCATGAACAGATGGACCACGCTGCCGTTCGTACCCAGCACATTGCCTCCGCGCACCGTAACAAACTTGGTGCCTGAGCCGATCAGATTGGCATAGACGAACAGCTTCTCACCGATGGCCTTGGTCATACCGTAGAAGTTCGACGGATTGGCCGCCTTGTCGGTAGAAATGTAGATCGCCTTCTCCACATTGTTGGCAATCGCGGCTTCGATGACATTTTGTGTGCCGACCACATTCGTCTTGAGCGCCTCGTACGGCTGGTCCTCGCAGACGGGTACATGCTTGAGCGCGGCCAGATGGAAGACATAATCCACACCGCGGCAGGCAGCCACCAGCGCATCCTTGTCACGGATATCGCCGATGATGAAGCTGAGATGCTTATCTTCAAATTCACGGCTCATGGCTACCTGTGCAGACTCACTGCGGGAGAATACGATGATTTCTTTGGGATGCTGCGGCAGCAGCTGCCGGATCAGCTCATGCCCCCAGGAACCGGTACCGCCTGTAACCAGAATCCGTTTATTATTGAACATGCAGGTTCCCTCCAAGCAGAAATTTAACTACCTTTACCGAGACACCTTGGGCAAGATACCCTTCCGGCGCCTCCCAATCGGGCTTAAGCGACGTCATCAGCACGGTGCAGCGCAGAATGCTGTTCTGTTCTACCCCGGACACTACATTACTTCCGCAATCGATAGTTTCCGGGCGTTCTGTCGTCCGGCGTATGGTCACCGTAGGCACTCCCATCAGGCAACATTCTTCTTGAACGGTGCCGCTGTCGGTAATGGCGCACAGGGCATAGCGTTCCAGATGAACAAAGTCAAAAAATCCGAAAGGTTCGTGAAACTCCACCAGCGGGTTCATACTCAGCGGGAACTGCTCCGTAAGCCTGGAGCGTGTACGGGGATGGATGCTGCAGATCAGGCGGAGTCCCAAATGCTCAGCCACCAGGTTCAGCCCGGACATGATCTGGAGCAGCGACTCCGGATCATCGACATTCTCGGCCCGGTGGGCTGTTACCAGCAGATACCGGCCGGCTTCAAGCTTCAGCCGGGACAGGATGTCACTGGCCGCGATCTGCTCTTCGTAATGCGTAATCACCTCATGGATAGGGTTGCCGGTTAACACAATACGCTGGCTGGGGAACCCTTCGCTGAGCAGATGTCTCTTACTCTGTTGGGTATAGGGCATATTTATGGTGGAGACGGCATCTATGACACGGCGGTTTTTCTCCTCCGGCACTTTCAGATCGTAACAGCGGTTGCCTGCTTCCATATGCACCACAGGGATGCCCATCCGCTCGGCCAGAATGGCACATAGCGCACTGTTGGTATCCCCCAGCAGCAGCACGCGGTCCGGCTGCTCTTGAAGCAGAATGCTCTCCAGACTGCCGAACATGGCGGCCAGCTGACCCCCGAGTCCGGCCTGCTTATCCTGCAGCACGTAGTCCGGTGCGCGGAGTCCCAGCTCAGCGAAGAATACCCCGCTGAGGCTGGCCGTGAAATTCTGTCCCGTATGCACCAGCACATGCCGCTCCGCATACCGGTCCAGCAGCGGAATGATGACACTAAGGCGGATGATCTCGGGCCGGGTGCCCAAAATCGTCATGATCTTCATGGGTTCACTCCCCTTTGATTATGGCCTGCCCTTAGGAACCGGGCAGGCTGCTCAGGATGCCTTACGCCGCCGCTTGCTCCGGCGGCTTCCGGCCTGACCCGCGCGGCGCTTCTTGCCGCCGCTGCTGGCCCGACGGCGCGCGGAGCCTGCCGCGCGCTTCTTGCGGCGCGGGCGCGTTCCCGCCGCGCCGCTCCGGGACTTGGCGCGGCGCAGCTTCGCGGCCCGCAGCCGTGCGGCGCGGCGCCCGGTCTTGCCCCGCGTCGGCTGTGCCGCGGGGGCGCTCTTCCCGCCCGCCGGCGCAGCTGCGGGCGGGGCTTCCGGGCCGCCGATGAGCTGCGGCGGCTGGAGGCAGTAGCGGAGATGCCACCTCTCCGCTAAGCCTTGCAGCCGGGCGCGGTAAGCCGCCGGGCCGTAGACGGCCTCGATGCGCTCCCGCGCCTGCCAGCCAATGCCGGCCGCCATCGCCTGGTCGGCCAGCAGCGCGTTCACCCGCCCGGCCAGCGCCTCCATGTCTCCCGCAGGCACTAGCAGCTCGCCGCAGCCTGCGGCGTCCAGAATCTCCCGCAGGCCGCCGGAATCATAAGCGACAACCGGCTTGCTGAAGGCATAGCCTTCCAGGGCGGTCATGCCGAAGCCTTCCCGGATCAGGCTGGGGACAACAAGCAGATCCATCGCGCAGTAAGCGGCCGGCAGACATTCTTCGTACCCGACAAACCGGAAGCGTGAGGTCAGACCCTCCAGCTTCACCTTGCGGACACAGCGCTCATAGTAGCTTTTATCCCCGGGAGTCCCCACTACGAGGTAGCGGGCAGCCGGATGCTGCTCATGCACCAGAACCGCCATCTTGACGAAATGCTCCAGCCCCTTCTCCTTATTAATGAAGGAAGAGACATAGCCGATCAGCGGGTCCCCCGGGGCGATCTTCAGCTCACTCCGCCGTTCCCCGCGCAGCTTGCTCCAGGCCTCGAACATCAAATCCGCGTCACTCCATGACGGAGGAAGCTGGGTCACCTTGCTATCGCGGATCCCCTCGGGGAAGCACGCTGCCGCTGTCTGTGAAATCGCCAGAATCTCATCGCTGTTGTTGTGGATCAGCTCTACGCTGATCGGGGTGAACTCGTTGTCTGTAATGGTCTCCGAGATCTTCCAGATCACTGGTATGCCCAGTGACTTCGCCGCGATGGGCGGCAGGGCATGCACACAGGTGCTGGTGATCACGAAGGACGGACGGAGCTCCGCAAGCCAGTGAGTCAGCTCATGATATTCCCGGCCCTCCTGCAGCTTGCGGATATCTGCCGGAAGACCGGCATAGGGAGTGTACACTCCATAGACCAGCGGAATAGACATCAGCCGGACTTGAAGGCCGTAGCTCCGGGCCAGCTGTGTCAGCTTCCCGTCCTGCGGGGCTACGAGGATACAATTGAAGTAAGGAGACAGCTCCCGGCTGAAGAATAACAGCAGCTTCTCCGCACCCGTAATACTGCGCGTGTTGGAGACATGGGAAAAGAGGACGATCGTCGCTTTGTCGGCCATGGTGTCTCGGCGCTCCCCTGCGAAGGGCTGTGGAGCAGCCATTCACCTCCTAAAATTTGAATGCACACAATCTACTATCACTCAGCAGTGCTCCTGCTTGGGACGGGTATATTAGCTGACAGGCTAACATCTCTGCCCGGTACTCCAGTATATTGAGGGGACACAGATGCCGGCACGACACCTGTCCCCTGTGATACGCACATTTTGCTGACAGCCTGTTCTACGATTGCCCTGCTGGCTTACCGTAAATAATAGTGAGCAGCTGACTAAGACGTCTGGTATACGTATGATCCCTGAGCGTCCGCTCGAAGGCACGGAGGGACATCTCCCGGCGCTCTTCCTCATGCGTCAGATAGTACTGGATTTTGTCCATCAACTCGCGTGGGCTGGAGAAGGTGTCGATCTCTTCGCCCACCTTGTAGAAGGAGCCGAGATCGTCACGGGCATCGCTGAGCTGCAGCGTGCCGCTGGCAGCAATCTCGAACGTACGCGGATTCGGCGATACGGCCGGAATATACAGTGCGTTGTTGTTGACTGCATCGTCAATGTGCGAGCGGTGAAGGTTAATCACAATCTTCGAGCCGCTGTAGGCTACAGCCGTCTCCTGGGGGGACATCCATTTGCCGATCTCAATCCGGTCGCCATAGAGCGGCGCTTCCGGCAACCGGTCCCACCAGATTCCGTTAATGACCGTGTTATAGCTCATCAGCTCCGGCATAATATCGCGGAAGAAATTAATCCGGTTCCAGTAGGCAGACCCAATGAAGCTGACCTCCCGGCTGACCGGCGAACGTCCGGTAGTCGGACGGTAATGCTCACGGTGTGCGGCAAAGGGCAGATAGTGGACCTCCGTGCAGCCAAGGCCGCGGTAGATCTCTACGCAATTACGCTCCAGTGTGAATACATAGTCATAGTGACTCACAATCTTCATTGTGAAATCGGTGTAATACGGATCATCGGTCAACCAGATCGCGGTCTTAATGCCCTGGCCCCGCAGAATAGCCACCTGCTCCAGCGGTAAATCCAGACCATCCAGCACCAGCACGAGGTCGGGACGCTGGGCAGAAGCCAGCTCCACCAGATTCTGCCGCACATCAGTAATCGTGACCTGAACCGTTAACCGCTGCAGTGCGAAGAGCACGGCATCATCCAGCGGTGAATACGGATAGCCTTTGCCTGAGGCCACGTACATCACATGGATATTCCTTACCGGCTGCGGCTCCTCCGGGCGTCCGTCCAGAACGGCCAGACGTCCCCGCAGATATCCTTCGTCATAGCCTCCCTTGAAGCCGGTCAGACGTCCCCGCAGCTTCTCTTCCTCCGCAGGGGTTCTCGGCAACGGCGGGGCAGGCATAATAAATTCGTTGTTCATGAGTATTCGCTCCTTTTGATCCATAATGAAATTCACCCTCTTGAAGTAAGAACACCCAATAAATGAGGCAGACGCGAAGTAAAGGTATGCCGGCGCAGCGTGGTCTGCAGTCCCCGCAGCGCATACTGCCGGCGCTCCTTGTCGTGCTTCAGGTAATAATCAATTTTGCGCTTCAGCTCATCGGCAGAAGCGAAGGTCTCCAGATCCCGGCCCGGCTTGTAGTGGATATCCAGATCCTGCCGGATATCGGTCAGCTGCATCGTCCCGCAGGCGCTGATCTCATAGGTCCGGGGATTAATGGAGAGGGACGGAAGCTGGAACGTATTCCGGTTGTCCATCCCTCCCTCCCAGGGCCGGTGGATATTAATGACCAGCTTCGCGCCGCTGTAATAATTGGCGGTCTCCTCCGGCGGGATGAAGCCCTCTCTGATGTACGGAGACAGCTCCTCGAAGTGGGCCAGCCGCTCCCAGAATCCGCCGGCGATGAGCACCTTCTTTCCCTGCAGGAAGGGGACCAGTTCATCGAACAGCTCCGTACGGTTGCGGAAGGCGTTGCCGATGAACACGACATCATAGTGATATTGCGGTCCGGTGTGGCGCGGGTAGAACATCTGGGGGTTGACGCACAGCGGAAGATAGTGCACAGACGCCGTCCCCAGCGAACGGTAGAATTCCACACAGCCCAGTTCATGCGTGAACACATAATCGTAATGCCGGCAGATGACGGATGTATCCTCGGTGAAATAAGGATCATCCACAAACCAGATCGCCGCCGGGATACCCAGCTGTCTTATTGCCATAATTTGTTCCAGATGATTCTCCGGAAATACATGCAGCCCGTTCATCACCAGCACCGCCTCAGGCAATTCGCGCGATGCCACCTCCAGCATAGTTTCCGGAGGACAGATGATCAGCTCGCTTACCAGCAGCCGCAGCGCTTCTGCGACTCCCGCATCGATGGCCTGAAACCCCTGGGGAACATACATCAGTTTTAACGGCTGACGTTCCCCCACTTCAGGAGTATTCAGGCGCTTCACGGCTTCGCACAGGCCGAGATGGTACCCTTGCAGATAGCCATCCCGGTAATCCTGTGGAAGTCCGCCTCTCTTTTTTGTTTTCACGGCCTTCACCCTGCCCCGTTATATTCTCAAGACAGTAGTACTATATGCGGAGTCAGCATCCGCCTCATGGACATCTGTCTGTATCACGCCGAAATTGGCATATGCCCCCCGGTCTTTCGCCCGCTTGGCCCGAACCTCTACAGAATCCGTCCACTCTTGTCCATGCAGAGGCAGGGTCTGCACTTCGAAGCCTACTCAAGTCCTTTGCGGGTAAGACGGGAATCATCTACAATTAGAGGCATCACCTTTCACAAGAAAAACTTACTGAGGAGGCACTAAGATATGAGTTCCATCTATGGCCCTATGCTGTATCTGCGCCATGTCGAGCTGCTGCGCGAGGCGGTCCCTTCCTTTGGAAGCTATCCTTTTAATCTGCCGGTGGTACGCACCCTGGACCGGCTTGCTTTTCAGAAGCAGGTTACTTTTCTGGTAGGAGAGAACGGTAGCGGGAAGTCTACCTTGTTAGAGGGCATTGCTGCTGCCTGGGGGTTCAATCCGGAAGGGGGGACGCTGAATTTCTCGTTTAATACCCGCGCCTCGCATTCCAGTCTCTACGAATATTTGCGGATTGCCAAAGGGGTGAAGCGTCCGAAGGACGGCTTTTTCCTGCGTGCGGAGAGCTACTACAATGTGGCTACTTACATCGATGAGCTGGATGAGGACCCCGAGGCGGGAAGACCCATTAAATCCTCCTATGGAGGGAGCTCGCTGCATGAGCAGTCGCATGGAGAATCCTTCTTCTCCACGTTCGTTCACCGCTTTGGCGGACAGGGCATCTATATTCTGGACGAGCCCGAAGCCGCTTTGTCTCCCCTGCGGCAGATGTCACTGCTGGCGCGGATGCATGAGCTGGCTGAGCAGAATTCCCAGTTCATCATCGCCACCCACTCCCCGATTCTGATGTCCTATCCGGGTGCAGAGATTCTTCTGCTGAAGGGAGAGAGCATCACGCCTGTTGCGCTGGAAGACACGGATCATTATACGGTCACCCGCGCCTTCATGACGAACCGGGAGAAGATGCTCCGCGAGCTGCTGGGCGATGAGCCTGATCCCTTATAAGCAGAAACGGCTCGGCCGTCCTGTTAAGAACGGCATTCGTTTCAGCGAGAACGTTAGGATTGAAACATATAAACGCTTAAATTTTAAAAAAAGACACTCCGCGGCGTTAACCGTCAAAGTGTCTCTTGTATTTGCATAGCTGCTCTGTATTTCTCTAATAAAGCTGGTCATCCTTCTCCGTATTACAATCACTGTATTCATTCAGGAGCGCATCCAGCTTCACCGATTGGCGGAGTACCCGGACATCCTGCATTCCGTACTCCAAGGCCAGTTTGTTCAGTTCCTGTCTTGCCTGTTCAATCTTGTCCTTGTATTCGTCATTCCCCATAGCGGCCCCCTTGTAGGATGAGGCTGTATCAAGCCATTTCCACTCTTTTACTAAAGTTCCAAACACATTGTATTCTATAATCCGCTAGGGGTCAATTAAGGGTTTGACATGATAAGTTATTTCAGCAGCTTCGTCAGCTTATGCAGCGTCCAGCCCAGCATCGCTACCGCCATCATATCGAAGCAGACATTGAACAGGAACAGATGCTTGCCGATATCCGCGCGGCCGTCACCGAGGATCGGAACCAGGAACGAGAACAGCCCGATCAGTCCCAGCAGCATCATCAGTTCTCCGGCAATCCGCCCTGCCGCCTCCCGCGTACGGAAGTATTGATAGAACACTCCGGCGTAATACACCAGGTAGAAAATAACCAGGAATCCGAGGGAATGGGGCAGATGCTTGTTCTTGAGCTCGCTCCACCCGCTGTACATTCCTGCTACCGCGCCCGCAGGCTTGCCTTCGCTTTTCTCATAGCTTCCGAGATAGTAGGGACGGATGGACATGCTGTTAGCAGCCGCATACTTCATATTCTCTATTAACCGGCCGGGATGCTTCATATAAAAGAAAAGCACATCCTTATGCGATACACGGTCATAGAAATCCGGACCCAGCGATGGATCATCCTGCTTGATCGCCGTATCCCCCTGGAAATAATTCGTACCCGCCAGGACTTCTAGGTGCTCCGGCAAACCCAGGTCGCGAAGATCCCCGCGCACATCCGGCGATTCATTCAGAATGCCGAAGAACACCGTCTGATACAGGTTGATATGCTTAAGCTCCTTCGGCGCTGTCACGTACATAATCACAGATACCAGCGCTGTAGCCACCCCAAGCCCAAGTGCCAGCTTGCGCCAGTTGCCTGTTCCATGCAGCGTCCGCAGGCGCAGGAAGATCAGCGCGAAGGCGAGGCCGACGGGGGCATTCTGGATTTTGGAGCAGATCAGGAACAGCACGGCCACGAAGAACAGCGTAAGTCCTTTGGAGGACGGCTGCTCCTGCCCGATAAGCCTCAGACCCAGCGCGAACGTAAGCAGCATGAAGACCATCGACACGGGTTCGCCGAACAGAGAGTTGAAATAAGCCAGATAGCCGATATCGTAGAACACAAACAGCATTCCCGCACCCAGCAGCAGGCCCGTGGCATAGGAGCTCTTCGCGCCCAGCTTGACGATCATCCACGTGGCAGCCAGCAGCAGCACTGCATATACCACTGCCAGAAGACGGATATCGAAGTAGCTGCCGTGAAATAAGCCCGCAAGCAGCCTTGGCACCAGCACCAGCAAAATTTGCGAGGACGGGTAGAAGCCCTTGAACAGATCATCATAAGCAAACTTAGAATGACTGTAGCTGAAAAAGCGGTCGGCATAGTCCTCCCCGGCATCAAAATAATTCAGTCCGACCGTATTCATCATCCGCAAAAAATCGCCGTTATCGGCAACCCCTGTGAAGGGCCGCACGAACAGCAGATAGAGGATCAGCACAGCGCCGGCCAGCGAGATGAGGTATTCGGGTTTCCATAGTCTTTTCATAACATTCTCCTAACGCTGCGGAAGCAGCTTCACATATTCATCAGATAAGCCCATCAGCTTCAGGATGTAGTCGTAATCGCTCTGATAGGCACTGAAATCCTTCACCGGCTCATGCGTATCCAGCGAGACCGCCTCACCGTCCGCGAAGCTCTTACCGGGCACAAACAACACTTCATCATTAAAAAACGAGCCTGTCGGCAAATAATAGCGCATGCCCACCACGTTGCGGTCCACATTCAGCAAATCATGCCCGAACGCCGTGAACCCTTCGTCCTTCAGCGATACCCCGAGCAGATTGGCTACCGTCGGCAGCACATCCAGCTGTCCGCCGGTCCGCTCCACAACCTGTCCCTGCTTCATACCGGGCACGTGGATCACGAGCGGAATGTTGAACCGGCTGATCCGGTCATCATACTTGATGCCCAGCGCGTCCTCCACCTGCTCCGCCGGGACGTCCTTCGGCTGCAGGCCGAAATGGTCACCGTACAGCACCAGCACGGTATCCTCCCACATCCCCTGCTGCTTCAATCTGTCAATCAGCGTGCCTATCGCATAATCCGTATAGTTCACCGCGCTCAGATAATCGCCCAGCATCGTGCCCTGAAGCTTATCCGGCACCTGAATACGACGGAAGTTGTCCGGCACCTTGAACGGATGATGGCTGGAGGCTGTCACCAGCTGGGCGTAGAAAGGCGTGCCCTTCTGATGCAGCACCGCCAGCTTCTCCACGGCAGTAGCATAGAGCTGCTCATCGGAAGCCCCGAACGAATTGAAATGGTCATTTTTGAAGGAGCCTTTGTCATAGTAGCCGTTGAAGCCAAGCGCCGGATACAGCTCATTCCGGTTCCAGAAGCCGACCTTATTCACATGGAACGTGTACGCCTCATACCCCTTATCCCGCAAAAGACGCGGCAGTCCCGGCAGCTCCCGGTCCCCGAAGCCTGTGGACATGGCCAGCGAAGCGATCGGATAAATCGAGGTGTTGCTCATAAATTCCGCATCCGAGGTATTGCCCGGACCTACCTGCTGATACACATGCGGGAAATAGAAGCCCTCTCCGGCCAGACCATTCAGCACCGGGGTCAGCTCCTGACCCTCCAGTGACTGATGCAGCGGGAAATTCTGGAACGCCTCCAGTTGGATGATGATGACGTTTTTCCCTTTTTGCGATCCGAAATGCTCTGGCAGTCCGCCTGTCACAGCCTTGTATGGATAGGTAGCCTCCAGTGACTTCACCTTGGCTATCGTCTCCTGAATATCACCGGTCCCGATAAGGCCGTTATCCTCCCGGGCCTTGATCGCTGCCACCACCTCATAATTCAGGAATCCGGCCGTCTCCGCCTGGACCAGCTCATTGGTAATTCCCCTGGCCGAATGAATCGAATACGCCGACAGCGAGCCGCCTCCAATGATTGCCACCAGCAGCACCACCAGATAGATGCTCCGGGTTCTGCTTGCAGGCTGGCTGCCCCGCTGCCAGCGCATAGGGCCTCTTTTCCATCTGCGGAAGAGCGAATAAATTATCACTATCAGCAGATCGGCAAAAAACAGATAATCGACCCACTCAATCGTAGATTCCACACTCTCTTTGACCTGAAACACCTGGTTCAGCTCATAGAGCGCCAGATAGGTAGGCACCGAGCCGAAGTGATTGAAGTACACACTGGCCGCGAAGAGCAGCAGCGACAATAGGCCATTGAAGCTCCAGAAGACCCCTCTTCTCATCCGCTGAGGCGCAATTGTAGCCAGCACACCGAGCAGCAGGAGCACCGGCGCCAGATCCGCAGCGATCCACTCCCAGGCAATCCGGTCAAAGAACAGGCCTCTCAGCAGCAGCAGCTTCAGCCACAGCAGTCCCGCCACGATATAGAAATGCGCCTGCGCAGACGCAGGTTTGCCCTCTCTCATTGCAATCCCCTCTTACTCTCTTCATTAATAGTGGTGTACAAACAATTCCTTATTTCTGTAAAAAGCTCACGTTGCTCTAGTATAGCAATACTTGTAGAGGGAATCAAAAGAGGGCCACCCTATTAAACAACTGAGCGGGAGAAAAGGTTCATTTTCAGAAAAAATAGTTACCCGCCCGCATACATCCGATCCGCGCCCCCGCGCGAGCACTCACAACAAAAAAGCAGAGGAGCAGAGTCCCCTGCAAAGCTATTGTCTGAAACTCAATGCTTCAATGAACAGGCAGCTACGATGCCTCTGATCCCCTTAATCGGGCATTTCCCAGGCAAGCTGGCGATGAAGCCTTCTCGCGCTCAGGCTAACCGGGTGTTCACCAACAATCTTTTAATGGAAAGGTTCGCTTCATGGAGCACAACTTCCTTGTCGATGGTCTTCAGCAGCCCTGTGTGCATAAGAATCTCACCGTCAACCATCGTTGTCTCCACATCGGCACGGGTGGCCGAGTAGACAATCCGCGAGATTGGGTCCACATCATAGGAGGGGAAGGTATGGAAATTATAGAGATTAAGGATAGCCAAATCTGCCTTCTTGCCGACCTCGATGCTGCCGATCTGATCCTCCATCCCGACCGCCTTCGCCCCCCCGATGGTCGCCATCCGAAAGACGCTCCGGGCATCCATCGTAGTCGGGCCATGCGCGGGCTTCTGGATGACTGCCGCCAGACGCATCTCGTTGAACATATCCAGGTTATTGTTGCAGGGCGCGCCGTCTGCACCCAGGCTGAGGTGAATATGGTCATGTAACATACCAGGCGTATCGGCGATGCCGGAGGCCAGCTTGAGGTTCGAGCCCGGGCAGTGGCTGACATGAACCCCGCGGTCCCGCAGAATCCGCTTTTCCTGCTCATCCAGCCAGACACAGTGGGCCAGAATCAGACGCTCGTTAGCCAGCCCCAGGTGATCCAGATAGACGACATTGCGCATACCGGTCATCGCCTGCACAAGCTCGATCTCGCCCAGATTCTCGGAAGCATGGGTATGCACCTTCACCCCGTAACGGGCCGAGAGGCTCTGCACCTCCCGCAGCAGCGGCTCCGTACAAGAAATGACAAACCGCGGGGAAAAAGCATACTGAATCCGGCCGTTCGCATATCCGTTCCATTTTTCCAGTAGATCCACACTCTCCTGCAGCGAAGCTGCCGTCTCTTCCTGCAAGGCCGCCGGTGCCTCGGGGTTCTTCCGGTCCATCATAACCTTCCCTGACAAGGCGCGGATACCGCTCTTCGCAATCGCCTGGAAGGCATAATCCGTATGATGTACCGTCTCCATATCCACGATGGTCGTTGTGCCGCTGGTGATTAATTCCCCAATGCCGAGCATGGCAGAATAGTACAGGGATTCCTCGTCATGCGCCGCCTCCAGCGGCCAGATCCGCTTGCGCAGCCAGTCCATCAGCTCCAGATCATCCCCTTTGCCGCGAAATAGCGTCTGGCACAGATGAATATGCGTCTGGATGAAGCCGGGGATGACCGTCCGGTTCTTGGCCTCTATGACAAGCTCTTCCCCCTTCACTTCAAGGCCGGTGCCGATCTCTACAATCAGATCGCCCTCGATGCGGATATCGCCGTATATAATGTCCTCCTGCTTGTTCATCGTAATAATCTCCGCATGCTTGATCAGGATATTCGCCATTGTCTTCTCCCCCTAGTCTTGTTGATATCCGGCTGCCTGTAACACAAAAAGGCCACAAAAATATGCCTTAGCATATTTTCGTAGCCAGAAATTTACGGTTCCCGGTAGAGACCCTTAAACCAATTATTAAGGATATACGAAAAGGACTATTCCATTGCTTATGAATAATCCCATCATAGTCTAAAGACAACTTACCTGTCAATAAGAGTTATTAAAGTTAACACAATTATCCGAATTAAGTCATATTAGAGCATAAATAAACATTTTAACACTAAAAAATCAGCCTTCAATGTAATGTTAACTCACTTAAGCAGAAATCATCTCTCCATATTATCTGGCAGCACCTTCTCAAACACCGGAAAAGCAGCGGTACGGCCGGGAAAACAAATCTCGCCTCTCTGCGAATATCCGAGCGAAGGATACAGCTTAAGCACCCTGTCATTCTTCGCATATGTATCAAGCCGGATGCTTCTATAGCCGCTGCTGCGGGCGAATTCCTCAGCAAAGGCGATCAGCCGCCGGGCAATCCCCCTGCCCTGAATCTCGGGATGTACCGCAAGCCGGTGCATGATCAGATGCGGCCCCTGCTGCTGTTCCCATTCAATGCCTGCATACTGCTCCGCCTGGTTCTCATCCAGCACAAGAATCCCGGCAATCGCCTCATTCTCCAGGCAGACAAATAAGGTTCCCTTACCGATATCTTCACTAATGACTTCCCGGTTAGGGTACCCTTCATCCCATTGATCGCTTCCGCCTGCCTGCATAACTTGTACACATTTGGCAATCAGATTCATGATCTCCTGGATTTCCTCACTCCGCGCTCTTCGTATCTCATTACCCATCAATTGTGTTCCCCGCTTTCCTGCCTGAATAGTGACCCCGGTAAAGATTCTGTTAAGAAGTCTACCATATCCGGCCGGAAATTCCGAGAGCCCGCCTTATCCCAAAGTTCCCCATGTGCTATAGGGGCGGCACAATATGCGCCAGCCCCTATATAACCGCAGCCCTGGTCCGCTGCTGTTCCTGCGGCTCTGTCAGCCAAGCTCCAGCTTATGCCCGTCCTCGAAGCCCTTGGCGAAACCGGCGTCGAACCCCACGTTGTATGCTTCGGTGTAGCCCTGCTGATAGGCGTCTCCCGGCGGCAGTTCCGGCGGGACGCCCAGATCCGGGGGGAGCGGAATCACCTGCGGCACCAATGGTGTTTCAATTGCCGGTATGACCTGCACAGCGCGCACCCTGCGCAACCGGCGGCGGAGCCTTCTTTTTTTGCGCAGCAGCAGGGATTTCTTCCCCGGCTTGCCGGGCAGACTCTTGCGCGATTTGCGTCCGGGACCTTTGCGTATCCGTGTCTTCCGCGACAGCAGCGGTCTACGTCTCTTGCCCTTGCCCTTGGAACCAAGCTTGCCCAGTCTCTTTCTCTTCATCATCTACGCCTCCTGTACTTCATCTACTCCTGGCGGTCCCCTCTGAGCAGACCTTGCTCAGCCAGGGGGCTGCAGGCACTCCTTCTTTGGGCTCATGCAGCGAAATACCGGATATCATCCGGCACATTGAACTCTGGTACCCGCTAAGAATCCTGATATTGTCGCTCAGCTTGCGGGCTGTCAGCTCCGATTGCCCCGTCACTTCAGCAATACTCTCGAGGATGGCTGCAAGCGCTGCCTGGCTGCGGGCGATCGAGCGGATCATCTCCAGCTTGACGGCGTGTTCGGAGAGCAGCCCGCCGCTCATTTGCTGTCGTCCCCGAAGCTGAAGCCCTCGCCATCCCCGCCGAAATCGCCGCCTTCGTCTTCCCCGCTGCCCAGCACCGCCTTCAGATTGCTGTACAGCCCGTTCTCCAGCTTCGTCAGCCCCTCTACCATTTCCACGATTACCTCGTGAATAGAGATGGATTCCTTCAACTGGTCTTCGTGGGAGTCGAACGCTCTAGCATGGATATGATGATGGGTCCACTGCTTCACTTTTTCCGCTTCCACCGCTTTGGCCTCGAGAATCATCGCGATGTTCCACTGGATGGCAGCGGTCGACTCCAGCATTTGCAGATATGCCTTTTCTCTGCTCATCCTCCGCCTCCTTGCTCAGGTTACACGTTACCCTTACTCTTCTTCCTGACCGTTTAATTCCTTGATGACCCTGCCTACTCCCTCAGCCATCGCCTCTTCGAGATCAGCAAGTGCATTGAGGTAAGCAATGATATTTTTGTTGACTTGGCCTGAGCTTTCCACCAGCCCACTGAATCCGCCGAAATCAGGGTCCGCATCCGGCAGATCGTGAACTATTTGCGACATACGGACGGCTACGTGGCGTTCGGCGTCGAGAATCCGTGCCATTTGTTCGTGCGTATGGGCCATGTGCTGCAGGACTTTTGTAATTTTACTCTGCACCTTCATGTCTCCTTTGCTCAAACGCCCTGCTACAGCATATGCGGCATCCGCCTTGACGGTGCCGGAGAAGCGCCGCAAGTTGGGCTGGGACATGTCGCAAGATGACCATTAATTTCAACGTTCGAATCCCCGTGTCCGCTTCCGCTTCAAGGTACGGAGAAGGCTGCAAACTGGAGCATATTATTGACAAGGAACAGGACGGCAGACTATGCTTGGCTGAAAATACTTCCTAATGGTGTATGTCCGCATCTATGTACCCACATTAGAACTGGAGGCAATCTATGAAACTTACAGGTGAACACCTGGACCTATCTCCTCTAAGCGCATCCGAGCTGGCGTTAGCCTTAGAGAATTACGCCGGGCTGGAGCAGGCGCTGGGCCTGAACGTGACGGCAACCGCAACCCTGCTGGACGATGAAGAGATGCGCTATGCGCTGCGGGTCAGGCATGCGAAGGTACTACAGGATGAAGAGAACTACTGCTGGCTGACCATGTGGGCCATCATCCACCGGGAGCAGCGGCAGCTCATCGGCTTCCTGATTCTCAAAGGCCGCCCGAACGAGCAAGGGGAGGTCATCGTTGGTTATGTCCTGGACGAGAGATACCGGGGCCAAGGCTATGCCACAGAAGCACTGCGGCAGATCACCGCCTGGATCTTCAGCCATCCCGGCGCACGCTGGGTCACTGCAGATACCGAGAAGGACAACATCGCCTCCCAGCGTGTCCTGCAGCACCTGGATGCAGAGCTATACCGCGAGACCGAGGATTTGTTCTGGTGGCGAATCGCCCGGCCAGCCAGTGACTGATGGTGATGAGCTGAAGACGTTTAGCTGAGGGCGTTGAGCTGAAGGTTGCTAGCTGGGGCGATATGCTGCGAACGATATGCTGGTGGCTGCATGCTTGGGCAATAAGTAGAGACGTTTAGCTGAGGCTGCTAGCTGGGGGCGATGAGTGAAGACGTTAAGCTGTGGCTGCATGCTGGCGGCGATGAGTTGAAGACGTTAAGCTGAGGCTGTAAGCTGGCGGCGATGAGCTGGCTGCTGCACTGCCCATCGGGGCAGCTCGAACGACTTTGGATCCCTGCGCCCGCTTGAGGCGGGTTTCAGGGGCATTTGTGCCTCATTTCCGCCCAACCCCGACTTTTGCCCGATTCAAGGGTATTAGTGCTCCTCATTTCCGGCCAGCGCCGACTTTCTCCGCATTCAGGGGCATTTGTGCTCTTCATTTCCGCCCAACCCCGACTTTTGCCGGATTCAGGGGCATTTGTGCTCTTCATTTCCGCCGAACGCCAACTTTCTCCGGATTCAAGTGTATTTGTGCTCTTCATTCCAGCTTCCAGCCCACTTCTAGCGAATTCAGAGGGATTTATCCCTTTCATTCCAGCCGCCAGCCCATTCCCGGCAAATTCAGAGGGATTTATCCCTTTTATTCCAGCCGCCAGCCCATTCTCGGCAAATTCAGAGGGATTTATCCCTTTAGTTACCTTTGACCATTCAAGTTTCCTACCATCCTCAATCTCTTCCTATGTAGACCAACTAATTACTATTCCCTTCCCCACCTCTCCGCCGCCCTACATTAATCGCCCCCACCAAGCGGAAACGGCTTTGCCGTCCTTTTAATGGACAGTACCGTTTCGGCGAGAAATAGAAGGATAAGTTATCGTGTGAAACATATAAATTCTTCTATTTCCAAAAAAACGCCGCCCCTCAGGGCAGCGTATCTCTCAGCTTATCTCCGGCTTCGCGCAGAGACTGGAAGGTTCCCGCGTCGCTCCACCAGCCCTTAAGCACATCGTAGCTCAGCTTGCGCTCGGCAGCATACAGGTTGTTCACGTCGGTAATCTCCAGCTCGCCCCTTCGGGAAGGCGAAATCCGGCGGATGATATCGAATACAGCTTCATCGTACATATATATGCCTGTAACACAGAATTTTGTTTTCGGCTGCTCCGGCTTCTCTTCAATGTAAGCTATCAGGGAGGCATCGGCGCTGTCAAACACCGGAACCCCGTATCTGCGCGCATCCTCCACAGGCTTCAGGAGCACCTTCGCGGTCCCCGCCGGCTGCTGCAGGTAGCTCTTCACGTAAGGCTCCAGACTATCCATGAACAGATTATCTCCCAGCAGCACGACAAACCGTTCTCCCGGCAGGATGAATCCTTCCGCCAGCTCCAGCGCTTCCGCGATGCCGCCTGCCGCCTCCTGGATTTTGTAAGTCAGCGATACGCCGAATTCCGCACCGCCGCCCAAAAAGTCAGTGTACTGTCCTGCGGACTGTTTGCTGATGACCAGGAGAATATCGGTGATCCCCCCCTGGCGCAGCCGCTCAATCCCGTAGCACACCATAGGGTATTTGCCGACCGGAAGCAAATGTTTGTTCATCAGCCGGGTGAGCGGGTATAGCCTTGTTCCTGTTCCGCCTGCCAGTATGACTCCTTTCACTTACGTTCCTCCTCTTTCTCTACGTCTTTTGCCTTCGGCCAGCGGCCTCAGATGAACTGCGCCGGGTCCACTTGCCATTTCTCTATAAAAAACCTGCGGTTACGCTCCACCAGCTCCTGCAATGAGGCGGAATAGACCTCCTTGAAGCTGGCGCTGCCTTCATGATGAACCAGGCAATCTCCGGCAATCAGCAGCCGGTATCCCTGCAGCCGGGCACGGTAGCAGTAATCGTCATCCTCATAATGGCCCGGCGAGAATCGTTCATCGAGCAGGCCGATCGCGTCCATAAGCTGTCTTTTGAATAAAAAGCACAGACCTATAAGCCTTCGGGTCTCCACCCACTTGTCTGCATCGGGAATATTGGCCCGGAGCGCCTCGGCATGGAAGCCTGCAATATCGGTATAGCCGGTCTGCACCTGCTGCCGTCCGCTGGCATAATTCGTCACCGGTCCGACAATTCCTATATCGGAGGCACTGTACAAGGCGCTCTTCAGATTATCCAGCCAGCCTTGCGACACAATGACGTCATTGTTCAGCAGCAGCAGCTCCTCCCCCGCAGCCAGCTGCAGCCCAATATTGCAGGCCAGCGGAAAACCGCGGTTCTCCGGGAGGGAAATGAATGTCAGCTTGCTGGCGCGGCAATAGGCTTCGGTACCATCATCCGAGGCATTGTCCACTACAATAATCTCATAGGCTGACCGGGTATGCGCTCTGATCGATTCGACGCAGGAACGCAGCAGCCCAAGCCTGTTATACGTAGGAATAATAATGCTCGTCATTGTCATAACGCGTTCCTCCAGGCGGCAATCTGCCGGCGGTGCTCCAGCAAATTATCGGCCGACAGCTGCCCGCTGCTCTGCTGGTGGGCAATCACACAGACCAGGGCTTCCGCGTGATCACCAGCAATCAGCTGCTCCATGGCATTCCCGGCTCCCGTGTTCCCCTGTCGCAGCCGATTTTGCTTGATCACATTCACCCCTCCGGCCTTCTCCACCCGCAGGCGGCCCAGAATGGAGAGCGCCAGCGCCCGAGGCGGCACCATCAGCTCGCGGTAGCCGATTCTCTCCAGCGCCCGGCGGGATAAGGCATGCGGAACCGCCGTCATGGAGCTTGCTCCAAGATCAGGGCGGCCCAGAACCTGATTCAGGTAGAGCTTGCAGCGGGTAACCGCATCACTTAGCCCGAAGGGCGGCAGCAGCGGATCAAGGTCATTGAGCGCCACATCCACCCCCCGGTCCACCGCAGCCACAAAAGAGGACAGCTGCCCGGCGGAGATCACCATATCGCCGTCCAGAAACAACAGGATATCTCCCCGGCTAAGCTTGGCGCCAAGAGAACGTCCCACATCATGTCCGGCAGATTCCGGAATGTACACTATACTCGCCTGAGCACATAGCCGGGTCCGCTGAAAGCTGCGGTCATTACATCCATTGAGCACAACAATAATTTCTTGCGGCTTCAGGCGTTCCACCTGCTCCAGCAGCTTCGGCAACGTCTGCTCCTCATTCCTGGCCGAGATAATTACCGACAGCGAACCCTGCGATGCCGGCAGGGACAGGCCCCTACGCCCGGAAGCGGGCTTCCGCTTGGACCGGGAGAGGCCAGGGCCCGCCGCCACAGGCTTGTTGCGGCGCTTCGCGGACCGCCGCTTAGCCGCGCCTCCACGCACTACTGCGCTGCGTCTGGCGGCGCGGCCTGTAGAGCCGCTGCTTCCAGGCGCAGTACGCCCCGCTGAAGACCGGCCGCTGACGGATACTTCCCGCGCTCCCATCATCTCACCATCTCCCTTCGCCGGATGCCGTCCCCGAAGCCTGCCCGGCCGCCCTTGCGTTCCAGCACCATTGCTACAGCATCCAGGTGGTCTCTGAGGATAGCCTCCTGCAGAAGATCACTGCCGCTGTGCTTCCGGCGGACCGCATTCATCCTGCCCACAGGCACGTTATGCACCGCCGTCACCACCAGGCCCTCCAGTACCGCCTGCGCATGTGCGAGCGGCGGCCTCGACAGCAGACCGCTGCCCAGAACATCCAGCGCCCTGCGGCTAATCGCATGAGGAACGGCGGTCAAGGAGCAGCCCTTCAGCTCAGACCTTCCGAGCAGAAGATTCAGCACATGCTTGGATAACACCACCGGATGCGGAAATCTGCTGCGGACCGGGCCGGAATAATCATTCAAGGCCAGATCCGCTCCGCCGCTGACCGCGGTCACGAAGGGACGCAGCTGCGAGGCGGGGATCACCAGATCCCCGTCTGTGAACAGCAGAACCGCTCCCTTCGCCGCCTCCGCGCCTACGCTTCGCCCGACATCGTGTCCGAGCGGCTGTTCATACACAATTACGTTAGCTCCGCAGGAGCGCGCAATATCTGCGGTCTGATCCGCAGAACCGTTAACAATCACAATAACCTCACAGCGGGGATGAACGCCTCTGGCTCCGGCAATCACTGCGGCAATCGTTGCCGCCTCATTCATGGCCGGAATAATAACCGACACCTCAGGCTGCGGATGATTCACCGCAGGCGGCAGTGCAGCAGGCCGTACCGGCCTTGCCACCGGCCGCCGTGCTGTCCGGGTTGCCCGCCGCCCCGTGCGGCGGGCAGATGCTCCTTTTCTTTTCATGCCATCCACCTTCCTTCACAGGGCTGCTCCCGGGCTGAGGGTTACACCATAGTCTATGTATCCCGCCACCCCCGGTAACGGCAAGTGTCTCCCTGAGCGCAGATAATTGGACAAATGCCGCTATGCGCCTCCACCCGGCAATAGGCCGCCAGGAGAGCGCTTACAGGAGGAGGAACACTTCCGATCATCAGCAACAGGAGTATATTAAAGCAGCTACAACACTTCTCCCGGCCTCCCTGCTTGTACAATTAGCAGAAATGAATAGCGTGAAGCCTATAAATGCTGGCGTAATCATGCACAAAAGGCGCAACCCGCGGCTGCGCCTCATGTACAATCTATTCTGCCCTGAATCAATCAAAAGCACGATGCTCCACAGCAGGTTTGACCAGCGGAGTACCGAGCGCAATCCACGACAGCACGCCATAGAAATGCTGGGTCTCGCGCAGCCGTACCACCTCAATCGTCGCTCCTCCGCCCGTTCTGTTCTTAAGCGAGGCATGGAAGTACGGCTGGTTAGCCATGGCAACCAGCACATAGCCGGTATGGCCGAAGCTCTCGTCAAAAGAAACCGTCACCTCCACACTCTCCGCCTCACCATTGAACATGAACGCCGTCATCCCGAACTGCTGCAAAACATCACGGTTCCCGACACTCTGCACCGGATGGAAGGACAGATGCTCCGCATTGACTGATCCGGGCGCCAGATGATCCCCGTTCACTGCACCCTGAGCAATATGATGGCTCTGGATGCTGTCTTCTTCCAGATGCCGGGACTGGACGGCAAAGGGAGCGATTTTGGCAGCCTTCACCGCCTCATCCTGCAGTTCAGAGCTTCCTACCGCACCTTCAGCCAGATGGCCGGTGCCGACGCTGTGAATCGCAAGCTTCGCTCCGTTCACACTATGGTCCGGGAGCAGCTCGGAGGTCAGCGCATCCCCGGCCAGATGCTCGAGGCCTATACTACCAGGACGGATATGGCGTCCGTCAACGATTCCGGGAGCCAGATGGCCTCCATAAATGCTGCCCGGAGCCAGATGATTAGGCCCCACCGCTCCTGGCGCCAGCTTGCTGCCGTCTATACTGCCCTCACCCAGCAGCTCGGAGGTCAGCGTGTTCTCGGCCAGATGCTCACGCCGGATGCTGCCCGTGCGGAGATGGCTGCTATCCACTGAATCAGGCGCCAGATGATCTCCGTTCACTACACCCTGAGCAATATGATGACTCTGGATGCTGTCTTCTTCCAGATGACGGGACTGGATGGCAAAGGAAGCGATTTTGGCAGCCTTCACCGCCTCGTCCTGCAGCTGAGTGCTGCCTACCGCACCTTCAGCCAGATGCCCGGTGCCGACGCTGTGAAGCGCAAGCTTCTCTCCGGTAACACTATGGTCCGGGAGCAGCTCGGAGGTCAGCGCATCCCCGGCCAGATGCTCGAGGCCTATACTACCAGGACGGATATGGCGTCCGTCAACGATTCCGGGAGCCAGATGGCCTCCGTAGATACTGCCCGGAGCCAGATGATTAGAGCCCACCGCTCCTGGCGCAAGCTTACTGCCGTCTATGCTGCCCTCACCCAGCAGCTCGGAGGTCAGCGTATTCTCGGCCAGATGCTCACGCTGGATGCTGCCCGCGCGGAGATGGCTGCTATCCACTGAATCAGGCGCCAGATGCTCCCCGCTTATCGCATTCTGAACAATGTGGTAGCTCTGCACGCTGTCTTCTTCCAGATGCCGGGACTGAATGGCAAAGGAAGAGATTTTGGAACCATCCACCGCCTCATCCTGAAGCTCTGAGCTTCCCACTGCCCCTTCCGCCAGATGCCTGGTTCCAATGCTGTGAGGAGCAACCTTCCCCCCTGTAATACTGTCATCCTGCAAAAGCTCGGAGGTCCGGGCATCCTGGGCCAGATGCTCCAGGCCGATGCTGCCGGGACGGATATGACAGCTATCCACGGCTTCAGGCGCCAGGTGACCTCCGTAGATGCTGCCGGAAGCCAAATGGATAGAGCCCACAGAACCTGCGGCCAGCTTGCTTCCACTAATACTGCCATCCGGCAGCAGCTCCGCACTTCTGGTTTCCTCCGCGAGATGCGCCAGCCGGATAATTCCCGGCCCCAAATGGCGATCCCGGATTACTCCGCCTGCAAGATGTTCTGCGTTCACGCTCTGCGGCTGGAGATGCTGCGAACCCACTGCGCCTTCAACCAGCTTGCTTCCACCTATACTGCCATCCGGCAGCAGCTCTGCACTTCTGGTTTCCTCCGCGAGATGCGCCAGCCGGATAATTCCTGAGCCCAAGTGATGCTCCTGGATGGCTCTACCGGCAAGATGCTCTGCGTCCACGCTCTGCGGCTGAAGATGCTGCGAATCCACTGCGCCTTCGGCCAGCTTGCTTCCACCTATACTGCCATCCGGCAGCAGCTCCGCACTTCTCGTTTCCTCTGACAGATGCGCTAGCCGGATAATTCCTGAGCCCAAATGACGCTCCTGAATTACTCTGTCTGCAAGATGCTCTGCGTCCACGCTCTGCGGCTGGAGATGCTGCGAATCCACTGCGCCTTCAGCCAGCTTGCTTCCACCTATACTGCCATCCGGCAGCAGCTCCGCACTCCTCGTTTCCTCAGCCAAATGCGTCAGCCGGATAATCCCAGCCCCGAGATGACGCTCCTGAATTACTCCGCCAGCAAGATGCTCTGCGTCCACACTCTGCGGCTGGAGATGCTGCGAATCCACTGCGCCTTCAGCCAGCTTGCTTCCGCCTATGCAGCCATCCGGCAGCAGGTCCGCTCCCCGCGTATCGGAAGCCAAATGACTGAGCTGAATGCTGCCGGCGCGGATATGCCGGCTGCTTACTGCATCCGCAGCCAGGTGGCCGCCATACACACTGCCTGCAGCCAAATGGAAGGCCCCTACCACTCCTGCTCCCAGCTTGCTGCCTGCGATGCTGCCATCCGGCAGAAGATCCGCGCTACGCGTCTCTTTGGCCAGATGGGCCAGCGTAATCTCTCCGGCACCGATATGCCGGGCTTCCACCGCTGCCTGCGCCAAATGAACGGCCTGCACACTCGCTTCAGCCAAGTGAACCGATTCTACAGCACCCGCTGCCAGCTTCTGCGCGCTAATGCTTCCGTCGGGCAGTAGCTCCGCACTGCGGACCTCCTCCGCCAGATGCGCCAGACTAATGCCGCCATCCGCGAGATGCCGCCCTTCCACGGAGGCCTCCGCCAGCTGGCTTCCGCCCACACTGCCGGGAGTAAGATGGCGGGATGCTACCGCTCCCTCAGCCAGCTTCGAGCCGCTGATGCTGTCATCCTGAATCTGGATGGAGGAGACAGAGCTTGGAGTAAGATGTCCGTTGCCGATCGACATCGGCCGGATATGCGCTCCGCCCACGCTGCCAGCCGCCAGATGTCTGCCTTGCACAGACGTATCCTTAAGCGAATCCGGGCCGACCGCGCCTGCCGACAGATGCTCAGTCTGCACTGCTGAGGCTGCCAGCTTCTCCGCGCTTACACTGCCGTCCGCCAGCTTAATTGAAGTGACGGCCAGATCACCGAGTTTATCCGTTGAGACACTCTCCGGCGATAGCTTCAGCGAAGTGACGGCATAGTCGGCCAAATGATGCGGCTGTACAATCGCAGCAGTGAGATGGGCCTCCTTGACGGCACCGGAGGACAGCTTATCTGCCGTTACCGAACCGGATTGCAGCGCGGATGAAGTCACACTGCTGTCTCCCAAATGCCGGCGTTCGATGGCGCCGGATGCCAGATGACTGGCGTCTACAGCCTCCTCCTGCAGCACCCGCCCGCTGATGCTGCCATCCGCCAGGTGCTTCTCCTCCACGGCACAGACCGCAATATGCTCTCCGCTGACCGCTTCTTTTGCCAGAATCGTCCCCCCAACCGCGCCCGTGGCCAGCTTGGCGGTAATGATGCTGCCGTCCGCCAGCTTGGCTGCAGTAATACTCTGGGGGCTAATATGTTCTCCTGTAACGGATTCATATCCCAGTTGTTCTTCCGTAACTGCTCCTTTGGCCAAATGGCCGGTCAGGACGGAATGCTCCTGCAACTGGACTGAGCCTACAGATTCTGCGGCCAGATGAGAATGATCCACGGCCTCGCGCTGTAAATGTGCCGAAGTGACCGCCTGCGCGGCAATCTGAGCACTGCGCACTGCGGATTTCGCAATATGACGCGTCATCACGGCTTCGTCAGCCAGCTTATGGGCCAGAATGCTCTGATCCGCGATTTTGGAAGAGGTAACCGCCTGCTCAATCAGCTGCGCAGTTCCTACCGCACCGTCCGCCAGCTTCACAAAAGAAATGCTGCGGTCTGCCAGATGACGGCTGCCAATTTCACCTTCGCCGATATGGTCCGCATGGATGCTCTCCGGGTTAATGTGCTGGCTGCGGATAGCCTTCGCCGCGATCTGCCGGGACCCGGTTGCCCCATCTGCGAGATGCCCGCTCTCAATAATACCGGGCTGCAGCTGCTCCTTGCCGATCAGGCGCGCCGCCAGCTGTTCCCGTCCAATGGCGCCCGGTGCCAGATGCTTGGCGGTAATGACGCCTTCCCCCACATGCCGGCTCTCGATCACTGCATCACCCAGCTTGACACCGCTGATCTCGCCATCGGCGATTTTGTCGGCGGATACCGCTTCGTCAGCCAGCTTAGAGCGGTCAATACTGCCGTTGCTGAGATGGCGGCTGTCAATACTGCTGCTGAGAATCTTCTCACCAGTCACTGCCCCATCATCCAGCAGCTCCGCTGTGATAATGAACTCACTGAGATGCCGGCTGCTGATGGCACCATCGGCAATATGTCCTCCGCTGATCATCCGGTCTGCCAGCTTCTCCGGACCGACGCTGCCATCCTTCAGCTTCTCGCCGCCGATGGAGTGATCCAGCAGCTTGCCCCCGCTGACACTGCTCTCCGCCAGATGCTCACCGGTAACGGACTCCGGCGCTATCTTCGAGGAGGTAACCGCCCGGTCCGCAAGGTTGATGCTCTGCACTGCATAGTCCTGCAGCCAGGGTGTGCCGATGATGCCATGCTTTAGCCTGGACCCGTCAATGGTCCGTGGAGCAATCTTGGCACCGGTGACGGCGCCATCGGACAGATCATCGGTGTATACGGGCTGCAGGCGTTCTTTTTCCGGTGGAGCTGTTACCTCCGCTTCTAGCAGGGCAGCAGGGCCTTCCTGCTGGCGTTCCTCTTCCGTCACCGTTCCCTGATTCCCCTCCGGTGCAAGCACAGTCTGCTGGAGCGGCGCGGTCACTTCCAGCATCTCCACCGCGCTCACCTGCAGGGCAAGGTCTTCTCCCTCTGCCACTTCCACCCATTCCAATTCCTGGTTTTTTTGTGTTTTGGGACTGCTGTCTAGCATGCTAAGTTCAGTCGTATCGGGATTATCCACGTAATAGAGCGGTCTTTTGGAACTGCGCTGCTGTTTTCGTTTGGGACTCTTCACAAGCAGTCTCCTCCTTCCATCTGTTGTATCTTCTAGGCATCATATGCAGCAGCATGGGCGGATGACACCCTTCCCCTTGCCGGTAATCCAATCTTCTCCTTTCAAAAAAGGGCATCTGCCGCCGCGCATCCGTCCAACCCTTACGGGCACGTACATACATACAATGACAGGAGACATAAAAACAGCCGGGAAGTACTTCAAGATAACAGGAGGAACGAACATGGGGCAAAAGCTCGTTGGGATACTGCTAAATGCCGCTATGCACGGGGGCGTTCCCCGGTTAAAAACCGGACAGGAATCTCTGGCCAACTACGAAGAGGCCGCCGCCGCATACGGATTAACCCCTTGCTTTGTGAAGCTGTCCGACATCGACGTGGCGTCCGGCTTCAGCAGTGTCTATATGAAGAAAGGTCCGCAAGGCTACCGCAGACAGATCGTCCCTACGCCGGAGGTCATCCACAACCGGGCAATCTATGATCCCCGCAGCACCGGCGTCGAGCGCCTGCTCCGGCAGGGAATTCAGGTCTATAACAGCTGCAACCGCTACGGCAAGGATCAGATTCACGGCCTGCTGGAGCGCAGCCGCGAACTGCAAGCTTATCTGCCGGTCACTGCAAGCGGACTCTCCAGCCTGAGGGAGATGATGGGCCGCTACCCGGATCTGATCCTCAAGCCTTGCCGGGGCAGCGTGGGTAACGGTGTGATGCGGCTCACCCGCAGCGGCGAAGGGCGCTGGCTCTGGAGCTACTCTCTATCTGGCTCAAGACGCAAGGTTAGCAGATCCGTTAACCCGGACGCCCTTCCCCGTGTCCTCCGCGCCCGGCTCTCTTCTGTGCCCTATCTGGTCCAGGAACGGATTCCGCTGGCCGAGATTAACGGACGCCCCTTTGACCTGCGTGTTACGGTACAGCGGGGCTGGGGCGGAGCGTGGCAGGTCACCGGCCTTTTCGCCAAGCTGGCTGCACCCGGCGGCTTTGTATCGAACATTGCCAGAGGGGGCGAAGCCCTGAAGTCCTCTTTTGCCCTGGAGCAGGCATTCCCTGGAGAAGAGGCAGCCAGAATCCGTATGTCCGTCCTCTCACTCAGTCTCGCCCTAGCTCGTGAGTTGGAGAAGAGTCTGCCGGGGCTGGCCGATATCGGTCTGGACATCGGTGTCACGAAGCACGGACATCTCTATTTCATTGAATGCAACGGGCGCGACCAGCGTTACGGCTTCCAGAAGGCCGGACTGCGCGGGGTATGGAAAGACAGCTACCGCCAGCCTATGGGCTATGCCAGATACCTGTACGAAGAAGCATTAAGAATGAACTCTTATTGATTTGTCTCCTATTCTATGTCAATATAATGCAGAGCGGGTGGAGTCCCTTGGCACAGGATAACACTGCTGCATGATGGAAGGGAGATGGGCATGGTTAAACAATTGCTGCGGCTGATGACCGAGCTATCCTCGCACAGATGGCTTTCCAGGTTGATGGGAGCTTTATCCCACAGCAGACTCAGCCGCCTTATGATTCCGGTATTTATTCGTTCCTATCAGATTCCTGCCGCCGAGGCGGAGAAGGCTGCCGGAGAATACCGTACACTGAATGAATTCTTCAGCCGCCGCCTGAAGCCGGGGATGCGCCCGGTGGCCAGCGGTGAGCATGCCGTAGCCAGTCCTGTAGACGCGATGATTACGGCAATGGGCGAAATCAACTGCGGCACGATAATGAATGTGAAGGGGCAGGATTATACGCTGGAGGATTTGCTTAATCACTCACCACACCTCGAACTGTACAAGAAAGGCTATTATTTCGTCCTCTACTTAAGCCCTACCGATTATCACCGGATTCACTCCCCGTTAACCGGACAGCTGAGGGAGAGCGATTATATCCGCGGACGGGCTTACCCCGTGAATGATTTCGGCATGCGCCATATGAAGAGTGTCCTGAGCCGTAACGAACGGCTGATTACTTATATAGCCGGCAGCTATGGCGAGACCGCCGTGGTCAAGGTAGGCGCAATGAATGTGAGCAGTATCCGCTACACCGATGAGGCAGCCAGAGAATGGCAGCGCGGCGACGACCTGGCATATTTCGAATTCGGTTCCACGGTAGTCCTGCTGATGGAGAGCGGCACCTTCACCCCGCGCCCCGGGCTGGCCCCGGATACGAAGGTGAAGATGGGCGAGCTGCTGGGAGAGATGCGGCGGCCGGTCTAGTTTTGCCGGACCTGATCCTGCACGAACGTCACAACTGATAATAGGACAGGATCACACTTTCCGCACAGCACAAAACCCGCCTAAGGACACGAATTTGTGTACCTTGGACGGGTTTTTTTGAACTCTAAATGAAGCTTCCGGGTTAGCACATAGGTTGCGTTCGCCGGGCTTTTTTACCGGATAAAGGTGTATCTTACACGCTCCGATTTCCGGAAGTAGGCTGTCCATATCACACAGGTGAATAACGCTCTAATCAGATCACGCATACTGCTTCCATCCTCCAGCTCACTGGCAGCAGGAATATTCATCACGAGCACATAATCAATGCTAAGCTGGGCGCAGCGCCGCTCCGGTTACTCTGTAACCTTACTCTGATTCGCCACCTCGCGGGCCTTCTGCTGTACCTCTTCCGGTTCGCCGAGGTAGAAGCGGCTGAGCGGCTTCACGTCGTCGTCGAGCTTGTAGACCAGCGGAACGCCGGTCGGGATATTGAGATCCAGCAGTGCGGTCTCGTCGATATCCTCCATATACTTGATCAGGGCCCGCAGCGTATTGCCATGTGCCGAGATCAGGACCCGCTCCTTCTTGCGGATCAGCGGCACAATCCGGTTGGTCCAGAAATCTCCAACCCGGTGCACGGTATCCTCCAGGCTCTCGCCGCGCGGGATGTCACCCGGACGCACTTCCTTGTAGCGGATATCATGTCTGGCATAACGCGGATCATCCGGCTCCAGCATCGGAGGGCGGACCGAGAGGCTGCGCCGCCAGATATGGAGCTGCTCCTCACCGTATTTAAGGGCCGTTTCACTTTTGCTGAGGCCCTGTAGTGCACCGTAATGGCGCTCATTCAGCTTCCACGACTTCTGCACAGGAATCCACAGCAGGTCCATCTCATCCAGCACATAGTTCAGCGTCTTGATCGAACGCTTCAGCACCGAGGCGAACGCCAGATCGAAGGTATATCCGGCATCCTTCAGCAGCTTGCCTGCCTTCTTCGCCTCTTCAACACCCTTCTCCGTCAGATCAGGATCACTCCAGCCCGTAAACAGATTCTGCCGGTTGTATTCACTCTCGCCATGCCGTATCAGGACTATTTCGTACATAAGTATTCTCCTTCTCCCGTGTATATTTTGCTGTGCTTTCCTTTATTTTGTCACAGCGCGGTGTCCGCTTCAACTTCTGGCCGGTCTTGCGGACTGGGAAGCCGCTATTTCAGCTATTCTGCCTGATTACGGAGGGCAAGCGGACTCCGATGCTCTTAAGTTTGCCTATACTCCTCTATTTCAGCTCCTATCAGTCAGATAACGGCCCCTGAGTCCGCGATGGGCGGAATAAGTAACTTTTTCGCAAAATAGGTCCACACGGTCCGCATAGCACACGTAGCACACGTAGTACATGGCACACATGGCACATCAAGCACCCTTAGCATCACAGCACATCTAGCACCCGAAGCACCTATAACACAATCAGCACGATGCTCCCCCGCCGCTTCAGCGGATCTCTGACGGGCTCTTCCCGGTATGCTGCTTGAACTGGCGGCTGAAAAAGAAGATGTCTCTGTAGCCGAGCGCATCCGCCACCTCCGTGACGTTCATGCCCGCATACAGCAGCAGATGCTGTGCCCGTTCGATCCGTGCGCGAATCACATAGGACTGGACCGAGGAGCCGGTGATCTCCTTGAACTTGATCGAGAAATAGCGAGGGGACAGCCCTGCACGGGCGGCCAGATCCTCTACCCGGTGCGCCGCCCCGGGATGCTGGCTGACATAGTTGGCGACCTCGTGGATCACCTCCGCCAGCTGGTTGCTGACATGGCGCTCGACCGGCCTCGCCTGATCCTGCCGCAGCAGATGAATCATGAGCTGCTTCAGAATCAGACGGCCCTCCTCCTCCGCCGCATAGGTCTGCACCAGGAACAGCCGGACATAACGGGCCAGCAGATGCTCGAATTCCACCGTCTCACTTAGCTCGTGGTAGAACGCCGGCACCTCGGTCACCTCTTCGGTAACATCGAAGTGAATATATGTAAGCACAAGCGGCTTTTGCGGATTATGTGTAGCGCTGGTATAATCCCCCGGGCGGAACAGGAAGCAGCTTCCCTTCCCTACCTGATAGGGCACTCCACCGCGCACAACAGTCCCCTCCCCGCTCCAGACGTAGAATAAATCGTAATTTTGCAGCGGCTTCTCTCTTTTTTGCCACTTCCAGCCCGGTTCACAGACAATCTTCGCCAGAGCCGGGAGGATTACAAAAGAGGATGGCGATGCATGCAGCATATGATTCCCTCCTATAGATATAGCGTAAGCTTACTTTTCATAATACCTTGTCCGGTTCCCATTTGTACATCTTCTGGGCTGCGCATGGGGACGGGACGCCGCTTCGTTTCCAAAACTATTTATGAAAACGCAGCATTCCTAAGTGACGGCGGCAATCCACGGTGTTATAATGTTAGGCAATGTTAGCGTATATATCCCAGAAGAATACCGGAAGGATGAAACTGATGAATCCACTGGCTGGACAATTGAATGACAGCATCAAGGCAGGCAATGAACATGTATACGATATGCTCTCGAGTCTCGGTAAAGCGATCTATTTTCCCAAAGAGGGGATTCTGAGCCAATCCGCAGAGGCAACGGCTCATGCTAAAAAGTATAACGCCACCATCGGGATTGCTACCGAGAACGGGTTGCCGATGCACCTTGGCGTAATCCAGGATAAGCTCTCCGCCTTCAGCCCCAAGGACCTGTACGGCTATGCACCTCCGGCAGGCAAGCCTGAGCTTCGCTCTGTCTGGCGGGAGAAGATGCTGCGGGAGAATCCGTCGCTTGAAGGCAAGTCCTTCAGTAATCCAATCGTCACGAATGCGCTGACCCACGGGCTTAGCATCGTTGCCGATCTGTTCGCAGAGCAAGGGGATGCCGTCATCTATCCGGACAAAAACTGGGAGAACTACGAGCTGACCTTCGGCATCCGCCGCCAGACTGAGACCGTTAATTATCCGCTCTTCACCGAGGATATGAACTTCAATAGTGAAGGTCTGCTGGATGCGCTGCTGTCCCAGAAGGACCGCGGCAAAGCCATCGTCCTGCTGAATTTCCCGAACAATCCGACCGGATATACACCGGGCATTAAGGAAGGCGAAGCCATCGTTGCCGCCATCCTGCGCGCCGCCGAAGAAGGTATTAATGTGGTAGTGGTCAGCGATGACGCCTATTTCGGACTCTTTTTCGAGGATTCGCTCAAGGAATCCCTGTTCGGCAAGCTGGCGAATCTGCATCCGCGCGTGCTGGCGGTCAAGATTGACGGAGCCACCAAGGAAGAATTCGTCTGGGGCTTCCGCGTCGGCTTCATCACCTACGCTTCGGAGAACAAGGAGCTGCTGGCAGCCCTGGAGCAAAAAACACTGGGTATTATCCGCGCCACCATCTCCAGCGGAGCACATCCATCGCAGACCTTCGTGCTCGACGCGCTGAAGGCGCCGGAATTCGCCGCACAAAAGGAAGAGAAGTTCCAGATCATGAAAGGCCGGGCCAACAAAGTGAAGGCGCTGCTGGACAGCGGTAAATACGGCAATGATGTATGGACGTATTATCCGTTCAACTCCGGGTACTTCATGTGCCTGAAGCTCTTTACCGTCTCTGCGGAAGATCTGCGGCTTCACCTGATCCACACCTACGGCCTAGGCACCATCGCCCTTGGCGAGAGCGACCTGCGCATTGCTTTCTCCTGTATCGAGGAGGATCAGCTGGAAGATCTGTTCGATCTGGTCTATGCCGGCATCCGTGATTTGGAAAAGGCCTGATCATCCGCCTTTGCATACCTGCGTCAGCCCCGGAAGGCCGGGGCTGATTTTTTTTGCCCGGTGCTACGGCATTGGCCTATACACGTTCTGCCCTCCGCACATACAATACGATGTACTCAAGTACAACAACTCACACGCGAAAGGGGAATGAACATGAGCGAAGAAGTTAGAGGCGGATACGGATACGGCGGCGGGTTCACAAGCACTGGAGCGATTCTGGTTCTCTTTATCCTGCTGGTCATCATCAGCCGTTCACTCTTTGTCTAACAGGGAGTGAGTCCCCTGGAGGGAGCTGCGTGCTCTCTCCGATCCACGTGTTATAGCATTCCCTGCTCCACCTGATATGAAGAGGGAATTCCCTTTTATACATTCTTATCTTCTGAAAATGGCCTCAGACTCCGCATCCGCGAGAGTCTGAGGCCATTTGTGATAAGCATACCCGCTTGCGGGTACGCCTTGTCGGCTGCGGCAATCTGTTCTACAGGTCATCTTCATCCACACGCGCTTCCTTGCGGGTGGAGTTGGCCTTGAACAGATACGCCAGCAGGAATCCGCAGGCGAAGGTGCCCAGCACTTCCAGCGGGCGCTGCCCTAACTGAAGCAGGAGCGGCAATCCGGTCAGCAGCGCCAGGACCAGATGGACCCGGAAGACAAACTGGATCGTTCCCTTGCCCTTGCTGCCCTCCGGCAGCGGGTAGACGGTCAGCCAGAACGATTCGCTGTGCAGCTTGCGCAGCGCCGTCAGCTGAATGCCCATCAGGAAGAGGAAGAATACATAGATGCCGCTGCCGAGATAGCTGTCCTTCATCATCCACACCAGGAACAGATCCAGCACAGCCATCCGCAGGACGATGCCGAAGACGTCACCCCGGGCGAAGCTTTTGGTCAGGAGGAACCGGTAGGCTGAATCCCGCTGCCAGCTCAGCCCGCTGCCCCAACGCGACAGATAACGGCGGGCATAGACCCGCTGCTCGCGTCCCGGAACATCGACGAACCAGCCGAGGACCATCAGCGCCCGGGTCCCCTGGTTCTTCTCCATGGTGATCAGGCGTTCCCACGGAACAGCATGCCGTCCGGGAACGGCCAGCGCGGCCGCATAGGCTGCGGCCAGAATCAGGATGAAGATCAGGGCGCGCATGGACGGCTGCCATAACCAGGCGCCAACCATCAGAGCGCCGACCGCCCAGCGTAGCAGGTTATAGCCAGCCGCAGCGGGGCGGGAGAGCATCGCCGTCTCCCACCATAACCCGTAGCTGGATAACAGCTTGACCAGAATGAGCACCAGCAGGGTAGCCAGCAGCCCCCGGGGTGACTCCTCGGTGCGTATGTACAGCGGCCATAATGTAATGAGGATAAAGGCCAGGCGCAGAATCTTCCACACATTGCCGCTGACCCAGGACGGGGCGAAATACTCTCTCATCCGGTGGCCCTGCGGCAGCAGGAAGATCGTATCCGGGGTCTGCAGATACGTCCGGAAGCTGCTGTGCACCGCCGCAGGCACCAGCAGGACGAACATAATCCAGCGGATCGGTATGCCAGGCGGAATATCGCGCAGCAGCGCTGTG
Source organism: Paenibacillus sp. FSL R7-0333 (assembly GCF_038000365.1). NCBI lineage: Bacteria > Bacillati > Bacillota > Bacilli > Caryophanales > Paenibacillaceae > Paenibacillus > Paenibacillus sp. FSL R7-0333. The sequence goes on from NZ_JBBOBZ010000001.1 coordinate 5,917,124, forward strand.
TACCAGGCGGAGAAAATAATCAGCACCAGCAGGAACACCATGGCGACACCGCTCTGTATGATATATCCCATATAAGGGACAAGGCTTCCTGTGAACCGGCTGCGCCGCTGCCGGCGCAGCTCCTTCAAATCCATATCATTTCCCTCCCTGAACCAGCTCGTAGAACAGCTGCTCCAAATTCAAGCCCTGCCGCCCGGCCTTCGCTGTCATCTCGGCGAGGGTCCCCTCCGCAATCACCTTGCCGCCGTGCAGCACAATGAACCGGTCACAATAGTTCTCAATCGTAGAGAGAATATGCGAGCTGAGCAGAATCGACGCTCCCGACTTCTTCAGGTCCAGCATGAAATCCAGCAGGGAGCGGATACCCAGCGGGTCGAGGCCGAGAAACGGCTCGTCGATGACATACAGGGCCGGACGCGCTACGAATGCGCACATAATCATCACCTTCTGCTTCATGCCCTTGGACAGATGAGAGGACAAGGTATCCATCTTGTCCTCCATATTGAAGAGTGCAGCCAGCTGGCTGGTGCGTGATTCATAATCACTGCGCTCCACGCCATACGCTCTGGCAGTGAATTCTACATGCTCACGAACCGTCATTTCCTCATAGAGCAGAGGGGACTCCGGCACGAAGGACAGCGCACTGTGGTAGCTCTCAGGATCGCTGCTGCGCGTCTTCCCTTGTACCGTAATCTCACCCTTATGCGGGGACATCAGCCCTAGGATATGCTTCATGGTGGTGCTCTTGCCCGCACCGTTCAGTCCGATTAACCCAACCATCTCACCGGGCTGCACCTGCAGGCCAATGTCATGAAGCACCGGCTTGTTCAGGCTGTAGCCTCCGCTGAGGCCCGTAATTTCCAATACGGGAGCTGTATTCATTGACCGTCACCTCTCGGGGTTTTGTTCTTGAGCCATTTCGGGGCTCCCTTATTCTTGCGGTTCTGCTCCCGCTCAGCATTGCTGCGGGCCTTGCCCCCGGGCCCCGCCGCGCTGCGCGTGCCGGCGCTCACTCCCGGCCGGTGCTGCTCGCGCCGCGCCGTAACGCCACTGCCGCCAGCCGCTGCGCCCGGCTGGCCTGCCGGCGCGTCGCCGCCCGTCCCTCCGGCTGCTGTTCCAGCCGCCGAGGTCCGCACCTGCGGCTTGCCGGTGCGCGCTGCAATGCCGCCGCGCGGGGCAACGCTTTCGCGGCGGGCGTTCCCGCCCCCGCCGCCTAAATCACTGCGCTCGCCTTCCGCCAGCGCCTTCCCAAACGCCATCGCCCGCTCGTCCAGCTGGATATCCAGCTCGCGGGCGAATTTGCGCATGATGAACGTCTGCTGCTCCGTAACGATCGTTACGGATAAGCCGCGTTTGCCCATGCGCCCGGTACGTCCGGCACGGTGGACATAGTGCTCGGAGTCAAAGGCCGGATCGAAGCTGACGACAAGCGTCAGATTCTCAATATCCAGGCCCCGCGCCGCTACGTCACTGGCGACCAGCACCTTGAGCTTGCCGTCCCGGAAGCGGGTCAGCACGTTTGCGCGCGTCACCTTGTCCGCATCTCCATAGAGCGCAGCAGCCGGAAGCCCCAGATGGTTCAGCTTCGCGGTCACTTCAGCGATGTCGTCCGTAGCGTTCACGAACACAATGGCCCGGTCCGGCTTGTAGTGGCGGATGACCCGGCGCAGCATATCGATCTTGTTCCGCTCCTCGCACACCACATAGTGATGCTCCAGGCTCGCTGCGGTCATCATCTCCGGATCAATGCCCACCTCCGCCGGATTCTTCATTTCCCGGTTTGCCAGCAGACGGGTCTCCGGTCCAATGGTGGCTGACAGCATGACCAGCTGCCGCGTACGCAGCGCACTGCTGACGATCTTCGTCACTTCGCCTGCACCGCTAAGCTGGAACATCTGATCTGCCTCATCGAGAATAATCGTGCTCACCTCGTGCATCTTGAGCTTGCGCAGCCCGATCAGCTCACGTATGCGTCCCGGGGTGCCTACCACCAGATGCGGATGCTCCCGCAGCTTGTCAATCTGGCGCTTGATCGCCGCTCCGCCAATCAGCCCCATGGCCCGGATGCCCCGGTGTGCCCCGTAGCGCTCCGCTTCACGGAGAATTTGCATTGCCAGCTCCTGGGTTGGGGCCAGCACCAGCTTTTGCACCGATTTCGAGTCCGGGTTAATCCCTTGCAGCAGCGGCAGCAGATAAGCCAGTGTCTTGCCTGTTCCTGTCTGGGATGCGGCCAGAACATCTCTTCCTTCCAGCAGAAGCGGAATCGTCTGCTCCTGTACAGGGGATGGTTCGGTGATGCCGAATTCAGACAATCGGGCAGCAAGGTCTTCCTGGATGCCGATAGCCGCAAAAGAAGCTTTATTCATAATAGGGTTTCATCCTTTTCACTTAAGATAATATGTTCATTATATGCCAAAAAGGCCTCTCCACCAAATGGAAGGCCATAAAATCTAAGTTGGGGCCGTATTTAACACGGTCATACCAACCTGTATACCAAAGGGGGACAAGCCGTTCACGCCACAGACGGTAATTATGATCTATACTTCTCTGGTCATTTTCTGTTCATCAGGTTATAGGTCAGCTTGTCTGCCAGCCGCGGAAACAGGCCATAGAGCCGGATGCCGAAGCCTGCCAGACCGGGCAGATCCGCTTCCTCTTTGCCCTTGTCCATCAGCTTGACGATCTTCGCGGACACATGCTGCGGCGTCATCATGATCCGGCTTACGCTTCGTTCATAATTGCCTGAAGGGTCGGCGGTCTTGAAGAATTCGGTGGCGATAGGTCCAGGGTTCACAGCCGAGACAATAATACCGCTCTTGCGAAGCTCCTGGCGGAGCGCATTGGTGAAGCCGAGAACGGCATGCTTGGTGGCCGTGTAGGACACTGAGCGTGCGGTTCCGATTTTGCCGGCCATGGAAGCCACATTCACGATCTGACCGCTGCCGCGTGTAAGCATATGAGGAACGACAGCCTTGGTGCAGCGCACAATTCCCATATAGTTAACATCCATCATGTCGGCGAACTCTTCAGACTCCATCTCTGTAAAAGCCGCAAACTTGCCGTAACCGGCATTATTGAGCAGAATATCAATTCTGCCGTATTGCTCCAGGATCTCCGCAAAGGTATGCTTAACTGCCGTTTCATCGGTCACATCACAGACGAACAGCCCATGCTCCCCCTGAATGCCCGCCGCAACAGCCTGCAGCTTGTCCCTGGACCGGGCCAGCAGAACGGGAACCGCCCCACGCTCGCTGAGCATCTGTGCCGTAAGCGCTCCAATCCCGCTGGAAGCTCCTGTAATCACCACAATCTTGCCTTGTACTGCCATGGAATAGGTTCAACTCCCGATTATTTGCCTAAGAGATCATAACCTGAATATCAAGCTCCCCGATGCCTTCCATCAGAAGAGGAATACTCAATGCTTTGCGCGGCAGGATGGACATGCCCTCGGACTTCATCAGCTTCGGCGGGGTAATGTCTACCGACACCCCTTGATTGGAGAGAATAGTACTGGCATTGCCGCTGATCATATTGCCCAGCTCGGAAATGGCGCTCTGGCCCATCTCATCCATCTCTGTTATCACATAACCGCCCATCATGGCCGACACCATCTTAAGTGCTACCGGTTCGGCAATCCCGAAGATAATATTCCCGCTGAGCTGACCTGTCATTCCCACTTGAATCCATATATGATTATCGATCAGTTCAATATCCTTAATCCCCAGCATACCGGTGGACGGCGAGACTTGGATCACCTGTTCAATTACAATGCGCGCAGACTCTAAAAACGGATTGATTACTTCTGCTTTCATGAAAGTGCTGTCCCCCTCGACCAGTCTTTAGTCATATACCAAAAGTCCTAAGCAATAAAATTTATTATACTTCATATATCGGCATTATTCACCAAAAATTAATGGTCTTGTCGAATGATTTCTGAAGATAGTTTGGAGCGCAACATTGCCCTCCCGGGAGGAATCTCCTATAATTTAATCAATAAACGTAAGATCTGCGGCGTCACACCCTCCGAGTGCAGCACTCACAGCGACCCTTGTACCTATCTGCTTTGTCAGAATCCGCGGCTTGCAGACTCTAATTCTGGAAGCCGGCATGTGCGCATACGCCCTCCGGAAAGCTGCGGCTTTCCCTGTTTGTACAAATATACGGCGGCACCATCCGGTAGCCATAAGGGGGACAGTCCATGAATATCAGCCAGCTCGAAACATTGATCACCATCTCCAAAACCATGAGCTTCCGCAAGGCGGGCGAGCTGCTCAACCTGACGCAGCCGGCGGTCTCGGCCCAGATCAAAAGCCTGGAGGAAGAGTTCAAAACGCAGCTTGTTGACCGGAACCAGCCGGTGACGCTGACGGACAGGGGCAAGGTCTTCCTCGCCCACGCGGAACAGATTGTCGGAATCGTAGATGAGCTTAAGCAGCGCCTTGCCGATCTCGAAGAGAATCCCCAAGGGCATATTATTCTCGGTACGACCACCTCCATCGCCATCCAGATTCTCCCCCGGGTGCTCTCCTACTTCCAGGATCAGTTCCCTCATATCAAAACCTCGATCTCATCCATGTCCTCCTCCCAGATCTACCAGCAAGTCGAGAACGGGATTGTGGATGTCGGTATCGGCTATCTGATCGGCCGTAATCCGGGGATGACGACCTCGGTCCTGTATTATGATACTTTTGAACTGGTGGTTTCGCCCCGCCATCCGCTGGCCCAGGTCAAAACAGCCGGGATCGAGGCACTGGGCACCATCCCGCTCATCCTGCTCTCACCGGATACGGTCGGCCGGAAATTTGTCGATGAGGTACTGGCGAGGCACGGTATTCAGCCGCTGGTGATTATGGAACTGACCAGCAGTGAGGAAGTGAAGCGGATGGTCGAGCTTGATCTGGGAGCGGCGGTCATCTCCAAGCAGTCTGTCACTGCCGAGGTCAGAAGCGGAACCCTGCGGATCGTCCCGATCATCGAGCTTGAGGTTACCCATCCTGTAGGTGTCATTACCAAGTCGGGCAAGTATGTCAACTCTGCGATGAGACAGTTCCTGAGCGACCTTAAGGGAATGCCCGAGACCCAGTTCATCGGCTCAGAGTAACCTGCACCCTATTTCGCCATATTGGCCTAAGGAGATGTTCCGATTATGAAGTTCGACCTGCATACCCATCATTTCCGCTGCGGCCATGCTGACGGCACGATCCGGGATTATATTGAAGCCGCAATAGCGGCGGGGCTGGATGTCATCGGTATTTCCGATCATTCGCCTTACTTCGGAAGCCCGTCCGAGCAGGCTTTTCCGCGCATTGCCATGGCCAAGTCCGAGCTGGTCCACTATGTAGAGGAAGTATTGTCGCTGCAAAAAGAATACGAAGGCCGAATTGATGTTCTGCTCGGTATGGAATCCGACTTTTTCCCGGAGCATGCGGAGCTGTACCGCAAGACCTACGCCGCATACCCGTTCGATTATATAATCGGCTCCGTGCATCATGTGGAGGAGGTCAGTATCTTCAACCAGGGCCGCTGGAAGGGGCTTGACCCCGCGCAGAGGCTTGCCTCCAAAAGCGAGTACTACCGGCTGATTGCCGAATCCGCACGCAGCGGCATCTTCCAGATTCTCGGCCATATCGATGCCATGAAGGGGAACTATCCGCCGTTCTCCGAGATCGCTGCCCCCAAGGAGATTGACGAAGCCTTGCGTGTAATAGGCGAATGCGGCCCGGCCATCGAGATCAACACCTCCGGCGGCACCAAGCTGTGCGGCGGCTGGTACCCTTCCAATGAGATTCTGGAGCGGGCCCTGCACTTCGGCGTGGAGGTCAGCTTCGGCTCCGATGCCCATCTCCCTGCCCGCGTTGCCGACCAGCGCAATCAGGTGGCTGCGCGGCTGAAGGAGATTGGATTCGAATACTGGGTCTATTACAAGCGGCGCGAGAAGGTTAAGGTCGCGTTGTAGGCAGTGTAATGCAAAAACCTCGCTTTGCAAGAAATCTGGCAAGACGAGGTTTTTTATTGGCTTGAAGCGCTACCGTTAGAGCTCCTCCTCATACAACCAGCACCGCGCAAACAGGCAGCGTAACGGGACACTCCCCGTCACGCTGCCTGCTGCTGCGGTGCTTTTTTGCGCTGTACAGCTAATACTGTGCTTATTCCTTATTCAGATTCTCACAGGTGAAGCCCTGCTGCTTCAGCGTACGCTGCGAGTCCCCATACTGCGGATTCAGAGCGTAGAAGCGGGAAATTATGCTGGTCCAGCTTCGCTCCGTCAGCCCCTGGGACTTGAGCAGCTCCCGGTGCGTCTCATTATATTCTTCGATCAAGTGTTGCTGATCCGGGTTATAGACCTCTTCATGGTACACAGCTGCTATAGGCAGGCGTGAACCCTTCGGCTGTTCTCCCGCCGGATAGCCGATGCAGAGTCCGACCACCGGGAATACATACTCTGGCAGCTGCAAAAGTTCAATCACCCCTGCCGTGTTACGGCGTACGCCCCCAATCGGGATAATCCCCAGCCCCAGCGACTCGGCGGCAGCTACTGCGTTTGATAGTGCAATGCCGACATCCGTAGCCCCAACGAGCAGCGCGTCTATATCCGCAGCTGTTTCAAACGGCTGGCCTTCCAGCTCTGCCGCAAGCTTGGCCCGGTGAAAGTCCATGCAGAACACCAGGAATACCGGTGCTTCCGCTACATGCTTCTGGTTACCGCTCAGCGCCGACAGCTGCTGCCTGCGTTCCTCGCTGCGTACCGCAATTATCGATACTTGCTGGCCATTCACCCACGACGGTGCCGCCTGGGCTGCCTCAATAATCGTCTTCAGCTTCCAAGGCTCCACCGCCTGCCCGCTGTAGTTCCGGAATGAACGGTGGTTCATAAGTAATTTAATCACATCATTCAAAGGTTCATTTCCTCCCCCATCTATACTTGTCTTATCCATGTACCATTTACACTATCATAGCTCAATCCGCTTGGAGACTGCCAGTACAACAATGTTTGATACCGCAAGTATGGTCGCTACGAATTCAGGGGCACTTATGCTCCTCATTTGGCCTCTTAGCCAACTACTTACGAACTCAGGTGCACTAATGCTCCTCATTCGGCCACTTAGCCGACTATTTACGAACTCAGGTGCACTAATGCTCCTCATTCGGCCACTTAGCCGACTATTTACGAATTCAGGGGCACTTATGCTCCTCATTCGGCCACTTAGCCAACTATTTACGAATTCAAGTGCACTAATGCTCCTCATTCGGCCACTTAGCCAACTATTTACGAATTCAAGTGCACTTATGCTCCTCATTCGGCCACTTAGCCAACTATTTACGAATTCAAGGGCACTAATGCTCCTCATTCGGCCTCTTAGCTAACTATTTACGAACTCAGGGGCACTTATGCTCCTCATTCGGCCACTTAGCCAACTATTTACGAATTCAGGGGCACTAATGCTCCTCATTTGGCCTCTTAGCCAACTTCCAGCTGATTCAAAGGAATTTCTCCCTTTCATTTCCTCATCCAGCCCACTTTCCTGCCAATCCAAAGGGATTTATCCCTCTTATTTCCCCATCCAGCCGATTTCCGGCCCATCCAAAGGGATTTATCCCTCTCATTTCCCCATCCAGCCGATTTCCGGCCCATCCAAAGGGATTTATCCCTCTCATTTCCCCATTCAGCCCACTTCCAGCCAATCCAAAGGGATTTATCCCTTTCATCGGGAGCCCAGGCCCGCACATGGCCAAAAAAAATGGACCCGAATCATCGGGTCCCAACAGCAGTTATATTTTCAAAAGGGGGTCATGTACTTAGTTTAACCGCTGACTGTTAGAGTTTGATAACGGCATTATTTCAATTGTGTAACAATGTGAAGACTTTCATTACGTCGCCCGAGCCGTCCGCCATCGGCAGGGTCCGCTCCAGGGTCAGGCCGTTCCTCAGCATGACCTGAGCGGACCGGTAATTATCTCCCCGGCAGCGCCCCTCGACCTTCCTCAGGCCAAGTTCCCTGAAACCGTAGGCCAGCAGCAATCCCAGTGCCTCGGTCGCATACCCGCGACCCCACCATAACGGATTCAGCATATAGCCCAGCACCGCCTGGCCCTCCTGCCGGTTCCAGTTCTGCAGGGAGACTGAACCGATCAGCTCCGGCTGGCCTAACATATAGATTCCTGTATGCAGCGCGCCGGGATCATAGCCGTGCAGCATCCGGTTCACCAGCTTATCCAGCACACCCTGCCGGGAAGTCGATCCATGGCGCAGCTGAATATGCGGCTGCACCTCAGGGTGGGAGAGCAGCGACTTCAGCAGCGCTCCGTCGCCGGACGCCATATTCTTCAGTTCTACCTTAGAACCTTGCAGTGACATCCCCATGATCATCTCATAAGTGCTCATGAACTTCTCCCTCTTCTTCTCCCGCCTATGGCGTCCCTCTCTTCCAGTCCGGCTACCCCCGGCGCAGAGTCAGCACGGTAAGCTCCGGGCGGCACAGGAAGCGCAGCGGCATCAATGTCTCGCCGAAACCCCTGTTCACATACACTGGCATGGCCTTATTCTCTGTATAATACAAGCCGTCTATGTATTTCTGAGATCCGTAGGGCGTGAACGGCGCGCCGACCAGCGGCAGGCGAATCTGACCGCCGTGGCTATGCCCCGAGAGCTGAAGGTGAAACGGGTACGCTTCCGCCACATCGGCGTAATCCGGCTCATGCATCAGCAGCACCGTGAAGATGCCGTCTGGAATATCCCGGATGGCTGCCTCCGGGTCCGGCTTGCCGTGCAGCATGTCATCCAGTCCTGCTACGGCAATCGTCGCTCCGCCTTGCTTGATCAGATAAGACTCGTTCCGCAGGACTCGGAATCCGGCCTCCGTCAGCAGACGGGTCAGCAGCTCCGTATTCTTGTAATCATGATTCCCGAGGATGGCATACTTCCCAAGCGGAGCCTGTAGCTCTGCCAGCAGGGGGACTGAGTCGGTCAGATCCTCGGCATAGCTGTCTACGATATCCCCGGTGAAGCAGATCAGATCCGGCTGCTCTTCCTTGATATGCTTCGTCAGCCGGGCCAGATCCTTCGCATCCTTGTTGAAGCCCAGATGCACATCGCTGAAATGGACCAGCCGGGTCCCGGCGAACGCGGACGGCAGCTCCGCAAGCGGCAGCTCCCGGCGGGTCACCTCTAACCAGTTCGGCTCCCCCTGCCAGGCATAGCCGCCGGCGAGGAGACCCGCCCCTACCACCGCTCCTGCCCCCCGGGCCAGGAACTGGCGGCGGGTCATCTTGCGGCCGCTTCGGCCTTCCGGCTTCGGGGGGCCTGTTCCCGCGCCATCCGCAGCAGCAGGAACCGTACGCTCGGGAGAGCCTCCGAACGATTTTTTCATAGGGAGATTCTCCTCTCTGTCTTGAATTCTAATCGGGTTATTGTCGATCGGCTACGGCTTCATCCACCTTATCATCAATATCCACTTCAATGGCCGCCTCAATCTCTTCCTCCGTGGTATTTCCCCCAAGAATCTTGCGGAACAAGCCCAGCATGGACAGCGCATAGGCGACCGTAATGAAGCTGAAGCAGATCTGCATAACTACAACCAGCCTTGAGGTATTATCTATGGGAGCTATATCCCCGTAACCGACGGTCGTAAAAGTAGCCACGCTGAAATAGAGGAACGTAATCAACTGGCTAAGCAGATCCTGGCCCAAGCCTTCTCCCTGGAACGAGGACTGTCCAAACAGCTTATAGATCGATGTATATACGACTGTAAAAAAAAGAATGCAGGTGAACGCAGCGATGCTGATCCGGACCAGCGTCTGCTGCATTCTGACTTCCTTACTGTTGGAATCCCTGATTTCATGGAAAATAAACAGAATATAAAACAGGACTGAAGCCAGGACAAAAAACAGAATCAGTCCGCGCAGTCCCCGGTTGCCGGGCACAATCGTCCCCAGATCGATCAGGTTCAGCAGATCCTCCACCGAGATCAGCGCATAGATCAGAATAGGAGCAAGCAGCACGCCTCTGCCCATCCAGTTCAGCTTCAACCCGGCAAACCTCACTACCAGGAATACAATGACAATGATATTAAAAGCCCAGATCCACCATGCCATGGCTTTTACGCTCCTGTTCTAAGCTCCCGGCTTCCCGCCGGGAAGGTCCTCATCCGGTCCTGCCGGCACCCGCAAAGCAGCGGCTTGCCCGGACTTATACTACCCCTTAGTGTGCTGACCGGCTCCGGTCTTAGCCCGCGAGTCCTCCTCTGGTCCGCTAATGACCCTGATCCGGCATTCTTCCTCAGGAGCTTCGCGGTAGGCGCGGGCAATTCCCTTATCCTTAATGTCCGCCCGGCTGACCCGCCGCTGCTTGAAGCTTACTTCAACCTCCTGTGTGAACGGGAACGGAGTCAGGGTCAGCGTCGCACTGTCCTGCCACTCCGCCTCAATGGCACGGCCGGAGGTGAAGCTGAATTCCTCGCTGCCGGAGAAGCCGTCTACGAACCAGGGGTGCTTCTCGGATTCGGCGCTGCCCGGCCTACTAAGCGCCAGGAACAGCGACAGATCATCGCAGAATTGCAGCAGTCTGGCGTCATAATACAGCTCGCCTTCTTCAAGCGGCTTGCTCTGCTCCAGCGCCCGGTGGATACGGGCACGGCGGTCCGCTTCACCCTCCAGATATTGCGTCAGCTCCGGGCACTCCTCACCCGACACCTCAATCAGCCGTTCAAAATGCGAGCTGCACAGCAGCGCCCCATATGGCGTCTTCGCTTCCACCTCATCGATTCCCCGTCTATAAAAGGTCAGCTTCGGCACAACCGGGAAATCGAGGAAGCTGTAAGGCAGCCCCTCCGCATCATTCCAGAACGGTGTCTCATCCAGATCAATCCAGCCCCGGTCATGGTTGCTTACTGCCCACAGTACCTCAGCCCGGCGGCCTTCCGCGGGCGTATGCTCTTCCTTGAACCACTTAGCAAATTCTCCAGCCAGCAGCCCGTGCTCATGCTGCTTCGTCATTACAAGCGTTCCATCCTGTTCACGGCAAATCACAGTCATTCCTCCCCGTTATCCGCTGTCAGGCGGCAATCTCCAAAATATAAGAATTTATAGGTTTTACGCTATAAATTATCCTTCTATTTCTCGCTGAAACGATACCGTCCTTAAAAGGACGGCAAAGCCGTTTCCACTTGGCTATGTAGATTATAACATATTCACCTATATTTATTGGAACCTGCACACGTATGGCTATTCTATGCAGCTACAGGCTCTTCATTACAGGCTGTCTACACATGTACCCTTTTTCCAGCCGACCAGAAACATCCGTACCTGTTACTATGCCAGGCGCAGCCAAACAGGCCACTCAGGAATGACACCTGAATGGCCTGCTACGATTCTGCTTATAGACGAATGGTCTAAGATGCTGTCAGACACCCAGCCAGCGCTTGAACATATGCTTCGTTGTCTGCTTGTTGATCTCGGCAATGGAGGTCGTGAGGGGAATGCCCTTCGGGCAGGCCCGAACACAGTTCTGCGAGTTACCGCAGCCGTCGATCCCGCCGTCATCCATGAGCGCATCCAGGCGCTCTTCAGCGTTCATCTCTCCTGTAGGGTGAGCGTTGAACAGGCGCACCTGGGAGATGGCTGCCGGCCCGATGAAGTCAGTCTTCTCATTGACATTCGGGCAAGCCTCCAGACAGACGCCGCAAGTCATGCATTTAGACAGCTCATACGCCCACTGGCGCTTCTTCTCCGGCATACGCGGTCCCGGACCGAGATCATACGTGCCGTCAATCGGAATCCAGGCCTTGACCCGCTTCAGGGCATTGAACATCCGGCTGCGGTCAATCACCAGGTCGCGGACGACCGGGAAGGTCTTCATCGGCTCAATGCGCACCGGCTGCTCCAGATTGTCGATGAGCGCTGCGCAGGCCTGACGGGGCTTGCCGTTGATCACCATGGAGCAAGCACCGCAGACCTCCTCCAGACAGTTGGATTCCCAGCATACAGGAACTGTATTATCGCCTTTCGCGTTCACCGGATTACGCTGAATCTCCATCAGTGCGCTGATCACGTTCATCCCCGGGCGGTAGGCAAGCTCGAACTCCTCCGTATAGGGGCTGGTCTCCGGTTCATCCTGGCGGGTAATAATAAATTTCACATTTTTGGGAGCTGCTGCTGTTTCCGCCATGTCAGTTACCTCCTAGAAAATTTGGTTAGTCTAACCGGTCAGTCCTTCGAGTAATCCCGCACGCGCGGAGGAATCAGCGATACATCGACTTCCTCGTAGGAGATCTGCGGACCCTCGGCGGTCCAGGCCGCTTTGGTTGTCTTCAGGAATTCCTCATCATTACGTGTCGGGAACTCCGGCTTGTAATGTGCGCCCCGGCTCTCATTGCGCAGGAGGGCTCCAAGCGTCATCGCCTCCGACAGCTCCAGCATGTTCCACAGCTGGCGGGTGAAGGCCACGCCCTGGTTGCTCCAGCGCGAAGTGTCGCTCATATTGATATTTTTGTAGCGTTCCTTCAGCTCTTTGATTTTGCCGATCGTCGCTTCCAGCTTCTTGTTCTCACGCACCACGGTCATGTTCGCCGTCATCCATTCGCCAAGCTCCTTATGGATCACGTAAGCATTCTCTGTGCCAGTCATCCCCAGCAGCGACTCATATTTATCGGTCTGCGTCTTGTGGAAGCTGTCGAACACCGTGGAGGAGATATCCTGCACCGATTTCTTCAGGCCCTTGATGTATTCCACAGCCTTCGGACCGGAGACCATCCCGCCATAAATGGCAGAGACCAGGGAATTCGCTCCCAGACGGTTGGCCCCGTGGTATTGATATTCACATTCCCCTGCCGCGAATAAGCCGGGAATATTCGTCATTTGATTATAGTCGACCCACATGCCGCCCATCGAATAATGCACAGCCGGGAAGATTTTCATCGGAATCTTGCGGGGATCATCCCCCATGAACTTCTCGTAGATCTCAATAATGCCGCCCAGCTTGACGTCAAGCTCCTTCGGGTCCTTATGCGACAGATCCAGGTAGACCATGTTCTCGCCGTTAATGCCCAGTCCCTGATCCACACACACATTGAAAATCTCACGGGTAGCAATATCGCGCGGCACCAGGTTACCGTAAGAAGGATATTTCTCTTCGAGGAAGTACCACGGCTTACCGTCCTTATAGGTCCAGATTCGTCCGCCTTCACCGCGCGCCGATTCCGACATCAGCCGCAGCTTGTCATCGCCGGGAATCGCCGTCGGGTGAATCTGAATGAATTCCCCGTTCGCATAATGCACACCCTGTTGATACACGGCGCTTGCGGCGGTTCCTGTGTTGATGACCGAATTCGTGGTTTTGCCGAAAATAATCCCCGGACCGCCGCTGGCCAGAATGACCGCGTCCGCCGGGAAGGTCTGAATCTCCATCGTCTTGAGATTCTGGGCGCTGATGCCGCGGCAGACCCGCTCGTCATCCAGAATCACCGAGAGGAATTCCCAGTTCTCGCTCTTGGTAACCAGGCCTTCCGCTTCCCAGCGGCGCACCTGCTCATCCAGTGCATAGAGCAGCTGCTGACCGGTAGTCGCCCCGGCAAAGGCTGTGCGGTGGCGCTTCGTTCCGCCGAACCGGCGGAAGTCGAGCAGCCCCTCTGGGGTACGGTTGAACATTACGCCCATCCGGTCCATCAGGTGAATAATGCCCGGTGCCGCTTCGCACATGGCCTTCACCGGAGGCTGGTTGGCCAGGAAGTCGCCGCCGTAGACGGTATCGTCGAAATGCTCCCAGGGCGAGTCGCCCTCGCCCTTGGTATTCACGGCGCCATTGATGCCGCCTTGAGCGCAGACGGAATGTGATCTTTTGACAGGGACCAGTGAGAATAGATGTACATGCGCGCCGGATTCAGCGGCCTTAATGGTAGCCATCAGGCCGGCCAGACCGCCGCCCACGATGATGATATCGGCTGATGCCATGATTGTTCCCCTCCTAATTACAATAAAATGCGTTTATATTCTTAAATAAAACTGCGCACTGACTGCATCGCCGTAGCGGCAGTTTGGAATTCATCGTTACGGAAGGTAACCAGCGACAGGACGAACATGAAAGTAACGAGAACGAAAATACCTAGGCAAAGTACGGACGATACTCTCTGCGAACGCGGCCCCACCGTGATTCCCCAGCTGATCAGGAACGACCATAGACCGTTGGAGAAGTGGAAGCAGGCAGCCACGATTCCGACAATATAGAGAGTCATCAGCAGCGGCTGGGTCACAATGTTATGCATCACTCCGCCAAGCTGATCATGCTCCACCTTGCCGAGCGCTACCTGGACGCGGGTGTCCCACAGATGCCAGACAATGAAGATGAAGGTGACAACTCCGGTAATCCGCTGCAGCGTATAACGCCAGTTGCGCTCAAGATTGTAGCGGTTCAGGTTCGGCTTCGACTGGTACGCGATGTACAGGCCGTAGACTCCATGGTACAGCAGCGGCAGCCAAATGCCGAACAATTCCAGGAAGAAGACAAGCGGCAGGCTGTTCAGCCACAGCACACTGTCTGTGAAGCCAGAAGCGCCACCCTCTACTGCTGCGAAGTTCGTCAGCATGTGCTCAAGGAAAAATGCCCCGAGCGGGATAACGCCGAGCAAGGAATGAATCTTTCTGGAATAAAATCCTCTCATGCAAAGTGTCCCCTTTCCATATAAAACAGCGTTTTCACAAGTCTTTTTAAAGAGCATACACCGCCGGGAGTACAGTTGAAACAGGGCAGCGGCAGGCTTAATTTACCGGCTAATAGTCTGTTTGCACCACTATCCATTGTTTTCCCGGACTTTGCTGAATAATTCACAATATGTGAATATCCTGTGTCACTTTTTATGTTACTCTTTTTTCGCTTATAAGGGAATTGCAATCTAATTATTAATCGTTATACTATAATTGCATAAGAATATTTTTAATATGATAATAATTCTCATTTAGCTTCATTAATAACATACAATCCAGACTTGTCTTCCTGTGCATCAGGGGCAACCCTGCTCATCTGCTATACTTTTTATCACAGTTGGATGGGAATTTGGGAGAGAGGAGCACTTTGAAATGTATGATGATTTAGATGCTTTTGCTGCGGTGGTGGAGCACTCCAGCCTGAACCGGGCCTCGCGCCAGCTCAACCTGTCCCAACCGGCCCTCTCCCGCAAAATCTCCAAGCTGGAGGAACGGCTCGGCGTCGCCCTGTTCAACCGCTTCGGCAAGCGCCTGGAGCTTACAGAGGTTGGCCGCCTTACCTACACCTATGCGCTGGAGCAGCGGCAGCAGCGTTCCAAGTTCCTGGAAGCGTTATCGAAATTCAAGGAGGGCGAGCCGCAGCTCGTGACTCTAGGCGCCAGCCTGACCACATTGCAGACAACCCTGCCTCCTCTGGTAAAAGCGTACACAGAGAAATATCCGGCAGCCGAGCTGAAGCTCATCACCGGGAAGACCCATGAGATGGTTACCGCTGCCAGCGAAGGCAAATGCGATGTCGCCATCATCGCCTCCCAGGTCCAGGAGCCGGGGCTGCGCTGCATCCCGCTGTTCGAGGACCAGCTCCGGCTGGTCGTCTCCGAGCAGCATCCGCTGACCCTGACGCCGCGGCTCACCATGGAGCATCTCTCCCGGCTGCCGATGATCCTTTTCTCCAAGGGAACCTGGTACCGCCGGACGACAGATGATCTGTTCCAGCGCTGCGGGGTTGATCCCGATGTACGGATGGAGATCGATTCTTTCGAGGCCATCGTCCGCCTGCTGCCGACCATCAAAGCTGCGGCCCTGCTGCCGAATTCGTATCTGCGTCCGGAGCTGCTGAACGGCGGGGGGCTGGTCTCCCTGCACATCAAGGAGCTGGAGCAGACGCAGCGGACCACTTGCCTCATCTACCAGAGCAGCGGCGGACTCAGCACGGCAGCGCGCTGCCTGGTGCAGGTGACGGAGGATGTCTTCCTGAACAGCCGCGAGTAGCGGCGGGGAACACAGCAATCACCCGGCAAGCCTCCGTAATGCTACGGATCGGCCTGCCGGGTGAGGATACTGCCGGGTAATTTTTTTGCTATACTAAGCCAGGCTTACACAAGATTAACGGAACTTTCCTGCATCAATTGCCGCCTGCTTCTCATCGAGAATCTCCTGGTAGCCTGCCTCCAGATACGTCTTCTTGGCGGCTTCATACGTAGCATCGAATTCAGCCTCTGGAGCAAGCACCACCTTCACGTACAGCTCCTGGAACAGCGTATTCAGATCCGCCTTGTATTCGTTCACCTTCTCCAGCACCACATTGAACAGGGCATCCGGTGTACGGAATTCGGCAACCTCGTCATAATACTTCACCAGATCATCCGCCAGCGGCTCATAACCGGCCGGTGCCCAGTTGCGCAGGTTGGCCTTGCGGGTCTTGGCTTCATCCGGGTACTGGGCAATTTCCGTCACCAGACCCCAATAGTCCTTGTTATTGTTCTGTGCCAGCACCGCTTCGCCCTTATAATCCGGGTTCTTCAGCGCAATGCCGTCTGCGTCTAGCGTATAGTTCTCCCCTTCGATCCCGTTCTGGAACTTGAACAGGTTCTCCGGCTGGCTGAGCCATTCCAGATACATCCACACGGCTGCGCGTTCTTCCGGCGTGGATTCATAGTTAATTCCCATAATGAAGCCGAACGGCCAGTAAGCGCGTCCCTGAGGCTTGTTGCCTTCCGGAACTCCCGCATACGGAGGCACCACCGCAAATTCGGCATCCGGGTTATTCTGCAGCGTAGCCGCAAAGACATCAGTGTTGTTCGCCAGATAGAAGCCGAAGTTGCCGGTTTTGCCTGCCACGAATTCAGCCTTAATCTTCGGTTCATCGTTGCGCAGATAGAATTCCTTATCAATCAGGCCATTGTTATACTGATAATTGAGGTTACGCAGGTAAGCCTCAGTCTCCTCCGTAGTCAGATCGGCCACGCTGAGATCGGAATACAGCGCACGATATTTCGCATCCACCGGCCATTTACGGAACGGATAGTTGAAGTTGAAGAAATTCTGCTGCAGATTGCCGCCGCTTACCCCGAGTCCGGCTTCCTTCCATTTGGCCAGCATCTCGTTATACTTCTCCAGCGAGGTCAGATCCTCAACCTTCATGCCTACCTTTTCTACCCAGTCCTTGCGGATAATGTTGACGAAGTTGTCGGCTTCAGGGCGGGCAGCGAAGAAGAAGGTCTTCTGATCGTCCACGGTACCATACTGTTCAATTGTCTCACCCAAGTTCTTCCAGTAGGTCGGCGCATAATTCTGGATCTCTGCATAGTCGAGCGGCTGCATCACATCCTCACCATAATAAGTAAGCGCTTGCGGCATATCATAGTGGAAAATAATATCCGGAGCCTTGTGCGAAGCCAGCAGCTGCTCGAAATCCGTTACTTCTTTGGAGCGGGTGATCGGCACATAGTTAACCTCTATATTATATTTGTCGCCGAACTCCGCCTGCACCCAGCGGGTATAATAGTTATCGGACACGTTCCAGCCTTCATAGGCACGCTCATAGACCGGAATGTCGAGCGAGACTTTTTTCTCAAAGCCCTTGGAATAATCAGGATAGGCTCCTTCGGTCTGGTTCGTAGCAGCAGCTGTCTCGGCCGGCTTATTGCTGGATTCGGCTGTATCCTTGGTGTTATTTCCCCCGGAGCACCCGGCCAGCAGGCCGGCCGTCATGACGGATGCCATCATTAACGAATACACGCTTCTTTTACTCATCGCAATTCCCCCATTTTTTGAATTTTCGTAATTCCAAAGAATGACTATATACCAGGGACGCAGGATTACTCCTTGACGGCTCCGAGCATAACACCTTGAACGAAGTATTTCTGGACGAACGGATACACACAGAGGATAGGCAAGGTAGCGAATACAACGACTGACGCCTTCAGGACTTCGGGATTGCTGAGCTGCACCTGGCTGGCCTCCAGCTGGAAGCTTTCACTTGCCTGAATGACCAGATAATACAGCTTGAGCTGAAGCGGCCGGAGCGAGGTCTCATGCTTGATATAGAACAATGCGTCCTGATAAGCATTCCAGCGTCCCACCGCATAGAAGAGAGCGAGTGTCGCCATAATCGGCTTAGATAACGGCAGCACAATGCTGAACAGAATCCGGAAATGCCCAGCACCGTCGATCCGCGCAGATTCCTCCAGACTGACGGGAATGCCGCTGGTCAGCGAGGTTTTCATAATCAGCAGATTGAAGGCACTGAAGGAGAGCGGCAGCACCAGCGACCAGATGGTATCCATCAGCCCCAGATTATTGATGTTCATATAGTCGGGGATAATGCCCCCGCTGAAGTACATGGTGAATAGGAAGATGAAGGTGATCACCCTGCGCCCCTTGAACTGGGTTCTGGACAGCGGATAGGCGGCGCAGATGGTCAGGATCATGCCCAGAATGGTGAACAGCACAGTCACGATGACCGAGATGTACAGGGAACGGAGGATACTGGCATCCGCGAAGATTTTGTTATACGCTTCAATGGTGAAGCCCTGCGGCCACAGAAAGACCTTGTTGGCAATGACGAAGGAGTCAGAGCTCAGCGATTTCGATACAACATGAATGAACGGCAGCAGGCAGAATAGCGAGATGATAATAATGACGAGACGGATCAGCGTTTCCCAGATATCGATACGTGTTTTATGGGGTGCGGCAGTGCCTCCGGCTATTGCTTTCATGGTTCCTCTCCTTTCTACAAAATCCCATCCTCGCCAAGCTTCTTGGCTACGCGGTCCGCGGAAATGACCAGAATAATTCCGATGACGGACTGGAATAATCCGATGGCGGTCGCCCGGCTGAAATTACCGCTCTCAATCCCCCAGCGGTACACCAGGACCGGTATGGTGGTGGTGAACTCCGTGGTGGCCTTATTCTGCAGCGCATAGATACGCTCGAAGGAGCCGTCCATTACTTTGCCCAGCGCCATAATCAAGAGCGTCACAATCGTTGCCCGGATCGATGGAAGGGTGATATTCCATACCTTTCTCCAGCGGCCTGCCCCGTCCACCGTAGCCGCTTCATACATCTCAGGGTTGATCCCGCTCATCGCCGCCAGGTAGATAATCGTGCCCCAGCCCATGCTCTGCCAGACCCCGATCACGAGATAGCTAATGAGCCAATTCGTATCCTGCTGCAGGAACGGAATCCGGGTGCCTCCCATCAGCTCTATGAGGTTATTGACAACGCCGCCCCCCTCACTGAGGAGCTGATACGCGATGGCTCCGATAATGACCCAGGACAGGAAGTGGGGCAAATACAGCACCGTCTGATTGATTCTTTTGAACCGTACACTCTTGATCTCGTTCAGCAGCAGAGCCAGCACAATCGGCATCGTGAAGCTGAAGCACAGGTCAAGCACGTTCAGCAGCAGGGTGTTGCGGACGGCCCGGATGAAATCAGGCTTGGCGAACAGGTCCTGGAAGACCTGCAGTCCGGCCCATTCACTACCCCAGAAGCCTCTGGCGATCTTATAGTCCTTGAAGGCGATTACAAGTCCGGTCATGGGCAAATATTTGAATACGATGACAAAAGCCAGCGGAAGCATCACCAGCAGATAGAGCTGCCAATCCCGCTGTAAATAATAGCTAAACCCCTGTTTCCTTCTTAATAATGGACTGTGATCCGTTTGTGAAGCGCTTGCAGCTTTCAACATATTCACCTCCTGCCTTGAATTCTTCTTGCCGGCTTCCGGCTCGTGTTCTCCGGCCTGGCTCCTATGCTACCGCCTTTGCCGAGGCTTGAATATCATGAGTATTGATGATCACCTATCACAATTGATTACCAATGAATTGCCGCCCGGCCCTCCAGGCCTCAGCCGCAGGAGAATAATCAAAACTGATAGGCATTCCCAAAATTAATAAAGCGCTTTCATTTGAGGGGGAAGATACTAGTTGGATAGAAAGGCATGGGGAGGGATGGGGCCAGGGGGGATTGGAGTGATTGGAGTGATTGGGGCGATGAGGGAGCGATGAGGGAGCGATGAGGGAGCGATGAGGGAGTGATGAGGGAGTGATCAAGGAGCAATGATAGCTAACAGGGAGCAATTCGGGAGCTATGAGAGCTATCAGGAATGATTAGGGAACTACTGTTGCTCGCTCCGCCCGCTTTTGACTAATATAGATTTGAACACTCCTACTTTCCACGAACTCAGGGGCACTTATGCTCCTGAATTACTCGTTTAGCCAACTTTCCCGGGATTCAGAGGCACTTGTGCTCCTGAATTACTCGTTTAGCCAACTTTCCCGGGATTCAGGGGCACTTGTGCTCTTCATTTACTCGTTTAGCCAACTTTCCCGGAATTCAGGGGCACTTGTGCTCTTCATTTACTCGTTTAGCCAACTTTCCTGGAATTCAGGGGCACTTGTGCTCTTCATTTACTCGTTTAGCCAACTTTCCCGGGATTCAGGGGCACTTGTGCTCTTCATCCGCCCACTTTCGGCACCACCAGAGGGATTTATCCCTCTCATTTCCACCGCCTGCCCACTTTCCACCTACAAGCCGAAAAACCAAGATCCTTGAAACGAGATACCGGTCCGCCGGAGATGGGTTTATAATGGTTTCTACGGGTTTCCATGAGCTTTTATGAGCTTTTATGGGCTTTTATGGGCTTTTATGGGCTTTTATGGGCTTTTATAGGTTTCTATAGGTTTCTATGGCCACCTATGAGCCCCTAAGAACTCTTGCTCTTCGCTAACTTGTAGCCGCTTGGCGGCATGCCTTCATACTTGCGGAAAAAACGGTTGAAGCTCTGCACATTGGCGTAACCGACCTCTGCGGCAATCTGCTTGATCGTCAGCCCCGAATCCAGCAGCAGTTCCTTCGCCTGCTCGATCCTTAGCTGGTTGACGAAATCAATCATGCTGCTGCCGGTCTGCTCATAGACAAGCTTGCGCATATAAGAGTAGCTGATGCCAATCTGCTTAGCCATGTCCTCGAAGACAATCTCTTCGCGGTAGTGCTGCTTCAGGTACTCCATGATCCGCTGCGCATAATTGGTCTCATGGGTGCTGCGATCCAGGCTCTGTACAATCTCACAGTAAAAATCATACAGGTACTCCTCCAGCTCATCCAGCGTATCCATCGCGGCGAGAATCGAATACACGTTGCCCCGGCCCATAATCATCCTTCCGGTTCCGAGGTGGTTCTCCCGGAGATGCTTGATCGTCGCGCCCATCAGCTGATGATAGATGAACATAATATTATCGTAGGAGATATGTTCCTCTGCGGAGATCTGGCTGCGGATGCTCTGCAGCTCCTTGAAGATTCCCACCAGGTCGCCGGCATCCAGGAAATTCAGAATTCGCCGCTCGCTGCTCTCAGAGTCAACATACTTGCGGCTGTTATCCTCCCCGTCATGCCAGTACATGATGCTTCCGGCCCCCTTGATCATCCTGCGCTTAATCACCTCCATCGCTTCGAACAGCCGCAGCGCCACCCTCTCCGGAGCATCCGTCCGCTCACTCACCCCAATCGTGACCGAATGCTCCAGCAGCTCAAGAGACTGATCGCGGATCTCCTCCAGCGCCTGATGAATCAGAGTACTATGTGCCTCCCCCTCCTCCGGAGCAAAGTTCAGTACAATCACTGTACAGCCCTCATTATGGTAGACACAGCGGGCCACCAGCTCCTCAGGGAAAACATTCTCATACTTGGCACTCAGCAAATACCGGTGATAACTGCGCGTCTCCACATTGGTATGGCCCACGTATCTTCTATATTGGTCGATGGAGACCACCACCACTCTGTAACAGGCATGCGGAAAAACCTCCGTAATCCGCGGCGGAATCTCACCGCGCAGCAGACGGTGCACGGCCAGACTGCGGGTATCCTGTTCACGCTCCTGCAGCAGCTGGAACAGACTCTCTTCCTCCTCCTGCATCCGTTTGAAGGCCAGATCCAGGAAGGCCAGCTCATTCTTGTTCACTACGCCAAGATCCACCTTCGAGCGCATCGTCTGCACCAATTGCCTCAGGGGCCTGGATAACCAGGTGGCAAGGAAGATGGCCAGCAGCGTCCCGAGTACAATGATCGCCCCCGTCAGCAGAATAATATTTCCCTGCATCTCCCGGGACTTGGTCATTAGCTCATCCATGGAGCTCCAGCTGACATTCCACCACCCGGACAAGGAGGAGCGGCTCCAGGCATACACCGTCCGTTTGCCCTCCAGCTTGCGGAAGGTGTAGCCTTCACTGGCTTCCTGATTCAGAATCTCCTGTAAGAACGGCAGCTTACGGCTGTCGGAGAGCAGCATGGACCGGTCATTGAAGGAGATCACCGTACCCGCAGCGTCCAGCAGCAGGTAGTTGCTGTCACCCACCTCGGTAGCATGCAGATATTTGCCGATCTGGCTCTCCTTCATGTTGACGACAATCACTCCCCGGGTGGTGGTGGACAGGCGGTTGAGCGGGTACACATAAGACACCACATTCTCGCCCGACGCAAGCTTACGGGGCACCCATACCCCGCTGATCCCCCTGCGCCCCTTAAGCGCTTCTGTGATCCATCCGATAGGCTCATAGCGGGCAAGCGTCGTGATGCTGCTGTCGGTAGAGAAGACATAATCCGAATCCTCCAGGACAAAGAATGAAGAGTACACACCGTCCACCCGGCGGTTCAGGTTCAGCAGCTCCTTGGTCACGGACAGCGCCAGACTTACATTGTTATAGTTGGCGTTAATCTCATCGTAGGTCTCGAAGCTGCGGATGCGGTCAAAAATATTCGTCGCCGCCAGACGCGACGTATCCTGGGCCAGATTGGCCAGCGCGTTCTCGTTCAGCCTGCGGTTGGCATTAAGCCCGGCCAGCGTGGATTCCCCGATAGCCGCTTCAGAATTCTGTATAATCTGTGACCCGCTGTACCAGGTCAGGACTGCTGTAGGAATAGCCATTATGCAGAATAGAATCAACGCCAGCTGCAGGATCATCGGTGTTTTTTTCATCACATATCCCCCTAAGGATTTCTATGTTACCGCTTACAATATTTTTATTTTATCATTTCAGGATACATTTTACATATGTGTATAGGAAAATTTTTCGACCCCCGCGCGGCATGTTACAGGCTGATGTACGGGCGTTCTAATATGCGGCTGCAGGCTTACGCCGAAACAGCAAAAACGCCTGGATGCATTGCCATCCGGGCGTTTTTAGCTTTCTTTTATGAGGATAAGCTGGCTGGCAGAAAGTCCTTACTCCGCATTCACCGCTTCATCCTCGAACTCCTCGATGCTGTCGTTGGAGCCGATCACCACCATGATGTCTCCCTGATGCACATGATCATGCGCAGTCGGGGCAACGATGATGCCATCCTCGCGGTTCAGGGCAATGATGCTGCAGCCGTATTTGGCGCGGGTGTTCAGCTCAGAGAGGCTTTTGCCGTTCATGCAGGCGGGCACCGTCAGCTCAACGACCTTGTAATCCTTGGAGATCTCTATATAATCGAGCAGATTCGGCGTCACCAGCTGATGAGCCACGCGGATACCCATATCCCGCTCCGGGAAAATCACCCGGTCTACCCCCAGCTTCGACAGCGCGCGGCCATGCAGAATGGAGATGGCTTTGCCGACCACCTGCTTGACGCCCAGCTCCTTCAGCAGAATCGCGGCCAGAATACTCCGCTCCATATTATCGCCGATCGCCACAATGCCGCAGTCGAAGTTACGCACCCCGAGCGAGCGCATAATCCCTTCATCCGTAGCATCGGCCATGACTGCATGCGTCAGCCGTCCGGTCATCTCCTCCACCCGCTCCTCCTGGTGGTCAATGCCAAGCACCTCGTAGCCCATGGACATCAGCTCCAGCGCCAGACTTGAGCCGAAGCGGCCCAGGCCGATTACAACAAACTGCTGTGGTTTCATGACTTGATTCCCCTATCCAATTATCATTTTGCCTTCCGGATATTTATATAATGGTTTACCCTGTCTCGGACCGAGCGCATACGCCAGCGTCAGCAGTCCCAGCCGTCCGGCGAACATGGTCAGGCAGATCAGAATCTTGCCGACCTGCGTCAGCTCCGGGGTCAGTCCCAGACTCAGTCCGACATTGGCAAACGCTGAGATCGTCTCGAACAGAATCATCAGATACGGCAGCCCCTCGGTAGTCGAGAGCATCATCGAGACCGTAACGATCAGCAGCAGCGCCAGCAGCGTAATGGTCAGTGCCTTGAACACGCGTTCCTGAGCCAGCCGGTAACGGAAGAGCACGATGTCTTCGCGGCCGCGCAGCATGGAGATTACAGCTCCGATCATCAGCGTGAAGGTTGTGGTCTTAATGCCGCCGCCGGTAGAGCCCGGGGAAGCGCCGATGAACATCAGGATCACGATGAAGAACTGAGTGGCCTGACGCAGTCCCGTGATATCCAGTGTGTTGGCCCCTGCCGTACGCGGTGCCACCGATTGAAACAGGGAGGCCCATAGCTTGCTCCCGAGATTCAGCGGTCCCAGGGTCCGCGAATTGGTGAACTCGAAGATGAAGATGACCGCCATTCCGGTCACAATCAGTCCGGCTGTCATCGACAGCACCACCTTGCTGTGCAGCGACAGCCGCCGGGTGCGGCGGAAGTCGGCCAGATCGGAGATTACGATGAAGCCGATTCCCCCGGAGATGATCAGGAACATAACGACCAGGTTAATGACCGGGTCTCCGACATAGCTAATTAAGCTATGATCATGCCCGCCGAACAGATCGAATCCGGCGTTATTGAACATCGACACCGCGTGGAACACCCCGTAGTAGACCGCGCGGCCAAACGGCATATCCACCGCCCAGCGGATGGACAGGAGAAGCGCTCCCACAGCTTCAATGACCAGGGAATAGAGCAGCACCTTGCGGATCAGCCGCACAATCCCTTCCATCGAGCTCTGATTCATGGCTTCCTGAAGAATCAGCCGGTCACGCAGTGATATTCTGCGCCTGAACACCAGCGCAAACAGCGTGGCCATCGTCATGAACCCGAGTCCGCCAATCTGGATCAGCACCAGAATGACCGCTTGTCCGAAGCCCGTAAGATGGGTACCGGTATCCACTACAGCCAGTCCGGTCACACAGGCGGCAGAGGTGGCTGTGAACAGCGCGTCCATGAAGCGGAGCGGCTGACCGGGTACGCTGGATACCGGAAGCATAAGCAGCAACGTGCCGATGAGGATGACCGCAGCAAAGCTCAGCACCAGGATTTGCGGAGGAGCCAGCTTCAGGAATCGGAAGCCGGTGATCTTGGAAGACGGTGACGCCAAACTTCTCATCCTTTCAGGGTTCCATATTAGAAATTACGAATCGGTCAGTATCAGATAAGCATACAAAATTATATACGTTATTGCCTAACTTCACAAAGACTCATTTTGATAAGAAGACAAAAATAACAAGCCTTTAAGCATAAGCCGGGACTTCTTCACGTAAAAGGATAATAAGGCATTTCTTTGTACCTGCCCGGCATGTAATACTATAATGGATGGATGAGAGCATTTTATTTCAAGGAGGCGTTCCATGAATCCCGTCGGCCAGCCCCTGCATCAGCGGCCCCTTACTACCAAACTTATCCTAGCCGGAATTCTAGGACTCATTCTATTTGTCATGTTCCAGATCGCTCCACAGCTCCTCTCCAGTTCAGACGGGGATACAGCCATTCTCAGCAAAAGCGAAATCCGGGAGAAGGCCGCCGCATTCGCCGCTGGGCAGCTCGGCTATGAAGCCGCAGCCGGAGATGAATGGGTGATCCTGTACAAGACGGACTCTTCCTTCTACGGCTATATGTCCCGTGAGAAGCTGCTTCCGGACTATTCCAAGAATAAGCTGGACCAGCGTTATCCGTTCGATGTGTACCATGCGGTGCTCTATACGTCCGGAGAGGCGGCAGCCCGGCTGGCAGTCGATCTCAATATGTATACCGGCGAGCCTGTGGCTTTTGCTGTTGGCGCCGATGCCGACGCTGCGTCCGGGCTGAATTACGGGGAGCGGCCCACGGCGGCAACCAAACGTACCGATACTGCCAATCCTGTAAGCAGCATACCGGATCTGAGCCTGGAGGCAAAAGAGAAGCTCGCCCTTCCCTGGCTGAAGCTATGGGGGGCCAATCCTGCCAAGCTGAAGATTGAGGCTAACCTTGATGGATACGGGCTTGTCTATTCCGACAACTCCGTCACCATAGGTGAATTACCGCTTAAGTACCAATTCAATTATCTGAACGGCGAGGTCTCGTACTTCCGTGCCGGATTCTCGGCTCCCGCCTGGCATGATACTTATGTGGACGGGCAGACCTCGCTTGCCAAGAAGCTCACCTTGTTCGGCTACGGCCTGCCTACCCTGCTGCTCGGTATCCTGGCGATGATCTACGGCATTCTGCGCAGGAAGCATACTTCCTGGAAACGCGGAATTTTCCTGAGCTCCGTCCATTTCCTGATCATGATGGTCAGCAGCTACAATGTGGTGTCCGAATCCGGCAGCGGCAGCGCTGAGGCAAGAGTTACAGCCGTAGTCATGTTCATCATCTACGTTCTGTACAGTCTGCTGATGTCGCTCCTGCTCTACTTCTCCCTGGTCGGAGGGGACGGCTTGTGGCGCTCCGAGAAGAAGCTGAATCCTTGGCCCCGGGCCTCCGAGCCCGGCTACGGCCACTATGTACTGAAGAGTATTCAGGCTGGTTATATCTGGGCCTTCATCCTGCTTGGCGTACAGACCGTCATGTTCATTATTCTGTCCTATACGCTGGATAACTGGTCCACCACTGACGCCAGCCAGTCGCCTTACAATATGAAATATGCCTGGCTGCTGCCGATTGTAGCCTGGCTGGCCGGGCTCTCGGAAGAGGCGGTCTACCGTCTGTTCGGTATCCGAATGCTGAAGAAGCTGGTTAAGAATACGCTCATCGCTTCACTGATAACGACCTTGATCTGGGCACTCGGACATACGCTCTACCCGATCTATCCCGTCATCTCACGGCCGATTGAGCTGACGGTCATCGGCCTCCTGTTCAGTTATATTTTCCTGCGTTACGGGTTCATTGCGGTGATGTTCAGCCATGTGGTATTCGACAGCATCCT
Organism: Paenibacillus sp. FSL R7-0333; assembly: GCF_038000365.1. Classification (NCBI taxonomy): domain Bacteria; kingdom Bacillati; phylum Bacillota; class Bacilli; order Caryophanales; family Paenibacillaceae; genus Paenibacillus; species Paenibacillus sp. FSL R7-0333. The sequence goes on from NZ_JBBOBZ010000001.1 coordinate 5,944,170, forward strand.
GATGGGCGCGACCCTGATCTTCATGCAGGATAAGGTGAACGTAGGGGCAGGCATCGTGACCATCATCCTGCCGTTCATCGTCGGTTATCTGGTATACCGCTTCAACCCTCCACGGGAGCCGAAGTCGGTAGAACCGATCTCTACTCCATAAGCACCAGCAGCGGCTGCGCCTCCTCTTCCGGGATAGCGCAGCCGCTGCTGCTGTATAGCTATAGCTGTCATGCCTCTTCCGGCACAGAATGATACGGACGGTAAGGAAAGCGGAGCCGGATCAGCGTTCCTTCGCCCAGAGAGCTGTGAATAGCTACGCCATACGGTCTGCCGTACTGCAGCTTGATCCGCTGGTCCACATTACGGATGCCATAGCCGATACCCTGGCCCGCAGGCTCAAGAATCTGTCCGATCAGCTCCTCCTTCATCCCCAGCCCGTTATCCTCCACTTCAAAGACCACATCCCCCTCTTCCATGTAAGCACGGATAACCAGGGAGATTTCATCGTCATACCAGGCATGCTCCAGCGCATTCTCCACAAACGGCTGCAGAATAAATTTCACGCTCTCGCTCTCCAGCACCTCCGGCGCTACAGCATAGGCGACATGAATCCGGTCCGCATTCTTGATCCGCTGAATGTCGAGATACGATTCCGCGATCTGCAGCTCCTGCTCCACGGGAATAATCATCTCCCCCCGGTGCAGCGTCAGCCGGTAGAACCGGGCCAGTGAACGGATGACCTCATGCAGCTTATCAATCTCCCCGAGCTTGGCCATCCGGCTGATGGAAGAGAAGGTGTTATACAGGAAATGCGGGTTCATCTGGGAATGCAACACCTGCAGCTCGGTCTCCTTTTTCTCCAGACTGACGACATAGACCTCATCGATTAACCGCTGAATGGTTGAAGCCATCTCGTTAAAAGCACTGCCGATCTCCGCAAACTCATCATTGCCCCGGACCGGCATCCGCTTGTGGAAGTCCCCTTCCTGAAAAGATTTCAGGGAAGACACCAGCTTCTGGAAGCTCCGCGAGAAATACTGGGACATCGCCAGACTGATCAAAAAGAGCAGCACCAGGGTAACCAGACAGATGCCGATGGTCACATTGCGGACCTGCTGTGAATTCTTCTGCAGCGAAGCATATGGAATCCAGGCCACTACACTGGCCGGCATATTGGTAACCGGCTGTTTGATCTGCATATAAGAACCGGGCTGCTTAATATAACCTGAAGCGGCTGAAGCCAGCGGCTCAGGGATAACCCCGTTCGGGGAGCTTGTGAACAGCAGGCGGTCTGCGTTATCCACGATGAACAGGATGCTGTCCTCGCCCAGCTGCCCCGAGACTGCATCAGAGAAGATGTATTTCATATTCGCCGTCATTTTGATCAGACCATTCAGCTGCAGGGTATCGTAGTTGATCAGGGGCCGCAGGTAGGAGATGCTGCCATCCGCCTTGTCATTGCCCGTCTGCCGCCATGCACTGGAGCCGTAATGCAGATCGAGCCTTCTGTACCACGCTTCATCCTCAATGCGGTCCATATGAAACAAAGAGTACTTCCGGACATCTTCTGCTGCACTATCGTTGTAATAGAATTCCCCGACGTCAGGATTGCTTACATATACGGAGAGCTCGACCTCCGGGTCCGGCAGATTCGCCGCATTCTTCAGCCTGGGGAGGATATACTGCGACATAATGTTGTATCTCTCCCAGCCGGAATGATAGCCTGCCAGATAACGCGCCAGGGTCTGGTCTGCATACAGCTCATCGGTGCTGCGGACCATATCCTTTAGCCGGAAATCCACGTTGCTGGCCATTTGCTTGACAGCCACCTCCAGATTGCTTCTGGTATGCTGCTCGGTGGAACGCACAGACGACAGGTAGGCATAGCTGCCGATCGCGATGATCGGTGTCAGCACCAGCAGCAGATAAGAAATAAGCAGCTTGTAGCTTATGGGAATGTATAAGGATTTCGCACGCTTCATCTGCATGCCGGATCAGCTCTGCTTTCTGTAATCGGCTGCGGTCATATTGAAAAACTCCCGGAATTGCCTGCTGAAATAAGCAATGTTCTTGTAGCCAACCTTATCAGCCACCTCGTAAATTTTGTATTGAGGCTGATCGAGCAGGAGAATCGCCTTCTCCATGCGGAGCCGCACAAGATACTCATTGAAGCTCTCCCCCGTGTGCTCTTTGAACAGAACCCCGAGATGATTCGGCGAATAGGCAAAATGGGCAGCTACCGCCCGCAAGGTAAGATTCTCTGTCAGCCTCTCCCGGATATAGGCTTCAATCCGCTCCATCAGCCGGCGGTTCTTGTGCTGCTTCTTCATGAACAGAAGCTCGGAAATCTCAAACAAGGTACACCGGAGCCAGCGTTTGATATCGTCAACGGTCTCCAGATGATGAATAACGTCCATCTGCTGCAGACTCTCGTAGGTCTCGTTGAGTGTCCCCAGGTAAGCCTCCAGCCGGGTAACGATATGAATAGAAAAATGATAGACCTTCACCGGATGCTCGAACAGCGCCGCCATCTCGAACAGCTCGTCGAGGCAGTCGCAAATATCAGCCAGCCTGTAGGCCGCCATGGCCCCGAACATCCCCTCCAGGACAACGCTCAGCTCCTTGATCTCCTGAACCATGCCCGGCTTGCTCATCACCGGCGGAATCACCCTGTTCTTGCCGATGAACATTTTGCCGTTCATATAAGCCTTCGCCTGGGAAAAGGAGGAGGCCAGTCCTTCCGGAGACCCCACCTCTGCTCCATAACTTACAGTGATCGTATACTCCGTGTGCTCACGGACCTTCTGCACCAGCTGCTGAAGCCGCTCTTCCAGCGTCAGGCGCTGCCCGGTATAGACGAAACCGAGCTGTGAACGGTTTAACCGGCACCATTTCCCGGCAGCGGCGGCGTCAATCTCTGTTCCGATGTATTGAAACAGCCTGTCCAGACCGGCATAGACATCCTCCGGCTGCTCCTGCACCCGCATCAGAACATCATCGGCCTCAATCAGCACCGCAGAAGCGCTGGAGAAGGCCAAATCGAGCGGATACCGGTCCAGGAAGGCGCCCAGCGTAGCCCCGTCAATGCTGCCCTCCAGCAGATGCTGCAGCACATCATTTTTGATGAAATCGAAGGAAGCGATCATCCCGCCGTCCTCCGGGCCCCTGCTCCGTTCCAGCTCCAGCTCGGCGGTAGCCGTGCGCAGTACACCGATCAGCTCCTCATCATCAACCGGCTTAAGAACGTAGGCATGGGCCTTCAAGTCGAGTGCCTGCTTCGCATAATGAAATTCCTGGTAGCCGCTGATGAACACGATTTTGAGCCCCGGGTTCAGCTCCAGCGCCAGGCGGGACAGCTCCATACCGGAAACCGCCGGCATCCGGATGTCTGTAATCAGCAGATCAATCTCATGATTCTCGATATATTGGAGAGCGGCAAGCGGGTTGCTCTCACTGCAGACCACTTCAATCCCAAGCTCACTCCAGGGAATCAGGCAGCGCAGCCCCTCCAGGTCATAATTCTCATCATCTACCAAGACAGCTCTGTACATCGCAACCAGCACTCCTTCATGCGGAAAAGAGGGTACATAACGTATCCCTCTTCTTCTCCAAACGTTTATTGTTCTGGTGTGTAATCCTTGATCTTCTTCAGATTGCTCTGCCACACTCCGGTCTTCCAGGCCAGCAGCCTGTCATAGCCCAGGTCCGATGCTTCCCTGTCTGCTGCCTTAAGCAGCTCCCGGAGCTCTTCATCACTTGCCGCAAAAATCATCCGGGGCACCACCTGCGCATATTGATCCCTCAGCCTTTGCAGAATAAGTCCCTCTTCCGAGGCAGGCGCCGGGTCAAGATTAGAGAATTCGGTGATGTTCATCGAAGTCTTGAACGTTATATTGGCTTGTCCAAGGGTCGTCCAGTCCCGGGCTCCGGCGGGCAGCAGCTTCTCACGCTGTGCTTTGGCAGCATCAATGTATGAAGTATTACCGTACCAGTTGAATTCTCCGATCTTCAGATCATCATACCATTTCAAGTCACGTCCAATATAGGAATCATTTGGGATGGGAACTCCATCCTCTACTTTATCATAAAACAATCCCTCCGGCCCGAAGAAAAGAATACGCTGCCCCTCAGGACTCGTCGCCCAGTTCATATAGGAGAAAATGGCCTCCGGGTCCCGGGCAGCGGTTGTAATGACATTGACATTCCAGCCCAGCGTATTGTACCCGGAGGGGTAGACCTTGCCTGGATCAACGCCTTCGCGGTGCAACGGCCAGATGAGCTCATAGCCGTCCAGCGGGTCCTTAGCCGAGAGCTGATTATTCGCTTCCCGGCCGATCCCTTCCACGACAGCGTCATAAGCGCCGAATACGGCGATCCGGCCGCTTTTCAGCTTCTCCAGCACCTGATCCCGTGTCTCGGTCAACAGATCCGGAGAGGTCAGTCCCTGACGGACCAGCCGGGCCGCCAGCTGCAGCGTCTCCAGGAATGCCGGGTCCCGGTACACAGAAGTCAGCCGGGTGCCGGAGGGCACACCGAAGATTTGGCCTGAACCGGGAGAGATGAAGCTTGGCGTCCGGTTATCCGCCGCACCGCTGTACAGCATGCCGATCATCTGTATTTCCAAGCCGTCCCGGGTCTCCCCGAAGTCGATCGGCACAATATCCGGGTATTTCCTCTGCACTTGCTGCAGATACGCTTCGAGATCATCCCATGTCGCAAGCTTAGGGGAGCCGAGCTCGCGGTATATTCTCTTCTCCACCAGGAAACCGGCGTTGCCGCTGCCGCCGCTGCCGTTAATATACCAGTTCGGAATCTGGTACAGCCTGCCGTCTTCACTGCGCAGCATGTTCAGCGTGTTCTCACCGACCGTCCGGGCGAATTCAGGATATTGCTCCAGATAAGAGTCCAGCGCCACCAGCTTGCCCGCCTTTTGCAGCCGTTCCACATCCTTGCCGCGATCCATAACCAGCACATCGGGAAGCTGATCCGAGACTATCATCGCATTCAGCTTCTGGGCGGCAGCACCGCTCGATGGTACCGGCAGAAGCTTCACCTTCAGATGATCGGTGATCCACCGGCTATGCGGCCCGGCCTCCCAGTCCGGCGCCGTATACCAGTCATAGTTCACAAAGACGGTGAACTGAACCGGCTTCACCTTGGAGGCCAGCTCCGAGAGGGGGACGGCTGAAGGATGGCCCGCAGGCAGCGTAATTTCGGAGCGGCCGCTGTCCGAGCAGGCACTAAGACTGCTTAGAACCAGCAAGAACAGGAGTGCCGCTGACCTGGGCATTAATAGATTGACAGTTCCCATAAAGAATAGCCGTACTGGGTGCCGCGCTTCGTCCCGTTCACTTTCACATACCGCGCACTGACCGGGGTGAAGCTGACATCGTCGAGTCCGCCGTCCCCGGTTGTTGTGGAATAGGCCGTGGTCCAGTTCGTACCGTCTGCCGACGTCTCGATCGTGTAGGCTTTGGCGTACGCCCCCTCCCAGTTCAGCAGGACACGGCTGAGCGTCTGGGCAGAGCCGAGATCCACCTGAATCCACTGCGGATCACTGATATCCGATTCCCAGCGGGTGCCCTCGTTTCCGTCCACAGCTCCGGCAGCGGGCTGCTTCGGATTCTCCGAGGCGGTAACCGCCTTGTTCAGCGCAAGGTTCACAAGCGGCGGTGTGCCGCCGGTAATCACCTGCTGCACCGAAGCATCGTTATATCCCGCTGCTGTTACTGCAATCGTATACGTCTTCCCTGTAGGGAACAGCGCGGTATTCAGTTTGATTTTACCGGCTTCCACGGTATAATTCGCTGCCGCTGCTGCCACTCCATCCACCCTCACCGCAGTGATTGCAGTTCTCCAGGCCGCATTCTCCGTGAACGTCAGCTCAATCGGCTGACCGACAGCATTCTGGGTGGTATCGGCTGTCAGAGCAGGCGGAGCCAGCGGTGTCACGGCGCTGCCGCTGCCGTACACCTCCAGTTCCCACAAGGAATACCCGTACGGCGTCCCGCGTTCAGTCCCGTTTACTTTTACATACCGCGCGTTGACCGGGGTGAAGCTGACATCGTCAATGTCCCCGTCTCCAGTGGTTGTCGAATAGACCGTTGCCCAGTTCGCGCCATCTGCCGATGTCTCGATCGTGTAGGCTTTGGCATACGCTCCCTCCCAGTTCAGCAGGACACGGCTGACCGTCTGGGCAGAGCCAAGATCCACCTGAATCCACTGCGGATCACTGAAGTCCGATTCCCAGCGGGTGCCCGCATTTCCGTCTACAGCACCGGCAGCAGGCTGCTTCGGATTCTCCGAAGCGGTAACCGCCTTATTGAGGGCAAGGTTCCCGGACGGCTGTGTTCCGCCGGTAATGACCTGCTGCACCGAAGTATCGGTATATCCGTCTGCTGTCACTGTAACCGTGTAAGTCTTCGCCGTGGGGAACAGCGCGGTGTTCAGGGTGATTTTACCGGCTTCTACAGTAAAATTCGCTGCCGTTGCTGTCACTCCATCCACCTTCACCGCAGTGATTGCATTTCTCCAGGCCGCATTGTCCGTGAACGTCAGCTCAATCGGTTGGCCGGCTGCGTTCTGGGTGGTATCGGCTCCTAGGACAGGAGGAGTAAGCAGTGTATCGGTGGTTACCTTGGTAGGGTCCACCTTCACCAGCTTCTTGGCTTCGACTACAGCCGAGCCTGTCACTCCTCCGCTGTTGCGGAACGTAACGGTAATTGCCGCATTCGTCGGATTCCAGACCAGCGCACGGTAGGCGGAACCTTTTTTATACACCGTTGCACTGTAGCCGTTCTCCGCCCAAATGTCCTTGGTGCGTGATCCAAGCGTGGCCATATTGTGCACGAACCAGTACGTGTTGAACAATTCGTTCTGCTGCGGCAGTGCCGGATTCCATTTATTCAGCACAGCCTGCGGATCGCTCAGCGCCTGAATCGGCCAGACAATATGGTACCAGTCCGGTTCCGGCCCGCCGTTATCGGCCACGAAGCCGCTGTATAATCCAGCCGCCTTAGCCGTATCGAACCCGTAGCTGGTTAAATATTCTGCTGTAGGCAGCCAGTGAATGCCATAGACATACACCGGATTCCCGTTGAAAAAGGTGCCGAAGAAATTCGAGCTTCCGTAAATCTGACCCACAGTTTTATGCGTATACCCCGGCAGCCAGTTATCCTGATCGTAGTTGAACCAGTACTGCTGTACTGCTCTAAGCTCCGTCGTGAAGCCCATAATGGACGCATCGCGGAAGGCCGTGTTGCCGGTCAGTGTGCTCCACATATACTGGCCGACCCAGCCGAACAGTGACTCTCCGGCCGCTTCTTGGTTATTTCCGCTGTCATTGTCGGCATAACCGCCGGCCCAGGAATGGCCTTCATACAGGTCGAAGTTGCGGAAGTAAGGATACTTCGGATCCGTCTTCGACGGATTAGCATAATCCCGGATCAGCTCATCGACCATTCCGCTGAATTTATTTCTGAAGTCGGTATCATAGGTGGCGAGCACGGCCGATGCAAAAACATAATAGCCATACGTGAAATGATGGTCCGTGATGCCGGAGTTCGCACCGAACTCACTGTTTTTATAGATCAATGTTCCCCAGTCAGAGTTGTAGTCGAAATAATAATCGGTTTCCCCCGAGGTGTACGTATACCAGTCTGTAAGCACCGTCTTCATCCGGGAGAGGAACAGATTCTTGTAGCTCTCATTGCCGATCTGATCAGCGATCAGCACACCCATGGCCAGCGGATGCAGCTTCTTGCCCTGCCAGTACGCATCGGCCTGCATCAGATTGGTGGCGGTGTCCGTATCCAGCAGTGCCAGGTAATTCAGCAGATCCTGACGGGAATAGGTAGAATCGCCCGGCTCGGTGAACTGCGGCACAATGCCGTGGAATTTATCCGTAGTGGCGAACGAATTGCCCTCTGTCACCTTCATCGTTCCACGGATGGACGGGAAGGAGACCGCGGTCAGCGGCGTTGTGGTCACCTTCCACTGGTGGGGAAGCTGGGCCATCAGCGTTGTATTCGGGAAGCCTGAACGCTTGAGCTCTGTTACCGCATTGAAGGTGGTCGTGACATCTGAGGTCGTCTCGTTGAAGGTATAGGCCACCTTCGTGTCCGTCACGAAGGCATAGCCATGCTGGTAGAAATAATTCAGATTGGACGGTGATGGAAGAGCAGACAGGGACAGGTAATTCCGACCTCCTCCCAGCTGAATTTTGAGCTTGGCGCCTACCCGCTTGAAGGTTGTACCGGCCGGAGCATACAGCCCATAGTGTCTGGTTACCATTTCAGGCGTTGGTGCCCCGTTGGAATTGGTAACCGCAATGCCGATATGGTCTGCAGTCACGGTGTCGCCGTCTGCAGCCAGAATCGTAGTATTGCTGTCATTAAAGAAGCGGGCCCCGGCGGGCAGATACACTTCAGGACTGGACGGATCACTGAACTGCGAGTAGAGGTAAGGCGAGCCTTTGACGAACGTTGTCTTCAGCTTCTCCGCAGCGCCATCGCTCAACACCGCAGTCGCCGACCAGTCGCCGTAACCGGTAATCCGGTTCGACATCCCCGAAGTATTAATGTTGCCGGCCATCAGGAACAGGTCCGGGCTTCCCGCCGCTTCCTGCGCCTTGCCGTCGGCGCTTAAGTAGCCTGCACCCGGGTTCAGAATACTTAGGCCCTGTTTGGTATATTTCGATTTGAGCGGAAGCGTAATAATGCCGTTGCCGAGCTGATTGATCATGATGGACTGCCACCAGTCATTGGAAGGCAGCGGTGCAGTCAGCGCATCCGATTTATACTGCGGATATTTGGGCTGGGGCACCGAGAGGTCATTCGCAGCATGACTGCCTTGACCCACGGCCACTGTAGTCAGCTCCGGCAGGGCCGGAATGTTATAGACCGGCTTGGGATCGCCTGCCACATAATCATAGGCTTGGAATTCAAAGATCGAGTACCCGAAGGAGGTGGCTCTGCTGATACCCTTCATCCGCAGATAGCGGCCGCTGGCATAGACCGGCAGATTAAGTGTGCCTCCGTCGCCGTGAAGCTCGCGGTATACCGTAGTCCATGAGCTGCCGTTATTCGAGACCTGAATATCATAGATCCGGCCGGCCGCTGCCTCCCAGTTAATGATGATCCGGCCCAGCGTGTGTACGCTGCCAAGGTCAACGCTCAGCCATTCATTATCGGTAGCGTTGGAAGACCAGCGTGTGCTCAGGTTACCGTCCACCGCTAGTTCCGGCAGGGTTGAGCCGGGAGGGAGATAGTCGGCCACCTGATAGGATGAAGCCGTTGCAGGCTTGTTCAAGGCCACATTCGGCCCCAGAACCACCGGAGGAGGATTAACGCCGCCGGTGCCATATACCTCGAACTCATAGAGGGAGATACCGTATTGCGTCAGGTTTCGCTCCGTGGCAAATACCCGGACATAACGGCCGGTGCCGCTTAGCGTAAGCTCATCCACACCGCCATCTCCTGTAGTTGTGGAATAGATATCACTCCAGTTCAATTCGTCAGCGGATACCTGGATTTTGTAGGCCTTGGCGTAAGCTCCTTCCCAGCGGAGCACCACTCGGTCTACGGCGGCAGTTGCCCCGAGGTCAACATAGATCCAGTTCGGGTCCGTCCCCCACGAGCTGCTCCACCTTGAACCCGTATTGCCGTCCACCGCCAGATCCGGGGTATTATTGCCCTCTGTGCCCGAGGCATACGCCGGCCGGTCTTTGGAGAGCAGATAAGAGTCCGCAGCATGCGCCGGTCCTGGCGGAAGCGCCAGCACGAGACTCAGCAGCATGATGATGCTCAGACAAAGAGCAGTCCCATTGATCCCCTTTTTGCGTCTTACTGTTTTTGAATATCCCATTTCTTTAATCCTCCTCTTATAAGCGTTTTCATAGATTCAAGATAAGCGTACCCTTTACCGAAACCGGTTGCAATTATACAAATCAACGATTTTATGCAGAAAGTAAAGATTAACCTAATTATGCAGCAGCTCATAGTGTTCAGTCTACTATGTACATTTGGCCCGCACAGCGCCACCCAACGCAATGTAGTCGGTTTTTCAACTACATTTGATCCACGTGCCTCCGTCACGCCCATTGTGGTCGGTTTTTCGACTACATTTACTCCACGTGCCTCCACCATGCCCACTGTGGTCGGTTTTTCGACTACATTTCGCCCACGTGCCTCTACCATGCCCACTGTGGTCGGTTTTTCGACTATATTCTACCCACGCGCCTCCACCACGCCCATTGTGTTCGGTTTTCCGACTACATTTCGCCCTCATTGACCTGCCATCCAGACGACTAGCGGGATGTCTGAAGATACCATCCATTCCTAACCAAACCCAAAGAAACCGGCCCCACAGGGCCGGCCTTCGTCTCATGCTGTTGCAGCCTATTTAGATTGACGGCTCCTCATCCTTCAGCGCCTCCAGAATCTGACCGGCCAGCTTCTCGCCGATGGACAGCACCTTGAAATCCTCGATGGAGGCTTCCTTGATCTTCTTGAGCGACCCGAAATGCTTCAGCAGCAGCTTCCGGCGTTTGTCCCCGATGCCCGGAATCGAATCCAGCTTCGAGGTGACCATCGACTTGCCGCGCTGCTCCCGGTGGAACGTAATGGCGAAGCGGTGAACCTCATCCTGGATACGCTGCAGCAGGTAGAACTCCTGGCTGTCCCTGGCGAGCGAGACCGGCTCGGCGGAGTCGCCGACCAGCAGCTGGGCGGTTCTGTGCTTGTCATCCTTGACCAGACCGCAGACGGGAATGAATAACCCCAGCTCATTCTGCAGAATATCGATCGCCGAAGAGATCTGGCCCTTCCCTCCATCGACTACGATCAGATCCGGCTGCGGCAGATTCTCCTTCAGCACCCGTTCATAACGCCTCCGGATCACCTCGCGCATCGTCTCATAATCATCCGGCCCCTGTACGGTGCGGACCTTATACTTACGGTACTCCTTGCGGGCAGGCTTGCCGTCGATGAAGACCACCATGGCCGAGACCGGATTCGCCCCCTGGATATTCGAGTTATCGAACGCCTCGATCCGGTTTAGCGAGTCCAGCCCCAGGCTCTGCCCCAGACTGCTGGCCGCCCCGGAGGTACGCTCCTCGTCCCGCTCGATCAGGCGGAACTTCTCATTCAGCGCGACCCGGCTGTTCTGGCAGGCCATGCCGATCATCTGCTTCTTCAGCCCGCGCTGCGGCACCAGCACCTTAATGCCCAGCCACTCCTGCAGAGCGGCTGCGCCTCCGGCCGCATCCACGGTTCCTTCGGCTGCCGCCTCCTGCTCCGCCTGTCCCTGCACAGCTTCGTCAGCCGCGGAGAAATCAGCCGCAAGCACCTGACCGGCGGCGTCCACCTCGCGCAACTCCTCTCCGGCCTCCGACTCATCCTCTGCGCCCAGTGCCGCCATCAGCGCCTGCCCGCTCGGCATTCCTACAGCCTCCGGTCCGCCGCTTCCCTGACCAGCGGCGCTGCCTGCTTCCGGCGGAAGCATTCCGGCGCTGGCCATATCCGGCAGCAGGATTTCCTGCGGCAGCGCGGGATTGTCGCTGTAATACTGCGTCACATAAGACATGAAGTCACTGTACGCCTCTCCGTAGAACGGAAAAGCCGACGAGTGGCGCTGAATCATTTTCCCCTGCCGCATGTACAGGATCTGCACACACATCCAGCCCTTGTCTACCGCATAGCCGAAGACGTCGCGGTCCTTGGTATCGGCTGTATTGATCTTCTGCTTCTCCATCACGGCATCGATGTGCTGAATCTGGTCGCGCAGCTCCTTGGCCCGCTCGAAATACAGCTCCTCGGCCGCCTCCTGCATCTTCTTCTGCAGATCCTTCTTCACCGCATCATGCCCTCCACCGAGGAAGGATGAGATATTCTGGATAATCTCCTCGTACGCAGACTTCGGCACTTCCTTCTCGCACGGAGCCAGGCATTGGCCCATGTGGTAGTACAGGCAGACTTCCTTCGGCATCACCCCGCACTTGCGCAGCGGATACATCCGGTCGAGCAGCTTCTTGGTCTGCTGGGCGGCGTAGCTGTTCGGATACGGACCGAAATATTTAGCTTTATCTTTCAGCACCCGGCGGGTAACCTCCAGGCGCGGATGGGCTTCGTTCGTGATTTTCAGATAAGGAAAGGTCTTGTCGTCCTTCAGCAGCACGTTGTAGCGCGGCATATGCTTCTTGATCAGATTGCACTCCAGAATGAGTGCTTCCATGTTGCTCGACGTCACGATATATTCGAAATCAACAATATTGGCGACCAGCCGCTGCGTCTTCCCGTTGTGGCTGCCTGTAAAATAAGAGCGCACGCGGTTCTTCAGTACCTTGGCCTTGCCGACATAGATGATCGTACCCTCTTGATTCTTCATCAGATAGCAGCCGGGCAGATCAGGCAGCAGCGCAAGCTTGTTGCGGATATTATCCATATAATCCATAAGTTCTCCCCCACCTGTTACTACACGGTTATAAGGTAAGTTTAGAATAGAATGTACTACACATTCAAGCCTTAATATAGAACATCCGTTTCTATAGGACAGACAAAGCGCCTTCGGTAATCCGAAGGCGCTTTGTCTGAAGGGCCACAAGGCCCAGGTCACAGCAGATTGTAACCCATTATTGATGCTTGGCTACGATATTCTTAAGGGAGTCCTTGGAGTTCAGTCCTACGACTTTGTCGACAGGCTGGCCGTCTTTGAAGAAGATCAGAGTAGGAATACTCATTACTCCAAAACGGGAAGCTGTCTCAGGATTCTCATCGACATTCAATTTAGCGATCTTCACATCGTCACCCAGCTCGGTGGACAATTCCTCGAGAATGGGGGCAAGCATTTTGCAAGGGCCGCACCAAGGTGCCCAGAAATCTACTACTACAGTACCTTGACCTTCCACTTCATTCACGAAGGATTGGTCAGACACGTTCACGATAGCCATGATATTGTTCCTCCTCAAAAAGTTTTGTTGAGCTTAAGCTGTACGAAATAACTTCCGCTTCTATAGCCTGAGCCAAGTCCGCAGAATTTACTCCGAGATCATAGCGGGATAAAATGCTTCATGTAATATGATAACCAGATTATCAATTACCGACACATCCACAGTATAACATAAATACAATGCATTTGTTATATATTTCGAGAAATTATATTGCATAAAATTAATTTGTCTTTTAACGGTTTAAACTTTGTCCCTGAGATTCAGCTTCATAGTCCACGAGGTACCGGCTGTCCCGACATACTCGAAGCCGAGCTTGTTATATAACCGGACGGCCGCCTGATTCTCCGGATCAACACTGAGCGAAAGTGACGGGTATCCATCGGACACGGCTTGCTGTATGATGCCCTCCATAAGCCTGATTCCCAATCCCTGCTGCCTGTAGTCAGACCGAATAGCAACGCCTAATTCCGGGGTTGTGGCATCCACAAATCCGTAGCCCTGGTTCGTCTCGTCAAACAGCCTGTACCAGGCAGCACCTGCGGGCTGATTGTCCACCAGTGCGATTACCGCCCTGTCGCCTTGTCTCCCCCAATGTTCGTTGTACTTCGCAATCCCCGGGGAATTCAGCAGTTCACTTCTGGGCGGCTTACCTTGTTCAATATGAATGGACTCATAATGCATATCCATAAGAAAATCATACTCCTGCGGTTCCATAGGTCTTATATGTATCATAAAATCACCCTTCTATCTTTACAACTTCCCTGCATCTTCGTATACTTGAAGAAAGCGCATTAATTGTCAATGACTTCGCTCACATGTATAACTGTAACCCACTTCATGCAGTCATGCAACAGCAAGGAGGAAGAAGCGAATGGACGTCAATGTCAACGCACAGGTCCGTGACCCGCGGGAGCATATCAATGAGGAGCCCCGCAATGATCTCGGTGATCTGATGGCCGGTTTCTTCGGAATGACCGGCTTCATGACCGTGGTCTTCTTCGGAATGGTGATTATCAAGTATCTGTCCGAATAGCTGCTTAGGTGCAGTGTCCGGTATTCTTTGCCCGCGTCAGGGCAGGATGCCGGATTTTTTTGCGTTCAGGTTGCGTTCTATCACGGATCATCAATAATAACATAAATTTACAATTTAATAAAAAGAAAACACATTTTTGTTTCACAGGAGCCGTGTTACTCTGTATGCGAAAGCGCTCTTATACCCTATTTTGAGGAGGAAGGAAGAATGAAAAAGCTTGTCAGCCTTGCTGTCGCAGGCTTGTTGGCATCGGCGCTATATTCCCCGATATCGTTCGCTGACAACCCTGTTGTACAGACCATCTACACGGCAGACCCGGCCCCGCTTGTATACAATGATACGGTCTACCTGTACACCGGACATGACGAAGACAACTCGACCTACTATACGATGAATGATTGGAGGGTCTATTCTTCCAAGGACATGGCGAACTGGACGGATCACGGGTCACCGCTATCCTACAAGGCATTCAGCTGGTCGAGCGGAGAAGCTTGGGCCAGCCAGGTCATTGAGCGCAACGGCAAATTCTACTTTTATGTCACGGCAAAAAGCACTTCGCTCGGACGGCCCGCCATCGGCGTCGCCGTCTCCAGCAGCCCGACCGGCCCGTTCGTGGACGCTATCGGCAAACCGCTCGTCTCCAGCAGCTGGGGCGACATCGATCCTACGGTATATGTAAACAGTGACGGCCAGGCCTATCTCTACTGGGGGAATCCGACACTGAAGTATGTGAAGCTGAACCCGGATATGATCTCCTACAACCAGAGCACAGGTATTGTCCAGGTACCTATGACCACAGACAGCTTCGGTGTGCGAAACGGCAATGCTGACAGACCAACCCTCTACGAAGAAGGACCCTGGTTCTACAAACGCGGCAGCTTATACTACATGGTCTACGCCGCAAGCGGTATTCCAGAAAATATCGCCTATTCCACCAGCTCTTCGCCTACCGGCCCGTGGAAGTACAGAGGGGTCATTATGCCCACTCAGGGCGGGAGTTTCACGAATCACCCGGGCATCATCGACTTCAAAGGTCGCTCCTATTTCTTTTACCATAATGGCGCCTTGCCTGGAGGGGGTGGCTTCACCCGGTCAGTGGGGGTAGAGCAATTCACCTACAACGCGGACGGAAGCTTCCCGGTCATCAACATGACAACCGCCGGGCCGCAGCCCATCGCCACCCTTAACCCCTATGTCAGAACACAAGCCGAGACCAGCGCATGGGCGGCCGGGGTAGAGACCGAGACCACCTCAGATACGGACGGGGGAATGAATGTCGGCTTCATAGATCACGGCGATTATCTCAAAATCAAAAATGTGAACTTCGGCGCCGGAGCCGCAGCCTTCGAGGCCCGGGTAGCGTCAGCAGGCAGCGGCGGTAATATTGAGCTGCGGCTGGACAGTCCGACAGGAACGCTGGTCGGCACCTGTGCAGTGCAGAATACAGGGGGCTGGCAGAGCTGGGTGACCAAGACCTGCACGGTCAGCGGAGCAAGCGGGACTCATGACCTTTACCTGAAATTCACAGGCGGCAGCGGATACTTGTTCAATATCAACTGGTGGAAATTCAGCGCCAGCTAAATCTAAGCGCAGGCAAACAGGGGACCCCGGCCAGATGCTGGCGTGGTCCCCTGTTTTAAAATATAGAATTTATATGTTTCACCCGATAACTTATCCGAAGCCGTTTCCGCTTGTATTAATTAATAAAATTCAGTCTCTGGCCCTGCCACGCTGGTTCTCCCCATGCAGCGGAATCACCTCAACGAACGGGGCAATCCGGTCCATCAGCCGCTGACCCTTGTAGAGCTCTTCCCCGTCCTTGCTGGTGATGCTCAGATGCTTCTCCAGCCCGTCCAGCGGATAATTCGAGGTATAGAAGGTCGGCTTACGGTTCATCCGGTAGTTCAGGATCGCTCCGAGCACATGGTCACGCGCCCAGGGATTGAGATTCTCGGCGCCGATGTCATCGAAGATGAGCAGATCACAATTCTTCATCGTATCGACCATTTCCTTCAGCTTCTGGTTGTCCATCATGATCAGCTTCAGTTCCTCGATGAAATCCGGCATATAGACAATCACGCCGCTGTAGCCCGAGATAGCCAGCTCATGGAGCAGATAGCACATCAGGAAGGTTTTGCCGGTCCCGAAGCTGCCCTGCAAATAGATCCCCCGCGAAGTCAGGCCCTCTGCCCGCACAGCTCCTATATAGTCAAATATCTTGTTCACGGCTGAGGCCCGCCGGGGGTCCTTGCCCATAATATCCATCTCATCATATCCGCCGTTCAGCACCCGCTCATCCACATAGAAGCTGCGAATCCGCTTGCGGACATTATCCTGATTATCCTGTGCAATCTTCAGCTTGCACGGTGTCTTGCGTTCGTACAGATCCGTTACACCATTAACCGTCTCTACAGTAAGCTTGCTGTAATGCCCCTGGAAATCATTCGGGCAATCCGCCAGGCCGGGGCAGTTCTTGCAATGCCGGTCCTCTTCGACATACTGGTATAGCCGGCTCAAGTGCAGCCGCAGCCGGGACTCGTCCAGCTCGGGATGCTCCGCCTGAAGCTCCTTGACCAGGGGATGGTTCAGCAGGGTCTGCTCCAGGTCACGGGAGCGCTGGCGCAGAGCGGGGTTGTTCATCGAACGCAGCACTTCGCCCATGGACTCCATCGCTGCACCTCACTTTCTTCAGGGCGTTCTCAGAACGCCTTTTTTCTTGCTGGCCTTGATCTCGGCCGCTTTCTTCATCATCGCCGCGAATTCCTCTTCCGATACGGTTCCGGCGCTGCCGTCATCAAGCACAATCGGAATCTCCTGCTTGCCGGACCGCCCGCCGCTCTTCGTATACGATCGCTGGCGGGCTCCCGCAGTGCCTGTGCCGGAGGAGGCGGAAGCCGCCCCCTTGCCCTTCACCTTCGACTGGTCACGGATATAGCGCACGGCCTTCTCGTAAGTATTCACCTGCTTCACCAGCATATTGGAGGCAATCGCCTCCACGAAGTTGCGGTTCATCCGCTGATCGCCGCCGGAGGCCACCATCGTCATCAGATAATGGATCAGTACATTGATCACTTCGCCGCTGAGCTTATAGTTCAGATCAATCTTCTCGAAAATATCCATCAGCTGGCCCGGAACTGCCCCCGGGAAGAACGTCTGTAGCAGCCGTGTATAAGGCTCGTTGCGCAGCATCATATTATATTGGTGAATGTCGCATTTGGACAGAAATTGCGGAGGCACTTCTACATAGAACTCCATTTCGACAGCCTGCTCCACCGGCACTGCGGAGGGATCACTCTCTTCCTCAGCGGCGGAGCGCAGCGACACTACCTTGGCGGCAGCAATCTCTCTTTTCTCCTGACGCTTCCTATCCTGACGGAAATGCTGGCTCGCCTTGTACTGCAGCGTATCCAGAATCACCTCTCCGTCCGGCGTGAAGACATCATCCTCATCCAGCAGACGGCATACATCCTGCGGGCCAAGCTCGTATTTGCGGGCCACATAATTAATGACACCCATCTGGTTATGGTCAAAACGCAGCTTCTCAACATGCGCACGGTTCACCGATTCACGCGGGAAGCGCAGGATAATATCGCTGTAGGCTATATTCGGCTCAACCGCCTGAGTGGTGCCGGGCTGACGCACGGAGGCTACCTCGGCCAGCGCCTGCTCCAGCTCATAGTCGATCACATGGGTATTCAGCTCAAAAATATCATAAAAGGGCAGTGATATATTCTCTTTCCCGAGCGACCGCCCGCTCCATTCCTCCGGTTCCCGGTGCCAGAACTGCTCACGCAGCGACAGCACAGCGAACTTGCCGATCTTATCCCGGAGCAGCAGTGTCAGATGCTGGGTTGCAAAGAAATCAGCCGGCGACAGCGGCGGCATTAACTCGTATTCGTACATATAATCATCATTCTCCGCGGCATACAGCCGGCAGGTCTGCAGCAGTCCCACCGCCTCCAGCCGGGAAGCCTGGTCTACCATATATTTACGGCCCTTCTCGTTGGGTTCAACGCCCAGGGTCATAAAGAGCCTGCGCTGCTGCTCCACACCGGAGTAACCGATAGATTCAGCCGGAATATGCTCGAACAGCAATCTGTACAGGCTGATGGCGAACGCGCCTACCATTGGCTGATAGACTGAGCCCAGCATACGTCCATCCAGCTGGCTTAGACCGAATTCGCGGGACACGCAGTACCGGTGATGTTCAGTGAAATGATGCAGGTTGCTCATACGCATCTGCGGATACCTCCCCCTCTTCTATACGAATTCATATAGATTTCTATTCTATCACAAAACACCCGGCCAAAAATGTAAAATAAAGATGAATCCTTGGCTCTTCTGGCGGAAAAGAAAAAAACGGCTCCCCCTATGACAGAAGATTAGCCGTTTCTTGTTGTACCGCCCTTCAGGCAGCGCTTAGAACATCTTGTATCCGCCCAGCCGCAGCTTCTGAATGGTCCAGCCGCTCAGCACCGCTCCGGCAAGACCGGCTACCCCGGTAAGATAATCCACAATGTGGAAGGTAGAGAGGTGCTCCCATAAGGACATCGCGCTCCGGTCCCAGATGGAGTAGACCACCACCGGAAGAATGACAATGACGAACAGATAGGCAGGGAACCAGGTAGTCTTCATCAGCATGTTAAGAATGAAGCCAATGCCGAACATCATCACAAAGAATAAAACGGCCAGAACAAACACCGGAATAAAGCCCATCGTACCGCCATCCCCTCTCTCTATAAAGAACCGCACACCCAAGCTTATATAATAGTAAGTTTACTAGAAAAAATGTAGCGAAGCAATGAACATTATCGCGCTCAATACCGGAATTCGCGTGAATGGGGGCCTTGGCGTTTGCTCTCTGCCGCCCGCTGCGCTACAATGCAAATAGCACCCGACCTATGTTCATACATATTTAAGGTATGCGGACCAAGAAGATTTTACGCGAGGATATTCCACCGATAACCTATAAGGAGTGAACAACTTGAACGAAGCCGCTTTGACACTGGAAGGCTGGTATGCGCTGCATGACTTCCGCTCACTGAACTGGACAGCCTGGACGGCAGCCGATGACGAGGAACGGGCAGTGGCCCTGGAGGAGCTGCATGCCTTCATGCAGGAGTGGGGACCTGTCGAGGAAGCCAAGGAGGGCAGCACTGCTGTCTATTCCATCGTGGGCCAGAAGGCTGATTTCGTGATGATGTTTCTGAGAGAGAGTCTGGAGGCGCTGAATGCGCTGGAGACCGCTTTTAACAAAATCGCCTTTGCCCAATATACTACGAAGGCTTATTCCTATGTAAGCATCGTTGAGCTCAGCAACTACGCCGCAGGAGGAAGTGCCGGTGACGGCAGCGATCCGATGCTGAACCCGCATGTCGCTGCCCGGCTGAAGCCTGTACTGCCGCAAATGAAGCATATCTGCTTCTACCCGATGAACAAGAAGCGTGAGCTTGCCGACAACTGGTACATGCTGGATATGGAGAAACGCCGGGAGCTGATGTATTCGCACGGCCTGATCGGACGCAGCTATGCCGGCAAGGTGAAGCAGATCATCACCGGCTCCGTCGGCTTCGATGACTGGGAGTGGGGCGTGACGCTGTTCGCCGAGGATGCCCTGCAGTTCAAGAAGCTCGTCTACGAGATGCGCTTCGATGAAGTCAGCGCCCGCTACGGAGAGTTCGGCCCCTTCTATGTCGGCAACCTGCTGAACGAAGAATCGTTCGAGGAGATGCTGAAGCTGTAACAGCATAAACGCAAATAGACCGCCACCTCAGCAGAGGTATGCGGTCTATTTCTTGACTACTTTTCCGAAAGCCGCCGCCCTTAAAAGCGGCTATTGCACCCGAGAGCCGCGCTTGCAGCACGGCTCTCTTTGCATTGTACGTCTTCTCTACTTCCACTTAGACCGAAGGTTCCTTATCGTCCTCTTCGTCTTCGTCCTCATCCCCGTCACGCAGGCTCTCCAGATATTCAGCCGTCGCCCGGTCACGCGCGCGGCCCTTATCCTTCAGGCGTTCGATAGCCGGGAGAATGAGAATGTCGATTTCCTTCTGGATATTGTAGGCCAGATCGTACCGCGTCTGATCCTCCAGATAAGAGCCTACCTCAATCAGAGCATTATAGCGGTCCAGCTCCTCACGCGTCAGCAGTCCGCGTACTTGCACGCTGCAGTGGCGCATCTTAGAGGAATCTTCCTTTTTTGAGCACGAGCGGGATGCCGCCGATGATGAGCAGGTAGCGCATATCGACAACCTTCTTCAGTTGCGCTGCCTTCCAGCCTTTGTAGGTCTTCTCGCCGACTACGGCAATTCCCTGGCCCTTACCAAGTGAAGCTACGGTCCCCTTGTTGCTGAAGGCGAATTTCTTCGGCTGCTGGCTGCGGATGGCCGCTACTAGATTATGCGCGCAGCATTCTCCCTGCTGCATGGCAATCTGTGCCGTCGGCGGGTAAGGACGCCCTTCCGGGTTAATCATGAGGGAGCCGTCACCTATGATGAAGATGTTCTCATGTCCCGGAGCCCGCAGATATTCGTCTACCTTCACCCGTCCGCGCATCGCTTCGAAGCCGGCCGCCTCGATCAGACGGTTCCCGCGGATACCGCCGGTCCATACAATGGTGGAAGCCTTGATCTCTTCACCCGTGGCCAGAATCACGCCGCCAGGCAGGCATTCCTTGATCGCTACGCCCATCTTGAAGGTTACCCCCTTCTTGGTGAGTACGGTCATGGCATGCTCAACCAGCTCAGGCGCGAACCCCGGCAGAGCCGTAGGCGCAGCTTCTATATTATAGATGTTGACCATACTTGGATCGACATCAAATTCTTTGCATAGTGCAGGAATCCGGTCAGCCAGCTCCGCAACAAATTCAATCCCGCTGAAGCCCGCGCCGCCAATGACGAAGTTGATATGCTCCTGTGCATTATTCTCATTCTTGTATTTGGCGAACTGGTACTGGATATGCTCCCGGATCAGCCGCACAGAGTTGATACTGCGGATGGTCAGCGCATATTTGTCGAGTCCCGGAATCCCGAACGTTTCAGGCTCACCGCCAAGGGCAATCACGAGGTAATCATACGAGAGCGTTCCGTCCTCCAGAATAACCTTCTTCTGCTGGGTGCGAATCTCCTGCACCGAGGATTTGACAAGATCGATCTTGAACTCATCGATTAATTTGGAGATAGACACGCGTGTATGCTCGATGCTGTCCGTGCCCGCTGCAGGCATATGCAGATGGGTCGTGAAATAGTGATATTCATGGCGGTTAACCAGGGTTACATCGGCTTCATTATAATTCAAAGCTTTCTGCAGCCGCTGGGCGGTCAAAATCCCTCCATACCCCGCGCCTAGAATAACGATTTTGGGAATACTGCTCATGTTCCGGCTCCTTCCAACAGGTGAATCTGTCTATGTGTTATTTTTTGTAAAAAAATCAGGTTTCTTTTGTGAATTTATACACTTAAATTCAGAAGAATTTCCAATAAAACTTAAAGGATTTCTAAAATAACCATATCCATTGTAAACCTTAGTATCGTTTTAATCAAATATAATCATACAACAAAATGTCACACTTTTTCTTTGAAATCAAGACCTTTGCAGGCAGGTGCGACTATGTTTATAATGAGTAGGTACGCAAGTATGGCATTTTGAAACTATCAACTCGGAGGTGTAGTTTTACATGACATTAGAGCAAACCGTTCCTATGAGCGATCTGCTGATTATAGGCGGAGGACCAGCCGGTATGTTTGCCGCTTTTTACGGCGGTATGCGCCAGGCTTCAGTAACTCTTATTGAGAGTATGCCCCAACTCGGTGGGCAGCTTGCTGCTCTGTATCCTGAGAAATATATTTACGATGTCGCCGGCTTCCCTAAGGTCACCGCACAAGAGCTGGTGGATAACCTTGCCCGTCAGATGGAGCTGTTCCAGTCTGATATCCGTCTGGAGGAGAAGGTCGTATCGGTTGTGAAGCAGGGTGAGCGCCATTTCACCGTCACCACCGACAAGGCTGAATATCACAGCAAAGCCATTATCATCACGGGAGGCGTAGGCGCATTTGAGCCGCGGCGTCTGGAGGTGCCGGATGCACAGCGCTTCGAGAAAGCCAACCTGCATTATTTCGTAAATGATCTGAATGCTTATAAGGATAAAAAGGTGCTGATCAGCGGAGGCGGCGATTCCGCTGTGGACTGGGCGCTGATGCTGGAGCCGATCGCTGAACAGGTAACCCTGATTCACCGCCGCGATAAATTCCGTGCGCATGAGCATAGTGTAGAGAATCTGATGGCCTCTAAGGTAAATGTGATTACGCCGTCCGAGATTACGGAGCTTCACGGTGAAGAATTCATTACCAAGGTCACCTTGTCCCATATCAAGACCAAGGAAACTCAAGAAATCGAAGTAGACAGCGTTATTGTCAATTTCGGCTTTGTCTCCTCTCTGGGCCCGATTGCCGAGTGGGGAATCGACATTGAGGGCAACTCTATTGTAGTTGACTCCCGCATGGAGACCAGCATTCCAGGAATCTTCGCCGCTGGCGATATCACGACTTATCCAGGCAAGCTGAAGCTGATCGCTGTAGGATTCGGAGAAGCGCCAACAGCAATCAATAACGCCAAGGTGTATATTGATCCGGATGCGAAGCTGTCTCCGGGACACAGCAGTAACCTTAAGCTCTAGGTTGTCTATAACCTTATAGCCATAATAAAAGGGTATCCTTTCAGGTTGATTCCACCTCAACTTGAAAAGATACCCTATTCCTTGATGCTTGCGGTTTAAAGAAGTCCAATGCTGCAGGATGTGCTCTGATCTTTAATGCAGAACCGCATGGTCTGGAGAGTGTAAGTTCCGTTTGCGAATTTCAGCGAGAAGCAGGGCGATGAAATCATGCTCCAAATGCAGCTCTATCGCTCTGTGATAAGAGTCAAGCAGCATCTCATCCGACAATTCAACCATAACGTTCACCTACCTTTCCTTTATTTGGATCTGAATCTATCATAGCAAACTATCATTTTTCGAACAAGCGTTCTCATTATCCACAAGCTGCTGTGGAAATCCTGTGTATAATATGTGAGTAAGGGTTATAATGTCAGCAATTGCGCAGTGGACTATGGGGATAACAGTTATACACAGGGCTGAAACCTGACATCTCCACACAAAAACTTTTTTAGAATGTTCATAATTGGCTGGGATATTTCTTGTTGTATTACCTCTGAATCTAAACAACTAAACGCAATATTATCCTATTACTGTATTTATCGTCAAATATAAAAATTTTATTAATCATTTTGGTCTTGTATTTACTTCCAGAATCCAAATCTTCCCCCGATGATCTACAGCATAGTCGAAGCCCAGTTCACCGATCCCCGGAAAATGACGCTCCAGCAGCTCGATGCAGACTAAAGTCAGCCTGCGCATCTCCGCCTTTTTGGATGAGGTCCCCACTCTTGGCAATGATCTTCGCAGTCCCTGGCGGCAGCTGAGCATCGTACCTCCTTTGCAGAGATTCGTAACGAACAATCCCGGCCGGGCTACTCTCCCTACCATAGATCGGAACTCCCAGTGCTCGCCGTTCTTCACTACTTTGACCCGGTAATCAATCGGACGCCCGGAGATCCGTGCAAGGGAAATGCCCTGCTGGATCAAATATTTCCGTTTCACCTTGAATCTGTCCAGTGCCTGGCGCATGGAAGTAAAGTCTCCATAGATACGTGTGCTCTGCATATACGTGAAGCCATACCCTCTATGATCCCGGAACACCTTGATGACACCATATCCTCCTCCGCCTACAACCGGCTTGATGACAACATTGCCGTATCTTCCAAGCATCGCGGACAATCCGGCAGCACTATATTCCCGCGTTCTCGGAATGTAACCGGCAACCCGTGAATCGCTAAGCAGCGCCGCCGTCTTCAGCAGCTTGCTTGCCAGTTCTCTCCCCGCCATTATTTGCCCTCTCCTTTCGCATTCCCAGCCTACCCTATAGATTACTCACGAAGGGCCGTGCCCTCCTGTATGATTGTCCGTGGTATAGCAGGCCACAGCAAAAAAGGGCATATGGCTGCGGGGCCTTATGTCCCTGATTCATTTGACTGGAAAATCATTAAAATTCGTTGTATTATTGCCTGAAAGGGAGGGTTTCCTAATGGCTGAGTTTTTTGAAATCCTGTATTGGTTTGCGATGATCGGCATGTCTGTTGTACTGGCAGGAACGACAATACTCGTCTGTGCGCTTGGCTTCAAATTCATCAAGGACCGGCGCAGAGTGCTCGGTGCCGGCTGCATCGCCTTTTCCCTGGGGGCCTCCGCCCTGATCGTGTTCATGATTAACCTGAAATTTATTATCCCCGCCTGAAGCTTGTTCCCGGCAGCAGTGGCCCAGGAAGCGGATTGCGCGTTCCCCTGCCGTCATTGCTGCCTTCGGGCGGAACTCTTAAGCGTCCATTCTTACATGAATCATAGATTCGCTCCGTTACCATATTCTATGAAAATTGCGTCAGGCTGGCCTGTGCGGACAGACTGCTTCATTCGCTGAGCAGGTTCCGGCCTATTCCCCACTTTTTCGCTCCTCCCTCTCCTGCAAGACACTCCAATCTTTGAAATTTCCGTTCAGACAACAACTTTTTCACTTTATATCCGTAATATGTATGTACAATAAATTGGAAGACCTACTATTTTGAAAAAGGAGATTCTATCGTGTCGAAACCTGTGTACGGAAAACAGGCGGCTTCTGTCAAAGCTACGGACAAGCTTTCAGGGGCAGCTTGGATGCTTTGCGCTGCGTTCCTGCTGTTTTTTGGCTGGGCCGCTTTTCAGATCGGATTGTTCAACGGAATGACGGCGGATTTCGAGAAGCCCATTTATGTTGCCGCCTTATTAAGCTGCCTGCTCCTGCTGGCCGCTGCCGTCCTGTATTTCAGATCCTTCCGGCTGGAGGGACAGCGTGATCTGCTTACCGTAGCGGCCCTCCTGCTTCCCTTAACCTATGCGCTGTCGCTATTCGGCGCTGCTTCCCGGTATATGGCGATGAACATGCTGTTCACCCAGTTCACCTATGCCGCAGTCTTCATCATCAGCATCCTTCTGCTCCGGCACAAGCGGCTCAATTCCGCCGTCCAGCATGGTGTGCTTACCCTCGCTTACCTGATCGTAGGCTTTGGACTGCTCAACTGGCTCGGAAGCTGGAAGCTGGCTGGCAGTCTGGTGGGCTGGTTCTCGAAGACTGTATATAGCGGCAGGTATAGCGAAGCGGTAATGACCGACTCGAACGGGCTCCGCCTGACCTCCATTTTCCAGTATGCCAATACATATGCAGCCTTCCTGATGGCGTTTCTGTTCGTGGCCGTCTTCGCGCTGATCCGCTCCCGCAAATGGGCCGGACAGCTGTTGCACGGCTTCATGCTGGTGCCAATCATCGTCTCGCTGCTGCTTACCTTATCCCGTGGCGGACTCGTGCTGCTGCCGGTAGTGTTCATCCTCCTGCTGCTCTTCTTGAAGCCGGTGCAGCAGATTTTGTGGATTGCCCATCTCGCCATTGCCGGCCTATGCTCCCTTCTGATCACAAGCCCGGTCACACGGCTCGGCCTGGAGCTGAATGCGGAGTTCAACTCGTCTGCTGCCCTTAAGGGCTGGGGATATCTGCTGGGAGCATCCGCTTGTGCGGCTGTGCTCTGCTTCTTGGTTCAGCGTTACCTGGCACCTTATCTGAGCCGCAAGCTTGACAGACTAGAATCACGCCGCATGAGCGGATTGTGGATTCCAGCCGTGTCTGTGGCTGGCGTCGCGATCATCGCCTTCCTGTTCATCGGCACCAGCGCGCGTAATATTCTCCCGGAGAATATCGGAACACGGCTGGAGAATATCAACTTCAGGCAGCACAGTGTCCTGGAGCGTTTTACCTTTTACGAGGATGCCATGAAGGTAGTCAAGGATTACCCGGTACTGGGCGCGGGCGGCGGCGGCTGGGCCACACTCTATGAGCATTATCAGAACAACCCTTACTTGAGCCGCCAGGTGCATAACTTCTTCCTGCAATATCTGATTGAGGTGGGCATTGTAGGCTTCCTGGTGTTCATGGGCTTCATCCTGTTTATCTTCTACAAATTCAGCAGACAGTACCTGAGACGGGAGACCGATGACTATAGCAACGGATTCTTCTATCTTATTATCGCCTTGTCGATTCTCGTTCACAGCCTGCTGGACTTCAACCTCAGTTTTGCCTTCATGGGTATGCTCGTATTCCTCGCTCTGGGGGGAATGGCCGTGGCCATGGAGAGCAAGCCGCTCCGTCTTCAGTGGAACAAGCTGTGGATCAGAGCGGGTTATTTCACAGTACTCGGAATCGGCACGGCCTATCTGCTCTTCCTGTCTCTGAGTTACATTCGTTCAAGCTCTGAAGCCAGTGCAGGCAAGAAGCTGATCCAAGTGAGCCAGTCCTATGAGGAGATCAAGGCCCCTTTCGTAAAAGCACTCAACATCCGCCCATACCACCCGGAATCCGCTGTGTACCTGTACCTGCTGGATCAGAAGGTGTATGAGCAGACCAAGAACGAGCAGTTCCTGGACGAGGCCTATGCGGTATTGACCCGTGCGCTGAAGGATGAGCCGTCCAACAAAGAGCTGCTGACCCAGCTCGCCAGCTACTATGATCTGAAGGGCGAGAGCGATGCGGCCTATCAGATCTATCTGGACAACGCGGACAAGTTCATGTGGGATATTAACTGGTATGCCGGTCTGATCAGCCGGTCCTCCCTCCTTGGACAGCAAGCTTACTCCAAGCAGGATGAAGCCGGGCAACAGACGTATTTCGCTTCCGCACTTGCTGCCTACAGACATGTAACGGACGGTATAG
The DNA here is from genome assembly GCF_038000365.1 of Paenibacillus sp. FSL R7-0333. NCBI lineage: Bacteria > Bacillati > Bacillota > Bacilli > Caryophanales > Paenibacillaceae > Paenibacillus > Paenibacillus sp. FSL R7-0333. Next base: position 5,970,985 of record NZ_JBBOBZ010000001.1, read on the forward strand.
CGCATCTGAAAAGCCTCCCTCCTGAGCAGCTTCAGGGCCGTGAATTCTTCGTCACACCTACGATAGGTCTGAGCATTGCGAGAGTACAGCACCTGTCTGGAGACCAGGAGGACGCAGCCGCTGCACTGAAGCAGGGCTTTGCGGGCGGTTACGAGGATCTGACGGACAGCGGAAGCCTGTGGACGACCGCCTGGTACAGCGGAGTGATTGCCCGGTCCCAGGAGCTGGGAGCCGCAGCCCTGAAACGTTCGCAGGAAGCTGCGGCTGAGGGGAAGCTGGAGATCAGGGACCAGGAGACCCTTAACAAGCAACGGTATTTCAAAACTGGCTTGGATGCTTATACTTACGCTATTGCAGACCGGGAAGCACAGCAGCAGGATGTCACTGTCACACCGGAGCTGCTGCTGAATACTGGTAAGCTCCAGTATATGTCCCAGGATATGCAGGCCGCAGAAGCCACACTGAAGCAAGGCCTTAGTGAGGACTACAGCAGCCCTGTTAACCGCGAGCTTGCCCGGTGGTTGCTGGCAGTTCAGCAGCGGATGCAGAGCGCCCAGGATCAGGCGGTCTATCAGAAGCTGATCGCTGCTGACCCGGAAGAAGCGGCGAGAATTAATGAAGTGGCGGGAATGCAGCTGTAACCGCCAATCAAATAACAGTAAAGAGCGCCCAGCCGTTCAGGCAGGCGCTCTTTACTGTCTGCGGGGGCAGTGCTGCCATTTCATGGCTATTGCCCCCCTTTTTTGCTGGATTTTTTCTGTTTTTGGTTCTGTTGTATTTCCTACAATAGATACCTCTGAAATTCACCCAAAAAGACAATCTATTGCACTTTGTACAGTAGAATTTCAGTAATTAGGCATTCCCAAGCAAAAATCCAGAAATCAAATGTATCAAATACAGCAGATTGCATTTTAGTGTGAACTAAAGTGAAATCTATTGTATAAAATGCAATTAGAGTTGAAGATTTCCAGTCGCATTAGTCGCCATTAGCGAAAAACAATGAATGCAATATACTGCGACGCTGTCAACGGTGCAGCCCCTTATACTCCTCCTCCAGAATCGAATATTGATAGGAGTCCATCCACTTCTCTTTATGGTACATATGTCCCCGCAGATGACCCTCGTAGATCATCCCGATCTTCTGCATTACACGCGCGGAGCCGATATTCTCAGGACGGCAGGTGGCATAGATGCGGTGCAGTCTAAGTTCATCGAAGCCCAAGTCCAGCAGCACAGCAGCAGCCTCGCTCGCATAGCCCTGTCCCCAGTATAACCGGTTGAAGCAGTAGCCGATCTCCCCTTGGCCTGCTCCGGTAATGTGCAGGCCGCAGCCGCCGATCAGCCGCCCGTTCTCCTTCAGAACCACCGCGTACTCGAAGCCCTGGCGCGGCTCCTCCTGCTGCAATTCCAGCGTATGGCGGATATATTCGCGGGTATCCTCCAGTGAATTGGGACCCCATATTGAATGTGCCACTACAGCCGGATCGGACGCATACTCATGTACCTGCCCTATATCCTCTGGAGTGAACTCTCTGATGATCAGACGTCTGGTCTCAAATTCCATATCTCTGTGGCCTCCTTACGCTTCTATTTGTCGAACAACCCTCTGCCAATCAAATTAGCTGTCACCGGCGGCTTGCCGATCTCCCGCGCCCATACCGAGAGCTGGCCGATATGATGGATCTCATGGGCGATCACATGCCGCATCACTTCCCCGTAGGGGTGGGGCTCGCGTTCCCCTTCATCCGTAATATCAACCATAATCCGGTCTTCCAGCTCATCCGACCAGCGGTAGACAAACGGAGCCAGCTCCGCATGGCAGCGGGCGGAGAAATCCTGCACAAGCTCCAGGCTGGCGATTTCCCCGAATGCTGGAATTTCAATGACTCTCTCCTGAATGCCGCCGCAGATCCAGCCGTATTCAACCGCTACAATGTGATACAACGTGGGCAGGATATAGCCTAAGCCCCCGGTACGCGGCTTCATCAATTCGTCCCTGTCCACCCCGCTGCACCAGTTGAACCAATCCTGGCGCACTTGCCAGTTATACTCAAATAGCTTCTGCATCCGCTGCCTCCATTCTCCATATATTCCCTTACTCCATTCTTGTGTCACACTTTAACACAAAACAGGACAGGCCCGCTACCGCTAATTGCGGCAACAGCCTGTCCCCTAAGCTTGTCCTGCATTTATTCAAACACGTACTCGCCTTCGCCAACAGTCAGCATCTGTCCCTTCAGCTGAGGGGAGTCCGTGCGGAACACGATCCGGCTGAGCCGATTCTCCTCCCCTGGCGTGAATTCAAACGTCTGATCTCCGGCCTTAAGGCTGTAGCTGCCATCCGAACCATCCGCAGGTGCGCTCACCGGAAGACCAAACAGTTCACTCCAGTGGCTGGCGGCAGCGGCCGGATCGCTGACCCGGAAGCCTGCACTGACGACCTCCACCTGGCCTGCAGGGTGAGGACGGTTGATTCCCGCACTGTTCAGACTAGCCAGCCGCTGCTCATCCCTCTCGTTCCACTGAATAATGAACGGATAGGGCAGTCCCTGGAAGTCACCGTCAATGGTCATCATCCGCCATTCGATCAACCGGCCCTGATCATCCAGACGGCGGCCGTCAATGACCGGCGACAATAACAAACCCGCTTGCCTCAGCGTTGCCTCAACAGCTTCAATATCATCCGTGCGCAGCACCACCCGGCTAAGCACTTCATGCTCCGGCAAAAGCGTGACGGCATCTCTCACCACCACGTTATGCTTGGTCGCACGTGCCAGCTCCAGGTTCTCAATCCCGAGGAACTCCAGGTAGGTGAGCCCGAAATAGCTCAAGGCGTTATACGTTCCCCAATCCTTATGCGATCCGCCCCGAAAAGCTTTTAGTCCATGCTCCGTGAAGAGCTGAACCGGCTGGTCCAGATCATTCACATAATGTACAAGGTGATCCCATTTCAGTACGGCCATTACTTCTTCACTCCCAGCTCCGTGGTCCGCTTCACCGCGGCCAAGACACTCCGCTGTAATCCGGCAGCGAAATCACTGTTGTTCAGCTCATACAAGCCGTGCATACCGACGCCGCCAGGCGAGTTGTTGATGTCCAGCAGTTGTCTTGGGTGCAGTCCGGTCTGCTGCAGCATAGCCACCGCTCCCAGCATATTCTCCAGCGCCACCTTCCAGGCTTGCTCCCGCGGCAGTCCGGCAAGAACTCCGGCATCCGTGAACGACTCAATGAAATAATAGATATAGTTCGGTCCGGCTACCCCGAAGCCTGTGAAGATATCAATATAGGATTCCTCCAGAACCTGCACCTTGCCGAAGCCCATCAGGAATGCTTCCACCTGCTCCAGCGAAGCGGCTGCATTCAGGGCTACACCACTGTATCCGTAACCGGTATCGGTCAAGGTATTCGGAATCACCCGGACAATCGGGCGCTTCGCTCCGAAATAATCTCCGAGCTGAGCAATCGTCACCCCGGCCACAATCGATACAATGACCGCAGACGGTGCAGCATACTCGCGGACCTGTGCTCCAAGTGCAGCCAGATCATCCTGCGGGCGGACAGCGATGACGATCAGCTCTGCGCCGGAGAGGGCCTCTTGCTGCGCGCACTTCATGTCTACGTTATATTTGGTTTTTAGAAGCTCCAGCCGTCCCTCATTAATATCCGACACACTAATCTGCCCGGCTGCCAGCGTACCGCCTGCGAGGCAGGCCCGGATGATCGCTTCCGCCATCTGCCCGCCGCCAATGAAATGAATCTTGCCTTTTGACACTTCCACTCACTCCCTGATTAGGTTAGTTATTGGCCCAGGCCTCCGGCAGAATGAACCCGGCATATTTCTCCTGTCCCAGGATGTATTCTTCGAACTCCTTGGATTCATAGGCAGCCTTCAGGTCCTTGGCCCACTGGGTATCCTGGTCCTTCTTGTTCACCGATACGATGATTCTATGCTGCATAGGCGTATTCTCAATCTTCAGCGCATCTGTAATCTTGCGGTCGGGAGCGTTAGCGATATAATTCCCGTTCACCACACCATAGTCAACATCCTGCAGCGAGACCAGAATCTGCGCCGGGTCCAGCACCTTCAGGTCAATCTTGAACTTGTCCGGCTCCACGCTGTTCACATTGAAGTCCGCTACCCCGGCGCCCTCTTTGATCTTGACCCAACCCAGCTCCTCCAGAATCCGCAGCGCGCGCTCCTGATTCACCGGGTCGTTCGGAATCGCGACGGTAGTGTCGTCCTTCACATCGTCAAGCGTCGTGTGATTAACGGAATACAGCCCCTGCGGAGCGCCCGGAACATAGGCAATCCCCACCATATCGGCACCGATTTCCTTATTGATCGCATCCATATAGGCCGTACTCTGGAAGATACTCGCGTCAATCGAGCCTTCCTTCATGGCCGGGTTGACCTGCATATTCTGCGAGAAGGTTTTGATATCTACAGTATACCCTTTTCCTTCCAGGATCGGGAGAATGGATTGCCGGAACTGCTCCTCATACGTACCTACACCGAATCCGACTGTGATTTCCTTCTTGTCTCCGGAGCTTGCCGCTTCCTTATTGTTACCGCAAGCCGCCAGCACCGCCATCGAACTAATCAGTAGAACCGCCAGTAATTTTCTCATCACTCTCATCCCCTATCCTAATACTGTGTTTTTAAAATGCACTAATGCCTCGTCTGTAACCGTCAGCGGAATGGCGCAATTGGGCGACAGAATAAACGGCTGACCCTTCATCTTGGCCAAAGCTTCCTTAGCCTGCTGTTCAATCTGATCCAGATCATTTCCGGCAAACAGCCCGTGATCCACTCCGCCCACCTTCGTAGCCTTAAGATCGGCGTCCAGCCCGGGATTGCCTTCGGCTACCGTATCCCAGCTGATCCCGTCAATCCGGTAATCATTGAATTTCGCAGGCTGGGCATGAGCACCGCAGGTATGTAAAATATTCTTGCCATAGCCCGCCGCCTCCAGAACGATAGAATCATAGGGTCTGGACAGCTCATCGAACATCGCTTCATCGAATAATCCGGGGTGGGCTGTGCCTGTCACCGCATAGAACAGACCATCTGATCCCGCCTGCCGCAGCTCCTGCACATAATCGGCCAGGGTTAAGGCAATCGCATGCAGGGCATGATGCGCGGCAGCACGGTGTTCCTTGAAGAGCGAATCCAGCGTCACCGGCTGCTCGATCCCGAATACGGTCTCCGTAACATAAGCAGAACGTCCTACGATGAACAGCAATACCGTGAGCGGGGAGAAGACCGTCTGAATCAGCGGCGTATCCGGCAAGCCCTGGCGAATCTTCCTTACCGCCTCCAGATGCTCCAGCAGCGAAGGAGTTTGTGCGGCTTTTTTTACCTCAAGATCCCAGAGATTCTCGGCTGCCGGAACGGCCGTAGTCAGCTGTCTCGGAAATACCGTCCGGTAATCTGCGAAGTTATACTCATTTCCCCAGGCTTCCGCCAGATAGGTAGCTCTCGGGTTGATTTTCACCCAGTCCCAATCATATTTCTCTGTAAAAGAAATCGTAGACGACGCCAAGTCCTCCGCATTCTGCTCCTTGTCAATAAAGTGGCGCCATCCGCTGATCATCGGCCGGTCGGCAAGTTCCCCGGATAAGATAGCCTGAAAACGCTCCTGCTTGCTCCATACACTCATCTGCCTATCCCCTTTGTCTCGTAATCTCTAGTAACGGCGAATCTTGCGCGCCAATGTATTGCCCAGGGACTGAATACCCTGCACCAGAATGATCAGAATAATGACCGTCGCGAACATGACCACCTCGTCAAAACGCTGATAACCATACACGATTGCCAAGTCTCCTACCCCTCCGCCGCCTACTGCCCCGGCCATTGCCGTCGCCCCGATCAGCCCGATCGTCGCTGTGGTCAGGGAGAGAATTAACGAGCCCACCGCTTCCGGCAGCAGGAAGTACCATATGACTTGTAACGGCGTAGCTCCCATTGCTTCCGCAGCTTCGAGAATGCCCGGATTCACCTCCAGCAGCGAATTCTCCACCAGCCGTGCGATATAGGGGGCGATATAGATAATCAGCGGAACAATTGCGGCACTGGTCCCAATCGACGTGTGAACAATTGCTCTTGTTAGCGGAATAATGGCAAACAACAGAATGATAAACGGAACCGAACGAATGACATTAATTAAGGGATTCAGTAAGGTATACAGCCACTTGCTCTCCAGCACGCCGCCCGGACGGGTAATGACCAGCAGGATGCCCAGCGGAATACCCAGCAGCGAGCCGATGAACAGCGACACCCCCACCATCTGAATCGTTTCAATAATCGCCTTCAGGAATTGCTCACTTGTGATCGATGTCGAGAACATAGGACTTCACCTCCTCTATGCGGACCTCATGCTGCTTCATATAATTCAAGGCTGCTTCCATCTGTACCGGATCACCTTGCAGCTGTACGATAATCGTACCGAGCGTCGTCTCTTGAATCTCTGTCGTATTCGCAAACAGAATGTTGACCTTGACCCCGTAGGTACGGATAATCTCGTACAGCACAGGCTCAGAAGCGCTCTCCCCGGCAAAATTCAGCTTATACACCCGGCTCCCCTGCTCAGTCTTCAGAGTTCTGCGGACGCTTGTAGTCATGCTGTTCTGAATGACCGTCTTGACGAAATTCTGCGTTGTCAGATGCTTCGGTGCTCCGAACACATCCAGCACGCTGCCCTGCTCGATAATCCGTCCCTCTTCCATTACGGCTACCTTGTTGCAGATCTCCTGAATCACCGACATCTCATGCGTGATGATCATCACTGTGATGTTGTATTCCGCGTTGATCCGCTTGAGCAGCTGCAGGATGGACTGTGTCGTCTGCGGGTCCAGAGCGGAAGTGGCTTCATCGCACAATAGTATCGAAGGGTTCGAGGCAAGTGCCCGGGCAATCCCGACCCGCTGCTTCTGTCCGCCTGACAGCTCGCTCGGATAGCTTCCAGCCTTGTCGCTTAGCCCGACGAATTCGAGCAGCTCTTCCACCCGCTTGCGGATATCCGCCTTGCTCTTTTTCAGCAGGATGAGTGGAATCGCCACATTGTCGAACACCTTTTTGGACTCCAGCAGATTAAAATGCTGAAAAATCATGCCGATGTTTTTCTTGGCTGCCCGCAGCTCTTTGTCGCTGTACGCGCCCAGATCGTACCCGTCCACCAGCACCTGGCCCTCAGACGGACGTTCCAGGTAATTGACCAGTCGGATTAACGTGCTTTTTCCGGCTCCGCTGTAGCCGATGACTCCGAAGATATCGCCCTTTTCCACCTTCAGGCTGATCCCCTTGAGCGCTTCAATCTTCACCTCTTTGCGGGTGAACGTCTTGTACACATTCCGTAGTTCAATCATAGTTGTTCCCCTCAATCATCTGGTAAATTTAGGATTCAGGATTCAAGGCTGCTGCTTCAGCTTCGCCAGCGCCTCTTCTGCCAGGAGAGCGAAATACTTGGCTGCCGGCAGGATGGCCGCCTCATCGACATCGAAGCGGGGATGATGCAGCGCATGGTTCGGGCCGGTGCCGATATTCACAAAAGCACCCGGGATCTGCTGCAAATAATAGGCGAAATCCTCTCCGCCCATCTGCGGCGGAATATCGTGTACCTCATAGCCTGATTGTGCCGCGACCTCTTTGGTGAAGTCTGTCCATGCTCCGTGATTGACCGTAGCGGGCGGGCCGGGATACCAGTGCAGCTTCGCCTCTGCTCCGGCTGCGGCTGCAATCCCTTCTATGATCCGCGTCATTTGGGCCGGGATGCTGATGCGGATCTCTTCGTTATACGTACGTACTGTACCTTCCAGCTCCACCTTCTCCGGCAGCACATTCCAGGTGAAGCCCCCGTTGATCCGGGTCACACTGAGCACGACCGGCTCCTGCGTGTTATTCAGGCGGCTGACTACGGTTTGCAGCATCGTAATGATCTGAGCGGCGGTAACAATGGTGTCTACCCCTTTCTCCGGTGTAGCAGCATGAGCGCCGACCCCTTGCACCGTAATCTCAAAGCGGTCCACCCCAGCCGTTAAAGCTCCCGTTCTGGTACCGAACGCCCCGTTAGGCAGGTCCGGTGAATTATGTAATCCGAAGATGGCCTCTACCCCGCTTAGCCCGCCGGATGCCAGTACATCCTCCGCACCGTGCCCCGTCTCTTCAGCCGGCTGGAACAGGATTCTGACCTTGCCCGGCAGTTCATGCTCACGCTGCTTCAGCAGGCTGGCCGCGCCCAGGATCACAGCGGTGTGGAAGTCATGGCCGCAAGCGTGCATTTTTCCCGGAATGGTGGAGGCATAAGGCAGCCCTGTCTGCTCCTCAATCGGCAGGGCATCGATATCGCAACGGATCGCTACTATGCTGCCGTCACCCTGCCCCACCTCTGCGATCAGGCCGGTCTTCAGAGGAAGGTCCAGCACCCGTATCCCCGCTTCACTCAGCCACCCGCGTAGCTTCTCTGTCGTTCTGAACTCTTCATTGCTAAGCTCAGGTTCACGGTGCAGGTTCCTCCGCACTTCGGTCAGCCGGGCTGCCAGTGCTTCTTCCGTCTCATGCTGTGGTCTCATAGGCTTGTTCTTCCCCCTTCATTTTACGTATGTTCAATTCCTCTAATCCGCTCCAGCGCAGTCGCGAGGCTGCTTAAGATATGCTCCCGCATTGCCCGCTCCGCCCCCTCTTCATCCCTGGCTATGATCCTCTGCAGAATCACAAGATGCTCCTCATCCGCCTGCGTATTCCAGTCCCCGTGCAGAGAGACATAACGGCAATACCGGAGGGAACGGTCTCTTAGCTGGTTCAGCACCTTCTCAAAAGTCTTCAGCCCGCTGATCTCCCACAAGTAATCATGGAATTCGAAGCCATAGGATACCACATCCTGCTGATCCCCCATCTGGAAGGATTGCTTCAGCTTCTCCAGAATCAGCGTTAACCGCTGAATATCCTTGATGGTAGCGTTTCTGGCAGCGCTTCTGGCGATATGGCCTTCAAGCATGCTGCGGATCTGGAAGATCTCTTCGACCTCCTTGATCGTTAAGGGAGCTACCCGTAGCCTGCCGTTGGGCTGGCGCACCAGGAAATCCTCATTCTCCAGCCGCTGAATCGCTTCTCGTAACGGAGTCCGGCTGACCCCGAGCAGTGCCGCCAGGCTCTCTTCGTTAACCGCCTGATCCGGCTCCAGCTCGCTATCTATTATTTTTTGCTTAAGTGAATAGTAGGTATTATCCTTCGACAATCTTCGTGAACGCATTTCCATAGAATTTATGGCTCCTCGCTATCAGTTTGCGGGTCGCTTTAACGGTAATATTGTTAACTGTATAATTGTATACAATTATTAAAGATAAGAGAGATTCAAGATAAAATGAAAGTATCTGTTGAAAATCTCTCGGTGCAATCAAGCTTTTTTCATACTATAATCCTATTATACCCACTAGTCAAGTATGTTTTATAGGGGAATTAATAATCGGCACGAATTGGACAAATAAATAACCCTCCTACACCTAATAGGTGTGGAGGGCTATTCACCTTACTAAAGTTCAAATACTATCTCATCACTTGCCTCACCCATCTTGAACGGGTGACTGTATTCTTTGAACCTAAATTGAATTCCTGAAATCTCATCAGGTAAGGGTGGAGAGACTACATATTTATATGATGCATGATCTGATCTGCTTCCACCATTAATCATTCGGCAATCATATTGGTCATTAATATATAGTTCGTAATGGCTATGCTGATGAGAATTGGAGTCCATTTTCGGCTCATCGTCCCAATCTATATTTAGTGTTAATACACTTGCATTACTGTATTGTCGTAAGGACGTTAGAGTATAGAAACACTCCCCTTTCACGACTGATTTCAGAATTGCAATGTGTTGTCTAAATCCGGCTGGTTCGATCATTGGTTTAAATTGTTTTTCATTCATCATACTTCCAAATAACGACATCAAGAATCCTTCATAAAGCCCAAGTTCCTCTGACCATTTAGAAATATACTCAAACGGAGGAAATCCTGGATTATTATCCGAGACTTCCTTTCTCTTCTTGATCAAAGAGCAAATTTCTTGATCGATATCAATAATCCGTTCATCATAATGCTCTGTTGGGCGTTCAAATGGCATTCGTATCATTTTTACCCTCCTCATAGCTCCATTAATTATTCCATCACCATATTTTAACATATGATGGTTTAATTCAACACTAAACAACCTCCTGACCGAATTCCCCAATACCTTTCTTTTTGTGAAAAGAAGAGCCACAGGTGGCATTCACACCTACACCTCCTTATTTTTAGTATTACCTATACAGCATTGGAGGTGTGCGTTTTTTTATCTCCAAAAGACACTTTTTTATAAAAAAATACCAAATAAAAAAATATTAAATACCCAAAACCTACTTCAGAAGAAAATTCATTTCATCTATGCATTAAGCAAATAAAACCTCTTAAAGAAGCTCCTTTCTATATTACGATTAAAGTTTACAAATCTTTACCTTTTCTACCATATTTATTTGGTGTCAGGTATAATGGATATGTTAAAGTTGATAATATTTTCCACTAAATCCTGGCATGAAAAGAACCCTTCAACACAAAATTGGGAGGAGTGTACCAATGATGGAGAAGAATTGGTTTGATTTATTGTGCAGGCCGTATGAGGAATTGGAAAAAGACCAACAGGAGAGCATCTACAAAAGATATCGTATTTTTATTTATCCCTATCTATATGCCCTACTTCCCGATCACTCACTTACTGAAGATCTGATTCATGAAAGCTTTTTAAAAATTTCATCAAGAGCACCACAGCTACAATCCATGCGGAATATTCCTGCTTGGATCAAACGTGTTGCTTATACTACCGCAATTGATTTTATAAGGAAGGCAAATAAAGAAGCTGAAATTTTTAACGCCCTCATTCCTCTTTATGAAACTTCAAATGGCTTTTCTGTAGAAACGGTATTAGAAAAAAAATGGCTGCATGAGGAATTGTATGATGCCATCGGAGAATTACAAAATAACCACCGTACAATGGTAGAAATGTTTTATTTGGATGGGAAAAGTTGCAAGGAAATTGGCGCAATCGTGGACATAACGGAATCCGCTACCTTAAAGAGATTGCAAAGAGCTAGAAATCATCTTCGACAGCTTATATCACAGAATTAAATTCAGTTATTTTTAGAAGAAAGTACCCAATGTTACATTGGTGGATATATATTCGGCCAGGATAAACGGCAAACCCTTGGCCTAGACCTTGCGGTCTCCCTTAAGATCAACGATGAGCGCTTGAGTCTATTTTCATAAAATCAAGGTTCCCAAAAAAATCAGCTCATTTCCGTAGTTAAACGGATGTTTTGCACATAAAGAAAAGCGCCGATGCTCCCAAGGCGGGGCGGCGCTTTATTTACTGTGGAGAGGGCTATCGAGGACCATGAGCTTGCCTTTAGTCGCTTACCTGAATAGACTTTCGAGCCGTTTCTATTTTGTAGACCTCATTCTTTCCTCCGCCTTTAACCGAAAATTCTGCAATTGCGGAAATCTCGTAGGTGCCCGGTTTTTTAATCCGGTATTGAGATTTTTCTGAAATGACAGCCCCCTTCGGCATTGAAGTTGTAAGTCCAATATCTTTTCTTGCAATCGAATTAATCACCTTGCCGTTACTGTCCCGTACAACATAGTAAAATGCCGTGCTTCCCGTTGTAATCTCCAGATCCCGTCCAGTTTCATTTTTCAACTCAGCAGAAATAACAAATTCCTGATTTGCTTTCACCTGCTTCGGAATAGAGATCTGAACTGAAAAAGGTTCACTTTTCACGTTTTCTGAGGCAGATGGCGTGGGACTCGCCTTGGCAGCTATGGATTCATTCGGTTCCGAAGAATGATACAAAATTACGGCCATCAAAAGGAGAACAATCAGCTTGTTCAACATAAACACCTCCAACCTAATTGACGTCACGACAGATGGTTTTGTTTCGCTAAAATGGGTATGAATTTTAAAAAGAGATGTCAGGTTTCGCCTTAAACCATCGTTATATATTCAGTAGCCCCATATAGGAGAGTGAACTGCAACTTGATCTGCATCGGCTACAATCCGGGAGTTGTTGCAGAGCGCAAAATTAAAAGGAAGGGAGAATCGAGTCATTATCTACCGTCCGCTTTGCCACATTTCCCAATCACCCCATTTCAATACGAAGGGATGTTGATGAGGAATGTTTGTAAGAAAGTATATACTCCCTGTTTTCCTGGCAGCTTTACTCCTTTGCAGTTCAATCACTTCTGTACATGCAGAAGGAAGCTCTAATGCTGAAGCAAAGGCTTTTTTCGGAACAATCTCCGAAATCCAGGCTGCCACGCAAAAACAAAATGAATTGAACGAGATTCCGTATCCGATAGAATTGAGCACTCCTCCAGAACAATTAAAGAACAGCAAAGTTCTTGCCGATTATGTCGAGAAACAGCGGGTGAAAGCAGACTTACCGACCATTAAGAAACTAATTGAAAATGATCCCTCCCGTTTCTCGGGCCACTATTACGATGCGGATACCGGAATGGTAACCGTTCAGATCACGGAAGATTCGGAATCTTTGAAGGCATTAATAAGAAAAACCTCAAAAAACGGAGATAAAATAAAATTTGAAGTAACAAAATACTCGTGGTCGGATATTACTGAAGCGAAAGAAAAAATCAAAAAAACAGTCAAACCGGGAACAGTACTTGCGCTCATACCGGATACAATGAACAATAAGCTTATTATCGCCTTAGACGAAAAATCCAGCACTCAATCGAAGCAAGCCGTTTCATCACTGTTCCTTGAAAAATCAGAATCAGATATGCTTGTCTACTCAGCATTGCCCGCCTCCGCATTTAAAACGGAATCCGATGATACACATTGGGGCTCCACCATACCCATGGGCGCAAAAATCGGTGGCAATTACCGTCCACACCCAACGATACCAAACGCATTGGCCATGGGTAGCTGTACAAACGGATATTTTGGCGTAAATGCTGCTGATAAAGATGTAATGGTGACTTCTGGTCATTGCCAAACAGTAGGTACGGTTAGTGCATGGTATCAGCCGACATGGGACACGAATTCGATAGGGGATTTCACATTCAGGACTACATCTCCCGGTGACGGTTCGGCAGGGGCTTCCGATTCCGGATATATTACTTTAAATTCTGGATTTTCACCATGGGCACGGGTACCGTACCCTTCTTCAACCAATATGGCTATGATAACTGGTACCTACGTAACCGATACGGTTGGGGATACAATCTACATGAGGGGCGCAAATAGTGGAGCAACGACTTCTGGCACGATCAAATATTCAAATGTTGATATTTGGTGGGGCTCAGATGGTTATGGCTATAACACTAACGAAGTCCTTGCCTCTGGCTACACCTCAGTAGGAGGGGATAGCGGCGGGCCAGTATTAACTAATTATGCTTATAACAATAATCTTTCTGGCTGGACTTTCAAACTGGCAGGAACCCATACAGGATCGCTAACAATAGACCAGGACTTGGCGAGCGGTATTAAAGCAGGCACCTATAAAGTATACGAGGCGTTGTGGTCAACATTTTCTGATTTAGGTCTTACTGGACTTTATCTCATTTCTCCATAATCGACTCCCCGACAAAAAGCCGCAGAATCCTGTGTCTAGGATCTGCGGCTCTTTGTTGTGTATGGCCATGTGGGTTTCTAATAAGTACAGTTTGCACCATACACAATTAAGAGGTCTAGAAAGCCGCAATCCACGCTTACCTTATCAATAATTCAGCATTCACAAGCTTAGCAAGGCTCCGCCGCAGGATTCCCCGCTTCTTCCTTCGTACGGAACGAGGAGCCACAGCCACAGGTGGCGCTGGCGTTGGGATTATTGATGGTGAAGCCGCCGGTCATGCCGGATTCCTCGAAGTCGATCTCCAGGCCATTGAGGTAACGGATATCGTCTTTGCTGACGACCACCTTCAGACCTGCAACGTCCATGTAGATGTCCTGCTCAGTCTCGGTATCATCGAAGCCCATAGCGTAGGAGAATCCGCTGCAGCCCCCGGCGGTTACGCCCAGACGGAGAAACATATCCGGCACTTCCTGCTCTGCAAGCATAGCCTTAATTTGGCCTGCCGCTGTCTCACTTATGTTAATCATAATAACAACCTCCTTGAGTATCATTGTATTAGAATCAAGCAGCCTTCAGGCTGTACGTAATGAAATCAATGCCTTGCTTGAGAAAATAATGAGTATGATGTATATCATTTTCAACGGCTCTTTCAATCAGTATACTCCACTATTCTTCTGCCCTCAAGTCGTAAACCGGGCGAAGGTAAGCGATTTGTCCCGGAAGACCTGCCGCTTCTGGCGGTTGCTCACCCTACGGGAGAAGTTTATAATGAGAAAAGCGATAAATTTTCGAAAAATTGTCACGGGGGTTGCAGTTAACCTCTATTTATAATGCCGGCTGTTGCCGGATATTCTCAGGTACACGATTATGCGATGCAATTGCCTCGCCAACCTTCAGGAGGAACTTATATGTCTACCCTTATTACACCCCACACAGATGCCCGGATGGCGAACATCATTGAGAAGGTTCGCGGCGGAGAACGATTGAATTTGGAAGACGGCGTTTATTTATATGAGAGTAACGATCTCTTAACGATCGGACAGCTGGCTAATGAGGTCAATCTGCGAAAGAACGGGAATAAAGTCTATTTTATCGAGAACATGAGTCTATATTTCACCAATGTCTGCGAATCCCGCTGTGCCTTTTGCAATTTCCGCAAGGATGAAGGCGAAGAAGGGGCCTACACCCTCTCCGGCCAGGAGATGGTGGAGTATGTACAGCAGCATATTCATCCCGGCGTGCGCGAGTTCCATATTGTAGGCGGGCATAATGATAATGTGCCCTTCCAGTACTATGTTGATTCGCTGCAGGCTCTGAACGAGCATTTCCCCGAAGTGACTCTCAAGGCCTATACAGCGGCAGAAATCGACTTCTTCACCCGCATCAGCGGACTTAGTATCCGTGAAGTGCTGGAGCAGCTGCGCGCCGCCGGACTGAAGACCCTTACCGGAGGAGGGGCAGAGATTCTGTCTGACCAGTACCGCAAAAAAATGCGCGTCGACAAAGCCAATGTCGAGGAATATCTCGAGGTGCACCGCACCGCCCATCACCTTGGCATGAAGACCCATACCACGATGCTGTACGGGTCGATTGAGTCCCGCGAAGACCGCATCCGCCATATGCTGCAAATTCGTGACCTGCAGGACGAGACCGGCGGTTTCATGGTATTCATTCCGCTGTCCATGCAGCCTAAGAACAAGAATGCAGGCATTATGCGCCGCAACTCCGCAAATGAGGATCTGAAGACCATTGCCGTCAGCCGCCTGATGCTGGACAATTTCGATCATATCAAGGCCTACTTCATTAATATCGGGCCCCAGTTGACCCAGGTTGCCCTGAACTTCGGCGCTTCCGATGTGCACGGAACGATCCTGAAGGAACGGATCAGCCACGCTGCCGGCGCGCTGACACCGGAGGGCTTGACCCGGGATGAGCTGATCTGGCTCGTGAAGGGCGCAGGACGGATTCCTGTAGAACGGGATACCTTCTATAACGAGATCAAGGTATACGAATAAGAAAAGAACAAGCTTACCTCAGCCAGTGAACACAGAACTGCCTTGTCCATTATGTACCCGAAAGGAAGATCAGTTGGCATGAGAACCCTACTTGTCTTGGGCGGCGGCTACGGCGGTCTTGCCCTCATTCAGCAACTGCTGGATAATCATCTTCCTCCTGATGTGGAAATCATCCTGGTGGACCGGATGCCGTATCAGGGGATCAAGACCGAATATTATGCACTGGCCGCAGGCACCGCCACCGATTACCATCTGCGGATTCAATTCCCGGTACACCCCCGCCTGACCGTACGTTACGGGCAGGTGGGTTCCATTGATCTGGAGAGCAGGCTGGTCCTGCTCGATTCCGGGGAGCCGGTAGCCTATGATATCCTGGCGATTGCCCTCGGCTGTACGGATAATTACCATAACATTCCGGGTGCCGAGGAATACACCTGCAGTATTCAGAGCTTCGCCGGAACCCGGGAAACTTACCGCCGGCTGAACGATGTGAAGCCTTATGGAACCGTCAATATTGTCGGCGGGGGACTGAGCGGCGTAGAGATTGCCTCTGAGCTGCGGGAGAGCCGGCCGGATCTGAATATCTCTCTGATGGACCGGGGAGAACGTATTTTATCTTCTTTTCCGGCCAAGCTGTCCAGGTATGTCGAGGAATGGTTCAGTGAGCATCAAGTGGAGACGATTGGCGGGGTGTCGGTCTCTCATGTCGAGAAGGATGCCATCTTCAATGGCACCCAAGCTATTCCGGCGGATGTGACGGTATGGACTGCCGGTATTCAACCCGTGAAGGTCGTGCAGCAGCTGGAGCTTCCGAAGGACCGTGGAGGCAGGCTCATTGTGGGGGAATATTACAATATCGCTGAATATCCGGAGGTCTATGTGATCGGGGACTGTGCCAGCCTGCCCTTCGCGCCCAGTGCACAGGCGGCGGGTGCCCAGGGCGAGCAGGTGGGACAGATATTACAGGCGTTATGGCGGGGGGAAACCCCGAAGCTGAATAAGATTAAGCTGAAGGGAACCCTCGGTTCACTCGGTAAAAATGCCGGCTTCGGCCTGATGGGCCGCCGCTCCGTCATGGGCCGGGTTCCGCGCCTGCTGAAGAGCGGCGTCCTGTGGATGTCCAAACGCCATTTCGGCTAAAGAATCCCGGCTTGAATCCAGGCGGCTTAGTCTATCTCCAGGTTGTCCCAGGCCTCTGCCTCTCGTATAGCGGCTTCTATGGCCTCTTCCAGAGCAGCGGGGGAATCAGCCTCAATGATCTCCCCGTCAACCATGGCGAACGGCTGGAGATAACACTCTCCGCAGTTGTTCAGACAGCCGTACTCCACTACATCATATTCAGGGTTTTGCTCCAGCTTAAGCTTGAGCGGTTCAGTGCCGTGGCCGATGTTGCTGGCACAGAATTCAATAATTGGTCTCATGATGATCTCCCTATTCTGCCTTAACCATTTTATTTTTTAACTTTTTGTACTATAATAAACATACGAAAGGAGTGATTGAGAAATGAGTGAGAATGTACAAAGCGCAACCATGTACGATGAAGTACTGGAAGTCCTTGATAAACTTCGTCCGTTCCTGCAGCGCGATGGCGGTGACGTGGAACTGATTGATGTTGAAGACGGCATCGTTAAGCTGAAGCTTATGGGTGCATGCGGCAGTTGCCCAAGCTCCACGATCACGCTGAAAGCCGGGATCGAACGCGCCCTGATTGAAGAAGTAGAAGGCGTGGAAGAAGTCGTTCAGGTATTCTAATCCCGTTTCATAAACCATCCCGGCCTCCGCTAAGAGGCCGGGATTTTTTTTATTATAGAGGATTTCGTCTGCAGGATCAACCACCCGACTATTCAAAGAAGACCAGAAGCCGCTCCGCCAGCCATTTCTGACTACGGGCTTCTTCTGGTCTCATTAGATGATTCAGCTTCCATAGGTTTAAGCTTAGAATGCCGGAATAATTGCTCCGTCATATTGCTTTTCGATGAATTCCTTCGCTTCCGGGGAAGTCAGCGCTGCTGCCAGCTTCTGAATGGCATCGGAATCCTTATTGTCAGGACGGGCTACCAGCAGGTTAGCATACGGGGAATCTCCGCCTTCGATGAACAACGCATCCTTCGTAGGAGACAGCTTGGCATCCAGTGCGAAGTTGGTGTTGATCAGCGCCAGGTCCACTTCATCCAGCTGACGGGGCAGCATGGCTGCATCCAGCTCAATGATGTCAAGCTTCTTAGGGTTCTCGGTGATATCCGCTTTGGTGGAAGCAATATTGGTGTCATCCTTCAGCTTGATCAGACCGTTCTTCGCCAGCAGAATCAAGGCACGGCCTCCGTTCGTTGCATCATTCGGAATCGCAACCTTCGCACCTTCTGCCAATTCATCGATCGATTTGATCTTTTTGGAATAGGCGCCAAATGGCTCTACATGAACAGCAGTTACAGATACGAGATCTGTGCCGTTCTTGGTGTTCTGATCATCCAGGTAAGGCTTGTGCTGGAAGAAGTTCGCATCGAGCTGCTTCTCGGCAAGCTGTGTATTGGGAAGAATATAATCTGTGAATTCTTTGATCTCCAGCTTAATGCCTTGGGCTTCAAGCAGTGGGGCAATTGCTTTGAGGATCTCCGCATGCGGTACAGGAGAAGCACCAATCACCAGGGTTACCGGGTCCGCAGCAGGCTCTGTAGTCGGCTCTGCAGCAGCCGCTTCTGTAGGTGCCGTTGTCGCAGCAGAATTCGTGGTGTTATTCGCCTTGTTGTTTCCGCAAGCGGCAAGCACCAATATCAAGGTCAGGCTGAAGAATGTAAGCAGTACTTTTTTCATCTGTAAATCCCCCTCTAATCCATATGGTTTATTGAATAAGGCTATATGTGGACGTACCTTATTTCCGTGTAAAATGTCTTACCAGCCGGTCACCGGCCATTTGCAGCAGCTGCACCAGAATCACCATTAGCGCTACCGAGATAAGCATGACTTCCTTCTCATAGCGGTAATATCCGTAGCGGATCGCCAGGTCACCCAGTCCGCCGCCGCCGATCATTCCGGACATTGCGGTATACGAGACAAGGGTCACAACAGTAATGGTTACACCGGCAAGCAGACCCGGACGAGCCTCCGGCAGCAGCACGCGCATAACGATCTGCCCGGTGGACGCTCCCATGCCCTGCGCCGCTTCAATAATTCCCCGGTCAACCTCCCGCAGTGCCGTCTCCACCAGTCTGGCGAAGAATGGCGCCGCGCCGATCACCAGTGCCGGAATCGTTCCAAGCACACCAATCGAAGTGCCCATAATGGCCTTGCTGAACGGAATCAGGGCAACCATCAGAATGATAAAAGGAACCGAACGCAGGATATTCACAACGAAGGATAATACCGAGTAAACCACCCTGATAATAACGTTATTTGACTTGCCCCATAAATATAACACAATTCCTAGCGGTAAACCAAGGATTATTGTAAATATTCCTGAAATAGCGATCATTTTGAGTGTAGCAATCGTAGCTTCCAGCATTTCTTCCCAATTGATTGTGCTAAAGTCCATTACAAAATCACCTCCACATCAAGACCTTGCGCTATGAGCTCAGTGAGCGTGGCTTCAACCGCACCCTCAGGTCCTTCGAACCGGACGATCAGCTGGCCGTAAGGAACATCCTTGATTGTAGAGATGGTGCCATGGAGAATGGCGAAGTGAACCCCGGTTCCCTGAACCACCTGTGAGAGCGTCGACCCGTAAGTCTTTTGCCCCAGAAAAGTGATTTTGACCGACTTCGTGTAACCTGGCTGCACAGCATCAATCGCTTGCCGGAGCGGTCCGTCCGACTGGGTCTCACTGCGGATGAATTCTTTGGTCACCTCATGCTTCGGCTTCAGAAAGACCTCGGCCACTTCACCCTGCTCCACAATACCGCCGCCATGGATCACGGCAACACGGTCGCAGATGCTCTGAATCACATGCATTTCATGGGTAATCAGCACGATGGTCAGATGGAATCTGCTGTTGATATCCATCAGCAGACGCAGAATGGAGTCTGTGGTCTGCGGATCAAGCGCCGAGGTCGCCTCATCGCATAACAGAACATCCGGATCACTTGCCAGCGCCCGGGCGATTCCGACACGCTGCTTCTGTCCGCCGGATAGCTGAGCCGGGTACTTATTCCAATGCTCCTCCAATCCGACCAGGGCGAGCAGTTCCTTAACCTTTTGTTCAATCTCGTTCCTTCCGGCTCCGATCAGCCGCAGCGGAAACGCGATATTATCATAGACTGTAGCCGATGAGAGCAGATTGAAATGCTGAAAAATCATTCCGATCTTACGCCGCTGCTCCTGCAGCTGTCCCTGGCTGAGCGCTGTCAGCTCGACACCGTCCACCCACACCTCGCCCGCAGTCGGACGTTCCAGCAGATTAATGCAGCGGATCAGCGTGCTTTTGCCGGCCCCGGAGTGACCGATCACCCCGAAGATTTCCCCCTTCTTAATCGACAGGCTCAGCGCAGAGAGTGCAGTTGCCTGCTTATTGCCTTTGCCATACACCTTGGTTATATCCTTCAATTCTATCAACCGCTGCGTCCCCCTTCTGTTCTAGCTTCCATCATTGCAAAAAAGACCCCCTACGATCCATGCAGATCGCAAGAGGCCCTGTGTGTATAATGACAATGCCTTCTCATCTGCCAAAACCCCCGAATCCGGCGGCATTGTAGGAATTAGCACCATGACATTTGGATGCAGCGTAAGGCTGTATTCAAACCGGTTGCCGGGCTTCATCGGGCCTATCCCTCCGCCGCTCTCGATAAGATCATAGTATGAAGTTATAGATTCCGTATCCTGTCAGAAGTTAATGTATGCCTAAGTATAATTCAGTTTCGAGATTTTTGTCAAAGGTAAGTTTTTACGGACGGGCTTGTCCGGATTTCGGGCTTGGGGCCGCTTTGTTCTTGTGCCATTGTTCATTCCCGTAGCTGTATGCGGCGGCCAGTGATTGGCATACCATCTCCAGGCTCTGCTTCAAATCCTCCAGGTGGCTGTCGAGATCCTCCAGACGAATCTTGTCATGCAATCCCTGGTGACGCTGCCAGAGGTCGTCGGTCATCTCCGCGTTCATGTAATGGATCTCAGCGTTGCGCCGCTTGCGCAGATTCTCCACCGGCTCCCGGTAGGAATTCCTGATTCGCTCCAGCTTCTCCGCCAGCGGATGATGCGGGTGAAGCAGTTGAAATTGCCTCAGCACCGTGAAATAAGAGAAATGCGTCTTCACCTTGCCTGTATTGAGATTGTACAGATTATTCAGCACCGTGCCCAGCTTGTCCAGCAGCGAGAAGACACGGATGAAGCCATCCTTGTAGAAATACACATATCTGGCGTACTCCCCCTGCTCTGTGGACGACATGTCGTCCATATAACCGGCTATCACTGACTTCCGGAAAAAGGCTGCTGCGAACCAGCTCTGCTCCAGCTCATCCAGAGAGGAGATCAGGCCGCGTGTCCAAATTTCCAGCTTGCGGTATTCATGGTCATGGTCTTCATGTGCCGCCATCTCCTTGCGCAGCATGGAGGCTGCCTTCGCCATGGACTCCATAGCTTCAGCCAGCACACCGCTGTTCACACGTGGCGGCTCTCCAAGTAACGTCCGCAGCATATTTTGCCCCCCCCTTAAAATTCACTTCTACGCTAGAGGAAAATAACGGTTCCAGTTAAGGCCTACCCGCTTCGCAATGTCCTCGCTCGGAGCCAGCTCCTCCGGGTATCCCGGCTTCATCCGGGCATCTATAATGATTGGCAGCGTATAGCTGACACTGCCCCTGTGTACCCCAGCCGCTGAATAAATATCATCCGCCGGATTGAAGCGGGTAAATACGGTCCACAGGAAGGAGGTCTGCGTGCTTACCGCCTCTTCCGCCTGATCCACCAGCACAATCAGCGGCCAGGCGGTCTCCCTCTCCTTGAAGGCAGCCACCAGCCGCTCCGGCAGTTCCGGGTCCTCTTCATAGGATGCACCGGAAACGGCTAAACATCCTCCGCAATAAGGCACAGCGGCGGTGATTGATGGAAGCAGACCCTCTGTATAAGTCCTTGGCAACTGACGGACCGGGCTGCCGATGCCCGCCATCACCGCCTTACTGCCATGATTCAGCTTACGTCCGGTATAATCCAGTGTATCCATGGAGGTATTGGCAAAGATGGTCAGATCCGACTGGGGGTTGAAGCGCTCAAGCACCGTTTCCAGTAGCTTGGGGAAATCGGTAAGCTCCACCTGTACATTTGTCAGCAAGAGGAATTTGGTTAAGGAGAGCTGGCCTTCCCCCAGAATCCGAAACGCTGACACCATATACTCACGGGGATAGCTCTCCCTAACGACCGCTGAGGTCAATGAGTGCGAACCGGATTCGGAGTAGGACCAGAGCGCTTTGACCGAAGGAATCAGCATAGGATAGGCTGGAGCGAGCAGCCGCTGCAAATAATCCTTCAGATAATAATCCTCCTGGCGCGGCTTGCCGGTGATGGTCGCCGGGTAGATGGCGTCCTTGCGGTGCCACATGCGCTGAACATGCATGACCGGGAAATCATGCTGCATGGAATAGTAGCCGGACTGGCTGCCGTAAGGCCCTTCCGCTCTCCGCTCCAGCGGAGACACGCGTCCCCGGATGGAGAATTCCGCCTCAGCCGGAATCCAGTGCCCGCCCAAGGGGTCCTGCACCATGGGAAGCTTGCCGCCCAGCATCAGCGAAGCCAGCATCAGCTCCGGAATCCGTTCCGGCACCGGTGCCACTGCCGCTGCAATCAGGGCCGGCGGCCCGCCGATGAAGACAGACACCGGCAGGGTCTCGCCGAGAAGCTCTGCCTGCGAGTGATGGAAGCCGCCGCCCTTGTGAATCTGCCAGTGGATGCCTGTGGTGCTGTCGTCATACATCTGAATCCGGTACAGTCCGAGATTATGATCTTTGGGGTTGGTGATATTCTCCGTATAGACCAGAGGAAGCGTGATGAACGCCCCGCCGTCCTTAGGCCAGGCCGTAATCCGGGGCAGCTCCTTCAGCGGATCACTGCTGCTGCAGACGCCGAGTACCGGAGCCTCTCCTTGCGGTATATTCTTGGTTCCTGCCCTCAGCAGCTCCAGCAGCACCGTCTTCTCCCGCCATATGCCGGCGCCTGAAGGCGGAATCAGCTGATCGATCGCCGTTGTCAGCGACTTCAGCAGCTGCTCCGGTCTTGTCCCAAAGGCCTTGTTGACGCGCTGAACTGTACCGAACAGGTTCGTAGCGACCGGGAACGGTGTTCCTTGCACGTTCGTGAACAGCAGTGCCGGGCCTTCCTCCTCCACCACCCGGCGGTGAATTTCGGCAAGCTCCAGATAAGGATCAACAGGGGTATCTATCACTGCCAGATCCTTATCCCTGCGGAGCTGCTCAATCCATTGTCGTAAATTACCGTATCGCACTATAGTGTTCCTCCTCAAACAGGACCTTATGCTTATCCCGTCCACCGTTGCCGTTACCTTATCACTTGCTGCCCCTGCCGGCTCCGCTTAACTGCCAGACCCTTACACTCATGTAGCACAGAACCCCAAAGAGTCCGGAGATCAGCACGATATGAGACAACGCAGCAAATATGTACAATCTTTCATTATTTAATGTGTATACCACTGCGGCTCCGCTGAATACCTGCATCAGGCATAACAGAACTGCCGCTACTCCCAGAGCCCTCAGCTCCGGCAGCTCCTTATGCTTCCAGAAGGCCAGATGCCCAAGTATAGCCGTCAGCAGGAACAGAATTGCCGCCGCCATCCGGTGCATGAATACGATCCCTACTCCGCCGCTTATCTCCGGAATCCATTGCCCGTTACACAGCGGCCAGCCGGAGCACCCGCCCTGGGAGCTGGTATGGCTTACGTAGGCTCCAATGTAGACAACGATATAAGAATATACTGCAGTAACCCAGGTTAAGTTGCGGAAGGCTGGGTGGACTTTGGGACTTCCTGTGCTGAATTCCGCTCCTGGAGCGAATGTCCGTCTGGTCCCAAGCGCCAGCATCAGCGAACCGGCAAAGGCAATCAGTGAGAAGCCCATATGCAGGGCCATGACCGCAGCCGACTGCGACTTCACTACTGCAAGCGCTCCCATCCCGCCTTGAACGATGACGAAGATCAGGGTCAGCAGGGCATAGGCCAGCAGATCTCTGCGGTGCCTGGCATAACGCCAGAAGGCAACCATCGAAGCCAGGGACAGCAGGCCAGCCAGGCCGCTGAACAAGCGGTGGGTATATTCAATCAGAGAGCCGATGGTGTAAGCCGGAATCAGCTTCCCGTGGCACAGCGGCCACTGATTTCCGCATTCCAGTCCCGAGCCGGTCTTCGTCACCACAACCCCGCCAAACAGCGCCATGAACATAATGAGACAGGTCAGATAGCTGAGCCATTTTAATTGAAGTGTCGTCAATAGTATCACCCGTATTGTATAGGAATGAGTATGAAACATATAAATGCTTATATGATTAGAAAAAAAGCACCGCTTCTGCTCGGATAGGGCGAAAGCGGTGCTGCGGAATTACTTGTGAATGCTGAGATAAACGTCCAGCGCCGTATCAAGAAACTTCTCGATTTCCTCCCGGGACTTCCGGAGCTTGTTCACAAACCGGACCAGTTCCCGTCCATCGGTGTACGCGACAAAGCTTGGAATGCCCAGTATATTCTGTTCCTGGCTGACATCGCCTACGGCATCAACATCCACTTCGACCAGGGTAAGACGCTCTGCATATTTCTGTTCCACATCCGGCATGAACGGATCAATGAATTTGCAATCCACACACCAATCTGCCTTGAAGACTGCCACCGTCAGGCGCGGAGACTGAATTGCCACCTGGAACTGGGCAGGCGAGCTGATTTTGTCCATTTATTGACCATTCCCTTCTATCAGAAAATTACACAAGAAGCTTGCTCTTTAAGTGAAGCAAAATGTACGGAATAAGTCAAACAATAATGACAAATCAAGACAATAGTCATATCATTATTCACCGGAACGTACACGGGCCGGCTGCAATTTCATTAAAGGACCCAGCAGCTTGCGCAGCGGACGGGGATAACCGGCAATCTCCTGGCTGCTGAGTACACCCAGAATGATCAGGAGAACCAGATACACAATCACGACTGCCGCTCCAACCACCAGACAGGTGATCAGGAAGGCCAGACGGGCCGGCATCAGATCAGTCATCAACAGGCCTGCTTCATTCAGACCATAGCCGATGCCGGCCGAGGCCAGAACCGCAATGGAGAAGCCTCCCCAGCGTTTGCCGAGAATGGAGAAGGGTACGATTTTTTTGAGCATCCGCAGATTCAGCAGTGTAATGACAATGAAGCACAATGCCGTAGAGCCGATAATGCCGTAGATGCCGAACCACTGGCTGAACAAGAAGTTAGAACCAAACTTCACGAGGATACCAACAAGTACATAATACATCGATATGCGCGATTTGCCCATTCCAAGCAGGATCGAGTTGGTAGTCATCATCGTAATCTGGAAAATGGTACCCAGCGTCAGCATCGCCACAATGCCGCTTCCATCGAGTGTTTTGAACAAGAGGCCATTCACAGAATAAGCAGCCACGACCAGTGAGAGCACAACCGGTGTGCCGGTCAGAATGGATACCCGCATGGCGAGTGTGACCTGACGCTGCAGGTGCTGTTCATCTTTGCGGGCGAAGGCGGCAGATATAATCGGAATCAGCGATGCACTGAGAGCGATCGACAAGACCGGAGGAATCCCGGCCACACTCTGTGCCCGGCTGCCGAAGATCCCCAGCGTCCACGTAGCTTCCTTCAAGCCGATTTGTCCGCTAAGCAGCGGAACAATAAAGGTAGTATCAATGAAGTTCACTACAGGCACCGTAACGGAAGACAATACAATGGGTATGGACAGCTTAAAAATATCCTTGTAAATCTTCAGCAGCGGGATACGGGCCTCACTCGATTCATATAATGCAACCTTCTCCTCGCTGCGGCGCAGCTTCATGGCATAATACAGCATCACACCGAAGGCGCCGATACTGCCGAGCACACTCCCGAAGGAAGCGCCTGCTGCCATCCAGGTGTTGCTGTAACCCTGGCGCAGCAGAATGAATGCAAGCAGAATGGCCGTGGATACCCGGGCAATCTGCTCGACAATCTGTGAGATGCCGCCGGCCATCATATTGTTACGCCCCTGGAAATACCCGCGCATCATCGCGATCGCGGGGAATAGCAGCAGCGCCGGGGCAATCGCCCGTATGGCCAAGGTACTCTCGGGAACCTTGCTGGATTCCGCATAATAAGGAGCAGCTATGTAGAGCGCCACACTCATAAGCACACCAACCACAGCCGCAAAAATCAGCGCCGCCCGGTACACCTGCTGTGCTTCCTGCGGGCGGTTCAGCGCATAGCGCTCGGACACCATTTTACTAAGTGTACTGGGAATTCCCGCTGTCGCCAGCGGCAGCAGCAGCAGATACACGTTGTTGGCTTGTGTAAACGCAGCGTTACCGACTTCATTGAATAAATGCTCCAGCGGCACCCGCTGGGCAAGCCCGAGAACACGGGCCACCAGTGCGGCTGCCGCCAGAATTAGTGTGCCTTTGACAAAGGATTCTTTCTTGGTGGACAAACGTTTTCGCCTTCTTCACAATAAATTTAGTAACGTCCGATCCAGATAAAGAAGAGGACGATCATCACAATCTGCAGAATAATCTTGACGACTGTGCTGCTGAACAGCCCGAGCAGAGCGCCGAAGCTGACCTTAACCGCTTTACCTGCCTTCTCGCCAGCAATCAGCTCGCCGATGAAAGCACCCAGGAACGGGCCGATCAGCAGGCCGAACGCCGGAATCAGAAACGGGCCGACAATCAGACCGATGGTGCTGCCGATCACGGAGGCGCGGGAGCCGCCGAACTTCTTGACGCCCCAGGCCCCGACCACGTAGTCGGCAACGAACAGAACGACAACGATCAGGGTCTGGGCAATCCAGAACCAGGGACCGAAGGAGTCGAAGGAGAAAAACCAGCCATATACGAAGAAGGCCAGATAAATCGCAAGCGCCCCCGGCAGGATCGGATATACCGCCCCCGCCAGCCCGATTGCGAACAAAGAAATGATCAGAATCCAGCCCAGAATTGTCAATTCCCTCAACTCCTTAATCTTAAGCTCGCTTGGATATGCGTCCGGCCGGGGTTCCGGCCTCTGTCAGGATGTACTTCCGGATCACTTCCGCGATCCCGTCTTCGTTATTCGTAGCTACTACCGCATCCGCTTCCTGCTTGACAGCTTCCTGGGCGTTACCCATGGCCACTCCGAAGCCGGACTGTTGGATAGCCGCCAGATCGTTGAGGCTGTCGCCTACGGCAACAACCTGGGACATGTTAATGCCGAGCAACTTGCATACTTCAAGTATGCCTGAAGCCTTATTGACGCCAAGCGGATTAATCTCCAGGTTGAACGGCGAGGAGTTGGTGATCTCCAGCCCGCCCAGCTCCTGCAGGCGCATCAGCAGCTTATGACGGATATCGTTATCCTCGGTGGAATAGCCGAATTTCAGCCATTCCCTGCTGTCAATCTCCCCGTCCCAGCTATCCCGGTTGTACACTTCATCTACGGAGTAGGCCCAGAACCAGATATCGAATTCTTCAGCGATCTTGTGCATCTCCCGGACCAGTTCAACATCCATCAGGGACCGGCGATACAGCTCATGAGGCGTACGCCAGACTTCACTTCCGTTGACCATAATCATCGGAGTGTTCAGGCCAAGCTGTTCAGCATACGGCATCGCACTGCGCGAGGAGCGTCCGGTAGACAGGCAGACATGTACGCCGGCTTCCATCGCTTTTTTGATCCATTCCACGGTAAGCGGGGTAATCTTCTGTTCGTCGTTCAGTAGGGTTCCATCCATATCCAATGCTAACAGGCGGTATTTGGCAGTCATTTGCCACCCCTCCATTCTTGGTTGCTCTTTCGTTTGAAGGCAACCGTATATTTGGTATTACGCAGATCCATCTCCTACTCAATTATAATATCATCAGTTTGTTGCAGGAGTATTATCGGAACTGTCACCGGAAGCAGCGCCGTCATTTGAGTTCGCTGTTTTCAGGCTTTTCTTAGGCACACCGTCCAGTCCGTACTCCCAATCATAAGCATCGAAAATTTTACGCGCAACCGGAGCGGCACTGTTGGAGCCGAATCCGCCTTCCGGAATGACCACAGCCACCGCTAACTTAGGATTATTACGCGGGGCGAAGGCAATAAATACCCCGTTATCGCGTAATTGCCCTTTTCCCAGCTGCTGTGAGGTCCCTGTTTTACGGGCAAAATCATAAGGGAAATCTGCGAATGCGGAGACCTTACTGTTCATGCCCTTTTTAATCTCTCTCCAATAGGACTTGTCAAAGGTCGTCACTTCATCCAGCACCTCGCGCTCAAACTTCTTGACCACCTTGCCCGATGAATCCGTAATCTTGCTGACAAGCTGCGGCTTGATCCGCACCCCTTCATTAGCAAGCGTAGAGGCATATTGGGCTAACTGCAGCACCGTATAACGGCCCTGCTGTCCGAAGGAGGCATAGACCAGTGCGGCTTGCGCACTGCCCGCTGCCTTAGTATCTGTGTAGTTGATCTGTCCCAGGTATTCATTAGGCAGACCGCTCTGCGTAGATACGCCCAGGCCGAATTCCTTCATATACTTATCCCAGATATTAATCCCCTCACCCTTGTAATGCTCATAAAGCTTCTTACCGATCATATCCACCATGAACACGTTGGAGGAATCTTCAATCGCCTTAGCCGGACCCATCCGGCCGTATACGTGACCCGAGGAATTTCGGACAGAGGATTTATCATCCTTACCGAAATAGGCAATTCCTTTGTCAGTGTACGTAGAATTAATGCCGAAGAAGCCTTCATTCAGACCAATCAGCACCGTCAGCGGCTTAATGGTGGAACCGAGCAGTACCGTGGAACCAAATCCATGACCGGATAGGCCGGAAGAATACGGGGTGATCGTCCCGTTCTGGTAATTGCCCATGATCTTGTTCCATGTATCTGAATCCAGCTTCTCCGCTGTCCAGACATTGGTATCATAATCCGGCATACTGGCCATGGCCACAATATTGCCGGTATCGACCTCCATCGCCACGGCGTAGCCTGTCTTGGCGTCAGGATGAGTCTTACCCTGTACAGAGTTGCGGTGCAGCCAATTAATTTGTTCGGTGATGGCCTGCTCCGTCTTAAGCTGAACATTCTTGTCAATGGTCATCCAGATGTCATTACCCTTGACAGGCGGCACAACCTCTTCCACCTTCTCGGCCATGTTCTGCGGATTCACCGAGATGACCTGATAGCCGTTCTTGCCGCGCAGCTCCCGCTGATATTGCAGCTCCAGGCCGTCGAAGCCAACGAATTCATCGTCTTTATAATTCAGGCCGGGATCTGCGCCGATCTTCTTCATGGCGCTCTGAATATTCTTGTAGATGTTGAGCGTATTGGAGGATTTGAAGGGCTTGATATACCCGACCGTCTGCACGGCTACGGTATCCTTGTCGTAATGACGTACACCTTCTTCCACGATCTCAAGGCCGGGGAATTCGCTTTTGTGCTCCATGAAATAAGCGATTTCCTTGGTGGTCAGACCGGATTTGATCTTGCGGGCCATATAGCCCGAATATTTCTTGAAATATAAATCCAGAGAATTAATCACTTCATTAACGGTCAGCTTCTCGCCGTTCGGGTCGCCATATTCGTCAAATTTCGCAACCAGATTATTTGCCAGCGCATACGCATTGGCTCTTGCCTCCGGCTTCAGCGAGCTGATCCCCGTCTCCTTGTCCACCGCCTTGGCTGTATATTCCTTCGTAAGCGTAACATACAGCGTTTGAACGGAGGTAGAGTAGGCAATTTGCTCGCCTGCGGCTGCGCGGATGCCTCCACGGATGGAGGCGAGAGGGACACTTTTGGTATCCCGGCTGGTCTCCACCTCGGTAAGCGTCGGTCCCTCAACGAATTGAATAACTGCGAGACGAATAATAATCACACAAAAAATGACAAACGTGCTGAAGAAAAACACGTTAAGCCGCAGGCCAAGCGAGCTCTTGCTGTCCTTCTCTTCCGGGGGGGAGGCCTGCTTTCGGAAAACACCCACAGCTTTTCACTCCTCTACATCAAAATAAACCGTTTAATCCACCCTTGACTCTGGCACATTCTTCTTAGGGACTCCATCCAGTCCATACTCCTGATCATAGGCTTCAAAGATCTGGCGGGCTACCGGTGCTGCACTGTTCGCTCCAAAGCCTCCTTCCGGAATAATCACGGCCACCGCAAGCTTAGGATGCTCACGCGGAGCATAAGCAATGAATACCCCGTTGTCACGGATGGCCCCGAAGGCTTCCATCTCAGAGGTTCCTGTCTTGCGGGCGAAGTCATACGGGAATCCGTCAAACGCCTTAACCTTAGTATTCATCCCGCGCTTGATCTCCTTCCAGTAAGAAGGGTGAAACGTGATGCTGTCCAGGACTTCCCGTCCAAATTGCTTAACCATCTTGCCTTCGGGATCTGTAATCTTACTGACGAGCTGGGGCTTAATCCGCACGCCTTCATTCGCAAGTGTTGCCGTATACTGGGCAAGCTGCAGTGCGGTGTATTTCCCCTTCTGGCCGAAGGAGGCATAGACCAGCGCCGCTTGGGCAGAGCCTGCCTTCTTGGGATCAAGATAATCGGCAACCCCGGGACTTTCACCGGGAAGCCCGCTTTGCGTAGATACCCCAAGCCCGAATGCCTTCATATATTTATCCCATATGGCAATGCCTTCTCCCGGATACTTCTTGTACAGGGCATTACCGACCCACTCTACCATAAAAGCATTCGAGGATTCCTGAATCGCCTTCGCCGGACTAAGCGGGCCCAGGACATGGCCGGAAGAATTCCTCACGGAGGAGCTGTTATCTTTACCGAAATAACCAATCCCTTTATCCATGTAAGTATCACCGGTAGTGAATAAGCCTTCTTCCAGACCGATCAGGACGCTTAACGGCTTAATCGTGGAACCCAGGAAGATTAATGACTTCAGTCCGTTGCCGGAGATACCGGAAGAAATATCGGTAATCGCCCCATTCTGATAATAGTCCTCAATTTTGGCCCACACTTCTGTCGGCAGCCTCTCGGCATTCCAGACATTCGTATCATAGTCCGGCATATTCGCCATTGCCACTACATTGCCTGTATCGACTTCCATCGCAACGGCATAGCCGGTGAGCGCATCCTTATGAAGCTTTCCCTGTACAGGGTTACGGTGCAGCCAGTTGAGCTGATCCATAATCGCCTGTTCTGTTCTCATCTGCACCTGCTTGTTAATCGTCATCCAGATATCGTTGCCCTTGACGGGCGGGACCAACGCGATAACCTCTTCGGCCATATTCTGGGCATTGACAGAGATCGTCTGATACCCGTTCTTCCCTCTAAGCTCGCGCTGGTATTGCTGTTCAAGACCATAGATGCCGACGAACTCATCTTCCCTGTAGCTAAGCCCCGGATCTGCACCCGTTTGTTTCATGGCGCTGCGGATATTTTTGTATAAATTATATCCTGTTTCTGTAGAACGGAATTGCTTCATATAGCCCACCGTTTGGACGGCCACCGTGTCCTTGTCATAATGGCGGATACTCTCCTCCACAACAGACACCCCGGGATAACGCTGCCTGTTCTCCATCAGATGGGCGACTTCCTTCATCGTAAGACCGGTCTTGATCTTGCGCGGGACATACCCCAGTGACTTCTTATATTCAAGATCAAGCAGCAGCAGGATATCCTCCTTAAGCAGCTTCTTCGCAGAAGGGTCACCATACTGTTCAAAAACGGATGTCAGTCCCGCCACCAGCGCCTTCGTATTTGCCTTGGCTTCAGCGGTGGGTTCATATAAGCCGGTGTTCTTATTCTTGACCTTCGCGGTGTATTCCTTGGTTAACGTAACGAATAAGGACTGAATCGGTGTGGAATGGGCAATGTCTTCCCCGCCCGCCGCGTGAATAGTCCCCCGGATCGCCGCAAGCGGAACATCCTTGGTCTCCCGGCTGGCCTCCACCTCGCTAAGCTCGGGACTCTCTACAAACTGCAGTCCCGCAAGCCGGATCATAATGATCACAAAAATTAAAAAAGTGCCGAAAAAAAACAGATTTATGCGTAAGCTCTGGTAGTTGCGGGTCTCTCCATTGCCCGGGCCGGAGCCCGGCTTACCGAACCATCTCACAGCAAGTCCTCTCCTTGTATGGTTTGCAGTGCTGCTTATCCGTCAGATCAAGGGCAAGAGCTAACGGTACCGTCCTTTGAAAGGACGACACAGCCGTTACCACTTGCCCGCTGTTATTGTACCATAGATACAAGAGCGTCCGCTTCCTCCTCAGAGGATGTTCTCCTTGATATGCGTGGAGTCGAAATCCCCCGGATTGAACCAGTTGCCGCTGCTGGCCCAGGTGGAATCGAGCGGAATCCAGGCTGCGCTGCTGCTGATATAGACCTCATTCCAGGCATGCGGGCCATAACCGCCTTGACCGTCATAGCCTTTGCCGGTGACGACCCGAACCTGAAGACCTTGCGAGCGGGCCATCATGGCATAGAGCCGTGCGTAATCTATGCATACCCCAAGCCGCGTATCCATCGTATCCTGCGGGGTCTGCTCGTGCCAGATCCGACTCTCTTCATAATTCTTCGCCTTGTTATAGTCATAGGCAATACGCGAGCCTACCCAGTCATAGAGTAGCCTGGCCTTCTCTTCATCGCCGCTTGCTTGTCCGGCGATTTCTTCGGCTGCACCGGCAATATCCGCCGAAATATCATGGTCAATCACCTCATATTTACGACGGAGAATGTCACTCATCTCGGCGGCTACCGCCTTGGTCAGCACCGGGAGCTTGCCTCTGACCTGTTCACCGGCCAGCGGCTCAAATACCGCTTCCGCGCTCTGGCTGTAGACCGGTGATGATTGCACATAGCGGCTGAAGCCGCTGTCCGGGTTCAGGGCGACACTGATGAACAGGACAAAGACCAGCACCATGGCCCGGGTAAGCCCTGCGGCGGTGCCAAGCACTGCCCCGACCAGCCGGCTGGCGCCTGTGATCCGCCCCGAACCCCTCCCGGACTGGCGCGGCAGGCGGAACGGCAGCAGCAGGAACAGCAGACCCAGCAGCAGACGAATCAAGGTATAGCACAGCAAGAGCAGCAGCAGAAACCGCACTACCGGTGAATTCGCCAGTACAGAGGCACCGGTATAATATAGTTGCTGCCATTGGCTTAGCTTGTCCTCCGGCGGAGTAATGCCGGAAGCCCAGTTCCCGGCAGCAGGCGAGAGGTATACGGCTGCGGGAATCGCCATCACCAGCGAAGCTGCCGCAAGCACTCCTGATCCGAGCATACCGAACAGCCCTCCGGCTGCTCTGCGAAAACCCCGGCCCCAGCCCTGCAGTGCAGAGAAGAGGACTATCAACAGCAGAACAATGGAGATGATATTGGCTTCACGAAGACTTTCTATCCAGCTATTCAATGAATCACTCCTCCTTCTGCTGCTGCAGGTAACCCTGAGCCCGCTGCACTATTACTTGCCCGCCTGCTTCCGGGCTTCGTCGATGAAGGTCTTGGTTGTATCCGTAACGCTCCACTTCCCGAGGCTGACTCCGCGGAAGACCACTTCCACCTTGTCCTCTGCGGCGGAGCCCTTCACCTCCAGATTAGGAGTAGTGATGGTGAAGGTGCCGTCACCGCCAGAGGTATAGACCGCCTCCTGCGCTTCTTTGAGCATAACCTCCTGCGCCTCATTCTTCAGCGTACTGACCGTCCCGTCCGCCACTTTGTTAACGGCATTACCGATCTGATCCATGGTTACCCCGCTATAAATGAACAACCCTACCACAATAACGACGACGATAGCCCACTTCAGCATAGTCTTAACGATGTTAACGACTGCGAACAGCAGAACAAACGCAATAACGATAACAAGCCAATTCTCTCTGATAAACTGTGACCACACTTCCGGATTCATCAATTTCACAACACCCCAATCGCAAATTTCGCCACTCCGGGACGCTGTCCCGTCAGACATTTCATTAATATTAATTATTATACATGAATGACCCTTATAATTCATGGTTGCCGGAATGCAGAACTGCATACAGGGGCTGGCCAAGAAAATGGTATAAGCCCCCGCTGCCGCACGTAAAGTACAAGTAGGCTGTTCCCTCTGCTGGAATCCGTTCCGTCATCAGCGGCTGGCCGCTAATCTGGAGGTGTTATCCGTGAAAACTGCAATGTGGCTGTACCTCTTCATGTTCCTGGCGTTCTTCGATTTACATGCCCAGTACCCTATCCTGACACCCTTTGCCATGTCCCTGGGAGCGGGCCCGGCCTTCATCGGCTGGATGATGGGGATGTATTCCCTGACCCACCTCCCGGGCAATCTGCTGGCCGGTGTACTTGTAGACCGCAACGGCAGCCGCCGCTATATCGTATTCGCCCTTACCGTAGCGGGGCTGATCCTGCTTCTGCAGGCGCATGCCCAGCTGCCCTGGCATCTGCTCCTGCTGCGGGCAGCGAGCGGGTTCGCCCTGGCGTTCCTCTCCCCTGCCTGTATGACTCTCTTGGCGTCGCTCTCGTCTGACCCTGCGACTCAGGGTAAATACATGTCAGGCAACGGAATTATTCACACACTGGCTTCGGTCGTCTCCCCTGCCGCCGGAGCCTTCATCGTCGCCAAAGCCGGTTACTCCGGCACGTTCAGTACATTGGGTTGGCTCCTGATCTTCACCGGTGTGATGGCCTTCTTCAGCGTGCCGAAGCATAATCCGGCCCTGGCCCTGCATAAGCCTGCACTCCCGGTGAAGGAGAATCTGCCGCCTGGGGCGGCCGCTGCTGACCGACCCTCTGTCTCCAGGCGTTATTATCTGCTGCCCTTCTTCGTATCCTGCTCCCAGGGCGTGCTCTTCTTCGAGCTTCCCCTGTCACAGGGACAGGACGGAATGGTCTCCACCGGAATTCTGCTCTCCCTGCTCAGCCTTGGGGCGCTGGCGACCCTCTGCCTGTTCTTCCTGAACCGCATCTCGCCAGGCATCCGCATTGCCGCTGCTTTATTGGGAATGGCTCTCTGCTTCTTCACCCTGGCTGCCTTCCGCAGCATCCCGGCGGGAGTGGTTCTCTTCCTGCTCGGCTCTGCCAAAGGCGTGCTGTTCCCCGCTATGGCCTCCCTCTTCATCAGCCTGGGCGGCGCAGGACGGCTGGGCCGGACCTTCTCGCTGCAATCCATTGCCATGTCCCTCGGGGCCTTTGCCGGACCCGTCGCTGCCGGACAGCTAAGGGAGTACGTGTCCCCGTACTTCATCGCCTTCGTCCTTCTGATGACAGCTCTTATGCTGCTGCCTCCGGGCAGATCCGGCCGTCTCTCTTCCTACGCTCCCGGCTGGAACAGCCCTGCCGCCTGAATGCGACATTTCCCGGGGAATGAATACATATTGTTCCGCCCGGCTGTTAAAAATAGCGCAGCTTAGGTACAATATCGTCATAACAACTAAGATCCGGGGGCTGATTGCATATGTCCATCACCATTATTGTCGAAGGCAAGAATGACCGCAGCAGACTGAGGCGGCTGCTTGAACCAGAGGTCGACATTCTGTGCACCTTCGGTACGCTGAATACCCTGAAGCTGGAATCCCTGCGGAATACCATCCGGGACGGGGAAGTCTACTTGTACATGGACAATGACAGCTCAGGCAAAAAAATCCGCGCAGTGCTGCGCGACGCCTTTCCCGATGCCGTTCATATGTATACCCGCAAGGGCTATGCAGGCGTGGAAGGAACTCCGGATGAATATAACATCACCCAGCTGGAGAAGGCAGGGCTTGAAGACTACATTATCTACCCCCAGCCGTATCCTCAGGGAATAGAAGGATAATTCACCGTATGAAGCATATATATTCTTAACCATTCATCACAAAACGAGGGTGCCTTGTGCAGCAGCTCCACTGCTCCACGGACACCCTCGTTTATTTCATGCCTATGCTATTCACGGGCCAGCTTCTTCACCGTTCTCGCCAGGAACTCCGGCGTTACATTCTCCGTATCCCCGGCATCATACAATCCCCGGAGCTGGTTGTTCTTATCCACCAGACCAATGAGGTTCGCATGGGCGAAATCATCCTTGCTCGTGCCGTAGATCAACACCTTGAAGGATTCCGCTGCGAGCTTACGTACCTGCTCCTGATCCCCGCGCAGGAAGTACCACCCGCTGTAATCGGCATGGAACTTGTCGGCGAAGGCCTTGATCGCTTCCCGGGTATCATTCTTCGGATCGAAAGATATCGAGACGAATTCAACGTCCTTGCCGAAGCTGCCATCCTTAACCAGGATATCCTGCGTCTCTGACAGCATATAGGTGGTAATCGGACACACATCGGGACAGACGGTGAAGAAGAAATAGACCAGCCTTGCCTTGCCGGCCGTATCCGCCAGACTGATCTGCTTCCCGTCCACATTCTCCAGGGAGAAGTCCTGTACCTGACCGATGACCGGCAGCTTCTCACCTCCGAAATCAAATGATTTGACTGCCAGATAGACCGCCATAATCACTGCAAGCAGCAGCAACAGCCAGGTCCATTTGTAACGTTTCAAGGTCTGCACAGGACACCTTCCCCCTCTATCCTAAGAATGCTTACACATGAATGGTATTGAGCACGAGGGCAATCAGACTTAACGTCAGATAATTAATAGAGAAGAGGAAGCTTTTCTTCGCCCAGACCTCATCATCCTTTGCCTTGAATCCGATGAGGGTTAAGTAGAGCCAGCCAACCGACAAGGCCAGTGATACAATCAGATAATAAATACCTGCATAATCATAGGCATACATCAGCACCGGCACCGGCAGCAGCAGCGCCACATAAGGAATCATCTGGAATTTGGTGCGGCGCGTCCCCTTCACAACCGGAAGGAGCGGGAATCCTGCAGCCCGGTATTCCTCCTTGCGGCGGATGCCAAGCGCCCAGAAATGGGGCGGCTGCCACAGAAAGAGCATTGCAAACAGCAGCCAGGCGCCGAGATCCACTGTTCCTGTAACAGCCACATAGCCGATGACAGGAGGCATGGCTCCCGAGATCGCACCTACCGAGGTGCTCCAGGTAGAGGTTCTTTTGAGCCACAGGGTGTACACTACAACATATACGAACATGCCGACTATGCCGAACAATCCGGCCAGCACGCCGCAGAATGCGAACAGTACGGCCAGCCCGGCAATGCCGAGTCCAATGCCATAGATAAGTACTGTTGTCGGCTTCAGCCTGCCTGTAGGCAGCCCGCGTTCCCGGGTCCGTTCCATCTTCATATCCAAATCGCGGTCAAAATAATTATTGAAGACACAGGCTGAAGCCATGACCAGCATGGTGCCGAGCAAAGTCAGAATCAGACGGCCATACTGTACATCCCAGCCTGATGCCACCCAGTAGCCTGCGAAGGCCGCAATCAGATTGGAGCGGATAATGCCGGGCTTCGTAACGGTAATAAAGTCGCGCCAGCTTGCACCTTCCGGTGGAGACTTGGCAGACATTGATGCGGAATCAGAAGAAGCTTGATATCTCAATTGATTGTCCACGTATCGGGTTCCTCCTTCTAGGGAACTTCTTACACTCCGCTATTAACTTTATCATAGCAAACTGGGAAAGACTTTGACAATCATTGACCAAGATGTTCATTAATTCGACAATTACGTGACGATATTTATTTTCCCGTCCTTAAATAACTTAGCCCAATAATGGGTAGTTATTAATAGAGAACTTCCGTACAAAGGAGATCTGACTAATGGATACTGCCACACATTTTGTTATGGGACTTGGACTTGCAGGTCTGTCCTTCGTCGATCCGCTCGTCGCTTCGAATGGAACGCTTGCCGGAGCGGTGATGGTAGCTACTGTACTGGCTTCTCAGGCACCGGATGCCGATACCGCCCTGCGTCTGAAGGATAACGCGGTATACATCCGCAATCACAGGGGGATCACCCATTCCCTGCCCTTCTTACTGCTGTGGCCGGCATTGATCACCGTGGTCATCGGGCCGTTGTTCGGCTTCACGGACCTGAGGACCTTAAGCCATATCGCACTCTGGAGCTTCATCGGCGTTGCCGTCCATGTATTCTCCGATCTGTTCAACACCTACGGGACTCAGGCCGCACGCCCGTTCACCGAGAAATGGATCGCCTGGAACATCATCCATATTTTCGATCCGTTTATCTTCGGCAGCCATGCAGCGGCGATTATTCTCTGGATCAGCGGACTGGTGCCGCCCGCTCCCCTGTTCATCACCTTGTATGCCTGCATCGTCTTGTACTACATCTGGCGGACCCTCGTTCATGCCCGCATTACCCGTAACATCAAGAACAAGGATGTTCACCATAATGCCGGCGACCGTTACTATGTGATCCCAACCATTTCGCCAACGCGGTGGAATCTGGTCAAAGCCAAGCCGGACGGCAGCTACAATGTGGGGCAGCTGAACAGCGGACGGCTGGAATGGTTCAAGCATGCGGTGTGCTCCACTCACCCC
Source organism: Paenibacillus sp. FSL R7-0333 (assembly GCF_038000365.1). NCBI lineage: Bacteria > Bacillati > Bacillota > Bacilli > Caryophanales > Paenibacillaceae > Paenibacillus > Paenibacillus sp. FSL R7-0333. Next base: position 6,009,169 of record NZ_JBBOBZ010000001.1, read on the forward strand.
GCTGTCGAGCGTTCCAAATCCCATCCGGATATACAGGCCTTCTTGTACTTCACCTCGTACGCTGTCGCGGAGGTGGAGGAGCTGCCCTCTGGTTATATTGTACGCTGGGGAGATGTCCGTTATTTACACCGTAAGCAATTCCCGTTCGTGGCTGTCCTGGTCATGGACCATGAGTATAAACCGCTGAATACTTATGTCGGCTGGCTGAGCAGCGAGAAGCTGGATGAGCGCTTCGCCATTGATCCGGGAACTGTCAAGCTGTAGCATGATTAGCAAACGATGATCACCATGGAGAGGGTTGCCCCGGAAGCCAGGAAGGAAATGGCTGCCTTGGGCAACCCTCTTGACGTCAGGGACCGCATAAGGCACAATCAACAACAAAAGCGGTTACAGTCCAAAGCCTGTTTACGCATTCTATACGTAAAATCCCGGCATGCTGCGAGGCACACCGGGATTCACTTGTACACTATTTGAAGCAGAAAGGAAGGCTGGAACATATGGGTAAAGGTCTGTCACTGTGGTTCGCCTGCTCTTCAATTCTACTCCTCACAGCAGCTTCCATCTCGATCAGCTATAACATTTGGCTGGCGCTGCTGCTCGGCGCGCTGTGCGTGCTTAACATCGGCTGGGGCTTCATCGTCAAGGCCAGGCTGAGACGCAAGGCGGAGAGCAACCAGCCTACCCCTTAACTTAACGGGTAGGCAGGAAGCCCATCCGTTCCTTCACGCCCTCCAGGGTACGGGCGGCACTTATACGTGCACTTTCAGCACCCTGAGCCAGAATATCGCTGAGCATCCCTGAGCTGCGGATGTCCTGATATCTTTGCTGGATTGGCTCCAGCAGCGCTACGACCACTTCAGCCAGCTCTTTTTTGAAGCCGCCGTACATTTGGCCTTCATATTTGTCGGCAATCTGCTGCAGGCTCATTCCCGAGCACTCTGCATAGATGCTCATTAGATTGCTGATCTCCGGCTTAGCCGCCGGGTCGAAAATAACCTCACGGCCGGAATCCGTTGTGGCCCGGCTAATCTTTTTGCGGATTACATCAGGCGGGTCCAGGAGTCCGATTCTGCTGCCGGGGTTGGGATCGCTTTTGCTCATCTTCTTGGTGCCGTCATCCAGGGACATGATCCGCGCCCCGACCTCCGGAATGTAAGGCTCAGGGACGGTGAAGAAGTCACCGAACCGGTGATTGAAGCGTCCCGCCAGGTCACGTGTCAGCTCCAGATGCTGCTTCTGGTCTTCGCCTACCGGTACCAGATCCGCATTGTAGACCAGAATGTCGGCGGCCATCAGCGACGGATAGACGAACAGACCTGCGCCTACGGATTCTTTGCCGGCCGACTTATCCTTGAACTGTGTCATCCGTTCCAGCTCACCCATGGCAGTGAGCGTAGTCAGAATCCAGCCCAGCTCGGCATGCTGCGGCACATGGGACTGCATGTAGACATGCGCGATCGATGGATCAATGCCTGCTGCCAGATACAGCGCGGCTACCGATTCCGAATTCTCGCGCAGGGCTGCGGGGTCCTGGGCTACCGTAATGGCATGCAGATCGACCACCATGAAGTAACATTCGTATTCCTTTTGAAGCTTGACGAAATTCTTGATTGCCCCGATATAATTACCGAGTGTGAGTGAACCGCTGGGCTGTATGCCCGACAATACTTTTTTAGCCATCCTCTTATCCTCCATCATCATTATAATTGTCCGCTGGTGCAAGGAACGCAAAAAGGCCCCACATCCGCAAGGGACGTGAGACCGTGGTACCACCCTTATTCGCTGCCTGGAGTCCCCGGAGGGATCTATGCAAACAGCCTTGGCTTCCGTTAACGGGGAAGAGACGGCCGGTCTACTTAGGGCTTATGCAGCCTGTTCGAGCGCGGCGCTCAAGGGTCCATTCAGTCAGAGGTGCACCACCGGTTCACATCAGCCACCGGCTTTCTGGAGGTACAGTCCATGCTTACTTGTCCCTGTCATCGCGTTACCTGTGTTAATTGATGCCTCCATCATAGATCGGCCCGGAGAAGTTGTCAAATCCCTAACCTCCGCCGGATAAATCTGGTATGATAAAGGTATTCGTGTGTATGTAATCTGATTACAGCTTATCAAAGGAGCATATCTCTTATGAAACAGGTGACCAAAGGGCAATGGAACGGTTATGATACGTATATTTTGCATAGCCGGGAACTGGAAGTCACGCTTCTGCCCAGGCTGGGTAATAACGTAATTTCATTATGGGACCGCACCATGGAGCGGCAGATCCTCCGTCAGCCTGAAGAAAGCGACTTGGCATCGTATATGCAGAAGCCTTATCACTTCGGCCTCCCGCTTCTTGTGCCGCCTGGCCGCATACGCGGCGGAAGCTTCCTGTTCGACGGCACAAGCTACCAGTTCGACCGGAATGCGGGAGAACATCATATTCACGGGCTGCACCGCGCCCAGGCTTGGTGTGTCAGTGATATTGAGGAGGACGAGTTCGGCTGTGCGGTCACCACTGAGTTCATAACCACAGATGATCCGGAGTGGATCAGACAATTCCCTGAGCCGCTGAAGCTTGAAATGACCTTCCGGCTTCAGGATGACCGGCTGCAGCAGACGCTCAAGGTCACTCATCTCGGCAGCAAGCGTGTTCCTTTTGGCGCAGGCTACCATACCTGGTTCATGCTTGACGGAACCCCGTCCCGCTGGAATGTTACCCTTCCTGCCGGAGCCGTCTGCGAGCTGAGTAAGGATCTCCTGCCTACCGGACAGCTATTGCCGCTCGGAGAGCTTACGAGCCTGCACACCCGGCTGAATCTTCAAGGTGCGGACCTGGATACCGTCCTGCGTATAGCAGAGGGCCAGCCTGCCGAGGCCGTGCTGATGCGCGATGATGGATACGGGCTGCGTTACTCAGCCGATACTGACTTCTTCCGCCACTGGATTCTCTATACCAAAGGCGAGGCCGACCAGTTCCTGTGCATTGAACCGCTCACCTGGCTCCCGGATGCGCCTAATCTCCAGCAGGACGCCTCCGCTACCGGGCTGATCACGCTTGAACCCGGACAGACGCTGGTGCTGGGGGGCACCCTGCAGATGATCTACCCGGAACAATAAATTTCATAATAATTACCATCCTATAAAACTTCAACATGCGTGCATGAATTCTCCCTCCCGCGCTCATACTATCTTCACAACGGGCGAAGGAGGTGAGCACACATGGGTCAAGCAGGTCAACAAAGTCGTGGTAGCCGTTCTAACAACCTGGTCGTTCCTCAAGCGAATGCAGCGCTGCAGCAGTTGAAATATGAAGCAGCACAAGAGCTTGGAGTAACTATCCCGGCTGACGGTTATTATGGGAACTATACTTCCCGCGAAACAGGTTCTTTGGGAGGATATATCACCAAACGTCTGGTGCAACTGGCAGAGCAACAACTGTCCGGTCGTTCGTAATCGCTACCTTATCTTTACAAACCGTCTAAGCCGTGAGGCATAGACCGAGCAGCTTCACAGCCCTCCCGCGCTTCTCGTCGAAGCGCAGGGGGGCTTTTCTATATGTATATAGAATCAGCCGAAGGATTGATCCGAGACATCGCCGTGGCTGTTGCGCGGATAGCGGATCATCAGATTCGCCATATTGTAATTGGACTCCAGCGTGGCATCCACCACCACCATCCCCTGGCGTACAGCAAATTCATAGCTGATCTCTCCATGTGTCCACCGTTTCTTATATTTCAGGCTCTCCAGCGCCATGACGCGGAATGAGGATTGCTGGCCTGAAGTCAGCCCCTCCTGCCCGGCTGCGAAGCTTCCGCTGCGTCCGGCGAGCGGATTGTGGCGGACCCCGAACTTGCCGATGATATTATTCCTGATCTGTACAAATACGGTCCCTGAATTCAGTCCTGACAATTCCTCCTGCAGCTCATGAAATACCAGATCCATCTGTCTTGCAAGCGATAATTGTTCCGTCCTCACATGCATTTCCTCCTAAAAGTCTTGTGGGTGATGCAGCCTCATGGCTCTGCCTCACACAACACTTGCTTCGTAAGCAGTTGTTTGAATTTTGTGGGTCTAGCAGCGCTTATATAAGGCTTTAGGCTCATTATAGGATACTAATTAAACACGCACAACATTATTCAACATAATTGGGTTATAATCCCTATAAATGCGCAAATTATTTAGTATTAATAGCAATATACAAACTTTTGTCGCCATTTATCGACAAATAAACAGCATAAAAAGACCCCTAAACCGGGGTCTTTGCACATTCACACCATATTCAACCGCTATCATTTTACTGTAAAAAAACAATTCGTCTCATTTTCGACAAATTCTTAGCCGCGTTGTTCCGTCATTTCCAGGAATTCATTAATATCGGCAACGATTAAATCTGCAGCCCCCTGCCAGAAATCCGGCTTGGACAGATCAACGCCCAGATGCTTCGACACCAGATCCTCCAGCGTCATCACTCCGGTATCCTGCAGCAGGCTGTCATATTTACCGGCAAAGGAAGCACCTTCCTCAAGCGCGAGCCGGTATAGACCGGTGCTGAACATATACCCTACCGTATACGGGAAGTTGTAGAACGGCACATCTGTGATATAGAAATGAAGCTTGGACGCCCAGAAATGAGGATGATATTCGGAAAGAACCCCGCAGAATGCTTCCTTCTGGGCTTCCTCCATCAGCGCGGACAATTCCTCACTGCTTACCAGACCTGCCTTGCGCTTCTCATAGAAGCGGGTCTCGAACAGGAAGCGGGCATGGATATTCATGAAGAACGCCACACTGTTCTGGATCTTCGCTTCAAGCAGCGCCAGCTTCTCCTCACTGTCCGTCGCAGATTTCACCTGCGCATCCGACACAATGACCTCCGCGAAGGTGGAAGCCGTCTCCGCCACGTTCATCGCATAGTTCTGGTTGAACAGCGGCTGGTCCTCCAGCAGGAAGGAATGATAGGCATGGCCCAGCTCATGTGCAAGTGTGGATACATTGGACGGCGTACCGCTGTAGGTCATGAAGATGCGGGATTCCTTGCTCTCCGGGAAGGAGACGCAGAAGCCCCCCGGACGCTTCGCGGCCCGGTCTTCGACCTCGATCCAATCCTTGTCGAAGGCGCGTTCGGCGAAATCCGCCAGCTTCGGACTGAATTTGCGGAACTGGGTCACGATGTCGGCGGCTGCCTGTTCATAGGGAATTTTGCCGGAGGACTTGCCGACTGGCGCATCCACATCGACCCAGGCGAGTGATTCCAGACCCAGAATTTCCGCCTTGCGCTTCAGATAAGATACCAGAGCAGGCTTGCTCTTCGTGATTACATCCCACATGACATCCAGGGTCTGACGGGACATACGGTTGATGCCCAGCGGCTCCTTCAGCACATCCTCCCAGCCGCGGCCCTTGTACAGCTTCAGGCGGAAGCCTGCCAGATGATTCAAGGTATCTGCACAATAGTCGGCCGCCCCACCCCAGGCTTCTTCCCATTTGCGGAACATCGTACTGCGGACCTCAGGATTCTCATCCGCCAGCTTGTTGAAGGCTTGCCCGGCAGAGAGCAGCTTCTGCTCCCCGTCTTCTTCACAAGGAATCTGGATCTGTCCGACAATCGTCTCATAATGCTCGCTCCAGCCATGATAGCCGTCAACGGCAAGCTCAAGTGCCAGGCTCTCCAGCTCCGGACTCATCTTCTCACGGGCCAGATTCCTGCTCTCACTGAGCACGAAATTCAGCGGGGCAATCTCCGGCCGGGCCATCCACTCGGCCCATACCGCGTCAGAGGTCTGCCGGAGCACGTTATCGAAGGCAGAGCTGATGCCCTCATAACCGGCGCGCAGCCCCGTTACCTTGGAGGACAGTCTCACCGCCCCTTTGTCGAGCTGATTCTGTGCACCCAGACAGCCGGCGAATTCCGAGGCCTGTGTAAGGCGTCCGGCACAGCTCTGCAGCAGCTCAATGACCGGGTCCAGCCCCTTCGTTGAAGCAGCGTCAGCCGGTGCGGCAGCGGCAGCCACCTGTGCGCGCAGGCGCTCAATATCGGATTCGAGCTGGCTCAGGAAGCTCTCAAACTGCGGGGAGGCAGAGCCTCCCGGAAAAATCGATTCCAGCTCCCATGTCAGTGATAACGGTTGTTTCATATATACTCACCATTCCTTCGTTATAGAGTAGTTTTCTTTGTATTTGCGGTACAGCCATGGTAAAGTGAATCATGATACTCCACTAATTGTAAGGAGGGCATCCTGATGAAGCCACTGCAAATATCGCCGGAGACGGCCATCACCTTATCGAAACAACTCGGCGTTCCGCTGGAACACCTGATGCATATGCCCCAACATATCCTGCTGCAAAAGATCGCTGAATTATCCAAGAAAGCTGCTAGCGAGACCCCCGAAGGCAGCGTGCCTGCTCCCTCTGACGAGAAGGACAAGCAATGATCCCCTTCAGCCATACCTGGCCTTATGACATTATTCTTGGCGACATGTACGTGCAATACTGCCCCTTCTGCGACCATGAGAATGTTCTTCTGCCGATGAAGCCGCGGGAGCTGCAGCACGTGCGTGACGGCAAAAAAAAGCTGCTGGTCTTTCCCTGCTGCAGTGCAAGTCCCACCGTCATTGATAATGACAATGACTACTTGTTGTTTGACCGGGCGGTCCGCTAAACGCGGTTGCCGGCAGTTCGCCCCGCTTAAGCGGGCAGAGGCGTAGAAGAGGCATCCCTTCTACGCCTTTTTGCGTTCCGGTATACCGGATAGACACTCTAACACCCTCACTCCGCCTTCTATGTACCTGCGGGAAGCCCGTCCGGATCAACGTCCAGCCCGCGCATCTGCTCACGCAGAATGGCCCATTGCTCGCGCGAAGCCCGGATCATGGCCGCGTCCGTAATCCGCTGGTCATTAATGACCCTTGAGAACCACCGCACAGCAGCGGCGAACTCCCCGATCCGGCGGTTCAGCTCACCAATCAGATACATCAGCCGCGCATCATTACCACCGGATGAATCATTCTCGAACACCTTCACATACTCATCCAGCGAATAGGCCAGGAAACGCTGCTCCTGCACCGAATCCCCTTGATAACGGTACAGCCAGGCAATATGGTGAAGCAGGCTGGCTATAATACGTTCCTTGTCCTTAATGCTCTGCGCACAGATCAGCGCCAGCTTGTACGTCTCCAGCGCCTCCTCCCAGCTACGCTTCTCTCCGAAGTCGCGGGCTTGCCACCGTCTTCCTACTTGTGCATCGAAGGACTTGCGCTGCCAGTCGGCCAGCTTGTCTGCAGAATTCTCCGTGGAGGCAAAGCCGCACTTTGGACAGACCCGAACCACATAATAATCGGGATTCTCCGCCTTGTAATAGGAGCAGAAGTCCGCATCGCGGCGGATAGCCTTCTTAAGGCTGGGACGTACTCTTGAGGTTGAAAATTCATGTTCACAGTTACAGCAGGTAACCTTAATCGAGTAAAGCGGTATTAATTCCGGCACGGGTGCCCTCATCCTTTCACAACTACACTTTATTCATGGGGCATATTGACAAAATGATGGGCGGGACCCGCCAGCCGGCTCAGGACAAACGTACGCAGGGACTCCTCCACACCAATCTCCTCCAGCGCCGCCTTCATGCAGGCGAGCCAATCCTCCGCCAGAGCAGGAGTGATGGGGACATGCATATGTCTGGCTCTCATCATGGGATGGCCGTGCTGCTCGGAGAACAGGGCAGGGCCTCCAAAGAATTGACTCAAGAACTGATATTGCTTCTCCAGCACCGGAGTAATATCTTCAGGGAATAACGGGCTGAGCTGCGGGTGAAGCTGTACCTTGGCATAGAACACAGTCACCAGACGGTGAATTCCCTCAGCGCCTCCCAGGCTGTCATACAGGCTCTCTTTCGGATTCATTTGGAGGTTTCGCCTTCTTCCATATTAATCTGATAAGCAGTTGCTTATCATTATACCAAAAAACAGGCTGCACAGTTATCCCTGCCTTAAGACATGCCTGCTAAGCCTATGAAAATAAAAATTTGAACAAAAAAAGGCGCCAAACCGGAGTTCAGCGCTCGTAAGCTAATCAGTATGTTCTAAAATCTTCATCACCAGGCGGGACAAGGGAGACCCGGATCACATATACAAAAGCACAAACGAGCACTCCGGCAACTACACTCATCACCATCACTCCATCCCTGAAAATCTATCTCAACAAGATGTGCATTAATTAAGTTTATAATACCATAATTTCAATGAAAAAGCACCGGTAAATGTAACCGTTTTCCTCGTTTTTTTGTGCTGTTTGTCCAGCTTTCGGCATACAACTAAGCATAGAACTGGAGGCGAGAAACCGATGACTCTGAACAAAATCGCAAGCCCGCTGCTCGGGATCGTGCTGGCGGGCTGTATGCTGCTGATGCTGGTCCATCCCGCCAGCTCCCTGGATGCGGCGCTGCGCGGGCTCGCCGTCTGGTGGGATGTGCTGTTTCCCTCGCTGTTCCCATTCTTCGTCATCTCTGAAATTATGCTGGGCTTCGGCATCGTCCATCTCTTCGGCGCTCTGCTTGATCCGCTGATGCGCCCGCTCTTCAATATACCCGGCAGCGGCGGCTTTGCCCTAGCAATGGGATATGTATCAGGATACCCTGTCGGCGCGAAATTAACCGCCAAGCTGCGCGAGCAGGGAATGATCAGCAGAATCGAAGGCGAGCGGCTCGTCGCCTTCACGACCTCCTCGGACCCGATTTTCCTGCTGGGTGCGGTCTCTGTCGGATTCTTTCACGATGCCTCTCTGGGGCTTGTGCTTGCCCTTGCCCATTACGGGGGAGGGCTCATCGTAGGTCTGCTGATGTCCTTCCATGGCCGGGGCAGGCCGGAAGCAGCAGCTGTGAACACCGCCCTCCCCCATTCAGGCAGCTCTTCTGCATCTTCGGAAGGACAAGGCCCCGGCAGGCTGCGGACTGCCCTGAACGCGATGGCACATGCGCGCCGGGTAGACGGCAGAAGTCTCGGCGAGCTGCTGAAGAGTGCCATTACCTCCTCACTCCAGCTTATTATTGTTGTCGGCGGCCTGGTTGTCTTCTTCAATGTGCTGATGGAGCTGCTCGCCCGTGCCGGCGTAATGTCCGCCCTGTTCAGCATGACCGGACGACTGCTGTCGCTGGCCGGCTTCCCGCCTGAGCTCTCAGCCGCCTTGGTCAGCGGCTTATTCGAAGTGACGCTCGGCGCCCGGTCGGCTGGTGAAGCTGCCGGAGGCGTACCGCTGCAATTCAAGGCTGCGGCGGCAGCGTTCATCCTCTCCTGGGGCGGCTTGTCGGTTCATGCACAGGTCGCCAGTATCCTGAACGGTACCGGACTGCGCTATCTCCCGTTCATGGCCGCCCGCCTGGTGCATGCCCTGCTCTCAGCGGTTCTGCTTCTCCTGCTCTGGAAGCCGGTAGTCAGCTCGGGACTGGCCGGTCAGTGGTCCCTACTGCCCGCCGCCTCCGGGCTGGCCGCTCCAGAAGCCGCTCTAATCAGCAGCATCAGCCTGCTCTGCCTTCTGCTCGCAGTCATGCTGGCCCTGTCGCTGGTGGTCTTTCTGCTGGGGAAGCTGTGGCGGCAATCTTATGCGCACCGCAGCTAATTCGATATGCCACGGCTCTATTGATGCAGCACTGAAGCGGATTCCGGCTTTTCACAGCGCTAATATTGTGTTCCGGGTCAAGATTGATTATGATCGGTGTATGACTGAATTACACAAAGGAGCCTGTACACCTTGAGATATTATGTTCTGGACCGCGGAGATGAATTATCCATCCAACTAGCGGAGCAATTTCACAAGCTGGCGCAAGGCCGGAATCTGGAGCTGGATGCCAAGTCACCGGAAATCGTGATCTCGATTGGCGGTGACGGCACGATGCTGCACGCTTTTCATACGTTTATCGATCAGATCCCGAACCTCGCATTTGTAGGCGTGCATACCGGCCATTTGGGCTTCTATGCGGACTGGCAGGCCGAAGAGCTGCCGTCCTTGATTGATTACATGTGCGGAGAGGTTGGGCCGCATAAACCCCGCATCGTACAGTACCCGCTGCTCGAACTGGAAATACATAAGAAATCCGGCTCCAGCAAGCACATTGCCCTGAACGAATTCACCCTTAAGGGCGTGGACGGGACGGTTGTGATCCAGGTGGATATTAATGATGTGACCTTTGAGATGTTCCGCGGGGACGGCCTGTGTGTATCCACACCTTCCGGCAGTACCGCTTATAACAAAAGTCTGGGAGGTGCTATGGTACACCCCTCGATCGAGGCGCTGCAGATTGCTGAAATTGCCTCCATTAATAACCGGGTATTCCGCACCATGGGCTCGCCGCTAATGCTGCCTAAGCATCATCACTGCGATATCTTCTCGCGCAAGGATCAGCGCCTGCTGCTGACCATTGACCATAATAATATTCCGGTGGATGATCTGATTTCGGTACGTGCTCAGGTCGCTGACCACAAAATCAGCTTCGCCCGTTACCGCCCTTTCCCGTTCTGGAACCGTGTCCGAGAGGCCTTCTTGGTCTAGTTAGTATTTGCCGATAAAGCCGGAGATGCCCCCGATCTCCGGCTTTATCATGCCGGCTGACGGCAACTCTATTGAGCCTGGAAGTAACCCTTAGAATAAATAGACAGACGGAATTTCCAAATGGTATAATGGTTCTATTTTACAAAGTTTTCTATTTGAAGGAGCGAATCTATTGAGGAAATTAGTATCCCTGCTAGGCATCAGCCTGCTGGCTCTTGTGCTGGCGGTTCCCGCTTTTGCCGCAGACAAACCCATTAAAGTGTATATTAACGGCAGTAATCTTGCCTTCACAGCAGGTACTCCATATCTGAAGAATAATACGGTGCTTGTGCCTTTCCGCGTTGTTTTTGAGAAGCTTGGCCTGCAGGTGCTGTGGGACTCCAAGACGGGCACGGTAACCGGCACCGGAACAGGGCTGGATATCAGCCTTAAGGTAGGCAGCAAGCGGGCCAGCGTCAACGGAACCGTCAAGCAGCTTACAGTCGCTCCTGTATCGAACGCCGGGACCACTTACATACCCTTGCGCTTCATTGCCGAAGCCACCGGGGGCACAGCGGTCTGGGATGCAGCCAGCCGCAGCGTGAAGATCACCGTATCGCCGTCCTCCGCCTCCAGTGAGCAGGAGATCAAGGCTATCATTCAATTAGCTAACCAATATTATAATGAAGAGAAGGCCAGCAGCTTCTATTCGCTTGTCGATGCAGGGGCAGACAAAACGGAAGCTGTAAGCAATATGAATGCCCAGTTCGAGCTATATGACATCAAGAACACGATTGAGAGTCTTAAAGTCCTCAGTGTTACAGGTAATGAAGCTACAGTCTATACTGTCGAAAAAGCAGTACGAACCGGCGGTTATTATACTCCGGATGAGCAGTACGAATATTTATATACACTGATCCGTCAAGACGGCGCGTGGAAGATCTCCGAAATGGAGCTGCAGGAATCCTCTGTGCTGCTGACGCGCGAACAAGGCATGAAGCCCGCTGTGCTTCCACAGGGCGATCAGACCGGGATTAAGGATACGCTCAGCAAATACTACCAGGGTATGAATGCCCGCAATGCAGATGCAGTCCTTGCCGTGATGACCTCGTACGATAAGGAAGAGGATGACTCTTACAAAGAGGAGCTGCGTGATTATTTCAAAACCTACGATCTGAGCTATGCGCTGTCTTCCTCCAATGTCTTCTATTACACTGACTATGAAGCCGCAGTCTATACGGAAGTAGTGATTACGGACGGTGAATCGAAGGAGACCTATACCCAGTCTCTGATCCTCCTGCTCTCGAAGCCGGAGAGCGGTGCCTGGACGATCGACACTACTTATCATATCGGCTTCGACGCGCAGTCCTAAATTCAAAAATTCATCTAAAGGATGTAATGAACTCATGAAATCAGCCAAAATCGTTACCGCACTCTTAAGCGGCTGTCTGGCACTATCCATCGCCTGGGCCCCTGCTGCTTCAGCGGCAGATGCTGCTGCCTCTACAGAAGCGGCGCAAGCCTCGAAGACGGAGATCATCAATGAAATAATGCAATATCTGGAGTATTACAATGTTGAGGGTGTGGACCAGGATACACTTATCCGCGGTGCAATTGACGGTATGGTAGGCACATTGGAAGATCCTTATAGCCAATACTTCACGAAGGAGGAGGCTGCTGACTTCGGTCATCAGGTCGATCTGGAATATGTCGGCATCGGTGTCCGGCTGATGTATACGGCCAAAGAGCTATATATTGAAGAGGTCATGAGCGGTTCACCGGCCGAGGCCGCGGGGCTAAAGCGCGGCGACTCCATTCTCAAGATCAACGGGGTGCGGGTGGCTGATACGAACGGCGATGAGCTGAGCGGCAAAGCGGGTACGAAGGTCTCTCTGCTGATTCAGAGAAACGGAGCTAACAAATCCTATACGGTAACCCGCAGTGAAATTGCTACAAGCTCCGTGACCAGCAAGATGCTTAGCTCTAAAATTGCTTATATCTCCATCAACGGCTTCACCCAGACTGCCGATGAGGAATTCTCCGCAGCGCTGGACAAAATGCGTTCAGGCGGCATGAAATCGCTGGTTCTTGATCTGCGAGATAATACGGGCGGTTATATGGACAGCGCCCAGAATATCGTCTCAAAGTTCATGGATTCTGGCATTATGATGTACACCTCCGATCAGACCGGTACACTGAAGCCGGTCGCAATTACGAACGGCAGCAAGATCGGCGTGCCTGTGGTCGTATTGACCAATGAATATACGGCCAGCGCCTCCGAAGCCTTAACCGGTGCACTTCGTGACAACAAGCTGGCTACAGTTGTAGGCACGCGCTCATACGGAAAGGCCCGGATTCAGAGCCTGATTCCCATGTCCGGCGGCGGCGAGCTGAAGCTGACCACCATGAAGTATCTGACTCCGAACAAGGAGGACTTCAACCATATCGGGCTTGCGCCTGATATCGAGGTCAAGGGCAAAACTGCCCAGTTGATTACCGCTCTGCAAATTGCCGGTATGAAAGAGATTGTCGCGTCTGGTGACCATCATATCCTGGATATCAACGGCACTGCTTTTGCCGGAAATGTAGGTCTGATCAAGCAGGGCGATAAGGTGTATGCTGCCTCCCGTGTCCTCGCCGCACTAGTGGAGAATGAGGTCTCCTGGGATGCCAAGAATAAAAAGGTAATGCTGACCACCGGCGCCGGTAACGTATTCGGGTTCACCCTGGCCTCCAAGGAGGCGCTGTTCCAGGACGGAGAGTCCTTCATCGAGCTGAATGCCTTCAAGAAAAAGTTCCCTGCGCTCGTATGGAGCTACAATGCTTCACTGAAACAGCTGAAATTAGCTGTTAAATAGAATCGTCAGAGGTTTTTCGCATACCTTTGGCCCGTGCCCTCTCGCCCGCCCATAGAATTAGAAAAAGCCCCTTCAGCTAATGTGCTGAAGAGGCTTTTTGAGTTACATTGAGATCCGGGGGTACATGCTGTCCCCTTGGCTATCGTCTAGTTGTCCTGCTTGTTCTGGTTACTATCCTGTCTGCTCTGGTTGTCCTGCTTCTCCGGTCTATCCTGCTTATTCTGATTCGCCTGCTTGTTAGACCGGTTGGAATGGTTGTCTTTGTGTTCTCTGTTCTGCCGGGCATTATTCGGTTGGCCTTGCTGGCCTCTGCCCTGGAACTCTTTATGGTTCTTCTTGCCCTGGCCTTCTTTGTTGCGGTGATTGCGGCTCTGGTGCTCACGCACCGGTCTGTCTTTGGTTACATGCTCCCGGCCTGCACCCTTCGTCTGCGGCTCCCGGTGTTCTTTTACCGTTACCACCTGTTCAGCATCCTGCTCCAGATCTTCGTCTAGCTCCGGCTCCGGGATTTCCTTGATCAGAATATCCTTGAAGCTTCCCTCCTGCGGGGACTCATTCAGCTTATGCAGCACAAAGTACGCACAACCAAAGTTACAGTATTCGTTAATATAATCCACCATGCCTGAGATGGCCGTGTCCCGGTTCACTTTAGGGTGATTATCCCGGTAAAAGCCTTTGAGGCGCAATTGGCTGTAGCCCCAGTCACCGATGATATAATCGTACCGGTCCAGCACTTCGCTGTATCTTCCGCGAAAAGCCTCAGGGTTCCAGCCATCCTTATGATCGAGCATCAGCTCGTAACCTTTTCCACCTATAACGATCAAGCGTGTGTCGCCTGCCTTTCAATAATATCTAGGGGGGGCGTTGATAAGCAGTCATTGCGCGGGATTTTGAATTTCCGGCCGCTGTTGTGTTCTGATTTCCTCCATTTAACCGCTAAGCGGTTGAAATCAGAACACAGCTTATGCTTACGATGCAAGCTTTCCAGAGGAAAGCTCTCAGGCGGACGCTGCCGCTCCTACAATTTCAAAATCCCTCTCCATGACTCCATCAACGTGAAGGGGGTGCAAACGTCACCCAAGAACCTCGCCGGCTATCGCGGCATTGGTTCTTTCGACCCTTCAACCCCTTTTAAAAACAAACCTAAACCTTAAAACCTAAAAACATTAAAACCAAAACCTATCTACTGTGACTCCGTCACGCGGCAAACTTGTTTACACAAGTTTTTATAAAATCGAACCCAACGCAAATAGACTAAAAGACCTACCTATGCCTGTGAAACAGAACGCGCCTCACGGGCCACGGCAGCAGACTTCACCTGCTCATGGGCACGATAAGAGCTGCGCACCAGCGGGCCGGCCTCCACATGGCTGAAGCCGCGCTTCAGGCCCTCTTCCTTCAGCACCGCGAACTCCTCCGGCGGATAGTATTTCTCCACATTCAGATGCTTCGGCGAAGGCTGAAGATATTGTCCTAATGTCAATATATCACAATCTACAGCTCTAAGGTCATCCATCGCCTGCAGAATCTCATCCCACTGCTCACCGACGCCAAGCATAATACTCGATTTGGTCGGAATCTCCGGCTTCATCTCCTTCGCCCGGCGCAGCAGCTCCAGGGAACGGCGGTACTTGGCTCTGGCCCGGACACGGTCTGACATCCGCTCCACGGTCTCGATATTGTGATTGAGGATATCCGGATTGCTGTTCATCACGGTCTCCAGGCTCGCGCGTTCCCCCAGGAAATCAGGAATCAGCACTTCAATGCTGCATAGAGGAAGGCGCTTACGGATCGCAGACACCGTCTCGGCAAAAATCGCCGCACCCCCATCCTTCAGATCATCGCGGGCCACGCTCGTAACCACACAATGCTTAAGCTGCATGCCTTCGGCAGCCTCTGCCACACGTTCCGGCTCCAGCAGGTCCAGCTCGGTCGGCAGGCCTGTATTCACCGCACAGAAGCGGCAAGCGCGCGTACAAATATCCCCCAGAATCATGAAGGTCGCCGTGCGGTTAGCCCAGCATTCATAAATATTCGGGCAGCGTGCTTCCTCGCATACGGTATGTAACGTCTTCGAGCGCATCATACCCTTGATTTCCTGATATTCCTCACCGGTGGTTAACTTGATTTTGATCCAGTCTGGCTTGGGCTGTTTGGCTGTTCGATTAGTCAAAGTGATGAGACCCCGCTTTCGATCTGAATGTCATGTCAATTTATTTCACAGTCAAAAGTTGCTGCCTCATATTATAGCATGTGAAGTAGTCCTTTGCCTGTTTTTGTGAACCTTGGAGCAGTCATGGATAAAAAAAGTCCTTTTGCTTCAATCTAAAGAAAAGCACCTGGCCCGAGTGCCGCTTCCGCAAACATATATGCAATTCATGCGCCCAAACGCAGGAGGATGAGATCATGCTGGCCTTAATAAAGAGCCCCTACACCCGCAGAACCTTGATGTGCATGTCTGCCGCCGCCCTGCTCTGGAGCGGCAGTCCTGCCGAAAGTGCCCAAGCTGCCCGTTCTTATAAAATTCCCGAACTGAGCTCGGGCAGTCCTGCTCCTGCTCCTGCTCCTGCTCCCGCAGACAGCAAAGAGACTGCCGCTGCTGACCGCAAGCAGCTCTTTGAGCAGATGGGCGCGGCAACCGGCATTCCTTGGTACCGCTTCGCTGCCATCGATCAGTACGAACGGTCCATCGCCAGGAAGAGCAAAAAAACAGCCGCCGCAGATAGCCCTTCTGCAGCGGCCAAGCCAAGGCTTACCGGAATTATGATTCCGGCGCCTGTATGGTCCGGCCCGCTGAACCCGGATCAGGACGATAAGCAACCGGACTCCATCCGCTTCTTCGGCGGCTTCGGGGTGGATGGATCAGGGGACGGCATCGCCGATCCCGAGAGCGATGCCGATGTGCTCTACAGCATGGCCCGCCACCTGCTCAAGTACGGGGATTCCGCTACGGATTTCAATATAGGGATCTGGGAGTATTATCATAACGGGCGGGCCGCCCAGCGCGTCTCCCAGTTCGCCAAGCTATATGAGCATTTCGGACGGCTGGACCTGTCCGGTAGTGCATTTCCGCTGCCAATCGGGACCAATTATGCCTACCGCAGCACTTGGGGAACCGGGCGGAGCTGGGGCGGCGCGCGCATTCACGAAGGCACGGATCTGTTCGCGCCGCATGGCTTGACGGTGCGCAGCACCTGCTTCGGCATTGTTGAGACCAAGGGCTGGAACCGCTACGGCGGATGGCGCATCGGTATCCGCGATATCGAGAACCGCTACCATTATTATGCCCACCTGATGGGATATGAGAAGTCCCTGCTGCGAGGGGATATTGTCACTCCGGGACAGACCATCGGCTGGGTGGGCAGCTCCGGCTATGGCAGCCCGGGCACACAGGGCAAGTTCCCGCCCCACCTGCATTATGGCATCTACCGTGACCGCGGCATTACGGAGTGGGCCTTCGATCCTTATCCGCTGCTCAAGCAATGGGAGAACAAGGAATTCCGGCTGCTGAGACTGAACAAAAAGAAGAAATAACACCTGCTTGCTGCGCCCCTCAGAGTCCATTACTCTTTAACCGTGGACAGAGGTTACAGGTTATTGCAGCATCAGACAGCCAAACGGCTCGATCTCCACAAGAAGCTTGCTTGAGCTGCGGAGGGTGAGTCCGCTTAACAGCTCAGTCAGCACTTTGGTGTCCGAACGGTAGGCGGGCAGCTCCAGATGGTAGCGGTTGGGGGAGTTATTGATAATTAGCCCCATCCGATCCTGCCCGCTGCGCCGGACATAGCCAAGGATCCCCCGCGTCTCATCTGTGAACCAGGGGCGGAAGGCCCCACGGCGCAGCACCTCATGCTCTGTTCTCAGCGAGATCAGCCGCTTGTACCAGTCCAGCAGTCCGGTATGCTGAGCCTGCTCCTCCCAGAGCATCGGCCGCCGGCAATGCGGGTCTGTAGCGCCTTCCATTCCAACCTCATCCCCGTAATAGATCATCGGCAGCCCAATATAAGTCATCTGGAAAAAGACAGCCAGCCGCATCCGGCTCATTGCCGTAGCTTCCCGGTCCCAGCCCCGGCCCCCCTCCTTGCAGGCGGTCAGGAAACGCAGCGTATCGTGGCTGCCCAGCAGCTGGAACATCGCTGAATTGGCCTGATCATTGTACAAGGCCTCCTGGTGCAGTAGCTGCTCCATGAACCGCGACGGCCCCGCAGACTGCGCTGCAAAAAACTCCAGCACCGCATCCCGCAGCAGGTAATTCATCCCGCCGTCGAACTGGTCTCCCCGCAGCCAGGGCCCGGAAGCATGCATAATCTCGCCGATCAGCAGCAGGTCCGGGAATTCCGCCTTCAGCTCCCGCCGCAGTCTTGTCCAGAAGGCCGGAGTCACCTCGTTAGCCACATCCAGTCTCCAGCCGTCGATCCCGGCTTCCCGCACCCAATACCTGGCAACGTCCATCATGTAATCCGCTACCTCGGGGTGATCCATATTCAGCTTCGGCATACTCGCCTCCGCCTTGGCGAAGGTCTCATAGCCGGGAGCCGTCTTAGTGCTGACCGGGAAGGAATGAATGAAGAACCAGTCCTTATAGCGTGAGGCCTCCCCATGCTCCAATACATCCCGGAAGGCAAAAAAGGTATCGCCGGAATGATTAAAGACCGCATCCAGCAGAACCTTCATTCCCAGCCGGTGAGCAGTCCCGACCAGCATCTTCAGATCCTCAAGCGTCCCGAATCCAGGGTCTACCTTATAGTAATCGGAAGTATTGTACTTATGCCCGGAAGGCGATTCAAAGATAGGCGTCATATAAATAGCAGTAATGCCAAGCTGCTGTAAGTAGGGAAGCTTGTCTGTAATACCTTGAAGTGTCCCTTGATGGTAGCTCTCGGGGTAAATCTGATAGACCACCGCGTCTGAACTCCAGGCAGGCAGCGCGATAGCCTGCGGGCGGTGAATATAGGCATATTGAAAGGCACCCGCCTGGTCCCTGTTCTCCGAGCTTCCCCGCTCCCCATACCATATGTATTCACCTGCGGGATTCCCGATGTGGAACAGATACCGGCATTTGCCAGTCTCGGCCGGAATAAGGGCTTCATGAATGTCATACGCTCCGGCACAGCCGATCCGCTCCATCTCTTGCGGAAGCTCATGGCCGGGTGAATCATAACGGTCAGCGTGGACAACCGTGCAGGACAAGGACTGTCCGCTCTGCACGAATAGTCTGAGTTTAAGCAGACGGGGGCCTGCCGGGAAGGCAAAAGGGTCCTCCGCTGTGTGATATACGAATAACCGGGTAAGCATACTATATAGTCTCCTTTTATGCCGCATAGAGCAGCCTCAGCAACTGTGTTATTATGACAGGTAGAACAAGGTTCGCCATTAGGGCGTACCATACCGTAAGGACGGGAGGGAAAGCTATGAAAGTTACTATTAAGGATATCGCCCAGGCAGCGGGTGTCGCCAAATCCACTGTATCCAAGGTCATGAACGACTCTCCCAAAATATCCGAGGAAACGAAGGCCAGGGTCCGGGACATCATCAAGCAGATGAACTATACCCCAAGCAGCATCGCCACCGGACTTGCCAGACAGAGCAGCAATACGATAGCTATCCTCATTGATATGTCCAAGGAAAGCGAGTTTCTCAATCAGTTCTTTTATAACATTATCGGCGGGGTGGAGAGCATCATTGGTCCTCTGAAATATGAGCTGACCATTGCCAATATCCAGCATGACCATGCGGAGGGGCATTTCCTGCAGAGGCTGGTGCTGAATAAGCGGGTGGACGGCATTATTGCCAACACCTCGGTGCTGACTCCTGAGCTGTGCGCGGAGCTGAACCGGCTTGAGTTCCCCTATATCTCCATCGGTGAGATCAACGCTCCGGGAATCTGGGTCGATTGCGACAATGAGCTGGGCGGATTCATGCTGACCCGGCATCTGCTGGACCAGGGCTACCCGTCTGTGGCCTTCATCGGCGGCGAGAAGGATGAGCCGCTCTTCCTGCGCCGTGCAGCCGGCTATCAGCGGGCACTCAGCGAGGCGGGAATGGCTGTGCAGAGCGACTGGATCATCAATGGCCGGGCGGCCCAGGAGGATGGCTATCAGGCAGCCAAGCAGCTCCTGCAAAGTGCGAATCCCCCCGGCTCCATCGTCTGCATGAGCAACTTCTCTGCTTACGGCGTGCTGCAGGCGGCTCGGAAATTGAATATCTCCATTCCTTCACAGCTGGGCATTGCCACGTTCGATGAATATCCCTTGTCCCCCTACACCACTCCTCCGCTGACTTCACTCGATATGGATACCTTCCAGCTCGGCGCATCCGCAGGACGATTATTAATGGACAAGCTGGATAACAAAGAAGCTGCCGTGAGCGGACAACTGCTGGAGCCGGAGTTGATTCCCCGGTTATCTTCCAAGCGAAGCGGCGGGGCTGCTGCGGAATAACTAACGGAATCACGCAATAACGGAATAGAAGAATAGCGGGAGGACGGTAATCATTCTTTTCAATAGGAAACCGGTTTCCTTAAGCTGAAAATACCACGCCCCCTCCTCAATGTCAACGTATAATCATAGAAGCAGCGACAGACCGAAGAACCCTTTCCAGCCCTGGAAGGGTTCTTCGTCTACCCGGAATCGCCGGCGCGGCGGATAAACCGGAGCACTTCATCCATCATGGCGGGACTCTCCGCGCTATGGCAGACCATATGTCCGCTTTGCTCCATAATCAGCACCTGTCTGCGTTCCGAGGGAATCGTCTGCCGGAGATAGTCCGCACTTTTGAATTTCACCAAATGATCCCGCCTGCCCTGTACAATCAAGGTCGGCACCTTCAGCTGCGGATAGACCTCGAAGCTCTCACGCACCAGCCGCTGGAACTCCCGCGTGGCTCTCATGGGTGTAGAACCCCATTTGCTGAGATAATTCCGGAGCATCTCCGGGCGGACCAGTGTGCGCAGAATCTCGGCCGGGTTGAGCGGATACACCGGGGTTGACAACAAGGTGAGCGACTGAATCCTGGAAGCATACTGAACGGATAGCCGAGATGCAATCAGCGCTCCGGTAGAGAAGCCGATCAGATGTACTTTGTCAGAGCTTGAGAATAGCTGCTTCAGCTCCTCCTCGGCGCTTAGCTGCCAGTCCCCCCGGCTTGAATGAAGCAGCTCCCTTCTGCCGCCTCCATGTCCATGCAGGGTAAACATTCTGGACACATAGCCGCTGCGCTCCAGAAACTGCGCAAGCGGAGAAATCTCGTATTCACCTCCGGTGAAGCCGTGTATAAACAGACAAGTCTCCATGCTTCCTCCTCCCCAATCCTCTATTTCATCCATTTATAGAAAAATAAACCTTTGTCACCCTCAAGTCAAGCGGCCACGGCCTGCTATCTCTCCCACCAGTTCAGGCTTAACGCAGATATAATCGTCCCGACTGCCGCGCTTGAGGAGCTTACGCTGATGCTGATGACATTGTTCGGAGGGACGATAATGCTGCCGGTAAAAGCCGGGTTGAACACTCCCGGCGCAATCTGAACATTCGCCAGCACAGTCCCCCCGGAAATAGCTGCGGTGGAGGACTGGACCGTCATGCTGCTTGCTGCCGCGCTGGCCAGATTATTATTTACCGGCGTCACCGTGGACGGCGAAGAAATTGTGCCTCCTTTGACAATGGTAAAGCTGCCAGAGATCGAGGTCAGCACCGAGGTGCCGCCGATACTGCCGCTGATCCGGGACAGATACAAGGTCCGGCCGCTGCCCGCAGGATTACTGATGCGGACCGAAATGACGGCCGAGAGAAGCGACAGCACGATCGTTGCCGAGTTCGAGGCATTCGCCGAGAATAATACGGCGGCCTGCGAAGCGCTGATCTCTGGCGGGGCACTGATATCCGGGGCACGGAAGGTGTTCGTCATTTCCACATAGACCGGCTGGTCATTGTCATTGATTACATAGTTGTTGGGCATGGTTCTTCTCCTCCTCTTCCGTACTAAAACTCCCACCAGCTGATGTTGCCTGTTGCCGCAGTACTCCCTGACGCAATGGTTACCGAGATCGTAAGAGAGTTGCCGGGAGGCAGGATAATCCTGCCATCCATATTAAGGATGACCGGACCTATGGCCAGCAGCATCGACATTAATGTTGCCGGAGAACCTGTAGGCGCAGCCGTTGCGGTCCGGGCAGTGCCGACGCTTGTGACCGAGCTCCCGAAATTATAGTTGACCGGAGTGACCGCCATGCCCCCCACCGTTGCATTACGCAGCAAGGTTAAGGTGACCGACGCTGTTCCCGTGCTTGCGATGATGCGGGAGATATACAAGGTACGTCCGCTGCCGCCGGGATTAGCTATCTGCAGGACAAGCGGGGTTGAAGTACCCACCGTGGAGGCAAAAGGAATCCCAAACAATAAACCTGACATCGCGGCTCCCGCTTCAGGCAGAGTATCGATCCCGGGTGCAATATAGGTGTTAATCTGCTCGGTATACAGCGGCTGGCTATTCTGATTAAATACAGTCTCATTCGGCATATTCTCACTCCTTCTGTCGGTCTAGCATATTTTCATAGTATGCGAAGCTGTCCGGCAGGTTGTTTGGCGGCTGCGTATTTTTGCAGGGCTAACCCAGTCATTCTCTTAAAAGCTCCATATCCTAATATCACACCATTCGAATGGTCCTGTCCAACTCATGCTTCTCTCTATTAACCCGGCAGCCTATACATGCTTATGGACCCAGACGACGGTTTGGGTCTTTTCATGAGCAGGCTGACGGCAGAAATCGCCCACAGAAAGGATGACTCCATTTTGCCAAATTTCAGTTCATTTCAGGCCAATCCGGATAATTTGCGCACACTTATTTTTGGCCGGGACCCCTCGACCCTGATCGACCGGCCGCTAACTACGGATACCAGCGGGAACCTGACCACCGTCATTTTGAACGGCACCATCTCTAGTATACTTGGCGCAACGATCACTGCTGGTACATTAACATCGGCTGGTACAGTAACCAACATCCTCGCTGGTACAATTACTAGCGTGCTTGGTGCGACTATTACTGCCGGTACATTAACATCTGCTGGTACAGTGACTAACCTGTTAGACGGTACGATTACTAGCGTTCTTGGTGCGACTATCACTGCTGGTACTCTATCATCCGCTGGTACGGTGACCAACCTCTTAGACGGTACGATTACTAGCGTGCTTGGTGCAACTATCACTGCTGGTACTTTAACATCTGCTGGTACGGTGACCAACCTCTTAGACGGTACGATTACTAGCGTGCTTGGTGCAACTATCACTGCTGGTACTTTAACATCCGCTGGTACAGTGACCAACCTCTTAGACGGTACGATTACTAGCGTGCTTGGTGCAACGATCACTGCTGGTACTTTAACATCCGCTGGTACGGTGACCAACCTCTTAGACGGTACGATTACTAGCGTGCTTGGCGCGACTATCACTGCTGGTACTCTATCATCCGCTGGTACAGTAACCAACATCCTTGCTGGTACGATTACTAGCGTGCTTGGTGCGACTATCACTGCTGGTACTCTATCATCTGCTGGTACAGTGACTAACCTGTTGGATGGTACCATTACTAGCGTGCTTGGTGCGACTATCACTGCTGGTACTCTATCATCCGCTGGTACAGTAACCAACATCCTTGCTGGTACGATTACTAGCGTGCTTGGTGCGACTATCACTGCTGGTACTCTATCATCTGCTGGTACAGTGACTAACCTGTTGGATGGTACCATTACTAGCGTGCTTGGTGCGACTATCACTGCTGGTACTCTATCATCCGCTGGTACAGTAACCAACATCCTTGCTGGTACGATTACTAGCGTGCTTGGTGCGACTATCACTGCTGGTACTCTATCATCTGCTGGTACAGTGACTAACCTGTTGGATGGTACCATTACTAGCGTGCTTGGTGCGACTATCACTGCTGGTACTCTATCATCCGCTGGTACAGTAACCAACATCCTTGCTGGTACGATTACTAGCGTGCTTGGTGCGACTATCACTGCTGGTACTCTATCATCTGCTGGTACAGTGACTAACCTGTTGGATGGTACCATTACTAGCGTGCTTGGTGCGACTATCACTGCTGGTACTCTATCATCCGCTGGTACAGTAACCAACATCCTTGCTGGTACGATTACTAGCGTGCTTGGTGCGACTATCACTGCTGGTACGCTGAGCAGCGTAACGTCTATTTCCCAGCGCAGCTTCATTGAGCTGCCTACAACGGCAATTGCAACCTCGGATACCTATACGCCGCTGCCGGCCAACAATACCAGTGTCCTTGGCACCTATTCCTACTTCATTGTGAATACCGGAGCCAATCCGGTGAATACACGGGTCGAGATCAGTGCAGACGGAACCAACTATTTCGTCGATACGACCGGAGACAATCCGCTGCCAGCAGGTTCTGTAGACGTTATTGTGCCTGCCCGGTTCCTGAAATACACCCGCCTCTCCTATCAATCCGCCACGCCGGGTGCGGCTTCTACGCTTAATGTTATTTTTGATGCACAAGGAACGTAAGCATAATTTCCGTCATACGATGCAGGAGCCAAGAGTGCATGGATACCCATGTACTCTTGGCTGTGCGTTATTCCGCATCTACATAAGACGGCAGCAACGCATATACATTCTTATTTTTGCAGAATACCCGGAGGAATTAAGGCCCGCGAAGGAGGAACGATCTTGAATCAATCTGCCAAACCTACACTAGGAGTACAGCTCATAGTCAACAATGAAGCCGAGCTGCTCCCACGTTGCCTAGCTAGTCTGCAGGGCGCCGATGAAATCATCGTGGTCGATACCGGCTCCACGGACCAGTCCGTGGAAATCGCCCGGAGATACGGGGCAACGGTCATTGAAGCCCAGTGGAACCACCATTTCTCAGACGCACGCAATACCGGTCTCTCCCATGCGGCCAGCAGTTGGATACTGGTCCTGGATGCAGATGAAATCCTTCAGACTTCCATAGATTCAATCAAGGAGATTCTCGGAGGCAGCACAGCCGAAGCGTACACGGTGCGCATAGAGAACCTGCTGGGTAGCAGGCCCGAGGATCGTCTGTATCACCATCCTGTGCGGCTGTTCCGGGGTGGGCAGGGCTATCTTTTCTGCGGGAGAATTCACGAAAGTGTAGAGTCCTCTATTCTCACAAAACATGGATCCGCCTCCATTGAGGCCAGTCCAATAGAGATTCTTCACTTCGGCTACCTGCCCCCGGTTATGAGCGCCAAGCATAAAATCAGCCGCAACGAGCACCTGCTGCGGCTTGCGCTTGCGGAAGAGCCTGACGATGTGTTCAGCCGTTATAATCTGGCAGTCACCTGCTGTCAGGACGGACGGCTGGAGGAAGCCGGGGAACTGCTGCGCCAGAGTCTTACCCTCGCTCCGCTGCAGGCCTCTTACCGTCCCTCAATCATTCGCGATCTGTGCAAAATCGATCTGGCCGCCGGTCATGTGAAAGCGGTCGACAGCCTGCTGACCCGCGAGCTGACACGTTATGGAGATTATCCCGACCTGCATTACATGCAG
Organism: Paenibacillus sp. FSL R7-0333; assembly: GCF_038000365.1. Taxonomy (NCBI): domain Bacteria; kingdom Bacillati; phylum Bacillota; class Bacilli; order Caryophanales; family Paenibacillaceae; genus Paenibacillus; species Paenibacillus sp. FSL R7-0333. Next base: position 6,034,064 of record NZ_JBBOBZ010000001.1, read on the forward strand.
GGCCAGTCCTGGGAGAGCCAAGGATTCTATGAGCGCGCCGTCCAGTCTTACCAGCATGCCATAGGTACCTCGTCTGCCCCAGCTCCGCGCAGAGCATACGTCACCGAACAGGGCATGGACAGCTTCCGCCCGCTGCACCGGATGGGAGTCATCTTCCAGCAGCGCGGGAAGCAGAAGGAAGCCGCGCAGCTGTTCCATCGTGCGCTTCAGCAGCACTCCCTGTATCTCCCCGCTTTGGAGGGGATCGCTGCTGCTTTTCAGGAGCTGGAGGTGCCGGAGGGAGAGATCGCCGCACTCTTGATACAGCTGACCGGCACAGCACAGCGTGCTGCCAGAACCGCAATTATCGGTACTTTATATCAGCTGGGCGCTTATAAGGCAATTGCAGAGCTGCCGTCCGCGGTCTGGCCGCTGGAAGAGGACACCTTGCTGTTCCTGCTGTCTTCCTGGATCATTACCGGAAAATATCATTCGTTCAGGAAGACAGCCGCCAAGCTGCGGGCCGGCAATCTACAGCTCTCAGCCGGAGGATTGGACACAGAAACGGTGCGGCAGCTATGGCTCCTTGAAGCCATGCTGACATGGGAACTGGGCGAGAAGCTGCAAGAGGAGTTGTGGCAGCAATCACCTGCGGAGGTGCGTTCCGCATTGCTGGAGATCGACGCAAGGTTGTCGTCCGATGCTGCCGTGCAGCAAGCGGAGTTCGCCGCCTTCGGGGAATCCCCTCTGCTTGCCGAGGTCATCCGGCTTGCTGTGAAGCACCAGTTCATCGCCCTGGGCAAGCGGCTGGTTGAACGCTTCCCGGCACATACAAGCACTCTGGCAGAAGCGCTCTATGAGGAAGGCTGGCGTGCAGAGGCGGGGGAACTGTTCATTGGCCTTGCAGGCAGCAAGGAAGCTTCAGGGGCAACCCTGCGATATCTCGGAGAACTTCTCATAGATAAAGGGCATTATGCGGAAGCTGCCAGCTGGTACCGGCTTGCCTTGGGGGAATCCCCTGCAGACGATGCAGTTAGCACCGGACTAGCGCTCTGTTATCTGCATCTGGCGGAGCAGCGTCTCGCAGAAGCTGTAGAACGTCTCCAGGGGGTGGGACAGCCGGTTCAGGGTCCGCTTCAGGAGGACAGGGCAGCGGTTGCCCAATCCATCTCTGTGCTGCGCTGCACCCCCTGGCATACGAAGTGGAATTACACGCAGCGGCAGAGAGGAGCGGATCTGAGCTTATGACCACGAAACCGCAACAACCGCTGATTTCCTTGTGCATGATCGTCAAAAATGAAGCCGACAACCTGGCCCGCTGTCTGCGGAGTGTACGCGGAGCGGTGGATGAAATTATCATTGTAGACACCGGCTCTACCGACACCACCTGTTCTATTGCCCGCAGCTTCGGTGCCCGGATTATCGATTATCCGTGGAACGGGGATTTTGCCGCCGCACGCAATGCCGGTCTGGCCCTGGCACGCGGCACCTGGATTCTGGTGCTGGATGCAGACGAGGAGCTGGAGCCGGGGAGCCGGGATGAGCTGCTGGTGTGCGCGAAGCATACGGAGTATGAGGCTTTTTTTGTGCGGATTCATAATCATCAGGGGACAGAGCGTGCTTCGCAGACGCTTACGGTTAACCCGATCCTCCGAATGTTCAAGAACCGCCCGAATTATCGCTTCAGCGGCATTATTCATGAGCAGATTGCGGCTGTCATTGTGCAGGAGACTCCGGATGCCGCGATGCATATGGGCACCGTCATTGTCCATCACTACGGCTATGCCGCCGGGGTCGTGGAGCGAAAAGATAAAATCAGCCGTAATCTCGGATTGCTAAAGCAGCAGCTGGAGGAGAGTCCTGGAGATGCTTTTCAGCATTTCAATCTGGCGGTTGAGTATATGCGGCTTGGCGATTACGGGCAGGCGCTGGAGCATATCGGCACCTCGCTGAACCTGGCCGAGCCGGGGACCAGCTATATTCACCTGCTCTATAAATACAAAGCCCGCTGCCTGGCGGTAACCGGCGATTACCCGGGTGCGCTGGAGGCGTGCGGGCAGGGAAGCTCGCTCTTCCCGGACTATCCCGATCTTCACCATCTCAAAGGTGCGCTGCTGCTGCAGGTCTCAGCCTTAGCCGAAGCCAAGGCTGCGCTGCGCAGGGCACTGCAGATCGGTGCCTCACCTCCCCTCTACCATACGGAATCCGGGATAGGCACATATCTCACCCACACGCTGTTGGGGCAGGTCTGCCAGCAGATCGGCGAAGACCATGAAGCGGCAGCCTGCTTCACCAGGGCAGCCCAGCTCCAGCCGGACCCCTGGCCGCTGATCCCCCGGCTCACGCGCCTGTTCAAATGCACAGGCCGCGAACCTGAGCTTCACGGCTGGCTGGCCGGTCAGCTGCCCGGCATCCTGACGGAGCAGCGCCAGGAGCTACTGCGCCTGCTGGTAAGGGATGGCTGTTACACAGCGGCTGCTGATATGCTTGAGGGCGGTGCGGGGTCTGGTGTGGTGGATGCTGCGGTGCAAGATGCGGGGAAGGTAGATGGTATGATGCAGAGTGCCGGTGAGATCGATAGCGTGATGCAAGGTGCGGGTGAGCTGGATGCTACGGCGCAGAGTGCGGGGGAGAACGATAGCGTGATGCAAGATGCGGGAGCGGTGGATGCTACGGCGCAGAGTGCGGATGAGATCGATAGCGTGATGCAAGATGCGGGAGTGGTGGATGCTACGGCGCAGAGTGCTGGTGAGATCGATGCTGGGGTAGGTGCTGGAGCGGTAGATGATGCAGCGCTTGAGGTGCCGCCTAGCGCTGATTTGTTGAAGCTGTTGCAGCGGGCGGAAGCAGCTTCCGCAGCTGAGCTGAGCTACGATGATATCACCGGGCTGCTAAATCATCCTGCAGTTAACCCGGCGGACGGGAACACCTCACTCCCCTTATCTGCTATTGCTGCGGCTGTGCAGCCCTTGATTCTTTTAGCTGACAAGGTTCTGGCTACGCTCGTAACTTCGGCAATATATTCACCGGCGGCTGCGGCTGCGCGTCTCACTCTTCCGCTTCCCAGATCAACCGATTAGTATGTCATCAGATGATCGGAGTTGCGATAAGCCTTAATTGTATTTGGTACAACTAAAACGCCTGATTGCTCGCCAATTTCCGGTTTAGTTGTACTTCGTACATTTAAACATCCGTTGATTCTTCCCTCTCCCCTTTTTGGGCAGATTTAGTTGTACAGACTACAGTTATACAATGAAAGCTTCCCTTTTCGCTCGTTTTACATGTACATTCTGCAACTATCCCTGCATAGTCCGTTTTTATTCAGCAGAGTGTCAGTTGCCTGGGCGTTGCGGACTGAGGGGCGTTTATTTTGCAGAAAATGCATGACTGGCAAGAGTTACGGACTCCACGGCACTTACAGGCGGATATGCTGCCTTAAATCATCGGTTAGAGTGATAATAGGTTCCTCTGAGTCCGCAACTCCGTAAAAAGTGCTGTTTTTTTGAAAATAACGGCTCTCCAGTCCATAAGGGGTATACCCGCTTGCTTTGCACTCCCGCTTTTTCAATCAGATGCTGTTAGGAAGGAGCTTACAGACCATGGATACTCCCGGGATCTCGCTCTGCATGATCGTAAGGAATGAGGCGCAGCATCTGGAGCAATGCCTGCTGTCTGTTCAGGGTATGGTCTCGGAGATTATTATCGCTGATACCGGATCAGAGGATAACAGTATGGCTATCGCCGGCAGGTTCGGTGCCCGGGTAATCAGGCTGCCCTGGGAACACGATTTCTCCAAAGCCCGTAATCATACCCTACAGCTGGCCTCCTATGGGTGGATTCTGGTGCTGGATGCAGATGAAGCCCTTGCTGACTGGAAGCCAGAGGAGTTAAAGCTTCTGCTGGAATCGGAGCATGCGGACGGGTATTTCCTGCCTTTTATTCATTATGTAGGTGATGCCTCCGGGCGCGAATACGTGACAGACAATGTGTGCAGACTCTTCCGAAACGATGTACGTATCTGTTTTCGCGGCAGCATTCATGAAGAGGTAGCCTCCAGCATCTGGAGCCTCCCCGGAGGACATATTGCTTATGCCCGTCTGCCTGTCCACCATTACGGCTATCTGGATGATGAGCTTCAGCGCAAAAATAAAGCCAGCCGCAATCTGCAGCTGATCCACGCTGCTCTGCGGCTTGAACCGGATAGCGTTCCTCTGCGGTACGCACTGGGCACGGAATATTACCAGCAGGGGCAATATCAGGCTGCGGCGGGCCTGCTGCTGCCGCTGCTGGAAGAAGCTCAGCCCGACTCCGGCTATACCGCCGACCTGTATCTCAAAACAGCTTTTGCCCTCCAAGCGGGCGGGCGGCCTGCGGACGCGGAGTCTGTCTATCAGGCCGGGATTGGGCTGTACGCAGATTTCACTGATCTGCTGGAGAGCTATGCGGGTCTGCTGCTGGAGCAAGGGCAGGTATGGCGGGCGTACCCTCTGCTCCAGCAGGCGCTGGACAGCGGGGATACCGCACATAAATACCCTTCCTCTTCCGGCAGCGGAACCTACCGCACCCGCCTTTCCGCCGGGCGGGTCTGCGAGCGGCTGTTCCTCTACGAGGAAGCAATAGAGCATTACAGACAGGCGATCGGCTACGCGCCTGATGACGTAACCGCCTGGGAGCAGCTGGCCACGCTGTGCCTGCTGTCCGGGCAAGCGGAGCAGCTGACGGTGTTCACGCGTCAGCTGCTCCCTGCCCTGCCCCGGCGAGTGCTGATCCGGCTCGTGCCGGCCGCACTCAATGCCCGCGCCGCCCCATGGCTTGCGGCGCTTCTTGCAGCACCGCATCTGCCGGAGGATATCCGGCAGGTGCTTCAGGTGCTGCTGGGGACGCTGTTCCGGGACCCGGAACAGCCCGGGACCGCATCCGCCGCGCTTGTGCGGATGCGGGAGGATACGCCGGATAACCCGTGGGTATCCGGCTATCTGTGGGCCTTGTCCTGCCGCAGCGGCGGGATCGCCGCGGCAGGACAAGGCCTGGGGCGGCTGGCGGAGCTGCCGCCCGGGCTTGCAGCCATGCACCGCCGGCTGGCGGGGCAGCAGCCCGGCCCGGCGGAGCATCGGGCAGGCTCTAACAGCATGCAGGAGCACCAAGTCGCCTCCCCCCATGCTGAAACCAGCCATTCCAAGCTGCCACAATGCCAAACCGAAGAACAAGAAGACCCTTCTGTTCCGGCAGAATGTTCCTTCCCGGCCCCCGATATCGGCAGCTTAGCCGATTCGGAACACCGCGCAGACACACCGCTGAGCTTCGCGGATTTTTCTTACGCAGCACAGCTTCTCCTTCAAACAGGTGCTTGGGACACATTGCTCGTGCTTGGCAGGCCCACTATCGCTGCACGCTTTCTCTGGAGCAGACTTCCCCTGCCGCTGCTGCAAGGAATGCTGCATGCACCTGCTTCATTTAGATTACAGTGGTGTGCGGAATATACCGGGCAATCTCAGCACCATAGATTGCCCGGGGATGCTGCCGAATGGCTGCTCTATGCAGCCATAGCTCAATCCTGCGGGCAAGCTCCACAGTTTACGTCAGACGATGAACAGACGCTACTGCAATCCGGCAGCGCTGCCGCAATCACTGGCCTCAGTTATTACATGCTGCTGCTTGCAGCGGAGGTTCACCCGGAGGGGAGCATCGCCGCTACTGGCAGCATTCCGTGGCTGCTGCTTGTGAAGTCGGTGCTTCAGGGTGGGGATGACGGGAGGTAACAATGTCTGAAGCTGCGCTTGGTTTCAAAGCTTTACTCATTCTCTTAACACACTCATAGGGAAAACGAAAGACCCTGAGGGGTAGCTCCCTCAGGGTCAACTTTAGAACTTTCTGCTCAGTTATAAATATTATACTCTTTAGCAACTACCCACCCATTAAGACCATACGAAGCGGAGATCACATAGTAGTTATAATTTTCATGTAGTAAATATTCGAGTAAATCCGCTCTTTTTTCATAATAAATCGGCCAAGCGGAGTCCTTTTGGTGCTCTAACAATTCCTTATTACTTTTGACAAATCGACTTATTTCGAATTGGCTAATATCAAGAAGAATACTCCCTTGCAACTGCGTTTCAAACATATGCGCCAAGACATCAATAAACTCAATCCTGACGGGAACCTCATTGTCTTTGCCGCCCAATGTTTGGAATGTAATTTTTGACTTTTGCAAATCAACTGTATAAGAAACAATTTCATTATCATGAATATTTTGCATTTGTCCCCAACCCCCCAGTGAAAATCCTGCTCAAAATACAACATCCCCCTGCTCATCCCGGCTACATTCCGAAATTACTGCATAAAAAGCAGGATTTTTCATCCTCCAAACGCTTAGCGGGGGGCAATTCTTGCATTTTATACAACAACTCTATCATATCTCCGGATATCCCGGTCTCCGAGTTGCAATTTGTACAACATTATGGGAATAGAGTGGTGAAAAACATTAATTGAATGACGCATTCCCCTCCAGCATTACGACAAAAGAGGCCCCGTCATAGCCAAGGCCTCATTCATCCTATATTCACCTACGATAAGCCGACAAGCTTACCACCGGTCGGTCATCCTTACCGGCTTGATAACGCCTGCACCGAATTCCAGTCTGTCGATGCATAACATGCGGTTGCCCGGCTCCCGGTCTCCGATGATTCTGCGGTGATAGACGATCAGCCATTCATCACGGTCCGGCAGATGCAAATATCCATGATGGCCGGGGCCTTCCGCCACCGGCTCCTGCCTCTCCAGTATGGTCCCCAGGTTCGGGAATGGACCAAGCGGGTTGTCGCTTACGCCATAAGCGACCCGATAGGTCCCGTTGGTCCATCCGCCCATTGACCACATCAGATAATACAGGCCGTCCTTCTTGATCATACACGGCCCCTCCACATAACCAGGCGGAGTGACGGAACGGATGACCTCTCCGTCCGGGAACGGAACAAACCCCGTCATCTCCTCATTCATCCGGGCCACGTTGCAATGGCCCCAGCCCCCGTAATACAGATAGATTGCACCGTCCTCATCCTTGAACAGATGAGCGTCGATCGGCTGCGCGCCGTGAACGAACCCGCCGATCAGCGGCCGGTGGAGATACCCTCTGTAGGGGCCTTCGGGAGCATCCGCAACAGCAATCTCCAGCCCGCCGGCTTCGCCGTCCTTCTGGATATCGTTCGAGGCAAAGACCAGATAATGCCGGCCGTGATGCTCAATCTGGGTCGGAGCCCATACCGCTCTCCAGATCCAGGGGAAATCCTCCATTTCGATGATCCCCTCGTGGGTCGTCCAGTGAAGCAGATCCCCGGAACTGAAGGCATCCAGATTCATCTGCCGGGTATATTCCGTGAAGGATCTGGTGGCATACACATAATGCCTGCCCCCATATGTTCTGGCCTCCGGGTCAGCATACCAGCCCGGGATAACCGGGTTCGTAATTCCGCGCAAGCGAATCTCCTCCTTTGCTCTGCACTAGCGAATTCAAAACCTGTACAGGCCGCTTCCTTCCGGTTCCCGAATCCAGACCTGCATGAAACCGGGCGCTCTGTTATCCCACGCGTAATAGGGGATGAACCTGAGCGGCCTGCCGTCTGCATCCCGGCTCTGCAGCACTGTTACCCCGCCCAGCAGCTCCGGCAGGTGCTCCACCTGGAACTTAGCCCCGGCCGGAATGGAGAAGGTATCATAGGAACGCCCGGGATGGTCCACCTGCTCCAGACAATATACAATAGGTCCCCGCTGCACGGCAACCCGCCCTCTGTCCGCCTCCACCTCCGGTCTGGCCCGCACCCTATTCACGGGCATATCCAGCTCGAGCACAACCTTATCTCCCCGCGACCAGTTCCGGTCCAGCACCAGATACCCTTGATCGGTCAGGGAATCGGGTCCGCCGATACTGATGCCCCCAGCCTCCAGCCGGTATCCCCTGCACCACTGCGGCACACGCAGCCGGATACTGAAGTGGGCATTTGCGGCAGGATTCACTTCAAGCTCAATCCGGCCCTTCCAGGGATACCGGGTGCTTTGCTTCAGCCTGACGCCCAGCCCGCTGCCCAGCACCAGCTCCGCTTCGCTGTTCATATATTGATTCACCGCCAGGCCGTCCTCTGTCACAGCATAGGCGTATTGGCCCAGGGAAGGCAGAAAGCGGGCCAGATTGGTCGGACAGCAGGAGGTTTCAAACCAGGGCACACGATGATGCCCGCCCTGTGAAGCCAGCGGATTCTCATAGAAATACTGATCCCCAGACAGGGAGATCCCCGACAAAGCGCCGTTATACATCTCACGCTCTACCACATCGGCATATTTGCCGTCCCCGAACGTCAGGTTCATCCGGTGATTCCAGAACACCATGGCGATAGCGGCGCAGGTCTCGCAATAGGCGGTCTCATTGGGCAGGTCATAATCGGAAGTGAAGCCTTCATTATGTCTGGACGGCCCAATGCCGCCCGTTACATACATGTTGCGCTCCACCGTATGTGTCCAGACCCGGTGCAGAGCCTCCGCATAAGCGGAATCGCCGGAAGCATGGACAATATCCGCCATTGCCGTATACAGATATACCGCCCGGACGGCATGGCCGGTGACCTGCTTAATCTCGCGGACGGGAACATCGTCCTGGCAATACCGCGGTCCCCACTCCGGATTGTCCCAGATCGCGCCCTTGCCGTGACCATGGCCGCGCTCCTCCAGCAGCCACAAGGCCAGCTTCCAGTAGCGCTCCGTCCCTGTGGCGCGGTATAGCTTCACCAGCGCCAGCTCGATCTCCTCATGCCCCTCCACCCAGTGCCGCTTGCCCGGGCCGAACACCCCGTCAATATGATCGGCCAGACGGCAGGCTACCTCCAGCAGCTCACGCTTGCCGGTCGCTTCATAGTAGGCAACCGCCGCTTCGATCAGATGGCCGCCGTTATACATCTCGTGCTTCTCCATGTCCGTCCACTTGCCCTCAGGATTCTCCAGAGTGAAATAAGCGCACAAGTATCCGTCTGCTTCCTGCGCAGCCGAGATCAGCCCGATGATCCGGTCGGTCTCAGCCTCCAGCGCCGTATCCCGCTCTGACATCAGGGCATAGGCCACGCCTTCAAGCACCTTGTAGACATCCGAATCATTATAATATTTGCCTTCGTAATGCCCTTCCAGCAGTCCCCCGGCCTTGGCGAAGTTCCTGATGCGGCCAGTATCCTCACATTTGGACAGGCAGTCCGGCAGTGTGGTCTGCCGGAGCACCTTCAGGCGCGGCTTCCAGAACTCGTCATTGATAGTTACACGGGTGAAGGACACGCCCTGCCAGGCATGAATTCTCGCTTGTTGCTCTGCCATTTCCGTTTTCCGCCTCCTTTATCCTTTTAATCCTGTTAAGGTTATGCCCTCCAGAAAGTAACGCTGTCCGGCCAGAAACACAATTACACAGGGCAGAACAACGGTGGCCGAGGCCGCCATCAGCAGATCCCACTGCGCGGTGTAGGTCCCCTGGAACATTTGCAGGCCCAGGGCGAGGGTGAAGAGACTGTCGCTTTTCAGATAAATCAGCGGACCCATAAAGTCATTCCAGGAGGCCAGAAAGCTGAACAAGGCGACCACGATGATAGCAGAGCGGCTTAAAGGAAAGATGATCCGGGTATAGATCTGCCAGTAATTCGCCCCGTCCACAAAGGCTGCTTCATCGAAATCGCGCGGAATCGTCAAATAGAATTGCCGGAGCAGGAAAATATTGAAGATCCCCCCGCCGAAATAAGCGGGTACAATGAGCGGGTACAGCGTATCGTATAACCCCATCATCTGCCAGCCGAGGAAGCTCGGGATAATCGTGACTGCCGCCGGCAGCATCATGCTGGTCATCAGGATCGCGAACACTGTATCCCTGCCCTTCCACTGAATCCGTGAGAATCCGAACGCTCCGATGCTGCTGGTAATCACGGTCCCCACAAGCACCGTAACTACGATAATCAGCGTGTTCTTGAAGAACACATCGAACGGCAGCACCGTCAGCGCCTTGTGAAAGTTGCTCCATTGAAACGGCTTCGGTATCCATTCGGGAGGCATGGTGAAAATCTGCGACAAATTCATCAGCGAGCTGCGGATCAGCCAGACAAATGGAATGATGAACATGCCGGAGATCAGGATCAGCGCTCCGTAGCCTGCGGTAAGTGAAAGCTTCGATGGCCTCAAGTCCGGTCCCCCCCTTCGTAATACACCCACGACTTCGAGGTTCTGAACACGATGAAGGTGAAGAACAGAATGATGATGAACAAGATCCAGGCCAGCGCAGATGCATAGCCCATTTCGGCATCCCGGAAGCCCGTTCTCCACAGATAAAATACATAGAACAGACTCTGGTTGTTCGGTCCGCCTTGCGTCAGAATGTAAGCTTCGTTGAAGACCTGAAAGGAACCGATAATGGTCATGATGGTATTGAAAAAGATCGTCGGGGTGACCATCGGAACCGTCACATGGCTCAGCTTGCGGAACCAGCCGCCCCCGTCCACCTCAATCGCTTCGTAATACTGCCGGGGAATGCCAGAGAGTCCGGCGAGGAAAATAATCACCGTGCTGCCGATGCCCCACAGCGTGGTGAGGACCACCGACGGGATGACGCTCCCTTCCCCGTACAGCCAGTTGCTGGTCGGCAGATGCAGACGGCTCAGCAGCGAATTGATGAGGCCCAGATCGGGGTTAAGCAGCCACATCCAGATCATGGCCGAGGCCACTGCCGGCACAATACTCGGAAGGTAGATGATCGTACGGAAGATCGCCCTTCCCTTCACATTGAGATTCAGCAGCAGCGCAATCCCGAAGGAGAGGAGAATCACCGCAGGGACACGCAGCACCACGAAATAGAAGGTGATCCCCAGCGATTTGTAGAACAGCTCATCCTCCCCTGAGAACAGCCGTGTGAAATTATCCAGACCCACAAAGGCGGTCTGTTCCTTGAACACATTGTAGTCGGTCAGGCTGAGCACCAGACTGGCGATCATGGGACCCAGCGTAAAAATGGCAAACCCAAGGATGGCGGGGGCCGTGAATAACAGCCCATAGAACATTCCCTTTCGCATACCGGCCTCCAGTCTTGTTGATTATTCCTTGATATCGCGCCGCCCCTTAATCTGGGCCTGGGCCTTCGCCGCGATGGAGTCCATCGCTTCCTGGGCCGTCTGCTGGCCGAGCCATACCTTATCCAGGGCGGGATTGACCAGATCCATAATATTGTTGAAGTTCTTCACATATCCGGTCGGTGTCTGATGACCCTTGCTCAGAATCACATCCACGATGGCTTCTTTATAGCCGGACGGTCTGGCATCCAGCTTCTCTGTCCATTTGGCCAGCAGTGCAGGATCGGTGTACCAATCCTTAGGTGAAGGCATCCAGGTTCCGGCTGTCAGCATATCAATGGAAGCTTCAGGATCGAGCAGCGCCTTCAGCAGCTCCCAGGTCTCCTGGGGATGCTTCGTGGATTTGAAGATGGAGAACATGCCGCAGACCACGGTGGTAACCGGTTCCTTCATGACAGGCATCACTCCGACATTGAAGTTGAACTTCGATTGGGCGAGGCCTGCGCTTGCCCATTGCCCGTCTACAGTCATCGCCACCTTCTTGGTCTGAAGGGCCACATTCGTTGCCGGAATATTTTTGGACTGCACAGGTGAAGGGGAGACATGATGCACATTCATCAGATCAGATATTTTCTGGAGGGCTTCCACCGCTTCCGGCTGGTTCAGGCCGAAGGTTTTGCCGTCCGCCGAGATGAAATCCCCTCCGTTGGAGTAGATAAAGTTGCTGTATACGCCCCACCAGGTGGAGATATTTGCGCCGTATTGCTTGATTTTTGCCGGATTGAAGCCCTCCTGGTCTGCCGTCTTGCCGTTCGTGTCTACTGTGAGCTTCTTCGCGACTTCGACGAATTCATCCCAGGTCCAGGCATCCGCCACATTGGACGGAGGAGGTTCAATACCGGCCTCCTTGAAGATATCCTCATTGTAGAACAGGCCGAAGGATTCAGGCCCCGGACCGATCCCGATAACATTGCCCGGCTCTAGCGAGTAGGTAATATTGGGAACCAGCGTATCCGGACTGATATCGGCATCCGTATCCAGGAATTCCTGAAGATTATAGAATTTGCCCTGCTCCGCCATCGGAAAAGCAATGGTGCCCGATTCCATCATGGCAATGTCCGGAACATCATTCCCGGCGACCATAGTCGTCAGCTTGGTATCATAATCGGCGGCAATATGCTGAAGCTCGACCTTGACGCTCGGATGCTTGGCCTCGAAATTCTGAATCGCTTTTTTATAAGGAGCCACTTCCTCCGGTGAGCCCCAGACCGTCATCCGCAGCTTAATATTCTCCTTCGATCCGGAATTCCCGGAAGATGCGGAAGTGTCAGGGCTTGCAGTATTAGACTTCGAGCACGCAGACAGCACAGCGGCAAGCATCAGAACCAGAGCCAATGTGATGAAGACTGATTTCCTGGGTTGCGACATATTCCAAGCCCCTCTCGATTTCTAAGTTTAACGGGTTCATAGCTGCAGTCTATGATGCCTTTATTATAAAATATAAGATAGCGCTTACATAACCCTAATCTCTTTGGATTGGTGGACCGGGATTGGCTTATAGCGGCAAAGTAATCACTACCTTCGTGCCCGTTCCCGGAGTCGAGAAGATGGATATCCCGTACTCGCCCCCGTAGGTCATCTGAATGCGGTCAATAGTATTCTTAATGCCCACGGAGGAAGATTTCTGATACAGAATCCTGTGTACCGTCTCCGCACTCATGCCCCGCCCGTTGTCAGCTACCTCGTAATGCCGGGTTCTGCCGTTAATCCAGCCGCGGATTCCAATAAGTCCGCCAGAGCCGGTCTGATCGAAGCCGTGAAGAATCGCATTCTCCACAAAGGGCTGGAACAGCAGTCTCGGCACATCGTACGCCAATAGCCGAGGGTCCATATCATACTCCACGGTGAACTTGTCCTCAAAGCGGATCGACATAATATAGAAGTAATTACTCATCCAGCTCATCTCTTCGGACAAAGGTACGGCGTCCCATGTCTTCCGGGAGGTATAATGCAGCATGTTGGACAGACAGACAAGCATCCTGCTAAGCTCCTGCTGATCATTCTCAATCGCCGTCCAGTTCATCACATTCAACGTATTGTACAGGAAGTGCGGATGCATCTGCATATTCAGCGCCTGTATCTCGGCCTCCTTCTCCTTCAGCTTGATCTCGTAATTCTCCGTCACCAGCAGGTGAATCCGGTCATTCATCCGGTTAAAGCGCTGGGTCAAAATGCCGAACTCGTCATGGCTCACCACATCCACGCGGGTCTGGAAATCTCCTTCGCCCACCGATTTCATTGCGCTTAACAGCCGCTTGATGGGCTTAGTGATTTTACCTGCAATGAAGAAGGCGAAGACCAGAGCCACGATCCCCATCACAACGGCCAGCACGGTAATCGAGGTGCGGATCACCGGCACAAAGCTGCTCACCAGCCCTGCCTCCGGTATCCACACCACAGACATCCAGCCGGTCACCTCCGAACGGTCGAAGCAGACGATCACCGCTTCGCCGTCCAGCTTCATTCTCCGTGCCCCGCTGTTCTCCCGCTGCAGCTTGTCCAGCCCTGCCTCCTTATAGATCTGTGCAACCTGACCCGGCTCACTGCTGGCGACTACCCTGTCCTGCGGATCAAGCACCATGTAGCGCGAGTTCCCCGGAAGGCTGTCTGCATACAAGGATTTAAGCACCTCGGATTTGAAGCTTATGGCAAGTACGGGGCGTTCCACTCCGGCATCCATTTTGGCAAGCTTCGTATTGCTCAGATAGGTGAAATCCAGCAGGCGTGTGGCCGAGAAAAGAAAACGGAACTCCAGATTCCCGCTTTGCAGATAGGGCTGGTTGAACATGGACGCGAACTCATAAGTCGGTATCCACACCAGCTTCCCTCCGGCCTGCCGGGCCATACGGTAGATATCCGATTGCGTCGGCTCACCTTGAGGCAGGGGTTGTCCGAAGGTGAAATAAGAGGTCCACAGCTGGTAGGCAAAGATATCCTGGTTCTGGGAAAAGGTTTTGCCGAGCACCGCCGTCACCTGCCGGTCGGCTGCGAACAGCTCCGCTTCATTCGCGGGGTCCAGCTGGTTGAAGATGCGGAACAGATCCTTATCGAGGAACAAGGACATGCTGTTCTGGTCCACGATCCGCAGCTTGGTGTCCATAACTTCATTGTTCTTCCTGACAATCTCATACACATTCTTCTGCGCCTGCTCTGTAATAATCTTCAGGCTGGTCCGGTAGAACAAAGCCCCCAGAACGAGCAGGGGAATGGCGATCAGCAGAATATAGCTGGCCAGCAGCCGGTAACGGAAGGTGATCTTCATGCCTCACGTTTCCTTTGCGACAGCGCGTGCTTATAGGCTTTGGGCGACATGCTGTAATACTTCTTGAATACGCGGCAAAAATATTTCGTATCCTGAAATCCGCATTCCAGGGATATCTCATATATTCGGAGCGGCTCCCCGGCAAGCAGCACCTTGGCCCGCTTCATCCGGGCCGCCGTCACATGCTCAGAGAACGTTTTTCCCGTCCTATTCTTGATCAGTGTACTGAAATAGGAGGGGTTAAAATGGAAATGCTCGGCTGCCCGCTCCAGTGTGATGTTCTCTCTCGTATGTTCCTGTATCCAGCCCAGGCATTCAGCAGTCACCGCCTCGCCCTTATCCTGTCTGAAGCAGGCCAGGGCAAGATGCACTTCCCGGAGCGCATTCTCCAGATGGTCCACCAGCTCCGGGTACGAGCGGCAGGAGCGGATAAGCATCGCAGCCGTACCGGTCAGCCTCTGCTGCGCCCTCTTATCCAGAATGTCCTGATGCTCACTCCGGATCTGCAGCAGCATCAGCGATGCCTGCTCCTTCAGCAGCATAGGACTGGCATGTCCACCGTCCGCAAGCTGACAGAGGGCTTCCCCGCAAGCTTCCAGAACAAACGCAGCATCATCCATTTTCAACGCCTCATAGACCTTGCTCCAGTCAGGAACGGCCTCGCGGGAAGAAAACCTGATCTCATCAGAAAACAGCAGCCCCTGCCGGAAATCATAGAAGTTGTAACTGTTGGCCGTTCTGGCCGCCAGATAGGACCGCGGCGCTTCCTCCCGGAGGGAACGGCATTCCGGGCCAATCCCGTGGGTGAGCTCTCCGGTATGCGTCCAATCCGCCGCCAAGGAACGGGCGATGGACCGGGCTTCTTCCCGCTTGTCCCCGGTAAGGGCTTCCAGGGTAATCAAGGTAACGGCGGCAAGAGGGCCTTCCTCCATCACCCCGCTCAAGGGTATCGTGATGGCTTCCCCCCACCTGCTCCAAGCCTGCTCCAGAGCACGGATGAACACGCCGCTGTCCTGCCTCTCCCCGCTGTCCCCGCAGGAGTTCAGCTCCGAATACACTGCGACACCGCTCTCCCGCAGCCAATCATAACCGTCCAGCTCCGCCAGCTCGGCCAAGGACGCACTTCCGTTCAGCCAGGACAGCATGAGCCGGTTCAGGTAGGCGGAAGAAGCGAGCTTAAGCCGGTGCTGCATTTCTTCCTCTTCACGGCGCTGCCTCTTTTCCGCTGTCAGCAGAAGGTCGATCCGGCTTAGGACATCCGCTACCTGGTCAATCTCCACCGGCTTCAGCAGGTAATCATAAGCCCCATAATGAACTGCCTTCTGCGCATACTCGAACAGATTGTAAGCGGATACCATTACAACCCTGGTCTGGAACCCTTCGTGCTTAAGCCGTTTAAGAAATTCAAGCCCATCCATTCCGGGCATACGGATATCAGTCAATATAGCTTCCGGGTGGTGGGCTTTCACCATTTCCATAGCGGACAAGCCATCCTGCGCCGCCACCACCTTATCCTCCGGCCGAAGGCGTCCGATCAGATTCACCATCCCCCTCAGATGTCTGGGCTCATCATCTACAATCAATATTCTCATTCGTCTCAGCCCCCCAAGATTGGCTTACAGCCCCTGTCAGCCGCAGTGTTGCCCTTATTATAGAAGTCATTGCGGTTCATTCCTAGTGGATTCCTGTTGGAACGGTGGATTTGAAATAGATCATGCGTACGTTCTTCCAGCGCGCCTTCTGCACGCCCAATGTGGTCGGTTTTTCGACTACATTGGAGTCACTATAATTTCCTGTATAGTAACCCAAAGGGGCTGTCCCAAGCAGCCATTTCATGGCTTTTGGGACAGCCCCTTCATTTCACACTCTGATCTCCTGTTCTTTAATCTGTGCCGCCCGCATTCCCTCCGCCGCTCCCGGCGTTTGCGCCCGGCGCAGTGTTGCCGCTTCCCGCAGGCGGCTCAGTCTCCCCGCTGCCCGCATGTCCGCCTGATCCGCCGGAGTTGGAGCTGCTGTTAGCGCCTGCTGGTGTACTGTCCACGCCGGAGCTGCCCTTCTCAGTACTCTGCGAAGGGGCTGGGATGGCGATGCCCGGGGCGCTGCTGCCGTTCTCGCCGACAGGCTTGCCCTGATTGTCATAGTAGTACATTGGAACGTCACCGACTACCATCAGGTAGGAGACGGGGATCTCTGTGTCCACCACCTGCGGCTCCATATCAAATGGAATGACGACGGCTACCTCGGTAACAATATGAATAAAGACTTCAACGAGAATCATATTGATTCCGGCATTCTGCTGCCGTGTGTTCAGCTCGACCTTCACTGCCCCCTGCGGTTCCACCTTGATTGGAATATCCGGACCATAGGAGGCAATCAGCGGGCTGCCGAGAGCCTGCCCGAGCGGAATATATTCCGTCCGGTTATGCAGCTCCTGCAGCGTGGACTGGATGACTTCGGCGGCCTGTGAGGTAATCCGCATGTGCTCCTTGTAGTTGAGCATGAAGCCGGAGATTTTGCCGTTCTTGTCTGTCTTCCAGTCAATCAGCGCTTCGGCATTCCCGCCGTCCGCCACCTGGGACGTAATCGCCTTGTTAATGGATTCCGTGGCGATCTGCTTCACCCGGATCTGTGCCAGATGGAGAATCGGCGGCTTCAGATGCTGCTCCACATAACGCAGCCCCTGCAGCACCGCCAGAAGCAGCAGCAGGCTCAGAACGATCCAGAATCTGCCCCGTCTGCGCGGCTTCCGCCCCTTGTCCCCGGCAGCTTCCTGCCGCTGCCCGTCCCTGCTGCCGAACAGGCGGAACCCACCGCCCGCACGCCCGGCCTTGCGCCAGACCCGCTGGCCCGGAGCGCCCGCTGCTCTCCCGGACGGCTTCGCTGTCCCGTAATCCGCTCCGCTCCCGTCCAGCCGGACGCCGGACCTGGAGGGCTTCGCCACGAAGCCCCCGCTCCGCCCCCAGCTCCGGCCAGCCAGCCCGACGCCGGGTCTTGACGGCTTCGCTTCGAACCTTGCTCCCGAACCCGCGCCCGTCGGCCGGATTCCCGCTCTGGACGGTTTGGCCTTGAAGGCCTGGCGGCGCCCGCCAGACCCCCTCAGACCGCTTCCGCTGAAGTCCGGCAGACGCAGACGCCCGAAGAGCGGTACGCCTGTGCTCCGTTTCCCCCATTTTCTGATTCTGCCCATGCCCTGCCGTCCCTCCCGACATTCCTGCGGTCAAGCCGCCTCTGTACTACTAAGCTATTCAGCACCCGTACGAAATAACCCCACAATGTGGGGCTTTCGCTTTGATATATCTGGTCCATTCTGAGAGTTGTCTCCCTCACCGCCGCTTGTATGGAGCAGCATTGTTGCACTTCTTGCAGGATTTCTCTAAATTTGTTACTGTCTGGGCCACATGGTATTCGCTTTTCCTCATACATCCGGCCCACACGCCTCTGCCGCACCGAATGTAGTCGGTTTTTCGACCACATCCGCCCGCACGGCTCTGCCGCACCGAATGTAGTCGGTTTTTCGACCACATTCCGCCCGCACGCCTCTGCCGCACCGAATGTAGTCGGTTTTTCGACCACATTCCGCCCGCACGCCTCTGCCGCACCGAATGTAGTCGGTTTTTCGACCACATCCGCCCGCACGGCTCTGCCGCACCGAATGTAGTCGGTTTTTCGACCACATTCCGCCCACACGCCTCTGCCGCACCGAATGTAGTCGGTTTTTCGACCACATCCGCCCGCACGCCTCTGCCGCACCGAATGTAGTCGGTTTTTCGACTATATTCCGCCCACACGCCTCTACCGCACCGAATGTAGTCGGTTTTTCGACCACATTCCGCCCGCACGCCTCTGCCGCACCGAATGTAGTCGGTTTTTCGACCATATCCGGCCCACACGCTTCTGCCGCACCGAATGTAGTCGGTTTTTCGACCATATCCGGCCCACACGCCTCTGCCGCACCGAATGTAGTCGGTTTTTCGACCATATCCGGCCCGCACGCCTCTGCCGCACCGAATGTAGTCGGTTTTTCGACCATATTCGGCTGCTCGGTGAAATTAGCGCAGTCATTCCTATTACTGATCCAGAATATAGTCATCCTGCCGATGCTCCAAGACACTTACCCCCAACTTTATGTACAACTTATCCACATCGGACGCAAATCATAATTTCCTAATCCACAAAAAAAGAACATCCCCGCGGCAGCACACCGCAGCAACGTTCTTCTAATGCCCCGCCCGCTTGCGCTTATCCTCCTGAAGATGCCCCCAATGCAGCCGGACAAAGATAGCAAGCAGAATCAGCATAAATACGCCATACCACAACAGATAACCGTTCCAGTCCTCACGCGGGACAATGAGCGAGGAGCTGAGCGTACCGAACAGCCAGATATAAGACAGATTGCCGAGCACCGTCCCCCAGACAAAAGCCGCCGGCTTCATCGGAGACACGGCTGACATCAGATTGATGATATTGCTGGGCACAATCGGAATCGTACGCAGCAGCACCAGGGTCCAGATGCCGTAACGGTCCAGAGAGGTCTGCCATTTCTCATACTTCTTGAGCTTGTAGCCCCATTTGCGGTCGAACCAGTCGAAGAGATAGCGCCGGAAGAGAAAATAGACGACAACCGCGCCCAGGTTGCAGGCCAGCCAGCTGACAGCCATCCCGCCGATCACTTCGAATACAGAGACATGGAGCACAATCAGAATCGCCAGGGGGAAAAATCCGAACAAGCTTTGCAGCACGGCGAGCGGAAAGGTAGCAAAAACAATATACGGGCCGCTAAGTCCCAGACTTTGCAGCAGCCAGTCAATCCAGGCATTGATGATCTCGGTCATGGAGCGCTCTCCTTTCCTGACTCTTAGCAGCATGTAAAGGAACCGCTCTTTAACGTTGAAGAAAAACACCCCTTGCGGGGTGTTTATTGAACATCTAACTATAGATTCTGCGACATAAGCGTACAAGTTACAGAATTGTTGCTTATTTTCTCTCATCATAGCACACATCGGTCATCGCCGCCAGATCACTGAACCCTACAGAGTTCACTTAAGCAGAGATGCCAGCCGTCCACTCATTAACCTTAGCTTCATTGCTCTCTACCCATTCCTTGGCCGCTTCTTCAGGCGATTGTCCGCCCTGAATCTTGACCATAACCTGCTCCATATCCTCTGCGGTCCATTTGAATTGGCTCAGGAACTTGTGCACATCCGGCATATCTTCCTTCAGACCTGAGCGGACCATGGTATGAATCTGCTCGGCACCGCCGTAGACATTCTTCGGATCGTCCAGGTACTTGAGATCCATATTGGCGAACATCCAGTGCGGCGTCCAGCCTGTCACTACAATCGGTTCATTCTTGTCAAAAGCCTTCTGCAGCTCCTGCGCCATCGCCGCCGATGAGCTCTCCAGCAGCGTATAATCGCTCAAGCCGTAGGCTTCGAGCGCTTTTTCCGTGGCCGTCATAATTCCGGCCCCCGGCTCAATTCCGATAATCCGCTTATCCAGCGTTGCCGCTACTTCCGCATTATTCAGATCTTCAATGGAGTTGATCTCCATATAGGCGGGAACGGCAAGCCCGGTCTTCGTTCCATCCAGATTCACACCGGCATCCTCAATGTCCTTGCCGTATTTCTCCAGATAAGAGGCATGTGTGCTTGGCAGCCAGGCGGCTACCATGGCATCCGCGCTTCCGTCCGCAATCCCGGCCCACATCGGCCCGGCATCGACCTGCAGCATCTCCACCTTCACGCCGAGCTTCGTTTCCAGCACTTCCTTGACTACGTTAGTACTGGCGATCTCGGAATCCCAGGCCACGTAAGCCAGCTTCACCGTACTGTTAGTATTGGACGAACAACCAGCTACCAGAATTACTGCCATTAGCAGCATCAGCAAGACCAGGGGTCTGCGCTTTATCGATTGGATTCTTTTCATATTAATCATACACTCCTATTCTTGTGGTTTGGATTTGAAGAGCTTCTGGGTCAGACGATCCAGCAGGATGGCAATAATAACAATCGCAATCCCCGCCTCGAAGCCCGCACCCGTCTTCGCCTGTGATACTGCACGGTATACATAGGCACCTACACCCTGGGCACCGATCATGGACGAGATGACGACCATAGACAGCGAGAGCATAATCGTCTGGTTAATCCCGGCCATAATGGTCGGAAGCGCGATCGGCAATTGCAGCTTGAACAGCTTCTGCCCTGCGGTTGAACCGAAGGCATCCGCCGCTTCCACCAGCTCCGGTGAGACCTGGCGAATCCCCAGGTTCGTTAACCGGATCGTTGGCGGAATAGCAAATATAATAGAAGCAATGACGCCGGGAACGACCCCCAGCGAGAAGAACGACACGGCTGGAAGCAGATATACGAACGCCGGCATCGTCTGCATGAAGTCTAAGATAGGGGTGGCAATGTTCTGGAAAGTCCGGCTCTGTGCACACAGCACTCCGAGCGGAACCCCGATCACTACAGCCAGCAGAGAGGCTGTCAGTACCAGGGCCAGCGACTGCATCGACGGCCCCCATAATCCAAGATTGTCAATCAGGAGCAGTCCGACCACCGCAAACAGCGCCATCCGCCATTTGCCGATCCAGTAGGCCAGAACTGCGATCAGAAGGGTCAGCACCATGGCGGGCAGGAAATTCAGCGCCGCATCAATCCCGCTCACCATTCCGCCAATCACAGCATGAATGATATCAAATATAGGGCCGAAGTAGGTCGTGAGCCAATTTTCAATCCATTCTACGCCCTTACCGAGCGGTATTTTGGGTAAATTCATGAACCAATTCCTCCTTCAGGAACCGCGTTACCGGCCAGGGCAGACAACACGGCCCCTTTGATAACAATGCCCTTCAGCTTCTCGCCTTCCCCAACTACAGCAACGGGCAGATGCGTCTCCGACATTAGCTCGAACAGATCATTCAGCAGGGTATCCGGCTGAACCCGGGGAATGTCCCGCAGCATCACATCCAGAATACTCCGGTTCTCCTTCAAGGCCTGTGAGGCATTATCCGCTGTCAGCAGACCTTGCAGCCGCATCTCATTATCTGCGACATACAGGCTGGAGACCCCGCTGTCCCGCATGAGCTGCAGGGCTACCCGGGGACCGCGTTCCGGGCGGATCATCTCCGGCTGGCGCATCACATGGGAAGCGGTCAATACTTTGGACAGATCCACATCCTCCACGAAGCGTTCCACATATTTGTTCGCAGGCTGAATCAGAATTTCTTCCGGCGATCCGATCTGGACAATGACCCCGTCTTTCATCAGGGCAATACGGTCCCCGATCCGCAGCGCTTCATCCAGGTCATGCGTGATGAAGACAATCGTCTTCTTCACTCTGGATTGCAGCTCCAGCAATTCCTGCTGCATATCCTTACGGATCAGCGGATCAAGCGCACTGAAGGCTTCATCCATCAGCAGAATGTCAGGATCATTGGCCAGACCGCGCGCCAGACCGACACGCTGCTGCATGCCTCCGCTGAGCTGATCCGGACGGTGATTCTCCCAGCCCTTCAGCCCCACAAGCTCAAGAGCCTCCATCGCCAGGCGGGTTCGTTTGCTTCGCTCCACACCCTGGACTTCCAGTCCGTATTCTGCGTTAGCCAGCACACTGCGGTGCGGGAACAGCGCGAACTTTTGAAAGACCATACCGATATTCTTCCGCCGGAATTCCCGAAGCTGCTCCGGATTCATCTTGACAACATCCTTACCCTTGAACAGCACCTGTCCTCCGGTAGGCTCAATCAGCCGGTTCAATAGACGGACGAGCGTGGACTTACCACTGCCCGACAATCCCATAATGACAAATATTTCTCCCTCTTCAATGCTGAATTCGGCTTTATTCACACCGACCGTCAGCTTGGCTTCCCTGGCGATCTTTTCTTTAGACCAGCCTTGTTCTAATAATGGAAGCGCCCGTGCTGCATCATGACCGAATACTTTGGTTAACTGCTTCACCTCTATAATTGCCATGGTGACCTCCTTCTCTCCCTTTATACTTTCGTGTTAACGCTACTGACCTAGTGTAACGGACTTACGAAAAAATAAGCAAAGCGCATATTCGGTTAAAATTTAGTGTACAGTTTTAACTTTACAAACTTTACGTATAGTATACTCTGTTTAACGCCGTATTCCGTTAATGATGAATTCTTTACTTCTGGATAGGGATTTGATTACAATACAATAGGAGAGGCATGCAGCCTGTCAGCCTATTCCTCAGGAGGGACATCATGAACGATTTAGAGGGGCTTTTGCCCGAGCAAATAGAAAAAATCAGCAAAGCCCGTGAACGGGTCATCGACTCTATCGGCAAAAATATGGATTTATACGGCATCACCCTGTCCATCGGGCATTTATACGGTTACATGTACTTTAATGAGGGCCCGGTTACACTGGATGAGCTAAGCAGCACCATGGGCATGAGCAAGACCTCCATGAGTACTGGAGTACGTACCCTGCTGGATTTGAAGATGATCGATAAAGTCTGGGGCAAGGGCACCCGCAAGGATCTGTTCGAGGTGGTTCCCGACTGGCATCAGAACTTCAGCGATTACTTCTCTATTAAATGGAGAAAAGCAGTTGAAGGGAATATGACCGCCCTTAACAAATCACTCGCCGAAATCCGGCAGATGCAAATCGATTACGCGGACGAGCCCGACCTGTCGCGCCTGCTCCACACCGACGAGCTCAAGATTGAGGAAGCCATTAAATATTACCGCTGGCTGCTGAAGCTGATCGAAGCGCTGGAGACCGGCAAGATTTTTGAATTAATCCCTAAAGAATAATATCAGCTATTGGCGTTTAAACTATTCTGCTCATGCTGAAAAGGCTGTCACCAAAAGCCATGAAATGGCGCTTGGGACAGGTTTTTTATTTGGAGTTAAAGGAATTGAGGAGTAGGATTAACGTGAGCACTTGGGTGGACGCTGCGTGAACGGACCGTTGTTCCGTCCACTCCGCTGTTTAAGCGGGAAATGGAACTGCCTATTCTGGACACCCGCACGCTGGAAAATGTATGCTGTTTTCCACATACATTCGGGCCATCGCCTGCGTTTGAGCACAATGTATACTGTTTTCCGCATACATTCGGGCCGTCGCCTGCGTTTGAGCATAATCTATGCTGTTTTCCACATACATTTGGTCCATCACCAGCGTTTGAGCACAATGTATACTGTTTTCCACATACATTTGGCTACAAGCGTACGCTCCAGCAAATGTATGTTGTTTTCCGCATACATTCGGGCCATATGCCTGCGTGCGAGCACAATGTATGTTGTTTTCCGCATACATTTGGGCCATGCGCCTGCGTTTGAGCACAATGTATGCTGTTTTTTACTTTCATTTGATCCCATATGATGCTTTATCAGGGAAACTATAGTTTCCATACAAGTATCAAAACGGCCGCGACCCTTGAATTCAAGGATTGCGGCCGTTTTCACTTGCTATGGTTCGTTCTTTCGTTAGCTTACGGGTTCTCGATCAGACTGACATCATCGATGTAGATATGATTGCCTGCTTCGATAGCGGCATTCGTCTCTGCGCTGTTGCCGGGATTCAGCCCCAGCAGAAAGACCAGATGAACACCTGCATCGGTCCCGCCGTTCATGGTGAAGGTGTAACTGAAGCGCTGCATTTCGCCAGTTAATGAAGCCGCGGTTGTCTGCAAATATTTCGTGTAATCCCCTCCGAAATGCTCGACTGCTACTTCAATCAACCGGGTGATATCCGAACGGGCGCTGAAGGCCAAGGTATAGCTTTTACCCTGAGTGAGCTTCAGATCCCTGTAATCTACCTGGGCGGCATAGTTGGCAGATCCCGTGAAGGCCAGCGATACCTCAAGCTCGCCATTCTGGACTGCGGCATTTCCGGCGCCCTCGAAGTACTGGGTCCAGCCCTTAAGAGCCGGCTGTGCATCGAATGCGCCGTTATCCAGTGTGCCGCTGGCAGGCTCCGTGTCCGGTCCGTCCGTTACCTTCCTAAGCAAGATATCGTCAAAAGAAATCGTATGCGCCGTATGGTTAGCCGTCTTATCCTCACCCAGCGTCGCACCGATCAGATAATTTAGCTTCAGCGGATTGTCATTCGTCACACTGAACTGTGTGCTGTAAGTCGCCCATGTGGCAGTAATGTCGAACTTCGCTTGGGCTGCCTGGGCAGAGGTTCCGCTATACTCCACGACAATCTGCCGGGGAACGGTAGATTTCGCTCTGAAGCTCAGCTCATAGGTTGCACCTGCTTCAAGCGGGATTTTCTCCTGATAGAGCTGGGTGTGCCAGGCTTGTGACCCGGCCGCCGTGATCAGCACCTCCGCTGCTCCGTTCACCACTTGGAAGGACGAGGCTCCGCCTTCGCCGGACCAGGTTGACCAGCCTGAGCTGCCGCTGGTGAATGAGCCGTTAACGACCAGATTGTTATCATTCGCCAGTATAGTCTGAACCACACTGGCGTTGACATACCCTTCGGCTTCCACGGTAATGATATAGCTTCCCTCTGCGGGGAAGGCGGCAGGCTGAATTGTAATTGCTCCCGTTCCTACATGGTACAGCTCCGCCGCAAGCGTAACGCCATTCACCTTAACGGACTTAATGCTGCCTGACCATTCTGGCTTATCGATGAAGATAAGCTCAATCGGCTGTGATACCCGGTTGGCTGTGGAATCTGCGAGCAGTTCCTGCGGCTTCGCCGGGGCGTCCTTGATCTCGAATCGCACATTGTCGATGATGATATCATGACTTTGCGGAACGCTCACACCCCCTACCTTGCCAAGCAGGAATTTCAGCGAGAGCATATCATTCGCCCCCTGCCGGAATTCGAACCGGTAATGCTTCATCTCTGGTGTCAGCTCCACCGTCTTATCGATGGAAGGGGAATAGCTCGCATTCTCTGCCTTCACATTGATCTGCCGGACCACGCTGGCACTGGCATCGAATTCAACCACATAATCGAGGCCCGCCGCTGCCTTCAGGTTATTCTGGAAAAGCATCACCGAATACGCCTGATTGCCGGTGTTCGTAATACTGAATTTCGCTGCCCCATCCGCCGCTGCCGCAGTGCTCTGGCCGCCGTCTTCTGTCAGCAGCCGCTCCCAGCTCGTAAGCCCGAAGCTGAAATCGCCGTTCAAGAGCGGGTAATAGGTCAGATCAGGATCATAATAGGAGCTGGTGCGTACCAGCACGAATTGATCCAAATGGACCGTTCCGGTGCTCCCGCCAAGCCGCAGCACGAATTGTCCGAGATGATCCGTAGCTCCCGTGAGATTCTTGAACACCGCCTCAACCTGCTGAGGTCCCGCACTCAGCTGTACCGGCTCCGAAGCATAGACTACGCCGTCATTGCCTTGCAGTTCGACTACAGCTGTCCTTGCGGAGAAGCTATCGGCCTCGAAGGTCAGCTTGTAATCCTGGCCTTGCACCAGGAAGATTCCCTTCTGTTGCAGCGTAACCTCGCTGCCGCCGGTGTCTGCGTCTGTAATGTCCAGCTTCAGGCGGCCGTCAGCCTCAACCCGCGGAGTAACCTCCGCACCTCCTGAAGCATCGATATGCCAATAGCTCATCCGATCCGGTTCCCCCAGATCAAAGCTGCCGTTGTAGAGGTGGTTGCCGCTGCCGAGCGGCGCCTTGGCGCTGTCATGATCGAAGGGAATACTGCTGATCTCTTCAAGCCGTGCATTGCCAAGCCATACCGGGGAAGCATTGGTCCCCAGATTGAACTCGATTCGCGCGGCATTGTCCGAGCTCTCCTTCATCTGGAACATCGTCTCGTAATGCTGAAGCTGCGGGGTCAGCGCTGCCTTGAACGCTGGAGAATAAGACGGGAAGCCAAGCGGTGCGCCACCTGTCAGCCGGGCGGTCAGCTCGCGGGCCGTATCCGTTCTGGCATCGAAGCTTAGCTTGTAGAATCTGCCCTTTGCCAGCGACACAATCGCCTGCGGCTGGATCGAATAAGAGTTGCCGCCCGGCTTCAAGATGTTTACCTTGAGCAGATTCACGCCGCCTGCCTGCTCAAGAGATAGAGCCGCATCTGCGCCTTCATCTTTATAGAGTACCCAGTGGGCTGTATTCGGGATGCCCATCCCGGGATCTCCTTCTACCTGCTCCGTGAACCCGCTGTTATAAATGAAGTTCCCGTCTGCCAGCGGCGGCTTCGCTCCCTCCAGATAAGGCTCCTTAGCCAGCTCCACCGGTACCGGCTGCCGGTATTCGCGTCCAGTCAGCTCATAGATTCTGACATAGTCAATCTCCATGGAACTCGGAAATACGGTCTCATCCGTAGGGTTACCGTCAAAGTTGCCGCCGACTGCCAGATTCATCAGCAGGTGGAACTTCTGGTTGAACGGTGCCGGATACGCATTGATAGCCGGCTGTCCGCTGCTTTTGCTGTACCAGTCATTCTTGGTCGAGAACAGCACCCCGTCCACATACCAGCGGATCTCTCCCGGCTCCCACTCAATGGAGTAGGTGTGGAACTCTTCAATGGTGGAACTGCCAGGCAGCACATACTCCTTGCCGGAATAGACATTATCCGGCCACTGGGAACCATAATGGATCGTTCCGGCAACCACATTCGGACGGCTGCCCCAGCCTTCCATAATATCCAGCTCCCCGGAGGCCGCCCAATTGCCGTACACATAATTCTCCGGCAGCATCCAGATCGCCGGCCACAGTCCCTTGCCAGCCGGAGCTTTCGCCCGGATCTCGAATTTGCCGTACATTTTGCTGTACAAGCCATTGGTCTTAATTCTGGTGGAAGTGTAAGGCTTGCCGCCTATTGCCTCCTTGCGTGCGGTAATGATTAGCTTACCGTCCTGCTCTTTCACATTCTTCGGATCATTGGTGTAATATTCCAGCTCATTATTGCCCCAGCCCGGATTCCCGACAGCGGTGCCGTCTCCGAGATCATAGGTCCACTTCGCAGGATCAATGACATTGTCATCGAATTCATCATTCCACACCAGACTCCACGGATCACTGCTCGGCGCTGGTGTCGGCGTTGGACTTAGTGTTGGTGACGGCTCCGGTGTCGGTGTCGCTGTCGGTTCCGGCGTAGGCTTCGCCGTTGGCTCCGGCGTTGGTTCCGGCGTAGGCTTCGCCGTTGGTTCCGGCGTAGGCGTAACCACCGGAGTCGGCGTCACTTCCGGCGAAGGGGGGACAGCCGGCACAGCCGTCGCCGTCTCCCCGCCACCGGCGGCAACAGGCGGCTGGCTGGCCTGCGGCGAGGCCAGATTGAGATTGCTGCGGCTGCCCGGCTTGAGAGCGACGCCCCCGGCTGTGACAGCTTCGGCCTGATTCAGTACGATGCCGAAGCTGCCGCTGCCCAGAATCACAGTGCCCCGGGCACCGGCTGTAAGGAGCAGCTCAGCCACCTGCGCCTGATTCATCAGCACCAGCTTGCCGGGAGTGCCCCAGATCAGCTTGGATAGCTTGCCTGACAAGCTCAGCGTGAGGTTGCCGCCGGCCGCATCAGCGGTGGATACAACCCCATAATTGCCAATAAGAGTGACCGTCTGCTCCCCTGGCGGGAGGACAACACCAGTGAATCCTTCCCCGGTAAGCGCACCTTCTTCAAGGATAGCACCGGAATCAAGCTGCACTGTTCCGGCTGTTGTCGTCCCGCTGGCAACGATGCGGACACTCCCCTTCGGCTTCGCCACCTGCACAGCCCCAAGGCTGCTGTCCGCAAGGCTCACTCCCTGCCCTCCGCCGCCGCGAATATAGGTTGTGCCTGTAACCTGCACCCCCTGAAGCCGGATCACTCCTTCCCCGATCCCCTCGGTAAGATAGAGATTTCCTTCTATAATAGTGTCCCTGAGTGTAATATCCTTATGGCTCAGCACCACATTGCCCTTCACCCTGCCCAGCTTCACTTCCCCGGCGGCGGAGCGCAGCTCCGTCACCAGTGTATCCGCCAGCTTCGCCAGCTCGGCACGTGTGATCCTCCCGTCCGGCTTGAATAAGCCTCCGGGATAGCCTTGCATATAACCGGCTGCCGTAAAAGCATCCGCCGCAGCGCTAACTGCGCTGTCGGCTCCCGCCAGGTCGCTATACATCCCCTTCGCTTGAGGCTCTGTCTCCAGCCTCAGTATACGCTGAAGCGCAAGGACCGCCTCCCCGCGTTTCAGCGGAGCCGCAGGTTCGATTCGCTGATCTGTGCCAGCGCTCAGATACCCCGCTGCTACCGCTTTGGCAATATCGTCCTTATACCAGGCGGCCGCCGGGACATCTGCCGGAAGCACAGCCGCCATGTCCGTATAGCCGAAGATACGGTTAATGATTGCCGTGAATTCTGCCCGGGTTACCTGCTGCTCCGGCCGGAAGCTGCCGTCCCCGTAGCCGGAGATCACCCCGCTGCGGCTCCAGCGCTGCACCGCATGTGCCGCCCAGCTGCCCTCTTTTACATCGGTAAACGCTTTCAAATCATTAGCAGCCAAGCTCCCGCTCTGCAAGGCGGCTGTGGTCTCCGCAGACGCTGTCAGTCTGCTCTGAACAGACTTCGCCTCAGCCCCTCCGCTGCCCAGCGGCGATAGAAGTCCCGTTACGATGACAGCGGCCGCTAACAACGCTGATATATTTCTTTTCATTCCGTGTATGCCTCCTCAGGATTAGAGTCTCCTCTTACCGCATTTCCATCGCCCCGCTGCCTTCAAGCTGCTCTCAGCTCAATCTAAAGTACCCTCAGACCCCCTGACCGAAATCGGTTTCGTTTTTCTCCGTGCCATTCCTCTAAACGCAATTAACCTTTGACTTGTTTCGGCAAGTTGAATAGACTCTAGAAAGGACTGCTGTTTGACAGCAGAGAGTGTCCAAGTGAACGGTCAGTAGCCTTGAGAAACCCTGGCATACCCGTCTTTTGGCCCTGTTATAACTATGAAGCGGGGGTGAGCATAGCCATGCAAATGAATATCAAAAAAATCGCCGAAATGGCCGGGGTCTCTGTATCGACTGTCTCCAAAATCATGAATAATTACAGCGATGTTTCCGAAAAAACGAAACGAAGAGTGCTCGAAATCATCGAACAAACCGGATATACCCCCTCAAGCTCCGCCAAGACGCTGGCTACCAAGAAATCGAATCTGATCGGGGTTATTTTTGCCGGTGAGCTAAATGTGGAATTTACCCATCCTTTTTTTGTTGAGGTGCTGAATTCGTTCAAGAAGCAGATGGGGGTTCTGGGGTATGATCTGATTTTCTTCTCGAATGAGAAGTTCATTAATAGCGGCGATTACTACTCGCGTTGCCTGCATTTCCATGTGGACGGCTGTGTCATTATCTCGGGAGAACAGATGGAGCCTGCGATACAGGAACTCGACCGGAGCCATATTCCCTGCATCGGCGTTGACCTGGAGCTGACCGGCAGGAAATCCGGCTATGTCATGTCAGACAATTACCAGATTGCTTCCAAAGTGGTGGAGCATTTCTACCTGCTCGGACACCGGGAGCTTGGTTTCATAGGCAGCAGAGCGGATTCGGATATCTCCAACCGGCGCGAAGCAGGGTATGTCAGAGCCATTGCCGGCTTCGGCCTGGTCATGAATCCTAAGTGGTTCGTGCATGGTGATGATTTCTTCGAGCCCAGCGGGTATGCAGCAATGAACTCGTTAATTGCATCGGGAGATTTGCCAAAAGCGGTCTTCGCCGCCTCCGATCTCCTCGCTCTCGGCGCAGTCCGCGCCTTGAAGGAGCAGGGTCTGCGTGTTCCCGAGGATGTGGCCATCATCGGCTGTGACGATATTGAGGCCTGCCAGTATACCAGCCCTACGCTGACGACCATCCGCCAGAACAAGGAACGCCTGGGTGTGCTCGCCGCCCATATGCTGTTCGATCTCATCAATAACCAGTCTGAAGGCGGCTCATTTGTAGTTGAACCGGCGTTGATCGTCCGTGAATCCTGCGGCAGCGGGCTGAAACACTTGAACCGGTAAACGGCTAAATCCCTGAATTACTGAATTACTGAATTACTGAATTACTGAACCGCTTGAATCGCTTGAATCGCTTGAATCACTGTACTCCTGCTTCTCCCGGATCTGCCCTTCAATCCCTCCCCTCCAGCCCAGAACAATAGCTTAGCTGCATTCCGCAACTACCTGAGAACGCTTTCGATACTATAATCGCTCATTTACCGGACAGCTTCAAGGCACCGTTTTTCTGATTTTGGGGACCATTTTTCGGCTTGGCCCCCGTATTAGCCTGTCCATGCTCTCTATCCTGACCGCATTACAGCGGAGTAGGCTCAGCCACCTGAGGGTCCAGCGACAGTCTGACCAGTTGGCCCGCATGACTAAGACCCGCACCGAAGCCGTACAGCAACACCTGCTGGCCGCTGCGCACCTTCCCTTCGCGGATGCCCAGATCCAGCGCAAGCGGAATACTGGCAGCCGAGGTGTTACCGAAGGCTTCAAGACTGTACAGTGCCTGCCCGAGCGGATAGTTCAGCCGTTCACAGATGGGTTCAATCATCCGCAGATTGGCGCTGTGCGGGATGAACCAGTCTACTTCCGCAAGCTCTGCTCCGGCGTTCTTCAGCACCTGCTGTACTCCCTGCGGAACCGTACGGACCGCCCACTTGAAGACCTCACGCCCGTTCTGTACCAGCATGCCTGAACCGGCAAGCTCCACTCCGTTCACCTTCTCCGCCAGCCCTGTGCGATAGACATGCTGCGCTCCGCTTCCGTCACTGCCGAGATGGTATCCCATGAAGTCGTCTGACGCCCCGCTCCCGCTGCTCTCCACCAGCACAGCCCCTGCTCCATCCCCGAATAGAATGCAGGTACTGCGGTCCGTATAATCTGTGATCTTGGATAGCGTGTCGGCACCGATGACCAGCACCTTATGATGCAGTCCCGAAGATACCAGCGCGTGAGCCGTATGCAGAGCATATACGAATCCGGCGCAGGCGGCGCTCAGATCGATCGCTCCCGCAGTCAGCGGAATGCCAAGGGTATTCTGCACAATGGATGCCACAGATGGAAAAGAGAAGTCTGGCGTGCTGGTCGCCACAAGCACCATATCGACATCCTGCACACTTTTGCCATAACGCTTCATCAAATCCCGGACGGCAGCTGCACACAGATCACTGGTATATTCATCCGCGCGGCTGATCCTGCGCTCCCGGATACCCGTCCGCTGCACAATCCACTCATCATTGGTATCCACCATCTGCTCCAGGTCCTGATTCGTAAGTCTGCGGGCCGGCACGTAAGATCCGATCGCTGTTATTTTTGCACCTGTCATTAGATCCACCTCAGCTTTTGATTTTATTAGTATCTGATATTAGTACTTGGTACTAATTATAACCTGCTCCTGACTATTTTGCAAAATGTATACCCGGAATCGCCCAGCAGCAATCACATCTTAACATTGTAAAGATCACCAACACATGTTACAATCTTTACAATGTTAAGATGACAGGCAAGTATGAAAGGAAGAATGCATACCTTGAAAGATAAACCTTACCACCGCGGAAATTTACGCAACCAGCTGATCGAAGCCGGCATCAAGCTGATTAACTTGGACGGAATGAATAGCTTTTCCCTACGCAAAGTAGCCGCCGAATGTGCAGTCAGCCATACCGCCCCCTACAGCCATTTCAAAAATATAGATGAACTGGTAGCCGCCATGGGGGAACATGTCACGAGCCAGTTTATGGACACCCTGCATGCCTCCGTTCAAGGACAGGAGGAGAACCCTGATACGATTATCCTGCTGGGGCAGGCCTATATTGATTTTTTCATAGAGCATCCACAGTATTTCCAGTTTCTGTTCTACCATTCAGGCATCGTTATTGATCTGGACAACTACGATTCTGACAGCTATCCGCCATTCGCCCTATTCCGGACAACGGTCTATGAAGTGTTCCGCAGCAGCGGGCTGCCGGAGCCGGAATTCACCAAGCACTTAGTTACACTCTGGTCCATGGTGCATGGAATTACGGCTTTGCTTACCAATAACGGAGTGCGTTATTCGGGCAACTGGCGCGATCTGCTGGAGCTTAAATCTATCTTTTAGGGAGATGAAATCTTGAGAACGATCATACACGATCTGCAGGAGCAAGAATTCGCGGGCTGGCTGGGGGATACGGCGCAAGAGGAAGTAACGGTCATCTCGGATAGCGGTGCGATCCGTTCGTGCATGGGCTGCTTCGGCTGCTGGACCCGGACT
The DNA here is from genome assembly GCF_038000365.1 of Paenibacillus sp. FSL R7-0333. Lineage (NCBI taxonomy): Bacteria > Bacillati > Bacillota > Bacilli > Caryophanales > Paenibacillaceae > Paenibacillus > Paenibacillus sp. FSL R7-0333. Next base: position 6,066,597 of record NZ_JBBOBZ010000001.1, read on the forward strand.
CCCGGGACATGCGTCATTAAGAGAGATGGCTACGACAATCTGGGGGAGCTGTTCTCCCGCAGCGATGAGCTCATGATCATCAGTAAATGTATGTATGGCAGCTATAGCCCCTTTGTGCTGAATGTGCTGAACCGGAGTCTCTCCTACATGCTGCCCTATTTTGTCACCACACACGGGGAGACACATCACCGGCCCCGCTATAAGCACCAGTTCACATTATCCGTACATTTCTATGGCAGTGACCTTACGGAGGCTGAGCAGCATACGGCCCGAATGCTGGTCGCGGCAAACGGCCTGAATCTGTATTCGTCAGAGAACAACGTCTATTTCCACACCAGCACGCAGCACATTAGGGAGGCCCTCCAATGAACATCGCGCTGATTAACGGCAGCCCCAAGCCAAACGGCAGCAACTCGGGCATACTGCTGTCCATGCTGGAGCCGCTGATTGCGGACGGGAACGAACTGCACACCTATACGCCGAATAAAAGACCGCTCGCCCCCGGGCAATACAGCGAGCTATGCGGCATGGATGTGCTCGTGCTGGCCTTCCCGCTGTATTATGACGGAATTCCGTCACACTTGTTCCAGCTGCTGGTTACCCTGGAAGGATATTTGAAGACCGAGCGCGAACGGGAGATTTACGTCTATGCGCTGATTAACAACGGCTTCTACGAGGGACAGCAGAACCACATTGCGGTGGAAATCCTTAAGAATTGGTGCGCGCGCGCCGGTGTTCACTTCGGGCAATCCATAGGCCAAGGCGCCGGGGAAATGCTGGGCTCCCTGGATAAGGTTCCTCTGGGCCGGGGGCCGCTGAAGAATCTGGGCCGTGCCATGCATAGCCTGGCCGAGAGCATCCAGTCCAGAAGCGCCGGAGAATCCCTGCTCTTCAGTCCGAACTTCCCCCGCTTTGCCTGGAAATTCTATTCCACCCGTTCCTTCTGGCACCGCACAGCCAGGGAGAACGGACTGAAGCCGAAGGATCTGCGGCGGAGGATGTAGGATATACGGCAACCAATCGCATACTGGTGGGTTGCCGTACCCCATTACGATACGAGTGGAGGACTTAATATAGGACTTAGTTGCACTCCGTACACTTAAATCACCTGATATTGCACCAATGATGCGTTTAGTTGTATTTCGTACACCTAAATTCCACCAATACCAGCCTTATCCCCCATTCGGGGCAAATTTAGTTGTACAAACTACATTTAGAAGCGGCAAACCCTCCTTTTCACTGTTTTTAAATGTACAGAATGCAACTATCCCTTATCCGCCGGATTTAATGTTCCCAATCGTCCCGGCACCTACATCTACGGGGGAATAGGCACTGCTATTTATGCCTTAAAAATTCAAGTTAAATAGTACAAACTTCTATTTAACCTTAAAAGCCCAGTCCCCCAACAGGACCAGGCTCTTTCACTTACAACCTCTATTCGCATGCCCAAAGGAATGCCTCCCCCTGATCTCACCAGTTCTCACCGGCCCCCAGGCTTTTATCGTTCCGCCAGCGACACTGTAACCTGCTCCACCAGCTTCTCCGGCTTGGCCGTGTTCCTGGAGTGGCAGTTCAGGAATTCCACTTCTTCCCCATTCTCAACATAAAAGGCCGGGCCGTCATGGTTCTCAATTGTGACCTGCTGAAACTGCACCTCGTGGACATTGCCGAGGAAGAAGCCACGACGCTGCATGTCCTGAATTCCTGCCATCATATCCGGCTGGCCGGGCACCGCGTGCTCCGCCATCGAGATATCGATGTTGGTGAAGGTGATTTCCGAGACCGCCTGCTCCGCCAGCCCGTACAGGAATCCCGCCGCCGCATGGACATTGCGTGCTGTAATATTGGCATAATGAATCCGCCGGAACTGCGGGGTCTCCTCCGTCACCGGATACGGGTTCTTGTCCCAGACGTATTTCTCCTTGCCCCGGGGCCCACAGAAATAGTAGAGATTCAGCGTGAAGGGACAGATCACATCCTCCATCACAATATTGCTGATCCGGATATCCTCAATAATCCCGCCCCGTCCCCGCCGGGACTTCATGCGGATGCCGCGGTCCGTCTGCTTAAATACACAATTGCTGATCGTCACATTGCGGATATCGCCGCTCATCTCACTGCCCAGCACCACCGCTCCGTGGCCGTGAACCATCACGCAGTTCGTAATCGTGATATTCTCGCAGGGAATCCGCTCCCGGGTATCCTCGGTGCCTGCCTTAATGGCAATACAGTCATCGCCTACATCGATATGGCAGTTGCTGATACGCACATCGCGGCAGGATTCGGGATTGATTCCATCGGTATTCGGCGAATCTGCCGGATTCAGGATCGACAGATTATCGATCATCACATTGCTGCAATTTATCGGATTCACCGTCCAGCTTGGGGAATTCACCAGCGTTAGATCGCGGAGCGTCACCCGGTTGCAATCGTCGAAGCCAATCAGTCTTGGACGGGGATACTCCAGCTCTTCCGGGCGGTCCCGATGCTTTTTCCACCAAGGTTCTCCATTCCCGTCAATGGTTCCGCTCCCGGTAATCGAGACATTAGTCAGGCCCGCTCCGTAGATGCAGGCGGCATGAACCTCCCGCTTCACCCCTTCCCACCGTGATTCCACGGCAGGATAATCCGCCGGATCGGTACTGAAGGACAATACCGCACCAGGACTGAGATGCAGCTCAATATTGCTGTATAGACGGATTGCACCTGTCAGGAAGGTCCCAGCCGGAATATACACTGTACCTCCACCGTCACGGTCCGCCGCTGCAATAGCATCTGCAATCGCCTGCGTTGCTGGCAACCCGCTGTCCCGCTGCGCTCCGTAGTCTACTATGTTATACACTGTCCGCCTCCATTCTTGTCATCCGCTGCCGGGCTGATCCAGGCAGCTTCCGGCTCTATTGTGCCTATGTCAGAACCGTCAGCCCTCTAACTCCACTCCGCTTATGCCGGATACAAATCCTGCATCTCCACACAAGCCATCACCAGCGCACCCACGCCGTGCAGATCATTGCTGACCTTCGGACGGGTTACATAGTTACGGTAATCTCCCGCCGAGGTTCCGATGCAGATATCCGGCAGCAGCAGCCGGCCCTGCTCATCCCACTGGAGCACCTGAATTAAGCCTTCGTAGCCTTTACGCGCTGCTTCCGCCGCTTCATCTATAGCTTCAGCCGGAAGGATACCCAACTTCACTGCTCTGGCAATCGTGTAGACGAACAGACAGGAGCCGGAGGTCTCCAGCCAATTATCAGGTTCATGTCCCTTATCCACCACCTGATACCACAGGCCGCTCTGCGGGTCCTGATAACGGATCAACGCCTGTACGAATCCGCTTAGCTCGGCTGCAAGCTCGGCCCGTCCAGGATCAGTCTCCGGCAGTTCATCCATGAACTGTGAGACGGCAAGCCCGTACCAGCCAAGCGAGCGGCTCCAGAATTCCGGCGAGCAGCCGGTGGCGGGATTCGACCATGGCATGCGGCGGCTCTCATCCCAGGCATGGTAGAGCAGGCCGGTCGCCTCGTCCTTCATGTATTTGCGCATCAGGCGCTCCTGGTGCAGCACCTCGGCCCGCAAGGCATCGTCTCTATAAGTATTCGCGTACTTCAACGAGAACACCCCGGCCATGTACAGCCCGTCCAGCCACATCTGGTTCGGATATTTGTCCTTATGCCAGTACCCTCCTTCGGAGGTCCGGTTCAGTGTCAGCAGCAGATGGCGGAGCTTGACCGCCGCCTCCCGGTATTTCCGCTTGCCGGTCCGTTCATACAGCGTGAAGAGCAGCAGCCCGGCCTGGACGGCATCCAGCTCATCCCGGGCAAAGTCGAAATTCCCCTGCTCATCCACGAGATCATCCACATACTGCTTAATATAATCGATATAGCGGTCCTCCCGGAGCGTCTTCCACAGCAGCTCCATCCCGCACAGGAATACGCCCTGATGATAATGCCAGCGGTGCGCAGGCGGGAGTTCCCACGCCTGATACGTATCCATTAATGAATCACAGGCTTTTTGCGCCCATTCAATTGGTGTTTGCGGCAGACTGCCAATCATGATAATACCCCTTTCATCGTTTAGAAGGTCCCACCGTCCCTCGCCGTCCGTCAACATCTGTCAGTCATCAGCCCTTCATCGAGCCCAGCATCGCACCCTTGGCAAAATGCTTCTGCAGGAACGGATACACCATCAGAATCGGCAGCGTAGCGACCACGATAACCGCCATCTTGATCGTCTGATCCGGCGGCGGAACCGTGCCATCCAGTGTCGCACTGTGATCCATTCCGCTGGCCAGCACGACAATCTGCCGCAGCAGGACCTGAATCGGCCATTTGGCGCTGTTATCCAGATAGAGAATGGCACTCATATACGTGTTCCAATATGTCACGGCGTAGAACAGAGAGATCGTGGCAATCGCCGGCAGAGACAGGGGCAGTACGATTTTGAACAGAATCCCGAAGTCATTGCAGCCGTCGATCTTGGCCGATTCCTCCAGCCCCTCCGGAATGTTCTGAAAAAAGTTCTTGAGTATAATCATATTGAACGCACTGATCGCGGAAGGAAGAATCAGCGCCGCATACGAGTCGATCAGCCCCAGCTCCTTCACCACGAGGAACGTAGGAATCATTCCCCCGTGGAACAGCATCGTGAACACCACCAGGAAGTTGAACACCCGGCGGCCGTCCAGATCCTTGCGGGAGAGACCGTAGGCCATCAGCGCCGTGATGAACATACTGAACAGCGTGCCTATCAGCGTGACTCCAATCGATACCCCTAAGGCTCTGAAGATCGTATTCGTGGAGAAAATAAATTTGTACGCCTCTAAGCTCCATACCTTCGGAATCAGCACAAACTTGTTGGCAGCCAGCTCAGCACTGGTTGTGAAGGAGCCTGCTACAACGTGGATGAACGGCAGCACCGTTACCAGCGCGATAAGGGCAAGCAGTATAAAGTTGACGGCAGAGAATAGTCTGCCGCTGAACGTGCGGTCTTCTACCATTTGAATTCCTCCTGCGGCATTTTAATATACGCCTTCTTCTCCTATTTTCTTGGACACCTTATTGACGGTCATGACCATGATCAGGCCCACAATCGACTTGAAGAAGCCGATGGCTGTACTGTAGCTGAACTGCCCTTGCCGCAGACCGGCGGTGTAGACATACGTATCGATAATTTCCGCAACCTCGCGGTTCATGGAGTTGAGCAGCAGGTAGACATGCTCGAAGCCCAGGTCGAGAACGGAACCGATTTTCAGAATAAACAGGGTGATGATCACTCCCCGGATGGCCGGAAGCGTAATATGCCAGACCTGTCTGAGCCGTCCGGCTCCATCCATACGCGAAGCTTCATAGAGCCCCGGATCAATAGCAGCAATGGAAGCCAGATAGATAATCGTGCCCCAGCCTGCTTCCCGCCAAATGACCTGAATAATATACATCGGCCGGAACCAGCCCGGACTCAGCAGGAAATTGATCTTGGCGAATCCGAAGTAAGCCAGCAGCTCGTTGATAATCCCCCCGTCCATCGTCACCATAACGAAGGAGATCGAGACGACGATCACCCACGACATGAAGTGCGGCAGATACACTAAGGTCTGGAAGAATCTTTTGAAGAAGGTACCTCTGAGTTCATTAAGCATCAGGGCCAGAATAATCGGAATCGGAAAATAAATCAGAATATTCATCCCGAACAAAATCAGCGTATTGGCTAATATGTTCAAGAAATCAGGCTCGGTGAACAGCCGGCTGAAATGCTTCATGCCCACCCATTCGCTCCCGGTAATCCCTTGGTAAGGCTTGTAATCCTGGAAGGAAATAATCAGTCCGTACATCGGCAAGTATTTGAAGATAATGAAATACAGCACGCCGGGGATGAGCATGACATAGAGCAATTTGTTGCGCCACAGCCGCTTCTTCAGCTCACTGCTGCTCTTATATTTCTTCGGCATGGGTTCGGGAACTACGCGGGGCGGGGCGGATACTTCCTGCATGATTCTCTTCCTTTCTCTGTAAATTATTCGTTAGTGGAAAAAAGGCTGCCGGAGCGCTAACCCGGGGCAGCCCTCTTCCTGTGTTCAGTCCGCTGTGATCGCGGCTGCGCTCTGTTTATTTTTTGTACGCGGCATTATATTCTTCGATGATCTTCGCCCCGCCCCGGCTCTTCCAGTTCTCGACTTCCTTCTCGAAGCCGGCTTTATCCAGCTGACCATACATGTACTTGTAAGTCGCATCCGCAATAATCTGCTGCAGCTCTACGCCCTTGGACGTATAGGTTGCCGAGTCGAGCGCCGCCGTAGGATCTGCGACCCCGTACTTCACGTTCTCCAGCACCAGCTCCTCTGCATGAATCCGGCCCGGCAGCACGTTTAAGCTCTGGTACATACCGTTCGTTTCGTATTCGCCGATGACGCTGTCCTTGAAGCCTTTGACCTCACGCTCGATCAGCTCTTTATTGTCGGTCGCTTTGGCTTTGCCGTCCACCACGGTATAGTGTGTGCCTTCAATGCCCCAGTACATCAGGTTCGATACTTCAGGAGTCATCATGTAGTCGAAGAACTTCAGAATCTTCTTCAACTCCGCTTCATCCTTCACCGCCGATTTCGGGAACAGTACGACATTGTTATAGCCGGGAATCATCCACTGGGCGAACTTGCCGTCAGGCCCCGCCACCATACTATGCGTATCCAGCACGGCATCCGGCACGTTCTTGATCAGGTCCTTATTCAAGGAATCGATATCCTGCATCGAACCGCCGATATACAGCCCGGCTTTGCCGCTGGTGAACATATTAACCGCATCCGTCTTGCTGGTTGCTGCAAAGTCCTGGTTCATGTAACCGCCTTCACGCAGCTTTTTGAAGAAATCCATGGTATCGATATATTGCGGAAAAGTGAACTCTGGCGCAAGCTGACCGTCCTTCTCGGCCCAGTTATTCGGGGTGCCGAACCAGGAGGAGACGGTTTTGAACGCACCATACACCAGCTCGTTGCGGTCAACAACACCGATGGTATCCTTTTTCCCGTTACCGTCCGGGTCCTGCTCGGTAAAAGCCTTAGCCATAGCGAACAGCTCATCCGTGTTGGCCGGCGCTTTCAGTCCCAGCTTATCCGCCCAGTCCTTGCGGTAGATGATGCCCTGGCGGGCCAGCGGACGGCCGATATACAGGGTATACAGCTTGCCGTCTACCTTGGTGTTATTCAGGATCTCCGGCTTCAGCTTATTCAGGTTAGGGAATTCGCTGAGCAGCGGCCCGATCTCCCAGAATTGCCCGTCCTTGATCGCTTCCTTCATCTGCAGGAAGGTCGTCTGATTCTTCAGATACGTCACCTGCGGCAGGGAGCCGGTGGCGAACGAGGAGTTCAGCTTCTCCTCATACGTATCGGCCGGGAAGAACTGGTAGGTCAGCTTCGTATTCGTCAATTTCTCCACTTCATTCTTGATCGTATCCGGTGGAGTATCTGTCGTATTCAGCGGCAGCATAATCTTGATCTCTGTCGGCTTCTCCGGCTCTGCGGCCGGGTCCGTGGTTGCGGTTGTGTTGGTCCCGGTGCTGGCGCCCGGGTCTTTCGTGGCTGCCGCCTCTTTGTTGTTGTTACCGCCGCAAGCGGACAACATGCTGAGTGTCAGCAGCGAGCTTAGGAGCAGGGTGAAGGATTTTTTTGTCATTCCTTTTTGACCTCCGTTTAACTTGTATTGGTTACAAGCCTCACATTACGCTCTGCGCTGGATTACGAAAACAATCATTTGCTCATAAAGGTGCGCAGCGGCGGGAGGTGTGGGTTAATGATTATCGTGTGATGGGGGGGGATAGGCCGTGGGGAAAAACCCTTGGGAGCGGCGGCGGGCGGGACTGCGTGAGCTTTGGACTTCCGGCCGCTGTTGTCTCCAGATGTTGTTGATCATATGCTTGCAGCAGATAACATCCGGAGACAAAGGCGGACGCGACCGCTCCTCCAGTTCCAAACCTCCCTCCGTCCCTTTCTGCCGCTCCAGGCTGGGGGCTTTCAAGGCCTATCCTTGAAAGTGGGTAAAGGAAGGCCCCGCCGCTTCGCGCGGCGGGGCTTGGATTAAGGGCTTCCGGTAGAGCGGTGAAGATGAGTTGTAGAGAGGAAGCGGTAGGCTGCGGGTAGGACGATGAAGCTGGGATTGGTCCAGGAGAACGGGAGCGGCAACAGGCGGGATTGAAAGGAGAGGTTTACTTCTCCTGCAGGTAGCGTCAAGAAGTTTGTGTAAAAGAGTAGAAGTGCCTCCCCGGGTTACGGGTTGGGATGTAGTGTTTCTGGGGGAAGGGGGAACCCCGACCCCCAGAAACTGGATTTCTCTGTTACGCCTCTTCCGGTGTGGGCAAAGAGGGGTAGCGTGTTTCGAATAGCTCTTTTAGCTTCTTTTTAACGGCATCCATGCCAAAGCCTTGGGCGACCCGCCCTGCATGACGTTCATTGTATTCCAGCATCTCCAGGTACACGATTTTCTCTGCCGCATCCATGTTCGTCAGACTGTTCATCGGTTTCAGACGCTTGCGGATTTCCTTGTTCATCCGTTCGATGGGGTTCGACGTGTAGATCGCTTTACGGATCGACTGCGGATACTTGTAGAACGTCAGGAGTGTGGATAACTGTTCCTCCCAGGACCTCATTTCCTTCGGATACAGCTTGTCCCACTTCGCTTTGACCGTATCAAAGTTAGCCCGGGCTACCACTTCATCCGGTGCGGTATATACGGTTTTCAACGCCTCCATGACATCGGTTTTGTGCTCCACCCGAATTTTATGAAACGTGGCCCGCACTTTGTGCACTACGCAATGCTGTACATCCGCCTGAGGATAGGTCTCTTTAAACGCCGCATCCAGTCCCGGTAGCCCGTCAAACACACCCAGCAGGACTTCCTGCGCTCCGCGGTCGTACAGGTCTTTGAGTACCTCCCGCCAGCCATTCGAACTCTCTTGGCCACCCACGTAGAACCCGAGAATTTGACGCTGTCCCTCCTCGTCAATTCCCATCGCAAAGTAGACCACTTCACCACGAACCGTGCCCCGTTTCAGCTTCACGTACAGCCCATCTAAATAGATCACAGAGTACCGTTTGCTCAGTGGCCGCTTTTGCCACTGGTGGATATCGTCCAGCACTGTAGCCGTAATATTGCTGACCGTGGTGGGGGAGTAGTGGCTGCCAAACATACTTTCAATGAACCGGCCCACATCCCGCGTACCCATGCCCGATTTATACATTTGGATGACGGCCTCTTCTAACCATCCGTCCCGCCGCTGGTACGGCTCAAACAACTGCGTCTGGAAAAGGCTTTGGCGGTCCCGGGGCACCTGAAGCTCCTCGATATGGCCGTATTTCGTGTGTAAATCTCGCGTATAGTAGCCGTTGCGACTATTGCTGGCACCGGCTTCTTCACTGTCCATAAACCCCTGGATTTCGGCCCGCAACAGGCGTTCCATGTTGTCTTTCACAAAATCTTTAACAAGTTTTTCAAATAGATTATTCAGAGAACTTTCGGGTAAAATATTCATTGGTAGGGTTCCTCCTTGGTGGTTTCGCAATCCCGAGGATACCCTACTTTTTTGGTGCCTGACTAGGCTCCAAATCTTGGTACACAACTTACTTTACGCCATCCTCCTGCAACAAACAGGTGGAAAAATGTATCTTAATTTAGCCGTTTTTTGAGAAAAGGCAGAAGTAGTTGGAAAAAAGGCATCTAATTATGTTAGTTTTTCCTACTACGGCTGAATTGGACGGATTTAAGTGTTGTTTTTCCAACTATCATTTCTTGCAGCGTTTATTAGTTCATCAGCAAGTGGAAGAAATCCAACTGTTTCCGGTCTTCATAGCATCTGTGCTTGTATAAGCATATAGTTTTATCGAAGTTAGCTGCATTCTTTCGTATAAAAAGGCAGATCAATCATGAAGGAACTCATTGACTTTTTGTCCTGATAATAATATATTTTTATCAGGACAAAAAAAGGGGTGATGAAATGTCCTCTAAAAAGATGGGGCGTCCACTATCTGATAATCCCAAAAGCAAAAAGATTGAAATACGTGTCGATCAGGAAATTCTGAGCAAGCTTGATGCTTCTGCAGAAAAGCTTAATATGTCACGTTCTGCAATCGTCCGCAAGGGAATTGAAAAGGTGTTTGACGAGCTCCAAAAATAAAAAAGGAAGCAGCGTTAGTCCCGCAAAGAACACCGCTACTTCCTACCACGCAACCGCTTGGATAAGCAGACTGCATAAATATCCTACCATGTGCAGGAAGTTCATTCAAGCGGGTGCGATGAACATAATGGGAGGACAAACATGAAAACAATTTTGGAAGCCCTGTACCATGGGAAGCTTCAACCCAATATGACTATTGTGCCGTCACATCCAGAATATCGTTCCGCATGCAAACAGGTGGCAGCAGAGACACAGCAATGGCGCGAACGGTTAGGGGAGGAAGTGTTTCGAGAGCTAGAGGAATATTTGGACTTGTGCGACAACGTGAACAGCATGCATGTGGAAGCAGCCTTTCATCATGGGTTCAAGCTGGGAGCAAACTTATTAATTGAAGTTATAGGTGATCGGGAAGCACTATTATCTTAAGGGGCGTCCATCTATGCGGAGAATCCGGTCAATCACAGACCGGATTGCCCCGGATTCGATATATAATCGACTGGCGCGTATCATTCCCTGAAGATGTGCAGCATTAGACCAAATCCGAAATAAACATAGGCGTAGCTCCATGCTCACTCGAAAATCCACACTTATAATAAAATTCCACTGCACTCGGATAAGAAATCAGTACTTTATTTTTATATTCTTTATATCGTTCGAGCATAGTGGTCATCATTTCTCTACCTACCCCTTTCCCCTGATAACTGGGATCGATAAGCATATAATGGAAATACACTGTTAAAATACCATCAGACAGAGCATTTACCAGCCCAACAAGCCTATCTCCATCCCAAGCCGCCACAATGGAATGGGAGTTTTGAATGGCTTGCAAAAGCTCATTCGGATATTTCCCGGACTCCCAATTGACCGATAGAAATAACTCTTGAAGCGCCTCCTTAGTGATAAACTCAATATTTGAAGTGTAACGGATACTCATCTCAGCACCATCTTTCAATCGTATTTGTTAGATGCACATCTTTTCCTCCGATCAGATTAACATTGAACAGATATAAAGATAATGGAATGTTTGAAGAAACTTTTGTACTAATCAGCATGGCTGTCAGTTAACTTGTTGAAAAAACATTAGGGTCAAAGAGTTTATTACCTTTAATTACACTCCAATAGCGGAATTGGATGAAAACTTCGACTGGTCAGTATATTTCGGTCAGCATGGCATCGAAGTTTATAAGATGGTTGTGCAGGGGATGATGTAATACAAGGAGCTATAGCTATTGAGCGTAGAAAGGACCATGTGTGGGTAAATCTTATTGAGAGTATTCCTAGAGAGCGCAAAGATCTCGTCTACATTTATGCTTATAGATGAATCTATCGCGGAACGCCTGATTATGCTATATTTATCCTAATGAGGTGATTATCATGAAGAAGAAAATAAGTCTTGATGCTGCTGCTCGTCGGTTTGCAGGCGGTCATTACGTTGAGCAATCGATGCCCGGCGCCAATCCCGAGCGTGACAAAATGGTTAGCGATGCAATAGCTAAATTAAAGCAGGGTCAATCTGCTGTAATGGTTCGCCAATAAGGCGGATCTTTTTTTATTTAAGATGTACAATTTAGGTAAAGTGGGGAAACGGGTTGGCTGATGTCACTGAAAAATCCCACCACAAGAAGCTGTAGCAGGACTTTAGGTTGAGCTTATAGGATGATACTGTTCTAAGGGTTGGAGGGATTAATCAGCTAACCGTCACCATGGGTATATAAAGTTATGCCAGACGAAATTGGTATGCTTGGTACTGTCACAATTGGTACGAAAATAATACTAAGAACCGTAATAAGTATAACTGCCTTTTTCTTCATGAGAATTCCCTCCCAAAAGTAAAGTTTGATATTGCTCCCTTATCTCTTGACTGGCAATATTTCTAAACCTTTCAAACAGAGTTACACTTTCCAGTATATACTTCTCATTGTTTATCTGCTGGAAATTTTCTATTGTTTTTAACAACAAATCAAAACCTTTAGGATGATCGCCTTTGTGCAAATGGTAAAATGCAAGTTCATACATTAATGTAGCCCGACGATCAAGTGCCAACTTCCGGTTATATCTCCCCACTATTAGTTCATTAATATCTTCTTGTATTTCCTGATTGAAATAATTTAGTATATCATCAACATTTAATTGATACTTATTAGCTACCCTAACAACATTTAGAAGCCCCGTTACCTGCTCTTCTTTATGCTTCTCTATATAAATTTTATATCGTTCAATAATTTCCTTTTCCCCGCTCCAAAGCCTTGCTAGACAAGTATTAGCTTCAGACCACTCCATAAACAGACTCTTCCAATGCTCAGCCTCATCCCCCTGCTCTCTCACCCAGCTTAAATCAGCATAACGGCTTATGTAACCCAAAGCTCCCTCATAGTCCCCCAACTCATCACAAACATTCCCCCGCAACAAGTCACTGTATGCAATGTAAAAAAACAGCGGTCTGCCGGGGAGCTTCACTGGTTCTGATGCTCTTTGTTCGTGCTGGACCTTCAGGTCATACTGTATTCTAGCCTTATGCCCCATCTTGGCTGCATATTCATCGACCTTATCCCAGAGCTGTAAGGACCGGTATGTATTGGCGAGTTCCTTCAGTGCATCCAACTGATCAACTTCATGGAGCCGTTCGACATAAGGTTCAAACCGGTTGGCTGCCCACAGGTTCCGGTTCTGGTCATCACTGAGCGAAATGGTGAACAGCCTGAACTGGCATAGCGCGAGCCGCTCCGAATGCTGATAACGTTCAGCCTCGGCAACAACCTCATAGATTGCGGCTGCGGCTTCCTTTTTCCCGGCCATAAATAATTCTTCTGCCGTCTCAAACAGCAGGGGCGCATACATCAGGTTGTCCATAATATGGCGTGCCAGGCGCTGGATACTGTCCAACTTGTTCAGGTCAGCACAGCGGAGCAGCAGCGGTCCAATCCTTCTCCAGTCTGAGGAACCACGGATAATATAGTCATCGATATACAAGTCATAGAAGTATCCTTCCTCCTGTCCCATGGCCTCGGTAATCCGATCCAACTGCTGCATCGCAACAGGCCGGTGCCCGCGAAGGATATTGCTGAGTGTCCCGGAATGAAGCTGAGAACGCTTGGCGAATTCCGTAATCGACAATTCCTCCTGCCGCAAATACTCCTCCAGTTCCGATAATATCGTAGTCGTTGCCTGCAAGTCCTAACCACCCTTCCTCTTCAATTTGTGATTTATAGAATAAAATCCCTTTTATGTTATACAAAATATACCAGTGGTCGATTCGATTTTCAAGTACTATTTATGTATTTTTCCTAAACTTTAAATTTTTGGCATTAGGGTTGCCACTATTGGTATAATAGCCATCCCCCTCACTTTCATGAATAGAGTAATGCATAGTTTCGGACGCAAAAAAAAGACCTTGAGGATTCACTCAAGGCCTAAGAAAATGCTCACATCGAATAACCCAATATAATATCCCCGTTATCTTCAAACCCCCCAGTCTCGGTGAATCCCATATCCTTATAGAGCTTATTGGCGTTTAGATTATGCGGAATATGCGATACCCTGATCTGTTTGCAGTCCTCCCGGGCTCTGAGCATCTTAATGACTTCTTTAATGGCTAATTTCCCATAACCTTTGCCCTGAAATTTGCCGTCAATCATAAATCTCAGAATCCAATAGTAACCGTCAGTATATCTCTCATTGTCAAACAGGATAAAACCGACCATCTTTCCTTCAGCAAAAATGCCGTAGGGTACAGAGGTAGGCTCATTTACCGCATGTACAAGGGACTCTGCATTACTTGCAACCAAGTCCAACTGCTGCGTGCTCACGCTCAATTGAGTGCATTCGTGTTGCAGCTCTGGGGTAATCTTATGTAATTCAACAATAGTCATAGTGTTCACAACCTTCATTATGAATTGATCTTCAGTCAATCTGAATGGTATAGATGATCTCCCCATCCTGATTCAAGCGCTGCTCACTGGTGAATCCTAATCCTTCATACAACTTCTGTGCTACTGAATTCTCTTGTTCCACCGTTAAGGATATTAAGCTGCACTTCGGATGAACCTCTTTAATGAACTTAATGATTTCAACCATTGCTTGTTTCCCGTAGCCTTTTCGTTGGTGCCTGTAGTCAATTTGAAAACCGCCGATCCAGTAATTATCTGAGCTGCCAGGTGTATATGAAATGTAAAAGAAACCAATGATACAGCCGTCTATGGACAGAATATACGGATCTAACGCTTCATCCCACGGTTTGATATAAGCATACGCGAGCGACTCCATCACTGAAGGAACGAAGTGCCTATGCTCTTTACAGACAGATATCTCTAGAGCTTCTTCCCAATTCTGGGCGTTCACAGGTTGGATAACGATTGGTTCCATATTGTCTCCTTGTAATCAGCAAGTTAGAATAACCCTTATCTTACCACAATTTAGAAGTTATACGCGACATGGTGGGCTTATCTCTGAGTTGTTGTAACTCCGGCTCTGTACATGTCCCCCTCACTCCTCCAACCCCCGCACCTCCGCCTCCCCATACTCCTGAATAATCAGGCTGCCGCCGCTCGCGTGCCATTTCTCGACCTCCCCGGCGAAGCCGGCGGCGTCGATGTTGCCGAGAATATAATTGTAGGTGGCATCTGCGATAATGGCAGACAGCTCGGCGTTCTTCTCGTCATAGGTCGGCGAGGTGAGTGACACGGTGGGGTCATCGACGAGAAACTGCTCGTTATCCCGGCTGAGCTGGTCGGCCAGGGCGGTGAGCTGCTCCTTTTGTGCAACCTCCTTGATATGGGTATTGCCTACATCAGCGATCATCAGGGAATTGAGCGGATTGACCTCATACACCCGAAGCTGGGACGTTTCTTCCGGAAGAATCACTTTGCCTTCCCCGTCCAGCTTATAGTGGCGGCCCTCGAAGCCGTAGGCCATCAGGTTGGCTACATCCTCATCCATCGTGCGGTCGAAGAATCCCAGCACCTGCTTCAACTCCTGCTCGGTAGCAATAGCTTTACGTGAAAAGAGGTACAAGCCGTTGTACTTCGGTATGGACCATACCTTATATCCGTCCGGCCCCTTAATCCGGTTAATCAGCGTCAGCTCTGCTTTGGGGTTGATCGCCTTGGCCTCAATGGAGAGCCGCTGCACATCCGTCATGCTCCCGATGAAGATCCCGGCCGTTCCCCGGATGAATTTGTCCCGCTGCACTTCCTTGCTGGTCAGGGCGAAATCCTGGTTAATGATCCCTGCCTTGTATAATTTGCGCATGAAGTTCATCGTGTCCATATATTCAGGGGTGGCGAATTCCGGGATGAACTGTCCATCCTCGATTTTCCAGTTATTCGGCGTGCCGAAATAGGAGCTTAACGTCTTGAATACCCCGTACACCAGATCGTTACGGTCCACCAGTCCGAGGGTGTCTGCCTTGCCGTTGCCGTCCGGGTCATTCGTGGTGAACTGCTTCATCACCTCATACAGCTCCTCCAGCGTTCCGGGCGGACTGAGATGCAGCTTCTCCAGCCAGTCCTTGCGGATAATAATGCCCTGACGGGAGGCCGGCCTTTCGGTATACAGGCCATAGATTCCCCCGTCCACCGAGGTCTGCCCCAGGATCGCTGCATTCAGCTGACTAAGATTCGGAAATTCCGCCAGATAGGGACCAATCTCCCAAAAAGCGCCCGAGCGGATCATATTCTTGACCGGATTATAATCGGTGAATTTCACGAACGTTACTTTGCCGAGGGAGCCGGTGGTCAGTGCAGTATTCATTTTGTCCGTGTAGACGCCTTCCGGCACCCAGGTAATATCGAGCTGAGTCCCGGTCAGTCTCTCAATCTCGGCGATCAGCTCCGCCGAAGGCGTCTGCGGAAAATGTAGCGGTGCCAGAATCGAGATCGGTGCCGATGCCTCCGCTGAATCGGAATGCCCAGACTCATCCCCGCTGCAAGCGCTTAATATAATGAACAATAAGAACAGGATGAAGCACCCTGCAAGAGTTCTCTTCCTGCCCGTTAACCGGTTGAACATTCCATAACCCCCTGAAGCGTAATATTTATCTGCCTTAGAAGCCTATCTATTGAATAATGCAGCTTATGTATGAATGATTAGAGAAAATGATTATTGCGGCACCAGATGATTATTGTTATTATCCTTCGTGATGCATACACTTAAGACAGTGATTTTCCTATTTCATGCAAAGGTGCTGAACGCTGTTGAAACATCTTAGCTTTCTCAGTAAATTAACTATGTTCGCGTTCGCCATCAGCATCCTGCCGGTGCTGTTCATTGGTTCGTTCTCCTATTTCACATCCTCCAGCGAGATTCAAAAAAATGTTAATGAAAGCAAAAAGGAGCTCATTTTACAAATTACCTCAAATGTAGAGCATAAGCTGAATACTGTCAACCAGACCTTGAACCAGGTCGTAAACTCTTCGGTGCTGAAGAAGGCGCTGAACAACCCGCTTAGTGAAAACGATTTCATTTTATATAACGACATCCGCAATGAAATCCGCAATATGCAGTCCTTCGATACGAAGCTGGAGGATGTCATCCTGCTCAATCAGCGCCAGAACTGGATGATCAAGAATTCCGGGCTCTACCGGCTGAATGAATACCGCAATTACGAGCAGCTGACGAATCTGCTGAATGTGGAAGGCAGCTCTTCTTGGGTGCTGAACCCCTCCTCCCTGTTCTACAGTGAAGAGAGCATTAACGTGACCGGCTGCAATTACAGCATCAGCCTGATTAAGAAGCTGCCGACCACCAAGCTGCAGAAATACGGACTGGCTCTGGCCAATATTCCGGCTTGCAGTCTTCAGGACTTCATTAATCCCGATATGCAGCCACTGGATAGTATTATGGTGCTGGACAAGAGCGGACGGATTCTGCTGCATTCAGACCGCAAGCTGATCGGAGAGCCTGCCACAGCGGCCGGATTCACGGGATTCGAGCAGATCGCCGCTGCCACTGAGCCATCGGGACAATTCAAGACCAAGCTTAATGAAGCTGATTACTCGATCACCTATATGCGTTCCCAGTTGAACGGCTGGATCTATCTGTCGGCCACCTCCATCAAGAGTCTGACCCGCGAATCCGGCAAAATTGGCACTTACACGGTATTCGTCTGCACGTTCATGCTGCTCTTGTCTGTGCTGCTTGCCTGGCTCGGCTCCCGGCGTATGTACACACCCATCGAACGGCTGTTGACCCAGATTGGACTGCGCCGTCCCGGTCTGCGGGCAGGGCGTACGGATGAATTCCAGCTCATCGGTGAACAGGTCCATTCCCTGTTCCAATCCAAGTCACAGCTGGAGAAGGAGGTTAGCCAGCATCTCGGACAGGTGCGGACCTTCTTTCTGATTCAGGCGTTCGGAGGCAATCTGAGAAGACGCGAGCTGATGGAGGAGCTTGTGCAATACGGGTACGGTAAGCAAGTCGAGGAATGGAAGACGATGGCTGTGATTACGCTGAGCATCGACTTTTCCGAGGAGAATAGCTATGAGAAAAAAGATCTCAATCTGCTGTTATTCGCAGCGCATAATATGACTCAGGAGCTGGTCTCGGCGCAGCACAGGCTAACCCCTGTGATGATGGGTCATGCCCTGGCGGTCTTAATCGGCAGCCGCGATGAGGACACGGAAGCTTTTCACCGGATGCTCTATGCGCTGACGGAGAAGCTGCAGCAGGAGATTAACGAGGTCCTGAAGCTGCAGGTCAGCATTGGGCTGAGCCTGCCGTTTCATTCGTTTGACAAAATGTCCATTGCCTACCGGGAAAGCCTGGAGGCCCTTAAGCACCGGATTACCCTGGGCAAAGGTATCATTATCCAGTACGAGAATATCAATTCCGGCAAGCATTATCTCAATTTGAACTACCCGACCCACACGGAAAATGACCTGATGGATGCCATCAAGCTGGCGGACAGCGATAAAGCGAAGGAGCTGCTGCATAAGCTGTTCAAGTGTATTTTTGCGCTGGGACTGTCGCCGCAGGAATATCAGATTCCGCTGACCCGGCTGCTGAACAATACGCTCATTATGATGCAGGAATCGGGAATTACGCTGAATCAGATCTACCACGCGAGCGGTTCCCTGTTCGAGGAGCTGACCGATCTGCATATCGTGGCCGAAATTGAAGACTGGTTCTGGACCATTGTGATCCAGCCGGTCATCGTCATCTTCCACAGCAGGCAGAACGCCCAGTATCATAATATCTCCGAGAAGCTGATCGACATCGTCCAGCATGAGTATGACCAGGATCTGACGCTGGAGGAGTGTGCTTCCCGGCTGCATTATAACGCCAACTACATCAGCAGTGTGTTCCGCAAGGAAACGCAGTATTATTTCAGTGATTACCTGACTATGTACCGGTTCAAAATGGCCAAGAAATGGCTGGAGGAGACCGATATGCCCGTGAAGGATATCGCCTCCCGCCTGAGGTACAACAATTCACAGAATTTCATCCGTTCCTTCCGCAAGCAGGAGGGGATGACCCCCGGCCAGTACCGTGACAGCTTCCACACGAAGCTTAGAGCGGTCCCGGGCGATGAGTAGGGGCCTTGCCTTCAGGCGGGGCCTTGAGCCTCTTCAGCTTTCTTTTTCTGATAAACCATGTAAGAAGTACAGCCAGAATAAGCAAGATGCCGCCTGCAGTAATCGCAATATTCCTGATATCCGGTACATAGACCACCAGCTGAATCGGCTCGGAATCCGCAAGGGACACATGCCAGGTTAACGTGTTGCCGTCTTGCTCGGCCGCATTATTAGCCCCGTATAGATCATAGGGAATCGTTAATTTGAAATCGACGGAGAAGCTGCCCATCAGCAGCCGCACCAGGGACTTAGGGACATTCAAGCTGCCGATGCCGTCGATAATCTCATCGGAGTAGGCGTTCAGCTTAGGCTGGGCCACCACATCGTATTTGGTATACAGCCACCTGTCCGTCTGTCCCACCTTGGCCTCTACAATATCAAAGCCGCTGCTGCTATTCTTCAGCTCCTCCATCGAAGCATACGATTTATGAAATTGATATTCCGTTGATTTGCCGCTTGCTGTCTTCTTCAGCTCTATACCTGCGGCCGCCAGCCGGGTGGTTAGAAGCTCCTCCACTTTGCCGCTGACCAGCTTCTCTGCCCGGGCATCCAGCATAAGACTGAAGGCCAGATCCAGCGAGCCGTCCTTCTTCACGGTTACATGGGCGGTACCTTGCGCGCACCCTGTAAGCAGCAGGCCAAGCATAAGCATCATCAGTATTGCCTTAATTCGAGTCCCGTTCAACCTGTGTTTCTTCAACCTCTGTCCCTCCATCCGCTGACTGTTGCTACTAGCTTAACCGTACCTTGAAGAAGCGAATCTTCTCTTATGGAGTCAAGCTTAACACATCCCGGGGAGGTACAGAAAGCCCCCAGCCTGCGGATATCCGTAAGCTGGAGGCTTCCATGTGCATAATCCTGTTATTTTTTCAAATGATAAGGGACGGTAGTGATAATTACATTGCGCCGGTACAGCAGATGTGCGCGGATCAGCAGGCTCGACTGGTTATGCAGAATGTTATGCCAGCCCTTCTTCGGTATGAATTGAGGGACAATGACGGTCACCTGATAATTCGACTCGCTGGCCTTGCGCTGAACCGTATCAATGAACTTGGTCAATGGATGAATGATGCTGCGGTAAGGTGAATACAGCGTTACCAGCCGTACTTCAGGATGGAACTTCTTCCACTTCTCTTCGAAAATAGCGTCATCCTCCCGCTCGAACGGGATGTGGACGGCGATAATCTGCTGTGCACTCAGCGACTTGGCATACCGTAAGGAATTCTCCACCACATGGGTAATCCCTGCTACCGGCAGGATGATGATATTCCCTTCAATCGCAAGCGGCGGCTCCCCGCAGGTGGCTACCCGCAATTGATCGGCGACCGATTCATAATGCTTGTAGATGCGGTAGAAGAACAGGATAATCAGCGGCAGAAAGACCAGGACCGGCCAGACCTGCGTAAATTTGGTCAGGAAGAACATCATCGTGACAATGAAGCTGATCAGCGCCCCGATTGCATTGATGATCAGCTTAGGCAGCCAGCCCTCTGGCTTGTGCCGGAGCCATTTGACGATCATGCCTGTCTGCGACAGGGTGAACGGGATGAAGACCCCGACTGCATACAGCGGAATAAGATGCTCTGTCCGCCCCTTAAAGGCAATGATCAGGATAATCGACAAGATGCCCAGGCTGAGAATTCCGTTCGAGTACCCCAGACGGTCTCCGCGCACAGTGAACATCCGGGGAATGAATTTATCCTTCGCCAGATTCACAGCCAGCAGCGGAAATGCGGAATATCCGGTGTTCGCCGCCAGAACCAGAATTAAGGCTGTCGTTCCCTGCACGACATAATACATGAAGTTGCGGCCAAAGACATGCTCGGCAATATCGGACACGACCGTAACCTGTTCACGCGGAGCAATGCCGTAATAATACGCCAGGAACACGATGCCTGAGAATAACAGCGCGAGCAGAATTCCCATCGCCGCTAAGGTTTTGGCTGCATTATTCGGTGCCGGTGCCTTGAAATTGGGGATCGCATTCGATATGGCCTCCACCCCAGTCAGCGCCGAGCTGCCTGAGGAGAACGCCCGCAGCAGCAGGAACAGGCTGATTCCGGCCACAGGTGTTCCCAGTGAGGTGTGAAGCTCCGCCGGTACTCTTCCGGTCAGCACATTGAACAGGCCCAACCCGATCATAATGAACATCGCCAGGACGAACAGATAGACCGGATACGCCAGGAAAGAGGCCGACTCGGTGACCCCGCGCAGATTCAGCGTCGTGATCAGCAGGACGAAGAGGATGGCAATCAGCACATTATAAGGATGCAGACTCGGAAAAGCTGAAGTAATCGCATCCGTTCCCGCAGAGACACTGACGGCTACGGTTAGTATATAATCGACGAGCAAGGAACCCCCGGCAATCAGACCCGGATATTTCCCCAGATTCTCCTTGGATACGACATAAGCTCCGCCGCCTTGGGGATAGGCAAAGATGATCTGCCTATAGGAGAGTATCAGAGCCAGGAGCAGCACCAGTACCCCGCCCGCAATCGGAATGGAATACCAGAATGCGGCTGTACTAACCGTGATCAGCACCAGCAGAATCTGCTCCGGGCCATAGGCCACAGAGGACAAAGCATCTGAGGACAGTATGGCTAGGGCCTTGGTTTTGTTAAGCTTCTGTTCTCCCAGCTGATCGGACTTCAGCGGCCGTCCGATCAGGAACCTTTTTACCGAAGACATCATCATCACTCACCGACTTTTTTTGTAGTTATATTACCCCTGGTGCACGAATAAAATCTGGACCTTTAATTGGATACAGACACTATTTTTGCTGCCGTTCGATACTACATTAATTCTTTTATCACCATCTGTATATATGCAGATATCCTAGACAAACCCCAAACCATGAATAACAAATGATATTCGCCGAAAGACACAGCAAAAGGGACCAAGCAGGCTTTCCGCTCCGTCCCGTTTGCTTATTTCAGCTTTTTTTGCTATATTCAGCCATTTTCAGGATGTCTCACAGCCAGTCCTGTGTAAGCAGTGTCCGCAGCAGCTCCACCTGCTCCCTGCCGATCCGTGCCGTGATTTCGGCTTCAATATTTTGCTTGATCTCCAGCATACTCCGGCAAGCCGCTGTCCCCTTCGTAGTGAGCACGATAGGCTTGTCCCGGCTATTCCCTTCCTTAGCAGCAGTATCCACGTAACCTTCAGCCAGCAGATTGTTGATCGTCTTTTGCGTTCCCTGGCGGGAAATGCTGATCAGCCTGCTGATCTCCGAAATGGACAGAACGCCGTGCTGCTCCAGCATAGCCAGAATATGCGTCTCTGTCTTATTCAGCGGCTCGCCGCTCATCTGGTTCACCTTGTCCCGCAGCACCTTATGCTTCTCGCTGATCATGTCGACCAGATTCAACCCACTTATGTACTCATTCATCTACAAGACCTCCATGATAGAAATGCAGTTCTGTCTTACCGACACCCCTGCCGTCTCAATTGTCAACTAGGTTGACAATATTCCCTCCCACTGCTACTATAATTGAAGTTTGACAAACTTACATTTAAGGGAGTTAGGAAACATGGGCAGTAACAAAAAGGAAGCTTTAATTTTCACCAGTATGATGTGTTTTTGCATGGTCGTCTTTATGTCTTTTTACAATGTGATTATAGCGAACGGACTCAACAGCAGACTGTTCACGGATGTGGCTGTGGGCTTACTCCCGGCACTTGCCGTTGCCCTGTTCTGCGACATTGTGGTGGTTGGCAGAATTGCCAAAGGGCTGGCGTTCAAAATAGTGAAGCCATCCGCACCCCAGATCCGCAAAGTGCTGACGATCTCGTGCTTCATGGTCTGCGGCATGGTCATTCTCATGTCTCTATACGGCACACTAGCACACTTCGGATTCGGGGACAACTTCTTCCGTCATTACTTCTCCATCCTGGGGCTTAATTTCATCTGCGCCCTGCCGCTCCAGCTGCTGGTGGCCGGTCCGCTGACCCGCTTCCTGTTCAGCCGGATGTTTCCGGTCCGTACGGCAGCACCCGGCGTCTAGAGCTGGCTGAAACCAGTCCGCCGCTTTTACTCGAATACGGGCATGGCCTCCAGCCATGGCTGTGGTGTTCCCGCCATACCAAAAAGGGTGTTCAGCCAGCCATACCTCATGGCTGTGCGGAACACCCTTGTCCGGGATTCATTCTATTGATTATTTATTTCATGAAAGACAGGCGCCCGCCCTGGAGCCGTACACTGCCGCCCTTAGCATAGAAGCTTAGGCCCGAGCAGATGCCTCCAGGGAAGACCAGGCTGGTGATGGCGGCGAGGCCGTCATTGGCGAACACCTCCACCGAACAGGCATCCAGCAGGATACGCAGGCTCTTCAGGCTGCCGATTCCCCCCGTGCTCTGGAGATCGGGAAATATGTCCGAGAAGCCGGTCTCGCCGGACTGATCTCTGTGCAGGGTTAGAGTGTCTTCAGCAGCAGAGTAGATGAGTTCAGTATACTCCGTAGCTGTATGATGAATAATAAGACCGAATTCTTCCGCTTCATTGTCCGCAAGCGCAAGCCGCAGCTCCAGGGCAGAATCCTTGCACTTGATATCCTGGCGCTCGCCCGGGATCAGCAGCATCTCCGGCAATGCTGCAGACTCTGCCGCGAAGTAACGGTCCAGCTCTGCTACCGGCTGCTGGCGGATCAACATCCGGCCGTCTGCCGCATCATGCAGCGTCAGTACCCGCGGAATCGTCATCGTTCCGCGCCAGCCCTGGCTTGGAACCTGATTGGCATACCGCCAGTTGCTCATCCAGCCGATGAAGATCCGCCGCCCGTCCGCAGCCGGAATGTCGGAGAAGCTGACCCCTGCGTAATTGTCTTTGCCATAATCCAGCCAGCGGATGTCGCTGTGCTCCGGTGTGAAGACGGAGCCGTCGAACTCACCCACGAAATATTGCGTCCGCGAGCCGTATCTCGCTCCGCTGTTATCACCGATGCTGACCAGCAGCACCCACTTGCTATCTCCTGTCCCTGCCACCGGTAGCTGGAACAGGTCCGGGCATTCCCATACTGCATCATGAGAGCCTGCGCCGTCGCCGAATTCACTCTCCAGGCTCCACTCCCGCAGATTCGGGGAGGAGTAGAAGGTGATTGTCTGATCGGTTGCCAGTACCATGATCCATTTCCCGTGAGCTTCGGACCAGAACACCTTCGGATCACGGAAATCCGCCTTGGAAGGATGGGTCAGCACCGGGTTGCCTGCATACTTGATCCAGATCCGCCCGTTGTCATGGCTGTAGGCCAGGCTCTGTCTCTGCACAGCAGGAGAATTCTCCGTCGGCTCCTGATGACTGGTATAGATGGCAACGATACCCGGCTTCTCCGGGAACAGCCCGCTGGTATTATTCCAGTCAACAACTGCGCTACCGGAGAACGCATAGCCGTGATCATCCGGGTACAGCGCAATGTCCAGCTCCTCCCAGACAATCAGGTCTTTACTGACCGCATGGCCCCAGTGCATCGGCCCCCAGATGGAGGAATGCGGATGATATTGATAGAACAAATGATATTCCCCTTCATAGTAAACCAGCCCATTCGGATCATTCAGCCAATGCTGCGCCGGCGTAAAATGCAGCGCCGGCCTGTGTTTGGTTCTCCCCATAATTTCCACTCCAATTACCACCTTTATCTATTTATATGTTTATCCTATGCCCCAGCTATTGCTGGCTCAGCCTTTGTTCTTGAGATAGCTGTCATATCCTCTTTGCTTGATCTCCAGCCATTTGTCCATCCCGAGTCTGGACAGCTCTGCCTGATAATCCTTCCATTCCTCTTCCACTTTCCCGGTTTTGGTCCATTCTGCGCGCTTGCGGTTCACATAAGCGAACAGGTCCGTCTCAATGGTGGTCAATTCCTTCTGATCCTCCAGGGAGTAGAAGACACGCGGGAAGTTGTTATCGGCCTTCATATAAGGCACCAGCTTCTCCTTCATGAGGTCCAGCCGCCAAGCGGCATCATCCGGCTTGGTAGTCACCTTACCGTAGTATTCATCGAGGATCGCCAGCGGACCGCCGATGCTGGTTTTTTGGCGCAATTCAACCGGAGCCGCGCCTTCCAGCGGCAGATGCTTCAGCATTTTGGCCGATTCATCGTATTCAAAAATATTCTGCTGCGTCTCATCCCCGTACGTTCCCCAGTTGTCCTCAACCGACTGCTGCGGATCATACAGCTGGTCTACCCATTTGGCGGTAAGCTCCAGATTCTTGTTGGAACCGGTAATAACCATCCGGCCGCGGTCAAATCCGAAGTTGTTCGTACGGGCTACATTGACCTCTCCGTCCAGTCCGGCAAGCGGCTGCATCAGATCATATTTATCGTTGAACCCGGTAATATTGGCTTTATCCCACTGGAAATAGAGACCGTAGCGCTCGCTCTGCCCTTTGGCCAGATAGGTGTTGTAATCCTGTTCAAACGCCTCTTCGTCGATCAGATCCAGCTGGTACAGCTCGTTCAGATACTTAATGCCCTCTTTATATCCGTCCTGGCCTGCGGTGAAGACCACTTTGCCGTCATTGGTAACCACCGTGTGATCGCCGTTATCCCCGAGACCGAACGAACCGAACAGGAAGTTCATATCCTCATTGCCGTTATTCAGCACAAAAGACAGCGGAATCTCATCCTTCTGGCCGTTCCCGTTCGGGTCATCATTCTTGAAGGCGACCAGCACCTTCTTCAGCTCCTCCGTCGTAGTTGGCATAGTCAGCCCCAGCTTCTTCAGCCATTCCATATTGATCCACGGCATCCCGTTGACCGAATGAATGCTCTCCTTGCCGGAGCCCAGCTCCTCTATCCATGGAAAAGCATAGATATGCCCGTCCTGCGCGGTCATCATCGATTTGTACTCCGGCGCGGCGGCCAGCACCTTCTGCAGATTCGGCATGTATTTCTCGATCAGCTCCTCCAGCGGCACAATCGTTCCGTCCTTGCCCAGGGTCAGCAGATCATAATCCGAATATGCGGCATCGATGATTGCATCCGGCAGGTCGCCGCTGGCTACAGCCAGATTTCTTTTCTCAATAAAAGCGTCGTTCGTGTAGTTGGTGAAATCGATGTGGACCCCGGACTTCTCCTCCAGCCGCTTGTAGATCAGCTTCTCGTTCGGATCGGCAGGAGCCAGCGCTGAGCTCTGGGACATGAAGTGCAGCGATACCTTCTCTTTAAGAGGCAGCGTTACATTCTCCAGCTTGTAATCCTCCGAAGCCGAGGAATTGCCGCCTCCTCCGCCGCAGCCCGCAAGCACGGAAGCCGAAAGTGCCAGCACAGACAAGGTTTGCAATGTTTTTTTCATATGAGATTCCCCCTAATATTATTTAATGGAGCCGACCATGGCGCCCTTCTCGAAGTATTTCTGGAAGAACGGATACATCACGATAAGCGGCAGACTGGAGATAACAATGGCAGAATATTTGATCATTTCGGACAATTTCTTAAGCTCCGCCTGGGCCAGTGCATCGGCAATCATGCCGGGCTGCACCTGATTCTGAATCAGGATCGAACGCAGCACCAGCTGCAGCGGGAACAGCCGGGAATCGTCCAGATAAATCATGGCATCGAAGTAAGAGTTCCACTGCCCCACGAAGGCATACAAAGCCAGCACGAAGATAATCGGTTTGGACAGCGGCAATACGATCCGGAAGAAAATGCCCAGATCAGACGCCCCGTCGATACTCGCCGCCTGAAACAGCTCCTTGGGCAGGCCCTGGAAATAGGTCTTCGCCAGAATAATATTGAACACGCTGATCGCCCCCGGCAGGATCACCGCCCACACCGTATTCAGCATCCCCAGATCCTTCACGACCAGATAGGTCGGAATCAGACCGCCGCCGAAGAACATCGTAATCAGGAAGAAGATCATTACCGGCCGCTTCCCGGCCAGCCCCTCAATGGACAGCGGATACGCCGCGAAGACGGAGAAGAATACCGTAGCCAGCGCGAAGGCGGCAGAGTAGAACAAAGCGTTGAAGAAGCCGCGGATCATCGCGTCGTTGCTGAGAATTTTGACGTAGCCTGTAATGGTCCAGTCCGACGGCGCAATGGCCAGCCCCTTGGTAATGAGCACATTCGGTGTTAAGAAGGAGGCCAGCACGACATACACCAGCGGAAACAGAATGACCAGGATGAACAAACCAAGCAATATATACGTGATAACAACCAGAATCCGGTCCTTCCCGGAATATTGAATATCCATACTTACCTCCTTTTAATACAGCCCTTCCCCTTCGTTCAGCCGCTTGACGACCGTATTGACGAAGACCAGCAGGATTACGTTAATGACGGAATTGAATAATCCGATAGCGGTGGAATAGGCATAATCGCCGGCCTGCAGACCCACCTTGTAGACATAGGTCGCAATGATCTCCGAGGTCGGGGTATTGAGCGCCGTCTGCATCAGGAAGGCCTTCTCATAGCCGATGGACATGATGCCGCCTGCGGCAAGGATGAACAGCACGGCCATCACCGGCCTCAGCGCAGGCAGATCGATATGGCGGATTCGCTTCAGCAGGGAGGCACCGTCAATCGTCGCCGCATCATGAAGCTGCGGATCTACACCGGCCAGCGTGGCTACATAGATAATCGAGGACCAGCCTGCCGTCTGCCAGATGCCTGACAGAATATATACGGTACGGAAGTAAGCGGGATCACTCATGAAGGACACCGGCTTACCTGTAAAAGTAGTAATGAGCGCGTTCACCACACCTGTCGGCGACAGAAAGACAAACAGCATCCCTGCGACAACCACAACCGAGATAAAGTTAGGTGCATACACAATCAGTTGGATGTTCTTCTTCAGCTTCGCGCTGCGGATCAGATTCAGCATAAGCGCCAGCACAATCGGCACCGGAAAACCCAGAATCAGTCCGTAGGCGCTTAATTTAAGCGTATTCATTAGAATGTCGTAAAAATTCGGCGAGGAGAGGAACCGCTCGAAATGCTCGAAGCCCACCCATGCGCTGCCCAGGATGCCTCTGCGCGGGCTGAAATCCTTGAAGGCAATAATAGCGCCGTACATTGGAACGTATTTGAATATAACGGTAAGAATTACGGCCGGAGCCAAGAATAAATACAGGATATAATTCCGACGCAGATAGCTTAGAATTGATTTACGTGATTTGAGTTCAGTACCCCTTTGTTGAACCATCGGATTTGCCAATTTTCCCCCTCCTTACAGTGCGGCTGTGCTAATGCTGCTGTGCAACAGGGCCGCTGCTAGCTTGCCATTCACATGGCATAGGTCCGCCCGGATCTGTCTATCCTCCTGACGGTTAGGTTACCCACCTCCGGTCTAACTATTAATTTACATTTAACAAAATGAATAGGTTTTCAAATTTACATTTGAACATGTTTTGCCTTTACAATTTATCAGAGATCGTGTTTATAAGTCAATACATTTTGCACAAAAAATATTTAAAACCGTGCATTATACAGTGCAAATGTAACATTAACATAGATATAAGCACTTACCGGTGTCTTTAATTTTTGAATTGTAAAATTAATTTGTGCATTTGTAAAATTACGTTGTCAATTTTGAGTAAATGCTATATATTAGGTAGCAGAGGTTACTAATACGGGGAAACAAAGGTGGAACACAGTGATGAAGAAAGCAAAGGTCACCATTCAAGATATTGCAGATGCGCTAGGCATCTCCAGAAATACGGCCTCCAAAGCCCTGAACGGTGCAGAGAGCATTCCTCCCGAGACCCGGGAGAAGGTAATCAACAAGGCCGTCGAGCTCAAATATAAACAATTCTCCTATCTGGAAGCAGCAGGTAGCGCCTCCGAGAATCAGGGCAATATCGCCCTTTTGACCAGCAATCTCCCCAACAGCTCCCACTTCGGTTCCCAGCTGCTCAGCGGACTGGAGAAGCGTATCAGTACCGAAGGCTATACCTTGTCCATTTATTTTGTCCGGGAGAACGATATTAACAGCATGACTCTGCCCGGCAATTTCGAGCCTGCGAACGTGGACGGCATCATCTGTATTGAAATGTTCAGTAAAGAATACAGCGGGCTGGTTACCGAGCTCGGCATTCCAACGATCTTTATTGACTGCGCGTCCGACATTATTTATCCGGAGCTGAAGGCAGATCTGATGCTCATGGAGAATGAGCACAGTGTATGTTCCATGACCCGCAAGCTGATGGATCAGGGAGTGCAGAGCTTCGGTTTTGTAGGCGATTACAACCACTGCCGCAGCTTCAATGAACGCTGGATCGGCTTCAATCGGGCACTCTCTGAGGCCGGTATCCCGCTCAATCCCGAATTATGCATTGTGGGTCAGGACCGGGACTACATGCTGGAAGCGGACTGGATGGATCAGCAGCTGGACGCCCTTGACGAGTGGCCCTCCGCCTTCATCTGCGCCAATGACTTCATCGCAATCCGTGTCATGAAGTCACTTAAGAACAGAGGAATCAAGGTGCCGGAGCAGGTTGCGGTCTGCGGCTTCGACGATGCCTCGGAATCCCGGATCATCGAACCCCATCTGACGACGGTACATATTTACAGCGGTCATATGGGGATTGTCTCTGCCGAAATGCTGCTCTCCCGGATCAAGGACCCTGCCAAGCCTTATCAGGTGACACATGTCGCTACAGACGTTGTATTCAGAGACTCTACCCCCGCTCTTAGCTAATACCAACCCATTCTGCCTGGAGGTTATTTCACAATGAAACTACATGGTTCAGTCCTTTGTGCGGGCGAGCTGCTCATTGATTTTTTTTGCACCGATGTTGACGTCAGCCTAACCGCAGGGCGGCATTTCTCCAAGCAGGCCGGCGGAGCGCCAGCGAACGTAAGTGCAGCCATTGCCCGGCTCGGCGGCCACTCCGCCTTCCTCGGCAAAGTCGGAGCCGATCCCTTCGGCTTCTTCCTGAAGCAGACGCTGGAAGAACAGAACGTGGATACCTCAATGCTGCTGCTTGATCCCGCAAGCCCGACCACACTGGCTTTCGTCTCGCGCTCAGCGAACGGGGAACGCGATTTCGTGTTCCACCGCGGGGCAGACCGGCTGCTCAGGCTGGAAGAGATTGAACGGGCAGCGGTCCGTGAGGCAGCCATGCTTCATTTCGGCTCGGCGACAGCGCTGCTGGCGGATCCCTTCCGCGAGGTCTATATGACGCTCATGGATGAAGCGAAGGCGAACGGACAGTTCGTCTCCTTCGATCCCAACTACCGGGGCGACCTGTGGACCGGGCGTCAGGAGGAATTCATCGCGCTGTCCAGAGCCGGTATCTCCAAGGCCGATCTGGTAAAGGTCAGCGACGAGGAGCTGCAGCTGATTACAAGCGAAGCGGACCGTGATGCCGCCCTTGATATGCTGTATGAGTGGGGAGCCGGAGCAGTAGCCGTTACTCTGGGCAGAGACGGCACCCTCATCTCCTCCCCGGACTCACGGTTGCTGATTCCGAGCATCACCGTGAAGTCCATCGATTCCACGGGTGCCGGCGATGCCTTCATCGGAGCGCTGCTCTGCCGGATCAGCCAGCTGGCCCATCCGGCAGACTTCACCCGCAGCGCGGAGCTGCAGCAAGAATTCGTCACCTTCGCCAACCGGGTGGGCGCCATCGTCTGCACCAAGGTCGGAGCGATTGCCGCGCTGCCGACACTGGACGAGGTCCAGGAGTTTGCCGGGTAAGCTGCAGAGCTGCTGTTAAACCAATCTTTACCTGCTGTTTTCATCACAGACAGGGGAGCATGGCACGTAATATGATAAGCACATTATCATATGGTTGAAGGAGCAGCTTTTGCATGACGATGAAACAAGAATTCGATAATCTCATGGCGTTTGCCAAGGATTTAATCAATGAGAATCTCGGCTTTTATTATGATATCAATTATGGTTATTTCCAGCCCGAGACCCACCCGATTGTGGACTTCATCCGGCTGATCGGCAGACGTATTCAGAGCCAGCTCATGCTGATGCCCGCGCTCTACGGGGAGGTCGACCAGATGGAGCGGATGTTCTCGGACAACCTGTTCTTTGATGAATGGGCCGAGGTTACGCTGGATGGACGGAGCTTCCACTTCCTGATGCGGCAGATTGACAACAGCAGCAGAATCATCAACCTGGCACGTGACCTGGTCTTCCCCTCCCCCTGGATTCCCCGCAAGCTGCGCGACAGTCTGATCCGCATCGGTGAAGGTACCCTGAACGGAAGCTGGCGGCAGGATAAGGATCATCAGGTTACCCTCTGGCTCCCTCTTGGCATCTCCTTCGTGGAAGGCTCAGGGCATCATTCCATAACGGCGGGGATCGCCAAGGGCGAAGGGGAGCTCTACCCCACCTCGGTGTATGACATCAGCCTCATCTATGATCACGTGTATACCGACGGCAGATATTACTACAGAACGCATGACCATTCGATTATCTCCGAGGTTCATTTCGTGGAATGCGCCGCTATCTTTGAGATCGGCCGGATCATGGCGGCGCAGAAGATTATTTTCTGAGGGACGACAAACCATAATTTCCCAAACAGCAAAGAAGCCGCGAACCCGCCCAAATCGGACGGTTCACGGCTTCTTTAAGTAGTCGCTCTCGGCACGAGCTGGAACCCCAGCGGCTCCTGCTCCGCCTCTTCCCCCTTCAGCTTGCCGAGAATCAGATGCAGCGCATTCTGCGCCTGTGCGCCAATCGGATTATTAATTGAGGTGATCCCCAGCGTATGGGCCAGCTCCGTATTGTCGAATCCAACAATCGCCAGCTCCTCCGGCACCTTCACCTTAAGCCTGCGGGCCTCGCTCAGTATCCCTGCCGCTACCATATCATTGGCGCAGAGGATGGCATTCGGAGGCCCGCCAGGAATCAGCAGCAGCCTGCGGATCAGCTCCTCACCCTGCCGGATGGAAAAGATCCCTGTCTGCGACCATTCCTGGTTCACCTCCAGATGATATTTGCGGGCAGCATCCTGGTACGCCTGTATCCGCCCGGAGGTATTCATACTGGCTGGCCGGCCCCAAGCATTGGCAATCCGCGTATACCCCCGTCTGATCACATGCTCAAGTCCCAGCATGTACCCGTCATATTGATTCATGGCGACACTCTGAATCTCGGGAAGCTCCATCCGCTGCCAGGAGACAATTGGCCCGTATTTGCAGTAAGAGCCCAGGAGCGCCTGATCGTTAACGCAGGTGCTGATGACAAGCGCATCGACTCTTTTGCGCCGCATATCCTCGAAGGCTTGCAGCTCTTTGGCCGGATCACCCCCGGAGGTATAGATAATCGTCTGATATCCGTGCCGGCTCGCAGTCTCCACGAAGCTGTTCAGAAAAGGCAGCATTACCTCGTTAATCCCCTCCGTTACCATCCCGATCTGCATCGTCTCTCCTGTGGACAAGGAGATGGCATTGCCATTGGGCACATAGTCCAGCTCTTCCATGATCTTCAGGATGATCTCCCGCGTTGCCTGGCTCACATGGGGAGAACGATTCAGCACCCTCGATACTGTAGCTTTGGAGAATCCCGACAGTTTAGCGATTTGATCCAGATTCGACATGATGGCTCTCCTTACATAATTTTTCATCTTTATAATAATACTTGACATGTAACGCGTTACAACATTTAGCATTGAATTATAGGACCTATGAACAGCTTACCATATCTGAATCCATAACTAATAGAAGGCGGGATTAACTATGAACACTCCATTTCCTGAAGACTTCCTGTGGGGCGGCGCAGTCGCTGCGAACCAATTGGAAGGCGCATACAACGAAGACGGCAAAGGCCTGTCCACTCAAGACGTAGCTCCGCAAGGAATCAGGGGCCCTATCACCGAGGTGCCTACCGAGGATAATATGAAGCTGGTCGGCATCGACTTTTACCACCGGTACAAAGAAGATGTTAAGCTTTTTGCCGAAATGGGCTTCAAAGTCTTCCGTACCTCCATCGCCTGGTCGCGAATCTTCCCGAACGGTGATGAGCTGGAGCCTAACGAGCAAGGCCTGCAATTCTATGATGACCTGTTTGATGAATGTCACAAATACGGCATTGAGCCGCTGGTGACCCTCTCCCACTACGAAACTCCGCTGCACTTGTCCAAGCAGTATGACGGCTGGGTGAACCGGCAACTAGTCGGCTTCTATGAACGGTATGCCAGAACGGTATTCACCCGCTACAAGGATAAAGTGAAGTACTGGCTGACCTTCAACGAGATTAACTCCATCCTGCACGAACCGTTTATGAGCGGCGGGATCTATACACCGAAGGACAAGCTGAGCAAGCAGGATCTGTATCAGGCGATTCATCATGAGCTGGTAGCCAGTGCTACTGCGGTCAAAATTGGACATGAGATCAACCCCCAGGCCCAGATCGGCTGTATGATCCTCAGCATGCCAACCTATCCGCTGACACCTAACCCGGATGATGTGATTGCAGCGATGAAGTCGGAGCATATGAATTACTTCTTCGGAGATGTGCATGCGAGAGGCGTGTACCCTGGCTATATGAAACGTTACTTCAGAGAGCACGGCATTGAGATTCACATGGAGCCTGGCGATGCGGACATTCTCAAGCATACCGTTGACTTTATCTCGTTCAGCTATTATGTGAGCATCTGCGAGACCGGAGACAGCAGCAAACGTACCCAGGAAGGCAACCTGATCGGGGGCGCACCTAATCCATACCTGAAGGCTTCCGAATGGGGCTGGCAGATTGACCCGCAGGGTCTGCGCTATGTGCTGAATATGTTCTATGACCGTTACCAGAAGCCGCTATTTATTGTGGAAAATGGACTCGGAGCCAAGGATGAGCTGATCACCGGCGAAGACGGCGTGCCAACCGTCAATGACGACTACCGGATTGAGTACCTGAATGACCATCTGGTGCAGGTGGGCGAAGCCATCGAGGACGGCGTTGAAGTCATGGGCTACACCTCTTGGGGCTGTATTGACCTGGTCAGTGCGTCAACCGCTGAACTAAGTAAACGCTACGGCTTCATCTATGTAGACCGCCACGACGACAATACCGGAACCCTGGAGCGCTACCGCAAGAAATCCTTCCACTGGTATAAGGATGTTATTGCTACCAATGGACAAAGCCTGCGGCGCTCAGGCCAATAGAATAGCCAGACAATACAGGTTGTCCCGAAAAGCCATAAAAAGGCTGATTGGGACAGCCTTTTTTTCTTAGGGAAAGATAACATCTTGCGTTCTTCATGCGCCCAACCGGGTTGGACTGTAAGAATGGTAGCGACAGCGGCCCATTCAGCCGGTCTTGCCTGCCCCTCCCCCGATAACTGAAGATATCAATTTCAGTTGAATGTACTTAACACAAAAAGCGGGAAGGAGCGGAGGGGAAATTTGGAACTGTAGGAGCGATAGCGACCGCCTTTATGTTTGGATTTCTACCGCGCCCAGCGGGTTCAATCAGGAAATCCAAACATAACAGCGGCCGGAAGTCCAAATGTTCACCGCAGCGACGAGTTTAAGCTTTTCGTTCCTACCGTCCCCCTATTTTTAATATCTTCAGTCAGCTCCTTTACCATTTTGAAACTAATTGCCCGAAAGGTTAGGATATACTAGCCACAGATGAATCCTAAGGAGCGTAACTGCAATGAACAAATATACCTTCGGCCTCAGCAGCCTCTTATTCTTAAGCCTGATTGCCTCCGGCTGTGGTACCATGAAGACGCCAAGCGATCTGCTTCAAGCCCCGGCACAGGGGAATAGCGACGGCAATCTTACCGGAATCGTCAAATCCTTTCTACCGGCCAACGCGCATTTAACGGTTCCCATCCACTCGGAATCCGGCAGTGCGATTCAATTACAGGATCTGGACAAGGACGGGCAGGAGGAGCTTCTGGCCTTCTACAAGACAGAGAAAACCGATTACGAGATCAATACCCTCCTCCTCTCACAGCAGAACGGCAAGTGGACCAAGCTGGCTAATCTTACCGGGGTAGGCAGCGAATTGAATGAAGTGTCCTTCACAGATGTTACCGGTGACGGAGCGGAGGAGCTGCTGCTCGGATACGGCGGCGGGGAGGGCTTAAGCAAAGAGCTGGCGGTCTACAGCCTAAGCGGCGGCAAGCTGACCGAGCTGCTTAAGCAGCCTTACGACCAGTTGGTCCTTGGCGACCTGACCGGAAGCGGGCATACCGACATTGCCTTGCTTCAGAGTACCTACACCACAGATAACATCCGTGAGACCCATCTCCTGTTGCTCCGGCTCAAGGACGGTACGCTGCAGACCTTATCTGACCAGAAGCTGGATGGTAATGTCATCGAAGCCCAGTTCGGCAAGGCGTCCCCTACCCGGGACGCAATCGTCATCGATGCCGCCATTGGCGCACATGCTTCCTATACTTCACTGCTAACTTGGGAAAAAGACAGGTTTACTGATATACTGGCTACAGATGATTATCAGCGTACTGCGCTCGCTGCAAGCAAGGATCTGGTGCTATCTCCGCCAGCCGTCTCTCCTGACCTGCTTGGCAGCAGCAGTATTGCAATTAAGGACTACCCGCAGTCCAGCCTGGATGTGAATAATGACGGGATCTTGGAATTCGGCTTCCTGGTGCCGCCAGCCGGTACGGAGAGCATGGCTCCCTTGGCGACCCCATTCATCACCAAATATTATCAGTGGGACGGACAGACCGGCCTGACCTTCGTGCAGGAGCAGTTCGACCGTTGGGGCTTCAACTTCCGTATTCCCAAGTCCTGGGCGGGCCAGACCCTGCTGGAGGTTCCGGGAGAATCACCCCAGCCCTGGGAGAAGCTCCAGTTCAGCTACAAGAATGCCGGGTCTGCTGTGAAGGCTCCGCTGCTGGAGCTTCGCCTGCTGACGAAGAAGGCCTGGGCTGCCGCAGAGGTCCAGCTGAAGGCTGAGAATAGAGAGTATAAGCTGCTGTATGAGCAGGGGAACTCTAACAATGACACGGAGCCTACCCTATTCGTTGCCGTAATGCCCGCAGCGGATGCCGCCGGCAAGCTGCAGGGGGCCGATCTGCAGAATTATAATCAGCTGAAGCTGACACTGGATGAAGTCGTTCAGCTGGCCGGCACACCCCAGAAGCCCCGGCAATAAGAAGGAGAGCTGTTCATGAAAGTGCTGATACTGGAAGATGAGAAGCCTATCCGTGATCTGCTGTGTATCAACCTTAAGCGGGCAGGCTTCGAGATCGCGGAGGCTTCTACTGGTGAAGAGGCGCTGCGCATTGCAAGAGAGCAGAGGGATTTTGACATCGCGATTCTCGACCTGATGCTGCCCGGACTCAGCGGGTTCGAGGTGTGCACCCTTCTGCGGACACACTTCCCCCGGCTGGGAATCATTATGCTCACCGCCAAAAGCCAGGAAATCGACAAGGTCATGGGCCTGGAATCCGGCGCAGATGACTATGTGGTCAAGCCCTTCAGTCCGGTGGAGCTGGTCGCCCGGGTGCGCTCTCTCTACCGCAGGATGTATCCGGGAGAAGCGCTGCCGCAGGAGAATCTCATCGAGCTTCCGCCTTTTACCCTAATGCTGGATGAACGGAAATTATTGAAGGACGGGCAGGATATCCCGCTGACCCCTACCGAGTTTATGATCGTTAAGCTGCTGATGGAACAGCCGAACAAGGCCATGAACCGAGATGATATTCTGACAGCCGTATGGGGGCAGTACTTCATGGGGGATCTTAAAATTGTAGATGTGAATATCAGCCGAATCCGCCAGAAGATCGGACAGGAGTCCTCCGGGCCGCAGTTCCTCGAGACCGTGTGGGGATTCGGATATATTTGGAGGGGCTAATTGTGCTGAAGGGAATCAGGTCCAGACTTATCGTCTATATTACCCTTGTGCTGCTCCTGATCGTGCTGCTGCTGGAGGGAGTGTTCATCGCTGCTGTCCACTATTATTATCTGGGCAGTGCGATGGAGACATTGAATACAAGGGCCACGACTTCAGCGACCTTTTTCAATAAGTATCTGGAGAGTTATAGCTTGAATGAGCGGGCGCGTTATATTCTGGAGAATCTCTCCCCTGAGGAGAGCAGTAAGGTGGAAGTGCTGAGTCCAGCCGGGCATGTGGTCATTAATTCCTTCGGCTTCTCCAGTACAGAGCAGGTGAGTACCCCTGATGTGAGAGCAGCCCTGGCCAGCGGCAAAGGAAGCTTTCAGAGCATCAAGCCAGTGAACGGGGAACGAATTATGGCAGTCTCTATCGCGCTGAAGGAGTCGGGGAGCACAATCGGCTTGCTGCGGTACTCGGTCTCGGCAGAGCCTTTATATCATGTTATTATCCGGATCGCACTCAATGCAGCCGTCATCGGGCTACTCGTCATTGGATTCGGCTTCATGCTCAGCCTGATTATCGCCAAACGGATCGTAGGGCCGATCCAGCAGCTGACCGGGGTCGCCAAGGAAATGGCCACCGGTAATTTTGCCGTCCGGGCAGCGAGGCGCTATGACGATGAAGTCGGCACCCTTGCGGTAACACTGAATTATATGTCGGAGGAAATTCTCAAGAGCGAGAAGCTCAAATATGATTTCATCTCCTCCGTCACCCATGAGCTGCGGACTCCGCTTACCTCCATCAAAGGCTGGGGGGAAACGCTGCTGGTCGGTGATTTATCAGATAGGCAGGAGATCCTGCAGGGGCTTGAGGTCATGACCGGGGAGACAGACCGGCTGATCGGCCTGGTGGAGGATCTGCTCGACTTCTCCAAATTTCAGGCCGGAGAGATCCGCATTGTGCGCCAGCCATATGATCTCAGAGGCCTGCTGGAGGATCTGCTGCTGCAGTTCAGATACCGGGGGCAGACGAAGCAGATCCGCCTCTACGCCGACCTTCCCGATCAGCCGCTGCCGGTGGACGGTGATTTTAACCGGTTGAAGCAGGTGTTTGTCAATTTGCTGGATAATGCGTTCAAGTTCACCCCTGCGGAGGGTGAAATCCGCCTTACCGCAGTGCTCGAAGGCGAACGGATAATCGTCACCGTGGCTGACAACGGCGAAGGCATCGAGGCCGCGGATCTGACGCAGCTTGGCACCAAATTCTTCAAAGGCCGCTCCCGTCAGTCCGGCAGCGGCCTGGGCCTCGCCATCTGCAAAGAAATTATCGAGCTGCATGACGGGCGTCTGCGGATCGAGAGTGAGTTCACCAAAGGAACCTCGGTAATTGTTGAGCTGCCGCGCTACGAGGTGGAGCAGCATTTTGCATCACCAGTGCAGCTCTAGCTCTGTATCCCCCTGTGCTTCTATAACTCTACCCGGGCTTGTCCGCTCCCGTGCGCGATTTCCACAACTGGCTTAGTCTCTATAGAGACGTTACCGGCCACGGCTCTGGAGATCATACAGGAGGCTTCAGCCTTATGTGCCAGCCGCTCTGCCATCTTTAGCTGCGCCGGTGTCGCACCAGCCTGGAGCACAATGCTAGGCTTGTGCACGATCTTTTCGTACGTGAACACATTATTCGTGACATCTACTGTCGCTTCAGACGCCAGGGTCAGCGCCTCTGGAACAATCTCCGAACGCTCCAGCATTGCGGCCAGAGTAATCAGGTAACAGGTCGCTGCTGCACCCAGCAGCATCTCATCCGGGTTCGTGCCGGTTCCCGGACCGCCCATCTCCTGCGGTATCGATATAACCGTCCGCAGTCCGCCCGCATCAATATGCCCTTCGCTGTTCCGCCCTCCATTCCATACCGCCTTCAGGTGAAAAGGATGCTTCATCTCACTCCGTCCTTTCTTTTCTGCTTAGCTGATTTTACAGCCATCTCTACACTTCTACTGCAACTATAGTAATCAGAATACTATGATCGGCGATCGGCTGCACAATAATGGTTCCTATCGAGATCATCGCGATCGTCGTAGGAATGGTCATTTGCGAGATAGATTTCCGCCCGGCAAGCCGCAGCACCAGCATCCCGACAATGATTAGCACCAGCGCCTTCCAGATTTCGCTCCAGATTTCATGCATCGCTCCGTCTCCTTTTGATAGTAGATAGGCTAGCTTTTGTCTTACAGGAGGCGAATATGCATATCTAGAGAATCGGAGCCCGGCACACGCCCGCCGGAATCCCCAACCGGTTGTAATGCTGTTTGATGTTGACAAGCGCATGGCCGCTGAACACCTGCGCCACTATGTCCTCCAAAGGTCCAGCCTCCACCTGCTCCTTCCGCAGCAGACGCTCCACCGCGCTCTTGATCTCCAAGGGGTACAGATTTCCGGCCACACTGGAGAGACCATTGCAAGGGCCTGCGGCGAAATTCTCCACAAGCCTCATATCCCCTGCTGCAAAAAGAATGAACCCCTCCGGATACTCCACTCCCACATGCCGCTGCAAATCGCCTGTTTCCTTATACCCTACAATGTTCGGATAGCGGCGGATTAATGATTCCAGCGACTCCGGCGCCAGATCGAATCCGGTCCGGCCGGGATTATTATACAGCGCTACCGCCTTGCTCGTATGGCTAAGCAACTCCTCCACATAAGCAACCGCCTGTTGCTGCGTAGGCCGGATGTATGGCGGGAAGCCAATCATAATGGCATCGATTACCGATGTCTCCAGCGCCTGAACCAGCGTTACCGCATCCCGGGTTCTGACAGCAGAAGCCCCGAAGACCAGCTCTATCCCTTGGAAGCGCTGCTGATTGAAGTACTCAATGATCTCCATTCTCTCTCCGATACTCAGCGAATGCTGCTCGCCAGTGCTTCCCGAAATCAGCAGGGATTCGATCCCGTTCTGCTGCTGGTAAGCCACGATAGGCGCAAATCCGTCTGTATTCAGACCCTCATCCCCATGAAAAGGCGTTGGAATCGCCACATTTAATCTTTTCATCCCCTCACCCCTTCCTTTCTTCTCTCTAATGTAACAAAAAATCCCGATGAATCAAGAGAGACTTGATCATCAGGATAAATTCAGTTCTATAGCAACACGGCTTCCCGCTTACTTAGCCTTACCGGCAGGCTCATAGATCAGACAACGCAGTTGCTTACCCGGATAGCGGAATTCCGCATTATATTTGCTGCCATCTTCCAGTAATACATCCACGGCCACCATCCCGCGTTTATTGTTAACCTCAGTGTCCGTCAGATACGCCTTCACTATCTTTCTTTTCTCTCCCTGCTTGTCCTTTACAATCCGGGTAGCTTCCTTTACCCAGCTGTCATCCTTCTTCATGGCAGTCGCAGCTGCCGCGTCGATAGGGGTTCTTTTCATCACAGAGTTAAAAGCTGTCGTATCTACCACCACCCCGGTGTCAGGATCGATCTGCACACTATATTGCCAGTATTCCTGACCTTGTCCAAGCAGAGTAAGCGACTTATATGGTTCAGAGTGAACCGACCAAAATGAGGGTATGCCATAACCCGGTTCCACCAGCATAACATTTGTTTTCAGCTTGGAGATATCGGCATCGAACAGCTTGCGCACACTTTCAGCCGCCCGTGCCTGTACTTCAGCCTTGCTGAATTTCTCCGGTACGGCCACGACAGGAGCAGTTATATTACGTTTGGATGCCACAAGATTAACCCGGTAGTACCAGTCAATCATTTGCAGCAGCTCTTCATCTGTCCAGGTGCGCTCCGGTTGATAATACGTATTGGTCTTTATATCGAAATACACTTCTCCCTGCCCCGCCTGTAGCGGCAACGGTTTCTGTGGCCGCACACCATCATAGACATACTGATCTTCCAGTACCAGGCGACGATTGATCTCCGCTTCGGTCATTTCCCGGCCTGAAGTGTTCGGATCGCCCGGTAGCTCCATATAGTCGTAGATTTGCTGGATCTGCTCCTCTGTCATCTGCTTCAGCAGCAGATCATCATTCACGGTAGATACCGGCACGGGTGCCTCGACCTTCAGCACAGGAACAGCACTTCCTGCCGGACTTGCCTTAGCACTGACCGGAGTTGCTGTACTGTACTTTGCGATGACTGCTGAGTTCTCCAGACTGGGGACAAGGAGTCCGCTGAATGCGAACATACCGCCTGAGCATAGGACAACTGCCATAGTAACAGACCACTTTTTCTTGTTCAATTGTATTACCTCCATCGGGATTCAGGATATTAACTCTATCCATAGCTTAATCCCGGGATATTATAGAATAGAGGAGCAGTTGTTATGGAGTTGTAAAATAGCCTCCACAAACCATTATAAATTATCTTTTAAAAAAAGGCGGATGCACGTTCCCTCCCCGGGGACAGATTGCAGCTCAACTCTGCCCTGATGCGCTTCGGCAATCTGGCGGCATAGAGAGAGACCAAGACCTGCGTTGCCATAGGCCCGTGAACGCGATTGGTCTGCACGGTAGAACGGCTCAAATACCCGCCTGCTCTGCTCTTCTGTCATTCCGCTCCCGCTGTCCTGTACTTCAAGTACCCCTTCTCCGTCCTGCTGATAGGCCAGCAAGCGGATTGTGCTGCCTGGCGGGGACGCAGGAATGGCATTCTCAATCAGATTCACCAGAAAAGAGGCCAGAAGATCCGCATCTCCCCATACGGCAGGAATGGTGCTATACAGCTCCAGCAGTAATAAGTTATCTGTTACCCTCTGCTGCTCGATCTGGGCCACTGTGTCGAATAGCGAAGCCACGTCTACCTCATCCAACATCAGCGGCTGATGCCGCAGAACGGACAGATCCAGCAGCTTGAAGGCCAGATTCTTCAGCCGCACAGTCTCACTGAGAATATAGCGGCCCGCTTTGACCTGATCGTCCTGATCTATGTTAGCTGTGGTTAGCAGCTCCGCAAATCCCTGCATACTGGTTAGCGGTGTCCGCAGCTCATGGGCTAGATTATCGACCATCCGCTGTTTATCCTCAGCCATGCCTGCGAGATCGCTCATCCGCTGCTCTATCACAGTAGCCATCTTGTTAAAGTTGAAGGCCAGCTCCCCGAATTCATCCCTGCTGTTCAGCTCCACACGATTGGAATAGTCGCCTTCGGCAATCGTCTTCGTCGTCTCGGATAACAGCTTGAGCGGCTTGGTCAGATGCCGGATCAGAAGGTAGAGCAGTACCACAAGAAGCGGCCCTACAATCCAGTTAATCATCACAAAAAAACGGTTCAGCTCCTGCTGCTGGGCATACAGACCGCTAATATCGCGGTTATAGGCCAGCTCCAGATGCTGATAGGGAGCCGGGAGCGGCATCGCTAACGTCATGATATGCTCCTCCTGCACAGCGCGCTGTTCTTTCTCACCAGGATAGAGCAGCAGTCCATCATCCCGCAGCTCCAGCTCTATCCCCTGCTTACGGTAGTGTTCTCCATAGGACTTAGCCACACTGACCAGCAGTGCCGGGGTAAGAGAGACGCCTCTTGCCCGAATGGAATCCAGATTCTCATAGATATTATTCGTAATTAGCAGCTGTTCGCTGGCCGCACGTTTGCTCTCACTGGCCATGTTCAGCTGCCAGCTTTTTTTCATTACCATCACGACACTTACATCAAGTGCCGCTATAAACAGCACCAGGACAGCAAGGAGAATCTTATGCCAGAACCGCATGGCTAGACCTGAACTTCCAGCCGGTAGCCCAGCTTGAACACGGTTTTGATCCGTTCTTCCCAGCCCAGCTTTTTGCGCAGCTGCCGGATATGTACATCCACAGTACGGGTATCACCCGCATAATCATAACCCCATGCCAGCTCCAGCAGCTTCTCTCTGGAAAGAGCAATATTCCGGTTACGGATCAGCACTTCAAGCAGCTCGAATTCTCTGGCCGTCAGATCCACCAGCAGCTGATCCACCCACACCTGACGCTCCGTGAACCGGACTTCAACCCCATCGCATACAAAAGCAGAGGCGGCCTGTTCATTCCTCCGCAGCACGACATTAATCCGGGCCAGCAGCTCCAGAATCTCAAAGGGCTTAATAATATAATCATCCGCACCCAGCTCGAAGCCCCTGATCCGGTCAGAGAGTGCACCCCGGGCCGTAATCAGAATCACCGGAATCCGTAGTGGCGCAATCTGCTCCATCACCCCGAACCCGTCCAGACCGGGAAGCATGACATCCAGCAAGACCAGATCCGCACGCTCCTTCTCCAGCATGTCCGCTACCTCCGAGCCGCTATAGGCTTTGGCATACGTATGTCCCACCAGCTTAAGATTCATCGTTATTAAATCATTAATCGCCTGTTCATCCTCAACAACAAGTATATGAGCCATCTGTCGAATATCCTCCTAACTCTGTAGCCACAGAATACCCTTTCATAGGTAACCTAATCTTAATCATACCAGATTCCAAAGCATCCATAACCTATAAGCCGAACCTGACCTTACACAACCGCCTGCCAAAAAATCCTGACAAATCAAGAACTGCTTGATCGTCAGGACTAGTTTGTTCATTGAACATAAGCTTCCCGCTTATTTCCCCTTATCGGCAGGCTCATAAATGAGGCAACGCAACATCATACTCGGATAGCGGAATTCCGCATTATATTTGCTGCCGTCTTCTAATAACACATCTACCGCAACCATTCCGCGCTTATTGTTCACCTCGGTATCAGTCAGATATGCCTTTACGATTTTCCTATGCTCACCTTGCTTATTCTTAATTATCCGTTTAGCTTCCTCGATCCAGCGCTGATCCTTCTGGAGAGTGGCAGCCGCAGCTCCGTCAATAGGCGTTCTTATCGCGCCCGCATTAATAGCTGTCGTATCCACTAACACTCCGGTTTCTGTATCGATAATCACATGGTAATTCCATACCTCCTGTCCTTGTCCCCGCATGGTCCGCTCCTTGTAGGGAGAGAAATACACCCACCATTGGGAAGGAAAGCCAAATTCCGCTTTATGCAGACTAGTACCAATT
This sequence comes from Paenibacillus sp. FSL R7-0333, assembly GCF_038000365.1. Taxonomy (NCBI): domain Bacteria; kingdom Bacillati; phylum Bacillota; class Bacilli; order Caryophanales; family Paenibacillaceae; genus Paenibacillus; species Paenibacillus sp. FSL R7-0333. The sequence goes on from NZ_JBBOBZ010000001.1 coordinate 6,110,051, forward strand.
GGCGCTTAGTCTCCGATTCTGTGAGCTCACGGCTGCTATCCCCTTGGGGCTCAAGTCCTCTGTCTAGGAAGCCATCAATTTGCTGAATTTGCTCCTGGGTCATATTCTTCCGCAGATAATCCTCCACGGTGGATACCGGCACGGGAGCCTCAACTTTCAATACAGGAACCGCACTCTCCGTCAGAGGTAGTCTGACATCCTTCTGTGGTGCTGCTGTGCTGTCCTTGGCGACAACGGCAGAGTTCACTAAGTTCGGGACGACAACAGCACTGATGGCGAATAACCCTCCAGCACATAACAGGACTGCTATAGAAGCAGACCACTTCTTCTTATTCAACGGGATAACCTCCACAGGAGTGTAGTATTTTCTCTACCATTACCCTACTCTCAACATGTTATAAAGTAGAGTGACAGTTGTTATAGAGTTGTAAAATGAGAGCCTCGTCCGGAATACAAAAAGACCACTGTTGATTTCTCAACAGTGGCCATGTGTGCTTGGCAACGTCCTACTCTCCCAGGACCCTTCGGTCCAAGTACCATCGGCGCTGGAGGGCTTAACGGTCGTGTTCGGGATGGGTACGTGTGGAACCCCTCCGCTATCGCCACCAAACGGGCATTTACAGCGTAAATGCTTCAGGAATTGATTCCTGAAAACTGAATCCGAAACGAATCTGCGCATTAGAAATTTGGATAAGCCCTCGACCGATTAGTATTGGTCAGCTCCATGCATTGCTGCACTTCCACCTCCAACCTATCTACCTCGTCGTCTTCAAGGGGTCTTACATACTGGGAAATCTCATCTTGAGGGGGGCTTCACGCTTAGATGCTTTCAGCGCTTATCCCGTCCGTACGTAGCTACTCAGCCATGCTCCTGGCGGAACAACTGATGCACCAGCGGTACGTCCATCCCGGTCCTCTCGTACTAAGGACAGCTCCTCTCAAATTTCCTGCGCCCACGACAGATAGGGACCGAACTGTCTCACGACGTTCTGAACCCAGCTCGCGTACCGCTTTAATGGGCGAACAGCCCAACCCTTGGGACCTACTTCAGCCCCAGGATGCGATGAGCCGACATCGAGGTGCCAAACCTCCCCGTCGATGTGGACTCTTGGGGGAGATAAGCCTGTTATCCCCAGGGTAGCTTTTATCCGTTGAGCGATGGCCCTTCCATGCGGTACCACCGGATCACTAAGTCCGACTTTCGTCCCTGCTCGACTTGTAGGTCTCGCAGTCAAGCTCCCTTATGCCTTTGCACTCTGCGAATGATTTCCAACCATTCTGAGGGAACCTTTGAACGCCTCCGTTACTCTTTAGGAGGCGACCGCCCCAGTCAAACTGCCCGCCTGACACGGTCCCCGTACCCGCTAAGGGCACTAGGTTAGAACCTAGATACGATCAGGGTGGTATCCCAACGGCGCCTCCGCAGAAGCTTGCGCTCCTGCCTCCACGGCTCCCACCTATCCTGTACAGATCGTACCCAAATTCAATATCAAGCTGCAGTAAAGCTCCATGGGGTCTTTCCGTCTTGTCGCGGGTAACCTGCATCTTCACAGGTATTAAAATTTCACCGGATCTCTCGTTGAGACAGCGCCCAAGTCGTTACGCCATTCGTGCGGGTCAGAATTTACCTGACAAGGAATTTCGCTACCTTAGGACCGTTATAGTTACGGCCGCCGTTTACTGGGGCTTCGGTTCACAGCTTCGGGTTTAACCCCTAACCGCTCCCCTTAACCTTCCAGCACCGGGCAGGCGTCAGCCCGTATACTTCGCCTTACGGCTTCGCACAGACCTGTGTTTTTGCTAAACAGTCGCTTGGGCCTTTTCACTGCGGCCCCCTCGGGCTATTCACCCTACCGAGGCACCCCTTCTCCCGAAGTTACGGGGTCATTTTGCCGAGTTCCTTAACGAGAGTTCTTCCGCGCGCCTTAGAATTCTCTTCTCGCCTACCTGTGTCGGTTTGCGGTACGGGCACCTTCTCCTGGCTAGAGGCTTTTCTTGGCAGTGTGAGATCATGACCTTCGCTACTATAATTTTCGCTCCCCATCACAGCCCAGCCTTAACGGTATGCGGATTTGCCTACACACCAGCCTCACTGCTTAGACGGACATATCCATCAGTCCGCGTCACTACCCTCCTGCGTCACCCCATCGCTCATAGCGGATTACGGTGGTACAGTAATTTCAAACTGTTGTCCTTCGACTACGCCTGTCGGCCTCGCCTTAGGTCCCGACTTACCCTGAGCGGACGAGCCTTCCTCAGGAAACCTTGGGCTTTCGGCGGATCAGATTCTCACTGATCTTTTCGTTACTCATACCGGCATTCTCACTTGTATGCTGTCCAGCGCTCCTTACGGTACACCTTCAACCTACATACAACGCTCCCCTACCCCAGATACAAAGTATCTAGCCATAGCTTCGGTGGTGTGTTTAGCCCCGTTACATTTTCGGCGCAGAGTCACTCGACCAGTGAGCTATTACGCACTCTTTCAATGGTGGCTGCTTCTAAGCCAACATCCTGGTTGTCTGTGCAACTCCACATCCTTTCCCACTTAACACACACTTGGGGACCTTAGCTGATGGTCTGGGCTGTTTCCCTTTTGACAATGGATCTTAGCACTCACTGTCTGACTCCCGGCAAGAAGTAAATGGCATTCGGAGTTTGACTGAGCTTGGTAACCCTTGCGGGCCCCGCACCCAATCAGTGCTCTACCTCCACCACTCCATTCACCGAGGCTAGCCCTAAAGCTATTTCGGGGAGAACCAGCTATCTCCGAGTTCGATTGGAATTTCTCCGCTACCCCCACCTCATCCCCGCATTTTTCAACATGCGTGGGTTCGGGCCTCCAGTGCGTGTTACCGCACCTTCACCCTGGACAGGGGTAGATCACACGGTTTCGGGTCTACGTCCACATACTTAGTCGCCCTATTCAGACTCGCTTTCGCTGCGGCTCCGGCTTCTCACCTTAACCTTGCATGTTAAACGTAACTCGCCGGTTCATTCTACAAAAGGCACGCCATCACCCATAAAGAGGGCTCTGACTTTTTGTAAGCACACGGTTTCAGGTTCTATTTCACTCCCCTTCCGGGGTGCTTTTCACCTTTCCCTCACGGTACTGTTTCACTATCGGTCGCCAGGTAGTATTTAGCCTTAGCAGATGGTCCTGCTGGATTCATACGGGGTTTCACGTGCCCCGCACTACTCGGGATCCGTCTCGGAGAGAACACAGTTTAGGCTACAGGGCTTTTACCTCTATCGCGGGCCTTTCCAGACCTCTTCACCTACCATATTCCTTTGTAACTCCATGTGAGACGTCCCACAACCCCAAGAGGCAAGCCCCTTGGTTTAGGCTGTTCCGCGTTCGCTCGCCGCTACTGACGGAATCACTATTGTTTTCTCTTCCTCAGGGTACTTAGATGTTTCAGTTCCCCTGGTCTGCCTCTACATTTCCTATGTATTCAGAAATGAGTAACTGCGAATTACCACAGCTGGGTTTCCCCATTCGGACACCCCCGGATCAAAGCTTGCTTACAGCTCCCCGAGGCAGTTTCGTTGTTCGCCACGTCCTTCGTCGGCTCCTGGCGCCTAGGCATCCTCCGTGTGCTCTTAGTAGCTTAACCAATGTGTTTTCCCTAAGGAAAATCACGGTAGCAACTAATAACTATTTCCACTTGCTTACACAAGTTTCAGCTAAAAGATGTTCTAAAACGCAAATTCATTTCGGTATCCAGTTTTCAAGGATCAAGTTTCTTACTTGAGAGCTTAAACTCTCAAAACTGACCAACGAGTGAGTATTCGAACCCGAAGGTTCTATTGTGGAAGCTAAGCTTCCGATTTGAATGTCTTCATTGCAGAAGACGATTCTCCATAGAAAGGAGGTGATCCAGCCGCACCTTCCGATACGGCTACCTTGTTACGACTTCACCCCAATCATCTACCCCACCTTCGGCGGCTGGCTCCCTTGCGGGTTACCCCACCGACTTCGGGTGTTGTAAACTCTCGTGGTGTGACGGGCGGTGTGTACAAGACCCGGGAACGTATTCACCGCGGCATGCTGATCCGCGATTACTAGCAATTCCGACTTCATGCAGGCGAGTTGCAGCCTGCAATCCGAACTGAGACCGGCTTTGCTGGGATTGGCTCCACCTCGCGGCTTCGCTTCCCGTTGTACCGGCCATTGTAGTACGTGTGTAGCCCAGGTCATAAGGGGCATGATGATTTGACGTCATCCCCACCTTCCTCCGGTTTGTCACCGGCAGTCACTCTAGAGTGCCCAGCTCAACCTGCTGGCAACTAAAGTCAAGGGTTGCGCTCGTTGCGGGACTTAACCCAACATCTCACGACACGAGCTGACGACAACCATGCACCACCTGTCTCAACTTTCCCCGAAGGGCACCTGATGCATCTCTGCTTCGTTAGTTGGATGTCAAGACCTGGTAAGGTTCTTCGCGTTGCTTCGAATTAAACCACATACTCCACTGCTTGTGCGGGTCCCCGTCAATTCCTTTGAGTTTCAGTCTTGCGACCGTACTCCCCAGGCGGAGTGCTTACTGTGTTAACTTCGGCACCAAGGGTATCGAAACCCCTAACACCTAGCACTCATCGTTTACGGCGTGGACTACCAGGGTATCTAATCCTGTTTGCTCCCCACGCTTTCGCGCCTCAGCGTCAGTTACAGCCCAGAAAGTCGCCTTCGCCACTGGTGTTCCTCCACATATCTACGCATTTCACCGCTACACGTGGAATTCCACTTTCCTCTTCTGTACTCAAGTCACCCAGTTTCCAGTGCGACCTCAGGTTGAGCCCAAGGTTTAAACACCAGACTTAAATAACCGCCTGCGCGCGCTTTACGCCCAATAATTCCGGACAACGCTTGCCCCCTACGTATTACCGCGGCTGCTGGCACGTAGTTAGCCGGGGCTTTCTTCTCAGGTACCGTCACTCCGGTAGCAGTTACTCTACCGGACGTTCTTCCCTGGCAACAGAGCTTTACGATCCGAAAACCTTCATCACTCACGCGGCATTGCTCCGTCAGGCTTGCGCCCATTGCGGAAGATTCCCTACTGCTGCCTCCCGTAGGAGTCTGGGCCGTGTCTCAGTCCCAGTGTGGCCGTTCACCCTCTCAGGTCGGCTACGCATCGTCGCCTTGGTGGGCCGTTACCCCACCAACTAGCTAATGCGCCGCAGGCCCATCCCCAAGCAGCAGATTGCTCCGCCTTTCATTCTTCTCTCAGGAGAAAAAAGAAATTATCCGGTATTAGCTACCGTTTCCGGTAGTTATCCCAGGCTTGAGGGCAGGTTGCCTACGTGTTACTCACCCGTCCGCCGCTAAGTTTGAAAGGAAGCAAGCTTCCTTTCAAACTCCGCTCGACTTGCATGTATTAGGCATGCCGCCAGCGTTCGTCCTGAGCCAGGATCAAACTCTCCAAATTGGTATTTAGAAAGAGCGATTGCTCATTTTGAAACATCTGACGAGAATTTACATTCTCACGATGAATTTCTAAAGCGTACAAGACGCTGTGAAACTCATCACTGTTTGGATCTCACCGAAGTGATTTCCGATACTCACTCGTTGTTCAGTTTTCAAAGATCAAGCTCGTTGTTAGCGCCGCTCACCACGTCACCAGCAACTTTTATAATATAACATGGATCAAACAACTATGCAACTATTATTTCAAAAGTTCTTGCTGAAGCAATACCATCAGCTCTTCCGCAGTATCCCAAACCAGAGGACGTATCTCCTGAAGATGGATCCTTAATGTATCTGCCTCATCGCTTCTGACCGTCCAGATTACCGGAATGTTCAGCCCAAGCGCATAGCCCGCTGCCAGATACACCTCAGATGACTGGCCTGTGAGGTCCGCAATAACCAGCTTGCTGTCCGCCACAGGCTCCAACGAATTCGCAGCTTCGTTCTTGCTGGCAAGCAAACGGGGGAAATAGCCCAACTGCTCGATTTTGGCCCACAGCTTGTCCTGCCACTCCGCCTGCAGCTTCTCATCATCCGGCAGAAGAACGGTGCATTGCTGTAAGGTCCGGCCTCCTGAGGTAGCCACGGCTTCCTCCCACCCCAGGGAGGTCAATGTGAAGTTCATACCTTCCCGGACTAACAGATTCTCACCTTGCAGCCTGTCAATAATATAGACCAGCTCCTGCAGATTGGGAGAGTATGTCAGATTGTAGCTGCGGGACAGGGGATGAATCACTACGGGCTCCCCGGGGCCACTACAATGCCTATACAGATACTGCAACAGCCGGTCCCCTTTATCCTCAGCCGTTACCGGAATACCCGGGGCATTCACAATATCCTCCAGATCGCTGAACGCAAGGATCACCTTCTCGCCACAATCCGTCTTTTCACGGATATAACCTGAGATCAGATGCAGCATGTCCCGCTTCTGCTGGAACGAGAGCGCAAGAATTGATTCATAGCTGTCTCTAAGCAGGCCGTAGCTTCCGCCAGGAGAGCAGGAGCAGTCGATATACTCATCGTACTCACTCTCTGCTGTAATGCGGACAATCTGATCGCAGAATGCACAATGTTTCTTTTGCATAATTATCACCTCTTCAGAATAGCAGTCCCCCTACCTTACCAAGAATGTATTGAAAAGTGGACCGGAAATTCCTTCCTCCCCGACAGCTTGACATGCCTGATTTCGGAATTATGCCAAGGAGATTGCCGAAGCGGAGCATGCGGAGTTCACCACATTTTAATTAAACTGCCAGCAGCTCAAGCTTAGATTGCCATACTGATAACTCCGGTGAAGCAGCTGCGCATTACGCCCCGGGTCTCCCGCTCCCATAGCGATGAACAGCGGAATAAAGTGCTCACTCGTTGGGACCGCCATCTCCGCATAAGGAGCAAGCTCCTCGTATTGGAACAGCGCTTCTGTATCCCATGCTTCCACCTTCTCCTGAATCCAGTGATCGAACTGCTCGGCCCACCCGTTGACCTCATCCGAATTCCAGTTCAACCTCCGCAAATTATGAACGGTTCCCCCGCTCGCGATGATAAGCACATCCTGTTCACGCAGCGCCGCCAGCGCCTTGCCGATCTCATACTGCTGGGCATTAGACAGATCACGATTCACAGACATCGCCACAACCGGAATATCCGCCTCCGGATAGAGCAGCTTCAGCACAGCCCATGCGCCGTGGTCGAGTCCTCTTTGTTCATCCCTGACATTCTTCACACCACCCGCAGTCAAAAGCTTCTGAATCTGCTCCGCGAGAGCCGGATCGCCATGTGCGGGATACGTCATCTGGTACAGCTCGTCCTGAAATCCGCCAAAGTCATAAATGGTATCGTACGTTGCCGCCGCGCCCACTGACTGCACGGTTTCCTCCCAATGCGCTGAGAAGAGAACGATGGCTTTCGGTTTGGGCATATGGTCCTTGAACTCTTTTAACAGCTTGGTGTAGGCATTATCTTCAAGAACGATAGATGGAGCTCCGTGTGCAAAAAAATAGGAAGGCATCATAGTCAATCACTCCTTATTAATGGTTAATCCGGCATCCTGCTTGAGCCATTGCAAGAAATCACGCTGGTTCTCTTCAGTTACGCCATGGTCGGACGGATAGAGTCTGAAGGTCAACCGTTCGGTTTGCCCCTTCAGATAGGCGGCAGTCTCATGTCCAATGCTCACCGGGAACACCGAATCGTATTCACCATGCGAAGCGAAGACAGACACGTTCTTAACGCTACGGAGCTTATACTCCATTTTCACAAATTCAGGAATATATCCATTCAGTGCGACAATCCCCTTGAACTGCTCCCCCATTGTAAGCGCAAGCGTCATGGACAGAATGGCCCCTTGGCTGAAGCCGAGCAAATAACGTTTGTCCGGATCGACCGGATACTGCTGCGTTGCATAGTGAATGAAAGCCTCAAGATCGCCGACAGCTTGGTCAAACATCCCGCGGATGGGGTTGCCCAGGCTTTTCAAATCATAATATTGATACCCCGTACCCAGCGGCAAATTCCCGCGAACTCCGATAATAATAAACTCATCAGCCAGCGGCGCCACCAGACCAAACATATTGCGCTCATTAGAGCCTTTGCCGTGAAAAGTAAAGATCACCGGGTATTTCCTGCCCTGCTCAAGCCCATCCGGTAAGTGAATATCATATGAATACTTAGGGTCCATCTTATTTTCCTCCATACTGAAGATCCTCGCTTGAATATTAGTTATAATAATATATTTTCTATATAAGTAATTTATCGCAGCACACATTGACTTGTCAATAATAAAATTGTTAATATGAAAATAAGTTTAGTATTACAAATATTACGAAGGTGTGATCCCATGGATATCGGCGCTACAATACGGGCAATCCGTAAGCGTAAAAATATCACCATCGCGCAAATATGCGACACTACCGGCCTCTCCCAGGGCTTCATGAGCCAGGTCGAAACCAATAAGACATCACCTTCCATTGCTACACTGGAGAATATCGCCCAGGCTCTGAAGGTGCCGCTTGCTTATTTGCTGCTAAAAAAAGAAGAGCGCATGCAGATTGTCCGCAAGGATGAACGGAGAATCACCACCAGCGGCGCAGCTGAGCTAAAAGTCGAACACCTCAGCTCCACCCAGAACGTACGCATGTCGATCGTCGAGTTCCCTCCCGGTGCCATGATTGGGGATGCCCCCCATGCGCATGAAGGACAGGAGGTCCATGTCGTCATTAAAGGGACCATCTATGCGCAGCAAGGGGAAGACGGAGCTGAATTTACCGAGGGTGATTCCTTTAGCTGGAATGCCTGCACCCCCCATTCCGTCAAAAATACCGGGGAAGACACCGCGATTGTGCTAATCTCCATCTACACTGAAAACGAAAACAGACAAGATGTCCTCTAAACAATCAAAAGCCCGTACTCTGGCCTGATAGGCAGAGTACGGGCTTTTATTCACATATTCACTATCTCATTATATTCAGCATGCTCCTCAATCTCCGTCACGATCATCTGCTGATTGATCTCTTGTATCTTATAGGCCTTGGCCTGTTCTCTGGAGGAGATCACTTTATACCCATCATCTTTATAAATAATGGCGCAGTGATTCTCAATAGCTATGCCTGTTGTATCCATCCCCTTAACCATTTCCAAGAAATCTGCCTCGCGGTTGTCTTCATTATAATGAGGACAGTCCGGTCACCATATACTAATTGAAAAGAGTCACAATACCCTTCCGCATCCATGCTGGCTGTAGGAATGAACAGCGCTTTGGGATTCTTTTTGTTCGTTAGATCTACAATCGTTTGATCGATGGCCAAAGTCTCCAATTCGCTAATCTCTCCTCCGCCAATCGCCACAATAATCCCCATATTCATCACTCCTAATTATAATATTGAAGCAGAAAAAGAATACAAAAAAGCCCCGGATGCATTACGTCTTATTCAGACACACCGGGACTGACTCTGTTGTGAAAGCTATTGTGAGTTGTAATTCATCTTGTCACTAAAAAGGCCTGTTTTCAGTGATTCTGTAACGTAATTTTGGCATGATTTGTAACGACCTTCGTCATAAGTCGTTATTTGCTGTAACAACGATTGACACAGTATAGTAGGCTAGAAGCTCCTGACCATTAACCAAAAATTCGGGACTTACATTTAACAAAGCATCGTTTGAATAATGTTTGTTCTATTTTCGCAAAAAAAAGATGTATATTACCCCTTTTTCATTTGAATATTTCCAAAAAATTTTTTAGAAGCTTTTTTATAGTTTGTCTGATGCATGTTTCATTGCATTATTCAATTGTTCAATCTCTTTGTTACTCATTTTTATCGCCGCCTCGAGTTTAGTTACCATGTATTAACCGATTCAGCAGCTAAAAAGGCTTGTTATTTTGTTAATTGGGGTCTAAATAGCTAAAAAGAGCAATACGACGTTTATTTTGAGTATTGCTGAAATTTCAAACGAATATTTGATCTATACATCATAAACCCTAACGATCTTCCATTAGTTCGATCCAACCATGCTTATTTGAAAAAATCGAGCATGATATATGCCATTTCTCATTAGGATCTCCTCCTAGAATTAATAAAATGGGTTCTGGGCAGTTATAGTTATTACCGTTTGATATTTTTCTCATCTGTTTACGATCAACCAAACTTGGATTTGGAGATGCCTTCGGATGGAAATGCCATTCCCCTAAATAAAACAGACCCTTTTCCCAAAAATCAGAAAGTAGAGATTCTAAATTATGGGTTCCTCTGTAAAATTCATGTGTTCGATGTTTAGAGTCCTGAGGTGGACCAGAAATATACATTATTCTTGCAGAAAGAGCATTTTCAGAGTATTCGCCGACTAAAATCCCCCCGGTTTCCAATGGCATTTTAGCACGGCAAAAATTCAGCATTTGATTAATTAATTCGTTCTCTAATAAAACAGTGTAGGCAAAATCATTGTGATAATATATTTTATCAGTCATGCCATTCCTCCTTATGCACTAGTTTGACGCCACTAAACAAGCCTTCTTCGAAAATTTGCTCATAGATTAGCAAAGTGGGATTATTAGCTGGATTAAGAATATATTTCTCAATACCTTTTATGACAACAGCAGACATTAACCATACGTCATCTATCCTAGCAGGAAAAACAGGATGCCAACATCCAATACCATCTCTGGGCAGGTCATCTTCTCTATAACCGTCTCTTTCTTTCTCAATCCAAGGGCTAAGCATCTTGAAAAAGGTATCTGGAGAAAATTGATTTGTCTTATGCGTATAGAAAAACAACCTTTTGGCAGCATAACCTAAGGAGACAGAAATGAATACTTTTGGATATGTTAAGGGTAGCATCTGCAATTTATATATGACGTCATCTTCCCCGCTACAATCTAGAATGACTCTATAGTTGGTGTAATCTAACTGTTCAGAAGGGAAATGTGCGGCATATCCCCTCACTTTACTATGGGGAACAGAAGTATTCAGTTTTTTTGATAGTGCCAACGCTTTATTTTTATTTAGGGAATTCATATCAAGAGTATGCCTCACGAGGTTCCCTGCCTCGAGTAAATCATAATCAACGATATGCAATTTTTGTAGGTCTGCTCTAACTAATTGCTCAGCAATCATCGATCCTAATGAACCAGCTCCAATTTGTAAAACAGCTGATTGTGTTATTCCAGAATCCATCCGCCCTCTATTCAATATTTCATTTCTGTTCCAGTTTTCTGAAAAGGTCCAACTAACTTTCTCATGTTTACGGAAAATAACCGTTCGATCTCTTTGCCAATAACCTAATTCATCTTTTCGGAAGCCTTTAGCGAATAACTTTCCATGTGAGAGTATAGGTAATTTTATTCCTTGCCAATTCATCACCATAGCATTTTCTCCAACATATTCGGGAATGGGAAAACCCAAGGTAATATAATGGTGTTTTCCGTCGCGCAACAGGTGCGCAGCATCTTTGATAATGTCTATTAAGTTTATACCTTGTATCAGCAAAGTTTTTTGAAGCTCTTCCCACGTATGTGGAACTTGCCAAGGCGCGATAACTGGGGCCTCATATAGCTTTATCCAGATACCGATTGTAGTTTGGTCATCCAAGTCAGAAATCAACGTTCCCCATTTGGGTTGATAATAACTTTTATTTTGTACCAAGTATTCTTTTGAAAGCCAAATGTTTGATTCGCTATTCATTTTCGAAAATTTTACAACCCCGTATGTTTTTTTTAACTCTAGCCAGTTCCATAGAGTTGTTGGACTTTCTGAAAATACAATTGTCTCATTAGATTCCTTCGGAAATGAAGGCAATTCATATGGATCTCCTATAGAGGTTAACTCTTGGGCTGAGGCAAACTTAATCCAATCGATAGCTCTGGTAAAGTGCCATAATAATCGATCTACGTTTTGGGGTTCAGTGTTAATTGCATTCCTTCCAAGCACGCTAACAGATGCATCAAGACAGAGTTTACCTTTCCTCCAAGGTCTATCGTCATTGTAATATCCATTGTGATTTTGATGAGGAAAGGTAGCCTCAATCCCACCATTAATGGCTGGATAAAAACTTATTTCACCAAGCGGATATTCAGGTGAAATGAGAACATACCACATAGTCGTCTTAGTAATATGTGCATTTTTAATTACGTCCAAATAGATAGAGCAAAAAAGGACCCATTTTGAAGTTCGTGGGTCCCAACTCAAATCTTCACACAGTTCTACTTCCTGAAAACCTTCAAGCGCTCTTCTACCTTGCAATAATAAAGCATTTGGTTCTTCTTGATTAAGCAAACCTTCCACCACCAGGAGTAGTCTTTTCAATTCGAGAAGAGAAGCCATTACTACTGCTATTTGTACTTGTATCTGCGGGGGGAGAAGGGAATTTACTCCCAAAGAGTTCGATCCACTTATTTGCACTTTCCTTCACGGTTACAGCATCAAGTGCTTGTCTTGCTATAGTAGCCGCAGTCTGTACCTTTTTATAAAAGGTGTCATACTCTTCATCTGTGATTCTTGCAAAAACATCATGCTCTGGGACACCGTGATCGGCTAAGAAAGGTTTCGTAGGGTGATTTGATACTATGGCTTCCAATGCGAAGGTTACCCCTTCAGCAACAGAAGTGATATGATCGGGGCATGTTTGTCCAATTAGATGTTCCAAAGGATAGCTTTTAGGATGATTTCCAGGATCATTTACACGTTTCCACCATTTTAATGCTTTTACCACATTTATATAATGACCGTTACATGAGGCATTCTTATTCCAGGTCCAACGAATTTGTTCGAGTGGGTGGGTTTCCTTCCATTCTTCAACGCTTCGGTCTGGAATGTGCAGTGGTGAGGTTTTCCATTCTGGTTCATTATTTGCAAACGCTAAGAATCCCCGCACTTCACTGTTATATTGGTAAGCAGAATATGATTTTACGATTGCTTCTAATTCCTCAATCGTGGAGTTTGTTTCAACACTTTCAGTCTCCAGAATCCCTTCTTCAGCCTCTGAAGGTGCCGAAGTGATTACAACATCGAGATCGACATAGCTCAGTTCAATACCGATTGATCGTCCTTGATAACGATATTTTCCTTTGTAGTATTTTTCCATAAAGGGTTCAAAAACTTTCATCGCTTCATCCGGTGTGTAGTCATCTTTGACTAATTTAGTAACCACAATCACATCTACGTCAGAACGTTGATCGCTCTTAGGTTTCACTGCTGTCGATCTTCTATAACTCCCTTGCAGGAACGTACTTACAATAATTTTTGAAAGAGTATCGTCTCCTTCTAATCGTTCCCGTAACGTTTTGTGACCTTTAATAAGATCATCAACTTGATTTTTTGTCAGACGAATGTTACTCAGAAAATCATTGAAATAGGTTGTTAGCTTCATTTTAGCACACTCCTTTAGTAAGGGAAGGTTATAGTCGGCACATATCCACCTGGTGTTTGCTTAGTAAAATCAAATTCATACATCGTACAAGGACCAAATGACTTCGATAATTGACCAACGAAAAAAATTAATCCATTAGGTCCTGAATAAAAGATATGCAGATGAGCCATACGTTCTTTGATCGAACGACTCCTAATCTTTGTACTAATACGATTGGCAAGATAAAAGGCGTGATTTGCATCGACTATTGATGCTGAGCCTAAAGCTCGTCCGTTAACAAAACAGGTAAGGATGCGACCCACTGGTAGAGCGCTCTGCTCGATATAGTAGGCCACATCGTCAGTGACATCATGTGTGGCTGAAATTGCAATAGCCACATCATCTCCATGATTCATTACATTCTCCATATACTGCCAATCATTATATTCCCTAATGAGCGCCGTATCCGTTGGACGCCATACTTGTTTACCTGCAGAGAATGCTTTTTGAACGGGTGCAATATCAATTCCACACTTCACATCTAATTCATGACCTGCAGCGAATGCAATTGTAGCATGAGTATCAAGATCTAAATCATAGACCTGTCCTCTAGAAATATTTCCTGCGATAAAATCAGTTAATGATGGAACAATATCACGTTGCCATACATAATCGTCTTTTAAAAATCTGTCATTAAAATATGTATTCAAGCAAATCATCGCACTTGTTTCATTTTCCATATTTTCAGCCCAGCGCGAAAAACTGCGAATACCTAACTTGATGTTTTGCGTGTTATCAGAATGAGGTTTATTGGTATAGAGCCCTTCAGAGCGACACCATTCAAGTAATTCTTCACGCGTAAAAGTGAATCTGCCTTTCTTTAATAAACCTTGTATTAGATCAACATATTGATGACAACTGGAGGCTTCGTCAATAGGCGTCAAACCCACTGAAATCAGATTGAGGTTAAGTTGGTCACTTAGTTTTTTTAGATTCCCTGAATTAGGATAAATTCTAAGCGACTCAAGAATGCTGCATAACTCATCATCGGTTTCTAATTTCAAATGTTCTCGCCACATTTTTCTAATGCTACCCATACGACTATTGGACGTTTTTCCCACCATTAGCTTATCTAGACGCAATTCACCACCAATATTACTAACCAATTCTGTCAAGGGGTCTTGCATATCAAGGCTCCAAGGAGTGACTAAGTAACAGCGACATTCTCTTCCTGACGCTCGTTCCAACTCCACAACAGATTTTAGGCGTTCTAAAAAAGAAACGGATGTTGCATTAATAAATTCTGGGTCGATAAGGCTGCTACTTTTAATAGCCCCATTTTGAGTCATGTGAAATTTAATCTGATAAAAATCAGAATGGACAAGCCTACCTCTTTCATCTGAAATAGGGGATTGATATTCAACAACGACATCATCAAATGATTTGGCTACATCGTATTCATAAGAAATCCTTTGTATTTTCGTGCTGGGATGGAATATGCCGCAGGCCTTGCTCCAGAAATACAATGCCTGATAATCGTCACCTAACATTCGCGCAATCACGGATTTGCTCATAGACACCCTCATCTTTTTTAGGTATACCATATCGCTATTTATAACGTTATGGGCTTTTCAAGCCTAAATTTTAATGATCAAAATGTAATAACCGCTGTGTTACTTTATGTTAATATGTTTAAAATAAAAATAGAACATTAACCTTAATGACATGACTGAATTTGGTTCCATATAAAAACCAGGATTTATCATGATTTTTCATAAGCGAAATATACTCCAATAAACACTTCTTTGTTGATCTTAAAATTCATAAATGTTAATGAAGTTGAAAATGGTACAAAATTGTACTAGAAAAATCGTCTGCTATCACTTATAATCCATATATGTTAGTTTGTCAGGATGTTTTTTCAAAAGCCTTCGCAACAAGTTCATGATACTTTGCACTACAATTGAAGAGACTGTGACCCTCGTAAGATCACAGTCTAACAAGGTGTAAATGTGTCCTTGCTCTGTTTAGTTGGCCAATCAAATACTGGTTTTACGTTAAAAGCACTTTAGCTGCCAGGCCCTAGTGCTTTTTTCGTTTTTCTCGAAGATCGACGGTTTTCCTGTACATTTTGTTTACGAGCTTACCAACCACTATCGCAAAATTGAACATATCAATAACCGCGCTAAAAATATATAATAGATTTAACAAAGCGTTTCCTCCCTCCCATAACAGAGCAAGAAAACACAGCATGTACACCTCGTTAGTTAAAAATACCCCAATATATTGTGTTTGTAAACCATTTTTTACAAACCTGCGCAGGGCTTAGGTTTAGCCGCTATATCCACAATTAATCCACATTTACTCCACAGTTTATCCACAACTTATACGGCTATTGCACGAATTCTTTTTGATTTCATTGACACACTTTAGACACAGACTCAAGTGAAATAAATATGGGAAATTTTAATTCATTGTGGAAAAACCGCGAAGTGAGAATTCTATAATTCGGGGACTAATCGATTCTGCTTTTAAACACGTATTATTTAAAAATTCCCACTGGCATGTTAGTGTTCTACATGACTGAAATATTTATATTTTGCCACCAGTAATATACGGTGTGTCTAATACAATCGCTTACTCGATTCGATTTGAGAACAGCATTTTGATAATACGTGCACAATTAGTTTGATACAAACCCTTCACGGGATTAAATCTTTGAGAGTTGCCAGGCTACTTTTGCTTGATGTAAGAAGAGACATCAACAAGTTTTAGCGAATATAGCTGTTTATAGCAACATTCAGTTCGGTAATAACTTGTTCTTCATTACCACGATGAACGGCATCAACCACACAATTCTCCAAATGATCCTTTAATAAAAGCTTTGCTGCTCCATCGAGAGCTTTTCGAACGACGGCAATTTGAAGCAGAATGTCTGGACATTGACTTCATAGTGGGTCATTTCTTTTACTGCCGGATATGCCCCTCAACCTTAGCTAAACAATTAATAATATCCTTTGAATCAAACAGCATACCAATTGATTAATAAATGGAAGCATGCACCTAATAAGAATAAAGAGAACTGCACGCAATTCAATACACTCATTCCATCTTGCAGTTTAAGATTAAGTGCCTATAAAAAAAGAATAAAGAAGCCCTTGCAAAGAGCTTCCCCTATCAAAACGTTTTTTCTCTCCCTATGAGGCGCTATTTATATCTCTACACCACACATCGTATTAGTGATAAGATCCACCAGTCAGAATCAAAGAAAACTCTGAAACATCAGTGAGAGTTTGTTAGTGATTTCACCTTGAATCTCTTCACGAATATCCATATCCGTCTGTGTTAGGTGTGTCTCGGGAAAGCTTTCGAACAACCCTTTATATGAGCTGATAGCCTGGTTCACAAGGGAGTCAAATGTACTTCTTTCAGTAAGACTGAGTTTACTGTACTCATCATAGATTTCCTGAAATTTCTCCTCTTCATCCCAGTCCAGCCCCCGATACGATGTTATATACTGATATTACATCAAACATGTTAATCACTCTCCTCATCTTGGTTCTCAAATCGGTCTTGGTATGATACATCGACGATAATCGGTTTCTCCGAATAAATTGACATGAAGATAAGGAGCTCCTCATAACTTTTTATTGATTCCATTAAAACGTCATTGCTCTGTAATTTCATCTTGCTTTGTTCTCTAGGTGGTAGTATTTCACCAAATAACCGAAGTTGAGCTTCCTCAATAATTGACGTCATGTCCTCAAAGATCTTAATATACTGAGGAGTTTTCTTTTTCAAGAAAGAAGGATCTTCATTTAGACGATCTAATTGTTCGTGTAATTCCACATATTCATTATTTTTTTCCAGTTCTATTTTTAATAAAGCTTGCTTTTTTAGCTCATCTCTAGCTGCTGGCCGCTGCTTGAGATCCGTCCTAATTGCCTCAAACGCCTCATTCTTACGTTCAAGGTCCATGTAGAGGTAGACATGTCTAAATCTTTCCTGCAAAACCCGTAATTGTTTAGAGAAATCGCTTAATAGTACTACTCGATCTTCATAGAGCAAATCATCATCCCATTCGGATAATAATTGCTGAATATCTTTATTGATGCCCTCCATGGCACTTTTCGTCGCATGCAATTCAACCGCTAACTTATATTGGGTAGCTTTCATTATCGCTTCACGTTGGTCCTGAATATCTCCTCCATCAATCTCTAGATGTTCTAACAACGTAGTGAAAGCGTCTAAATAGAATGTAAGTGTTTCTATCGGTACTTCAAGTGGGAGCCCTTTTCGAATTTTTTTTAAATCATCACTTGTATACTGATAAAGGATATCAAACAGCAAGTTTTTATCTGTTTCAGCAAACTGATAGGGTTGGTTTGCTGCAGCATTCTCCTTGAAATACTTAACGTCAACTCCTAATACATCCATTATTTCATTCAGTTTTTGTCTGTTAGATTCATAGTTACTTTCATAACTAGCTGTTGCTACAGAATTGTTTTTTGTTTCTTTACCTTTACGGTACTTTGGATAGCCCACTAGTATGGACTGCAGGGTAACCTTACTCATCACTCAATCTCCTCTCAGAAAGTACGGACTGTCCGTTCAATCTATTATGCGTTTAGGGTAGGCTTTTCACAAGAAATTCAGTCCTAAGAACTTAGATGCCTAATCTATAGGACGCTAATTCTTGCAATAATCAGATTACAATAAAGTTATACACTGATGGAAACTAATAGAGACAGCCTGGGCAAGGTGGCCATTTTTGTTCCACTCATATTTTATAAAATAAAATCTCTACATAAATCGGTAATACTTTCTTATGTAGAATTTCAGTTGTTCGTTCTGAATCTCTACCAAATATATTTTTAAAAAAGGCTTTTAACGGATCTACCCGACTAAGTATCGGATGCAACTGTTCCATTCAGTCTCTATAAAGCAACAAAGAATTAGAACTGGAATAGTCAATCAGCTATTGGCGCCCATAGTAACTCTGAATGAGAAGATGGATAAAGGATGAAATACTTAAAGTACTGGGGGGCTAAAGTACTCATAGCTATATCACTATAAACGAGCAGGTGGCCTTCAAGGGGCGGTTTTACATACGCTTACTGCTGCTAAAGAAAGAGGCCCTTGCTTAACAAGAGCCCCATTCGTGCAATTTGCAATTCGAGAATCAGATTGACTAAATCAGATAGAGCTAAAGTTATCAAACAAATAATCTAGAATACAGGTATACAAACATCTAACTGATATTTTCTAGTATGCTGTGACATCTACTTAAACCACGATACACATATAAATCCCTCTGGATTTCATGTACAATCATGGGTCTTTAAATAGTTACTTAAGCAATTCGTTATACGTCTGCGTTCATCTTCTTGCGTATCTGCAAGCACAATAGCTCCTATAAATCCTACATCCTTTATTTTTATAAAAAACCACCCCCCGCATCCGTAAAGTCAGCCGAATTTAAGGCAAAAGGTTTTTTTGAGTTATCTCTCTATTGAGAGTTCACCGATCAGGATTTACATTAACTCCGAACCTGTTGCTTAAACACATGATCCAGAAGCACTTTCAGAAAATCAGGTTCGAATCCTTTTTCCTTAGCAATAAAATCGCAAAATCTGTGTTTATCCAAAGAGTCATTCCTTTTAAAGAATGGATATGGATTATCTCTTGTATACAAATACTTGCCTTCCTCACAACCTACAATTCCGGGCATGTCCAAGTAATCCTGGACCCAGCGTATAGCTTTAATGTCATTTCCGAACAACTGAACAATCTTAGGATGCTTGTTTTCCAATAATAATTCAACATTCAGAGCTACTTTCTCGTTGTACATTGAACATACTTTAAAAATATAAATGAGTCGTATTAGCTGTATAGCCTTCGGATCCTCTATTAGCATACCTTTCCAAGAAGGAAATCTTCTCGTCGTCAGGACCTCATGATCTTTTTGATAACTTGCAAGTCGTTTAAACTTCTTAGTGTTCATTCGATTATAATAGTTGTCCAATGCGGTGCGGCCAATACTTGATATATCGAGGGTTACTCCAGGAATAGCAAATGTGATGTCATCGACATCCATTAAATGATCTTTGTAATCTAAATAGAATGATAATTCTTCATCATAAACATGTTTAGACATTTTCTCGTGTGAGGATAAATCTTTAAACGGTACCGTAAATTCAAATTCTTCAATGTGATGCCGGTCTGGTCCGGGAATCCAATCAAAGCAATGCACATCAATTGAAAGGTCCAATGTATTAAGGTTCAACTCATCAATAATTAATGGACCGTTTTTTAAGTTATATTTAAATAGCGGAGCAGCCAAGTATTTACTGTAGCTCAGGAAATCTTCACGATAAGGTCCATAGTTATTTACAGCAGATCGAACACACTCCATCATTTTTTCAATAAATTCACCTATATTTTTAGTTCTATCTTCATATGTTGTCATACCACAGTATTCTTTTATATAAGCCACTTCTTTTAATCTTGCTGAACGAAAACACCATCGTTTAGATGAGTTATCAAAATTGATATGATGCTTAACAAGAAACGCCGACCAAGCTCCTTTATCAATCATTTGTCGGCTATTCGTATTGTATACATTTTTCTCAACATATTCTTTAATCACTTTCCCCATAGTCCGAAGTTCTTTGTTCACGAATATCCGTCCTTTCATTTAGAGCTTATATCACTTATCCTAGAGAATGACCCTAACTGAAAATATTTGCAAGAGTAAGGATGCCTTTGATTTGACTCATGATGTTCTATTGTATTTGGTTTTTTTAGTACTGAATAGCAGAACTCTCAAATTTTCTAAGCGCATTAAATACTATTGCCTTAATCATCTCATCATCAGGAATCTCCAATTCCCACCAAGGGAATTCTAATATATGTAGTCTAGAGTGAGGAATTCTATATGTTTCTAAATTGCTGTCACTACTAAGGTCCCCTTGAAAAAAACCTTCATCTTCCACGTTCGAAAAGGAGTTCCACTCTCCCCAGTCCAAAGAAAAAAACTGGGAGGCGAATGAGTTATGGATGTTAGTCCACAGCAAGTCCTTCAGATCAGTAAAGAGAATCTGAAATTGCATGCTTCATCCAGATGCTCCTCGACCAAAAACGGGCGTTAACCGAACAAAATCAACATCTCCAAAAAATCGTTGACACACAGGCGAAAGAGATCCAAACGATGAAAAAATGTGTGCATGAGTTGGAACGGCAACTCCAGTAGCAAAGTCATAACAGCAGCTAACCCCATCCAGTGAGGGGCTTCACAAGTCTCCAAATCTGCAGACCCCTGGCGGCCGCCAGGCGCACAGAAAGGCCATCCCGGAAATACGCTTTATTTCATCGACAATCCCGATGAAGTCGAGCTCTGCGAATTAATCGCCTGCCCGGACTGTCTAGGCTCACTCGCAGATGCCTCCTGCCGTCGGAGAAGAACGGCGTCAAGAATTTGACCTTCATGTATCTCGCATCTGGACCACGAGTTTCGTGCCGAGCATCGCTACTGCGCTTGTTGCCAAAAAGCAAGCGTGCAGCCTTCCCCTCCCAATATGGACGCCGGATGGCGACGTGGACGGTGTATTTTCATGCCTTTCAATTTCTTCCACTTCATCGGATGGCTTAGCTATTCGATGACTTGACCGCGTATCGGCCAAGCAATATCAAAAAACCTGATACATCAAGGGTTCCTTGACCATCAGGACTGAATAATTGTACCGTGAATTGTAATTCATCTTGTCACTAAAGGGGGCTTCTTTCAGCAATCTTTCTTGTAACGATTTGTAATAACTATCGGCATAAGTCATTGTTTACCGTTCATTGGTTGGTCGTTCTTATGTTAAAAGCCTATACTCTTCTAGGAAAGCTCATTGGTTTGTAAATAACAGTCATTGCAAATCCTTTCAATAGCTTTGAACCAGACAGACCATGAAAAAACACTTTAATAATAAAGTGTTTTTTCATGGCATTATGATTTGTTAAGAACTGATTTGTAGTAATTCTTCATATTTTCCTCATCTATAGGGCTTGTCGAATATTCATAATCCTCTAACCCTTTGCGAGCATCTTTCCACGGCTTCTCTCTATGGGTAAATCCTTCAAGTACTTTAGCATCATAATGACCATAAGTTTTCCACACAGCCTCCAGAAGTTTTTTTTGACGGCTGGTAAAGGTCCCTGTTTTTAACGCATTGTCATAAAATATTTGTTCAAATCCATAATCCTTATATATATTATACAATTTCTCATTCACTGGTCCATGTACCCAAGCCTGAAATTTCTCATCAAAAATCGGGTCGTTCGCAATAGCTAAGCCCCATGACTTCGCATAGTAACATAACTTTTGGAGTTTTAAATGTGTGATTTTCTCGTTGTCTTCATCAGCTTTTCCTAAGAAAAATTGCGCTACATCAATAATATTAGCCAAAATTCATCACTCCTCTTTTCCGCTTTTGAATTTGGCATTTTGGGACAAAAGTTCTTTCTTGATGTGATCAAAAAACACTTTATCCTTTAGATAAATTAATCCGAATTTATCTTTAGCATTTTCAATCTTATTTAAAATATACTCTAAATAAGGAACTTTTGCTACATGTGACAAGTTAATTATTGGTTGGATGCTTATTCTAGAATCAATTTTCAGTTTGTTGCTCTGAGCATACTTTTGCTGAAAGTATAAAAGTATAGACATTTTTTCAGTACAATATCTTAAGGTTGTCTTATTAATGTTAAATGAAGTTTCAATTTTAGAATTATTCACAATAAATGGATTGTCATGAAGATCATTAGTTATTATTGTTTTTAGCAATTTACCAAAAATCTCTTTTATTTTCGCTCCACTAAAATTAGTAACTAAAAATTTAATCAAAAAGCCTGTGATAGCATAATGTGATAATTCAACACTTTTAATGAGTGATAAAAAAACAATATACAATATAGAATTTATATTTTTTTCACTAACATTTTGAGTTGGATTAGGTATAAATATTTCCTCACCCTTATCCTCTATTTGTTTAGGAGTTAATATCTTAATCATTGAATAACAAATACTTGATGTTGACTTGATATCATTTTTTGACACAGTTAAGATCAATAACTTTTCATAAATCAAATTTACATTTCCCGCTCCCTCTTCCTCATCTATACTAAATTCAAATTGTTGACTTATGGAAAGTTGCTCAAGAATTGTTTCTAAAAATTCTTGTTTATATACTATAAGCGCCAGTTCGTGAAGTGAAGTATAAAAATCCGGTTTTAAATTCTCCTCAGTAGGAGATAAATCAGTGAAATGTTTTATCGATTCTTGAGCATCTTCTATTTTATTGGTTTGAAATAATTTACTTATAATATTCACTTGATTTTTTAAGATAACTCTATAAAGAGATTCATATTGTTTAGTATTCTTGTTAATCTTAAGTACAATATCTTCGTATTTCTTATCCAATTTACTGTAAGTTAGAACAATAGGTTTTTCCTTAAATCCAGAAAGAATTTTCCTCCATGTAATCATATTAATATTATAACAATTATTTACATTTTTTTCTATTGACAACATAAACATTTGATATATACTTTCTACAATGTTATTGAGTTGATCGTATATTACTTGACTGTTGAAATTATCTATTATGTAGAGATCATCGTACTGATTATCAAATTTATCAATCGATTTTTTCAAAGAAAAATTTAAATTCAGACTTTTTATCTGAAATGATATAACTAAAATTCCATTCAATAAAACTATCAATAATAAAACACAAAACAAAATATAATTCCCTGTAAATTTCAAACTCGGATGAGTGTGCACTGCACTATTTAGATGGTAGCCTAGTGTAATTGCTAATGCTGAAGAACCTATATAATAAATCATTGATCGATTCCAAAAACCACTACTCATTGCTAAGGTTTTTTGCTCTTTGTATATAAAATAAAAAAACGGGAGACTTAATGGCAAAACAATTTTCAAAAAATTAACCGTTGGCATAAATATTTTTTCTAAAATTTTAATCTCTATCCAAAGATTCAAACCACTAATATTAAATAAAAAACCTTCAATTTCCTTTCCAATCAGAAAGCTAGCATACAATAAGAAGAAATATATTGTTGTTAATAAAACCATTGCAAATATTATTCCTAAATAGGAGCGAGAAAAAAAATCAATCATCTTAGCAGATGAATACCTTATTTTATACTTCAAACTCATTGAGCGAAAGAATAGCCCAGTTTTATTGTACATTATCCATGTCCTTACTTTAAAAACCAATCTTCGATAATAACTCCTCAAGAAACGCTTCTTATTTTTCTTTTTGATGAGCATTAATAAATGCCACCTCCTCTAGAAAAAAATATAACAAAATAATACAATATATATTCAAATCAAAGAAAGATGTATCTCATGGTGTAACGCGATATTTACTTTAAACTTATCAAAGCTTCAATTAGTATATATTTCATAATATACGAACATGAGATCTCATTCAAGATATTTTTTATATATTTCACCATAAACAGTAAACATTATTTTCACATTAGGTTTTTTCATTAATTCCTCTTTGTTCTTCATTAAAATACCCACTTATATGTAAGATTTCTATGAGTTCAGTAACAGATATTCCTTCAAATTTCCTGTTTGGAATTAATCTATAGTCGTGTGATTTAGGTGTATAAATGTGGAATTCACATTTCCTTACTCCACCATAACTTCTTGGATGATTAATCATTTTCCAATAATTCTGTAGTAGTGACGCAAGCATCTTACACCCTCTTAAATTTTCTTTTTTACCCTACTAATTCTAATTATCCCTTAACACATTTCATTATAACCAGAGTTTTCCTTTATCTACTATACGAATATCTATAGATTTTTTTGAAATAGCTCTTCAGACATTGATATTGAAATACAAAAAAACCAAGGTGCCATTAAATCACCTGGGTTTCCAGCTAGGAATTTTGAATTACAGGTATTAAAAGTCATTATATTATTTAAGAATGATTACCTATTAGTGACATAATATAAGAATTAGCTTTAATTGTCTTAATACATACCTTTAATTCTTTAGCCAGGGCATGTTTCGAAATACTTCTTCCCTCCTTTAAAAATTCTATAATAATTATTTTGGCTTGATCTGCTAACTGTTTTTCAATATACTCTTTATAGTTCTTTCTATGCGCTGATTCTTGTTGCTTAAACCATTCACGAAATCCCGTGTGATTATTGTACATAGTTTTAAGAGAAACGCCATTTCTCTCAAAAAATTTTTGCATATACAATCCTTTATTATATCGATTTTGTACTATATGTTCCATTACTTTTTGATACACTTCAATCCCTCCCTTTTCTCGTTGTTTGAGTTGAAACTCTTTAATCATCCCAATATAGTTATTTGTTCTCAACCAACCGTCAGAAATATTAAGTTCTGAAGCAACCTTTTTAATTGTAATTGGTATATTACTCTCTAAATACTCTTCTAACTTTTCCTTAACTTGACGAGACTTTCGTTGTGGTCTTTCCCATTTTTTAGAACTTATATTTAAAGCAAAATACTCCATAACCTTCTTATCACCATAGAAATAATAATACTCTCGCTTACTCCAGCCATAATAATCTTTAGCTAGACAAGTTTTATCTATCTTCTTTATCTTATTAATATACTTAATTTTATCCAAATATTTGTTTTCATTAAATTTTGGTGTGTATTGATCTATTATGGATTTATGAATGATTTTTCTGTTAGCAAAATAACCAAGCCATTTATAAATGGAATTAATACTTATGCCTGTTTGCTCTTTAATCGAATAAAGAGAGTGTCCCTCCTCTACAAGAGGCAATATCGTTTTATATCCCTTTAATATATAATCATTCATTTCTGTCCAGATAAACTGAATATTTCTCGCATAAATCAAGCTGCAGCTTAAACATATCGCTGCGTCATAAAAAAGAGCTCCCTTTCTTATCATTCTATTACTTGTTCTCTCAATCGCAATCATTTTTTCATTACTTTGATATGAAGTACACCATGACGCTAAACATACACCAAAGGTTTTTTCAGGAGGATTTAATCTATCAGACAAGCTTTGCACGTGTGTCAAAGGTAAGACTAAGTTTGAAAATTCTTTCATTGAAAGATTTTTTTGCTTAATAATACGTAAAGTACGATGTAATGTACATGCGTCCTTTTCTCTATTTATTCTTAAATATCGCAATAACAATCTTGTGTCAGAATTTTGATTTTCAATTTTACTGTTTTGAATATATAAAGTCTCTTGATTATTTATAACATATAGAATTCTTGAACAGTAGGTAAATGCATCATCAAGAAACGCCGGAGTCTTTTTAATTTGTTCTCCTCTTAAGTAAATCCAATTTTTGTATAATTCTAATTGTTCATATATTATTTCTTCTGATACTTCCTCCTTGGAATTTTGGATGGATAAATCCGCATCACATTTATTACAGTACCTGCGAGTATTTTTCCCCAAATTCATGTAAGGTTGAGTTTGAAAGCAACAATAACATTGATTTTGTAGGTTAATATGATGTTTATGGCAAACTTTTATTTCATTGACTTGCCATATTAGCAGATGAGTCACCCCCTCAGATAAACATTTAGGGCAAAAAAACCTCTTATCTGTATTTAACATTGTTTGGAAGGAGTATTTTGAACGTTCAGACCAGTAGGAATGAAAAAGATTATAAATAGGTTTCATCGTCATTGAGTTTAAAGTTGCTATTGTTATCCCCACAATTTTTGCTGTAAGGCTCAAGTCAATGTTTAGTTCTGAAAATAATTCATACGAACTAATATCTCTAGTTCTATATTTCTTTGATTGGCATACTATTTCAGCCAATCTAAGAAATGGCATACCATTTTTCTCCGAGACTCTTTCTAGGTATCCAGTCAATGATTCAAACTCTAATGGCTTGAGTCTAATTCCAAATTTCATTATCTCACCTCATAATCTATTCCAACACTAAATTCACAAAAAATAAAACTGCCAAAAGCCTAGGCAGCCTTACTGCAGCATCAATATTCCATCCAATCATGTTAATCTTTTGATGTTAATCTACCAGAATCATCTTTTCCAATTCCTCTTCCGCAACCTCACCGATAACATTGGTATATGCCTCCGCTAACACTACCCCCAAATCTAATTCGGCTGTCTTCTCATCGAAATTAGGTTCAAACACTCCCAATAAAAGGAAGGATTCCTGGAGAATTGGCATAAGATACCCTACCAATCCATAACTAATTTTATGAAGAACATATGGGAGGGTAACTCCATCAGGTGCATCAGGAACACCTGATAAAAATAGTGGTTTGGGAGGCATCAGTTGCTCTTCTATCGAATCCAACAACCTGAGATACTCCTCATCGCACTCTTTAAAACGCTCCAGTTTTGTAGGAGGATTTCTGCGAAAGTACTGCGAATCCAATTTACGCAACACTTCAATTTCTGGTGTCCCAACACATATAACGGATATTCCCCCGTGGTTAGAAAGATGTTTTATTGCACTCATCGCTTCTTCAGCTTTAATGTATCGTGTAGCCAATATATGATCCATTTCATCCAAAATAACCATTTCAACATTCTGCTGCTTCAGTAAAGTGAATACTTGCCTCTTAACGTCACCTATTGATGGACGACCTGGGATTTGCGGAGCATCTAAACTGTATACAATACTCTGGTAAAAT
Source organism: Paenibacillus sp. FSL R7-0333 (assembly GCF_038000365.1). NCBI lineage: Bacteria > Bacillati > Bacillota > Bacilli > Caryophanales > Paenibacillaceae > Paenibacillus > Paenibacillus sp. FSL R7-0333. The sequence goes on from NZ_JBBOBZ010000001.1 coordinate 6,137,072, forward strand.
TCCATTATGGTAAATGGATCAGGTAAATTAACGTATAGTACCGGCCGGATATCTCTTTCTGTCCCATCTTCATCAGTATGTGTATAGCCTTCGCATTTCTCAGCATATCTTCGTACCATTTGAGTCTTCCCTACACCAGAAAGCCCCATGATAAAACGATGTCTAGGCGAATTTTTTCCACCTTGAAATGAGTTGTGGTGGCGGATTGAATCTAATAGTAACCAGATTTCTTGAACTCTTGGATGCAGGATGTTTAAATTTGCAACGCGCTCTGCAAAGCTTGTCAGTATCTCAGTCTTGTTTTCATTTTTCATTAAATTAATCAACCTTTCGTTTATATTGTTTTAATAACTCTTTAACAGAAATTTTTCTAGGCGATTTCGCAGGAGACGGCGGTCTAGAGTTTGGAAGCTCTATATTCATACGCACTGCCTGTGCCCTCTCCTTCCTTCTAGTTTTCGCCCTCTGCATTACTCTTTCAGCTAACATCTGCTTGGCTTCTTTAATATTCTTTACTCCCTGAATTTTCCGGGCTTCAAACAGTCCTTTTTCTTTCATTATTTCTAAGATTTTTTTGAACGTGTATCGATTCATTCCTTCTGTCTCCTCAAGCATTTCCCGCTGAGGTCGTAATTCTATATATTCTCCGGTCTCAGAATTTAGTAAATGTAATATGGATACATCACTGTGGTCATATTTAATCTTATATTTGAATGATCTAGGTTTAACTATACCTTTAACTTTGCCAGTGCTTTTGTAGATGATATTTTCGAAACGCACACCATCACGGGTATACGGTCTGAGGGTTACCGGCAACAATTCCATTCGATAATAATCCTCATCCTCCTTATCAATCCATTCAGGAAAACCAACTTTTTGTAATCCATCATAGTATCTCTTTACTGGAACCGGTGAGAAAATCGGTAGCCCTTTGTGGACTTCATGATGGTAAACATCCGTGATGTAGACTGTTAAAAGTTCTCGAATATCCTCTAACGTAAATATGGCCTCCGCTTCTGAGTCATAATCTCCTTTTGCTTGAACACTGCCTTTACGAGTTCCAGCCAATCGGTGAATGAGTTTAGAATTTATGGTACCGAAGAGACGTTCGATGGTTCCACCATACCGTGGTGTCTTGACTGGTCGATATTGAGGGTCAGATTTTAATGTTTCTTTAATCATTCGTTTAACATCTGCATTCTTGAATTCCGGGCCATTATCCGTATAGATGATATTGGGAATTCCAAATACATCCCACTCATTTATTGTGTTATACTTCTCTTTTACTTTTTTAAAGAACATACCATGCATAAGAGCTTGTCTGACTTTATTCGCTGAAGGAGGCTCAAAGGAGACATCCATGCACCATACCATCCGGCTGAACACATCAATTCCAAGTGTGATCCAGGGTCTCCCGATAACATATCCAGACTTTTCATCCAACACATCAATATCTAGTTCTGTATGGTCAATCTCTACAATATGTAACGGGAACATAGCCTCCTTATTAGAATATCCTCGGTCAGTTTCGTTGTATGTTTCGTCCCCTTTTCTCCCTTCCCTCATTCGTGAGCGAACCTCTGGGCTTAGTCGCTTTAATATTTTATATATCGTGTCATAAATTGGAGGCTCGATTCCTTGTCTACCGCATTTCACTTCAATGGATTCAAATACAGCTTTAGGAGTATCCTGCTTTAGAGTTAGATACTCTTTCTCGATCACTTCTTTAATGACCGGAAGTACCACATCAGACAATCGAACCCTTATAGTATCGAGAACTAGGTCAGGTTTTTTCGGGTGACATATCTCTAAGACTTTACAATCCTTTCGATTCAAATTTTGCTTGAATACCTTAGGTATTAATCCTTCCTTACCTTGATTAGGAAGCGAAGACTCTTCTTTTCGATATTCTGTAAGCCTCCGTTTAATAGTCCGGTTAGATAAATTGTACACACTACCCACTAGATCGATTAAGCATTCTTGCGACATATTAGCGATCGTCTTCTTTTCAAAGTAATGACCGTATATGCTTTTAAGTTTGGTTGATGCTCGAACATCTCCACTCTTTGCTTTTTCCAATAACAATATTGGTTCAATTAAATCAAAACGATCCTGAACTACTTTTAGTTGTACATCTTCTAGAGTATCGAGTATTGAAACATACTTTTTTTCCGCTCTTTGTTGAAGCGCTTGATCAATCAAGGTATCCAAAGAATAAAATGTTAATTGATTAATAAGATTGAAATAGTTAAATTCTACTTCTTCAACACTTCCTGTAGCGACAGCAAACACTTTCGGCGGATCAACCTCGGTCACCCTATATCTGATTCCCTCGAGTTGAAACTCCATATTCTCTTTAAAGCTGTGTAACTTCATCCAGATATCCTCCTGGTTGAAAAGCTAGCTCAAATGGGTTCATTACATTGCCTATCGAAAATTTACTTTGTTCTGAAACTCTTTCGAGGATATTAACCCCTAACTTACCATTGGTTATAAGATGGTAGATCATCGGCAGAATAATCCGATAGTCTGTTAATCCACTAAAACTTAAGGCCAACTCGATAATGCTGGCCCCCTCTAAATAAGCCGCCTTATTCATCACTTGATCAATCCAATGTTTATAATATTTCCTGGATTTTCGGAATGGGGCTAAAAAGTTAAGGTTAACTAATACTTTATCCGGAAGAGTCTTAGGATAAATCACATCATACTTCCACCCTGTTCTGTCAGAATATAATGAGCATGCTCGATTACATCGCAAAAAAGTTTTCGATTGTTCATCAGGTGATTCTTTAATTTGAACAAGTAGTGGAATTTGGTCTTGACGAAAAACAAGGGCATCTGGTACATGTATCCAACTATGTTTTTGTCCTTTGGAATCAAGATCCTTTATTATAATTTCTAGGGGCTGAACATAGTACCGAATAACCTTTGGATCGAGCTCAAGTAAATAGTAGAATAATTGTTCATTTAATGAATGATATTCTATATCACGATCATTCATTTTAGCACTGATTATTGAACCGGTAATATGCGGTCTTTGCCAGCTAATTTTGTTATCAATACGTCGCTTAGGAGAGTAAATTTGATTTTCCAAGACCCAATCTTTATCTTCCCAATTCATATTTCAACGCCTTAGAACATTTGATAAATCTGTCTTCTAGTAATTTTCTAGTTGTCTTTTTATGAAGTTGTTTGAAAGGCAGCGTCACTTTTCTGATATAGCCCAGGTTATCGCTCTCGGTAAACGTTATCCATACCTCCCTAATCATACCTGTTTCCTTATACACACATAAATCCAACTTAATCAAATTAGTTCTATCGACCATTATTTCCATTTTATCCACACACAAACCCTTCTCGTTATTTTTTTAATTTCCATCAAATATTCCGTTATTATTAATCAAAATTATACCTCTTGTCAATTGTTTATTCGAATTTCCCGCAATTTTATGATAAAATAAATAAAATAACGGAGAAATGGGGCAGAAATCATTGAGCACCCTTGGTAATCGGATACGCAAGTTAAGAATTGTTAATAAATTGAAACAAAAGGAACTCGGTGATTTGATTGGAGTTTCAGCTCAAGTCATTTCCAACTGGGAACGAAGTTATAGCTTCCCTGATAATGAAGACACTTCCAAGTTAGCAGGAATTTTGCAAACATCAACTGATTATTTGCTGGGTAGAGTTGAGGATGTTTTTAGTAATCAATTAAAAAAGGCTGCTCGCCCTGATATTCTTGCTAATCAAAATCAACTTTCTGAAGCAGTGCAAAATCAACATCCCACTTTTGACTTAATTAAACTGATTAATTCATCCTATGGAATAGTTGTAAATGATCAGCCACTTAGTGATATAGAAAGAAAGTTGTTAATCAGCACTATAAACAGCATGGTCACTTCTATAACCTTAATTAAAAAGGATCTTTTAGATCAGGTGAAAAATGAAACTGATATTCGTTTTTCAATGGGGCCCGAAGGAACTCTCATTCGACTCTAAAGCACCCTAATTTATTTTCCCTTCACTCTTTCTAACTCAATGAACTTTTGATCTGGTTATTTGATTTACTATTAGTAATTTGGCTTTATCATCAACTTTTCTACTACTCATACAACCAGTATATCCGTATAGATATATTTATATAACTGTACCTATATTCTTTTCGAGAACTCTTTGAACGTTTGAGAATATATTACCTACTTCCAATAATAATTATAAGAATAAAGCCATGAACATGATTGTTTTACAATCTGTTCATGGCTTTATCTAATAATATCTATACTTAATCGTCTTCTCCTCATCGATCCCCCCCTTTTAAATCCATCATCTTTTTATTCCGATCATTCTCAATTGTTAAAGCAAGTATTTTGTCTAGCAATTCTTTATGCTGTTCAGATAATGCAGCATTCAAACCATCTTGATACGCAGCATGATAGGCATTATTTAATAACGAGCTGACTTTTTGAGCGAGTCCATTTCCTTCAAAAGTGCAAATATTAACTTCCTCGACTCCGTCCGTAAAATATACGGACTTATCTATAGCGATGTATGGCTTAAAACCATTCAAATTAAACCCTCCCATCAAAATCACCACCATTAGACTAAATCCTTCACTGTTCTCCTGCTACTTTTGATCTGTTGTATTAATACCGGTGTGTACCTTCTAATTAAGCTATAGTTTGTATGGGTAACTGCGTAGAGCTCTTTCATTGAGACCTTCTCTCCTCCATGTTCTTCTAGATATCTTGTGACTTTCTCTTCTATCTCCATGCTGACTTCTCTGCGCTTCATTTCTAATTGCTTCGCTCTATAAAATCCTACTATGTCTGAGCAGCATTTGTTTCTGATGGTCGTGGCAGAAGTTCCCCACGATTTCGCGACCGCCGATAAGTTTATGGTGGTATCACGCTCTAATAGCACTATACAGGTGTTTTTAATATTCGCTCTGAAAATCGGATCACTACCTTCTGCTTTTGGTTTTGTGTACGATTCAAACAACACTTGTACAACTTGAGGATGATAACGATGTAATAAAAACTGGTCGTAGTTAACCCACTCTTTCCAGAAGCGAATCTCTGCTAAATCAATCCCTTCATTAAGTTTCCTAACAAATTTTCCTAACAATTTCTCATTGATGTCCGGCTTAAAGATATCATCCAAATCAAATATATTATGGATTTTAAAGTATGCCAGTACACGTTGAATACGCCCTCTCTTAAGCCCCATCACTTTTATTCTTTCTGGCCATGTAAGTTTCCTGATATTTCGATTCGATAAGATCTCATACGCCTTTATAAAATAGGAACGCTCTACAAGATGGTTGTCCTCATCTAAGGCATACTCACATCCACAAGAAGGACAGACCGTACAATAGGATAACGACTTCCCGCCTTTCTTACTCTGAAAGATTCCTGTCGAAACTAATCCCCCTCTTATCCCATAACGTTCACACCAGGGAGCTGCGCAGGCAGTACCTGCAACAACCTCACCAATACTTTTCTCATGAAGTGAGTGTATAAACACCTCTGGTACATTTAATTCAAGAAGCCCCCGGACATGTAAGTTCGCTGCATAAAGAACAGAAAATAGCGAAGTAATATGTACTGCGCACTTTTTAAATAATGTACCTCTAGCACACTGAATTAAATACTCCAAACATCCGGAGTATCGACTTTTCCGTATCAGTTCTTTATTATATTTGTCTTGTTGGTCATTCAATATATATACCATTTTAATTGCAATTTCGGACGGAGTAAAACTTCGACCAGTATACTCAATAAGATATTTCCAGTTATCAATTAACCATGCTTGTTGAATTATATTACTATTATCTATAATCTCTCTGCTATCTTTATCTTTGGATAAATACCCACTGCAGTAGGGGCATCTGTTAACGACCCGGATGTCCTGATACAAAATAGAGCAATGACAGTGTCCACACTTATTCATCAGTTGCTTATTATGTTCGGCACAGACATCTACACCTATCAATTTCCAATGTAAATATAAAGAATTTGTATGTGCGATACATTCTGGACAATAATGTAGATCCTCACGTAACAATCCCTTTAGAATTTTACTCTTCTCACCGTTTTCCGAATCTGTAAAAGCTCTAATTAAATTCGTAAAGCTGCTCCTATTCACGTCTACTCTCGTTAAGCCTGTCATCTCATACAACTTATCAATATCCAACATACTCGCTGGAAAGAAATCGATACGTTTTAAATCTCCAGCATGAAGCAAATAGTCCTCATTTCGTTTAACCATTTCAAGCAAACCTACTATATTTCTTCCATTTGCAACTGCTGCTCTTGTTAGGTAGCTAGACAGGGATTCGCATTGAGCTAATTTACTCCGTACTGTAAAGTGTTTAATTCTATCCCCCCTAACTATAATGAGGATTACATCACTTACTCTAAGACATTAAAGTACTCTTTAGAAAACCACTTTATTTGCTCTACTCTTCTCGTGAAGATTGATTAATCACTCTGGATTCAAGAGAACTTTTAACATTATCAACGTTTGAAACTAAAAATATACAAAGAGATATATCAATCAATATAAAAAATAAAAAGACATCTATCAGAGTTAACATTTGACGGATGCCTTAAGAGTATTGGATAAGTTTTAACTATTTTTCATACCCAACTTTTATTTCATTAATCTTTGCATTCTCAAATTATTTCTATTCTTACCTTTCCGTTCATCCTCATCTTTTTCTCTTTTCTTTTCTTTTAATGCTTCCTCTAAGATATTTTTGACTAATACAATCCAACGAAATCGTCCAAAGTAAGTGTAGATTATCAAAATTAAAAAGATGGCTATAAAGTAAATATTCATTTGTAAAGCGTTGAATGCTGCTTTTGTAACTTTAAAGTATTCCGCGGCCATTTCATTGGTTTGTTTTATTAGATTTCCTGTTCTTTCGTCAGGCTTCATATTTTTATTTAAATCTTTATTCAATTCTTGATTAGCATTATAAATCCAATCCATCGGTTTCATTGTGAAATTAATTTGAGTATTTATAGAAGTGAAAATCATAGTAAAAATTAAAGCGAGGATAGTAATGATTGATGTAAGCTGCTTATAATGTTCGAATTGAGTATCAATGCTAGCCTTAATTGAGATTATTTCCGATTCTGTATGATCCTTTACTAAATCACTTCTTAATTTATTTATATCTCCTAATTTTAGAATACCTAATCCCCAGAAACCTATACTATACTTTTTTCTAATGTACTTACTCGCTGTTTCCATTTCATCAAGTTTAATAATTTTAGGATTCTTCTTATTCAAATGCCATTCCCCTTTTAATCTAATATAGCTACAAATAACTGAATAAAAAATATCTGGCCAAAGTCCAACTCACAATTTTCAAGCTATTCCCTCGCACATGACAAAAGATCAACTTTTCTGAGAAACAGGGAAGAACAAAAAGCGGGACATATGTCCCACTTTATTCCCTATTTAACACTTCATTTGGGTTATATTACCATAATTTATTATTGAATAATATCGGAATATTTGAAATTTTTCGAACTAGAGTTAACCTCCATAATTATTACAAATTTTCAATATCGTCTATCAATCCGTAGGGCAAGTCACGAGTTCCCTTTCCGTCAAATTTCACAATAATATCATTATCGTCAACAAAATCAGGATGTCCATTATTAATAACAATTAATTGAATATCTTCTACTAAAGCAGTATCTTTCAAGGATACAAAATATTTAATGATTGAATTAAATATTTCTTCATCCTTAAAATCATCTTCAAATTCAGAATCTGCCCCTAAGTTTTTTCTCGGTGAGTCAATTATCATAAGACCTAGATGATTTTTATTTTCAAACAATAGAAGAGCGATGGCTAAAAAATAGGCCATGGTAGTCATTGTGACGGCCCCACCACTTCCTAATTCATCGTATTTCACTCCCCTAACATAAGGCAAATAATTCGACTCCTTAATATAAGCATCAGTTAGTTTTGGGAAAGAAAAATCCTTTAATATATCAAAAAACAATTCGGATAGACTTTGGATCAAATCAGTTTTTGATACGTTGTTTTTTTCGATAGACTCAATAGATAATTTTAACGAATCACGTAGTGCTTCCTCATCAATAATATTTTGAGTGATTTTTGAAAATTGATTTATTACAGAAGTGCTTTTTTCTAGTTGATCCAAACTACTATTTACTTTTCCAATTTTATAATTTGATTGCTGAATTTGATCAAAGAAAGGACTTAAGTAATGATTTTTTAAGTGATCTAGTTCGCGTTGTTTTATATGTAGCTCTTCTAAAAGTGCCTTTCTTTCGTTTTTGCGTTCATTGATTCTGGTTGTTTGTTGTTCAATAAAAGCTATCAAACTATTAAATTTTTTGTTTAATCTTCGATTTTCACTTTCAAAAATTGCGATTTCTTGGTTTGACAGATCCTCAAGCTCACTTCCACATAAATTACATCCTTCTTTTGCTCGTATAGGATTTAAACATGATGGACATGAACTATAGTCATAACTATTTAAAATGATCGCTCCTTCTACAATAAAATCAATTTTTTGCATTTCTCGTGAATACTGATTTCTAAGCAAAAATAACTTATCAACATATTTTTCTTTGTCCACAATTAGCATGTCTATATTCGTTATCTTATCTTTTAAAATAATTATTTCGCTTTCTAAATTCAACGTCACAGACTCATCATAAGTACCATGTACTTTTAAGCCTTCGAGTATTTGATTTTCTTCATACAACACTGTTAAAAGGCGGTTTTTTTCATTCAGATAAGTGTCTTGACTTAACATATTCATTTCTTTCAAAAATTCATATACCCCAAGTCTTTTATTAAGTAAAAATTCTATGTAATTAATTTTTTCCTTTAGTTGTTGCTTCAATTCTCCTAACAATTCGTTATAAATATTGAATATTATTTCAAATGTAGGCTTTCTTTTCAAATTAGAGCCTGAAGTCTTTTCCATTAATAAATTTTCAGAATCAATAGTTGACTGTTTGACATATGAGTATTTGAATAAGTCCCTAAAACTAAAGGCTTGATTAGCAACAGTAATTTTAGGAAGCCCAATTTGCTTCAACAAGTATGCGGATAAAGAATTTTCATTGGCAGGAGAATCGATTTCAAGCAAGTTGAAATTCTTTTTAAATTCTCCGGTTTCTTCATTCCAATTAAATATTTTCACTGGTCTTGTGAACTCAAATAATGGTCGAATAATTCTAAACTTATCTTCCCCGATCCAAAAATCTAATTCTACTTCCTTACAGCTTTTACCTATCTCAATATAGGCTTTATGCTTTTCACTTCCAAAAGCATAGTTAATCATTTCCGCAATAGAGGACTTTCCTGTCGACATAGGGCCAGAGATATAATTTAATCCTGTTTTGAAATTCACTTCGTAATTTTTCCTGAACCCTATTAATGTCAATTTTTCCAACCTAATCTTCTTACTCATGGTCAACACCTTCTAACTTTTCTATAATCAGACCCTCGACTTTAGTATCAGCTAATTTAGACAACGACTGTTTGATATACTTAGAAAGCTTAGCCAGTTCTCTATAGTAAGAACTCTGCATTTGCCCTAAAACATCTTTACCATTTTGATTAATATAGAAACTATAATCATTACTTATTATTTTTTTTTCGATTAAATTTTTACTTAATAGATATCTTAAATAGAGATTATATTCATCTCTATCTGGCTGCCAATGAAAGTATGAATAATATTCACTAAAGTCTTTTATTTCTCTTTCAGTTATTTCATTTGATGGAATCATAGTGTGAGGATATTTCATAAAAAAATCATATAACATAATTCGATTAAGACTCATACTAAAAGACTTCTTGGATTCGAACTCAGAAATAAGTGTTAGTATTCTAATTGAATTGAGAGTCAAGTCACTATTAACCAGATCTAAATCTTTAATCAATTCTCCTCACTCCTTTCCGATATGTAACTTATTAATCTAGTTTTATAGTTTTTAACCCAACCAACCTTGCATTCATCTGATAATTGATGAAGGATGCCTTTTTTTACAAGTAATGGTATATCAATATTAGTTTTAAGGGTAGAATTGTTCAAATCTTCTACTCTTTCGTAAACCTTTGCCAAAAGCTCATTTCCATCATTCTCTTCTTTGTATGGTCGATGTTGTGTTTTCCATATACTCTTTACATTCTCTTTTAGCATAGCGAACTCTTTAACTTCAAATGAGAAGCCCCGGCTCACTATTGAACTACTTACGATTTCAGCATTGAAAAATTCTTGTTGGCAATCTTCATGATCAAATATTCCTGCTGACTCAAGCTTCATAATGAACATTGATTCAGAAAAGTCGATGCCCTCATCAATTTCATATATCTCACCCATACTGAATTCAGGAATAGGTTCTTCTACTGGAATATCAAGCTTGAGTAGAGCCTCACTAAGTCTTTGCACACTCACCGAACCAAGTGAAATAACTCTTCCATTAGTTTGTGATTCCGTTAGAACAACACCAACTAATTTTCCCTCTACAAACAGCGGAGCCCCAGAAAGACCGCTAAAATCCGCCATATTAGCATCATAGTTTAAATCAATATCCCAATCGTATGGTCTTGTCATATCATTTGACACTATTCTTGATACATTATTTTTCGTGAAATGCCCCATATCCCATCTGGCAACGGGGTATCCATACGTCTCATATATATTATCTTTTTGTATTTGAAAATTCGAGAAATTCAAGTATAAATTACAATGTATAGGCTCATTTAACTCTAAAATAGAAATCGGCATATTAGTATCTTCAGATGCTTCTAATGGTTCCCCTTTACGTTCAATCACTTGGTTTGTTATATTAAAAAACTCAAGGATTATTTCTTTTCCTTCTAAGTAATATTCATTAATAGCATGTCTGGCTGTCACTGCTCTAGTAGGAGATATTAGAAAGACTGTAGCTCGATCCTTTACTTCATCATCCCCACAGATTAATCTTCCTACTGCTTTTTCATATGTAATCATTCTAACTATCCTTTCTGGATTTCGATTACTTTTATCTGTTGGCCGTTGGAAAAATCTGTTGTAAAATGATAGTTTTCCTTTAACGTTTCATCAAGTAAGATTTCATTAGATACAGGATAATTAAATATAAGCCTCCTCTTAATACTCTTTCTAGAGATAATTCTAGCAAGTGTCTCCATATTAGGGTGTTCATTTTGTCTCCCATTTGTAGAAAATAAATAGATTGGAGAATCGATTAACGAAAGTAATTCAACACTTGTATTTCTGTAACTTCCGTGATGAGATACTTTTATCATGTCAAAAAAGGGAGTATACTCTTTTTCACTCACCAATCTTTGTATATTTTCTAGAATTATACTCGGATGAGCATCCGCTAAAAATAATAATTTGTATTGTTTATACTCCAAAACAAAGGATATAGAGGACCCATTAACAACAGAATTGTCTGTACTCAGTTTCTTTTTCAAAAGATTATCGAGACTAACTTTCACTTGTTTACCTGATATGTCTACACTCTCTTTATCATCATTTTCATCATGAAGTGACAACAAATAAAATTCGTAAGCATCATCAAATAGTTTATTTTCATTTAATTTAAAATCATACTTACTTTTTCGTAATTCTTTGATCCAGTTTTTTTCCAATTTTTTCAGTTTTTCTGTATTGGGAGATAACAATTGTATGTTAATTTCAGAAGTCAGTGAAATATATTCTTTCTCATCACAATTAATAGCAGTATTATTAAATAATCTATTCCAGTTATATTTCCCTCCATAGAGTAATCTAGCTAAAGTAGATCCATCCTTTGCACTAATATCTTTATTGGGCTCATCTTTTCGCCCACTCCTAATAATAGAGGATTTGCTAGTTATTCCATTTAAGATAATTATCTCGTTTTTATCCAGTTCTTCTTTTTTCTTTTGATTCAGAAAATTCAAGTGCCTGTAGCTATTATGCCAAACTTCTTTAATCGGAATAATCTTCGGATTATCTGCTGCCCCGTTTTCCTTAAATAGTTCAATAATCCCTTCAATGTGATCCTTGTCTACATGTGTAATAACAACAAGACTTAATTCTTCACCATCCTTAGACATTTGTAACAACCGTGGCTTCAAATAATCATGATATGTTTCGGAGAAGCCACCATCTATAAGAATATTTGTTTTTTGCTGATCGTTAATTCGTATTAGGAGACAATCTCCTTCTAAAGCTGGAAAAACCTCAATTTTAATATCCGACAAAATTACCCCTCCTTTTACTCATTTTATCATATTCTCACTTCATATCCAGAAATATTATAGTTCTAATCTCCCATACATTAATTATTTATTCTGTGATACCTGTCCATTGAATCACTTTAATTTCATTTTTTTATTTGAGCATTTTGCATAATTCATATTTTGATTCGAAGTCCGACTTAGGCCACAGCGAAATCTCAATCTTGTGAAAGCTGAGCGATAAAAGGACAGACGGTCAGAATTTTGGTGAAACTTAAAATTCAAGCGGTCGTGTAAAGGACAATTCACTTGACCTGTCGCATGCGGACAACGGAATTTCAAATGTATCTTCTCCTGTCCCCAATACGTCATGGAAAAGCCCATCGAACAACAGGGTGTGCCTTTGCTGGTGATCCTCGCTGGCGGTTCCTTTTCATTTCTAGGATTTAGCGGAATAATGGCTTGTGCCTTGACGTTCCGGGTCGCCTCGTATTTTTCCATTTGGTCGTAGCCGGTATCCAGCATAAAGTACTTTCACTTTGAATTTATTTTAAAAGCATTAGAGATAATATTTTGAGTATGAGGAATCCTCATCTCATATATGCAAATCTCTTTTAATCTTTGCAATCTGTAATAGTTCTAGTTGCTCGCTAGGATTAAGTCCCCTAACAATCTGCAGTAACTCCGCTATTGTAGCAGTTAACTCACCAATAGTTGAATGTTCCCTCCCAGTCAAAACCCATTCATAAGAACAACCAAACACAGTACAAATTGAAATAACAGTCTCAATCGCTGGTTTGCTTTTTCCAGACTCCAGATCACTAAGACTGCCTTGAGAAACACCTATTTTATTAGCAAAATTAGTTTGACTAAGATTATTTATTTTTCGTAGTTGTTTAATATTTGCCCCGATAGTATTCATTTATCCGCTCCCATTCTACGATTTGTGCCAATAATTGTTCCAAGAGCTTTTGCATCTAAAATCAGTTTTGGTCATTTAGAGCATCATAGATAATGTCCAAACAAATTTTAAAAAAAGCCCTGATAAATCAAGGGTTTCTTGACCATCAGGACTGAAATACTTGTGCCAAAAATCGTTACAAACCAGTGACAAACTACGTTACAAACGGTGACAAGATGACTTACAACTCACAGCTATAAAGGTTGGTTAAGATAATTCCCCCGCTGCCGCATCCCCTCAAACAGCAGGATTGTTGCGGCCATTGCCGCATTCAGCGATTCGGCGCGGCCGGCCATCGGGATGAGGATGCTTTTATCGACCATTGCGGCCGTCTCCGGGGAGATCCCCTGTCCTTCGCTGCCGATCAGCAGCCACTGGCTGCCGTGGAAATCATGGGTGTAGCAGGAATCCTCCGCCGTCAGCGAGGTGCTGACCAGCAGCGCACCACGCTCCCGTGCCTGTGGCAGAATCGTGCCGAGCTCGCCCTCCACTACCGGGAGATGGAACATCGAGCCCATCGTGGACCGGATGGTCTTGGGATTGAAGAGGTCGGCGCAGCCCTGGCCGAGGATCACGCCGTCCGCGCCCGCCGCATCCGCGCTGCGGATGATAGTGCCTACATTGCCGGGGTCCTGGACCCCGTCCAGCACCACAACCAGGCTGTCCGGCTTCGCCAGAATGGCCTCTATCCCCTTCTGCTCCTTCCGCACAATGGCGAACACCGGTTGCGGTGTACCTGTGCTGCTGCACTTGGCAACCACCGCTGCCGACACGCCGATGACCTCCATGCCCTGTACGGCCTGAAGTAGCGGCTTCAGCTCAGACGGCATACCTTTATCGAGGTCAAAAGCCAGGCATTCCACATCTGCTTCCGCCTGCAGCGCCTCCTGCACCAGATGAATGCCTTCCACGATATATTTACCGGACCGGTCACGGTGCTTCTTCTCCTGCAGTCCGGCCCATTCCTTCACCCGCGTGTTCTGCGGCGACATAATTTCCATAGGGTCCTACCTTTCTGTTGCTTACAGATTCCTATTGATAAGCCATTTCCAGCTTCGTCAGATTATCCTTCCGTCCGACAATGACAAGAACATCACCATCGGTCAGGCGGTCCTCCGCTCTGGGAGAGATATTCATTTCCTCTCCCTTACGGATCGCCATAACGTTGCAGCCATATTTGGCGCGTATGTCAAGCTCCTGCAGGTTCTTGCCCAGCATCGGTCCTGAGACCTTCATGTCGAGAATGCTGTACTCCGGTGACAGCTCGATGTAATCGAGGATGTTCGGAGAAGCGAGATGATGCGCCACCCGCATCCCCATGTCCCGCTCCGGGTAGATCACCTTATCTGCTCCGATTTTACCCAGCACCTTGCCGTGCAGCTCACTTTTGGCTTTGGCGATAATGGCAGGTACGCCCAGATCCTTCAAGATCAGCGTTGTCAGAATGCTGGCCTGAATATCCTCCCCGATGGCGACTACCACCACATCGAAGTTACGGATGCCAAGCGCACGCAGCGCCTCTTCATCCGTGGAGTCTGCAGATACGGCATGGGTCACAATATTGGAGATTTCCTGGGTGCGCTGTTCATCCGCATCAATGGCCAGCACCTCATAGCCCATCCCGCTGAGCGCTTTGGCCACACTTGAGCCGAAGCGGCCCATGCCGATGATCGCATACTGTTTTTTTGCCATTAAGCCTTGTCCCTCCCGCCCATATAATACATCTCACACAGTATAGCATAAGCCGTTATAAACTTGAATGTTCAGCGCTCCCGCAGGGCACCTTATAAGAAGGCTGCTTACCTGACTAAGCCCCTGCTTTCGAATTCAGTTTTGCGATGCTGATTCAGGAAGCAGATGCTCACAAAACTTTAAGGAGGCCGATTATGCCAGTCACCCTTGATTTGCGCCAGGCCATCATTCACAAGGTGCACGGCCAGTCCGAAGAAGGTCTGCGGGAGGTTATTGAGAATTCCGTGGACGGGCCGGAAGCCGCGCTTCCCGGACTCGGTGTCGTCTTTGAGATGATCTGGAAGGACCTCGACCCTGCGAAGCAGGACCGGGTTCTCTCTATGCTGCACAGACATCTGGACAAGCTTACCCCAGGGTCCATCACCTCCTAGAGGAGGCCCATCCCGTCAAAAACCTCCGCACCCCACCGTGCTGCTGCACAGGTGGAGCCGGAGGTTTTTTATAGCCTAATCGTACATATGCTTAACTACTCATCTTACTTCTATTACACCCATCAAGGTGCAGTCTCCAGGAACTTCGCGGTCGGATTCTTCTCCATCGCGGTCCGCATAGCGTATTCGTTCTCGAACAGCACTACGTAATTGCCCTTCTTGTCCGTAACCAGAGTGGAGTTGATCCGGAACTTGCTGGCATCCGGCTTGTTCTCATCCACGATCCAGCGTGCGAACTGGTAGCTCATGCGCTGAAGCTGCACATCCACGCCATACTCACCCTTCATGCGGTATTCGAACACCTCGAACTGCAGTTGTCCGACTACACCCAGCAGAATATCATCGAAGTTGACGGTACGGAACACCTGGATCATACCCTCTTCGGTCAGCTGGTCAATCCCCTTCTGGAATTGCTTCGACTTCAGTGCATTCTTGATGGTGACTTTGGAGAAAATCTCCGGCGAGAAGGTCGGCAGCTCATCGAATTCGATATCTCCGGCCTGACTTAGTGTGTCGCCAATCCGGAAGATGCCCGGGTCGAACAGACCGATAATATCCCCCGGATACGCCTCTTCAACAATGTCCCGGTCCTGGGCAAGGAACTGCTGCGGCTGGGATAGCTTGATGTCTTTGCCGGCACGTACATGCTTCACACTCATCCCGCGCTCGAACTTGCCGGACACGATACGCAGGAAAGCGATACGGTCACGGTGTGCGGGATTCATGTTCGCCTGAATTTTGAATACATAGCCGGTGAATTTCTCATTCGTCGGTTCTACAGCACCTGCTGTACTGCGGCGTGGTTCAGGCTTCGGCGCAAGCTCCAGGAAATTATCCAGGAACGTCTGCACACCGAAGTTGTTGATAGCACTGCCGAAGAATACCGGAGTAATCTCTCCGCGCAGCACCTTCTCATAGTCAAAAGGATCGCCCGCTACATCCAGCAGCTCCAGATCCGCGCATAGCTGATCATGCAGATACTCCCCCGCCATCTCACGGATAATCGGGTCGCGGTAGCTCTCCACCTTCTGTACTTTAATTACGGAATGATCATCGCCCTGGAACAGCTCGACCTGATTCTTCATCCGGTCATAGACGCCGCACAGCTCACGGCCCATCCCAATCGGCCAGTTCATCGGCACCGAGCGGATGCCCAGCACATTCTCCAGCTCCTCCATCAGATCAAACGGGCTGCGGCCTTCACGGTCTAGCTTATTAATGAAGGTGAAGATCGGAATGCCGCGCTTCGCGCAGACCTGGAACAGCTTGATGGTCTGTGTCTCCACACCCTTGGCTACGTCGATCAGCATGACCGCGCTATCAGCCGCAGTGAGCGTACGATAGGTGTCTTCACTGAAATCCTGGTGACCCGGAGTATCCAGAATGTTCACCCGGTGGTCAAGGTAATCAAACTGCATCACAGAGGACGTAACCGAGATTCCGCGCTGCTTCTCAATTTCCATCCAGTCACTGGTGGCGTGCTTGCTTGCCTTACGGGCTTTGACTGTACCTGCCAGACGGATGGCACCTCCGAAGAGCAGCAGTTTCTCTGTCAGTGTAGTTTTACCCGCATCCGGGTGGGAAATAATCGCAAAGGTTCTGCGTTTGTCTACTTCACTCTGAAGCTTATGGTCCGTTGCTTTATTCATTGCACATATCCCTTCATCTATAAATTCATGCTTACTTCTGCCTCTATTGCCGGATCGATCAAATCGGACTGCTATTCATGGATTCAGATCCTTTCCTTAGAGATTCAACGTCTATTTCTTGAACGTAACGTTTACCATGTATAGGATCATCTATAGCGCTAGGCTTAGAAATCTTTATGTTGAAAGCATCCTTCTCAGTATAGCAAAATCCGGCAGAGATTATCTACAAAAAAGCGCCTGTAGTGAAATATCTTGTAATATAAATTCACGATTCAGCAAAAAGATCCCCCCGCAGCGAGATGCAGGAGGATCTGTAACAGTTCTTCTTCAGGGACTAGCGGTTAACCTGCCAGACCACATTGTCTTCATCCTGGCCGTTGACTGGCCACCAGTGGAAGCCTTCTCCGGCAAGCAATTGGTCGGCTTCGACCGGGCCCCAGGAGCCCGCAGGATAGGAAGCCAAGTCGTTGCTATCTTCCTTCCACGCCTTGGCAATCCGGTCCACGAAGGACCAGGCCGAGGACACTTCATCCCAGCGGGTGAAGTAGGTGGAATCGCCGCGTGCAGCATCATGCAACAGACGCTCATACGCCTCCGGCGAGTTGATGCCGATCATGCAGCTCTGGCAGAAATCCATGGCCAGCGGCTGAATCTCGGATTCCGAGCCCGGCTTCTTCGCATTGATCTTCACGTAGATGCCTTCCATCGGATTGACACGGATGACGAGCAGGTTCGGCTCGAGCTTGTGCTTCTGGCCCAAGTAGACGTTGGTCGGCATTCCTTTGAACTCTACAACCACTTCGGTGGTCTTCACAGGCAGGCGTTTGCCGGTACGGATATAGAAAGGAACTCCAGCCCAGCGGAAGTTATCCACGAACACACGGGCTGCGAAATACGTCTCTGTATTCGATTCCGGGTCCACTTTGTCTTCCTGGCGGTAAGCCGGAAGCGTCTTGCCCTTGTAGAGACCTTGAGTGTATTGGCCGCGAACTACGTTCTCGCGGACTTCATCAGCGGTCGCGTAAGGACGCAGCGAACGTAGAACCTTCACCTTCTCATCACGGATATCTTCAGCCAGCAGACGGCTAGGCGGTTCCATAGCGATCATCGTCAGCAGCTGCAAAATATGGTTCTGGCCCATATCGCGCAGCGCCCCCGCATGATCGTAATACCCGCCGCGTTCTTCCACGCCCACAGTCTCGCCGAGTGTAATCTGAATGTTGGCGATATGCTTGTTGTTCCACAATGGCTCAAAGAAGGCATTGGCGAACCGGATCACTTCAATATTCTGAACCATTTCCTTACCCAGGTAGTGGTCAATCCGGTAGATCTCCTCTTCCTTGAAGACTTGGCGGATCTGTTCGTTCAGTTCCTCAGCGGATTCGAGATTGTAGCCGAACGGCTTCTCGATGACCAGACGGTTCCAGCCTCTGGCCTGCAGCATCCCGCCTGCCTTGAGGTTGAAGGATACGCTGCCGAACAGCTCAGGCGCAAGCGCCAGATAGAACATGCGGTTGCCCGGAATATGGAACTTCTCCTCCAGCCGCTCCGTCTGCTCATTCAGCTCACGGAAGCCGTCAATATTATTGATGTCGAGTGACTTGTATTCAAAATGCTGTACGAACTCGTTCCACTCTGCAGCATCACCTGCCTGATAACGGCAGAATTCGCGGATGGATTCCTTCACATCTTCCCGGAATTCATCCTGAGTGCGGGGACGCCGAGCCACGCCAATGACCGCAAAATCTTGGGTCAGCTTGCCTTCACGGTACAAACTGTAAATCGCCGGAAAAAGCTTGCGCCGGGCCAGATCTCCGGTTGCACCGAAGATAAAGAATACAGCACCGGGTGTATGCAGTGCATCAAGGGTTTGATTTTCAGCCATGGCTCCTCATCTCTCTGTATGTAATATAGTTGACATTCATTCTCAACGCCTGGTATGAAACAACATACGACTATAGGCGTGATGTCATTTTATCATAATTGCACGGAGGATGCCATCACATTCCTGACAGTTTTTCTCGGGATTTCGCACTTTTCCATTACTCTTTCTTATGCCTTCACCGGATTACGCTTATATTACTGGTGTCTTCCTCTTTCTCGCGAAAGAAGTCCACCATTATAATGCCACAACCTACACTCCACAATTGAAAGCCTACCTAATATTCTATAGTAATAACAGGGAGTCCAATCGTTACCCTATTGCTGTTATCATTGTCATTTTTGTGGACAGCCACTTGCAGGGCAATCTTATGATCACCACTGTTCACGAACCGCTTGATACCTGGAATTGCATAGGAGCGGCTGACCGTGGACACATCCTCATAGCTTTCCATCCTATGCAATCCACTTTCCTCTGCTGCAATCGATCCTTCTATTGCTGCAATTGCCTCCCCAGGTGATTCCAACGACGAAGCTGTGCCCTGTAAAGATGCATTCCATTCTGGCGTGATTCCAGCCGCCATCATCAGTTTACCCGTTTTCTCTGCCGCATCCTGAGACCATTCTGCCTTCAGCGGATTCTGGGTTTCGAAGGTTACAAACACATAACTTCCACCCTGTTCCAGATTAGTCCAGAGCATGGATAGCTTGCTGAAATCACCTTGGGAAGCAGCGGCTCTATACGTCATATACCCATCCTTATCACTTCTGGCAACCTTTCCGAGACCAAGCTGTTCTGCCAGCATGGTGGCATTCTCTTCCGATTCATCGCTATCCCCGCTGTATTGTCCCTGCCATTTAAGGACAACACGTAACGTTGTACCTGGAACTATTACCTCTTGCCCAACTGATGATAACAGAGACAACGACTCCGGCAGACCGGCAAAAACTGAAGATTCAGAATCAGTAGCTGATGATACTATGGCTGTGAGCTGTTTATCTCCACTACGGAATCCGGCCAGCATAAACAAAGTTAGACAAAGACAAAACATCAGCAGTGCCAGCTTCCCTTTATTTTGACTGCAACCCCGATCATTCTGCTTCATCTATTCATCTTCCTCTCACTGACTCTAGCAATCTACTACATAGGATAACCAGAATCAGTAGAGGGTATACATAGAAAACACATTTTTGTTAATAAAGATTGAGGACTGCTGATCAGCCATTGTTGGGTTTTGATACCTCTAGATATACCTTCCATGTTAACCTGTAAATAAACAAAGATTAGCTCGATAGTTTTTCAAGGTCTGGGAAAGGCTGGATTGAGCTTCATGAGAATAAAGTTCAAACCAAAAAAAACAATACATAATTACAGAGGCTGGAAAGGAAAGTGCATTGTTAGAATTAAAAAGACTTCATTCACTCTACCAGTTAGGACTTCAAACTATTGAGGAGGCTGAAACATGAAAAAAAGTGTCTTTAAAGTCTTTATTAATGCTCTCGAAAGTCAGGAAAAATGGCTTAATTCTATGGTAGCTGATGGCTGGCGCCTGGTTCAGGTTCGAGGGTGCTTTTACAGTTTTGAAACCTGCCATCCGAGAGAGTATGTTTACAGAATACAGTTTGTAGCCGATCAGTCCATTCAGCAGTTGGACCAATATAAAGAATATTTAGATGACTTAGGTTTAACTCATTTTTCTCAGAGCTTGAACATCGGGAAGTTTGCGATAGGCAATAAGCGTTGGCGTCCCTATGGGAAAGGAGCTACTTCATTTGCAGGTTTGCCTGGAAACATAAATTCCGAGCTATTGATTCTGGAAAAAAAGAACGACGGAACTCCCTTAAATATTTTCACTGAACGAACGGAAGCGATTCAGTATTACACCAAAATAAGGAATGCCTTTGCTATTGCCTCAATTCTTCTTGCACTCACCTTTTTCGTAAGTAATCCTTCACTTTATTCCCTTATCGCAGATTTATATGAAAACGGCACTGCGGATTGGCGGATTTTCTTTAAATTTTTAATCTTTCTCCTATTTGTGCCTTTCTGCTGGACTGTGTTTACCTTCACCCGTAAAATAATAAACATCAAGCATGAGAGTCATACATACGAATAGCTTTATCTTAAATAAAAAAACAGACCACGGTATCTTGAACATACCTGGTCTGTTAATAAATTCCTATTGTTATAGTAAGTAAACTCCTACTCAGCTTACTCCGCCAGTCCATTCTTATATGCATAAATAGCCGCCTGGGTCCGGTCTTCAACCCCCAGCTTGGCAAGAACATTCGTGACATGGAATTTCACCGTCTTGATTCCAATAATTAATTGATCGGCAATATCCTGGTTGGATTTGCCCTGGGCTAACAGCTTCAGCACTTCCATCTCGCGTTCGGTAAGCTCTTTGTAAGCCGGTGCCTCTCCTCTTGCATTGGAACGGAAACGGTTCATCATCTTGGAAGCCACCTGCGACTCCAGCACGGACTGGCCTCTTGCGGCTGCCCGGATCGCATCAGCGACTTCGCTGGCCCGTGAGGTCTTAAGCAGGTAACTGAAGGCTCCCGCTTCAATCACCGGATACATCTTCTCATCATCCAAATAACTGGTCAACACAATCACCTTGCAATCCGGGTACAGCTTCAGCAGCTGTCTTGTCGTCTCGATTCCGTCCATGCCGTCCATGACCAGATCCATCAGCACCACATCCGGTGTATACTCCTGGGCCAGACGGATGCCCTCTTCGCCGCTTCCGGCTTCACCTACGACCTCGATTCCATCCTCGGTGCCAAGCACCGCAGCAAGTCCGATCCGGACCATCTCATGATCGTCTACCAGCAGGACCTTGATTGCATCATCTTCTTCTATCTCCATCACTACACCTGCCCTCTATTCATTGACTACCGGTACGGTAATATCGATCCGCAAGCCTTTGCCGGGAGCGGTGATGAACTGGATCGAGCCTCCGATCTCTGTAATCCGCTCCTGCATATTCGACAGACCGTAGGAGGTCTGCTTGCTGTCATCCATCTCGAAGCCGATTCCGTCATCGCGCAGCGTCAGCCGGACCGTATCGCCCCGGCGGTGGAGGCGGATCTCCATCTTCTCCGCTTTGGCATGACGGAGCGTATTGGAGATAGCCTCCTGCACAATACGGAACAAATGATTCTCCACGCCCTTCAGCAGCTCTACACCCTGATCCATCTCGAACACAATATCAATCGGCACCTTGATCTTCAATTCCTTAATCAGCTCCTGAAGACCTTCCTCCAGCCCCTTGCCTTCCAGATACACCGGTCTCAGATGCAGCAGCAGTGCCCTCATCTCCGACTGGGCTACTGCCGACATCTCCTCGATCAGCGCGATTTGCCGCTGTGCCTTATCGAAGTCCTTCTCCAGCGTCCGGCCTACGGCCGTTGCCGTCATGGAGATGGCGAACAGCTGCTGCGATACCGCATCATGCAGCTCCCGTGCCAGCCGCTGCCGCTCCTCGATAATTGCCGTAACCCGCGCCTGCTCGGCAAGCTTTGCATTATTGGTGGAGAGCCGCTGCAGCGTGTTCACCTGATTCTCCCATTTGCCGCTGATCCGCCCGAGCTGTTCCCCGAGCCGCCCCAGCTCATCATTGCCGAGGTCCGGCATGGCCGGGGTGAGATTGCCTTTCTCCCAGGCGACCAGGGTGGCCCGCAGTAATTCCAGCTTGCGCTTGCTGCGGAAGCCCTGATAGAAGCCGTACCCGATTCCGAAAGCCAGCGGCAGCAGAATCAGCGTCAATCCTGTCCTTACGCCAATCCGCCAATCCTCGAACGGCCGTAGTAGCCCATATGTATACATAATATATGCAATAACGAGCAGCATGAACAGAGAGAACAGAGCTCCCTCACCCATACTGCGCGTTACCATGTTACTGCTTTTTTTGTCCATGCCGGGAGCTCTCCCTTCTCTCTTGGTCTAACATACTCTTAGGGGAAGCGTATGTCCAGATCCCCCATCAGATAAGAAATGTTAAACTTCACTTTATGCTCGCAGCTGTCATAGTTAGGTGACTTCCAGTTCAACCGGTTCAGCATCCCCGTATCGCGGTTACTGCCGGTCTCAATCGAGCCGAACAGCACGAATGCCTCAATCTCCACCCCGTAATCCTCAGACAGCAGGATATCCACATCACCAAAAATCCCCTGATACAGCATAATCGTCTCCTGCTCTTCCGCCATGGCCAGGGAAAGATCCACATCCACCTCACCCAGCACATGCCAGGCGCTCAGGCTGCGCATCACCCAAGGCGAGAGATCCCAGTCGAATCGGGAAGAAAAGCTTTGCTTCTGCACAAACCCCGCCTTGCGCTGCATTCTTTTCGATTTGACAAAGAACATCCCCAGCGAAAGCAGGCAGATGCCAAGCACCAGCAGCAAATGATCCAGCAGCAGCAGTACCGCTCCGACTCCCATTAGCTTATAGCCTTGCTTGACCCTGCCCGACGTCGTCCGGTAGATTCCCAGCAGCAGGAACAGGAGTGCGACAATGGAGAAGAAGCCGAGCCATTTGCCAAATATCATCAAGCAGCCTACACCAATCAATCCGATGGCAATCAAACGGTTCCGTTTATCCATTTCCGCACCTCCTGCGCAGCATATCAATTCTTATATTTGAAGCAAAACTGACCTCATAAGCATTAGCTGAAGTATCGCGAAGCTACATCTTCCACATACTGCATCCGCTACAAAAGCCATACCGGTATGGAGAATCCATACCGTATGGCTTTACCTTGATCAGCATATCATATCCGGCTGTTCTTTAGGAACAGGGATTATTGTTCTTTTTTATTCAAAGGAGGGGCTGCTGGAGTTGAGTTCAGCTTGTTCTTGAGTGCGGCAAGCTGCTCCTCTACTTTCAGTTCCTTCTCAGGATCTACCGGCTTAGCATATGCGGTTGCCGAAGGACTATACGGAGCGCGCATGACATCTGCTTCCGCTTCAAGCTGCATGATCTTTTCTTCCATACGGTGGAAGCCAAGGGAGGCACTTCCGCTTTCGATGGAATGTACGCTGCTGATCTGGGACATTTGCTTCTTGGCCTTAGCCATCTGAGCGCGGGATACCAGTTCATTGCGTTTGTTGCGCATTTTGTAGAACTCATCCTTCATATCATGAAGCTGCTGCACCAGTTCCTTGGCCTGTACTTCAGCCTGTGCGTGAAGCTCGCCATACTCGGTAAACTTCTGGTCGAAGTAGATCTTCTCTTCCAGCAGCTTACGGGTAACTTCCTCCTGCCCGTTCTTCAGCGCAAGCTCAGCCTGTGCCCCGCGTTGTCCGGCTACCTTGGCAGCTTCGTCCACACGCTGTTTCATACGGCGTTCATTAGCCATCTGCTTCGCTACCGTTACTTCAGCCTCATGAATCTCAGCCTCCATATCGCGCAGATACTGATTCAGCATCACAATCGGGTCCTCTACCTTATCCAACATATCATTTACCGACGCCTTAGTCATATCTTTAATCCGTTTGAATACTCCCATAATTTACACTTCTCCCTTCTCGTATTTAGCAAGTTTTTGTTTGAGCTCTTCCACTTCTTTTTGCAGTGCCTTCTTCTCGATATCCTTCATCATGGCATCCAGGCCAGAATCGGGAGCTGTGTGAGCACTTGCCTTGTCATAGCTGGGATTGTAGCCCGGCTGTCCGCCATAGGGGCCATATCCCTGAGGTCCTTGGTGAGGAGCCTGTGGTCCGCGGCCATATTCAGGTCCGCCGGAGTAGGGTCCGCCGTACGGGCCACCCGGCCCACCCGGTCCGGGACCGAAGGGATTGTACTGGTTAGGCTCCTTGGCAATCACCATTGCTGCGATAAAGTATACGAGGATTGTAGCTCCACCGCTAAATGGAATACTGATCACCAGCAGAATCCGGAACAGTGTAGAGTCAATGCCGAGAGTCTCGGACAATCCGCCTGCCAGCCCAGTCATTACTTTGTCTCTTGTTGAACGATACAATCGGGTCATACTACTACTCCTTTCTGCCATCATTGTTCAGCTTCTCCTTTAGACGGGCCATTTCTCTTTCGAGTACGGTTGCCACGGTCTCTCCGGCCTGCACCGCATATTCCTGTCCCATCCGGCGCAAGTCGCTCAGGCTTTTGGCTTCTAGCTCCCAGTCGTTCATCTTGTCTTCCAGACGGCCGAACATTTTGGGAACATCTCCGCCGCCATAAGCACCGGCTCTTTGATTCATGCGCTGCTGCAGCCGCAGCGACTCCATCCGTGCTGCATAGAACTGGCGTTTGCTATATACCGTCTGATACTCCATTTTGAGCTCGTTCAGCTGGGATTCCAGTTCGAAAAGTGATTGCTGGCTCGTCTCCAGCAGCCCGCTGTATTGCTCCAGCTTTTCCTCGTGGATGATTTTCTCCTGCAATGCCAGCTTGGCCAGATGATCTTCGCCTGCCTTGAGTGCGAGGAGCGCCTGCTCTTCACGTTTGTTCCTCATGGCGGTGGCCTGATTCACCTGCTGCTGCAATTGCTTCGTATGAGAAGCGTACTGCTGGTACAGCCGTTCGGCCTCCCCGATCTCTTCACGGGTTGAATGTAGAAATTGATCAATCAGCTTCACCGGATCTTGGCTCTGCTCCAGGCGTTCATTCAAGTTGGCTACGGTGATGTCCCTCATTCTGCGAAAAACACTCATGATTTCCTGCTCCCTCCCTGCTTCTTAATAAGTATGGACTGTGTGTATTAGTATGTTCTGCTTTGTTTGCCCCTCAGTACCGAGATGCCCCACACTACCAGAGCAATACCCAGCAGCGGACCGATAATCCAGGAAAGCTTGGAGATCAGGGACATGACACCGATGAACAGCACCACCCAGCCGATAATCTTGCGGCCGCTCTTAATTCCGTAGTATCCGAGCACAACCAGCACTGCCGGGAACAGGATACCGAAGATTCCTGAAATCAAGTGAGGCAGAATGCCAAGCAGCATTACCGCTCCGATTACAATCAGCGCAATCGCAAGTCCGTTACCTTTGTTTCTTTGCATTTGTTATCACCGCCTTTCGCTGCTCTCTTTCTTATACCCTTATTCTAGGGCAATCCCGCATCTTTCAAAACAGACTGTGGACGGTTTTATGTACTGGACCTTAGTCGGGGATGGTTGCAGGACTGGGGAGGTCTAGCCAATGCTCGTCGGTCGAAGGGCTGCATGCACATGGGGTAAAGGCATACCAAAAAGCCGGATGCTCTGTTAGAGTACCGGCTGTTGATACGTCCTTACTATTAGTGTAACGGCCGCTGCTGCGGTTGTATATCAAGCGTTGCTTGAGTAGCCGCCGGCTGTGGCTTACTACGGAAAAGAGTTACCAAAACCACAGCCCCGATAATGATCACGGCTGCGATCAGGGTGTTCAAGGTAAGCTGTTCGCCTACCAGCAGCCAGCCAAGCAGCACAGCGACTACCGGATTAACGAAGGCATACGTGGAGACGAGGGTAGCGTCAGCATTCTTAAGCAGCCAGATATAAGCTGTATAGCCGACAATGGAGCCGAAGGTGATCAGGTAGGCCAGAGCCAAGTACGATCGCATAGAAATGCCAGAGAGTTCAAGTCTGGACCAGTCGCCGGTAAAATAAGAGAAAATCACCAGCAGCGCGCCTCCTGTTAGCATCTGCGCCGCTGTCGCCATCAAAGGTGAACCCGGCATGGTCGCGCTTCGGGAGTACATGGACCCTGCTGCCCAGCTTATGGAAGCTGCCAGCACGGTAATAATTCCGATCAGATTGGTAGCGTTCCCCGTCTCCCCCTTCCCCGGCTGGAAGACCAGTACGGCGATACCGAGCAGTCCAAGAACGATTCCTGCGATAACTCCGGTATTCGGCCGTTTGCCGCCGCGCCCAAGCCAGCCCATCAGCATCATCCAGACAGGCACTGCCGCCACGATGAGCGAAGCGATGGAGGAAGAGACTCTTTGCTCTGCCCAGGCCACAACCCCGTTGCCCCCAAGCAGCAGCAAGGCGCCGACAATCGCAGAGGCACGCCATTCACGCCTTACTGGACGCTTCGCTCCGCTTAATCTGGCAATGAGGTACAGGACCACACCTGCCGCAAAAAAGCGGACCCCCGCCATCAGAAAAGGCGGTATCGTCTCGATGGCAATCTTCATGCCGACATAGGTGCCTCCCCAAAATAAATAAACAAATAAGAGCGCTATTCCCACCACGTATAACTGATTCATTTTCCCCTTATGCTTCATGCCACATCATCCCTTTTCTCTAAAAAACAGGTTTGTGAGGGACTCCCGTTCTATCATTTATAAGAACATCCCCTGGGCAAAATTATAGCATATCCCTCCCCGTACATTGACTAATCGTTAGAGTATCTCAATGTTAGCGGCTGGTTCTCATCAAGCCCAACTTTCTCAATATCTCCCTCTTCAATAGTATTATTAATAAAAAGTTTCCAGTGCTTCTCTTTATTATTTTTTATATCATCTACCTTAATTATTTGTCCTTTCTGATTTTTTTCGATTAGCATCCCCTGTTCAGCATTGTCTGAAATGGCCTGAAGTGCTTTCCAGACCGTGGGGTTATCATCAATAATCTTAACGGTCTGAAGAAACAAAATATCATCTTCATTATAAATAACTACATTAACGTTTGTTTCCACATCTCCTTGACCTGTATATTTTACGCCATGATACTCAGGAGAAATCTCATCCCCCTTTTTACTTCCACATGCTGTTAACGATAATGCAATAACCATTACCACAACTAATATACTGTAAACGGGTTTTGTAGAATTCACTTTAGATTGAAACACTATTATTGCCCCCTTAAATATTATATTCAGCTATTTGCTTTCCCTCGCTCATTCACTAAACCGGATTCGTTCCATCAAGCTCTCCTTGCTTAAGCGCCACTGCATGTAGAAGGTAATCCCTATTTGAACTGTGAAATAGGCGAATAATAGGGTTAGCATGGCTGTCATTGGCAGTTGATATTGGACATAGGCGGCGGATTGCTTGAAAATTTCAACGCCAAAATATCCTGCTGGAATGCCCAGTGAAAAAGTGAACAACAGACTGATTACGATCACCATTAAGCCTTCACTGCCTAATTGTAAAATCAGCTGACTCCGCGACAGTCCAATAGCTTCAATTAGGCTAATTTCCCGCTTTCTAGAATTCATACTCGTCAAATTTGAATTTATTAAATTAAATATGCTAATAATCATTAATGCTGAAATAAGACCATTAGCCGCCAATTGAAGCACTTTCTTCATTCCATTGAACTCTTGATATATTTCTTGAAAAGAAGTGAATGTTATTCTTCGATCGGCATTTGCAATCCCTTTGAGGGTTTGCTCTACCTTCCCTTGTTGGCCTTGATCGACTAAAACACTAATCTGCTTAATACGTTGATCTAAGTCCAATCGTTTAAACAGGTTCTGATGCGCAATAAGAGCTCCCCCCTCTGAAGTACTACCTTTATACGTAACATAATTGGGCAATACACCGACAATAGTGAATACATGTTCTTTCTTTCCTTCTCCATACTTTGCCAATCGTATTTTATCACCCACTTTGTACCTTCCATCTTCCGCGACCGCAATGAGATTATCACCATTTCTCAGTTCTGTAAGCATAGAATCATCTTTCCCGAGCATCTTGAGTGTATTTTTCATTAAGGCATCATCGTAAGCATAAATATCCGTACGAATTTCCGGGTTTTTCATACTCGCCATGTCCTTGAGATGAAGGTTTGCATCTTGTTTGTTATAGATCAAGACATCATACATTTCTGTTAATACTGTCTTGACACCAGTAATAGCATCTACTTGGTTTATAACTTTGTTATTTAACAGATCTAGGTTTCCATCAGTTCCACGGTAAGCAGCAGTACTTAATTTATAATCACCAGGCACCATACTTCCAGCCATATTATTAATATTAATACTACTAAGAATACTCCCAGTGACCACAAAAATAAGTCCTGTCAGGGTAATCGATGTTATGGTAACCCAAGTGCGTTTACGGTATCGAATCAATTGTGCCAATACCAGGGCAAAACCGCTAATTGAATTTTTGAATTTTTTTTTGGTCTTATGACTTCTCTTTCCCAAGTCTTCAGCGGGATTATAACGAATAGCTGCAATCTCCGTAATTCCTCCTACTTTTTTAGCAGGAATATAAACAGAAAATATAACGAGAATCAGACCTGTAATAAAAGCAATACAAGCAATGTAAGGAGTCAGTTGAACATATAATTCGGAGCTACCACTAGCCGTATTTCCTAAGAAGGGAATAAATGCTGCACTTCCCCCTACCCCCAGCAAAAGCCCCATAAAACTCCCAACCAGCGAAATCATAAGTCCTTCCGTAAGAATCATCTTTCGCAGTTGATTAGGAGTCATTCCTATTGCTTTCATCATCCCAAATAAACGGATCTGCTCTGATATATATATATTGAATATGTTATAAATAACCATGGCTGCACTAATTATAATTACAAACACAACAATGGTTACTTTCAGAATAGATAACGGATTCTGCTCATATGCGCCATTGTAACGTTCATTGATTTGTATTTGATCATCTTTTAGCTGAGAACCCTCACCAATTTTGTGAGCCGTAGATGAAGCATTAAAGTCTGAATTCAAAAGAGCAAATAAAACAACATCCGGGTTAGGACTATATTGCCTGGAAAGGTTTTGAGAAATAAACATCAGACCAGCTCTAACCGTTTTACGTACGGCGATATCATCAATAATGCCAACTAGCTTAATTTTTTTTGTTATATGCTCTGTTTCCCCTGCATTCATAACTTGCAAATTCAATGGAATTACTACTCCTATGTTAGGAGAAAAGCCAAGTTCCTCAATTACCCATTTATCCAATACAATTTCGTCGTCAGCGACCGGAGCCCTCCCTTGCATTAATTGAATCAGTCCTTCATTAATTCCCTCTATATAACTTATAGCCATATTAATATTCAATTTTTCAAACGTGTCCGATTTAACATTTTTACTGATATAGGAAACATAGTGCTTTTTTATCTTCGGATTATTCTCAATAGCTTGTTGCTGCTCCGGCAACAAATGCTCATACTGCACATGATAGGCACCTAGCTCATTAATCGCTTCTCGCTTGCTCCTCTGGTCGTCAGAGTAAAAATAAGTCAGCACCACAAAAATTAAGGCTACTGCTAAAGCAACTGTACCTACAGTCAATAAGGTCCGGCTTTTGTGATGACGTAGATTTTTCAGGGATACATTGTGGACAGTAATCGTATTTTTCATCCTTCTACCTCTACTGCTATGGAACCGTCCACCACTCGAACAGTCCGACCTGCAAGCTTAGCCACTTCGTCATTATGCGTTACAACAATCAAAGTCTGGTTATATTTCTCTACGGATAAACGCAGCAAATCCAAAACGTTGTTGCTAGAACGGCTATCGAGATTTCCTGTGGGTTCATCTGCGAGCACAATAGCCGGTCTAGCTGCCAATGCACGGGCAATTGCCACCCTTTGCTGCTGGCCTCCAGACAATACTGTGGGCAGACTGGCCCGCTTTTCATAGATCCCCAAAGTATTTAAAATATCTTCAATATAGCTAACATCTGCTTTCTTCCCATCCAGCCCAATGGGTAAAATGATGTTCTCCCACACATTAAGTGAGGGCACCAAATTAAATGCCTGAAACACAAATCCGATTTGGCGGCGGCGAAACACTGCTAGTTGACTCATTGGCAATGTATAAATGGAAGTCCCATTTATGATGACCTCACCGCTTGTAGGAGCATCCAACCCCCCAATGATGTGCATTAATGTACTTTTGCCTGCACCAGACTGTCCAACAATAGAGATAAACTCACCTTTCACCACTGAGAAATCAACATTGTGGATTGCCTTCACTTGACCTTCTCCACTGCCATAATATTTACATAATTTCTTTCCTTCCAGAATCATATCGGCGCCTCCCTTTATACGTGGATACAAAAATATCCTCCCCTAAGTTGTTCTCTAGGAAAGGATATCCAATAAATATCTATTATTTATCAACTTTGGTGCACTCCTATCAAAACTTTCACACAAGCACCACCTTGCTTAGTGTTTGTTAGCTGAATACCGCCCCCTAGCTTCTCAGCCAGTACCTTGCAAATATTCAACCCCATACCGTAATGGCTCTCCTCAGCTTCCAACCTGCTAGTATAAAACGGAGTGGTAGCGAGCTTCAGATCCTGGCTTGAGAACCCTTTGCCATCATCACTGACTGTAATTGAAAAGAATCCCTCATCCATTTCAAATCGTACAAAAATCGTCAGACTCGCATAACGAAGGGAATTGGCAATTAAGTTTTCGTATATCCTGGTAACCATTCCTGTATCCATATACAAAGATGGTTCAGATATATGATTTTCAAATGAAAGTTCCAGTGACTGTTCCCGTGCCAGAAATTCAGCTAAACTGCTTAGTTGTTCCAAAAAAACGGAAACCTCTACTTTGGTCCATGCTACCGAGATATCTTCGAGTTTTTGGGCCTCGCCCATAATTTGCACATAATTCTCCAGCCGTAATATATGTATACTCATGGTTGTTATCGTATCCAGTAGCTTCTCCTTACTTATTTTACCTTCTGGAAGATATTTATTTAATAAATCCGCGTAACCTCTTAATACTGTCAGCGGTGTCCGGAGATCATGTGAAAAAGCTGCATTCAACTGTTTTCTGTCCTCTATAGAACGCCACATCTGACGGTTGTTATCCTCCAAAGCAGCTCTCATGCTCTCAAAAGACGTGCACAGCTGCCCCATTTCATCTTCGCTATATTGCGGAATATGAAAATCCAAGTCATTATTGGATATTTTAGCAGAAGCTTCGCGTAAAACCCCAATGGGTTGTTTGAGCTTATTATGGTAAAACAACAAAGAAGCCGCCAGGGTAGCTAGCCCAAAAAATATCAAAATGGACCAGGAATCCAAAAAACCACAAAACTTAATGATTTGTTCGTCTGTATAAGAATAGTCTGTATTAAAGTCCTTCATGTTAAAGACAATGGCTGGATTCTCAATATCCGCTGAGGTGTAAGAAGGATTATACTTTAAAAACATATTATTACGTATCTGGCCTGCCCCAGTAATGGTGATCATACTAAGGAGTCCGGCAAGAAGGACAAATACAAGCATATAGATTATAAATGTCAACCTAATGGATAAGTTACGCCAGCCTTTAATTACCCTACCCATTTGTAGCCCACACCCCATACTGTTGAAATGTATATGTGATTACTAACCTCATTAAGTTTGGCCCGAATTCTTCTGATATGCTCTGCAACAACGATGCTATCTCCTTCATGGTCCAGTCCCCAGACTTTTTCATAAATATGGTCCTTATCAAAGACCTGACCGATGTTCATGGACAACAACTCAATAATACCAAATTCTTTCTTGGCAAAAGAAAGTGCCCGTCCTTTGTAATACACTCCTCTGGCGGAGTAGTCGATCACTAAATCATCTGAAAATCTGGTTTGTGTCTTAACAGATTGTCTTCGTTCACGGCGCAGATGTGCCTCTACCCTAGCTCCAAGCTCATCAATGCTGAATGGCTTCACAATATAATCATCCCCGCCCACACGAAAGCCATTAATTTTATCTGACTCTCCCACTTGCGCAGTCAGGAATATAATAGGGCAGGATACGAAATCCCGTATACGAGTGCACACCTCAAGACCATCAATCTCCGGCATATTAATATCCAGTAAAATAATGTCTGGATTATACACTACTTTGCGTAATGCCTCCCCGCCGCTCCGCGCGGTTAAGACCTTATAACCATTTATCTCAAAATAATCTTTAAGCAGATTAACTATATCCGTCTCATCATCAACAATAAGAATCTGATTATTCATAGCTCATACTCCGCCTTCCTCGCCGGTACTTCCCCGTTCGCCGCCAAAAACAACCCCCTCCGCAAGCCCCGACACGAACCGCTGCAGCCAGGCATAATACTCGGCCGCATGCTCCAGCTTCTCCAAATCTCTGAGGCAGGCCTGCCGCTCCTCTTCGGGTGTGTCTGGTGCATGGGCCAGTGCCTGGAGGCCCGGGACCCCGGCTCCCATGGCTTCCTGCATCACATCGATCTCCCGCTGAAGCTTCAGGGTGAAGAAGTTCCGGAAGGCCTCGAAGAAGTCCGTCTCCGCTGCGTACAGCTCCTTCCGCTCACGCTTCTCCGGAAGCTTCGTGACCATCCGGGAGGCGATCAGGGAGCGGACTCCGTAGCTCATATTGCTTTTACTCATATTCATGACCTGCTTCATTTCCTCCAGCGTCATCGGCTTGTCCTCGAAGAACATCACTCCGTACAGCTGTCCGAAAGAATAATTCGCTCCATATAAATCCATGGTCTGGGCTATGGCATCGATCACCGGGCCGAGCAGCTGCTCCCGGGGCGAACGGTGCGGATTTTCTTCGCCGAATGCGGCCTGCTTCATCAGGTGGCACCTCATTTTCACATAGAATCGTTCTCTCTACCTTACACAATACCGCAGCTATACGGCAATCATCCTACAAATTTTACACAAAATCCGACCGGGCTTTACCCCCGCTTGACCACAAGCCTGTCTCATGAGTGTACAATTTTTTTTGAACAGAGGAACTGTCCTCTGCATTATACCGCATCAACCAATGTGGAGGAAATGGAGAATATGGACGAAAATGACACGTTCAAAGTTATTCAGCGGCTTGAAGCCCGTGCTGTTCACTCTGCCGGCCATGATCCCGTTCGCCGTGTTCTGGCTCGCGCCGCTGCTGTATGTGCTGTATCTCAGCTTCACGGAATGGGATTTCATGAGCCCGGAGAAAACCTTTGTCGGCTGGCAGAATTATACCGATCTGCTCAGCAACCCCGCTTTTTACAAAGCGCTAAGGGTGACCGTTCTCTTCTGTCTCGGCAGTGTGCTGCCGGTGATCCTGCTCGGACTGGGTCTGGCCCTCCTCATGAACAGAAAGCTGAAGGGCTCAGCCCTCTATCAGATCCTGCTGTTCTCGCCTTGGGTGACGCCGACCGTCGCTGTGTCTATCGTCTGGTCCTGGATTTATCAGCCTGAAGCCGGACTTGCCAATGCGGTGCTGAACTTCTTCGGTCTGGACTCCATCGGCTGGCTGCAGGACCCCAAATGGGCATTAACCGGCGTCCTGCTGGTCACGATCTGGAAGTCGGTCGGCTGGGCAATGATCTTCTATCTGGTGGCGCTGCGCAATGTGCCTTCCGACCTGCTGGAAGCCGGGGAGCTGGACGGGGCAAGCCCGGTGCAGAAGTTCCTGCGGATTACATGGCCGCTGATCTCGCCAACTACTCTTTTCTTATTCGTGGTGCAGTTAGTCTCGGCACTTCAGGCCTATGACCAGATTAATGTCCTGACCCAGGGCGGCCCGTCCGGCTCCACCCGCACTCTGCTCTATCTGTATTATCAGTCCGCCTTCGAATCGTTCCAGATCGGAGAGGCTTCTTCTGTAGCTGTCGTTCTGGTCTTGATCTGCATGCTGCTGTCGGTCCTCTCTTTCGGGATCAGCAAGCGGACCACTCATTATCAATAGAAGCTTTACCATCAGCCCTTAAGGAGGTCTCACCGCTTGCCTATATTCACACGTATCAGTAGGCTGGTCCGCCAGATTTTTTTCGCCGTGCTTGCTCTTCTGATGGCCTTCCCGTTCTATTGGATGGTTACGAGTGCCCTCAAGACCAATGATGAGATCTGGCGCTCTCCGCCCACACTCTGGCCTGAGGTGCCGCTGTGGGGCAACTTCGCCGCTGCCTGGAACGAGGCGCCGTTCGCCAGATATATGGGTAACAGTATCTTCGTCGCTGTCTCCATTGTCCTCCTGCAGACAATCAATTCCGGGATGATGGCTTATGCGCTGACGCATATGAAATTCCGCCTGAAGGGCGTTTTTGCCGGAGTGATTCTGTTCGGTTATATGGTTCCTGCAACGGCAGTCTACCTGCCCGGATACCTGGTCCTCTCCGAGTTACACTTGCTGAACTCCTATGCGGGCCTGATTCTCTCCAACTGTGTGAGTATATTCTCGATCTTCCTGATTAGGCAGGCCTTCCTTCAAGTCTCGCATGAGCTGGTGGAGGCCGGTGAAGTGGACGGTGCCTCGCATATGCGGATTCTATGGACGATCCTTGTGCCGGTCACAAGATCCTCATTCGCCGTACTGGCGCTGATTACCTTCATTGACCAGTACAACAATTACTTCTGGCCGATGCTCATTACGAAGGACCCCAGCCTGCAGCTGGTCTCGGCCGGTCTGCGCAGCTTCTTCGTGGAAGGAGGTGCTTACGGACTGAAATGGCCGCTCATCATGGCCGCCAGCGCCTTCACGATTGCCCCGCTGCTGCTAATCTTCCTGCTGGCGCAGAAAACGATAATGCAAAGTGTCAACATGACCGCAGGCTCAAGTAAAGGCTAAACCCTAAACTTCAATACCCAAGAGGAGAATGATGATGAACGTATCAAGTGGAAACAGCTTCGCCGTCCTTTTAAAGGACGGTACCGTTCCAGCGAGAAATTCTTCTATTTTCAAAAGGTTGTCTGCAGCATCCCTGATCGCCGGACTCTCCGTGCTCACCGCTTGCGGCGGAAATGCCGCTCCCGACAATGCAGTCACAGCGGACGGAGCAGCCGCCGCAGTCCCTGCTGCCAATGCCGCTCCGGCTGGAGGCGCACCGGTCACGATTGAATTCTGGTATGGGCTCGGCGGCAAGCTGGGTGAAAATATGGAATCGCTCATTCAGAAATTCAACGCCTCCCAGCAGGAGGTCATCGTCAAGGGGATCGTGCAGGGGGATTATACAGAGACCGAACAGAAGCTTCAGGCAGCGATTGCTGCCGGGCAGGTCCCGGCGGCGGTCCTCTCCTCCAATATCGATTGGGCGCGCAAGGGTTATTACGCCCCGATGGATGAGCTGATTGCCGGGCAGCCGGACTTCAATAAAGAGGATTTCGTCCAGACCTTCCTGAACCAGGGCCAGGTGGACGGCAAGCAGTATTTCCTCCCCATGTATGGATCGACCCAGGTGATGTACTACCGTAAGGATGCTTTTGCGAAAAGCGGCATAGACGCCAGCCAGATTAAGACCTGGGAAGACCTCGCTGCGGCCGCAAAAAAGATGACCGTCTCCGAAGGCGGCAAAACCACCTTCTACGGCTGGGAACCGATGTGGGGCTCCGGCAATATGGTTGATGCCGCTCTCAGCAAAGGAGGCAGTATTCTTAGTGAGGACGGCACCAAGGTCACGATTGATTCCCCGGAGTGGATCGACGCCTGGGAGTTCTTCCGCAAAGCAATTCATGAGGACAAGACGATGCGCATTCATTCGGGCGGGCAAGGCTGGGAGTATTGGTACAAGACGATTGACGATGTGATGAAAGGCCAGGCGGCCGGATACACCGGCTCCAGCGGCGACCAGGGCGACCTCGATTTCAGCGTCGTCTCCGCGATGGAGCAACCGGGCTGGGCCGGAGCCGGCGAAGGCAAACCTGTCGCCGGGGCGAGTATGGCCGGTATTCCTGCCAAAGCCGGAGACGCCGAGAAGCAGGCAGCGATGAAATGGCTGACCTACTTCACAAGCTCCGAGAATACCGCCTTCTGGTCCATCCACACCGGATATATTAGCGTCCGCCAGTCTGCGCTGGAAGATCCGGCATTCGTCGCCTTCAGTGAGAGCAATCCGCAGATCAAAATCCCGCTGCAGCAGGCGGCTCATGCTTCCCCTCCGTTCCAGGACCCGACAGGCGGCAAAATTAATGATGCCTTGACCATCGCTGCGGATAAGGTGCAGATTGAGAATATCCCGGCAGCCGAGGCGCTGAAGGAAGCGCAGCAGACGGCTCAGGCGGCACTGGATAAACTGAAATAGAATTGCTGAACAAATTTCTATTAATGAAGGGGGACGCTGGATGATCGAGCTTAACACTCCGCAAGGATACTATCCCTTATCGGCCATCCTGTTCGACAAGGATGGAACCTTACTGCAGTTCGTATCCCTCTGGGGAAGCTGGGGCGAGTTCTTCCTGGACCAGTTCGCCCGCAAGCTTGAGCAGCACGGACTGAGCTTCCCTGAGCAGCACCGGGCCTCCCTGCTGGGAACAGTTCATGATGCCGCAGGGAAGATCACCGATTACGACCGTAACGGTCCGCTCGCCATGGGCACAATGAGCGATCTGTACGCCATTGCGTCCTGGCAGGGTTATTCTCTCGGCCTATCCTGGGCCGAAGCGGTCGAACTGGTGGACTCCTGCCGGAATGCAGCGGATGCGATGCTGGAGCAGAGCCGTCCGGTCCGCCCGCTTCCCGGGCTAGTGCCCTTTCTGGACGCGTGCGCTGCCCTGGGCATCCCTATGGCCGTAGTGACTGCTGATGAAACTGCGGCAGCCGAGAGTCATCTGCGCTGGCTGGGCATCCGCCAGTATTTCACCGCCGTGATCGGCACCGATCAGGTGGAGCGGGGCAAGCCCTTCCCCGACATGGCGCTGCTTGCCTGCGGGCGGCTGGGGGTATCTCCGGCTGAAGCCGCCGTGATCGGCGATACGAACGGAGATATGCGGATGGCGAAGGCAGCGGGCGCTGCCGTAGCCATTGGGATTGCCGGCGGAATTACCGCCGGGCTGGCGGCTTCAGCTGTGGCGGAAGGACCGGCCGCAAACTCGGGCGGGAACGGGCAGGCGGCAGCAAGCCGGGTCACTGCGGCGGCAGATGCAGATGCTGCCGCAAGCGGGTCGGGTGATGCGCACGGAGCGGCTGGTGCGGGCCGATGTGGGCTGACGGCAGACACGCAGACTGCCACGACTCTTTTGCTGGATGCAGATTGTATCGTGTCTTCTTATGCAGAGCTTGACGTACGAAAGATGGCACGATGAAGGCCGAAGGGGCCTTGGCTTGGGTGTTTCTTGCTCTAGCTATTGTCTTCGAGCTGTCCGGAACGGTCTCCATGAAGCTGTCTCATGGCCTCACCCGGCCCTGGCCCTCTGTGCTGATGTTCGTATTCTACGGAATCAGCTTCACCTCACTGAGTGTCGCCCTCACCTCCATCAAAGTTGGAGTCGCTTATGCCGTATGGTCCGGGGCAGGTATCCTTCTGATTTCTCTGGCGGGGGCATTGTTGTTCGAAGAGAGGCTGACGGGCTCCTCCCTCCTATGGGTGACTGTGATTGTAGCCGGAATTATTGGCTTGAACATTAGTACCAAGGGGCATTAGCCTAACGATTATAAAATATTTCAAGGAGGCTTCGCTTGTCTATGAATACATCTTCCATACCGGGCGTTACTGAACCGCTGCTGACGTTCCAGATTATTACCGACACACATGTCACGGCCGATCCCGAGCATGAGTACAATCAGAACTTCGGACGGGCATTGCAGGATTTGGCCTTACACTCACAGAGCAGCAGCGGCATCATGCATATTGGAGATATTACGAACAATGGCTTCCCGGAGGAGTATGAGGAGGTCCAGCGTATTCTTGAACAGCATCAGGCCTCACTGCCGCAGCTTCGTTACACCTTGGGCAACCATGATGTCGGTCTAGGGCATTGGGAATCCCGCCTTGCGATGTATACTTCCCGTATGGGGATGCCGGGTCCCTACCATGACCACTGGATCTCAGGGTATCATTTCATCTTCCTCGGCACGGAGGAAGGGCTGCCTACGTTCTGCAGTCTATCCGCTGAACAGCTGCAGTGGCTGGACTGGAAGCTTGGGGAACAGGCGGCAGCTTCCGCGCAGGATCAGCCTGTCTTCCTCTTCCTGCACCAGCCGCTGAAGGATACGGTAGCCGGTTCACTGGAATCTCAGGAATGGTACGGGGTAACACAGGATCAGGAGCTGCGTACTATTCTGTCGCGGCACCCGCAGACCTTGCTGTTCACCGGACATACCCACTGGGAACTGGAGGTCAGCAACACGATGTTTCCCGGCAACGGGCAGACGGCTACAATGTTCAATGCTGCTTCGGTGGCCTACCTCTGGACGGATGCAGATGAACACAAGAGCGGCAGCCAGGGCTATTATATAGAAGTCTATGCTGATAAAGTGCTTGTGCGGGGACGGGATTTCACTACCGGAACCTGGATTGAAACGGCGCAATATGAGGTGGCGTATCCCGTTAACGCTCTACGGTAAATTAGGGAATCATTGATGTATCAAGCAGGAGCAATGTGCTTCCTGCGCAACAAAAAAACGGCCCTCTCTCCCAAGAGAAGGCCGTTTTTCATTTACTTCGGTATAGGATGTAACCCGTTTATCTTCTATTTAAAAGCAGGCAGCGCGATGTCCGCGTAATTATCCTCCAGGAACTTCTTCACTTCCGGGCCGCTGATCGCCTTCGCCAGCTTCTGGATGGCTTCGGAATCCTTGTTGTCCTCACGGGCAACGAGGGTGATGGTGAAGGCGGAATCTTCACGCTCGGTGATCAGCGCATCCTTCTTCGGAGTCAGACCCAGCGGGCTGGCATAGGCCGGCGTCATCGCTACCAGATCGGCATCATCCAGCATCCGGGCCAGCATCAGCAGATCGACTTCCTCGAACTTATAGTTCTTCGGATTGGCAGTAATGTCAGCTTGGGTAGCCTGAATTCCTACCCCATCCTTCAGCGTGATCAACCCGGCATCTGCGAACATTTGCAGCGAGCGACCAATATTGGAAGGATCATTCGCCATCACGAGCGTTGCTCCCTCGGGCAGATCAGCAATATTCTTGAAGCGTTTGGAGTACCCGCCGTAGATGGCATCATATACAGGCTGAACCGGCACCAGCTTTGCCCCTTTGCTGGCATTGAACTGTTCCATGTACGGGACATGCTGGAAGAAGTTCGCATCCACCTCTTTGTTCGCCAGTGCTTCGTTCGGCTGCACATTATCAGACAGCACGACAACCTCCATATCTACGCCTTCCTCCTTCAGAATCGGCTTCACGATGTCGAGGATATCCGTCATTGGCGGAATCAGCGAGGCTACTTTGATCTTCACAGGCCCGGTGCTGGTTGCCGCCGGTGTCTCTTCCGCTTTTTTGCTGTTGCCGCAGCCTGCAAGTGCAAGCGTCAATACAAGCAGTACCAGTGTAAACGTGGTGGTCATTCTTCTTCCTGTTCTCTTCATGATATCTCTCAAGCCCCCATTATTGTATAGTATTCTAGCGTTTGTCCAGCAGTCTGGCTATCGTGCTTCCCGTGAATTGAATGAGCTGCACCAGTACAATCATCACAAGAATGGCGTAGATCATGACCTCAGTCTCGAAGCGCTGATACCCGTAACGGATGGCGAAATCGCCCACCCCGCCGCCGCCGACAACCCCCATTACGGTTGAAAAAGAAATGAAGCTGATCGTAGACGCCGTGAGTCCCAGCACCAGCCCTGAACGGGCCTCCACATACAGAAATTTGAAGATGATTCCCAGCTTGGATGCTCCCATCGACAATGCCGCTTCAATCGTTCCCCGCGGAACCTCCAGCAGGGATTGCTCTACCAGCCGTGAGTAATAAGCAATGGCAACGATGGACAGCGGCACCGTGGCCGCCAGTGTGCCAATCGACGTACCTACGACCAGCCGCGTGAACGGAATCAGCGCCACCACCAGCAGCAGGAACGGAAACGAACGGATGACATTGACGATGCTGTTCAGCACCAGGGACAGCCCTCTATTCTCATACAACTGGCCTTTGCGGCAAAAATACAGCAGTGTCCCCAGCGGAAGCCCCACCAGCAGCGCAGCGCCTATGGCAATGCCGACCATAACAAAGGTCTCGCCGATAGACTGCCACATCTGATCCTGGTATTTCAGCATACTCTCAAACATGGGATGCCCCCGTTCTGCCGGTGATTCTCTCCCGGAAGGAGCCTGAATGCGTTCCCGGCGGGAGGAAGCCGCCCTCGCCGCGGGAGAAGGAATCTACGATTCGTCCGCCCTCCATGACGGATACCTCGGAACAGATGCTCCGCACTACATCAAGTTCATGGGTAACGATCACAATCGTTACGCCCAGGGAAGCATTGATATGGCGCAGCACCTCTAGAATATCCGCCGTGGTGCCCGGATCAAGCGCAGATGTCGGCTCATCGCACAGCAGCAGCTTCGGACTATTCGCCAGTGCGCGGGCAATCGCTACCCGCTGGCGCTGTCCGCCGCTGAGCTGGGCCGGGTATTGCCCGGCTTTGTCCGCAAGGCCGACGAATTGCAGACATTCCTCCACCCGCTTCATCCGCCCTGCACGCGGCACTCCGGCAAGCTCCAGTGAGATCGCCACATTCCGGCTGACAGTGGCATTGCCGATCAGGTTAAAATGCTGAAAGATCATACCGATTCTCTGCCGCTGCCGGCGCAGTTCCTTGTCCGGCAGTTCCGTAAGCTGTTGCCCGTCAACCATAACCGTTCCTGCATCGGGCCGCTCCAGCAGATTCATCAGCCGCAGGAGCGTGGACTTCCCCGCCCCGCTGGCGCCAATAATACCGTGAATGGCACCCGCCTGGACTTCAAGCGATACCTGATCGACAGCCGTATAAGGGCCGTCCTTCAGAGTGAAGCTCTTGCTAACCTGACTCAGCGAAAGAATATGAAGCCCTCCCTTACAGACTGCCTGAACGTACTCTCTGAACCTCAGGACTTATTGTACTATAATTATTTAAAATCTGTTTCATTAAAAATCTCTTTAAATAATAAGGTATTTCTTCCGCTGTGTCATCATTTTTTTCAAAATGATTGCTAAGCCCTTGGAAGAGCAGAGCATTATAAGGATGCTCGCGGCTCTATGGGATTATTCAAAGGGAGCAGAATCATAGCACAAAAACGGGTGCGGTCCCTGGTAGGACTGCACCCGTTTTGCTATTTTGCATACATAAGTATATTCGCTCTGAACGCTTATTCTTTC
This sequence comes from Paenibacillus sp. FSL R7-0333, assembly GCF_038000365.1. Taxonomy (NCBI): domain Bacteria; kingdom Bacillati; phylum Bacillota; class Bacilli; order Caryophanales; family Paenibacillaceae; genus Paenibacillus; species Paenibacillus sp. FSL R7-0333. The sequence continues at coordinate 6,178,887 of NZ_JBBOBZ010000001.1, forward strand.
ACACTGCCGACATTAAGACCCACTACGAAATACTTCTGCATGAACGGATACACCAGCAGTATAGGTACGGAGGCGACCACTGTGATAGCTGCCCGGATCGAAATCGGCGTGACCATCGCCCGCGCTGAATCCTGGTCCATCCCCACCCCGTTCGACACGTTAGGGTTCCCGTTGGAGTTCATCGTTGAAGACAGCAGCTTCATCAGCTCATATTGCAATGTACTGAGGTGCTGCTTGGAGGAGGTGTAGATGAAAGCGTCGAACCAGGCATTCCAGGCTCCGACCGCCACGAACAGTGCAATGGTCGCCAGCACCGGCTTACAAAGCGGGAAGACGACCCGCATGAAGATTTTGAAATCACCGGCGCCGTCGATTCTGGCTGATTCCATCAGACTCTCCGGAATCGTGCCGATGTAAGTGCGGATGACGATCATGTTGAACGCGCTGATCATCGATGGAATAACATAGACCCAGAAGCTGTTCAGCAGGCCCAGGTCCTTAATCAGGAAGTAGTTCGGGATCAGACCTGCGCTGAAATACATCGTCAGCACGAAGACTACAGTAATAAACTTACGGAATACGTACTCCCTGCGGCTTAAGGTATACGCCAGCATGGTGGTCAGAAAAATATTAAGCAATGTAGAAACCACTGTACGTGCCACTGAGATCAGGAAAGCATCAAAAATGGTTCCGGTGGCAAAAATCGCCTTGTAATTCTGAAAGGTCCATTGTCGTGGCCATAAGTAAATGCCGCCGCGGATCGTATCATTTCCTTCATTAAAAGAAACAGCAATCGTATTGATGAATGGATATAAAGTCACAACCACCAGACAGACCATGAAGACCGTATTGAAGGAAGTGAACAAAAACGGTTCAAGTCTGCCGGTGCCCAGATTTCTTTTCGCCGTAAAGCCTGCTTTGTGCCCAGGGCTAATCTGCCGGTTATCCGCCATTATAACAACCTCTCTTCCCCAAGCCGCTTGGAAATCCCGTTAGCCATAAGCAGCAATGTCACGCTGACCACCGTTTTGAAAATCCCGCCAGCGGTTGCGAGTGAATAATTCCCTTGTGCAAGTCCGTATTTAAGCACGAAAATATCTATCGTTTCGGCCCAGTCTACTACCAGTCCGTTGCCGAGCAGGTATTGCACTTCAAAGCCTGCTTCCAGCACATGTCCTATGGACATAATCATCAGAATAACAATGGTTGCCTTGATGCCAGGCAGGGTGACATGCATCATTTTCTTGTAACGGTTCGCACCGTCAATCTCCGCAGCCTCATACAGGGCAGGGTCAATGGAAGCGATAGCTGCCAGATAGATAATGGTATTCCAGCCCACTTCCTTCCACACATGTGAAGCCCCTACGATTCCCCAGAAATATTTGCCTTCACTGAGCCACAGAATCGGCTCCTTAATCAGATGCAGCTTCATCAGAACGATATTTACAATCCCGTCATTGATGGACAGCGAGGTCGCCACAATGCCGGTAACGATAATCCACGATAGGAAATGGGGCAGATAAGAGATCGTCTGCACGGTTCTTTTCCAGAATACTTTCTTAATCTCGTTAAGCAGCAACGCCAGCACGATGGCTGTGACGAAGCCGAGGATCAGATTGATAACCCCCATAGCCAGCGTATTGCGCAGGACACGAATGAAATTATCATCGGTGAACAAAAACTTGAACTGCTTCAGTCCCACCCATTCCTGCTCACCGAAGGACTTGGCCGGTCTGTAGTTCTGGAACGCCATGGTCCAGCCCCACACAGGAACGTAGGCAAAAAGGATAATGTAGAGCATTAATGGCACAGACATCCAGATCAGCTGATTCTGATTCTTAATCACACGCCAGGTAATCGGCTGCTTTTTCCTCTTGTTCTTCTTCGGACGCCGGACGCCAGTATCTATTTCTAAGGTCTCATCCATATTCGTTGTCTCCTACTCCATCAAATTAATGTAAGGCGGAAGGCCGTCACCCGGCCTTCCACCTTCTAAAACCCGGTACCAGACCTTACATTATTTACTCCAGTTCTCAATTCTCCACTTAATCTGCTCATTGATCTTGTCTTCGTAAGCCTTCACATTGGCTTTCTCGATTTGTTCCGTATAATCGGTCCATACGGAATCGAATTCGGCCGGCTTGGCAAGAATGGCTTTCGGCAGGAACTTGGTCTGCAGCTCATTTAGCTTGGTACTGGCGATTTTGGCATCCGAGCCTTCAATCAGGTCGATGGACCAGGCAGGATAATAAACAGGGTTTGGCGGCGGATCGCTGAAGAAGTCAACGTAGGAATTGAAGCCATAGGCATCCAGAACTTCCTTATCGTACGGCTTCAGACCTGCTTTGTATTCTTCCGGCTGTGCAGCGGCATCCGTGGAGTTGCCGTCGCTGTAGCTTCCTTCGGTCTTAGGCAGATATTCATACAATGATTTGGCCTTGTTGGCCAGCTGCCAAGTGGCATCGGCTGCATCATCACGCTGCTTCTGGGTTCTCATGAATCTGCCGTTCTCAACAATATAATCCTCGCCTTCTACACCCCAGGAGAACAGCTTCTGCCACTTCTCATCCATCAGGGTGTCGAGCAGCTTGATAATCTTCACCGGATCTTTGGCATTAATGCTGATGCCGAAGCCATTGTTAAGATTGAGCACCGCAAGATCGCGGTAGTGGTCTTTGGTCGACTCATCGTATACCAGCGGAAGACCTACATAAGTGCGTTCAATTTTATTCTGAGTCGTCAGTGAATCCTCAGCAGCGTTGAAGTTCCAGTGCTGGTCGAACATCCCCAGAACGGTTCCGCTGGACAGCTTTGCCATATACTGGTCGTAGTTCTGCACAAAGGTTTCTTTGTCGATAATGCCCTTCTCGTTCATCTCGTTCAGCTTCTGATAGTACTTCTTGGCATAATCCTTATTGGCAAATACCTCGGCCACGCCGTCCTTCACGACTACGCCGCCATCATTCGGATGTCCGATCAGATGCTGAGGTGCGTTGAACAGACCCCAGTTTTTCCAGTCATAGTTCAGAATTTCGAACCCGATGGTCGGGCTTCCGTCAATTTTCGGATACTTTGCTTTATATTGCTCAATCAGGTCAAAGTACTGATCCAGTGTCTTAACCTTCGGATAATTGAATTCCTTAAGCACTGCTTTTTGAATCCAGAAGGCCGGTCCTGAATACCATGAGCTGTTGACCTTACCGTTATATACACCGTAGTTAGGCAAAATATAAATATGTCCGTCATTCGGGTCCTTCATCATGTTCCAATATTCTGCATAATGCGCTTTCAAATTCGGCGCATGCTCTTCGATCAGGTCTTCAAGCGGGATATAAGCCCCTGCTGCTGTAAGCTTGGTGCTCCCGGTCATAAGGTCCGGATAATCCTGGCCGGCAATCATAACGCCCAGCTTCTGGTTAATGTCGCCTGCTAAGAATTCCATATCGAAGCTGGCACCGGTCTCCTCTTTGATCTTCTTGTAGATCTTGTTGTCCGGTGTCGGCTGTTGCCCGGCTACTCCGATAAATGCGCTAACCTTGAATGGTTCAATCTTTCCTCCCGTGTTAGCTGAAGCAGAATCCGCTGCTGTTGTCGCCTTTGCTTTGTCAGTTGCAGCAGCATTCTTGTCGTTGCCCCCGCCGCAGCCTGACAGTGCGAAGCTAAGGGTTAATAGCGCAACCAGGGAATACTTAAACGTCACTTTCGACTTGCCCCCCATAAAGCACCTCCATAGTGTTTGTCTTTAATTTGTAAGCACTTACACAAGTAAATTATAGAGGTGAACTGTCCGCTAAAATACGACCGAACTAAAGGTGTACCCCCGAAAATTTTAGAACTTGGCATGCCGGTACTCATTCGGACCCATGTGCAGCTCCTTCTCGAACCGCTTCAGAAACTGTCCGTAATTGGCGTAACCGACACGTTCGGCAATCTCTGAGAGCTTCAGCCTGCTCCCGCGCAGGAGCTCAGCCGCAGCCTGAATCCGCAGATGATGCAGCTGCTCATTGAAGGTCATCCCGTTCTTCTTAATCAATAATTGCCCCAGGTATACCGGATGCAGGAAGAAGATCTCGGCCAGCTTCTGAATGCTCAGGCTCTCCTGATAATGCTCCCCGATGTATTGGTTGATCTCCCGGACAATCCCATGCGATTTATAATTCTGCTCTTGCACCAGCAGATCTATGGCCTTCCCGCCGTAGGACAATAAGCGGCTAAGCAGCCCGCTTAGCGGGGTCATCGCCTGCTGAATCTCTGATACCTCAACACCCGAGGCCACTCCGCCCTCCTCGCCTGCGGCTTCTGCCCCGGGTGCGAGTGCGAATATCCGGTACATGAGGTGGATTACGAATTTGCGTACTACCTCCGGCGCCACCTGCTGTTCCCGGAAGCTGCGGGCCGCCGCCTCCAGCGCCTCGCGGTAGCCATCCGAGTCCAGAAGATTCACGCAGTCCAGCAGGGCATCCATCAGCCCGATATGATCATAGTGATAACTGAAGGGCTTGTCCTGTACCGCGCTGTAAGCCAGCACCCCTGCCTGCTCCGGCTCGTAAAAGAAATGGAGTAACGTCTCTTTGGCCCGGCCATAACTGCCCTCTATGGACAACAAGGAGTCCTCCGGGGTTCCCAGCGCGATGTTAATCTTCCCTCTCCCGTACTCGCGCAGCAGGATATCCAGCACTTCAGCTATTCCGCCGTCTTCCCCGCTGCCTGCCGTCATGCCGTACACGATCCCGAGCAACCCCGCTTCCAGATCGATCGTCACGAGTGCCTGATATCCGGCCAGCAGGGAGACTATGCGGCTCCGTACCTCTGTGTACAGCTCCGGGACCGTCCGGATCAGGCAAATGTTCCATGAAGGACTCTCCTTGAAGCCGGGCAGAGTCTCCAGCCATTCCATAAGCTCGGGTTCTCCCTTTTTGCCATGAAGCAGCCCCTTGATTAAGGTTGCCGCCTCTTCCCCGGAAGCGGTCTCATGGATTCTTCTGCGGTTCGCCTCCTGCTCCAGCTCCAGGCGGATCTCCCGCAGCTCCTCGGCAGCTTCCTCCGGGAAGACCGGCTTCAACAGATAGTGATTGATTCCGTAGCTGATGGCCGTGCGGGCGTATTCAAACTCACTGTAGCCGCTCAAAATGACGAACTTCGTCGAATCCGTCCCCTCCTGCCGCCATTCCCCGATCATCTCCAGACCATTCATCAGCGGCATATGGATATCGGTTATGACCAGATCCGGCTGAAGCTGCTTCATCATCTGCAGCCCCTCCCGGCCGTTGCCGCAGGTTCCGCACAGCTCGAAGCCCAGCTCCTGCCAATCGATCCACATCTCCATCCCTTCCAGAGCGCTCGGCTCATCATCGATTAATAATACTTTGTATTTCATCATCTATACCTCTCTTTCCATGGAGTAATTCTTCTCAAGCAGCTTCAGGGGAATGCCAAAGGTCACTACCGTTCCCTGACCCGGCGTACTGGATATCTCGAAGCGCACCTGATCCGCGTAATTCAGCTCCAGCCTGCGGTATACATTGCGGATACCGATGTTGGTCCCGGAGTAATCCTCCTTGCGGACCGCGAACATCAGCTCCTTCAGCTTCTCCGGCTCCATGCCCTTACCATTGTCGGATACTGTAATCTGCAGCCTGTTATCCAGCACGACCGCAGCCACTTTGATTACGCCCAGCCCCTCAATCGTCTGCAGGCCATGCTTGCAGGAATTCTCGACCAGCGGCTGCATACTCAGCTTCGGTATTTTATAATCCAGGGACTGCTCATCGATCTCAAAGGTATAATCGAATTTATCCCTGAACCTGAATTTCTCAATCCGCAGATACATGTCGATAAATGCGATCTCCTCGCGCACCGGCACCAGATCCTCCTTCCAGCTCAATAGTCTGCGCAGTAGCTTCGACAAGCTTTTTATAATATCGGTGACATCGTTATATTTGTTCTTGGTGCAGACCACCAGTATCGCATTCAGCGTGTTGAACAGGAAGTGGGGGTTCATCTGGCTCTGCAGGAAATTCAGCTCCGCCCTGACGCGCTCCATCTCCAGGTTCTTGCTCTGGATCTCCAGCTTGTACACATCGTTGATCAGGGAGTGGATTCTGGAGGTCATCCGGTTAAAATTGTGGATTAGCCCGCCAATCTCATCCCGGCCCTCATCGATGGCGATCAGCTCGAACTTCTCGTTCGTCACCTTCTGCATATGCCGGGACAGGCGTTTCACCCGGTAGTTGTAGGAGCGCAGCATGATATAGATGAATCCGCTGGTCAATACGGTCAGTGTTGTTGCCAGTCCCGCCGCATACAGCCGGATATCGAGAACCGCCTGGGAGATCCGCTCCCCCTGCGTAATTCCGACAATCCGCCAACCTTTGAGATAATTCGCCGTCCCTACAGCCATTACCCGAACCCCCTCGCTCTCGTCCTGGCTGTCCCCCCACTGATCGAATACCGGATAGGGATCATCCGTAATATGCTGATAGCCGCTGTCCGCTGACATCACAATCTTGTTCTCCCCATTGATCAAATAGAGGCTCAGGTAATCCCGTTCCCGGACGATAATGTCATAGATCTCACTGAGGTCCAGATCGATCCGCAGCACCTTCTCATAGTTGTTCAGATTACGGTAATTGTCCATGGTCTCAATAATGCTGAGCGTCGGGGTGGATGAAGCCAGATTCTTGTTCTCCATGATCCGGTAAGCAGCAACATAGACCTGGGTAGTGGCCTTCTTGGCCTGCCGGTACCAGTCACTGAACCATACTTTATCGTTCATTACCTGATAATTCCCCCCGGATACAACCGTCTGGTTGTTCGTGAATATACTGATTCGTTCCAGCTGGTTATTGACAGGCATATAGCTGTTCATCCGGTCTCTCAATTGTTCGTTGAACATACTGTAGAATTCGATAGAGTCCGTATAGGTCCGGTCCAGCATCTCGTACAGATTCTTATCCGCAGCCAGCGTGTAGCCGACAGAGACTCCCCCTTCAATAAAATCATGAATGTCCTTCCGCGCCCGCTCCATGGAAATCTCCAGATTCTGCTGCTCCCTCGATTTGATGAGATCTGTAATCCGCTCCAGGAATACCAGATTCAGCACCATGATCGGCAGGAGCACACCCACAATGTAGATGAGATAGAACTTGTAGCTTAGCGGAATATCATTGACGATGGTGCCGAATTTAAACCGTTTTGTCGCCATCCCTCACACACACCCGGCTTTCCTATCAATATAGAATTTATAAGTTTTCGGGGTCCCCGCAAAGTACCTGAGTAGCCTTCGAAGACAAAGCCCCACTTTGTGGGGGTATTTTAGAGCTGTTTATTGTTGTGGGCATTCTTGTACACCGAAGGTGATGAACCCACCTTATTCTTGAACTTGTCGATGAAATAATCGGTATTGGAAAAGCCCACCTGCACCGCGATATCCGATATCTTGAGCTGGGTGCGCTTGAGCAGGCTTTTGGCCGCTTCGATCCGCTTCTCATTCAGATAATCGCTGAAGCTGCGCCCCGTCTCCTTGCGGAACAACTGGCCCAGATAGGCAGAATTCATGTGGAACTGCCTGGCGAGGTCCTGGAGCTGCAGCTTGCTGCGGAATTCCAGATCTACGTATTGAATCACGTTATAGATGGTGTTCCCCTCGTTATTAGCCCGCAGCTCGGTGAGGTACGCTGCGGTCTCCAGGCAGAGCCGGTCCACATACAGGCTAAGCTTGTAATAGTCCGTGAGTCCGCCCAAGTTGCCGTACTCCTTGTGCATCGCACACATGATCTGGTCGGGGTCTCCCTGCATCTCAGCAATACTCCGGCATAAGGTCATCTCCAGATGGGCTACCTCAGCTTGTGCAGCGTCAATACTCACCCTCTTGGCGGTCATGGCTGCGAAGGCTTCCCTGGCAGCGGCCCGGATTCTCTCAGGCACGCCTTCCTTCACCTCATCCAGCACACGCGTAAAGTGCCCGTCAGTGAATTCGGGAGACAAGCGGGCCGTACGCAGATCGTTGTAGTAGAAAATTCCGCCCCGCTCCTTCCGGTATTTAAGCCCCCAGACCTCAAGCGTCTGGGTGTACAGCTCCTGGACGGCGCGCAGTCCGTTCCCCCGGCCGCTGATCATTACAGCCACCGGTACCCCCAGCTTCGCTGACTGCACCTTCTGCACCTGAGCGGCTGCTGCCTCCAGCGCTTCCGTGGACAGTCCGGCTGAGCGAATCAGAAGCCCGGCCCTTCCGGCCGGGTCCTGGAAGACATAGCCCAGGTGATCCGGGAAGCCTTCGGTATCCCCTTCATTCAGGCTCACCGTACCTGAACCTGATATGGCAGCAGCAAGTATGCATTGCAGCTCTGTATCAGGCTGAAGCCCCAGCAGACCGCAGGCGGCGTGCTCCAGCTCCTCACTCCAATCCCCCTGGACACAACGGCTGATCAGATTATGCACCAGAATATTATGCTTCTTCCGCTCCTCTAGTCTGGAAGCGGTTTCAAAACGGATAATAGCTCGGATCTTCCCGAGCAGCTCCCCGATCTCCTCATCATCCACCGGCTTCAGCAGGTAGCCGTCCACCTTGTGGCGCAGCGCAGTCCGGGCATAGTTGAAATCGTCATACCCGCTCAGGATCACGAACCGGGGCGGCGGGTCCACCGTCTCCTTCACGGCCGCAATCAGCTCCAGGCCGCTCATCACCGGAAGGTTGATATCCGTCAGCAGCAGATCCGGCCTGTGCTCCCGGATCAGCCGCAGCGCCTCTCCGGCGCTAAGCGCTTCAGCGCATACCTCGAATCCGGCTTTCGCCCAGTCCACCATCGTCCGGAGTCCTTCCAGAACCCAGGGTTCATCGTCCACAATCATGACTTTCAGCATGAGCTCCGCTCCCCTCTCCATAATCAAAATTTGGTAAGTAATAGAATTACAAGTAATGCTAACATACAAGTTTAATCCTGTGAATGTTAAGTTAAGCGAGGCTTTCTTTAAACGAAACAGGGAAGTCCGCAGCCAGTATGATCTGGCTGTAGACTTCCCTGTTATCAACTTACCTTCTTAGCGGCATATTGTAATCGGTTTTTCACCTACATTCGGCAAACTTTCCTTCCCATACGAGAACAAAATGCCTGCGGCATCCCCATTGTGATCGGTTTTTCGACCACATTCGGCCCACACGCCTCTGCCGCACCGAATGTGGTCGGTTTTTCGACCATATCCGGCCCACACGCCTCTGCCGCACCGAATGTGATCGGTTTTTCGACCATATCCGGCCCACACGCCTCTGCCGCACCGAATGTGATCGGTTTTTCGACCATATCCGGCCCACACGCCTCTGCCGCACCGAATGTAGTCGGTTTTTCGACCATATCCGGCCCACACGCCTCTGCCGCACCGAATGTGGTCGGTTTTTCGACCACATTCGGCCCACACGCCTCTGCCGCACCGAATGTAGTCGGTTTTCCGACCATATCCGGCTGTTCGGTGAAATCAGCGAAGTCATTCCTATTACTGATCCAGAATATAGTCATCCTGCCGATGCTCCAAGACACTTACCCCCAACTTTATGCACAACTTATCCGCATCGGATGTAAATCATAATTTCCTAAACGACAAAAAAGCCGCCCAACCGCACCGGATGTTTTCCCCTGAAAACATCCGGTGCGAGGCGACTTCATAAAAAGTGCTCAAATATAATTAGTATCTGTATTATCCCTGTTTCGCTTCCCCCAGCTCCGCCCGCAGCTTCAGGAACACCTGATAGCTCCGCTCCGCGACCTCAGAGATGGCGATCGGGTGGAAGCCCGGCAGATCCGCATACAGCAGATCGTTCAGCGGTGCGGTCCACTTAACCGGCAGCTTGGCAGCCCCCAGCTTCGCTCCCATAATGGAGCCGACGGTGGCCCCGTTGCAGTCGGTATCCATTCCGGCCGATACGGAGGTGACCACCGCTTTCTCGAAGTCATCGCCGCCGTAGATCAGCGAGGCCGCCACAATAGCAGCGTTGTTGTTCGTATGCACCGGGTCGTAATGGCTGAACTCGTTCCAGAGGGTGCTGACCAGCTCACGCTCACTGCCTGCCTGCTGTGCAATTTCAACTCCCCGCAGCACATCTTTAGCCAATCTGCTCGTCTGCGGAATCTCACTCAGGCCGATCTGGACAATCTCCTGATTGCTGAGGCCTGCGAAAGCTGCTGAGATCATTGCTGCATTGAACATCTCGCCGTAGATCCCGTTCTTCACATGCGAGAAGGAGGCATCCCGCCAGCCCAGCTCTGCCGCTAATTCGGGATGTCCGGCCGCTCCATAAGCCAGGGCATCCGCGCGGATCGCCGCACCGATCCATTCCCGGTACGGATTCAGATGCATCCGTACCCGCTCCTGCCGCAGCGGCCAATCCGCCGGCTTCTCTCCGTGCAGATGGGAGGTCTCCTGAGCGAAGTTCATATAGGCCTGTGTCTCCGCCGTACAGACCTGACTGTAGGTCAGATGCCCGTGCCACAGCTTGCCGATATCCCAGGAATCCCAGTTCAACCCTTTTTGCTCCAGCAGCATCAGGCCAAGCACGGTATAACGAATATCGTCATCGCTCTCCATGTAGCTGATCTTCTCACGCGTGCTGGTGAATGACCAGTCGCTTAAACCGAGGCCGTATTCCTCGCGGGCGGTAGAGAACTCCGGGGTATAGCCGGTAATCGGCCAGGCATCGGCACCGCGGAACCACAGCTCGATATTCTCCCAGCCGGTCCGGCCATCCTTCCCGTACAGATAGTCCCAGTATTCCAGCGGCTTGCCCAGCGCGCAGCCTACACTCCGCCCGAGCCAGGCCCCGTAGAACCTGTCTCGCCACTGGTCCGGCGTCCAGTCCACCGCAAGCTTGCGCGGACCTTCCGGACGGAGCTGCCTGATCCCCGCCAGATCCGAAGGCTCCTTATAAGGAAAATCAGCGGATACAGGAAGTGCCATCAGCTCCCGGTATACCTCCATCAGCTTGTCCTCATCGCTCCCGGCCGCATCCAGCTTCTCCGCCAGACTGCCCGGCTGGCAGCCTTCCTCGATCCGCTGCTGCAGCTCGAACCTTACCGTCTCCTGCAGACGTTCCCAGCCCGCCATCCGTTAGGATTCTCCTGCCGGAGACCCCAGCTGCCGGTCTAACCGTTCCAACGAATCGAACAGCAGCTTGATGAAGGCTTCGCGGTCTACACCAAGCAGTACCTCCGTATTCGCAGGCTGGTCCGGCTTCTTGCGGCGGTCCGCCACAGTCATGCCGCGGGTAAGCTTGCCTTCGGTCTCTACGGTTACATACAGGTGCTCGGATTCGAACAGCTCCGGGTGCAGCAGCCAGGCAATGGCGCAAGGGTCATGCAGCGCATTGCCGACAAAGCCCATTTTCTTCCCGTAGATCGAATAGAAATCCAGCAGCTCACCGACCATGACGGACACGGGACCGCGCGTCTTAAGCTCCTGAATCTCCTCTTCGAAGATCGCCGCTTTATCTGTCACATCCAATCCGCTCATGACAATCGGAATGCCGGATTCGAAAACGATCCGCGCCGCCTCCGGGTCTACATAAATATTGAACTCCGCTGTCCGGGTCACATTGCCGTAAGCCAGTCCGCCGCCCATCAGGGAGATCTTCTCGATCCGCTCCTTCACTTCCGGGTAAGCGGTAATCAATAGGGCGATATTCGTCAGCGGAGCGGTAGGCACCAGGGTGATCTTCTCTTCCGAGGCGCGGATAATCTCCAGCATGAATTCTACTGCCCCCTGCTCTACGGGCTTGAATTTGCTCGCCGGCAGCGCCGGGCCATCCATGCCGGACTCCCCGTGGGCTTCCTCTCCGGTAACAAGCTTGCCCAGCAGCGGCGCCGCAGCGCCCTTGGCTACCGGAATATCTGCATTTACAAAGCTGAGAATCTTGAGGGCATTGTCGGTAATTTTATCCAGAATCTGGTTGCCGCCAACGGTTGTAATCCCCCGGATATCCAGCTCTCCCGGATGTGCCAGCGCAAGCAGAATGGCAATCGCGTCGTCATGCCCCGGATCGCAGTCAATAATGATAGGTGTTGGCATCGTTGTCGCTCCCTTTGATTAGTTGTGAATGGCTAGATAAGACGCACTTAAGAGTTGAACTTGAAGCTTGGTCGAAGCTGCGGTGAACATTTGGACTTCCGGCCGCTGTTGTCACCAGATTTCTTGATTTTGAACCGCTCTTCGCGGTAGAAATCCGGTGACAAAGGCGGACGCTATCGCTCCTACAGTTCCAAATTTCCCCTCCGCTTCTTTTTGCTTTTCGCTAATTTCTTTCGTGTGCCTTATCTACCTTGTTTATTTCGTAACAGTAGCCTTAAGCTTCTTATTCTTCTTCCGTGTCTCCGAGACCGCATAGATAATCAGACCGATCACCGTTGCCACATAAGGCAGCGTAGCGATCAGCTCCGCCGGAATCTTCAGCACCTGCAGGGCATTGGATAACGCGTCAGCTGCGCCGAAGAGCAGCGAGGTCAGCGCTGTGCCCACGGTGGTGCTCCGGCCCATGGATTCAGCGGCGATGGCAATCCAGCCCCGGCCGGCAATCATATCGCGGGTGAACAGCGACAGGTAGCCCATCGACATATAGGCTCCGCCCAAGCTGGCGAAGAAGCCGCTGAGCAGCAGCGCGCTGTACTGGATGCGGACCACACTGACGCCCACTGATTGGGCCGCATGCGGATTCTCGCCTACGGAGCGGATTCGCAGTCCAAGCGGTGTACGGTTGAGCAGATAATAGACTACGAGCACTGACAATATAGAGAAATACGTCAGAATGTGGTGCCCCGACAGAATCGGGCCCAGCACCGGAATATCCTGCAGGAGCGGAATATCTATACTCGGCAGCACTTTACTCGCCAAGGAGGTGGAAGAGCCTTTGTCACCGCTCAGCAGATACAGAATAAATACCGTACCGCCGGAAGCGAACATATTGATCGCCACCCCGCCGAGAATAATGTGGGTCTTGAACTTTAAGGTGAAAAAAGCCAAAATGCCCGCAATCAGCGTTCCCGACAGCACCGCCCCAAGCAATCCCACCCAGGCGCTCTGCGTATAGGCGCTCACGATAACCCCGGCCAGCGCCGAGACCAGCATGATCCCTTCCATCCCGATGTTGATGATTCCGGCACGGTTCGAGATCAGCGCCCCCAGTGCAGCGAACAGTATTGGCGTGGTTACACGCAGGACAGAGAAGGCAAAATCCGTCGTCAGAATGACATTCAGCAGACTGTTCATGCTTCCTTCGCCTCCTTCAGCAGCATGCGGTTCTTCCAGAACTTGAGGAACTGCTCCGCGGATATCAGCAGAATAATCACAGCCTGGATAATCGAGATCATCTCGGACGGCACATCGGAGAGGCGCGACATCATATCGGCGCCAATGCGGATATAGGCCAGGAAGAGCGCCGAGACAATGACGGAGAACGGATTATTCTTGGCCAGCATGGCCACCAGTGCACCATCCATACCGTAGCCCGGTAAGGAGGTCCACTGAAACCGGCTGTACATCCCGAGCACCTCCACCGAGCCGCCCATACCGGCAATGAAACCGGCGATCAGATGGACCAGAATGATCACCTTGGCCGTCTTCATGCCTGAATAACGGGCGAAGTCCCGGTTAACCCCGGTCATCCGCAGCTCATAGCCCCATTTGGTCCGGTAGAGGAACAGATGAGCGAGCACAATGAGCACCAGCACAATAATAAGTCCGGTATGAATCCGCGTCCCTGCAAACAGCTTGCTGAGCTGGGCCGTTTTCTCGAATTTAAAAGAAACATTGGCGAAGGCCTTGGCGTCCCGCAGATGATAGTTCAGCAGGTACAGCCCGACCCCAAACAGGATGTTATTGAACATCAGCGAGGTAACCAGCTCATTGGCGTTCCACTTCGCTTTGAGAATACCGGGGATGGCTGAGAGCAGTGCCCCTACGATTGAGCCCGCAAGAATCGCCACTACCGGATGGAACCAGCTGTTCAGGCTGAGATGAATCGCCAGCGCAGTAGTCACGACACCGGAGAAATAGAAGATCCCCTCCGCTCCCAGGTTGAACATATTGGCCCGGAACAGCAGGGAGACCGCAAGGCCGGTGAACATCAGCGGAATCGCCATTTCAATGACGTTGCCGATATGGCCCTTCGTGGACAACGGCTCCCAGAGGAAGATTCCGATCGTCTTCACCGGGTGGTCACTGACCAGCGAGATGATCAGGAACGCGATAATAAGTGCAATGACGATGACCGCCGCTGTGCGGATCGCCTCGAAATATTTGACTTTAAACATGATATGCGGCCCTCCCGGTCTGCTCTTTGTCCTGCCGGTTAATTCCCAGCATGTAGAGCCCCAGCTCTTCCTCACCGACTGCTGACGGATGTTCGAAATAGGCCACAATCTGGCCCTCATACATCACGAGAAGACTGTCGCTCAGCTCCAGAATTTCATTCAGATCCGCTGATACCAAGAGCGTGGCACAGTTTGCCGAGCGCAGCTCCAGCAGCTTCTGGTGAATGAACTGGGCAGCCCCGATATCCACGCCCCGGGTCGGCTGCTCGGCGATCAGCAGCTGCGGATTCGTGGAACACTCCCTGGCTACGACTACCTTCTGCATGTTACCGCCGGACAGCATACCGATCGGCTGCTGCGGGCCGGAGCAGCGCACCTTGAATTCCTCGACCAGCGCAGAGGCCAGCGCAGCAATTCTGGACCCGTGCAGGAAAGGCCCTTTATTCATATCCTTCTGACGGTAGCGCGTGGAGATCAGATTGTCGGCAATGCTGGCTTCTCCGGCAGAGCCCTGGCGCATCCGGTCCTCAGGGATATAGGATACCCCCAGGTTGCGGATGTCCAGAATATCCAGCTCACGGATGTCCTTCCCCTTCACCTGTACCGACCCGCTGCCTCCAACTCCGCGCAGGCCGCCGGTCAGCGCCTCGATCAGCTGTGTCTGTCCGTTCCCTTCAACGCCGGCGATGCCGACAATCTGGCCTTCACGGACCGAGAAGCTGAGCTCGGAGAGCAGCGCTTTTCCCTGGCTGTCTGAGACGCTCAGCCCTTCCACTGTAAGCACCGGCTTGCCGTAGGGAAGATCGCTTTTGTCATACTTCAGCACCACATCCCGCCCGACCATCAGCCGCGAGATCTCCTGCTCCGTTACTTCCTTGGTCTCGAAGACGCCTTCACTCCGGCCGCCGCGCATGATGGTAATCCGGTCACAGATGGCTTTGACCTCCTTCAGCTTGTGCGAGATGAACACAATCGTGTGTCCCTGCTCCTTAAGCTGCTGCAGCTCATGGAACAGCTCCTCCGTCTCCTGCGGAGTCAGCACTGCCGTTGGCTCATCGAGAATGAGAATCTTGGCACCGCGCACCAGCGCCTTCAGAATTTCCACCTTCTGCTTCATGCCGACACTCAGGTCCTCCACCTTCGCCTTGGCATTCACTGAGAGATTATATTTACGTGCAGTTGCTTCCGTCAGGCGTACGGCCTCTGCATAATTGAAGCCAACGCCCTTCTTCGGCTCCATACCGAGCACCATATTCTCCGCCACCGTAAAAGAAGGCACCAGCATGAAATGCTGATGCACCATCCCGATACCTCGGTCAATCGCGTCCTGCGGGGACTGCAGCTTCACTTGTTCTCCCCGGATGTAGAGCCCGCCTTCGCTTGGGCTCTCCATTCCGAACATAATTTTCATCAGAGTCGATTTACCGGCTCCGTTCTCACCCGCAATCGCATGGATCTCGCCTTCGCGCAGGGAGAACTCAACGTCCTTGTTGGCAACCACACCGTTCGGATACACTTTGGTGATTCCCCGCATTTCCAGCAGAGCATTTGCCATGGGTCATCAACGCCTTTCAACCAAAGATTCTGTTCATGTCCTTAAGGTTTAACAGCATTACGGATGGCTTCCACTTCAGAAGTCTCCATACCCATTGCGTTATCCACCTTAATTTCCTTATTGATCAGCTTCTGCTTCACTTCTTCAATCTTGGTCTGCAATTCCGCCGGGAATGCCGCCTTGTAGATCTCGTTCTCGGCAATGCCTACGCCGTCTTCGACGAAGCCAAGCACATCGCGTTTACCCATTTCAAGCGTGCCGTCCTGCAGTTTCTTCACTGCGCCAAGGATGGCCGAATCAATCTTTTTAATCGCAGAAGTAACGATCAGGTTGGCTTTCACACTATCCGTATCCTTCAGCAGCATCGCCTGGTCAGAATCGACGCCGATCGCATATTTGTTCTTTTCCTTCGCTGCATCGAAGATGCCAAGGCCCGTACCGCCCGCTACGTTGAAAATAATATCCACACCCGAGTTATACTGGATCAGCGACAATTCCTTGCCCTTGGCAGGGTTCACGAAATCTCCGGCATAAGAGACCGCTACCTTCACTTCCGGATCCACATACTGTGCTCCCTGAATGTATCCGACCAGGAAGGCATTGATGCCGGGAATGTCCATTCCGCCCAGGAATCCGATCACATTGTCCTTGTTGGCATTAGGCATATCAGACTGGGTAGCAAGCGCCGCAGCCGCTCCGGCCAGGAAGGAGACCTCATTGGTCGAGTAAGACATATTGTACATATTGGCAGGCGCTTCCTCGATGTCGGTGTCATAGTTAATGAATTTTTTATCGGGATTTGCTTCTGCCGTTGCATTGAACATTTCTGTAATTTCCGAGCCGCCGGAGATGACAACATCCCAATCCTCAGCAGCGATATCATTAAAAGTCGGCTCCCATTTCGTCTTGTCAGCGCCCATTTCCACGACCTTCGTTTCTGCGCCAAGCTCGCTTTTCACCTTCTGCAGACCATTGTTCGCCGCATCAAAAAACGACTTATCGCCCAGCGTCCCCGGAATCAGCAGCACCACCTTGAGCTTGTCCCCCGCAGCCGCGCCGCCTTCCTCATTCGTTCCCGGAGTTGCTGTCGCACCATTCCCGTTCCCGGACTTGTTGTTTCCGCACGCAGCGACCAGTACCATAACTGCCAGCAACATTAAAGTGAGCATTTTCTTTTTCATGTTCTAAGTTCACACCCCTATTTGTAATAGATCCACCCTGCTGAATAGCATAAAATCCCAATTACACGTTTTGTTGGTCCCATCGAATCGGGCAGCATGAATAAGCGACTGTTGAAATTCTGAAAATAAGCATTTTACTCTGAAAACCAAACATTTCATGTTACATTTCGCTAAAAAACCGTAAAATATCCGAACAAGATGGCCAGTCCAGTTGAGAATCTTCGGTTTTATTGATAAGATCATATCAAATGAAAACATAAATATTTATATATTTTCGGTCATGTTTTTGTACGATTCGGCTAAATGACGATCAAGGGAGGCTCATCATGGATCGTGTCCTATATATTGTAAATGCAGAACATGAAGCAGGTACCTATATCCCTCCGCACCAGCATGAGTGCTTCGAGCTTGTCTATTACATCCACGGTCAGGGCACCTGCAGCATCGGCCAGCGCAGCTATCACTTCCGGCCCTCTACCTTCGCCCTCATTCCGGCCGGCTTCAAGCATGATGAGAATCATCAGCCCAGCCCGGAGGTGCTGTTCGTCGGCTTCCACTGCGGCAATCCGGTGATCAATTCGCTGTCCGGTGTGTTTGACGATGATAAAGAGCACACAGTGCTACAGACCCTGCAGCGGATGAGCGCTGAGTTCAAGCGCAAGCGCGACGGGTTCAGCGAGCTGCTGAATCTGCAGATGAGTGAAATTACCGTCTATCTCCAGCGGCTGCTCAGCGCCTCCGATTTCCATTCCCCGGCAGAGGATCAGATGCAGTATGTGCTCAATTATATGAACGAGCATTACCGCCACAAGCTCTCGGTGGCCTCGCTGGCAGAGATGTCCGGTTACAGCTACGACCGCTTCCGGCATCTGTTCAAGGAGCGGTTCATGCACTCTCCCCACCGTTATCTTTTACTAAAACGCCTGGATTATGCCAAGTCCCTCCTCCTGCACAGCCAAATGCATATTTCCGAGGTCTCGGCTGCAGCCGGATTCGTCAACGACGCCCAGTTCTGCAATATGTTCAAACGGGAGATCGGCCTCTCCCCGCGCACCTTCCGCATTCAGAGCAGAGTCATATAGGGAATAGTCCCCTCCCCTGTCACAAGTAGCTTTTGTACACGAATCTTGCATTTGTTCACTGCGCAGGGGTCCAGCCTGTTCACAGTTATAAGCTTGTTCTACTGTCCTGTTCATAGGCTGGAGCTTATAATCGTACTATGAACATTTACGACAAGGACGGTACCCGCAAGAATACACAGTGAGTCAGGGGGCTACTTTGGATGAGACTGAACAAGATCGGCAATCAACGGGCATTGTACAGCAGACTGCTAGTTAGCATTACACTTTGCGTCTCCTTAACCTTTCTGGTCTCCACCATCATTTATTACAACTACTATATCGGCGTAGAAAAGAAACAGACCTTCCAGTCCGACCTCGGCAACCTCACACAGACCAGCCGTGAGGTCGTGAACATGACGGATGCTGCGCAATCGCTTTCTTTTCAAATCTACCGCAACAGCACCATCTCCAAAATCGTGTTCTACGATAAGCCGGACATCTACGATGTCACCGCCGCCATGTCCGAGCTGGGCAACTATCTAAGCTCCATGCCTTATATTGAATCCATCTATGTATATAATCCCAAGGGCGGGCAGCTGTATGTTGCCTCCTCCCATGGTCAGAACGGTGTGTATACCGAGAAGGAGCTGGTCGATACCTCCATTCTGGATATCCTGAGCCACTATCAGAACTATAAGGCGTTCACTCCCATTCCTAGAGTCTATTCCAACGGCGCACTGGAGAACGATCAGGTCCGTGCCTACACCTTCCTGTGTCTGGATGCGATCGGCTGGGATCGGGCCATTAATTCGGCGGTGATTGTGAATATTTCGGCTCCGTGGATCAACAAAGAGATCGCCAGCCCGGCGGATTCCACCAGTGCGACCTATATTCTGGATGATCAGGGCGCCTTCCGCTCCAGCAACAGCCTGAAGCAGCAGGAGCTGACCCCGGAGGAAGCAGGATTCATCGAGCAGCGGATCAAGGGCCGGGAGGCCGGGTATTTCATCGCTCCCTTCGGGGGCGTGAACTCGCTGATCTCTTATACGGCACCGGATGATTTAAGCTGGCAGTATGTACGAATTACGCCGTATGAGATCATTACGAAGCAGACCAACAACATCCGCAACACCACCTTGCTGATCGCAGGTCTGGTGCTGGTGGCCGGCATCGGCCTCTCCTGGATCATGTCCAGAAGCCTCTACCTGCCGATGAACCGGATTGTCAGCGAGATGCATATTCTGGAGACCGAGAAGCGCGACAGCATGTTCATGATCCGGCAAAATACACTGCGGGACCTGATCCTCGGCCTGAAGCCTTTGCAGTCCATGCAGCAGGTAGAGAAGCTGCGCCAGCTCGGCATTCATTTCACCTTCAATGATGATTACCGGCTGATCCTGCTGCGGATTGACCGTTACCGGGAGTTCCGGGAAGCCCGTTCCTCTTATCTGCTGGCCTCCAAATTCGCCATTATGAACATCGCCTCCGAGATCTGCGGCCAGACCTACCGCGTGGAGACTGTGGATATGAACGATGACGGGATTCTGGTGCTGCTGAACATTATCGATCCCGTGGAATATACGGATACCGGCCTAATCGAAGCCCTGCTCCGGCAGATTCAGCAGGCCTGCTCCGACTATCTGAAGATCAGCCTTACGCTGACCTACAGCCATATTGACCGTAATGCCAGCCAGCTGCATCAGCTCTATCAGCAGGTCCGCGAGGCGTCGAATCACCGCCTGTTCTATGGGCATGGCTGTATCCTGAATGCCCGGGACATCTGTGCGCTAGAGTCCAGCACTTATCATTATCCGGCGGACAAGGAGAAGAGGCTAGCGGATGCGCTGCTGAGCGGCAAGCTGACGGACGCCGCCGAGCAGTTCAGCGCGATGATCCGCGAGACCGGAGCCTTCCCTTACCAGACCGCCCAGTTAACCGTGTCCAGGCTCAGCGTCACAGTTAGAGAGATCGTGAACACTATCCAGAAACGTAACCGCTTACAAATTGATGGAATGGCCGAGCTGCCGAGCCTGGACGCTATCGAGACGATAGAGGAGCTCGAGGAGGCCTTCACCGCCCTCTTCCATACTCTGCAGGAGCAGCTGGCCGGCAAAAAGAACACCAAGCAGCACGACCTCATCTGCCAGATCAACGCCAAGATCAATGAGGATTACATGAAGCCTCATCTGAGCCTGAACCAGATCGCCGATGAACTGGACATGTCACCCATCTATATCAGCCGACTCTACAAGCAGCAGACCATGAACAGCATCGTCGATGTCATCCTGGAGGTGCGGATGCGCGAAGTGTGCGCCTTGCTGGAGAACACCGACCTGCCCGTCACCGCGATCGCCGAGCGCTGCGGCTTCACCAGCAGCTCCTACCTGCACCGGATGTTCAAGCGCAGCTTCGGTACAACGCCTACCGATTATCGCCGTTTGAAAAGTGTGCGGACTCTATAAATCGTATTTGTAAGTTTTCGAACTGGGGCCGTGGCCCCAGTTTAGATTCAACTTGTTAAAATTTTCACAATTGAAAATGTTAAAAAACACGATATACTAAAATCACATAAGATTGGTTTGCTAACTGAGGAAATTGTACAGCAAGCAAAAATCATATCTTCTTATTTATCCGGGAGGTGTCTTTTTTGGAAGACGTTATTAATTTTGTCCAAGCTTTCAAAGGTCTGGAGGAGCGGATCGATGAATTTATTAATGAGGATTCATTCCTGGAATATTTAGAGGGATCAGAAGCAGTTGTTGAAGGAGGAGCTTATGTTTGGTCCAAATTAAAACCTGCTGAAATTAGTAAACAGGATCACATTAACTCAGATTATATGAATTTAGCAGAAGAGGTCAGAAATGTTTTGACAAATGAACACAGTCCGCATATTGAAAAGTTTGAACGGAGTTGTGCCATAGTATTAAACTATATTCGGCAAGACACTCTGCTGTGGGTTCCTGGACTGAAAAACGTAATTGAAAATATAAAATCAGAACTGGACTTACAGCAATTTTTCATAGAATTGACTCGATAGCACACTTTATCATCCATGGTACAGTAACGCTTTGGTGGAACACCAAGCCTTCTTTTAATCGCTTTGGTGGAACACCAAGCTTTCTTTTGTCCGCTTTGGTGGAACACCAAGCCCTTCTCCGTGTGCACGGAGAAGCTAGGGTACGCTTCACCTCAAGCCCGTCTCCAGATTCGTGGAGACGGGCTCTTCTGCTCTCCCCACCTGCCACGGAGGCTGTAGGGCTGACGCGGCAAGAGGGCCGGGGTTGACGCAGGTGTGCCCAGCGCTTAAACAGCGGAGAAAACGGAATGAATGTGGAGAAGCGGAGCGTTCGCCTTTGTGTCCGGATTTTCACCGCTAAGGTAGAATAAATAAAAATCCGGACACAACAGCGATCGGAACATCGTTCCGTTTTCGGAGCGTCCACCCAAGCGCCATCGCCACTCCAGCACCAGCACCAGCACCCACTCCAGCACCCACTCCAGCTCCCGCGCACACAAAAAGCCCCAAAAGCCATTCGGCTCCCGGGGCTCCCCTCATTATTTTAGACCTTTTTCAGCAACATAAGCCTCCCACTGCTTCGTCCACTCCGCCTGAATCTTCTCCAGGCCCGCCTGCTTGGCCTTCTGCATGAAGGTCTCCAGGCCCTTATCCACATCATCCACCAGTCCGGCCTCCAGCGGGAACAGGTACTGCTTCTCTACCTGCTCAAGCGCAGCCTTCTCTGCCTGATAAGAGCTGTAGTCCTCGGCGAAGCCCAGGAACAGGTCCGGCTTCTGGATTTTATCCAGCTCATCAAAGATCGCCTTGACTCCGTCAAATCCCTTGTCAAACAGCATGAACTCCGGATTTCTCCACGCCCAGCCGTTCATGCCCTCACGGGTGAAGCCATTGGAGGTACTAGTGCCGACCAGCTTATAATAGCCGTCTTCTACCGTGTAGTTCTTGCCTTCAATGCCGTATTGCGTCAGCTGATTATACCGTTTGTCGAGCACCATCTTCTGATAGAAGGCAAGTGCCCGCTCCGGGTTCTTGCTGCTCTTCGGAATAGCGAACCCGTTGTGAATCGGATGTACAGGGGTCGCATAGCCGGTAGTTAAGCCGAAAGGAGAATACGCCAGCTCCCAATCCGGATGAGTCGTGCTGATCTTCATCTTCATATCATTGAACCGGTTAGGATTGTCCCCGAACATGCTGGCCGCTTTACCTGAAGTGACCGGGTCCTGCATCGTATCCTTAATATTCAGTACATTCTTTGGAATGAAGCCTTTATCGGCCCAGCGCTTCATCATCTTCAGCTCTTCTTTTTGCTCATCGGAGCCCCAGTAGGAGTAGACCGTGGACGGAGAATCATATTTCACACCCATGCCGTACGGCAGCGCGCCGACCATTTTATGCAGCTCCGTATAGATATAATGGAGATTGTTACCCACATCGCTATTGAGGGACATCGGCATCATATCCGGCTCGTTTTTGACAATGCCGTCCATGTAAGCCTCATAGCTGGCCAAGTCCTTGGGCTCCGGGAGATTGTATTTCTTGCGCAGATCCTCACGGTAGACGAACCCGTTGGTTACATACTCCTTGAAGGTCGCAGGAACCGTGTAGATTTTACCGTCAACCTTAACATCCTCCCACATTTTCTCAGGGACGAACTTCTGCAGCTCGGGTGCCGCCTTAGGCAGCAGATCATCCAGTGCCAGGAAGGCACCGCGCTTCGCATAGGATTGATATTGCGTCCAGTCTGCCGTAAAAATCAGATCTATCGCCTGCCCGGAGGACAGCAGCAGCTTATACTTCTGATCCCAATCCGTCCAACTGGTGAAGTTGAACTTCACCGTGGCGTTCAGGTCCGCTTCAGCCATTTTGTTAACCTCCGCCTGGATGGCCGGAAGATCCTTAGGAGCATCGCCGAGCATATAGAATTGCAGCTCCACCTTCTTCGAGGTGTCGATCCCGGTATCCGCTGCCGGAGCAGCTCCCTCTGATGCAGCCGGTGTGCCGGTATTTCCGTCTTTTCCGGTATTACCGGCGCTGCCAGTGTTGCCGTTGTTCCCCCCGCCGCAGCCGGCCAGGAGCGTTAGAGCGAGCAACCCCGTTGTAAGCGTAACCAAAGATCGTCTGCCTGCTTTCTTTCTCATGAATGAACCCTCCTAGAATTTGTTGTAAGCCCACGCTTCCCCGCTGCCCTCGTACAGTTCTCTACCCGGAAGCATACCATCCTTGTGTCTAACTCTATGTTAGCCGATATAGCAGATGTACGGTAAAGGTACAGTCTGCCAGCCGGTTCTAACCTTTGACCGCTCCGATCGTCAGCCCCTTCACGAAATAACGCTGGATGAACGGATACAGGAACAGAATCGGTCCTGTGACCACAATCGCCATCGCCATCTTGGTGGATTCTGTCGGCAGATCACTGCCTAAGCTGACACCGGTACCCGCGCCCATATTGGCGATGAAGGAGGCTGAGTTGATGACATTGTACAAATGGAACTGCAGCTGATACTTATGCGGATCATTAATGAACAGCGACGAGGAGAACCAGTCGTTCCAGTAAGCCAGCGCAAGGAACAGGCCTACCGTAGCAATTCCGGGCATCGAGAGCTGCAGCACAATGCGCCAGTATATTTTGAAATCCCCCGCCCCGTCAATCTTGGCCGATTCGAACAGCTCCTCCGGCACCGCCGAGCGGATGAAATTCTTCATCAGAATAATCAGGAACGGCGTCATCAAACCGGGGAAAATCAGCGCCCCATAAGAATCGGTCAGATGCAGATACTTAGTGATCATAATGTACCAGGGCACCAGTCCCCCGCCGAACAGGGTCGTGAAGTAAATATAGAACGAAAAGGTATTGCGGTATTTGAAATCCTTGCGGGCCAGCACATATCCGGCCATCGTCATGAAGAACAGTCCCAGCGTCGTCCCCGTCACCGTAGTAAACAGCGTCACCCCATACGCCCGCAGTACCTCATCAGGGAAGGTGAATACCGTCTTGTAGCCCTCCAGCGAGAACTGCGCCGGTATGAAATGATAACCATCCTTGATGATGGACTCATTAGCCGTCAAGGAAGCCGAAATAATCAGCAGGAACGGAATCAGACAGGCTAAGGAGCCCAGTATAATTACCGTATAAGCTACTCCCTGCAATAGCCTGGTGTATGAGTCGTCTTTGATTTGCATGCTCTTTCTCTCCTTCCGCAGCAGGTTCCGCACAACCTAGAACAAGGCGTAATCGTCATTTATTTTACGGATGATATAGTTGACCGTCATAATCAGGATGAAGCCGAACAGCGATTGATACAGGCCGGCCGCCGTGGCCATCCCGACATCGAAGGTTACCTTGAGCGAGCGGAACACGTACGTATCCAGAATATCCGTTGTATTGTACAGCACCCCGTTATTGCCGATCAGCTGGTAAAAGAGGTCAAACTGCCCCTTCATAATACTCCCCAGCGAGAATAGTAGCAGCATGACGAAGGTCGATTTCAGCATCGGCACCGTGATATACCAGATCCGTTGAAAAATGTGGGCACCGTCAATTTTGGCCGCTTCATAATATTCCTCGCTGATGCCCGTGATGGAGGCCAGGTAGATGACCATGCTGTAGCCGAGATTTTTCCAGAGATAAAAGAGAATGATCAGGAAAATCCAGATGACCGGATTATTATAAACATCCACAGGATTCGCCCCGAACTGAGTCAGCAGCGTATTCAAGAAACCGTTATCATAATTGAACACATTGTAGACGATAACGCTAAGAATAACGAACGATACGAAATACGGCAGGAACATGACCGACTGGGTCAGCTTCTTGAACCACTTCACCCGCAGCTCGCTGAGCAGAATCGCACAGATAATCGCCAGCACATTCCCGAGTAAAATAAAAGCCAGATTGTAGCCGATCGTATTGAGCGTCAGCTTCACCAGCGTCCCGGACTTCCAGAGGAATTCAAAGTTCTTCAGCCCCACGAAGGGAGCATCGAACAGCCCGGAATTGAAATCAAACTGCGTGAACGCATAATAGACCCCAACCATCGGAAAATACGAGTTAATTAGAAAGAACAACAGCGTAGGCAGCAGCATCAGGAACAGAATCCGGTTATGGACCAGCTCATGCACGAAGCCCTTCTTCCTTGTCTTCCGGGTGCCGGACTCAAGCTGCGGGGACAGCCCGCCCGCTCCCTTCAAGGGAAGCTGGGTGACGAGCGGTATACCGGTCTTGCGTTTGCGGTGTCTCAAAGCCTTCACTCTCCTATGCCTATAGATAAGTTGCCGCGTCACTGGGTTCGAAGCCTCTGCCCTTGGGCCTTGATGGCCCCTGCGGCTTCGTGAAATCCAATGTATGACCTGAGTATAGAAGAAGCCTCCTGCGGCTGAACAGTGAAGCTTCGGGATATTCCTGTACTTTACGGCTAACCGCACTGTGCACTTATCATACATTTGTGCAGTAATCGCAAGTTCAACGCAAATAAGCCCCCGGAGTACTCCTTAAGGAGAAGAAACCGGGGGAATTCGGGTGGTCGCGCTGGACCTATCCACAGCCTTACGATTTAAACTTGCCTGTAATAAATTATAGGTGATATACTCTGGGAAATGTACTAATTCTCCAACCTAAACTTTCAATATCCAAACTTTCTTCAGGAGGCCAGCCCATGAACCCGCTTCTGTTCCGCATCCCTCCCCTGCCGCATTATATAGCCAGCGGCCTCAATCACTGCCAGCCTGGATATCAGCACCGGAGCCGCCAGCAGATCAAGGTATTTGACTTGCTCATTGTCCAGCAGGGATGCCTGTATATCGGAGAGGAGGAGCAGCGCTTCACCGTGAAGGCAGGCGATGCCTTGATCCTTCGCCCCGACTGCCACCACTTTGGAACCGAAGGCTGCAAGGAGGATACGGCCTATCACTGGCTCCACTTTCAGACCTTCCATGACCTGCCCGCCTTATCGGTGACAGGGTCCGCTTCCGGCACTCTGACTGAGACTACAGGAGAGCATCCCGCTTCTCTATTCGATATCAGCTCCTTCAATCTGGTGTTATCGCAGTTTGTTAACTTACTTCTGCCGGATAGAGCTTACGAGGTATTGGAGCAGCTCACGCAATTGCAGGCCACCGCCCACCTCGAAGCCGTCCGCTTCCGGCAGCAGCTCCTCTTCCAGGATCTTCTGCAGCAGTTGGCCGCTTCTGTGAACCCGGAGCACCGCAGCTCCCAAACCACCCTATGTGCCGAGCAGGCCGCCTCCTATCTCCGCACCCACTACCGTGAAGAGATTACAACCGCCATGCTGGGAGACAGCCTCAACTTCCATCCGGTCTATATCGCCCGTTGCATGAACAAGGTATATGGCTGTTCACCCATGGAATATCTGCTCCGCTACCGTATCGGACAGAGCAAGCTGCTGCTAATGCAGACCAGCTTCCCGATCTCCCGGATTGCCGGAGAGGTCGGCTTCAACCAATCCTCCTACTTCAGCTCCAGCTTCATGAAGCTGGAAGGGTTGTCGCCGCGCGAATACCGGCAGCGCTTCTCATGAAACAGGCCATCAGCGAAGGATACGCTGATGGCCTGTTTACTTAATGATGATTACGCCTCCGGCAATGCCGCCGTCAGCGTGAACTCGAATTCCAGCTGCTGACCCGCTGCGATCCGGTATTCCGGATGCACCGGCGCTCCCCAGCTGTCATCCCCGCCCACACCCATCTGCTGTGCCGCGAGGGTGACAACCGTGTAGTGCACCTTAGGCAGCTCATAAGCATGTGCTGCCTGCTCCAGCTCGAACGCTGTATACGGTGACAGCGTACATTCCAGCGGCTGTCCCGCAGCCGCCTGAACCTGCAGCCCATACCCCCGGCTGTCCGTGATGCTCACCTCACGGACGCCCGTCCGGTTGCCGGATTCCTGCGGCACCAGATACGGTGACGGCAGCTCCGTCACCTTACGCCGGAAGCGGGTGAGCCGCGCTCCATATGCGCGGTCACTGTAGTTCTCTTCCGGTCCGCGGGCATACCACTCGGAGGCCTCGTAGTCTGCCGACATCCGGAAGGATACCGCCACCACCGGCACATCCGGCAAGCCGTCTGCCCCGGTGTAGACCATCCGGACACGGACGCTGCCGTCGGCATGGACCGTGTATTCAATGCTTGCCTTCAGCTCACTGCTGATGCTGAAGGCATAGTCGAAGCTGACCGTAGCCCGGTCTGCTTCGGTGTGCAGGCTGACCGCCGTACACTGGCGGGCCAGACTGGCCGCGAACCAGCCGCCGGCATGGTACCCCAGCGCGGTCCCTTTGTCATTGTCGGTGGTGGCCCGCCAGAACAATGGAGCCGGCGGAGTCGCAATCATCTCACGCCCACCGTAGCAGAGCGACACCAGGGAGCCGGCCTGCTTGGAGAACAGGGCGGAGAAGTCGCGCCCGGTGACCCCGATATTTACATCCCCTTCAATGACGCCGAACTCCCCGGACGCAGGCAGCAGTGCCTTTTTCCCGCCTGCTGTTGCCCCGGCTGCTTCTACGCGGAACACATGCTCTCCATAAGCGGTCTCGAACCCGGAATCCGCCCATAGTTCAGCTTCCTTCAGCGTAAGGCTTACCGCCAGCGTGTACTCCCCTGGAGCTGAGGATACATCCGGCAGTTCCAACGGAATCCGTGCTTCCCCCTGCGCGGCCACATGGATCTCCTGCTGCCCCTTGAAGATCTCCCGTCCTTCTCTGAGCAACCTGAACTCCAGCAGCAGCCGCTCCGTTCCCTCGAACAGATTGCCGTTGATCACTGTCACGGCATCCGCTTCAGGAACAAGCCGGATGTTCTGGTAGAGGAACTTCACCTCCTGCATCTTCGGCGTAAGGGTCCGGTCAGCGAAGACAATCCCGTTGCCGCAGAAGCTGTAGTCCGTCGGCCGGTCAGCGAAATCCCCGCCATACGCCAGATACTCTTCACCGTACCGGTCCTTGGCTACCAGCGCCTGATCGATGTAATCCCAGATGAAGCCGCCCTGATAGAGCGGATAACGGCTCTCCAGCTCGATATATTTATGGAGTCCTCCAACCGAATTCCCCATAGCATGCATATACTCACAGCTGATATACGGCTTATCCGGCTGATTCTCCAGGTATTCCACAATGTCGGCGGGCTTGGCATACATCCGGCTCTCCATATCACTGCTGTCATTATATTTGCGGTTATGGAAGACTCCTTCATAATGCACCAGCCGTCCCGGATCAGCCTTGCGGAAGTAATGGGACACCTTGAGAATGACCTCACCTGCATACGATTCATTGCCGCAGGACCAGATCAGGATCGACGGATGATTTTTATCGCGCTCCAGCATCGATACCGCCCGGTCCATGACAATCCCCTCCCACTCCGGCTTATCCCCGGGAATGTTCCAGGACGGCTCAACGGCGCCCATCTTCTGCCACGAGCCATGGGATTCCAGATTCATCTCATCAATCACATACACCCCGTATTCATCACACAGCTCATACCAGAGCGTCTGATTCGGATAATGCGAGGTCCGCACTGCGTTGATATTATTCTGCTTCAGGATGATGATATCCTTAATCATATCTTCCCTGGAGATGTTCCGTCCTGTGCGGGGGTTGAACTCATGGCGGTTGACGCCTTTGAACATGATCCGTTGGCCATTCAGCAGCATCAGCTTGTCCTTCAGCTCGAACACGCGGAAGCCCGCCCGCTGCACAATCGCCTCCACCAGTTTCCCTTCGCTATTACATACAGAGATACAGACGTTATACAGGTACGGATTCTCCGCGCTCCACAGGAACACCTTGCCTGCATCCATACTCAGAGCCGCCTTGCCCGCCACAGCCCGTCCTTCTGCTGTCGCCACCACAGCGCCGGCCGCATTCTTCAGCTCCATTCGGATTACAGCTTCGGCCTCTGACGCCATGCGAAGTTCAGCCGTTAACTTGCCTTCCTCATAGGAAGCATCCAGCCCCGCCTGAATCCGCAGATCCTGTACATGCAGCTCAGGAACCGTATACAAATACACCTCACGAAAAATCCCCGAGAACCGCCAGAAATCCTGATCCTCCAGCCAGCTCCCCGTGCAGCGCTGATAGACCTCAACCGCGAGCTTATTGGCTCCTTCCTGCAGATAGGGTGTCAAATCGAATTCCGCAGGGGTGAAGCTGTCTTCGCTGTAGCCGACGAAGTGCCCGTTCAACCATACATAACAAGCCGCCTCTACCCCCTGAAAAGAAATAAAGACCGGTCCCTTCCCCATATTCTCCGGCACCTCAAAAAACTTCACATAGCTGCCCACCGTATTACTGCTCACCGGAATCTCCGGCGGTCTTACAGCATCCAGACCGTCCCAAGGGTACATCGTATTCGCATATTGCGGCCTGCCGTACCCCTGAAGCTGAATATGACCCGGCACCTGGATATCCCCCCAGCCTCTCGTATCATATTCCGTCTTATAGAAATCCTTAACACGAGCAGCCGCATTCGCCGCATAACTGAATTTCCAGTCTCCGTTCAGCGAGTGGCGCAGCGCCATGGGGGCTTGTCTCTCCGCTTCCTCCATCGTTCTATAATAGCGGTGGTCCGAATGCGCTTCCAACCGGTTCACCTTAAATACAGATACATCGCTTAGCCAATCCAGAATTGGTTCATTGCCTGACATTATAGTGTCCTCCTTCATCTTCTTGAAGTGAATCTGTTCCTTATTCTACCCAAAGTTTGCCCCGGCTCCAAGAAGCGGATCACAACTTCGGTGCAGATAACTTACTTTTCAGGTGGTTTTATGATTTCCGGAGGCTTTCGCTTCATTCTCAAGGGAGGCGAAATAAGCGATCTTATGGTCAATCTTCCGGGCAAAGCTCTGAAAGAACTTAATTTTCTCATCGATATGCTGTTTATGCTCCTGCAGCAGCTTGCGCTGATCGGGCAGACGGTCCCTGCCTTCCTGCGAGAACGCAATGAATTGCTTAATGTCCGCTATAGCCATTCCGGTATCCTTCAGGCAGCAGATTAGCGAGATCAGCTCCAGATCCTCATCATTGAAGCAACGGTTACCGTTCACATCCCTTGCCACAACCGGCAATACACCCTCCCGTTCGTAGTAACGCAGCGTATATTGGCTCAGTCCGCTTTTTTGTGCTATGGTTTTGATGCTGTATCCCATCATGCAGCTCCTTTCTGCCAACCATGGCTGGCTTCACCTATATGTAAAGGTAACACCAATCCGTTTCTATGAACAGCCACTCTATGATTCTATTGACTTACACCTAACTCTAAGGTCTAAGCTTACACTATACCTTCATTTAAGGAGTGAATAATTAATGGTAAAAAGAATTAATGTGGCTAACGGTACACTTGAGGTGTCCGAGATTTCACTCGGCTGTATGCGGATCGCTGATTTGTCTCCCAAAGAGGCTGAAGTCCATATCCACAGCGCCCTTGAGGTGGGGATAGACTTTTTCGACCATGCAGATATTTATGCCGGCGGCAAAGCGGAGGAAGTATTCGGGGATGTACTGGCCACAAATCCCGGCATGCGCGACCGGCTGATGATCCAGGCCAAATGCGGCATCCGTAACGGCTTCTTCGACTTCTCCAAGGAGCATATTGTCAGTTCCGTAGAGAATAGCCTGAAGCGGCTGCAGACCGATTATGTAGATGTCCTGCTCCTCCACCGTCCTGACACCTTGATGGAGCCGGAAGAAGTAGCCGAAGCCTTCGATGATCTGGAGCGCAGAGGGCTGGTCAAGCATTTCGGCGTCAGCAATCAGAACCCGCTGCAGATTGAGCTGCTGAAAAAGAATGTCAAGCAGCCCCTCCTCTTCAACCAGCTTCAGCTCAGCATCATGGTTACCGGCATGATTGATGCCGGCTTCAATGTGAACATGACCAATGCGGGTTCCGTAGTCCATGATGGTGGTATCCTGGAATACAGCCGCCTGCACGATATGACCATCCAGCCCTGGTCGCCGTTCCAATACGGCTTCTTCGAAGGCGTATTCCTCGGCAACGAGAAGTTCCCTAAGGTGAATGAAGTGATTAACCGTCTCGCCGCAGAAAAAGAGGTAACCGATACCGCCATCGCGACCGCCTGGCTGCTCAGACACCCGGCCAAAATGCAGCCGATTGTCGGCACCACCAACACTACCCGCCTGCTCGATATCGCCAAAGCTTCAAGCATCACCCTCAGCCGCGAGGAATGGTACGAGATTTACCGCGCAGCCGGGAATGTGCTGCCTTAAACCAGACCATCTATATGAAAGACCCGCAAATCTCCTCTTTAGAAAGGGGTTTGCGGGTCTTTTTGTATTTGCACCCATGACTTCAAGCAAGTTTTATAATAGGCTCTTGCAAAAAATTTTATATCATAATACGCTTTTCACAGACATCGATGTACTTATATTTAGAAGGAGAACAAGTATGAATAACAGAATTCTAGATTTCGAGAATCTGATTAAAACAGAGTATGGCAATATTGCAGGTATTGTAGTACTGCTCGGCAGCGAAAAGGTATATGAAGGCTATTTTGACGGCTACACCGCTGACGATCCGATCCATATTGCATCGGTGACGAAGAGCGTTGTGTCTGCACTGATCGGCATTGCCATAGACAAAGGCTATATTAAAAGCATTGACCAGAAAGTATTGGAATTTTTTCCTGATTACACGGTCAAACGCGGTGAAAAAACGATACAGAATATCACAATAAAAAATATACTGACAATGACCGCACCGTATAAATACAAGTCGGAGCCATATACAAAGGTCTATACCAGCGAGGACTGGACCAAAGCTGCACTGGACTTGTTGGGTGGCAAGGACGATCCTGGAGGATTCAAGTATTCCACAATCGGCCTACAGGTCCTGTCGGGAATCCTCACCAATGCAACCGGCCAATCTGTACTTGATTTTGCCACAGAACATCTGTTTAAACCACTTGGAATCAAAGCGCCCCCTAATGCAAATATACATTGTAAAGAAGAGTATTTGGCGTTCCTCAAAGATAAATTTGTTAATGGTTGGATCATAGATCCCAAAGGAACGAGCACCGCCGGTTGGGGACTTACCTTAACCCCCTTGGATATGGCAAAGATCGGTCAGTTATACCTAAATGAAGGTTTGTGGAACGGCAAGCGAATGCTATCCGCAAAATGGATCAAGGACAGTACCCAAGAAAACAGCCGATGGGGAGAGTTACCTTACGGGTATTTATGGTGGATTGTT
This sequence comes from Paenibacillus sp. FSL R7-0333, assembly GCF_038000365.1. Lineage (NCBI taxonomy): Bacteria > Bacillati > Bacillota > Bacilli > Caryophanales > Paenibacillaceae > Paenibacillus > Paenibacillus sp. FSL R7-0333. The sequence continues at coordinate 6,211,205 of NZ_JBBOBZ010000001.1, forward strand.
AACAATGAGGGACAAGGTTGTTATGCGGCTTTGGGCGACGGCGGAAATGCGATTTACGTAAATCCCGACAAGAAAATCGTAGTTACGATTGCTTCCCGTTTCATGCCGCGTGCGAAGGACAGAATTGAATTGATTACAAAGTATATCCTACCGTTGTTTGAGCCGACAAAGGAGTAACCGACATCACCCTCAGCCGCGAGGAATGGTATGAGATTTACCGCGCAGCCGGGAATGTGCTGCCTTAACGAAGAAGGCAAAAAATACACCACCAGCTTTAGACGAAGAGTCTAAAGCCTGGCGGTGTTTTCTGTTTTCTTTAACTACCTCCCGATTGGACTTGCTTTTTTACCCATCTTATAAATTCCAATCCACGCTAACATTAATAAGATCTGAGCCAGAACAACCAGCCACAATACTTCTGTGAAACCTCCTATGAGGCAAAATATAGTGTTAACCAGGGGGAACCCTAAGAACGTAAACATGATCGGAAAATCTTTTTTGGGAGTGATTGAATAGTTAGCCTTCCGGTCCCAGAACTTGGTGAAAGCTAATGCTAAAACTCCGATTGTAATGACAGAAAGTGCAATCAACATCACCCATTGCATATTAGATTCTCTGGCGAAGAACGGCCCCATATAATTAAAGAAGTTGGATAAAGGTGAGAACATACAAGCCAATGACGCAAGGGCCGCCAAAAACGGATAAATATAACCCACGGTTTTACTATAGCCTTTCTTTTTATGCCACCATTCACCAATTAGAATAAAGACGGTCCAATATCCCGCGATATAAATCCATCCTGTAAAATTCATCACGGGCTCCCCGTAGATTTGAGGTTCACCGGCCAGCGGATAATAAGTCCATCTTGCAATGGTTCCATCCATGGTCTCAAAAATCTGTTTAACGGCCACCGGGTCGAGTGAAAAGTCAAACACCATCGCACTAAATCCCGTAATAAACGGTTTCGTCCAGGACGGTATATTTACAGACTTTAGCACACGCAAGGTGGAATAAATAATCAGGAACTCAATAATAGGGACAGTAATTGGTATGTTAAACAACATTAAAATACTGCGCCCATAGGCGTAGAACCCTTCCCCAAGCGATGAAGCCGTAATTTCAAAAACGGCGGCGTAAAAGAACACAAAACCTATAAATTGCAGTAAAACCGTTTTGGGATGTGTTTCCTTATCAAGGATATAGAACACCATTAGGACAGCAGCAATTAAGACAAGAATGTCTTGAATAACCCATACAGGCACTACAGTTATACTACCCATTTTCTTCCTCCAATTAATTTTATTTGAATCGAATGTTTAAATAAATTATAATATCATCATGTTAGTTAAACAACAGGCTGTTCGTTTGAATTATGTTAGTTAACATACAAATCCTATTTGATTTGTTCATTAATTATTTTATTAATTAAAATTGGGGGGATAGTATGTCAGACAAAAAAACAGATCACCGGGTCAGATATACAAAAATGGTTATCAAAGAAAGCCTGTTGAAGCTGCTGACAGAGCGGTCTATCAATAAAGTTACTGTGACCGACATTTGCAGTGAAGCAAATATTAACCGCAACACCTTTTATTCACACTATGCTAATCAGTTCGAGCTTCTTTCGACGATCGAAAATGATCTTTACGAAGACATTAAGCAAGTTGGGATGAGTTCGTCCAATCCTCAAAAGCTATCTTATGAATTATGTAAGTATATAAAAGCGAATCAAACGATATGTGAGGTTCTGTTCTCCGAGCACGGCGATAAAGAATTATTAGAAAGAATCCTTTATATCAGTCACGATCTAACGATTGAGCGATGGAAACAGGAATTAAAATATTTTGATCCGCAATTATTTGAGTCCTGGTATACGTTTACCGCTCATGGCAGTATAGCCATTATTAAAAAGTGGGTGAGTAGTGGCCTGAAGGAAAGCCCGAGTAAAGTTGCAGCTTTTATTGATAAAGCCACAGAGGCAGTATCCAAGGCTTTTTATTCCGAGGAAATATAAATCATAAAAAATGAAGCGGTCCCTCTTTTTTGCGGGCCGCTTCTCTGCTCTTTTGCCAACATTCATTTTCATTCCGACTGATCCGGTTGATCTTTTGCTGCTTGTATAAGTGCGGCCTCTTTCGCTGAAAGCTCATTTATCTATTAGGCTGGAAGGGCCATTCATGGCTGTAGACATCGGATATCTTTTCCAGCACTTGCTTATCATATTATGTGAATTTCAATTCACGACTGAGGTTGTCCGCCGCATGGACTGCGCCTTGTTCGTGCCGGGTCAAGATATGCTTGAAATCCGGCTGATGTACCATCGCATCATAAATATAGAGCACATTTCCGCCAGGATAACCGAATACGCACTCTACGCCTTTCTGCAGCAAGCCGCGCAAAAGCACCTCCGAACCGGTGATATATTCCCCTGCTGGCATGGTTGTTTCATTCGTCATTCCTAATTGCTGTTCCATGGGGCAGCCTCCTTTGCAAAATAAAACCCCTTTCCTCCTGAGCAAACTGACAGCCGTCAGCTCGTACAGGGACGGAAGGGGAATGTTTCGCGGTACCACCCAGGTTTACTGCAATCTCGCTTTCTGATAGTAGCATAGACTCGATTTTTCTCAAATCGAATGAATACCTTTATGCTCAGATGAGAGGTACGTTAGCGATAGAAGTCAACCATATCTCCAAACAACTGTTTAATAAATTCAAGCTCGCTTTCGTTATATTTCCCCAAAAATTCGTACATTCTTTGCTTTTCCTTCGCATGAAGCTCATCATGAGCAGCAAATAGCTTTTTGCCGACAGACGTTAGCCGAAAATACACTTCCTTTTTGTTGTCGTTGAGCTGGGCTTTTCGAACCCAACCTGCCTTTAGTAATTTATTTGCGATCTTGGAGGTATTTCCTTTGCTTAAATTTATTCTCTCCGCGATGGAAGTGAGATTGATCGGCTCCTGCTCACCGATGCACGCAATGATGTGCAGTTCCGTCATATTCAAGCTGAATTCCGATTCAATATATTTCCGGATATCCTCCAGGTATGTGGCAGTTATTCGGGTTTCATATTGCTCTTTTTGCTCAAGAAACTGAACGAAAAATTCATGAATGGCGGTTTTGTTCTTATTGGCAGTATCCATGATTATACTGGCTCCTCAACTTGTTTTTATTATTATATCATAGATTGTTCTCTGTGAAACAAATGTTCATACACTTATTAATATTGGGGTTGACAAGACAAATAGCAACAAAGTAAACTGATATTGTTTCATATGAAACAAAAGTAAAATATAATTTTCATCACACTTGTTTTAACAGGCAGTAAAAAAGGTTCCAACGAAACAATAATTGATGAAGGAGGTTTACTGGAAATACTTGACCACTTTTCAAGAGAAGATTTATAAATATGGGAATGGAGCCTACCTGCCTATGGAAATTGTGAATCCGAAGATATTGACGGACAAGGTTACATCTGTAATTTCTCATGTCGTGGTAACTACTGCCTCAAAACTGGCTTTCATCTCAGGTCAGGTTTCTGTAGATGAATCAGGAGCATTGATCGGTTCAGGGGACTATTACGCGCAAGCGATTCAAGTGTTCACCAATCTTAAATATGCATTGGAAGCCGTGCAAGCGGATCCCTTGTGCATTGCAAAAATGAATATTTTTGTCGTTAACCACAGCCCGGATTTGATTTCGATTATTTTTGAAGCCGGATTTCATGTGTTTGGCCCTAACTGGCCGAAGACAGCGAGTACCTATATAGGCGTTCAAGCACTAGCCGATCCTGAATGGCTTATCGAAATAGACGCTATCGTGATCTTCCCATAATGTATAAGAAAAGAGGTTATTGATATGAAATATGAAGTCATCCTGATCGGTGGCGGTCCTGTCGGCATGATGTTGGCTGGAGAATTGGCCTTAGCCGGTGTAAAGGTATGCGTCATTGAGCGACTAAAGGCGACAACCCCATTTTCACGTGCGCTTACCGTACATCCACGCACGCTTGAAATATTAGATATGCGTGGAGTGAAATCACAATTAATCAAGCAAGGCCGCTTACTTTCGAGAGGACATTTCGCCGGATTAGAAACTCCTTTGGATTTCTCGGCATTGGATTCTTCTTCCAATCATACCCTCTTTTTACCGCAGAGTGAGACGGAGAAGGTGCTGGAGGACTGGACTCTTAGTCTTGGCGCGGAGGTCTTGAGAGAGGTTGAGGCTCTGTCTGTGCATCAGGATGAGAATGGGGTCAACGTTAAGATCGCGGGACCGCATGGAGAAACAACGTTAAGATCAGCTTATGTGGTAGGTACGGATGGAGCCAGAAGCTTGGTTCGCAAACACGCAAATATATCCTTTGAAGGTACAGATGCGACCTTCACGGCTATTCTGGGGGATGCCGTTCTATCTGATTTGGCTCCTATGAGTGTCATATCCCGAATTACAGAACAAGGATTGGTCAGCATCATTCCAATACATGATCATATCTATCGAGTCTTGATGATCGATATGGAGAGACGTAACGTCTCCAAGGATGAGAGCGTTACATTGGAAGAGTTTCGTTCATCGCTCATCCGTACGACCGGAAGCGACCTGGGATTGAACGATGTGAAATGGATGTCCCGATTTGGAAATGCTACACGGCAAGCGGGACGCTATCGGAATGGTAGATTGTTCTTGGCGGGAGATTCGGCGCACATTCATTTTCCCGCTGGTGGACAGGGAATGAACGTCGGCTTACAAGAAGCGATGAACCTAGGCTGGAAGCTTGCAGGAGCAATCAAAGGCTGGGCTCCAGACTGGCTATTAGACAGTTATCATGCCGAACGTTTTCCATGGAATACGGCCTTGCTCCGGAATACCGAGGTCCAAACCCTGCTTCTGGACGTGACGCCTCTCATCACGGAGCTGCGAAGCATGCTGGCTAATCTGATTCAAATACCGGAGGCTAATTATCAAATCGCTGCACAAATTTCCGCCCTGGACGTACATTATGCACCCGACGCTGAAGCGCGTTCCCATCCTTTAAACGGGAAACGTTTCAAAGATCTAAGCTTAAAGCTGAAAGACGGGCAATTAATTAACTCCTATCCACTCCTGCACAAAGGTACTTTTCTTCTGTTGCATTTCCATTCTAATGAACAGAATAGCGGTCAATGGGAAACGTATAGCAACCTTCAAGTTGTACATGCCTCTTTAGCTGAGGCTGACGCGGATTGGAACGACGTCCACACGGCGCTTATTCGGCCGGATGGACATATTGCCTGGGCGATTTCTCTATCCGATCCAAATCCAATTCAAACCATAAAAGAAGGAATCATTCGCTGGTGTGGAGACATTACCGTGTAGTAATTCGGGATAAACTAAAATCACGCAGTGTTGTCTTGCTAGGATCGAAGCCAAGGAACTCCCGGTGGCGCTCGTTATCCATGACCGGCCGGCGGAGTTGGCGACTGGAGGAACTTTTGCGGTAGGGGAAATGATCCAGAAAAATAAGAACAGCCCATTAGATTTTTCATCTAATGGGCTGTTCTTACTAAAAATAATACCGGCGAGAGGACTCGAACCTCCACGGTTTCCCACTCGATTTTGAGTCGAGCGCGTCTGCCATTCCGCCACGCCGGCGTATACATATATAATTTCCAGAAAAAAAATAATGGAGGTGCCACCCAGATTTGAACTGGGGATAAAGCTTTTGCAGAGCTTTGCCTTACCACTTGGCTATGGCACCACATGAAATGGAGCGGACGACGGGAATCGAACCCGCGACCCTCGCCTTGGCAAGGCGATGCTCTACCGCTGAGCCACGTCCGCATATAATGGCTGGGGATATAGGAATCGAACCTATGAATGACGGAGTCAAAGTCCGTTGCCTTACCGCTTGGCTAATCCCCAATATATTTTTTAAAAGAAAATGGGGCGACCGATGGGTCTCGAACCCACGAATGCCGGAACCACAATCCGGTGCGTTAACCCCTTCGCCACGGTCGCCATGTGAAGCTTTTAAGTTGTATTGCTATGTAATTCTTATAAAAGAAATGGGGCGACCGATGGGTCTCGAACCCACGAATGCCGGAACCACAATCCGGTGCGTTAACCCCTTCGCCACGGTCGCCATATGATTCTTTTATATGAAATTACTTGGCAGGGGCAGCAGGAATTGAACCCACACCAACGGTTTTGGAGACCGTTGTTCTACCTTTAAACTATGCCCCTAAAAAATGGTGGAGGCTGATGGATTCGAACCACCGAACACGTACGTGAGCAGATTTACAGTCTGATGCGTTTGGCCACTTCGCTAAGCCTCCACGGTATGGTGCCGGCGAGAGGACTTGAACCCCCAACCTACTGATTACAAGTCAGTTGCTCTACCAATTGAGCTACACCGGCATATTAAGTTGTGTATGGTGGCGCGGGAGGGAATCGAACCCCCGACACAAGGATTTTCAGTCCTTTGCTCTACCGACTGAGCTACCGAGCCATAAAAGTATTTTTGTAAAGATGGCGGAACCGACGGGATTCGAACCCGCGATCTCCTGCGTGACAGGCAGGCATGTTAGGCCAACTACACCACGGTTCCAAATTGGTTGCGGGGGCAGGATTTGAACCTGCGGCCTTCGGGTTATGAGCCCGACGAGCTACCGGGCTGCTCCACCCCGCGTCATTGAACAAAATCTATTCGATTAAGATAGATGGTGGAGGCTGAGGGGTTCGAACCCCCGACCCTCTGCTTGTAAGGCAGATGCTCTCCCAGCTGAGCTAAGCCTCCATGTATCAGTTCAAAAAAAATGGTGACTCGTATGGGATTCGAACCCATGTTACCTCCGTGAAAGGGAGGTGTCTTAACCCCTTGACCAACGAGCCATGCTGTGTAAAAAGTATTGCTACGGAGAGAGAGGGATACTCTTCACTTCGTTACGAGATTGCGAAGCAGTGCTAACGAAGCCTATGCTCCAACGAACCACTTAGGGTTCTCATCCCTATTCAAAGAAGTATTGCTACGGAGAGAGAGGGATTCGAACCCTCGAGACGCTTGTGGCGCCTACACGATTTCCAATCGTGCTCCTTCGGCCAAACTCGGACACCTCTCCATATGGCTCCCCGAACAGGACTCGAACCTGTGACAACTCGATTAACAGTCGAGTGCTCTACCAACTGAGCTATCAGGGAATATACATATCAGACTTGATCGCCTGAAAACTGAATCCGAAACGAATCTGCGAATTATTTTTTGGATAAGCCCTCGACCGATTAGTATTGGTCAGCTCCATGCATTGCTGCACTTCCACCTCCAACCTATCTACCTCGTCGTCTTCAAGGGGTCTTACATACTGGGAAATCTCATCTTGAGGGGGGCTTCACGCTTAGATGCTTTCAGCGCTTATCCCGTCCGTACGTAGCTACTCAGCCATGCTCCTGGCGGAACAACTGATGCACCAGCGGTACGTCCATCCCGGTCCTCTCGTACTAAGGACAGCTCCTCTCAAATTTCCTGCGCCCACGACAGATAGGGACCGAACTGTCTCACGACGTTCTGAACCCAGCTCGCGTACCGCTTTAATGGGCGAACAGCCCAACCCTTGGGACCTACTTCAGCCCCAGGATGCGATGAGCCGACATCGAGGTGCCAAACCTCCCCGTCGATGTGGACTCTTGGGGGAGATAAGCCTGTTATCCCCAGGGTAGCTTTTATCCGTTGAGCGATGGCCCTTCCATGCGGTACCACCGGATCACTAAGTCCGACTTTCGTCCCTGCTCGACTTGTAGGTCTCGCAGTCAAGCTCCCTTATGCCTTTGCACTCTGCGAATGATTTCCAACCATTCTGAGGGAACCTTTGAACGCCTCCGTTACTCTTTAGGAGGCGACCGCCCCAGTCAAACTGCCCGCCTGACACGGTCCCCGTACCCGCTAAGGGCACTAGGTTAGAACCTAGATACGATCAGGGTGGTATCCCAACGGCGCCTCCGCAGAAGCTTGCGCTCCTGCCTCCACGGCTCCCACCTATCCTGTACAGATCGTACCCAAATTCAATATCAAGCTGCAGTAAAGCTCCATGGGGTCTTTCCGTCTTGTCGCGGGTAACCTGCATCTTCACAGGTATTAAAATTTCACCGGATCTCTCGTTGAGACAGCGCCCAAGTCGTTACGCCATTCGTGCGGGTCAGAATTTACCTGACAAGGAATTTCGCTACCTTAGGACCGTTATAGTTACGGCCGCCGTTTACTGGGGCTTCGGTTCACAGCTTCGGATTGCTCCTAACCGCTCCCCTTAACCTTCCAGCACCGGGCAGGCGTCAGCCCGTATACTTCGCCTTACGGCTTCGCACAGACCTGTGTTTTTGCTAAACAGTCGCTTGGGCCTTTTCACTGCGGCCCCCTCGGGCTATTCACCCTACCGAGGCACCCCTTCTCCCGAAGTTACGGGGTCATTTTGCCGAGTTCCTTAACGAGAGTTCTTCCGCGCGCCTTAGAATTCTCTTCTCGCCTACCTGTGTCGGTTTGCGGTACGGGCACCTTCTCCTGGCTAGAGGCTTTTCTTGGCAGTGTGAGATCATGACCTTCGCTACTGTAATTTTCGCTCCCCATCACAGCCCAGCCTTAACGATGTGCGGATTTGCCTGCACACCAGCCTCACTGCTTAGACGGACATATCCATCAGTCCGCGTCACTACCCTCCTGCGTCACCCCATCGCTCATAGCGGATTACGGTGGTACAGTAATTTCAAACTGTTGTCCTTCGACTACGCCTGTCGGCCTCGCCTTAGGTCCCGACTTACCCTGAGCGGACGAGCCTTCCTCAGGAAACCTTGGGCTTTCGGCGGATCAGATTCTCACTGATCTTTTCGTTACTCATACCGGCATTCTCACTTGTATGCTGTCCAGCGCTCCTTACGGTACACCTTCAACCTACATACAACGCTCCCCTACCCCAGATGCAAAGCATCTAGCCATAGCTTCGGTGGTGTGTTTAGCCCCGTTACATTTTCGGCGCAGAGTCACTCGACCAGTGAGCTATTACGCACTCTTTCAATGGTGGCTGCTTCTAAGCCAACATCCTGGTTGTCTGTGCAACTCCACATCCTTTCCCACTTAACACACACTTGGGGACCTTAGCTGATGGTCTGGGCTGTTTCCCTTTTGACAATGGATCTTAGCACTCACTGTCTGACTCCCGGCAAGAAGTAAATGGCATTCGGAGTTTGACTGAGCTTGGTAACCCTTGCGGGCCCCGCACCCAATCAGTGCTCTACCTCCACCACTCCATTCACCGAGGCTAGCCCTAAAGCTATTTCGGGGAGAACCAGCTATCTCCGAGTTCGATTGGAATTTCTCCGCTACCCCCACCTCATCCCCGCATTTTTCAACATGCGTGGGTTCGGGCCTCCAGTGCGTGTTACCGCACCTTCACCCTGGACAGGGGTAGATCACACGGTTTCGGGTCTACGTCCACATACTTAGTCGCCCTATTCAGACTCGCTTTCGCTGCGGCTCCGGCTTCTCACCTTAACCTTGCATGTTAAACGTAACTCGCCGGTTCATTCTACAAAAGGCACGCCATCACCCATAAAGAGGGCTCTGACTTTTTGTAAGCACACGGTTTCAGGTTCTATTTCACTCCCCTTCCGGGGTGCTTTTCACCTTTCCCTCACGGTACTGTTTCACTATCGGTCGCCAGGTAGTATTTAGCCTTAGCAGATGGTCCTGCTGGATTCATACGGGGTTTCACGTGCCCCGCACTACTCGGGATCCGTCTCGGAGAGAACACAGTTTAGGCTACAGGGCTTTTACCTCTATCGCGGGCCTTTCCAGACCTCTTCACCTACCATATTCCTTTGTAACTCCATGTGAGACGTCCCACAACCCCAAGAGGCAAGCCCCTTGGTTTAGGCTGTTCCGCGTTCGCTCGCCGCTACTGACGGAATCACTATTGTTTTCTCTTCCTCAGGGTACTTAGATGTTTCAGTTCCCCTGGTCTGCCTCTGCGTATCCTATGTATTCAGATACGAGTAACTGCGAATTACCACAGCTGGGTTTCCCCATTCGGACACCCCCGGATCAAAGCTTGCTTACAGCTCCCCGAGGCAGTTTCGTTGTTCGCCACGTCCTTCGTCGGCTCCTGGCGCCTAGGCATCCTCCGTGTGCTCTTAGTAGCTTAACCAATGCGTTTTCCGTTAGGAAAACCGCTTAGCATCGCCATTAATTCAAAACTTGTTTACACAAGTTCAGCTTAAAGGAATGTTCTAAAACGCAAATTCGTTTCGGTATCCAGTTTTCAAGGATCAAATTAAAGATGAGAGCTTAAACTCTCAAAACTGACCAACGAGTGAGTATTCGAACCCAAGGGTTCTATTGTGGAAGCTTAGCTTCCGTTTTGAATGTCTTCGTTGCAGAAGACGATTCTCCATAGAAAGGAGGTGATCCAGCCGCACCTTCCGATACGGCTACCTTGTTACGACTTCACCCCAATCATCTACCCCACCTTCGGCGGCTGGCTCCCTTGCGGGTTACCCCACCGACTTCGGGTGTTGTAAACTCTCGTGGTGTGACGGGCGGTGTGTACAAGACCCGGGAACGTATTCACCGCGGCATGCTGATCCGCGATTACTAGCAATTCCGACTTCATGCAGGCGAGTTGCAGCCTGCAATCCGAACTGAGACCGGCTTTGCTGGGATTGGCTCCACCTCGCGGCTTCGCTTCCCGTTGTACCGGCCATTGTAGTACGTGTGTAGCCCAGGTCATAAGGGGCATGATGATTTGACGTCATCCCCACCTTCCTCCGGTTTGTCACCGGCAGTCACTCTAGAGTGCCCAGCTCAACCTGCTGGCAACTAAAGTCAAGGGTTGCGCTCGTTGCGGGACTTAACCCAACATCTCACGACACGAGCTGACGACAACCATGCACCACCTGTCTCAACTTTCCCCGAAGGGCACCTGATGCATCTCTGCTTCGTTAGTTGGATGTCAAGACCTGGTAAGGTTCTTCGCGTTGCTTCGAATTAAACCACATACTCCACTGCTTGTGCGGGTCCCCGTCAATTCCTTTGAGTTTCAGTCTTGCGACCGTACTCCCCAGGCGGAGTGCTTACTGTGTTAACTTCGGCACCAAGGGTATCGAAACCCCTAACACCTAGCACTCATCGTTTACGGCGTGGACTACCAGGGTATCTAATCCTGTTTGCTCCCCACGCTTTCGCGCCTCAGCGTCAGTTACAGCCCAGAAAGTCGCCTTCGCCACTGGTGTTCCTCCACATATCTACGCATTTCACCGCTACACGTGGAATTCCACTTTCCTCTTCTGTACTCAAGTCACCCAGTTTCCAGTGCGACCTCAGGTTGAGCCCAAGGTTTAAACACCAGACTTAAATAACCGCCTGCGCGCGCTTTACGCCCAATAATTCCGGACAACGCTTGCCCCCTACGTATTACCGCGGCTGCTGGCACGTAGTTAGCCGGGGCTTTCTTCTCAGGTACCGTCACTCCGGTAGCAGTTACTCTACCGGACGTTCTTCCCTGGCAACAGAGCTTTACGATCCGAAAACCTTCATCACTCACGCGGCATTGCTCCGTCAGGCTTGCGCCCATTGCGGAAGATTCCCTACTGCTGCCTCCCGTAGGAGTCTGGGCCGTGTCTCAGTCCCAGTGTGGCCGTTCACCCTCTCAGGTCGGCTACGCATCGTCGCCTTGGTGAGCCGTTACCCCACCAACTAGCTAATGCGCCGCAGGCCCATCCCCAAGCAGCAGATTGCTCCGCCTTTCATTCTCTCCTCAGGAGAAAAAAGAAATTATCCGGTATTAGCTACCGTTTCCGGTAGTTATCCCAGGCTTGAGGGCAGGTTGCCTACGTGTTACTCACCCGTCCGCCGCTAAGTTTGAAAGGAAGCAAGCTTCCTCTCAAACTCCGCTCGACTTGCATGTATTAGGCATGCCGCCAGCGTTCGTCCTGAGCCAGGATCAAACTCTCCAAATTGGTATTTAGAAAGAGCGATTGCTCATTTTGAAACATCTGACGAGAATTTACATTCTCATTTTTGGATCTCGCCGAAGCGATCTCCGATACTCACTCGTTGTTCAGTTTTCAAAGATCAAGTTCATCTTCCGTCGCCGTTTTTTATTTCAGCAGCGACCTTTATAATATATCACAGCACCCTCGTTTTAGTCAACCTTTTTTTTAATTTCTTTTTTCGGCTGATTTACGACTGCATTGCTGCGCATCGTTATGTCAGAGGGACGAGTTATAATTTATCATAAGAACTGCACCCTAGTCAACCCTAAATATTCAATTCCCTTTCAGCTCTTCTGCAAACTTGGACAAATAAAATAACCCCACAAAGTGAGGCTTTAGCGTAGGTGATGACTCAGGTACTTTGCGGGGGCCCCAAACATATAAATTCTATAAAAAAAGAGAGTACATTCACCCTCTCCATTCTCCCGCTAATGCTATCTATATAGAGATGTTACCGCCAGTAGACGATTTGTTAATTTAAAGGGTATAACGAATGGCATGACCATCCCCGGCATCAACTGCCCACGAGGCGATCTCCCGAATTAATGAACGGGATACCAGCTTGCGAAGCACAAGCGGCAACTCTGCCTGGAGCGGGCTGAGCCCCGAATGCTGCAGAAGCTCCTTAATGCTCCACGCCTCCTTACGGCTGCCCAGGATATGAAGCAGCATGATACAGCAATCCTCCATTTTTGACATAAGGGCAAATTCACAGGCAAGCAGGATCAGTTCGATTCTCTGGTCCAGTGTCTCTGTGCTGATAGTCAATTCTTCATATAGCTTATGGACCGGGGAGTTCAGGCTTTTCACCTGTCCCCATACTGCCGGTTCCGGGAAATACCCCGCTTCACTCACTTCAATGCGCGCCCAATGATACAAGGCAATGAGTACGCAATTATAGGCATCCATGGTACAGCCTGCTTCAATATAACGCTTGGACTTAATATACATATGTAAAAAACGGGAGAATTCCATGAACAGCACCCGTTCTTTGAGCGGGCCCTCAAACTGGGTGAGCTGCTTACGCATCTCCGCCAAGATCCCCTTCGGGTCCCAGAGTACCTCTCCGGATATCAGGCTGCTAACAAGCTCGTTGTTATCTCCGGCCATGACAGCACGTTCCAGTGCAGATAGACCTACATGCACCGATTGAGTCCGCTTATCACCGGCAATGCTATGGGTTATGATGCGTTCCGTCTCCTGTTCCTCATGCAGCAGAAGGACCACCATATCAAAATCGTGCAGCAGCGCACTTTGAAACGTGGCATCTCCTCTTTGCCGCCAAGCAACGGCTCCAAGAACATTCTCCTCAAATGTCTCCCCACTTAATAGGGTCAAATTGGACAGTTCCATGCTTCCCTCCATCAAATTTGGCGATTTTGCGTCCGTCAGTTATAATCTCTATACATAAGCTTATTCTACATATTCATGCCAGTTCCTCCTGAACAACCGAACTATATTTCAGTTAGGAGATCGTACTCATGAAATTTAAATCGGCCAAAATTAATGCTTTTCGCACCTGGGGACTGCTTCTGACCATGCTTGGCATGGGTCTCATGATCATGGGAACCGCAGGTATTGTATTCTGGGGCTCTGCCGGCAAAGTCGTTGCTGCTGTCGGTCTTGTCATTGGACTCGTCTCCATGATGGCCAGTCTGGCTATTTATTTTTGGGCGGGCATGCTCTCAACCAGTGCGGTTCAGGTGGAATGTCCGGAGTGCCATAAGCTGACCAAAATGCTGGGCAAAACCGACCGCTGCATGTTCTGCCACACCATCCTCACCATGGACCCTGCACAAGCTACCATTACTGCCGAAGAGCTTGAAACCCAGCAACTGAAACACTAATCCTCTCCATGCAGTGCTTACTGACATTATGCATTTATTTAGAGACAAGGTAATGTAAGAATAGTATTGTCTGCCAAAAAAGGTGTTGTCCACTGTAGGACAACACCTTTTTTTAATGAAATCATCTTATTTAATAATCCCCTTCAATGCTTCCCATGCCTCCGGACTGGCGAAGCTACGGTTCCAGGCTGCCACACCGCCCAGCTTCAAGGACTGGGCCAGCTCTACCCTGGCTGTGAGCGAGGTGGTGTCCTCGATCCAGATTTTGCGGAGAACATCATCTTCCTTATACTCCACGTAGTTCTGTCCGGCTTCCTTATCGAATACCGGTGTCAGCTTCTTCTCAGCGATGATCTCCTTGACCGCATTCATACTGACGGCCTTGGAGCTTACTTTGGTCTTCCCCTTCTCGGTGGCTTCCGTCCAGATCCGCGTATAGAGTGGCACTCCCAGAATTAACTTCTCTGCCGGCACCTTATCCTCCTCGATAATCCGGTTCATAGAGGTCTTAACCCACGGTAAAGAGGCTACTGATCCTGCAACCGGACTGGCTGCCCAGTGCTCGTCGTAGGCCATTACAATCAGGAAGTCGGACACGGCGGCAAGCGCCGGACGGTCAAGAAACAGGGACCACATCTCGCTCTTGGACTTCGGCGTAACATCAATAGAGACAATCAGATTCCGGCTCTGGGCCATCGGCTTCAGTTCCCGCATGAACTGCGTTACGTTCGGTCCATCCTTGGTGTACACATTCTCGAAGTCGATATTAATCCCGTCTAAATTGTACAGGTCTGCATACTTAAGCATCTGCACAATGGCATTCATCCGATTGTCATATGTGGATAAAGCTTCAGTAGTCAAATCGGGTTCAAAGCTGTTGCTAAGCAGCCCCCATACCTCCATCCCTTGATTATGCGCCCAATCCACATAAGAGCGGTCCGCCTGGCTGCGCACATTCCCCTTCACATCAATAATGCTGAACCAGGTGGGGCTAACCACATTAATTCCAGGCAAGGCTGCGAATTTGGCGGGATTCGGCTTGCGTTCATACACGGCTTCCCAGAACATGTTAACCGGCTTATCCTTCCAGCTGCGCTGCGCACGTGTAGGTGTTTCGGGCTTTTTCTCTACAGTTCGGGTACCGTCTTCGGTAATATCATCCGCCTGGACGTAACCCGAATAACCATTATCAAGCTGAGCGAATACCCAGTCCTTCGTGTCCGTGTTCCAGATCCGTACGACATCCCCGGGGTTCATATCAGCAAAAATCGGTGCATGCACCGAGGGTTCACTGCGCAGGGCTTTCGTTTTCCCGCCTTCTTTGCCCTTCACCTTGCCAAGCGGCACCGATTCACCTGCAGTCATTAGCAGCACTGCACCGGTATTCGTATCCTCTTCGATCTCGAAGCCGTACAGATTCTCCAGTGTATCTACCGGAAGATAGGTCACTTTATCTTTAACCTCGGGAGCAAGGCGAAGCTGCAGAGGTTCATTGTTGAGCGCTGCGGCCGTGGATTCCTCCTGCATATATAGTAGACTGCTGTCCGTTGAGAGAATAACTGATTTGCTTTCTTTTTCATAACGGATAGAAGAATCTACATATTCCTGCAAAAAAGGCAGCGGTAAAAGCAGCCCGTCCCCCGTACCCGATGCTGAATAGCCGGTAAGCTGTCCCTTCACAAAAATCGGCTTGTCCAGCCCCTTCCAGTCCGGGTCCACATGCTGGCGGTTCGGCAGTACATAATAAACAACCCAAAAGGCTGCGGCGGCTATGATGACAAGTCCCAATAAGCGGCGAGTAAGACTTCCACGCTTCGTGACGCGTCTTTGTCTCTGTCTTCTGTCCAAAATAGGTCCTCCA
The DNA here is from genome assembly GCF_038000365.1 of Paenibacillus sp. FSL R7-0333. Classification (NCBI taxonomy): domain Bacteria; kingdom Bacillati; phylum Bacillota; class Bacilli; order Caryophanales; family Paenibacillaceae; genus Paenibacillus; species Paenibacillus sp. FSL R7-0333. The sequence continues at coordinate 6,226,924 of NZ_JBBOBZ010000001.1, forward strand.
AACCATTCGTTGATTTTTAAAAGCAGGCATCACTTCTGTTAAGTATACGCCATGCAGCCGAGCTTGGTTGCGCGAATCTCTTGGAAGGTTTGTATTTTTGTAACAGTATCTTTCTCTCTCCTTACAAAAAAGCGTGCAGAATCCGCATTCGGACTCTACACGCTTATAGGTGTTATTCCATTCAGTGCTGCTTCTCGCCGCAGCCTTTGCACACACCGTACAGCTCCATACGCAATCCATGAATCTTGAAGCCCGTGGCCTGTTCGGCCTGCAGCTCTACCTCATGAAGAGTAGAATAGCTGAAATCCTCAATCTTGCCGCATTCCTGGCAGATAACATGATAATGATCAGATACATTGGCGTCGAAACGGCTGGAATTATCACCGTAGGTCAGCTCACGGACCATACCTGCTTCCATGAACATCTTAAGATTGTTATACACAGTTGCCACACTCATGCTCGGAAACTGAGGCTCAAGTGCCCGGTAAATATCGTCTGCTGTAGGATGATTCATCGCTTCCATCAGATACGTTAGAATCGCATGACGCTGAGGCGTAATACGGACACCAGTTGTCTTGAGTTGCTCCAATGCATGCTGTACGCCACTCCCCATCCATGCCACCGCCTTTGATTATACAACTTAATAATAATTCTAATGTAATTGTATGACTCTGATTTCAACGTTGTCAATGAAGTCATTACATTATATTCATTATTATATAATAAAAATTCCTTATTTCAATATTTGCTCACATTTAAATTGCTGTTTCCGTCTACACGCAGCTTGAATTCACCGGTTCCAATCTGGCCGGAAAGCACTTTTTTGTCAATCACGAGCCCTGGCAGGTCTGTTACGATATCTCCATATCCGCTGGAGCCCTCCACCGTATAATTACCTGTTAGCGGCAGGAACAGTTCAATATCCCCCACTGCACTGTAAACATCCCAGTCTCCCCCGAAATCCCCGGAGCGGATGCTGATCCGGCCGTTCAGGGATTCGGCATGCAGCTTGGATCTTGCTCCGGATACCTCCACATTGCCATTCTTCGTGGACAGATCCAGCACATCCCCGCTGTCATATGCCGTGATGTTGCCGACCGCCGTTGACAGCTTCAGGGCGCCTCTAACGTCCCAAGCCCCCATATCGCCTCCGCTTGTCCCCAGCTCCACATTGCCCAGGACATCTCTGGCGCGCACCGCGCCGTTTAAGGTTTTACCTTTTACATTGCCGTAAATGCGGTGCAGAATCAACTCCCCGTTCCCGGTCTCCAGCGAGATGTCGGCAATGGCTTCCACATTCTGCAAGGTAATTCCGCCATTCATCGTACGGACGTTCAGGTCGAACCGCCGGTCTTCCGGCAGGGAGATATCCAGGTTGATCCGCGGCTGGCGTTTGCCGGATTCTCCGTACGCCTTACTCTGGGGAGTAATCTTGATTGTCGTACCTTCCGTCACCTCCACAAAGGACTGGTCCGCTATGGCTTCCGCCTGCACCCCGTCCAGCTGGTCCACCCAGACGTTTGCCGTGATCTCAATATCCTCTACAGCAGCCCGGTGAATGAGAATGTCCCCATTAATAGCGTCAATATTGACCTTGGAGGTGTTCAGTTCGACCGGAACCATCAGCGGAGCCTTCTGATAAGAGCTTCCTTCCGCTTCCCCGTAATCGACTGCCGCCACGGTCAGGTTAAGACTCACCTTGTTCCACAGATGCAGATAGTGCTCCTGCTCGGTTACGATAAACACACAGGCAGCCAGTATTACCGCAGAGAACAATCCCCGCAGATCCATCCGCGCTCTTCCGGCAGTACCGCTCTGCTTCAGACGGCGGAAAAGAACATAGATCAGCAGATACTCTACTCCCCATAATACCGGAATGATAGGCCACCATTTGAGCAGCAGCATCATATAATCTGTTCCATCGCGCCAGTCCAGGAGAAGCAGGATTCCGACAGCAGCCAGTGTTACTGAGGCCGTATATCTGCCGATCCGCCGCTTCTTCCGCTCCTTGTCCTGACGCGCTATGGAGTCTCTGGCCATCTCTCTGATTCCCATAAGCAGGCCAAGACCTATCAGCACCACGGAGGCGGCAGCACCGGCAGAGGTCTCAATGAATACGCGAAGCCAAGGCGGCTTTTGCTGGAAAAGAAAGAGCATCGCCCCGCCGATAAGCAGCAGGAGGCCAAAGGAAATCCCCGGCTCGCTGATCCTTACCCGGCGTCTTGAGGTTGTTGTACTGGACTGGATGGTCTCGAGCTCTTCAAGATCATGCTCATCAGGAAACCGCAGAATCAGGTCTGCATTCTGAAGCGCGTCAAACACATTATAAAAGTATAACACCGGAATCAGCAGCCCCAGTAAAATCAGCAGCGGTACATTGATTTGCATCCCGATAGATGAGAAATACAGCAGTGCCACAATATCCAGCACAATAAGGAAAATGACAGAAACCCCTTTGCGGAGCAGCCCGAGATAGAGATGTCCCGTGCCGGGAAGCACTGCAGCAAGCAGGCCGGCTATAAATTTCCGTTTGCGCGGACGGCGTTTGGGACGGGGAGGGATGTAGGGATGGTTCAATTCTACGTCAGCTTCAGACAGCGGCAAGCCTGCCTCATTCTCTTCTTCCCGCACGGGAAGCTCCTCATGATTCTGATGGCTGGAACTCATTCTCGGTACTCCTCCTTTCTAAATTGGGATGTACTTGTCATTTCAGCCTGCCTGTCCGGTGGAATTCCAGCAGCTCTACTCCCGGAACCACCTCTTCGGACCCGGCAGGAATGAACCCGTGCTTGGTATAGAGCGTCACTGCCGGAAGGTTCAGCTTCCCCGTTGATACGATAAACTGCTCCATCTCCGTATAACGGGAAAAGATAAATTCTAACAGTCTTCCGGCCACGCCTTGGCGGAAATGGTCCGGGCTGACCATCATCCGGGTAACGGTTAGCTTGCCGGGAGACTCCTCTATGACTGCAACAGCGCCGAGCAGCTCCTCCGTCTCATCGAAGCAGCCGTAGAACTCCTCTGTAACCCGGCTGAGCATGTCCCTCGTCTCCAGCAGCGGCGGTATGTCACGAAACCCGATGATCTCCGCCTCCAGGCGGTATGCCTTATGCTGAAGGCTCCATAGCTCATCCAGAGTGATCTCATCCTGCAGATTCAGCTTCACTATTGTATCCATCCGTACATTCCCCTTATATACTGCACAGGGGCCTGCCGTTGCCGACAAGCCCTGTGCCCAAGATTCTATAATCTATTACCCAATCTAGCTGTTCAGCACTTCTGCAAGCAGTGTGTTCACAAGACCCGGGTTAGCTTTCCCTTTGCTTGCCTTCATGACCTGTCCTACAAGGAAGCCGATCGCTTGTTTCTTGCCGGCCTTGTAGTCTTCGACAGATTGCGGATTAGCAGCGACCACTTCCTCAACGATCCGCTTGATCGCCCCTTCATCACTGATCTGAACGAGGCCCTGCTCTTCCACAATTACCGCCGGCAGCTTTCCGCTCTCCAGCATTTCTTTAAATACCGTTTTGGCGATTTTGCTGCTGATGGTTCCGCCTGCGATCAGGCCGATCATCTCGCCCAGTCCCTGCGGTGTAATCTTCACCTGGGATAACTCCAGATTATTGCTGTTCAAATACCCCAGCAGATCGCCCATCATCCAGTTGGCGACAGCCTTGGCATCCTGTGTGTAAGCCAGACTGCCTTCAAAGAAGTCTGCAAGCGGCTTGGAGGAGGTGAGTACTCCGGCATCATAGGCAGTCAGACCAAACTCCGCACTGTACCGGGCCTGCCGGGCATCCGGCAGCTCAGGGATCGTGGAGCGGATCGCTTCCTTCCATTCCTCGCCAATATGCAGCACAATCAGATCCGGGTCCGGGAAATAACGGTAATCATGGGCTTCCTCCTTGCCGCGCATGGACAAGGTCTTGCCTCCCGCTTCATCCCAGCGGCGAGTCTCCTGTACAACGATTCCCCCGTCATCCAGAATCTCCCCCTGACGGAACTGCTCATACTCCAGCCCGCGCAGAACCCCGCGGAAGGAGTTCATATTCTTCAGCTCCGCACGGATACCGAATTCTTCCTGACCTGCCGGCCGCAGGCTGATGTTGGCATCACAACGCATGGAGCCTTCCTCCATCTTCACATCGGACACATCGCAGTACTGCATAATGGCGCGAATCTTCTCCAGGTAAGCACGTGCTTCCTCCGGTGAACGCAGATCAGGCTCGGAGACAATCTCAATAAGGGGAGTGCCTACCCGGTTGAAGTCAACCAGTGAAGCAAATCCTCCATCCACGTGAGTCAGCTTGCCCGCATCTTCCTCCAGATGAAGACGGGTGATCCCGATCCGTTTGGTCTCTCCATTCACTTCAATATCAATCCAGCCGTTCAGGCCGATAGGCTGATCAAATTGCGAAATCTGGTAGGCCTTCGGGGAATCGGGGTAAAAATAGTTTTTGCGGTCAAACTTGCTGACATCGCCGATCGTACAGTTCAGAGCCATTGCCGCTTTCATGGCATACTCCACCGCTTGGCGGTTCAGCACCGGCAGTACACCGGGGTGACCAAGACAGACCGGACAGGTGTGCGTATTAGGCGGCGCGCCGAATTCAGTCGAGCAGCCGCAGAAGATTTTGGACTTGGTATGAAGCTCCACATGAACTTCCAGCCCGATGACCGTTTCATATTTAGACATAGATAATCTCATCCCTTAAAAGTTTATGGTCAACTACTTCAAGCTACAGTTGCGGGCGGGCCTTGTGATGCTCTGTATGTTGTTCAAAGGCATGCGCAACGCGCAGTACCGTACTCTCGTCAAACTCCTTGCCGATAATCTGCAAGCCGACAGGCAGACCTTCCGCGAACCCGCAAGGGATGCTGATGGCAGGAATACCGGCCAGACTGACAGGAATGGTAAGGATATCATTCAGATACATGGTCAGCGGATCTTCGGTCTGCGAGCCCAGCTTGAAGGCTGTGGTTGGCGCAGTCGGGCCGATCACGACATCATATTTCTTGAACACTTCATCAAAATCCTGCTTAATCAAGGTGCGCACCTTCTGCGCCTTCAAATAATAAGCATCGTAATATCCGGAGCTTAGCGCATAGGTGCCGAGCATGATCCGGCGTTTGACTTCAGGGCCGAAGCCCTGGCTGCGGGAGTTATGGTACAGATCCAGCAATCCACCCCCATCATCCACACGCACTCCGTAACGGACACCGTCAAAACGGGCCAGGTTGGAGGAAGCCTCGGAAGAGGAAAGGAGATAATAAGCGGCTACGGCATATTCTGTATGCGGAAGCGAAACCTCTTCCCACACGGCGCCGAGGCCCTCCAGCACTTTAAGCGCTGACAGCACGGATTCACGGACCGAAGCATCTACGCCTTCGCCGATGTATTCCTTAGGCACAGCTATACGCAGACCGGAAATATCACCGGTGAGCGAACTCAGATAATCAGGTATGCTGACCTTGGCCGAGGTGGAATCCTGGGCATCGTAACCGGCAATCGCCTGCAGTACATATGCAGAATCCTCAACGCTGCGGGTAATCGGACCAATCTGATCCAGGGAGGAGGCAAAAGCTACAAGACCATAACGGGAGACCAGGCCATAGGTAGGCTTAAGGCCGACCACTCCGCAGTAGGAAGCCGGCTGGCGGATCGAACCGCCGGTGTCGGAACCAAGTGTAAAGAATACCTCTCCGGCCGCAACCGCTGCTGCCGAACCGCCGCTCGAACCGCCTGGAACACGCTCCAGATCCCATGGATTGCGCACAGCGCCGAAGCTGGAATTCTCATTGGACCCGCCCATGGCGAACTCGTCCATGTTCAGCTTACCTATAGTTACGGCATCGGCCTGGCGCAGCTTGGAGACTACGGTCGCATCATAAATCGGCTGGAAGTTATTAAGGAACTGGCTGGCACAGGTGGTGCGCAGACCTTGGGTCACAATATTATCCTTGATTCCGGCGGGCAATCCGAATAACAGACCACGCGCAGCTCCGGTTGCCAGCTTGTCATCAAGCGCACGTGCCTGATCGCGGGCCCCCTCTTCATTCAGTGTCAAAAAAGCATGAACTCTGCTGTCACGTTCCGCAATGACGGACAGCGATTCTTCAGTCAGTTCACGGACCGAGACCTCTTTACTGTGCAGCATGTTATGTACTTCAGGTAGTCGATATTGAAACAGGCTCAACTTGCTTCCTCCTCTCAGGGTATGGTTATTCCAGAACAGCGGGAACCTTGAAGTGTCCCTCTTCATGTTCCGGTGCGTTAAGCAGCGCTTCCTCTTGGGTCAGGCTCTCCTTTACCACATCGTCACGCATCACATTGCTGACCTGCAGCACATGGGTGGTCGGCTCTACATTCTCAGTATCCAGCTCATTCAATTTCTCGGCATATTGTAAAATAGCATTCATTTGTTCGGTGAAGGTAGCCTCTTCTTCCGGGCTTAATTGCAGCCTAGCCAGCTTGGCCACATGCTGCACATCTTTGACGGTGATGCTCATAATGGATATCCCTCCTGTTTAAAGGGCTAAAGCGCCCGGATAACGTTTTTAATTATAGGGTAGACGGCCTTACAATTCAATGCGCTTGTCGATTGAGGGAGATATATGCAGCAAAAGACCCGCACCTGCTGATGGAGGCAGGAAGCGGGTCTTGACGGATGAAGCTTACTCCGTCTAATGATTCAACCGGTAATACAGGTCATTCCAGCGCAGCTCATTTTCGAGTGAGGTAAAGGTACTGGAGGCGTCGATGACGAGACACTCGATTCCTGCCATGCGCGCCCAATCCCGGAGCTGTTCACTTGTTGTATGGAAGGAAAAGGCGAAGTGATGTGCACCCCCGGCCAGAATCCAGGCTTCCGATGCACGGGTCAGGGACGGCTCCGGCTGCCAGAGGAGACGCGCTACCGGCAGATGAGGCATTCTATGTTCATTCTGTACGGCATTCACTTCATTGACGATCAGGCGGAACCGGTTGCCCATATCCACCAGTGTGGCATTGATTCCTTTGCCGCTGGCTCCGTTAAATATTAGACGCGCAGGAGCTTCCTTGCCGCCGACAAACAAGGGATGCACTTCAATCCTTGGTCTGTCCGCAGCCAGGGACGGGCAGATCTCCAGCATATGGGAACCCAGTACCATTTCATTGCCCTTTTGCAGATGATACGTATAATCCTCCATGAAAGAGGTCCCTTGATTACCGGCCATAATCTTCATCATCCGTACCAGCGCGGCCGTCTTCCAGTCGCCTTCACCGCCGAAGCCGTAGCCTGCCGCCATCAGCCGCTGAGCCGCCAGCCCCGGCAATTGCTTCAGTCCATGCAGGTCCTGGAAGCTGGTCACGAACGCTGTATACCCGCCCTCCTCCAAAAATTCGCTCAGCGCAATCTCCATCCGCGCCTGTTCACGAATGGCTTCCCGTTCAGCGCCATCGGCGCGACCCTGATCCGTAAAGTCATATAATTCGGCGTATTCATCCATCAGCGTACGCAGCTTGGCATCACTTACACTCCGAACCCGTTCAGCCAAATCGCCGGCCGGATAACCGTTGACCGTCCACCCCAGCTTAATTTGCGCCTCCACCTTATCGCCTTCCGTCACCGCGACATCACGCATATTGTCACCGAACCTGGCGATTCTCATCGTCTGGCTCCCGGTATAGCCCGCCGCCGTCTTCATCCACCCTCCGATTCTTGCACGTACCTCTTCATCCTTCCAGTGGCCTGCAATAATCTTTCTGGGCATGCGCAGGCGGGCGCCGATGAACCCGAACTCACGGTCGCCGTGCGCCGCCTGGTTCAAGTTCATAAATTCCATATCAATACTGTCCCAGGGAATCTCGATATTGTATTGGGTATGCAGATGGAGCAGCGGCTTGCGCAGCTGGGCCAGCCCCGAGATCCACATTTTGGCCGGCGAGAAGGTGTGCATCCAGGTAATCACCCCTGCGCAGGTCCCGCTGGAATTGGCTTCAAGGCAAACCCGCAGAATCGCTTCCGGAGCTGTGACGGTTTCGCGGAACTCAATCGGATACGGAAGGCCGCCTTCGCGGTTTAGCTCCTCCACCATTTTCCTGGAATTCTCTTCTACTTGCGCAAGTACATCCTCTCCGTACAAACCTTGGCTCCCTGTTACAAACCAGAATACATATGGCTTAGCTTGCAGCATATCTAATTCCTCCGTTAGTTCAGTTCGTTTTGAATTTCATTTCAATCCCGTAATGAACGGCTTCTCCAGGCTCCAGCAGTTGCAGCGAATCTGCTTCGCGTTCTTCCGCTCTCCCCCGTGTCCAGCAATTGGACGGCTCAAGTCCCAGCACATGTTCACCTGCTCCGGGCATTCTCCACTGCACCAGTCGGGGCAGCGTCCGCTGATCCCACTTCAGCTCTACCGTCAGGCCTCCCGATGAAGAGGATAAGCCGGGTACAGGAAAAGAAGGGCTGCTGATTTGTGCGCAAATGTACGTTTGCCGTTCCAAGGGCTCATGGTAATACACTTGTTCCTTAAAACTCTGATCCGGCGCCTGCCATTCATCTATCCGCGACATCTCCATGCTGCCGTCTCGCGGAACACTGTTACTCTCCGGCAAGATGATCCTGGTATCCTCCGCAAGCAGCGGAAAACCAAAGTTGAAATGATACAGCATCAGATGCGGGGCAGGTGTGAACCCTGTATTCTCCACAATATCGCTAAGCTGCAAGCTGTTCTCTCCAAGCCTGCTTGTAATCGTGCGGGTCAACCGCAGCTTATGTCCAAAAATGGACGTCTCCTCTATGACTCCCCGCAGGCGGATCTCATATTCATTGTCTTGCCATTCCGCCTGATACGAAGCTTGGCGTGCAGGCGTATGATGAATCTGTCCATGCAATCCATAAGCTCCGTAATCATCCCGGCCGGCCGCACCTGCCTGCGACAATCCGCAAGTCATCAGCAACCCGCCGGAAGCCGTGTGCAGCCAGTGATTCCCCTCATCCCTGAAATAAGCGGCATGGGGATCGCCGTTGGCGGCAGACCAGCTAACCGGAATGCCGCAAAATTCAGCCAAAGAGATATCCATTCCCTTGCCGGGATGCACCCAATAGGAGAGGCCGGAGCCGGTCCGCACACGGAACACTTCCTGACCGGCCTCCGGCCCTTCTCTCATTACAAAGGGCTGCACTCCTGCAAGCTGCTCTATTCTCCCAACTCTGGATTCCAGCTCACGACGGGTCCATTCTCTGCCATAAAGTCTTGCCATACCACCATTCCTCCTGCACCCGGGAAGGAAAGCCTCAGGCTTGTCCGGCACTCCCGAAAATTCTCATCGTACGAACAATATCCTGCTGCACTGCTTCCATAGCCCATCTGGATAGATCATGATAATAGCTTTTGCGCTGCTGCGCGCTGTTGGCCGCCAATTTCGCCTGGAGGGTATTGGCCACTTCATGCGCCATATTGGAATAATAGTTAAGCTTGCGGATGCCGCACTGTATGGAGGCTTTATAGGCGGCTTCATCCAGTCCGGACCCGCCATGCATCACCAGCGGCAGGCCGGTAAGATCTTTGATGAGCTTCAATCGTTCAAAATCGAGAACCGGTTCTGTCAGATAAACACCGTGCGCGGTCCCGTAAGCAACGGCGAGCGCATCGACATCAGTATGTTCAATAAAGGTTTGTGCTTCTTGGGGATTGGTGTAAACATCGTCCGGATCATACTCTTCTATTTCTTCCTCGTCTCCACCGCCTTCCGGACGCAGAATCTTGCCAAGCTCAGCCTCTACGGAAACGCCGAGCGCCTTGGCGATTTTGCTGATCTCATTGGTCTGGCGGATATTCTCCTCCAGCGGCAGATGCGCACCGTCGAACATCACCGACGAGAAGCCGAGCTGCATCGCCCGGATCAGAATTTCGTGATCCTGGCCGTGGTCCAGGTGTACTGCAACGGGAACCCGCGCTTGCCTCGCAGCCGCCAGTATAATGGGAGCGATCACCTCCAGCGGAACAAGCGGAATATGTACTTCCGCAAAGGACAGAATGACCGGTGAGCGCGCCTCCTCAGCCCCGGCAATGATTCCCCGGACCATCTCCAAATTAATCACATTGTACGCGCCGACGGCATAACGCTTGGCTTCGGCATCCTTCATTAACTCTTTCAGGGTTACTAATGGCATTCTTCAGCATCTCCTATAGGTTTGACATGGCGCTATTCACCGCTTGATACAGCCGTTTATATTTGGCGTAATTCTCGTCATAGTGCTTGCGGTTCTCCGGGCAGGGATAGAAGGTAGTGCCCACTTTCACCAAACGGCGGGCAGCTTCTTCATAGGAAGGGAATACTCCCAGCGCCACCCCGGCCAGAATAACCGCTCCGAGAATACCTGCCTCTTCGATATCAAGGGCGATGACGGCCCTGTTCATGATGTCCGCCTTGATTTGCAGCCACAGGGCGGACTTGGAACCGCCGCCGCAGGCTTTTAGTTCCCTGATACTCATACCTGCTTGCTCCAGGCAATCCAGATTGAGCCTCATCTCATAGGTGACGCCCTCCATCAAGGCTCTGTACAGTTCACCCTTCGTGGTGTTGAAATTCAAGCCCGCGATGACCCCAACCGCAGCCGGATTCATGTATGGAGTGCCTGAGCCGGCAAAATGCGGCAGTACCAAGATGTCCGTGGGACCTTCTCCGGCGCTCTCGCCCATAATCTCATAGACACTCCGGCCGGACTCATCTGCCGCACATTTCTCTTCATAACCGAACTGGTCCCTGTACCACTTGAGCAGGGAGCCGCCGGTGAAATTAAACGCATAGGTGGTATAACTCCCCTGGATATAAGGAACCAGCGCCAGCTTGCTGAGCGCAAGCGCCTTATCATTGACCTGCATTTTATGGAAGACCGGTGTGATGCACTCTACGGTGCCAATGCCGTCTACGGCCGAGCCTTCTTCCGTGACTCCCGCACCGATGGCAGCGCATACCTGGTCATGTCCGCCGAGCACCAGCTGAAGGTGGGCAGGCAGCCCCAGCGCCTCAGCCGCTGCGGGTGAAATCCGGCCCAGTCGTGATCCAAGCTCCAGCGCCCGGGGAAATATGCCCGTCTGTAACCGTGCCGCCCGGATAATATTTTCATCCCACTCAAGCCGGTGGACATCAAAGGCCATCGTTCTGGACGCCAGCGAATAGTCGATTATCGGTCCTGCACCCAGCTTATAGAGAATAAATGATCCAAAAGGCAGAAAGGTATACAGCCGCTCATAAATGTCCGGCCGCTCTTCCCTGTACCACATCAATTTGGAGAGGGTGTACATCGGATGGGGATGAAGACCCGTCTTGCCAATGATATTCTCTTCTCTGATATGCTCCACCAAAACCTCCAGTTGCTCGCTTCCCCGCTTGTCAATATACAGCAGGCTGTTGCCAAGCACGCATCCTTCGCTGTCGAGTAGAACGGCAGCCTCCCCAAAGGAAGAAACGGACAGGCCGGCAAGCATGGCAGGCGGCCTGTCATACTTGTTCATTGCGGAACTTATCACAGCTACAACCGCTTCCCATACCCGCTGCGGATTCAGCTCATAACAGCCGCTTTCCGGCGATTCCATGGGATATTCTCTGTATGCCTGGGCCAGCACCTCGCCCGTTGGAGCCATGATGAGGCATTTCGTACCTGTTGACCCGATATCCAGGCCTATGAGATCGACGGCCATGTCCCCGATTCAGCCCCTCTCCCCATCCGGGACGTATTTCACACCGGCTAGATTATAGCGCTCAGAGATTTTCTTCTGATCCTCTATGCTCAGACCACCTGCTTGAGTTACCTGTATCCGGGCAAAAGGCAGGCTCTCAGTAATCACCGCATAGCTGACTGCATCATCACATAAAAGCGAGCATTCCCCTGCTTCCGCACCGTACAGAACAGGCTCTACATTAAAAACGGTGTCGTCCCGGACACACAGAACGGGCTCTGCCCAAGGAATCAGCGCGCCGCGCTTGATATATAAAGGCACTTCATCCTCTGCAACCTGGCGCGAAACCCATTGTCCGCCGCTCAGCCACTCCCCGGTCAGCCATTCGTACCAGCGTCCTTCGGGCAAGTAAATTTGACGGGTGCTGCCGTTGCCGTAGACCACAGGAGCAGCCATCAGATCGTCTCCAACCATAAACTGGTCGAAGCAATCCAGCACCTCAGGGTCAGCAGGGTAATCCATCACTAAGGGACGTATAGGCGGTACCCCCTGCTGGCGGTATCTGCCAAATGCGGCGTACAGGTACGGAATGAGACTCATCCTGATTTGCATAAGCTTTCTGCATTGCTGCGCCAGCTGCGGCCAATCCTCCAGCCATTCACCGGCATGGTTCTTGTCATAATCGAATTGTTTCCATGGCGGCGAAGGAATCATATAACAGTTAAGCACCGCCAGAGGCGAGAAAATCACAGCGCCAATCCGGCGCAGCAGCTCTTCCCTCGTAGCTGTCTGGCGGACCTCCGGCGACCAGAGGAGACCTGAGAAAGACGCTGTAGCCAGCCCCCGTACGAAGTCTTCATGGTCGTAGAGGTCGCTGTACAGTACATAGGGATAGGGCGCCGCAAGCGCGTGGGAAGCGCGCACCTGTCCATAGGTCCGGCGGTCCGCTGCCTTGAACGGGGCGAGCATCGTTTGCTGATAGAGCTGGCCGAACAAGCTGTGCATCTGCTCCCCGTCCGCGCCTCCCGGAAAACGGGCGAAATCGGGAAAACCCCAGTTGCCGATATAATCGCCGTTGTCGCATTCATCCAGCTTGAAGCCTGACAACCCTGCCTCAATGAATGGCTGATGGATGTCCGTGAAGGCTTCCCGGGCCTCAGCTTGCGTGAAATCCGGCACCAGACCGTCCCATACATAGCTGTCGGCAGAATAAGGTTTCAGCTCCGGGAAGACAGGACTATCAGGATGCACATACGCATGCTCCCACAGATTGAGCCGGTACCCCATGCCATTCAGATCCTGGATCAGCTTTTTCTCATCCGGAAATCTGTTGCTGTCCCACACATAGGTACAGGAGTAGGCGTTCGTCTGCCAGCCGGGCTCCAGGCCAAACATGTCGCAGGGCATTTCATCTTCTCTGATCTGCCGGGCCAGCTGCAGGACATCCTCCTGATCCGCATGCCAGTCGGCACGGTACATCATACCCAATCCCCACATCGGCGGTAACGCCCCGCCGCCGCTGAACAGATTATAGCGGCAGACCGCGTCCTTCATATCCCCGCCGCAAAACACATAAATATCTACTCCTTGCGCCGCGGGGATGTCCACCAGCATATTGCCGCTTCCTTTTTTCACTTCCCAGTGGCCCTTCTCGGTGCCTGCCGATTCGAAGCCTTCCAGATCCTGCTTGCTGCCAACTCTCTTGCACCCTCCGCTGAAAAAGGTGGCGTACCGGGCTGTATCCACCAGAATTCCATAACCGGCAGTGCTTACATAAAAGGGAACCGGCGCATGGGAATCGCCCAGATCCGCAGAGGGGTCGGAATTCGTGCGCAGCTTCTTCTTGCTGCCGCTCTGCCTGAACGATTTAAGCTGCAGGCCCAAGCCGTATACTTCCTCTTCCGGCTCCAAGGGAATCTCCAGCAATACCGAGCCTTGACGAGGCTGAAATTGAATGTCCTCCCTAAGAAAGGGAAGCGGATGATCTTCAAGCGCATTCAGCGCTTCGAGGCATGTGACAGGCTTCAATACTGATACCGGTGTAAATTCTTCGGGTGTTCCGAAGGTCAGCTTAAAGATTCCGCTGGCAATTTTCTGCATAATCCACTTCTCCTACTGTAAATAGTTTTTGGAACTATCCCTTCACGCTTCCCAGGACGAGACCAGACACGAAATAACGCTGTAAAAAAGGGTATACACACAAGATGGGCAACGTGGCCAGAATGATCTGCGCGCTCTTGGTCGTGCGCGGTGAGATGCTGGCCAGGAGTGCAGCATCCTCAGACCTCACATTGCTGAAATCGAAGCTGACAATAATGGAGCGCAAATAGGTGGCGAGCGGATAGTTCTCGGTCTGGTTCATGAAGATCATTCCGTCAAACCAGCTATTCCAATGCCCTACCATAGCCAGCAGCAGGATGGTCGCAAAAGCAGGTAAGGACAGCGGGAAATATAACCGCCACAGGATGGTCCAGTGTCCTGCTCCATCTATGCGGAAGGACTCATCCAGTTCCCGGGGCAGTCCTCTGAAGAAATTGATCATCAGAACGATGTTGAAGACCGCCAGCGCTGTCGGCAGAACCAGTACCATCATGGTATCCAGCATGTGGAGGGATTTCACCTGCATGTACAGGGGAACAATGCCTCCGCTGAACAGGATGGTGAACATGAAAAACCATACATAAAACGTCCGCATGCTGAAATCCCTGTTCTCCCTTGAAAGGGGATAAGCCGAAATAAAGGTAACCAGCATCTGCAGCGCGCTGCCGATAAGCACCCGGATCACAGCCACGCCCAAGGATCTTAGAAATTCCGGACGGGTAGCGATAAATTTATAAGCGTCCAGTGAAAAGTCCGACGGAAAAAACCGTACCTTCCCCATCGCCACCGCCGAGGCGGAGCTGAAGGAAATGGCTAACGTATTGACAATCGGCGCAATGCAGAGGATTCCCAAGAGAATGAGAAATACTGTGTTGAATACTGCAAACACGATGCTGCCGTTCAAACGATATTTCACCTTTGCTCCCCCTTTCAGAAAATGCGGTAATCGGCAAACTTATAAGCCATATAGTATGAAACTGAAATAAGCACTCCAGACACCAGCGATTTAAACAGTCCTACAGCAGTCGCTACACTGTACTGTGCCTGATTGAACGCCAGCCGGTAGACCAGTGTATCCAGAATATCGCCGGAATCGACAACCAGCGGATTGAGCAGCATAAATACCTGCTCAAACCCGGCGTTCAGCACATTGCCCAGACTGAGCGTAGCCAGCAGAATGATCGTGGGCCGGATGCCGGGCAGCGTAACATGCCAGATCTGCCGCCAGCGGCTGGCTCCGTCAATCATGGCCGCTTCATATAAATCGGGATTGATGGAGGTTAGCGCAGCCATATAAATAATCGTATTGAAGCCAAAGTTCTTCCACACTTCAGTAGTGACCAGTACACCGGGGAACAGCCGGTTGCTGGACAGGAAGCCCACCGGCTCTCCGCCAAAGGCCTGGATGAGGCTGTTGATCACCCCCTCCAGACTGAGGACATCCAGAATGATGCCGCCGAGCACCACCCAGGACAGGAAATAAGGCAGGTACATCGCAGTTTGCAACACCCTTTTCAACCTATGGCTGCGCATTTCGTTCAGCAACAGGGCAACCACAATGGGCACAAGCAATGAAAATACGATTTTTAAAATGGAGATATAGATCGTGTTATACATGACTTGCCCGAAGCGGGGCATGGAAATAATATATTTGAAATTGTCCATCCCGACCCACGGACCCGCAAGCCAGCCCTTGAACACGCTAAAGTTCTGGAAGGCCATAACAATCCCCATCATCGGAATATAGCAGAATAGAACGGCCAGAATAATTCCCGGTATCAAGAACAGATGGTACGGTAATTCATGTCTGAAGCGGCTCTTCAGGTGCAAAGCTCTCACAATAGGCTACCCCTTTCATCACAAGCTGGCGTTGATCTCGTCCAGAATCTGCTGGCCGCCCAGCTTGTGCCACTCGGATACGAAGGTATCGAAGGCGTCAATAGGCTCCGCACCCATGATGATCTTCGTGAAAATTTCACGTTCATAATCGCCCAGAATGCCCATTTTGTTCAGCATCGTTTCCGTGGTGCCTCCATAAGCCTGGGGAATCAGACGATCCGTGCCATAGCCCTCCACAATCGTTTTGAAGGCTTTGACCTGGTGATACTCCATATAGCCGGTCCCCTTGCCGTCCAGATAGGCTACACTCGGCTCGTATTTCCCCGTCTCGGTCAGCGCCTGATCCAGCTTGCTGGGATCGCGCTTCTCGATGGCTTCGATCAGGTATTCCAAAGATTTCACGGTGGCATTATCGGTCGTAAGGGTCCGGGCCAGAGACAAGTGCCCCTGTTCCACAATGGTCTGCCCTTTTTCGAAAGCAAAGAATTTCTTGACCTCGGGATCATTCCGGTTCGGACCGTAAGCCATCTCGTTGTAATCATTCAATAATTGGACCAGGATCTCCGGATGCTTGTAATCTTTGTTCACGGCATAGTAGCTCACCACGGTTGTACCTACATTGGCGAACACATCCTGCCCGTCGGCGCTCGGGGCCGCCACTGGAGTCCAGACCATATCCGGCTGGCCCTCCAGGCCCGTACCGTACATGTATACATTCCAGCAGCGTCCATAGCTGATGCCATATTTACCGCCGCTGACCTCCTCCGTCACCTTGGTCGTATCCTTCATGCCGAACTCCGGATCAATCAGGCCGGCCTGATACATTTCTCTGAGCTTCGCTAAGGCATTCTTCATTTCAGGCTGCACACTGCCGTAGGTGATCTTGCCGTCATCTCCTTTGAGCCAGCTCTGCGGATAGGCATGATAGCCGTTGAAGAATCCGGTGGTGGAGGTAATCCCGTCGAATAGCCAGTTGCTGAATGCCAGTCCGCCGGTATCGTCGATGCCGTTGCCGTCCGGGTCCTGCTCCTTGAAGGCCTTGGCCACCGCAATCACATCGTCGATGGTCTTCGGCACAGGCAGGTTCAGCTTATCCAGCCAGTCCTGCCGCACCCACAGCAGGCTGGGTTCATAGATGACCGAGGTCGTGTAAGGCAAGGCCATGAGCTTGCCATCGAAGGTGGCCGAATCCATCGCCAGGCCACCGTCACCGGTGAGAATCTCTTTGGTCAAATCAGAAGCATGCTCCTCGAAAACATCAGTCAGATCCGCTGTCATCCCGGCCTTTACCATGGTCTCCAGCTGGTTGGTGGACGCTTCGATGACGATATCCGGAATCGACCCCGAGGCAATGACGATATTCAGCTTCTCATTGTATTCATTCTGCAGAGCGGTCCATTCGTGTATGACGTTCAGATTGAACTTGTCAGCATAATGCCGGTACCAGATGTTGTTCGCAAAATCATCCCCTGCGGGATACCCCCACGTGGGCAGGGAATAACGGCCTACCCGCAGGTCAATCGGTTGCTTCGGATCGGCACTGGAGCTGGCAGTGTCTTTGGTATTGGTATTGGATGGTGAGCTGCAGGCTGTCAGGGCCAAAAGAACGGTGCTAATAGATAAAGCGGCAATTTTTCTCATGATTTTGCTTCCCCCTCATATTCGGTTTCTGCATGATCTCTTTATTGCACAATCAGAGCCGGCTGGCCCCAGAAGGCCCTGTCATATCCGTAGTCGCCCAAAGAATCAGTGATCAGGGTGATAATGACCGAAGTTCCGGCATATTCGGCCAGCGGGATACTGAACGGCGTCCAGGCCCCGCCCGGCATGATATCCTGCGACCACTGTACCGTTCCGTTCACCGCTATGCGGAAGCCGGCGCCCTGGGAGTCATCCGATCCGTCCTTAATGCCGGCGAATCCCTGCAGTACAGCCTGCGTGTCTGCGGGCAAATTCAAAGCATATTCAATATGCGTCTGCCCGTGCTGCGGCGGGTGGGCATCCAACCCCTGCTTCTCAACGCCGAGTACAGAGCCGCTTCCCGGGAATCCGCCGAACGGAGACTGGGCTTGCCCTTCGCTTCCATCCTCGAACACCAGGCTCGAATGATATGGAGCTCCGGGTAACAATAACGGCAGCTGCACAGGAGCAGACACGTTGTGAAGCAGATACACCGTACCCGAGGCAGGTGCTGTAATTTCGTAGTGATTGTTACCTAGACTTACAGACGAGGCTGCTCCGTAGCTGGATTGCACCACAGTTAAGGGCAGCGGGCTATTCACCTTGAAGCTTACGCTGCGGTTGCCGCCATAAGTTGCAACGGCTACCGTAGGTGCCACCCATACGGCAGAATCATTGTCCACCGTCACTCCGGGATGCGTCTCCAGCCTGAGGGTTACTTCTTTGCCTGCTAATTCCGACAAATCCAGTTCCATGGCTGTAGGTGAGGCGCTTCTGCTGAACTGCTCTTCACTCAGCACCGTACGGTCCCCAGGCGCTTCTGCCTTATCCCAAGCGGATACCTTGAAGGTTACACCGTCACTGCTCGCAACGTTCTGCTCGGAGCCCAGCTGCACACCCGCTTGAAAGCTCGCTGCCGCTGCTGCGGGCAGACTGATGTCAAATTCCAGCCAGGTATGCCCGCCTTGCCACTGTCCTGCGTAAGGCGGATGGGCCAGGATCCGGTCGCCCCAGTGCTGCACAGTTCCTCCTCCGGGGAAGGAGTAGGAGAATCCGCCCGTGGTAGGGAACGGGGCTGCGGTTGTATGGACAGTACCGTCTCCCAGGACCTCTCCTGCTCTCACCGGTCCTTCGTAATTCAGCAGATCTATATCCCCGGACTGAAGCTTGTCGTCCATAACGATGGTGGTGTGGGTGGACCGGCTGGACAGCCGTTTTAGCGCCACATCCTCCGGCCACTCATAGACATGGAATCCCTCGGGATCGCGGACCTGGTTCAAATACAGATACGTTTTGTCCGGGTCCAGCCCGAACAGCTTCTGTTCATCATAGAGCAGCCACCCCGGAATGCTTCCCGGCAACGGATAGGTCTCTGCCCCGTACAAATAACGCATGATATCGGTGCCCCCGCCGGAAGGGTTCCCGTCGTAGGCGGTCAGCTTCTCGCCATAGGAATCGCGCACATATTTGGCACTGCCGCCATTAGCTGTCCTGAAAGCAAACAAAGTGGGATCTGACATATTGCTGAAATCAGCTGTAGGCTGTGCACTCTGGTACCAGCCCGCTTCATCCAGCAATTGTTCCATCAGCGGGGTAGGATTGGCGATCTGGCCCAGATTGGGTCTTGTCAGCATCGGAATAGCCCCAAGCCGGTTCTGAACAACCTTATGCCAGGCCATGAAATAATCCTCCGTGATCGGATTCGCATGATCGGGATGACCGTAAATGGTCGTATAGGGTGCAAAAATCGCTGAGCTGGCCGGAACCACCTGATTGATTTTGCTGTCATCCCACGTTCCGCTCGCGGAGAAGATGCCATAGGCATGGCGCTGCGCAAAGGACTCATACCGTGTCGTGATTTCGTTCAGGCTCTCCCCGCCCAAGGCGATATCCGGCAGCGCTTCTCTAAGCTCGCGGTGCAGGGCGATATTGCCTTGCATCATGTTGTTGCCGTCAATCAGGCCGTTGGCATCGTTATACATGAGCAGAGACTGGTCCAGATGCAGCGCGTCCGGTCCGACCTCATTCACCAGAGCAGTCATCTTGTTAACGAAGAGTTCCCGCCACGCCTCCGCCGCCGGATTAATAACGGCGAATGAAATCTGTTCCGAGCCTGCGGTATACTCCCAGCGCTTCCGCTCCAGCGTGAACGGATCTTTCACCTGATAGGGCTGCATCTGTGTGTAATTATCGTTGTTAAATGATGTTCCAAATATGTTTACATACAGCATCACGTGGAATCCCAGCGCCTGGGCGGCATCGATCCTGGCTGCGATATCCGGCTTAGGCTCATAATTGGGAAAATTCACATCATAGGGGTCCGCCCTCCAGCCAGGAACCACCAGCAGTGTCCGCTCTGCATCTACCCGCTGTGCAAGCTCCTCCAGCATCGGCTGGTCTTCCAGATCCGTCAGCACTGTGAATCCGATATCCTTGGCCCAATCCGGTGCGTTCGCGGAGGATTCAGACAACCCGAAGGCACCATCTGCCCAAACCCGGTACATCTCCGATCCGTTTGCCCAGTCACCGGCGTAGGCTTTAAGCCGCCAATCGGTGGATGCCGCCTTAGTCGTCTGCTGAAATGGAGCGGGCGTTTGCGTCTCTATCCCTACATAGAAGCTGCCGTTCTCATGCTTCACATGCAATGTTTTGAAGTACGCCGCATTGTCATCCGCATGAACCAGCAGCCCGCCACCCTCCCCCTGCACAAGAAACATCTGTGCCTCCCAGACATCGGGGTAGGTGAACTGGGAGAAGCCATAGGCGGCGTCCGGTGATTCGGCAGTGAGCCGGATCCCGCCCAGTGCGGGAATAATCAGATCATACGTATCCGGGATAATGAATCCCCATTGCACGCCCGATATGCCGGGCTGCTGAGTCTGCGCATACTGGCTGACAGTCAATGTACCATCATATTTACGGGCAACCGTCGTCTCCAGTTCAGCCAGCGAAGAACCTGAGCCCCAGGTGTGTTCATAAGTGACATGCCCCTTCTTCGCGGACACGGCGGAAGCTGCTGCATCATTCCACAGATTGTTCTGCGCCAGATGGCGGATACCGGTCAGCTTGCCTTCGTTGCCGCGGGCCAGATTTATCGTTCCATAGGTGAAGTCGATGGCTGCCGTGCCGGAATCAATCGTCACCTTCACATTAGCTGTATCTGCAAAACTAAGACCCGGCAGACTGCCACACAAAAGGATACACGCCACACATACCATCACTGTTCTTCTGACAACATTGATCATTACCTATCCCCTCTCTTCATCCGGATTGGAATGGACCTACATTGCAAACTGCCTGGTAATGAATTCCGCACTCCCCTCACTCACGAACAGCCCCATCCCTCCTTGCTGGAAATCGTACAACCGCGCGCTTAACGCGAGTTCTTCGTTTACATAGACTACGCATACCTGATCCTCCAGATATATGCTTAACGAGCAGGCGATTCCGGGCAGCAATTGCAGCGGCCGCTCCATGCCGACGGCGTAGGGGACATCTCCCTTCCTCGGCCACTGGTCAACGACAATCCGGTTACGGCCCGGCTCCAGCCGGATCATATACCCCTGCCCGAACTCCTGATCGGTCCGCAGAACAATGCCGCAGCCCCGGGTGCCGGGAGCGAACGTTATCCTTGTCTCCAGCTTGCAGGCGCCGTCCGGTAATGGCCCCGCATAGGCACCGGCGAAGGAATCGGCTGCCGTAACCGCGGCCGTGCTGCCGCTGAACTTCCAGCGTCCGAGCACTTCGGTGAAGGATAAAGCGCTTTCCTCACTGAAAGCAGCATTCAGGGTATCCGGCGCTTTTACAAGCAGTGCACCGTCCGCGCCCTGGACTATCTCATGCACAACCAGATGCCCGCCCCATTGCCAGGTGCCCCCGTCATGCTCACCTTCCCGTGTCGGGTTCCATCCGAATGCATAACGCCGCTCACCGTCAGTCCAGGTCTTGGCGGCATAGAATGCCCGCGTATCAAGTGCATCGTTCTCGGGCGCCAGCCAAGGCCCCTGCAGTGAGCGGCTCATCCGGTAATGCGTGACCGTACGGTCCGAGAATGTCGAGTACAGAAGGTACCACCAGTCCCCCATCCGGAACAGATCCGGGCATTCGTGAGTCGTATACAAGTAGGGAGCCCAGAACGGATCGCGTACCTCCCAGCCGGTCAAGTCCTTGGAGGCGCATAGGGCTACGCAGCCGCGGCGACCCGCGGGACCTTCCTTCAACCGGGCGGCAAGCAGCATCCAATATTCCCCCGCCTCCTCGTTCCAGAACACAAACGGATCGCGCCAGTCATGCTCCTCGTAGCTCTCCGTTGGTGCGTAGAAGGCATCCTCCGGCCGTTTCTCCCAATGTACAAAATCGCTGCTGATCGCATGCATCACTGCCTGCTGCGCCTTGCCCTCCGCCGGATAATGAAAATTATTGCCGGTATAGAAAATATGATAAAGTCCGTCTTTCTTCAGCACGCATCCCGTATAGATATACAGGTCCTGCTCGGATACCCCGCCCCTCGGCAGAACCTCTCCGTATTCCTTGTAGTGAATGAAATCCTGGGTCCCCAGCAGAAACCAGGGCGTACCTTCACCGTGTCCTTCCCTGTCGCGCCAATCTTTCAGATACAGCAGCTTGAACTCGCCGTCTTCATAGAACGGGATAACGTCGGCCAGCCAGCCGTCTTCAGGCTTGTAGAATAATTTGCTCATGCTGCTCGTTCACTCTCCTCCATACGGTTCATTAATTTCTTCCAGGATCGCCTTACCGCCAAGCCGGTTCCAATCCGTTACGAATCTATCGAATTCATCAATGGAAACCGCACCCATAATAATTTTAGTGAAGGTTTCTTTCTCGAGTCTGTCCAGCATGGCCCACTTCTCTGTCATCGTAGGGGTCTGTCCGCCGAAGGCAGTCATCAGCAGCCGGTCGCCGCTATAGTGGTCCATGGTCGTCTCGAACCCGAAGTATTGATGGGCAACGGCCCAATTGTCCATATTCCCGGTTGTCAGGTAATCAAGAGTTGGCCCGTATTTGTCGGTCTCGGTGAGCGCATCCTTCAACAGGCTCTCATCTCTGTTCTTAATGGCCCCGCGCAGTAACGACAAGGACTCGGCCACATCTTTGTTCGATACGCCGGACTGGACGATGGACAGCCTGGAGGTGTTGATCCGTCCGCCGGCTTCTTCCACGGTAATGAATTCGCCTTCGCCGCGTCTTGCTCCATGAACCACCTCTTCATGCAGGTTTAGCATTTTCACCACTGCCTCCGGGTGCTGATAGCCTTTGCGTACTACGACATATCCGCTGGCCGAGAAGCCTACGCTGGCCTTGGCCGGCACGCCATCCACCGAAGGCACCGGATACGGCTTCCACTCCATTCCGGGGTTTTGCCGTACAGCATCCAGGAATACATAGGGATTCCAGTTGGCGCCGAACGTCATTCCGAGCTTGTTCGCGGAGATATCCTCCACCACCTGGTCGCTGTCCTTGACACCGAATTCCCGGTCCAGCTGCCCGCTCCTGTACATCTCCTGAAGCTTGCCCAGCGCACGCTTCATCTCCGGCTGAATGGAACCGTACATGACTTGACCATTCTCGTCCTTAATCCAGGTCTGGGGATAAGCGTGATATGCATTGAAGAATCCGGTAACCGAGGCAATGCCGCCATACAGGTAATTATTGATGGCCAAGCCAAAGGTATCCTGCTGGTTGTTGCCGTCGGGATCTTGCCCCGTAAATGCATCGGCAATCGCAAACACCTCCTCCAGCGTTTTGGGCTCAGGCAGACCTAATTTGTCCAGCCAGTCCGTACGCACCCACAGCAGATTGGCTTCGTAGATCGGAGCATTGAGGATGGGAATGGCCAGCAGTTTGCCATTGAATGTGGCGGAAGCCAAGGCCGCGCCGCCGTCTCCCATCTGCAGTTTTTTGGTGCGGCCGGAAGCGAATCGCTCATATACTGCCGTCAAATCCTCCAGTTGATCCGCATCCGCCAGCTGTTTGAGCTGGCCTGCCGAGACGGAGAACATCTCCGGCAGACTGCCCAATGCGATTAGGACATTCAGCTTGCGGCTGTACTCGCCCGGCAGGGCGGTCCAATCGTGTATAATTTCGATGCCCAGCAGCTTGCGGTACTCCCGGTTCCAGATATTATCTTGGATGCTGTCACCGCGGGGATACGTCCAGGTCTGATCGACCGGACGCGCGATGTGAAGCTGAATCGGCGGATCATATTGTCCAAACGGGTAGGCCTCATGTTCCGCAGAGTTCGGGCTTCTGTTCGTTCCGGGACTGCTCGCGCTCAGCAGAAGCGACAGAACGATTCCATAAGACGTCAAGACTGCCAATCTCTTTCCCTTCACTTCTTATCCCCCCTAATCTTGGTGGGCCGTTCGTGAAAGTTCGCCTTATTTAGCATTATTATAGGCTCGCTTCCCCTGGCCCCTCTACTCGCCGATTTTCACTTTTGATTATCCGATTTGGATAAGGTATGCCGCTCTCTGTATTCCTGGGGAGTAATACCGGTCTCCTTCTTGAAAAACCGGTAGAAGGATTGCTCCGTCATAAAGCCGACCGCTTTCGAAATGTCCTGAACAATCAGACTGCCGCCCTCCAGCAGCTTCCGGGCTTCAGCCAATCGGGAAGAAGCCACGTAATCCGGCAACGACTGGCCCGTTAAACGCTTATACAACCGGGTCAAGTAATACGGATTGTAGCCGACGACATCACCGATCCGGGTCAGTGACAGATCACCGGCCAAATGGTGCTCCACGTACAACCGGACGCGGGTAATCAAATCATGCTCGCGGTAGACCTGGTCATCCTGCTTTTGTTCAAACAGCTGCATGGCCAGCGCCGACAAATAATCTTCCGCGCTCTCCCAAGAAGGGTGGGCCTCATATCTTGTAAGCTTGTCCAAATCAATGGACTCTCCGATGACCTCATGCAGTTCCCAGCGGTTCATATAAGACAGCAACAAACACATGAGCGAATAGTAGATCTCCAGCTTCAGCCGGTTGTCGGTGCCACGCGCAGGGGAGGCCAAAGCTGCCAGCTTCCCGAATTCGAGAAAAAAATGCTCCTGCTGTCCGTTGTCCAAATAAGCCGCCATGGCTCCCAGCTTCCCCAATTGGCTGCTAATTTCATGATTGTGCAGCTCTGCCTGCTGCGCCTCCTCTCCAGCTTCCTTGCGCTGTTCGATCAGAACAAGCTCCTTGCCCATGCCAAGTCCCCTTCCCAGCAGCGCCTTCAGGGTGCTGAACTGCCGGGGCGCCTCCTCCCAGGGGCGAAATGCTGCACCGGCCGAGAACGACAGCCGCAGCTTCAGCAGCCGCTTGCAGCTCATGGCGATCGTCTCAAGCGTCCCATGAATGAACCGGAGCGCACTCTCCCTGTCCTCCGGAGCGTCTGCCATAGGCTGCAGCAGCCACAGCAGCTTGTTCTTCTCATAACGCAGACTGAGGCAGCGCACGGAGGGGAGCCAATATTCTTCGGCAATATTCCGGATAGCGTACAGCATCAGCTCCCTGTCTGCTACACTAAGCTCGTCCCGCCAATCGTCCACACGCCCGATGGTGAGCAGTACGCCACGGGCAGCATCCAGTGGACACTCCAACTCCTGGAATTTATGTGCAAGCTGGCTTACGCCCGGGCTATCCCCCTGCATCAGCTCCAGCAAATAATCGCCCAGCAGCAGCGGACGGACAAGCTGTAGCTGCCGGTGCGCGCGCTCGATCAGCTCCTCTGCTTCCACCGCCGCATCCAATTGCGCAGCGGCCTGCTCCACAGCGTGAAGAATCGCTTCCTCGCCTTCTGTCTTCAACAGGTAGTCCACCCCGCCGCCACGCATGACTTGCTGTATATAATCAAATTCGTTATATCCGCTCAAAAAAATAATTTTGCACCACGGCCAGTGACGTCTGATTTCCTGCTGCAGCTCCAGCCCGTCCATTCCCGGCATACGGATATCGGACAATACAATATCGAACTTCATCTTTCCGAGCTGCTCCAGTGCCTCCGCAGCGGAATACGCACCGTATACCTCCAGCTCCAGCTTGTCCCAATGCCCGAACAGATCAAGCAGGTTCCGTACAATCCACCTTTCATTATCGACAATCAGCAGTCTGATCATGGCTGTCTCCCTTCTTCCCGTCTTATCATCAGCAGCACCTTCAATCCGCCCAGCCCGCTGCGTGACACCTCAATTCCGAACGCCGGACCATAGTTCAACTGAAGCCGGCGGTGCACATTGAGGATTCCTGTCGTCTCCATGGCTTCTTCAGCAAGAGCCAGCGTTCTGCGCAGCGCATTCAGCTGTTCATCGTCCAGCGATTCGCCGTTGTCTTCCACCCCGATGACCAGCCGGTCCGCCTCTTCCTCCCGGAAGGTTACCCGCAGCATCCCTTCTGCCAGCTTGTTCTCCAGCCCGTGGGCATAAGCATTCTCAATTAATGGCTGGACAATGAGCCGAGGCACCATGGAAGCCTCCCACCCCTGCGGTATGGGCTCCAGTTCGGCTGTGACCGTACCGGCGAAACGTATATTCTGAATCTCCACATAAGACCATGCGTGCTTCATCTCGGCAAGCAGACTGACCTGTTCTGCTCCACTACGTGTAATAAACTGAAAATAGCCGCTGAGATGGTGAAGCATCCGCTCGGCTACTTCATGTTCCCTCATACGAACGAGACCCTGCAGAATGAAGAAGGTGTTGTAGAAAAAATGGGGGTTAATCTGCGATTGCAATTGCTTAAGCTCGGATTGCTGGGATCTGATTCTCTGCTCATACACCTCATGAATCAACTCCTGAATCCGCTCCAACATATGGTTGAAGTGGTTATATACATAATTGAATTCATCCTGATTGCCGTGATACAGCCTGACACTCAGATCACCCATCTCCACTCTCCGGAAGGAAGTAATCAGCCGCCTCATCGGCTTATGAATAAACCTGTATATCCAGTAAGAGAAAACTACGGCGAGCAGCAAAGCGACCAGCGACTCTCCCCAAATCCAGTTGCGGTGCTTGTTCAGCGGCTGGAGAACCGTTTCCGCAGGGACAAACACGGCCAAAGTCGTTCCCAGCAGCGGTGAATATTCACTGGCTCCAAAATAATCAATGCCTGCTGACTCCAGCCGGTATTGGCCAGACTCGCCGCTGTCGTCGAGCAATTCTCCCCGCAGTGCTTCCCCGAACGCAGCCAGCATCGAGTCCTCCACACCGGAGGCAATCTGCCACTGACCGCCGGTGTCCATCCATACAGCTCCTCCGCCCTCCCCCTCCGCCATGCTGGAGAGTGAGCGGAGAATCTCCGGGCGTGACAGCTCAATTTCGATGGCCAGCACAGGCGCCCGGCCGGCGTACACCGCATCGGGGTACACGCCGCTCATCAGCAGCTTCTCGCCCATGCCGAAGATCGGTGATTTCATGTGGGCCGGGTTCAGAATGTCCTCCAGTTCTTCAAGCGGCATCGCACTGTCGAAATTGTTGGCATTGATGCTTCGGTCCAGGGAAGGAATATACAGCTTAACGTTCTCCACGAACGGGCTGGAGCTTTTGAGCAAATACAATTTACTCTTGGCGGATAACAAGGCGCGGGTCCGTTCATAATCGTTCAACTGGTTCGGAACCGTCGCCAGCAAGAGCAAATCATCGTCATTGACATACTCCAGCTTCAGCCGCGTAAGACGGGTAAGCTCTGTCTCCAGCGAAGTCAGATAGAAGTGGACACGGCTGGCCATGGATTCGGATATTTGCTTCTGGACAACCTCCTGTCCGGATTGATTCATGACCAGACCCCACAGGTAGAGCGGAATAATGACAAGCAAGAAAGCCATAACAAGTTTGGGATAAATTGAAAGCGTTCTCATAAATCTGATCAACAGCATCTCTCTCCTTCCACAAGCCTCCCCTGTAGTCCCATCATACCTCTGCAGCAGGCCCTTAAACAATAATAAAGAGAGGCTGTTAGCCTCTCACATTTCAAGCAGAAATTGTATGGTCTTGTCCTCGAAGCCCGGCAGCCGTTCATGGATAAAATCGGGATAGATCTCCAGTTTTTTGTCGCAGCGGAGGCGGTTATAGGCGGCGAATTGCGTCGAAGGCGGACACACCGTATCCAGTAATCCTACCCCCATCATCACTTTCCCGCTGATCCGGTCCGCCAGGTGTTGAACATCAATATAGCCGAGCCGTTCAAAAATCTCATCCTCCCGCAGGTGCTGGGGATCGCGGTGACGGAAAAACGTCCGCAGTTCCTCGTAGGCATCTCGGGCCAGGTCCATTTCCCATACCCGTTTATAATCACACAGGAACGGAACACTGGGTGCAGCCCGGTTGATCCGCGGCTCAAGCGCCGCACAGGCCAGCGCCAGCCCCCCTCCCTGCGATCCGCCGATGGCACCGACGCGGGCGGCATCGACTTCCGGCATGTCCATTACAATTCCAGCCAGCTGCGCCGCATCAAGATAGATCTGCCGGAACAGCAGCCGTTCGGCCGCATCATCCAGTCCGCGAATCAGGTGCCCTTTAAATGTAGTTCCTTTGACCCCGCCAATATCTTCGGACAGTCCTCCCTGGCCTCTGCAATCCAATGTGGCTATAGTAAAGCCCAAGGAAGCATAGATCAGCTTGTCGGCCCAGTCATCCGAATGGTGGGCGTACCCATGGAACTGCACGACCGCGGGGTGCGGACCGGCAACATGCTTCGGCTTGATCAGCTTCGCGTGGATACGCGCTCCGCCTGTCCCTGTAAAATACAAATGGAAGCATTCGGCGAATGGAACCTGAAATTCGCTCCTCACCAGTTCAACGCAGGCATCCGTATTTCTCATCTCTTGCAGTGCCTGCTCCCAATAAGCCTCGAAGTTGGCCGGACGGGGATTCCGTCCCTCATAAGTTAATAATTGCTCTAGCGGCATATCAATTAGCGGCATTAAAAAGCACCTCCGTCACTCTTTGTTTGTGTGTCCTATATCAAATACAGTACAATGTTGCCAGCAACGCAGATCCACCGGAAGAAGAGGAGGCCGCACCATGAGCTTGTTGTTCAACCTGCCCGAAGTCAAGGAATTACTGCGCAATTTCTATACATTGACCGGTATTCGCACCGTGATTTTCGACAATTCCTTCACTGAGCTAGCTGCCTATCCCACCCGCCATTCGACATATTGCCATATCATCCGCAGTGATCCGCGTGCAGAGGCCCAGTGCATCCTCTGTGACCAGGCAGCCTGCACCCAAGTGAAAAAGGAAAAAAAACTATACACCTATCAATGTCATGCCGGACTTACCGAAACGGTGGTTCCTATTCAAACGGACAATCAGGTCATCGGATATATTATGTTCGGCCAATTGCTGCAGACCGGGTCCCGCGATGAGTTATGGGGGAAGGTCTGTGAGAATATAAGCCCCTATAATGTGGATATGAATAAACTATACAGCGCCTTCCAGCGCAAAAAATACATCTCCAAGGAAGTCATTGATGCTTACGCCAAAACCATGGAGATGAGCGCCAGCTACCTGTATCTATCCCGGATGCTGGTGCTGAAGGAGGATACGCTGGCACTAAAGATCGAGGGTTATATTACAGAGCATATCAAGGAACCGCTGTCCGTTCCCGTTCTGTGTAAAGAATTCAGCATCAGCAAATCCCATCTCTACAAGCTCTCGGAGCAGAATTTTGGCATGGGCATGGCGGAATATATCCGTAGCCTCCGTATTCAAATGGCCAAAAGGCTGCTGGGTGACACCGATAGCCCTATTTACGAAATTGCGGAGCAAGTCGGCATTCCCGATTATAATTACTTTACCAAAGCTTTTAAAAAGGTCACCGGCACATTGCCCAGAGTCTACCGCAAAGAAAACACTTTACAAGGACGCACTCTGGACCGGTTCTGATTGCACCCGTGTGGAAGCGTATGCAGCAAAGTAGGGCCATGGCAGCTTCCTGCAATAGCCACTGTTCATCACCCCCGGCCTATAGCAATATTGCCCTGCTCTTTGCTGATCTTATCATCCGGTCCATAGACCGAAATAGTAATAATCGTCTCAAATAATAGTCATTTTGTTCTCGAAGGTGTGCACTCCAGACGGCGTGCCTGGCTTATCACGAGACAAAAAAAAGCCGGCATTCGCCGGCTCTTACTTAAATCCAAGCGCGAAGATTCACCTGCTTGATGAAATCCGCCTGGGACAAACTCTCTTGGGATGTTGTCTCTATCTCTTCCACTTCAACTTCTTCGCCGTTCATCAGGTGATGGAACAGCTTCTCGTTGTACGTTGACAGTGCATAATCTATCAGCGCTTCGTGCGTGGCTCTCTCGGCTTCTGCTACCAGCAATTGCTCCTCGGCCTCAATATCCTCTGCCGTAACATAGAAATTCCGGTTAGCTTCGGGAACACGAATGACATAATCAAACGCATTATCAGGATTGCGGTCGTAAGCAATCAGGTAGCCATAGTCTCCGATAGGAAGACTCTGCTCAAAAGCGTCTGCGACAATGACAATCTTCTCTCCTAAACGCAGCATCATCCTACCTCCTGACCAAAATCTATCATGGTTCTGCTTGTTTCAACAGTCTACTAAAAAAAGATAGAGCTGTCCAGCAGCAGGATGATTGTACGATGAATTTCCGCAGAAAACACTCTGAAAATTCATGAAAGATCGCTTGTTTATTACAAAGCTTGCTAGACTGGCAATTTATTCCTTCCAGCCAGCAGTGAGGCACCGGCAATACAAATAATAATCAGGAGCACTGCGGAGACAATGGGCGCCAAGCTTACTCCGGTGCCTCCATCTGCAAGCACACCGGCAGACATTCCCGGCAGAGAAGCAGGCATCCAGTTCAGCTTAACTGGCAACAAGCCATGAACGAGGCTCATGACCGCTGCCAGCAGGAGAGATAGGCCGGCAGCAGCAGGCCCGCGCAGCCAGGCACTGAAGAGCAGCGTAAGCGACACCGCACAGAGCAGCCACAGTGCATACAGTCCGGATGCTGCAATCACATCCCGCCAGGATAAAGCCCCCATAAGCTGTACTGTATAATAAGCCGCTCCCGCTGCCCCCAGCCCAATTGCAATAACCAGCACTGTGAAGTTCGCGGTCCATTTGGCTGCAACAACGGATATAGAGGAGACCGGCTTCGCCATTAACAGTTCAGAGGTGCCGCTGCTGCGCTCTCCTGCCAGGCTGTTCATCGTTCCCAGCACCAGAATCAGCATCCCAATTGTTCCATACTGGCCCAGGGCCTGAGCCATTACAGAGGACGCGGCCGGTCTCTCCATATTCTCCATCAATCCAGCCGGGACATTGGAAGAGAACGCCAGGATATCCGCCATATAAAAGCTGACCAGCGGCTGCATAATTCCCAGAACAATAAACACCACCGGAATCCAAATCAGCTTATAGCTGCGCACACTCTCCAGCATCTCCTTCAAATATAGAACCCAAAGCTTCCTCATGTTCCCACCACCTTCATGAACAGGTCCTCCAGTGTTGATGAGCCTGCTTCAAATTGCAGCAGCGGAATATCCAGCTCCACAGCTTCCTGCAAGAGCGTCCGGCGGGCGAGTTCTACATCTGTTACGTTTAACACGGCCTTGCCATCCGAAATTAGCGCTTCTTCAATAAAATCCTTGTGTCTAAGCGCTTCAAGCCAGCGGATAGCCGAATCCTGCTTCCCTGTAGTGAGTCGGATTACGGGCAGACTATACTCTGTGCGGAGACTGGACAAGGTTCCTTGAACGGCTATAGTCCCCTTGTTCATCAATACGACATCATCGCATATCTCTTCCGCATCATGCAGCACATGTGTGGAGAAAATAACAGTTGTCTCCTCCCGGATGTCCCTAAGCAGCTCCATGACTTCCCGGCGTCCGATAGGATCAAGCGCGGAGACAGGCTCATCCAGCAAAAGCAGGCGCGGCCGGTGTACCAGGGCCTGGCCCAGCCCGAGGCGCTGCTTCATCCCCCCGGAATAACCGCCAATCCGCCGCCGTGCCGCAGAGCCTAGTCCCACACGCTCCAGCACAGCGCCCGATGCCGCCGCAGCCTCCCGTGCACTCATGCCGCTCATCCTGGCGGCAAATAAGATATATTCGTGTCCGCTCATCCAGTTGTAAAAAGCCGGGGCTTGGGGAAGATAGCCCAAATACTGACGGTAATCCGTCCCCGGAGAGCTCCCGCCAAAAGTGATCGTTCCGGCAGACTGCGTCAGAAGACCGGCAAGCATACGCAGCGTTGTAGTCTTCCCTGCTCCATTGGGTCCGAGCAGCGCGACACAGCGTCCTGCTTCAATTCCAAAGCTGATGCCGTTCACCGAGGGATGCCCCTGAAAGCTCTTGTGAAGATCCTTGACCTCAAGCAGCGGCATCAGAATTCTTTCCTTCCCAGAGTGAAGTAAGCCACGCTGCCCAGCAGGTTGCCAAAAATCAGGAACAGAACCCACATCCATTTCGGACCGCGTACTTGCTCTGTCTTGCTCAATGAAATCAGACCGATGATTGCCAGCACTACCTGCAGTGCAAGCAGCGGCCCAATCAATCCCCAATTCAAATTCAATTCATTCATAGCCATATCCTCCCTTATCTCCCGTATCTCCCGGACAATGGACTATTGTCTCAGCGGTTCCTTCCCGCCTTCCGTTTGCGCCTATCTGGAAGAACTACAAACAGCAGATAACACACTGCCGGTGAGGGTGCACCGGTAAGTCCCCAGATTCCCCACAACCAGGCCTTCATCCCCTGACCTCTGTTCCTGGCATCACGGAACAGCCAGGTTCCTTGCAGCAGCAGCACCGCTGCAAGAATCATCCAAAACCAAACAGGTATCTCCTGCAGCTCCTTCACGCTTATGATTCCTCCCGCCCGTGTCTGATCCGCGCTGCTCCCAGACTGCCAAGTGCGCTCAGGATGAACACTGCCTGCAGACTCCAATACAGCATCGGCGCCGTGCTTAGAATAGAAATCACTATGGTAACCAGTACAAGAGCCACCAAAAAGAACAGCAGCAGCTCCTTCCGGCGCCGCTTCCTCCGGCGGACAGCTTCCCCGGCAATTAGCTGCTCCAGCTCCGGCAAGGAGGGGGGAGTAACATCGGCATACAGCATATCCAGATGATCCAGCTCTGCGGACAGCTTACCCAGCAGCTCCTCGTCACTCTTAAACCTCATCCTCATTCAGCTCCTTTCGCAGTTGACCCAGTCCGGCAGCTACCCGTGATTTGACCGTTCCGGAAGGGATCTCCAGCATCTCCCCGATCTCATCGTAGCTGTATCCGTAATAATGCTTCAGCAGCACAGCCATTCTGTGCGCAGAGGATAGACGCGACAAGGCGTCGAGCACTTCACTCCACTCCATATTCCGGCTCTCAAAGCTCCAGCGTAAACTGCGGTTCCCCTGCTCTTGCATCTGCCCTTCCCGCCACTGTGCCTCCCGGCTCCAGCGCCGCTTACGGTCAATGTACAACCGGCTGCCAATGGTAATCAGCCAAGAAGAGAATGCCGAGGTCCCATTATAAGTCCCGATCTTCTCCATGCATCTGACCATTGTGTCCTGAGCAATCTCTTCCGCAAGCAAAGGGTCAAGTGTCGCTTTGATCAGATACTTGTACAGGAAGGGATAATGCTCCCGCAGCAGCACGGCCAGTGCAGCAGCGTCACCCTGCTGTGCCTGGCTGATCCTCTCCAGCGTCCTGTCGCCCATAGCCCCTCCCCTTATCTCTTCTGTCACACCTGTAATACGTCTATGTAATGGTTATCGTTCATTCGGAATCAGAATTATTCTGCAGTTCCCACAGTCTGCGTCTCCATGGCTGAACAGCTCCCTTGCCTCCAGGAAAGCTCCAGAACAGCGTATACTTAGTATCACTCTTCCCGGCCAGATCATTCACTTCATTCCGCTCCGCTATCAATGAATCTTTCGCTTCTAATTCCCCGTAATCCAACTGGCAATGCATATTATCCTTCATTCTGCTTCCCCCAATAAAATTCATCTCTATAGGCAAAAAAAAGAACGCAAACCGGGATTATTCCACAGTCTGCGTGCTTCGCGAGGTAAATGTTACATTTAATTAACCATATTGTAACAATCCGGCCCCGGCTTGTCTACCTCTAATTTCACGGTTTGTGTCAAATCCGGCCAAAAGATGTCGTTACACGGCAAGCGGAAACGGCTTGGGCGTCCTCTTACATCGGGACATAAGGGTTGTGAAGCTTCTCATAGCCGATTGAGGTTCGCGGACCATGTCCGGGGAACACTCTCACTTCCTCATCCAGCCGGTAGAGCTTGCCGCGGATCGAGTCAATCAGATCCCGTTCTCTGCCGCCCGGAAGATCGGTACGTCCCACTCCCATTTTGAACAAGACATCACCGGCGAACAAATCATTCCCACATAAAAAGCTGACGCTTCCCGGTGAATGTCCCGGCGTATGCAGCACCCGGAAAGAAAGGCCTAGCAGCTTCAAAATCTGGCCTTCCGCCAGATCGTATTCTGCCGGATCTGTGCTGATGGGAGGCGTGGTATCAGGCCACATCAAGGAGCCGTTCAGCTTCGGGCTGCCCAGCCACTCACTCTCCAGCGGATGGATATAGACTGGGCATTTCTTCGCTTTGCGGACCTCGTCCAGCCCGGCAATATGGTCGAAATGGGCGTGCGTCAGCAGAATTGCTTCAATCTCCATTTCCTCAGACGCGCGCAGAAGGGCAGCAGGATTAGCACCAGGATCGATGATGACACCGCGCTTAGGATCTGCACCCGTCAGAAGATAGGCATTGGTCTGGAGCGCTCCCAGATTATAAGAACGAATATTAAGCATCGGCATTAGAATCCGGAGATCAGAGCGCGCAGCTCTTTGGCGATAACTGCGTGTGATTCCGTTCCTTCTCCGTAGGCTTGCCCCATTGCTTTGCGCACTTCGGTAATTTTGCTGTCATAGTCCGCTGCTTCGCGGTCCGGGTTCTCCCGTTTGAATTCTCTCATCAGGGTCTGGACATGCTCCGGACGCGGTCCCCACTGCCCCAGCACATAACCTCCGGTGTCCGCAAAAATCACGATGGGAACGGAACGGCCGCCCATGGTCAGGAAGTTGTCCATCAGCTCCTGGTTCTCTTCGAGAATCAGCACTTCCGTCTTGATGCCCGCAGTCTCCAGAATCCGGAAGACCACCGGGACATTGCGGACCACATCTCCGCACCAGTCCGCAGCCAGAATCAGCACACGCAGGTCATCACGGTGATTCAGGCTCTCGAAATATTCGCGGTCACTCTCGTCTTCCCAGGCGAACTTCTCATACCAGGATTCAAAAGCCTGCTGGTTCTTCGTCATGGCTTCCACGAACTGGCGCGGAGTCAGGCCTTGGCCAAATTTGGATGCTACATTCTGCTTCATACTGCACTACCCTTCTTCTTGGATTTGTACCACTTGAACAGGAAATACAGGACAATTACCGCAATAGCGCCAAGAATTATCTCATGGGTGTACTTGGCTGCAACCTCATCAATGGTCTCCCACTTGTCTCCGAGCGTGTATCCCAGATAGACAAACAATGCGCTCCACGGAATGACTGCAAGGGTTGTCAGCAAAGTGAATTTGCCCAGCGGCATGCGGGAAATACCGGCCGGAACCGATATCGCATGGCGGACAACCGGGATAAAGCGGGCTGTAAAAATTACACCGGTCCCATACTTTTGAAACCATTCTTCGGAGTGATCAATATGTTTTTTGGAGATGAAAATGTACTTGCCGTACTTCTCCAGCACAGGTCTGCCGCCATAACGGCCAATCCAATACACAAAGATCTGGGCAATCACTCCCCCGACGGTACCGAACAGCACGGCGCCAAAAAAGTTAATATCGCCTTGTGAGACCAAATAGCCGCCAAAAGCCAGGACAATCTCACTTGGAATGACTTCAATCATGAGCCCGATCATAATTCCAAAGTAGCCCAGAGACTGAATCCATTCAAACAAATGTGAAATGACATCAGATATAAAGTGCACTGCAGGTCTCCTCCCGTATGGCGTAATAGCCTGGTATTCTGCTGGCAGAACCCATCTGCTTAGCCGCTCTATGTATCAGCTTCTCCTAGCCTATTCTAGCATATGCAGGCTTACGACTTCTACTTAAGGAATATGAACAACCCCTCCTGAAACAGATGTGAGTTTCTGTATTGACAAAGATTGGAATCGAGTCATATTATATATTTAGATAATTATTTAAATATCGAAAGGAGGACATGGAGTTGAATGAATCGTTCAAAGCGCTCGCCGACCCGACCCGGAGACAAATTCTCCGGCTATTGCGTGAAAAGGACCGGACGGCCGGGGAAATCGCTGATTTTTTCAATATGACGAAGCCCAGCATCTCTCACCACCTCAATGCGCTGAAGCATGCGGGGCTGGTGCAGGACGAACGTAACGGGCAATTTATCGTCTATTCTCTGGACTCCACGGTACTTGAAGAGGTACTTGGCTGGTTTCTCGAATTGACGGGTACAGGCAAGGGCAGTACGGACAGCCAACCCGAAGAACATGCGGATGTTGGCTCAAAGGGTTCAGGACCCAAAAGGAAAAAGTAACCCGCACGCTATTAAACATACGGAGGATGAACATTGATGAAGAATTTCACATGGAAGTGGCAGGATACGCTGATTGTCATTCTCGGGTTCCTCTCACTGGGCTATGCGCTGGTGAATTACGGCAGGCTGCCGGATCAGCTTCCCGCCCAATTCAGTCTTACCGGCAAGGTCAACACTTACTGGAGCAAGGGTTCGGTTATTGCTTTGTTCTCTTTTATGGGATTGATTTTTCCTTTGGCGATGCAGTTTATACGTAATATTGATCCCAAGGGAGAGAATTATAATAAGTTCCAGGGGGCTTACAAAATGGGCCGTCTCACCGTTGCCGTCATATGTGATGCCGCCCTTGTGCTGTCGGTCAGCTACGGGCTGGATGAGCATTTCGCCGCCGGAAAGTGGGCTACTGTAAGTGTGGGACTGCTGCTGGCTGTAATCGGGAATTTCCTGCCGCAGATCAGGGATAATTATTTCACGGGAATCCGGACACCCTGGACACTGAATGACCCTGCCGTGTGGCGGAGAACCCACCGCTTCTCCGGGAGGATGTGGGTGACCGGCGGTCTGCTGATTGCGCTTGGGGCCTTTATGTCCACTACACTGTCGGTCAGCATGATCATCGCCGCTCTGGTAATCATGATTATTCTGCCTATTGTGTACTCTTGGCTGATCTCACGGCGGGTTAAAGTCTGAGATTAGTCCGGGATGGCTATGAATTGAGGCTCGGGTGATGGGCGGCGGCGGGCAGTCCTATGGTTAGGGTGAGGCTGCGGTCATTATGCTGATATGTTCACCCCAGCGGCTACCAAGCCCCGAATTCCACTCTGAGGTGCGTCTTATCTGTCGTTGGAGCTAAGCAGCGCCTGGGACTGTAAATGTGTTAACTGGAAGTAGATCCCTTCACTCTGCGGAAGCAGGGTGAAGTTGCGGTCATTGTGCTGCGGTCCTCTGTCCTGCTCCTTGGCGGCCAGCAGATTGTACTGCCGCAGCAGCTCTAGTCCCGCAGCCGCGCTGTCCGCCGCGATACGTCTGTCTCCGACCGCCAAGCTCCGTTCTCCCATTTCAAGCATCCCTCTTAATGCGGTGAGCCGCCTCCCAGCATTAAAGAGATCCCTCTGTTGACTCCGGCGGACCCAGTACAGCGCTTCTCCCGGATCACTGCCCCGCAGAGAACGTGTTGCAAGCTCCCAGTGCAGGGCAACGTCTCCTGGAGAGAATGGCAGGCTGCGCAGCAGCAGGCTAATTCCCTGCTCCTGTGGAAGCAGCCGTGATAATGCAACCGCAGGCTGCGGCTCTCTCGGGTTCCAACTCAGTGATTGCTGCAGCAGTGTAATTCTTACGGCAGGATCACTCTCCCTGACCGCCTGCTTGAATAGGGCAGCCCCCTTCATGGCCTGGAAGGAAAGACCGCTGCATAGGAGGGTCAGCCCGCAGAGAACGGTTATGCCTGCGTATCTCCATAATCGGCGAAGCCGGTTCTTTCGCTGGTCAGCCGGCTTGCTGCGCCGCCAACGGGAGTCATGCAGAACTGTAGGGACAGCCGTCCTAGCGGTCCGGCTGTTTGCTTCGGCAATTGCCCAAGCGGGCAGCAGGAGCAGCAGCAACCAGACCAGTCCATAGCTCCAGTCGAAATCGGCTGCGCTATGCAGAATAATCACCAGCAGAGGCGGAAGCAGCCTTGGTGACGCCTTGAATACCAGCCCTCCTGCGGCCAGGAGCAGCAGGAGGACCGCAGCCAGACCCGCCATCCCGAGGTTCAGCAGGATGTCGAGGTAACCGCTGTGCACCTGGCTGCCCACGTAGGGGCGGGACTGGGCGGCAAGGTACGTATGCCGCCAGGTCTCGCCCCCGCGCCCCAGCCAGGGCGCTTCTGCCGCGAGCCTCCAGGCGTCGCGGTAGAACAGCCCGCGCGCGTCGGCCGTCGGTGACGGCCCGGTGATCCGCGCGCGTACCAGCAGCAGGACGGCGCTGGCCGCCGCCGTCCAGCCCGCCGCCGCCAGCGCCAGCAGGGCGGCGCGGTGTCCGACCGCCGCACGGCAGCTGCGGCGGTGCAGCCACAGGCCGGCTAGCCACGCGCCGGCCCAGAGCCCGGCCAGCAGCAGCAGGCCGGGCAGGGGCTCTACCGCCAGCCCGGAGCGGGCCAGCTGGCGGTAGAGCAGCGCCGCCGCGGCAACGGGGGCGGCGCCGGTGATTAGAAGCGGCACGAACAGTTGCCGCTTCAGGAGAAGGGCTGCGGCACCGGCGGCAGCCGCAGCCAGCCATGCGCCGCGCGACTCGCTGAGCAGCAGCGCGGCGGCGTACGGGAAGAGCGGCAGCAGGCGCGCCGCTCTTAGCCAGTGCGAAGCGGACCAGGTTCCGGTCCGCTCCGCACTGGTGCCTGCATCTCCTGCACCTGACTCATCCGCTCCGCCGACACTCGAACGTACCGAATTATTGCCCGCACCCGCACTTTCTGTACCTACCTCACCCGCTCCGCCGACAATCGAACGTACCGAATTATTGCCCGCACCCGCACTTTCTGCACCTACCTCACCCGCTCCACTTACATCCGAACTTACCGCACTATTGTCTCCACCCGCACCTTCTGTATCTACCTCACCCGCTCCGCCGACACTCGAACGTACCGAATTATTGCCCGTATCTCCCTGAGAATCTCCAGACCCGAAGCTATAAGCGGCTGCAAACAGCCGTTCCAGTAAATACACGGCCATCACCGCACCAAAAGCATTCGGATACTGAAGCAGCCCGGCCAGCCTCGCACCAGTGGCACTGACCCCGGGCGACTCAGTGTATGCGACCGCATAAGGAATCGGCAGACCTCCGCAGACCGCCAAAAGGGCCGACAAACTAATAGTGATTCCAAGCAGATGCCACACTGCTGCAAGAAGAGTTACTCCCCGGCGGGTTCGCGCCGCCAGCAAAGCGAAAGCAATAAAGCTAGTGTAGAAGCCCCAGCGCAGCATTTCATTCAGCGTTCCTTGCGCGGATACGGGACTGCCCAGTGCCTGGATAGCATACAAGAGACAGATTAGCACACAAGCGCTGAGTAACCCCCAGACAGCCAGCCCCCTCCCTCCACCTATACTGCCAGCCAACTCCCGAATATGCTTTCTACGTTCAGGCTGCTCCTCTACTTGCGCCCCTCTACCAGCCGCCATATAGATAAGTACCAATCCCAGCAAGACTCCGCACAAGCCAAACCACACCGTCAGGAACAAATACATCTCCCCGGTGAAAAAGAACCCTCTCAGCACACAGGCCGCCAACCCCGCTGCTATTAACGCCAATCCGCAAACCAAAGTAACCAACCAATCACTTTGCCGTCCATACCTGTTCACCCGCATCCTAAATCTCCTATTGCTCATGATGCTTAACAGTCTGCCCATATTTACCGGAAAACAGAAGAGGCGGCTAATCCACCCGAGTTAGCTCAAATGCACAAATGAAGAGCACTTGTGCACCTCATTCCACCCAAAGTGGCCCTCCGCCAATTCAGGAACACTATTGTCTCTCAAAAGCTATGTATATCCATCATCCTGCCCACTCACCTTCGCGTCAGCACAAATTGTGTTCGGTTTTTCACATACAGCCCCGAACCTGCAAAAAAACAGCCGCCCCCATCAGGAAGCGGCTGTTCTGTCATACCCTAAACTATTCAACACATGAATTAAACTTCCGTACTGCCGGTGGGCAGCAGGTCGGAGCAGACGCGTTCCAGGTAAGGTTTGGCACCGAGGAAATCGCGGAATGCGGTGTATTCGCGCCATTTGGCGGCCTGATCGCCGCTGTCGCTGCGGACGGCGCGGATCAGGATGTTCTTCGGAGTGTGCTCCATGTCGATGAATTCCAGCAGCTGGCTGCGGTAGCCCATCAGATCCAGCAGCTTCGCCCGGATCGCATCGGTGGCGAGCGCCGAGAACCGCTCCTTCAGGATGCCGTGTGACAGCAGCGGATTCAGTACCTCACTCTCGACCTGCGCGAACAACTCATGCTGGCAGCAGGGCACTGAGAGGATGACCGATGCGCCCCAGCGCACCGCCTTTTCCAGTGCAGCATCGGTGGCGGTATCACAAGCATGAAGTGTGACCACCATGTCCACCTGATCCAGCTCATTATAGTCGGCGATATCGCCCACCAGGAACTTCAGCCGGTCATAGCCCAGCTTAGCAGCCAGTGCATCACAGTGCGCAATGACATCTGCCTTAAGGTCAAGGCCGACAATATTCAGCTCCCGCTGCTCGCGGACGGCGAGATAATGGTACAGCGCGAAGGTCAAATAAGACTTGCCGCAGCCAAAATCCACAATTGTCAGCGGCCGGCCTGCCGGCAGATCGCCCAGCACATCCTGAACCATCTCCAGGAACCGGTTGATCTGGCGGAACTTATCATATTTCTTGGCCAGTACCTTGCCCTCGCTGTTCATAATGCCAAGCTCGACCAGGAACGGCACCGGCTCCCCCTCATCCAGCACATACTGCTTCCGGCGGTTATGGGCCAGATCCGGCGCTTCCTGCTTGCTGGCTGATTTCGTCAGAATAGATACCTTGTATTTCTTGCTGATCAGCACCTGATAGTCGGCACCGGCCGTACACAGCAGACCTTGGCGGAAGGTGTCCCTCAGCAAAGAGAGCATCTCTTCAGCGGCATCCTCTGCCGGAATGTTACGGTGCTCCACCTTAGGGCCGATATAATAGGCAAACTGATAATGCAGCTTCCCTTTTAACTCAACAGGCTTAACCTGTACTTTATTGTAGGCGGCATCGCCCTTGCTGCGCAGCTGGCTTAGTGTAGCCGTAATCAGAGTGCGGCCGGTTATCACTTGCTCGATCAATTCCTTCAACGCTTCCAAATGGGTACATCTCACTTTCGGGTTTATAAAATAGAGCACGTTGTCTCCTGAATATCGTTACATTATAGCATTAACCGTGAGCTTGCTCCATTCTTCCCTGCCCTGCTGCACTTCCTCCAGAGGAAGACTGCCCTGCGCTAACCGCTCCGGACTCAAGAGCAGCAGCCGTCCGTACAACTCTCTGCCTTCCTCCGCTACATTCTCCCCCTGCTCCCAGAGCCGGTAGAGACTGTTCTCCGCCTTGGCGTAGTGCCCCTGAGATTCGTGGTACGCCATCAAGAGGCGTTCAGTCTTGGCGGGAAGGCGGTACGGCTCCACTTCTTCCAGCAGCTCACTTATCTCTTCCGTCATGTTCAGCAGCTCCCGGTCCGCGCCATGAAGATCGGCATAAATGAATAAATGCAGGGAACGCATCGCCCTGAACAGGGCCGCATCCCGGTCTCCTTTGGCCGCGTAAATCCCGCCTTCCTCCTTCAGCAGCCGGGCTACTCCTTGCAGCTTGTCGGCCTCAAGCACCCCTCCAAGACGAAACATATCAATAATATCCTCTACGGACAATGAATTAAGCAGACGCGAATTCAGGCGAAAATGCCGCATCAGCAGCTCATCCACTTCCCACAGGGCTTCCGTTGTTTTTTTATCCTGCTTCAGGGTCATTACTTTGGCGACCATAGCTGTCATATCCTCAATCATCCGTACAATATAATCCCTCCGGAACATACCCGTGCTCCTTTCGTTACGCAGTTGCTTCTCTTCTGTATCCTATGCTTGCTGTTGGACTCATCTTAAACCATCTGTCTCTCCGGCGCCACTGTGCGGAGTTAAGTCTTGACCACACTATAATGATGAACTATAATTCAGTTACCAAATCTGCATTACAGATTGAACTATTTAGCAGATTGGAATTGGATACAGACTGTATACATGTTAATACGGACCCTACATAGGAGGTTTATTGATGACCAAGCCAACCGGCAACACGCAAGACTCCATCACAGCAGCCGTTTCAGGTCAACCGGATCTGCAGTCAAGCAACCGGATTTTGAACGTTACGCCGGAACAGGATAAGCTGCTGGAGAGCGCCTTACGGATTAAGATTATGCACACGCTGTCGGCAGAGCCGCTTACATCCAAGCAGGTTGCGGAGAAGCTGAACAAGACTCCGGGTAATATTCACTACCATATCGTCAAGCTCTATGAGGGCGGTCTGCTGGAGCTTGTCCGTACAGAAGCCGCAGGAGGAATCATCCAGAAATTTTACCGTTCCAAAGGTACGATGTTCCACTCGGAGGCGCTTCGCAGCCTTCACTTCCGCGAAGAAGACCAAACCCGGCATTTCAATACCAGACTTACTCTCTCTCCTCAGGAGCTTGCGGAATTCCACCAGGAGCTGCTGGAGCTGATTACCGCCTGGGAGTCCAAGGTAACGGAAGGTGACGAATACGGTGTGGAAGTGATGCTGGGCCGTCTGCAGTCTGCTGATGCTGCTGCGCAGCCGGAAGAGGAGGCACATTAATAGATGAGCACCGCTGGCCCTTCCGGACAACTGAAGCATCATCCGCTTGAGGGCTTCGCCGCCCCTTTCCGGCAATCCCGCGCCTTTCCTTACCTGTGGCTGGGACATTTAGTTTCTTTTTTGGGCAGCTCGGTAACCATGGTTATCCTGCCAGTCCTGGTCTATTCCCTGACCGGCTCCACCACCATTATGGGGATGGTCATGGCCGCCTACATGCTGCCTAATGTAATCATGCTGCCGGTATCCGGACATATTGTCGACCGCTACGACCGTGTACGGATTATGATGCTGGCCGATATTGCCCGGTTCATCGTTATGATTACGACTGCTGTGCTGTCCTTGACCGGAGTGCTGAGCATTCCGTTGCTCTATGGACTAGTTGCCTGTTACGGCCTGCTGGACGGCTTATTCCAGCCCGCC
Source organism: Paenibacillus sp. FSL R7-0333 (assembly GCF_038000365.1). Taxonomy (NCBI): domain Bacteria; kingdom Bacillati; phylum Bacillota; class Bacilli; order Caryophanales; family Paenibacillaceae; genus Paenibacillus; species Paenibacillus sp. FSL R7-0333. Next base: position 6,269,562 of record NZ_JBBOBZ010000001.1, read on the forward strand.
TACGCTGCCGTCCGCGCTACCGTATTCACTCCGGATATCCGCGTAGCAGCGAATTCTTTAACTCAGATCACAACCCAGTCCGTACGGCTGATCGGTCCCGCGTTAGGGGGACTGCTGATTACCCACCTGTCCGCGGGCTTCGGCTTCGGAATTGATGCCTTCACCTATCTTATCTCCCTCATCTGCCTGGTCTATCTGCGCAGAGTGATGATGACCCGGCTGCAGGCTGCCGCCACTGAGACTGACATCCCGGCTAAGCCTGCTGCCGGGACCTCTCCCGCTCCGCACTGGAGGCAGGATTTCGCCGAAGGAATACATGTTCTGCGCAGCCAGCCCTGGCTCTGGATTACAATTCTCGCCTTCTGCTTCGTCAATATATGTTATACGGGCGTAATCAGCGTCCTTCTTCCCTGGCTGTTCAAGGTCCATCACGGCTGGCCTCCTTATCTCTATGGCCTGGCCGTTACGTTCTCCGGTGTCGGGGCCATAGCGGCCGGCCTGCTGTACGGCCTGCGGCCGAAATGGAATCACCGCGGCATCCTGGCTTACGGCGGCGCACTGATCAGCGGGGCTGCTCTGCTGCTGCTCCCGTTCGGAGGCACTCCGGCAGCAGCTGTCACCTTATTTGCCGTAGAAGGCTTCGGACTAATGATCTTCGGGCTGATCTGGGAGATCAGCCTGCAGGAGCTTGTTCCGAAGGAAGCCTTCGGACGGGTAGCCAGTCTGGATATGTTCGGGTCCTTCGCCCTGCTGCCGGTCGGATATATCTTAGTCGGCTGGCTGGCCGACCAGATCGGAGGAGTGCCGACCATTATTATTTTTTCCAGCCTGGGCCTCTCCTGTGTTGCTCTGGTGCTGTGCGTTCCGGCTATCCGTAAGTTTCAATAAAATATATATACTTGCACAGCAAACAGAAGGCAGCACCCGCCGGAGAGCGGAAGTGCTGCCTTCTGTCCCTATTGCCTGATGTAATTTACTTCTGCACAGGAGCCTGAACGAAATCCTTAATAATCTTCGCCAGCTGCTCCGGTGCTTCAAACATACCCATGTGGCCTACACCCGGCAACGTCACCTTGGTGATATTTCGGTTGTCTGAGGTGAACGTCCGCTCCGGCGTCACCTTCGAATCCTCAGCTCCGGCAACGAGAAGCACCGGCAGCGCCGTTGCCGAGATCACATCTCGGCGGTCCGGGCGCTCACGCATCGCCAAGGACGCGCCAACCGCGCCTTGCGGCGGAGTCTTGTAGCCGATCTCCTTGGCCCGTTCCAGCAGCCGGGGCTCCGCTCCAGGAGCAAACAGTCCAGGCACCAGCTGATCCACAAAAGCAAAAATGCCTTCGCTCTGGATCATGGTGACGCTCTTCAGCCGGTTCTCCTTGGCTTCTTCACTGTCCGGATAGCCGGAGGAATGAATCAGCCCGAAGCCCTTCAACCGGGAGGCATGGCGCTGGGCAAACGACAGGGTAATATAGCCACCGAGCGAATGTCCCAGCAGATAACATTCCGGAATCTCCAAAGCATTCAGCAGCGACAGCACATCATCAGCCATCTGCTCGATGGTATAGGCTCCAAGCGGAGCATCGGAAGCCCCGTGCCCGCGCAGATCCGGGGCAATGACCCGGTAGTGGGCAGTCAGGCTTGGAATCACCTTTTCCCAGTACTCGGCACTCCCGCAGAATCCATGCAGCAGTACGATTACATCCCCTTTGCCTTGATCACTATAGCAGATGTTGCTTCCCTCGCATCGAACATTTTCCATGGCTGCTTACCCTCTTTCTATGTAGTGGTCTATATTAATAAGCTAGAACAGGCTGATTTGAAACGCGCTCAATCCGTAAGTCCGAATCCCTGTGCGGCTGCCTTGGCAATCTGATCAGCCATAACCATTACCCGGTAGAGCGGGGTAGTCTGGATGGTCCGGTAAGGACGCGGACTATTCACATCAACGATCGCCGCCAGACTGTAATTCCCTACAGCAGGCAAGAGTCCCCCTACCGATTCAGCCGGACGCAGCGGCTGCGCGGCCGCAAAGTAACAGCCCAGTGCGGCCGGCGGTCCCAGGCAGGCATCAACAGCGATAATAATCTGCCCTTCCGGAATCTCTGTTATCCGCTGAACCAGATTATTCGCATCACAGGGCGCCGGAAGCGTACCCGTTACATTCGGAAATCCGTACTCCAGCAGGCGGCTTCCCGTCAGCGGCCCCAGTGCATCTCCGGTGGAGCGGTCTGTTCCGATACAGAGGAAGGTCAGCTGCTCAGCGGAATACTCGTTTGCGATCCCGCGGAAGAAAACCGCCAGCTCCCCGGCATCCATTTTACGCCGTTTTCTGCTCTCTTCTTCTCTGATGGCCAAAGACTCTCCCCCCTTACTCAGTAAACTGTTATATTTACCTTTAATTTAACATGTTTGCGTGATCTGGACAAAAAAATGGTCATCTCCTGCCCAAACATGATAAGATATTTGAACTATACCAGTTCACATTCTATATTACTCAGGGAGGATGGTTATACTCAATGGATTTGTCAAACCCAAGCCAGGAGAACGTTGAATATATGATTGAAGGCATCAAAAACAAGCTGAAAATGGCCAGTGCTGCTGCAATGCAGGCGTCAGCCTTTTCGGTGGAGCAGTATGAGGATATTCAGGATATATACGAGGTTGCGATGGGCAGTGACCGGCTCAGTATCTCCCAGGTGGAGGCGATCGTCTCAGAGCTTGGCCGCCTGCGCAAGAAATAGCACCAGCAGTTGGTATACAAGATAAAGCCCTTCAGCTTCATTGTCCGTAAGACGGGACGTTGAAGCTGAAGGGCTTTTGTCTGCTGCAATAATAATTATACGGTCATGCTCCGGCGGCTACGGGAGATCAATCAGAATGAATTCTGCATCTCCTGAGCTGCTTATGCCTTTGAGCGTAAGCTCGCAGCTCTTGCGGATACGCGCCGCATCCCCCTGCTGGAGCTGGAATACACCGTCCGCGCATGAGATCTCCAGATTCCCGAAAATGACATACAGATGGGTTCGCCGCTCCTCCTGCTGGGGATAGCGCAGCTCCCGGTTCGTCTGCAGAACAGACAGGTAGATGTTAACATCATTGTCCAGCTGCAGCGAGCCCTGAGTCCCTTCCCCTGAAGCAACAGGCAGCAGGTGGTTGAGCTTAAGCTCGGCCGGAAAGAACCGGGCATCCCATTTCGGGGTCTTACCGGGCCGGTCCGGCAAAAGCCAGATCTGCAGGAACCGGACATCCACATGGTCTGACGGATTCGTCTCCGAATGGTTAATGCCTGTTCCTGCGCTCATTAGCTGCACACTGCCTGCCTGCAGATCTGCATGATTCCCCAGGTCATCCTGATGCTTCAGCACACCGGATACCACATAAGTAATAATCTCCAGATCATGATGCGGGTGCTCATGCATGCCTTGCTCAGGCTTCAATTCATTGTCGTTATGCGCCAGCAGTGCGCCGAAATGGGCGTTGCTGGGATCATCGTAATCGGCAAACGAGAAGCTGAATTCACTGTGTATCCATTCTCTATTCGAAGTATGACGCTCGGCTGCAGTAACTACTTTTATCATAATGTTGCACCTCCATAGATGTTGGAATCTTATCAATATCCTAAACAAGGGAATGAATGCTCTTCAATATGGGATGTATAGATGCGCTATGATTAACTATTTCTTACCCCCTTCCCTTCGTTATCAATCAAACTTGTAAAGCCGCATATTCACCGAATTAGGTATGAAAAAACATGTTTTCGGCTGGGATGCTCCCTTATGCTCCGGCAATCTTTGCCAAGCTATTCCGCTGTTTCAGCACATAGCCCAAAGTGTATATACGAAGTAAGAACATTCAGGCTCACCTGAATTTGAATGACAATTCTGATAAGGAGTGATTGATAATGAATAAAGCAGAGAAGGAATATCCGGTAGAAAGCGGCGGCACATTCTTAAAAGGGATCTTCATCGGCGGGCTCTTGGGAGCGGCGGCAGCATTGCTATTCGCACCGAAGCCCGGACGCGAGATGCGCAGTGACCTGTCCGATAAGCTCACAGTAGCTACGGATAAGACAAAAGAGGTTGCGGGAGCCGTAACTGACAAGACCAAGACGATTGCTACAACAGTCGGCGAAAAGGCTACTGATCTGGCTGGCACAGTATCAGCCAAGGCCTCCGATATCTTCACCACCGTCAGTGACAGCAAGCAACAAATTGCAGCTACTCTGGCGGAAACCGGCAAAAAGATTGGCGAAACGGTAAGCGATGCCTCCAAGGACATCACGGGCAGCGTTAAGGACGCCTCCCAGGACATAGCGGTTGAAGCCAAGGATACCTCCAAAGAGGTTGCCGACAAGGCGAAGGACGCTTCCAGGGAAATCGCAGGCACAGCGAAGGATGCCAAGGACGAAGTTAAATCCTCTTATTAATCCCGGATGTTCAGGCTGATTATACATTGAAGGGAGCGGCCAGATCTTCCGTAGCTGGCCGCTCCCTATTTATGCATGTCTTATATTTCAATAAAGCCTGATTCAGGCTACAGAAAGCAGGTACGCCTTATGGGAGAAGCGGACAACAGAACCAAAGCTTATGACGTTGATGAGCATCCCTTCGAGCTGCGGCATGAGGTCAAACGCTTGAATGCGAGGCTCGACAAGATCGCCGACTCACTGGAGAAATCTGAGTTCAAGGATATCCTGGAGAACTATACAGACCCCAAGAAGCGGATTATCACCAATCTGATGGCCGGGATCTCCAGAGGCCTGGGCCTCTCACTAGGTACCTTTGTCATTCTTGGTATCCTTGGCTATATCCTCAGTTTGTTTCTCAATGTACCGGTTATCGGGGAATATCTTGGAGAAATCAAAAAGTATATAGATGCTAACTAAACACATTTCCCGCGCATCCCTCCTGCAGCCTACTCTACCATGAATAGACTGCAGGAGGGATGTTGCTCTTTAACCCCACAAAGTGGGGCCCCCAAAACATATAAATTCTTATCTACCCAAAAAAGGGCAGGCTCTATCCCTTACGGGATGGAACCTGCCCTGATAAATATAATGACCTTGATCCTTAATAGGATGAATTAGCCATGATCTGCTTCAGCTTCTCGGTGGCCCGCTTCTGGATACGGGAGACACTCATCTGCGAGACGCCCAGCTTCTGGGCAATGGCCCGCTGGGATTGGCCATCCTGGAAGGCCAGCAGCAGCACCTGCTGCTCCTGCTCCTTCAGCTGTCCGAGCGCCTGCTGGAGATCCATACGCTTCTCCACTGTTTCGTAGTCATTCGCATCGGAGCTGATCAATTCACCGAGTGTAGCCCCGCTCTCTTCCTGGGAGAGCGGTGAATCCAGGGAGACATAATGATAACATTCTCTGCCGGCCAGTACTTCCACTGTTTCCTCTACGGTGAGATCCAGATAGTGGGCAATCTCTTCAACCGCCGGAGAACGTTCGAGCCGAATGGTCAACTCATCAATGGCCTGCTGAACAAGCGCGCCTTTTTCCTTAATCCGCCGTGGAACCTGTATGTACCAGGATTTATCACGCAGGTAGTTTTTCATATGTCCAATCATACTCTTCATCGCATACGGCTCGAAGGGAATCCCCAAGCTGATGTCGTATTGCGCCAGCAGCCGGATCAGCGCCATTTGCCCTACCTGATACAGATCCTCATAGAGATCCGGACGGTTACGGGCAATTTTGCCGGCTGCCATCTTCACCATAGGTTCATATTTGCGGATGAGCACTGTTGCGATTTCATTGTCTTTCGTCTGCTGGTATTCCCAGATCAGGCTTACTGCTTCATTCATGGACTCTGGGGGAGTCACTTTGTCATTCATACTTTCTCCTCGCTGAAATTGAGCCGTTTAGTCAGGGTAACGACTGTCCCTTTCCCTGATTCGCTAACAACGCTAACGTCATCCATCAGCGCCTGCATTAGATAGAAGCCCAGTCCGCCCACTTGAACATCATTTAGCTCCTTGTCATGAAGCGTCAGACGTTCCCCGGACGCATCCAAACCGTCAAAGCTCTCCCCCTCATCTTTGACAGTAATGGATAAGACACTTGATCCTACCTCAAAGATTACATCAACCATACCGTCCGCTTGCCCATAGGCATAGAGCACGGAGTTATTACATGCTTCCGAGACGGCTACCTTCATATCTTCAATGTCTTCATAAGTAAAACCCATTTTGGAGGCAATGCCATATAAATTAAGTCTGACAATATCGACATATTCTGCACTGGCGGGTAACTGAAGAACTACTCTTTGTATGTCATCACTCATTCTTAGTTCGATCCTTTCCTAGTGGGTATTCTCTTGGGAGGCAAAAAACTTGGAAATGCCGGTCATGTCAAAAAGCTTCTGAATTTGCGGGGGAACATCAGCAACGGTGAACTTGACGTCCATTCCATGTCTTGCTTTGAGGATCGACAACAGGATTCCGATACCGGTGCTGTCAATATACTTCAGATCCTTCAGATTAATCACGAGATCAAGCCCCGTGTCTCCCACTAGCGGTTCCATCACCAGACGAAAGTCAGGCGCCACAGACAGATCGAGTTCACCTACCAGATAAACAGTACATACCGAACCAACGGTTTCGGTCTTTGCGTGAAACTTTTCGCTTTTATGTGTATTCATAGACAACTCTCCTGGTTAAATGTTTTCTTTACCAATAACCCTAATAGCCTAGGGTTGAAACAACAAATAGACAATACGGCACTGGTAATTCATGGGTCATGCGTTGAAAAGCGAAGTGTTCCGCGCGGTTGCGGGGTTATCTCTGCCTGAATATCTGGAGATCATTTGTTTGATGCTGCTTAGCTTGAGCGGCTTGCTGATGTAGCCGTCCATTCCGGCAGCGGTGCAGCGGTCCTGAATCCCCTCCATCACATTCGCAGTCATCGCAATGATCACCGTCTTGTCAGGCGAACCGCTGCTCTCCTCACGAATCAGGGAAGTGGCTTCAAGACCATCCATCACAGGCATCTGCAGGTCCATGAAGATAAAATCGTACTCGGATTGCCGGGCCAGTTCTACAGCCTGGTTCCCGTCCTCAGCAACATCGGCACGATATCCGAGCTTATCCAGCATGCTAACCATAAGGCGCTGATTAATCGGATGGTCATCTACGACCAGCACTTTGCTCCGGCTTGCTTCATCTACCTCGTCCGCTGTACCGTCCTCTTCCCGGCAGCCGCCTTCCAGCTCTTCCTCCGGCACGGCAACCTGGATAGTGAATACAAAGGTAGCCCCCTTCTCTTCCATCGACTCTACACGGATATCTCCGCCCATCATGCCCACGAGGGACTTGCAGATGGCGAGGCCGAGGCCTGTGCCTCCGTATTTACGCGTCATGGAGGAATCAAGCTGGGAGAAGGGCTGGAACAGCCGGTCACATTTCTCCGGAGAAATTCCAATGCCTGTATCCTTAACGGTAAATTCTATTACCAGCTTATTATCCGCTGCAGGCAGAATGGAAGCAACTAAATAAACGCCGCCCTGGTTGGTAAATTTCACCGCATTGGATACGAGGTTGATCAGCACCTGGCGCAGCCGGGCCATATCTCCATAAATCAGCCGCGGCAGCTTCTGGTCGATGAAATAGGCCAGCTCCAGATTTTTTTTGCCGGCTTCCGCCGAGAATAGACTAAATACCTCTTGAATGGTGGTATGCAGCTCGAATAATTGCTCTTCCATTTCCATTTTGCCCGATTCCATCTTGGTGAAATCAAGGATATCGTTAATCACGGTTATTAGTGTGTCCGCACTTTTACGGATAATCTCTGTATATTCCTTCTGCTCAGGAGCAAGCTGGGTCTCCATCAAAAGATCAATCATGCCCACTACGCCATTCATCGGCGTGCGGATCTCATGACTCATCATCGCCAGAAATTCGGTCTTGGCCTTAGCCGCGATCTCCGCCTCTTCCTTGGCTTTGATCAGTTCACCGTTCATGCGCTCAAGCTCCAGCGTCTTTTGCTGCAGCTGCATCGCCTGAATCTGCTGCTTCTTGCTGGTCAGATGCATATTCACAAAGCCTTCAATCTTCGACTTCAGAATCTGCGGGATAAACGGTTTGACCATATAATCAATAGCGCCGGCAGAGTACCCTGCGAAGAGATGCTCCGACTCCCTGCTGTTGGCAGAGATGAAGATGATCGGAATATCCTTGGTTTTCTCCCTGGCCTTGATTAACTTGGCGGTTTCGATCCCGTCCATACCCGGCATCTGAACGTCCAGAACAATCACGGCGAATTCATATTTCAACAAGCACCGCAGTGCTTCTTCTCCAGAATTGGCTTTGACAAGCTTGTAATGCTGACTCTCAAGGACGGCTTCGAGTGCCAGCAAATTCTCGGGACGGTCATCAACCAGCAGTATATGAATCGGTTCCTGAACCCCCATAGGTCCCTCCTTACCCGCTATTTATTTTTGCGGTATATTTTCTCTACCCGGTCCAGAGGCTCATAGCTGTCACTGTAGCGTGTGAAATGAATGGATTCCTTGGAACCGAGGACCAGCACTCCGAACCGGCTGAGGCTCTCATGGAACAAGCCATGCACATGATCGCGGAGCTCGTCGTTGAAGTAGATCATTACGTTCCGGCACAGGATCACATTGAATTCGTTGAAGGAAGTGTCCGTTGCCAGATTATGCTCTGCAAAAATGATGTTCTTGCGTAAATACGGCTGCAGGATCACTGAGTTATATTTCGCTGTATAGTATTCCGAGAAGACACCCGTGCCTCCGGCCTCAAGGTAGTTCTTGGTGTATTGCTTCATCTTGCCGATCTCGTACACGCCTTCTTTGGCCTGCTGCAAGGAACGGGCATTCATGTCGGTGGCATAAATTCTAGCCTTGTCATATAATCCTTCCTCATGCAGCATAATTGCCATCGAGTAGACCTCTTCGCCTGTCGAGCAGCCGGCATGCCAGATCCGGATATAAGGATAGGTCCGCAGGAGCGGAATGACCTTCTGACGGAAGGTCAGGAAGAGTCCGGGATCACGGAACATCTCTGTCACAGGGATCGAGAGACTATACACGAACCGCTCGAAGCAGGCACGGTCATGCAGCACCTTTTCCTGCAGGGCAGAAATAGTAGGTAAGCTCTCCGCATGGACATGATGCCAGATGCGCCGCTTCAAGGAAGGCAGGGCATAATTCCTGAAATCATATCCATACAAACGGTGTACTCCGTTCAGAAGCAGCTCAATCTCAATCTGTTCAAGCTCCTGCTTGCTCTCCGGCGGATTCCCCTGACCCTCATAACCGTGCTCCATCGCTGCCATTGTCATCAATACTCCCTTGCCTGCGCCTTATTTCCGTACTTGGTTTGAACCTGCTGTATAGCTATTACCCCGAAATCACCCTTACGAATACAACCAGACGCGCATTAACGAAAGAAGCTGATCCGTGCTGATCGGTTTCTTCATATAATCGGAGGCTCCGGCTTCAATACACTTGGCCCGGTCCTCCTTCATAGCCTTGGCTGTGAGGGCGATAATCGGCAATTTCTGGTACTGCGGCATCTGCCGGATGCGGCGCATAGCTTCATATCCGTCCATCTCCGGCATCATCATATCCATCAGCACCAGATCATAATCACTCTGTTCGACAAGCATGTCGATGGCCTCGCGGCCGTTCTCGGCAAATTTCACTTCCATATGATAGCCTTCGAGCACGCTGGAGAGGGCAAAGACGTTGCGGATGTCATCATCGACGAGCAGAATTTTTTTACCTTCAAACAGTTCCTCTTTATTGTGCAGCTTTTGCAGGATTTTACGCTTATCTTCCGGCAGATTTGCTTCTACCCGGTGCATGAACAGCGTTGTCTCATCCAAAAGCCGTTCCGGCGAGCGGACATCCTTGATGATAATGGATTCCGCATATTTGCGCAGCTTGGTCTCTTCCTTGCTGTCCAGATCCTTGCCGGTATAAATAATAATCGGCAGATCGTTCAGCTCCTCATCGTCGCGGATCTGATCCAGCAGCTCGAAGCCAGTCATATCATCCAGCATCAGATCAAGCACCATACAGTCATATCTCTGCTTGTGCAGCTCATTCAGTGCCTCTTGGCCAGAAGACACCGCCGTAATCACTACATCGTCATGTCCGATAAGCTCCTCGATGGAACGGCGCTGGATATCGTCATCCTCGACAATCAAGAGATGCTTCATCGTGCTGGCGGTGTAATTCTCAATCTGCGAGAAGGCCCGGTCCAGCGCTTCACGGGAGGACGGCTTTCTGAGGTAGGCCATCGCTCCCATCATGAGCCCCTGCTTCATCTCATCATTCACAGAGATTACATGCACCGGAATATGGCGTGTCTGGGAGTCGCTCTTGAGCTCTCTCAGAATCGACCAGCCGTCCAAGACAGGCAGCTGGATGTCGAGAATGATCGCGTCCGGCAGCAGGGTCTTGGCCATCTGAAGGCCGATATCACCCTGCAGGGCTACCAGCCCCTTGAAGCCGCGTCCGCGGGCCATGCCCAGCAATATCTTGGCAAAGCTCTCATCATCCTCAATAATCAGCAGCACCTTGTCCCCGCTGGCAAGGGATTCCCGGTCATCTTCCACAACTACAGGCTTAGCAGGTGTAGGCGTGATATCCCCTGCCTTATCCCATGAAAGTTCCTCCCGGAACGCCTCAAGCTGCAAGGGCTCCCCGGCAGGAGCGGCTTCAACCGCTCCCGGCAGCAGGCTAAAGTTCCCCTGAATCGGCAAATACAGTGTAAATACGCTGCCTTGCCCTTCACGGGACTCCAGTCCGATGGCCCCGCCCATCAGGCGGGCTAATTCGCGGCTGATCGACAGGCCAAGCCCCGTGCCGCCATATTTGCGGCTCGTCGTACCGTCAACCTGCTGGAACGCCTCAAAGACGATATCCATCTTATCTGACGGGATGCCGATCCCGCTGTCTTTGACGGATATGGCAATATAATCATATTCATGCGGCAGATAGGCAGGCAGCCGCTTGACGTCCGCACGGCTGACAGAGAACTCTACATACCCTTCGCTCGTGAATTTGAAGGCATTGGACAGCAGGTTACGCAGAATCTGCTTCAGTCTGTGACTGTCGCTATATACACTGTCCGGAAGCGGCTCGTCAAAGGACAGGCGCAGCGACAGCCCCTTCTGCGCAGCCAGCGGAGCAAAGTTCTGCTTCACGAAGGTCTTCAGCTCGACGAGCGGAATTTCTTCATGATTCAGCTCCATTTTGCCGGCATCGACCTTGGACAGATCGAGAATCTCATCAATCATCTTAAGCAAATCTGCACCTGACATATAGATGGTATGGGCGAATTCTACCTGCTTCTCGCTCAGATTGCCTTCCTTGTTCTCCGTAAGAAGCTGGGAGAGAATGAGCAGGCTGTTCAGCGGAGTACGCAGCTCATGGGACATATTGGCCAGAAACTCGGATTTGTATTTACTGGTTACTGCAAGCTGCATAGCCTGCTTCTCCAGCTGCATACGGGCATGTTCAATTTCATCCTTCTTCTCTTCAACCTCTTGCACCTGATCCTGCAGGGCACGTGTCTTGGAGACCAGCTCTGTATTGTAATGCTCCAGCTCCTCCTGCTGGCGCTGCAGCAGCTCCTCTGAACGCTTCAGGGCATCCGTCTGCTCCTCCAGATTCTCGTTGGAACGGCGTAGCTCCTCCTGCTGGGTCTGCAGCTCTTCCGACTGGCATTGCAGCTCTTCCGTGAGCGCCTGCGATTCGCGCAGCAATTCCTCAACCACAAGCCTGCGGCTGATGTTGTTCAGAATAATCCCCAGATTATTGGAGAGCTGATGCAGCAGTTCATTCTGCAGCACCGAGAATGGTGTGAAGGAAGCGAATTCCACAACACCCAGCAGCTCATCCTCGAATAAAAGCGGGTGGATCGATATATAACTTGGATGCGACTCCCCGAATCCCGAAGACACCGAGATATAGTTGTCAGGCGCCTCCGTCAGCTTGATCGGCAGCTTATCCAACGCGCTCTGTCCGACCAGTCCCTGACCGATCTCGAAGCTCTCCCTGGGCGTAACCCCCTCCTCACCGGCATAAAAAGCGCTGCTGACCAGCAGGTTTGGATTATCCTGGCTCTTCAGATAGACGGCACCATACTGCGCTCCAAGCACAGGCGTGAACTCACTGATGAAGGTCTGGGCTACCTGATCCAGTGAGCTGACGCCGCGCAGCAGCTCCGTAATCCGGGCAATATTGGCATTCAGCCAAGCCTGATCGCTCTGTGCCTGGGCATAGGATCTCTCGAGCTGCTGCTTCTGCTCAATATCCTCGGCCATCCGCTGGAATACCCGGGCCACATCGCCGATCTCATCTTTCGACTTCACCTTGATCCGGCGGATCGCCCGCATTTTACCGTTGCCGAAGCTGGTAATCATCATGGAGACGACACTTAGGCCGCGCGTTATGCTCGGTATCACCCAGAGAATGACACCCAGTCCGAGCAGCAGCCCTAAGACCATGATCAGGGTGACCATCTGAATCGATCTGCTCGAAGCCTCCTGGGCGTTAGCAGTCTCCTCCGTCATCCGGAAGGCATTGTAATCAGACAACGTATTCAGGCTGTTCAGCACCTCGTTCTGAATATCCTGTCCTTCTGCATTGCGGTACGTGTTGGCATTCTGAAAGTATCCGGCACTCAGCATCTCCAGGACCTTGTCCTGATACTTCAGATAGCCGGAATAGGCATTCTCAATCCGGGATAAAATCTGCAATTCCTCTGCCGTCTTCAGAGAGGCCTTAATATTCTCCAGATGCTCCGCAGACTTCAGGACCTTGCTGTCAATTTCCGCCTTCTGCGCTTCCAGGGTTACAGTATCAGCATTAAGCATGGACGTGGTCAGTATCCGTGCCATGTCGTTCACTTCCCCGCGAAGTCCCGAAGAAGCACGGCCTTTGCTATATCTCTCCTGGTAGCTGTCCAGCTGATTGCTCATATAATGGAGCCTGTCATACCCGATCAGGGTAAGCGCCAGCATAATCGCCAGCATGGCACTGAATCCGATCAGCAGCTTAGCCTTAATCTTCATTCCTTATCGGTTCCTTTCTTCAGCGAGATCCACACCAGGCATTTATCGTCATCACGTTCCGAATTAACCGGCTCGCTCAGGAAGGCAGCGCGCACCAGGTCTTCCTGCCAGTCATGAGTGGCATTCAAATGCCCGACCATGAATTTCAGCTGCTCCTCCTGTTCACCCTCTACCATCTCCATAAGGCCGTCCGTGAACAGCACCAGATGACCCTCGTCCTCGTAGCTGAGGCTCTGCTGCTGAATATCGATCCGGTCAAACAGACCTACAGGGTGGCAATTGCTCTCCAGCAGTACAGGCGTTTTGGCCTCCCCTTCAAAGAACAGCGCCGGCGGATGCCCGGCATTCACATAGTTAATCCGCTTCTGACGGGTGTCAATGACAAGATAAATCGCCGTGAAATAATACTGGACCAGCTGCTTCTCAATATATAGCTGATTAAAGCGTCTGTTAAGCTCCTGAATAACCTTCTCCGGTTCCACATAGGTCGTTACGGTATCCTTCAGGACCGAGGCAAGGAACATGGTAAACAAAGAAGACGAGATGCCGTGGCCCATCATATCGAGCAGGATGACCGCATAACGCCCGTCTCCCAGCGGATACCAGGCATACAGATCCCCGGCCAGCTCGAAGGAAGGCTGGTAAATCGCATGTACCTCCAGGGTCTCCTCAGCAAGCGGCAGACTGAGTACCGCATTCTGCACCAGGGCAGCCAGCTTCAATTCATCCTGTATCCGCTGGTCGCGCTCCTTATGCCAGTCCTTCTCGCGCTTCAGCCGCAGCGCGAGGCGGATACGGGCCATCAGCTCCACCTTGTTAATCGGCTTCGTAACATAATCCACCGCTCCGGCATCCAGCGCCTCTGCGAGCTTCTTGGAGTCACCTACAGCCGTAACCATAATAATTGGAATATCCTTCAGATGCTCATATTGCTGGACCACCCGGCAGGCTTCAATTCCGTCCATTTCCGGCATCATCATATCCAGCAGAATCAGATCCACATCAGACGGCCGGGGCTCTTCCCCCACACCGACGCCCAGCAGCTTCAGCATATCTTTGGCGGACGAAGCCGTTATGAAATTCCGGTAATCTTCCTTCTTGAGGATCTCACGGATAATAATTACATTGGTAGGATTATCGTCTACGATTAATATTCTCAAGCTTCCTCACCTCACGCGAATATTGTGTTAAGGCCCTAACCCTCAGCTCTGTCATTCTATCATACGATATTTACACGGCCTGTTACCAACCAGCTAGATATTGGCATAAAGCAGGTCCCGGCTTCAACAAAGTAACCTCCAGCTCCACTAACGTCTAGTGGGACTGGAGGTTACGCTATTGTACTATTAAGGTCAGCGAAGCCGACCCGCGATTATTGTGGGTTTCTTTTGGCAATGACCAGAACCTTGCCTGTATCAAGCTCTTTCTCGTAAAATGCCGCCTCCGCTGCGCTGAAGCCCAGTGAAGTAATCTTGAAGCGTAAAGCGTCGCCTCGCGAACGGAAAAGGTTGGCAATGGCACCGAACAGCCCTTCTTCACTCAGCCCCACTTCATTAGTATCTGCGGCGTCCACGATACGCCCTTCGCGGTCTTCATCGTGACTGATCACATAAAGATCCTCTCTGGTGTAGCCGCTGCTACGGAGCCGATTCACTTCTTCGATCGCCTGAACGCCGTTCTCCAGCAGCTTGGCATAAGCCTGTGTACCTGTTGAATCCATGAGATCACTCTCCTTCATAATGAATAAAGGCCCAGCCACCGGATGGATGACTGAGCATTCATTAACCCAAATTGCCGCGCTTGAAACAGCTTCAGAAGGAATAAGCGTCGAATAAATCCAGCCCGGCCCATTCGCCGCTCTCCGTATTGCGGTAGATCTTGAGCGCAGCCTCTCCTCTAATATAAACATCCCCATCCTCAGCTTCAAAATCAGGCGCTCCCAGCATATCCTGCACGTTCATGGCCTGCGGATCAAGCACCCGTCCATTGAGGCTCAGACCGTATTGTCCGGCCTGGGAAGGCGAAGCATGAACATACAGGACAACACCGCCGCATACCCCCGCCGAGCTATCGGCATACTGATATTCCAGGCAGCCCGCCCAAGGATCTTCAGTAATCTGCTGAGGAGTTCCCTTAGCCTGCAGCAGCTCCTCTTCCGGCATATATAAGCTAATACCGGACAAGGAGTCGAAGCTGCTTATGTAGAGATCGGCAGCTGCGCTATGCTCGATGGCGAACATTACCGGCAGCTGTGCAGCGGTACCGGGAGCGGGAGAAACAGTCTCATCCTGCGGCGGTGCAGATATGAAGGGAGCAAGCAGACTAAGCAAGAGAATAACCATTTTCATAGAGTTCCCGCCTTTCATGAGCTGGTATTGCCCCGTCCTGAGCCCCGCCGTATTTCATTCCATCGTATTAATGGCGGAATTTCTGCCAGATTGCAGCGGCTGCATCCACGCCTTTGAGGGCTGAGGCTATCTTGCCCTTGGATTTGCTTGAACTCACTGCCTCATAGGATTGCACGGTTCTCTCCTCGGCCGGTGTTAACGGGGCTTCTGCGATGGATACCGATTTTGCCTTATCCTTCAGTTCACGTGATTTACGGAATCTCTCAATTACCGTTACAGATACCTGCTTCACGGTCAATGTCAGCTCGTTCATGACATCGCCCAGATTCTTCACGGAATCCACGATCGGGTCAATCTTCTGAATTTTACCCTGCACATCCGCTGTGATGTCATTGGCATGCCGGACGGTTGTTTTGACTTCATAGGTAAGCTCATCAATAGTCTTCTGAACCTCCTGCAGAGTCTGACTGACCTTGTCGAGCGATTCCTTCGCTGACTTCAAGGTTTTGATTAAGAAGAATACGAGTACTGCGAATGCGATAGCAGCCAGTGCTACGCTAAGTTCAATGATCATTGTGGATAACCCCTTCCAAGTGTCTAAATTATCGGTTTGCACTGTCTGATACTGCATAGTTACCCTTACAGAATTGGGCCGAAACAAAGGCCAAGCCCCTGGAATCCTCTTCCTTTCCTCCCTGTTTCAAATGGATAAGCCCCGTTTAAACAATGACTACATCAACGCACAGAAAGGATGACATCTCATGCTAAGATGGTCAATAATTCTGCTGGTAGTCGCCCTGATTGCCGGTATCTTCGGATTCTTCAATATTGTGGCGGCGGCTGTCGGCATCGCCAAAGTATTGTTCTACATCTTCCTGATCCTCTTCGTGGTCTCACTCTTTATGGGCCGCAGGGGACGATCTATGTAGGCAAGCCCACGTTAGCTGACTGCCGGGCAGGCAGTACTGCAGGCCCGGAGGCCTCCGCCAGGAGATCTCCGGGCCTCTTGCTGTTCACGCCAGTCTTATGTAGTGTTGAAATGGGCTTCATTCCCCTTCAAAAAGTATAGGCCTTTCCGCTCAGGTTGTCATCCGTGATTCAGTCCGTAATGAGGCGTTCCCCGCTAAGGCCGGACAAGAAAAATAAAATTTATTGATGCCGCTGGTTCATTCAATGCAATTTATGTTTACATCCTTATTAGCACAGCATGAACATAGAACATCTCACCATCATACCTAGGAGGAATCATCGATGAAAAAATTAGCCAGTTTAACAGTAGCAATGGGTCTTATGGCTTCCTTGGCAGCAACAGCTTCCGCAGCTGAGGTAGTAACAGGAACAACAGAAACTACCAAAACCACTTCTTCCGATGCAGTAACTACTGTAACCGGAGTGACTTACCTGAACCCGGCAGACCCGATAATTACACAAGCTGACATCAAGCCAGCAACACCTCAGATCATTCTGACCAAACTCACAGCATTCCATCTTTCTGCGGGAAGCACAACTGCTATTGGCTGGTTGGGTGCACAGACTGTTGATACTACTGGTGTGATCACAAAAGACGCTATGGGCAACGAATGGAGAGAAATCTACACTTGGCTGGGTAAAGCCTGGATCAAGGTTCCTGCCTCTGCATACGTAATCAATCCATAAGCGATTGGACATATAGGAGTCATAGCTGCTCCACTCATATGTTGCAGCTATGACTCAACGGATGTACCTAACAAGGCACGTGGACGCCAATCCAAACGGCCTTTTTTTGCGTCTAATGGATGCTAAATCCCCCACAAAAGCATATAAAAAGGGTTATCCCTTCAGTAGAAGATTCTACTGAAGGGATAACCCCGCCATACATCCGCTTGTAGTTCACCCGTCACAAACTTGTATTGCCTGTCGCTTCTTGCTGTCCTAGCTGTATATATTAGCGGATGACCGAGCCTCCGTACAGGAAACGGTTCATCCAAGAAGCGCTAAGATTATCCACTCTTACACCGCCGGAGCTTACTGAATAGGTATGCAGCAGCTTCCCGTCACCCAAATACATGGCGACATGCGTAATTCTTGCCGTAGATTTGTTGATTCCGGCATAAGCAGAGGGAGAAGTTCCTTTATAATCCATGAAGAACATCAAATCGCCCCGCTTCAAGCCGGATACATCCGTAACTGCACCACTGTTCTGCTTCACCCAGTCCCCTTGCTGCCGGGAATCGGCAGGCAGCTTCAAGTTCGCTGCATCCATGAAGATCTGGCGGATGAAATCAGAGCAATCGAAGGTACTTGTATTATTGCGGTCAGAGCCGTATTCATATGGTGTTCCCAGATAGCCCATGCCCGCTGATATCACTCGTTCAATCACAGCAGTCTGCCCGGCTGTAGGTACAGGTGCCGGAGCTGGTGTTGGAACAGGTGCAGGCACCGGTGTCTGAACAGGTGCCGGTGTTGGAGCTGGAGTGACTGGAGCAGGCGGCGATGAAGCACCCGCTGTAATATATTGATCGGATGAGCTTGTATAACCCACCGTCCCGTTTGCCGTTCTTATTTTGTACCAATAGCTGTTGGTCTCTTCAAGAATGGTTACCTGGTCATTCTTATAGAGATATCCAACCACTTGCCCGCTGGTTGCAGGGGTCTCTCTTACACGGACCGTGGCCTGAATCACCGCTGTCCGGGACGCAGGTGCGGAAGCTGTACCTACCCGGATATAGGAATCCCCCGAGCTCATATACCCCACAAATCCCTCTGCCGTTCTTACTTTGTACCAGTAGCTGTTCGTAGCTTCCAGAATAACTACCTGGTCGCCTTTATTCAGATATTTCAGTACCGTGCTGCTGGTAGACGGATCTGTACGCAGCCGGACCGAAGCTTCAATAATGCCTGTCTGTCCAGCGGACGCCGCAAGCGTTGTAATCGAAGAATCGGCTGCAGCGAAAGCCTGCCCGGGACTGAACACTCCCAAGGATAATGCCAATGATGCGGAAACCCATAACGATGCTGTAATTTTCTTGCGTGATACGATCATAGCGTTCCCCCGCTTAGCGTATTAAGAAAATCAACAACGGCGCGCGCTACGTTTGTTGCTTTCTGCCCTCATTATAGGCTGGCCCGGGATTTGGAACATGCTCCAAATTTCACAAAAAACCTTTCCATCTTATGGTAACATACAGGTCTATAGTCGCGATTTCTCCTTGGATTTGGTGGAAATTACAGTTAACTAGGAGAAATCATGGAATGTTAGTCCTTGGGCTCCACGTGAACTTGCACATGCATGATGTTGTGCAGCTTGGTCATCCGTTCTTCAATCGAGTCGCTGATCTCATGCCCTTCCATGACTGTCATGCGGGCATTCACCTCTACGACTACATCCACCAGCACATGATTTCCGTGTACACGGGCCTTCAGATCCTTGATGCCCTCTACGCCCGGTGTCCGGGCAATGGTGCTGCGCAGGTCCAGCAGCTTATCTTCGTCAAAGCCGTCCGTCAGCCGGTACGTGGAATCGCGGAAAATATCCCAGGCGGTCTTGATAATCAGCAAGCCGACTCCGATGGCAGCCGCGGAATCGATCCACGGCAGTCCGAACTGTGCCCCTACAATCCCTACAGCTGCACCTACGCTTACGATAGCATCCGAGAAATTATCCTTGGCAGCAGCCATCAGAGCATGGTTATTAATTCGCTCGGCCAGACGCTTGTTATATATATATACCCCCATCATCGCTACCGCACACACCAGCGCAACACCGGCAGACCAGAGCTGCGGCGTGGCCTTCTCCCCCTCGAACAGCGAGCGCACCGCCTCCACAATAACCTGAATGCCCACCAGCGCCATAATAAAAGAGGCCATCAGCGCCGCAATCGTCTCGGCCCGGAAATGCCCGTAGGTGTGATCGGAATCCGGCGGCTTCCGCGAGATGCGCAGCCCGATCAGCACCGCCAGCGAGGCCACAATATCGGTTAAATTGTTGAATCCGTCCGCCAGGAGCGCACTGGAAGCGAACAAGTAGCCGCAGATCAGCTTGAAGGCAGACAGAACCAGATAAGCAGCAATGCTGACCATCGCACCCTTTTCACCCTTGCGTATATCCTCATAAATATCGGTCATTTCTGCCGCCCCTCCCATCCTTTGCCGCATAATTACAGGAAAACTTTCTTTGAGTTATTCTTGCCCTTGTAGCAGCATTTAAAAACAATTAGAATAAGGAATAAGGACTTGCTGCCTAAGGGGGTAACATAATGAGCGAGAACAATGAGAAACCAAAAATTAATTTGGCTGATGCGATCCGCCAGAAGCTGGAGCAGAAGAAACAGCATGCTTCAGGAAAACCGGGTTCAACCTTCCAGGCCGGCTCCGCGAAGCCGCTGAAAAGCCAGAATAACAAGAAGCCTAACAATCAACGCCGCCGGACTGGCGGTTCCTAGACTTCTAGGTTGTTGTATATGGTGAACATAAACGGCTGCGTAATCCCTCCGGGGACGACGCAGCCGTTTGTATATGAACTCATAACTGTTCATTCTGCCTATATCTAGTTCTTAAGCCTCTACAGGATACATCCGGGCACGCATTTCCTTGATCTCCGGGTTCTCCAGATACTCGTCATAGCTCATCGTACGGTCAATGATTCCAGCCGGAGTAATCTCGATAATGCGGTTGGCAATCGTCTGGATGAACTGATGGTCATGGGAGGTGAACAGGATCGTGCCGTCAAAGTCGATCAGGCCGTTATTGAGCGCGGTGATCGATTCCAGGTCCAAGTGATTGGTAGGCTCATCGAATACCAGCACGTTGGCTCCGTTCAGCATCATCTTGGCCAGCATACAGCGGACCTTCTCGCCTCCGGACAATACGCTTGCCTTCTTCAGTGCTTCTTCCCCGGCGAACAGCATCCGGCCCAGGAAGCCGCGCAGGAAGGTCTCATCCTGATCTTTGGAGTATTGCCGCAGCCATTCGACCAGGTTCATGTTCACCCCGTCGAAGTAGCTGGAGTTATCCTTAGGGAAATAAGCCTGGGTTGTGGTCACTCCCCAAGTGTACTCGCCCGCATCTGCTTCCTTCTCGCCCATAATGACATCGAACAGCAGGGATTTAGGCTGGGAATACGGTCCTACAAAAGCGATCTTATCCCCCTTGTTGACTACAAAGCTGACTTCATCCAGCACCTTCTCACCGTCCACTGCCTTGGTCAGGCCGCTGATCGTAAGCAGCTGCTTGCCGGCTTCACGCTCCGGCTTGAAGTTCAGGAACGGATATTTACGGTTGGACGGACGGATGTCATCCAGGGTAATCTTCTCGAGCTGCTTCTTACGGGAAGTCGCCTGCTTCGATTTCGAGGCGTTCGCCGAGAAGCGCTGAATGAAGGCTTGCAGCTCCTTCATCTTGTCTTCCTTCTTCTTGTTGGCATCGCGCTGCAGCGCCTGGGCCAATTGGCTGGACTCATACCAGAAGTCGTAGTTGCCGACATACATCTGGATTTTGCCGAAATCGATATCCGCAATATGCGTACAGACCTTGTTCAGGAAGTGACGGTCATGGGATACCACGATAACGGTGCCTTCGTAGTCCATAAGGAAATTCTCCAGCCAGCCAATCGATTCAAGATCCAAATGGTTGGTAGGCTCATCGAGCAGCAGGTTGTTCGGACGTCCGAACAGGGCCTGGGCCAGCAGGACCCGCACCTTCTCGTTGCCGCTGAGTTCGGCCATTTTCTTGTCATGCATCTCACGCATGATGCCAAGACCGATCAGCATGGCGGCTGCGTCAGGCTCGGCGTCCCAGCCGTTCAGCTCCGCGAATTCGCCTTCCAGCTCACCGGCACGAAGTCCGTCCGCTTCGGTGAAGTCGCTCTTTGCGTACAGGGCGTCCTTTTCCTTCATAATTTCATACAGGCGGGTATGACCCATGATTACGGTCTCCAGCACCTGGAACTCGTCATACTCGAAATGGTTCTGTTTCAGTACGGCCAGACGTTCACCGGGTGTGATGTGCACATCGCCGATGTTCGCTTCGATCTCTCCGGACAGAATCTTTAGGAAGGTCGATTTGCCGGCGCCGTTCGCGCCAATCAGACCGTAGCAGTTGCCGGGTGTGAATTTTATGTTTACATCCTCAAATAGTGCGCGTTTTCCGTAGCGGAGTGTTATACCGCTTGTGCTAATCATTAAGCATTACCATCCTTTTCACATAGGTTCCGGCTCATTATAGCATAAAATCAAGCAAAATGGCCCTTATTACGGCTCTTATTTAAGTAGAAGTGTTTAAAACAAGCCTTCTACGGGCTATTGCCCTGCCGGGCGTTCCTCGGGCTGCACGACCAGCGTCTCCCCGTACCCGAGGGTACGGATACGCTCCTCGCCAAGCCCCTGCGCCACCCTCGCCTGCTCCATCCGGTCCAGCGCTTCGCGGGCGGTATCATCGGCCAGCCTGAAGGTGCCGAAGTGCATCGGAATCATCAGCTCGGCGCCTACATCAAGGAAGGCCTGCACGGCCTCCTCGGGATTCACATGTTGGGAGTTCATGAACCATTCAGGTTCATAAGCGCCAATCGGCATCAGCGCAACATGCAGCTTGAAGCGTCTGCCGATCTCCTTGAAGCCCAGGAAGAAGCCGCTGTCTCCGGCAAAATAGAGGTTCGGCGGAAGCAGCTTATGCTGCGCCTTACCCTCCTCCCCCTCCGGGTGCTTCTGCGGGTCTGCCGGCTGAAGCACATAACCGCCCCAGTGCGAGGAATTCGTATCGAACGGCGTTCTCCGCGTCCAGTGCTGAGTCGGGACAAACGTCAGCTTGACGGCGCCCAGTGAAATCTCATCCCACCACTGCATTTCCTGACAGTTCGGGAAGCCCTTGCGGAGCATTTTGCGCTTAAGTCCGGCAGGCACCACAAGGGTTGTTCCTGCCCGGTATAGCTTGCGGATGGACGCGATATGCAGGTGATCATAGTGGGAATGAGAGATCAGAATCAGATCGATGGGCGGGATATCCGCAAGCGGAATGCCCGGCTGCCCGATCCGTTTCTCGAAGCCCAGCCGCCGCGCCCAGATCGGGTCGGTGATAATATTAAGCCCTTCGTATTGCAGAAAAAAGGTAGAATGCCCGATCCACGTAATTGTCGTCTCCAGCCGGTTCCCGGCCAGATAGTCGAGCCGCGGCGGATGATTCGGCACTTTGTAGGTGTAATCCTTCTTTTTCTTGCGGCGGTCCTCACGCCATTGGCGGAATTCCTTAAGTGTTTTATCGGTGCTTACATTGTCGATGTTGTTATAACGTACTCTGGCCATAGCAAGAACCACTCCTTATAGCAGATTTGCCATTTCTGTTGCCGGCGGCAAACCACATATCTTAACTATAGGGTTCCGCAGAATCATTTGCAAAATTACAGGGCCTGCGGGACGCTCATTACAAATTGTACCCAAATGGCCGGACGGGAAACGTCCGGACTTCCGGCCCCCTTTGTATTCACTTGCTTAAATGAGGTAAAATGCGGGTAAAGCAAACGGTGCTTATGCTACTTAGAAGAGGAGCTGACATATGAAGATTACATTTATTGAACCGACACCGAGTCCAAATACCATGAAGCTTCATCTCGATGAAAGCCTTGCACCCGGTATCCGCCGGACCTATACCCCGGAGACCCGGCGCTCCGCCCCTTCCTGGGCGCAGGAGATGCTGGAGATTCCAGGCGTGACCAGTATTTATCATGCCGCTGACTTCGCCGCGCTGGAGCGCAAAGGCAGCGCGGACTGGGCTGCAATTCTGCGCGAGGTCCAGAACCGCTTCGGAGCGGACGGCCTCAGCGCGGAATACAGTCTCGGCGATGAGAATGACGGCGCCCACTTCGGGGAGTCCCAGGTGTTCGTGCAGATGTTCCGCGGCATCCCGATCCAGATCCGCGTCAAGACCGGCGCGAAGGAGGAGCGCATCGCCCTCTCCAGCCGCTTCACCCAGGCGGTGACCGATGTGGCCAGCGCCGTGATGATCAAGGAGCGCAAGCTCAGCGATTACGGCGTACGCTACGGCGAGCCGCCGGAGATTGCCCGCGAGGTCGAGCAGGAGCTGGAGGCGGCGTATCCGCAGGAACGCCTCGACTCCCTCGTGCAGCAGGCCATCGCGCACGGGGCTGCCGGCGAGTTCGTCGAGCAGCGGCACAAGAAAGAGCAGGCCGAGCTGCTGCGGGACCTGCACGCCGAGGATTGGCGCGTGCGCTACGCCGCGCTGGAGGATCTGGCGCCGGGCGAGCAGCTCCTGCCGGAGCTGCGGGCGGCGCTGCACGACCCCAAGCTGCAGATTCGCAGACTTGCGGTCGTGTACCTGGGCGACATCCGCACGCCAGGTGCGATGGAGCTGCTCTATGAGGCGATGAAGGACAGCGCCCCGGCCGTGCGGCGCACAGCCGGGGACACGCTCTCCGACATCGGCGACCCGGCAGCGACGCCGGTGATGACGGCGTCGCTGAGTGATGCCAGCAAGCTGGTGCGCTGGCGGGCGGCACGCTTCCTCTATGAAGTCGGAACCGCCGAGGCCCAGGACGCGCTGAGCGTTGCTGCCGAAGACCCAGAATTCGAGGTAGGTCTCCAGGCCAAGATGGCGCTGGAGCGGATTCTGTCCGGCGAGGAAGCGGCGGGCACTGTCTGGCAGCAGATGTCAGAGCGCCGGCGGAGCTGACGTGAACCTGCGTAATTTGTCATTGCCTGAGAAGCCGGTATGCCTTATACTGATTCCTGTTGTTCATATCGTTCAAAGATAGCCTCATCATACCTAGGATGAGGTAGAGGTCGCGGATAAGAAGAGTAAGCGCGTGGAGATGCCTAAGAGCCATCAGTGATACGCGCCCAAAGGAATATCCGCCGAAATCGCAGCTGCTGCTCTTAGTCCGCAGCTACGATTGGGGCCGTTTGCCGAAAGGCGCGGAACTGTCACTGTGTATTGCCGCCTGTCAGGAGACTGCGGGAGCTGCACTGTGTTGCGCTATCTTAACAGGGAGTATGATGCGGAGCCTATAATCAGGAAACCGCAGCGTCCGTCTGCGGTTTTTTTGCGTGCAGCATGCCGGGAAGAAGACACCGGCATATGCAGGCAGCGGCACTCCCCCTGTGAACAGAACTATCAATCTAAAGGGAGTGTCTTATTCATGCAAGCACAGCAGCCTAAACGGCCGGCAGTACAGGCGGGCAACGCCAATACGCCGGGCCTGCGCAAATCCTTCAAAGCAAGACATCTGACCATGATCGCCCTCGGCGGCTCGATCGGAACCGGATTGTTCCTCGCCAGCGGCGGGGCCATCGCGTCCTCCGGTCCGGGCGGAGCACTGCTCGCCTACACGGCCGTCGGCATTATGGTCTATTTTCTGATGACCAGCCTTGGGGAGCTGGCCACCTATCTGCCCGATTCCGGTTCCTTCAGCACCTACGGTACACGGTTCGTCAGCCCCGCCTTCGGCTTCGCTATCGGCTGGAACTTCTGGTACAACTGGGCAGTAACCATTGCAGCTGAACTCTCAGCAGCCACCGTTATCATTAAGTATTGGTTCCCGGACAGCCCTTCGTTCCTGTGGAGTCTGCTCTTCCTGGCGCTCATGTTCGGCCTGAACTTCCTGTCTGCGCGGGGGTACGGCGAGTCGGAATACTGGTTCGCCATTATCAAGATTATTACGGTGATCGTCTTCCTGACGGTCGGCGTCCTGATGATCTTCGGGATTCTAGGCGGCAAGGCGGTGGGCTTCAGCAACTTCCAGCTCGGAGGCAGCTCGTTCCATGGCGGATTCTTCGCCTTCGTCGGGGTCTTCATGGCCGCCGGGTTCTCCTTCCAGGGAACAGAGCTGGTCGGCGTAGCCGCCGGAGAGAGCGAGAATCCGCGCCGCAACGTGCCGATCGCGATCCGCCAGGTGTTCTGGCGCATCCTGATCTTCTATATTTTCGCCATTGCCGTCATCGGTATGCTGATTCCTTATACGAATCCCGATCTGCTCCGCGGCGGTATTGATGATATCGGCGTCAGCCCGTTCACCATCGTCTTCAACAAAGCAGGGCTGGCGATTGCCGCCTCGGTCATGAATGCCGTGATTCTCAGCTCCGTGCTGTCTGCCGGGAACTCCGGGATGTACGCCTCCACCCGTGTCCTGTACGCCATGGCCAAGGATGGAATGGCACCGCGCGCACTCGGCAAGCTGAACCGCAGAGGTGTTCCTGTAGGCGCATTGCTCGTGACTACCGCTGTCGGCATGCTCGCCTTCCTTGCCTCCTTCTTCGGAGACGGCGCTGTGTACAATTGGCTGCTTAACGCTTCCGGGATGTGCGGCTTCATCAACTGGCTCGGGATTGCCGTCTGCCATTACCGGTTCCGGCGGGCCTTCGTGAAGCAGGGCCATTCGCTGGAGGAGCTGCCTTACCGGGCAAGATGGTTCCCGTTCGGTCCGCTGTTTGCCTTTGCTCTGTGTATGGTCGCCGTATTCGGCCAGAACATGGGCGCTTTCACCGGTGCGAAGATCGACTGGTACGGCATTCTGGTCTCCTATGTCAGCGTGCCGCTGTTCCTGCTGATCTGGCTGGGCTATGGCTGGTTCCGCAAGAGCAGCCTTATCCCGCTGGAGAAGTGTGATCTGAGCACCCACGCAGACTGATTCATTGCAGCATACAGCATAAGTGGAAACGGCATTGCCGTCCTTCTAAAGGACGGTACCGTTTCAGCAAAAGACCGGTTTTGTTCCCGCAGCAACGGGCCAAAACCGGTCTTTTGAGTATCGGTAGCTTAAGTTTGCTTCTATTCCTGATGACCCCCTGCTACTGCTGTTTATGCCCAGGTTGTAATCGTCTCGACTGGCAGACGGTAGGATGGATACCCTTCTTTGGCGGCTTTGCCGATCGAGATCAGCATGACCGGCTGGAACCGTTCTTTGTCCAGGCCAAAAGCTTCTGCAATATGCTCCTTGTCATAGCCGGCCATCGGATTGGTATCGTATCCGTGGGCGCGGGCCACCAGCATTAACTGCATCGCTACAAGCCCCGAGTCAATCAGATTGACATCCCGCAATTCGGACGCGGAAATGTTCGCATAATAAGGCTTGACCTGCTGCAGCTGCATGTCCATTACCTCGCGGGGCATGTACCCGAGTTCTACAGCCTTGCCGAAAATTTCGTCTATATATTCAACGTTGTCCGTATCATAAAATACCGCAATCACAGCCGAGGAGGTGAGCGCCTGGGTCTGGTTGAAGGCGGCCAGCGGTGCCAGCTTCGCTTTGCCTTCAACGCTGTCAATGACCAGGAAACGCCACGGCTGCATGTTAATCGCAGAGGGGGCGCGGGAAGCTTCCGCCAGAATCTCTGTCAGTTCCTCTCTGCTGATTTTCACCTCAGGATCATAGACCTTCACGGAACGGCGTTCCAGGACAATTTCATTGAAATCATTGGTTTTATGGTATTTCCCCATCATTGTGCTCATGTACATTTCCCTCCTTTTATATAGGAATGGTACGGATGAACGTGAACGTATCATCACTAGGAGAATTGTAAACTATAAAGTATACTTCATAGCAAGAACAATAAATGGGGGGATTGCCATGAAAACCAGTGAAGTTGCCAAAAGAGCTGACCTTCCGATATCAACCCTGCGCTACTATGAGAAAATAGGCCTGATTACGGAGGAGTACATCCTCAGAGAAGAAAATAATTACCGGAATTATGCCCCTGAGATTATTCCGTATCTTGAAGTCATAAAGAATAGCTTAGCTGTTGGATTCTCAATCCACGATATTAAATCGATGATCTCCAAGCAGGGAATATCGAAAGAGGACCAAAAACGGATCATCACTGACAAAATTACGGAAATTGAAGCGGCGCAAAAAAACCTGGAGGCTTCCAAGCAGTCTCTTTACAAGCTTCTCGAAATGAATATTACCTGTGAGAACGGGTACGGAAAATACTAAAACCCGGAGCTGTGCTCTAGGGAGTCGTATAAAGACACGGGTGCCGGGGGACGCTAACCTGTAATTCCAGCTCAAGGAGGCCTTTATGAAAAAAATATGGACAGTAGCCTTGTTGACGTTAGCCCTGGTCCTGAGCAGCCCGTTAAGCCGGAGCTCCGCTGCACCTGACTATGCCCGGTGGGGCACCATTGCCGTGAAGGAGACGCAGCAGAAATACAACGCCGAGATCATCGATTACAAGCACATCGGCCGGACCCAGATCAAGCCGAAGCTTGCAGAAGAGAAGTTCAAGCTGCTGGTCCGCAGCAAGGCGGGCCGGGAATTCGGCGTAGTCGTGATGGTCCGCTTCAATCCTTCAACAAACAAGCTTCAGACCATTCAATTCCTGGAGACCAAGGCCTGAAGTGCACTCTGGCTGGTTCGCCGGGGTAGCTGACACTATTTTATTTCCAGGTCACATATACCTTAAGATCTCCTGTATTCTCAAACGGCGAACTGTTGAAGGCCAGGTTATTCAGTCCCAGCCCGTAGAGCACCTGCAGATCCTGCCTCAGCAGTTTGTCGCTTCCGCGATAGCGGAAGAGCAGCGACTGCTGTCCGGCCTCTGCCGCCTGCTTCGCAAGCTCCTTAAGCTGTTCCGCCGACGAAACCACCTGATTCTCCTCGTACAGCCAGTAGTTCAGGTCCTTCTGCAGCGTCTTGTATGCCTCCACCCCCTGCCCCCCTTGATTGACCAGCTTAGTCAAGGTCTGGGCATAACTGGTGGAGGCCGCCGGATAGGACTTCGTCCAAGTGTGGTCAAGCCGCATCTGGGCATCCGTCCTCATATAATAGAGCGTGCTGATTCCGCCCTCCGGACTCGGGTCCGGGTCATCCCAGGTGGTGTCGAGATGATACCACGCCCCGTTCAAGAGCACCAGATTCCAGGCATGCGACTGGGTCACACCATCTGCCGCCCTGGCCGTCCCTTCCACAATTCTGTTCGGAATCCCCGCCCCCAGCAGCAGCTTATAGGTTAGCAGCGTATAGCCCTGGCAGACCGCACTCCCGGTCTGAAGTCCCTCATAAGCGGTGTATTTGCGGTGCGAGTGATCGTATTCCAGATTCAGCACAACCCAGTCGTGGATCGCTTTTACCTTCTGGTGATTGTTCATCCCCGGTGTTATGATCTGCTGCAGAATAGCCTTCACCTGCTTGTTCACATAGGCCGTCTGCTGCAGCGTCTCCCGGTATTCCACCTGAACCGTCACATGAACAGCCCGCGTGCTTCCGCGGTAGGAGAAGGCATAGCTGTCAATAATATAATACAGGTACGGATCGCTCCCCATCGCCTGATTGATTGCCGTCTGGATCTCACTCTTCAGCTTGGCGGTCTTGCCCTGATAAGTGAAGGTAATCGTCTCTCTGCGGTTACTCATCGCTCCGGCCAGCTTCTGCGTCATCCCTTGCGTGGTCTGCACCACCGCCGATTCCGATGCAGCATACGCATGCTCGTATCCCCAATACGTCGCAGGCGGTAAAGCAGCAAACACAAGCATAAGTCCAACCGCCGTCTTCAACAGCGATCCCTGTCTTTTCCCCATATGATCCGCGCGCCTCCTGCAATCTATATCATCGGCCACAGCCGTATACTCTATAGTAAATGCCAATCATGCCATGTTTACAACTTCAACCTGAAGAATGGGCATAGGTAGCAAAAACAGGTCAATCATAGTGGAGATTCGACCACAATTAACCTGTTTATATCATTGATTATAATCGAAGAATAATACTCTGATTATTCCTCAGTATCATTGTATAGTTTCTCTAGAAAGTCCTCAAAATCTGTAGCAAGAAAGTACATGTTGGACATATTTTCCGGATCTTCGTCATGAATCCAAAAATAAACATTCCCAAAATGCTCTTCAGACAAGCTTATGCAGATTTGGTTCCCACCTGAATCATCTGCAATTGGAAGAAAACCTATATCTATAATTTCGTCAAAGATATCAATTTTCTTTTCTAAATTATCATACATTTCACCAATACCATAGAAAATATTCACCATACCCATTCCTTGTTCTTCAGAAATAGTAAAGTAATAGGGTCTTGGATATCCCCCATTGTATTTCAGCAAAAACTTTCGATAGGGTTGAGGAAGCTCGGCTTCAATTAACCCTTCAAAGCCTTGAAGCCTAGCTTCTGTCAAAGCTTCATTGTTACCTTTTATCTCCACTTCAATCTCCTCCGGTTCCATTTACAATAGACTGTCCGCCCATATGTTTAAATTCGTCGTGTATATCTTTTTCAACCAGTACCATTGTCTTTCCATCCTCATAATGATGCCAAGTATATCCTTCTGGTGGCTTGTTTTTCTCTGGCACTGATGGATTTGAAGATTTACTAAGCCCTGCCTCTATATTTGCCGCCTCATAATCCTTTGGATAATTTTTGGGTTGAGTATACTCAATCTTTACTGGTTTTACATTCGGATGATAGTATTTAGAAAAATCGGGGAAACCATTCGGATAACTTATTGAAATTCCCGTTTTGTTAGTGTAAGTCCAAACTCCCTCTGAATCAATAGAAACATGCCCGCCTTTAGCATACCATTTCTCTGGAATTCTAGCGTATTTGGGCTTCGTCAACATTAATTCTTCTGTAATATCTGATAATTCTAATCTTCCTGTCTTTATCCCCCCACCATCCACCGCATCCATATACCGCTGCTGCACCGGCGTCTTCGGCAAGGCTGGCGTATCTGGGATCTCTCCTATCTTAAACACAAACCCTTCCGGCGTCTGCACCACCGGACCCAGATCCGGGAGCTTCTGCCTAATCCCTTGCAGGGCATCCTTCGCCGCTTGGCTGACGACCTCTTCAACCTCGCCCAGGACTTTACCCACTTTACCGGCTTTCGTGACCTGGAGTCCAGGAACCAGGATGGAAGCGACCGCACCCAGCATCTTCGCCTTCTCTTCCGGGGTGCCCTCATCAAATTGATCATACGCCTTCTTCGCTGCTTCTACCAGCACTTCCGGATGCTCGATGAGGTATTGCGCTTGCTGCTTCATTTCTGTGGTGGTTTTGACCGGGTCTACAACTAATTTGAAAGCAAAGGTTGCCGTGCCCGCTACACCCATGACGACCTCTTTCACCAAACCTTCGGTAAAAGCCAGCACCACCGTATCCGCCTGACGAACCCGACTCTCCCATTTCGTCAGCCCGTAGGTATCCTCCAGCCACCCCAGATAACTGGTGTACATCGGGGTGAGATATTCATTCGGCACATAGACTTTCGCCTGATAAAAGTCCCACGTAGTCTCATTTTCCTTGTTGTCTGCGGTAATTGGCGTGCCATCCGGCAGCGTGAGCGGCGGGCTGTTCAACCGCCGCTCTGCTTCGATCTGCTCTTGAACCTGCTTAAGAGCCGCTGCGGTCTGAATTTCCTGCCGCTTCGCCGCAAGCTGACTCCGCGCATAGGCTCCGGCGGCGGTCTTCTCCATGGCCAGCCGCAAAAGCAGTAAATATTCTTCGTTATGTAGCAAGGGAACCTTCTCCGCCGTAATTGACGGATCATACTCACAGGCGGTAACCGCTGGTTGCTTATGATGGGCGCTTAGATCCTTGCCGGGTTCATAGTAGATCTTGGCTACGCCTAGAGAAGCCAGCTTCTGCCGGGCTTCTTCGGCCTGCGCGTGGACAGCCTCCATCTGCGCCTGATTTCCAAACGCCTGATACACCCTGAAAGCCGTCTGTGCCTTGGCGATCTCATTGCGCGCCGTGAAGATATCGTTCAGCTTACTTTGTGCAGCGATACTTTCTACGGTCAGCAGGCCGGAGGTCTGAATGACCTTCCTGAGCTGCTGTACCACCGGGTCCCTGCTCAGCTCATCTCTTCCCGATAGAGCAGCAATCGAAGTGATGAGATTCGTCGTACTTCGCTGCACAAATTCGGGGATGGAGACCCGTCCGGCGGCTGGTTGCAGCCCCAAGCTGCCGAAGGCCGCGAGCAACAGATTAAACTGCCCCGTCAGCTTGTCCGCCTGCCGCTTATTCTCTTCCTGCAGCTCCGAGACGCCTCTTAGGGCGACACGGATAATATCCTCTAATTTCTCCGCTTCTACGGTTAATTCATTGATCAGGACCTGGGCCTTGACCAAATGATCGCCCATCGGAATACCGCCCCAGCTGCTGGACTGGCCCTTCAATTGAAGGTACAGCCTGTTGGTGTCCTGGCTCACCTGACCGATCTTCGTCTGCAGGCGCCGGACTTCATCTTCGTTAAATACTAGCTTCGTTGACGCCATAGCCACCCTCCCCGCCGGACACTAGTAGAGCATCAGATTTAATTCTGTGCATAGGTTTAAATCCCGGAAGCTCCGAAAAACGGAACTACACCGGCTGGACGAGTGTGCTCCTAACGGACCTGAGGGACTCTATTCCCAGGAAAACGTCACTTTTTGCGGTTTAACGGACGGAGTGGACCTTATCGTCTCTCTACGAGAGGTTTAAGAGTAGAATTCCAAGAATAAGCGCCCTAGGGTCCGTTACGTTGCCCAAGTGGTGACTTTCATCCGGAATAAGCGCGCCTCAGTCCGTTACGCCGGGCCAAATGGCCTAATGAACAACTCCCATCTTGATCTGGGAATGGCATCTGAAGGGGGTAGCTCCACTCCTGTACTCCTTCAGGCATTATAGAGCCCCATCCACTTGTTTAAATCTGACTTTGTACTAGAACTCTGGCTTCCACTTCATCTATAAATATCCCTCAGTTATACAGGTTGCCTCCTTTTATTATCGGGT
Organism: Paenibacillus sp. FSL R7-0333; assembly: GCF_038000365.1. Classification (NCBI taxonomy): domain Bacteria; kingdom Bacillati; phylum Bacillota; class Bacilli; order Caryophanales; family Paenibacillaceae; genus Paenibacillus; species Paenibacillus sp. FSL R7-0333. The sequence continues at coordinate 6,301,662 of NZ_JBBOBZ010000001.1, forward strand.
TTATTTCCCACTAGATTTATAGTTTTCCATTTTTCCTTCAATTCCCCTAATTATCACAGCCCCACCGAGTACACCCCGCCAGCCGTAACCTCAAGCGCACCGTGCAGCGCCTGGACACTCCCGTCTCCAAGCTTCAGCTTCAGCTCTTGCGAATAGCCGAGGCGCAGTGTTCCATCGAACCGGGCTGTAATCCGCGCGGATACCAGAACCCCAGCCTGCCATTCGATATCCACCTCATACCCTCCGCGCGCCTTAAGACCCCGGATGCGGCCATTCTTCCAGGCCTCCGGAAGTGCCGGAAGCAGCGTAAGCTCCCCCAGATAACTCTGCAGCAGCATCTCTGCAATGCCGGCGGCCGCACCGAAATTACCGTCAATCTGAAACGGCGGATGCGCATCGAACAGGTTGGGATAGACAGAGCGAGTTAGCAGCGTGCGCACATAGCCGTAAGCCGCATCGCCGTCTGCGAGCCGGGCATAGAGGTTGATCAGCCAGGCGCAGCTCCAGCCGGTATGTCCCCCGCCAGAAGCAACCCGCTGCTCCAGCGTTAAGCGGCTGGCCTCCAGCAGCTCCGGCGTGTCCCGCCGGTTAATCCGGCTGCCCGGATACAGGCTGTACAGGTGGGAGACATGGCGGTGCCCCGGCTCGGCTTCAGCGAAGTCATAGAGCCATTCCTGCACCCGTCCATCCTTGCTAATCCTCAGCGGAGACAGCCGGGTGAGCGTCTGTTCCAGCTCCTCCTGAAATTCAGAGTCCACGCCGAGAATGCGCGCAGCCTCCAGGCAGTGCTGTATCAACTCAGCGATCAGGCTCATATCCATGGCTGAACCCATAGATATACTGCAAGCTCTGCCATCCTCCGTGATGAACCGGTTCTCCGGCGAAGTAGACGGACTTGTGACCAGCCGGCCCTCCGGTCCTTCCACCAGCCAATCCAGGCAGAATAGAGCGGCTCCCTTCATTAGCGGATAAGCAGTCTCACTCAAAACCTTCATATCTTGGTTGAATTCGTAATGCTCCCACAGGTGGCGGCATAGCCACACCCCGCCCATTGGCCAGAAGGCCCAGCTGGCATCTCCGCCGGACGGTGTGGAAGTCCTCCACAGATCCACATTATGATGGGCTACCCAGCCGCGCGCCCCGTAATGAATAGCTGCGGTTCTGGCACCGGTCTCACTAAGCTCCTTAATCAGCTCAAAGAGCGGCTCATGGCATTCGCTGAGATTACAGACCTCCGCCAGCCAGTAGTTCATCTGTGTATTGATATTGGTCGTGTAATTGCTGTTCCATGGCGGCTGAACATGTGGATTCCAGATCCCCTGCAGATTCGCTGCCTGGGTTCCGGCCCGCGAACTGCCCATCAGCAGGTAGCGGCCATATTGGAACAGCAGCGCTTCGAGCGCCGGATCTTCCGCTCCGTCCTGATATGCGGCCAGACGTTCATCAGTGGGCCGCTCATCTGCCTCGTGACCGCCGAGATCCAGATCCATCCGGCGGAAGATCGCCTGGTGATCCTCAGTATGCCTTCTCCGCAGCTCCTCATAAGTCTTACCGGCCGTAGCACTTAATCTGCTGGCGCACAGCTCCGCCGGGCTTAGCGTAGCTGTGGAATACTGAGCTGGCGCAGCGGCTCTATGGCTTGCTCTGGACCGCACCTCCTCATAATCCGTTCCGGCAGCCAGCAGCAGCAGCACACGGTCCGCGCCATTGATTACCAGCTTGCCTGCGGAATGCCGGATACTTCCCCCGGTTACCTGTGCGTGCAGTTGCAGCTCGAACGCAACTCCAAGCCCCTCTTCATAGAGCACCGCAAGCGGATGATCCTGGTGGTAATTGTCGGCAATATGCGAGGGGCAGCGCCCCTGCATTACCAGCCGGGTTCCCTCCCCCGGGCTAACGCTGTGCTGTAATTGGCTGTCAAGTGCCAGCTCAAGCTGAATTCCTCCGGGCTGATCGCTTATCAGATGCACGACGCCAACCTGATCTGGTGTGCTGATGAATACTTCACGGGTGAAGGCTCCCTGCCCGGTCTGATAGGTCACTCTGGCAACTCCGCTATCCAGATCCAGCTCTCTTTCATAGGCCCTACCATTCTCTGCGCCCGGCTGCGTAAGAATCAGGTCCCCCAGCGGCATATAGGCCTGGGCGTTGACCCCCAGCATATGGGCATTCACCATATCCTCGGCCTCCCCATACTGGCCTGCAGCGATTAGCTCCCGGGTTCTCTTCAGGTACCTAAGTGCTTCGTAATTATTGGTATCCCGGGGGAACCCGGACCATAAGGTATCCTCATTCAGCGAGATCAGCTCTTTATCCGTACCGCCGAATACCATAGCCCCCATATGCCCGTTCCCGAGCGGCAGCGCCTCTTCCCAGACAGCTGCGGGCTGACGGTATCTGAGCTTCCATGCGGATGTATTTTGTTTTGTTTCCATGTTCTCCTCACCCTTCGTACTAAGTTCTGAATACAGCAAAAGGCCCTGACCTAAGTCGGGCCTTTCTGCCTTCTGCTGTACTCTGGATCATGCTACATCCCATTAGGATTTACAGATTTTTGCCTGTCCACAGGGATACTCTCTTCTTCACCAGATCAGTGAATTCTTTTTCCATATCCTGAGCGCCGGCTTTGTCCAGCTCGGCCAGGAAGGCATCATAGACTTTATCGAAATCAGCCGGTTTGGACAGAATCGCTTCCGGGATACGTTTACGTACGATATCCTGGGTCTTTTTGAAGATGACCTGATATTTACCGTCTGTCGGAACCGGCAGGTTGTACAGGGCACCTGTTTCTTTTACAGGGAATTCATCCTCTTTCGGGAACAGGTCCTTCCAGGTAGTCGCCTTATATCCGGCAAGGGATTCCTTCTCAGCTTCGGAGTACGAAGCAACAATCTGCTCAGGGAAGCTTGTGGTGTAGTAGTTGTCTGTTGAATCCTTCACGCCGTCGCCATACCGTGCACCGAAAATCAGGTACTGGCCGATCCCGGTTGTTTTTTGAGTGTTCGCCGTATCGTTGGCTAAGCCGTCACGGATCTCAGGCAGAACCTCGCGCTTGCCATTCGCATCCACAGTATAGTGCTTGTCTTTAATCCCCCAGTTTCTCAGGACCTGGCCTTCATCGGAAGACATCCAGTCCAGCCATTTGATGATCCGCTCAGGATCTTTGGCAGCCGTAGTGATTGCAATCCCGTAGCCGTCAATTCCCGTCTGCATGAAGGAATGATCCTTGTACTCTTCGGTCAGGGTTACAGGGAAGTGTCCATAGGTATACTCGTCTTTGCCGGCAGCCTTCAAGGCATTCTCACCGTCGGAGTATTCCCATTCCTGGGAGATCAGACCGAGTACACGGCCGCTGGCCACTTTCGCTTTGTATTGGTCATCCTTTTGTACGAAGGTATCCTTGTCGAGCAGGCCTTGATTGTACATGCCGTTCAGCCAGCGGAAATATTCCTTTTCTTCGGCGCGTTTGTAGTGAAGCTTCGCTTCGAAGGTCTCAGGGTCCACATAATATTCACCATCATCCGGTGCGCCGGTTGTAGTGAAGGCCGGGTTCGTCACGGTGATCATAATCTTCCAGTCATCAGCATTCAGCGTCAGCGGAATGGTAGGCTGTCCATCGGTTTGCGGATGCAGCTTCACATAATCCTTAAGCACCTTTTCAAAATCAGCTACAGTCCGCACCTTCGGATAGCCAAGCTCTTTAAGCACACGATGCTGAATTTCAAATCCGCCTGTGGCATCAAAGGATTTCTGGCCGACACCCACATTCGTAGGAATCTGATAGATACTCTGGTCGTCCAGGCTGTACTTCAGACGGTTCATATTCTCGCCGTAGACTTTCTTGAGGTTGGGACCATATTTGTCAATCAGGTCCGTCATATCAATGATCAGTCCCGCATCCACCAGGGTACTCAGACTTCCTTTAGCGAAAATAATATCAGGAACGTCGCCGCTCGCCGCCATCATCGCAATCTTCTGGTCGCCGCCGCCGCTGCCTACATCGAATTCAGCTTCAAGGGTAACCCCTGTCTTCTCCGTAATCGCTTTACCTACATCATCCTGCATCTTGTTCCAGTTCGGGCTGGCATCCGCACCGAAGAAGGTGAATGTAGCCGGTGAGGTATCTAGAGCCGTATCATCTGCTGCGGCAGTAGCATCAGGTGTAGTTCCTGAGTTGTTAGGCGTCGTATTGTTGGCTGCATTATTGCCGTTGCCTCCACAACCGGCGATCAGCATCGAGCTCATCAGCAGGAGTGTGAAGATCGTCTTGGTACTCTTGCGGTTCATTGTGTATCCCCCTTGTATCTTAATATGTTGCCTCTATGCATATCAGGTGAGACCTGAATATACCATTGTGAACGCTTGCAAAACTACTATAAATATAAATTTCCACTAATTAACACTTCGCCCCAAGCGGCTTGGCTGCCAGGTTCTGCACTAAACCCGGCAGCTTCTCCTGCCCCTGAGGAATTAAGGCTTATGCCTTAACAGCACCCAGTGTCATACCGCCGACAAAATACTTTTGCAGGAACGGATAGACCACGAGAATCGGCACCGTTACGACAATGGTAATCGCCATCTTGATCGACTCCGGTGAAATCTGCGCCATCTGTCTGGCCATATCATTCGCATTTGCCATGCCGCTGCCCTGATTGGTCGAAGACAGGACCTTCATCAGCTCGAACTGCAGCGTAGTCAGATGCGGCTTGTTGCCGTTGTAGAGATAGGTGGTGAACCACTCATTCCATTGCCCCACGGCCAGGAACAAGGCGATAGTCGCCAGCACCGGCTTACAGAGCGGAAGAATGATTTTGTAGAAAATCATAAAGTCATTCGCGCCGTCCAGCTTGGCGGATTCCTGCAGGGCAAACGGCAGCCCGTCCATGAAGGAGCGGATAATGAACACGTTGAACGCGGATACCATACCCGGCAGGATGTAGATCCAGAACGTTCCGATCAGATTCAGGTCCTTCATGAGAATGTACATCGGCACCATACCGCCGGAGAAATACATGGTCAGGGCCAGGAATACCGAGACGAATCTTCTGGCTCTGAACTCCGGACGGCTGAGGGTAAAGGCCAGCATGGAAGCACTGATCAGCCCCAGAAGAGTACCGGAAAGGGTACGCAGAATCGATATTTTAAAGCCTTGAATCAGTCCCGTATAGCTGAAGATCCGCTGGTAATTCTCCAGAGTCCAGACCCGCGGGAAGATATAGATGCCGCCCCGGACCGTATCCGTAGATTCATTGAAGGAAATCGCCAGCACGTTCAGAAAGGGATATAACGTCACAATCATAATCAGGAATAGAGCGATGTAGAGAAAAATATCGAAGACACGTTCACCTTTTGACATTTGGAATGCTTTGCTGCTCATGGATGATCCCCTCCTTACATAATGCTTTCTTTGGCAAATTTCTTCATCAGACCGTTGGCGGTAAACAGCAGGATGACACTGACTACCGAGGTGAACATGCTTATCGCGGTACCATAGGAGAACCGTCCAATCTGTATCCCGTATTTAAGCGCATACAAATCCAGCACTTCCGAATAATCGGTAACCATATTGTTCTGCAGCTGGAATTGCTTCTCGAAGCCGATACCGACCAGATGGCCGATATTCATAATCAGCAGCACCATAACTGTTGTACGTATACCCGGCAGAGTAATATTGAACATCTGCTTGACCCGTCCTGCACCGTCCACTTTGGCCGCTTCATACAGCTCTTTATCAATGCCTGTAATCGCTGCCAGATAGATGATCGCATTCCAGCCTGTTTCCTTCCAGATGTCGGCAGCCGTTAAGACTCCCCAGAAGTATTTCCCTTTGGCCATGAACTGAATCGGCTCATCAATCACATTCGTCCAGAGCAGCAGATCATTCACGATCCCGCCATCGATGGCAAGCGTCTTGTAGACAATCCCGCCAACAACGACCCAGGATACAAAGTGGGGCAGGTAAGATATCGTCTGAACCGATCTCTTGAAGATGTTCCCGCGCAGTTCGTTGAGCATCACGGCGAACAGGATAGGAACCACGAAGCCGAAGATCAGTCCCAGCATGCTCATCGCAAGTGTATTTCTTAATACGAGGTAGAAGCGTTCATCCTGGAACAGCTCCCTGAAGTTGTCCAGTCCGACCCATTTCTGCTCGCTGAACGACCTGACCGGCTTATAATTCTGGAAGGCCATTAGCCATCCCCATATGGGCACATAGCTGAATATAAATACCCAGATTACGAATGGAAGGGACATCAGGTATAAGTACTTTTGCTGGAGTACGCTTTTCCAAAATCCACTATTCCGTTTCGCAGGTGGGCGGGGGGTTACGCTTTCATTTTCTGTAACACCGCTTTCAGTGAGCGCTTTCACGATCATTATTCCCCCTTCGCTTTGATAGCTTTATCTTATCCCAGCGCCGGGGGCGAGAATACCCAACAGATTTCACGTAAAAACCTATAGAAATTAGACATTCTCCCCGACTGAATCCCCTTAAGCCTTCAAACCACTGTCCTTAGGGATTGAAAATGTAATCCGGGTCCCCTCTCCCTCCCGGCTTGAGATGCTCAGCCCATGCTCTGCTCCGTAATACAGAGTCAGTCTCTGCTGCACATTGCGCAGCCCGATCCGGCCCTGCTCCTCTTCCTCCGCCTTGGTGATGACCTCCATAATCGCAGCCAACCGGTCTTCCGTCATGCCGATCCCGTCATCCATTACAATGACCTGAATCTCCTGATTCTCCGTGAGAGTGACGGCGACGCTGACATGCACCGTCCCTTCCTTGTTCTCCAGACCGTGAACGACGGAATTCTCCACCAGCGGCTGGATAATCAGCGGCGGAATCATCACCTCAGCGGCGGCGGGATCGAAGGCAATCTCATACTCCAGCCTGTCCTCGTACCGGAACTTCTGAATCTCCAGATAGGAGCGGATCATCTCGACCTCTTCCTTGATCGGCGCTCTCTCCCGGCCTACTTCCAGGTTCTTGCGCATCAGCTTGCCCAGCAGTCTGACGATATTCGCAATTTCCTTCTCGCCCTTAAGATGGGCATTCATGCGGATCGATTCCAGTGCGTTGAACAGAAAATGCGGATGAATCTGGCTGGCCATCATCTTCAGCTTAATCTCCCGCTGCGCGATCTCCAGCGTACTATTCTTCTCATTACTCTCTATCACCTGGGTAATCAGCTGGTTGATGCTGGCTACCATGTAGTTGAACTGGCGCGACAGCTGACCGATCTCGTCTGTTCCGTCAATATGGGAGACGATGTTCAGGTTCCCGAGGGCCACTTGATTGAGCTGGCGGCTCAGCCGCAGCAGCCGGTTGCTCGTCAGCAGCGAGATGGTGTATACCAGTACAAGCGCAACCAGCAGCACCCCGATTACGATAAACAGGCCCAGCTGACTCACCTTATTAGCATCGCTAAGAATGCTTTTAGTCTCAAATACCGAGATAATCTTCAGCCTGCTGACACTCAGCTCAGGGATCATCTCATCGATCATGACGTAGGAATCCTTATCCTTCACCTGGGTCATGAACACACCTTTGGATTGCGACTGCACATTTATCCCTATGTCAAAAGCATCCACCGTGCTGCCTACCAGCTGCGGATTTTTGGCGGATACAATATAGCCCTGCTCATCGATAATGATGGTCTCGAACGGCTCCTGGTGCAGCATCTGGTTCAGCTCATCCTGATTCACCTGCACCATCAGAATTCCTGACTTGCTGTATTCAGGGTAGGGAACCTGGCGGATCAGACTCAGCTTGTTGATGGTCCCTTTGGGGCTGTTGATATAAGGGTCCTTGTCGTGGATATACATCCAGTAGATCTGATTGTTCCGCATAGCCTGTGTATACCAGTTTCTCGTACGGATCTCCGGCGTTACCGGCGCGATGGACATATCGTCCACCAGTGTGGGATTATCGATGAAAAAGCGGATATTGGAGATCTCCCGGTACCGCAGCACATATTCCTTGAGGTCGGTATAATTCAGGTATGCCTTGGTCAACTCCAGGATACTCGGATAATGCGTATTGACCAGCCGCTCCAGATCCTCATCGAAATAGAGCAGATTCGAAATGTCTGTAGGGACACGCAGCTTGCTGTACAACTGGCTTTTGATCTTTTCCACGTTGTTGGTGGCCTGATCAATCGCTCTGTTCAAGGCTCCCTCCCGAAAATAATTCGTCAGAATCACCCCTGCAATCAGCACGGGAATCATCACCACTATGATATAAAAGAAGATCAGCTTGTATTTCAGCTTCATATTATTGACCATCCGCACCAGCTTCTTGATATCAATCTCCCCCTCTCTATACAAACAGGCTGCTCCCGGATCTTCTGCAAGAAGGGGAACAGCCTGTATATCATAAGCCTCATACCTGATTCTCTGCAAGCTTGACGCTGGTCTAAATAAGGCCCACTAAAAGATTTGAACTCTAAGCTTGGTCGTCACTGCGGTGAACATTTGGACTTCCGGCCGCTGTTGTCTCCAGATGTGGTTAATTATATTGCTTGCAGCAGATAACATCCGGAGACAAAGGCGGTCGCTAACGCTCCTACAGTTCCAAATTTCCCCTCCGCTTCTTTTTGCTTTTCGTTAAGTGCTTTAGCGCTTCTTAGATAAGACTAGTTCTCCTTGCGGTATGCGCTTGGGGAGACGCCGACATATTTACGGAATTTGGCATTGAAATAATCGGAATTCATGTATCCCACCTGCTCCGCCACCTCATAGACCTTCATACCCTGGGTCAGCAGCTGCTTGGCCTTCTCGATCCGCACCTTATCCAGATAGGTGTTGAAGTGCTCACCCACCTGGTTCTTGAACATTTTACCCAAGTAGGCGCTATTGTAATTAAAAATCTCGGCAAGTGTGCCCAGCTTCAAATTCTCCTTATACCGGCGCTGGATCAAATCCGTAATCCGCTTAATCTCATCGCCGCGTCCGCTTCCGCTGCCCGTCAGCCTGGAGAGCTGCTCCATATAGCCCGACACCAGCCGCTCTGCATCATGCAGGTACCTGCTGCTGTAGACCTCGCCCATCGGCGAGGCTTGTCCGGCAATCAGCGGGCGCAGCTCAGGACTCGCTGCCTCCAGCCGGGCAATCGTGCTGCTGACAATCCGTAGCAGCTGGTCCTTGACATAGGTCTCGTCCCGCTGGGTATGCACGAGCTGGCGGATAATCTGCAGCGTAAGCTCTCTGGCTACCTCGCTACTGCCAGCCTCTACTGCCAACAGCAGCTGCACCTCGATATCACGCTCGGGGTCCAGCTCCTCCTCCGGTTCAACCGCGCCTTGTGCAGGCTCCTCCCAGGGGTCCGGCATTCCGCAGAGCAGTGTATTCTTCTGCCCGAAGAAGGCATCCTCCAGCCGGGCGCGCGCAGCCCCGAAGGACTCTCCGGCCTCCTCCGGCCGGCCGGCTGCTCCGCCCGCTGCGGCCACGAACTCCAGCCCCTCCTTCGAGATCAGGTGGTGCAGCTCCTGCCAGAGCGCCGCCCGGGCGCGTTCATCCCGGAGCGGCTCCTTCAGCAGAATTCCCATGTATGGGGGGAGGGTGAAGAAGAAGCCGTGCCCCTCCTGCTCCTGCCAATGGCGCTCCATCAGCCGCTTCACCGCATCCTCACGGGCATCCTCGCCCTTGTTAAGCCCTTTCAATTCCAGCAGCACCACTTCGCAGCCGCTGTCCGTGAGGCCCAGTTCAGCCGCGGCTTCCCCGCCTTCCTTCGAATTCGACTGCAGCAACTCCCGTACCAACACCTCGGTGGTTCTTGCCGGCTCCAGCGCCTGCCATTCGTTGATCCGCTCTTCCAGGCTGATCTTCTCCCGCAGCTCCTGCAGATAGCTGATCAGCTCCTCCTCATCCACCGGCTTGAGTAAATATCCGTCAATATGATAGGAGATGGCCTGCTTCGCATATTCAAAATCGGCATAGCCGCTCAGAATCAGCACATGGCAGCCCGGACTTTCCTTGCGCAGCTCAGCGATCAATTCCAGTCCGGTCATTCCCGGCATACGGATATCCGCCATCACAAGTCCAGGTTGCAGCTCACGGAATTTGTCCAGCGCTTCATAACCGTTAGCCGCTGTCGCCACCACGGTATACCCCTCTTCCTCCCAGGGAATCAAGGTGCGCATCCCTTCCCTCAGCTTGGGCTCATCATCCACAATCAGTACTTTGATCAATTGGGTGCCTCCCTTCATGCCGTACTCGAGCTTACGAGCCGGAATTTATCATACTAAATAAGGAACACTTAAAATTGTACTTGAAGCAGTGTCGTTACTGCGGTGAACATTTGGACTTCCGGCCGCTGTTGTCACCAGATAGTCTTCTTATATAGATCTTATACCCTAAAGAAAATAAGCTGCCACCCTATACAGGATGGCAGTCATTCCATGCAGATATTCTATTTGCGGTAAGAGGCCAGCTTCTCATTCAGCTCGCGGGTCTGTCCGTATACATCCTGGTACAAAGCGAAAATACCGTCATATAGCGCCGCCTGCTCTGCATTAGGAGTATAGGTCTCGGCCGGGCGGATGAAGGCTTCCGCACATTCACCCAGGGACTCGAACCAGCCTGCGCCATAGGCTGCCAGCATAGCTGCGCCCATAGCCGGACCCTGCTCGCTCTCCAGCTTGATGATCGTAGCGCCGAAGATATCAGCCTGCATCTGCAGCCAGGCTTCATTCTTCGCACCGCCGCCGATCGCCACGACCTCGGTAATCTCTTTGCCGGATTCACGCACAATCTCAATCGATTCACGCAGCGAGAACGTGATGCCTTCCAGCACAGCCCGGGTAAAGTGGGACAGGGTATGTCCGGAATCCATACCGATGAAGCTGCCGCGGATGCTCGCATCCGGGTGCGGTGTACGTTCCCCGCTGATGTAAGGGGTGAACAAGAGACCGCTGCTTCCAGCCGGGATTTCGTTCACTCCCCGCAGTAATTCGTCGAAGCTCTTGTCTGCTGCAAAGGTCTCCTTGAACCAGGTCAGGCTGTGTCCTGCTGCCAAGGTAACACCCATAATATAGAAGGCATCCTTCTCACTGTGGTTGAAGAAATGCACTTTGCCTTCGAGGTTAAGATCCTTGTTGCTCTCGTAGGACAATACCACACCGGAAGTGCCGATGCTGCACATCGTCCGGCCTTCACCCAGAATGCCGGCACCCAGTGCGCCGCAAGCATTGTCTGCCCCGCCGGCGAACACCTTGGTGGTAGGAAGCAGGCCGGAGGCTTCGGCCACCGCCGGAAGCAGGGTTCCGGTCTGCTCGAAGGATTCCACGAGTCTCGGGCAGAGAGAGACCGGCAGATCGAACGCTCCGGCAATCTCCGCACTCCACTGCTTCGCGCCTACGTCGAGCAGCAGAGTTCCGGCTGCGTCGGAGTAGTCCATGGCGTAGTCACCTGTCAGGTGGTAACGCACATAATCCTTCGGCAGCAGGAATAATTCAGCCTTCGCGAGCACCTCTGGCTCATGCTCCTGAACCCACAGAATCTTCGGAAGCGTGAAGCCTTCAAGCGCGCGGTTGCGGGCGATATCAATCAGCTTGCTGCCAAGCTTCTTCTCAATCTTACGGCATTCCGCAGTCGTACGCGTATCATTCCATAGAATGGCGGGACGCAGCGCCTTGCCTTCACTGTCAACAAGCACAAGCCCGTGCATCTGGCCGGAGAAGCTGATGCCGTCGATCTGTGCAGGCTCTGCACCCGATACTTCCATCAGACGCTTCAGGCTGGCGATGGTTCCCTTCACCCAATCCTCCGGATTCTGCTCACTCCAGTTCGGCTGAGGTCTGCTGAGCGGATACGCTTCAGAATGCTCGAAAGCCACCTTGCCCTGAGGATCTACCAGTACAGTCTTTACCGCACTGGTTCCAAGATCGACACCAATTACATATTTCATAGTTATCCTCCTAAAAGTTTTGCGGGGTTCCGCATCCTGTATTCACTTCGAGCAAAACCCGCTTCGTAAGCATCAGCCGTTCCAACGGTTTCAATCCACTGAAGATGCGGCCGCGATTGTATTTCCTGCAATAGATTCTCTTTAAGTCGGCCGAAAATCGTAGGCAATTGTACTTTGTACACTAGAATTCCTTGAAAAGGCTGTTTTGTACAGTATCCTCAAATATCTGTTGTACGGAATACAGCAGAATGCTATTTTCCAGCCAAATTAGAGCATTCTACTGCACAAAATACACTCACACAGTCCTAGTAGAGCATCAGAGCTAAACAAGTGAATTTATTCAATAAATAAGGTAATGTATGAAGATGCGTTTGAACCGAACCAATCGGTGATAGTTGTATTCTGTACATCTAAATAGAGTGAAAAGAAAGGTTCTCCTCTTCTAAATGTACTTTGTACAACTAAATCTGCCCGAATAGGCGAAAACCCGGGTACGGAGGCAGTTTAATTGTATGAATTACAACTAAACGGATATTCGGCGGTACATAAGATGATTTAGTTGTATAAAATGCATTTAAGTCTATCAATTGTACCTTAATCGGGTCATGGCAAACCCCAAGGATGCGATAGGTCGATTTTTTTTACCATTTTAAATCTATTGTCCTACTTTGCAGGAAACTCCACCATTCCGCCACTCAAGTATTCAAGTATTAAAAAGGGGCTGCCGAAGAATGCTCTCTTCAGCAACCCCCGTTGCGTGTATGCTCTAATGAATCTGCGGGCAATCCCGCAAATCCGGCAGCGTCTTACTCAGCAGTCAGGATGTACTGGTTAAGTGTAGCTCTCAGCAGTTCCTGACGTCCGGATTTGTTCGGACGCGGGCTCTCGTTGTTCAGCGCGTAGTCAGCCAGCGAAGCCAGTGTCGCTTTGCCGGATACGATGTCAGCGCCAACGCCTTCGTTGAAGCTGCTGTAACGCTCAGCGATGAAGTTCTCGAATACGCCGTCTTCCAGCAGCTTAGCAGCTACCTTCAGGCCCTTAGCGTATACGTCCATACCGGAGATGTGTGCCAGGAACAGATCCTCAGGCTCGAAGGAAGGACGGCGTACTTTGGAGTCAAAGTTGATTCCGCCTTTGCCCAGACCATCATTCTTCAGTACTTCATAGAGAGTCAGTGTAGCATCGTAGATGCTTGCAGGGAATTCATCTGTATCCCAGCCGAGCAATGGATCGCCCTGGTTCGCATCCAGTGATCCCAGCATACCGTTGATACGGGCTACGTGCAGCTCGTGCTCGAAGGTGTGGCCAGCCAGTGTAGCATGGTTCGCTTCAAGGTTCAGCTTGAAGTGCTTATCCAGGTTGTACTTCTGCAGGAATGCGATGCAAGTTGCTGCATCGAAGTCATATTGGTGCTTGGTAGGCTCTTTCGGCTTAGGCTCAATCAGGAACTGGCCGTCGAAGCCGATTTCCTTCGCATAATCTACAGCCATGCTGAACAGGCGGGCAATGTTGTCCTGCTCCAGCTGCATATTGGTGTTCAGCAGTGTCTCATAACCTTCACGGCCGCCCCAGAATACATAGTTGTCAGCGCCCAGACGTTTACCCACTTCCAGACCTTTCTTCACTTGTGCAGCAGCGTGTGCGAATACGTCAGCGTTGCAGGTGGAGCCTGCACCGTGCATGTAGCGCGGGTTGGTGAACATGTTGGCAGTGTTCCACAGCAGTTTTTTGCCGGAAGCCTTCATGCCTTGTTCAAGGATGTCTACGATCGTATCGATGTTGCTGTAGAATTCACGCAGGGACGCGCCTTCAGGAGCGATGTCCACATCATGGAAGCAGTAGTACTGCAGGTCCATCTTCTCCATGAATTCGAATGCTGCTTCTGCACGGGCCTTAGCCTTGTCCAGTGTGCTCAGTTTGTCCCAAGCGCGGACTGCAGTTTCAGCGCCGAACGGGTCGGAACCGCCAGCTGTTAATGTATGCCAGTAAGCCATTGCAAATTTCAGGTGTTCTTCCATTGTTTTGCCGGCTACGATTTCTTTCGGATTGTAGAATTTGAATGCATAAGGGTTGGTGGAACGGCTTCCCTCGTAAGAGACCTTGCTCACTGTTTCAAAATAAGCCATTTGTAAAATCCTCCTCGATATTTTGCTTCGCCCGCAAGCGTTTACAGCATCATCTTAACACATCTCTTTGACTTTGTATATTGGTTAAACAAAGTTTTTTTATTTTTATTTTTCCCGCTGTTTCGCGTGTCTACCGGAGCTTATATTCACCTTTATAAGTTCCAGTTATTTAAAAATATGTAACGTTCGGACCGTCCAGCTCCAACGGATATAGTTGCATTTTTACGCTCTTCATTCTAGACTAGGGGGCATACCCGCGCAGCGGAGAGCGTCTTCACAGCTACCCTCTTCCCGCCTGCGCAAGGGCCCCGTAATCTGTCGGTTCTATTCTGATAAATTCTTATATTGTAAAAGGAAGTGTGCTGCTTGAAAGTTACCGGTGATCAGGCGCTGGTCAAAAAAATAAACAAATCGATTATTTTACATACCATCCGTATGCATTCCCCCATCTCGCGGGCCAAGGTGTCCGAGGTGACAGGATTGAATAAAGCTACCGTCTCCAATCTGGTAGCCGAGCTATGCGGGCAGCAGCTCGTAACCGAGGCTGGACCCGGAGAATCCAGCGGCGGGCGTAAGCCGCTGATGCTGCATTTTAACGAAATGGCTGGTAGTGTGATCGGGATCGAGCTGCGCGTGAAACAGCTTAAGGCTGTACTCTGCAATCTGGGGGGCGGCATTCTTCATGAACGGGACAGTGTGCTGGAGAACCACGATTTCCCTTATGTGCTCGGGCAGATGCAGCAGATGATCTCGGAGCTGATCGCTACGGCTCCGCCTTCTCCTTACGGACTCGTCGGCATTGGTGTCGGCGTCCCAGGAATGGTCGATGAGCACGGCGTTGTCCTGTTCGCGCCCAACCTGGGCTGGGAGATGGTAGACCTGCGTTCGATTCTGGAAAGCGCCTTCGCGGTGCCAGTCACCATTGATAATGAGGCCAACGCAGGGGCTCAGGGTGAACTGAACTTCGGGGCGGCCCGCGATGTGCGCCATCTGCTGTATATCAGCGCAGGCTCGGGGATCGGGTCGGGGATTATTATCGGCGGAGAGTTGTACAAGGGCGCGCGCGGCTATGCGGGTGAGACCGGACATATGACGATTGAAGCGGAAGGCAAGCCTTGCAGCTGCGGCAGCCGGGGCTGCTGGGAGCTATACGCCTCCGAGAAAACCTATGATAACCCCGGCCTCGCCCTCCCGGCCCGCACAACGACCGGACTGGTCAAGTATGCGCTTGAGGGGCAGCCCGATACGCTAAGCCATTTCAACTCCATTGGCGAGTATCTGGGGATCGGAGTGACCAATCTGATCAACAGCTTCAACCCAGAGCTGATCGTGATCGGCGGTGCTCTATCGGAGGCGGAGCCGTGGCTCGGCGAGCCGCTGCGCCGGGTGGTAGCTGAGCGTACCCTCCCCTACCACAAACAGCAGCTCGAAATCACCTTCTCCAGGCTGGGAAGCCGGGGAACCATGATTGGAGCGGGTTTTTCAGCGGTGATGCATTTTCTGGGCAACATCCGCGTCACTCTATAGACTCTTAAACTCTTATATTTCTTAAAATCGCCGCATTTTTTTCTGCATTTCCTGCTCTAAAAGGAGTGGCTATCCTATATAATAAGGATACTTGTGTGACATTTGTCACCACACCCTTTTTTCTGAAATGGAGAGAGAATCCATGACTTATGTTGATACGTCTGATATTTCGGCGAAGATGTTCATCGCGGTGCTGCTGCTGCTGCTCATCATTGCTCCGCTCGTCAGCCTCGGTGTCCTGCGTCTGTTCCAGTCGCGGAAGAAATCGGGATTCCTCCTTATCGTCAGCGGCATTGCCGTCTATGCTGTCTTTCAGATGTTCATGTCTCTTACCTGAGGCCTGCAAGCAGACAGTAATAACGTAAGCAAGTGGAGAAGCAGCATTTAAGATTGTTCATATTCGCTGAAGCAGGCAAACGGGCAGATTTAAATGTTGTTTTTCCTCCGCAAGCACGCAAAAAGCCGCCTCCCACCGGGAAGCGGCTCTATTTATTTCAGGACTACCGGCTATTATTCTGTTGCAGCCAAAGCCTTGTCGAACTTGGTCTTGTTCATACCGACGATCTTCATATCCCCGATCACCGTAATCGGCACAGCTCTCATGCCCATATCCCACACCTGCTGGGCATACTCTTCATTCTGCTCGATGTTGCGTTCTTCGTACGCTACCCCTTTATCGCTCAGGAAGCTTTTCACCTGACGGCAATGCGGGCAATTCGTCGATGTGTACACAATGACATTCTCCATAGTATGATTTCCTCCTCGTATCTAAGTATTAGACTCTGAGATCTATTGTAGCACCCGAATCTCTGCTTTTCCAAATGCCGGGCTTACATAATTACCGCGCTATGCTCCAGGCTCTCGATATATTTCTCGGCGTCCATAGCTGCCATACAGCCGCTGCCCGCAGCCGTAATGGCCTGTCTGTAACGGGTATCCTGCACGTCGCCGCAGGCGAATACGCCGGGAATGTTCGTCTCGGAGGTGCCGGGATTCGATACGATATAACCGTTCGCATCCGTAGTGATCTGTCCGCCCAGGAATGCCGTATTCGGATGATGGCCAACCGCCACGAATACCCCGCTGGCTTCAATGAACTCTTCTTCGCCAGTCTCGTTGTTGATCACCTTCAGGCCGGTTACACCCTTGTCTTCGGCAATCACTTCAACAGGGGTACGGTTCAGTCCCCAGGTCACTTTGGCGTTATCGCGGACACGGTCCTGCATAATCTTCGAGGCCCGCAGCTCTTCGCGGCGGTGCACCAGGGTTACCTTGGATGCAAAACGTGTCAGGAAGCCCGCTTCTTCAAGCGCGGAATCGCCGCCGCCGACCACCACGATCTCTTTGCCGCGGAAGAAAAATCCGTCACAGGTAGCACAAGTGCTGACCCCGCGGCCAATATTATCCTGTTCCCCGGGAATTCCGAGATACTTGGCTGTGGCACCCGTGGAGATAATCAGCGTATCCGTAATCAGTGTACCCATGCCTTCCACGTTAAGCTTGAACGGACGGTCGCCCAGCTCCACGCTGTTCACCCAGCCGGTCACGAACTGTGCTCCGAATCGCTCAGCCTGCTTGCGCATATTATCCATCAGATCGGGACCCAGAATGCCCTCCGGGAATCCCGGGAAGTTCTCGATCTCCGTTGTAGTTGTAAGCTGTCCGCCTGGCTGCGGACCTTCGATAACGAGCGGGTTCAGGTTCGCACGGGCCAAATATATAGCAGCTGTCAATCCGGCCGGTCCAGTACCGACAATAATTGATTTGTACATGATGATATCCCCCTTGAGATGGACGGAAAAGACGCCATTCCTTATTTAAAATAATTATAATCTAGTATTTATTATGATCACCTCAAGGGGAGTTGTCAATATGCCAGACCCGTTGTAAACGCTCCTTTTTGTGAACAATTCAATTTTAAGCAATCTAAAGTGTTATCGCAAAAGACGCAGGCCGTTAAGGATGACGAGAATCGTACTTCCCTCATGCCCGACCACCCCGAACGGCAGCGCAATCCCCTGCACAAAGTTGCTGATCATCAAGGCGGCAATGACCGTTACGGCAAAAATCATATTCTGCTTCACAATCCGCTGCGTCCGGCGCGCCAGGGCAATCGTCCCGGCAATCTCCTCAATGTTGTCATTCATCAGCACCACATCAGCAATCTCTAGGGCAGCCCCGCTGCCCTTCATCCCCATGCCCATGCCAACTGTTGCGGTTGCGAGCGCAGGTGCATCATTCACCCCGTCGCCTACCATGATGACATGACCGTATTGCTCCCGCAGCGCCTTGATGTGTGATACCTTATCTTCCGGCAAAAGCCCGGCGAACACGAGATCGACGCCGCTCTCACCCGCAATGACCCGGGCTGTAGCCTCGCGGTCACCGGTCAGCATCGCTACCTTGATCCCTAGATCATGCAGCTTGCGCACGGCAGCCGCCGCCTGGGGGCGCACAGTGTCCTGCAGGGCAATCATTCCGGCGATCGTCTCTCCGGCAAGGATCAGCGATACCGTTTTGCCTTCCTGTTCCAGCCTGCTGCGCAGAGCCTTCCAATGGTCCGTATCCGCCCCGGCAGCCGCCCCTTCCGCTTCATCCAGCAGATTCGACTTGCCGATCCGCCACAGCTGGCCGTCTATGACGCCTTCAATTCCCCAGCCGGTGACCGACTGGCTCTCTTCAATATCCCGCAGTCCGATCTGTTCCGCTTCCGCCAGCGCGACAATGGCCTCTGCCAGCGGATGCCCCGACAGCTTCTCAATAGAGGCGCTCACGGCCAGCAGCTCTTCCCGCACATAGCCTTCTCCGGCGATGAAGTCCGTGACCTGCGGGATGCCTTCCGTCAGGGTACCCGTTTTGTCAAAAGCAACGACCGAGGTCCGCGCCATATTCTCCAGATGTACCCCGCCTTTGAACAGGATGCCTTTGCGGGCGCTCTTGGAGATGGCCGACAGCATGGCGGGCATGATGGAGGATACCAGCGCACACGGGGAAGCAACGACCAGGAACACCATTGCCTTGTAGAACGTATTGCTCCAGCTCCAGTCCAGCACAAATGGCGGCAAGGTGATCAGCAGGACCGTGGCAGCCACGACAACTCGGGCATATACGGATTCAAGCCGTTTGATAAAACGCTGCGAATCCGGCACTTCGTTCTCTGCCTCTTCCACCATGCGGATGATTTTGGCGAACAGCGTATTCTCGGCAGTCTTCGTCACTTCTATATAAAGAGGGCCTTCTCCATTAACAGTACCGGCGAATACTTCACTGCCGGCAGTTTTGTCTACGGGAAGCGATTCTCCCGTGATGGAGGCCTGATTCACAGACGACTCCCCCCGGCATACCTTGCCGTCAGCAGGAACCAGCTCACCCGGACGGATCAGCAGCAGATCTCCCAGCATGAGCTGATCAATAGCTACCTCACTCATCGCGCCCTGCTCAATACGGACCGCTGTGGCAGGCTTGAGGGCCAGCAAGGCGGAGATGTCCTTCTTGCTGCGCTCCATGGTGTAGCTCTCCAGCGCCCCGCTCAGGGCGAAGATGAAGATCAGCATTGCCCCTTCATTCCAGTACCCGATGGAGGCGGCACCCAGCGCAGCGGCAATCATCAGCAGGTTGACATCAAGGTCACGCTCTTTGACCAGCGTCTCCACGCCTTCCTTCGCCTTCATCCAGCCGCCAAGGGTGTAAGAGATCACATAGAGAATTACGGATAAGACCTCCGACCAGCCGCTGACGGCCCAGGCTATAAGCATAATCAGCCCGCTCCCCAGAGCGGCCTGCATTTCGGAGTTGCTGATCATCGCCAGCGGATCGAAGCGGCGCGGTCCCGGAGTGCGGGGCTGCTGCGCCCCTCCTTGACGCGCTATGGATTTGGGCATTGATTTCGAGGTTGCTTGCATGAACAATCACCTTCCTGAATGGTTTTGGTTAAGCGCACACTTGAGAATGAGAGCCATTATTAACACCCTTAAAATGACACATGCTGCCCCGGCATCGCCGGGACAGCATGTTGAATGGGTATGGTAGTTGAGGATAATGACTGAGAGATAAATGAGAATGATAATCATTGTTGCAATAGAGCAACTATATTTCCTTCGTGCAACTTATAACTATACTATACCACGCCAGGCGTAAAAGTAAACCCTGGGGCAAGCCTGATTTTTGGGAAAGAGGGGGTTGCATCAACCGGCTGTCGTTGAACACTAACAAAAAGTCCCGCCGGGGCGCTGCTAAAGCCGTTAGCGGGACACTTTTTATACACTGCTTATATACTCTGAATCTAACTTAGACACTCTGGCTATACAGAAAGCATACGGCTACAGTATGACCTCCACTTTCACTGATTGTTTGTGCGTATACGCGGGAATGACTGTTCCTTCGAGCCGCTCGCCGTCCACCCGGATTTCTTGGACGCCTGAGCAGACATGGCTGTTGTTCTTCACGGTAATCTCATACTCGCAGCCACGGAACCGCCGGGTGACCGAGAAGCCCTCCCAGGAAGACGGGATGCACGGGTTAATGGACAGTCCGGCCAGCACCGGCTTGATGCCCATAATGTACTGTGTAGCAGCTACATACATCCACGCAGCCGTCCCGGTCAGCCAGGATACATTCGCCAGACCGAAGCGGTCGGACTCCGGGCCGAACAGGTTCGAGGCATAGACATACGGTTCTGCTTTGTAGCGCCAGATTCCGGCTTGCTCCATGGCGACGTTCGGGATGAGCTGGCGGTAATATTTGTACGCCTGGTCTCCTCTGCCCAGCATGCACTCCGCAATAATGGCCCAGGTATTGGCGTGGCAGAAGACGGCCCCGTTCTCTCCGGTTCCTTTGTTATAGTTGGTTAACGGATCGGCGGGATCGGGGAAGGTGGTGATGGACGGATGCAGTTTTTTGATGCCCAGCTCTGTGTCGAGAATGTCGCGCACACTGTCCATCGCCTTCAGCCCCTTGTCAGGCTCAGCAATCCCGGACAGAGTCGCCCAGGTCTGGGCATTAAGCCAGATCTGAGCCTCCTCATGCTCAGCGGTACCCAGATACCGCCCGTCATCCATCACCGCCCGCCGGAACCATTGCCCGTCCCAGCCCAGCGTGTTCACGAGCGACTTTTGCTCCCCGTAGAGCCGGTCATAGTCCTCCGCATGCTCCAGGGAACCGTAGGCCGCCGCCAAATCCTTCATCCGCAGCAGCACCGTCCCAAACTGCATCGCTGTCCAGGTGCTCTCCCCTCTGCCCTCACGGCATACGTGGAAGAGCTGATCATTCCAGTCCGAGCGCAGCATCAGCGGGAACCCGTTCGGCCCCAGATTGGAGACGGTGAAGTCCACCGCCCGCTTCAAATGATCATAGAGCGGCGCTTCACCGCCGTCATAGAACGGAATATTTTCATGGAGGAATGCCGCGTCTCCGGTCTCGGCAAGAATGTCCCATACGGCCAGCGCCGTCCACAGGTGATCATCCGAATGGATGCTGGTCACCGGGTCCCAGCCCTCATTCGGGAAAAAGTAATGATTCACATGCCCGTCCTGATACTGCTGCCCCAGGAGCAGGCGGACTTTATCCTTGGCTGCTTCGGGATCGTACGGTACGACTGCCAGAATATCCTGAGCGGTATCCCGGTAGCCTACGCCCCGGAAGGTGCCGGTGGCATAGTACGAAATATTGCGCGAGAAAAGGAAATTCCGCTGCGACTGGTACGGATTCCAGGTGTTGAGCATACGCTGCGCATCCTGATCCGGCAGCTCACAGCTCCAGGCCCCGAGGTAATGCTCCCAGTTCTCCTGAAGCGCCGCATAGGAACGGGTGACGAAATCCGCCTCCCGCGAATGGCCGATGGCCCGTTCAATCTCGGCTTCGTTCATGGCTGTCCCGAGAAAAAAGTTCACGGTGCGGGTCTCGCCGGGGGCAAGCCTTACCCGGACCTGAAGTGCGCCGCAGGGGTCGCCTCCCAGAATCGTTGATCCAGTGCAGCCCCCCTGCTCAATAGCGGCCGGATTGGATTCACTGCGGTAGCTGCCGATGAATTCTTCACGGTCTCCGTCATACCCGGCAAGCGGTGCATCGGACATCATATAGACGAGCGGAGTTTCGTCCGGCTTGGGCTGATTTTCCACCCCGTATTTGTAGATCAGCGCTTCCTTGTCATGGTACTGCACCGACACCTGATGCTTGTTATAGCATTGCCATTGCAGCTCGCGCATGAACTCCATCATCCCAAACTCGGCGTAGGCATACACGTTCAGCTCCTTGACCTCGCTGCTATTATTCGTCAGCGTCAGATTCCAGATCAGGGAATTCTCATAGGGCCCGACAAAATAAACCGTCTTCGCCGCCAGCTCATCCGCCTGCGCTTCAAAGCGGGTATAGCCCATGCCATGGCTGCTCCGCCACTCCTGCGGCTTCCGGAAGGCCGGCTCATACGTGGGACACCAGTAGCTCCCTGTTCCGGCATCCTGCAAATAAATATACGGGCCGGAGCGGTCGGTGGGCAGATGGAAGAAACGGTAGCGGGTAATCCGCCAGATCTGCGGAGACTTATAGAATGATAGTCCGCCGCCCGCATGGGACAGCATGGTATGGAAGGTGCCGTTGGATAAATAGTTCAGCCAGGGGGTCGGCATATCATGCCGCTTGAACTCCACCTCCCTCGCCTCATCGTTGAAGGCGAAATACTGGTCCAGCTCATTTGTACGCGCAGGTAGACTGACCCCATAAGGCGTTTCTACAGCCTTGTTACTCTGTGCGCGGCCGGAAGGGCCTGCGGGTGGTGTGGATGATGCAGATGCTGCGGATGGTACCGGTTCATTGGCGTTCATATTGGTATGCTCCTCTCCTTTGATCTTGCTCATTTGGGCTCCACCTCATCCATCGTCAGGCGGAACTCCAGATCATTCATATATGTGCCGTCTGTATGCAGGAACACCATGCCGAAGGCAATATCCTCCTGCGCTCCCCGGACGATGGCGATCAGGCGGTTGACCCCGCTGGCCAGCGTAATCTCCTGTTCAGGCTCCGGCACCAGCCTGCCGTTCATATAGATGTCAAAAGCGCAGGCCGAGTTCACCCGGAGTCTGCCGGTTCTTGCGCCGTCCCTGCTCACACTGTCTGAGGCTGCTTCCGCCGTCTCCGGCAGATGCACGAAGCAGCTCAGGAACAGGGGCCGGCCCTCCGGTGCGGGGATGAGGAAGGTTCCATCCGGGCGCCGTTCTTTTTTCTTCATCCAGCCGTATAGGCCTTCCCCCAGATTGTTCAGGGAGAACTCGGGATCTGTATAGTAGTCCTTCATCGCCTCGTAGTCGGTATGCGGCGGACAGAACAGTGTCATTACGGCCTCCACCGCCCACTGCGCATCTCCCTTGTCATGAAGCAGCAGCTCATCGG
This sequence comes from Paenibacillus sp. FSL R7-0333, assembly GCF_038000365.1. NCBI lineage: Bacteria > Bacillati > Bacillota > Bacilli > Caryophanales > Paenibacillaceae > Paenibacillus > Paenibacillus sp. FSL R7-0333. The sequence goes on from NZ_JBBOBZ010000001.1 coordinate 6,324,603, forward strand.
CGAAAGAGGCTCCGAGATTGCCGAGCAGGCGCGTATAGAGCCTGAGACTCTTGTCGCTATCCGGGTCGGCGAGCAGCTGCGAGCAGAGGATCTCTCCCGCTCCGGCCGCCTGCCGGATCACAAAAGCTCCTGGGGCAGCCGCCTTCCTGCGGTTCAGCTCGACCAGCGCCAGCCTGCTGTATTCCGCCGTATGCTGCCCGGCGAAATAGTCCTTCCAGGCTGTGCCTTCGACGCTAGTGCACAGCACCTCCGCATCTGGTACCTCCAGCCTGTACCCGGCCAGCTCCCGGTTGACGACATCCCGGGGCGAGAGATGCACCTTGTCGAAGCCGAACAGGTCGACGGGGCTGATGCCCTGGACGGCGGCATGCGCATAGTCCGCCGCCAGATGATACGTCCCGTGCGGCACGATGCGCACGGGAGCGTCCAGCAGGCGGGCGAGTGCCTCCTGCCCGCCGGGCTCGGCCGGCAGCACCAGCACGCTGCCGCCGGCCAGGGCCGCCTGGCGCACGGCTTCCGCCGCGCCCGGCGTGCCCAGCAGTGCGGCCTCCACGACGAGGAGGCCGGGGGTTAGGCCGGACAAGCCTGCGGCGCTGTCCAGGCTCTGGCCCTTCAGGCGGAGCTTGCCGAGCAAGGCTGCCGCCGGACTGTCGCTGCGGACCCAGAACGCAGCGGATTGTGCCGCGGCTGGCGCAGGCGCGGATACGGTAGCCGGCGCGGCGTGCCGGGCTGCGGCGCTAGCCTTGACGGCGGCGGCAGCGATAGCCCCGGCGGCGGTAGCCGGTGCGGTAGCCGCCGCAGCGGCGGAGGGCCCGGATATGGCGGCAGATGCCGGTGCTGCCGCGCGGCCCGCATACTGCAGCAGGCTGCGCAGCAGCAGCTGCGCCTGGGGAACCCGCTGGAGATGATCCATGATCTCCAGCTGATTCGCCAGGAACATGCCTGCTCCGCTGCGGTATTCGAGCAGCGGCGACCACAGATCGCCGCCGTCTCCGAAGTCCCCTGCGCTGCATTCCAGCAGCAGGGTGAAGTCGCCGGTCACCGGCTTCTCGAACGCCGCCCGGATGATCGGCAGCGGCCCGTCCTCGCGCAGCTCCTCATGCCAGTACATCAGATCTTCCGGGCCTAATCCCCGGAGCACCGGATGCCCGTATTCCCCGCTATGTGCGCGGATGAATTCCCGGCGGGTGAGCGGCAGCCTGCCGCAAGAGAGATGAAGCTGCTCCAGCAGCAGCAGCCGGCCGCCCCGCTGCACCAATCCTCTCAGCCTCCGGTCAAGCGACCCATCCTTATCCTCCATTTTGCTGCCGACAATCAGCAGGCTTCCGGCCGCAAGCTTATCTACCGCTTCCGGCTCTGCCCGGACCAGAGCGGGCACCAGCGCGTGAATCGCCTGGAAGTCCCGGTCAGAGCCGATGTATGCTGCGGGCAAGGCGATCTCTACCGGCTCGGTCCGGCAACTCCCGGACAGCAGGCGGTAGCTTACATTAAACTCATGCATCAGCTCTCCGGCATGGAACAGCCGTGCGGACAGAGTGGCTTCTCCTTCACCTAGTGGTGCTCCTACTGGTGCTCCTACTCCGGCCCCCTCTCCTCCTTTTGCCCCTTTTCCTACTCCTGCCCCATCTTGTACTGATGTCCCATCTCCTGCTGCTACCCTATCTCCTACTGCTACCCCAGCTCCTTCGCCATGGACAGCCTCCGGCATCCACTCCAGCCGGATGCTCCGGCGCTGAGCAGGCTCATGACGGAAGCGGAAGGTCTCGCTGTGTACGCTGCGCCCGCCCTGCATGACTTCACATTCGACCGTTACTTCCTGGGCTGACAGCGTATCGTTATAGACATCGAAGCTGCGGGAGACCGGCGCATCGTCGAAGAAGCAGCGGTTGTATTCGGCGGCAATCAGCGTGACCGGCTTGAAGGCCGCAGCCATAATAGCAAAAGCCGGATTAGGCCTGTAGACCGGATATTCCTCCGGCAGCAGCCCGTTGTTCAGCGAAAGCGAGTAGGCCGGAATCACGGCAGGCTTGGGACCGGGTGTGGTCAGATCAGCCTGCGGCAGCTTCAGCTCATGCTCCGGCATCGCCCGCATAAAGTAATGGACAAAGTTAAAGGTAGAGATGCCTGAGACGCCCTGCCGCCGTGCATATTCCACGAACAGCCGCTCCTTCTCAGCCAAGCCGACAGCACTGGCATCTGAGTCACGGTAGGCGTCCAGCCCTGTATACATGCTGCTGTTCTGCGGACAGATATACCACCAGCCGCCATGCTCGCCGAAGGTGAGCGGAACCTGCCGGTCCCACTGCGCGATGGTGCCGTCAATATTGTAATGACGGCTCTCCACCTCGGTCTGCTGCCTGGAGACCAGGCGGTTGTCCCCTTCCACCATGACCGGGCGGGTGGCATCCAGCGCCTTCATCAGCCCGATCAGGCCGGGGATATGCTGCTTGTAGTGATCCCGTCCGTCCACCCAGCGCATCTCGTTCTGCACGCTCCACAGAATGACCGAAGGGTGATTCTTGTCCCGCTGCACCAGCCGCTGCACATGCGCACGGCAATTGTCTATGAAGTCGGGATGGGCGGCATCCATGCTTTTGCTGGAGCCGTAGATAGCCGTCTCATCGACAATCAGCATCCCCTCCTCATCGGCAATCCGCAGATAATCGGAAGGATACGGCTGCGCATGCAGCCGGATGCTGTTAATGCCCGCCTGCCGGCACATCCGGTACCAGCCCCGGATATAGTCCTCTGTCTGCTGGGCCGCCCCCTGAAAATGCCAGGAGTCCCCCCGCAGATTAACGGGGATCCCATTTAGCATAAACTGCGGCCCCTCGCACCAAAACTCCCGGAAGCCAAAGGTCTCGCTCCGGCGGTCCAGAACCACATCGCCCGATTGAAGCACAAGCTCCAGCTCATACAGGACAGGAGAATCCGGGCTCCAGAGCATAGCCTCCTGCCAGGGCAGGCTGAATACCGCTCCGCCCCACACCCGGCTGCCGGTAGTGCAGCATAATTGCCGCCCTTCCGCAGCAAGCGCAGGAAGAAGCGATACTGCGGCTTCCACTTCAAGTACGGGCAGCGGCCGGGCGGCCGCCAGCGGCTGCAACCGGTGCGGCGGCTCTGTCCGTGCGGCCGGAACGCCGGACGTTCGCTCCCTGACCTGCAAAAGCACCCGCAGTCCTTCGGATGAGGGACCGTCTTCTGTGCCGCTTATCAGGGCATCCACTTCCAGCCTTCCGTGCCGGACAGAGGTGCGGATCGTAAGATCCTCCAGCGATACCGGCGGACAGGCCTCCAGGAAGACATCCTGCCAGATGCCCCGGGCGATTCTGCCGAACCAGGAGCCGGAGAGTCCGGTGATTTTGGTCTCCCCGGAAGGAAGCACAGCCGTGTCGAAGCTGCCGCAGACCACGTGCAGCTGCTGCTCCCGGCCGGGCTTCACCAGCGCGGTGATATCCAGCCGCAAGGGCAGGAAGCCGTCCTCCCAGAGCGCAATCCGCTCGCGGTCCAGATAGATTGCCGCTTTTTGCAGAATGCCATCGAACCGAAGTACGACCCGCTGCTCCAGCATTGTCTCCGGCACCTGAAAGCTGCGGTGAAGCACCCCGGCTTCGGCTGCATTCCATTCCTCCGGGTAGCTGTACACATCGAAGGGCTGAAAATTATGGTCGGCGACTTCGCCGAATTTGCTGCCCGAAGGCGCAGTATAGCTGTAGCGCCAGCTTGAGGGAACCTGTATTTTGCGGGCCTCGTATTGCAATCTCTCCGGAAGGGCACGAGTGCGCGGCTGGTCATAGAGCGGCATGAAATCCCACTCGCCATTGAGACATATGGATGTACGTAACATAATCATTCTCCTTTTTCCGCATAGGGGCGGGGGATGGTTAGGACGAGCGTAAGCTTTTTCCAAATGGCCTGATCTGGCGGCATCTCACTCCATTTCCTGAAATGCGGGTCCATCACCTCACCCCAGTTGTCCGGCCGGAGATTCGTGGCAAGCTTCCCGGCGTACGGGGCAGGCTCCACCGTTGCAGGCAGCTCAGAATAAAAAAACAGCAGGTTCTCATGCAGCCCGATAATCCCATATTTGTCGCCGTCACCCGGATGCTCCTCCTGATACTGATAATGGTGATACACATAGCTTGCGACCTGCTCCGGCTTCAGCGCCGCCACTCTTCCGTAGGGGATTCCCGCCGCATGACTGCGCTTCCAATGTTCTGCGGAGACCGGCTGCTGATAATGGAAAATGTCCATCATAGGCACCCACAACCGGGGCTGCTCCCCTCCCGGCCACTCCTTGAAAATCTCTGCCGCACCCTGAAATAACTGCTCCGGCTCCACCTCCCGGCGGGTGCACTCATAGTACAGAAACAGCTCCTTGCCATCCTGAAAAATACTAAGCCGCGCAAGGCCCAGCCTATCCATGCGTTCATTCAGCAGTCCGGTCTGTGCCTCCCAGAACGTCGACGGATTAGCATCCTCCCTGCACTCGGCTCTATATAAACAACGCTGCATCGTGTCCCTCCAGCCTTATGTCATCTACCCTTCTAGAGTACCGTATCCGGCGGGCCGCTTCCTTGACGATCATGCCCTTCTTTAGCATAATAACGACATGCAAAAATGCAGCTATAAACTCCATGTGATGCGGCAGCGGAATCCGGTTTACTCTCAGCGCTGTGCAGACGGCCCGGCGATGGTTGAGGAATGAAGGAGAGGCTTGTTCCGGGAGAAAAATGCAAGGGGGATAGTTACACCTGAGCGACTCGTGCGGCAACAATGCAATTCCAGTAAATACGGTGTATTTATCCCTTCATCCGTGCGCCAACGGTAGATTTACGGAAATGCAGTGTATTTATACCCTTCATCATTGGGCTCGCACGCAGGCACGTGAACCTAATGTATGCGGAAAACAGCATACATTCAGCTCGCACGCAGACACGTGAACCAATGTATGCGGAAAACAGCATGCATTCAGCTCGTACGCAGGCACATGGACCAAATGTATGCGGAAAACAGCATACATTCAGCTCGCACGCAGACACATGGACCAAATGTATGAGGAAATCAGCACACATGCGCCAACGGTGAATTTGCGAAAATGTGGTGTATTTATGCACTTCATTCGTGCGCCGAAGTTGATTTCCAGAATGGCAGCGCCTCAGCAGCAAGCAGACGAACAAGACGGCCGGAAACCCCGGCCGTCTTGTTACACACCTATATCCCCGTAGCTTCAGCAACTATAACTGGCAAATCGCTGTGCGCCCCGCTCACATCACATGGCCACATGAGCCTAACTCTCCCCATCACCCTCACTATCACCACCATGCAGGGGACTACTGCCCTGGGCTTTGCGGTATTCGCCCGGCGTGATGCCTTCGAGCTTCTTGAAGACGCGGATGAAGGACATGGGGTACAGATACCCCACGCGCTCCGCGATGCTCTGCACTGGTTCGGAGGTTCCGGTCAGCAGGCGCTTGGCCTCCTCCATGCGCAGGCGGGCCAGATAATCGACGAAGTTCTCGCCAATCTCCTCCTTGAATATCCGGCTTACCGTCTTGGTGTTCATGGCGAAGCTATCGGCAACATGGGTCAGGGAGAAGTCGGGGTCCGCGTAATTGCAGCCAATGTATTCGCGCACCTTATTGGCGAGTGTGTACTGCTCACGGTTCATCCGCAGGCTGCGCAGCGCCTCCTCCATCTCCTCCAGCGAAGAGACCAGTTCCCCGTGCAGCTCCTCAATCCATTCAAAAGACTCCGGTGAATGCGGAATGCCCCGCAGCCGTCCGTTATTCCAAATCCCCTTCATCTCCGGCGGCAGCTCCTGCATCTCCCGGGACAGCCCGGTCTCCAGCAGCCTCAGCAGCCGGACGATATCCTCCTTGGAGTAGTTGCCGCCTGCCAGCAGCTCGAAAATCCGCTCGATCAGCGGCTTCCACTCTGCGTTCCCCAGCCGGTACAGCTGGGGAACGGCACCGATGGCCTGGACCAGCACATCCATTCCTTCAGCCGGAGGCAGCGGGCTTCCGGCAGGCGCCGCATAGACGCGGCCTGGGCCAGCGGTTATTTTGCGGTCCAGCGCCCCCAGGGCCTGGCGGTACGCACCCGATAAGCCGCCGAGACCGGCGGCAGGTCCGCTGATGCCGAAGGTAGCCGTGAACTTGAGATGCTGCTTCACCCAGGAGCAGGCACTCTCGGCAATCATTAGGGCCTTCTCCGCCGCACCATCAGCGTTCTCCCCGCCGGCAGAACGGCGGAACAGCAGTCCCAGACGGCCCGGTCCGATCCACTCAGTCCACAGGGACACTCCTTCCTTCTCGCAGATCTCCTGAATCACACTGCGCAGGGTGAATTTGAACAATGCCTGATCCCGTGCCGAGTAACCTGCGGCAAAAGCCTCATAGAAATCAATCTCGGCAATGCCCACCACCGCACCTGCGAATTCACCGTCCATCCCGATCCGTTCCGCTTCCCTGATCCAGTTATCCGCCGACATCTGGCCGCTGTTCTCCAGCAGCTCCTTGAATAACTGATTCCGCCTGTGCAGAATCCCCTCGGCCTGCTGCTGCTCATAGCTGTTGGTCTGCTCGATCAGGCTCTCCAGCGCATGGCCGATGAAGGCAAATTCGTCGCCTTCCTTGCTCTGCGGCTTCCAGCCGAAGGAACGGTCCTCTCCGAACCTGTAGATCCGGCTCATGACCTGCTCAATCGGACGGTAATTCCGGTGGCTGATATAGGTCATGGCCGCAATCCCGCCAACGACAGCCGCAAAGCCCAGAATGGCCCAGATATTGGAGAAGGCCGACAGCAGCGAGAAGGCCTCCGCCCGCGCCATTCCAACCTTGATCGTCCAGCCGGTATAGGGGGACATCCGGCTAACCGCCCGATCCTGAACCTGCGGGTCAGAACAGGTATCCGCACCTGCAAAAGCACGCCCTCCGGCATCCTTCAGACAGATTTCTGTATTCGCCATGTTCATATCCTGAATCAGCGCCTGCAGAGATTCCTTGCGCACATTAATGACAATCAGCCCCTGCTCGCCGGAGAAGTAAGGCACCTGCTCCACAAGTGAAATGACCGATTTCGGCCGGTCCTCCCCGGAGAAAAGCTGCAAGTCACGGATTCCGCTCCAGGTATAGCTCGGGGTATTCCCCATCGCAGTCTCAATAAAGCTGCGGTCCCCGAAGTCCGGCAGGCGGGAGGCGAAATGCTGCATCAGCACCTTGCCGTCGGCTGCGCGGTATAGATAGACCGAATCAATCATCGGCAGCGGCGACATGAAATCCAGCAGCACCTCCGCGACCCCGTAATCCTGATAAGGGTCAAGCTTCCCCGGCCGGTCGAAATAACTGCCAACCTTCTCCTCCAGCAGCAGGCTTTTGATCGTGGTGGTCTCCAGGTTGCGCAGGGTGGTGTCCACAATCTGCAGCACATTTTCCGCGTACACGCCGTTTGCCTGAGCCGTCTGTCTCTCCATCGCTTCATTTAAGGTCAGGAAGAATAGAATAATGAGGCAAAATACTACGGCAAACAGAATCGGCAGGTAGGAAAGAATCAGTCGGTACAGCCATTTCTTATGCATCGGTGTCATCCCCTGTAAGTCCAGATGTTGGCTATCTCATTAATGATATGGGCTGCGCACCCGGATTCATAAGCTTATGCTGTCAATATCCCAGCTCTGTGCTCGCATTGCGGGAGACCAGCCCGAAGTACCCCGCTTCACCAATCGCCCCTGCGGCGGTGTCCAGATAATTAAAGATCTGCACCCCGTTAACTTTCAGGATCAGCCGCACACCCCCGGATTCTTGAAAGGCACCCAGCTGAACGCGGCTCTGCACCCCGAAGGTGATCGCCGTATTCGGAATCGCCGGCCCGCCAAGGCTGGTCAGGCCGTCAATCTTGCCGTAGATCACGGTGCGTACCCCCTCGTTAAAGCGGTGCAGCTCAATGCCCGATGTCCCTATGACCACCAGATACATACTGCCGGTGCTATAGCTCAGCTCCTTGCTCTGGTTATTGAGCATCGGGGCGTACCAGTTGGAGGAGGCTGCGCTGTCATTGATCTTCATTTTGAAATCCAGCAGCTCATTCTGATACTTGCGGTTCTGGTAGATGACATGCCCTCCGGGGGCCCTCAGCGTAAGGCTGTCTTGCCCGGTCTCCTTCAGCCCGTTCGCCGTTGCCGATACGTACCAGCCATCAGTGTCCTGCAGCTCCGCCGTCAGGGGATGTTCGTATTGGCTGGCCTCATTCCATACCTTAACTTCATATTGCCCCTGGGTCACGGTGCCCAGATATTCGGCCGATAACGTGAGGGTAGCCGAGCCGGTCTGATGCCCCGTTAATAGTCCGCCCCCGCTGACGCTGACAATGGAAGGATCGCTGCTCGTATAGGTGACCTCCTCCAGCTCTTCGCGGTTGCCGAACAGCGTCTCGCCGTAAGGCTGCAATTGCAGTTCTGCGCCTTCACGGATATACGCCACATTGCCGTCATGCCCCTCCAGGCGGACCGTGGCTAAGGTATCGCCCACGTATACATCCGTTGTGATTGTCCGCAGAATGGAGCCGTTAATGATGTTCACGATAAGCTTCGTCTGTCCCTGGCTGAGTCCGGTGACCACGCCCCCGCTACTAACCGAGGCTACGGCCGGATCGAGAATGCTGTAATAGAAGCTGCTGGTTTCCTTGCCCAGCGACTGGTCTTTGCCGTTCATGGCATGGACGGAGACCTGCCCGCTGCCGCCTGCGGCCAGCTTGAGCGGATCAAGCTTCCAGCGGCTGACCTGCCCTTCTGCTGCAGAGGCATAGTCCGGCTCCAGCCCGGCCTGATCAATGATCGAGCGTGCCGCCTGAGGCCACTCTGCATCCGGCCGGACCGTATTGTTCTCAAACAGAACATTGCGCCCGTTGTTGGTATAGCCGTCTGTAGTTGTATAGTTGTTCACGAAATCCACATCATGGATGGTCGGCACATACGCCATCGCCCAGCGGAGCGATGAATGCCATAGCGGAGCATCCTTCAGGTCGATCACATTGTGCTCAAATTTCCAGTAGGCGGAGCCTTCATCCGTGTACAGGGCGGAATTGCCGTCCATCTGGTTGCGGATGTAGTTGCCGCTGACCAGATTTTTGTCCTCTGCGGTGGCTCCGGTAGGTCCGAGACTGTAGATGGCGCCTCCGTCACGCAAGCCCATTCCCATGAGATCATAGATCAGGTTATCCTGAATCTTCACGTTCCGGGTAGCGGCATCGAACAGCTTATCCCAGCCATACCCGATATGAGTTCCGCTGTAAGGCAGATTGTACATTTCATTATGACTGATATCCATGTCTACCGGATACCCGGCAGATACGGCGGAAGCCGATTTGTAGTCAATACCGATGTCGTGGATCATATTGTTCAGCACATCATTATTCTTCATCAGCAGCCTGGGGTCTGCCGGATGATAGATATTCCGGTCAGTGGAATTCGGCTGTCCCACGTTCAGCGCACTGCCAGAAATATCATAGAAGCGGTTGCCTTCCACCAGGCTGTTCTGAACGCCGTTCTGCATACGCAGGGCTGTAATGCCCAGCTTGGTGAATTGATTGTTGCGGAAATTCACCGTATTGGCCAGCTCCAGCATCACCGCCGCTTCGGTCAGCTCATCGGGGATCGACGGATAACGCAAATGGTTGTTCTGGGAATCGGAATGTCCCGCTGCCGTACTCGGGCGGTTCCAGGTGGTGTACATAAATTTCAGGCCTTCAAAATTCAGATTGCGCACCGGTTCATCCGCCGATATACCATACACTGTGGCGAGCTGCTCCAGTACCGGAACCACAACCCCGGCCGTGGACAGATCCTCCCAGGCACGCGGTTTGTAATACAGCATACCTTCATTCGGGTTATAGTACCATTCCCCGGCCTCATCCAGCAGCTCCATAGCATTCTCGTAATAGACGGGCACAGTCGCCGAGGTTAATCCCCGGTTAAAGACCGCGCTCCGGCCCGGCTCCTGCAGGACTATCTGTGCTTTGCCGCCTGAAGCGGTTACCGACTCTACCTTAATCCGGGAATTCGTCCACAGCTCATTGAAGACCAGCTCCATATCGGACGTATTGCTCCACCCGGCCAGCTCCGTATTATCCGAGGTATAGCCGGTTGCCGTCTTCAGCGGATTCACGAGTCCCGCTGTGCTCCGGGCCCGGACTGCCCGGATGCCGTCCACGAACAGCTGCCTTGTCTGAAGGCCGGTTCCGACATTCGCCCGGTAGATGCCCTTGGCGCTGTCGAACACCGTCCAGCCTGTGACGGACCGCCCGCCGCTGATGGCCGCCTGCTCCCCGGGATAGCTGCGGTAGGTGACAAAATAGCCGTTCGTCCCGGAATCCTCCGGTGTGAATTCCAGCGGTTCCGTCAGCGTATAGGTCCCTTCCCGCAGGTTGACGATGATGTCAGCGTCCATATCCTCATTCAGCTGCCGGACCTCGGCCTGCGCCCGGGCAATCGTCCGGAAGGGCGAGGCTTCCGTGCCGTCATTGTTGTTGTCGTTCCCGCCCGGAGCGACATACAGGTCCTGTCCGGTTGTCCGTCCGGTTACGGTAACGGATGTCTCGGCCCGGACGCTTCCGGTCTCATCCGTGACGAACACGGTAGTTGTTCCGACGCTTACCCCCGTCAGCTCTCCGTAGCGGTCAATCACGGCGATGCTCTCATCCTCCGTTCCCCACAGGATGCCTGTATCCGTATTGTCTTCCGGTGTTACTGTTGCCTGTAACAGCACACGGGAGCCTGCGGGAACCGCCCGCTGAAGCGGAGCCAATACAATATCCGTGATCGGATCTTCGTAGACGGCTACCGTAGCGGTTACCGCCGGAAGCGCCTCGTTCGGCTCAGCCGTAACGGTCGTCACCCCCTCACGGATGCCGGTAACCAGACCATTGGCGTCCACAGTTGCCACCTCTGCACTGCCGGTGGACCAGGCTGCAGTCTGATCCGTTGCATCTGCAGGTATGAACTGGAGCGGCAAGGACAGCTTCTCCCCTCTTCGCAGCCCGTAAGACTGCTGGGAGAAGGCTGCACTTACCGCCTGCTTGTATCCGCTTACAATAAAATCGTCAAAACCTATCTTGCCGATGCTGTCCTTATAAAAACCCATGTAGAATAAGGCTAACGCTCCTCCCTCGGCCATTGGCTCCTTCGTCAGCAGACGCTTGCCGTCAATGGACAGATCGAAGGTATGGCTGCCGCTGTCGAGGGCCACCCGTACGTCATACCACACCCCTGCCGATATTGGCAGTACGGAGGTCCAAGATCCGGCACCTTTTTTCATATAGCTGAACGCACCATTATTAATGGCGAATTTCACCAGCGTCACAGAGCTGCTCTGCGGGGTGGGCAGGTAGATCACCGCTCCGGTCTGCTCCGCTCTGAACGAATAGCTTAACAGGCTTCTGTACGTAACATCCGTAACGGATCTGCTTATAATATAGCTGCTGGCAAGCTTGCTCGTCTGCTCTAGCTCCAGCTGCTTGCCGGGATACCCCTCCCAGGCCTGCACCCCCACACTCACTCCCTGGGGAGGTGTCTTGATCGTCCATCCGGCCGGCTTCGCACCGGTGCTATACGTCTCAAAGGTCTCTTGCAGCCTGTAATCACTGTCCGCCCGGGCAACAGATCCAAGGTCTGTCGGGAGAAGGCCCAGCAGCAGAACCATAATGATAGCGTATACAAAACACGGTTTCCGACTTGATTTTCTCATAATAGCCACCTTTCCGTATGGAAGCAAGTATAGTGTTCCGGTAGAGCATGTTCGATGTGGACATTCAGAGATAGTTGTATTCTGTACATTTAAAAACCGCGAAACGGTAGAATCTCCTCAGCTAACTGTAGTCTGTACAACTAAATCTGCCCCATGGGGTGAGAATCCGGGGGCAGATGGGAATTTAATTGTACGAAATACAGCTAAACGGATATTTGGCGGTACAGCGGACGATTTAGTTGTATGGAGTGCAATTAAGCCTACTGCTTCCGTCTGCCCCTTAATCGGGACACGGCAAACCCTGCGGCTGCCCGCTTGAAATGCGTGGCTTGGTTAAGTTGGTTAAGGGGCGTACGGATCAACGTTGAGCTGAACCGGCGGCTGGTGGCCCGCAGTCAGCACAATGCTCCGCACTAAGGCCCACGGCTCGCGCGGCACCTCCCGGTCATCCCTCAGCGTATCCTCAACCGTCACCGTATCGAGCAGCTTCTGGATGTCCGCTGACTCCGCAGCTTCGTCCAGACATACCACCGCCCACCCTGCTTCCAGGCGGGGAAGCGCCAGCATCGAGCCGCTACCGGCATATAGCACCTGGCGGAGCTTGATTCTTCCCTCCTCGCGAACAACAGTGACAGGCAGCGGGGCTCGGGCATCTGCCCCGGCACCAATGCCCTTGAGCGCCGTGACCGCCACCGCACAGCCCGGATAACGCAGCACGAGCCATTCCCTGTCCCCGGCTGTATTCATCACCTGTTCCACCTCAGCGTCATAGCGATGGATGACCCATTCATCCGCGATCTCCGCTGCCCGGTTATGCAGCCGGGTCATAGAGCGGACCACCACTAGCGCATTCGCCTGCTGGGACGTTCGTGTCTCTACCTCCGGGTACAGCGGCTCTGCAAACAGCGCGGGCATCAGATAGGCGGTCCGGTAATCCTCTGCCGGATGTGTCCGCACCGATGCGGAATCATCCACGTACCAGCGCAGATAGGATACCTGCTGATCCTTCACGCTGAAGCTGACCGGGAAGCTCTGCCAGCCCAGACCCCAGGCGGGGTGCTGGTAGCTGCCCGGCATGACCGGGAAGCGGTTGATGCTGCCCAGCCGGGTATGCTGTCCGATCCAGCTGTAGGAACGGGAAGCATCGAAGATCCGCTCCTCCAGCATCCGGGGTACGGGCAGCGCGGCCAAGGGGTCACCCCCTTGAAGCAACTCCTCTTCGAACAGGAGCAGTGCCGCCACATCATTAAGCGAGAATGTCTGCTCTGCCAGACGGTCCAGCCCCGTCACACCCGCAATTACCCACAGCAAGCTAGGCCGCTCCGTCTCTCCCCGGAAGTTGTAGCTGCGGATGGTCGGAACCAATTCCTCCCCGTCATGGAACACGAGAATGCTCTTCAGGGTATCCATCCTCTCTGACAGCTGCCCGGACAGCTCCCGGTCATGCTGCTGGAGAACAAAACACGCAATCCTCAGCGCATTCATCATCACTCCCTGGTAGACGAGGCTGACATTCTCCCCCCAGCCCCAGCCCCGGCGGGCCGTATATTCCGCCCATCTGGCGAAATATCCGCTTGCGGTCTGCAGATACTCCGGCTCATCCAGGAAGTGAGCGATAGCCAGCAGCATGGCGCCGTCGCTCATCGTCTTGTTCGGGTAGAACAGCTCCGGTGTCCGGCATTCTCTGGAGAACCAGGCTGCCGCATGACGGAACATCCGCTGCATCACCTCCAGATGACTGGCCGGGAATACCTCCGGCTTGCAGAGGCGTACTGCCACAAGCGGCATAAGGATAAAGAATGCCGCATTCGAATCCTGAATGACTTTCTCCTCCCGGTACCAGAGGAACCCTCCGTAATCGGGATGCTCCGGATCGGTGAATTGCAGCCCGGCGATGGCTTCAAGCATCTCCAGTCCGGCCTGCTCCTCCAGCCGGCCCAGCAGTGTACCATAAGCATAATAGCCTGCCGAGAAGCGGGCTTCATGGCAATACGCCAGCTGTGAGACCTGCCGGGTATGTCCGGGCCAGTTATAGCGCACCAGACCTTCTTCCACCACAATATTCTCCGTGGCCGCCGCCCAGCTCTGCTCCAGAATGGCTCTAACCCCATTGTTCAACTCTGCTCGCCCCCTAAGCTGTGACTCCATTTATTCAGCCGCATCCAGTTGCTTGCCCATCTCATAAATATCCTTCAGCATGATGGCATCCGTTTTATTGTCCTGATACCAGGCTGCGTAGAACTCATCGACCTTGGGTCCGCCCGCCTTCTCCCAGATGCCCTTGGCCTCCGCAATGAACTGGTCCACCGAAGCCGGATCGGAGCTGACAATGGCCTGCATGGCCCGGTCGAGAATCGTTTTATTCGCGTTCGTGTTGATCTGGGTCAGATCCTGCGGCAGCAGCGGCAGGAAGGCCTTTTGCGTAATGCCGACAATCGGGCGGTCAGGGTCCATGTACAGCTTCTCGGCCATTTCATAGATTTTGATTAAATTCTGCTCGGCAGGTGTAGGGTTGACCTTGTTCTTCAGCCCGTAATTCTTGCCGATCAGCGGAGTCAGCATCCCCATATCGCGGTTGTATTCCAGCTCCTTCTTGTTTTTCTCCGGATCAATCACCTCGGCGCGGCCGTCGGCGGTTTTGTTGTAATGCACCCCTTCCAGCCCGTTCTGAATGGTGGTCGTGTATGGGTCCGCAACCATGAAGTCGATCATCTTCATCACGGATTCCGGATCTTTGGCTGCAGCATTCACCATCCCCGTCATCTGGATCGGCGTGGTCAGGGTCGGGCTGAACTGCCCGAATTCCGTCGTCGGCAAGGCAATCGGAATGACCTCGGCTTCAGGAGAATTCTTCTTCAGCGTCTCATAGGTGCCGATATCGGCACCGTTGCCTCCGTAAATCCCCAGCTTGCCGGAGATCCAGTCCTGCTTCTGCTTCTCGCCGTTCTTATCGGTGACGAAATCCTTATCCGCCACACCGGCCGCATACAGCTGCTTCTGGAAGGAGAGCGCCGCCTGAATCCGGTCCCAGTCATGCACAACCTTGTCGTTCTCCAGCACCCACGGATACTGGTCTTCGCCGAACAGCGTGAACCCGGTGCCGAACATGTTGTTCAGAATAATGCCGGCCACGAAGCTGAGCCCAGTCCCGTACGTATCCGCCTTGCCGTTGCCGTCGGGGTCCTGCTCGGTGAACGCTTTGGCCACATTCAGCAGTTCCTCCGGCGTAGTGGGCACCTGCAAATTCAGCTTCTTCAGCCAGTCATTGCGGATAAACAGATAATGCTGCGGACCGAACTGGACCGGACGGCCCACCGTGTACAGCTTGCCGTCCGCCATCGTGCCTGCCTTGCGCAGCGCCGGATACTTCTCCAGCATTGCCTTATATTCCGTACTGCTGCCTGCGATCAGATCATCCAGCGGAAGGAGCTGCTTCTGGTTGTAGAGCTGTCCCTGGTAAGCGGTATCAAATTCAAAGATCAGGTCCGGGGCAGATTTCGACGCGAACAGCACATTGAACTTTTGCAGGGATTCAAAACGCGGAACCGTAACGTATTTGACATTCACCGGCCCGTTCTCATTGACCCACTTCGTCCAGCGGTTGTCACTCATCGTTCCTTCTTCTGCGGGTACCGAGCCGCGGTCATATAAAGAGACGGTGATGGAGCCGCGTTTCCCGGAGGTGCCTTCCTTTCCCCCGTCTGCGCCCTGCGTGGCGGCATTATTGCCGCCGCAGCCTGTAACCGCGATGGCGAGCAGCAGGGAAGCTGCACCGGCAGCAGTTGTTTTTATTAGCCGAGGTGATGTGTGCATATGATTATGACCCTCCTATAATGGCGTTCTTGTACTTGCAGGTATGGTGCAGCAGGGGTCAGCCCTTGATAGCACCGATGGTTACGCCTTTGACAAAATACCGCTGCAGCAACGGATACACGATCAGCATCGGAATGACCATAACCATAATCCCTGCGGCCTTGATGCCCTCCGGTGTAATATTGACCACCTCCTGCGAGTTCATGGTGTTCAGCTCCTGCAGGACAGCCTGGCTCTTCACCATCTGCTGGATGAGCACGGTCAGATTGATTTTCTCCGGGCTGTTCATATAGATCATGACGTTAAAGAACGAATTCCAGTAATACACGCCGTAAAAGAGGCCGATGGTCGCCAGCACAGGCAGGGACAGCGGCAGAATAATGCCCGCCAGCAGCCGCCATTCACCGGAGCCGTCGATTCTGGCCGCCTCGATCAGCTCCTCCGGAATGTTCTCGAAAAAAGACCGCATGATCATCATATTATAAGTACTGACCAGAGCCGGGAGCCACAGGGCTGCGTAGGAATCCACCAGCCCGAGACTGCTGACCACGAGATAGGTCGGAATCAGTCCGCCGGTGAACAGCATCGTGAACACAATCGCCAGCGTCAGCGTGCGTCTTCCGTAGAAATCACGGCGGGACAAGGGATACGCGGCGAAAATGGTGAACAGCATACTGGCCGCCACACCGACCAGGGTAATCAGCAGGCTGTTGCCGAAGGCGCGCACCACCGGCGTTCCTTCAAAGAGCATCGTGTATGAGCTCAGCGTGAAATCCACCGGCCACAGGGTGACAAAACCGGACAGCACCGCATCCTTGCCGCTGAGCGACAGGGATGCCAGATGGAGCAGCGGCAGCAGACACAGAATACCTGCCAGGGTAAGCAGCAGATAATTGAAGCTGTAGAATACTTTTTCACCGTTTGTACTTTGCATAGATAGTGTCCTCCTGTTACCACAAGCCTTTGTTAAAGCGCCGGGCGATAGCGTTGGAGATCAGCACCAGGGTCAGTGCCACGAGAGAATCGAACATCCCCAGGGCAGCCGTCAGGCTGAACTGCCCGCCTTGCAGTCCAATCGCATAAATATACGTAGTTATAACCTCGGAGATCCCCGATACAATCGAGTTCTGCAGCACGTACACATGGTCGAACCCGACCTCCATCACCCGTCCCATAGCCAGAATCAGCATAATGACAATAGTCGGGCTGATCCCGGGGAGCGTAATGTTGCGGATCTGCTTCCATTTGCCTGCCCCGTCCATACTCGCCGCTTCATAGAGGCTGGGATCAATGGAAGTCAGTGCCGCCAGATAGATGATTGCGTTGAAGCCCGCATCCTTCCAGATGCCCGAGCCGAGAAAGATGGATACCCAGGACCACTCCTTGAAAAGGAACGGAAACGGCTTGCCGAGCAGCTTCTCGACCAGCACATTGGCTACCCCGGTCTGGGCGAAGATCGTCACCACCAGCCCGCCGACAATGACCCAGGAGAAGAAGTAAGGCAGGTAGACGAGGGTCTGGACTGATTTTTTGAACCACTTGTTCCTGACTTCATTCAGCATAATCGCCAGGGCAATCGGGAACGGAAAGCTGACCAGCACCGACAATATACTGAGCACCAGCGTATTGCGGATAATCTGCACCGACTGCGCCTGGGTGAACAGATTGGTGAAATTGTCCATGCCCACCCACCGACTGCCCCATACCCCCTCATAGAAGGTATAATCCTTGAAGGCGATGACCAGCCCCAGCATGGGGGTGTATTTGAAAATCATATAAAATGCGATAACCGGAACGAACATGACCCACAGGGGGACATTATTCTTGAAGCGGCGGGTCTGCCAAAAACGTCTGCGGCTGCTTCCGGTCTGCCGTGAAGTGTCCAGACGCAGCACCGCCTCACTTCTTGTATTCGCTTTCATTACGGTGCCTCCTTTCACTTGCATGTGGTGCCTAATTGTGTGATGAATAAATGCTACGGAGCTGAAATGGCCGATTTCATGTCCTCACCATAGCCGCTTCAGCGGGTTAGGGCAATATTCAGTTTTTCTGTTAATTGCCGCTGAACCCTTATGCAGCCCGGGATTACAGGATTCCGGCCAGCTCCCGGGCCAGATTCTCACCCATCCGTATATGTCCCTCATCCCCCGGGTGAATCAGGTCGCAGGACAGCCCGGCCAGGTCATCCAGCACCCGGCTTCCCTCGATCAGGCTCAGCTTGGGGCGGGACAGACGCTGCACATGACTTCGCAGAATGTCGTTGAACTGAAGATCCTTCTCCGCTATTCCACTGCCGGGGAACACCGCAAAGTTGGGATACATCGTGATCACCGCTACCGGCTTCCCGGGATGTCTGCTCACCAGCTGGTCAAGCAGGTAGCCGCTCCGCTCACTGAATTCATCCGGCGACAGGTGGTCACGCATATTCACGCCCAGCTCCAGCGTCATGAATGACCAGTCCTCCTGCGCCGCAAGATAGTTGCTCATCTCCCGTTCACAATGGCAGGAGCCGCTCATGCCGAGATTGAGCACATCGGCAGCCAGCCTTCTTGCCGCGTGGGCAATATACGGCAGGCTGCTGTTCTCTCCATACGTGATGGATGAGCCGTAAGCAATCCAGCGTGTGCGGGGAATCTCCCCTTCCACCGGCGGGCGGAGCGGATGGCCGAAGGTCTCGATGCCACAGACCACACAGGCATACCGTCCGAAGCAGATCCGCCATACCTCCGGTGCGAAGCCCGCTTCCATCAGCAGCTCACGCTCCGCCATCGCCAGACGCGGCGGTTCGCTTAGCTGGAGGGTGCGTATGCTCCCGGCCTGAAGCTCATGCCTGGAGTGGAACAGCCCGCCCTTGTATACCGTTACGCTGCCATCCGTCTCCGGCAAGGTCAGCGTGACACGGATATTCGGAGCCGGTGTGACGAACCTGAGCTCACAGCCGCCCGCTTCCCCGGCGATGAACCGGCCCCGCTCGTTCAGATGCTCCCTGACGCTGCGGGGAATGCGGCGGAGGTGCACTCCGTAGCCCGTAGCCGGCTCCAGCTCGCCAACATTATGGAAGGCAATCCGGTCCAGCCCCGGCAGCCCCTTGATGCTGGCGGAATTGATGCTGACAGAATGGGTGCTGGCGGGATTATACATGCTTCATCGCCTCCACCAGCAGCAGCAGGGCCATGGATTGCCCGTAGGGCATCGGGCAGACCGGAATCTCCCGGTAATCGTCAAGCGTAGCGCCCATCCCCGTGCCGTAGGAGACACCCTGCACCACCCCGTCCTCATCGATCTGGCCCAACACGTAATGAAGGGCTGCCATTGCAGGCTTGCGGCAGTCCTCAAGCAGCAGTCCCTGCCGCACCGCCTTCAACATGCCGTAAGCAAAGGCAGCGGTGGCCGAGGTCTCCAGATACGAGCTGCTGTCGTCCAGCAGGGTATGCCATGCACCTTCCGGGGCTTGCAGCTCCGTCAGCTTGCGTACCTGTCGCTCAAGCGAGGACAGCAGGAAGCTGCTCACCCCTGGCGGCAGCTCCACCATCTCCAGGTAATCCACCAGTCCGGCGGTATACCAGGAATTGCCCCGTGCCCACAGGGCCCGGGCAAAGTGGTGGCCTCCCTCGAAGGTCCAGCCATGGAAGAACAATCCGGTCACGGGATCGGTCAGGTACTTGAGGTGGACGAGAAACTGGCGGATGCTCTCCTGAATGCCCTCCTCTTCCTTCAGCACGATTCCCATCCGGGCTACAAACAGCACCGTCATATACAGCGTGTCGTCCCAGAGCTGCCCGGTATTCGGACTGCCGGTCACCTCATGCTGAAGGCCGCCTTCCTCCGTGCGGGGCATCTCATGCAGCGCATACTCCAGCCACTCCCGGCATAGCTGCATATAATCCTCCCGACCGGTCTCCTCTGCCAGATAACTCAGGGTAAGCATCGGACACATCGTATTAACATTTTTCGCCGGAATGCCTCCGTCAAGCTTGCTGTCGAACCAGCCGGTCAGGTAGTGTAGAATCTCCTGCTCCCCGGTTTCCCGGTAATATCTGTATAAGGCAAATAATCCAACCCCCTGGGGCCACTCCCAATTGTCCATAGAGATGATGCCGATGGGTGCGGTTTCATGAATGGAGCCTCTCATATCCTTCATCCGTTCAATGACGCGGGCGATATGGCCTTCCAATGCTGTTCGTGACACGGTCTTCATCATGTTCCCCCTTGTGAATGTCCTGACCAGGGCCTGCTGCTGCTCGAATACCCTGTTCGCCACCTCAGTGTAGTCAAGCGGCGGAATGCCGTCCATTAACAAGAATCTTGCTAATCGCCTTCACTTCTGGCATTGTTCTTGGTGGAGCAGTATTCGTCTTAGGCGGAACCGGTGCTCACTTCAAATTCTGTATATTTTATAGTCAGGGAGGATAAAAGCAATGAGAATCAAATTTGATCTTTTTCCGGGCGGAGTTTCTAAAGCGCTAACATTAAGCTGGGATGATGGAAGAATCTACGACCGGCAGCTCGTGGAGATTCTGAATCAGCATGGGCTGAAGGGGTCGTTTCATCTCAATTCGGGGTTGTTCGGCAATGAGGGCTACATCTCACGGGACGAGGTGGCTGCGCTCTATGAGGGGCATGAGATTTCGGCGCATACCAGCACCCATCCTTTCCTTACCATGACTCCGCGCGAGGGGATCACGGGTGAGATTCTGACGGACCGCAAGGCGCTGGAGGCGCTGGCCGGTTATCCAGTCCGGGGCATGTCCTATCCGTTCGGCAATTACAATGATCAGGTGATCGGCCTGCTGCCTGCCCTGGGCATTGAGTATTCCCGTACGGTGAATTCCCACCGCAGCTTCAGTCTGCCGGACAACCTGCTGGCTTGGCACCCTACCTGCCATCACAAGGAGATGCTGGCCCTGGGCAAAAAGTTCCTGGAGGAAAAGCCCCGCTTCTCGTATATGCAGCTGCTGTACGTCTGGGGACACAGCTATGAGTTCAATGACGACGATAACTGGCAGGAGCTGGAGCAGTTCGCCGCCATGATGGGCGGTCACGAGGACATCTGGTATGCTACCAATATTGAAATCGTGGACTACCTGTCCGCGCTGCAAGGACTGCGCTTCTCCGCTTCGCAGGAGATGGTGTATAATCCATCGGCTACGGAGGTGTGGGTCTCTGTGGGGGATGAAGCCTGCCGTATTCCGGGCGGGGGAACGGTGCGGCTGGGTTAGGGAATGCTGGATACGAAGGAGATTTGGTACAGGATTTCGGCAAGAAACGGTACGACTGGATTAGGAGGATTGCTGGGTTAGAAAGATTGCTGGTCACGAAGGAGAAATGTTGTACAAATTGCAGCTTTGATTCATTATTCCCGGGCGTTTGCGTGGAATGTTGCACAAAATATAAGCGTGTTGATTTCCCAATAAAAGGGACAAAAAAGGCCGCCATTTCGGGTAATGGTAAGTACGACCAAACCAAACCGAAATGAGGCGACCTCATGAATAATAATACCCCATTCTTGGCCGTGTTCAAACAAGTATTAACTTCAGAAGAAGTCCAAAGGGTGACCGGGCAAACCGAGAACTACGAGGATACAGGAACCAAAATGACTGTCGGTGTGTTGTTCGACTACTTTATCCAAGCCTGCTACCACCAATGGGATGGCTTTCGTCAAAGTGCTCGGGTGGGCTCGAACTACGATTTGCCCAAGGTTCATTACTCCACTCTTTCGGGCAAAGCCGGTGAAGTGCCTTACGATATCTTCAAGCGTTTGTTTCAACTGCTCGTCCAGAAATGTAACCGGCAAACCCGTCGGCACCTGAATCTGCCTAAAGATCTTCTGCTTATTGACTCTACGACGGTTACGGCGGCAAACTCCCGTATGTCTTGGGCTCCGTATAAAAAATTCAGAGGAGGTATCAAGCTGCATGTGGCCTTCTCGCATGGACAGCATTCACCCGTGAAGGTGGTCGAATCGATTGCCCGGCGCAATGACGCTCCATTTGGAGAAGTCTTGGCCGATAAGGACTACCTTCTAGTCCAGGATCGGGCATATGGAAAAATCGGTCGATTGGATCAATATGTGCAGCAAGGTCAGTCCTTTGTGATTCGTTTGAAAGACAATCTCCACTTGGTGTTGCCGCGAAAACGTCAGCGACCGGCAGAGGGAGACACCAAAATTGTACGTGATATTACCTGTTATATCGGTCAAGGGAAACACCAATCCGCCCAGCGCCACCGCGTCGTTGAATTTGAAAATGACCGGGGCGAAGTCGTACGGGTCGTCACTGATTTGAGAAAAGAGTCCGCTCACGTGATTGCTGAAATTTACAAAGCACGCTGGGAGATTGAAGTCTTTTTCCGCTGGGTGAAACAGCATTTGAATGTCCCTTGTCTGTTTGGAAACACCGAAAATGCAGTGTATAGCCAATTGTTTGTGGCCCTTACCGCATATGTGCTTCTAAAATACATTTTTGATGAAATTCATCCGAAGGTACCGGTCTTTGCTAAGCTGACTCTTTGGGAATTTATGCAGTACTGGCGTATATTTAATCTTCCGCTGGAGTGGCAGGTTCAGCTTAATCAGCTCAGGCGTAAAGAACATTTAGGTGTTTTTGTCATCCCATAATATGGGTAATCAACACGCCTGCATTTCATGCAACAATCCATAGTTACAGCCGACTTAACGTGGGGAATGTTGTATTTAGTGCAGGATTTTGGCTACAGCAGCCGGTTAGTTCAAAGGTACACTGTGGTGCGGTAACTCCCAGCTATATGCAGCACAATATAACCCGATTCCGCCGCAGCCTGAATGGCTGGTGGAATCGGGTTATTGTTATAGTAGAGTCACTTAGGCACTGAGAGTTGTCGGTAATAATGTATGGTCCGGCGGCCCAAAGGCCTGATTACCGGCGTGTGACGGTGATAATGCTCAGGCGGTGGCAGCAGCTTGAACAGCTTGAGTCGCAGCTCTAGATGAATTAGGAACAGCCGCTCTGTCTGCCTGCTACTGCCAGCCTCCGGCGGCAGCATCAGGATGCTCCTGCCTCGCTATCCAGGTGAGGCAGGCCGCCCGCAGCAGCGCGTCGGTCCGCTGGGCCGCGCCGCAGAAGACCCCGCTCAGGCCGATCTCATACAGATCGGCCAGCGCGTACGCCGCCGGTGCCCCCGCGGCGAGCACTGCCGCCGCCGGCCGCACCCGGCGCACGGCGGCCAGCACCCCAGCCGCCGCCTGCGCGAAGCCCTCGGCGGCGTTCTCCCCGGGCGCGGCCTCCTCCGCCGCGCCGTCCAGCACCAGGAAATCGGCGATGCGCGCGATTTCCCCGGCGGCAGCCGGCCCCACATCGGGCGCGAGCAGCGCCCCGATGCGGCAGGCTGCCGCATAAGCGTGGCCGAGAGTCTGCTCGGCCACGCCCTCAATGAATTCGCGCTGCGCCGCGAATTCCTCCAGGCTGGCGGGGTACGGCGCCAGCAGGTCAATGCGGCTGTCGCCGCCCAGCCGCTGGCTGTGCAGGACGGCGGCGAACAGCGCGCCGAGCTGCGCGTCCTGCAGCGCGGCCAGCCGGTCCGGGCGGGCGGCGAGCTCCGCCGTGTAAGGCAGAGTGACTGCGGCCCATACGCCGTCTGCCGACTCCAGGAGGTCGGCAGCAGCAGCCCGCAGCCGGTGATAGATCCGCTGCAGGATACGCTCAGCCTGCACCGGCTCCTCATCCCCGCACGACATCCAGCGCGAATAGAGCGCCGACAGTTCCGGCTCGTGCAGCCATTCCTCGCCCCGGATCAGGCAGGGCCCCGCAGGGTAGACGCCGGGCGGCTCACGGCGGACAGCCCCGTCCCCCCTGCCCTCGCGCAGCACCAGGAAGGCCTGGCGCTCCCCGGGACGGCGGATATACGTGCGGCTCGTACTCACGTTACTCTTGCGCCGGTCCCCCTCAGCAAGAAATTCCGCTGCGGCGGAGGCTACAGATGCGGACTGGCTCATCTCCACGCCAATGGTCCGGTCCCCGGCGTTATACTTGAACGGGCGCTCTTCCTTGTTTGGATCATCCTTCTGCTGGCGTTCACCCTTCATCCTCGCACCCACCCTTTACCTTTGAATTACTGCCGCTCCGCTCCCCTGAAGAGAAGCTGCCAGCATATTAAGAGGCTTCAATCTATAAATACTGGCAAAGGTACTGAAATATGCAAACGGTATCAAAGGAATGCATAAGCAGCGAATTTACTTACCTTCTGCTTGACGCATTGGTGATCTGTTGTATTTACTACAGCAGATACTCTCTTTAGCGGTTGTAAAAAGCGATCTATTGCAGTTTGTACAGCAGATTTTTGCGGGAGAGGTGTTTTGGGGCCGTATGCCGGAAATCTGTTGTATGGAATACATCAGAACGGATTTTAACGCCGGATATGGCCTAATCTATTGCAGAAAATACATTCGCCGCCCCGCTTCCTTGCGGATCAATTCCTCACGTACGCTTTTCTCACAAACCATCTCCTCATTTCCTCATTTCCTCGCAAACACTCCTGCTCCTCCTGCTCCTCCCCCTACTCTCTATCCCACCTCCTGCTCCCGCCAAAAAAACAAGACCACCGCCTAATGCAGAAACACTCTGCATCAAACAGTGGTCTGTAACTCCTATAGCCGCAAGGAACTGTGCTTAATTGAAACCAGTTGGGGGGGGGGCAGTACACCGCTTCTGCTCACCGTCTATCCAGCTACAACTCTCCGGCAGCTCAGCGGCTCAACCTCCCACTCCCCAGCACAGCCCGCTCCCGCTAATCCAGTCTAAGCCTGCTGGCTGGCAGCGATCGCCTGCTCCAGATCATAGAGGATATCGTCGATGGATTCAGTACCGATGGACAAGCGCAGCAGCTCCGGTGTAACACCGGCGGTAATCTGTTCTTCGTCCGACAGCTGCTGGTGAGTGGTGCTCGCCGGGTGGATGATCAGCGACTTGGAGTCGCCGACATTGGCCAGATGGGAGAACAGCTTCACGTTCTCGATCAGCTTCACCCCTGCGGCCGCCCCGCCCTTAATTCCGAAGGTCAGAATCGCGCCCTGGCCCTTAGGCAGATATTTCTGTGCCAGCTCATACGAAGGGTGACTCTGTAGTCCAGCATAGCTGACCCACTCTACCGAATCATGCGCCTCCAGATACTGGGCAACCTTGAGTGCATTCTGGCTGTGGCGCTCCAGACGCAGGTGCAGCGTTTCTAGACCCTGCAAAAGCATCCACGAGTTGAACGGTGAAATGGCCGCGCCTAGGTCACGAAGCAGTTGAACCCGCGCCTTGATGATATAAGCAATCGGACCGACCGCTTCAGTGTAAACTACCCCGTGGTAGCTCGGGTCCGGCTCGGTCAGGCCCGGGAACTTGCCGCTGGCCTTCCAGTCGAACTTGCCGCCATCCACGATGACTCCGCCGATAGAGGTACCGTGGCCGCCGATGAATTTGGTCGCCGAGTGCACGACGATATCCGCCCCGAATTCAATCGGACGCAGCAGATACGGACTTGGGAAGGTGTTGTCTACAATCAGCGGAATCCCGTGCTCGTGGGCGATGGCTGCAACCTTTTCGATATCCAGAACGTTCCCTTGCGGATTACCAATCGTCTCAGCGTAGAGCGCCTTGGTCTTGTCCGTAATCGCTGCCCGGAAGTTCTCCGGGTTATCGGAATCCACAAAATTCACCTTAATGCCCAGCTTGGGCAGCGTCGTGGAGAACAAATTATAAGTTCCGCCGTACAGGCTTGCGGAGGAGACAATCTCATCCCCTGCCCCGGCAATATTCAGAATAGAGAAGGAAATCGCTGCTGCTCCGGAAGCGGTCGCCAGTGCCCCTGCCCCGCCCTCCAGCGCGGCAAGACGCTGCTCAAACACATCGGTGGTCGGATTCATCAGCCGGGTATAGATGTTGCCGAACTCCTTGAGCGCGAACAGATTAGCAGCATGCTCCGCATCCCGGAAACCGTAGGATGTAGTCTGATACAGCGGCACGGCACGGGCTAAAGTAGTGGGATCAATCTCCTGGCCTGCGTGGATGGCGAGGGTTTCAAAGGACAGCTTGCGCTCTTCTGACATGGGTATTTCCTCCTCTAAAATAGGTAATGTCAAATGTTAACTCTATAAGATTGTACCTATTCTCTCACAAACCATGTCATTTGAAAAGATAAAATTCTTATTAATTCACTGTGTTTTATTAAGTTTAGTAAGCCCCGGCATAGCCTCATGGCTGCTGCGCTATCCCCTTCATGAAGCTCATGAATTTCTCCGCAATTTCTTTGGGATGGGAACGGTACAAATAATGATTGGCATCCAGCAGCTCCATGTCTGCATTTACGGAATTCTGGATCAGCTTCTCATGCTCAGGAATCCATTGATCGGTTGCCGGATGCTCTGCTTGAACAAAAAGAAGGACAGGAAGATTAGGAGGGAACGTTACCCCTCGCTGTTCAGCCCCTCTAAAGCTGGAGTACATGTTTTCTGCCTCATTTAACAGAGTGGTGTTATACATATTTCTCTGTATCAGCAGTTTCAATTGTTCTTTGGTATGTTCATCATATGCCAGTCCCTCATAAGGGTCAGCACTCAGCTTCAATTGCAGCCGGGCGAACCCCAGATTGCGGAACCATTTAACCATGCTTGTCTCTGAAGACTCTATTTTCTTCTCGCTCAGCGAGGGTACACTGTTATCCAGTCCGACAAATGCACTGACTTCATCAGTATATTTGTTCACATAATCCAGACTGTAAATTCCTGAAATGGAATGGCCCATAAGGATGTAACGGTCAATATTGAGCTGCTGCAGTGCTTCATGGATTTCACTTACGATGTTCTCTGAGGTTCGTTCTTTCTTCGTCGCATCGCTTAAGCCATAGCCGAAAGGCTCAACAACTACAACCTTATAATGTGGAGACAGCTCGTCAATGAGCAGCTTGAAATCAAGCGCCGGTGAAGCTGTTCCGAAGCCGGGAAGCAGCACAACCGTGTCCGGGCCGTCGCCTTGAATGAACACATTCATATTCTTGCCGTCTACGGATACATGCTGGCCGTAAGGCTCTATCCTTTTGGCCTCCGCATTGCTGCTGATTACATTCGTGATATACACAATCCCCACAAAAATCACAATAGCGAGCAGGATGGCTCCCAATATTTTAAGCAGAATCTTGCGCAGTTTCTTGAACCCCGTTTGATTTCCCATTATGTTATTCGCCGATGCTCTCATGTTCATCTTCCCCTATCTTAACTGGTAGTAAGCTTGCTTCATTGACGTTAATGCAAGCTTACCGAACGAAGATGTACTCTTTATGACGACAATATGAACAGAATATGAACCGAATATGTACTATCAGGCGGACGCTACCGCTCCTACAGTTCCAAAATTCCCCTCCGCCACTTTCCCTTTCCGTATATTTTCAAGTTCAATCTATATAAGCAAAAATGCTACAGTTACCTACAAGCGAGCTTGTGTGCAACCGTAGCATAGAATGAGAGTGACGAGCCTCAGGTGTCGTAGCTGACCAGATAATGATGGAGCTCCGTATTATAGCTGCCGATGCTGTGTTCGATCAGCCTGCCTTCCCCGTCATAGGAGTTGCGCAGGCGCTTCAGCACAGGCGTCCCCGGCGGAAGCTTCAGCAGCAGGCATACCTCGGGTGGTGCTGACTCGACAAAAAACCGGTCCCTGAAGTTCTCCAGCACGATGTCGTTCTCCTCCAGCGAGTCGTACAGGGACTGGATGTCCTCCCCCAGCTCTGCCGACCCTCCGCCCGGCAGGGCTGCTGCCGTCAAGAAGTGCACCAGATGGATATAAGGCTGTCCATCCAGAATATACAGACGTTCAATCCGCTGGCAATACGGCCCGTAGCGGCTGTATTCCTCTGTCCCAGTCTCATTGGTGACCAGACTTGTGCTCAGCAGCTTCTTTTCCAGCTTATGACCTGCTTCAACCAGCAGCTCTGTGAACCGTTTGCCCTTAGAGAGCTTCTGATAGGCGGTATTGCGCATGACAATGGTTCCGACACCGCTTTTCTTCTGCACATAGCCTTCCTGGGCCAGCTCCTGGACCGCGCCGCGGACCGTCATTTTGCTGACACCGAACTCTTTCTCCAGCTGCGGCTCGGAAGGGATAATGCTGCCGAGCGGGTATACCCCGTGCAGAATCCGGTCCTTGAGGATCTTCTGGATCTGCTGGTATAAGGGGCCTTGCTTGCGTTTCAGAGACACCTTACGTTCACTACCTTTCAACATCTGAGGTATGGCCATCCAGCGCGCGGAGCACCTCGCTCTCGGTGAACAACGCTGTATCGCCCGGGATGGTATGGGCCAGCATCGCTGCGGCCGCTGCCATATCCACCGTCTGCTGCTGCGGATAATCCTGCAATTCACCATGAATAATGGCACTGGCAAAAGCATCCCCGGCACCGATCCGGTCATACACCGGGAAGGTGAGCTTACGGGAGAACGCGAACGTACCTTGACGGTACAGATATCCTGTGAGGGAATGCGTATTGTCTGCGTTAATCTCACGGTGGGTGCCCGCTGCCGCTGCGATTCCGAAGCGCTCCGCCACAGCGTGCACCGCTTGCTTCAACTGTGTTATTCTATCATAATCTGCCGCTGCGGTGCCAAGAATGTACAGCGCATCCTTCTCGTTCATCAGCACCAGATCGGCAAGCGTAAGCAGCTCTTCGTAATGCGGGCGGGCCTTGGCATACCCCTCCTCGCCCCATAATGCCGGACGGTAGTTACAGTCGAATACCACCCTGCCCCCCGCACGCTTCACCTCTGCCGCAAGCTGCTTCATTTGCCCGCGCACCCTGTCATTCATAGCCAGCGTAATGCCGCATAGATGAAGCACATCCACCCGGGAAGCCAGCGCCGCCATATCATACTGACCGGCCTCAGCGGTATTGAAGCTGCTGCCCAGCCGGTCGGTATACGTGACTCTTCCGGGGCGGGCACCGAAACCGTTCTCCAGGAAGTACATCCCGAGGTGCTTGCCGCCCCGGCGGATCAGTGACGTATCTACCCCAAGCTTGCGCAGATAAGCGATTGCGGCTTCCCCTACCGGAGTCTCCGGCAAGGTCGTGATTAATGCTCCGTTATGGCCATATCTGGCCAGCGCTGCCGTTACATTTACCCCGCTGCCCGAAAAAGAGTACTCCAGCCTGCTGCTCTGGGCCAGTGTCTCCACCCCCGGAACCTGCAGCCGCATCATCACTTCGCCAAATGCAGCGATTCTAGGCATACCGGTCCACCAGCGATTTCATCGTATCAAGCAGTGTGCGGACATCCTGCACCCTCGTGCTTCCGGTCTCAGGATCAATGATGGAGGAATAGACATGCGGGATTACCTGCGGTACACCCGCCTGAAGCGCAATCTCCAGAATGGGCGCGAAGTTATCCAGATCGATGCCGCCCGTAGGCTCCAGGGCAAAACCTTCTTCTCCGCAGGCCTTGGCTACCGCACGATACTCTTCTTCCAGCTCCAGCCCCTTCATCGGATAATATTTGAGCGCATTGCCGCCCATGTCCCGGACCAGGGCGATGGCAGCGTGCACCGGAACGATGGCCTGCGAAGCATTCCCCGCGCTGACCGGGCCGGTGGATATATTGACATAACCGGGCTGTCCGCAGGGAGAGACCAGGCTGTTAATCCAGCTATCTTTTGCTCCCAGATTGGCCCGGGTCGCTCCTACAGCCGGAAACACCTGATTGATATGGCTGCCCGCATAGCTGGAAGCAATCTCTGCGACTACCGCCGCCTGGCGGTTGTCCCCGGCTCCAAGCCCGATGGATACGGCGTCCTGAATCACCTGTCCATATTCCGTCATAGCGGCGGATGCTTCCCTGGCGTTGGCGTAATTTTTGGAGAGTACGCCTACCAGAACATGCCCTTCGGCAGCCTCGTATATATCCTTGGCATTCCTGATACTGCCGGCCAGTACATTCAGTGCCGCTCTGTTCTTATAGAATCGCTCCTGAATCTTGCTCATTATGATCTGCCCCCTATAATCTCATGAATTCTGCTGACAATGACCTGCAGATCATCGCCTTGCAGCGGCCTTGGATCGATATCGAAATACCCTTGCTTCACTCCATAGTCCCGGGTGTAGACTGCAATCTCGCCTTCCCGCAGGCGGTCATTGACCTCCCTTGCATCCACGCCCGCAGCAGCAGCATCAATCTGGATGCGTCCCCGGTAAATCGCCCGGCCCGCTTCATCCTGCACGATGCGGACCGACACTCCGGGAAGACCGGCCAGCGGCTGAAGCGCCTCCAGCGCCTGCTTCTCCTGCTGGCTGTTGTCCGCCTTGTCCTGGTACTCGTCCAGAGCCTTGAGCAGTCCGAAGGTCGTCTCTTTGCCGACCTTCATGCTGCGGCCGATCCCGTGCAGCTGCACCTTCAGCCACCCGATGTATTCCTGCTTTCCGGCTACAATGCCCGAAGTTGGACCTTCCACAGCCTTCGAGCCGCTGTAGATGGCCAGATCCGAATACTGGACATATTTGCGCAGGTCCTCCTCCGCAGCCGCATCGACAATCATCGGTACTCCCCTGCGCTGTGCCACCTCCCAGGCTTCCTCCACCGAGATCATATTCTTCTGGACGGCGTGGTGGGATTTCACATAGAGGATCGCTGCGGTACGTTCACCGATGGCCTGTTCAATATGCTCTGCACGGCCTTCGTTGGCATATCCCGCTTCAACCACCCGGCCGCCGCCAAGGAAAACCATCGTCTCCACCGGCGCTCCATACTGCACATTATGGCCCTTCAGCATAATGATCTCATTCTTCAGCACCGGCTCCTGGTGCAGACGCAGACTGAGGCGGGGATCTCCGGCGGTCACAATGGCTGCCACCGACAGCGCAATGCCGCTGGAGGCCGAATTCACGACAACAGCCCCTTCCGAGCCGAGCAGACGGGCGATGTACGCTCCCGATTTGTCCACCAGATCCGCAATCTCCACGTACTGCTGCCCGCCCTGCTTCATTGCCTCCATCACCGAATCTGTTGGCGCAGATACACCAAGGATGCTCATTCTTCCACTGGCATTAATCACACGCTTCAATCCATATTTAGCTTGTAATGAGTGATCCATTGATAAAGACTCCTTTTGCTTCAATATAGTGATTCGCGGTCCGGACATCGCCCTCCGAGTCCATAAGCTGCTTCTCTCCGGCTTCCAGAGCGAACAAAGTCAGGTTGGCCTGCCCGCCTACCCGGATCTGCCCAAGCTCCGGCTTGCCGAGCCACGCTGCGGCGCTGCTTGTGACTGCACGGATCACCTCTTCCAGGCTGTAGCCGAGATAGAGGAATTTGGTCAGTACATCCGCCATACTGTACACTGGACCATTCAGCCTGTTGCCCCGGTAGATGTCTGTGCTGATCGTATTCAGGACAATCCCGGCCCGCTTGGCCTGCTCCGCCACTTGGAAGGAGAAGCTTGCCGTGCCGTGTCCTACATCCAGCAGGACGCCCCGGGCCACAGCGTCCAGCAGCTCGGGCAGCGGGGTTCCGCCCTCCTGGAACAGATTATTGGCTTTGCCGTTCAGGTAATGGGTAATTACATCGCCTGCCCGCAGCAGCTCCAGCACTTCGCAGATGGCAGGCGGAGCGGAGCCGATATGCACCATGAGCGGGAGCTTCATCTCATCCGATAAGGTACGCGCCAGCTTAAGCGGCTGTATGCCGCTGTCTTTGACGACGCTTTGGCTGATGCGGGCTTTCAGGCCGACGATGAATTCAGGATAAGCCTCTACTGCTGCAAGTGCGCAGTTTCGGTCAATCCAGTCCAGCTTGGAGAGCTCATCGGTCCGCGTAAGGCCGATCCTTGAGATATTGAGCAGCGCGAATACCCGTGTATCCGCCAGAAGACTGGCACTATAAAAAGCCCCGATCCGGTCTGCCCCGCAGCTTCCGGCATCCACCACTGTCGTCACTCCCTGCTTCACCCCGATCTCGTCGATCACATCGCCGTAGGGGTCAAGCTCCGGCACAGCATGTACATGCAGATCAATCCATCCGCTGGAGCCGTATAACCCGGAGCAGTCCAGCAGGGTCCTGCCTTCTGCCTGGCCCGGCGGGGTAATCGCGGTGATGATTCCATCCTGAATGGAGATATCCACCGTCCGGCCGTCCACCAGCCGCAAATTGCGCAGCACGTTCTCTGTGCCCACTTGTCCCATCTCCTTCTTCAATTACAGATTTACAGGGGAATTACAAAAAATGATTAATGACATGAACTCCATAGATCCTTATATTTAACAAGTAGTAACGGCCATGCCGTCCTCTTATAAAAATATAAAGCCGCTTCACTCTAAAGATTATAATGTTATAATGTTTATAGTAGCACAAGTGTAATCCAGAAGAGAACTGCAATTTCTAAGTCAAGAGGTTCCATCCTAGATTTCTAGTCCGAATATCTTAACACTGGAGGTACTGCTGTATGGCTAATTCCGCACCCAAGCCATCCTTGCTGAACCGGTTCCGGCTGACCTGGAATCATTTCAAGTCAAGGCTGCTGCTGAAATACGCTTTTTCCTATATCCTCATGTTCCTGATCCCGCTCACGGGTGTTACCATCTTCGTCTATGAAAACGCCGTCAAGGGCCTGCGTGTCGAAATTGAACAGTCCAATGTCAATCAGCTCAATCAGGTGAAAAGCACCATCGACGGCCGGATGAACGAGCTTCAGGAGATCGCTGGCAGAATTGCCTATGATAAGCATCTGACTCCTTATATGGTCCGGCATCCCTATTACAGTCTGGAGGCGATTCAGGCACTGGCGAATTACAAGGCCAGCAGCAGCATCGCGGAGGATCTGTTCCTCTACTTCCACGGTGATTCCAATATCTATTCTTATCGCGGCCTGGCTGATCTTCATGTCACCTTCGATACCCTCTATCAGTTCGAGCGCTGGACCCCGGAGGAGCTGCGGCGCGACTTGAACGAGACCCGTCAGCCGCTCGTCCGTCCTGCCGAGAATGTGACCGTCAATTCCCGGATGGAGCCGATGCTCGCCATGCTTGTCCCGGTGAAGCCGAATGACCCGTTCCCTTACGGGACGGTCGTCTATCTGATGAAGGAATCCAATCTTACCGGCGTCATGGATTCGGTTCTGAGTGATTTCTCAGGCAGCAGCTATATCTTCGGCCCCTCCGGCGAGGTGCTGACCGCGAACAGCCATGGCGTCAGCTTTCCCCAGAACGAGCTTCAGACCCTATCCGCCCTTGAGCCGGGGATACACAATCTGGAGCTGGACGGGGAACAGTACTCCGTCGTGTCCGTGCAGTCGGAGGAGAATGGCTGGACCTACGTCACCACGATGCCCAGCTTCCAGTTCTTCAGCCGGGTTGCCCATGTCCAGACACTGATTCTGATTGTCTTCTGTATTACAGTCGTTACAGGCATAGCGGCCGCGCTGCTGCTGGCCAAGCGGCAGTATCACCCGATCCGCGATCTGATGGAGTTCGCCAAGCCGAGAGGCAACAGCAATGAGGCTCCGAAGCTGCGCGATGAATGGGAGTCCATCCGGCAGACGCTTCATGACTACAGTGCCCGGATTGATCTCCAGGAGCCTTTTGTCCGCAACCAGTGCATGCTGCTGCTGCTCAAGCACGGCCAGCCGGATGATCCCGAGATTGAACAGATGATCCTGAGCGCAGGCTTCCGGCATCCGCAGGGACAGGGCCTCTACTTCTCGGCCATCCTGTCCTGGGATGATACCGCTCCGGGCGGCAAGTCCTGGCAGGAACGCCATCTGCTGCAGGAGATGCTGAGCAATATCTGCCTGCCGGGCCCGGATGCGCAGATCTTCGGAATTGAATTCTCGGTCAAGGACCAGTTCGCCCTGATCATCTCCCTTCCAGGGGAGGGGGAGCTGCCCGTTCAGAGCCGGATGGAGCAGGTGATTGAAGCGATTCAGGATGTGATCCGTGAACACTCGCAGCTTGCGCTGAGTATCGGTGTCGGTATGGCCTACCGTGATCTCGCCCGGCTGAACCAGTCTTTCATTGAAGCCGCCGCCGCGCTGGAGCACCGGATGATCCGGCGCAGCGGCCAGGTCACCTACTTCGAGCAGCTTGCGGAGCTGAACCCTGCCGCTGCCGAGAGCTTCTGGATTCCGCGCAAAACCATGCTGAAGCTGGAGCAGAGTCTGAAGCAGGGCAACGAATCGGTAGCGGCCCAGATGATTACCGACACCATTGACATGATCAAGGACGAGCCGCTGCAGGTTCATCTGCTGCGGTGTATCTGCTTCGATCTGCTGAACGCTTTTCTGCGCACCGCCTCCGAGCTGGGTATGGATGAGGTGTTCACCAATATGCCGGAGCTGACCTCCTTCGAGACATTAGAGGAGCTGGAGAGCCGGCTGCTCTCGCTGGCTTCCGCCATTTGCGCGCAGGTCGAGCGGAACACCGAGACCAGTGAGTCTTCCCTGATGGATGACATTCTGGCGTATGTGGACCAGCAATTCGCAGACTACACCCTCAGCCTGGAGCATGTAGCGCTGAAGTTCGCCATCTCGACCTCTTATTTAAGCCGGAGCTTCAAGGAGAAGACCGGCAGCAATTTCTCGCAATATATCTGGCAGCGGCGTGTGGACGAGGTCATCCGGCTGCTGGAGAACACCAGCGCTCCGCTCAAGGAGATTATCGAGCAGGTCGGTTACCTGGATGCACCCAACTTCATCCGCAAGTTCAAAAAAGAAACCGGTCTGACGCCGGGGCAATACCGCAAGGAACATGCCTTGAAGGGGGCCGCTGCGAAAAGACCGGTTTGATTGGGCGGAGCCTCCGCCTACAGTTTGAGTTGAAACCTCTAATCGCTAATGGGCGATAACTGCTAAAATTGGAGTAATTGTACTACGTACAATAGAATCCGGGCAAAACGATCAAATAATCCCTTCTACTGTACTCTGTACAATAGATTTCACTGAAATGAAGTGAAAGTACCTGAAACCTGAGAATCTAATGTATAAAATACATTAGGTTCTTTTTTCAAGTGAATTTAACCTCAGTCTGTTGCACTAAGTACAATAGCGCAATAGTCCATCACCGAAGCCCCCGCCACATTCCACCATAAGGGCTGCTTCCCGGCTACTCCGCTTCCTGCAGAATATGCTCCACCAGTTCATCCAGCGGCACCGTGGCGAGCGCGATCGCTGTGTCCGTTACGCCGTAGTAGATATAGAGCAGACCGTCCTTGACCACATTGCCGGTCGGGAAGATCACATTCGGGATCTGGAAGCCGAATTTCTCGTAATACGTCTCCGGCTCCATAATGAAGTTATGGGTCCGGGCAATGATCTTCTCCGGCTGCTCCAGATCCAGCAGCATCGCCCCCACGCGGTAGACGATCTCTTCATCGACGCCGTGATAGAGCACCAGCCAGCCCTTGTCTGTACGGATGGGAGGCGTAGAGCCTCCGATCTTCCGCGATTCCCAGGACAGGTTCCCGGCGGTGGCGAGCAGCTTGGGTTCTTCCCAATTCACGAGATCCTCGGAATAGGTAATCCACATGGCAGCTTTCTCCGTGCCGTAGGCCTCGCCCACATATTCTTCAGGGCGGCGGAGCAGCACGAATTTGCCGTTTATTTTCTCAGGGAACAAGATGTTGTCCCGGTCGTTGATGTCGAGTGGCGTGGTGTCAGCGACGAACTCCCAGTCCAACAGATTGGTTGACTTCAGAATCGAGGAGCGGGTCAGCCAGTGGCCCTCCTCTTCCCCCCAGCCGTCCGGGTAGGTCGGAATGGAGCGCTCGGGGACGCCGCGCCCGGTAGGATAATAGCTCATGGCGCAAGGGCGCAGGGCGTAGTTGAGGTAGAAGGTTCCGTCAATCTTCACAATACGAGGGTCCTGCACGCTACCGTGCGGGAAGCCCAGCATATCCGGCGTGACAATCGGCTCATCCTTCACATGGGTAAAGTTCACGCCGTCCTCGCTCTCTAGGAGGCCGAGATAGTTCTTGCACGGGGTCAGGGAACCGGCTGTACGCTCAATCATATAGAACTTACCGTTATCGATGATGACCGCCGGGTTGAACACGGTCACCTTACGCCATTCATAGCCGCCCGGGACGACAATCGGATTATTGGGATGTCTTGTAATTTGCATGTCTATTCCTCCTGCGAATGATGTTGGTGGTATATAAGAAGCACTTAGCCTTTGGACTTGAAGCTTGATCGTCACTCCGGTGAACATTTGGACTTTCGGCCGCTGTTGTCAACAGATTTCTTGATTTAATCCGCTTTTCAGCGGTTGAAACCCGTTGACAAAGGCGGACGCTGCCGCTCCTACAGTTCCAAATTTCCCCTCCGCTTCTTTGCTTTCAGTTAATTTCATTCGTGCTTATTTGCTTTCAATTAATTTCATTTGTGCTTCTTATATAGCTTAAGCGTCTGGACCTCATAAGGTCTGAAGGACAGCGGAATCACACCACCGAAGGTCTCCACGGAACCGGTCGTGCTCTCCAGCAGATTGACGCGGCAGGCGCTGATCTCCTCGTCCTTCCAGTCCAGCGTGGCCGACTCTCTGCTGCCCGCAGCTTCATACAGCCGGATAATCGTTCCGCTGCCGTCCTCTGCTTGCTTGATCGTATCAAGCATGACATGACCGCTCTGGAAGGCGAGCCAGGCATGGGTGCTTGGATAGCGGCCGGGATGTGCAGCTTCGCTAATCGCCAGCAGCGGCTCATTCAGCGCTGCCGCTTCCCGTACCACATCCGCCTGCCGCCACTCTCCGCTGTGCGGATATAGGGAATAAGTAAATTCATGCTCTCCCTGATCGGCATTGCGGTCCGGCCAGCGCGGGGAACGCAGCAGCGAGAGGCGCAGCACCCCGTTATGGATGTCATAGCCGTATTTGCAGTCGTTCAGCAGGCTGACGCCATAGCCGCCCTCGGACAGATCGGCCCAGCGGTGTCCGCAGACCTCGAATTGCGCCTGCTCCCAGCTGGTGTTGCGGTGAGTCGGGCGCTCCAGTGTGCCGAACGGAATCTCATACGTAGCCTTCGCGGCCACAATATCCACCGGAAAAGCAACCTTCAGCAGCTTATGCTGCTCCCGCCAGCTTACGCGGGTGCGGAAATCCACTCTGCGGCTGTTCCGGGGCAGTACAATCTCCTGTTCAATCTGCGATTCACCGAGCTGCCAGCGGAACTTCAGCACGGTCTGCACAGGTCCGCTGCTGACTACCCGGCGGTCCAGCAGCTTCGCCTTGCCCGCAGGCTGCTGCTCATAACGCGGGTCTATATCCCAGGCATCCCACAGCGGCGGGGTGTCATGATAGAACTGCAACTGGTTGCCGGTCTGGCCGGGCTGGAGCAGCTCGCGGTCCGCGCTTTTGTCCAACCAGCGGCTGATTTCGCCGTCTTCATTGAATGTCAGGATATAATGGTCCGTCTCCCATTGCTCCGGGAACTCGTCTCCGGCGGCGGGATCACCCTGCAGCTCAAGCCGTACTCCGGCTGGCTCCGCAGCCTCCCGCAGCCAGATTGTCCGGCAGCCGAAGGCCGGAACCTTACGGACCTGTACAGCCAGTGTGTAGCTGTCCCCGCCAGCCTCCGTGTTCCAGCATTCGCTCGGCAGCAGGCCGTCTTCATCGAATACCTGCACCTCTGCCAGCTCAGGACCGCCCTCCAGCCGGATGACCTCCGTCCGCTCCCAGCCCAGGCTGTTGAAGACCACATAAGGGCGGCCTTCGCCAGAAGTATTCACCCGGCCTGCCAGAGTGTGCAGAGCAGTGTCCAGCACCTGTCCGCCCAGACGGAAGATCTCGGCGTATTCCTCCCGCGAGGTCGTATACACCTCCGGGATGGAAGTCCCCGGAATGATGTCATGGAACTGGTTGAGCAGCAGCAGCTTCCAGCCCCCGGCCAGCTCCCCGGCGGGCAGCAGACGGTGCCCATCCGGCTGATCCGGCTGCTCCAATTCCAGGGCACCATCCTTCTCCGCCAGCACGCTCCAGATCTCCGCCTGCCGGTACAGAATCTCCGCCTTGCGGTTGCTGCGCTTATTGAAGGCATGGGTCGTGAAGGTCCCCCGGTGCAGCTCCAGATAGAGATCGCCGTGCCACGCCGGAAGCTCCGGCTGACGCGCACCGATCTCCGAGAAGAACGCTTCGGCCGTAGAGAATCCACTGACCGGCTGGCCCGGCGCGAGATCAGTACGGGCCACATATTCCAGCATCTCGTGCGTGACTCCGCCTCCGCCGTCGCCGTGGCCGTAGAGCAGCATCAGCTCATCGTGCTCTTCCTTCTGGGCGTAGGCCTCCCAGTGCTCTTGCACATCCTTCGGATGCGTATGCTCGTTCACCCCATGGTTCTGATAGGCCACAATCTTCGTCCCGTCAATGCCGACCCAATGGAATAAGGTATGCGGGAAGGGATTGGTATCATTCCAGCCCAGCTTGGTGGTCATGAAATAATCGATGCCCGCCT
This sequence comes from Paenibacillus sp. FSL R7-0333, assembly GCF_038000365.1. Classification (NCBI taxonomy): domain Bacteria; kingdom Bacillati; phylum Bacillota; class Bacilli; order Caryophanales; family Paenibacillaceae; genus Paenibacillus; species Paenibacillus sp. FSL R7-0333. Next base: position 6,362,586 of record NZ_JBBOBZ010000001.1, read on the forward strand.
GCTTCAGCAGCTGCGGCAGGGAAGCGCAATAGCCGAAGGTATCCGGCAGCCATTCAATCGTGGAATGCTTGCCGAATTCCTTCATATAGAAGCCCTGGCCGTACAGCATCTGCCGCACCAGCGACTCCCCGCCGGGAATGTTCAGATCCGGCTCCACCCACATGCCGCCGACCAGCTCCCACCGGCCTTCGGCAATCCGCTCCTTGATCCGCCCGTATAGCTCGGGATAATGCTCCTTGGCGAAGGCATAGAGCTGGGGCTGGCTCTGCGAGTACCGGAAGTCCGGGTACTTATCCATCAGGGTGCAGACGGTGGAGAAGGTCCGGCTGACCTTGCGCACTGTCTCCCGGACCGGCCACAGCCAGGCCACATCAATATGGGACTGGCCGACCATATGCATCGTCCCGGGGTTCAGCCCTGCGGACCGTTCCGCCGCCGCCGCCGACCGTAGCTGCTGTTCCGCCGCAGTCACGGCCTCAGAGTCCAGCAGCAGCTCCTCTTTCATATAGAGCGCGTCCATCACCCGCTCCAGCGCCTTAAGGCTGCGGATGCGGCGCATGTCTCCCTCCGGCAGCAGGAGGGCTGCTTCGTGTACGATTCGCACCGTATACAGTAGGCTGTATACCGGACGATTGACGCGCACAAGCTTCATTTCAATGCCCGTCAGTGGCGGCTTAATCACCGCCTGCCGGTTCAGCGGATCCTCCGGCTCAGGCACCGGATCATACAGCTCGATGTCCAGCTTGAGGCATTCACCCGGAGCATAAGAGGGCAGCGGAATGAACCAGTGATTGCTGTCCAGCCCATGATAGGGCGCTCCGTCCAGCTTCAGCAATCCTTCCCCGCGTCCCAGATAGAGCAGCGCTGCTTCTTCCGGTCCCCAATCCCCCGGAACCGTAATCTCCCGCTGAAGGAAATACGTAGTACCATACCCGCCATCCAGCCGGGAAATGTTGTACTCCTGATGCAGTTCCTCCTCATGCTCATAGCAGCCCGGAGTGAGGTAACGGGAGTTGCGCATCCTCCATTCCGCAAGCTCTATCTTCTCAGCCCACTGCCGCTTAGCCAGCCATCCGGTGAACCGCTCCATTCGCTTCATCGCTTAGCCCTCCTCTCTGACCTGGAGCGGCGCGCTCAGATACTCTGCGGAGTGCGGGCCTGCCATCACCGCGAATTCTCCCGGTTCGACGATCCGCGTCAGATCCGCTGATACGTATTCCAGCTCCTCCCGGCCTACACGGAACGTTACTGTCTGCGTGTCTCCCGGCTGGAGGCTGATTTTGCGGAAGCCCTTCAGCTGCTTCTCGGGCCGGGTAATGGAGGAGGCCAAGTCGGAAATATACAGCTGGACCACCTCGCTGCCCGCCCGGTCACCCCTATTAGTTACATCCACGGAGACAAGCGCTTCTTCATCCGCAGAGATTACAGGAGGCTCCACCTTCAGGTTGCTGTAGTTGAATTCACTGAAGCTAAGACCATAGCCGAAGGGATATTCGGCGTGGAAGTCTGTCTCCAGATACCGTTTGCCTCTCGTCCGCCGCTTGTAGTAATACACGGGAAGCTGGCCGACATGCTTCGGGATGCTGATCGTCAGCCGCCCCGAAGGATTCACCTCGCCGAACAGGATATCGGCAATTGCATGTCCGCCCTCCTGGCCTGGGTACCACGCCTCCAGAATGGCGTCGGCGTGCTCTACAATCCAAGGCTCGGCAATCGGGCGTCCGTTGATATAGACCACAATCAACGGCTTGCCCAGCTTGCGAAGCTCTTGCGCCAGCTCCAGCTGCACGCCCATCAGATTCAAGGTGGACCGGTCGATGCCCTCCCCGCATTCCATGTCGCTCCAGGAATGCTCCGTCACGACAGAAGCGCCGGTGAGCAGATCAATCGTCCCCTCACCGAAATCTCTGGCGCTGGAGCCGCCGATGGCCAGCACCACCGCATCGGCTTCGGCCGCACAGGCCAGCGCAGGGGCGAAGCCTTCGCGGGAATCGCCCTTGATCCGGCAGCCGGGGGCATACAATACCCGGTCCGCTTCGCCGCCCAGCGCCTGCCGGATGCCGTCCAGCACGGTGACGATGGCACCTTTAGGCTGCGGCGAAGTATAGTCGCCAAGCTGATTGTACGGAGCATCCGCATTGGGACCGATTACGGCAAGCTTGCGAATCCCCTTGCTTAGCGGCAGCGCTGCGTTCTCATTCTTCAGCATGATGATGCTCTCACCGGCGATCCGCCGCGCCAGCTCCCGGTGCTCCGGCTTGCCGATGATGCTCTCCGCCTGCTCAGGATCGGCATAGGGGCGGTCAAACAGCCCGAGCTTGAACTTCAGCTCCAGAATCCGCGCCGCCGCGCGGTCCAGATCGGATTCCTGCAGCCGTCCATGCGTGATAGCAGCCGCGATATGCTTCTCGAACATCTCACCCGACATCTCCATATCAATGCCCGCCAGCAGGGCCTGGGCTACAGCCGTTTCTCCGCTATCTGCGGTGTTATGACCATTCGTCAGCATGCCCAGCGCTCCGCAGTCCGTGATTACGAAGCCATCGAAGCCCCACTGCTCACGCAATACATCCTGCAAAAGATAACGGTTCGTCGTACAAGGTACGCCGTCAATCTCGTTGTACGCTGTCATAATGGACAGCGCTCCGGCCTCTACCGCCTTACGGAACGGCAGCAAATCGACCTCATGCAGCTCGCGCAGTCCCATATGCACGGGCGCAGAGTTGCGCCCGCCTTCCGAGCTGCCGTAGGCAGCGAAGTGCTTCAACGTGGCCAGCACGGAATCCTCCGCGTCCAGCCGTTCTCCCTGCAAGCCCTTCACTGCTTCTACACCCATCGCCGCAATCAGGAACGGGTCTTCGCCGAAGGTCTCCTCCGTCCGGCCCCAGCGCGGATCGCGCACCACATCCAGCACCGGCGAGTAGGTCGCCGCCCCGCCCTGGCTGCGGGTCTCCAGCGCTACCACCCGGCACATCTCCCGGTATAGCTCCGGGTTCCACATGCTCCCCAGAGCCAGCGGAACCGGGAATACCGTCGCTCCGATAGCCATATGCCCGTGAGAGCACTCTTCGCCGAACAGAATCGGAATCCCGAGCCGGCTCTCCTGCATGGCGTAAGCCTGAATTGCATTAACAGCCTCCGCCCCCTCCTTCGGGGACAGGCCGGTCTCCAGCGTGACCCCGGTCCACGGGTCGGCACGCAGCGTCCCATACAGGGAGCCGACGCCTCCGGCGGCAACCTGGCGCTTGAAGGCCTCTGTCATGCCTGTGGTTCCGTCCGCGCGCTTCTCATAGCACTGCCAGCCGAAAGGCTGGACTAATTGTCCAGCCTTCTCTCCAAGCGTCATGCGCTGCAGCAGGTCCTGTACCCGATCTGCCACAGGGCGCGCTTTATCCTTATAGATCATTTTTACAGCACCTTTCTGCATTAGTCATTCATGCCGCTCTTTAGCGGCACTTCAGAGGATGAATTTTCGAAGAAGATGGATAGAGCCTGTAGGATTTAGTTGGTTTTCCAGCGGTCATAAGCAGCCTGGTTGATCTCAGCCACTCGCTCTCCGCCCATCTTCTTGACAGTTGCCACATAATTATCCCAGCCGGTCAGCGGCTCGGCGCCGGTGATGAACTTCGCTTCCATCTGCTTGACATAAGTGCTCAGATCCGAATTCAGACTGCTGATTTCCGTCTGCTCTTCCACCGTCAGGAACAGGGCCGGGAACGGAATCCGCGCGCCTTTATCCAGCAGCTTCTGCTTAGTCTCCTGCTCTACCCAGAGGTCAAAGTCCGTCTTCAGCCCCTTGTTGATGTCATCCATGGACAGGGTTGGGGCAGGAATACCGTAGTTCGGCGTCAAGGTGGCCCGGAAATCTTCCATTTCCTTGCCGTCCGGTACAGGCAGGTATTGCTTCACGCGGTTCTCTTTGTCGGTGTACTCCCAGAGCGTTCCCTCCGGTCCTTTATTGAAGAACAGAGCGCCTTCATAGGAATAGAGGTAATCCACCCAGCGGAGCGAGGCTTCCGGTGCCGGATTGCTGTTCGTGATGGCGAATGCGCCAGTCGTAATCCCTCTGTTCTTGGCAATCGCCGGAGCGGACACCGATTCACTGCGCACCGGGGCGAACATCGGATCTGCCGTGGACGGCTCCCCGCCCTTCGTCATATAAGCGTGCCAGTCGGAAAAGAGCGCCACGCGGTTATTCTGCGCCTTGGCCTTCTTTTGCTCCGCCGTCTGCGAGAAGCTCTCATGATCCAGCAGCTCCTCGGACCACAGGCGGTTCATATACGTCAGATACTCCTTATAGCCTTCTTCAAGCGGCGTATAGTGGACCTTGTCCGCATCGTCTACATAGATTTCTTCTTCATAGATGCCAAAAGCGCCCAGCAGCCAGGTGCGGATATCGCGGAGGTTCGCGGCGGTGGTGGTCACCGAAGAGATCGGAATTTCATCGGCGGTTCCGTTGCCGTTCGGATCTTCCTCCTTCACGCGCTTCAGGTAAGTGTACAGCTCCTCGGTCGTTTCCGGCAGCTTATCGATGTTCAGCGCCTTCAGGAAGTCCCCGTTATACCACATCGGGTTGCGGTACCAGTGCTGGCTCATTTCCACCACCGGCAGAGAGTAGATATGACCGTCCGGGGCTGTGATCGATTTGCGCACATCCGGGTTCTCCTCCAGCAGCGCCTTGAAGTTCGGAGCGTATTCTTCAATCAGGTCTTCCAGTGGAATCAGAATCCCCTGTTCGCCGTAATTCATCTGCTCGGCAGTCGTCAGACCGGCCGCGTAGAAGATATCCGGGTAATCGCCGCTGGCGAACACCAGATTCTTTTTGGTATCGAAGCTGTCCTTCGGCGCATTTTTATATTCCATCGTAATCCCGGTCTTCTCCTTCATCTGCTGGAGCACGGGCATATTCTCCCAGTTCTGAATGCCTACATCCGGGGCCATCATGGACAGAGTGATAGGCTCACTCACAATCGGGAAGCCCTCCTTGTTCACCGTAGCCTCGCCAGTACTCTTATTCGCGTTGCCTTCATTGGAGCTCCCGCAGCCTGCCAGCAGTCCAACAATGACAGCCGAAGACAGCAGAATCTTCCATGGTTTACGTGTGATCTGCATTAATAATTCCTCCCTTAGGTTCATTACATTTTAACCTTTAGCCTTTCACAGAGCCAATCATGACGCCTTGGACAAAATAACGCTGCAAGAACGGGTAGACCGCCACAATCGGCAGTGTCGACACAACGATAACTCCGTATTTGACCAGCGATGCCGTCTCCGCCTTATTATTCATGGCCATAGCTACCTCGCCGTTGATCGCAGCGCCTGTAGTTTCGGCCGACATTTCCTGCAGGACCAGAATCTGGCGCAGCACCATCTGCAGCGGATACTTGGCTTCATCATTCAAGTAGATCAGGGACGGGAAGTAGCTGTTCCAGTGTCCAACCCCGTAGAACAAGGCCATCACGGCGACAATCGGCGCGGACAGCGGCAGGATGATGCGGATGAACAGCTTCAGATTCGTACAGCCGTCGATGTGGGCCGCTTCCTGTAGTTCTTTTGGAATGGTGGACTGGAAAAAGGTGCGGGCAACCACGATGTTCCACACCGATGCAGCCACCGGCAGGATCAACGCCCCCATGCTGTTAATGAGGCCCAGATTCTTGACGAGCAGATACGTCGGTACCAGCCCGCCGCTGAAGAACATTGTGAACAGAATGAGGCCCATGAACAGCTGGCGTCCGACAAAATCAGACCGGCTGAGCGCATATGCAGCAGGCAGCGTAACCGCCAGATTCAGCAGAGTGCCCACCGCTGTGTAGATGATGGTATTGAGATACCCGTTCCAGATCTTCGGGTTCTCGAACACCAGCTTGTAGCCGTCCAGCGTCACATTCTTCGGGAACAGCCACATCGCGCCCGAATTGACATCCTGTGGCGAGCTGATGGACGCGCTGAGGATGTAGATCAGCGGATAGAGGACCACTACCAGCGCAAGGCACAAATAGATGTAGGTGCTGATCAGAAACAGCTTATCTCCCCTGGATTCTTTCATCGCAGTAACCAAAAGACTTCAACTCCTTTCTACCAGAGGCTGTTCTCACTGGTGCGTTTGGCAATCCGGTTCACGGTAACGAGCAGTATTACATTGACCACCGAGTTGAACAATCCGACAGCGGTCGAGAAGCTGTATTGGGCATTCACCAGACCGGCGCGGTAGACATAGGTGGATATGACATCAGAGGCTTCCATGTTGAGCGAATTCTGCAGCAGCAGGATTTTCTCGAAGCCCAGGCCCAGAATGTTACCCATGTTCAGAATCAGCATGATCGTAATCGTGGGTATAATCGTCGGCAGATTGATATGCAGCACCCGCTTGATCCGGCTGGCTCCATCCACGATGGCCGCTTCATGCAGCTGCGGATCTACGCCGGAGAGCGCTGCGAGATAGATAATCGTCCCCCACCCGGTGCTCTGCCAGACGCCTGAGAAGACGTATACCGTCTTGAACCAGGCCGGATCGGTCAGGAACTGTGCGGGCTGGAAGCCCAGGAATTCAATCGCCCGGACAATCATTCCGCTGGAGGGCGACAGGAAGGTAATAATCATCCCCGCCATAACGACCACTGAGATGAAATGCGGCGCATAGGTAACCGTCTGGACCGACTTCTTGAACGGGCCGTTGCGGACCTCATTGAAGGCCAGGGCCAGAATGATCGGCAGCGGGAACCCGATGGCCAGCTCATAGAAGCTGATGCTGAACGTATTCCACAGCAGATCCCAGAAGAAATAAGAATTGAAGAACCGCTCGAAATGATCGAAGCCTACCCAGTCGCTGCCTGTAATGCCTTTGGAAGGTACGAAGTTCTTGAAGGCAATCTGAATGCCGTACATCGGACCATAATGAAAGATGAAGAAATACAGTAACGCGGGAAGCATGAACAGATAGAGCTCCCAATTCTGCCAGATTCTTTTGCCAAGGGACTTGTTCCCCTTCATTCTCCCACTCCTCTCTATGTTAGTTTTCATTACACATAAATCTGTATCCGCTTCGCATTCTTGCAATAGCCTTGCCTGCTAACGCTTACATCCCAAATTGTAGTGAAACTAAGCTGACATCGTAAATATGTAGGTTGTGCATTGTCATGTTAACGGAGTGTAAAACCGCGCTGCTACGGGGCTTACGGGCTTAATAGCTTGTATAGGCCGCTGCTGGCTAGCTGCCGTAAATGTGTGAATTATGAACCCTCCTCCCCCCTGCAAAAGTTACATATTGTGATCACCGGGCAGGTATGCAAACATTTGCTACGAATGCCGACACTACAACATCGACTGAAGATATAGGAGGTTTCTGTCATGACCCGTACAACTGCCCACCTGATCTCACACACCCACTGGGACCGGGAATGGTATATGCCTTACGAGCGTCACCATGTGCTGCTGGCGAAGCTGATGAACGAGCTGCTGGAGACGCTGAAGCAGGACGAGCGCTACCGGTACTTCCACCTGGACGGACAGACCATAATAATTGAAGACTATCTGCAGGTGCATCCTGAGAAAAGAGCGCAGCTGGAGCGGTTCATCCGCGAAGGCCGGATTGTCATCGGCCCCTGGTATGTGCTCCAGGATGAATTCCTGACCAGCTCCGAGGCCAATGTGCGCAATCTGCTGATCGGCCATCAGGATGCGGCGAAATATGGCGTGATCTCGAAGCTCGGCTACTTCCCCGATTCCTTCGGTAATATGGGCCAAGCCCCTCAACTGCTCAAGCAGGCTGACATCGAGACTGCGGTGTTCGGCCGTGGCGTGAAGCCGACAGGCTTCGATAATATGGTCGGCGAGCTGAACAGCACCAGCTATGAGTCGCCTTACTCGGAGATGTACTGGGAATCCCCGGATGGCTCAGCCCTGCTTGGACTGCTGTTTGCGAACTGGTACAGCAACGGCAACGAGGTGCCCGTAGATGCTGAGGAAGCCAAGGCCTTCTGGGACAAAAAACTCGCGGATGCCGGCAAATACGCCTCCACCCCGGAGCTGCTGTTCATGAACGGCTGTGATCATCAGCCGGTGCAGCGCGATCTCGCGGATGCGCTGGAGACGGCCCGAAAGCTGTACCCGGACACGGACTTTGTCCACTCCAGCTTCGAGCAATACCTGAAGGCGCTGGCCCCTTCGCTGCCTGAGGATCTGGTCACCGTGCACGGCGAGCTGCGCAGCCAGCATACGGACGGTTGGGGGACGCTGGTGAATACCGCTTCCGCCCGCGTCTACCTGAAGCAGCTCAACCAGCAGGGTCAGACGCTGCTGGAGAAGGGCGCTGAGCCGCTGGCGGCATTGGCTTATCTGGTTAGCGGGCAGGCTTATCCCCATGCCCTGCTGACCTATGCCTGGAAGACCCTGATGCAGAACCACCCGCATGACAGCATCTGCGGCTGCAGTGTGGATGAGGTTCACCGCGAGATGATCAGCCGCTTCGAGAAGAGCCGCCATGTCGGCGAAGCTATTATTGAAGACAGTCTGAGAGCGGTCTCCGCGCAGATCGGAACCCGGAAGGTAGCGGCCTGGGGCGAGTCGGCCCGGCCAGTGACGGTCTTCAATACCACCGGCTGGCAGCGCAGCGGGACGGTTAGCGTGGAGGTCATGTTCGCCAAGCGTTATTTCAAGGAAGGGCCGAACCCTGCGGCGATAGCCGAAGCGCTGGATCAACTGCCGCTTGCGCTTGAGCAAGGGCGGCTGCTGGATGCTGAAGGACGGCATGTGGTTTGCCGGGCGGAGGATCTGGGCACCCGGTTCGGCTACGAGCTGCCGGACGACCAGTTCCGCAAGCCTTATATGGCCCGGATGGTCCGGCTGACCTTCCAGGCTGCACAGGTGCCGCCGTTAGGCTACAGCACCTATGCCTGGGTAGAGTCGGCGGATGAGTCCGCCGGGGCTGCTGCTGAAGGTCCGCTTAAGCTGCTGGAACGTGGGATGGAGAATGAATTCCTGGCTGTCCGTATCCATGAGGATGGCTCTTACGATGTGGCCGACAAGCGGACGGGCCGCAGCTTCACCGGACTCGGCGTCTATGAGAACTGCGGCGATATCGGGAATGAATACGTGTTCCGCCAGCCGGAGGGCGATGTGACGCTGACGACCAAGGGACTCGCTGCCCGGATCTCGCTTGCTGAGCAGGAGCCTTACCGGGTCACCTATGAAATCGTGCACGAATGGGCTATTCCCGCTTCCGCCGATGCTTCATTTGAGGATGAGAAGCGCAGAATGGTACCGTTCCGGCAGCGCAAGGCTGGACGCTCTACGGAGCAAGTGCCGCTTCGGATTGTGACCCGGATTAGCCTGGAGGCCAGCGGGACCGGCGTTCAGGTCTCTGCCGCATTCAATAACCAGGCTATGGACCACCGGCTGCGCGTCCTCTTCCCTACCGGTCTGGCCGCCTCGACCGTGCGGGCCGACTCCATCTTCGAAGCCGCAGAGCGCGGGATAGAACCGGCTCCGGACTGGATCAATCCGAGCAATGCCCAGCACCAGCAGGCTTACGCCAGTGTGTCGGACGGCAGCGCCGGACTGCTGGTTGCCAACCAAGGGCTGAACGAATATGAGGTGCTGCGGGACGGCAGCAATACCATTGCTGTCACCCTGCTGCGCAGCGTATCGGAGCTGGGCGACTGGGGCGTGTTCCCTACACCGGAAGCCCAGTGCCTTGGAGAGCAGACCGTGGAATTCGCGGTCCGTCCCTTCGCCGGGGATGCGGACTGGACGGAGGCCTGCACCTGGGCCTATCAGTACCAGGTGCCTTGGTTCACGGTCCAGACCGGCTGGCAGGAGGGCTCGCTCCCTGCGGTCTATCAGCCGCTGGAATGGCAGGGCCGCACCCTGGCGCTGTCCGCCTTCAAAATGTCCGCAGACCATGAGGACATCATTCTGCGCTGGTACAATCTGGCGGGCGCGGAGCAGGAGCTCGCGCTTACGCCGCATTTTCCCGTGGAGGCTGTCCATGCCAGTGATATTCTGGAACGGCGCAAACAGCGGGAGATCCTGGATGAAGGCACTCTCCGCCGCTCTGTCGGCAAAGCTCAAATCGTCACCTATGCCCTAAAGCCCGTACAACCCTAAATTCACTATGCCAGGAGGAGTTATACTATGAACCTGCCCGCTTCCATTACCGCTTATCTGAATGAGGCCGATGAACGGCTTGCGCATCACCCGAAACTGCAGCAGTTGTTCCGCAACTGCTTCCCGAACACACTGGAGACCACGACCAAGCTGCTGGAAGACGGCACTACCTTCGTGTTCACCGGCGATATTCCGGCCATGTGGCTGCGCGATTCGACGGAGCAGGTGCGCCACTATATTCCTTTTGCCAAGCATGACCCTGAATTGCAGCGGATTCTCCGCGGCCTGATTGCCCGCCAGATGTTCTATGTGAATATTGATCCGTACACCAATGCCTTCAACGAGACGGCAAACGACAAGCATTACCGCGATACGGACGACTGTAACTTGAATCCGTGGATGTGGGAGCGTAAATATGAGCTGGACTCGCTCTGCTTCGTCGTTCAACTAGCTTATATGTACTGGAAGGAAGCGGAGCAGACCGACATCTTCGATGCCGCCTGCTACCAGGCGCTGACCTCCATCGTGAACACGATCGAGACCGAGCAGCATCACGGGGAGAAATCCCCATACCACTTCATCCGCCAGACGCTTCAGGATACGGAGACATTGCACAATAACGGACGCGGGATGCCGGTCAACTATACGGGGATGAGCTGGTCGGGCTTCCGCCCGAGCGATGACAGCTGTGAATTCGGCTACAATATTCCCTCGAATATGTTCGCTGTGGTCATTCTGGGGTATATCGGAGAGATGGCGAGCGAGGTCTACCAAGATGAACGGCTGGCGGCGAGAGCGGCGAAGCTGCGCAAGGAGATCGACTTCGGCATCCGCACCTACGGCATCGTGACCCATCCGAAATACGGCAGAATCTACGCCTATGAGACGGACGGCTACGGCAATTACTCGCTGATGGACGATGCCGGAACTCCGGGGCTGATCTCCATTCCTTATATTGGTTATGTGGGCGTGGAGGATGAGATCTACCAGAATACCCGCCGGTTCGCGCTCAGCTTCGATAACCCGTTCTATTTCGCGGGCAAGCACGCCAAGGGCATCGGCAGTCCGCATACACCGGGCGGTTATGTCTGGCATATGGCGCTGTCGATGCAGGCGCTGACGGCGGATAACGATGAGGAGATCAAGGAGCTGATCGATATGCTGATCCGGACCGATGCCGATACCGGCTACATGCACGAGGGCTTCCACCCGGATAATCCGGCGGACTTCTCGCGCGAATGGTTCGCCTGGTCCAACAGCCTGTTCGCTACGCTGATCGGCAAGGCGATGGATAAGGGGCTGGTTTAAGGGGGTAACCCTGAACGGATAGCTCATCCTGCAACAAGCAAGTGTAATAACGTATCTTAATTCGCCGATATGGATGGAGTTACCGGCAACAGGTGGACAAACATCAACTAATATAATTAGTTTATGCTACTTTGGATGAATGGAGAGAATTTAGTTGGAGGAAATCCATCTATTATACTTCCTCTAAACACAAAACGGCTGCGGCTCCCTTGAAGATTGACATCAAGGAGGCCGCAGCCGTTTCTATGTGTTTAACTCACTTCAGCTTAGTAGCCGCTCTGGCTCTGCTCGCCCTTGGCAATCGCTACGCCGCCGCTGGTGCCGATCCGGCTGGCGCCTGCGCCGATCATCACGAGCGCGTCTTCCGCGCTGCGGACACCGCCGGAGGCCTTCACGCCGATCTCAGGGCCGACGGTCGCCCGCATCAGAGCGATATCTTCCTTCGTTGCCCCGCCGGTCGAGAAGCCGGTCGAGGTCTTCACGTAGTCTGCGCCAGCTTCTACGGCAAGCTTACAGGCACGGACCTTCTCCTCTTCTGTCAGCAGACAGGCCTCAATAATAACCTTGGTCAGCGCTTTGCCGCGCGCGGCTTCGACTACTGCAACCATATCGCGCTTCACCAGCTCGTCATTGCCGTCCTTCAGAGCGCCGATATTAATCACCATATCCACCTCACCGGCACCGTTCGCAATAGCATCCTTCGTCTCAAAAGCCTTCGACTCAGGCGTCGATGCCCCCAGCGGGAAGCCGATTACTGTACATACCTTCACTTCCGGGGTATCCTTCAGCACGGCATGCGCCGTAGCCACCCAGGCCGGATTTACGCACACAGAGGCGAATTTGTAGGCTTTGGCCTCTTCGGCAAGCTTGATAATATCGTCTTTCCGGGCATCCGCCTTCAGCAGCGTATGATCAATAATCCCGGATATTGTAGTTTCACTCATGTTCAATTCCTCCATATAATCGGTAATAGATGTTCACATCCCTTGTATCATACCAATAGTCGGACGCTTTTGAAAGCTGGAGGGCATAACCTCTGCTAATCCTGTATCCGCTCCGGGCAGTATAGATCAAGCGCACCGAACCCTTAGCCCTATACATTCACCTGCCGGATGGCCTCCCGCAGATCGCCTGTACTCGCGCTGACGCTCAGCGAAGCCTCGTAGACTTCTTTGATTCGCGCCAATTGCAGATCAGTCAGCTCACGGATCTCCCGGGTCTGCTCCGAGACCTCTCCGGCAATATCGGCCATGCTGCCCACCACTGCCGCAACCTCCTCCGAGCCAGCGGAGAGCTGCTCCGCTGTCGCCGACACATCAATGATCTGTCCGGCCACCTCCCGGAAGGCGGCGGAGGCCTCCAGCAGAGCAGCCTCCGCCTCGGCTGACATCCGCACCCCTTCCTGCACTTCAGCGGACGCTTCCGTCATCTGTACCCCGATGCTTGCAGAAGCCTGGCCGATCTGCATCAGCAGCTCGGCCACCCGCTCGACTGAGGCTGCGGAGCCTTCTGCCAGCTTGCGTACTTCACCGGCTACGACAGTGAAGCCTCTGCCGTGCTCCCCCGCACGCGCCGCCTCAATGGAAGCATTCAACGCAAGCAGCTTCGTCTGATCCGCAGACTGCCTGATCGCAGCCAGCGCGCCTTCAATCTCATCCGTGTACCCTTGCAGCCGCAGTACAATATCCAGCGTCTCCCCTGTGGATACAGAGATCGATTTCATCTGCTGATTGGTGTGGTTCATCGCCGTCTGTGACGCCTCTGCAATGTCCAGCGCCTTGACTGCGAATTCCGAGACCGCAGCCGAGGCCTCCGAGATGCGCGAGATGCCCAGCGCCATCTCATCCATGGCTACTGCGCTGCTCTGAGCGCCTTCCGTCTGCGAGTTAGCCCCGGCATGGATATTGCTGATTCTGCCGCTCACCGTCTCACTCATCTTCAGCACATCATCGGCATTCCTGGCGAAGGTCTCGGAGGAGCCGTAGAGACTGTCAGATGCGGTAGACACCCCGGATACCATCCCTTTCACTCTGGCATTCAGATCCCCTGACATCTGGAGCATCGCCTGATAAGCCCTGCCAATCTCATCCCGGGAGTTGACCGGACGGGCATGCAGGATACGGGCTGCCCCGGCGAGATCCCCTTCAGCCATCGTGCCCGCGCTCTCTGTAATCGTCACCAGCGGACGCAAGGACCGGGAGACGAACCAGGCCAGCACCGCGAGTGCGCCCAGAGACAGAGCTAGAATAATACTATAGAGCGGCAGGCTCTCCATCAGGACATCACGGGTCAGCGTACTCAGCACAGCAACATCGGTATCAATGCCCAGCGCCCCGACCAGCTTCCCGCCGGTGTCCTTCATAGGAACGAATGCCGAGATATAATCCCCGTATTCGGGATTGCTGATCAGCGGCGTGCTGGCATTCTCTCCGGCAAGCACAGCCGTAACTGCGGCCGCTGGCATATCAGTAGTCTCATTAATCCCCGAAGCCAGCGGGTCTCCCTCCGGCCTGCCGTCAATCATCAGCTGCGGCTGGCGGGCATCATCAATCCGCACAAAATATACATAACGGGCACCAATCGACTTCCGGAACTGATCCAGTTCATTGCGGAGCGACCAATACAGGTCCGACTCCTGCGGATCGGCCAGGAATTCACTGTAGCGCCCGGCATCAATCTGCGTCACATAATGGCTGGCAATACTCATGTTGTAGCTGCTGATCGTCCCTTTGACCGCTGATCCAGTGTTCACCCACTGAATGGCGGCATTGCCTGCTGTAATGCAGAGAATCACAACGGTCATAACACAGAGAATACGGGCAATCAGTCTGGTTCGGATAAAAGAAAACATGGAGGCCTTCCCTTTCGCGCATCACAATTGCGTGGTTATAGTAGGGCCATCCGAAGAAGCAATGACAAATGTCCCTCTACCGGAAAATTTCGACAAACTTTTCAAAAATCCTTTTCCAAAGACGGCGTAGACGATTAAAATTTGTAGGATGAATCCTTTACATTATTATATTTTCAAAAAAAGACTGCTTCTGAAGCCTAATCGCTCCAAAAACAGCCTTCTGTCCTTGATCCGTCAATGGCCGCCCGAAGACGACAATCCAACCCGATGCACCAGCCGGGCACTTTCTTCATTTAGACCCGTGAGAGTGACCTTAGTACCCAATGCCGCGTATTTGTCCATCGTCTTGGCAATGGCCCCCACCGCCGACTGATCCCACACATGGGAACGGCTGAAATCGATAATGACCTGCGCCGGATCACTGTCATACATGAATTCATTCACGAAATGGCTCGTGGTTCCAAAGAACAGCTGGCCCGATACTCGATAAGTCGTTACAGATGCCGTAGTATGAACATTCAGCTGAAGGGAAGCGATTTTCCAGGCAAAAGACAAAGCACTCAGCAGCACGCCGAACAGCACGCCGATCGACAGGTTATCGGTAGCTACTACTGTAACCACAGTGACCACCATGACCAGGGCATCGCTTAGCGGAACTCTCCGCAAGGAGGTCAGGGACTTCCATTCAAAGGTGCTGATGCAGACCATAATCATTACACCGACCAGTGCGCCCATAGGAATCTGCTTAACAACATCACCCAGCACAAGAATCAGGAACAATAGGAAGATCCCGGAGACAAAAGTGGACAAGCGTGTCCGTCCGCCCGATTTCATATTGACCATCGACTGGCCGATCATCGCGCAGCCAGCCATGCCTCCGAAGAAGCCGGTCACGATGTTGGCCAGCCCCTGCCCTTTCGCTTCCCGGTTCTTGTCGCTGCCGGTGCCCGTGATATCATCAATCAGCGTGGCTGTCATCAGCGATTCCAGTAATCCGACGACCGCGAGGGAGAGCGAATACGGCAGTATAATCAGCAGTGTATCCAGCGTCAAGGGAAGGCTCGGCAGATGGAATACAGGCAGCGCTGAAGTAATAGTCCCCATATCGCCTACGGTTCTTACATCCAGACCCAGCACAATGCTGAGTACCGAGACTACGACAATGGCGACCAGCGCCGATGGCACCGCCTTGGTGATCCGGGGAACCGTATAGATGATGACCAGCGTAAGAGCCACGAGTGCGTACATGATCCAGCCCTGTCCCTCAAAATGCACGAGCTGAGCCATAAAGATCAGAATCGCCAGCGCGTTGACAAAGCCGGTCATGACCGGCTGCGGCAGGAAGGTGATGAACCGGCCCAGCTTCAGCAGCCCCATCACAATCTGCAGGATGCCAGCCAGCACCGTAGCCGCGAACAGATACTCAATGCCGTACGACAGCACCAGGCTGCCGACCAGCAGGGCCATCGCTCCTGTCGCCGCCGAGATCATCCCCGGCCGCCCGCCGGCGAAGGCTGTTACAATAGCGATACAGAAGGAGGCATACAAACCAACCATAGGGCTTACGCCAGCAAGGATGGAGAAAGCAATCGCTTCAGGAATTAAGGCAATAGCCACGGTCATGCCCGATAAAATATCACTCCGTGTGTTGGAGAACCAACCGTTGTTGTATGAGACGATTTGCTTCAAAATTTCAGTTCCTCCTGTTACCTGAATTCACCCTGTTTCACTTAACGGTATAATCCGGAGGCCTTCACCTCATTGAAGAAGGTGTTGAACTCCTCAATATTAAGCTGCTGCGCCGCATCAGACAAGGCTGTAGCCGGATCAGGATGCACCTCCACCATAATACCGTCGGCTCCGGCAGCAAGCGCAGCCTTGGCACACGGGATCAGAATGTCCTTGCGTCCGGTGGAATGGGTGACATCGACCAGCACCGGCAGATGGCACTCCTGCTTAAGAATCGGTACCGCCGAGATATCCAGCGTATTGCGCGTCGACCGCTCATAGGTGCGGATACCGCGTTCAATCAGCATAATCTCCATATTGCCGCGGGACATAATATATTCTGCCGCATGAACGAATTCATCCAGCGTGGCGGATAGTCCGCGCTTCAGCAGCACCGGCTTGTTCACTTCCCCTACCGCCTTAAGCAGCTCGAAGTTGTGCATGTTCCGCGCGCCGACCTGAATGACATCCACATAATCCAGCGCTTCTTCAATATGCCGGGGATCGACAATCTCACTGATCGTCAGCAGCCCGTATTCATTCGCCGCTTCACGCAGAATCCGCAGGCCATCCATGCCCAGTCCCTGGAAATCATAAGGGGAGGTCCGGGGCTTGAAGGCGCCGCCGCGCATAACCTTTACGCCTGCCTTCTGCAGGGCCGCAGCCACCGTACGGGTCTGCAGCTCGCTCTCCACCGAACACGGGCCAGCTACCATCAGGGAGGATAATCCGCCTACTGTAACGCCGCCCGGCAGCTCAATAACTGTATCCTCCGCATGGTCTTTACGCGCTACCAGCAGGGTCTTCTTATGCTCCGTACTTTGCAGATCAAGCGAAGCTGAGAAAATCTGCTTGAACAGCGTACGGATGGTTCCATTCGTGAACGGCCCCTTATTGCCTGCGACCATTTTCTCCAGCATCGCCTTCTCCCGTTCAGGATCGAACTTCGGCACGCCTTGCTTCTCTTTGAGCACCCCAATCTCCTGAACGATTCCGGCACGCTCCGAGATCAGCTCCAGCAGCTGACCGTTAATCTCATCCAATCTTGCTCTCAGATCATCCAATTCCACATTACTCATTCCAAGACACTCCTTTGTGTAGTTAATAGTTAAGGCTATGAACGAACGCAAAAAGACCCCCCGCCGCAAGGGACGAGGAGCCGTGGTACCACCCTTATTTAGAACTGAATCCTGCTGACGCATCAGCACATGACGGCATACCTGAAGGATACCGGCCAGTCGATTCATTCTGTCTTACATCCGTTAACGCAGGAAGCGGGCCACCCTACCCATAACTGCTGCAGCAGTGTACTTCAGGGACCGACTCGGAAGTGAACTTCGGCACTAAGCGTCTAATGGGGGTGCTCTCAGTCTCCGGCACGCCTTCCCTGTTAAAATACGCTATGAAGTGCTTACTCTCTTCGTCATTGTCATTACAAGGTATATCGGTGCTGCTTATGCACCAGTTTCTGCTATCTTAATCAAAAAGACTTCCATATGCAAGACATCACAGCACTGCATTGCAGCTTTAACTCAGCATTGTGATTATTTTATGAAGAGAGGTCTGCTTATTCCTGTTCCGCAAAAAATTTCCCGATTACTTTGGCAATGCTGTCGCTTCTCAGCGGCTTGCTGATATACTCATCCATCCCTGCTTCAAGGCATAGCTCCCGGTCGCCCTTGAGCGCGTTGGCCGTCACTGCAACAATGACCGGCTGCTGGTCTGCCGGCTGCTCTGCCCTAATGGCAGCTGTGGCCTCCAGGCCGTTCATCCCGGGCATCTGCACATCCATGAAGATCAGATCATAGCCATGCCGGGCTGTCATATCGACCGCCTGCCGCCCATCCTCGGCCACATCGACGGCGAAGCCGCGCTTCTCCAGGATTTTGCGCAGGACGATCTGGTTGATCACATTGTCCTCGGCTACCAGAATATGCAGGGACCGGCCTTCGGATTGCGGCTCCGGCAGGTTCCCCTCCGGCCCGTCAGCCGGAAGCGACTGCGCTTGCGTCCGAAGGACCACGGTGAACACAAAGGTCGCCCCATGCCCGGCTGCTGTATCCAGATAGATCTCTCCGCCCATCCGCTCGACCAATTGCTTGCTGATCGCCAGCCCCAGACCGGTGCCTTCACCCTGGCGGCCCCTGAAATGCTCCATCTGATAGAACGGCTCGAACAAGCGGCTGCGGGCCTCCTCGGGAATCCCGCTCCCCGTATCCGCCACGGTGAACTGGAGCGTTACACCTGCCAGGCCATCGGCAATGCGCTTCACGCTTACCTTTACCCCGCCGGTACAGGTGAATTTGACGGCATTGCCGGCCAGATTGAGCAGCACCTGCTTCAGCCGCTCCCCGTCCCCGATCAGCCGCTGCGGCACATCCGGCTCCGTCTCCACGCTGAGGGTCAGCCCTTTGCGCTCCGCCTTGAGCTGAAGCAGCTCCAGTGCGGAATCCATACAGTGCTGGAGGATGAACGGCTCGTCTTGGAGTGAGATTTTGCCTGCCTCAATCTTGGAGAGATCGAGAATGTCGTTGATGATATTCAGCAGGGATTCACCGCTCTGGCGGATAATCTCCAGGAACTCCCGCTGCTGCGAACCCGGCTCACTGCTCTCCAGCAGCAGGTCGGTCATCCCGATCACCCCGTTCATCGGAGTACGGATTTCATGGCTCATCATAGCCAGGAACTCACTTTTGGCGCGGTTCGTATTCTCTGCGGTCTCCTTGGCAATCAGCAGCTTCTTCTGCTCGGTAATATCCTTGACGATAATATAAAAGCCTACGGTAGACTGGTTGATAATAATCGGCGCAAGGGTAGTCAGGACCTCCACAGAATGCCCGTCCTTATGCCAGATCAGGTTGATATCCTGGCCTGCGGAGCCGCTCCGCCGGCGGGGACCGAGTACATTCTGCAGCTGCCGCTCGCCGATGATCCGGCTGACACTCATGCCCACTATCTCAGAGATCGTATACCCCGTCAGCCTTACCGCCTGTTCATTCCCGTTAATAATATGGCCTTCCAGGTCCAGCGATATGATCGCGTCATGATTATATTTCTTCAGCGAGGTATAACGCTCGACCGATTCCTGAAGCTTCTGCTCCACAATCTTGCGCCGGGTCACATCGCGGCCGACAGCCAGCACCCCGCGCTCCCCGCCGTCTTCCACCGTTCTCAGAGAGAATTCAATCCAGATATATTGGCCGTTCGCATGTAATATCCGCAGCTGGACATCAGGCGAGTCAGCCATCTGCTGCGCACTGATTAAGGCCAGATCCTCAGAATGAACCAGTCTGCTGTTATCCCGGCCGATCAGCTCCTCCGGTCTATACCCGAGCACCTCCTCCACAGAAGGGGAGCAGTAGCGGCAGACTGAACCGGGCGCAGCATAGTACACAATGTCCCTGATGTTGCCGGCAATCAGCTGGTACAGCCGCTCAGACGTCCCGGGAAGTGCCTCCACCCGTGCTTCAAGCGGCCTTCCAGCCAAGTGAACGATATAATACAGCCCCTCTCCCGTCGAAGGCTCGCTCACCCTCGCCACATGCAGCAGCACCGGAACCGCAGAGCCATCCGCATGGCGCAGCTTAATTTCGGCTTCAAAAAAAGGGGCTGCTCCTGTCCTGAGGCTCCCCATCCTGTAACTATGTATGTGCAGGCTATCTTCATCCCAGAACGCTTGGAAGCTGCGTCCCAGCAACTGCTCTTCGGAATATCCGAGCAAGAGGGTTACCGCCGGATTCACTTTCATCCATTCTTCAGCCATGGAGAGAAAGGCTACTCCGGCAGTTCCTGTCTTCAATGCCTGTTCAAATGGAGAAGACGTCTCCGTATGCTGCCCTAGCATAAGATCCACCGCCCGTTTGTGAAGTATTAGATGCAATTCCTTTATATTAAATCTGCAATATAAATATCTTGCATAATCGGGCGAAAGTCAAATCATTATGTCGAATACAGACAATTCCTTATTCAGCGGATTACAGCAGCCCGTGAACCCGCCGCCAGACAGAGATCTCCCCAGCTCCCCACCTTAATGAATCCCCTGTTGCTATTTCAAGCTAAATCTTCTGCAGGTCTTCTCCGTAGAGCAGCCTCTTCACGGTTTCGGTGAACGCTTTAACCTGAAAGGGCTTGGTGATATATTCGGCAAAGCCCTTCTTCCGGGCCTTCTCAATATCCGAGCTTTGCGCAAACGCACTCGTCGCCAGCACCGGAATATGACAAGTTGCCTGATCCTGCTGCAGTATTTCCAGAGCTTCATACCCGTTAAGTCCGGGAAGCCCGATGTCCAGGATAATCAGATCCGGCAGAGCTTCCCGCGCTATTTGCAGTCCAAGCTCTGCCGTTTCAGCCTTCAGCAGCAATACGGAGGGCAGATTTCTTTTGAAGATATGGTGTACTAAGGCCATATTGAGCTGATTATCTTCTACATATAATACCGTCCACTTACACTCCTCCATCCAGCTTATCCTCCTAAAAAGTCTCAGCACCCCTAACGGCAGATGGGCAGAAAATAAAAAAACCGAAGAAAGGGACGATTCCCCCTTCTTCGGCTCATGTTCGGCTCATTTGCATGTCCGACTCATTTCCACCTCATATATGGTTAGACTTTAGTGAAAAGTATAGGCTATCACGCTGGTATCTTTGTCGAAATCCCAATCCACATAAATATCCGCCAGCTCTTTGCCGAGCATCTGGGCTATAGTGGTGGTATCATCCAAATAACGCTTCTCCATCTTGCGCTTGGTAGTCTTAAGCGTATTCTCATAGCCGAGGCCAATCAATTCCTTCTCCAAAGGAATCATGATGCCTTCACGCTTAATAATCAGAATGCGGGGTCCCAGCCACCAGGAGTCTGTATGGACCGGTTCCTTTTGGACCTTCCTGGTCACCTCGTTAATCTGGGTATGGACTTCTTCGCGCCCGGCATAATCATCAATCGGTACGTCGTCATTCTTGATTAGTGCCACGATCATCCCCGATGCGTTATGAATGCCCCAATCATAAAAAAGCTCGCCGACCTCAATAGCCAGGCTCTCCTTCAGGTATGCTGCAAGCTCGGGAAGCAGGGACTTCATCAGAAGCTCCCGTGTATAACGAAACGCCTGTTCTTCTTCCTTATTCAATAAAAACCTCTCCACAGGTCCGATGAAATTACGGATATGCAGTGCTATACATTGCTCCCCGATAGAGGCATGTATCGATTCAGGTCCCTTCCCGAAGCGTTCCCGCAGTAGCCTTCCTGTGAAACTGGAAAGTTGGCTAGTAAGTTCTGTAATGCTCATTCAATTTCCTCCAGCATAATATTGTAGTGTCTGTGTGTAGATTTGGGGAGACGCTCCGCCTGCTGAAGAAACGGTTCGTTCAACTTAGTATAATCGGTAGCCGCCCAGTTAGTATATATTAAAATAATTTATATTTTTCTGCAGCAGCTTAGCCTGCTTCTATATGTATCGGCGTGCTCCTAGTATTGCCCAAATTATGTCATATTACTTAGACACGGCCGAAACGTACAAGAACATGCACCCGTCAGTCAGAAGCGATTATATACAAAAAGGTGTTCCGCTGCCGGCATGGCTGCGGAACACCTGTGAATTTACTTGCCTATCTCTTGCTACTTGCCGCGGTAAGCTTCGGTGAAGACCTCGAAGAACGGTGTCGTGTCCCGTTCTGCCATCGTGTCCTCCGCCCCCGGATTCCAGCCGATCTCCTTCCGCCAGCTGCCCAGCCGGCCGGATTCAATCAGCTCCTGCTCATCCGGGTTCGCAGACTTATCTGCCTGCGGTGCCACATACAATGCATCGACAGGACAATAAGCTTCGCACATGAAGCAGGTCTGGCAATCCTCCTGGCGGGCAATGACGGCAAGCTTGCCCTCCATCGCGAAGACATTCGTCGGACAGACCTTCACGCACAGCCTGCAG
Organism: Paenibacillus sp. FSL R7-0333; assembly: GCF_038000365.1. NCBI lineage: Bacteria > Bacillati > Bacillota > Bacilli > Caryophanales > Paenibacillaceae > Paenibacillus > Paenibacillus sp. FSL R7-0333. The sequence continues at coordinate 6,384,501 of NZ_JBBOBZ010000001.1, forward strand.
CCGATGCAGCGGTCCTGGCTGACCAGCTCAATCATATGGCCCGCTCCTCTCCCGGAATCCGCAGCTCATGGGCATGAGGCACACTTTCCGTGCGGATACCGATCGTATTAACGCCGGAGAGAATCAGGCGGTGGGTCTGGCGCGGGTCCAGCGCCGGATACTCGGCCAGGCGCTGCAGGCCGCGGCTCTCCTTGCGGGCCAGCGCAGCAGTGTAAATCCAGCGGCCGACATTCAGCATAGCGGCCGCTTCACGTGACTGCACGATGCCCTGAACTGTCGCGGGCACCTGCCCGCCCAGCTCGGGCATCAGGCGGTTCAGGCGCTGCAGGGCGGCAGCGACTACGGGCTCGCTGCGGAAGTAATTGATCCGCAGCGGCAGGATCTCCTGCTGGACCGCCGCGATCAGCGGCTTCGCGTCCAGCGTCCGTGAGGTGCCGGCGCCAGCCGGCATCCCGTAGCGGCCCGCCGCGCGGAGCATCCGGCGCTCCGCCGGATGCGGCTGCTGCAGAGCGAGCCGCGCCGCGCTTCGTCCTGCCCAGCTGCCGCTGCAGATGGCCCAGGATGCATTGTAGGCGCCGCCGCCGGAGATGGCGCCGGTCACTTTCTCGCGGGAGGCGGCGTCGCCTGCCGCATACAGCCCCGGCACCGAGGTTTCACACCCGGGGCCGGTCAGGCGCAGGCCGCCCGTGCCGCGCATCGTGCCTTCATAGCGGAGCGTAAGCGGAAATTTATCCTTGAACGGATTAATCCCCGCCCGCTCCAGCGGCATGAAGAAGATCGGGTGGGCATTGCGGAGGAATGACTGCTTCTCCTTCGTATCAGCCAAATCCAGAGAAGCATAGACCGGGCCCTTCAGCATCAGCTCGGGAATGCTGCCGAAGGTGCGGTCGCCCCGGTGCAGCGGCCTTCCCGCAGCATCATACAGCGTGGCCCAAGCCAGCATGCGCCCGCGGGTGACCGTTCCATCCGCGAAGCTCGGAGCATATTGCCGGGTGAATTCCATGCCCGACAGCTCGGCACCGGCTTCGGCTGACATCAGCAGCCCTTCACCGGTAAGCACATTACAGCCCAGCCCCTTGCTGAGGAAGGCGCAGCCGCCCGTAGCCATAATCACCGCATTCGCCTTCACTTCCCAGCTCTCTCCGGTCAGGCGGTTGATTCCGCGGGCGCCACCCACGCCGTGCTGATCATGGAGCAGCTCCAGTGCCGGCGATTGATCCCAGATGCGCACTCCCGCCTTGCGCACCACTCTGCGCATAATCCTCATGTATTCCGGGCCATGCAGATGCGTCCGCAGCGGCCTGCCATCCTTATCCTTCGGGAAGGGATACCCCCACTCCTCTACCAGCTGCAGATTCTGCTCGACCTGATCCAGCACACGGTGTATCCAGGCATTCTCCGAGAGATAGCCGCCGGCCTTAAGTCTGTCCTGCACGGCCTGCTCCCGCAGCTCTGCCACCGGCGGAATCACCAGCAGCGTCGTCCCCCCCGGCGCGGTAGCCCCGCTGGTTCCGAGATATCCCTTATCGGCCAGGATCACTTTCGCTCCCTGAGAAGCTGCACTCCATGCCGCCCATGCTCCGGCCGGGCCTCCACCCAGCACTAGAACATCTGTTGTAGCCTGCTGTTGCTGCGGCATTCCGCTTCCTCCTCTTCATGATTCTTTGAAATGTAGAAATAAGATCAGGCCAGCTTCTCTTGCAAAAATGCTATCGTCGAGGTGACAGCTTCATTCAGCGCAGAGGTGGAGCCTTCGTACGGATCTACCGTGCCGAAGGTATGATCTGCACCCCGGATGCTCAGGTACCGGTGCTGCGGCGCTTGTTCCCTGAAGCCGGCATGCTGCAGCAGCAGGGCATCACGGTCCTGATCACCCTGAATCAGCAGCGCAGCAGCCGATACTCTGCTGAGCGCTTCCTCCAGATTGAAACGCTCCTTATTCCGCAGCTGATCCTCCCGGACCGCCTGCTCCTGCGGTGTAAGCGCCGCAGTACCTTCACCCTGCCGAGGCTGCGGTGCAGCACCGCCGTTCCAGACTACCAGCGCCTTCACCTCAGGATGCTCTGCCGCGAACAGGATGTTGCTCCCGCCTGCACGGCTATGCCCCAGAACCGCTATCCGCTCCGTGTCCGCTTGTCCGGCAAGCGGCAGCCTGCCTTCAAGCAGGCTATGAAGCAACTGCTCCAGATCCGCCAGCTCCCTGCTCAGCGTGGCCGCTTCGGCTGCTTCCTCCGGGCTGATCCCGTCAGCATCACGGGCAGCGATACGCGAGAAATTGAAGCTTACGGTGTAGAACCCGCTTCCGGCAATTCTGCCGGAGACCTCCGGCCAGAACGCCCAATCTTTATGCCCTCTGAAGCCATGGCTGATCAGGAGTACAGGCTTCGTTGCCGTCCCCGCAGGGACCCGTACCTCACCTTCCAGATACAGCCCATTCTCCAGCGGCAGCTTGAAATGTTCAATAGTTAAGGTTTCATGAGACATTGGCATTCCCTCCGTTTCCCTATGTTGAATTACTTGAGCTGCCAATCGCTGATATTGAAATCTTTCTTGGCCAGCTTCTCATCGACGAGGAAGTTCTTGGTGCCCTCCAGCAGCTTAATACCGTCATCTGTGAAGGCTGTATCCTTGATATCACTGATTGGATTGACCTGCTTCGCGAGTTCCGGGGTGGTATCTCCGATCTCAGCCAGGAATGCATAATATTCATCTTCATGCTGCTTCAGGTCGGCCAGTGCCTTCTCCCGGGCCGCATTCCAGACCTTGGGGAAATCCGGGAATTTCGCAAGGTACTCCTCTGACACTACGGTAGCGCTGCTACCGAGCAGATCCGGATGCTGCGAGGCATCATCCAAATGGGTGTACCCCTGCTCAATCTGCTTAAGCGCTGCCACACCGTTATTGGTGGTCGCGTCTACATCGCCGCGGGCCAGTGCTGCGCTTGCATCGGGAATCAGCATGTGAACCAGCTTATAATCAGTTACGCCCTCCTGCTTCAGCAAGCCGACTACATAACGGTGCATAAACGAACCTTTTTGGATGGCAATCGTCTTGCCCTTCAGGTCCTGCACTGTCTTCGGCCCGTCCTTCTTGCCGATCAGATAACCGACTGTATGCGCTGAAGTCTGGGCGATCAGCCGGGTCTTGGCTCCTGAGGCGTAGGCGATAATCGCCGGGGTATCCCCGAGGCTGCCGAAATCAAGTCTTCCGCTGATTAATGATTCCGTCTGATCTGGCCCGTTCGGGAAGCCTGTCAGCTTGACTTCGGTAATTCCGTATGGTTTCAGCTCTTCCTGAATAATGCCCTTGTAAAGGCCCCAGCCTTCCGCGCCTCCCGGCAGATTCAGCTTATTGGAGCCAATGAATCCGTAATTCAGCACGGCCGGAACATTGCTTGAAGCCTTATCGCCAGCCGCTTCAGCGGTATTGTTACCTCCACTGCCTGCTGCTGAGCTGCTGCTCCCCGTATTATTGCCGCAAGCCTGCAGTACCAGCATGATCATCACCACACCTGTAATCAGCGTGAGGCGTCCCCTTTTGCTCCATATACCTGTAATCTCTCTGTACAATCTGCTCATTGCTGTATTCTCCCCTCAGTCGTCTACTGGATGTTGTTATCGCATATCAGAAATCAGAATCCTGCCCGCGCCGCCAGCTTAACCATGAAGTCATGACTAGCCACCGGCTGTCTGCCCTTGCCCCAGCCTACCTTCTCGCGGTAGCCTCCAAGCAGGCCTTGCTCCTCCAGCTCTGCCTCTGTAATCCCGGTAATCCCCTCGGAATCCGGAGCAACATACAGCGCATCCACCGGACAATACAGCTCACACATGAAGCAGGTCTGGCAGTCGCTCTGCCGGGCGATAACAGGAATTCCATTATCTGCTCGGTCGAATACATTGGTCGGGCAGACGGATACGCATTGGTTGCATTCTATACACCGGCCAGCGCTGATGACTTCAATCACAACAATACACTCTCCTTCGCTACCTCTTCTGTCTTCACCCATACCTGATCCAGTCCGCCGCTGATCAAGCGGTGATGCTGGCTGTCATCACTTGCCTTGAAGTCCTCCCGTTTATGCATTCCCCGGGTCTCGGTGCGGGCCAGTGCGGAGCTGTACATCCAGCGTGCCGTCGCCGTCATCGCTTCGGCTTCACGCGCCTTTACACCTTCCGGCGTGCGCTGGATTTCCCGGCTGCGCTGCTCCTTCCATAGTCCGTCCAGACGTTCCAGCGAAGAGGCCAGCCCCTGCTCTGTACGGAACAGATTAATATCGTACGGTTTGACTTCTGCCTGCACAGCCTCCACATACTCTGCGGTTCTGGCCGCTGCGCCTGCCCGGACTTCCCCGTGAACCAGCGGGGAAGAGGACAAGCCGGAAGGTGTCCGATGGCTGGCATGCCGGCCAAGTCCTGCGGCATAAGCCGCAGCCCCTTCTCCGGCGAAGGAGCCGGAAGACATGGCCCAGGCGGCATTGTGGCTGCCGCCTCCGGTGAACCCGCCGCAGATCAGCTCGCGGGTGGCTGCATCCCCTGCAGCATATAACCCTGGAACACCTGTGCCGCAATTCTCGTCTGTAATCCGGATACCGCCGGTCCCCCGGACGGTCCCCTCCAGCCGCAAGGTTACCGGGAAAAGATCCTTAAAGGGATTAATTCCCCGCCGGTCGAACGGCAGGAAGAAATTCGTCTGCGCCACCCGCAGCAGCGGCTGCAAAGCCTCATCGGCTCCGTCAAGCTTCGCGAACACCTGGCGGCCCGCCAGCAGATTCCGGGCAATGACCGAGCGGCCCTTCTTGGAGCCCGCTCCTTCCACCACGCTGCCGTCCTCATAATAGAAGCTGGCATAGCTGTAATATGCGGTCTTCGTTACAGAGGAGAAGGTCGGGCAGATCGCATAGGCATTGGAGAACTCCATGCCGGACAGGCTCGCCCCTGCTTCCGCAGCGAATAAGTAACCATCACCCGTCAGGACGTTGCAGCCCAGCGCCTTGCTGAGGAAAGCGCAGCCCCCGGTAGCGATAACTACCGCCCCGGCATGCACACTCCAGGCTTCTCCGTTCTGGGTCTGCACGCCGGCCGCTCCGGCTACCCCGTGCTCATCGGCGAGCAGCTCCAGCACGGGACTGTGGTCCAGAATCTTCACACCTGCCTTCTTCACCAGCTTGCGCATCAGACGCATATATTCAGGTCCCTGCAGGCCCCGCCGGTATGGATTGCCTTCCTCATCCACCGGGAACGGATAGCCGCTGACGCCCAGTCTGTTCATATTCTCATAAGTACGGTCCAGCACCCGGTCCATCCAGCGGTGCTCTGCCAGCTTACCGCCCATAGCATAACGGCTGGCCTTCGCGGCCTCGCGCAGCTCCTCCTCCGGCTTCACGTACCATACTCCTGTGCCCGACGGGGCAGTCGCGCCGCTGGAGCCGCAGTATCCTTTATCGGCCAGAATCACCTTCACTCCCTTGGCTGCGGCTGTAAGTGCCGCCCATGTTCCTGCCGGACCTCCGCCGATTACCAGTACATCTGCCGTCAGTTTCAATGCTTCCTTCAGTGCCGGTTGGCTCATGTTGTTGCCCCCTTGGTTTCATTAGCGTTAGCGTTTCATCAGCCCGTCTTCAACCTTGATAGCTGTCACGCCAGTACAGGAATTTGCGTTCGATGACGCGGAATAGAGAATCGATTAGCTTGCCGACCACAGCGAAAATAAGTATTCCGACAAAAATAACTGCCGTATTGGAATTCTGCTTCGCTTCATTAATGAGAAATCCAACCCCGGACTGTGATCCGATCAGTTCAGCAACCACCAGACCGATCCAGGCCACAGCCATCGACAGGCGCAGTCCCAGGAGAATGCCGGGCAGCGCAGCCGGCAGGATCAGCCGCCGCACCTTCTGCAGTGGACTGAAGCCCAGTACCCGGGCCACTTCGAATAACTTGTTATCCACTCCCCGGATGCCCATGAAGGTATTAACATAGAGCGGGAAGAAGGAGCCGCTCATGATAATAACCACCTTCGAGATCTCGCCGAAGCCAAACCACAGAATAATTAGCGGGGCAATCGCCAGATGCGGAACCAGCCGCAGAATCTGAACACTTGGGTCCAGCAGATAGGCTGCGCTGCGGAACAGGCCGGTCAATGTCCCCAGCAGCAAGCCGAGAATACCTCCAATCAGGAACCCGATGCCCGCCCGTCCAATGCTGACACCCACATGATGGACGAGTTCTCCTTTAACAGTCAGATCCGCAAATGCAGAGAGGATCGTCAGCGGTGCCGGAAGAAACTCCGGTGAGATCCAGCCTGCGCTCCCGGCAAGCTGCCACACGGCCAGCACCGCTACGGGAATGGCTGCCCCGGCTACCCAGTCATACAGAAGCTTTTTCCAGAATGCTGAATCTGTCTTTCTCTTGTTGTTAGCCGTAGTAATTGAAGCAGTTCCGCTATAATCACGGGCTTCCCTTACCCCCTTGGCTGTCTTGATTATGGCTTCGATCCCTTCACTCATGCTGTTCTTCCCCTCCTATCCCTGATAACTGTCCCGCCACCGGAGCAGATGCTGTTCAATCAGGCGGACAATCGTGTCACTCAGCAGTCCGACAGCGGCAAATACAATAATTCCGACAAATACAACCGGCGTATCGGCAAACTGGCGGGCATCTGACATCATGTAGCCGATCCCCGAGGTAGAAGCAATAAGCTCCGCAACCACCAGTCCCAGCCAGGAGAGTCCCAGCGACAAACGTACGCCGAGCATAATATTCGGCACCGCCGCAGGCAGCACCAGCCTTACAATCTGCTTCCCTCTGCTGAAGCCAAGCACTCTGGCTACCTCAAACAGCTTGTTATCCGTCCCGCGTATACCGATAAAGGTATTGATATAGACCGGAAAAAACGCCCCTTTGGCAATCAGCAGCACCTTGGATTCTTCGCCGATGCCGAACCAGAGAATGAACAGCGGCACTACGGCAAGGCTCGGAATCATGCGGATCATTTGCAGCGAGGGGTCAAGCAGCTTCTCCGACCGGCGGAATAATCCGACCAGGATGCCGAAGAACAGACCGAGCCCTCCGCCAAGCAGAAATCCTGACAATGCCCGCACGACACTAATTCTCAGGTTGCTCCATAAATCCCCGGTAGACGCCAGCGCAATGAACGACTGGGCAATCGTATAAGGTGTCGGGAACAGCATCTCCGAGATCACTCCGTAATAGCCCAGAATCTGCCACAGGATCAGCACCCCTGCCGGAAGCAGCAGCCCCAGACCGGCAATGACCACTTTTCCAGGTCCATCAGGCTGTCCGGTTTTTCCGGCATTCCCTACAGCTACGGTCCGCTCTGCCATGGCTGTCCCTCCTTCTGAATTAATTAATATATTCGCATTCCACAATAAGCATCTGGATTCACTTTATATTCCGGCCCCGTCCTTCAGCTCAAGCTCCTCCACCTTCTCGAAGTAATTCAATACCTTGAGCCGCAGCTCTTGAAAGGAGGTTGTTGTTTTGGAGCGCGGATACGGCAGGTCTATGGGAACGATCTTACGGATTCGGCCGGGACGAGGCTCCAGAATCACCACCCGGTTCCCCAGGAACACGGCTTCATCTATATCATGGGTCACAAAAATCATCGTCGTCCGGTTCCGCTGCCAAATGTCGAGCAGCACCGACTGCATATGCGCCCGCGTAAAAGCATCCAGCGCGCCAAAGGGCTCATCCAGCAGCAGAACCTTGGGACTGCGCAGCAGTGCCCGGGCAATCGCTACCCGCTGGGCCATCCCGCCCGACAGCTCACGGGGATAGGACTTCTCGAAGCCGCCGAGCTTCACCAGCTCAATCAGCTCATCTACCCGCTGCCGGATATCCGGCCTGCCCAGCGGCAGATCCGAGGCAATATTCTTCTCTACCGTAAGCCAGGGAAACAAGCGGTGCTCCTGAAAAATAAACCCCTTATCGATTCCCGGCCCGCTGATCGCTGCCCCCTCCAGGGTAACACTGCCGGTATAGCCGGTATCCAGACCGGCAATGATGCGCAGCAGGGTGCTTTTGCCACAGCCGCTGGGTCCAATCACCGTGATGAACTCCCCCTCCTGCACCTCCAGCTCGACATCCTCCAGCGCCTGCACCTTGCCTCCAGCGGTATCAAAGTGCTTATTCAGTTCTGTGATAGACAACAATGCCTCTCCCATATCTGCTCCTCCTTCTGGCTGAATTCCCTTAGCAACAAAAAAACAGAGGGACCTCGCGCAACAATCACGCAGGCACCTCTGTATGTACAGTCGGTAACATATAATCCTAAGTAAGTTGATTGGAATTTGTAAATTTAAAATATCATCCATCAGGTAATCTGTCAATAAAAATACACAATATCCGGGCGGATTAATTTTATTTACTGCTGACATTCTTCTGAAACCATGAAACAGTAACGATGAAACAGACAATGTTAATAGCTATTCGCAAACTTCCACTCATATACTTACAATTAGTAAGTAATTGTGATATACTGGGCTATATCCTTGCACTAACGGACAAGCTTACAAGTAATTGCTGCTCACCATTCTGGATGATAAGGGGTCTGTACCATGAACAATCAAGGGAATACACAAGCTAATGCGCAAGCCAATACACAAGCGGATGCTCAAGAAAAAGAAGCAAGCCTGCCGGAGTTTGAATTCGGCATTTATACATTGGGCGATATTGTTACCGACTGCCATACAGGGCAGCGGATCAGCCCCGCCCAACGCCTGCAGGAAGTCATTGCAGCCGCGAAGCTGGCCGATGAAGCCGGACTGGATGTATTCGGCGTAGGCGAGCATCACCGGCTGGATTTCGTAATCTCATCGGTGCCCGTTGTCCTGGCAGCTATTGCCCAGGTTACACAGCGGATCAAGCTTACCAGCGCTACGACCGTGCTAAGTACCATTGATCCAGTCCGTGTCTTCGAGGATTTCGCCACCCTGGACCTCTTGTCTGGCGGTCGGGCCGAGATCATTGCCGGACGCGGCGCTTTTCTGGAATCCTTCCCGCTGTTCGGCTACGAGCTGGAAGATTACAAGCAGCTGTTCAGCGAGAATCTCGACCTGCTGCTCACACTGAACCAGCATGAAGTTATGAACTGGAAGGGCAAATTCCGCTCCCCGCTGCATAACGCCGAGATCGCTCCACGTCCGCTGCAGCAGAGACTGCCGCTCTCGGTCGGCATCGGCGGTTCAGCCGAAAGTGCCGAGAAGGCCGGGGCCCTTGGCATAGGCATGGCTATCGCTATCCTGAGCGGCAGCCCGGAGCCCTTCCAGAATCTGGCCGGCACCTACCGCCGCGCCGGGGCAGCCGCCGGCCACCAGCCGGAGGACCTGAAGATCGCCATCACCAGCCATGGCTACATCGCCAAGACCTCTCAGCAGGCACTGGATGAGTATTACCCTTATTACTACAGCTACCGTAATGCGATCAGCCCGCGCCCCGGTCAGGAGTACCGGATCTCCCGCAGCGAGTTCGGCCGGTTCACCTCGCCGGACAACACCCTGGCCGTAGGCAGCCCGCAACAGATTATCGAGAAGATTCTCTATCAGCATGAGCTGTTCGGCCATAACCGCTTCATGACCCAGCTAGACATCGGCGGCCTGCCTTACGCCAAAGTAGCCGCCGCCATCGAGCTGCTCTCCACCGAGGTCGCCCCGGTGGTGCGCCGCGAGGTTGCGAAGAAGCAGCGCGGAATTTCCTCCGCGCAATAGGGGCCATTGCGCTGGATGGGGCGCCGCCTAACTGATTGGCTCATTTAACTAACATCTGTTGGATTCAGGGGCACTTGTGCTCCTGATTTGCTCATTTAGCTAACTTTTGCTCGATTCAGGTGCACTTGTGCTCCTGATTTTCTCATTCAACTAACTTGCCCTCCCCCGTCCCGCCCACTTTCAGCGCCACCAAAGGGATTTATCCCTTTCATTTGCTCATCCAGCCCACTTTTCAGCACCACCAATGGGATTTATCCCTCTCATTTCTCCATCTAGCCCACTTTCAGCTCCACCAAAGGGATTTATCCCTTTCATTTTCCCTTTCATTTTCCCTATCCCTATCCCCTTCCCCCTCTAATCCACCCCGCAGCACTCGGCCCGCTTCCGGCGGAGTCCACATATCAACCTAATTCCTTACATTAGTTTAACTTCAAGACCCGGCAGACGGAGGATGCCACGGATGAGCAGGCGCATCAGGAGAGCGCATAACCTAAGTGAGCGGTGGCCGTTCGTTCCTTCATTCGTTCTTCGTTCCGCCATTCGTTCAAAGGGACAAAAAAAGCCCCCAGCGATTGCTGGAGACCCGTTCAAAAGTATACGTAAATTAGCCAATATTCAGGCAAATGATGGCTTGTTATTATCCACTTTACCGCTGACCAGCTTCTTGTACTCGTCGTCTCCACCCTCCACGGATGGTGCCAAATAGACGCTTGACGCTGAGGGCGTAAGCTTGGGGCCGGATTTGCGTCTGGAGCGGCCTTTGCCTCCCGCGCTGTTGCCGTCACCGCTTGCAGACCGGCGGACAGTACTGGATACACTAACGGCATTCTTCATATTCTTCATCCTGTTAGTCCCCTCCCACTAAATGATTGACGGTGCGGAACAAATCCCGGTTATAGGCCACGACTGCTGTAATATCCTCTCCCGATAATCTCTGAATTCCCGAGAAGTGCACGGACAGCACATGGTTCTCCCCTAAAGGATAGCATAGGATATATACCTCCGCAACTTCCGTACGCTGTAAAAAAGTCCATTCTTTTGCCAGAAAAGCATCCAGCACCCCTGGCTTCACGCTTCCGTCCTCGAAGGCGGCGAACGGATACATCTGCCCGCGTCCCACATTGCCGCCGACCTGCTTCAGGCCCGCTTCCGCTTCGGCCCGCCACATAGCGGCTCCGATGACCCGGCAATCCTCCGGGGGCAGGAATGAATTACGGACGGCTTCGCTCAGTGCCTGATATTTCTCGGCTGCCTGGGGCGGCGTTACATTATTATTATATTGCCAAAAGAAGTGAAGGATACTTTCTTTTCGCCTAAGCTCTGCCCGAAGCTGCAACAGCTCTACAGCCGGGTCGTGGTACATCCCCTGCGCCTGAATACTGTCGATGATCTTGCCACAGCTCACATCCACCGCTGCTGTAACATTCTCGTGCTGCCACTCATATTCCAGCGGGGTTAGTCCCGACAGATCCGACAGCAGATGATACTCTTCCACATTCTCGCCCGGAATCAGATCACTGCGCGCAGGTACCTGATCCGGCAGCAGGCAGAAGACCCGGCCGCGCCGCAGCCGCGCCCAGAACAGGCCCATTTCGAACTGGGTGTTGTCCCGGGTCACATAATAATATTTACCCCTAATCCGGGCTACATCATCCGGCGAGAACACAAAGACGGCAAAATCGCTGATATCCAGATTCCGCTCCAGCGCTTCCATGGTGTATTCATTCGGCCGGAAAGCAGCGGCATACCACGGATGGACCTCAGCGGTCCGCTTCAGTTGTTCGTGGATAGCCCTGGCATAGCGGATAGATTCTCTGGAAGAACCAATGAATAATCTAGGTCTGATCACGGCGGCACTCCTTTGTCTGTTTCCCCAATATGTAATAATTATACAGACATTTCCTGCCAGCGAATAGGGCTTCGGGCGATATTGGGCAGCATCGGAGGAAGATAAGAGCAATATGATAAGCAGCGTTGTTAGCGGTATTCCGAATAGGTATTTATCTTCAATTTTAAATTTTCGGTATTCTCCTGCCGATGAAACGGGTAATAGATTGTTATCTCTCCGGGAAATGAGGATTTATTTGTATGCGACAAAAATTACATACTGCAGTCCTGTCAGCCTGTCTGCTGACTTCATCCATACTGGCACCTGTCCTGCCGTCTTCTACCGCTTATGCTGCAACTGCTTACACGGCCAAAGTGTACGCCAGCTCTCTGAATGTACGCAGTGAGCCCGCTGCAAGCGCCGCCGTTACAGGCACTCTGGCTGGCGGAGCCACCGTTACCGTCACTGAGGAGCAGCATGGCTGGCTCAAGGTCCGGGCCGGCTCTGTCTCCGGCTGGGTAGCCGGTTACTACCTGAAGCGTACCAGTGGAAGCTCCTCCACCAGTACCTCTTCTGCCAGCGCCTCTTCCGGCTCCACCGCCTCCAAGGCGGCGGTTAAGACCACAGCGGCCTCCAGCGGAACGGCTGTCGTGACCGCGTCTTCCCTGCGCATCCGCAGCGGGCCGGGAACCGGCTATGAGGTGGTCGGCTCCCTGCAATCCGGCAACAAGGTGACACTCCTGCTCCGGCAGGGAGAGTGGTCGCGGATCCGCACCGCCGGAGGAACCGTCGGCTGGGTATCCTCCGGGTATCTGTCAGGCGGAACCGTCCGCAGCGCAAGCACCATCAGCTCGAATAGCCAGACTCCGAGTGTCGTACGGAAATCCGGCAGCATCCGGGGCAAGCTGATCATAGTGGACCCTGGCCACGGCGGCACCGATCCGGGCATGCTCGGGACAACCTATAACACGATGGAGAAGGATCTGACGCTCCAGACTTCCCTCTACCTGCGGGATTATCTGACCGCCAAGGGAGCCAGAGTGGAGATGACCCGGACCCGCGGAGACCAGAAGCCTGCGCTCTCCCAGCGGGTACAGCTCGGGCGGCAGCTCGGTGCAGATGCTTTTGTCAGCATTCATTATAATTCATCGCCGAAGAATGTCTCCGGCACGCTGACCTTCTTCTATTCGCAGCAGAATGATCTGCGGCTGGCCCGGGCAGTGGAGACCCGGCTGGGTGAGGGCATCGGCCTGCGCAGCAACGGTCTCTCCTTCGGCGACTATCATATTCTGCGGGAGAATCCGCTGCCGGCTACCCTTGTAGAGCTGGGCTTCCTGTCGAACCCGTACGACGAAGCGATTGTACGCAAGGCGGCTTATCAGCGGAAGGCGGCTCAGGCGGTCGCTGAGGGAGTGGCCGATTATTTCAACAAGTAGAGAGGAATCAGAGGCTGATCTCCCGGATGTTAAGCTCCGTTCTTTTGCTGAGGTCGATATATTCATCCCCGATGCGGATCAGCGGAGTCTCGATATCATGCGGGTTCAAGTAGACAATCTCGCCGACCCGGCCATCGGTTAGGACCACTTCACGCCCAACTGACCGCTTCACGATATTTTCCAGAAAAACGGTTACAATATGCGGGTCCAGCGCGCCGAAGCTGCCTCTTCTCATCTGATCGACAATCATATGAAACGGCGTCGGTTCATGATACGGGCGCTTGCTGGACATCGCATGAAAAATATCCGCCACGGCCACAATTTTGCTGTACGGATCGATCTGTTCGTCCTTCAGCCCCAGCGGATACCCCTTCCCGTCATTTCGCTCATGATGCTGAAGCGCCACCAGGGCAATGCGTGAATTGGCTCCGGTGGTTTCTTTGAGGATCTCGTAGCCGTAGACCGTGTGCTTCTTCACCTGGGTGTATTCCTCGTCCGTCAGCTTGCCGGGCTTATTCAGCAGCTCTGAGGGTATCTTCAGCTTGCCGATGTCATGCAGAGTTGCAGCCATGGAGAGCACGGACAGCTCCGCTTCACTCATCTCCAGCCATCTGCCGATCAGGGTAGAGAGCACTGCAACGCCGATGTTATGCTCATATGTATAATCATCCTTGCCCTGCACCGAATGGAACAAGGCGAAGATATCCGGGTTGCGCGAGATCTCCTGGATGACCGGAAGCACCTCCTTGCGGATATCCGCCAGCGGGATTTTGCGGGAGATTCGGTAAGATTCGAATAATTCCTTGGACAGGTCCACTGTACTGTTGACCATCTTCTGATAGAAGGGCGCCTGGTCAGCCTCATCTGCAAAAAGAATGTCGAACCTGTCGATTTTTTGTTTGCGGATAAGCTCCAGATGCTCGGCATTCAGCCGGCTCCCCGCCGGAATTACAGTCACTCCGTAGGCATTAATCAGGTCATTCTTAATCGTTCTTCCCAGATCATTGTCCATACTATCCAGCCCTCCCCAATAACCGCAGCTATGTATTTATTGCCCATATAGCTATTATCGGTTGCAGGCCGGGAAATGCTGACAGGCAGTCCGTGAACCTTACATACTCAGGCTTCTTCCTCCTGCTTGCGGTATTCTCTTGGCGTGATTCCGGCGTTTTTTTTGAAGACACGGCTGAAATACTTCTCATCCTCATAGCCTACCAGCTCCGCGATCTGCGACAGCCGCAGATTCGTATTCTGGAGCAGTGTCTTCGCCTTCTCCACCCGGAGGCCGGTCAGATAATCCGACAGATTCTCCCCGGTGATCTGCTTGAACTTGCGAGATACATTCTCCCTGCTGATGAAAAAGCGTTCCGCAATATGCTGCAGCGTCATCTCCTGCGTATAGTTCCGGTCCAGGTATTCCCTGATCTCCTGGACGAGCCGGCTATCCGGGGTCTGCGGGCTGCCCTTGGACAAGTGGTGAAGCAGCGATTTCAGCCGGCACTGCCAGTTCTCCACCGAGAACAGCCCTTCAGCGTCATAACAGCGCTCCAGGCTAATCTCTGCCTCCGGCCGCCAGCGCTTCAGAACGTCCAGAAGCTCCGTCTGCTGATGCAGCAAAGCCCGCTCTGTAAGCAGCGGCAGCCCGGCCAGATGTCCGGCCCACTCCTCCGCCACCCGCTCCATCCGCTCCAGATCGCCGGACAAGACGGCGACTCTAAGCTTGTCCAGCCGTTCTTCCAGGCCGTAGTCTTCCACAGGTCCACGCCCGTCCTCACTCTTCCTGAAGGGATGAATGCGCCCGTCCCGCTGCAACAGATTCCGCTCCGCAAGCGCCTGACCTGCCTGTTCAAAAGCAGACCGCAGCCCCTCCGGCATCGGGTTCAGCGGACTAAGCCCGATATCCAGCTGAACGCCGAACGCCTGACGGATGGCTTCATTCATGCGGATAAGTATCTCCTCCGCCTGCGCTAAAGCGCTCCACAGCAGAACTACAAGCTCGCCCCCGCCCTGCCAGTTGCGAAAGGCGTAGCCGCTCTGGCCCTCTGCCATCACTTCATTGCAGACATTGGCCAGCACGAAGGCCGTCAAGGCCACATCACCGCGAAATCTCTGGAGCAGATGGCAGTCTGCACCTTGCAGCGGGATGACGGCGATCCTGCACTCCTGCGCCCCAATCGGCATTCCCAGCTCTTCACAAAGGGCCAGCTTCAGCTCATGGAACGAGGCCTGTCCGCTCACCAGATCGGACAGCATCTTGTCCCAGTAGAGCGGACGCAGCGCGTTCAGCTGCATGTTCTGGCGCTGGCGCCGCTTCCGTTCCGCCTCCTCCTCCGTCCACAGCTTGAAGGCATGCTCCGCAGAGGCAATCAGCTGCTTGCTGTTCAGCGGCTTCAGCAGATAATCCGTACCGCCGTATACGATAGCAGGCTTCACATAATTGAAATCCTGATACCCGCTGATGACAATCGTCTTCGTATGCGGATAATGCCGGTGCAGCCATTCCAGCAGCTCCGCCCCGTCCATCAGCGGCATCCGCATATCCGTGAAGACGACAGCCGGCTGATGCTCCTGCATAATCTGTGTCGCCTCCTGCCCGTTGGTCGCCTCATAGATCCCGGAGATGTTATAGCTGTCCCACGGAACAAAATAACGGATGGCCTCCCGCACATGCTTCTCATCATCTACAATCAGCACCTTCATCTCAGCCGCTCCTTCAAGAAATAGTCTCTATTCGCAAAAGCCGCCGGAATTAACCGCCGATCTCCTCCAGCGGAATAATCAGCGTAACAGTAAGCCCCTGGCCGTCTTCATTATTCTTAAGCTGCATCTCCGCTGCGCTGCCGAACTGCAGCCGCAGGCGGGCCAGCACATTGTACAGGCCGATCTCCTCCTGGCCTTGCTGGCTGCTGCCTCTGAGGCAGGCCGTAATCTCCTCCAGCCGCTCCGGGCTCATGCCCCGGCCGTTATCCTTCACGGCAAGCACCAGCCTGGCCGCCCCGTCCAGCCTGCACTCTATCTGGATCAACCCCCCGCTTATCCCGTCAGCGAAGGCATGCTTGAAGATATTCTCTACAATCGGCTGCAGGATCATCTTCGGCAGGATCAGCTCCAGAGTCTCCGGCCCCGCCTCGACCGCAAGCTGCAGATTCTCTTCGCCGAACCGCTCCGTCTGCAGAATCATATAGTTCTGCACATGCTCAATCTCATCCCGCAGCGGCACCTGGGTCCGCTCGGTATTCATCGAATAACGCATCATACTGCCCAGGGAATAGATGAGATCATACACCTTCGGCGCATTATAGCGCAAGGACAGGCTGGCGATGGATTGCAGCGCATTGTAGAGAAAATGCGGGTTCACCTGGGCCTGGAGCGCCTTCAGCTGATTCGTCTTGTTCGCCAGCTCCAGCCGGTATTCCTTAACGATCAGCTCATTGATCGTGCGGGTCATGCCGGTGATCTTGCGGGTGAGGAGCCCGAACTCGTCCTCCCGCTCGGCATCCATATGCGCATCCAGCTGGCCGGTCTGCACCTTCTGCGTGAAGTGAATCAACTTCTTGATCGGACGGGTGAAGCCGATGGAGATCAGCACGGCACTGATGCCCCCGATCAGCAGGAACAGCAGTCCGATGCCCATATTGAACCGGGTAATCACCCTTGCGTCTGTGTAGAGATCCTCATAGGGCACCAGCTTGATAATGCTTCCGCTGAACAAAGGGGCCTTGATCTGCTTGTACATTACGATTCCCTGGAAGCCGTCCTTCTTCCAGGCGAAATGCCCGCTGTCCTGCTCTGCGGGGAGACGGCTCCAGCCCGCTGCGACCGGCTTCCCGATCCAGTCCGGATCGGAAGCGAACAGCGCCTCGCCTTGCTCATTCAGCACATACAGGCGCTCTGTGTCCGAATTGTACATCGACTCCACGATCCCCTCCAGCTCCCCCAGCGTATAATCGATCGACAAATCTGCCAGTACGCTGTCACTAGGGGTCCGGTAGATGGGAAAATGGGCCGTGAAGACCGACACGCTCCCCGGCTTCAGATTGGGGAATCCGGACTTCACTCCGTACTGATGATCCATATGCGTCACTTCGAGATACGGGCGGTAAGTCCCTCCGGCTTGCCCCTTGGCGGCATAGTCTGCATTATCCTCACGGCGGAAAAATCCCTTAAGCAGCAGATTAGACTGCCTGGCGGCCCTCACATACAGATGAATCTGATACGTATTGCTGTCAGAGAGAAACAGATTGTACAGCTGGGTGGAGATGATGGCCCGGGTGTCCGGCAGAATCGTGCCGGGCGGGGCCTGAGCAGCGCTTTTGGCGGTAAGCAGGGTGGTATAGAAGGAGCTGGGAACATTGATTCCGCTGTAGAGCGACATCGCCTGCTGGTTCATGCCGCTGAAATAGCTCCGGAGATTCGCCTCCCCCAGCGTCAGCAGCTTCGTATTCTGCTTCACGGACTGGTCCGTAACTGACTGCCTCGTATAGAGATAAGAGAAGGTCACAGAGATGCCTGACGGGATCACTGACGCCAGCAGCACTAAGGCCATCAGCCGTGTCCGGATGCTGTTCTTGAACATGGGGAACCTCCTACAAGTTGTGTGAGCCGTATGGCCTGCAATATAATCCACTTTTCCCGGCATGAAATGAAGTGTTAGCGGTGTCCCGGGCTTTCTATAATCAAGCTGTGAACCCGTAGTTATCTTACCCAAACTTACCCAAAGGAGAGTCCATATGAGAAAAACTCTAGGTATGCAGCGAGGCTGGGGACAGCAAATCGTATTTCTCGGCCCCTGTCTGCTCTTTTTCCTGACCATTGTGGTCACCCCGTTCTTCCTCGGCTTCTACTACTCCTCGACGGACTGGAACGGGCTGGATCTGGACAAAGCGGTCTGGACCGGCGCGGCCAACTGGAAACGGATTTTCATGAATGACGATAAGTTCTGGGAGTCCCTGGTGTTCACCCTGCGCTTCACCGTGATCTCGGTTGTGGCTGCCAACGTGCTTGCACTGCTGCTGGCCTTCATTCTAATGACGACGCTGAAGACGAAGAAGCTGCTCCGTACCGTCTTTTTCATGCCCAATGTGATCGGCGGCATTCTGCTCGGCTACATCTGGCAATTCATCTTCACCAAGGGCTTCGCTACGATCGGCGAGCTGACCGGGATTTCGTTCTTCCAGCTGCCCTGGCTGGGCACGCCAAGCACCGGGTTCTGGGGTCTGGTCATTGTGTTCGTCTGGCAGACAGCCGGCTATATGATGGTCATCTATATTGCCGGGCTGGCCGGGATTCCGAAGGATCTCATTGAAGCTGCCCGCATAGACGGTGCCCGCGCTCCGCAGCTGTTCAAGAGCGTCTACATCCCGCTGATTATGCCGGCGATCACCATCTGCCTGTTCCTGACGACCTCCAATGCCTTCAAAATGTTCGACCTCAACCTGTCGCTGACCAAAGGCGGACCCGGCACCTCGACCCAGTCGCTGGCCTATAACATTTATGCGGAGGCTCTGATCAACAACCGGTATGGCCTCGGTACAGCCAAAGCGCTGCTCTTCTTCGCCGCCGTCTCCCTGATCACCGTCACCCAGGTCTGGCTTACCAAACGAAAAGAGGTGTCCGCCTAATGAACAGCAGCCGCTACCGCCCGGGCAACTTCATCCTCGAAATTGCCGCCATTCTGCTGGCTATTGTCTTCCTGTCACCGTTCTATCTGGTCCTGAGTAATTCGGTTAAGGGGCTGAAGGACATCCTGATCGATGCCGCTTCCTGGCCGCAGGTGTTCCACTGGAGTAACTATTCCAATGTATGGGATGCCATCAACTTCCCGCAGGCCTTCTTCAATTCTCTGACCATTACGATTCTAAGCGTAATCTTCATCGTCCTGTTCAGCTCGATGGCCGCTTACCAGATTGTGCGCAAGCCGACACGCTTCAATGCCTTCGTGTTCCTGCTGCTGGTCTCGGCGATGATCATTCCGTTCCAGTCGCTCATGCTGCAATTGGTCCGGGTGACCAGCCTGCTGGAGCTGCGCGGCGAGCTGTACGGCATTGTGGCCTGCTATCTCGGCTTCGGGATGCCGCTGTCGGTCTTCCTGTTCCACGGGTTCATTAAGACGGTGCCGCTGGAGCTGGAGGAAGCCGCGCGAGTGGACGGCTCGAATCCGTACGGCGTGTTCTTCCGGATCGTCTTCCCGCTGCTGCTGCCGATTATTGTAACCGTCATTATCCTGAATACGCTATGGATCTGGAATGACTATCTGCTGCCTGTCCTGGTGATCGGCGGGAATAAGGATCTGACGACCCTGCCCGTAGCTGTGACCAAGTTCTTCGGTCAGTACACCAAGAAGTGGGATCTGGCCCTTCCGGGTCTCGTCATGGCGATCACGCCTATTCTCTTGTTCTTCCTGTCGCTCCAGCGTTATATTGTGGAAGGCGTGACGGCAGGCTCCATTAAGGGATGATCTTAGGGCAGGCTTCCCTCCGCAATAATATCCACTTTTTCGAGCAACATATGAAGTGTAAGTCATCTATCCATTCCTTTACGCTCTAAGAGCAGGAACCACAGACCAGGGAGGTTATTCTATGAAAAGAAAGTTCGCGTTCATCATGGCAACCGTTTGCACCCTCATTATCGCAGGTTGCGGGAACAGCGGCAATACGAATTCCGCAGGCAATGGAAGCGCTACGAATGCTCCTAACGCGTCAACCGAATCCGCAGCACCGGAAGCCGGCAAAACGCCTGCCAAGGATGTCACGATCAAGATGTTCCAGTTCAAGGTGGAGATTGCCGAGCAGCTGAATGCACTCGCTGAAGCATATGAGAAGGAGACGGGGGTGAAGGTGGAAGTCGAAACGCATGGCGGCGGTGAGGATTACGGCGCGCTGCTGAAGGCGGAGATTGCCTCCGGCTCTGAGCCTGAGATTTTCAATAACGGCGGGTATACGGCCCTCGTCCCTTATATGGACCGTGCCACCGACCTGAGTAATGAGCCTTGGGCCGCCCAACTGATCCCAACCGCCAAAACACCGGCAACTGTAGACGGCAAGCTCTATGGCATGCCTATGAATGTAGAAGGCTACGGGCTGATCTACAACAAGGATCTGTTCGCCAAAGCCGGGATAACGGAAGAGCCTAAGACACTCCCGCAGCTCAAGGATGCCGTAGCCAAGCTGAAGACCGCCGGCATCACGCCGTTTGAAGCGACCAATGAGTGGTGGTCGATGGGGATTCACCTTGTTAACGTGGGCATGGCACACCAGCCTGATCCGAAGCAGTTCATTGACGATGTGAAGGCGGGCAAACAGACCATTAAGGGCAATGCCGTCTTCAAGCAATGGCTGGATCTGGTCGATGTGATCTTCGATAATGCCCAGGACAACAAGATGACTACCGATTATGCAACCCAAGTGGCTGAATTCGCCTCCGGTAAGGCCGCTATGATGCTGCAGGGGAACTGGACGCAAGGCGATATCGACAAAATCGATCCGGCTCTGAACCTGGGCCTCCTCCCGCTCCCGATCAATAACGAAGAAGGCACCATCCTGGTAGGTGTGCCTAACAACTATATCGTGAACAGCAAATCCGCACATCCGGAGGAAGCCAAGGCCTTCCTGAACTGGATGGTCAGCTCGGAAACCGGCCAGAAGTATCTGACCAAGGAGTTCAAGTTCATCCCGGCGGAAGCAAATATCACCGCAGATGCCGCTGATATCGGCCAGGTCGCCGTTGCCGTGCAAGAGAAGTCTGCGAGCGCACTGGGCTGGAACTGGGATATGTTCCCTGACGGCGTGACCCAGGGCTTCGGCGCTGCCATGCAGGAATACCTCGGCGGACAGTTGAACCACGATCAGCTATTGGAGAAGCTGGATAAGGCTGTGCAGGATATTGTGAAGCAATAGGATGGAAGCCTTTTTTTAGACTAGGGGTGTCCTCAGCAGCCGGCAAACGGTACTGAGGCACTCCTTTTTGGGGTATGCGGCTGACATCCACGGACAGTTTGCATCCGGATAAATTTTGGATGTAAAATTTGTTATATCCCAATACCCCTCTGTTCAAAAGGATAGGAGTGTTTTCAGTGAAATTAGAAGACTATGCATGGAATACGCATGAGCAGATATTAAAAGAAGCACAAATCGAATTTAAACATAGTAGCCCTAAAATAAAAATCATAGATAATAGCAATTTGCGGAATCGAATTGAAGAAGCTCTTGAAAAATTGCCGCAAAAGTTACTTGCGGAATGGGCTTTGCGAGTTGCTACTCCGTACTTAGATTATCTTGATGACTCTTTAAAGGATGACCCGCGAATACATCTGGGGATTGAGACATTACAAAAACGAATAGACGGAAGGATTCGAGCCTTCGATTTACGAAAGGTTGGATTTGTAGTGAATGAATTGGCGAAAGAATCCAAAACAGAGATTAGCAAACATGCTGCGCGTTCCTTCGCCCAAGCCATTGCAACAGGACATATGAGGGGACATGCTTTAGTTAGCAGTGACTACGCAATAAAGACAACGAATTCTTTAACGAATAACTCTATAGAGGCTTCTACTAAAGAACGGGAACGACAATTAAAGTTAACAGAGCTTTTAGGCTGAAACCAAAACAAAAGGCCCTCCTCTCAAGCCATTTTAAGGCTACAGGACGACCTCCTGGATAATCTGTTATAGCGTGTTACACAAACATCTCCACTACCAGGAACAGGTTCAGCGCGACCACCAGGGCGGAGATCATCCAGCCGAGAATGGTGGTGATCCGGTGGTTCACCAGCCCCTGCATGATCCGGCGGTCACTGGTGAAGATGACGAGCGGAATCAGGGCGAAGGCAATCCCGAAGGAAAGGACGACTTGGCTCATCACCAGTGCGCTTGTCGCGTTAATGCCGAAGGCGATGATCGTCAGCGGTGGGATAATGGTGATCGCCCGGCGGAGGTAGAGATTGATTTTTTTATTAATGAAGCCCTGCATGACCACATCCCCGGCCATCGTACCCACCGACGAGCTGGACAGCCCTGCGATCAGCAGGCCGAGGCCGAAGGAGACTGCCGTCACGGGACCGGCCAGATTGCGGAACTGCTCGAAGGCGACATCCAGATCCTGCACCACCAGACCGTTCTTGAAGAACAGCGCGGCCGCCACAATGACCATCGCCATATTGACCGCACCGGCAATCAGCATCGCGATCAGGATGTCGATGAATTCCAGCCGGAAGATCTGCTTCTTCTCCCGCTCATCAATGCCGACGACCCGGCTCTGGGTCAGCGAGGAATGCAGATAAATCGCATGCGGCATCACCGTCGCGCCGAGAATCCCGGCCGCCAGCAGGATGCTGTCGACACCTTCGAATCTTGGGGTGAACATCCCGGTAAGGATGCTGCCTGCATCCGGCTTCGCCATAATGACCTGGAATGCAAAAGCCAGCACCACGATCATCACCATCCCGGCGATTCCGGCCTCCAGGGTACGGTAGCCGCGCCGCTGAAGCTCCAGAATGGCGAATGACCCTACAGCGGTTATCAGTGCGGCCGGCAGCATCGGGATACCGAACAGTAAATACAGTCCAAGCGCTGCGCCGATGAATTCCGCCAGGTCGGTAGCGATAATAACCAGCTCGCTCTGTATCCACAGGAAGATCGATACGCCCTTCGGGAACCGCTCCCGCGCCACCTCAGGCAGATTCTTGCCGGTCGCAATACCCAGCTTGGCGGATAAGGATTGTATCAGTACAGCCATTAGATTCGAGGCAAAGATGACCCATAATAACAGGTAACCGTATTTCGAGCCTGCCGTAATATTGGTGGCGAAATTGCCGGGGTCCAGATAAGCTACGGAAGCTATAAAAGCCGGGCCCAGAAAAGGAAGAAGTCTCTTCAGTCCTTTGACATCTCCATTAAGCACGGATTGTGCCGAATGTGTATTGATATGACCTTTTAGTATAGGGGATGATTCTACTGCGGTATTTTGCTCCATCATGTTCTGTCCTCCTCTTGCCCGGAAAAAGTTGTCTATATACACGAAAGTTTCCCTGGTACAACATTTGATCTGGTTTTATTATAATCCTCAAGATGAGAATTGTAAATGTATTTTCATTGGGTTTTCATGTAATGCCTCGACCCATATTATGTAAGGCCACTCTATTAAGTGAGGCTCTTGCCTTATGTTATTACCCGCTCCCATTATCGAGTTGACTCCTCTGCCGGGGGGTGATTGTACTTTGTGCAGTAGATTACACAATAATTTGCGATAAAACTCACTCTGTTGTATTTCATACATTTGATTTTCGGTTTTTTTGTTTTCAAAGGCCATTTTCCCAATAATCTGCTGTATAAACTACAATAGAAGCTGCTTTTTGGTCGATTATAATGAAATCTAATGTACAAAGTGCAGCCAACGCTTTACTCCCAACCCGATTTCTCTCCCACTTGTCGACCGTTAGCCTGGCAGACGCATACGCAATTCAGCGATCCTCCAGTAACAGGAGCACCGCTGCTTGTGTAACATTCTAAACTTTTTAAGAAATTAGCCTGGCATAGCCCGCACAACCCGCCAAATTCTAGATTCATCCACTACTTATTCGCTGCTGCTTACGTGTCCTGCGTTGCCCTTCCAGGTGTCCTTGAGCGGAACGATTCGGTTGAACACCAGCTTCTGAGCTGTGCTAAGCCTGCTGTCAATGCAGAAATAGCCGTGACGCAGGAACTGGTAGGTGTCCCCGGGCTGAGGGTTACCCGCAAGCGGCTCCAGCAGGCAATCCTTAAGCAGAGTTATCGAATTCGGATTGATGTATTCCTCCCAGCTCTCTCCTTCCTCCTTCGGCCCGTTGTTATCCGTCAGCAGCTGCTCATACAGGTATACGTCACTCTTCAGCGCATGAGCAGCCGAGACCCATTGCACAGTCCCCTTCACCTTCCGGCCGCTTAGAGTGCCGCCGCTGCGGGTCTCCGGGTCGTAGGTGCAGCGCAGCTCCAGAACCTCCCCCGTCTGAGCGTCCTTAATCACCTCGCTGCAGCGGATAATATAACCGCCCTTAAGCCGCACCTCGCCGCCTGGAACCAGTCTGCGGAAGCCCTTCACAGGCACCTCCATGAAATCGGCCCGCTCGATGTAGAGCGTGCCGGAGAACGGTACTTCTCTTGAACCCAGCTCGGCATTCTCAGGGTTGTTAGGGATCGGAAGCAGCTCAGAGGCCCCGGCGGCGTAATTGGTAAGCACGACCTTCAGCGGGTCCAGTACCGCCATGACCGCCGGCACCTTCGCCTTCAGGTCCTGTCTCAGGCAATGCTCCAGCAGCGAGAAATCCACCATCGTCGTATTGCGGACCATGCCGATCTCCCGTACGAAGGCCTCGATGCTCTCCGGCGTGAAACCCCGTCTGCGCAGCCCGCTGAGCGTAGGCAGGCGCGGATCATCCCAGCCGTCCACGAAGCCTCCGGCTACCAGTGCCCGGAGATGCCGCTTGCTTGTAACCACTCCGGTCAGGTTCACCCGGCCGAATTCCCTCTGTCTCGGCGGTTCCGGGGTGCCCAGCTCGTTCAGCACCCATTCGTACAGCGGCCGGTGATCCTTGAACTCGATCGAGCAGAGCGAATGCGTCACCCCTTCCAGCGCATCCTGAATCGGATGGGCGAAATCATACATCGGGTAGATGCACCAGGCAACGCCCGTGCGGTAATGCGCGGCATGAATAATCCGGTACAGCACCGGATCTCGCAAATTCATGTTCGGCGAGGCCATGTCGATCTTGGCCCGCAGCACTTTAGCGCCATTCGGATAGCTCCCCGCACGCATCTCCCGGAACAGCCGCAGATTCTCCTCCGGCGTTCGGCTGCGGTAAGGACTGTCCTTCCCCGGCTCGGTTAAGGTCCCCCGGTAAGCCGTTACCTCTGCTGCCGTCAGATCACAGACATAGGCTTTCCCCTTCAGAATGAGTGTCTCTGCCCTGTGGTAGATCTCCTCCGAATAATCCGAGCCGTAGTAGATGTGTTCCCCGGGACTGCAGCCCAGCCATTCAAGGTCACGGATGATTGCCTCCGCATATTCCTTATCCTCTTTGAGCGGGTTGGTATCATCGAAGCGCAGATGGAAGCGGCCGCCGTATTTACGGGCAATTTCCACATTTGTATGGATGGCAAAAGCACTTCCGATATGCAGATAGCCATTGGGCTCCGGCGGAAACCGGGTGCAGATCTCCCTGCTGAAGACTCCCGCCTCCACATCTTCTCTAATCAGCTTATCCATATAATTCTCCGGCATGGCCGGTGTGTTCTCATTCTCATTGGCAACTGTCATGATGATCTCCTCCTGTTATAGGTGGTACTACCTAAATTTCGGATACAAAAAAAGAACCTCACCTCCAAGACCGTAAGTCTTGGGGACGAAATTCTCGCGGTACCACCCCAGGTTCATTAATATGTCACCATATTAATCTCATCAAGTACGGCGCTGCCGTCCGGCAGGGCTTATACTCTAGCTCTGTAACAGGAGCTCCTGTCGTACCATCCCCGGCTGCTGCCTGGTTCCGGTAAGCCGCTCAGAGGCTTGTTTCCATCCAGTCTTCCCTGCTCCTTCACACCAGCCGGAGCTCTCTGTGAGGGAAGAACCTGAATGTACTCTTCTCGTCATCGCGTTTGCGTTATTGGATACAGAATAACAAAACTCACAACGGGTGTAAAGGGCTGCACCGGACTGCCGGGAGCAGCAGCCTAAGCCTCTGCCGGGTCCTGGCTTAGCGCCGCGAGCAGCTCCAGCGCTTCCTCATGCTCCGGCTCAATCAGCAGCGATCTGCGCGTATAATCCAGCGCCGCCTCATCATCCTCCTGCTCGTAGCTGCAGATTGCCAGGCAGTACAGCACGGTAATTACCGGCTCCTCCTCACTGGAGGCCAGCGAATGCTCCAGGAAGCGGCGGGATTCCCCGTACTGCTCCATCTCGAACAGCAGCAGGCCGCAGTCCAGCGCCAGATCATACTTTTGCGGCATCGGGTAGAAGCCCCGCCACATCCGGTCGATCCCCCGCTGAAGGTCCAGCAGCTCCTCGTCGCTGGCATCCGGCAGCAGCGCAGAGATCCGCTCGGCACTCTGAATGAACAGCTCCGCGTCATAGCCCCCCAGCCGCCAGAAGGCCAGGATCTGCTGCATGCCGATGGTGTCGTAATTCTTGTCGATCCACACCTTCAGGCTGAAGAAATCATCCGGCCCGAATCGCTCGACAAACCGCCGGTAGGCCAGCCGGGTATGCGGATGCAGCATCGGCTCCTCCAGCATCAGGATGCAGCCCACATTGAGATTCTTATAATGATGCTGCGTGAACTGGGATTGTGCGCCCTTCCGCTCAAAATAATGCACCAGCGCATGATAATTCGCTGTAAGCGAGATGCTTCCGTGATGAATCAGCTTCGGCGGCTCGGCGAACTCCCAGTTCTCCAGCCGGTGGTCTCCCTTATCGGCAGTGAGCAGCAGGAAGCTTCCCCGGGAGAGTGCACCCAGACGCTCCATACAGGACAGGGCTGCCTCCGGGAACAACACATGTGAATCCTCCAGCTTGTCCAGATAGAACGAGATCACTTCATGATAAGGATACGAGCTGTCCTCATAGCCCGCTGCACGCTTGTAATGGTATTCCGGCACCAGATCACGGAGCACCTCGGACGGCCCCATGGTAGCGGACTGCTCAGGATATTTCAGCGAGACCTCACATTCATAGATCTTGCCTTCATCCACATAGAGCAGCTCCTGTGGGATACTGTCGAAGAAGTAATTGGCGATTACCATCAGCGGCTGCCCCAGCTCCCCTGGCTTAATTACCAATCCGCTCTGCGTTAAGGACAGCTCCGTATCCCGGACCGCATCGAAGCGGGCAAAGTCCAGCATTCCCTGTTCTACAAAAGGCTTCAGCCCCTCATGCTGCTGCCAGCCCTCAATGTTCTTCCACGGTAAATCGCTCATCACATAGCGGAACGGCGGCAGCGGCACGCCCGCATACTGGATCAACTCACACAGCTGCTGCAGTACATGGAACGCCAGACGCCCCACTCCTGCGCCCAGCTCCAGTACCACTACCGGCTCTGTAATGAATCCCTTCTGCGCACGGTCCTGAAGAAAGCCGAAAATGATCTCTGCATATGCCGTTCCAATCATCGGATTACTTGTAATATACTGCGGAACCTGGTCATTGGCCCAAGCCTGGAGACCCAGCTGTTCATAGTAGGTGCGCTGCAATTCCCATATAGGCGCTTCGCTGAAGCGGTAGCGTTCTTGTCCACTTAATGTCATTGGTTCTAACCCTGCTCTCTGATTATCGTACGGATCTTTGTCCGGTAGTCAAATATTATCACATTTGCGCATATATTTTCTTGAAATGCTGTGCGTTCCAGAAAGGAGCCTATGTGATGAATCCTGAGCATCCCCGTTCTCTAGGCCAGCCCGTCATTCCCCAGCCCATACGCAGTGACGGTGCAGGCAATATCGACCTGGGTCCACGTGACATCATGCGCGACCGGGAGAATCCCGATATGTTCGTTCCTCCGGTCACGGACAACGGGCTGATCCCGAATCTGAAATTCTCGTTCTCCGACGCCCACATGCAGCTGAATCATGGCGGCTGGTCCCGTGAGGTGACGGTCAGGGAGCTGCCGGTGGCCACTACGCTTGCGGGCGTAAATATGAGCCTGACGCCGGGCGGCGTACGTGAGCTGCACTGGCATCAGCAGGCAGAATGGTCCTACATGCTGCTGGGCAGCGCAAGGATTACAGCCGTGGACCAGAATGGCCGCAACTTCATCGCCGATGTCGGTCCCGGCGATCTGTGGTATTTCCCTCCAGGCATCCCGCATTCCATTCAGGGTCTGGCTGAGGGATGTGAATTCCTGCTTGTGTTCGACGATGGAGGCTTCTCGGATCTGAACACCCTGTCCATCTCCGACTGGTTCGCCCATACGCCGCGCGAAGTCCTGTCCGCGAACTTCGGTGTACCTGAATCCGCCTTCGCCAATCTTCCCAAGGAGCAGGTGTACATCTATCAGGACCAGGTGCCAGGTCCAATTGCGAGCCAGCGGATCGAATCGCCTTACGGGGAGATTCCGCTGAGCTTCAAGCATCGGCTGATGGCCCAGCCGCCGCTCAAGACCCCGGGAGGCAGTGTGCGGATTGTCGATTCCAGCAATTTCCCCATCTCACGGAATATCGCCGCAGCCCTGGTAGAGATTGAGCCTGGGGCGATGAGGGAGCTGCACTGGCACCCGAACAATGACGAGTGGCAGTATTACCTCAGCGGGCAAGGACGAATGACCGTCTTCGGAGGCAACGGCGATGCGCGCACTTTCAATGTAAGGGCCGGGGATGTCGGCTATGTGCCTTTTGCCCAGGGGCATTATGTTCAGAATACCGGCACAGAGACGCTCTGGTTCCTGGAAATGTTCAAGAGCGACCGGTTCGCCGACGTCTCCCTCAACCAGTGGATGGCGCTCACGCCCCATGAGCTGGTCAGCAGCAATCTTCATGCCGGGCCGGAGCTGATGAACGCCCTGCGCAAGGTGAAATGGCCTGTGGTGAAGTACCCGGAGCAGCAGGAGCAGGGACAGGGCAAGAAGAAGGAATGATCTGCCTTAGATGTCGAAAAAAGAGCGGTCAGACTAGGTCTGCACCGCTCCTTCTAAATTATGAATTGTACACGGGATCGTGGCCCCCGGTTCGCTTAACAGGTCTCTGATTAGAGCCACTTCAGCTCCAAATATAGACCGAGCAACGTGATGAACAGTGTGGGAACCGTCAGGATCATCCCTATTTTGAAATAGGAGCCCCAGGAGATCTTCACACCCTTGCCCGACAGCACATGCAGCCACAGCAGCGTGGCCAGTGAACCAATCGGTGTAATCTTCGGGCCCAGATCCGAACCGATAACATTGGCGTAGATCAGAGCCTCCTTCACCAGACCCGCGGCATGTGCGGTATCAATGGCCAGCGCCCCGATCAGCACGGTCGGCAGATTATTCATCACCGAGGAGAGCAGCGCGGCCAGGAAGCCCATCCCCATCGTGGCTGCGAACAGCCCGTGCTTCGCAATTCCGCTGATCATCTCTGCGAGCACATCCGTCAGTCCCGCATTACGCAGGCCATACACCACTACGTACATGCCAATGGAGAAGAAAACAATCGCCCAAGGCGCCCCCTTGACCACTTCCATCGTCTTCACGTAAGGACTTCTGCGGGCCATCAGCAGGAAACAGATTGCGATCACTCCCGCTACCACGGATACCGGAATGTCCAGGAATTCACTGACGAAATATCCGGCTACCAGAAGCGCGAGTACGAACCAGGATAGCCGGAACATCCGCTGGTCCTTAATGGCATCCCCCGGAAGCTTCATTCCGGCGGTGTCATACTCCTTCGGAATGCTGCGGCGGAAGTAGAGATATAAGACCAGAATGCTTGCGCCAAGCGAGAACAGGGTAGGCAGCCACATATGTCCTGCATACTGCATGAAGGTGATGCCGAAGAAATCGGCAGAGACAATATTCACCAGATTGCTGACGGTCAGCGGCAGCGAGGTGGTATCGGCAATGAAGCCGCTGGCAATAATAAAAGGAAAGACTTTGCGCTCGTCCAGATTCAGCGCCCGGACCATCGCCAGCACAATCGGCGTCAGAATCAGCGCTGCCCCGTCATTGGCGAACAGCATCGCTACGACTGCACCCAGTACAATCACATAGATGAACATCAGCGTGCCGTTGCCGCGTGCCGCCGCCGCCATATGCAGCGCCGCCCACTCGAAGAAGCCGACACGATCGAGAATTAAGGAAATTAGAATAATCGCTACGAATGCAAGCGTTGCATTCCATACAATCAGCGTCACATCACGGACATCGCCGAAGCTGACCACCCCTGCCGCAAGCGCGAGAATCGCCCCGCCGCAGGCGGACCAGCCAATCGATAAATTCCGCGGCTGCCAGATCACAAAAACCAAAGTCACAACAAAAATCAGGCAGGCTATTACAACCATAATTCAGCCCCCCATTTGATCTGCAGCATTCCCTGATGCACTCCTTACAGTAGATATAAATATAAGCCAATTTATATATACTAAAGCAGCCTCATCCGAAGTACAAGATAAAAATTGCTGGAAGGTTCACCTGTGTAACGCAAGCCTGTTCAGCGCCATCGCCCCCCACCCGGCAGCCGTCTGCTGCAATAATATTTATATGCTTAAGTTCTAAGTGTATGTATGAATACATAGGCTGAAATAAGGGGAACGAAGCAGCTTCTTGGAGAGGAGACGCAGGTCCGATAAGAGCCATCCTTGTAACGGGATTGGAGGTTCGGACTAGTATGAGTACAGACCAGCTCATCGCACTGCTCGTTCTTGTCATTATGATTGTACAGCTTGCCGTCAAGAAGGATAAATCCTGAATCCTGAATACAGCAGGCCGCCGAAGAGGCCGGGGCAACCCGGTCTCTTTGGCGTGAGAACAAGTGTAGAACCTCGCCCCCCTCACACCTGGCAAACTGCCCAATGTATTCGGTTTTTCGCCTAAATCCGCCCCCGCCCCTCCTACCTGCCAAATGTGTTCGGTTTTTCGCTTACATTGGTTGTCCTGCTAATCACGAAGTCTTCCGTATACAATAATAAAAAAACAAAAATCGCTCATATCACTTACTAAAGTTGAGAAACATTAAAAAGTATAGTAGAATGATGACATGAAGAAAGGGGCGGATGAACATGGCCGATGAAAAGAAGATTATGGAAATAGGGATAAGCACGTTTTTGGAGACTACACCTGACCCGGTGACGGGGCAGACAATCAGCCATGCAGAACGGCTGCGGGAAGCTGTCGAGGAGATTGTGCTCGCTGACCAAGTGGGCCTGGACGTATATGGAATAGGTGAGCATCACCGTAAGGATTATGCTGGGAGTGCCCCGGCTGTAGTCCTCGCCGCAGCGGCAGCGACAACCAAGCGGATCAGACTGACCAGTGCGGTCAGCGTCTTGTCTTCGGATGACCCGGTGCGGGTCTATCAGGCGTTCGCTACGCTGGACGGCCTCTCGAACGGCCGGGCAGAGATTATGGCCGGACGCGGTTCCTTCACTGAGTCCTTCCCGCTGTTCGGTTACAGTCTGGAGGATTACGATGAATTGTTCGAGGAGAATCTGGAGCTGCTGCTGGCGATCCGCGCCTCCGAGAAAGTCACTTGGCGCGGTGGGCACCG
This sequence comes from Paenibacillus sp. FSL R7-0333, assembly GCF_038000365.1. Taxonomy (NCBI): domain Bacteria; kingdom Bacillati; phylum Bacillota; class Bacilli; order Caryophanales; family Paenibacillaceae; genus Paenibacillus; species Paenibacillus sp. FSL R7-0333. The sequence continues at coordinate 6,415,688 of NZ_JBBOBZ010000001.1, forward strand.
TCCGGCTATAAATAATCTGCCGGTCTATCCCCGTGCCGTTCAGGACCCGCTTCCGGTCTGGATCGCCAGCGGCGGCAACCCTGAATCCGCTGTACGGGCTGGAACCCTTGGTCTGCCTATCGCCTTCGCGATTATCGGCGGAATGCCGGAGCGGTTCGCTCCACTAGTGAACTTGTACAAGGAGGCCGCAGCACGCGCCGGACATAATCCGGATAAACTGCAGATCGCCACACACTCCCACGGCTTCGTAGGTGAAACTAACGACCAGGCTGCGGCCTTATTCTACCCGTCCACCCAGGCACAGATGAATGTCATCGGCCGCGAACGGGGCTGGGGCGGAACCTACAACCGCGCAGCCTTCGATGATGCCCGCAGCTTACGCGGAGCACTTTATGTCGGTGACGCAGAGTATGTCGCCGAGAAGATCATTCTGCTGCGTAAGAATCTCGGCGTGACCCGGTTCTTCTTGCATGTGAATGTCGGCTACATGCCGCACCGCGAGGTCCTGCGTGCCATCGAGCTGCTAGGCACCAAGGTTGCCCCTATCGTGCATGCGGAGTTAGCCCGTACTGAGGGGAAATAAAGTCCGGCTTCACTCTAACCGGGAATATTTTACTCTATCCGGAACAAAATCACCCTGAGGGCTGCGCGCCACTTATCCACAACAGAAGAAAATCATAATTTCCTAAACAACAAGAAAGCCTCAAGCGCCAAACGGTGCTTGAGGTGTTTTTCGTTGAAAACTAAGACTCCACCAACGCTTGAATCACAGGATATGAAACCAGATTCCGGTCCCTGTACGCCGCCGTGATTACATCCTGATGAGAGCTTAGAATCCCATTTTGCAGCAGCACCGCCTTGATTCCCCTTTCGGCAGCCCCGTTATAGGTGAACAGAACGCAATGCTCGGCGGCATAGCCGGAGAGAATCAGCAGATCGATGCCTTGCTCCCGCACAAGCTTTTCCAGATCCGTCTTCCAAAAGGCATTCGAGTATTCCTTCTTCACGTTGAAATCCGTCTCCTGAACCTCAACTCCGGAGAGGATCGCGAACTTCGCTTCCTCAGAGGGCTGCATCCCTTCAATGTCCTGAATATGAATCACGGCATGGCCCTTGGCCCGCAGCAGCCCGGAGACATAATTGATATACTCGCAGGCGCGGTCAATCTCCTTCTGCTCCACCCCGCTGACATGGACCTCTTGCAGATCAATAATTAACAATCCGATTTTCACTCCTGCTTCCCCCTATCCGCTTATCCTTCAACATTACCCGATGCCGGCTGTTCATTCAACCAACCGCATACAAAAAACTGCAGTAGAATGATCCACCGGAATGGACCTTCTCTGCAGTATGGTTTGTCTTCACAGCTATCCTGATCCGGTTATTCTTTGACTCCGCCCAGTGCTACACCTGCGATAATATAACGGGACAGCAGGAAGTAGACTATGAACAGCGGCAATGCGGTCAGCGCCAGCCCCATATAGATAGAGCCGAATTCCGTCTTGTAGATGTCCCCGCGCAATAAGCTGACCATGATAGGCATCGTATATTTCTCCTTCTGAGTAAGGAGGATTAACGGCATGAACAAGTTGTTCCAGTTGGCTACAAAAGCAAAAATGGCTTGTGTCGCAATGGCCGGCATCATCAGTGGCATAATAATCCGGTTAAAGGTACGGAACTCTCCAGATCCGTCTACACGGGCTGCCTCTACGATCTCAATGGATAGTGTAGCAAGCAGGTATTGACGCATGAAGAATACCACTGCAGGCGCTGCAATGGCCGGCAAGATCAGCGGAAGGAAGTTGTTGGTCCAGTGCAGCTTATACATGAATTGATAGAAGCCGATCGCACTGGCTTGGGAAGGAATCATCATCACGCACATAATGAAGGTGAAGAACGCGCCCCGCAGCTTCCAGCTGTAGGTTACCAGTCCGTAAGCAGCCAGTGAGGAGAAGTAGACCGTACAGAGCGTTGCACCGCTGGCAATAATGAAGGAGTTCATGAAGCCTTGCAGTGGATCAAAGCTCTTGTCGAGCAGCACCTTCAGATTGCCCATCATGTGGCTCGAGGGGAGCAAAGAAAGTCCGCTCTGGATCTCCGGTGTAGAGCGTGTAGCGTTCACGAACATAATCCAGAACGGCAAAATGCTGAGTACTGCCAAAGCGATGCAAACCACGTAGATAATCGTCTTGTTGACAGTTTGGGTGACTTTACTGCTTTCCCGATTCTTCTCCATGGATTACACCTCCCTAGCCGCTGCCTGAGCAGCATTTCTGTGTGTTTGTTTTTGGATCTTCTTCAACTTGGCTGCGTCCCGGTCACGCATCACGTAGAACAGAAGGCCGGACAGTACAGCAGAAATCAGGAACATGATCATACTTGCGGCTGCAGCACGGTTATACATGTAGCTGCCCTTGAACGCCTGCCCGTAGATGAACATGGACGTAGTAAGCGTAGAGTCATCCGGTCCGCCCGCCAGGAATAATTGCGGAATATCGAACATGGTCAGACCGCCGACCATTGAGGTAATCAGGGTGAACAGCAGGATGGTACGCAGACTCGGCAGGGTGATCCGGAAGAAGGTCTGGAACCCGTTCGCGCCGTCAATCGCCGCCGACTCGAACAGCGCCGGGTTAATCCCCATTACGCCTGCAATCAGGACGATCATCGTGTTCCCGTACCACATCCAGAACTGGATGAAAGCGATAATGCCGCGGGCTGTCGTCTTATCCTGCAGGAAGAAGATCGGAGAATCACTCCAGCCCAGCATCTGAAACAGGCTGTTGACCGGACCCATAGGATATGCGAACAATGTACTGAACAGCACGGCAATCGTACTTGCAGTGATGATATTCGGCATATAAAGCAGAACCTTGAACAAGCCTTGTCCTTTGACGTTAAGCCGCTTGTTCGTGAACCAGGCGGTCAGCAAAAGCGCAAGGGCCATCTGCGGAATAAAGTTGGTAATCCACAGGAGGAAAGTATTGATCAGGGACTTGCGGAATGAAACATTATCGAACAGGAGATCCTTGAAGTTCTGGAACGGGTTATCAAGGATATGTATAGGCTTCGGAATGAGCCCCTTCATATCCGTGAACCCGATGACTGCTGTATACAGAATCGGGTACAGCGAAAAAATCAGAAAGGCAAGTACAAATGGAAAAGTAAAGATATAGCCGAATTTCGCATAGCTGACATCCTTGCGGCGCATGCTCTCACCTCTTTAGTTGATTATAGGGGCGGGGATAATCCCCCGCCCCCTTCGAATTCCTCTTATTCGCTTTCAATACCCAATTGGTCTTTGACTTGCGACTTGAAGGTTTCGATTGCTTTTTCCTTGGTCTTATTGCCTGCAGTGTACTCACGTACCTGTTCGCGCCAGGCTTTGTTAATCGTTTCGTCGAATTGGGTCAGGTTCTTACCTGAAGCATTCGCGTTGGCCGGAACGAAGACGTCGAACATGTTCTGTCCGCCGAGCAATGGAACTTCACCATTGGACTTGGACATCACCACAGAGGAAGCTACGCTATCCTTCGTGCCTTGTTCGCCCGCTTTCATCGTACCGTTAGCCCAGTAATACTGGAGGCCCGTCTCGGAACTGTCGAGCGTAACCCATTTAACGAAGTCTGCAACGGCTTGCTTCTTCGCTTCATCCTTGGTTACTTCGGCATTGGCCAAGAGCCAAGTACCGCCCCAGAAGAAGCCAGTAGTCGGTTCAGTTACAGCCCAGTCGCCGTTGGTATCCTTCACCTGACCGTTCATCACGTAGTTGATGAGCCAAGCCGGACCGAAGAATCCGAAGATAGGTTGAGCGCCTGCACCGGACATATCGGCATACCATGCTTCTGTCCAGTCTGTTGTATCGTTATGATAGCCGTTGTCTTTCAGCTTTTTGGAGAGATCCATGAATTCTTCACGCTTCGGATCGATGTGCAGCTTGCCGTCCACGATCCAGCCCTTGTCCGAGCTATTCTCGATCGGGTGCCAGATATCGCCGTCGCCGGATACGATACCATAGCCTTTAGCCTTCAGCTTCTTCGCTGCATCGAAGAATTTATCCCAGCCGGGCCCAACCTCTGTTTTGATCTTAGCCGGATCATCGGTTCCGAAGACATCCTTGGCAATGGAGCGGCGATAGATGAAGGCACCGCCTGTAGCCTGGTAACCGAGGCCTTTCAGATGACCGTCAAGGCTGCTGCCGATATCTACAGAATACTGGGCGATGCCAGCATCTTTTACCATTTGATCATCAAGTCCGAGGTCTGCATAATTTGCAGCATAGGTGGATGCATCGCCTTGCGTGTATTTAAGTACAAATGCGGATTCCGCTGCGTAAATATCCGGGGCATCCTTCCCGCCGCCTGCCAGCGCCTGGTCAAGTGCAGGCTGATAAGCACCGTCTGTAGTTGCAATTACCGTAGTTTTGAATTCCACATTCGCATCAGGATGCGCTTCCATATACTTCTTGGTCATGTTTGGAATTTCGTCGGTGAAGCTCCACAGATTGATCGTTACCTTCTCACCGCTACCCGCTTCCGGAGCTTTGGTAGCCTCTGCCGCATTTGATGCCGGAGCCGTTGTTGCAGCTGCGCCGGAAGAGCTGGAATTGGAGTTCCCGCCGCCGCATCCTGCCAGAGCAGATGACATCACGAGTACTGTTGAGAGCCCCGTTAAAACACGCTTCATACTTTTCATACTTTGCCTCCCCTTTTATATTCATCCTCGGTTTTTTGTAACCGCCTTCATATTATAGTGCTTGTCCTTCTCACGCATAAGGAACCCCTCATTGGGAAAAATACCACTATTTATGGATTTTGCTCTAAAAAGTACAAAAAAGACGCCAGGGCTATATGCCGAAGCGCCTTAACACATAGGAGAAGAATCAATCGTGATGGATCTCTCTACTCTTCATAATTCTTGCCAGAAGCAGGCCGTCGCTAAAATAGTATGCCTCATTCCTGGCAATGATAGATGGGTATAGGCTGACTGCAATGGTCCAGCCGTTCAAAACGAGGAAAATCAGCGGAAGGAAATAATTGTCTTCGTTGCCGATTCCCATTGTAGTATAAACCAGAATTATTGCAGCAAGCTGGAACAGTACCCCGCCAAGAGCAAACATCGAAGAACGCAGCCTGCTGACCTTGTCACTGCTCCCCATAAGCGTTAGCCCGCCGAAGCCATAGCCAAAAATAAATAAAGTTCCGCAAAAAGATACACGCCAGAACGGCTTTCGTTCTCCAATGGTTACTACTGGTACAGGATAGCCCACGAGTTTCCCAGCCAAATAATGCCCAAGTTCATGAATGAACGTGACCAGATATTTTAACAATGTCACCATAACCGTAAGGAGCACCGTATTCACGACTGACGGCTCCTTAATGGATAACAGGAGAATAAAGACGATAAACAGCATCACATATGCAAATGTCCGATTCAAGCAGAACCCTGCCTTTACGAAATATTTTTTATCATTAACGAATAATTATCTGAATTCATTCTATCTAACTATGGCCTATTGGGGTATAAGTAATTAGCCGCCCGAGCTGAGAATAATGAAACTTGTCATACTATTTAACGTAAATTTGGACCATACAGACAAAAGATAACAAACGGGAGAGGAGCTTGTACCTGATGGAGTATTACCGCCGCAATAGTTCAGACACCCTGGAAGAAGTCAACAGTTCCGTAAGCGGGCTTACGTCTGCTGAAGTAGACAACCGGCTGGCCAAGGAAGGCTACAATGAGTTGAAGGGCAAAGCAAAGGACCCGCTATGGAAGCTGTTTCTGGAGAATTTCAAAGATCCTATGGTCATTGTGCTGCTCATCGCGGCAACCGTTCAGATCGTAATGGGACATATTATGGAATCCGTCATCATCTTCGTGGTGCTGATTCTGAATGCTGTAATCAGTGTGGTGCAGACCCGGAAGGCAGAGAGCTCACTGGACGCCCTGCGCAAAATGTCCGCACCTGAAGCCAAGGTCATGCGGGACGGAGCCTTACTGTCGATTCCCGCAAGGGAGCTGGTCCGGGGAGACATCGTCTTCCTGGAGGCTGGCGATTATGTGCCTGCGGATGGACGGATTATTGAATCCGGGAGTCTGCGGATCGATGAGGGCATGCTGACCGGCGAATCCGAAGCCGTGGATAAGCATACCGATCCTATCCCGCAGGAGGCTCCGCTGGGCGACCGGCGCAATATGGCCTTCAGCGGCTCACTGGTCGTCTATGGCCGGGGAACACTGGTCATTACAGGAACGGCACTCGGCACCGAGCTCGGGAAGATAGCCGGGCTGATCGAGAGTGCCGAAGCCAAGCAGACGCCCTTGCAGCGCAAGCTGGAGAGCTTCGGCAAAAAGCTGGGGATCGCCGTCCTGTTGCTGTCGGTGCTGATCTTCGCCATTCAGGCCGCACGCGTCTGGCTCTCGAATGACACGGTGGACACCACCGAAGCCATCCTGAATGCCTTGATGTTCGCTGTAGCAGTAGCTGTTGCCGCTATCCCCGAGGCGTTGTCTTCTATTGTAACCATTGTACTCTCCGTGGGCACGAATAAGATGGCCCGGCAGCATGCCATTATCCGTAAGCTGCCTGCTGTAGAGGCACTCGGATCAACGAGCGTCATCTGTACGGACAAGACCGGGACGCTGACCCAGAATAAAATGACGGTTGTGGATTATTTTCTCCCCGGAGGGCCAGAGGAGCAGTTCAAGCTGAAGGCCGATGACTGGTCGGAGGAAGCCCGCAAGCTGCTGCATATTGCCGTGCTCTGTAACGATTCCAATATTAATGAAGAAGGCAAAGAGCTGGGCGACCCCACTGAGGTAGCGCTGATTGCCTTCAGCAACAGCAAGGACAGGGATTACCGCGAGATCCGCGATAACTTCCCGCGCGAGGCAGAGCTGCCGTTCGACTCTGAACGTAAGCTGATGACTACGCTGCATACGTTCGAGGGGCAGAAGGCCCTGCTGACCAAAGGCGGCCCGGATGTCCTGTTCAGCAGATGTTCCCATGTCCTGCTGGAGGGCCAGGAGGTTCCGCTGACGGCGGAGGTCCTGGAAAACTTCAATGAGGCGAATGAACAGTTCTCCGGCAGAGCGCTGCGCGTGCTTGCTTATGCCTATAAGAACGTGCCGGATACGGTGACAGAGGTGGGGCTTGACGATGAGCAGGGCCTGGTGCTGGTCGGCCTGTCGGCGATGATTGACCCGCCGCGCGAGGCTGTATATGGCTCCATTGCCGAGTCCAACAAAGCCGGTATCCGCACAATTATGATTACCGGGGACCACAAGACTACGGCCCAGGCGATCGGCCGCGACATCGGACTGATGGCGGAGCATGAGATCGCCGTCACCGGCCAGGAGCTGGATGCCATGTCCGACGAAGAGCTGGACAGCAGACTGGAGCAGATCGGCGTGTATGCGCGCGTCTCCCCGGAGAATAAGATCCGGATCGTCCGGGCCTGGCAGCGTAAGGGCAAAATTACCGCCATGACCGGGGACGGCGTCAATGACGCTCCGGCACTGAAGCAGGCTGATATAGGGGTTGCCATGGGCAGCGGAACCGATGTCGCCAAGGATTCGGCGGCTATGATCCTAACCGATGATAACTTCGTATCGATTGTCAATGCAGTGGCTGTTGGCCGGACGGTGTTCGATAACATTAAGAAGGCGATCGCCTATCTGTTCGCCGGCAATCTGGGTGCGATTATCGCCATCCTGTTCGCCCTGATCTTCGACTGGATCAATCCGTTCACGGCCATTCAGCTGTTATTCATTAACCTGGCGAACGACTCCCTCCCGGCGATTGCGCTGGGCATGGAAAAGGCGGAGCCGGATGTAATGAGCCGCAAGCCGCGGGACATCAGCGAGGGCATTTTCGCAGGCGGGATGATGCAGGCAGTGATCACCCGCGGTCTGCTGATCGGGATTGCCGTGATTATCTCCCAGTATATCGGGCTGCAGCATTCGGATGAAATGGGGATTGCGATGGCCTTCACCACGCTGATTCTGGCACGCACCCTGCAGACCTTCGCTGCCCGCTCCAACAGCCAGACCTCTGTGGAGGCCGGCTTCTTCAGCAACAAATATGTAATCGGCGCGGTCTTGATCTGCTTTGCCTTCTACGGCATTGCGGTCCTGCCAGGTGTCAGAGAGATCTTCTCAATCCCTGCCACCTTCGGGATGAACCACTGGCTGACCGCCACCGGACTCGCCCTAGGCGCAGTCATTGTGATGGAGCTGGCGAAGCTGATCCGCCGTCTGCTGCCTGCGAAGCAGGCTGCTTAAGCTAGGCTAAGTTAACGAGCCTTAATAACAGCAAGAAGCCTGCATTCCCGGTATAGGGGTGCAGGCTTTTTATAATCCATCACTTCTTCAAATGATAAGGCACTGTAGTGACAATCACATCGCTGCGGAACAGCAGACGGGCGCGTATCAGCAGACTCGATTGATTATGAAGGATATTATGCCAGCCTTTCTTCGGAATGAACTGTGGAATAATTACCGTTACCCTATGGTTCAGCTCTGCGGCCTTCCAATTCACTTTATCAATAAACTTGGTCAACGGCTGTACAATGCTTCTATAAGGAGTATATAGGGTTACTAACCTTACGTCCGGCTGCCACTTTCTCCACTTCTCCTCGAACACCGCTTCATCTTCCCGCTCGAAGGGCACGTAGACGGCTATAATCTGCTGCGGAGACAGCGACTTGGCATATTCCAGGGAGTTCATCACGACATGAGTGATTCCGGCGACCGGCACGATAATCACATTGCCTTCAATCTTGATCGTTTCCTCACAGGTCGAAATTCTAAGCTGGTCCGCAATGGCCTCATAATGCTTATGAATCCGGTGGAACACCAGGAGCAGAATCGGCAGAAAGACAAATACCGGCCATACCTGAGTAAACTTGGTCATGAAGAACATCATCGTCACAACGAAGCTGATTAGAGCGCCAACCGTGTTGATGATGAACTTTTGCACCCAGCCTGCTGGCTTTTCCCGGAGCCATTTCACCATCATTCCGCTCTGCGACAACGTAAAGGGAATGAACACACCTACAGCATATAAAGGAATCAGCTGCTCCGTTTTCCCCTCAAAGACATAAATCAGAACCATGGACAGAACACCTAATATGATAATACCGTTGGAGTAACCCAGCCGGTCTCCCCGCATGGTGAACATTCGCGGAATGAATTTATCCTTGGCAAGGTTCACAGCCAGCAATGGAAAGGCGGAATAACCGGTATTGGCAGCCAGGATCAAGATTAATGCAGTCGTTCCCTGGATAAAATAGTACATCGCATTCCGGCCAAAGGTTTGCTCGGCAATTTGCGAGACAACCGTAACGTCAGCACGGGGAGCAATCCCGTAATAATAGGCTAACACCACAATACCTGAGAACATCACGGCCAATAATACTCCCATGGCGATTAAGGTTTTGGAGGCGTTGGACGCTTCCGGGCTTTTGAAATTCGGTATGGCATTGGAGATCGCTTCTACACCCGTTAACGCTGAGCTCCCGGAAGAAAATGCGCGCAATAATAGAAATAGGCTGATCCCCGCTACCGGAGTACCCAGTGAGGTATGCAGTTCTGCCGGAACGTTACCTGACAAGATGTTGTACAGACCTGTACCAATCAGAATGAATAAGGCCAAGACGAATAAATAGACCGGATAAGCGAGGACGGAGGCAGATTCTGTGACCCCTCTTAAGTTCAAAATCGTGATCAGAAGCACAAAAGCAATGGCAATCACCACTTTATGCTCGTGCAGGCTTGGAAACGCTGAGGTGATGGCATCCGTACCCGCCGATATACTTACAGCCACCGTTAAAATATAGTCAACCAGCAGCGAACCGCCGGCTATTAACCCCGGATACTTGCCCAGGTTCTCCTTGGACACCACATAGGCGCCCCCGCCGTGGGAATAAGCAAAAATAATCTGCCGGTAGGACAGAATGAGCGCGGTCAGCAGGACCAACACACCCAGCGCAATCGGGATCGAATACCAGAAGGCGGCTGCCCCAATCGTAACCAGAACAATCAGAATCTGCTCCGGCCCGTAGGCAACGGATGACAGCGCATCTGAAGACAGTATAGCCAGCGCTTTCTTTTTATTTAACTTTTGCTCGCCCAATTCACTGGACTTTAATGGCCTGCCAATTAAAAATCGTTTTAAAAATGAAATCACTCGGTTTCACCACTCGCTTATTATTTGTAGGATCTTGTTTGTACCCCATCTGCTCCCATTCTCGGACACAACAAAAAGACCACAGAAGAATGTTCTGTGACCTTCAACATATCATGTCCGGCATTAATATAGCGTTAAGGATTACGCAAAGACATTAAGATTGCATTAAGATTATGGTTAGGCCGGAGCATTGGCTGACTGATCCTTCAGCGCGTGGTGTTGGACCCTGACACCTCACTAACCAGTTCCTCAATTTCACTTACGAAGTCATGAAGACTGGATTTCCGGTCACAGAAGCTGAATTCTTCCCGATGCTGCTCAATATAAGCTCTGTACAGTTCCGGTGTGAAGATCGCTTCACTGAATCCTCTTCCCAGCGCTTCGCAATCGATGCCGGGATACGCAATCTCGAGCTGGGCGATCTCCGTGAGGCTTCTCTGCATCTTGTCCTCTAATAGTAGTAGAACGGATTCTCCCGAATAGATCTGGTGGACCCATAGCGTCCGCAAGGCCTTCAGAGCAATTATTTTTCCTTCAGTTAGCCGGATCAAATCTTCACGGAGTGGAGTGATCTGCTCTTTGTTCCAGTGATCAAGGATCATTTCGAAGATCCAGTACATCCATTCCTCATCTTGACTATGATTCCTAAATACCTCTTGAATATATGGAATTAACGGATCACCGCTCTCTCTCAACAAAGGAGCAATCCGGCGAGATCCCGGCCAATTCATGTCCTGAATCCACTGAAGCAGTCCCGGCAAGATAGGCTTCACACGGGGAAAGCCGAGGCGAACAATGACCTCCGCTGCTCCGTCCCAATACCCTTTGCCCAGCGGCTGCAGCAATAGATGGAGCTCATCATCGCGGATGTCCTGGAGCTTGTGAATAGCCTCCGCTTGTTCGGCTTCAGGTGTGTCCCAGTCTAGCTTTTGAATAAGTGCTTGAATGCCCTCCACGCGCTCCCCCTACTTTGCAATAGTCTATTCCCTCTGTTCTTCCACCCAAGTTCCATCCTTATAGATGAAATAACGGGGATTCCCCTCCCGGTCACGTGCAACAATCTCTCCGGCAGGCCCTTCCCCGCTCTCCTCCATCACTTCAAATGAAGCCTCATCCCCGGCAGGGAGCTTCCGGTATACTTGCTCCAGCCCGTCTTTTCCCGTCTTGCTGCGGACAACGTCACTCTTAACGGCAAAGATCATATTCAAGTCTAAACGGACCTCTCCGCCCAAGACAGGCAACACCCCAAGCACCCTTCGCTGGGAGTCGATGACGTCAAACCCCATTTTCCAAAAATCGCTCAGTTTGTGCACCTGATTATCTCCCAGCGGAGACACCTGTATGGCAGCCTGTGGAGTGAGCGTGAATTTACGTGGAAGCCCTTGTTCCAGTTGCATTAGCATGGCAAGCTTAAGACTGAGATACAGGACAATAAACACAGCACAGCCCGTACTAAGCACCCGTCTCCTGCCCAACGACACCGGAAGCACAAAACTCATAACCCCCACTAACATAGGCATCCAAACCGTAGGATCACCAAGATAGATCAAGGGCAGCGTATAAGCTTCGCTGGACAGCGGATAGACCAAATGGACCCCATGTCCCAAATAATCTACCAGAATATGCCCCAGCACACTCCCCGCTAGACACAGATATAACTGGGTATACGAATATTTTTTCAGCAGCAGCCTGAACAGGAACACAATCGGAACCATAACCAGCCCCATGACTATAATGGAATGCGACCAAGGAGATACATACCTGTTCCCCAACAGATCCGGCACAATTCCCAGGAACGAGGTCAATCCGAGCAAAACCACTTTTTCCTTAAAAGAAATCGCCTTGCGCATAAGCACAATCGATACAATAAAACTGCCCGTGAGCAGATGTGTAGCAATATGCATAGCCAATATCATAGACACCTTTAATCCCCCCACTTTGGTTGTTAAGCTTCACTACTCAGAGCCTGGCAAGTTATAAACAAATGGAGCGGGGAAAAGGTTCATTTGCTATACAAAGATCACTTACACTCAGTTTAGATATGCTTTCCGGGCGTCCTCAAAAATAGTATCTAATTGTACCCTGGTGTAATCGTCTCCTTTAAACTGTATATCATCAGCAGTGCTCTTAGATTGAATGCCTTCACCCGCAGCAGGTACTTTACCATAAACAACGCCACGGATAATGTATACACCAGGATCAGTGAGGCTCTCTCTCAAAAACAGCAAGTATTCTTCATTTTCATTCATCAACTGATATCCAAATGTGCTGTAAACTCTTGATGAGTCGGCCGCTGCATTTTCTTGGACGGTGATGGTCTCCCCGCTAGACAACGTGTGACCGGTATTATTTCTAAATACATCGCTCAGTACAAATTTGGATAATGTGCGATTGTCAATAACCAATCCGTCCACATCTTCTTTTTTCAGAACTACTTCCTGAGCCCCTGCCTTCGTTCCCTTAACAACAATATCTGTTTGTGCATCCATTTCAGAAAATGTTCCGTAGCTAATGGCGCTACTGTTTGTAATGGTGTAAGGAATTGTTTTCGTACCTGCCTTATCTTGAACTGTTAATGGTTCAAGCGAAGCGGCCGCTCTCTCATAATCAGCCTGAGAAATGTCTCTAGCTGACTCCATACTGAAATGCAGTCCGCCTATTTCAAAGTATAAATAGGTTGCTCCATTCTCTTGAGTGATCCACTCCCCCGATACATTTTTAGAAAGCACAACTTTTTTAGTCGAAGCAATCTCGTTAGTTGGTTTAAGTTCTTCTCTGGATTGAGTGATTGAACCGCGAAAAAATACAATACGGACTTGATTGTCTTTAGCTTCAACACGATCCAGAAAATCATCGACACCTAATTCTACTGTAGGGATATAGACTTTATCTAATCCGGCTTTCTTAGCAGCTTCACTAATTTCATTTTTTTGTTCTGCGGTATAAGAGAACGGCTCGGCTTCTGTCATTCCTGCACCTTCATTATTGGCGGAATTTTCAGTTGCAGGAGTATTTGAAGATGAATTTACATTCTGACTGCATCCTGCTAATAAAGCACCAAGCAGCAAACCAATAAACACGACTTTCCTTTTGTAGTTCATGGAATATCCTCCACTTGTTGATTTGTCACCTCACCATAATAGACTGAACCGCTCTTCCAAAAGTTGCATAATCTTCTCAACTCAGTTTCTTTTTTGAAACTCTTTTCAGGTCCAGTAAACTAACTCAGACGGGCGCATATCAAAATACAGCGGCAGCCCTGGCCCCTTAAGAGTCCCGGCTACCGCTGCTTATTTACCACACTACTATTTACTTACGGCGGGCAACCATCATAATCTCCATACTGCCGAGCTGTAAAGGATGATTCCCGAATTGTCCTGGGCTACAACCATATGCAGCCTCTACTGCGAAGCCTTCACTATCCAGCAGCATCTGCAATTCACGGAAGGTAAAAGCGGTAGTGTAAATCAACACCTCTTTGGATTCACCCTCGGGGCTGTGAACCTCTTCTTTATCGATTACGGTGCATGAATACGGGTCAAATAACGACTCATCCTGTATACGCCGGGCTAAGTTAAGTGCATTAATTACCGTAAGAACAAATAGAGAACCCGGCTTCAGCGCCCGATGAACTCCTTTAAGGACCTTCCGGTGATTCTCTTCACTGCCAGCCAGTCCAAAGGCCCCTTCACACAGACAAATTGCGCCATCGAATTCCTGATCAAACGTTAACTCGCGGGCATCCGCCACCAGAAATGCTGCCTGTAACTCTTCCTTCGCAGCTTCGCTATTCGCGTGCCTGATAAATTCCGCAGAAATATCCACGCCCACTGTTCTAATTCCGCGCCGGGCCAATTCCAGACTATGCCGCCCCGGACCACAGCCAATATCCAGGGTGCGGGTACCCTGCCGCAGATTCATTAACTCCATTAAAAAGTCTACTTCCTGCATCGTTCCCTGGGCGAAACCGAATGTCAAATACTGCTCTCGCATGAAATCTCCGATTGCTTCATAATAATCCCCACTGTACTCAAAGCCTGCTTGCGTATTCTTCAAAAGCTATCCCTCCGTATCTGTTATGCCTACACGGAAGTGAATTCGCTTGACAGCTTAACCCCTTCCGTGTCCCGAATGACAACGTTCAGCCTGTCAGCGCTTCTATTCATAAGTTCACTCGCTTTCCTTATAATGTAACTTCAGGGTAGACATTCGTAGCCGGGAAGTCAAAAGAATGAACAGTTATACTCATTCTATACGGTTAGCCTAACGAAGCCCCCGGACCTGCACCCCCTCTGTATCATCCAGCGTGATCTCACAAACAGCCGTCTTAATAGTTAGCGGATGTGGATAGGCTTCCTCCTGATCAGACATGAACCAGACCCGGCCTTGCTTCACAGCAATAATCAGCCCATGCTCGTCACCGGCAGCAGCGAACTGGTTACTATAGTCCTGCCAAGGAACGATCCCTACCCGGGATAGCTTAAGGAGTGCTTCCTCCACATCGGGTACAGGCAGACCAATCTCACTGACACATAACAGACTGGCCGGAGAAAAGGCTTCATTGGCGGAATTGTTCAGATTGTGCCGGGCAATCAGCTCTACAATATTACCTGCCGGATCATAGAAATAGATGGAATCGGCATTCCAAGACTCGAAGTGCACAACCTCCTGGCCCTCATTAGGAATGACAGACACCTTAGGAGTAATCCACCGCAACGCTTCATTGATCTGATTCTCAGGAATATTAAAAGCAAAATGATATTTCGGCTGTCTGCTTGGATCAGACTCATTGAAGGTTAGACTGGACTCTCCCGCTCGTACACTGAAGGATGCCCGATGTTCCTGGAATACCGCCAGCCCAAGAGTATTCTCATAAAAGTCTTTCATTTCTTTCAAGGAATGAGTCTGCATCTCTACTTCTCTTATCATCTAGGATCACCTCTGTTTGTGGCATATCACCCAAAGCTTTGCTTCCATGGTAGCCATGCAGAGAATGGAAGTCAAACCGGCATCTGCAACTTCTGCGCAGCAACCGCGTCCATAACAATATGGAAAATCTATCTATTCTCTGAAAACAATAGGACAATCGAACACAACAGGAGGTTTATGTATGCGCTATATGGCAGCAATTGTGCTGGCGGCGGCTTTGCTCTCAGGGTGTCAGGGGGCAGACAAGGCCGGTGTGAACGGCTCTTCCCCGTCTCCATCCTCACCCGCAGAAGGGTCACCCACGGCTATGTCAGCCGCACCTACCACTTCAGCACCTTCAAGCGAGGAGGAGCCCCTGCTCTATATTGAGCAATTGAAAGTGATCAGCGGCGGTGGACAACTGATACAAGTGAAGTCGAACAGCGATATCGATAAAAAATCATTGGAGCAAGCGATAAAGAATAGTCTGCAATCCAGTGACCCGGAGACTGAATTCCGTTACACGCTGGAATGGGAGTCCCCGCGGTTTGTGCAAATCCGCCTGCATCTCGATGAGGGCAGTGTCTGGTCCGGGACGTTCAATCTGGACGAAGCCGTCACCACAGACGGGCGCAAGTATGCTAGTACAGAGCAGCCGTACCGTAACACGGTAGTGATCAGAGCTGGAGACGGCGAGGGCAGTCTGTTGTTCCAAGGCGTCACCTCCGGTACCCGGCGCGTAGTACCTGCCTGGAACACGGGCTGGATCAAGTCCATTCAGACCCGGGAATCGGTTGCCCCTTCCTATCTGTTCTACGGACAGGAGAAGCATCATCTGGTGCACGCCCTGACAGGCGAGGCGCTGGAGATTCCGGTTTTTGCTCAGGAGAAGGATGCCTACGGCAATGACTATGGTTACCATGAGATGTATTCTGACCGCTTCTATGGGGACTTTACTTATATGATCTCGGGCAATAAGACGCTGTATCGTGTAGACCTGAAGGGCTTCACCCGTACGAAGCTTCATGTATTCAGCAAGCCGGTCTACGGCATGTCCTCCTCGCCTGACGGCAAGCGCATAGCTGTATTAACTGCTCATGACGAATACATTGGACCTGGGGCGGACCTGACGGTGCTGGATCAGAAGGGGAAAATACTGCATTCGCAGCAGAACGCCGCCTTCATCTCCCATAGTGACGGCTTCCTGTTCGTGTATTCTCTGACTTGGGAGGACGATTCAAATCTGATCCTTCCCGCAGACAGAGGTGAGCATAACCCGCTTGGACAAGTCCGTTACAACACCGGAAGCGGAACGTCCACGGTGATGCAGGATCAGCGGATCACGGACCAGCTAAAGAAGGATCTCGCAGAGCATGAGCGGCAACCACATAATGACCTGTTGCTATCCGGGCTGATGTGGTCACCCGACAACAGATTCGCAGCCTTCCAGTCGGATACAGGAACCATACAGGTCTATGACACTCAGGAACGGACCTTTACGTTCATATCCGCAGGCACACTGCTGGGCTGGATGCCGGATGGAACGCTGGCCTGGGCGGATATTAAGGATCATGTGTATACCTTTTAACTATACTTCTCCCGATCGTTAGCACAACAGCGGCAGCCATTCACAGGAATGACTGCCGCCTTTTAGAGTTGGGCTATTTTGTTTTCTTCGGAAAACCGTATACGAATAGTATCACACCAATTAACGTAAGGATTGGCACAAAGAGATTATCGAAGAAGCCTGCGATATGAGTTTTAGGCTGGACATCGTACATTTGCGCTTGGTATAACGCAGAAATTTCATAATTTCGAGCGATCAATGTACCTACACGCTCGATAGTGTAGATTAACGCGGCCGTAATCAGAAAGGCTGCCCCTAGTTTTCTGTATAAGTCGTTGCCCATGGAATATTATTGCCTCCTCTACCCTTGATTGATTTAGTTACGGTTTCACCACTCCGCCCGGAAGCTCGGAAGCCGGCGGCCAGACGATGGTTCCGCTGCGGTTCATGTACCCTCTGATTTCCTCGCGAGTATCTGGAACGAGCAGGGTGATTTCTGCCAGTTCGCCTTTAAAATCAGCGGCCCAATAGAGTTGCGGCTTAACCACGAAGCGTCCGGAGGTATTAATATAGCCGTACCTCTGCCCCGGGCTTGCCGGTGCCAGACCACCCTTGAACAAACCTCCAGCCGTGAATCCCTGAATGACCTTGGCGCCCTTCTTATTAATATAGAAGGTGGCTCCATTGCGCTCGACGAACGCCAGACCTTCCGAGAACGGCTGGGCCATGCTGAACTGCGGCTTAATCAGGTAATTGCCTGTTTTGTCGATGTAGCCGTATTTGCCGTTCACATACACAACTGCCGCCCCGCCGGAGAACGGTGTGGCGTAATCATACCGGGGGGTGATGCGAAGCTTGCCGGTGGTGTCGATATAGCCGTATTTGCCGCCAACGGCAAGTGTAACGGCCGCCATGCCTTCCGAGAAATCAGAAGTAAAGCTATATCTGTAAGGAACGATAAGCGTGCCCTTCGTGTTAATGTAACCCGAGGCTTTACCCATATTGACCCGGGCCAGACCTTCGGAGAAATTAAATGCCCGGGCATAGATTGGCTGTATGGCCACCTTGCCTTGGCTATCGATATACCCGTACCGGGTCGCCGTGGCCCCGCCGGCGAGTTGAACCTTCGCTGTATACAGGGCGCGGTCATTATACAGAATGCCGGCATCTCTCAACTTGTATTCGAACAGCTTGGTGCCTGCTGAACTGAGATAATATTGCTTTTTAGCCGCATGGTCCTCGACATACACCGTCCCTCCGGGCATTCCTGAGTAACCATAACTATCATACACCGCTTCAATAACCACCTTGCCCTTGCCGTTGATGAAGCCGTATTTCCCGTTCACTTCAATTGGATATAATTGATCAGTAGTCTTGGACTGCACAGTACCAGCATCGGCAGCCTGAGCCTTGTCCTGCGATGGACCCGCTACACCTGCACTGAATACCATCGTCGTCATAAGTAGGGTTAAAGCCAGTTTCTTTAACACTTGCGGTTCACACTCCTTTGAGACTATTTTCCATTCTTTATGTATAGACGGCGATTGTACCGGTTTTGTTGTGCATGATTTGGAAGATTGATAAAGATCGCTTTCCAAAAAAAGCTGCCCCTTGCGAATATGGCGCAGCTCCTTCAGGTCGAACTCCTCGCGGTCTCATAGATGAAGTCCTAGCGTTTGCATGAAACGGTAGCCACGAATTGAACCAATAGGATCAGGAAAAATACGTTCCAAATACTCGGAATAGTTGCAATGGCAAAATAGAAGGAATAGGGTGCCAGCCAGACCAACGAAATGGCCATAAGTAAGCGAAGACCACGCCAGATTGAAATAGCCATGACGGCTGAAGGTACTACGAGCATGAGGACCACAACCACTTGTGTGCTGATGGATGCCACCTGATCACTGTATGGGTTAAAAAACAGAAACAGGAAACTTAGTCCAATACCCAGTAGCGATAAGAAAAAGGCCGACCATTTCACCCCTGGACTCAAATGCCTCACCTCCTGTTCACTGTGGATGATAATCAGAGAATCCCGAAATCAGAACTCTAGACCCCTTAGTGATGCTATCCACCTTCCAAGTTCCGTTAGCGAATATTAGCGAGATTGTCCGATCTTCTGCATATTGATCTTCACCTGTAAGACCATTCGCTACTATTACAGATTGTGAGAATGTGGCAGAATTCTTACTAGTATAAATAGGTGAAGTGACAGGCGTTTCATAATGAGCCGCTGTTTTCAATCCTTTGTTCTGAACAATAGACTTCATTAATCTATCCGTGAAGTACGATTTGAAGGTTGAATTCACATTTTTAATTGAAGATACATTTGTGGCTTGATTTAATTTATCTGATAGAAGTTTCAAACGTGCTTCAGAAATTTTATTCTTTTCCGGAATTTGAACAGATGGGGTCTCCATATTAACAACCAATCCTTTGTTACCCACTGTTACTGTTGCTTGTTTAGACAGTTGGTTCCACATTACCGTTGCCCCTAACGACTGACTAACAAAACGAAGAGGAACATAAGTTGTTCCATTGAGGACTTGTGTTGCAGTATCCAAATCGACATATTTCCGTGACGGTGTATCTGGAGCTTCACTCGATGGAGCAGATTCAATAATCACACGTTTGAAATTTGCCGCAAGCCATATCGTCGAATTCCCGTTTTTGATTTTAACAACTTTATCTGTTTGAAACCATTCCAAACTTGCGCCAAGATTTTCGGAGACAGCACGTAGGGGGATTAATACTCGACCATTGTTTATTTGACCATTGTTAATCGTTGTAGATGTTTGTACCTCAGCCGCATAACTAGACCCAGTTGTTAAAGATAGCATAAGAAATGCTGATGAAAGCAATGCAATTGTCCATTTTTTTATCATAATATTTCCTCCTCTTAAATAATTCACCACAAATTACTCTCACGCATCTGATTTCTCCAAGAAAATACAATTCAGTCCAACAAAAACTCCCCATTTAGCAACAGGAATTATTAGTTCACCTGTTTACCGTGTGGGGAGCAATTTACTTACAGTAATATGGTCTTAATGTAATCAGCCTTTACTATGAAGAGTTATCAGGTAACCGTCCGGATCAGCGAAGGTAAAGGTACGTCCGAAGGGGCCATCGATGGGTGCGGATGTAATTTTGACGCCTGCTGCTGCGAGTTTATCGTGAATGTCTTGCGTATCCGGGGCATAGAGCCATAGCGCAACACCAAGTCCAGGCTGAGTCCCCGTACTGAGTTCGACCCCTGGCATGAGGTCACGAAGTGCAAATGCAATAGGCTTCGTCTCAAACACCACCGCATGAGGCGGGCCCGCCTGTGAACGGACGAGTCCAAGATAGTGTTGATAAAATTCAGCAGAGCCTTCAAGATCGCTGACCTGAAGTGAGATGAAATCGGGTCCAATGACAGACATAATAGCCTCCTAATATTCGTGTTTGTAGGTTTATATAGTCTTCATTATACCCACCCTTCCTGACAACGTTATGTCAGTAGCGTTCTATTAAGATTACCATCTCTTTTGCACAATTTTTGAAATGCCGAGTATTCCTGATTGGACTTAATATAGTTAATTATCTGTTCGGCGCATTCTGCCGGAGTCAGCTCTTCCGTGTTCACTTCAAGGTCATATTCTTCAAAACGATAGACGATGTCGAACTGGGCATCCACTAGACCAATCTGCCGGTCCCCTCTGGCCTGCTCTCTTCGGATAAGCTCTTCCCGGGAGCATAGGACACCAACAAATAGTGTAGACCGGTCGTCAAAATGATCCAAAAACTCATTAAATCTCTTATCGTTGTCGAATACGGTATCCACGATGACATTGAATCCCATTTCGGATAACAGCTTAATCGTCGAGTAGTACACGGAGACTATGGAGTCATCCAGTATTTGCGAGACCACCTGATGGTCTATTTCCCTTACAGGCTCGTCTGGAAATTTATGATTAATGAAATCATTGTAATTCATGAAAAAATCATCAATCGATACATGATAAAACGGAATCTCTTTCTGTTTTATAAGCTCAGCCGAGATAGAAGTCTTCCCGGAGCTTGAAGTTCCATTTAGAACAAGCAACATGCCTTTATTCATTTCGCCCCTCCTTTTCACCCATTATAAACCATAGGCGATAGAGGAGGTAACTCATCAGTTGTATCAGTTGAATCCACCATTCACACGAATCGTCTGCCCTGTAATCCAGCGGGCCTTGTCACTGACGAGCAAGTCGATCACATTCGCAATGTCCTCCGGCTCCCCAAGCCGTCCAAAAGCATTCATCCGCCGGAACGAATCCACCAGCTCATCAGATTTTCCATTCAGGAATAGCTCCGTCGATACTTGCCCGGGTGCTACGCAATTCACGACGATATCCTTCGCTCCGAATTCCTTCGCTAACTGGCGGGTTAGCTGCTCAACGGCACCTTTGGTTGCGGCATAGACGCTATAAGTCGGCAGCATCGCACCCGATACGGAGGTCGAGAAGTTAATAATCGTTCCGCCCCGCTCCATATGCTTCATCGCTTGCTGGCAGGCGAAATAAGTCCCTTTTACATTTACAGCAAAGTGCCGGTCGAACATCTCCTCCGTTACGTCCGCAATAGGCACGCAGTCCATAATTCCGGCATTATTCACCAGAATATCGACACGCCCAAATTGCCCGATTGTCTCCGAGAAAAGTGCTTCGACCTCACTCACCTTACTTACATCGCCTTTTACAGCTATCGCTTCCCCGCCAGATTCCTTAATGGTTTGCACGACCTCATCCGCTTTTCCCCAGTTAGATGAATAGTTGACAGCCACTTTTATCCCTAAACCGGCCAACTGGATGGCGATTTGTCTTCCGATACCCCTTGATGCACCTGTGACGATGGCTACTTTTCCGTTCTGACTCATTAGGACCACTCTCCTTAAGTTTGCTTAGGCCGGATGATGATCGGTTGGCCTTATGGATTCATTGTAAATCAATCGACCAGCATCCAGTTATAACAGACCTGTTCACTTCTTGCCTATTTCTCTTCAACTCGTTATGATTAACAGCAAACCCCATGAGTATGGGAAAAGGAGGCTTCTAACTTGGACGATATATTGCGGACCGGACCGCTTTTGCAGCAATTGGCTGCACTGATCCTTCGCCATGCTCCATCGGCAGGTACCCGCCAGACGCTTATCCCTTCCCTGCAGCTGATGCACGCCACGGATGTAGCGGAACGGCTGGAGTCTGTCTATAAGCCGTCGATCTGTGTCGTTGCCCAAGGAGCCAAAGCAGCCACCCTGTCCAGCGAAACTTATCATTACGATCCTTCCACTTACCTGGTCACTTCGGTTGAGCTGCCGATCAACGGAAGAATAACCGGAGCTTCGCCTGATCATCCGTTTCTGGGCATCAAGCTAAGCTTCGATCCTGGCACCATCCTGGACATTGTAAAAGAAATGGCGGACACCACCCTCGTTTCGGGTGAGAGCTCGCTTGGCATCACGGTTGCCCGAACCTCTGAGCACTTACTCGAAGCCATTGTAAGGCTTATCCAGTTACTCGACGCGCCGAAGGATATTCCCATTCTGTCCCCGCTCTTGATCCGCGAAATTCTGTATCGCGTTCTTCAAAGCGACCAGGGCTCCCACCTGCATCAATTCGCCATCATCGGCAGCCATGCGCATCGGATTGCTCAAGCCATCCAAGTGATCACTAAGCAGTACGATCAATCCCTTGTCGTTGAACAGCTTGCAGATTCCGTAAATATGAGCACCTCCGCCTTCCACAAGCACTTCAAGCGCGTCACTGCCATGAGTCCGCTGCAATACCAGAAGGTCATCCGCTTACAGGAAGCCCGCCGCCTCATGCTGACCGAATCCCTCCAAGCCTCCGATGCCGCCTTCCGCGTAGGCTATGAGAGCCCCTCCCAATTCAGCCGCGAATACGCCCGCCAGTATGGGAGACCTCCAGCGACCGATGTTCAAACGCTTCTTGGCTCATCGAAATAGCAAAGCGGCAAGTGAAATTACTCGGTATCTCAACTTATCATAATAATGGAAGGATGAGCTAAATGAAACGCTTTTTAAAAGAATTCGAGGACCACTTTAGAACAGGTTTTCTATCCGATTTGGAACAAACGCTGGCTAAGGTGCAGCATGAAAAAGTGTATGCTTGTGCTTTTGGCACGGACAGTGATTGGGTTACCCTATTTCTGGCGGTAAATACAGAGGAATCCCTGGCCAGGCATATCTCGGATATGAAAGAGCAAGGATTGTATGACAGTGAGGAAGATATGATCTATTACAGATGGGGCTGTTCCGAATACCAGTATGGCGATGACTCGCACTTTAACCACATCAGCCGGCTATTATATGCGACAGAAGATGTTTATAAGTATAAGGATGATATCATTCGAATCATCGCCAAAGTGGTGAATGAGACTGCCGACGATGTTTTTGCCCGCTATGGACAAACCAAAGCAGACATTACGTTCTTCGTGTCGTTAACCGATGACGAACTGGCAGAGGACACCGAGAATCAATCGGTCCGTCTAATGACTCAACCCGGCTTGGCCAATGAATTCTTAAAACGATACGATGATATGATCTAGCGCGTGGAAACGTAAAACAACGCTCCTTTACAAAATAGGGGCGTTGTTTTCTTATCTAATCCTCAAGGTTCGCTACTTCAGCGTTCAAACTGTATATGATATAAAAATGATTCCATTGCTGTGTAGTGACGATTTCTTCCCTACCGTCTTTCTTAAAAAAATAACCTGATCCCTCCTGCTGACTATATACCCAGCCTTCTCGTTCCATGCGTGACTTTAACAATTCCTTTGGATTACCCTTTTCTTTCGTGATATAGCGCTCTCGGCTAGGCAGCTCGCTATCTATCCGAATAACAGATTTACCGGCTGATTCTAAACGATACATCTGTTTCACATTATTATATCCAATGCTATTGACGTATAATGCTCCTAACAAGCCTAAAAGCACATTGGCCCCAATAAAGCTAAATAAAATGATCTTCCATTTCTTCTTCATCCGTTCCCTCCCTTAAATAATACAGCCTTCCCAACTCAGCCGGCCTCTGCGTTTCCAGTCGATGGCATAGAGGACATAATAGGCATTTTGTTCTGATTGTTTGGCAGCAATAATCCTGGTGGAAGGAATAAACTTTTCCCGTTGTCTTCGATTCATTAAATTACGCCCCTCTTGCTTGAAAGTTATGTGAAAATCCTCTTGATTTGAATGCCCTCTCATAACTAGCACGCATTACTTCCTCATCACATAATACTTTGCACAATGCATCATAATCAGACTGCACCATTTCTCTAAGTATAAGGCGTTTTGTTTCTATCAAAAAATCCCCGCCTTTTTAAGTCATTTATCGTGTCCATTTGCGGATCTCAAAAGATTACTTTATTAATTGGTTAATTTTATGAATTGCTATTTTCATACCCTCGTACAATTCTGTTACTGACCGATATTCTTCTTTGAATACCGGGTTTCCCCATTCAGTGTCCTTGATAATGTATATAATAAAAAAAACCGTTAAGAGTAAAACATCTGCCGTACCATCCGACATCAATTAAATATCCCTTTGGGTATTCGACCATAAACATATCTTCACTTAACCATCTAATATCAGTCATGTCATCAGGACTTAATTTATAAGAGTTCCATTTAACAATACCTGGTCTGAAATCAAAGCCTTCAAACAAATTTAGACCTCCATAGCGCTTCCTGATAGCTTAATTATTTTTGGCTGTAAACCCTTTTAATTTCAGATAAAGATCCATTGAAAAGTCCTTAAAACTTCATAAGACTTAATCTGTACACGAAAGGAAAAAAGATCAATTTCCCTTAATGTCCATACCGTTCCACTAGCTCCTCATTCCATTCGAACTGCGCCATGAAGACAGGGTGTGGACTTACTTCTGGAACAAGTGAACTGACAAGTACGCTTTCTTTTATTTCACAATATCTTCGTACTGTGCATTAAATGTTTATATGACAAAATCCTAGATATGGTATAATTTTCTGGGTTACTGGAGTACTATATACTGGTGTTGAAGGTTAAACGCTATTAGCCCTAAGCCAGCGCAAAAATCACTATGACTAACAATTAAAATAGCTTCATTAAGCTAACGGTTGAATGGTTATTATTATCATTACTCTGGATATATTACCTTTAGGAAAATGAGGTGTCTAGATTGGGTTCTAGGATAATGCACTACTGTATTACTGTGCAACTTGCAGAGAAGTTGAAAATCAACTCAGAGTTTTTACATCTCGGTGGACTTGCTCCAGATGCTATTGGTTCTAACGATCAATCAAAAGACAAATCACATTTCATAACACCTAAGGAAAATGGAAAGAAACGCATCAACTTAGGCTTATTTTTAGAGAAATATGGCGATCGGATGCACGATCCACTCTATCTTGGATATTTCAGTCATTTGGTCGCAGATTATTTTTGGTACGACTGCATAATGGTAAAATACTTCAAACCGCTTAGCATGGAGGATCGTCGGAAAGCAGGAGAAATCGGTTATTTGGATTTTTGGATATTAAATGCAAAGCTAATTAACCACTTTAAATTAACGAAATGCAAACTGGCGATTGAACACAATGAAATGGACTTAATTGATATGCATGCTTTATCTGGTGTTATCCATCAATTTGAAGCTGATTTTATAGTTGACCCTATTGCGGAACATTTACCGTTGGGACTATATACTTTTGAAGATATTCTCTATTATCTCGATTGTTCAGTTAAGGAAACAGTTAGTAGATTAGAAGAAATCAATAGAGATACGAAGATCTAAGTAATACGTTGAGTTCAACAACATAGCGTTTAGGATGGGCTGTGTTTTTCTTCTGACTATCCCTTCATTAATTCACAGTATACGTCAAATACGACATAAAACATCCACTTATCTTGTTCAACTAAACTGCCTCCCAGACTATTCAAACCATTGTCTTGGTCCAATGATGTGGAATAATGCATTACCGTCAGTATTCAGAGCTTCCTGTATACGTGCAATAGTGAAGTTACTAATCGGTCTAGGCAAATCATCTACGTTGTAATATTTAGATTCAGTTACCTCGGCAGCATCGGGCTGTGGTTGTTGATTATTGCTACCTTACACATGAATGCAAAATGATGCATATCGTGAGTGGGTTCATAATATACGCCAGTTAAGCGGCCTACGGTAACTTCAGGACCTGTTTCTTCAAACACTTCTCGCTTTGCAGTATTCTCTCAGGACTCATTACGAATCCATACCTTACAAGAAACTCGCAAAAAACTTGGCTTTACCTAGGGTACTGTTCATCGCACTAGCTATGACGGCAAGCTTTAGGGCCAGTTAAACCTCCTGTCCATTCGTGAACAGGAGGTCATGTTGCTGGCAGTTAACCCAATTCTAACTTCATCTTAATAGCCGCAAATATCTCACCACTAGGAGTAATTCTCTTCTCAATTTCATAAGGGGTAAATCCTAATCGAGAATAGAACATAAGTCCCCTTGTATTGATGTTGTGGCAGACTAAATGGAGCTCCTTTATACTCAATTCTTTTTCAACTACTCTAATAATATCCTTAACTAAGAACTCAGCTGCTCCTTTGTTTCTAAATGATGGAGATACGATGACTGTCCCAAGCCAACACTTATTATTGTTTTCTACATTATACACGCTCGCGAACCCACATATTTCTCCGTTATATTCAATAGTAGTTTGATTCATTCTATCTTTGATGACTTCATTAAAATGGTCAACTGTTAAAGGATACTGTAACTTGGGAGACATAAAAAACACTTCTTCTTCACTAATAGGAAAATCACATATTTTAGATAGATCTTCAAAATTCGCTTTACGGCATGTATACATAGAGTATCCACCTCTTTTTGTTCCTAGCGCTATATTTAACATGTTTCACATGCTCTTCACTATTAACTGTTCACGTCTTGGCCCTACTGAAACGTATGTGATTTTTACATTAATTGCTGATTCAATAAACTCAACGTAATGCTTTGCGGCATCTGGCAGTTCATCATAAGATCTCACATTAGATGTATCACATTTCCAACCTTGAAAGTGCTGCAAAATCGGCTTTGCTTTATCTAACTTAGCACTCACTGGAAATTGGTCAGTTATTATTCCATCTTCTAATTCATAACCCGTGCAGACTGGAATGGTTTCCCAATATCCAAGTACGTCAAGATTCGTTAATGTGACTTCCGTTGCACCTTGAACCATACAGCCGTAACGAGTTGCGACAACATCAAACCAGCCAATACGGCGAGGGCGGCCAGTGGTTGCGCCATACTCCCCCGCATCCCCCCCGAGCTGTCTTAATTCATCTGCCGCCACTCCATCTAATTCGGATACAAAGGGACCCGTGCCAACACAGCTTGAATACGATTTTACTACTGCCATTACCTTCGTAATCGTAAATGGAGGCAACCCAGCACCTACTGGAGCAAAACCTGCGAGTGTTGAAGAAGAGGTAGAAAAAGGATAAATGCCGTGGTCAGGATCCCGAAGTGCGCCAAGTTGGCCTTCTAACAGTATGGAATCACCGTTTTCGTACGCTTCGTGGAGCATTGAAGTGGTGTTGCAAACAAATGGACGAAGTTTCTCTCCATGGCTTATTAATTCCGGCATCAACTCTTCGGGTTGAACTGGTTGCCGCCCGTACATATGCACAAGCAACACATTTTTAATCTCCAGCGATTGTTGTAAGCGTGAATAGAGCCGCTCCTCATTGTACAAGTCCGACACTTGAATTCCAAGCTTTGCGTATTTATCAGCGTAAAAGGGCGCGATTCCGCGTTTTGTCGACCCAAAGCTACGTGAACCTAGCCGCTCCTCTTCCAGCTCATCAAATAAACGGTGGATTGGAAGAACGATTTGGGCCCGATCTGACACACGTAAACAAGGTTCTGGGACACCCCGGGCAAGCAGTTCTTCCCTTTCTCTCATAAAAGACTCTACATCAAGCGCAACACCAGGGCCAATTACATTCGTAACGTTTGGATAGAAAACCCCCGAAGGCAGCATGTGTAACGCAAATTTTCCGTAATCGTTGATAATCGTATGCCCCGCATTGCTTCCGCCTTGATAACGGACCACATAAGATGATTTTGCGGAAAGCACATCCGTCATTTTGCCCTTTCCTTCATCTCCCCAATTCGCTCCTACAATCGCTGTAACCGTCAATTTATTCGCCCCCACAACTTGTAATCCTTTACAGCGATTATTATAATTTGAAGTGTGGGCATTAGTAAAATTGATTTTGATAATGACTGGCATAAATTGAGGTAATGACTATGCAATTGAATATGGAATGGTATCGTGTTTTTTATTGGACAGCAAAATTAGGGAGTTTGACCAAGGCTGCAGAGAAACTCCATATCACCCAGCCTGCGGTCAGCCATACACTTAAACAGCTAGAAAGGGGCCTCGGCGGGCAACTGTTTTTCCGTACGACAAAGGGGGTAACACTAACCGCTGAAGGCGAAGTGCTGTTTAATTTTGTGGAGCAAGCCATGCATTTTATCGAAATTGGTGAGAAGAAAATTGCGGAGATGCAAGAGCTGTCTTATGGGGAAATCAACATCGGAGCAAGTGATACGCTATGCAAGCATTTTCTGTTGCCGCATCTTGAACAATTCCACAAACAATATCCAGAAGTCAGGATCCGCATCACTAATCGGACAACACCCGAGACCATCACACTTTTGAAGGAAGGTAAAATTGACTTCGGAGTTGTGAACTTGCCTGTGTTTGATTCTAAGATCGATTTCCGCACCAGTTTAACGCAGCAGGATTGCCTTGTTGGTAATCAAGAGTATGCAGCTTTAGCAGAAAATCCATTACCTCTGAAGGAACTTCATCGTTATCCTTTGTTGCTGCTTGAACCAGGAGGGAGCACGAGAAATTTTCTCGATGAGTATGCTGCGACTAACGGAATTACTTTAAGTCCTGAGTTTGAATTGGGAAGCCTTGATCTTCTTATACAATTTGCACAGAGTGGGTTTGGCCTTACATTTATCATTCGGGAATACATCACCAAGGAATTACATAATGGTAAGCTAATTGAAATTCCTCTAACGCCTCCAATCCCAAAACGCCATGTCGGGATTGCGACACTTAAAAGTGTTCCACTTTCCGCTGCTTCGAGAAGATTCCTTGAATTTTTGCCATGAAATTTTAAACTAGGCTATTTATATCACAAGGTTTAAAAAGAGAGCAGCCTGAAAGAATATTCAGGCTGCTCTTAATTGAGTTTTCTTGGATATTAATTTATACAGCTTTAGTTTCCCCTAACCCTACTCCACAGTAACACTCTTAGCCAAGTTTCTCGGCTTATCGACATCATGACCCAGAGCCAGAGACGCATAGTAAGCCAGCAACTGCAGGGTAACTACAGACAGTGCAGCAGTCAGCAGCGGCAGGGTCTGAGGGATCACGAAGACCTGGTCAACGGAGCGGAGCAGGTCGTCTTTGTGCTCTTCGTGGGTGATGGCCATGACATGGGCGCCACGGGCCTTCACTTCTTTGATGTTGCTGACGGTCTTCTCCAACACGGATTCCAGGGTTGCCAGAGCGATGACAGGAACGCCTTCTTCGATCAGTGCCAAGGTACCATGCTTCAGTTCACCTGCGGCATAGGCTTCGGAGTGAATGTAGGAGATTTCCTTGAGCTTCAGCGAGCCTTCCTGAGCTACAGCGTAATCTACGCCGCGGCCGATGAAGAACAGGTGCTTGTGCTCAGCGATCTGCTCAGCGTAGGCTTTGATTGCGTCTTTTTGACTCAGAATGACTTCTACTTGCTCCGGCAGAGACTGCATAGCGGCCAGAATCTTGGTAACCTCAGACTCAGACTGTGTGCCGCGTACTTCAGCCAGATACAGACCCAGCAAAGTGAATGCGATCAGCTGGGAAGTATAAGCCTTGGTCGAGGCTACAGCGATCTCTGGACCAGCCAGCGTAACCAGTACACTGTCTGCTTCCCGAGCAATAGAGCTGCCTACTACGTTGGTGATCGCCAGCACATGGGCTCCGTTTGCTTGACCTTCACGAAGAGCAGCCAGTGTATCCGCAGTTTCACCCGATTGGCTGACTACAATAACCAGTGTCTCCGGAGTTACGATTGGCGAACGGTAACGGTATTCAGAAGCAATATCATTCTCTACAGGAATGCGTACCAGAGACTCAATCAGGTTACGTCCAACCAGACCGGCATTATATGCAGTACCGCAAGCTACCACCTGGATATTGCGGATGTTCTTGATTTGTTCTTCTGTCAGGTTAAGCTCAGGCAGAATGACTTTGTTGCCTTCCGCATTCATCCGTCCGCGCATGGTATCGCGGTATGCCTTTGGCTGCTCGTGGATTTCTTTCAGCATGAAGTGCTCATAACCGCCCTTTTCTGCGGTAACAGCATCCCAATCGACAGTAATCATTTCCCGAGAAATAAAATTGCCTTCAATCGTCATCAGTTCGACAGCATCCCGTGTCAATACAGCCATTTCGCCGTCATTCAGAATATATACGTTGCGGGTGTATTCCAGCAATGCGGGAATATCGGACCCGATGAAGTTCTCTCCATCACCCAGACCAATAATTAGCGGGCTTGCTTGACGTACTGCTACCAATTTATCCGGTTCATATTCTGTCAGAACCCCCAGTGCAAACGCTCCGCGCATGTAAGAAATCGCCTGCTGTACAGCCTTAACGATATCTCCCTTGTATTCACGGGCAATCAGGTGGGAGATGACTTCTGTATCTGTCTCCGAGGTGAAGTGGCATCCTCCGGCAATCAGCTCTTCCTTGAGATCCAGGTAATTCTCGACAATCCCGTTGTGTACTACCGAGAATTTGTGACTGTTGTCCGTGTGAGGATGAGAGTTCTCATCGGACGGCTTGCCGTGTGTTGCCCAGCGGGTGTGGCCGATGCCGGCACTTCCTGTCAGTGGAGTCGCATCCAGACGGGATTCCAGGTTCGCCATACGTCCCTGTGCTTTTACCACCTGCAGACCTTCCTTCGTGAATACGGCGATCCCTGCGGAATCGTACCCGCGATACTCCAGCTTCTTCAGCCCCTCTACCAAGATCCCCTGCGAATTCTGATTACCAATATATCCTACAATACCACACATTATATTTTCCTCCGTCCAAATTATCGTAATTAGGCGCGCATGAGGAAAGAAACGTGCCGTGCGGCATGTTTTGAAGAAAAGCAAATATGATGTTGTCCATTACACCCAACATGATAACCTGTCAATTACATCGTTAGTCACGATTATGCACAGTCTTCTCCTCTGCCGTGGCAGAACCGTCTGCGTTCCTGCAAATGCGCATACCCATGATTTGTACATCTTTAAGTTAGCACCCACAAAAGCGTTGTGTGCAAGGTCGCCCTCGCATTTTCCGCTTCCATTTACGGCTCTGGTGCATCACCGGGAGGTCCCCGCCGAACATTTCGAACACCTCCACCTCGTCAGCTTACATCTGCCGTGATCCGTTCAGACCGTCCTGTACTGCTTACGCAGCCACCGGTCCTCCCTTCTCTCCCGCGCAAGATCAAGCTCTGGCGCTTGTGTTGCAATAACCTTACAATCCCCGCTTTCCTTCTGGAATGACACTTAGTCTATTATATGCACCTCAACACGTTTTTGCAACGATGTGGCGAAGAAAACCTTTTTCATCCATTTCACAATTTTTCCAAACAGCCATGACCACATTAATCATTCAGCCGGTGAACGAATCAGATTGATCCATCCACCGGCTACCCGTTCCTGCTACTTCAGTGAGTGATTACACCAGCTCGCGCTGAACCACTTCAACAATCTGCCCTACAAAAAGATCCAGCTCCGCCTTATCCGGCCCTTCGGCCATTACACGGATCAGCGGCTCGGTTCCCGAAGGACGCACCAGGACACGCCCGTTGTCGCCCAGCTTGCTTTCCACTTCTATGATCGCGGCCTCAATGGCCGGATTATTCGGATAATTGGTTTTGTCCTGAACACGCACATTGACCAGCACCTGCGGATACTTAGTCATCATGGACTTCAGTGTGCTTAGCTTTTTGCCGGAAGACTTCATGGTATTC
Organism: Paenibacillus sp. FSL R7-0333; assembly: GCF_038000365.1. Taxonomy (NCBI): domain Bacteria; kingdom Bacillati; phylum Bacillota; class Bacilli; order Caryophanales; family Paenibacillaceae; genus Paenibacillus; species Paenibacillus sp. FSL R7-0333. The sequence continues at coordinate 6,447,468 of NZ_JBBOBZ010000001.1, forward strand.
ACCAGTTGAATCGCAGTCAGAATTCCGTCACCTGTAGTATTATAATCCAGGAAAATCACATGGCCGGATTGTTCCCCGCCCAGATTATAGCCGCCGCGGCGCATCTCTTCCATCACATAACGGTCACCGACCGCAGTCTTCGCCGTATTCAGCGACAGCTTCTCTGTTGCCTTGTAGAAACCGATGTTGCTCATTACTGTAGATACAATGGTGCCATCCTTCAGCTTCCCTGCACGGTTCATCGCATCCCCGCAAATGCAGAGAATGAAGTCGCCGTCCACCTCGTCGCCGTTCTCATCGATAGCGATCAGGCGGTCCGCATCCCCGTCAAAAGCAAGCCCAAGATCCGCACCATGGCGAAGCACCTCTGCACGCAGAGTCTCCGGGTGTGTGGAGCCGAAGCCGTCATTGATATTAAGCCCGTCCGGCTCTGCCCCAATGGCAATTACTTCTGCGCCCAGTTCCTTGAATAATCGCGGTGCCAGCTCATAGGCTGCACCGTGTGCGCAGTCGAGCACCACCTTCGTGCCCTTGAAGCTCTGGTCGATGGTGGTCTTCAGATACTCCAGGTAGAGATATTTCGCTTGATCATCGACCCGCAGCGTGCCCAGACCCGATCCTACCGGACGCGGCAGCTCATCGTGCTCGGCATCCATCAGCTCCTCGATGCGCAGCTCCGTTTCGTCTGTCAGCTTGAAGCCGTCTCCGCCAAAGAACTTGATTCCGTTATCCTCTACCGGATTATGTGAAGCAGAGATCATCACTCCGGCATCCGCCTGGAGCAATCTTGTGATATAAGCAACAGCAGGTGTAGAGACTACACCCAGACGGATCACATCTGCCCCAATGGACAACAAACCCGCAATGAGTGAAGATTCCAGCATTGGACCCGAGATCCGTGTATCCATGCCGATGACCACTTTAGGCTTTTCCACATTTCCTGCCAGCACATATCCCCCGCAGCGTCCAATACTGTAGGCCATTTCTGCTGTTAATTCACGGTTAGCCACCCCGCGTACGCCATCTGTTCCGAAATACTTACCCATCTTTTTTTCTCCTTTAGAATACGCTGCTTCAGCTTAATAAATTATAGTATGAATGATTCGATAATTCGTGTATGTCAGGTGCATATAAATAGACTTTTACATGCCCGGAAGGTTACGTTCCGCCCGTACTGTCGGCATTATTGCCGCTTGCGGGCGGCGTTGGTTCAGCAGTCTCCGGCGGAATATGTGTCGGCGTCGGGGTCTCCTCTATAATCTCGCCGGTAGGCTCCGGGGTTGGCTCTACGAGCGTCTCGTCCCCGGATGCAGGCTCAGCACTGGGCTCCGGCGTAGGCGTCGGGATAGGGCTACTGTCCGGCACGGCAGTCGCGGCCGGAGCAGCAGGCGCTACCAGTTCCACCTTCGCAACAAGCTGCGAGGCGGCATTCTCCAGGGTAATGAACCGGGGGAGCGACACCTGCAGCGTAATATCGTAAACACCAGCCGTGAGCCCCACGACATCTGCAACCACACTGATGCTATCCTGGTCGAGCTGGTCCAGCAGTGTTGGCGCACCTGATAGGGTCAGATCCATAGTGGCGCTTCCAGGGTCTATGATACGGGCTGTCAGCCCACTGCTGACGCCCTCCAGCTTAATGGGGATAGCAGAGAGGCTCCGCTGGGTAATCTCCGCCGCAGAGACCGCTACGGTCATTGCCGCAGGTTCAATCTTGCCTGTGCCCTCCGGCGGCTTAAGCTCCAGCTTCATCTGCTCTGTGCCCGCATTCTTGATAGCGCTCAAATCCAGGACAGCCTCATACGAGGATAAGGTCTTAAGGGTCTCTGCACTGCCGTACACCGTTACCATATCCTGTTCAGGCGTTACCCTGGACAGCACCAGTGAACCGGGCAGACTGCCGGTGAAGCTGATGTCCAGCGGCAAGGTTTTGGACGGGAGGGTAACAGGCACTTCTACCGCTACTGTAGAGGGTTCAATGACCGCATCCTCCAGCTCATTCCCCTTACTGTCCAGAGCAAAGAGCTTCAGCCTCTTCTCACTAAAAGTCTCATTCTGCCCCTCCAGCTCCACCTTCCCCTGCACCTTCGCTACCCGTCCAAGATCACTTGCCGGAAGAGTAACCTCCACGGATACCGGGTCAATCACAGGACTGCCTACTTCATAGCCTGCTGCCGGCTCTCCCGTAATATTCAGCGAGACGGGAAAAGACTTGGTCGTCCGCGGCTCGATATGCACATTCACCTGATTCGGGACCATAGCTTCCAGGGTTACACCACTCGGAGTCGAATACATCAGCGGAAGCGTGTTATCACCGGGCTTCACATCCTTCAGATCCAGCCATACCCGATAAGCATCGGAGAATTTATAGGTCAGATCGGACTTTTTGCCCATTACCTCCATCCTGACGCTGTCCACATCCTTGGTCAGTACATAATTCTCACTGTCAAAGCCTTCAATCTCCACTTTGACATTCTCAATCGTCTTCGATTCGTTATTAACCGTAGTCTGGTACTTTGGCGCAGTATCCACATGCACAATGGTCCACAAAATAATCCCTAGAGCCAGGGCAAGGATCTTGTTGAAGTTATTGTTCTTCATCCATTTATCCATTGTCTTTATTCCCCCTCCGTTTCCAGAAAGCGGAGCTCTTCTCCATCAGGGGCGAGCTGCTTGCACTCAGCTCTTGGTGCAGCTTCGAGATCAGGGACTCTTCCTTGATATCCCGGACAATTTGTCCATTGATGGCCAGCGAGATCAGGCCGGTCTCCTCAGAGACGACCACAGACACCGAGTCTGCCACCTCACTGATACCGATTGCGGCCCGGTGCCGGGTTCCCAGCTCCTTGCTGATGAACGGATTCTCCGAGAGCGGCAGGTAACAGGCTGCCGCCGCGATCTGGCCTCCCTGCATAATCAGTGCTCCGTCATGCAGCGGCGTATTGGGGATGAAGATATTAATCAGCAGCTCGGAGCTGACCTCAGAGCGCATGGCGATCCCGGATTCCGTATATTCATTAAGCCCCGTGGCCCGTTCGAATACGATCAATGCCCCGATTTTGCGGACAGCCAGATAATTCACGGCTTTAATCACTTCACCGATTAATTTACTGATCTCCTCATCATTCTCCGCATTCCGCCCGAAGAACTTGCCCCGGCCGAGCTGTTCCAGCCCCCGCCGCAGCTCCGGCTGAAAAATAATAAAAATCGCGAGTATCCCAAAAGTAAACACCTGGTTCATCAGCCACCTCAGGGTATACAGATCCAGTAGAGTACTGCCGCCCCAGATGACGACCAGGACCATAATCCCCTTCAGCAGTTGAACCGCCCGCGTCCCGCGCACCATGTTGAGCACTTTATAGATAATGTAGCTGACAATTAGAATATCAATTATATCTTTAATGGATTCTTTCCATGTAAGGTCGGTAAAGTAGCTCATGGCCGAAAACCCCCGTGATTTCAAATTAACTGGGTTTATGTAAATTGTCTGTTAAGCTTGAATCTTATTCTAGGTTATAACGTTACGCCTCCGGTTGCAAGTTTGGCGGCTGGTAAATTGATGAACCTGTCATTTCAGGCAACAAAAAAGCGCCATCTTTCCGGAAAAAGAGGCGCAAATGAGTTATCTGCTACAAGCGACCAACATTTAGCTATCGGTAGGCAACTTCAGAGAACATGTTCGTCACTTTATACCAGATCCAGCTTACGGCTTGGTCTATACTTTTGACTTGCCCGGAGATATGGGCGGTTGAAGCCTGATACAGCGAGCCGTCGATTACCGTTACGTTTCCGTTGACTTCCCCGTAGACTTGAGTCTTACCGTTCTCCACCGTCAGATCGCCGGAGATAATTTTGCCGGAGGGTACAATCACCGTATTCCCCTTGATCACAACCTGGTCGAGGTCTGCCCCTCTAACCACAAGCTGCCGATCCTGATTCCAAAAGGTTACAGAGCTCATCAGCATCACAAGAATGAACATAGACGCCGCCGTCAGGGCCGGATGTCGCTTGATCCAGGTGATGAAGGCTCTTTCCTTCTTGGGTTTCGGTAATGAATCCATAATCCGGCCAACCAAATCCTCCGAGGCCACAGGTGTCTGGTGCATCAGGGAAAACATCAGCATATCGGTCTGTTCCAGTTCTTTGAACCTCGCACGGCACTCCGTACAGGATAAAAGATGCTCCTTCAATTCCCTCTGCTGCAGGTCGGGCAAGTCGTCATCCAGGTAGTCGTGCATCATAGAGACGGCCAGTTTGCATTCCATAGGAGCCAATCCTTTCATACGTGCTAATTTAGTGCATAAGACTTGCTTAACTTACATACGTCCCTGCAATGCAGGAGTTTCATAAAAAATAATCTATTTTTACAATTTGGGTCCTAACTTCTTACGTAAAAACTCACGGCCACGATGCACCCGGGTCTTGATCGTCGTTACAGGCATATCCAGCACATCGCCGATCTCCTGAAGCGACAAATCCTGCAGATAGCGCAGAATCATAACCGACCTGTACTTCACGGGCAGGCTGTCGATGGCTTCATAGATGAGTCTCTGTGTCTCCGAGAGCAGCAGCTCCGTCTCCGGGGTCACATTATCGCTCGGAATCATCGAATACCCGTCTATCCCCTCCTGGTCGTTCATCTCGGCATCCAGGGAATAGGTCGGGCGACGCTTACGCAGCCGGTCAATGCAGAGGTTCGTGCCAATCCGGTAGATCCATGTCGAGAACTTCTGCTTATCATCATACCTGTCCAAATTTCTGTAGACGCGCAAAAAAGTCTCCTGAACAACATCCTCCGCCTCATGGCGGTTATTCAGCATACGGTAAGCCAAATGATAAATTTTGTCTTTATATAGTTCCACAAGCTCGGCAAATGCCCTTTGGTCACCCTTCAGGGCGAGCTTTGTCAGTCTGCCTTCCAGATTCTCCACCTGTTAACTCCCCCAGACTTGCCGCCCTTGGACTTTCAGCTCTTCGAAGACCACGGTACAAGCATTTAAATCGTAAATCATGTGCTTGCAAAAATCAAGGTTTGTATTGTTACCTTCTATATTATGTGCTGGAAAAGCTTGCTGCCGGGTTGCTGGCGGCTGATCGCTGGAGGAACCCCCTGCCCCCCCCTGGCGGCTGATTAGTCGGGGCTGCGCAGAACATTTGGACTTCCGGTCGCTGTTATTGGCAGATTTCCTGATTGGAACCGCACGCTGCGGTTGAAATCTGCCAATAAAGGCGAACGCTATCGCTCCTACAGTTCCAAATTTCCGCTTCGCCCCCTCCATCAGCCTGGTTCCCCCACTGCTTTTCTTGTTGCCTAGGTATATCTCAGGCAACAATGGGGTGGGGCATGGGCTCGGCCGGGTCCCTGCCCCCCGGCCTCCCTGGAACGGCAAAAACCTCCTAGCAGATGAAGCATGCCCGTGCCGTATGCCACTCTTAGGGCAGCACCTCACTTGTTTGCATCCACCTGTTTCATCCTCATTCTATTTCTATTCGGTTTTTTGCATACATTTTGCCGATAACCCTCAGATCACCCAATGTATTCGGTTTTTGGCATACATTGCGCCGGACGAGTGCTATGCGGTCCAAATGTAATCGAAAAACTGACTACATTACCCCGGGTGGCGGTATGCGGACCCACTGTATTTGGCCCATGCGACTTCACGACCTTCTAATGTGTTCGGTTTTCCTCATACAATTGGCCCGTGCGCCTTCCTGACCGCCAATTTCCTATAAAAAAAGCCCACCTCCGGCTAGGAGGTGGGCGGGAACTTCTAAAGCGCCTTAGGGCCGGCTTCAAAGATTCAAGACCGAGAGATCAAAACCTAAGACCGGAAAATCAAAACCTTAAAGCGGCTTCGCCGACTTTTAGTTCCAAACCCTAAAGCGGCTTCGCCGACTTTTAGACCCAAAACCCTAAAGCGGCTTCGCCGACTTTGAAGAACAAGATCGGTAGAGTAAAGTGCAGCTACGGTGATCAACGCAAACCATCAGCCGGTATTCCGAAGACCGGCGGCAATACCATTGATCGTGAGCAGCACTTCACGCAACAGCTCAGCGTCATCCCCCTCAGCCTCACGCAGGGCGCGAAGCTCGGCGAGGAGCTGAACCTGGAGGTAGCTGAGCGGATCAACGTACGGATTACGCAGGCGGATGGATTCCTGAATGACCGGAACATTATCCAGAATGTCCTGCTGGCCGGTGATCTGGAGAATCAGCTCGGAGGTCAGCTTGAACTCAGCCTCGATCTGGCCGAAGATTCGCGCACGTGCTTCCTCGTTCTTGCCCATCCCGGCGTATTCCTTGGCGATGACAAGATCCGCCTTCGCAATAGCCATCTGCAGCGTATCGATCAGGGTCGTGAAGAATGAGAAGTTCGCATACATATGCTGCATGATCTTCATATTCTCTTCCTTGCCCTCATAGAAGCTCTGCAGACCGGTTCCGGCGGCATACCATGCTGGAAGCAGATAACGGCTCTGCGTCCAAGCGAATACCCAAGGAATTGCACGCAGGTCCTCGAAGCGCTCGCTATTCTTCCGCTTCGAAGGGCGTGAGCCGATATTCAGCTCGCCTACCTCCGGCAGCGGGGTTGATTCTTTGAAGTACGTCAGGAAATCTGGATCACGGAAGATCAGATCCTGATACTTGTTCAGCGAGACTTCAGAGATACGGGCAATAATCTCATCCCACTTGGCTTCGTACAGATCCGCTTGCGGCGATCTGGCATGAATAGCGGCCGTAATCAGAGCGGATGTCGCCTGCTCCAGACTGCGGTAAGCAATGCCTTTCATCGAATACCGGGAGGAGATAACCTCGCCCTGCTCGGTAATCTTAATCCCGCCGCCGATGGTGGAAGCCGGCTGGGCCAGAATGCTCCGGTTGAGCGGCATACCGCCGCGTCCGAGGGCGCCGCCCCGTCCATGGAAGAATTTCAGCTTAATGCCGAACTCATCGGCAGTCGCTGTGATCTGCTTCAGGGCCACACGCAGCTCCCAGTTCGCGGTAACGACGCCGCCGTCTTTATTACTGTCGGAATATCCCAGCATAATCTCCTGCAGATCATTCATCGCACGGACCGCATCGCGGTAGATTGGCATGTTGAGCAGCGTACGCATAATCTGCGGCGCATCATGCAGGTCGTCAATCGTCTCGAACAGCGGCACAGCCTGCAGAGTACAGACTACCGTACCGTCGTTGTCTTTGCGGAACAAGCCGACTTCCTTGGAGAAGACCATAACCTCCAGAATATCGCTTGCCGCCTCCGCCATACTGATCAGATAGCTTGTGATACACTGCTTGCCGTATTCCTCCTGCGCCTCATAGATCGCACGGTATACCGCCAGGCATTCCTCTGTCCCTTCACTATACGACTGGTAAGGGGAAGTCAGCGGACGCGGATCATTCAGCAGCTTCTCCAGCAGCACAATCTTCTCTTGCTCTGACAGCTTGGAGTAATCCGGTGTAACATTCATCTTGGCCAGAACCTCTGTCATTGCATTCTCATGCTCCTGGCTGTGCTGGCGGACATCCAGCGTGGAGGTGTGGAAGCCGAACAGCTCCACCTGACGAATCAGCTTCTTAATGTAGGTATCTGCTACATAATCGGCGTAGTGATGCCGCAGACTGCGGTCAATCACGTTCAGGTCGTCGATGAATTGCGCCGGGGATGAGTAGCGCTCTGGTGTTCCTTTTTTCTCATCGTCCAGCACATTCTGTGTCTTGGAGATCATATAACTGAGCTTAATACGGTAAGGCTCGTTATCATTACGCCAGGCATCGACCCGGTTAAGATTGATAATATTCCGGTCTGCCTCAATGGATTCCAGCAGCTCCGGCGTCACATTCACAATGCTTGTACTAAAGCTCAGGTACTGCATCAGCTCGCGCATAATACGCTGGTATTCACGAATAGCCAGCTTGCGCTGCAGACGGAGGGTCTGCAAGGTAACGGTTGCCTTCACTGAAGGATTTCCGTCGCGGTCTCCCCCGATCCATGAACCGAAACGCAGATAGGTCGGCACATGCCAGTTCTGGCCCGGATAATACTTGCTCAGACAGCGCTCAAGCTCCTGATATACATCCGGCAGCACTTCAAAAATCGTCTCATGGAAGTAATACATCCCGTTACGCACTTCATCCAGCACCGTTGGCTTACGGTCACGCAGTTCATCGGTCTGCCACAAGGTAATAACCTCGTTCAGCAGCTTCTCCCGGAGCTGTTCGCGTTCGCGGAAGGTTAGCGTCGGATTATCCAAGCCCATGACGTCGTCGGAGATCCGTTTGTGGATATCGAGAATCGCACGGCGCATAGCTTCAGTAGGGTGAGCGGTCATAACCAGCTCGAGTGACATGCCGCTCATGATCTCAAGAACCTCTTCGTGGGAGAAATCCCGTTCGCGAAGCTCCTGAACCGCGCTCTCAATCGACCCCGGCTGTACCGTCTCCCCGGCAGAACGTTCGTAGTCGCGTTTACGGCGAATCCGGTGGTTCTGCTCGGCGATATTCACCAGCTGGAAATAAATCGCAAAGGCACGGATCACCTGATGCCGATTCTCCGGGTCCAGTGAGCTAATCAGCTCTTTAAATTCGTTGTGCAGTTCAGGCAAAAACAATGAGCGCAGCGATTTGCTGGTCTCCCGGATTTTCTCCACAATATCCAGCAGTTCGTTGCCGCCTTGGTGTACCAAGACTTCGCCCAGTATGTTCCCCAGGAACCGTACGTCCCGCCGCAGCAGATTGTTGGAGTTGCTTTTGCTAACGGTAGTCGTAAGTTCGGTCATGCTGCTCCCCCCATCCTCTTCCGGATCAATGCTCTTAACATTGTCTATTTGAAAAGCTTCCTCATATCATACAATAAAACCGCCCGGAAATCTTCAACTTTATTGCGCGGTAAAGCAGTGCAGTGATTTCGATTATACACCAAACCGGCCATTTATGCAGTCCCAAAAAATTATGTATTTCTTCCTGATATATTCTCTCTTTGATATGTGCTTTATGCAGTTTTCATGTGAAGTTATATGACGTAAAACGACAAAAACAGCCAGCTCCGCAGAGCCGGCCGTTCATCACTGGTTAACTTTTATTTCATTGTCTGCCCTGAGCGGTTGTTGAATGCCAATTCGAATAATCCGGTAGCCGATAACCCGGCCAATCCGCCTGCCCATAGACGCAAGGTCAACTCCAGCTCTGTAAAAGGATACGCCACCGCTCCAACCAGCAGCCCGATGCCCAGTCCGATAAAAGGGATGCTGTTACGCGGCAAACGGGTATTATTTTTGATCAGCTGCACCAAGGCAAGAATAAATACGGCCAGGATGGAGGCAAAAGCCAATACATGGTCCAGCAGTTCGCGGTTCATCATGAGATTGCTCCTTTCTGCGGGATGGTGGTGATTTCAACGGTGTTGGCAGCCGGATGGTAGGCAATCTGAGCGCCCAGCGCCTCCGCAATTTTACGTGCAGGAACATAGGTAACCCCATTCTCCAGCCACCCGTCTGCAATCTTCCTGCCATTCACCTGTACTGCAACTTTCATCTGAGTCTTCATCGCTTGCTCCTCCTTGGGCTTGATCCGTTCTATCGCCGCCTCCACGGCCGCAGCCGCAGGCTTTTTCCCCGTCCGCAGCTCCGCCAGACTTAATCCGAAGCTCATCTGCAGATGCGGATAATCCTTGAAGCTAGTCCAGTCGCCGCCCCATTCGAACCCGATGGCCTTAGCGTGCTGCACCACCTCCAGCCAATCCCGAGTGCCATTCTGGTTGCCGTCCCTGCTCATATCCCAGGAGACGCTGGAGCCATCCGGAAGCAGCAGCGCAAAATCCACCGCCAGCCCATAATTGTGATAACTGTACCCGCCGCGCGCATTCGTCACGATCGCTCCCGGCCGGGTTCGCCCCTGGGCATAGAGTGCATCCTGTTCGGCAATCGTCCGCAGACCTTGCGTGATCAGGATGGGAACCCCGCCAGCATAACTGCGTTCAATCAGTGCAGTCGCTGCGGCAAGGACGGCGGGATGAAGTCCTTTTAACCGGGCAGCAGATTTATTCAGGAGCTGAGTTAGCGTCAGCATGCGTTTCCTCCCCTTTCCTGATTTCAGAGAGGACCACGAACAGATCCTGGCGTCTGGTGTACATCAAGAGGGTTAGAATGACTAGCCCTAGGGTCGTTCCCGTCTGGGCAATTGCCCAGGCATCCGATTGCAGCGAGCTTCGTATCGCGTCCGGGACGGGGGCGGAGCTGAATCTAATCCAGAAGGCCACCGCCATTTTAACCGTATACGCCCCGAGGAAAAAGAACGCCGCCAGCATAAACAGACTGACCACACGCACCCGGAATCTCCGGCGGAAATACAAAAAAAGCGCAGCCATCAGCAGCAGCGCACAGATAAAGGATATAGAATAGGCCAGTAACAACACAATATCAATGCTGCTCATCTTCTGCCCCCCGATCATAGATTAGGAACTGGGCGAACCCGTTGTTCCTGATTTCATCCTGAATGTCCTGAGAGACATTCTTGTACCTGCGGATAGAGAGCGACACCTTATGTCCTGCCAGCGCCAGCCTACGCTCTCTGTCCCGGTGCAGGGGCGATAGACGCTTGATCCACGCACTCAGCACGTTATCCCCCCCTGTCTTCTTCATTAGTACTACTGGTGTGGCTGTTTGCGGAATGGTCTATTTTCAATCGCTGCAAGACTTCAAGCGTGGGTGCCATGAAGTCTGACCGCTCTTTGTCGAGGATATTCTGCAGCCTGTCCCGGTCCTCCTCAGCACGCTCCAGCAGTTCACGCGGCACCAGATTCCCCTTCACAATTGACCGCAAAAGTACAAGCATAATCATGAGCAGAATCAGAGCGATGATATAAGCCAGTCCATACTTATCCGCAAGCGGCAGCAGCTTCTCCAGATTCGCTACATCGTTGCTGTCCATTGCTTCACTCCCTTCTGTGTGGTTATTAAAGTAGTTATATAAGACGCACTTAAGATCTAAACTTGAAGCTTCATCGTCACTGCGGTGAACATTTGGACTTAGCCCCCGGACGGGTCCGAGGGCAAAATAAAAACGCCCTCAGCGGCGCCTCTGGCAATCTACTCTTCAGTTACAAGGAACGTAAGTCCGTTCTCCATCAGAATCTGCTTGACCGCAGGCTTCAGCGTAGAGGGGACCTCGCTATACTTCGTCTTCCCCAGCGTAACGCGTTGTGCGAAAAATAATGCCATTGCTCTCACCACCTTTCTATAATAGAGGTAATGCACAGGTTAGACCCGCTGAACGATTACGTGTAGACTTGCGTGGCCATCTCCGCAATGAGATCCTCAATGAAATCCGCCCGTTCGCTGAGCGCGTTATTCTGCGCCTTTAGCCACAGATTCTCTTGCTGCAACTGCTCCAGTTCTGTCAGTACCGGCGGCTTGTTGGCCTCAGCCTCCCGATACGCTTCCCAAGCGGCCTGCAACTCCGCCTCCGTCGGCTGCGGCGCATCCAGCTTCCAGACCGCAATATACGGCCCCCGCTCCACCAGATCATAATCCTCGCCTTCGGTCAGCAGGTTATAGTCGATGCCGTAGCGATAGTGGATACCTTCTACAGGCTGTTCTCCGATTTCTGGCGGCTTGATCTCGTAGCGTACCTGGCCCTTGGCTTCTGCTCCGGGTCGCAGGACGGGTTCTGGGCCGTTGTCTTGGACGATGAAGTCGTGCATGGGGTTGGCGTTGGGATGTATTTGTTTGATTGCTTGTGATAGGTTCATTTTCAGGCCTCCTTTTAGGCTAATCTTACAATAGCAAAATGTGTGGTTTTATCTGCTGTATAAATGGAGCATGAAACATCCGAATAGATAAATAGCTCTATAATTTGACCTGCATACAAATCATATAGTCCACTTCCAGAAATCTGAATATCTCCCTTGCCTCCATGAAATTGCTCTGCAATCCAACTGTTCTGAACCCCGTCAACGTGAACAGCCAGTATCTCACGGGTCAAACTATTCGCTCCGGCGACGGCTCCCACACGGGCCTCAATACTATAAAATCCCGGTTCCGGAATAACGAATCTGGAATTGGGTATGTCGGTAATGGACTTGTTATTATTAATGTTCGCTGTAAATAAAATTTTTGTCCACGTCATGGCAGGGACAACTTGAGAAGTAGAAACATTTTCGTGGTGCATTTCCCCAATTGGCCTAGATGTTTTAGTATTATCTCCCCATGGGTTAAGAACACCGCCATTTCCTCCGGTTATAGCTCCACTTGGTATAGTTCCATCAGTATTAACTATCGCCCCGGCACTTGTAAGAATAGCCGTAGCGTTTCCGGTTCCTGAGCAATTTGTAACGGTTACTTGCCCCTTCTCAACATGAATTGCGACACTGCGATTAGATATTGTACACCCCTCGACTAATCCACGTTGATTAAAAAAGCTAATTCCTGTGTTAGGGTTAGAAGCAATTACTATACAGCTAGTAAAATCGCACTTCCCACCATCATATGCATAAAATGCTGACTGAGTGGTGGAGGTTGCTGTAAAACCAGAAACTACAATACGGTTACATCTCGCGGCGGTGAATGATCGAATAGACGCCGAAGTGCCATTAATCGAAACATAACCCGCACCATTAGTCCCGGATATAATCACATCTTCTGCATAAGTCCCTGCTGCAACACTGATTGTAACCGTGTGATTGACTACCTGCGGAATCATACTAATTGCCTTGTTGATTGTCTTGAACGCCCCTGCTGCCGTGTTGGCAAGTCCCGTATTATTGTCGTTCCCATCCACACGGACGAAGTAGGTAGTAACCGCCGTAGTCTGCTGCGGTGTGGTCACTAGATTCGCCTTGCCATTCCAGGCCGTCTTCTCCGCATCGGTTACGAAGCGGTTGGACGAGTCCTGAACGATGACCGATGGCAAATGCGTGGAAGGATGCACATAATTATTCGCCCCCTGAGCCACACTATCCAGCTTCGACTTATCCGCTGCGGCCATCAAGCCGGCAGCGGTCGTGGTCGCAACCGCCGTAGACGCCTTGGCGTTCCATGCCGAGCGTTCCGTCGCCGTAATATGTTTGACTGTATCCGCAGCATGATCCTGCGCGGTCTTGACGGCGGTGTCCAGAATATCCATATTGCCGTTCAGGTCGGTGATATCTACAATGTCTGTACCATCGGGCTTTTTCAGCCCCAGATTACCCGTTGTTTTCATCGCTCACACTCCTATTCATATACTCTTAGTTCGTTCCAGGTCTTGCCGTGCGCACCGTTCCAGGTGAGGGACTTCAAGGAGTCCCACCAGGTGTAGCTGTATACGAAGCTATAGTCCAGATGGGCCGGCTTAATCTCTTCCATGATCTGAATCAGCCCCGCCATATTGGCCGGGATGCCCAGCGTACCGACGAAGCGTACCTCGAAGCTGTACGCTCCGGGCACCTCCACCACCTCCACATCCCCGCCGGAAAAAGCAGACGCCGTCCGCCGGATCATCTCCGGTGTCGTCGTGCCGCTGCCCCGCAGCTTGGCCTTGATCATCTCCCGCCGGGTGGCATAGGACTTGTTCGTATCTGAGGCCAGTCCCAGCATCCGCTCCCAGCGGGACAGCCCCCAGGTAGCGGACTCCAGCGTCTTCTGATCGTCACTGTCGGCCATGGCGTAAGCCACTTCACCGCAGGCTCTACCTGCGCTGGCCTGCACAGCCTCCATCTCAGGCACGCCCTGATAATACTCGGGCAGATACTTCATCAGATCAGGGGCCATAATCTCCGGCCCCTCCACCGTCACTCCATCTGCCGAATAAGCCACAAGGCCATATATACTGTCTCCATAAGCCACAGCTACACCCCCTTCAGCTGATTCCAGGTCAGCGGACCTTTGGACAGATAATCATGGGTATGTGCAGCCGGAGCGAATACAGTAGGCTTGCCGTCTACACCTGACCAGGGAACCATGTCTGCAGCCTGTGCATAATCGACCTTGCCGTTATTATTCGTGTCGTAGATGCTTTTCAGCATATCACCTGTGCTTTGGCCTGCCGCCAGCAGCATATTGCTGCTGCCGCTGCCGATGAACAGCTTGCCGCTATCTGTGCAGTAGCCCAGCTCGCCTGCAGCCAGCGTACCCAGCGCACTCTCCAGGCCGCGGCGGATTTGAATCAAAGTCTTCCGTGCCATGGTCACCGCCTCCTAGAATGTTCCGCCGTCGATAGTGCTTACCGTGAGCTGGTTGCCATTGGCCGAATCGTAGACGATACTTGAGCCGTCAATGTTGACCTCAATCCCCGTCGAGTTTACTAGAATTCCCTTACCCGGCTTGGCTGCAACACTGGTTGAGCCGACAATGATCCCATTGCCTGCCCCGACGGTCAGCGTGACACTATCCGCCTGCCCGCCGCCGGTAAGACCATTTCCCGCCGTGATCGTCTGTAGCGCGCCGCCCGTCCGTACCCAGGCACTCCCGTTCCAGCTGTAGATTTTCTGCTCATCGTCCACATAGGCCGTCCAGCCGACAGCCGGAACATAATAAGCCCAGCTACCTGCGGCATATTCCGCAATCTGACTGGTTTTACCCGCCCAGACGCCGGTAGCGCCGGAAGGAATAATATACCGGTCTGCTTCCACGGGACTTACGGGCGGAGCCGTCAGGTGCTGATCCTTCACCGAAGCCTGCGGCTCAATATTATGCTTGGCCAGCTCGATTTCGTTTTTGATTTTTTGCGCGGACCACAGATCCGTAATCGTCGAACCGCCATCGTTAATAATTCGGTGCTTCGCGGCATCGTTAAGATGCGTTGCAATTTCTGCGGCAGTCTTGGTATTCGTGCCGTCCGACACTTTATTGGGATGCCCTGCTGTAAGATCTGCCTTGAGCACCTTGGCATACGTGGAGCCGTCAGCGATATCGTCCACCGTTCCGCTCACATCTGTTAATTTCTGCGCGTTAACCCGGCGCCAGGCGGCCCCGTCATCGAAATACAAATACCCGCTGTTACTCCCGCTGCTCACATAGTATAGACGCCCAACCGAGGCTGCCGCAGGACGCGAAGCTTCGGGACCGGACAAGGCCCGGCCCACCATGGAGTTGGAGCTACCGTCTCCGATATAGACCTCCTTCGTATCTGTACAGAAGCCCATTTCGCCCGCCTTCAGCATCCCGTAAGTGGACAGCTCGGCCCGGGTACCGCGTTTGACCTGAATGGTCTGTGCCATATTACACCTCTCTTCTAAAAGATCCGCCGTCAATCAGACCGGCCTGTTTATACCGCTCCAGTTCACGCTGCGTAGCCGTAAGCCCGCCCTGTAACTGGTTCACATCATCCGCTTCCACAGTGTCTCCCGGTGTCTCGTAAGTCACATAGACTTCGGGCACATCCGCATAGATGTTAATGAGCCGGCGCCAAGGAGTCTCGTCCGGGAAAGAGACCGAGTAATTCCGTACCTCTGTCCCGCTGAAGCGGGAGCCTGTGTACACGGCCAGCGTCTGATTGTTAATATTGTCGTGGGCCAGCAGTCCGCTGAATACACCACCTGTGAGCCGAAGCTTTTCCTCTACAACATGACTGCCGCCATTTGCCTTTTTGTTCAGCTTATCCTGAAAAACATCGATCTGCTCCGGATATCCCATACCTACACCTCCAGAACGACATTGCCGAACAGCGGCACTTCTGTCTCCAGCAGCGGGATATTTGCCGTTCCGCCGTTCAGCTTCAGCCCGCTATAGTCCACTACGCCCTCCGTATTCAGCAGCAATGCGCCAATGACCGATTGACTGATATAGGTAGCGGCAAAAGCCTTCTCCTTACGATACTTCTCCAGGAGCGCCGTAAAAGCTTGAATAACCGGCTGCAGCGCATAGCCGGCTGCCAGCGTAACCTTAGCTGAGACATCAACCACCTTGCCTGTGGCCGATGCCACCGTCACCACCGCGCCCACCGGAGCCTGGCCCTCGCCAAGACCCGGCGCAGGATCAATGAACTGCTGCACCTGGGAGACCAGCAGCGGGGAGGCGGGCTGATGCTCCGCGTTCACAATGACCACCTTGACCGTCTTCGGTCCGGCCCACAGCGGGAAGACCCGTGCTCCCCCTACGCCCTGAATCTGCTGCGCCCACTCCATATAATGATATTTATTGCCGCTCGTTGCAGGCCGCCGGGCCGAATCGAAGTACCGCTGCCGCAGCGCTTCATCCGTCTCCGCATCCGTGCCGGGAACCAGCAGGCCCGTAACCTCCCCCCGCGCAAGTCCAGGGATATAATCGATAGGCAGCAGCGCGCCTGAATACTGATTCCCCTCAGCGCCGGCGGTCTCGCTCTCCAGGCGGTACGTCCCGGGAGCAAGCTTCTCCGCCGCACTATAATGAAGCAGTCCCAGGGCGAAGCGGCTGCCCAGCGGAATGTCCAACGGCTGTTCGCCGCTGGTATAGAACCTCGCGCCCAGCTGCGCTTTGCCTGCCGGATGACGCTTCAATCCCGTCCAGGCAATGGTTCGTTCCAGATATTCGCCGTCTGCCGTATCCGGGAAGAACAGATTATTGCTGACCTCAAGCTCCAGATACATCTGGGCCATTTCAGCCGCCGCCGGCGCAAGCGCATCATAGATAATACTTCCCTCGCGCTTGTCCAGCCCCTCTGGAACCCGATCCAGCATGCGTTCCAGCAGAGCCTCGTACGTCTGATCCTCATACACTGGCCATCCCCTCCTTTCTAAGCTCCACATCGCCATATACCGTTACAGCCGTACAGCTGAAGCTAACCGTATCCCCGTCAAAAAGAATCTCTACATCCTCAAGCGCCTGAATCCGCTCATCCTGGAGCAGCGCATCGCTGATCAGCCGGCGCAACTCCGGCCGGGCCAGCAGCCTGTCCTGACCCAGCACCAGCTTCCACTCCGTTCCGTAGTCCGTGCTATAGATCAGGTGCTCATAACGGCTGGTTTGCAGCACCTTGATTGCAGCCTGCTTCACCGCTTCAAGCCCGTCTACCCGCCCGCCGATCCGCCCCCGCTCCCAGTCCATCCGGTACGTCAGGCTCGGAGCATTCCCCGCATCGGTCACATTCCCTTCCAGCGCTCCCGTCACCGGACCGGATCTGCCTATTGCCGGAATCATAAATCCACCAGCCGATCGAGGACAATATAGCTCTGTCCGCCTTGCATCCGCACGAGCAGCACGCGGTCTCCCGCTTCAAGTCCACGCCGTAGCGGGATCTCCCGGCCTTCGATCACAGCCTTACTCTCCATCACGGATTCAACCACAACCAGTGCGGCTCCCGTCAGCAGCAGCCGCTGCTCCACCTGAATCTGCAGCGGCTCTGCCAGAACCACCGTCCCATAAGAAAAAGCCACCGGATTCGTATTCGATACGGCCCCGAGGCTTGCCTGTTTAATAATATCGAGCATGTTGTCTACACCACCTTAATGTCTAGGGACATCGTATGCTCCCCTCCGGAAATTTTATGGCTGCATTGATCCACCAGGAACAGCTGCGTCTGGAATTCATCCAGCAGCACATAGATGAAGTTCCCCGCCCTCACCCGTATATCGCCAATAGCCTGCACAGAAAGACTGACCTTTTCACGGTTATGCTGCTTAAGCAGATTGCCTGCCTTTTCCTGAATCTGCGCAGCATTCGCATTATCGTCCGCCTTCTGGTAGAGATGCAGGATACCCCAGCGCTTTACATTTTCTTTATCTGTGACCGGATAGAACTCGCGTTTGCCGGTCTTTTCGTTGTCCTGGTAGAGCAGAATCGTATTGTACGTATTATCGTCGATGCTTCTTTTCAGCGAATAATCATACAGATAATGGCCTGCCCCCAGAATCACCTTCAGCAGCATGGACTGCGGACTGCGCAGCGTCAGCTTGCCAAAATCATCATAGAACGCCATCAGCTGCCCCTTATACTGCAGCTCACTGCCGACCGCACCCATAATAATATCAAGCAGCTTCTTGCCGTCTTCGATCAGCGAGGGGATCTTGTACTCCGCCGGTTCCAGTAATCCAAGCCGCAAGCCGCGGTCCTTGGCAATGGTACTGATGACCTCAGCCGCAGTAACATCCTGAAGCACATAACTGCCATTGCCCAGCAGATAGCGGATCTGATCGTACGCCGTCAGCTTGATCTCCTGATTCGCACCCGTGTCAATACTGAAGACGAAGCCGTAGAATACATCGACTCCGTCTCTGCGGAACTGCACAATATCCCCGTTGCTGATCGCGAACTTTTTATGCTGATACATCCCGCTGTCCACCAGCGTAAGCTCAAGCGTTGCAGGCTTGCCGGTCCGGGTGGTTTTCCACGTGATATCCGTAACGATTCCGGCAATATTCCAGATGGCGCCTTCCTTATTAATTACGATTAATTCCATCGCCACGGCCTCCTAAGACAGCTTGATCACTCGGCCAATTTTGAGCTTCTTCAGTTCGCTGTCCGAGATATTGTTCAGCTTTTGCAGCGTTTTGGATTTACTGCCGTCACCGAGCAGCTTTTGGGCCACCGACCAGAGCGTATCCCCGGCTTTGAGCGTATAGGTAGCGGGCGCTGCCTTCTCGCTTGCCCGTTTCTGCTGCTTCTTCACTTCACCGGTGCTGCCTACCTTCACAGCTAACGCCTGATAGAACACATACTTTTTGAGTCCAAGTGTATAATCGATATCCCCCGAGGACCCCGCACTGAGCTTCCAGGAGAAGTTCTCAATACTGACCGCCATATTAATGCCAATATCCCCGGTAAAAGTCTGTTGCGCCTGCGCCCTGGCCTGCCTCAGCCAATCTGGGGTCTGCGTATTCTGCACGTTCGCCGATTTCAGCCCTGAAAAAACAAACCGGACCGGCCTGCGGCTGAGCATCCATTTGCGAATCAGCTCTACATACTCGTAGGGTTTCAACAGCTTACCGGCATTCTCTCCGGAGTACACCACAAACGGATAATACTGTGCCGGGAACATACTCTCAATCGTAATCTCCGTCAGCTTCGGATATGCAATCGCGTTGATTTCACCAAAATCCACAATCGTATAGCTTTTGCCATCGCTGTTCTCCTTGATCTCCAGCGTCTCAGGGTTCACCGGAAGCCGGATCACCTCTTCATAATTATTGAAGCTCAGATAGAATCCATACTCCTCCATGTTACGTGTACACCCCCTGCGCCGTAGAGACGAACTCCTCTTTCAGCTTTTGCCCAATCTTCGTGATGATGGAGTCAATATCGCCCGAATTATTAATATTCCCTGTTGTTACCTGCACCGTTGGCGTTAGCTCAACAAAATTCTGAATCGACTGAATCTCCGCCAGCTCCCGCAGCATATCCAGATCATCACTGGAGATATCGACCTTGTCTCTGATTTTGCCTACCTCGCCTACCTTGTTGACGTTGTTCAGGCTGCCAGTTTGATTGGCAAAAGCGTTAGTGGACCCTCCCGGAATATTCTTAAGAGACTTAGGGTTAGTTAACTCCTTGGCTTTATCCGCCATTTGTTGTCCCTTATCCATGAAATTGTTCATGGCATTCTTTCCTATTTCATTCCCCTTGCCATATGCCGCTTTTGTATCCTTATAATCTGTTAGCTTGGATATTTCCAAAACTACCTTGTCTGCTGGTTTATATGCTTCAAGGCCTTGACGATATTTCCCAATAATATCACTGGCACCATGAGGGGTCTCCGGTTCCTCTACATCTAGTTTGACCTTACTGATCCCTAATGTGTCGAAGAATGGAATGTTGCTCAGCATATCAACCAGTGAGTTGAACTTGTCGAGCACCCACTGAATAGCCTTAGCCATTACCTTCATGAATCCTCCGGCGAATCCTTCTGCGCCTACAGCAATACTATACATAACATCCAGCGCACCAGCGGCAAGACCATAAAAGAATCCCTGTACTTTATTGACAGCTGAATTAAATATATAAACTAACACATCGCCAGCCAAAGTGAAAAAATTCTGGATACCAATGGCTATATTCTGCACAACTGCAGCCAGGTAGTAGAACGATCCCACAATAAATCCAATCACCTCGCCCGCCGAGACGCCAAGATGCTGCAGAATCATCAATAAGACTGCTATCACCGCAATGACGATTAAGATTGGCCAGTTAGCAGCCAGCCAGGCTGCAGCGAGCATATAGACCTGAACAATCATAGCTGCCAGGAAAACAATCGCTATCGCCTCAAGAATAGGCTTGATGAAAGACCAGTTATCCTGAACCACTTGAGCCAGCCATAACAATCCATTAACCACCATTGAGATCACATTCGCTATGACAAGAAACCCGTTAGCCATCGCATCAATCAGCGGTGCAAGCTGTCCTGAAGTTAACGCGTTGTTAATCATATCCATTACCGGCCGCAGAGCGCCCATTGCCTTAGCACCAATCTGTCCGAGCGCATTGTCAATATTCTCGTTCATCACGTTCCATTTCTCAATATCCCCCGGCTGTGCTGCTTCCTTCACGGCCTTCTCCCCGAACGACTTAATCGTGTTAAAAGGCGTTACCACATCAGCCGTTTTGAGGAATTTCATGATCTTGGAATCGCCGCCCGGTGCAGGCGGGACTGGTGGAGGTGGAGGTGGCGGCAACGGCGGCGGTACCGGGTCCTTCTTCAAGTTGATTTTCGGTTTCGGAAGAACCTCAGGTTTCACCACTGGCGGTTTAACATCCTCTTTTTTCACCTCAGGTTTCTTCTCTTCCTCTTCCTTTTTTTCTTTTTCCTTGAGGCCCTCCCACCACTTCACCTCTTTGGGCTCGGGCTTTTTTTTCTCAGGCTCCTCTACAGCAGGCGCGGCGGTAAGCATCCTGACCCCCAACTGCTGGGATTGCGCAGCCCTTTGGCTTTGCTGCATCACCACTGTTCTGGACACATCCACTTTGACAGGCAGCCGTTTGAAGCCTTCCAGCAGCGTGTCATTAATCTGTTGCAAGGATTGAATGATCCGATCCTCTGAACGGATGATTTGTTCACTGGAACGTTTCACCGCCGCCTGAAAACCTTTTACCGACCGGTTAACCATGTCGAGATTATTATTCATCCGCAGGCTTTGTTTGTGGACGGCTTTCCAGATCGTAACCGACCTGCGCGAGATAATGACTGCTTTGGAGCTATCGATTTCCATTCATTCACCCCCTTCATCTCCTCTTCCCCTTGCTCCGTGCACGCTCCCGCTTCTCCTTGTCCACGCGTACGGAGATCATGGCATAGATCGCCGCGCGTTCGCGGACGGAGAGCTTCATCAGCTCATGCGGGAGAATATGCAGCTCATGGAGGGCGTAATAGGCCAGATTGGCCTCACCATCGCCCTCGTTGATTAGTTTTTTACGTCATCCACCAGCTCGTTCATATCTGTGGCGAAGCCGTTCAGGGCCTGTACCCGCTCCCCAAGCGCAGCGAATTCTCCGGGCAGCAGCATTTTGCGCAGCAGCGATTCGGCGCCCATCACCCCGTAGGAACGCTGAAGCTCGGTATTTTTCAGATCCGGATGCACAATGCTTGCCGTCATGAGCTTCGCCATATATTCGTTGGGGTCAATATCCGTAGTGTAGGTGCCGTTCTTTCCCTTGACCTTGCGGGTGGCTGCCTTACGGCATTCCTGGTTCTCTTCCTCATTCATACTGCGCAGCTTCCAGACCGCAGGGTTACCTTCCTTGTCCTTGAACCGCAGCGAGACCGCGAATTCCTCCGTTGTATCACAAGCCGCATTTTGCGCAAAAAACAAACTTAATTCACTCATGTTGTGTTGTTCCTCCCGGATTCTTATTGTGTTAGAGCAGCGGAGAGGCCCGCCGCACAGCAGCTATGGCTTCATTGACCATCCAGATACTTTGCGGGGACCTCAAAACTTGTTCAATCATTAATCAGTTACTAACTACGCCCGGCCCTCCCCGGCTCTGGTCAAAAAGGCCCGGTTAGACTCTATTGGCCGGCATTAGCCGGAGCCGCGAAGGGCTGCACCAATTCCACATCCTCGAAGGTAAAAGCAACCTCTTCCTCCAGCGCATCGGACTCCGTATCCAGCGAAGCCATAATGACACTGTCCAGGTTGACATCCTTCAGCATGATGCGCTGGGCGCCCACGGTTGAGGACGGATCTTCATTGGTCACGATAATACTGAAGTATTGGTCAATCCCGGTCTTCATGTACTCCAGCATCATCTGGCGGAAACGGCTCGTCATATAGAAAATCGTCATCGTACCGCTGCCCGACCAGCCGGTCGCCTTATGCTGCACCCCGCGGCGTCCAAGCGTCTTCACTTCCGCCTTCTGCTTCTCAACAGTGGCTTCCAGGGTTTTGACATAGAACATCTCTTCCGTCTGTCCGTTAATCGTGGCATACGCCCGGCCTTCCTGGCCGGACAGCGTATCGCTGGCTCTCAAGAATGTCATCTTAGACCACCTTCACTTTCATATATACTTTTTCTACGGAATCTACCGGCTTCACTGCTACCTCCAGCACTACGCTGTCACTGTCCGCTCCAGGAGTCACTACAATGTCGCTCTGCGCATTGAAGTTCTCAATCGCCCCGAGGTTCTGCAGATCATTCATGTAAGTGACGCACTGCGACCAGAACAATGCCCGTCCATCCTCATTATTCGGCAATTTACCAATGAAGTAGCTCTCAAAAATCCGCTTCAAATCTCCAGCGATCCCATCCAGCACGCGCAGCACGCGGTTCTTGGAGAAGGCCTTGCCTTTGTCTGTGGAGAAGGAGGTGAACGTGTTAATGTCCTGCTCCACTACTGCCCGGCCTCCGCTATAGGTGAACAGCAACTCTCCGTCTGTGAGCGCTTCTACAGTCTCGGAATGGCTGAAACGCACATCCGCATCTACAGCATCGTCATAGGCCTGATAAGTCAGAGATTCGTTCACAGCAGCAGCGGCAGTTGCCCCCGCAACCCAAGCCACGGCATGAGCTTTATCCACTACCGTTCCATCACTCAAAATGACGCCGTTCGCCACACTGATGATGCCTTCATGGTCAGCCGTAGCGTAATCGGACAAGACCGCCTGCACCTTCTTGCCTTCTGTATTACGCAGACGCTTCACATAGGCGCTATACAGCGACTTCAGCGTGTTATCCTGCGATACCAGACCTACCGTCTGGAAATCCTGAACCTCCAGCGCAGACAAGAACGCACTATGCTCCGCATTCGTGACCGTTCCATTCGCACCGCCCGAGAGCGGCAACCCGGCTGTCACCGTCAGCGCACCGGATTCACTAGGCTTAAATTCTACATAAGCATTCGCAGCCAGGCTGGAAGCAGCACTTACCGTCTGCTTGTCCACCTCGGCACCCTCAAGCAGCGTCCGGACATCGAACTGAGTAGTGTCATCGATATTTTTCTCGATTACTACCTTAAGCGCATTCCCGCGTTCCCCGCCATACAGCGCAGTCGCCTGAACTCCGTTATTGGTCACAGCAGCCTTCACACCCTGATTCAGACGGTATAGCAGCAGTGTGCCTGCCCGCTTCAGCACCTCTCTCACCGGCAACAGCTCTGCAGCCGTCAGATCGTAGCCCAGCTTGTGCTGGAAATCATCCTGAGCCGTAAGCTTCAGAATGACGCCCGCAGGCCCCCAAGGCAGTGCAAGCGCCAAAGCAGCCGTACCGCGTTCCCCCATTTTACCTGCCACAATGCCGTTCGAGGCCACATTTACGTATACCCCCGGACGCACCTTGTTTTGTGTTGTCCATGTTCCTCCAGCCATTAGATAACCTCCTTATTTAAATAAAGCTCCATTAAGTGCTTAGCCTCTTCCAAGGTGTAGCTCCCGTCCTCTTGCAGAACTACCTCCAGTACATCCTTTTCCCGCGGTGTAAACAGAGCGGACTTCCTGATCTGCTTTTTCCCAAAAACATCCGATCCCTGGCTGCCGCGTTCCCGCTCACTTACCTTCATTTCCTTAGAACTCATTTCAGCCGCGCCCCTTCTGTGAAGTGTCCCATCAGCTCTGCCTCTTCCTCCGGCTGCTTCTGCTTCTGGAGATAGAGCATATAGTCCACGGTGAACAGCGCTCCCCGTTCCTCTGCTCCGGCCACCCAGGACTGGCGCACCACCCGATAAGCGGGATTCACACTTTCTCTTGCGTCCAGCGCCTCACAGAGCCCGTCAGCTATAGCCTCTGCATCCAGCAGACTGCCTTGCTCATAGCGGATACCGAAGCGGTAGACCGCCATGTATCTTCCTTCGCGCTGCCTGTCGTAGGTTGCCGAGAGCAGCTCCAGCCTGAAGTAGGCTGACTGCGGCTTATCCCCTTCCACATAGACAGGAATATCCGGGAAAAACTGCCCCAGCGCAGCAGTGATATTCCCTCGTAGATGTTGTACCGTCATGACTTCATTCCTCTCATGATTAGATGTGGTAATCCCTCCTGCCTTTCTTGAAGTCACCTGCGGATTCGATTCAGGAAGAATAGGACCCGTCTTGTATCCGGCAATGACCGAAGGAGCTTTCACCGCGCTTGTCTGCCGGCCTGTCTTAGGCTTCGATGAGGTGGAGCATTCATGCTCCTGCGGTGTCCTTCTGCTTCATTTGCCATGTTATAATCATAGACCCCCTGAGACCTTGCGCAGGCGCTTTTACAGAGGAGTTAACGATAACTTCCGGTGGAAAAAGGGATGGTTCACGGCGGTCCCCGCTCTTAGCCCGCCTCTCCTGCACGTCCTGCTTCAATGGAAGGGTTCAATATACGGCGAGACCGCCAGAACATATAAGCTCATGCAAAAAGACCGTATCACCCCGGCGGGCAATACGGCCATCTCAATTACATATGGAGTCTGCATTTTGTGTCCAAAGCATTTCTACCCCTTCGGCAGGTTCCCTCCAGCCGGGGTCTTCGTGAGCGCAGCCAGAGACAGCAGCTGCAGATCGGCGAGCGCCAGCGCCATCTTATAGAACGCCTTCGATCTTATTTTCACATAAGTATCCTTGCTCACCGGGGGATCGAACACATGATTATAGATAGTGTAATCGTAGCTCTCCTCCCTGCGCATGTATCTCTCCCTCACCAGTTGCTGTTCCCTCTGGGTAAGCCGCTCTACAACCGAATCGATCACAGCACAGTATGCCCGTCTTGCAGCAGGCACATCTACATTATGCGTGGCAATTACTGCTGTCTGATCGGTAATGGTATTAGTAGTGCCATGGAACCGTTCCGTATAGGAGTACGTAATCCCGGCCTCTTTAGCCTCAAACGTTACAGATTTGAAAATCCGGTACTTCTCCAGCATATTCTCTATAGTGACCTGAGTCCGGCGGCGGTCAAGCTCGGGCAGCGAAGATAGAATCATCATTTTATACCACTCCTTAGATGTTTTATAGATGTATCAACTTTGTTGCGGACCTTTCCGGTCAAATGTGTTAAAATTCTACTTGTTCGTATAGTGTTCGCCTTTTTTCATAATATACCACTTATCTACCAATTCAGTAAAACCTCATTTTCGCCCGTTTTGCAGCACAAACAAGCTAAATGCATGTCCATTCTTACCTTTTGGCAATAATGGACTCTTTATTGTTTACCTATTGGCATAAATAGCTTATAGTAAGTACAACAGCTTTTTAGGTGATTAGGGATAAGGAGTGGTTATCGATGGCAGAGGAATTCGGATACTATCTGAGACAGCTTCGGGAAGGAAAGGGATTGACCATTAATCAGCTGGCAGCGCTTGCCGGTATCAGTGGAGCCCAAATCTCACGAATCGAGAATGGATTACGGGGTGTCCCCAAGCCGGCTACCCTGCGTAAGATTGCTGAAGCGACCGATGTGTCGTACGAGGAGCTGATGGGCCATGCCGGTTATTTAACCGAGACTGAGAGCAGTACAGAGGGCACTGTGCCTGCCTGGGCCACCAGCAAGGATAAGCGGGACTTCCGCCAAATGCTGGAGGATGATGGTGAGCTGATGTTTGACGGTATTCCCCTGAACAAGGAGGATAAGCAGCGGATCAAGGACGTATTAACCGGCCTGTTCTGGGAGGCGAAGCAGATGAACAAGCGGACCAAGCCCAAGCACGATCCAGGCAAGGAGTAAGTACCAGGCAATCCAACTACTATTAACATGCTGCGGGTGAAGAATATGGATGAACTAATCAAGCGTTTGGTCAAAAAATACAATACCAGCAGCCCCTTCGAGCTGGCTGAAGCACTGGGGATTCACATCCGGTTCATGCATCTGGGTGACGGCACCAAGGGCCTCTACTATCGGAAGTTAAGAAGAAGGTTCATCGTCATTCACAACCAGCTGCCGCTGGAGTGGCAACGATTCGTATGCGCCCATGAACTCGCACATGACCGTCTGCACAAAGGGGTCAACCGTTTTTTTCTGGAGGAGAATTCCTATTTCTCGCCAGGCAAGCTGGAGCGGCAGGCTAACCTGTTCGCGGTTAAGCTGCTATCGGTCGGCACTGCCATTGAGCAGGATGAGTCCCTACAGAGCTATTATGCAAGGATTGGCATCCCGGCTGAGGTTGTCTTTTTTTTAGACGATTAAAGGAACATACGTTCCTTTAATGACGCAACAAAAAACTCTTACCGCAGTAAGAGTTCATTGGCCAGCCATAAGCTGTTCGATCGGGATGACACGATTTGAACATGCGACCCCCTGGTCCCAAACCAGGTGCTCTACCAAGCTGAGCTACATCCCGAAACTATGAAATTATTATGGAGCGGGTGATGGGAATCGAACCCACGCTATCAGCTTGGAAGGCTGAAGTTCTACCATTGAACTACACCCGCAAAGGTGAAATATCGGGATGACACGATTTGAACATGCGACCCCCTGGTCCCAAACCAGGTGCTCTACCAAGCTGAGCTACATCCCGTTAATGAAGTAATAATGGCGCGCCCTGAGAGATACGGATGCTGCGCATCCGATTGCGAAGTTGTGCTATCGAAGCCTATGCTCCAACGAACTCGTTCGAATCTAGAGGACACTTTGAATATTCAAGAAGTAATAATGGCGCGCCCTGAGAGATTCGAACTCCCGACCTTTTGATTCGTAGTCAAACGCTCTATCCAGCTGAGCTAAGGGCGCAAAAAATTTGGAGCGGACGACGGGAATCGAACCCGCGACCCTCGCCTTGGCAAGGCGATGCTCTACCGCTGAGCCACGTCCGCAAATAAGTGGTGCGCGTGAAGGGACTTGAACCCCCACGTCTTACGACGCCAGATCCTAAGTCTGGTGCGTCTGCCATTCCGCCACACGCGCATGAATCAATAAAAGTGAGCCATGAAGGACTCGAACCTTCGACACCCTGATTAAAAGTCAGGTGCTCTACCAACTGAGCTAATGGCTCATATTTGGCAGGGGATATAGGATTCGAACCTATGATGACGGAGTCAGAGTCCGTTGCCTTACCACTTGGCGAATCCCCTACAATAGATACCTATATAATGCCCACAATCTCCCTCAAATATCAAGAACATTATGGTGGAGGCTGAGGGGTTCGAACCCCCGACCCTCTGCTTGTAAGGCAGATGCTCTCCCAGCTGAGCTAAGCCTCCATATGTATGGTGACTAATAAGGGTACTAGTTAAAAATGGTGACCCGTATGGGATTCGAACCCATGTTACCTCCGTGAAAGGGAGGTGTCTTAACCCCTTGACCAACGGGCCTTAAAAAATTTGTGGAGCTCTCAACCGGATTCGAACCGGTGACCTCTTCCTTACCATGGAAGCACTCTACCTGCTGAGCTATGAGAGCATGGCTCCCCGAACAGGACTCGAACCTGTGACAACTCGATTAACAGTCGAGTGCTCTACCAACTGAGCTATCAGGGAATATTGTCCGCTTGGCAACGTCCTACTCTCCCAGGACCCTTCGGTCCAAGTACCATCGGCGCTGGAGGGCTTAACGGTCGTGTTCGGGATGGGTACGTGTGGAACCCCTCCGCTATCGCCACCAAACGGGCATTTACAGCGTAAATGCTTCAGGAATTGATTCCTGAAAACTGAATCCGAAACGAATCTGCGAATTAGAAATTTGGATAAGCCCTCGACCGATTAGTATTGGTCAGCTCCATGCATTGCTGCACTTCCACCTCCAACCTATCTACCTCGTCGTCTTCAAGGGGTCTTACATGTTGGGAAATCTCATCTTGAGGGGGGCTTCACGCTTAGATGCTTTCAGCGCTTATCCCGTCCGTACGTAGCTACTCAGCCATGCTCCTGGCGGAACAACTGATGCACCAGCGGTACGTCCATCCCGGTCCTCTCGTACTAAGGACAGCTCCTCTCAAATTTCCTGCGCCCACGACAGATAGGGACCGAACTGTCTCACGACGTTCTGAACCCAGCTCGCGTACCGCTTTAATGGGCGAACAGCCCAACCCTTGGGACCTACTTCAGCCCCAGGATGCGATGAGCCGACATCGAGGTGCCAAACCTCCCCGTCGATGTGGACTCTTGGGGGAGATAAGCCTGTTATCCCCAGGGTAGCTTTTATCCGTTGAGCGATGGCCCTTCCATGCGGTACCACCGGATCACTAAGTCCGACTTTCGTCCCTGCTCGACTTGTAGGTCTCGCAGTCAAGCTCCCTTATGCCTTTGCACTCTGCGAATGATTTCCAACCATTCTGAGGGAACCTTTGAACGCCTCCGTTACTCTTTAGGAGGCGACCGCCCCAGTCAAACTGCCCGCCTGACACGGTCCCCGTACCCGCTAAGGGCACTAGGTTAGAACCTAGATACGATCAGGGTGGTATCCCAACGGCGCCTCCGCAGAAGCTTGCGCTCCTGCCTCCACGGCTCCCACCTATCCTGTACAGATCGTACCCAAATTCAATATCAAGCTGCAGTAAAGCTCCATGGGGTCTTTCCGTCTTGTCGCGGGTAACCTGCATCTTCACAGGTATTAAAATTTCACCGGATCTCTCGTTGAGACAGCGCCCAAGTCGTTACGCCATTCGTGCGGGTCAGAATTTACCTGACAAGGAATTTCGCTACCTTAGGACCGTTATAGTTACGGCCGCCGTTTACTGGGGCTTCGGTTCACAGCTTCGGATTGCTCCTAACCGCTCCCCTTAACCTTCCAGCACCGGGCAGGCGTCAGCCCGTATACTTCGCCTTACGGCTTCGCACAGACCTGTGTTTTTGCTAAACAGTCGCTTGGGCCTTTTCACTGCGGCCCCCTCGGGCTATTCACCCTACCGAGGCACCCCTTCTCCCGAAGTTACGGGGTCATTTTGCCGAGTTCCTTAACGAGAGTTCTTCCGCGCGCCTTAGAATTCTCTTCTCGCCTACCTGTGTCGGTTTGCGGTACGGGCACCTTCTCCTGGCTAGAGGCTTTTCTTGGCAGTCTGAGATCATGACCTTCGCTACTATAATTTTCGCTCCCCATCACAGCCCAGCCTTAACGATGTGCGGATTTGCCTACACACCAGCCTCACTGCTTAGACGGACATCCATCAGTCCGCGTCACTACCCTCCTGCGTCACCCCATCGCTCATAGCGGATTACGGTGGTACAGTAATTTCAAACTGTTGTCCTTCGACTACGCCTGTCGGCCTCGCCTTAGGTCCCGACTTACCCTGAGCGGACGAGCCTTCCTCAGGAAACCTTGGGCTTTCGGCGGATCAGATTCTCACTGATCTTTTCGTTACTCATACCGGCATTCTCACTTGTATGCTGTCCAGCGCTCCTTACGGTACACCTTCAACCTACATACAACGCTCCCCTACCCCAGATGCAAAGCATCTAGCCATAGCTTCGGTGGTGTGTTTAGCCCCGTTACATTTTCGGCGCAGAGTCACTCGACCAGTGAGCTATTACGCACTCTTTCAATGGTGGCTGCTTCTAAGCCAACATCCTGGTTGTCTGTGCAACTCCACATCCTTTCCCACTTAACACACACTTGGGGACCTTAGCTGATGGTCTGGGCTGTTTCCCTTTTGACAATGGATCTTAGCACTCACTGTCTGACTCCCGGCAAGAAGTAAATGGCATTCGGAGTTTGACTGAGCTTGGTAACCCTTGCGGGCCCCGCACCCAATCAGTGCTCTACCTCCACCACTCCATTCACCGAGGCTAGCCCTAAAGCTATTTCGGGGAGAACCAGCTATCTCCGAGTTCGATTGGAATTTCTCCGCTACCCCCACCTCATCCCCGCATTTTTCAACATGCGTGGGTTCGGGCCTCCAGTGCGTGTTACCGCACCTTCACCCTGGACAGGGGTAGATCACACGGTTTCGGGTCTACGTCCACATACTTAGTCGCCCTATTCAGACTCGCTTTCGCTGCGGCTCCGGCTTCTCACCTTAACCTTGCATGTTAAACGTAACTCGCCGGTTCATTCTACAAAAGGCACGCCATCACCCATAAAGAGGGCTCTGACTTTTTGTAAGCACACGGTTTCAGGTTCTATTTCACTCCCCTTCCGGGGTGCTTTTCACCTTTCCCTCACGGTACTGTTTCACTATCGGTCGCCAGGTAGTATTTAGCCTTAGCAGATGGTCCTGCTGGATTCATACGGGGTTTCACGTGCCCCGCACTACTCGGGATCCGTCTCGGAGAGAACACAGTTTAGGCTACAGGGCTTTTACCTCTATCGCGGGCCTTTCCAGACCTCTTCACCTACCATATTCCTTTGTAACTCCATGTGAGACGTCCCACAACCCCAAGAGGCAAGCCCCTTGGTTTAGGCTGTTCCGCGTTCGCTCGCCGCTACTGACGGAATCACTATTGTTTTCTCTTCCTCAGGGTACTTAGATGTTTCAGTTCCCCTGGTCTGCCTCTGCGTATCCTATGTATTCAGATACGAGTAACTGCGAATTACCACAGCTGGGTTTCCCCATTCGGACACCCCCGGATCAAAGCTTGCTTACAGCTCCCCGAGGCAGTTTCGTTGTTCGCCACGTCCTTCGTCGGCTCCTGGCGCCTAGGCATCCTCCGTGTGCTCTTAGTAGCTTAACCAATGCGTTTTCCGTTAGGAAAATCGCTTAGCATCGCCATTAATTCAAAACTTGTTTACACAAGTTCAGCTTAAAGGAATGTTCTAAAACGCAAATTCGTTTCGGTATCCAGTTTTCAAGGATCAAGTTGTTGCATATACTGTTGTAAAGAATAATTGGTGGAGCCAAGCGGGATCGAACCGCTGACCTCCTGCTTGCAAGGCAGGCGCTCTCCCAGCTGAGCTATGGCCCCAAAGTAAGTATTCAATTGAAGTGTTATATGGTGGGCCTTGGTGGACTCGAACCACCGACCTCACCCTTATCAGAGGTGCGCTCTAACCAACTGAGCTAAAAGCCCATATAACAAAACTTACAGTAGTGAAGCAATCAATGAATTGATTGTTCGCTTGGCGGCGTCCTACTCTCCCAGGACCCTTCGGTCCAAGTACCATCGGCGCTGGAGGGCTTAACGGTCGTGTTCGGGATGGGTACGTGTGGAACCCCTCCGCTATCGCCACCAAACGCATACGAAAGAGACTTGCTCTTTCAAAACTGAACACGAGTGAGTGTCCGAACCCAAGGGTTCTATTGTGGAAGCAAAGCTTCCGATTTGAATGTCTTCATTGCAGAAGACGATTCTCCATAGAAAGGAGGTGATCCAGCCGCACCTTCCGATACGGCTACCTTGTTACGACTTCACCCCAATCATCTACCCCACCTTCGGCGGCTGGCTCCCTTGCGGGTTACCCCACCGACTTCGGGTGTTGTAAACTCTCGTGGTGTGACGGGCGGTGTGTACAAGACCCGGGAACGTATTCACCGCGGCATGCTGATCCGCGATTACTAGCAATTCCGACTTCATGCAGGCGAGTTGCAGCCTGCAATCCGAACTGAGACCGGCTTTGCTGGGATTGGCTCCACCTCGCGGCTTCGCTTCCCGTTGTACCGGCCATTGTAGTACGTGTGTAGCCCAGGTCATAAGGGGCATGATGATTTGACGTCATCCCCACCTTCCTCCGGTTTGTCACCGGCAGTCACTCTAGAGTGCCCAGCTCAACCTGCTGGCAACTAAAGTCAAGGGTTGCGCTCGTTGCGGGACTTAACCCAACATCTCACGACACGAGCTGACGACAACCATGCACCACCTGTCTCAACTTTCCCCGAAGGGCACCTGATGCATCTCTGCTTCGTTAGTTGGATGTCAAGACCTGGTAAGGTTCTTCGCGTTGCTTCGAATTAAACCACATACTCCACTGCTTGTGCGGGTCCCCGTCAATTCCTTTGAGTTTCAGTCTTGCGACCGTACTCCCCAGGCGGAGTGCTTACTGTGTTAACTTCGGCACCAAGGGTATCGAAACCCCTAACACCTAGCACTCATCGTTTACGGCGTGGACTACCAGGGTATCTAATCCTGTTTGCTCCCCACGCTTTCGCGCCTCAGCGTCAGTTACAGCCCAGAAAGTCGCCTTCGCCACTGGTGTTCCTCCACATATCTACGCATTTCACCGCTACACGTGGAATTCCACTTTCCTCTTCTGTACTCAAGTCACCCAGTTTCCAGTGCGACCTCAGGTTGAGCCCAAGGTTTAAACACCAGACTTAAATAACCGCCTGCGCGCGCTTTACGCCCAATAATTCCGGACAACGCTTGCCCCCTACGTATTACCGCGGCTGCTGGCACGTAGTTAGCCGGGGCTTTCTTCTCAGGTACCGTCACTCCGGCAGCAGTTACTCTACCGGACGTTCTTCCCTGGCAACAGAGCTTTACGATCCGAAAACCTTCATCACTCACGCGGCATTGCTCCGTCAGGCTTGCGCCCATTGCGGAAGATTCCCTACTGCTGCCTCCCGTAGGAGTCTGGGCCGTGTCTCAGTCCCAGTGTGGCCGTTCACCCTCTCAGGTCGGCTACGCATCGTCGCCTTGGTGGGCCGTTACCCCACCAACTAGCTAATGCGCCGCAGGCCCATCCCCAAGCAGCAGATTTCTCCGCCTTTCATTCTCTCCTCAGGAGAAAAAAGAAATTATCCGGTATTAGCTACCGTTTCCGGTAGTTATCCCAGGCTTGAGGGCAGGTTGCCTACGTGTTACTCACCCGTCCGCCGCTAAGTTTGAAAGGAAGCAAGCTTCCTTTCAAACTCCGCTCGACTTGCATGTATTAGGCATGCCGCCAGCGTTCGTCCTGAGCCAGGATCAAACTCTCCAAATTGGTATTTAGAAAGAGCGATTGCTCATTTTGAAACATCTGACGAGAATTTACATTCTCATTTTTGGATCTCACCGAAGTGATTTCCCACTCACTCGTTGTTCAGTTTTCAAAGATCAATGTCTCATTTTAGCTCTTCACCGCATCTCAGCGGCGACCTTCATAATATATCATAGTGTTTCGTTGTTTGGCAAGCTTTTTTTTGAAAAAGTTATTTTTCATTATTTCTTGCCTGCGTCTTCTCTTTAAACATTCAAAAGGAGCGCGAGATATAATGTATCATGTCGGCTCCCTTTTCGTCAAGCTATTCCATTCATTTTATTTATTCCGGTTATCAGCCCGCTCCAATACTAGTGCTTGAACTGAGAAGAACGTCCACCCCACGCATACTTAGACAGCTCTTTCTGTGGAGCAAATCGTGCATACATACGGAAAACTGTTTTATATCGATTGGCAATCGCATGCCTAATGTTCTGATCTAAACGCTGGTCACTCATATCCAGCAGCATCTCATCCAGCTCTTTACGCAAAACATAGTCCAGCTCCTTGCATTCCTTCTCATTGAATAACATCCCTAACATATGCTTGGCCTCCTTCATGAAATTCCTAGTTATCCAAAATCATCAAACGCCATTTCATCTCAATCAAAAAGCCATTTGATGTGGGAAGCTCTATTGAAGTGCTTACACTAAATTAACCGGAGTATTGAACCTATAACCAATATCATAAGAAAATTCCATTTTAGGACTCCCTATATTCAACCTGGCAGGAGATCCAAATGTTCCGGCTTTACTGTTATGCACAATTCCCCAGAATTTTATGATAAAAGCCAAAATGTAATTGTGCTCTCGATGATTGCTGCAACAAATAACAAAATCACAATCCAGACTGAAGCGGTGAAGGTCTGCCGCATAAAGGCCTGCCAATTCATTGCCCCTTCCCCGCTCCGCTTCATCGCTCCAAAGAGTGCAGAGAGCACCTTACTGCCGAACTTCAGCCCAAAGGCGCAGGCAATGATGATGGCCGGAATCTCAATGATGCCATGCGGCAGCAGTCCTTTTACAATCAGCGTGAACAGATCCTGTCCCTGTATCGCGGACAAATGAATCAGATAGCCGATAACCGCACCGTTGATGAGCAGGAAGAATGCCGGCAAGAGGCCGAATAAGGCGCCCAGATAAATGATGACTACGCTTTTGATACTATTGTTCAGAAAAATGAATACAAAAAAGCTCCACTGCGGATTGGACGACTCTCTAAGGTTCCCGCTAATCTTACTGATCCCCTTCAATTGCTCATTCAGCAGCTGCTGAAGACTACCTGTGCCGAGCCAGCCCAAGATTCCCCCGGCTATGAACAGGATTGTGGCCATTAGGAGTGCGGTGCGAATTGTCCTTAGATCCTTGATAAATGTATTAAAAGATAACATGCGTACCTCCTGATTTGGATTCTGCCGAATTGCATTTCGTATGGATTGATTCATATCTGAGGTCATAAGCGCCCTGTACGAGCATACATTTAGAACAAACAAGCATTTCGCATGGGAGAGGAGCGCTGACATTATGAATTCTTTTTATGTATTTAGCGGCAAAAAGATCAAACGGTTCCTGTACATTTTTGCTGCTGCGCTTCTTACCGCCGGCGTTGTCTATGTGGAGAGGGGCAATATCACCGTATTCTCTGAAGCTGCCCCTTCTGCCATTTACAGTGTGCCGACGGAAAAGAAGCTGATCGCCTTGACCTTCGATATCAGCTGGGGAGAGAAACGGCCTGAGCCGATTCTGAAGGTGCTGGAAGACAAGAAGGTGGATAAAGCGACATTCTTCCTATCCTCACCTTGGAGCAAAACCCATCCTGAAATCGTAACAAGCATCAAAGACGCCGGGTTCGAGATTGGCAGCCACGGTCACAAGCATGTGAACTACAGTACGCTAAGCAATGATGAAATCCGCACGCAGATCAGTACTGCCCATACAGTATTGACGGAGCTAACCGGTTCTCAGCCCAACCTGATCAGAATGCCTAACGGTGATTTTGACAAAAGAGTCCTGCAGGTGGCCACCGATCTCGGCTATAAAGTCATTCAATGGGACACGGACTCACTGGACTGGAAGAACATCGGTGTGGATAACATCGTTAACCGTGTAACGAGCAAAGCCCATCCCGGGGATATTGTGCTGCTGCATGCCAGCGACTCCTGTAAACAAACGCATGAAGCCTTGCCTCAGATTATTGATAAGCTCCGCAGCCAGGGGTATGAGTTCGTAACCGTCTCTGAGCTAATCAGCCAAAGCAGTGCAAACGGTAAGGAAGTCCGCGATTCCGCCTTGCTGAATAATGGCCTGGAAGACGCTGCAGGAATGTAACTCCCTTACCTGTGTATGGCATCAGTGACGCGGTGAGATCAGCTGAGAGATATCAGGCGTCGGTGTATTCAGCTTCGGGTAACTCAGGTCAAGCCCCTCCAGCGTTTTGACCACAATCTTCAGCGCCAGATAATTGCGGTACCAGCGGTGATTCGCCGGAATCCAGTACCATGGAGCCTTATCTATACTGCTCTCCTGGAAAACATCCTCATACGCCTTTTGATAATCGTCCCAGTATTCGCGTTCCTGCAGATCACTGGCATCGAATTTCCAGTGCTTCGCCGGATCTTCAAGCCGCTCCTTAATCTTCTCCAGCTGCTTCTCCTTGGAGATATGCAGAAAGAGCTTAATGACTGTCGTTCCCTCTTCCGCCAGCATCTCCTCGAACTGGCGGATGTAGCGGAACCGCCGCTTGGCATCCTCCTTGCTAAGACTGCCATGCACGCGGGGCACCAGCACATCCTCATAATGCGAACGGTTGAATGCGGCAATATAGCCTTTGGGCGGGGTCTTCATATGAACTCTCCACAGGAAATCGTGTGCTTCTTCCTCCAGTGAAGGCTTCTTGAAGCTGGTGACGATGAACCCCTGCGGATTGATGCCGGAGAAGATGTGTTTGACGGTTCCGTCCTTACCGCTTGAATCCATTCCTTGCAGGATCACTAGCAGCGAATGCTTTTTCTGTGCAAAAAGGATATCCTGCAGCTTGACCAGCCGTTCCTTCAGCTTCTCCATTTTGGCTTCGGCTTCTTCTTTGGATTTGAAGTCTCCCCGTTCATCAGGATCGAGGTCCTTCAGGCGTGTTTCACTGGTGTCTTTTATCATATAGCGCTTGATGTTCATATATTCCCTCCTCCACTCTGTTCTTTAAGATTAACCTCTTCATCTTCATTCTAACCGCTCCCCACAGGCAATGCCAAAACCCCGCCTCCCTGGTTGTATACAGAGGGGCGGGGTTTGGGTCATGATTGCTATGGTCAGATTGTGGCCGGCTTCAGTACACGGTGCAGCATCAGAATCTGGAAGGCATTACAGGCGATAAGCGGTACAAGAATAAAGATTGTGGCGCTGTCCACGCCGATCCGCAGCACACCGATAATCTCCACTATAGTGATGGCTGTCATGAAAAAAAAGGTCGGGACCCAGGCTGACGCGTTCGTGCTGCGCATTTTGAGCCAAGATACAATAAGTGCAGTGAACAGAATAGCCACGCCTAGCGTCAAATCCGTCCGGGCGCTCTGGTCTCCGCTGACAAAGGTGCGCAGGAACATCAGCTCAAACAGCGCCAGCACGGCCAGCACCAGCTGTATGTAACGCCACGCCTTGCGCGGGAACACCCCGATGCCCGTATAGTTTAGGATCAGATATGCAAAAAATCCGAGCTGGGCGTATACGCTTACAAGCACTCCGTAGCCCAAAAGAATCAGGGAGTACAGGAGAAGATCGGCAGTGCCTTTAAATTGTATACCGCCATTCCCTATCTGCAGAGCAAGTCCGGCAATGACAGCCCCGCCTGCACCGATCAAAAGCGTGGTCCAGAACAAATAAAACCATTTTCTCAAGCTCAGCGCTTCCACCTCCCCGTGTCAGATTTATTTTACCAAGGTTACCGTCAAAAAACCATTCCGCTTCAACATAAATGTGCCTTGGCGCGGCATACTACAATCAGTAATTCTATAAAGGAGGGCAGCGCCAATGAAATGGAGGGCTATCTGGTCTGGAGGCTTGGCACTTGGCTTGATAATCACCTTGACGGCCTGCGGGGGCGAACAGAGCAGTTCTTCTTCGGGACAAGGCGGATATAAGGAAATGAAGACGATGGTTGTCGATATATTGAAAAGTGATGAAGGGAAAAAGGCTGTAGAGGAGGCCTTGTCTACTCCAAGCTCAGAAGAGGGCAGCGCCGCCAGCGGCTTAAGCATGAAGATGATGCCTATGCAAACCACGGAGCAGATCCGGCTGGCTGTCAAGGATACCCTCACCGCGCCGGAGTATCAGAAGGAAATTGAAAAAATCATGACTGATCCGCAGTTTGCCGGCGATTTCGCCAAAGCGATTAATAAACAGAGCAAGGAACTTCATCTTCAATTGATCAAGGACCCCACTTATCAGAAGTCGGTTGGAGAAATTATGAAGTCGCCCGAAATGACGAAAATGTTCCTCGATCTTACGAAGACTCCGGATTACCGCAAGCAGTCCATGACGATAATGCAGGAGGCTATGCAGAACCCGCTATTCCGTATGGAAGTACTAACGCTTCTCAAATCCGTGGTCCAGGATGAACTGCAGCCTAAGGTTGAGAAAAAGGATGGTGGTAAAGGCGAAGGCAGCGGCGGGGAGGACAAGCAGGGCGGTGACAGCCAGAAGCAGGAAGGCGGAGACGATTCCGGTTCGGGTTCTTAAACAAATAAGGCCTTGCCCCGTTGATGGGACATGGCCTTATTTGTTTAGGTGCGTGCAAGGTCAAAGGGTGATTATTGCTCGTACTTGGCAATCAGCTTGTCTGCAATGTCTGCGAACAATATTCCGGTAGCCGTATCCGCCTTATATACTGACGGTGAGAAGTCCGGCTCGGAAATATGGTTGTCCGGAGCACCCAGCGGCACCTGGGCCAACAGTTCTGTGTGCAGCGTTTCCGCCAGACGGGCTCCGCCGCCTCTGCCGAAGATGTAATCCTTTTTGCCGCAGGAGGAGCATTCGTAGTACGCCATATTCTCAATGACGCCAAGAATCTCATGCTCAGTCTGCAGAGCCATAGAGCCTGCTCTCGCCGCCACAAAGGCAGCTGTAGCATGAGGGGTAGTGACAATGATCTCCTTGCTGTGCGGCAGCATCTGGTGGACATCAAGGGCCACATCGCCCGTACCCGGAGGCAGATCCAGCAGCAGGTAATCGAGTTCCCCCCAGCCGACATCGGCGAAGAACTGGCGCAGCATTTTGCCAAGCATCGGTCCTCTCCAGATCACCGGACTATTCTCCCGGATAAAGAAGCCCATCGACATGACCTTGACGCCGAAGCGTTCTACCGGAATAATCGTTCCTTCTTCCACGATCGGCCCTTCTTCAATTCCCATCATGTCCGGGATACTGAAGCCGTAAATATCTGCATCGATCAGGCCGACTCTCTTGCCCTTACGGGCCAGTGCCACTGCCAGATTCACGGTTACTGTTGATTTCCCGACCCCGCCCTTGCCGCTGGCGATCGCGATGAAGTTCACACCGGAGTTCTCATTGATCAGCTCATGTCCCTCAAGACCCGCTGCGTGTCCTTTGAGCTTTCCCTCTTGATCTGTATCCGGCTCGTCCCCGCTGCCCTCTCCGCGAAGCATAGCCCGTTCATAATCGGTGGCATCACGCAGGCGGATATGAATCTGTTCTGCCCCGCCCTCCGTAAGCAGGTCGCGTACCTGCTGCTCCAGCTCCATCCGCTTCTTCTCATCCGACTCCAGACATACGATGGATAACGAAATACGGTCTTCCTTGATCATGATATCGCGGATTAACTGTAGTTCGATCAGGCTTTTTCCGGATTCCGGGTCTGTAAGCGGCTGTAAAAGTTCCTGAATTTGTTCCCTGGTCTGCATGGAAAGCACCTCTGTTCCTATCCGGCGGTAAGCCCCGGTATTTGTACCTATTATAGCATTACCCCCGGAAGGAAGAGTAGTCCCACCCTATGCCGCTATGGCTGCTCGGAGCTGTACCGCAGGATGCCCCGGTAGATGCTGGTTGCCACCTTCCGCTGATACAGATCATCCCCAAGGAGCAAGGACTCCTGAGGATGTGACAGGAAGCCTACCTCAACGAGCACGGACGGCATCTTTAACACTTTTAACAAATAAATGGTATTCGCTGTCTTCGCCACGCGGTCCGTATTCTCAAGTGTAGCTCTCAGCTCATCCTGAACCAGCCCGGCCAAGGCCTTGTTCCTCTCGCTGCTTGGATAATAGAAGGTCTGCGCCCCGCTCCAGCGGTTGGAGGGAATACTGTTCATATGTACGCTGACAAACAGATCGGCGCCCTTCTCTTCAATGCTCCGCACCCGCTGCTTCAGATCCTCCGTCTTGCGTTTTGCGTACCCCTTGGTGCTGCCCTGGGCCAGATCATAATCGCCTTCACGGGTCATCACCACAATCGCCCCAGCCTGCTGCAGATAATCGCGCAAGTACAGCGACACGGAGAGATTGATATCCTTCTCAATCAGGCCTGAGCGGCTCACCGCTCCCCCGTCCGGTCCCCCATGACCTGCATCAATGGCAATCACCTTGCCGGAGAGCGGCAGGCTCCAATAATTGACCGTCTTGGCAGTCGGCATGTCGTAGGCGATGATTCCGATCATTATAGTGAGCAGCACAGCGCCCAGGATACCTTTTTTGATGCTGCGCCAAGAGATCCAGACCGAGACTTTATGCTTCTGCCCTCCAGACATAACAAAGACCCCCTCGTCCCGATAGATTCTACTCATCTATATGGGACAAGAGGGCCAAATAGTACTGGCTATGCTCCCTATTCGATTAGGACTTCAAAGCGGCTTCCGGTGACATGCCTTCAATCAGGATCTGCGCCACTTCCGGGCGGGTGAACTCTGGAGGCGGGCACTGGCCGTCACGCAGCAATGCACGCACCTTCGTACCGGAGAGAGTCAAGTGCTGGTCAGACGGATGCGGGCAGGTTTTGCTGGAGGCCATATTGCCGCACTTCACGCAGAAGAAGCTGTGCTCGAAGAACAGAGGCGTGATGCCCAGCTCCTCGGCGGTGAAGTTCGCAAAGATCTCCTGCGCTTCATACGTGCCGTAATAATCACCAACACCCGCGTGATCACGCCCGACAATAAAGTGTGTACAGCCGTAATTCTTGCGCACCATGGCATGGAAAATGGCTTCACGGGGGCCCGCATAACGCATCGCTGCCGGGAAGACGCCAAGGAAGGTACGGTTCTCCGGATAATAATTCTCCAGTAAGGCCAGATAACTCTTCATCCGCACGTTGGCCGGAACATCATCCGACTTGGTCTCACCAACCAGGGGATTGAGGAACAGAGCGTCCACAACCTCCATAGCGCATTTCTGTATATACTCATGGGCACGATGTACCGGGTTACGCGTCTGGAAGCCTACAACCGTTCTCCAGCCCTTATCGGCGAATATCCGGCGGGTTTCGGCGGGGTCAAAATAGAATTCAGCGAACTTCTCCGGCTGCGGACGGTTGAGTACCGTTATTGGTCCGCCTACATAGGTTGTCGGGCGGGACAATAGTTTGCTGACTCCAGGATGCTGGGGATCAGTGGTTTTGAATACATTGTGCGCCTCCACCTGCTGATCTACTGCGTAGATGCTCTCGATATCCAGTAGACCGTAGACAACACCGTCGTCTTCACCGATTAGAGAAACCCTGTCGCCTGTCTTAAGAGTTGCTGCAAGCTCGTCACCGACAGCCAGCGTAACCGGTATACTCCATACGGTTCCGTTAGCTAGGCGCATATTGCTTACTACCGAGTGATAATCCTCTTCGTTCAGAAATCCGGTGAGCGGCGAGAAGGCCCCTACGCCAATTAGATCCAAGTCAGATAAGGTCCATGTATTGAGGGCAATCGATTGCTGGCCTGAAGCTTGCTTCAGCAGTTCTTCTCTCTCTTCTCCGTCTGCGATGCGCCGGATCAGCGTTCCTCCGTGAGGAAGTATTGAAGTCATCCCTGTTCTCTCCTCCTGTGCAATGCCTGTGTAGTGCTGTATAGAGTGCTGGTAATTTAGTGCGTGCGGGTAAATAAGTGCGGATAAATTAGTGATCATATCTGAGCGATATTTATTTAGGCGTATCTTATTTGTGTAGTCCGCATTCTGTCTTGTCCGAACCAGACCATCTGCCGGCACGCGGATCTTCACCAGGCATAACAGCCCGGGTGCATTGCTCACAGCCGATACTCGGGAAATTGCGGTCATGCAGCGGATTGTAGATCACATCATTCTCGCGGATATAATTCCACACATCCTCCGTAGTCCAGTTGGCAATCGGATTGAACTTGACCAGCCCGAACTTATTATCATATTCTATCTTCTTCGCATTGGCCCGGGTAGGTGCTTGGTCCCGGCGAATCCCGGTAATCCAGGCGTCGTATTGCGAGAGAATACGGGTCAACGGTTCTACCTTACGGATTGCGCAGCACTGGTTAGGGTCAGTATTCCATAGCGCCTCCCCATACTGCAAGGCCTGTTCCTCTACCGTAATCTGCGGAGACACCCGGACGAACTCCATCCCGTACTTGTCAGCCATAATATCTCTAGTCTCATAGGTTTCCTTGAAATGATAATCCGTATCTAAATAGAACACATCTGTCGAGGGACTCACCTTCTGGATCATATCCACCAGTACTACATCCTCCGCCCCGAAGCTGCAGGCAAAGGTTATATTCGGAAAGGTCTCCACCGCCCAGCGGATAATCTCCTCCGGAGCCGCATGCTCCAGCTCTTCCGCTTTCACTTTGATTAAATCCTCTTTCTCGAGCAGGTTCATCTTAGTTTCCTCCATCCGGATATTTCATAAAACATCTGGCTTCCGCTAATTCCAACTATTCTTATATGGAATAGTATAAGGCATGTGGGGCGGATGCACAACAGTTTTATCCATTTTGGGCGAAAGTTTTGGATGGAGGGATGAAAAGCGATTAAATTGATAATTTTCGGGATTGATAATTTTCGGGATAAAAACGGTCCTGACTATACTAGCCGGAACTATGATTTAAGCTCTCAAAATTAAAATAGCCTCCGGGGAACCGAAGGCATAACACGCCTAGACGGGCGCTTAAGATTTATTTATAATTGCAGAGGCTGTCAAAGAATATTTTCTTCTTACTTTGGGGTTTCTTCATATTTCTGACCAGTGATTTCTAAAAATTCTTGTTCATTAATAATCTTGCCTACAACATTTCGTAAACGCTTGATATCCCAAAGATCGTTATCATAATAATACTTGATGCGATCGAACCATATCATATACCATCAACCCCCAACATAATTACAAGATAATCGATATCAGACCGCAACTTAATATTTTCCGTCAGTATTTTCATATCAATTTGTTGCTGATACGCTTGCCGACCTGCATTTAAGGCTTTAAGTGCGGCATCTCTTGTTTCAAATTCCATACCATGAAGCCATTCATTATTAGTTTGGTCCACAGTAATTGTGATAAACGTAGTTCCTTGGTCCATCAGACTTCGCTCAATACTATTTTTTTGTTCTACAGATACACAATACTCCCGTTTCTCTATAGTTTGTTCTTGTCGTACCTCTTCCCATTGCACGCAAAACCGAAAAAGTTCGACCGTATTGCCGACCATCCTAAGCATAAATTCACCCCCCAAAAAATTTATTGTTAGTAATCATATTATCTGTACCTTCATCCACTACATCTTTACCTTCACAGATATTTGATGTAATCAGATTATCTTCACTTGTTACCCTTATAGTATATTCGTTGGCCCCATATCCCTTTTTTGGCCAAGCCCAGAACTTGCCGCAATTATTCCCGATAATAAGATTAGAGCCTCGGCTCACTAATATTCCTGTAGCATTTTCTCGACAATCGTTGCCGATAATAAGATTCCCCTCATTTATTTGTCCATTTGAATATTCAATGGCTATGCCTATATTGTTGTTTTGACAAATATTATTTGAAATTACCATACAAGAACCTGTTATAGAAATTCCATAACCATTTCCAGTACAAATATTATTTGAGATAATATTTGTACCCGCGCCGCTTTGATAGTAATTGTCTATAGTGTGTATCCCTCGGCCATTATTAACAAGAAAGTTCCCCCTTACTATCGTTCTTTTGGCATCTCCTTCCTCCGACATATTGTGATTGGATAAAAAGATTCCGGTGTAACTGCCTTGAACCATACCAGCCATACCGTTAATCTGTAAATTTTCTATAGTACATCCATTAGCAGCGACAATTAACATTCCGTCAAAATATTTCTCTACCCATACTCGTTTTAATTCCGTTCCACTTCCGTTTCCGCGAATAGAGACATTGTTTTTATTTATCTTTACCGGAGAAGTTATATTATAAGAACCCTCTAGAAGAGTAATCCCCCCCCCATTCGCAGGCAACGCCGCAATAGCTGCATTGATCGAGATTTGATCATTTTCCCCGGAACAAACGAAGTCCGCTCCGTCTTTACCTTCCTGCGTACTGTTGCTAGCAGCCACAATTAGCGTTGCTGTACGGGCACTCCCCCCTGTGTTATCGTCAACATAACCTTTTGTTGCTATATCGTTTACCATTGCTGGAACTGCAACCTGTGCCCGCCCAGCTCCATCCCGTATTAGCATACGGTTAGGCGTTGCGGTTGCTGTAGCGCCATGAGCACTCATAATACTTGAATGAGCATTCACTTTTGCTTGGGCCCCTTCGGGTGTTTCTTTGGATGTCCAAGTTGTTTTTTCTGCATCAGTAACAAATCGGTTATTCGCATCTTGCACAATGATAGACGGCGGATGTGCAGCCGGATGTGTGTAGTTATTAGCCCCGGCGGCCACTCCGTCCAGCTTCGCCTTATCTGCTGCAGCCATCAGCCCCGGCGTATTGATCGTAGCCGCTGTCGTAGATGCCTTGGCGTTCCATGTCGTCCTCTCTGCTGCGGTGATATGAACTGTTGTATTACCCGTATGGCTCGTTACATTGGCCTGCACGGTATTAGCTTTGGCAGTTGCATCGGTCGCAGCCGCTGCCTGAGCAGCATTCGCTTTCGTGGTTGCATCCGTTGCAGCTGCAACCTTCACCGCATCCACCTTCTCCTGCGCTCCCGCTGTTGTCTCTTTGGCGTTCCATGCGGTACGCTCCGCCGCCGTAAGATGCCGGGTAGCATCATCCGCATGCGCTTTAGCCGCCTCCAGTGTTGTGGCCGGTGCAGTCCGCCAGGAAGACTTACCTGTAATGGATTTGACCGTGTTCGCCAGCCAACCCAGAAGATTGGTAACGGTGCCACTGTCTCCTGTTGGTGCTGTAGTATCTGATATCGTCCGGCTCCCAATAACCGCGTCCGTGGCAGAGCCTGCCCCGCCTGCTCCCGCAGTGACCCCGGCCAGCTTATTCTTTTCGACTGTGGTGTAGTCATTAGCAGACAGCCCCTTGCCCGAAACCTTATCTACTTTGGCAGCACCCACTGCGTCCAGTTCAGATTTTTTGGCAAAAACAAGCGACTCATCAATGACTGCGGTAATATTAGCGGCTGTGCCTATCACTACGACACAATCGAACGTTTTCTCGATAATGTCTGATCCGCCGCCTGGCGGAATATAGTCTGCGGTTACTCCGGCATTAGCGTAGGCGTAGAGAATTTCCCCGGCATCCGGGTCTTGCGCAAAGACACCTACCTCCCGCCAGTAAAATCCTGTAGAGACATCCGCGTTCCGCAGCACCGAACCAATAATCGCCTTATTAGGCGGCTGTGTAGTTATTCGTGTAATCGGCAAATTGATTTTTTGCGAAATCAGTCCA
The DNA here is from genome assembly GCF_038000365.1 of Paenibacillus sp. FSL R7-0333. NCBI lineage: Bacteria > Bacillati > Bacillota > Bacilli > Caryophanales > Paenibacillaceae > Paenibacillus > Paenibacillus sp. FSL R7-0333. The sequence goes on from NZ_JBBOBZ010000001.1 coordinate 6,492,402, forward strand.
TTCATCGCCGGAACAGCTTGTCCTGTAAGTGAACCGTCGCCTACAGCAATGCGGGTATAATTCAACTTGCCCCCCGCTTGGGCCTTCCCCTGCAGCACAAGACCTTTATTCGTTAATGTCATGCCTCCAAATACTGCCATATGCTTCCCTCCCTAAATCGTAATGTGTTCCCCGAAATGTAAAAAGCCGCCGAAGTACAAGGGCAGTTGCTCCGCTTGTGATATGGTGACGCTGTCCAGCACAGCTGACAGCCTCTTGACCGCATCCACGGCGGCAATGAACTCCTGCGCCCGTACAGCAGTCACATCGGCATTATTGGTGACGACCCGGAAATGATAAGGTTCTCCCCCATATTGCCACCATTCTTCGACTGCTCCCTGCCCAAACAGGATGGCGATCAAATCTTCTACTGCACTGGCAGTCCCTTTGTGTCTGTGAAAAGGAATTGCATTTTGAATCAGCAGCCGCTTCTGTTCCACAGGCAGAGCCGGATCATAATACGGCGGCTTGAATTGCCAGGCCAGTTCATCCGTTTCCGCATCCGTCCATTCAGCTGATCGGCCGAATATATTCAGACCGGCGATCATAGCGCTTGTCTCTTGCAACTGTATATCTAACGCAGCCGCAGCCGCAGCCATGGCAGGGTCCTTACGAATAGGAAGCGGCAGCAGATCGATCAGGCTTAAAGTCTGGATATTAATCATCTGCCAGCCCCCCGTAAGTCAGTGCCGTTGCGCCGGCCAAAGCCACTTGGGTTGCGGATATGGTTTTATACACGGGCTCTGTTACCGTCACCCTTAGTGCCCCAGCAGCCATAACACGGGATATTAGCTCTGACGGGTTGATATCCCGGCCAAGCTTGGAGCGCTGCCATAGCTGATAAGCAGCAACAGCTCCCGATACTGCCGCCTGGATACCCGGAACCTCAGCAGCCCGGCTGCGGCTAATATAATAGGTCAGCGCAGTATTATAACTGACAGGCTGCGGCGCACTCACAGTTACCAGATCGGTCAGCGGCCGGATTCCCCGGTCTTCCAAAGTCTCAGCAATAGAATTCAGGACATCCTCGTTTGGAATCTCCCCCTCTGCCAGTAACGGAACCACGGTTACACGCCCGGGCGCCGGAGAGAAGGCATGAACATCCTTAATTGCCGAGGAAGCGGATTTGGCCCAGAATTCATATGCTCCCTGAGGCCCGGCCGTTGAGTACGATTCCGGCGCATGGCGGATACGTTCCTTGAAGGCTTCATCCGTCTCAGCAGCAGCGCCGCCAGAGCTGGTGGTCAGATTCGTTACCGACTGGACAAAAGGCAGCGGGTCCATTTGAACATTAATCTGCCCGGGCAAGAACCCGTTCCCTGTTGTCCCCGATTCGGAGCATTTTGCCTTGATCATTCCCGCAGTCTCTCCCGGAGGAATCTCTAAGTACTCCATGGTTATAAAATAAATCGTGCCCTTCCCTCCCTGTACTCCGACGCGTGTCCCTGCCGGTATCGGGGTCGCTGAAGCCAGCGGAATGGACAAAGCAAACTCAAGCGTAACGATTGCCGCCGATGCCTCTAACCGCTTCGATCCTTGAAAAGCCCCCATGTGATCCAACAACGTTCCGGAGGCATACCGCAGTAGATTTCCTTTGGCTGTCTGATTGATCAACACCTTCTGCTGGATAATCACCGCTGCGAGCGAAGACAAAAAAAGCCGCACCGGATCGGCAGGCTGTAGAGTGCGTCCGGCAAGGCCTTCATATACAGTGATTACATTTTGCTGTATGGCTGCTGCATCCTCCTCCGAAAAGCGGATATCCGGTAATTCAGCATATTCCAATTCCTACTCCTCCTCTGCCAGGCTATATTTCAATACAACGGCCAAGCTGCCTGTAAGCTGTTCTTCTATATTCTTATGAAAAGAAACATCGGCCACTATTGCGCGCGGCTCCTGCTCCGTTATGGCTGTAATGATTGCTGCCGTCAGGCGGGATTCAGCAATGTATGCCGGTTCATCAATAATGGAGTAGTCCAGGCCAATCCCCCGGGCTAATGGTGCGCTGCCAAGCGGAGTAGCAAGGATCATCCTTATATTCTGAGCAACTTCCTCTTCTACCGTTGCCGGGCTAAAATCAATCAGTGCGGGCTGAGTCATATCTACGGTATACATCATTTCACATACTCCTCAAGCGAGATCGTGACCTGTGCGTCCAGCACATTGCCGATGCTATCCAGCCTGTTCCAATCCTGCGACAGACTGCTGATCACCCATAGCCCAACCCCCACATTTTTGCGTCCTATGATTAACGGCATCGCTTTGCCGGCACGGTCCAGCTCGGTAAGCCTGTCAAGCTCTTTGCGCGGATTAAGGCCAAGCGCCGCCGAGAAATGAACCGAGAATGAAACTGAATCTGCTCCCGGTCCCAGAAATTCCTTCTTGGGCTTCTTGCCGATAATATCATGCTGGGCCCAACGGCTGGAGCTGCTGCGCTTGAATTCATCTATAGTACGGATTGCACCTTCAGCGACGACAAACACTACTGGTCCCAGACTACCAATCTTATTCATTTTGTAATCTTGCTTCTGCTCTTTGCTATCCTTATTACTCATCCGGTTCTGCCTCCTCCATCATGAACTGAGCTGGCAGACAGCTTACCGGTAACCGTCAAGTCTCCTTCGATCCACACCCCGCCGGTTGCCTTAACATTCAGCTTCTGGGCTGTTCGGTCATAATAGACATAGCTGCCATCCTCGAACCATACCCCACGCTGATCCTGGGTGCCGGAAGGCTGACTATCATCTGCATAGTAGCTTCCCAAACAGATGCCAGCGGAACGTGAATTATCCAAAAAAGCGCACAGCACACGCTCTCCCGGCAACGGTACTGCATTGCCTTTTCCCCAGCCGCCCGGTGTTAGAACCGGTAATTCACCGGAAACCATATCATCACGGTCTGCAAAAGTAACCCTGACACTTCCGGCTGCCGGATTAGCTGTGGATACTCTGCCAATAAGTATCACCTTTCACCACCCCAATACTTTACGAATGTCCAGACTGGTTGTATATCCGCTGCTTCCAATTGAGTGTCTTGCCGATTCAATAATGTATTTGCCGTCAAACCGCTTCCAGCCTTTGATATTAATCGTGAGTCCCGCAGCCATCCTTAGATCTCCCATAAGCGAGAGAGTACCTTTGCCGCCCTCTTTATTCTTTTCCCGGAGCCTTTTACGGGCCAGCCGCATCGCATCTGCCTGTGAGTCGACCTGTTCGTTAATCTTAAGAACTGGACCGCTCTTAGGCGCGCCTTGAGGGGTATACGTGGCCTTCAAGGACTCTTTGCCCTGTGGAGGAGTATACGTCACTGTACATGCCCGAAAAGCTGCATAGGCCGTATTGTAAGCGAAGCTGTAATCCGTCACATTGGTCTCCCCCCGCACGATCGTGGCCACCGCTGCCTTTTGTTCATATTCCTGTTCATCAAAAAGCACCAGGCTTCCAGAAGAGACTTTTATCGCGATACCTTCTTGTGTGGCTGTGTTCATCAAAAAGGCCAAGTCCGACACCTCCGACTGCTCCAGCCGATCATAAGAGGGGTTGTCCTGTGCCTCGTAGATTAATTTGAGCTTCGCGCGTTTGGCCACTTGGGCGGCTACTGTTTTCAGATTGGTTTTCTCCCAGCTGCGCGAGCTTCGCTGCATCCGAACCTCGGAGGTCACGGGAAGCGAGACCGCCTTAATCGAGATCGTGTCGGGAGGACCGCTAAAATCAATACTGTCTACCTCAAAGGTGCCCAGCGGCAGCTTCTTGATTTCACCCGGCTTGTCCCAGTTGACCGTCCGGATCGCAGCAACCAATTGATCGCCTTCAACCGGAGACCAAGGCCCCTGCCAATTGCGCTCCCTATCCTCAAGCGTGACTGTAAGATCATCTAATGAACCTGAAGCAGCATCATTATACTGAAAATCTGTCAGCGATTTAGTGATATCCTGCGTAACGTCCTTTCCGTTATAGCGCAGTTCCAGTACCGCTCTGCGTGCGTCCTGCATAAGTTCCACGTGCTTCACTCCCTTCGCCAGGGAGGCAGTGAACTGGATATGTCTGAGGGCAGCTCCGGTACATTCAGTACAATATTGCCTGAGAATACACTAACAGCAGCATGTGCCGGATTAGCATTCAGGAGCAGCGTCAGGTAACGGGCATCTCCATAGATTTTAAAAGCAATCCCATCCCACATATCGCCTTGTACCGTTCTATAGATCATTGGAAGCTCACCCGCCTCTGTTGCAGCAGCATCGACTTGAACCGGCGTTCGAATCCGTCCTCTGTCTGCCTTAAAGCCTCCCGTACCTGTTCAGCTACAGATTTATCGCCCCCCTGAAGGGTTACACTAGGCGCCCAGGTTACATGAATATCCCCATTGTTAACGGAATTATTATTATATCCCATTAAATCATTTGCCTTCTCAAGCAAAGACCTCGACCGGGGCTTGCGGTTCAAGGGAATGGCGATTTCGGGGCCAGCCTCACCAAAAATAGAGGGAACATATGCGATACCGCCTTCAGCGTAACCTTCAAAACCCGGATCATGTTGCGCCAAGTAATTCGCTTTTCGACCAGCTTTAGTACGCGAATTGGGCGTACCATCAGTTTTAATGGACTTGTGAACTTCGCCCCACTCTTCGTCCGTAAGTTTCCAGTTTGGAATCTGTCCGGTTTGCTGCCATAAGACCATAATATTAACCATCTTTTCGGCAGGTACTTTGTCCAGTTCACTGGTGAGATTTCCCACTTTATATATTGCTTGATCAATCTGTTCTTTTTGAACAACGGACATATCCTTGTACTTTGTTACTTGTTCTTCCAAGGTTCCGCCGAGATTAAGCTCAATTAATTTTTTTTGGGAATTGTAATAAGTTAACATGCTATTTTCTGCTTTGTTTATGTCACCCTCGGTTTCTTTGATTTTAGCGTTTTGGTCATCGAAGGATGTCCTGTACTTTTCATAATCTTCTCTGATCCACTCAATAGTTGTAGCGCCTTTTCCATAGTATTCTGTGTTTTGGGCTTTATTTATTTTTCCCAGCACTTCATCTATCTGTACTTGCTTTTGCTGCTCATTCCCCTGTCCAGCCCAAATCTCATCAAGCTGATTCACGTACTCACGATAATCTTGAAATTTAACCTTATTAGTCTCATATTCAGCGTTCTGCTTGGCGAGTTTTTCGGTCGATGCTGTATATTCATCCTCCAAGTCAGGCAATTTCGCCTGTGCTGAAAGTGCATCATGCTCTAACTCTCGTCTGCCTATCTCCTCACGGGCTTTCGCCAGATTACCGACAAGCCCAAGCTGATCGCTAAATCTTCCACTTTTCAAATCTTCAGCAGACAGAATACCCGGATTCATATCAATTAACTTTTGCTCTACATCCTTCTGTTTTCGTCTGGCTTCTGCCAATTCTGCAGCGGGGGTTTTGACATCCTTAATTTTCCTCGCCAACCGGTCATATTCGGTAATCAAGCCTTGAGTTTTGGTACTGGCTTCTTCAATCCCTGAATAATTAGCATAGGATTCTTCCAGTGTACCTCCCATATTCAAAAGCTCCTGGCGCGCATCCTCCTGATGCTTTTTGAAGGCGATGACCCCGGCTGTGACCAGCCCCACACCGGCAACAGCGAGACCTACGGGATTCGTCAGCAATCCCAGTGCACCTGCAAATCCTCCAGCCGCTCCGCTGGCCGCGCTGGCCGCCTTAATGATCGTGGAGAACTCCTGAACAATCTTCACTGTTTTTGTGGCCAGCATCGCAGCAGGAACGGCGAGACCGATGACCATCAGCACTTCTTTGTTGTCTGACGCCCAGCTAGTCAGCCCCTGAAGCGCCGGCATCACGCTCTCTCCCAGAGGAACCACAAGACCGGACATCAACTCCCGCCCTATGGCTGAAAATTGCTCGGTTAGCGTATTGTCCTTAATCGCAGACACTTCATCCATCGTTTGCCGGGTCATATCAAACTGATGCCGCGTCTGGCCCAGCGACAACACCGCTTTATTTCCGATTTCCTCAAACTGAGCCCCGAATATAGCGCTGGCAAGGGCCGCTTGATGAACCGGATCTTTAATTGCTTTTAATTTGCCAATCACCTGATTCATGGCATCCTTACCGGTCATAGACCCGTCTGCCAGCCCTTTGAAGATTTCATCCCCGCTACCCATTGTCTTGCGCAGTTGAAGCATGGCCTTGCTCGCCGAGTCTCCGCCCGCCTTCAAATCCTTGACCAGGGCAACAGCTCCATTCTTCCCGGCCACTTTCACCAATTCGCCGAATTCCTTCGACTTCGTTCCGCCGCTTACAAGTGCAGCACTGAATTGGTTCAGCTGCTCAGGTGCAAACAGCTCATAGACGGCGGCCTTTGTGGAATCTGAGCCCTCTTTCACTGTTGAGCTGAATTTCTTCACAACCCCGGCAAGACCTTCAAGGGAATCCCCCCCATTGTCCATGCCAGAGCTCAACAACTCAAACATCTCGTCAGCAGAATAGCCCATTCTTTTGAAGTCAGCGCTGTACTTCTCTACGGTACTTAGAAGCCCGCCGGACGTATTCATCCCCTTCTGCGCACCTTGAGCCATCAGATTATAGGCCTGCTCTGAAGAGATGCCGAACTTTTGCATCATCGCATCAACGGCTTGTACAGAGTCTGATATATCCCCCTTAAAAACATCGCGATACGTCATAGCCGTCTGGGTGGTCTTCTCCAGTTCATCTCCGGTTTGGCCCAGAACTTGCTGTACCGTTCCAACCGCCTCACCGATATCTTCGAAGTTTTTACCGTAATTCTGACTGTACAGGCTATCGGAGATCTCTTTCATTCCGCTCATTTCAGCAGCGGTTAATCCGGTTGATGCCTGAAGCTGCGCCATTGCCCCGGCAGAATCGTTCACAGCGGTCCATACCTCTTTTAGGGGTTCAACCGCTTTAGTCAGCATGGAGAAATCCACTTTTTCGAAAGCAGCCTTAAGTTTGTCACCGAGCTGTTCGGCTTCGTCACCAGCATCCTCAGCATCTCCGCGCAGTTGATCGAAGTAGCCTGCCCTGGCCAGCCCCTTAAGCACATCTTCCAAATCCTTAATTTGCTGTTCCACTTCCTCGACAGAGCGGGGAACATTGGGATTCACCAATACATTCAGCCGGACAATGAGCTCACTGATGCTGCTTGGACTCCCTGAACCTGAACCTGCCATAAGTTACCTCCCTCCTTTAATTCTCGCCACCCGCTCTGCCCAATCCCCCAGTTCCTCAACAGGCAAGCTGAGAAAATAGGGAATTGGAGTATGGGTAAGCATGGCCAAAGAGACGGCGATGTCTTTGATCCCATCGCCGTCTCCGCAGCCTACAGCAGCAAAAAACTTTGTGCCTGTAAGGTCAGTTTTGTGAAATCCTTAGCTGGCAGAGCTTTAATCAGCCCCACATGAACACCAGCAGCCCTGGCCACAATATAAGCCTGATAGGCTTTATTGGTCTCTTTAATCAATTCCCCGCCGGATTGACGGGCAGATTCCATCTGATACTGCCGGTCACAGGTGAGAATGTCCTCGCCGGTTAACTTGTCAAAATCAATACTCAGGCTTTCAAACGTATCGCCCTCAAAGTTGACGGGCCGGGCGAAAGTGTATACTTCCGCTCCGGTCTCCTCCAATTCTTTTGTTCCCATCGTGCTCTCTCCTTATAGACCAAGATTCTGTTTAGTAGCCGCAAGGTAATCCACTTCGTATACTTTATGAATGTAGTTATACTTATCAATTTCCAGTACCTGGACACCATCCAGGGTGACCTTCAAATAGTTAACCGAGAAGTTGTTGGTAGTATCCATTGCTGCTCCGGTCTCCAGATTACCGAGTGTCAAGCCGAGCGGTCTCGCCCGGACAGTAACCTTAAACGGCACCTCGCGGTATTCACTTGTCGCGGTATCGAACGTCTGAATGGAAGCACGCAGATCCAACGTGTGGACCTTCGGTGCCAGTAGAGAGGCTGCTGCCTTCTCGATCGTGCGCCATTTAAGCGCCAGACTCATCGCTCCCGTATACCCTGGAGAAGGCGCCGCCATTTCTCCGGCAATCCCGCCCCCTTTGATGGTATCTACCAGGTAAGTAATTTCCGGCAAGGTCGCGGTTGCTGTTCCCAAGTAATCGGCGGCATTCAAGTACACTGAATAATCAATAACCCGTTCTGATCTGTTTGGCATTATTGCTCCTCCTTCTACGCTACCAGCGCAGCCAAGTATGTTGTGTCGTATTCAAGCAGGAAGGAAATCTCCTGTGCCGGTCCAGGCGGCGTAAGATGCAGATGGAATGTAATTTTACCGGCCATCAGATCTGTCACCGGATTCTCGGATTCATTGAATTCTACCCGACCGCCCAACAGAGCCCCCGATGCTGTCAGTCCGTTCAGCCAGATATTGACTGAATCCGTAACCGCAGCTACCAGCCGTTTGTTCATTGGGTCATCCACCTTCTGCATGTAAGTCAGAATCAGACTGTTGCCAATCCAGTTGAACATCCGGCGGACCGGAATAAAGCTGTCTTTAGGATCGGTTACACCCGGATAAGCAGCGGTGTTATTTCCCCAGCTTTTCCAGCCGCTCGTTCCCAGGTTAAGTGCAGTTACAATGCCTGTACTGTTCAGGAAGCTGGCCTGATCAATTCCGAGGAATTGGCTTGTCCCATCGGATAGTGCAGTGCCATCCGCCTGTAGAGGCTTATTAGAAGGCGATACAAAAGGGATACCGCCATTATCGGCATCCGCCGCAGCAATAAGGCCGGCAAGCTGAGTGGAGAAATGATATTTTTTATCCCCAAGCGTCAGCATCGGGTAAGCAGCAACTTGCAGAGCACCCGTGTAGCTATTGTTAGCTTTCCAAGTACCGGCCTCTGTATAAGATCGGGATGGATCAATATCCGTCAGGGCAATCGCTTTGAAATTCCCGTTAATATTTCCGGCCTTCGCCTTCATCACTGCAGCAACCGCAGGTAAATGCGACCAGCCCGGGGCCAGCAGCAGATCCGGAAGGATCCCGAAACGCGGGTAAGCTTGATGAACCAGTTCAAAACCAGTGTATTCACCCGAAGCGGTTACGCCTCCAATGATATCCTCAGCTTCTACAGCACCGGCATTCAGTTTGTCATATCCGACGGATAGCTGATCTGCATTGGCTGCAATAGCCCCAGAAGACTTCGTAGTAATCAGTACATGTCCATTCTCATCAAAAGCAGCCGTGTAATCCGTACCGGACACATAAGTAGAAGCGCCATCTGAAGATTTAACAACCAGCGTTGACAGCAACACGCCTTCGGCTTGTACGGTCGCCAGCCGATTACTGACCGTCATCGCCGCAGGGGCAACCGTTGTCTTATGGACAGCCGGGTCAAGCACATTGACCAGGATCATGGGAGCTCTCTCGTACAAGGCAAAATGAGAATATACTAACTCACTCAGCGTGTATTTTGACCAGTCTTCACTATATCCTAGAGCCGCAACGGCTTCCGCGTAGTTATTCACAAGCACGGGAGTATTAACGGGTACAGCCTTCGTCGCCAGATGGAGCGGAGCCGTACCTACTGCAAAAGGAATACCGCTTGTTGCTTTTGCCGGAGCCAGAACCGAAGTTGATTGTTCAATAATGCTTACACCATGTTTAAATGCCATTGATTAGTTCCCCTTCCCTAGAAGCCTTTGATAGACTGTATATTCAGCGGTACCCGCTTGAAGGATGCGCTCCTGCACTTCCGTCATTTCATCAACAGGTACAATCAGTTCCGCCACATCCGGCTGTTCAGCCATTAACGGCGTTAAATAAGATGGAATACCTGAACGGAATACGGTGGATTGCAGCAGTTGGCCGCCACGCAGGTTAGGCCCCAGATAAATCCGGATCGGCTCCCGCTGAGTTTGTTGCTGGTCTTCATTTTCAATAGAATTCACAATACTACCTCCTGTCGAATTTGGGGCAATGCCCAGGTTGTTGTAAGTTCGCCCCTCCACACTGCTGAAGGGTGCTCTTCGTCAAGCTTCCATGTCCAACTGGCGTCCAAACTGAATTTCTGTTCAAGAACTCTCTGGCGCAATAGCAGGATACGTACCCGCTCCATCAGATTAATCAGAACAATTAAGCCGGTATCATCTTCGGAGGAAGTTCCAAATTGAAGTTTAATTTGAATTTGCCCGTGACCTGAATCTCCCTCACCCTCTGCAGGCCTAATCATGATTACTGGATAGACCGAGTTTACGCTTGTATTCGTTGGAAGATATCCCAGCTGAACTGGGGGAACGGGCTGCGTATCATCAGCCAACTCCTTTTGCAGAAACTTTTGAATGGCCAAAATTAATAATGTAATGGTCACTGTCGCCCTCCTTATTTACGTTGGTTAACCTCCCTTCTATTTATTAGGGGCTTTCACTAGACAAACCCAGTTTTTTATTTATAAAAAAGCTCACTTTGTCAGATAAGGGACCTATACTCCTCCATTACAGAGCTGATCTTTTTTTGTGCCCGCTGGATGTACTCACTTACGCTGCCTGCCGAAATCATGAGCATTCCAGCAATAGCAACATGCGAGAATCCTTCGCCGTTAGCCAGCATATAGCACTCCCGCTCCCTTCTGCTTAACAGCCCGAGAACCTGTTCCAGTTGAAAGCGCTGATCCTCCGATATGCCCTCTGAAGGGACTGCCTTGAAACGGCCAGTGAAATTTTGCATACGAATGGGCTCTAAAAGAATTTCCCGCTCGTAACCCGCACGCCGTTCAATTCCCCGCTTGTTCCCCGGCCGGCGTCCGCTGCTCAGCCACTCAATCACATATTTGCAGTCACTGACCATTCCGGCGATTACCTTCTTATCATCTGCATCCGCACCTTTGTACAATTGTTCTACACCTTTTAATGATTTTTGGTATTCCGGAAGCATTCCTAGACCGTAATCAGAATTGAGTAATATCCTAAACTCCTGCTCAATCATGCTCATGTTGATTACCCTCTCTCATAAAAATTATGCTAATCGATACTCAATTTCGTATTTTTTATTTATGTTATGCTCAATTTCGCATTATGTCAAGCTTTATGATCCTATATAATACGAAAATGCATATTTACTTTTGCCTTCAATCTCCTTAAAATAAAAGAAGATAATACGAAGTAGCGTATATCGGTTATTATGAGGAGGACTGCGTGTGCAACGGGCTGAAGTCTTAAAGCGATTAATTGAGGAAACCGGCCTGAACACCAAGGCTTTTTCAGAGAAGGCAGGAATTCCTTATACTACGCTGAGGTCCATACTAATGCGGGGTGTTGGAGGAGCTTCTGTTGATAATGTTCTTAAGGTTTGCCGTGCTTTAGGGATCACTACCGAAGAAATGGACCGTCTGGCCAATGGAGGCGCAGAAGACACTTCGTCTTCATCATTATCTGAGCTGTCTGAGTTTGAAGCTTTTTTAAACAATCCGGAGCATGGGCTATTTTTCAAGGATTATCTGGATGCACCCGAGGAGCGTAAACGCGAAATGTTAACCTTCTGGCAATTCATCAAAGACCAAGAAAAGAAAAAAGCCGATTCTTCAGACACCAATTAAAAAGTAGAACAAATCGTGGTTTCAGCCAACGGGCTGATTCCGCATATCCATATATACGAACATACATTCTTTTTCGGAGGTTTATTATGTTTATTCATTATACAAAAACACATTTGGAGCATTTCGTGGAGGACCTCTACATAACACATTCGATTCTGCAACCAGAGGACATCACGATTTCTAAGCTTTCAGAGGAGTTAGATGTGCTTGTTAATTATGCGCCGATGACAAGCCGTGCCTATGAGTCCTCATTAGGTGTACGTTATATACTTCTGGATAATCGGAATTCTCCTATGAAGCAGCGGTTTGATTTTCTGCATGAGCTATGCCACATCCTGAGACACGCTGGCAATCAGACGGTAATGCCTGTCCCCTTCATCAAAGCGCAGGAGGAGGATGCCGAGAAATTCGTTCTTTATGCCACGATGCCCTTTTTTATGCTCCAAACGTACAGTTTATCCGATGAATATTCTATTGCAGTTCAGCAGATTTCAGAGCTCTTTGGTGTACCCATAGGTATGGCCAAAATCCGGTTTGATCAAATCTTACGTCGGGAGTATGAAGGAGAAATGTGGCCTAAGAGGAGAAAAGAGCATCCGTATGCCTTTTATCAAGCTGAAGAGGAATGGTGCCAAGCTTCGGATCAACCAGCAGTCTTTGCCTATTATGATCCTCACAGCACTTTGGATGGCCCCGATCAGCTTATTGTCTGTCTTGATCAACACACGTTATCAACACGAACTGAATGGAGGATTCCTTTAGAGGAGAGGTTTCAAGAAATTGAGCTGGATGCCCTGAGGAATTTCGAACTTGCGCCAGCCGCAAGGGGAGATCTGATCTGCTTCGATGGACAGCTTACCTTACAGCTTCACCAGCTTGTACACCGGTATGGTTCATCCAAACGAAACTTTGTACTCCAAATGAGAGATGTTGAACAGATCTTTGAAGCGGATCAGAGTACGGTGCGAAGATTTTTGTGAGCAGATATAAACAGTTTCTCCCCTGCTTCTCCATCACACCCTGGGCAGATGTACAAGAACTTAACCGGGCAGGAGGTGACAGGGATCAGCAGTGAGGCTCCAGGCCCTGTTACTTCGCATACGGCGGGCCTGCAGCAAGCCTTCCAGGGGAAGTTATCGGCCGTGTAGAAATATCGGAAGATCTGGTTCGGGCTTCCCTACGGAATCTCCAAGGACACTTTGTATGGCATCATTCTGGATGAGCAAAAACATGCGGCTAAATATAATAATCTGCTACTGCAAAACCTGGCCGCTCCTCCGATGTAAATCAAAAAGCCGCAGATCACTGAGCTAACCGACCAAAAGAACATAAAAAAAGCTCCCAGCCATAAAGGCCAGGAGCTTCCATTCCTTGATAACAAGGGATTCTTAACGTTTCGAGAACTGAGGAGCGCGACGAGCAGCTTTGAGGCCGTATTTCTTACGTTCCTTCATACGTGGGTCACGTGTCAGGAAGCCGGCTTTCTTCAGCGTACCGCGATATTCAGGGTCTACTTTGAGCAATGCACGGGAGATCCCGTGACGGATTGCGCCAGCTTGACCGGAAATGCCGCCACCATGTGCAAGCACGATTACATCGTAGCTGCCCAGAGTTTCAGTCAGGTTCAAAGGTTGTCTTACGATCATCTTCAGTGTTTCAACACCGAAATATTCGTCCATCTCACGTTTGTTAATGACAATGCGTCCTTCACCCGGTACAAGGCGAACACGTGCTACCGAATGTTTACGACGACCTGTCCCATAGTATTGTACTTGTGCCATGAAACTGTCCTCCTTTATTCTTATCCGCGAAGTTCGTAAACTTCAGGTTTTTGTGCTGCATGTGGATGTTCAGCGCCTGCATATACTTTGAGTCTCAGCTTCATGTGATTACCTTGACGAGTCTTAGGAATCATACCATGAACTGCGAATTCAATCATACGTTCAGGTTTGGTCTTGAGCAGTTCTTCCGCAACGGTAACTTTCAAGCCACCTGGGTGCATCGAGTGACGGTAGTATTTCTTATTTTGCATTTTCTTACCTGTGAGGTGAATCTTCTCAGCGTTGATAACAATTACGAAATCACCAGTATCAACGTGTGGAGTGAATTGCGGTTTGTGTTTGCCGCGGATCAGGGCAGCGGCTTCGCTTGCCAAACGGCCAAGTGTTTTGCCTTCGGCATCAATGATGTGCCAATTGCGTTCAACTTCGTTCGGCTTCGCCATGTAGGTGGTACGCATGAATGTTTCCTCCTTGTTCTCGTACGAAAATCATCTGTTTCGTATATCTTGTTTCGCGATTGAATTACAATTTAGTGAGTTAAAAAACTTATTTGTTGGCATTTCCTTGATCGGGGCTGTGGGATAGCCATCAAGAAAACACAACTTTTATATTACAGTATAAACATGACAAGCGCAAGCGATTTTTAAACAATCAGTACTTATTTTCATAAAAAATATAGTATCGGCCGTTTAGTCGTCTATCTCGTCATATTCCACACTCCAGAGTGCCAGCCCCTTAGACACAGCCGTAGGTCCGGCCGCTGCACGATCACAAGCCGCAAGAATGACAGGCATTCTATCTGCGCTGATTTTACCTTGCCCCACCTGCATCAGCGTGCCCATAATAATGCGTACCATATGCTGCAAAAAGCCACTGCCTGTAATATAGGTATGGATCACTCCCTGGTCAGGAGAGCCCGGGCGGCACATGCTGCGGTCTACTTCAAGATAAGCCTCATAAATGGTCCGCACATGCGAAGTCTTGGTAGACTTCCTGGACGCAAACGAGGTGTAATCATGGGTACCCAGCAGCGCGCTTAGCCCCAGCTCCATCGCAGGAACGTTCAGCTTCATCGGATGATGATGCTGCCAGCGCCGCTGGAACGGGTCCGGGAACCGGTTGCCGTTAATCGTGTACCGGTAGGTTTTACGCTTCGCCCCTCTACGGGAGTGGAACGAGAGCGGAACCTCAGCAGCCTCAGTAACCACGATATCCTGCGGCAGCCTGGCATTCAGCGCCAGACACCAGCGCTCCAGCGGAATCTGTGAGGAGGTTATGAAGTTAAAAGGTTGGCCATAAGCATGCACCCCTGCATCAGTCCGTCCTGAGCCCGTGATTTTGAGCGTCTCACCGGTCAGATGCTGAATAGCATGCTCCAGCTTGTCCTGAATCGTATTGCCCTGAGGCTGGGTCTGAAAGCCATCATAGTGGGTACCGTCATAATTGACTTTCATCAATAGATTGCGCATTTCATTCTCCTGTTGGTCCATATACTTAATTTATTCTCAAAAAAAAGAGCCCCGGCGGGAGCTCCTTCTACTCTATACAAGGTGATTCCCGCGGTTATTTGCACGGCAGGGTACTATGCCCTGCAGTACAATAACGTTAAATACGTAAAGCGTACATCCGGAAATCATGGCTTGTGAAACTACGCGCGGTCTACCAGTTCAAGATAAACCATAGGCGCAGCATCGCCACGGCGAGGTCCCAGCTTCAGGATACGAGTGTATCCGCCTGGACGCTCTGTGTAACGTGGAGCAATGTCAGAGAACAATTTTTGGATTGCATCTTGTTCACCATCTACAGTCTCACGACGAACAAATGCAGCTACTTGACGGCGAGCATGAAGATCGCCCTTTTTCGCTTTAGTGATCAGTTTCTCAGCGATGGAACGAACTTCCTTCGCTTTGGCTTCTGTTGTCTGAATACGTTCGTATAGGAACAGATCCGTTACCATATCGCGGAACAAAGCTTTACGCGCGCTGGAATCACGGCCCAATTTTTGGTATGCCATTTGTTTTCCCTCCTTCACTCAAGTCTCAAGAACTCCGGGGTCCTATTCTTCTGTACGAAGTCCCAAACCAAGTTCCTCAAGCTTCTCTTGAACCTCTTCCAAAGATTTGCGGCCCAGGTTACGAACCTTCATCATATCTTCTTCAGTTTTCGTAGTCAGCTCTTGCACGGTATTAATACCGGCACGTTTGAGGCAGTTGTAGGAACGGACAGAAAGATCAAGCTCCTCGATCGTCATCTCAAGTACTTTTTCTTTTTTGTCTTCTTCTTTTTCAACCATAATTTCGGCGTCTTTCGCTTCATCCGTAAGACCTACGAACAGAACGAGGTGCTCGTTCAAAATTTTGGCTCCAAGGCTAACGGCTTCTTCCGGTCGGATACTGCCATCTGTCCAAATTTCCAGCGTCAACTTGTCGTAGTTAGTCACTTGACCAACACGGGTATTATCAATACCGTAATTCACACGTGAAATAGGAGTGTAGATAGAGTCAACTGGAATTACACCAATTGGCTGATCGTCGCGTTTGTTCCGGTCCGCTTGGACGTAGCCGCGACCACGGCCTGCAAAAATGCGCATGTGCAGTCTCGCGCCAGGTCCCAGCGTTGCAATATGAAGATCCGGGTTCAGGATCTCAACATCGCTGTCCGCACGGATATCACCCGCGGTAACGATGCCTTCTCCTTCAGCATCAATCTCGAACACTTTCTCTTCATCCGAATGAATCTTCAGAGACAGAGCTTTTAGGTTCAGGATGATTTCCGTCACATCTTCCATTACGCCGGGAACGGTCGAGAACTCATGCAGAACGCCGTCAATTTGGACCGAAGTCACTGCGGCTCCCGGAAGGGAGGAAAGCAGGATCCGGCGAAGCGAGTTCCCCAGAGTCGTGCCATATCCACGTTCCAGCGGTTCAACTACGAATTTCCCATAGGTCCCATCATCATTGGCTTCTACGGTCTCAATCTTCGGCTTTTCGATTTCTATCACGAGTGTACCCCTCCTTCAAACGTCGCTCCTATATGAAACAGTCACCCCATCAGGTGTATCATGTAGTATGCCTAAACACCTATTATTAGCAGATGCGTCAGAATTATACCACAATCACAATTCTGATTGTACTAAACGCGGCGACGCTTCGGCGGACGGCATCCATTGTGAGGAACTGGAGTAACGTCTTTAATGAGGTTTACTTCAAGACCAGCGGCCTGAAGGGAACGGATGGCTGCTTCGCGGCCCGCGCCCGGTCCTTTAACCATAACTTCAACGGACTTCATGCCGTGTTCCATAGCTGCCTTAGCAGCTGTTTCGGCTGCCATTTGCGCTGCAAATGGAGTCGATTTACGGGAACCTTTGAATCCTTGACCGCCGGAGCTTGCCCAGGAAATTGCATTTCCGTGGGGATCCGTGATCGTAACGATAGTGTTATTGAACGTGGAACGGATATGTGCCACGCCAGACTCGATATTTTTCCGGTCGCGACGTTTCGTACGTACGACTTTTTTCGGTTTAGCCATTGTCTCTTATCACCTCTTCTTATTTCTTTTTGTTTGCTACAGTACGACGCGGGCCTTTACGGGTACGAGCATTGGTTTTGGTACGTTGACCGCGAACAGGCAATCCACGACGGTGACGAACACCGCGGTAACAGCCGATCTCAGTAAGACGCTTAATATTCAAGGAAATTTCACGACGAAGGTCACCTTCAACCTTAACCTCTTTGTCGATCGTTTCACGCAGTTTGCTGACTTCATCTTCCGTCAAATCACGGACACGTGTGTTAACGTCAATGCCTGTTTCATTAAGAATTTTCTGGGAAGTCGTTTTACCGATTCCGAAAATATAAGTCAAGGCGATCTCAACGCGCTTATCACGTGGCAAATCCACTCCAGCTATACGAGCCATTTTACGCTACACCCCCTTCTTAACCTTGTTTTTGTTTGTGTTTCGGATTTTCGCAAATTACCATAACAGTCCCTTTGCGGCGGATGACTTTGCATTTTTCGCAAATGGGCTTTACAGAAGGTCTTACCTTCATGTTAATTACCTCCTCAAAGTTTTGCGAAGCAAAACTTTTGTTGTAGTTCCCATCTATTTACGGTAAGTTATACGGCCTTTTGATAAATCATAAGGCGATAACTGCACGACCACTTTGTCTCCGGTTAGGATACGGATAAAGTGCATCCGCAATTTCCCGGACACATGGGCAAGTATTTGATGACCGTTCTCAAGCTCAACCTTAAAAGTTGCGTTAGGCAACGGCTCAATAACCGTTCCTTCTACCTCAATGACGTCTTCCTTAGCCACAGTTAGTCTCCTTTCTCATTAGCACTTTTTCCAGCGGGCTGGCCATACTTCATCACTGCAAACCGCAGCTTTCCGTTGGTGACCCGGCCGGTTTCTTCCAAACTGTCTACAATCTCACTGCTGATGAAGGGTATGAGCTCCAAATGCTGAATATTCTTCTTCTTTGGGCTGTCAAACTTACGTTTGTCCCCATCAGCAATATATACAAATCTGCTATCCACAACTGCGATAACAACGGCAGCCTCTCCGGCATCCTTGCCTTTGAGAATTCTCACGATTTGACCAACCTGCGGGCTGCTCCCAGTATTCACGTGAAGATCACCTACGCATTCAGTTTTGTGAAAATTTCCATGCCGTCCGGTGTAACTGCTACTGTATGCTCGAAGTGAGCGCACAGTGAACCGTCTACCGTAACGACCGTCCAGTTATCATCCAGCGTTCTGACATAACGTTCTCCAGCGTTAACCATCGGCTCAATGGCGAGTACCATACCCGGCTTCAGACGTGGTCCGCGGTCCGCTATGCCATAGTTCGGAATTTGCGGTTCTTCATGCAGTTCTGCCCCAATGCCATGACCAACATACTCGCGGACAACGGAGAATCCGGCGTCTTCAATGTATGACTGAATGGCATGGGAGATTGTAAACAAGCGCACATCCGGTTTGACTAACGCCAGTCCAGCGTACAGGGAGCCTTCCGTGACGTCCAGCAGACGCTGAGCCTCTTCGGAGATGCTGCCCACCCCGTATGTCCAGGCGGAATCACCGTGATAACCACGGTACTCTGCACCGATATCCAGCGTAACGATGTCGCCTTCTACCAGTTTGCGTTTCCCTGGAAATCCGTGCACCAATTGTTCGTTGACTGAAGCGCAAATGCTGGCAGGAAAACCGTTGTAGCCTTTGAAAGACGGCACAGCACCCTGACTGCGAATGTACCCATCGGCGATTCTGTCGAGCTCACCGGTAGTAATGCCTGGCTGGATAGCTTCAGCAATAAGACGGTGACTCTCGGCAACAATTCGACCAGCTTCCCTCATAAAGACAAGTTCCTGTTCGGATTTGCAAATGATCATTACATTAACCCCGCAGCATAGATACGATTTCAGAAGAAACGACATTGATTTCGTTTTCTCCGTTGACCTGACGCACAAGACCTTTATCGTCATAAAATGCAAGCAGCGGCGCTGTCTTGTTATCGTACTCATCCAGACGCTTGCCTACACTTTCTTCGTTGTCATCCGGACGCTGATGCAATTCTCCGCCATCAATGTCGCAGACGCCTTCTTGCTTCGGCGGGTTGAAAATTAAATGGTAGGATGTTCCGCATACTGAGCAGATCCGGCGTCCGGTAAGACGCGCCATCAGCAGTCCGCGGTCCACATTCAAGTTGACAACGTGATCCAGTGAAGTTCCAAGCCGGCTGAGGATTTCTCCCAGCGCTTCCGCTTGCGAAAGGGTTCTTGGAAAGCCATCCAATAAAAAACCTTTTTCGCAATCGGACTGCTGCAGCCGTTCTTCGACGATTCCAATAGTCACATCATCAGGTACAAGCAACCCTTGATCAATATAAGATTTGGCCTTAAGTCCAACCGGTGTGCCTTGCTTAATAGCCAAGCGGAATGCATCACCAGTCGAAATATGAGGAATACCCAACTCTTTTACAACAACAGCGGCTTGTGTTCCCTTGCCTGCCCCAGGAGGGCCCATGAATAAAATGTTCACGATTCTCTTCTCCCCCCGAAAGTTCGCCACCAAGCAAGAAACAGCACAATAGGTACCGGGAAGTCTAAAGCCTTAGGTACTTCTCCGGAACCTATCGCCTATTTATTGATGAAGCCTTTGTAATGGCGTTTGATCAATTGGCTCTCGATCTGCTTCATGGTATCCAGTGCAACACCGATAACGATAAGCAGTGCCGTACCACCAATCTGCACTTGCTTCGGTAACCCGGACAACGATCCAAATAATACTGGCAGTACAGAGATTAATGACAGGAAGAGCGCACCGGACATGGTCAGACGCGACATAACTCTAGTCAGATATTTCTCAGTAGCCTTACCTGGACGTATACCTGGAATGTATCCGCCATTCTTTTTCATATTGTCAGCCATTTGCTGCGGGTTCATCTGGACAAACGTATAGAAGAACGTGAATCCGATGATCATGACTACATACAGCAGCATGCCGAGCGGCTTGGTATGATCCAGATTGGCCGAGACCCATTTAGCCCAAGCGTGGGTGGACCAGAAGCTCGATAAAACGACCGGGAATTGAAGCAGTGAAACGGCGAAGATAACAGGAATTACACCAGCCGCATTAATTTTAAGCGGAATGTGCGTATTCTGTCCACCGTACATTTTGTTACCGACTACGCGCTTGGCATATTGTACAGGGATTTTACGGATACCTTGTTGAACAAAGATCACCCCGACAATAATCGCAACAACCACGATCAGTACAATAACGACTTTAAGAATATTCAGGAACATCTGACCCGGCTGAATGAAGCTTGATTGCGCCGTAGTGGTGATATATCCCGGAAAGGCGGCGACGATTCCCGCAAAAATCAGGATCGAAATCCCGTTTCCTATACCCTTTTCAGTGATCTGCTCACCTAACCACATCAAGAACGATGTACCCGCCGTCAATATGATCGCAATAAGCAGGTAATCCGCAAAGGTTGCATTTGGAATCATCTCAGTGCCATAAATCCGGTTAAACCCGATAGATGTGGCAAACGCTTGGATCAAACCTAGCACTACTGTGCCGTAACGCGTAATTTGCGCCAGCTGCTTTTTCCCGTGTTCCCCTTGCTTAGCCCATTCGGCAAACTTAGGGACAACATCCATCGAAAGCAATTGAACAATGATGGATGCTGTGATATACGGGTAAATGCTGATCGCAAAAATCGAGAAGTTTTTGAGCGCTCCGCCCGAGAAGGTGTTCAAAAGACCCATCAAAGCGTCTCCGCCCTGATTTGTTGATTCCAGTACTTCTTTGTTCACACCGGGAACCGGTACAAACGAACCGATGCGGTAAATGATCAGAACGAACAGGGTAAACAGGATCTTTTTGCGCAAATCTTCAACATGCCATATATTCTTAAGCGTCTTGAACATTAGATCACCTCGGTTTTACCGCCGGCAGCTTCGATTTTCTCTACCGCAGATTGAGAGAACTTATTTGCTTTGACAGTCAATTTAACAGCCAGTTCACCATTGCCGAGAATCTTGATGCCGCTCTTAGTGTTGCTGACAACACCAGTTTCAAGCAAAAGCTCAGGAGTTACTTCTGTTCCTTCTGCAAAGCTATTCAGATCTTCCAGGTTCACAATCGCGTACTCTTTACGGGTAGGATTGACGAAACCACGTTTAGGCAGACGACGATAGAGTGGGTTTTGTCCACCCTCGAAGCCTGGACGTACACCACCGCCGGAACGGGAGTTTTGACCTTTGTGTCCACGGCCCGAAGTTTTACCGTTACCGCTACTTGGTCCACGACCAACGCGGTTGCGTTCTTTCCGTGATCCAGGAGCTGGAGCAAGTTCATGTAACTTCATCGTTTGCACCTCCTTATGTTTGTTAATTTATGCGAGGCTTATTAGCCTTCAATTTCAGTTACGGACAGCAAGTGGCTCACTTTGTTGATCATCCCGCGAATTGCAGGAGTGTCGTTGTGAACCACGGACGAGTTGGTTTTGCGCAGGCCGAGCGTCTTAACAGTAACACGTTGTGTTTCTGGACGTCCAATTACACTGCGTACGAGGGTAATTTGCAATTTAGCCATTGACGTTCCCCTCCTTAACCGCGTAATTCTTCGACAGATTTGCCGCGAAGCTTCGCGACCTCTTCAATGCGCTTCAGACGGGAAAGTCCCTCTAGAGTAGCATTGACCATGTTCATGGAATTCGAAGAACCCAAAGATTTTGTCAAGATATCGCCAACGCCTGCCAATTCAAGCACCGCACGAACCGGTCCACCAGCGATAACGCCGGTACCTTCGGATGCTGGTTTCAGCAGAACGCGTCCTGCGCCGAAATGTCCAGTAACCAGGTGAGGAATCGAAGTTCCTACGATTGGAATGTGGATCAGGTTTTTCTTGGCGTCTTCAATGCCTTTACGGATGGCATCCGGAACTTCGCCGGCTTTACCGATACCAGCACCAACGTAGCCGTTGCCGTCGCCTACAACAACAAGTGCACTAAAGCTGAAACGGCGTCCGCCTTTTACAACTTTTGCAACACGGTTGATGTGTACAACTCTTTCTGTCAGTTCTAAACTGTTCGGATCTACACGCAAGTCGTTAACCTCCTTTTAGAAATATTCTAGAATTCAAGACCAGCTTCGCGAGCTGCGCTAGCCAGAGCCTGAATCCGTCCATGGTACAAGTATCCACCGCGGTCAAATACAACCACTGCATAACCCTTTTCTTTGGCGCGCTCAGCGATCAATTGACCCACTTTGCTTGCAGCTTCAACGCTGCCGCCATTTCCGATTGTAGCACTCAATTCCTTATCAAGTGTGGAGGCCGATACGATAGTAACGCCAGTCACATCATCGATCAGTTGAGCGTAGATGTGTTTCGAAGAACGGAACACATTCAAACGTGGACGCTCAGTAGTACCCTGGATCTTCTTACGAACACGCAGGTGTCTTTTGAGACGAGCCTTGTTTTTATCCTCTTTTGTAATCATGACTTCCCTTTCACTCCCTTCAGTTTGCCGTAAACAGCTTCACTTTAAGATGCACGGGGTATCTTACAATTAAGGTAGAGCTGGTTATTTCTTCTTACCAGCTTTACCTTCCTTGCGGATGATACGCTCGCCTTCATATTTGATACCTTTACCTTTGTATGGTTCAGGTTCACGTACGGAACGAATTTTGGCAGCATAAGCGCCAACGCGTTCTTTGTCAATCCCTCTAACGATGATCTTCGTGTTCGCAGGAACATCGAACTCGATACCCGCTTCCGGTGTAATTTCAACCGGGTGGGAGTAACCAACGTTCAATACGATTTTATCTCCGGATTTGCTTGCACGATATCCGACCCCAACCAGTTCCAGAGATTTCGAGAAACCTTCAGTCACACCACTCACCATGTTGTTGACAACGGAGCGGGTTGTGCCGTGAAGTGAACGATGCAATTTGTTGTCCGACGGGCGAACAACAGTGATTTCGTTATTTTCAACTGTAATCTTCATGTCTTTATGAAGCTCACGAGTCAAAGTGCCTTTAGGACCTTTTACTGTAATAACGGCGTTGTCCAAAGTGACATCTACACCGCTAGGTACTGCGATTGGTTTGCGACCAATACGAGACATGTGTTGCACCTCCTTATCTTGTGACGTTTATTACCAAATGTAGCAGACAACTTCTCCGCCGGATTTAGATTGACGAGCTTCTTTGTCGGTCATAACTCCCTTAGATGTGGAGATAATCGCGATTCCAAGGCCACCGAGTACACGAGGCACTTCATTGCTCTTCGTGTATACGCGCAGACCTGGTTTACTGATTCTTTTCAGACCAGTGATAACGCGCTCCTGGCTTGGGCCGTATTTCAGGAAAATACGGATAATCCCTTGTTTGCTATCTTCAACGAATTCAGCATCACGGATGAAGCCCTCACGCTTCAAGATGTCCGCGATTTGTTTTTTCATAGTAGAAGCAGGCATTTCTACTGTCTCGTGACGCACAGTGTTGGCGTTACGAATACGAGTAAGCATATCTGCAATAGGATCAGACATAGTCATGTGTGTAAACCTCCTTCCCGTTTATAAACTTCTTACCAACTTGCTTTTTTCACGCCAGGAATCTGGCCTTTATAAGCTAATTCACGGAAACAAATTCTGCAAATTTTGAACTTTTGCAGTACCGAATGTGGACGACCGCAACGCTCGCAACGTGTGTATGCACGTACTTTGAACTTAGGCTCGCGTTGTTGTTTAACTTTCATTGAAGTCTTTGCCACTTAGACTGACACCTCCTAAACATTTTCGGAGAAATGGATGATTCTTATTTTGTGAAAGGCATTCCCAGCTGATTCAGCAACTCACGGGATTCCTCGTCCGTCTTAGCAGTCGTTACAATAACGATGTCCATACCGCGAACCTTATCCACTTTGTCATACTCGATTTCCGGGAAGATCAATTGTTCTTTAAGACCCAGTGTGTAGTTACCACGGCCATCAAAGGCTTTGCTGGAAATACCACGGAAGTCACGAACGCGTGGAAGCGTTACGTTGATCAATTTATCCAGGAAGTAATACATACGCTCGCCGCGCAGTGTTACTTTAACCCCGATCGGCATATTCTCGCGCAGTTTGAAACCGGCGATGGATTTCTTAGCTTTAGTGATAACGGGCTTTTGGCCAGAAATCAATTGCATATCGTTAACTGCAGCGTCAAGTACTTTGGAGTTTTGAACAGCGTCACCTACACCCATGTTGATGACGATCTTCTCGATCTTAGGCACTTGCATAACTGTTGTGTAGTTAAACTTCTGCATCAAAGATGGTGTGATTTCATTCAGATAACGTTCTTTCATTCTTGCTGCCATGAAGATTTACCTCCTTTCATTAGGACTGTATTAGTCGATAATCTCTCCGGATCTTTTTGCTACCCGAACCTTCTTACCGTTATCTAGTACTTTATAGCCGATACGCGTAACTTTCCCGCTCTTCGGATCAATGTGCATTACGTTGGACACATGGATCGAAGCTTCCTGCTCGATGATTCCGCCTTGCGGATTCAACTGGTTAGGCTTCTGGTGTTTCTTCACCATGTTCACGCCTTCTACCAGGACGCGGTTTTCACGAGGATAAGCAGCGATGACACGGCCTTTTTTACCTTTGTCTTTCCCGCTGATCACAAGCACCACATCATCTTTTTTCACGTGCAGTTTATTGTTATGGGATTCCAGAACTTTTTTAACTCTAGGCATTGATTACACCTCCTATAACTGACCTTTTCAAGTACAACCGAGCATCACTCGGATTTTTAGATTACTTCCGGTGCCAAGGAAACGATCTTCATGTAGTCCTTGTCGCGAAGTTCGCGAGCAACTGGTCCGAAGATACGTGTTCCGCGCGGGCTTCTGTCGTCTTTGACAACAACAGCTGCATTTTCGTCGAATGCGATGTAAGATCCATCTTTACGGCGTACCGAACGTTTTGTACGAACAACTACCGCTCTAACAACATCACCCTTTTTGACAACGCCGCCTGGTGTTGCTTGTTTAACGGAACAAACGATCAGATCGCCGATTGCTGCTGTACGGCGTCCAGTACCACCCAGTACGCGGATACACATCAGTTCCTTCGCACCAGAGTTGTCAGCCACATGCAAACGTGTAAATGGTTGAATCATTATTATTTTCCTCCTTCCGGAAAGGGATCTGCTTCATGTCTTAGATGATTACCGCTTTTTCTACCACTTCAACCAGTCTCCACCGTTTGTCCTTCGACAATGGACGAGTTTCCATGACTTTCACGACATCACCAATTTTAGCTACATTCTCTTCATCATGTGCCTTGAATTTCTTCGTGGACTTGATGCGTTTGTGATACAGATTGTGCTTTTTATAGGTTTCAACAGCAATTACGATGGTTTTATCCATTTTGTCGCTGACTACTTTACCGATCAACACTTTACGTGCATTACGCTCTTCGCTCATAATTAGCCTCCTTCCTGATTACGGATTATGCATCCGCCGTCACTTAACTAATCCCAAGTACTCTTTGATGGATAACGGTTTTAGCACGAGCTATTTCCTTACGCACATCACGAATCCGAGTCGGGTTGTCCAGTTGGCCTGTTGCCAATTGGAAACGGAGATTGAAAAGTTCTTCCTTAAATCCGGCGATTTTCTGTTCAATCTCAGCAGTGGTTAAGTTGCGAAGTTCATTAGCTTTCATTTGCTTCACCACCCAATTCTTCACGTTTCACAAACTTAGTCTTTACAGGCAGCTTGTGAGCGGCAAGACGCATCGCTTCACGAGCGATTTCTTCCGAC
Source organism: Paenibacillus sp. FSL R7-0333 (assembly GCF_038000365.1). Taxonomy (NCBI): domain Bacteria; kingdom Bacillati; phylum Bacillota; class Bacilli; order Caryophanales; family Paenibacillaceae; genus Paenibacillus; species Paenibacillus sp. FSL R7-0333. The sequence goes on from NZ_JBBOBZ010000001.1 coordinate 6,518,115, forward strand.
ACGCCTCCGAGTTCGAACATAATCTTACCCGGTTTAACTACAGCTACCCACTTCTCAACGTTACCTTTACCACTACCCATACGAACCTCGAGAGGCTTCTGAGTAATTGGCTTATCCGGGAAAATCTTGATCCAAACCTGACCGCCACGTTTGATATAACGTGTCATTGCGATACGAGCAGCTTCGATCTGACGGTTAGTGATCCAAGATGGCTCCAGTGCCTGCAAACCGAATTCGCCGAAGTTAAGTTCGGTTCCGCCTTTTGCCATACCCTTCATGTGACCGCGTTGTTGCTTGCGGTGTTTAACGCGCTTTGGTACCAACATGATTAGTTGCCTCCTTCCTGAGCAGCTTGTTTCTTAGCTGGGGGAAGAACTTCTCCACGATAAATCCATACTTTTACGCCAATACGGCCGTAAGTTGTATGTGCTTCAGCTGTTCCGTAATCGATATCAGCACGAAGCGTATGAAGTGGAACTGTTCCTTCGCTATAACCTTCTGAACGGGCAATCTCAGCGCCGCCAAGACGTCCGCCAACCTGAGTTTTAATTCCCTTTGCGCCGGAACGCATAGTTCTTTGAATCGCTTGTTTCAGAGCACGACGGAACGATACGCGACGTTCCAGCTGTTGTGCAATGCTTTCAGCAACAAGAATAGCATCCAGTTCAGGGTGTTTGATTTCATTGATGTTGATGTGTACTTTCTTACCGCCGGCGATAGTTGTAACTGCGCTGCGAAGTACTTCTACTTCTGCTCCGCCTTTACCAATTACCATACCTGGCTTGGCAGTGTGAATTGTAACGTTCACTCGGCTTGCCGCTCTTTCGATCTCGATGCGGGAAACAGAGGAATCTTTCAACTTGCCTTTAAGGTATTCCCGGATTTTGACGTCTTCCATTAAAAGAGTACCGAAATCTTTGCCTGCATACCATTTTGATTCCCAATCGCGAATAATACCGACTCGGAGTCCGACTGGATTTACCTTTTGACCCACGTGTTATCCCTCCTTATTTCTCAGATACCACCAAAGTAATGTGGCTGGTACGTTTATTGATCCGGCTTGCGCGGCCCATGGCGCGCGGACGGAAACGTTTCATTGTAGGACCCTGGTTAACGAAAACTTCGCTTACGAATAAGCTGTTAACGTCCATAGAGTAGTTATGCTCAGCGTTCGCAATCGCCGAGTTCAGTAGCTTCTCAACAACCGGAGAAGCGGACTTCGGAGTGTGGCGAAGAATTGCAATTGCTTCCCCCACTTGCTTGCCGCGAATCAAGTCAACAACCAGTTTCGCTTTACGAGCGGAAATCCGCACCGATCTTGCATGTGCTTTTGCTTCCATTGTTTTCCCTCCTCTCAAACGAAGACGTTAATTATCTTCTGGTTTTCTTATCGTCACCCGCGTGGCCTTTGTAAGTACGTGTTGGCGCGAACTCGCCCAACTTGTGACCTACCATATCTTCCGTTACGTATACAGGCACGTGTTTGCGGCCGTCATATACACCAAACGTATGTCCGATAAACTGAGGGAAAATGGTTGAGCGACGGGACCAGGTTTTTACTACGACTTTCTTGTCTGTCTCGTTCAAATCCTCAACTTTTTTCAGCAGGTAGCCATCGATGAACGGCCCCTTCTTTAAACTGCGACCCATGTGTGAATCCTCCCTTCATCCAGTTCTTCAAAACCGCGAATCGACGCTTCGCGCTTAACTAACTTGCCTGAAGCGTCTTATTTTGTGCGGCGGCGAACGATATATTTATCAGATGCTTTGTTTTTCTTACGCGTTTTGTAGCCGAGGGTTGGTTTGCCCCAAGGTGACATTGGCGATTTCCGTCCGATAGGAGCGCGGCCTTCACCACCACCGTGTGGGTGATCGTTAGGGTTCATGACAACACCGCGTACTTCAGGACGACGTCCGAGCCAGCGGCTGCGTCCGGCTTTACCAATCTTGATCAGTTCGTGATCTCCGTTACCTACGGCTCCGATAGTCGCACGGCAAACGCTGAGGATTCTGCGAACCTCACCCGAGTTCAAACGAACAGATACGTATTTATCTTCTTTACCCAGCAGCTGAGCTTCAGTACCAGCAGCACGAACCAATTGTCCGCCTTTACCTGGTTTCAACTCGATGTTGTGGATAACTGTACCTACCGGGATGTTGATCAACGGAAGGCTGTTACCAATTTTGATATCCGCAGCAGGGCCGGACTCAACTTTGTCCCCAACTTTAAGGCCTTTAGGAGCGATGATATAACGTTTCTCTCCATCAGCATAGTGGATCAAAGCAATATTGGAAGTACGGTTCGGGTCATACTCGATTGTAGCAACGCTACCTGGTATGCCGTCTTTAGTCCGCTTGAAGTCGATGATACGGTATTTACGTTTGTGTCCGCCGCCATGGTGACGAACCGTAATTTTACCTTGGTTGTTGCGTCCGGCATGCTTGAACAGCGGGGACAGCAACGATTTCTCTGGCTGGTTTGTTGTAATTTCTTCAAACGTAGACACAGACATGTTGCGTCTTGCCGGAGAGGTCGGTTTGTACTTTTTGATTGGCACTATAGTTTCCTCCTTACTTTAAGAGTATTATTCTACCGCTTCAAAGAACTCAAGCGGCTTGCTGTCCGGGCTAAGCTTCACGATGGCTTTTTTCCACTCCGGAGTATAACCGGAATATTTGCCGTAACGTTTCAGTTTACCAGGTACGCGCATTGTGTTCACACTAACGACTTTTACTTTAAAAATAGCCTCGACAGCTTTTTTGATTTCGGTCTTGTTAGCACGGATATCCACTTCAAAAGCGTACTTCAGTTCGCTCATGTATTCGGATGTGCGTTCCGTAATCACTGGACGCTTAATTATATCACGAGGATCTTTCATTACGCGAACACCTCCTCTACCTTCAGAACTGCTTCTTTAGTGATGATCAGTTTGTCGTACGTCAGTACGTCAAGAACATTGATGCCGTCAGCCGCTACGAATTTCACCCCAGGGATGTTACGAGCGGAAAGTGCTACATTATCATCATAGCTTGGTGCTACGATTAGGGCTTTGCTGCCCACTTTAAGGTTGTTCAGAATCGCTGCGAATTCTTTCGTCTTCGGAGCATTCAGAGTCAAGCTATCCAATACGATGATGTCATTCTCAAGCACTTTTGAGGACAACGCGGATTTGATGGCCAACCGGCGAACCTTCTTAGGCAATTTCCAGGAATAGCTGCGTGGTGTTGGTCCGAAGACTACGCCGCCGCCTTTCCATTGTGGAGAACGAATGGAGCCTTGACGAGCACGACCTGTACCTTTTTGTTTCCAAGGCTTACGTCCGCCGCCACGCACTTCAGAGCGTCCTTTTACTTTATGTGTACCGCGACGAAGGGAAGCTCTTTGCATAAGTGCAGCTTCATGCAGCACATGTACGTTCGGTTCAATACCGAAAACTGAATCACTCAGTTCAACTTCGCCAACTTCGTTACCACTAGTATTGAAAAGTGTTACTTTTGGCATTTCATGTTCCTCCTTTCTTCAGTAATTATTTCTTAACGGTTTGTTTAACTTTCACGAAGCTGTTCTTAGGACCTGGAATAGCGCCTTTAACCAGCAGTACATTACGTTCTACGTCAACCCGGATGATTTCAAGCTTTTGAACCGTTACGGTCGTGTGACCCATATGTCCTGGCAGGCGTTTGCCCTTAGGAACACGGTTAGCCTGGATGGAACCCATCGAGCCCGGTCTTCTGTGGTAACGCGATCCGTGTGCCATTGGTCCGCGGCTTTGTCCCCAGCGTTTGATGTTACCCTGGAAACCTTTACCCTTCGAAGTACCTGTTACGTCAACAAACTCGCCTTCAGCGAAGATGTCAGCCTTAAGCTCTTGTCCAACCTCGAGTGACCCGAGGTCAACACCGCGAATTTCGCGAACGTAGCGCTTAGGTGTTGCATTTGCCTTTTTGGCGTGACCCTGTTCAGGCTTGTTGGAGCGACTTTCCTTTTTATCGGAAAAGCCCAACTGCACTGCTTCATATCCGTCGATATTCAGGTCTTTCTTTTGCAGTACCACACAAGGTCCAGCTTCGATAACAGAAACCGCGATTACGTTACCTTCTGGAGTAAACACTTGAGTCATACCGAGTTTTTTTCCTAAGATACCTTTCAATGTTGACACCTCTTTTCTTTTCCTGATTACTTAATGAATTACAATTTGATTTCGATATCTACACCGGACGGTAGATCCAAGCGCATCAAGGCATCCACAGTTTGTGGTGTTGGGTTCACAATATCAATCAAACGTTTGTGAGTCCGTTGCTCAAACTGTTCACGGGAATCCTTGTACTTGTGTACCGCACGGAGAATGGTAATGATTTGCTTCTCAGTTGGCAGCGGAATCGGCCCGGATACACCAGCACCCGAACGTTTTGCTGTTTCAACGATTTTCTCTGCGGATTGATCAAGAATTCTGTGGTCGTATGCTTTCAAGCGAATACGAATTTTTTGCTTTGCCATTTTAGTCCCTCCTTCTATCGCCCAATTTATTATCGGACATACTCCGTGAAAATTTTCTGACGTCGACCTCATGGCAAAGGGGCCGGGTGTGTCAGTAACCTCTCACATCATCGCAACGTCTCAGAACAACATTTATTATTATATCTAATAGGCGGCTATATTGCAAGAGCCTTTGCAAAACAAATCACCTTTTCCAGAAAAAAAGTTTAAAAATACACGGTTTTATCTGAAAATTGTTAATGACTGATTTCAGCGAGCTGAATTAGAGTCTCCATCTCCAAAATATTCACGGTTCTTTTATGCATAGCGATGATCTTCAGCGCTTCCAGCTTGTTCAGCTTGCGGCTTAGGGTCTCGGCAGTAGTGCCGATCATCGCTGCCACCTCTTTTTGCGCCGATGGTAGATCCACGGAATGTCTTAAAGCTTGCATTGTCAGAGCTGATTCTGGTAGATTCCTCGTGTACAAGTAGACTAGCAGCCGGGCTAACCGTTTTTCCACTTCTAACATATGCAGTGCCCCTGCTGTTTCTTCCGCCAGATGCAGCTGCTCACTAACAGACATCAGAAAGCTAAACGCCAGACCCGCATTCTGCTCCAGCAGGGGAATGAAATCCTTCCGGTGCATCCGGCAGACCACTCCACTCTCAATAATCTCCGCCGTTACATCATTATTTTTATTATGAAGCAGGGCAAACTGACCGAAATAATCCCCCGGGAAAAGAAAACGGACAATATGCTGCTTCCCTTCTTTACTGTTCTTCGTTAATTTGATAAGCCCGCTCTTCACCACAAACAAGGCTTCAGACGGCTCCCCTTCTCGGCAAACTTGGCTACCCTTTTTATATGAATGGGATTCTGTGATTGATTCTATGATAACCAATTCTTCATCGGACAAACTCCTGAATACCGGAACCTGACGCACACAGGCATGAGAACTGCACGTATTGCATTCCATACATCATTCCTCCTCTACTGTCGCTTATCCCACCATATCAATGATCGAAGCGCTGCCGGGTGACTGGACGCACAAATTTTCATAAAACTTGATCTATATCAAGGATTAACGTGCCGCCTGTCTATACAATAGGTTCATAGAGAGACAAGGAGTTGATGGGCTTGCAGCAATACACTTTTGAGGACATGCGCCAGATGAATAGAACAACTCTGGGCAATATGGTACCCCTTGAACTATTCCGGACCATCCGTCTAATTGGAATGAACCAGGGATTGCCGTTAGGCGGAAAGGGAACGACTGTGACCATTGGCAGAAAGATCGGCGAGAGCCTGCCTGTCCAGTCCGTGGAAGAGCTAATGTCACCGGTCATGAGCACTGCGAGTACGAAGTTAAGCTTTAAATAATACTAATATAATGAAAGCAGGGATTTATAATGGAAAAGAAAACACTAGCTGAGGCCGTACAGTATCAAGAGGAACGCTTTACCAAAAAGATCATTTTCCAAAAAGGCGATAGCGTAGTATTTGTGCTTAATTTCATGCCTGGGCAAAAGCTGCCCGTTCACAAGCACCCCGGAGCAGATGTCTATATCCTCGCCTTACACGGTGACGGTACCATTCATGTTAATGAGGAAGAGTTCTCCTTCCTCCAAGGAGAGACCATCTACATTGCCGGTGACGAGTCATTCGCTTATACGAATAATAGTTCATCGCCGTCCAGCCTGCATGTGATTTTATCCAAGTTGCCAAGTGCGGACTATGCGAAGGAAATCTAATTCTTAATCATATCTATAAAATAAAACAGGCCCCCTTCGAATGAAGGGGGCCTGACTTATATTCAGTCTATCCTAACGGATAGAGCCTGAATTATTTCTGGATAGAAGCTACGGAACCGGCACCAACTGTACGTCCGCCTTCGCGAATGGAGAATTTAGTACCTTCTTCAATAGCGATTGGGGAGATCAGCTGAACAGTTACAGTGATGTTGTCACCAGGCATAACCATTTCAGTACCTTCTGGCAGGTTGATGATGCCAGTTACGTCAGTTGTACGGAAGTAGAACTGTGGACGGTAACCAGTGAAGAATGGTTTGTGACGTCCGCCTTCTTCTTTAGTCAGAACGTAGATCTGAGCAGTGAACTCAGTGTGTGGCTTAACGGAGTTCGGCTTAGCCAATACTTGGCCACGCTCGATGTTGTTACGGTCAACACCACGCAGCAATGCGCCGATGTTGTCGCCAGCTTGAGCGGAATCAAGCAATTTGCGGAACATTTCCACGCCAGTAACTACAGACTTCTTAGTTTCTTCGTGAATACCAACGATTTCGATTTCTTCTCCGACTTTAACTGTTCCGCGTTCTACGCGACCAGTTGCCACAGTACCGCGGCCAGTGATGGAGAATACATCTTCGACAGGCATCAAGAAAGGCTTGTCAGTCTGACGTTCTGGAAGCGGGATGTATGTGTCGATCGTTTCGAACATTTCAACGATCTTCTGTGCATACTCGCCATCAGGGTTCTGCAGAGCTTCACGAGCAGATCCACGAACGATTGGAGTGTCATCGCCTGGGAAGTCGTATTCGCTAAGCAGATCGCGAACTTCCATTTCAACCAATTCAAGCAACTCTTCGTCCTCAACCATGTCGCATTTGTTCAAGAATACAACGATGTAAGGAACGCCTACTTGACGGGACAGCAGGATGTGCTCGCGAGTCTGTGGCATAGGGCCGTCAGCTGCGGATACAACCAGGATTGCTCCGTCCATTTGCGCTGCGCCAGTGATCATGTTTTTAACATAGTCGGCGTGTCCAGGGCAGTCTACGTGAGCGTAGTGACGGTTAGGAGTTTCATATTCAACGTGGGATGTAGAAATTGTGATACCACGCTCGCGCTCTTCAGGAGCTTTGTCGATTTGGTCGAATGCAATTGCAGCACCACCGTATTTTTTGGACAATACAGTTGTGATTGCAGCAGTCAGAGTTGTTTTACCATGGTCGACGTGACCAATAGTACCGATGTTAACGTGCGGTTTGTTACGTTCAAACTTTGCCTTTGCCATTTGAACAGTTCCTCCTTATTGTGGGGTCCATATATTTGAGCCGTCCGCCTATTTGCAGTTCTAAGGTGACTTATGTGTTATACCCGGACGGCAAGTTAAAAATCAAACTTATTCTCCGCCTTTGTTCTTGGCTACGATTTCTTCAGCAATGGATTTAGGTACTTCTTCATAGTGAGAAAGCTCCATTGAGAATACGCCGCGTCCTTGAGTACCGGAACGGAGTGTTGTGGAGTATCCGAACATTTCGGACAAAGGCACCTTCGCACGGATAATTTGCGCTCCACCACGGGAATCCATACCTTCGATTCTACCGCGACGGGAGTTCAGCATACCCATTACATCGCCCATGTATTCCTCAGGAACAGTTACTTCCACTTTCATGATTGGCTCAAGCAATGCAGGTTGACATTTGTCTTTTGCAGCTTTAAGCGCCATCGAACCGGCAATTTTGAACGCCATTTCGTTGGAGTCAACATCATGGTAAGAACCATCTACGATGGTAGCTTTAACGTCAACAAGCGGGAAGCCTGCAATAACGCCGTTCTTCATTTGCTCTTCAATACCGGCAAGTGCAGGAGCGATGTATTCTCTAGGTACAGAACCACCGACAACTTTACTTTCGAATTGGCTGCCAGTACCTGGCTCGAGGGGTTCAAACTCAACCCAAACGTGACCGTACTGACCGCGACCGCCGGATTGGCGAACAAACTTGCCTTCTACGCGGGCAGATGCCTTGAACGTTTCGCGGTAGGCAACCTGCGGTTTACCCACATTGGTTTCTACTTTGAATTCACGACGCATACGGTCGATGATGATGTCCAAGTGAAGCTCACCCATACCTGCCAGGATGGTTTGGCCTGTTTCTTCATCAGTGTGAGCACGAAGAGTAGGATCCTCTTCAGTCAACTTTCCGAGAGCAACACCCAGTTTATCTTGGTCAGCTTTGGTTTTTGGCTCGACTGCGATTTCGATAACCGGATCTGGAAAGTTCATGGATTCCAGAATGATCGGATGCTTCTCGTCGCAGAGTGTATCGCCTGTGCTAGTGTCCTTCAGACCAACGGCTGCCGCGATATCACCAGCGTAAACGATGGAGATTTCTTGACGGCTGTTCGCATGCATCTGCAGGATACGCCCAATACGCTCACGTTTGCCCTTAGTAGCGTTAATTACATAAGAACCTGATTCCAGGATACCGGAGTATACACGGAAGAACGTGAGTTTACCAACATAAGGGTCTGTCATGATCTTAAATGCCAAGGCACCGAATGGCTCTTCATCCGAAGGATGACGTTCCGCTTCTGTTCCATCCTCCAGATGACCCGTAATAGCCGGTACATCCAAAGGTGAAGGCAAGTAATCAACAACAGCATCCAGCATAAGCTGAATCCCTTTGTTCCGGTAGGAAGAGCCGCAAATTACTGGGAAAATTTTAACTTCAACTACGCCTTTGCGCAGAGCAGCTTTGATTTCCGGAATAGTAATTTCTTCGCCTTCCAGGTACTTCATAGTCAGATCTTCATCAAGTTCAGCAACTTTCTCGATCAGCTCGAGACGCAGTTCCTCAACCTTTGCCAAATATTCTTCCGGAATATCCGTAACTTCAATATTTTGGCCCAAATCATCTCTGAACATATGTGCTTTTTGCTCAACGAGGTCGATGATACCTGCGAAATCATTTTCTGCACCGATTGGCAGTTGAATAGCAACTGCATTGGCTTGAAGACGATCACGCATCGTTTCGATAACGTTAAGGAAATCCGCACCGATAATGTCCATTTTGTTCACATATGCGATCCGTGGAACGTTGTAACGGTCAGCCTGTCTCCATACGGTTTCGGACTGAGGTTCTACGCCCTCTTTCGCACTAAATACACCAACTGCCCCATCCAATACACGCAGGGAACGTTCAACTTCAACGGTGAAGTCAACGTGTCCTGGGGTATCAATGATATTGATGCGGTGACCCTTCCATGCAGCAGTTGTAGCAGCGGAAGTAATCGTGATTCCGCGCTCCTGTTCTTGTTCCATCCAGTCCATTGTAGCAGCACCCTCGTGAACTTCACCGATTTTGTGCGTACGGCCTGTGTAGAATAGAATCCGCTCAGTGGTAGTAGTCTTACCAGCATCAATATGCGCCATGATCCCGATATTACGTGTATTTTTTAAGGAGAACTCTCTTGCCATGAAATGGATCTCCTTTCAAAATAGAAGTTATTTGAACGACTGCAATCCTACCAGCGGTAGTGAGCAAACGCTTTGTTCGCTTCAGCCATCTTGTGTGTATCTTCACGTTTCTTAACAGAAGCGCCTGTGTTGTTGGAAGCATCGATAATCTCAGCCGCCAAACGTTCTTCCATAGTCTTCTCACCGCGGTTGCGTGAGTAGTTTACAAGCCAACGTAATCCCAAAGCAGTACGTCTTTCAGGTTTAACCTCAATAGGTACTTGGTAGTTAGCACCGCCGACACGACGAGCTTTAACTTCCAATACAGGCATGATATTCTTGATGGCAGCTTCGAAAACTTCCATCGGCTCTTTACCTGTACGTTCTTGAATCAACTTGAACGAATTGTACAAAATGCTTTGAGCGACACCTCTTTTACCACCCAGCATAATACGGTTGATCAAACGAGTAACCAACTTGCTATTATACAATGGATCTGGCAATACATCTCTTTTAGTAACTGGACCTTTGCGTGGCATGGATATCCCCCTTTCTTATATGGTTATTATTCTGATAAGCTCATCTTATTTCTTGACTTTAGGACGTTTCGCACCATACTTGGAGCGAGCCTGCATCCGGTTAGCAACACCTGCAGTATCCAGTGCACCACGAACGATGTGGTAACGAACTCCTGCAAGGTCCTTAACTTTACCTCCGCGCAGCAATACTACACTGTGCTCTTGAAGGTTGTGTCCGATACCCGGAATGTAAGCAGTCACCTCAAGACGGTTCGTCAGACGAACACGGGCATACTTACGAAGTGCTGAGTTTGGTTTACGTGGAGTCATTGTGCCTACACGAGTGCATACACCGCGTTTCTGCGGAGCGCTCAAATTTGTAGCCTCACGCTTGAGGGCGTTGAACCCTTTTTGAAGAGCGGGAGATTTGGATTTTTCGATTTTGGCTTGACGGCCTTTACGAACCAATTGATTAATAGTTGGCATGTTGTGCCACCCCCTTCCTGAAATGATAGTCAATTTACAAACATTAAGTCCACAGACCCAGGTGGTTCATAAAAAGACAAATGAAAAGTCCTTGCTGCCGAAGTGTACCCCGGTACAAAAACGTTCTCTTGCTGCTATTGTTTTAAGACGGCTGCCATCGCAGCACCAACTTCTATACCGCAGGCCTTGCCCAAATTCAGCATCGTGTCCACATAAGTGACCTTCACACCTTGTTTGTTGCAAAGCATTACAATTCTGGAAGTAAGCCGTTGATCTCCGTCCTCTGCCACATAGACTTCTGCGGCTTGGCCCAACTCCACCGCCTTGACGGTTTGCTTGGAACCGATCTTGACCTGAGCATCCTGTAACCCTCTGTCATCAGTCATGAAAATCATTACCTCCACTGAATAAGAATGACAAGACTACTCACGCACCTTAGACATATTAGCATCCTCAGCACATGATGTCAAGAAAAACGACAATAAATTTATTAATAATCACAGCAGACAGCCGCGTCACGCCAGATTTCTGCGTCACGCGGATACTGCTTGCCATGAGTATTCAATTATTCAGCGGGTACCGGCTCTAAAGCTTCTTCATTGCTTTCAGCATTCGGATCGCTCAGCTTCACATTACGGTAACGATTCATGCCAGTTCCTGCAGGAATCAGCTTACCGATGATTACATTCTCTTTCAGACCGAGCAGCTTATCCACTTTACCCTTAATAGCTGCATCTGTTAAGACGCGCGTAGTTTCCTGGAAGGATGCCGCAGACAGGAATGAATCAGTTTCCAGGGAGGCCTTGGTAATCCCGAGCAGAACCGGTTTGGCGACTGCTGGTTCATTTCCGGCAAGAATGGCTTCCTTGTTGGCTGCTTCATATTCATGAATATCCGCAAATGCACCCGGCAGGAGACTGGTATCTCCAGCATCGATAATGCGGATTTTGCGCAGCATCTGCTTGATCATAACTTCAATGTGCTTATCATTGATTTCAACGCCCTGGTTACGGTATACACGCTGTACTTCTTGCAGAATGTAGTTCTGTACCCCGCGGATCCCTTTGATACGCAGCATTTCTTTAGGGTCAATTGAACCGTCTGTTAATTCATCGCCGGCCTCAATCTCCTGGCCTTCGCTGACACGCAGACGGGAGCCGTAAGTGATGGAATACGTTTTGGACTCTGCTTCACCCTGGACTTCGATTTCGCGGCGGTCCTTGGTTTCACGGATTTCCTTAACTACCCCGTCAATCTCACTGATTGTAGCCTGACCTTTAGGGTTACGGGCTTCAAACAGCTCCTGGATACGCGGCAAACCTTGCGTAATATCGTCTCCGGCTACACCACCGGTATGGAACGTACGCATGGTAAGCTGTGTTCCCGGTTCACCGATGGATTGTGCGGCAATAATACCGACAGCTTCCCCGATTTCCACGAATTTACCTGTTGCCAGGTTACGTCCGTAGCACTTCTTGCAGACACCGTGACGGGCACGGCAGCTGAGTACAGAGCGGATCTGCAGCTTGGTAACGCCAGCATTCACGATTTCTTCAGCCTTATCCGAGTCAATCAGATCGTTACGGTGAACGATGATTTCCTTCGTCTCAGGATGACGGACGGTCTCGAAGGAATAACGGCCTTCAATACGGTCGTAGAGATCCTCAATGACTTCCTTGCCATCCTGAATCCGGCTAACCATGAAGCCTTTATCAGTACCACAATCTTCTTCACGGACAATAACATCCTGCGCTACGTCAACCAGACGGCGTGTCAGGTACCCGGAATCCGCTGTACGCAGCGCTGTATCGGCCAGACCTTTACGCGCTCCGTGAGTGGAGATAAAGTACTCGAGGACGGTTAGGCCTTCGCGGAAGTTCGCTTTGATTGGCAATTCAAAGATTCGGCCCGAAGGTGTTGCCATCAGACCACGCATCCCACCGAGCTGGGTGATCTGCGATTTGTTACCACGCGCCTTGGAGTCGACCATGAGCATGATGGAGTTGAAGCGGTCCATTGATTTAAGCAATACGTTAGTCAGATCATCCTTGGTCTTCGACCAAATCTCGATAACGCGGTCATACCGCTCATCATTGGTAATCAGACCACGGCGGTATTGATTCGCAACCACATCAACCTTAGCTTCGGATTCCTTAAGAATGGTAGCTTTTTCCTCAGGCACGATAACATCCGATACGGCAACCGTAACACCGGAACGTGTAGAGTACGTAAAGCCGAGTTGCTTAATTTTATCCAGAATCACTGAAGTCTTGGTGGTGTGATACGTCTCAAAGCAGCGGGCGATAATGAGGCCCAGATATTCCTTACCTACAGCACTGGCTTCCGGAGCTGCCATGATCAGTTCGCGGACATCCGCACCCTTTTCATAGATGAAGTACTTCTCAGGAGTTCCCTGCAGCAGGTTAGTTTTGGTAGCTTCGTTGATATACGGGAAGCTGCTTGGATAGATTTCGTTGAAGATAATCTTACCCACAGTAGTGATCAGCAGAGCATTCTGCTGCGCTTCTGTGAAGCTGGTTTTACCCAGAGCCTTAACAGGAATAGCAACACGTGCATGCAGACCTGCAGTTCCGCGCTGATAAGCAGAGACCGCTTCATTCACGTTACGCAGGATCATCCCGGTACCCTTTTCTTCCTTGTTGTCCATGGTCAGGTAGAACGTACCAAGGACCATATCCTGGGAAGGGGTAACGACCGGCTTGCCGTCCTTAGGGTTCAGGATGTTACCGGACGCCAGCATGAGAATACGGGCTTCAGCTTGAGCCTCAGCGGACAGAGGAACGTGTACCGCCATCTGGTCACCGTCAAAGTCGGCATTGTAAGCCGTACATACGAGCGGGTGAAGACGGATCGCGTGACCTTCTACCAGAATCGGTTCGAACGCCTGGATACCCAGTCTATGCAGCGTAGGGGCACGGTTCAGCAGAACCGGATGCTCTCTGATTACCTCTTCAAGCACATCCCATACTTCAGGACTTACGCGCTCAACCTTACGCTTCGCGCTCTTTATGTTGTGGGCTAGCCCTTTGTTAACCAGTTCTTTCATTACAAACGGTTTGAACAGCTCCAGTGCCATCTTCTTAGGAAGACCGCATTGGTACATCTTCAGATAAGGTCCTACGACGATAACCGAACGGCCGGAATAGTCAACACGTTTACCGAGCAAGTTCTGGCGGAAACGTCCCTGTTTACCTTTCAGCATATGGCTGAGCGATTTGAGCGGACGGTTACCTGGTCCTGTTACAGGACGGCCGCGGCGGCCGTTGTCAATCAGCGCATCTACAGCTTCCTGAAGCATCCGTTTCTCATTCTGAACGATAATGTCAGGCGCGCCGAGGTCCAGCAGTCTTTTCAGACGGTTGTTCCGGTTAATTACACGGCGGTACAGGTCATTAAGGTCAGACGTAGCAAAACGGCCGCCATCAAGCTGAACCATTGGACGAAGCTCCGGAGGGATAACCGGGAGTACATCCATGATCATCCAGTCAGGCTTGTTGCCGGAGTTGCGGAAGGCCTCAATGACTTCAAGACGTTTGATTGCCCGGTTGCGGCGCTGGCCTTGAGCGGTACGCAGCTCTTCTTTGAGGAATTCCAGTTCTTTATCGATGTCGATATCCTGAAGCAGCTTTTTGACAGCTTCTGCACCCATGCCGGCCTGGAATCCGTAGCCATATTTCTCACGGTAGCTGCGGTATTCTTTCTCGGACAACAGCTGCTTCTTCTCCAGCGGAGTTTCCCCTGGATCAGTTACAACATAAGATGCAAAGTAGATAATCTCTTCGAGCGATCTAGGAGACATATCCAGTGCCAGACCCATACGGCTTGGAATACCTTTGAAATACCAGATATGAGATACAGGAGCTGCCAGTTCGATGTGGCCCATACGTTCGCGGCGGACTTTAGCGCGGGTAACTTCCACGCCGCAGCGGTCGCACACTACGCCCTTATAACGGACGCGTTTGTATTTACCACAGTGACATTCCCAGTCCTTTTGCGGTCCAAAAATACGTTCGCAAAAGAGACCCTCTTTTTCCGGTTTCAATGTACGATAGTTAATGGTTTCCGGTTTTTTAACTTCTCCGCGGGACCAAGAACGAATTTTTTCCGGGGAAGCGAGCCCGATTTTCATAAATTCAAAATTGTTAACGTCCAACAAGGAGCAACCCTCCTTAACCTATATCCTGATTTAGTACCACAGCCCTCTCTTGACGCTGAAGTCAACAGAGGGCATGGTCCTTTGTGTAATGAAATTATTGGCTTGCTGGTGAACTACTCTATGCCAACTTCTGCGCCTTCCAAATTGAGGCTCAGCTTATCGCCTGACGTCTCGTCCTCATCGTCCAGTTCCTTCATCTCGATCTCCTGCTCGTCACCGCTGAGGATTTTGACATCCATCCCGAGCGACTGCAGTTCCTTGATCAATACCTTGAACGATTCCGGTACACCCGGTTCTGGAACATTTTCACCTTTGACAATGGATTCGTACGTTTTCACACGGCCGACCACATCATCGGATTTCACGGTCAAAATCTCTTGCAGTGTATACGCCGCGCCGTAAGCTTCAAGCGCCCACACTTCCATCTCCCCGAAACGCTGTCCGCCGAACTGAGCTTTACCGCCCAGTGGCTGTTGTGTAACGAGTGAGTAAGGACCTGTGGAACGGGCATGAATCTTATCGTCAACCATGTGCGCGAGCTTGATCATGTGCATGACGCCGACAGTAACCTCACGCTCGAAGCGCTCGCCTGTACGTCCGTCATACAGCACAGTCTTACCATTACGCTGCATACCGGCTTCTTCCATCGTATCGAACACGTCATACTCACGGGCTCCGTCGAATACCGGAGTAGCCACGTGGATACCCAGACGCAGTGCAGCCATACCAATATGGACTTCAAGCACCTGTCCGATGTTCATACGGGAAGGAACGCCCAGCGGGTTCAGGACAACCTGTACCGGCGTACCGTCAGGAAGGAACGGCATATCTTCTTCTGGCAGGATACGGGCAACGACACCCTTGTTACCGTGACGTCCGGCCATCTTGTCACCTTCAGAAATTTTACGCTTCTGGGCGATGTAGACACGAACCAGCTGATTCACGCCAGGAGGCAGCTCATCGCCGTTCTCACGTGTGAATACTTTGACGTCAACGATAATACCATCACTACCATGCGGAACACGCAGGGAGGTATCACGAACTTCACGGGCCTTCTCACCGAAGATCGCATGCAGCAGGCGTTCCTCAGCAGTCAGCTCAGTTACACCCTTCGGAGTAACCTTACCTACCAGAATATCGCCGGCATTGATTTCCGCACCGATACGGATAATTCCGCGCTCATCCAGATTGCGGAGCGCCTCTTCACCGACGTTAGGAATATCACGTGTGATCTCTTCAGGTCCGAGCTTCGTATCACGGGCTTCGGATTCGTATTCCTCGATGTGGATCGAAGTGTATACATCTTCCTTCACCAGCTTCTCACTCAGCAGGATCGCATCCTCGTAGTTGTAGCCTTCCCAAGTCATGAACGCAACGACTACGTTGCGGCCAAGCGCAAGTTCGCCCATTTCTGTGGAAGGTCCATCTGCCAGGATGTCACCTTTTTTGACGATATCCCCACGTTTAGCCAGTGGACGCTGGTTAATACAGGTACCCTGGTTCGAACGCATGAATTTGTGTAATTTATATTTAACGATATCGCCTTTGACTTCCTTGCCTTCAACTGCCTCAACACGGCGCAGCCAGATTTCATTGGCAGAGGAGCGTTCGATAATACCGTCATATTTGGAGACAATACATACGCCGGAGTCTTTAGCAGACTTATGCTCCATCCCTGTCCCTACAAGCGGAGCCTTAGGAATAAGAAGCGGAACAGCCTGACGCTGCATGTTCGATCCCATCAGTGCGCGGTTGGAGTCATCGTTCTCAAGGAACGGAATGAGCGCCGTTGCGACCGATACGACCTGTTTTGGCGAAACGTCCATGTAGTCTACACGGTTGCTAGGCATAGTAGTGATGTTGTCTGAATCCTTGTTGTAACGAACGATAACCTGGTCTTCCTTAAAGGAGCCATCCTCATCGATCAGTACATTCGCCTGTGCAACTACATAGTTATCTTCTTCATCGGCAGTCAGATAATCGATTTGCTCAGTTACCTTGCCTGTCTTCGGATCTACCCAACGATACGGAGCTTCGATAAAGCCGTATTCATTGATGCGGGCGAAGGTGGACAAGGAGTTGATCAGACCGATATTCGGACCTTCCGGAGTCTCGATAGGACACATACGGCCATAGTGACTGTGATGGACGTCGCGGACTTCAAAACCTGCGCGTTCACGAGTCAGACCGCCGGGTCCGAGTGCAGACAGACGGCGCTTATGCGTAAGCTCGGCAAGCGGGTTCGTCTGATCCATGAACTGGGACAGCTGCGAACTGCCGAAGAACTCTTTGATGGATGCGATAACCGGACGGATGTTAATCAGCGCCTGCGGTGTAATCGCATTGGCATCCTGAATCGACATTCTCTCGCGGACTACGCGCTCCATACGGGATAGACCGATCCGGAACTGATTCTGCAGAAGCTCACCTACAGAACGCAGACGGCGGTTACCCAGATGGTCAATATCATCCGTGTTGCCGATACCATGCAGCAAATTAATAAAGTAGCTGATTGAGGATATAATATCAGCCTGAGTAATATGCTTAACCGATTTATCAATGTTGCCATTGGCGATCAGTTTGATGATACGGCCTTCTTCGATTGGCGAGAATACGTCAATGGTCTGAAGCGGAATATCTTCACTGTCCATTACACCGCCGGTTACACGGTAGTTTTTGGCAGCCATACTCTTCTCGAAATAAGGAATCAGCTCATCAAGCAGGCGGCGGTCCACCATTTGGCCGGATTCTGCCAGAATTTCTCCGGTAGACTCATCAACCAAAGGCTGTGCCAGACGCTGATTGAACAGACGATTCTTAATATGCAGCTTTTTATTGATTTTGTAACGGCCTACATTGGCCAAATCATAACGCTTCGGGTCAAAGAAACGTGCGACCAGTAAGCTCTTGGCATTATCAAGTGTAGGTGGTTCGCCCGGACGCAGACGCTCGTAGATTTCAATAAGCGCCTTCTCCGTGGAATCCGTGTTGTCTTTATCCAGCGTGTTGCGAATATATTCATCATTGCCAAGCAGTTCCAGAATTTCAGCATCACTGCCGAAGCCCAGAGCACGCAAGAGGACTGTTACCGGGATCTTACGAGTCCGGTCGATACGGACATACATGATGTCCTTAGCGTCGGTCTCAAGCTCCAGCCAGGCTCCGCGATTTGGAATTACTGTGGCGGTGTAAGTTTTTTTGCCGTTCTTATCCACTTTTGTGCTGAAATAGACGCTTGGAGAGCGAACCAACTGGCTGACAATAACCCGTTCCGCACCATTGATAATAAAAGTGCCGGTTTCCGTCATCAGAGGGAAATCTCCCATGAACACTTCCTGCTCTTTAACCTCACCGGTCTCCTTATTGATGAGACGCACCTTCACACGCAGAGGTGCTGCATATGTTACGTCCCGCTCTTTAGCGTCGTCAACCGTGTACTTCGGTTCACCCAGGCTGTAATCAATGAACTCTAGTACCAAATTCCCTGTGAAATCCTGGATCGGCGAGATGTCCTGGAACATTTCCCGCAATCCTTCCTCCAAAAACCAATCATAAGATTTTTGTTGGATCTCGATCAGGTTCGGGACCTCGAGTACCTCGTTAATTCTCGCATAGCTCCGCCGAGTGCGTCGACCATACTGAACAAGATGTCCTGCCAACTTTACTCACCCCTCATGTCTACTCACTTAAAAATTGATTGCGAACCCTTGTTTGGACCCGTATAATGGAACCATAACACAAGGATTCAGCCATAAATACAGAAAAGCCCCTTATCGAAATCTTTCGAAAAAAGAGCACATCTATCCACGGCCAAAATACTCCTTATCCAGTAGATTTGCCCAAAACGTGCGTATTATACGTCACCAGGCTACAGTTCATGCGCTATTATCTATTGCCCCGGCGACCTTCGCCGTGACAGGAACATAGAGAACGGAATTCGCAAAAACCTGCCGTGCGGCATGCGCTTACCGGGCGACAATATATCACTTGACATTTCAGCAAACTAAAGACATGGAGCCTAGCTTAATACTGACATTTTATAATAATACCACTATGGACATCGCATGTCAATGAGTATTATTATTTATTTCTGAGCTTTTAAGATTCTATAGCCCTTGTCTTTCCCTACTTCTTCTACCACCGCAAACATACTCTCCAGCTTGGCAACCGCCGACGGCGCACCCTGCTTCTTCTGAATGACAACCCACAGACAACCGCCCTCATTCAAATGATCATACGCCTGTTCAAAAATCGCATGCACTACGGCCTTGCCGGCGCGAATCGGCGGGTTGGTTAGAATCACATCAAAGGCCTGCCCCTTTACTACCGATAGCACATCACTTTCCATCACCGTAACATTGCGGATTCCATTATGCTGCGCATTCTCGCGGGCAAGCTCTACCGCACGGCTGTTGATATCAATCATCGTCACATGTCCCTTGGAAGCGAGATGCGCCGCACTAATCCCTATAGGCCCGTAACCACAACCCACATCCAGTACCTTCGCATCCTCCGGAATCTCCATCGCCTCAATCAGAACACGGCTTCCATGATCAATATCTCCTTTAGAAAAAACACCGGCGTCGCTGGTAAAGCGGAGGCGTTTGCCTCTCAGCTCCGTATCGATGCTGCGTCTGTCATGACGCGCTTCCGGCTGCTGCGAGTAATAATGCTGCGACATACCATCCTCCCTTTCACGTTGAACTACATATACCTGCAAGGCTCCCTTATAGAGCAACCCCCTTGAACAAGTTCAAGGGGGTTGCGGAAACCGGAGAGAATGACTTCTGCTCCGGGGCAGTACCTATTGAATCAACTTATTTTACTTCTACAACTGCGCCTGCTTCTTCCAATTTTGCTTTGGTAGCTTCGGCTTCTTCTTTGCTTACTTTTTCTTTGATTGCTTTTGGAGCGTTGTCTACAACTTCTTTAGCTTCTTTCAAGCCAAGACCTGTGATTTCGCGAACGATTTTGATAACGTTGATTTTGGAAGCGCCAGCGCTTGTCAAAATTACGTCGAATTCGGACTGTTCAGCTTCAACAGCTGCTACAGCGCCGCCAGCTGCTACTGGAGCTGCTGCAGTTACGCCGAATTCTTCTTCGATTGCTTTTACCAGGTCGTTCAGTTCCAGTACGCTCATGCCTTTAATTTCTTCTAAGATTGTTTCTTTGCTCATGATTGAACCTCCATTATATTTGAATTGGTTTGTGGTCTTGATTATGAAGCAGGAAGCAAAGGCTTACGCGCTTTGTTCTTCTTTCTCAGCAACAGCTTTAACTGCAAGCGCGAAGTTGCGCATTGGAGCTTGAAGCACGCTAAGCAGCATGGAGAGCAAACCATCGCGGGATGGCAGTTCAGCCAGTGCTTTCAGTTGGTCCGCATCGATAACTTTACCTTCTACAACGCCGCCTTTCAGTTTCAAAGCGTCGTTCTTCTTAGCGAAGTCATTCAGAATCTTAGCTGCTACTACCGCATCAGTCTCGCTGAATGCGATCGCTGTAGGACCCGTCAGGACAGCGTCCAGATCAGTCAGCTCAGCTGCCGCAGTTGCACGGCGAAGCAATGTGTTCTTCAGGACTTGAAACTCAACGCCAGCTTCACGAAGCTGCTTACGCAGTTCAGTCACTTGCGATACGTTCAATCCGCGGTAGTCTGCAACAACAGTGGAGACACTGTTCTGCAGTTTGCCAGTCACAACATCAACCGCATCCTGTTTAGCTTGGATTACTTTTGCATTTGCCAATTATATACACCTCCTGAAAATTTATGTCACGGCGGTTACTCCGGAGAAACCCCGCCGTTCCTACGCAGGCATTAGAAAAGCCTCCGCAGATTCACGAAGGCTTGATAAAACGGAAAGTTAATCAGGCGAGCCTGGCACTTTTTGTTTCTATCACAACACCTCGGTAGGAAATTAAGCCCTACGGCACCTACTGTCTACGGTAAGCATATTCACATTTAAGATTGATCACCTTAATGTTTACAACTGTTATAGATTATCAAAGATAACTCTAGGAGTCAACCTTTAATTATCTGAAAGCAGCCGCGTTCACACGAGCGCTAGGTCCCATTGTGGACGAAATAGCGATGCCTTTAAGGTATACACCTTTGGCAGCAGCCGGTTTCGCACGGTTCAGAGCGTCCATAAGAGCTTTAAGGTTCTCGTTCAGTTGTTCAGCGTTGAAAGACACTTTGCCGATTGGCGCGTGAATTTGGCCCGCTTTGTCAAGACGGTATTCGATCTTACCGGCTTTGATTTCTTGAACAGCCTTGGTAACGTCGAAAGTAACTGTACCTGCTTTAGGGTTAGGCATGAGACCTTTACCACCGAGCAGACGACCCAGTTTACCGACTTCACTCATCATATCAGGTGTAGCTACGCAGACGTCGAATTCGAACCAGCCCTGTTGAATCTTGTTGATCATATCAGCATCACCAACAAAATCAGCGCCAGCAGCTTCCGCTTCCTTCGCTTTTTCACCTTTTGCAAATACAAGCACACGTTGAGTTTTGCCTGTGCCGTGAGGCAGGACAACAACACCACGAACTGCCTGGTCTTGTTTACGCGGGTCTACACCCAGACGAACTGCTGCTTCAACGGTTTCGTCGAATTTGGCAGTTGCCGCCTTTTTCACAAGCTCTACAGCTTCTGAAGGCTCGTAAGTCGCTTCGCTGTTGATCAGCTTCGCGGATTCTTGGTACTTCTTACCATGTTTAGCCATGAAATGTTCCTCCTTTGTGGTGTTAGCGGAAATTCCTCCCACATATTGCGGTCATGAATGACCGGTTCATCGAATACATATTAGTCTTCGATTGTGATTCCCATACTGCGGGCAGTACCTTCAACCATACGCATTGCAGCTTCAACAGATGCAGCGTTCAGATCGGGCATTTTGGTTTCAGCGATTTCACGAACCGCTGCGCGGCCCAGCTTCGCTACTTTTTTCTTGTTTGGTTCACCGGAGCCTTTTTCTACTTTTGCAGCGATGCGAAGCAGAACAGCAGCCGGAGGAGTTTTGGTGATAAAGGTAAACGAACGGTCTTCAAATACTGTAATTTCAACCGGGATGATCAGACCAGCCTGGTCGGCAGTACGAGCGTTGAATTCCTTACAGAATGCCATGATGTTGACACCCGCTTGACCTAACGCCGGACCTACTGGAGGCGCTGGATTCGCTTTCCCTGCAGGAATCTGCAGTTTCACCATTTTAATAACTTTTTTAGCCATGAGTGACACCTCCTTGCGTAAATAGTGGTATTCGAATGCTAAACAGCATTCTCCCACAAGAAACCCTTGTGCTTGTTATATCTTCTCCACTTGAGTGAAATCCAACTCCAGCGGGGTTTCCCGTCCAAACATGTTGACATGTACCTTGATCTTGCTTTTGTCTGCCAAAATTTCTTCCACGGAGCCCACAAAATTCGCAAATGGACCGACCATAATACGTACGGATTCCTTAATTTCGAAATCAATCTTCGCTTTAGGTTCAACCATGCCCATATGCTTCAGAATCTGTTCAACCTCTTCGGGTAGCAGAGCGGTAGGCTTAGAGCCCGAACCAGTTGAACCGACAAATCCGGTAACGCCCGGCGTATTGCGGACAACATACCAGGAATCATCAGTCTGAACCATTTCGACCAAAACGTAACCAGGGTAAACTTTGCGCATGACAGTTTTTTTCTTGCCATCCTTGTTTACCAGCTCTTCTTCCATAGGAACAAGAACGCGGAATATTTTGTCTTCCATGCCCATGGACTCAACGCGTTTTTCCAAATTGGCCTTGACCTTATTCTCATACCCGGAATAGGTATGAACAACGTACCATCTTTTTTCCATATCAAGCCACCTGGGACCTCTCTAAATAATCGCTTCAATCACAGCGGAAATACCGATGTCCAGAACCCAGAAGTAAAGCGAAATAACTACAATTGTACCGAGAACGATCAATGTATAGTTCTTCAGTTCTTTACGGCTAGGCCAGCGAACCTTTTTGAGTTCACTCCAGCTCTCAGTGAAAAAGGAAAACAAAGACTTGAAACTACGTTTCACGCCGACTACACCTCCAAAAGACTATCTGGTTTCGCGATGAGGAGTTTGCTCGTTACAGAACTTGCAAAATTTCTTCATCTCCAAGCGGTCGGGGTGATTTCGCTTGTTTTTGGTTGTTGCATAGTTTCTTTGTTTGCAACTTGTACAAGCCAAAGTGATAATTACCCGCATGATGTGCACCTCCCGAAGACGTACTTCTAATCATCAAATTAGAAGACGTAGATATTGATTCAAAAAAAAGCCGCGAATTTAGGCCTACCTAAAACACTTTAGCATAATATCAATGTCTGTGTCAACGAAAGTTTCCCCCATCGCACTGGGTAATTCCGGGTGCTGTAGCCTTATGCCATAAGTCATCTTTGATCCTGCTTCTTCTTTTACCGCTAGCTGTCATCCATAATCATTATGCTGCAATTCGCTTGTGTATAAACCTGCCATCCTCCAACGCTTCACCCATCGCAAATTCGCCGTATCCAAATCTAGCGGACACTAAAAAAAGACTCGAGTCCCGAGCCTTCCTAGTCATTATATCATTAATTGTCACGCACTTCCAGATATCTTTCCAATTTACGTTTCACTCGCTGCAAGGCATTGTCAATGGACTTCACATGCCGCTTCAAATCCTCGGCAATCTCCTGATAGGACCGTCCGTCCAGATAGAGCATCAGAACCTTGCGTTCCAAATCACTCAGAATCTCAGCCATCTTATCTTCCAGTCCGATGAACTCCTCCTGGTTGATAATCAGCTCTTCCGGATCCAGCACCTGACTTCCGCATATCACATCCATCAATGTCCGGTCGGAGTCCTCATCATAGATGGGCTTGTCTAACGAGACATATGAATTAAGCGGAATATGCTTCTGGCGGGTAGCGGTCTTAATGGCGGTTATAATCTGACGGGTGATGCACAGCTCGGCAAAGGCCTTGAACGATGACAGCTTGTCACCCTTGAAGTCACGGATGGCCTTGTATAAGCCAATCATGCCTTCCTGCACAATATCTTCACGATCTGCCCCGATCAAAAAATAGGAACGGGCCTTGGCACGCACAAAATTACGGTACTTGTTAATTAAATGCTCCAATGCGCCACTGTCGCCACCACGGAAGATCTCGACAATTTCTTCATCACTTATGAAATCATACTCGGACAGCATTAATTCCTTGAGGTCGACACTCACCAAGAATCCCCCCGGCTGCAACGCAAGACACATCGTTACTTCTCGAAATATAGGAACAGTATATATTATGTTACCTTACACCGTCAACCGGATTTGTCCAAAAACAATCTTCAATAACATATTATGTCATTTCCTTGTGAGGGGCAACTGCTATTTCTGTCCTACTGTCTGCGCCAGTCCTCCAGCCGTTTACGTGTCTCCGGCGGCAGCTTGTCTTCAAGCGAATGACGGGTCCCGCTCACGCTTCCCGGCTCGATCGCCTTCTTCACCTGCTTCTGGTTCTCCTCAATCTCAAGCCTCAGTTCCCTGGCTGAAATCCGGAGTGCGCCCTGGGCAAAAACGACATGCTGCTCCACAAAATCGCTGGTGGCTACCGAGATCTGTCTGCGGCGGTGCGTGAATTCCCCAACCAACCGTTCGATGCATTCATCTGCCGTTTCCTTCTCCTTGGTGAAGAAGACC
Source organism: Paenibacillus sp. FSL R7-0333 (assembly GCF_038000365.1). Lineage (NCBI taxonomy): Bacteria > Bacillati > Bacillota > Bacilli > Caryophanales > Paenibacillaceae > Paenibacillus > Paenibacillus sp. FSL R7-0333. The sequence goes on from NZ_JBBOBZ010000001.1 coordinate 6,542,664, forward strand.
TGGATCTTCCCTTGTTCAAACGACCTGCCCAGTCCCGGCACACGGTAGGCATCGAATACGGCAATGACGCGCAGCCCGGAGAACGCCTGATAATCGGCCAGCATATCGAGCAGCCGGTCGCGTGCCCCCTGCATACCGGTCTGCGACAATGCCGCAAGCTCCGGCCAGCCGCCGATCATGTTGTATCCGTCCACGAGCAGGATATCGCGCCAGTCTGCCATAGTTATCCCTGTTCTTGGCGGCGGCGGAGTACCTCGTACATGATTACGCCCGCTGCTACTGAAGCATTCAGAGAGTTGATTCTTCCGGCCATCGGCAGCTTAAGCAGCACATCGCATTTCTCACGGATCAGGCGGCCCATCCCCTTGTTCTCATTGCCGATCACCACTGCTACCGGCCCGGTGACAATATCAGATCCGAACAGATTCTGATCGGTATCCACATCCGTGCCGACTACCCAGACTCCCAGCTCCTTCAGCCGGTCAATGGTCTGTCCAAGATTCGTTACGCGGGCCACAGGCACATATTCGACTGCACCAGCCGAGGTCTTGGATACGGTAGCAGTAATCTGCGCAGAGCGGCGCTTCGGCACAATGACTCCGTGCACCCCTGTGCAGTCAGCCGTACGCAGGATAGACCCGAGGTTATGCGGATCTTCAATTTCGTCCAGCAGGAGCAGAAACGGCGGTTCTCCCTTAGCTTCAGCTATCGCCAGAATATCAGCAACCTCTGTATAGGCAAAAGGCGCCGCTTGCGCCACCACTCCCTGGTGCTGAACGCCCGGTGCAAGCTGATCCAGCTTGCGCTTGTCTACATGCTGAATGACAATGCCCGCCTTGCGCGCTTCCGCAACGATAGGTGCGGTCAGGTGCTTCTGTGCAGTTTCAGCGATCCATATTTTGTTGAGTGTACGTCCCGCTCTAAGGGCTTCAAGCACCGAATGCTTGCCTGCCAGTATTTCCTCTTCAGTTCTCAATTCTTCCATTGTTTTATCTCCTGTTCTGTATACTCACTTGGGGCGGTGCATCATATATTCGATACTGCTGTGAACAAGCTCCTGGATTCTCGCTTGCTGTCCTGTGTAATATAAATAGCCGATCATGCATTCAAAAGCAGTGGCGTGGCGGTATTCCAGCACATCCGCATTTTTGGGAATGCTGCCGGATTTGGCATTGCGCCCCCGTCTGACCACATCCTTCTCATCCTCGGTGAGCACTGGGTCCAGATAAGCAAGAATGTTGCTCTGAGCTCTGGCGGAGACCAGTCCGGTCGCCGACCGGTGCAGATGCTGGGGGCGCAAATTAGGCAGCGAGATCAGATACTGCCGGACTGCAACTTCGTAGATAGCGTCACCTGCATAAGCAAGAACGATTGGAGGCAGCAGATGGGCCGGCTTAGAGGGTTCATACGGGAACCAGGCGCGGTTCAGATCAAACAGCCCGTTCATTTGCGCCGCCACCGCATTCCCTGTGGAGTATCTTCCAGCAGAATTCCCAGCGCATTCAGCTCATCGCGGATTTCATCCGACCGGCTCCAGTTCTTGTTCTTGCGCGCCTCCACACGCTCTGCAATCAGGCGTTCCACCTCTTCACTTGCCACTTCTTCCTCAGCCTCTACCGTGAGGCGAAGCACCGCATTCATCTCGGCAAAAGCCTTCAGCAGCGCGGCGAAGTCAGCCGGATTCGCCTCAGGATCAGCAAGCGTAAGGTTCGCCAGGCTCACCCAGTCGAACACCGCCGTGATAGCGTCCGGTGTATTGAAATCATCCTGCATCCGCGCATGGAAGCTGCTAAGGATAGCGGCCAGCCGCTCCGTAACCTGCGGACTTGCTTCACCCTTTGTCCCCTCCGCCGCCAGTTCAAGGCGATGCTTCACATTGCCTTGAGCCAGAGCGATCCGCTCTACGCTTTTCTCAGCAGACAGCAGTGCTTCCTCGGTGAAGTTCAGCGGATTGCGGTAATGGCTGGATAGCATGAAGTAACGGATAGCACCCTGCTTGAAGCGCGCGCGGATATCCTTCACGAGGAGGCCATTCCCCAGCGACTTTGACATTTTCTCGTCACCGATATTCAGAAAAGCATTATGCATCCAGTAATTCGACAGCGGTTCACCCGTCAGCGCTTCGGTCTGGGCACATTCGCATTCATGATGCGGGAATTTCAAATCCTCTCCGCCGCCGTGAATGTCGATCGTTGTACCCAAATATTCACGCACCATCGCCGAGCATTCAATATGCCAGCCTGGACGGCCCTCTCCCCATGGACTGGACCAGTGCACTTCGCCCGGCTTGGCTGCCTTCCAGAGTACGAAATCCTCCTGGTTCTCCTTGCGCGAATCCACCTCGACACGGATCCCGAAGCGCAGCTCCTCCAGATTCTGACGGGACAGCTTGCCGTAATTGGCAAATTTGCCGGTACGGTAATACACATCTCCGCCGTTCTCATACGCGTAGCCTTTGTCTTCAAGCTCCTTAATGAACTCGATAATCGTGTCCATGCTCTCCGTAACGCGCGGATTCATCGTCGCCGGCTTCACGCCCAGCCCGGCCAGATCCTCCTGGTAGGCGGCAATGAACATTTCGGCAACCTCGGCTACGGTGATGTTCAGCTCCTCCGCCTTGCGGATCATTTTATCATCCACATCGGTGAAATTTGTCAGATAGCGGACCTCATTTCCAAGCGTCTCCAGGTAGTTGCGCACCATGTCAAAAACAATGACCGGTCTTGCATTCCCGATATGCATATAGCCGTAGACCGTGGGTCCGCAGACGTACATCTTCACCTTATCCGGCTCCTGCGGTACAAATTCTTCCTTCGTGCGCGTCATTGTGTTGTAAATGTGCAAAGCCATTCTTGTCCCAACCCTTTCTATTGTCCCCGGATTTCTGAAATGCCGGTACGCTTAAATTTCATAATCGCCGATATATTGCTGGCTTTCGAGCCGCCGCTGTTCCTTCTTCTGCTTATCTTCAGCACCCATCTGTTCTCTTAGCTCCTCGATCTCCTTCTGCAGGAATTTGAGGGAATCTACCAGCGGGTCAGGCATCTTGGTATGATCCAGCCGGTCTGATACTCGTTCGCCGTTACGCTTAACCACACGCCCGGGATTGCCTACTACCGTGCTGTTGTTAGGCACTTCACGCAACACGACTGCGTTAGAGCCGATATTAGAATTATCGCCGATCCGGAAGGAACCCAGTACTTTGGCACCAGAGCCGATGACTACATTGTTGCCGACGGTAGGGTGCCGCTTGCCTTTCTCTTTGCCGGTCCCCCCGAGTGTAACTCCCTGATAGATAATAACATCATCGCCAATCTCACAGGTCTCACCAATGACAATACCCATTCCGTGGTCAATAAACAACCGGCTACCGATGACCGCGCCCGGATGGATCTCCACTCCCGTCATGAACCGGCTGATCTGAGAGACCATGCGTGCCAGGGTAAACCAACGGCGTTTGTAAAAAGAGTGGGCCATCCGGTGTGCCCAGATCGCATGAAGCCCGGCGTAGGTGAAGACGACCTCGAACCTGCTGCGGGCAGCGGGATCATTGTCGAATACTGCCCGAATGTCCGACTTGATATGCTTAAACATCGCGGTTCCCCTCTTCTTTGGATGCTATATTTCAAGTTACATTCTTATATTTCAACAAAAAACGCCCCTGCAGCATGATAGCTGCAGAGACGTTTAACCGCGGTCCCACTCTGCTTGAACATTCGTATATGCCAGAGCTGTTAAACTTCGCAGCCGCTGTATCCGGTGTTCCTCTTGGTGTCAGTAACGGCGACAGCCCGGCACAGTCTACAGCCCCGCACAAGGACATTCAACCACGCAGCTCACAGGTGCATCTTCAGCGGCAGACAAATGAATAACTCCCAGCCTGCAAGGGCGTTTGCCCTTAAGCGGTTATTCTCTCTGGTAATTGCCCTTATACGCCTACTTTTCCTGATCCCAGCTATTCTTATATTCTTCTATCTTAGCGAAAAGCCGCAGAACTGACAAGGGTCTTCTCCCCTTGCATGTCCCTGCTTAAGCGCCTTTGATTTGTGATTTCAGGCGTTCGATCACCCGGCTGCGGCCAAGCAGCGCAATCGTTGCATTCAAGTCGCGGCCATGCATCTGTCCGGTAAGAGCGACACGAATCGGCATAAACAGCGCTTTGCCTTTGTGACCAGTCTCCTTCTGCACTTCCTTGATTAGAACAGCCATATGCGGGGCGCTGAAATCTTCGGCAGCCTCCACTTTGGCCAGAAATGCGGACAGCACTTCAGGAACCTGAGCTTCGGCAAGCACCCCTGCCGCTTCGGTCTCCAGCTCCAGGTGGCTGCGGAAGAACAGCTCGGAGAGGGCGACAATATCCGACGCGGCTGTCATTTGCTCCTGGTACAGTGCAACCAGGCTCTCCGCCCAGCTCTGCTGCTCCTCACTGAGTACCTCAGGCAGACGGCCCGCCTTCTGCAAATGAGGAATGGCAAGTGCCGCGATCCGCTTAGGATCGGCATGCTTGATATAGTGATTGTTCAAATGCGCCAGCTTGTTCGTATCGAACACTGCCGGGCTCTTCGACAGGCGGTCCGCCGTAAAGATCGAGATCAGCTCTTCCTTGGTGAAGATCTCCTCTTCGCCCTCAGGCGACCAGCCCAGCAGGGTGATGAAGTTGAATAGAGCTTCCGGCAGGTAGCCCAGCTGATCGTACTGTTCAATAAACTGAATGATCGATTCATTCCGTTTGCTCAGCTTCTTATGGTCATCGCCGACAATCAGCGTCATATGTCCGAAGAGCGGAGCTTCCCAGCCCAGTGCCTCATAAATCATGAGCTGGCGCGGGGTATTGGAGATATGATCTTCTCCGCGCAGCACATGGGAGATAGCCATCAGATGGTCGTCCACCGCTACGGCGAAGTTATAGGTCGGAATACCGTCCTTCTTCACGATGACGAAGTCACCCATTTCTTTGCTGTTGAACGAAATGCTGCCTTTTACGATATCATTGAAGGTATAAGTGCGGTCTTCCGGAACAAGGAAACGGATGCTGGCTACGCGTCCCTCTGCCTCAAAGGCCAGGCGCTGCTCCTCGGTCAGATTACGGTGTTTGCCGGAATAACGAGGGGTTTCGCCGCGTGCCGTCTGCTCCTCGCGTTCAGCCTCCAGCTCTTCCTCTGTGCAATAACAACGGTAAGCCAGACCGCGGTCCAGCAGATCCTGCCAGTAGACACGGTACAGATCCAGACGTTCCGTCTGGCGGTAAGGCCCGTATTCGCCGCCTACATCCACGCTTTCATCCCAATCAATTCCCAGCCACTTCAAATACTTCAGCTGGCTCTCTTCACCTTCTGCAATGTTGCGCTTAAGATCCGTATCTTCGATCCGGATAATGAATTTGCCGCCCAGATTGCGGGCGAACAGATAGTTAAACAAGGCTGTTCTGGCATTTCCGATATGTAAATGTCCCGTAGGGCTCGGTGCGTAACGCACCCGAACTTGATCCGCCATGGGTTTCCCTCCGCTTCATATTGGTTGAAATCAGGCCTTTACTTGCGCTAAAGCCATCTCACGATGATATCACATCTTGCAGCAGACAGACAATAGATTGAGCGGCAATTCCCTCTCCGCGCCCCGCGAAGCCCAGCTGCTCAGTCGTTGTTGCTTTTACATTCACCTTCGATACGTCAGCGTTCAGCGTGCGGGCAATAATCTCCGTCATCTGCGGAATATAAGGTGCCATCTTCGGTTGTTGCGCGATGATGGTTGAATCGATATTCCCCAGCCGGTATCCGCGCTCACGTGCAAGTGCCCATACCTGCTCCAGCAGCTTCAGGCTGTCTGCATCCTTGAAGGCCGGATCGGTATCGGGAAAATGTCTGCCGATATCCCCAAGGCCCAGTGCTCCCAGTATAGCGTCGCTTACAGCATGCAGCAGCACATCCGCATCGGAATGCCCCAGCAGCCCCTTCTCATAAGGAATCGTTACTCCGCCTATAATACACGGCCTTCCCTCGACCAGCTGGTGTACGTCAAATCCTTGTCCTACAGCAATCATCTGTGTTCCTCTCCCCTGCTTCTTACTGTGAATTCAGCGAAATCCAAGTCCTCCGGCGTCGTGATCTTAATATTCATGTAGCTTCCTTCTACAACTGACACGGTAATGCCGCTGCGTTCCGCCAGACTGGAATCATCTGTCCCGAGAAAACCGTCCCGCTCTGCCTCCTCATAGGCGGACAGCAGATCGGACAAACGAAAAGTCTGCGGGGTCTGAATCGCCCACAGACTTCGCCGATCCGGCGTTGACAGCACCTTGCCTTCACTGTCGACCTGCTTGATCGTATCCTTAACCGGTACCGCAAGCACCGACGCTCCGGCTGACTGCGCCCGCTCGTAGCAAGCTTCTATCTCGCTGTCCTGTACGAACGGCCTTACCCCGTCATGGACCATGACCCAATGGGTCTTAAGTTCATCCAGTCCGCGGCGTACCGAATGCTGGCGCTCCGTTCCCCCGGGAATGACCGCAGCCACTTTATCCAGCTTGAAGGCTTGTACCCATTGCTTACAGCGCTGCACATCCTCTTCCCCGGTGACAAGCACAATCTCGGAGATCAGCTTATGCCGCTGGAATACCTCCAGGGTATGCACGATAATTGGCTTGCCCTGCAGCAGCAAATATTGCTTGCTCTCTGCCGTTCCCATCCGGGTTCCTCTGCCTGCCGCTACGATAACGACGCCAACACTGTTTGACATGCTTTCGGCTCCTGTCTTTCTTTCACGTATACTCCCATCATAACGTGTTTGGCTGGCATTTCCAAGCCCGAAAGGGTGCTGCCGGAGAGGTGGGCTGAACTTATTGTGCTTTTTCCAGAAGCTTCGGTTTGGCAAAAATCATCCGTCCTGCCGATGTCTGCAGTACGCTCGTCACCAGAACCTCCATCGTAGTGCCGATATAATCCCGGCCGCCCTCCACCACAATCATCGTGCCATCGTCCAGATAGGCTACGCCTTGTCCATGTTCTTTGCCGTCCTTAATCACCTGAACAATGATCTCTTCGCCCGGCAGAACCACTGGCTTCACCGCATTCGCCAAGTCATTAATATTCAGCACCGACACTCCCTGCAGCTCGCATACCTTGTTCAGGTTAAAATCGTTGGTGACGACCTTGCCGTGCAGTACTTTCGCCAGCTTCACCAGCTTGCTGTCCACTTCTGAGATCTCCTCGAAATCCCCTTCATAGATCAGCACCTTAACGTCCAGCTCTTTCTGAATCTTATTCAGAATATCAAGCCCTCTGCGTCCGCGGTTACGCTTCAGCAGATCCGATGAATCCGCAATATGCTGTAGCTCCTCCAGCACGAACTCAGGAATAACAATTGTGCCTTCGATGAAGCCCGTTTTACAGATATCAGCAATTCTCCCGTCAATAATCACGCTGGTATCAAGGATTTTATGCTCCTGAGTTCCACGCTCCTCCGGTTCCGCAGAGCGTGCCCAGCGTCCGGTATTCCAGAGCGAAGCCAGCTCCTCCTTCTTCTCCAGCCCGATCCGCAGGCCCATATAGCCCAGAGCAAGCGTGGCAGCTACCTGCAGCAGCTCCCCTGCTTTGCCCAGCCAGGACATAGCGGGATACAGCAGCAAAGACAGCAGCAGACCTCCCGTAAGCCCTGCTGCGCCTGCAGCAAGCTCATTCATCGGGATACGCGAGCAATACGCAACCGCCTCCCGCAGCTTTGAACTTGCCCATTCCGCGCATAAAGTCCCCGCAATCAGAAAAATAATGGCACCCAGCACCGCAAACAAAATGCTTCCTTCCATAGGCAAGCTATCCTCCAGTTTCCCAAGGCCTACCGGGAACCCTCTTTCTGCCGCGTGATATAGCGAATAACCGGACCAGGCTCCACAACACCCGGCAAGTATCATAACAGACTTTTTCCACATAACCTCGCACCTCCTTTTATTCATCCATCAATCCTCTATACCTCACCAGTATGTTCCAATTTTTAGGACAATAATCCGGGGGGCGCGTTATTTTTTCTGCAAGCCCCGAATTTCGCCGGCTCTGTTGCCGTAAACTGCTATTCCTGGTTGAAAATGTGGGAGGCCCTGGCATATAATGAATTCAATTCGAACCCAGGGGTGAATGGAAAATGAGCGCACCAAGTTTACAGGCCTTCCAGGATCAAGTCTCCGAACTGCTGCTCCGTCACCGTAGTCTTCTGGATGTAATGTCCAAGAACGGACAGAGCAGTGCTTCCGTCAACCGGGCTGTCGTCAAAGCCATTACCGAATGCGGCTGCATTCAGCTGCATGCCACCAAGCAGGTCTTCGAGCCCACTCTAGGCCTTGAGCAAGCCAAGGAGCTTGCCGGAACCCATCTGGCAGGGGAGCTGTGTGAGAACTGCCGGGAGGTCATTGGCTCCGAGCTGGGCCGCGAGCTGTTCTATATGTCTGCACTCTGCAATTTGCTTGCTATCAATATGGACGAGGTTGTCGCCAAGGAATCGCAGAAATGCGCAACACTCGGGTTGTTCAACTTGTCCTGAGCAGACCGTCCGCGCTCTCCTTCATCCATTCCGCCAGCTCAGGGGGAACCGTATTCCGTATACTTCCCTCCCCGCAGGCAGCAAAAAGGCATTGCACTCTCCTGATATTCAGGAAAGGCAATGCCTTTTGTATATAGCGGTCTATGAATGAAATAAGTTCTGAAGAAGGGCTAACCGTTCTTGGAATGATATACCTTATCCTCCGCGCGTCTTCTGCGGCGGCGTTGCCGGCGGACCTTAAACAGTCCTAAGCTCTGTCTGAAGCCGTACAATGCATACAGCGCCAGCAGTCCAAAGATCAGCTTGGCAATCTGTTCAGGGAAGACCACCGCAACAGCTACAGCGATTACAATAACTACAGGTGCGCCTATAACCGCTTTTTTGGGAAAACCAATCTTCTTGAAGTTGGGATACTTCACTGTGCTGACCATCAGATACGACAGCAGCAGGGTAGCCACAATCATGAATGGTGCGGATACATCCTTATGGAAAAGTGCAAGCGTGGCCAGAACCCCGCCCGCAGCAGGAATCGGCAATCCTACGAAATATCCCGGAATCCCCGGGCGGACATTGAACCGGGCCAGACGTAAGGCTCCGAATACAGGGAAGATCGCTGTGACGGTCCATCCCAGTGCAGGATTCAGCTCCTGCAGACTTGTTAAATACATAATCAGCGCCGGTGCGACTCCAAACGAAACTACATCGGATAGAGAATCCAGCTCCTTGCCGAATTCACTCTCACATTTCAGCGCACGGGCCATCCGGCCATCCAGCCCATCGAGCAGCATCGCGATAATCACCATGATAGCGGCCATGCTCAGCTTGCCGTCAAACGCCATCATGATACCAAACATTCCAAGCATCAGATTACCAATCGTAAAAAGACTTGGAATTGATTTTTGTATCATTTCTTCACCTCAATTTTCCTACTTGTACTGCATGGGACTGCAACATTACGTGATTGTATGGTATTTACATTTGTCTGTCAATAAGAACTTGTTTCTGGAGCCGCTTCAGCCCGTCCTGAATATTGCGTGCGCGGACCTCGCCAATACCGTCCACTTCATCAAGCTCAGCTATGCTTGCCTTCATCAGGTTAGGCAGCATTTCGAAGCGTTCCACCAAATTGTGGATGATTACATTCGGCAGCCGTGGAATCTTGTTCAGCAGGCGGTAACCACGCGGAGTTACAGCTTCTTCGGAGGAAATGGCTGTTGAGGAATAGCCCAGCAGGCGGGCAATATGGTTGTCATCCATCAGTTCATCATCGCTGCTGCGCTTCAGCCCGGCAATGATCTCACGGATCTTCTCCTCCTGCTCTTCTCTGGCATAGTCTCTGTACAGCAGCCATGCTTCTTCCTCTGTATTTCCAACCAATTCTTCCATCTGCATACTGATCAGCCGGCCTTCATTGCCAAGCTCGTTGATGTAACGCTTAATTTCCATTTTGATTCTCAGCACCATCTCCACGCGCTGGATCACACCGACGACCTCGGCCACCGTCACAATCCCCTCATATTCAGAAGCGGATAGGTTGGTCAGCCCTTGTGTCAGAACGGCTCTGTACTTCTCCAGGGTCTGGATCGCCTGGTTGGCTTTGGCCAGAATCGAACCGATTTCCTTGAGTGCGTAACGGATGGAGCCCTGATACAGCGTAATAATATTACGGCGCTGGGAAATGGAAACGACCAGCTTGCCGGTCTGCTTCGCTACCCGTTCTGCCGTCCGGTGCCGGATTCCTGTCTCGATCGAAGAGATGGAGGAATCGGGGATCAGCTGCGTATTGGCGTACAGAATCCGCTTCAGATCCTCGCTCAGAATAATCGCTCCGTCCATTTTGGCCAGCTCGTATAAATAGTTTGGTGAAAAATCGCAGTTAATGGAGAAGCCGCCATCGACAACCTCCATGACCTCCGGACTATATCCGACAACAATCAGTGCCCCGGTCTTCGCGCGAAGCACATTCTCCAGCCCTTCCCGGAAGGGTGTTCCGGGTGCAGCCATTCTAAGCAGATCATTCATATTATCTGATGGATTATATTCTTTCATGTCCCTGTGCCCCCTAATCTAACGCGACCGCTAGTGCCTGTGCTACTGTGCTGACGCCTATAATCTGGATATCCTGCGGATGCTTCCAGCCCTTCAGACTCTTCTCGGGCATAATAACCCGCCGGAAGCCAAGCTTGGCCGCCTCTTTCACCCGCATCTCTGCGCGTGATACCCCTCTCACCTCACCGGTAAGCCCTACCTCCCCGAAAAACACATCATACGGCTTGGTCGGAAAATCACGGAAGCTGGAGGCAATGCTGATAGCGACAGCCAAATCCACCGCCGGCTCATCCAGCTTCACCCCTCCCGCAACGTTGAGGTAAGCGTCCTGATTCTGCAGGAACATGCCCATCCGCTTCTCCAGCACAGCAATGATCAGCGCCATCCGTTGATGATCCATACCTGTGCACATTCTGCGGGGCGAAGGGAAATGTGTCGAAGCAACCAGCGCCTGCAATTCAACAAGAACGGGTCTTGTGCCCTCCATGCTGGCTACCACCGCTGACCCGGCCACTCCGAGCGGACGCTCAGACAGGAACAGCTCCGACGGGTTCTCCACCTCGGTCAACCCGATTTCCCCCATTTCAAAGATCCCGATCTCATTGGTGGAGCCGAAGCGGTTCTTCACTGCCCGCAGCAGACGGTACGTATGATGGCGCTCCCCTTCAAAATAAAGGACACAATCCACCATATGCTCCAGCATACGCGGGCCGGCAATAGCGCCTTCCTTCGTTACATGACCAACAAGCACTGTGGCGATCCCCCGGATCTTGGCGATCCGCATGAATCTTGTCGTACATTCCCGCACCTGTGCTACACTGCCCGGCGCACTGGTTACCTCCGGCATAAATACAGTCTGGATCGAGTCAATGACCAGAAACTGAGGCTGAATCTGCTCAATCGCTTCCTCAATGCTCTCCATGTTCGTCTCACATAGAACGTACAGCTCCGCAGACAGCGCTCCGAGGCGGTCGGCCCGCAGCTTGGTCTGCCGCACAGATTCTTCCCCCGAAATATACAGCACGCGCAGCCCTTGTGTAGTCAAGGCATGCGAGGTCTGCAGCAGCAGTGTGGATTTCCCGATTCCGGGGTCGCCTCCGACCAGCACCAGCGAGCCGGGAACGATCCCGCCGCCAAGCACGCGGTTAAGCTCACCGATGCCCGTCAGAATACGGGGCTCCTTGTCACTTTCTATATTTATGATCGATTGCGCCTTTTCTTTACTCTGAAAAATAGGTGCATTCATGCCTTGTGTTTTGACTACGCTTTCCGTTTCCTCTACCATCGAGTTCCATTCCTGGCAGCCCGGGCACTTCCCGAACCACTTCGGTGATTCGTAGCCGCACTCGGTACAGAAAAATTTTGTTTTAGGTTTAGCCATGTGCACTCCTTACCGTCCGAACTTGCTAAAATTGCGGATATTTTACTCTTATTCAAAGTTTACCATTTCTGCACACTGAACGGAAGGACACTTAAGATCTAGTTTTCATTTGCGTCTTCTTTTAGGCATGTTAGGGTATAAACAAATAAAGCTCCCGCCCCTCTATACGGAGGAACGGGAGCATTGTTTCATTTTCCGGAACAATTATTCAGTTTCGACTGTTTTCTCCAGGGAGACCTCGGCCGGTGCTTCAACGGTGGTTACGACCAGTTCGCCGTTCACCTCATCAATGTTCAGGGAATCCCCCTTCTTGATGTTGCCCTTGAGCAGCTCTTCAGAGAGGCGGTCTTCGATATGCTTCTGAATCGCCCGGCGGAGCGGACGGGCACCGAAGGCCGGATCATAGCCCTCTTTGGCCAGGAATGCTTTGGCGCCGTCAGTGAGCAGGAAATCTACATCGTACTCACGCAGACGCTTGCGCAGCTCCTCGGACATCAGAGTCACGATCTCTGCGATATGCTTCTCATCCAGCGAGTGGAAGACAATGATCTCATCGATCCGGTTCAGGAACTCAGGCCGGAAGCTCTTCTTCAGCTCTTCCATAACCTTGCCCTTCATGTTGCTGTAATCCGCGCCTGCATCCTGTACTGCGGTGAATCCAAGCGTCGAATTCTTCTTGATCGCCTGTGCCCCTACGTTCGAGGTCAGGATGATCAGGGTATTGCGGAAATCGACCACGCGGCCCTTGGAATCGGTCAGACGGCCGTCTTCCAGTACCTGCAGCAGAATGTTGAACACTTCAGGGTGGGCCTTCTCAATCTCATCCAGCAGTACAACCGAGTAAGGCTTGCGGCGCACCTTCTCTGTCAATTGTCCGCCTTCTTCATACCCTACATACCCTGGAGGCGCTCCGACCAGCCGGGAGGTGGAATGCTTCTCCATATACTCCGACATGTCGATGCGGATTACCGCATTCTCGTCACCGAACATCGCTTCGGCAAGCGCCCGCGCCAGCTCGGTCTTACCAACCCCGGTAGGTCCGAGGAAGATGAAGGAGCCCATCGGACGTTTCGGGTCCTTCAGACCCGCACGCGCCCGGCGGAGTGCCCGGCTGACCGCCTTAACGGCTTCGTCCTGGCCAATTACACGTTCATGCAGCAGGGCTTCCATATTCAGCAGGCGGTCTGTCTCTTCTTCCTTCAGCTTGCTGACCGGAATGCCGGTCCAGCTGGCCACCACCTGTGCGATATCCTCAGGTGTAACCTGGGAATCGGTGCGGCCCTGCTTTTCTTTCCACTGGTTCTTCGTAGTGTCCAGCTCTTCACGAATCTTCTGCTCGGTATCGCGAAGTGCAGCAGCCTTCTCGAACTCCTGGCTTTGTACTGCGGAATCCTTCTCCTTGCGGATATCATCCAGACGCATTTCCAGTTCCTTCAGATTCGGCGGGATGGTGTAAGAATTCAGTCTTACCTTAGAGCCTGCTTCATCAATCAGGTCAATGGCCTTGTCTGGCAGGAACCGGTCAGGAATGTAGCGGTCAGACAGCTTAACTGCTTCCACAATGGCTTCATCTGTAATCTTCACCCGGTGATGGGCTTCGTACCGGTCACGAAGACCGAACAGAATCTGTACAGCTTCCTCAGGGGAAGGCTGATCCACTGTGATCGGCTGGAAGCGGCGCTCCAGCGCGGCGTCCTTCTCAATATATTTGCGGTATTCATCAAGTGTTGTGGCACCGATGCATTGCAGCTCACCACGGGCGAGGGCAGGCTTCAGGATGTTGGAGGCATCAATCGCGCCTTCCGCACCACCCGCTCCGATCAGCGTATGAAGCTCATCAATGAACAGCACGATGTTGCCCGCCTGGCGAATCTCATCCATGATTTTTTTGAGGCGGTCTTCGAATTCACCGCGGTATTTCGTACCAGCCACTACAGAACCCATATCGAGGGTCATGACACGTTTGTCGCGCAGCGTCTCCGGAATTTCATTGTTGATGATCTTTTGGGCCAGACCTTCGGCAATCGCCGTTTTACCAACCCCAGGTTCACCGATCAGCACCGGATTATTCTTGGTCCGGCGGCTCAGCACCTGAATGACACGCTCAATTTCCTTGCTGCGGCCGATCACAGGGTCGAGGTTACCGTCCTTGGCATAGGCCGTCAGATCGCGGGCCAGGCCGTCCAGTGTTGGCGTGCTGACGTTAGCCGGAGCTCCGCTGTGGCTGGAGGTGGCTTCACTGCTGCCCAGGAGCTGCAATACCTGCTGGCGGGCCTTGTTCAGGCTAATGCCGAGATTGTTCAGCACACGGGCTGCTACGCCCTCTCCCTCGCGGATCAGACCGAGCAGGATATGCTCTGTTCCCACATACGTGTGACCCAGCTTGCGGGCCTCGTCCATGGACAGCTCGATCACCTTCTTGGCACGAGGAGTATAAGCGATGTTGGTCGGTTGTTCCTGACCTCTGCCAATCAGTGTTTCCACTTCATCCTGTATCTTCTCCAGACCCAGACCAAGTCCGATCAATGCCTTAGCGGCAATGCCGTCTCCTTCACGAATCAGTCCGAGTAAAATATGCTCTGTCCCAATGTTGTTGTGTCCCAAACGTACGGCTTCTTCCTGCGCCAGCGCCAGCACCTTTTGTGCGCGTTCCGTAAATCTTCCAAACATCATATCTCCTGCACCTCCACGGATAATAAATATCTATAATTTAATGTTGTGATCCCAGTGTCTCCCGGAGCAGCTTCGCCCGGTACATATCGCGTTCAGTAGGCGACAGCTCGTCACCGAACAGCTTTTGCAGAAAGCCCGGCTGAGTCTTGACATTCAGCTCATTGAGCACTGAAATCGAAGGCCCTTCCAGAATCCCCAGATCTACACCAAGCCGCAGATCGGAGAGCCGCTGTGCCGATTCTTTCAGTTCCATCACAGCAGCATAGGCCAGAATTCCGTAGGAGCGCTTGATACGGTCCGTAATCCGCAGAGCGGAATCGACCAGCAGGCGTTCGCGGGCGTTGCGTTCATGCTCTATAATCTGGGTGACTACGCTGTGAAGATTCTCAATAATCTCATTTTCGGTCTGTCCAAGCGTAATCTGGTTGGAGATCTGAAAGATATTCCCTACTGCTTCGCTGCCTTCACCATAAATTCCTCTAACGGTAAGCCCCACCTGATTAACTGCGGACAAAATGCGGTTGATCTGATGCGTCATCACCAAGGCCGGCAGATGCACCATAACCGAGGCTCTCAGCCCTGTTCCCACATTGGTGGGACAGCTTGTTAAGTAGCCTCTGCGGTCATCGAAGGCGTAATTGACAGCAGCCTCGAAAATATCATCGATGGCGGTTGCCCTTACCCAGGCTTCTCTGACCTGCAGCCCCGGGAACAGGCATTGAATCCTGAGATGATCCTCCTCATTGATCATAATGCTGACCGACTCGTCCTCATTAAGAATGACTGCCCCGCCCTTGGAATCATCCGCCAGGTTAGGACTGATGAGGTGCTTTTCCACCAGTACCTTTTTGTCCAGCTCACCCAGCTCATCCAGTCTCAACAGCTCGAAGCTGCCGAAGTCGGCCGAAGCTTCACCCTGAAATACGGGGGCAAGCTGCTCCAGCACCTCCTCCGACTGCTCTCTTGAAGCGAGCAGCGGGAACGGAAGATGCTCCAGATTACGGGCGATCCGCATACGGCTGCTGATGACAATCTCGGAATGGCTGCCGCCGCAGCGCATCCAGTCACTCAGTGCTTGTTCGGTAAACCGGAGACTTGACATGCCCGGATCCCTCCTATATATCAAAGACTTTACTCTTGTGGCATTTCTTTTTCAAGCTTGCGGATTCTGTCCCTCAGCTCAGCTGCGGTCTCGAACTCCTCCTGCACGATACTCTGCTGCAATTCCTGCTTCAGCTCATCAATCTGGCGCTTGCACATGATCTGTGCGCCCGCCCGCTTGGGCAGCTTGCCGACATGCGCTGTACTGCCATGCACCCGTCTGAAGAGCGGGTCGAGCGTACTGTCGAAATACTTATAGCAAGAGCTGCAGCCGAACCGTCCCAGCTTGCTGAACTGTGAATAGGTCATGCCGCAGTTTTCACAATGCAGACCCTGCACATTCTGTGCTGCTGTCTTGCTCTTGCCTGCGCCTTCCAGATCCAGAAGACCGGAAAGCAAGCTGTGGATAGAGAAGCCTCCCGCAGTTCCGGGAATCAGTTCACCCTTCTCCCGCGCACAGCTTTCGCAGATATGAAATTCCGTCTTCTCCCCGTTCACAATCTTCGTGAAGTGGAGTGTAGCCGGTTTGACGCCGCATTCCTGGCATAGCATGAGCGGTGTCCCTCCTTACCATTTGACAAATTATTTGCCCAATAAAGAGATTAGCATAGCCTTCATAAGCTTGGCACGAATCTCATCCCGGTACGGCAGATTAACCGTCAGGCATTCCCGGGAAACCGCAGACCGCATCAGACACGCTTCACGTTTGGAGAGGAAACGGGCCTCCTCCAGCTGATAAATCAGCCCTTCGGCAGAATTCTGATCAATATCATTCCCTATCGTGGAGTTCAGATGTGCGTATAAGGCCACATTCTGAGGCAGCTCATAGCGCTGAATCCGGATATATCCGCCGCCGCCGCGTTTACTCTCCACCACATATCCCTTTTCCAATGTGAACCGTGTGCTGATGACATAATTGATCTGTGACGGGACACAGGAGAACTGGTCCGCCAGATCATTGCGCTGAATTTCCACCGTACCTTCGGGACTTTCATGCAAAATATTCTTCAGATATTGTTCAATAATATCGGAGATATTACGCATCACTCATCCTCCAGTGTATAAGCATTGGTTAAATCTGTGCTGCGCCAACGCCTGCCGTCAGAGACATGCTCTTAAGAACTTAACCCGGGCAATGTAATAAGAATCGGCGGCAATAGCCTCTGCACTGCGCTTTTTCTCTAAATGTTACATTCCTGAGAACGATGATATCCGGCCTGCGTTGACTTTGACTTTCTTTGACTTTTTCATATTATAACATATTCTCGCTGAATGCCAAGAGGTTACTCTTATTTTTTACGTTTTGGCTGTATTGTATTCCGGTTGCCTGCTTCGTTCACTGAATGGAGGCGTTATGTATAGGACAGCTCCTCCCTTTCCAAGGGAAGAGGAAGAGCCGTTCTCTGTCAGAAAAAATCGAATAATGCCGTCTCGGCCTGCGGAATCAGCGCTTCAAGCCAAGCTGTCGCCTCAGCAGTCCCGGATAATTGTCCGTACTTTGCCGCCTGAAGCGGGCGCTTGTATCCCATCAGCAGCACAGTAAGCGTGCCGATACTGCATTCCAGGTCAGCCTCTGACCGCTCGCCCTGAATCCGGGTGAACGTCGCTGCCCCTTGCTCCGACACAGTCCACTGCCATAACCCGTTGTTCCATGATGCATGCTTATCTTCAATATAAAGCACCCGCTCCCGGTCACCCTCCGGCACATTGAAGATCATGTTCTCCACAAAAGCCTTAGCATTGACGATACGCGCCATGAAGTATGGATAATTCTCCTGCGCAATCCGCGGATCGGGAAGCAGGAAGGGCAGAATGTCGTCAGCCGGCACCAGCTTCAGCTGTGCAGCCGTAATCATGGAGTCGTGATTGGCCAGGAATGTCCACAAGCCCTGGCGGGCAAGCTCGTTCCCATAGATAAACTCATCTATGACCAGCTCCTGCTGCACTATTTTATACAGCACATAGCCCTCCGGTTCACCCTGCTCTGAATAAAACACACAGGAATGCGTAGCATCATCAAGCACACTTTCCTTCCACCAGGTCTCAGTGCGCTGGAGAGTCCCGTTATACCTCATGGCGAATTGGTCGTACAACTGCTGGAATACTGCAAGATCCGGGATATCGCGCTTCACGCTGCCCTTATTCTCCGTCTTGTGCGGGAACTTCCCTACCGGAAGGGTGTATTTCTTATACTCACAGTAGATCTCCCAGCCGAATTTACGGTAAAAGGGAATCAGGAACGGATGCAAAAAGGACAATGTCTGACCGGCTTCATTCATCGTCTCGAGCGCATGGGTCAGCAGATGGGCTACATAACCCTGCCGGCGGTTCTCCGGCCAAGTGGCTACACCGGCGATGCCCCCCATAGAAATGGGCTTGCCTTGTATATATACCTGTAGCGGAAGAAGCGTCAGCTTCGCACCGATGCTGTCTCCTTCAAAAATCCCCCAGGTTTGTTCCGGTTTGAAGCTCTCCTTGGCGCGTACTCTGTCTTCTGCAGAAACCTTATACTTAAAAGCATATTCGGACAAGCTTAGGCTGTCCTCAAATTCTCCGGCACGTAATTGCCTGATTTTCATGCTGTTCCCCCCGTTACATTCCATAAATTAGCTCCAGATATTTGCTTAATAGAGAGTATAACAAGCCAAGCCGCCGGATGCTAATAAAGGCTGGCCACCAGTTGCAAAAAGAATAGTTATCCACAGCTTTTGCACAGCAAAGCAAAAAACCGGAAAGAGTTTCTTTCCGGCTGAAATGAGTTATCCCCGATTACATTTTATCTATCCACAATATTCACTTTTTATCCACAAAATCGGTGTATTACTTATGTTTTCGCTTGACTCATCCACAATATTGTGCGTGATTCCCCCATGATCCGGGGATCATTCTGTTCCTGTAAAGGTATCCACATGTGCGCAACTTTTCTGTACTTACTGAAATCTATCCACAGCTTTTCCACAGCCCTGCCCGCACGCAAAAAAACCACTGTCGATTGCTCAACAATGGCTCATGTGCTTGGCAACGTCCTACTCTCCCAGGACCCTTCGGTCCAAGTACCATCGGCGCTGGAGGGCTTAACGGTCGTGTTCGGGATGGGTACGTGTGGAACCCCTCCGCTATCGCCACCAAACGGGCATTTACAGCGTAAATGCTTCAGGAATTTGATTCCTGAAAACTGAATCCGAAACGAATCTGCGTCTGCCCTTCTTACGGGGCCCCCGGAAAGTACTCGGAATCCGCTTCGTCAGCTTCATCTTCACTTTTTGGGGTAGTCTTTGGATAAGCCCTCGACCGATTAGTATTGGTCAGCTCCATGCATTGCTGCACTTCCACCTCCAACCTATCTACCTCGTCGTCTTCAAGGGGTCTTACATACTGGGAAATCTCATCTTGAGGGGGGCTTCACGCTTAGATGCTTTCAGCGCTTATCCCGTCCGTACGTAGCTACTCAGCCATGCTCCTGGCGGAACAACTGATGCACCAGCGGTACGTCCATCCCGGTCCTCTCGTACTAAGGACAGCTCCTCTCAAATTTCCTGCGCCCACGACAGATAGGGACCGAACTGTCTCACGACGTTCTGAACCCAGCTCGCGTACCGCTTTAATGGGCGAACAGCCCAACCCTTGGGACCTACTTCAGCCCCAGGATGCGATGAGCCGACATCGAGGTGCCAAACCTCCCCGTCGATGTGGACTCTTGGGGGAGATAAGCCTGTTATCCCCAGGGTAGCTTTTATCCGTTGAGCGATGGCCCTTCCATGCGGTACCACCGGATCACTAAGTCCGACTTTCGTCCCTGCTCGACTTGTAGGTCTCGCAGTCAAGCTCCCTTATGCCTTTGCACTCTGCGAATGATTTCCAACCATTCTGAGGGAACCTTTGAACGCCTCCGTTACTCTTTAGGAGGCGACCGCCCCAGTCAAACTGCCCGCCTGACACGGTCCCCGTACCCGCTAAGGGCACTAGGTTAGAACCTAGATACGATCAGGGTGGTATCCCAACGGCGCCTCCGCAGAAGCTTGCGCTCCTGCCTCCACGGCTCCCACCTATCCTGTACAGATCGTACCCAAATTCAATATCAAGCTGCAGTAAAGCTCCATGGGGTCTTTCCGTCTTGTCGCGGGTAACCTGCATCTTCACAGGTATTAAAATTTCACCGGATCTCTCGTTGAGACAGCGCCCAAGTCGTTACGCCATTCGTGCGGGTCAGAATTTACCTGACAAGGAATTTCGCTACCTTAGGACCGTTATAGTTACGGCCGCCGTTTACTGGGGCTTCGGTTCACAGCTTCGGATTGCTCCTAACCGCTCCCCTTAACCTTCCAGCACCGGGCAGGCGTCAGCCCGTATACTTCGCCTTACGGCTTCGCACAGACCTGTGTTTTTGCTAAACAGTCGCTTGGGCCTTTTCACTGCGGCCCCCTCGGGCTATTCACCCTACCGAGGCACCCCTTCTCCCGAAGTTACGGGGTCATTTTGCCGAGTTCCTTAACGAGAGTTCTTCCGCGCGCCTTAGAATTCTCTTCTCGCCTACCTGTGTCGGTTTGCGGTACGGGCACCTTCTCCTGGCTAGAGGCTTTTCTTGGCAGTGTGAGATCATGACCTTCGCTACTGTAATTTTCGCTCCCCATCACAGCCCAGCCTTACGATGTGCGGATTTGCCTACACACCAGCCTCACTGCTTAGACGGACATCCATCAGTCCGCGTCACTACCCTCCTGCGTCACCCCATCGCTCATAGCGGATTACGGTGGTACAGTAATTTCAAACTGTTGTCCTTCGACTACGCCTGTCGGCCTCGCCTTAGGTCCCGACTTACCCTGAGCGGACGAGCCTTCCTCAGGAAACCTTGGGCTTTCGGCGGATCAGATTCTCACTGATCTTTTCGTTACTCATACCGGCATTCTCACTTGTATGCTGTCCAGCGCTCCTTACGGTACACCTTCAACCTACATACAACGCTCCCCTACCCCAGATACAAAGTATCTAGCCATAGCTTCGGTGGTGTGTTTAGCCCCGTTACATTTTCGGCGCAGAGTCACTCGACCAGTGAGCTATTACGCACTCTTTCAATGGTGGCTGCTTCTAAGCCAACATCCTGGTTGTCTGTGCAACTCCACATCCTTTCCCACTTAACACACACTTGGGGACCTTAGCTGATGGTCTGGGCTGTTTCCCTTTTGACAATGGATCTTAGCACTCACTGTCTGACTCCCGGCAAGAAGTAAATGGCATTCGGAGTTTGACTGAGCTTGGTAACCCTTGCGGGCCCCGCACCCAATCAGTGCTCTACCTCCACCACTCCATTCACCGAGGCTAGCCCTAAAGCTATTTCGGGGAGAACCAGCTATCTCCGAGTTCGATTGGAATTTCTCCGCTACCCCCACCTCATCCCCGCATTTTTCAACATGCGTGGGTTCGGGCCTCCAGTGCGTGTTACCGCACCTTCACCCTGGACAGGGGTAGATCACACGGTTTCGGGTCTACGTCCACATACTTAGTCGCCCTATTCAGACTCGCTTTCGCTGCGGCTCCGGCTTCTCACCTTAACCTTGCATGTTAAACGTAACTCGCCGGTTCATTCTACAAAAGGCACGCCATCACCCATAAAGAGGGCTCTGACTTTTTGTAAGCACACGGTTTCAGGTTCTATTTCACTCCCCTTCCGGGGTGCTTTTCACCTTTCCCTCACGGTACTGTTTCACTATCGGTCGCCAGGTAGTATTTAGCCTTAGCAGATGGTCCTGCTGGATTCATACGGGGTTTCACGTGCCCCGCACTACTCGGGATCCGTCTCGGAGAGAACACAGTTTAGGCTACAGGGCTTTTACCTCTATCGCGGGCCTTTCCAGACCTCTTCACCTACCATATTCCTTTGTAACTCCATGTGAGACGTCCCACAACCCCAAGAGGCAAGCCCCTTGGTTTAGGCTGTTCCGCGTTCGCTCGCCGCTACTGACGGAATCACTATTGTTTTCTCTTCCTCAGGGTACTTAGATGTTTCAGTTCCCCTGGTCTGCCTCTACATTTCCTATGTATTCAGAAATGAGTAACTGCGAATTACCACAGCTGGGTTTCCCCATTCGGACACCCCCGGATCAAAGCTTGCTTACAGCTCCCCGAGGCAGTTTCGTTGTTCGCCACGTCCTTCGTCGGCTCCTGGCGCCTAGGCATCCTCCGTGTGCTCTTAGTAGCTTAACCAATGCGTTTTCCCTAAGGAAAATCGCTAGTATCGCCATTAATATGAAACTTGTTTACACAAGTTCAGCTTAAAGGAATGTTCTAAAACGCAAATTCGTTTCGGTATCCAGTTTTCAAGGATCAAGTTGTATATAGTATTTCAGACATAACAAATAGATGAAGTTTGTTGGTGGAGCCAAGCGGGATCGAACCGCTGACCTCCTGCTTGCAAGGCAGGCGCTCTCCCAGCTGAGCTATGGCCCCGCAAATTCCATCAAAACCGAACAAATGGAAACGCTCAAGGCTTTACGAAGTAAAGCCTGCTTCAGGAAGTAAGCTTCCTGAAGACTTTTATTTGAATGTCTTCGTTGCAGAAGACGATTCTCCATAGAAAGGAGGTGATCCAGCCGCACCTTCCGATACGGCTACCTTGTTACGACTTCACCCCAATCATCTACCCCACCTTCGGCGGCTGGCTCCCTTGCGGGTTACCCCACCGACTTCGGGTGTTGTAAACTCTCGTGGTGTGACGGGCGGTGTGTACAAGACCCGGGAACGTATTCACCGCGGCATGCTGATCCGCGATTACTAGCAATTCCGACTTCATGCAGGCGAGTTGCAGCCTGCAATCCGAACTGAGACCGGCTTTGCTGGGATTGGCTCCACCTCGCGGCTTCGCTTCCCGTTGTACCGGCCATTGTAGTACGTGTGTAGCCCAGGTCATAAGGGGCATGATGATTTGACGTCATCCCCACCTTCCTCCGGTTTGTCACCGGCAGTCACTCTAGAGTGCCCAGCTCAACCTGCTGGCAACTAAAGTCAAGGGTTGCGCTCGTTGCGGGACTTAACCCAACATCTCACGACACGAGCTGACGACAACCATGCACCACCTGTCTCAACTTTCCCCGAAGGGCACCTGATGCATCTCTGCTTCGTTAGTTGGATGTCAAGACCTGGTAAGGTTCTTCGCGTTGCTTCGAATTAAACCACATACTCCACTGCTTGTGCGGGTCCCCGTCAATTCCTTTGAGTTTCAGTCTTGCGACCGTACTCCCCAGGCGGAGTGCTTACTGTGTTAACTTCGGCACCAAGGGTATCGAAACCCCTAACACCTAGCACTCATCGTTTACGGCGTGGACTACCAGGGTATCTAATCCTGTTTGCTCCCCACGCTTTCGCGCCTCAGCGTCAGTTACAGCCCAGAAAGTCGCCTTCGCCACTGGTGTTCCTCCACATATCTACGCATTTCACCGCTACACGTGGAATTCCACTTTCCTCTTCTGTACTCAAGTCACCCAGTTTCCAGTGCGACCTCAGGTTGAGCCCAAGGTTTAAACACCAGACTTAAATAACCGCCTGCGCGCGCTTTACGCCCAATAATTCCGGACAACGCTTGCCCCCTACGTATTACCGCGGCTGCTGGCACGTAGTTAGCCGGGGCTTTCTTCTCAGGTACCGTCACTCCGGTAGCAGTTACTCTACCGGACGTTCTTCCCTGGCAACAGAGCTTTACGATCCGAAAACCTTCATCACTCACGCGGCATTGCTCCGTCAGGCTTGCGCCCATTGCGGAAGATTCCCTACTGCTGCCTCCCGTAGGAGTCTGGGCCGTGTCTCAGTCCCAGTGTGGCCGTTCACCCTCTCAGGTCGGCTACGCATCGTCGCCTTGGTAGGCCGTTACCCCACCAACTAGCTAATGCGCCGCAGGC
The DNA here is from genome assembly GCF_038000365.1 of Paenibacillus sp. FSL R7-0333. Lineage (NCBI taxonomy): Bacteria > Bacillati > Bacillota > Bacilli > Caryophanales > Paenibacillaceae > Paenibacillus > Paenibacillus sp. FSL R7-0333. Next base: position 6,566,286 of record NZ_JBBOBZ010000001.1, read on the forward strand.
CCATCCCCAAGCAGCAGATTGCTCCGCCTTTCATTCTCTCCTCAGGAGAAAAAAGAAATTATCCGGTATTAGCTACCGTTTCCGGTAGTTATCCCAGGCTTGAGGGCAGGTTGCCTACGTGTTACTCACCCGTCCGCCGCTAAGTCTGAAAGGAAGCAAGCTTCCTCTCAAACTCCGCTCGACTTGCATGTATTAGGCATGCCGCCAGCGTTCGTCCTGAGCCAGGATCAAACTCTCCAATTAGGTTTTTCCGAGCGGCTGCTTCACCCGAATCACTTCGAGGAAATAACCATCCGAAAACTATCGAAAAGAGCGATTGCTCATTTTGAAACTGACGATTCATTGAATGAATCTTGTAAAAATTAAAGCGTTCCATTTGTTCAGTTTTCAAAGAACTTGCTCCGTGCATTTCAACGTTATGTCTCTTGCACAGGAATTAGATCATATCATTTTATTACATTCGTTGTCAACTTATTTTTCTTTCGTCGCTCAATTCAGCGTCGATGTCTCATAAGCACAAGAGATAATATATCACGCGTTCCAAACGTTTGCAAGTCTTTTTTTACAATAGGATTAAGCATTGCTTTTTTTGAGTTAATAATGAATAGTTGACCGCTGCCCTGCACAAATTGATTCCCATAATGCTTCATTTGTCGCTACAATAGGATTTATCTTCGTATCCATAGATAACTTACTTATTAACTGTTCCTGAAAGGAGTTCAAATGTCCAACAAGACCCTGCCTCAAGCTCCACCCGGCTCTTTGGGTGAATCACGCAATCTGCAGCAGGCTACCATCTACCGTATTTTGCTTGCTGTCAGCTTTGTTCATTTATTCAACGATTCCATTCAGGCATTAATTCCGGCGATGTTCCCTGTACTAAAGGATAACCTGGTGCTCTCTTATGCCCAGATCGGCTGGATTGCGTTCGCGCTGAATATCACCTCTTCGGTGATTCAGCCTATTATCGGCTTCGCCGCTGACCGGAAGCCGCGTCCGATCCTGCTCCCGCTGGGGATGTGCTGTACCTTTGCCGGGGTCTTCCTGCTCGCTTTTGCCGGCAATTATGTATTAGTGATTGTGTCCGTAATGCTTGTGGGCTTCGGATCAGCTGCGTTCCATCCAGAAGGCATGCGCGTGGCTCATATGGCTGCCGGTCAGCGCAAGGGGCTGTCGCAATCCATATTTCAGGTGGGCGGCAACGCCGGCCAGGCCTTGGGTCCTCTATTAATGAAGTGGGTATTCATTCCCTTCGGTCAGATGGGTGCTCTCGGCTTCACCGTTATCGCCGCTGCCGGAGTCGCCATCCAGGCCTATGTGGCCCGCTGGTACCGCGAGATGCTGGATGCCGGATACACCTTCCGCAAAAAGTCAGCGTCACGCTCTATCGACCCAGCCCGCAGCAAACGTATTCTGATTACAACGGTTATTCTGGTCTTCATCGTATTCGTGCGATCCTGGTACGGCGCCTCCATCGGCGGGTATTACGCCTTCTATTTGATGGACAAATACGGGATGACGCTGGATAAGGCTCAGATCTATATCTTCATCTATCTCGCTGCCGGCGCTGTCGGCACCTTCTTCGGGGGCCCGCTGGCAGACCGCTTCGGCCGCCGTAATCTTATTCTGGTGTCGATGATCGGGACGGTGCCTTTTGCGCTAGCCCTGCCTTTTGTGAACCAGTTCTGGGCGGCCGTGCTGCTGATCATCTCCGGGTTCATTCTATTATCCAGCTTCTCCGTCACTGTGATCTACGCGCAGATGCTGTATCCAGGCAATATCGGTACGGTCTCGGGTCTTATTACCGGCCTTGCCTTCGGGCTTGGCGGAATTGGCTCTGTCGTAATTGGGCATCTGATCGACACGATCGGAATAGCCACGGTGTTCGTGGCCTGCGGCTTCCTGCCGCTGCTCGGTCTGCTGGCCCTGCTGCTGCCCGGCGACAAGAAGCTGGAGGAATGGGCAGCGGAATAAGCAAATCTATTCATAGCATGGAGAGAACCTTGGAGAACATAGCAGCTGCAAGCCCGCTGCCGGCAGTCATGTAGTTGTCCGGATCAGAGCGGTCGAAACCCATCCATACTGCCGCTGTCCATCTAGGGGTATAGCCTACAAACCATAAGTCCCGGTTGGCCTTGCCGGGGACTCCCGGCAGGTCCAGCTGCGTGGTTCCTGTCTTACCGGCCACCGTAACGTTCATTTGCGCCCGTCTGCCCGTTCCTTCATTCACCGCCTGACGGAGCATCGTTGTCATATCCGCTGCGGTACGTACCGAAATGGCCTGCTGCGGCGCAGCGACATGTGAATACACCACCTGATTCTGCGAATTCCTGATACTACGCACCAGATACGCCTTGTTAAGAATGCCTCCATTTGCAAAGACGGTGTAGGCTTGAGCCATCGTGAGCGGAGAAACCCCGCTATGCAGACCTCCAAGGGCAATAGCCAGATGGTTGTCTTCTGCAGCGAGTTCCATTCCCAGCCTGGCTGCAAACCCACGGGCATAGCTGACCCCCACCTGCTTCAGCAGCCATACCGCTGGGGCATTAATGGACTGCTGCAGGGCAACCCTCATGCTCACCTGCCCACGATATACACCGTTCAGATTAGCCGGACTGTAGCTGCCATAGGTTGTTTTAATATCAGGCAGGAGACTGTCCGGCGTATATTTCCCGCTCTCCAGCGCCGGTCCATAATCTATAATGGGCTTGAGCGCGGAGCCTGGCTGCCGGGAAGGAGTTACGGCTCTGTTCAGACCGCCTGTACGCGGGCTTCGCCCGCCCAACAGTGCGGCCACTTCACCGGTCCGCTGGTCCATGATGACCATGGCTGCTTCTGCTCTCTGGTTTTTTCCATCCGGCGGAAATGCCTCTTCCTGTGAGAAGGCCCGCTCCATAGCCCGCTGCGCCTCAATATTCATGCCCGTCACGAGTGTATAACCGCCTGTGCTTAGCTCCTTTTGCGATAATCCTGTCTGCCGCATCGCTTCCTGAATTGCCGCATCCATATAGGACGCCCCGACAATCTCAGTCTTCTCCTTAACCGGAGGTACGTAGGTGCTCTTCATTGCTGCCGTCATCTGCTCGGTTGTTATCAGCTTGTGCTGCTGCATAATCCGCAGGACCAGATCCCGTCTGCCTGTTGACAATTCAATGTTGTCTGCCGGGTTATAGATGGAAGGCCCTTTGGGAATAGCCGCCAGTGTCGCGATCTGTCCAATCTCCAACTGCTCCAGATCAGTTATACCAAAATAACGCTCCGCTGCAGATTTCACCCCATATTGCCCTTGCCCCATATAAATTTGATTAAGATACAGCTGCAAAATCTCATCCTTCGATAACTGCTTCTCCAGCGCCAACGCTATTGAGGCCTCGTTCAGCTTACGCAGCAGATTCTGCCCCCGGTTCAGATACAACCCCCTTGCCAGCTGCTGAGTGATGCTGCTTCCACCCTCCGATACCCCCATACGTAAGGTATTGTTGACTAATGCGCGGGCTATTCCCTGGTAGTCCAGACCCTTATGACTGTAAAAGCGGCGGTCCTCAACAGCAATGAAAGTATCGATGAGCAGCTGCGGCATCTCTCCAAGTCCTGCTTTGATTCGGTAGCCTGTCTCAGGTAGCGGTATTCTCCGCAACATTGTTCCGTCAGAGGCCATAATGACACTTGATTCCGGTAAAATCATTTTCTCCGGATAACGATCCAGCATCAGCTTTCCATAATGACTCATATAAATAATTCCTGCTAGCATGAGAATAGCAAGGATGACTGTCAGATCAAAAACGGCATAGCAAATACGCAGCAGCGATCTCCGTCCTGTTCTCATACCTGCCGAGTCCAATGCTCCAGAAGCTTTTCCATTCCCAATGCCTCCTGCTTAGCCATCGCCAGCTGCTGCAGAACTGCAGCAGGGATATTACAGACCTCTTCCTCTGACTCCGCCACTGTCAGTTCCAGCATGCGGATCAACGCCCGTGTCCGCAAAATAAGCGCCATGAATTCTTGTGCATCCGGCTCCGGCATTAGTATTTGCGGTGCAGGGGCCGCTGCTGGCCGCAATCCGGCCTGATGAATCCGGCGCAGACTGGCAACCAACCGTCTGAATTCCCCACCCGATTGCACCTCAAGGTCCGCAAGCTCACAGGCGCCGTGAACCGCCAGTTGTTCCGCGGCGCGCAGCAGCGCGGTAGTATCGTTGACTGCTTTTTGTGAACGGAGCAGGAACAGCCCTGCACATACAACGGTGAACATCATGACAGCCGCCGGTCTTGCGCCGATATGATTGATGATCCAATGCATGAAACGGACAAACAGCGCAGCCGATCCCGGCGTATACCAGGAGTAGAACATAGTAAAAATCCCCCGCATAAGCAGCAACAGCCCTGCACTAAGCAGAACGCTACCGCAGAATATGTAGAGGTAATAGTGTGCGGATCGTGTGTATTTTTGACATCAGCCAACTTCTCCTGCCTCCCCGGGTCTCATCCCATAGCCCAAGGATATCGGCTAAATCTTAAGAAACACCATTGCCATTTCTTAAGAAATACTGAAGATTGTCAGGAGGATACCGGAAACCGGGTAACAAAGTCAGTCCGGGATCTGGTGCTGTGAGCCGTAATCTCCCCATGGTGCCTTTCCACAATTCCCTTGGCAATCGCCAGACCCAATCCCGAGCCCCCGGTAACCTGCGATCTGGAGCGCTCCGCCCGGTAGAACCGCTCAAAAATATGTGGAAGATCCCCCTCCGCAATCATCTCGCCGAAATTGCTGATCCGCACAACTGCATCGTTACCTTCACAGCTGAGTCCAATCTCAAGCCTTCTTCCATCCTTCCCGTACCGGATCGCATTGGCAATCAGATTCTCATAAGCACGCACCAATTCGTAAGGTGCCGCTTCAATCCACAGCGATTCGGTATCATCCTGCAGTTCATAAGTCATGCCTGCACGGGTCAGTGCCGGAACCGATTCCTCCGCAAGCTGGCGCATAAATGCCTTGAGATCGAGCCGTTCCAGCACTAACGGCAGTCTGCTGCTGTTAACCCGCGTGTATTCAAACAAGTCGTCAATCAGCTTGCGCAGCACCAATGACTTCTGATAGGCAATCCCTACATAGTAACGTATCTCCGCCTCTTCCCGGCAGCGGTCCTGCTCAATATACTCCAAGAAGCCAAGCACCGAGGTCAACGGAGTGCGGAGATCATGCGATACACCGGTAATCAGCTCGTTTTTGGACTCGACAGCCTTGCGTTCTTCCAGCAGCGAATGCTGTAGCCGCTCAGACATAATGTTGATGTTCTCCGCAAGTACCCCCAGCTCGTCCGACGTTCGGACCTCAATCCGGTGCGATTCATCAAGCTTCGTGATCTGCTGGATACCGCTGGTGATCTCTTCGAGGTACGAGACGATTTTACGCGTATAGATGAAAAAGAAGATCAGGAAGCTGGCAATCCCGACAGCGGTCATCAGCGGCGCTGAACCGATATGGTTGATCATCCATTTCAGAGTACGCGAATACAGTGCGGAGGGCTGCGCCGGCTGCAGATAAATTAAAGAGTTAACCAGCCGATAGCCCGCCAAAAGCAGAGCTGCCCCCGACAAAATACTCAGCACAAAGGCCCAGATAAACTTCCAGCGGATGGTGCTTATATATTTGGTGTTCACTACAGTTCCCCTCAGCTTTCAGGATGGATGATCCAGTTTGTAGCCAATGCCCCATACGGTCTGCACATAACGGGGCTGCTTTGCGTCCAGCTCGATTTTGTCGCGGATATTGCGGACATGCACCATCACGGTGTTGCCACCATCCAGAAAAGGCTCATTCCACACTTTCAGATAAATCTGCTCCATACTGAGCACCTGTCCCTGATGCCGCGCCAGAAGTTCCAGGATAGAAAACTCGCGGGGTGTCAGCTTCACCTTGCGATTGTCCACACTTACCTCATGCCGAAGTGTATCTATCAGCAAATCTTCAAAGATCAGTTCGTGCTCATTCGTTCTGGCAGAAGTGTCCCGATTCAATTTATGGTAACGGCGCAGCTGCGATTTGGCCCGCGCCACCAGTTCCAGCGGATTAAACGGCTTGCCCACATAATCGTCTGCACCGATGCTGAGTCCAAGGATTTTGTCCATATCGGCATTCTTGGCGGAGAGCATAATAATCGGCATGTTGCGTTCTTCACGAATCTTCATGCAGGCGGCAATCCCATCCATGTGTGGCATCATCACATCGAGTATAATGAGATCCACCTCTTCCTTGCCAAGGCATTCAAGCGCCTCCCTTCCGTCAAATGCCTTAAGCAGCCGGTACCCCTCATTGCGAAAATAGATATCCAGCAGTTCCACAATCTCCACTTCATCATCCACCAGCAGTATCGTTTCTTGGTTCACGGGCATTTAATCCTTTCCTTAGCTCTTTCCATTAGTCTATAAGAAAAAGTTCAGGGAAGGCAACCATACGGTCGGGCTTGATCGGGGTAATATTATTCAGCAGTGTTTTTTTGCGGTACAATTAGTTAAAACTTAAATTAATATGATGTTGGACACTTATTCATCAACGGGAGGGACTGCAGGTGAAAAAAATATTGACCGGCATCCGCAAAGGATACGGAAAGAAGCTCGTCTCGATTCACTTGTGGAATGCCTGGCTGGTCTTAATTCTTGCCCTTAGCGGTCTGATGCTGGTTGGCGGCTTCTGGAGAGAGCTGCTGGGTGAGGGCAGAGTGTGGCTGAAATGGGGCCATATCGTGTTCGGTCTGGCGCTGTTGATCCCTGTGGTCTACTATCTGCTCCTGGCGGCGAAGCACTGGAAGCGGCTCAAGGGTAAACCTGCGCAAAAAGCCAACGTCCTCTTCGTGCTGACGCTTTTGATCGGCTGGCTGATCTCAGGGGTTGTGCTCTGGCAGTTCAGGCTTGCCGGGCCGAGAGCAGCGAATACTGCGTTATTCATTCATGATCTGCTGACCTGGGTCGGCCTGCCAGTCATCATCTATCACTCCATTACACGGGTGAAGTGGCTGAAGGAGCCCAAGAAGCGCACGATTGTGGCAGAAGCTGTCCCTGTTGAAGAGGCCTCTTCTCCCGCAGGACGGGCGCTGCCTGTGGCTCCTTCTGAAGCCCAGCCTATGTATTCACGCCGTGGGTTCATTAAGGTTGCGGTAGGCGCAGGGCTTGCTGTCACGCTCGGCCCAACTTTTGTCCGCTGGATCGGTAAATCCCTGCAGTTTCCCGGCACAGCCGACTATGCGGCAACCAATGCCAATGCATTGATTCCAGATCCTATTCCGCTGGCGGAATCTGCACCTCCTATCGGCGGGGGAGCCGAGGGCAGCTTTCGCGTATATACGGTCACGGCCATTCCCGCGTTCGATAATTCCAACTGGTCTTTTACCATTGATGGGCTGGTGGATAAGAAGCTGAGCTGGAACTGGGAAGAGTTCGTCAAGCTGCAGCGAGAGGTACAGGTCAGTGATTTTCACTGCGTGACCGGCTGGTCTGTGTACAAAAATACATGGGAGGGCCTCCCCCTCTCGAAGCTGCTCGATATGGCCGGTGTGCAGCCTGGGGCCGTCATGGTCAAGTTCTACTCGGGAGACGGTGTCTATACGGACTCACTCACTCTGGATCAGGCGAGGATGGACGATATCATGGTGGCCGTGATGCACGATGGCAAACCTATCCCCAATCAGCTCGGCGGGCCGGTTCGTCTCGTTACTCCGCAAATGTATGCCTATAAGTCCGTCAAATGGCTGAACCGGATTGAGTTAATCAATGAAGATTATACCGGGTACTGGGAACAGCGTGGATACGATAAAGATGCCTGGCTGCCGGGTGCGAAGCGGGTATAATGTTGCTTCTGTCCTCTATTTCAGAATAAAAACCTCCTTTCCCAATTAGGGATTTGGAGGTTTTTGTTCTTGCTTCATGGATCACAGGCTTTTGAAGGAAGCGTCGTACAGGCGGAACATGGTTTTGTAGCCGGACTCGTCAATCTTGATTCCGACATCCAGGCGCCCCGATATTTCCAGTGGACCTGAGGTGTAGCGGAGCTTACTGCCTTCAGGAACAAACACGATCATAATCTTGTTCCAGTAGGTCTCATCCCCATTATCAAACGGACATTCGGCACCCGGTTCGGGGATCAGCAGAAACCAGTTTTTCTCAAAAGAAAGGACCTCACCCATGAATCCCTTAATGGTCACCTGCTGTCCGCTAAGATCCCAGAAGTGCTCTGAGGGCCGGGTCTGATCGTCTCCGTCAAAAAAACCGTTCCAGTCTATGGCTGTATTCCCTGTGAAGGCAGAACCCACGGTAGCAGCTGCCGCTGGTGCCGCAGACGGAGACGGAGAAGGTGATACGCTCAATGCCGTAGCAGATCCAGCCTTGACGGGTTCTGCTTCAGCGCTGCTCCCCCCGGTATCCTTAACCGCTGCCGCTGGGCGTGGGCTTTGTACAGAAGAAGAGGCGGCCGGACTCGGGATAGTAGTTACAGTCTTTCCGGAGGGCTTCCGGGTAGCCGTTCCAACAGGTGCAGCAGTAGGCGATGGAGACGGCTTGAACGTAACCGTCACCTTGGTCCCGGTATCCGTACCTTTGGATGGAGCAGCGGATGCAGCAACTCCGTCTTTGGCTGCTGGAGCAGTGTCCTGCGGGGAAGGGGATGCGGACGACTCACCCTCCGCCGTGACTTCCTCAGTGCTCTGCGGAGCTTCCACCACCGCCGCAAAGGACTCCCCGTTCCCATTAGCAGCAGTATTCTGGCCACATGCCTGAAGCAGCAGCATACCTGTCACAGCTCCCGACAGCAGAAGCATTCTTCCTTGTAGTCGTATCAATTGAACGTACCTCCTATGATTTGAACAAGGCGAGCGGATGCATCCGGTACATCCGGAAGGCTGGCCCAAGCGACGACAGCAGACCTATCGCCAGCGCTCCAAGCACAATAAGCCAATGCTCCGGTGTCCAATGGTAGGGCTCGATTTGAATGCCCGCCTGCGAGAACAACATGTCCTTGAGCAGATAGGCACCGAGATGACCGATTACAAGACCCGCAATGAGTCCGGTTGCTGTTACCAGCAGGCCTTCTGTGGTCAAGGTCAGCCATACGTAGGCCCGTGATTTTCCGAGAAGACGTAGTATCCCCACATCCTTGGTCCGCTCCGAGGCTGCTGCAACGAGAGATAGTAGAATCGCAATACCTGCGAGAAGCACACAAATGGCCGTCAGCATCCCAAGCAGCCGGGAGCCCTGATCCACTGCATTCAACACATCGGACACGGCCTTGCTGGTATACGCCGCCTGGACACCATTGCTGCCATCGAATCCCTGCTTCAAATCATGGGCCCCCAGCAGACTGGCCGGCTTAACCAGCACCGCCGTGATCTCCCGCTCCTCAGGCGCCAGCCCGTGTACAGCCCAGGCATAGTCAACTGTCGTAAAGACCGCTCGGTCATCCGGAGTATGGAGCTCTGGAAGAATACCCGCTACCCTGTAGCGAAAATCATCATGGGCATGCCCGGCTTGCTCTCCCGTCCCCTCATCTTCGGCTGCCGCATGTCCTCCTGCTTCTTCGTCCTCATGATCCCCTTCATGCTCAGCCGCTGCGGATTCGTGGTCTTCTCCCTGTACAAGTCCATGCGCCCCCGCAAAGGTATCGCCTACCTTCAGTCCCAGCGACCGGGCCACGTATGAGCCTACAATCGTATCACCAGTATCGGCATACATCTTGCCTTCCTGTAGCCGGCTGCCACCGTAACGGGTGAAGAAATACCCGGAATCTATCCCGACAATTGGATAGCCCTTGTAGTTGTCGCCCGTAGTCATCGCAAAGGCAGCTTCCACAGACGGGTCCCGCCGTGCCTCATCCAATACAGCAAGCGGGATATTCCCGGTTGGCGCGCCGATATGATAAAAGGTATTCAGCACAAGCTGTGTCTCACTGCCCGTTGCTCCTATGACAAGATCAAAGGGGCCATAGCCTTTCTTGGCTCCCTGCTCTACACTCTGCCGGGACAGGACAAGTAACACAATAAAGGCAACTGTAATCGCCACAGCACACACGGTAAGCAGAGACAGGAACCGCCGGTGCAGCACATTGCGGAGGGTGAGCCGGAACAGGCTCATAGCGAAATCCCCTCCTTGTCCACCCCACTGAGCGAAGAGCGCTGCCGGGATAATGCCTCCCGCCGCACTTCATTGATATCCTGAATGTTCAAGCGGCGTGGAAACCGTTCAGCCATATTGAGGTCATGGGTTACCACGATTAAAGTGTGTCCATGCGCCGCGCTAAGCTCCAGGAGCAGCGAGGATATCTCATCGGCAGTCTCCCAGTCCAAGCTGCCTGTCGGTTCATCTGCCAGCAGAAGCGGCGGGTGATTGACCATGGCTCTTACAATGGCAACGCGCTGCTGCTGCCCGCGTGAGAGCTGGGAAGGCAGATGCCTTCCGCGGCCCCCCAGGCCCACCTGCTCCAACCAGCCGTCCACTATGCGCCGTCGCTCCTTTTGCGTAAGCCGGGCCGTCATGGCAATCTCGACATTCTGCCGTGCGGTCAGCGAGGGAATCAGATGGAAGTCCTGCAGCACATAGCCGATAGCAGAAGCACGGAAGGCATCGCGCTTCGCCTCGGTCAGTTCGTGAAGCGGCTGTCCGTCTACGGTAATTCTGCCGCTGTCTGCACGCATGATGCCGCTGATCAGGTGCAAAAGCGTGCTTTTACCGGACCCGCTGGGTCCGGTAATGGCTACACGCTCTCCTTTTTCAACATTCCACCGGGGGATATCGAGGATCGGCACAGCTCTGCCGTCCACTTTGAATTGTTTGGTCAAATTCTGAATCTGGAGCAATAAAAGCCACTCCTATCTGAGCACAATGCGTTCGGACAGCGCATCCCAAGTTAAGGTCGTGCCCTTCAACTGGTTGAATGCACTAAGCGGAAGGTAGAGTACGTTATTATCCACATCCACCGTGTATGCGGCCGCTTTACTGTTCAGCTTCGCTGTTTTACCGGTCAGGTCGACTTCAATCGTATTCTTTCCAATAGTAAGCTTGGCAGCAGAAGTGCTCCCTGTATAGGTTCCTCCAAGCGCCTTCACCAGAGCCTGAGCCGGATAGAGCACTTCATTGTCGCGGCTGATTTTGAATTTCGGATAGACATATTTCGACTGCAGCTCTGCTGAACGCTTGTTCAGATCCAGTCCCAGTATTCCCGCTCCCATAGTTGCGATCTGCGTATTGTCGATCTGTCCCTTCACTTTGTCAGCAATCGGGCCATACGCCCACACCCCAACATCCACCGCAGAGTGGCCGTGACCCGACCAGCCGACCAGCAGGCGTTTGGAAATCACTGCATTATATGCGCCTTCCCGTTTGTACGAAGAACCGTCGCCGTTCATAATCTGGGTAACTTCCTCGTCCGTCAGATCTGTAATCCAGGTGTTTGCCGTTACGATCTTGCGGATCTCTTCCGGTGTCTGCGCGGCTTCAAGATCGGCTGCCAGACTCTCGGAGGAATGCTTCTGCTTGTTCCACAGATCGATGTTGATCTCATAGATATTGTCACGCGAGAGTGAGAGGCCGCCTGTCTCATGATCAGCAGTAACCACCACAGAGGTGTTGCCGTTTTTCTTCGCAAAATCAACAGCTGTCTTGAAGGCTGCGTCAAAGTCGAGCGCTTCCTGCACCAGGGTCGGCAGATCGTTGGCATGACCGGCATGGTCGATACGCCCGCCTTCAATCATCATGACGAAGCCGTCTTTATCGGTGGACAGAATATTCAGTGCCTTGGAGGTCATCGCTGCCAGGCTCGGAATTTCCGGAGTGCGGTCTGGCGTATAAGCCACATGGGAGTTGCCGAACAAGCCTAACACCTTGGTATTCTTGGAAGTGAGTGTATTTAAGGCTGTGGTATTCTCAACGACCGTATAGCCTTTGGCTTTGAAGTCAGGCAGCAGGTTCTTATCCGTACGTTTGCCCTTCTCATCCTTGGTCAGGAAGAACTGCTTCCCGCCGCCCATCAGCACATCCACGCCGCTCTCCAGGTACTGTGAGGCAATCGCCGATTCATTGTCACGGTTACGGACATGGGAAGCGTACACGGCAGGTGTGGCATGGGTGATACGGGCAGTGGTCACAAGGCCGGTGGCCTTGCCTGCGCTCTCCGCAGCTTCGATTATAGAAGCAAAGGGTCTTGAGACATCCTCATTAGAGACGCTGATGCCCGCGTTATAGGTTTTATGGCCTGTAGCAAATGCAGTACCGGCAGAGGCGGAGTCTGTGACGATCCCGGATACGATTTTACCGCTGTCCTCTCCCCGGTCTGCATATGTAGTAGCTTGTCCCACGTAGTATGGATCGAGGTTCAGGTGCTTGACTCCCTTGGTATATTGCTGAAAATATCTTGCCGCAGACACTTGAGCCGGGCCCATGCCGTCGCCGATCAGAACGATAAGATTCTTAGACTGGGCTTTGGCAGCGCCCCCGGAATTAGCCGGGCTCTTGGCCGCTCCTGCAAGTGTTGCTCCTGATACTACAGCTGCCGCCAATCCTCCAAAAATCATGCCCCTCATTAACTTGTTCATCATATACCCCTTCCTCATTGTGACGGTTCTAATCCCAAGCTTACCTTGGAAAGATTAACTAACTGTCAAAATAAGTATGGAGTTGTATTAAATTATCAAATGTTCACATGAAAGCGGAAGGGTAGCCGTCTGCACAACAAAATCAGCCTACCGGGTAACAAATGCTGGTGCCTTCCCCTGTACATCCGGCCCCTTCATCCTCGCTTGGCGCAATGTGGTCGGTTTTTCGATTACATCCGACCCGTTCACTCTCGCCTGGCGCAATGTGGTCAGTTTTTCGATTACATTCCGCCCTCTCACCCTCGCCTGGCGCAATGTGGTCGGTTTTTCGATTACATCCGGCCCGTTCACCCTCGCTTGCCGCAATGTGATCGGTTTTCCGATTTCCTATACATCAAAAAAAGCCCTGCGCCCCTCCGCCCATAAGCAAAGGAAACACAGGACTTATATATTCTCTTACATCTCTAGCAGCCGGATCAGTTCGTCTTCATCCTCAATGACTTGAATGCCGAGCTGCTGGGCTTTGGCCAGCTTGCTGCCTGCCTTCTCCCCGGCGATAACCAGATCCGTCTTCTTGGAGACGCTGCCGGATACCTTTGCCCCCAGAGCCTCCAGACGTTCGGCGGCTTCCTCGCGGGTCATTTTCTGCAGGGAACCGGTCAGGACGACTGTTTTGCCGCTGAAATAGGTATTCGTATTGACTACACGCGGCGCTTCAGGAGCCTTGGCCTCTACCCCCAGCGCCCGCATACGGTCGATGCTAACCACTACGAACGGGTCGGCAAAATAATTCACGATGCTCTCCGCCACAATTCCCCCGATATCCGGCAGTCCGGCCAGCTCCTCCGCGGTAGCAGACATGACAGCTTCCAGGCTGCGGTAATGGTCGGCCAGCATTCTTGTCGTGGCTTTGCCGGTATTAGGAATACCGAGTGCATAGAGGAAGGATGCCAGATCTCTGCCTTTGCTGTCTTCGAGTGCCTTCAGCAGATTCGCCGCCTTCTTCTCTCCGAACCGCTCCAGCTTCACCAGCTGGTCGAAGGTTAGCTCATACAGATCCGCAGGCTCCCGTACACTAAGCTCCTCATGCAGCTGAGCCGCTGTCTTCTCACTGAACGTCTCGATATCCATGGCATCTCTGGACGCAAAATGGGTAATCCGGCTGACAATCTGCGGCTTGCAGTCAAGCTTGTTGTTGCAGAACAGATGAGCGCCGCGCATCTCCAGCGGGAACCCGCAGGCCGGACACTCTTCGGGGAAGATAATCTCCCCGCCGTCACTCTCTTCTGTCACCTTGCCCAGAATCTCCGGGATGACATCATTGGAGCGGCGAATGAATACCCGTGTACCCAGAGCAAACTTCAGATTCTTGCGCTCAATATCGCCTACGTTGTTAAGTGTACAGTTCTGCACCGTAACACCGGCTAATTCTACAGCTTCTACCCTAGCAAGCGGAGTGACCTTGCCTGTACGTCCGACATTCCAGCTTACAGATTCCAGAATGGTTGTGGTCTCTTCCGCCTCGAATTTATAAGCTACGGCCCAGCGCGGGAACTTGTCGGTATAGCCCAGCGCCTCACGGATGCGGAAATCGGTAACCTTAATGACCGCCCCGTCAATCAGATAATCCAGACCGGACCGGCTCTCTTCAATCTCTGCCAGCTGCTCGGTCACATCATCGAAATTACTGAAGTAGTTCAGGTAAGGGTTAACCTTAAACCGGTTGCTGCGCAGGAAATCCATCATCTCCTGATGATCGGCGAACTGTACGCCTTCTGCATACCCCACATTATAAAAGAAAGCATTCAGCCTGCGGTCGGCAGTCATCTTCGGATTCAGGTTGCGCAGCGCTCCCGCCGCACCATTGCGTGCATTCTTCAGCGGCTCTGCTGCGCGGGTATTATAATCCGCCAGTACCGACAGGTTCATAATCCCCTCGCCCTGCACTTCAATAACGCCTTCCTTGAACGGAATATTCAGCGGAACGGACTTGATCGTCTTCACCTGAGCCAGAATTCCCTCACCTGTCACCCCGTTGCCACGGGTAGCTGCTTGTACGAGCGCCCCATCACGATAGGTCAGGTTCAGCGTCAAGCCGTCGAACTTCAGCTCTACGGCATAACACGGCTCCGGCAGCGGATTCTCCGGGTTCTTGGTATTATAATCATTCACCAGCTTCAGCACACGGGTGTTCCAGGTTCGAAGCTGTTCAATGTTCTGCGCCTTATCCAGACTCCACAGCGGCGCCAGATGGCGGTGCGGTGTGAAGCCCTTCAGCAGCTCCCCGCCTACCCGCTGAGTCGGGGAATGCGGCAATACAATTCCGCTCTCCGCTTCCAGCGCTACCAGCTTGTCGTAGAGCACATCGTATTCCTTGTCACTGATCTGTGGAGCATCCAGCGTATAGTAGTGATAATTGTATTGATTCAGCTCGGCTACAAGCTCTTCCATCGTGAACATCATATCCATCCGGCATATCCCTCCGTCAAATAGGTTTCCTACGGTTAGCGTGATCCAAAAGCACTGCCGTTAATCGCAAGCTTGATTTATTCAACTTTGGTGATCGGCGCAAAGCCGGCCAGCAGCCGCTTAACGCCTACCGGCGCCGGGAAGGCAATCTGCAGCTCCGTATCGTTGCCGCTGCCCTTCACGGCCACAATGGTGCCGGTGCCCCATTTGCCGTGGGCGACCTTGTCGCCCGCCTTGAAGCCTCCGGCCTCGGCAGCCGCCCCGGCCCCGCCCGTCGTGCGCTGCGCGCCTCCGGTCGTCACCACCACACGGCCCGCGCCAGGCACCGCGCTTGCAGAGCTGCCGCTGCCGAAGCTGGCGGACCCGCCGCCTCCCGGCGCGTTCCCGGCAGCAGCGGTGCGGCTGCCGAAGTTCCCCCGGCTGCCTCCGCTTCCGCCGAAGCCCCGGCCGCCATAGGCACCGCCTGCCTCCGCGCCTCCGCGCCGGAAGCGGTCCGATTCACGGACAGTATCTTCCTTCAGTTCCTCCGGAATCTCCTCCAGGAAGCGGGACGGCGCATTCGCGTTCGTCCGCCCGAACAACGTGCGCATCCGTGCGCAGCTGAGGAACAGCTGCTTCTCCGCACGGGTAATGCCCACATACGCCAGCCGGCGTTCTTCTTCCAGTTCATCATTGTCCTGGAAGGCGCGGCTGTGCGGGAACACCCCTTCCTCCATCCCGATAATGAAGACGGTCGGGAACTCCAGACCCTTCGCGCTGTGCATCGTCATCAGCACTACCGCATCACTGCGCTCCTCATCATCATTCACACTGTCGATATCCGCAACCAGCGCCAGATCGGTCAGGAAGGAGACCAGCGACTTGTCTTCATTGTTCTTCTCGAATTCCATCGTAACAGACAGGAACTCGTCAATGTTCTCCAGGCGTGAACGGGACTCCAGCGTATTCTCATTCTGCAATTCAAGGCGGTACTGGGACAGCTCCAGAATCTTCTCCGTCAGCTCTGTCACCGAGAGGAATTCCACCATCCGGTGCAGGGCTTCGATCATATCGTAGAATTCCACCAGCGTGTTACGGGTCCTTCCGGCGAACCCGAGATCATCCACCGTCTGCAGCGCCCGGAAGATCGAGACGCCCTGGGCAGCCGCCGCTGCCGCAAGCTTACCCACAGTGGTATCCCCCAGCCCGCGCTTCGGAACATTGATAATCCGCGTCAGACTGATATCATCATCAGGATTGGACAGCAGGCGCAGATACGCCAGCAGATCCTTAATTTCTTTGCGGTCATAGAACTTGATGCCGCCGACGATCTGATACGGAATATCCGATTTGATCAAAATTTCTTCTATTACACGGGACTGGGCATTCGTACGGTACAGAATCGCGTGGTTCTGGTAAGCCTGTCCCTGCTTCACGTTCTTGCTGATCTCCCCGGTGACGAAATATCCTTCGTCATGCTCAGTGTCACCACGGAACACCTTGATCTTCGCGCCTTCATCCGAGTCGGTCCACAGCTTCTTCGGCTTGCGGCCCGTATTGAGGGCAATCACGCCGTTGGCGGCATTCAGAATGTTCGAGGTGGAGCGGTAATTCTGCTCCAGCAGAATCGTCTGGGCTTCGGGGTAATCCTCTTCGAAGTTCAGAATGTTCGAGATATCCGCCCCGCGCCAGCGGTAGATGGACTGGTCACTGTCCCCGACCACGCAGATCCGGTGGTGGCCTTCAGCCAGCATCCGGCAGAGCATGTACTGCGCACGGTTCGTATCCTGATACTCATCGACATGAATATACTTGAACTTCTTCTGATAGAAATCCAGCACATCCGGCTTCTCCTTGAACAGCTCGATCGTCTTCATAATGAGATCGTCGAAGTCCAGAGAGTTATTGCTTCTCAGCCGGTGCTGGTATTTGGTGTACACCTTGGCCACCAGACCTTCAAAATAATCGCCAACCTTCTGCTCATACTGCACCGGTGTAATCAGCTCATTCTTGTTCGTGCTGATGACGGCCTGGACAGCCTTCGGCTCGAACTTCTTGGTGTCGATGTCGAGATCCTTCATACAATTGCGGATGACGGACAGCTGGTCTGTCGAATCCAGAATGGAGAAGTTCGAGGTGAAGCCAATCTGATCAATATCCTTCCGCAGAATCCGCACACACATGGAGTGGAAAGTAGATACCCAAATATCCCGGCCCTCCGGCCCAACCAGCTTGGAGACACGCTCCTGCATCTCCCGGGCGGCCTTATTGGTAAACGTAATCGCCAGAATCGCCCACGGCGGTGCCTTGCGGTTCGCAATCAGCCAGGCAATCCGGTGGGTCAGCACGCGGGTCTTGCCGCTGCCTGCGCCAGCCATAATTAGCAGGGGTCCTTCAGTTGCTTCTACAGCCTGACGCTGCGGGGGATTCAGACGGCTTACGGCGTCCTGTATGTTAACAAGTTGCATGTGTTACATGCTCCTTTCTGAATATAAGTTATATAAGACGCACTTAAGGTTTGAACTCAGAGCTTGGTCGTCGCTGCGGTGAACATTTGGACTTCCGGCCGCTGTTGTCACCCGATTTCTTGATTTAAACCGCTGTTCGCGGATGAAATCCGGTGACAGCTGATGCTTCCGATGCGAGCTTTCCTACGGAAAGCTTTCAGGCGGACGCTACCGCTCCTACAGTTCCAAATTTCCCCTCCGCTTCTTTTTGCTTTTCGTCAAGTTCTTTGCGCTTCTTATATACGCTCATGATCTATAAAGTCTACCAGTCCATCTGCGGGGTATTCCGCACAGCCTGGACCGTCAACAGCGCTTGTTCCACATTGCTATAAATAATATTGCCGACCACTACTGTATCACATAGCGCGGCTACATGCATGGCTTCCTCTGCACCTGTAATTCCGCCTCCATAGAAAAGCTGGCTGTGCTCAACCACTTCCCTGACCTCGCGCACAATCTCCAGATCTCCATAACGTCCGCTATATTCAAGGTAGACCACCGGGAGGTTCATCAGCTTGTCTGCAATCTGCGCATAGGCTCCCGCACCAGCCGCATCGAGCGAGCAGTCCGCACCGGTCAGGCGCGCTACCGAGGAATCGCTGTTCAGCACAATATAGCCCTCTGTCAACAGCAATTCCCATGGGATCAGACTGCCGAAGCGTTCAATCGCCCGGCGGTGATGGCCGAGAATCCATGAAGTATCGTCAGTGTTGAGCACCATGGGAATCATATACAGGTCAAACCCGGGCACAGCGGCCTCCAGATCCGAGATCTCCAGCGCGCAAGGCAGGTCATACTGCCGGATTCTCGCAAGCAGACTCACCGTATTCTCATAAGTCACGCCAGTAGAGCCGCCTACGAGTATCGCATCGGTTCCCGACTGGCAGACAGCCTCCAGCTCCTTGTCACCAAGCACACGGTCCGGGTCCAGCTTGAATACATGCCGCCATGGCCTGATCATTTGCCGCATCTCGTTCATCTTTGTCCATCCTCATTGTTCATCTAAGTGAATATACACACTCCTGCGCACGCAAAATCCGTATCTCTAGTCTAAGTCAGCACGAAGGGGGGTGTCAATTTAAAAGAGAACAAAATGCGAACATTTTTTCGCATTTTCGCCTTTGCCTTCTCCTTGATCAGCGGAGACCCTTGATCCGCTTCAAGTCGTTTTCCGGGACAAAATCAGTATAGAACCCGTCAACCCCCAGCCGGGACAGCTCCAGAATTTCCTTCTCCTCGTTCACGGTATGCACGTAGACTCTGGCGCCCGCTTTTTTCAAGTTACGCACGAAGCTCTTGGTAGCCCTGGTTGTCGGCATCGTGATGTCCACGCCGGTCTGCTTGACGAATTCAATGACCACCTCGTCGCTGTCCTCTGTCTGGTATAGGGTATAGATGATTTCCGGAAAAGCGTACACCTGCTTCACAACCTCCAGCATCTCCCGGCTGTAAATCTGCGGAACAATCCGCTCCAGCAGCGCTGGGTCCTTCTTCCGTGCGGCTTCTACAATGAGCTGAAATTGCTTCGTTACCTGTTCCGGTTCCAGCTCCTTCGTGTCCGTTACAATATAGGTATCCGGGTAGATCTCCAGCAGATTGACGATTTTCTCAATATCCAGCGGAGAGTAGAGCTCCAGCACCGGGCTGTTCATCACTTCATCGTGAGTCAGCACCTCTCCCTGCTTGTCAGGAGGAAGAACCTCCTGTTGACCCAGCTTCTTACTCATACCTGTAGTCCATTCATGACGGGCCACGAGCTGTTCATCACTGGTAAGCAGCAGGTCCGCCTCAAAGATCCGGGTCCCCTGCTCATAGTTCGCAATAAAAGCGTCCTTGGTATTGGTATACGCCTTGTCATTGATTCCGCCCATGGCATGGGCAATGACCCTGTGGGCCGCGAAGCCTGTAGCTGGCTGTTTTTCTTTTCCTCCAAGCATCAATACAAGCAAAAGTGTAACAGCCCCGATCATAGTAATAGAAGCAATAAGCTTTGTTCTCTTCATGATGGCAGTCTCCTTTGCAAGTAGTAGAGAGTCGGCTGAAAAAAGCAAAAACGGCTGTGTCATCCTCAAGGGGCAGCAACCGTTTTTTAGCGGAGAATAGAATATAGATAAGACCGTGTATTAATAAGCGTTCTTAAACCCATTACGAATAGTCTTGGCAATAATCCGGATATCGAACAGCAGAGACCAATTCTCGATATAGAAAATATCATGCTTGATCCGGTCCTCAATCGAGGTATCCCCGCGCAGACCGTTACTCTGAGCCCAGCCGGTAATCCCCGGCCGCACATGATGCTTAACCATATACTTCGGAATCTCGCCGCGGAACTGCTCTACAAAATAAGGGCGCTCCGGCCGGGGACCAACCACACTCATCTGCCCGAACAGCACGTTGAAGAATTGCGGCAGCTCATCCAGACTCGTTCGGCGGATAAACGTACCAAAGCGGGTCCGGCGCGGATCTTCCTTCGTGCTCCAGCCTGTGTCCACCTCACCGTCCGTCTGCATTTTCATGGAACGGAACTTGTACATCATGAAATTACGGCGGTTCAGCCCCACCCGCTCCTGCTTGAAAATCACCGGTCCCGGTGAAGTCAGACGCACTCCGAGCGCAACAATCAGCATCACCGGAGACAGCATAAGAATGGCGAACAAGGCGAACACAATATCAAACGCACGCTTTGCCATTTTGTTCCCGGCCATATCCAGCGGAATATCGCGCACATTAATCATCGGCATCCCGGCAAAGTTATCGAAATACGGACGGGCCGGCAGGTAATCGAAGAAATCGGGAATAATCAGCGTCCGCATCCCGGCTTTCTCACAAGTTGCAATAATAGCCGGGTATTTCGAGTGGGCATCCAGCGGCAGCGCCAGAATCACCTCATCGACAGGAAGCATCTCCAGCATAGCCTCCAACTGATCCACTGTACCCAGAATCGGCTTATACCGCTGCTCCTCAATGCCATCCCACTGATGGAAGTCATCCAGGAACCCGATGGCCTCATAGCCCAGCTCCGGATACTGCTCCAGGTTGTTATAGAATCTTTTACCCAATGTGCCTGCACCAAGAATCAGAACGAACTGGCGGTTGAAGCCTTTTTCACGCAGTGACTTCAGCATCTTCTTCAGCACATAACGGTACAGCATAATGGATAGAATATTGAAGCCCATGTAGATCGCCAGGTATTGCCGGGAGATATCAATCTCCCTCAGGAAGAACATCAGGCCCAGCAGGATAAAGATCCCCATGGCATGAACCTGAAAAATCTTGATGAATTCATCAATGAACCGCTTCTTCCGCTTAGGCAAGTATAGAGACACTACAATACCGATCAGTACGGCTATGGCCCCATAGATAATACTCCAGTACCCATAGGATTCTATAGGCAGCGTCCGGTAGGATTCCAGCAAGCCGCTCTTGAACTTCAGCCACCAGGCCGCAAGGAAGGACAACTGGATCACGATAAAGTCGGCTACCATATATAGTTGGGTCAAAAACTTTTGATTCCGGCGAATCATAATCTCACCTCAGCCTTCGATTCATTGCTGATACCGGCTTCCCCGGGAACATTCAGACTCTGTGCGGGTGTAGGTACCTTACGAGGGGCAATCAATGCGTTGCGCAGCAGCGATAGAGTGAACTTAACGCCGACGCCCGCATAGACCGCTCCATTTATCATACTGTTGTAGCGGCTGCTATAATGCTTCTTATGAAATAAAATCATGGCCCGGTGAAACTCATACACAATCTTGAACGGTCTGCGGCGCGCGCTGCCACCCTTCAGATGTACGATGGACGTCTGCGGATAATAATAAATCCCCCAGCCCGCTTCCTTGATCCGGTAACACCAATCCAAATCCTCTCCGTACATGAAAAAGGTCTCATCCAGTCCGCCCACCTGCTCAATCGTCTCCCGGCGCAGCAGCATGAACGCTCCAACCAGACAATCTACCGGATATTCGTCATCCGGGTCCAGATAGCCGAGCTGGTAGCCGTTGAACTTCGGGCGGTCCGGGAACAGCTTACTGAAGCCAAAGGCATAATAAAAGGACGCAGACGGTGTCGGAAACCCTCTCCGGCAGGCCTTATCCAGGGACCCATCCGGCAGAATCACCTTACACCCGGACGCGCCAAGATCCGGACGGCTATCCATGAACTCAAGCATCGTCTCCAGCGTATCCTTACGGATCACTGTATCCGAATTGAGCAGCAGCACATAACGCCCGGAGGCGACCTCCATCCCCTGGTTATTCCCCTTGGCAAAGCCCACATTCTCCGAATTCGCGATTAACAGCACCTCAGGAAACTCCTTGCTTATCGTCTCTACCGAGTCATCCTGGGAGTTATTATCTACTAGAATAATTTCATAGGAATATCCTGTCTCGGAATCATATACCGACCTCAGACAGTCCATCGTCAGGCGGCATGTGTTGTAATTTAGAATCAATATACTAACATCTACATTCACTGCTATACTCTCCTGACAAATATATTGACATTCCCGAAGTTTAAACATTGGGATTCTTAAGTGATTAAACCGAAGTGTATTTCTACTATCGGAGTATGACCTTAAGGTGAGGCTATGTCGTTAGCCCTCCTAAGACAGTGCGTTTAGCATCTTAGGCTGATCGGCTATTACCACCAATCACAGGCGCGTGAATGATATTCATTGCACCGACTTTATCACGATGTGTGTGAAACCCGCATAGGCATGAATATTTTCTATCTGTCGCTTTATTTAGTGCAGAGCAAGAAGGACATTTTTGGGATGTATACGCAGGATCTACGTATTCCACTTTTATTCCAGCCATATTTGCTTTGTACTCAATAAATTGTGATAAGCGATAGAATGACCATGTGTGCAAGTTTTTTTCGTTTTTACGACTTGTTCTTGTCGTTTTTCTGATATTCGTTAATTTCTCTAAATGAATGACAGACACTTGATTCTTGGTGGCAAAATTGATAATTTGCCTACTTGCTTTGTGGTCTCTATCTTTCATCCATCTTTGTTCTTTATTATCAAGTCTACGAATTGCATGTAGTTTTTTCTTCTTTCCTAATACTTTTCTTTCACTACGAAACTTGCGTTTCCTATATTTATTCTCTCTAGCATTCCCAAAAAAACCTGTCTTTCCTCCGCTAGTAACTGCCACGGCAGGGAACTTTAACCCAAGATCAACACCCATTACATGTTCGCCTGTTGTTATCTCTGTGGGAACTTCAAGAGAAACCTGCGCAAACCACTTTCCGGATTTTTCAACAATTCGCATTAGACCACATTTTGCATATTGAAGGTACTTCTTATCCCTTTCTGTCAAAACAGCAGGAAAAACCGTCTTCTTCACTATATTGTTTATAATTATAGGAAAAGCAATGGAAGAATCCCTAATGGAATAGTTTTGATTGTTGATATAATAGGTTGGCTTCTTTAAAATTGGACGCTTCCTGTCTTTCTTTACTTTCTTGAATATGCTCTTAGCATCACGAATAGCTTGATTAATTACAGCAGAAGGAAGTGTAGCTGCTACATGTTTTGTCGTGAGCTTTGGGAATGCCCCTGCTTGTTCTGCTTGTTCTGCTTGTTCTGTTAATAAATTTATAACTCGAATATATTCATTACTCAAGGATTTCAATTCGATGGAGTTATTTGGA
Source organism: Paenibacillus sp. FSL R7-0333 (assembly GCF_038000365.1). Taxonomy (NCBI): domain Bacteria; kingdom Bacillati; phylum Bacillota; class Bacilli; order Caryophanales; family Paenibacillaceae; genus Paenibacillus; species Paenibacillus sp. FSL R7-0333. Next base: position 6,589,476 of record NZ_JBBOBZ010000001.1, read on the forward strand.
AAGAATCTAATCTTTATGGTGACAGACTGCAAGGTTCTCTCCTCCCATCATGTATTGTTAGACGTATTATTTCAAAAAAGCTTATAGTCTATCGACAATTATTATAACATGAAAGGCGCATCAATAGGCTGAGCCTGTTTAGGTTTATTTTACATACTTAGTATGATTTATATTAACCTTGTTTGCGCTTGACCCTTTCCTGAATATACCGGCGCTTACGCTTCAGGGCAGCTCTCTGTGTAAAGAAGGAGGGCCAGGCTCCTAACAGCTTAGGCTCCTTCAACAATGAATAGCCATGTGCGGCAATCTCGTAAGGCAGAGAATTTAACAGAGTGAGCAGCAGTGTGCGGGAGGACTCGTTCTTGTATATCATTTTATACCGATTGATATAGGAAATCCGCTTGATGAACATCGCTTTGCCGCTCCGGCCAGACGTCTTCCAGCCCCGCTCATGATAGCCGATCGCTTCCGCATCATAGTAGGCCTTCCAACCGAACAATTCTGCACGCCAGGCCACATCCACATCTTCCTTATACGCAAAAAAATCCGCGTCGAAAAACTCCCCCTCCACGCTGATATCCTCAATCATCCGCCGCGCGTACATCGCCGCTGCACCGGAGACACCGAATACTTCACCAGACTCATTCCACTGGTCAGCAGGCTCTCCCGCTCCACGGTCAAACGCCCGCCGCGCCTTATTCATCCTCAGTCCGGTACTGTCCACCAGCGAATGGTCCGCCTTCAGCAGCAGCTTGCCTGTGGCACTCCCGATCCGGGAGTCCGCTTCCATCCGGGTTACCAGCCTGGATATATAGTCCGGGGCCAGCGTAAGGTCCGGGTTCAACACCAGCACATAATCGGTCGTAGTACCGGCAATCGCCTGATTGTGTGCGGGGGCGAAGCCGGTGTTATGTTCATTTTCTAGGAGGACCAGGGTTGGGGGAGGGGGGCTGTCCTTAGGGTCTCCATAGTTGGTTGCAGCTGCGGCTGTTGATGAGGTTGCTGCTACATCAACGAAGTGTAACGGGTCTATGTGCATAGGCGCTGATCCCTGAGTAAGCTCATGATAGAGCGCCCTCACCTTCTCCGCCGATCCATCCGTGGAAGCATTATCCACTACCACAATCTTTTTGACCGGATAATTCTGAGCCAGCACAGCCGACAAGCAATCCGCAATATCATCTGCGCTGTTATAAGTAACAATATGCACACTGACCGTTTTAAGTTTCATGGGGTACCTCGAGTTCCATATATTCATTGTTCGAACCTGTTACTCTCCATTATAACGAAAAGAGAGGTGCCGGGCTATGGAAGGTTGTTGAACCGCTCTCATCAAGACTATCAAATTACAATAAGAAACCCCTAACCATTAAGATGGATTAGGGGTTCTTCAACATATCCTGCAGCTATTTCAGCTCCAGCAAAAAGTCTCTCAATCCTTCACGCCATGGACGGATATCCTGGAACCCGTTGGTACGGATCGCCAGATGCTCCATCACCGAGTTGCGTGGGCGAGGCGCCGGACGCGGAAATTGCTCTGTAGCACAAGGTTCAAGCTTCGCTGTAAACTTTAGCCCCAGAAGTTCCTCTGCTTCCGCAAAGATGGCCTGAGTGAATTCATACCAGGTGCAAGCTTCTGTGTTCGAGGCGTGGTACACTCCATACTTTTCAGTCTGGATCAGCTCAAGCAAGAATCTTGCCAGGTCCACCGTATAGGTAGGTGAGCCCTTCTGGTCATCGACAACCTGCAGCAACGGCTTTTCCTGCCCCAGCTTCAGCATGGTTTTGACAAAGTTGTTGCCGTATTTGCCATAGACCCATGAGGTGCGTACGATAAAGAATTTAGAAGATAAGGACTGGACCAGAATTTCTCCTGCCCGTTTAGACTTACCATAGATACTCTTGGGGTCGGTATTATCATATTCATGGTAAGGCTGCTCCCCCATGCCGTCGAATACATAATCCGTGCTGATATAGACCAGCTTAGCCCCCGACTTCTCAGCAGCGAGCGCCACATTCCGGCTTCCCGTAGCATTAATGAGGTACGCTGCATCCACATCACTCTCAGCTGCATCCACTGCCGTATGAGCCGCACAATGAATGACCACATCGGGAGCGAACGCCCCAATAGTCTGCTCACACTGGTCCAGATCGGTAATATCCATCTCCTGACGGTCACAGCCCAGCACCTCATACCCCTGCCCATGAAGCAAAAGCATAAGATCCTGCCCCAGTTGCCCGCCAGAGCCTGTGACAAACACCTTCATCTTCGCCATTACAGAGAATCCCCCAGACGGGTACCGTACTGGAGTGCAGCATATTTCTGGTATTCGCCAGACTGAATGCGGGTCCACCATTCCTTGTTATTCAGATACCACTGAATAGTTTCCTTAATGCCAGTTTCGAACGTGTGCTTAGGCTTCCAGCCCAGCTCGTTCGTAATCTTCGTTGGGTCGATGCCGTAGCGGCGGTCATGTCCCGGACGGTCCTGAACATACGAAATCAGCGAATCTGGCTTACCAAGCTCTTGAAGCACAGTATTCACGATATGCACATTCGTCCGCTCATTGTTGCCGCCGATATTGTACACTTCACCATTCACGCCTTCATGAATAACCAGATCAATTGCGCTGCAATGGTCCTCAACATACAGCCAGTCACGGATATTCATTCCGTCTCCATACACAGGCAAGGCCTGATCTGCCAGCGCACGGGAGATCATCAGCGGAATCAGCTTTTCCGGGAACTGATAAGGACCGTAGTTATTGGAGCAGCGGGTGATGTTCACCGGCAACCCAAAGGTTTCATGATAAGCACGCACCAGCAAATCTCCGCCTGCTTTACTTGCAGAATACGGGCTATTTGGCGTAAGTGGTGTTTCTTCAGTGAAGAGACCGGTTGCGCCAAGCGATCCATAGACCTCATCTGTTGACACTTGAACGAACTTAGTCACACTGTATTTCTTAGCCGCATCCAGCAGCACCTGAGTCCCTAACACATTCGTCTTCACAAACACTTCCGGCTCCAGAATACTCCGGTCTACATGAGACTCAGCAGCAAAGTTAACCACTACATCCACACCGTCACCGATCAGCTTATCCATCGCCGCTACATCAGTAATGTCTGCCTTCACAAACGTATAGTTAGGATGATTCTCAACAGATTTCAGGTTCTCCAGATTCCCTGCATACGTCAGCGCATCCACGTTGACGATCTGGTAATCCGGGTGTTGCTGCAGCATGTAGATTACGAAGTTGCTGCCGATGAAGCCGGCTCCGCCGGTGATTAGGAGTTTCATGGGTTGACCACCTTTGACTAATAATGATGATTAAGATGCTATAGCTTACACTTCAAAGTTCAGTTTTGCATCCTTTAACAGCGGATGACGCTGATCCTTGTCAGATAACACCGGATTCGTGGCCGGCCAGTCAATCCCCAGCGCCGGGTCATTCCATAGTATGCCACGGTCATGCTCAGGGGAATAATATTCGTCCACTTTATATAGAACTTGGGTATTGGGCGCGAGCATGCAGAATCCGTGGGCGAAGCCCTTAGGAACGAGTAGTTGACGTTTGTTATATTCGCTGAGAATGACCCAACCTTACGCATGACTCTTCGTTATAAACAATCCCGCCATGAACTACCCGTTCTAACTTCTCAACGCACTCTAATTTTATTATATTAATAGTATAGATTCCGTATCCTTTTTATTCCCACCGATCAATATTATATATTTTGGTGCAAATTCTATCGAATTCAATTTTTTCATTTTCAAGATATGCTTTATATTCTTCGATTTCATCATTTCTTCCTTGAAGTTCAGGAGAAACCAAACATAACTTATATCCCCATTCACGCAATTGAGTATAGATATCCTTGTTAATAGGGAGTTTGGAAAAGCAATCAACCCAGACCCATTTCACCTTTCCTTTCATCGCAATTAAAGTATCAATCCCTTCAAACTCTGAAAATCGCAAGGCAATATTTTTTTCACCAAGATTACTTAATAAGTAAATCATGGGGAAAGAAGAGTCCAACAAGAAGTAATCCGGAATTGAATATTTTCTTACTAGTTCGAGGATTCTGTGTTCAATCCTTTCACTTTTAACATTTAGGATTAAAGTGCCGTGCTGATAATTTCTCAGAAAATCTTCTAAATTCTCGCCCTCTACATAAGGATCATGTTGCAGCACAAGACGTTCACCTAAATCACGTATATCAACTTCCACCCCGTAGTGAGTCGGAATATTCTTCAGCTCTTCAATTGTATTAACGCGATGAGCGATGTACATTCTTCAACTCTCCTTTTAATTTTTTACTAAAACTTAATGTTCTTTTAATAAATTTATACTTAGCTAATAAACCAGTATTCCAGCTAGAACTACCATGCAATCTATCAGGAAATAACACATTGAAGCGAACAATATCAAGTTTTTGTTGTCGAGCTAAATATAAAGCATATAAATCCAATGAAAAATCAAATGGAGGCGAATCCCAGGAATGAAAAAATGAATTGTGAAATATGTTGGGCTGAGCATTAATATCATGTAGACGTTGCTTTAAATATAATGTTTCAAAGATACTCATACCGTTAGTAAATACTCGATCAAATAAAGGGCGATTTTTACGATCCCCTTTTATATATATATTAGAAGGACTCCCTTTACTCTCTATAATATCAAGTGCTTTAATAACATCATATGGATCAGTTTGCATGTCTGCGTGCGTCCATCCTAGATATTCACCTTGAGCCTCTTTTAATCCTGATAATATTCCAAACCCATACCCTTGGTTGACTTCCACATTAATAACTCTTGCGAATTTATAATCAGGAATTAATTTATCCATTATTTCCCGACTTGCGTCACTGGACCCATTATTGACTAAAACGACCTCAATATCGGATCTTTTAATTGCGTTTTTAAACTTATTTAAAATAAGGGGAATATTATTCCCTTCATTGTAACAAGGAATTATTATTGACAACTTTACCAACTCTAAACACCCACCATTTCTGACCAATAAAATTAAGTAACATACTTGTTCCTGTGGCCATTAAAAAAGCAACGATATACATTGATGGGAATAATATCAACACCATTTTATTCATCAATATATTAATTAATAATGTTGTAATATAGAGTACAGAAAATTTCATTACATGTGATTTCGTATTATTTGCAGCCTCAAATGTCCATAGCTTATTGAAAATAAAGGAAACTCCCGCACCACATAAAAATGAAATCCCCTTTGAAGGAGACGCAGACAATACGTGTAGTAAGAAATAATAAATTAGACTATCTGAAAGTACAGCTGAACAGCCAGTAATAAAAAATCGAATTAGTTGCTTTTTTAACATTACTTTATATATTCCTGATTAAATGTAGTATATTTTTCTTTTAACTCTAATAGTTTTTCTTTTTCAAGAGTAACATCTTGATCTAATGAATATGGATGCCATGTCCACTTATGAAAGAAACTCTGCCAGTATTCATAGCTGTGCAGATCATTTGGTGTGCCCCAGCCAACATATTGCTCTAATTCAAATACTTTAGCAACATATCCTAAACCTATGGATTCATTAATCAAGCTATCCACATAAAACTCGTTATTAATACGAATATTTTTAGAATATAGCTTTTTTAGTGATTCTTCAAATATTTTTGCTGTTTTAAAATAGAAACTGCCAACTACAGCATGATCGTTAAATGGATCTTCGCTTATTTGTTGCTTCACAGATATCCTCTTAATTGTATTATCTTCCTCAATATCAATCCACCCATACATTTGAGGATAACGTTCACTTGAAACATGATTTTTGAAACTAAACACAATAACATCGACATCTGGATCGTTTATTAAGTTTTGATACTTGACAATGTCCCATAACATTCCATTATCACATGCCCCAATTAACAACGAGTCATCAGGATTAATATATTCGAGCCCTATTTCACAAGTACAGGCTTGTCCTTCCGTAAATGAATCCAAAACAACAATAGTGGACTCTGGATATACTTTTTTGATTTCTTTCTCCAGTGGATAAGAATCCAAATGAGCTTTTTGACATAAAAAAACTTGTTTTTCCGTTTTCGGTAGACTCTCAGTCGCCTGGATAATCATTGGTTTACCAGATACCCCAATTAACGGTTTAGGGTCAGAATAGCCTTCTTTACTAAATCGGCTTCCTAAGCCTGCTAATGGCATTAAGAGAGTGGAATTCGGCTCAGGCTGGTATTCCTTTTTCATGTTAGATAGACTTCTGAAGTAACGAGACCATGTGTTATATTCTTCCACATCCTGTGGAGTACCCCATTGAAGCATATGCTGAATACTATATATCGAGACATTCAAGCCATCGCGCTTTAATAAATTGTAAACTAGGCTAATATAGTATTCACCATTCAAATTAACATCTAGGTCCATTAGTTCTCGAAAGTATTTTTTGACATATGAACCATGTTTAAAATAATATGTACCCGTTGAGGCGTACTCTTCCATTCTATTGTCTGTAAAAGGAGACTTCTCTTTAATTTCAAGCATCCATTGATTATCATCACGCATAAAGGCGTAATTTGTTGTTCCTAACATATGTGGGTGAAATCCTTTATATGCAGGAATAGCACCATCAGCATTTCTTAATCTAGTATGACTTAAAAAATTCGAATAATCCCAGTAAACACTAAAATCGCAATAATTAACAATAACCTCTTCTTCATCATCAATTAAATTAAAAATTTGAGCTACAGCGTAAACAGGTCCTTTCTTGTGGGGATTAATCTCAACTATTTTCCCATTCGGAGCGATTCGTTTAAGAATCTCTCTCATATTTGTAGTAGCGAGGTGATCGGCGTTACAAATAAAAGTAAAATCTGATTCTCCAGGGAACATATTAACTACATGCTGAATAATAGGGATACCATCCACTTCAATCAAAGGCTTGGGATTCTTGTAACCAGCATCAATAAATCTTTTTCCAATTCCAGACATAGGTATAATAATTTTCAAACCCTTCACCCGCTTTCACAATTTTTGTCTGTACTTTTCAGCTTCCCAATTACCAAGATAACGAATCTCTGCAATATCTAAACTATTTACATTTTCTTTAACTATATCTGTAACCATAAGATGAAACTTAAATACCTCTTCCATTTCTTTAGCTTTCCGTACATTATTGGCAATAAAAAACACCATCGAGTTATATATAATAACTTTAGGCAATTCGAGATTTTGTGCCAAATAGTTTTTTATATATGAAGAATTCAAAGAAGGCATAACCAATACATTAATACCACAAAAGACATAACCATCTGGACAAAAAGGATGTATTTTCAAATTAAAATCATTTTTAGTTAATAAGTTTACTTGTGTGTCTTCTGATAGATAGGCTATATATAAAGTATTTTCTACATCATTAAACTCATTAATTAATTTAGAGATTTGATTAGTATATTTATACCTGGATAAGTCTACATTTTCATTCTTCTCTAATAACAAAAGCACTTCTTCATTTATTCTATAAACTTCCTCAGTACTATCAGCACTTATAATAACTCCATGATTCTGCAAAAAAACAATCTGAGGATCCGTATCATAGTTGATTTTATATTCAGAAAGTTCCTTATTCATTGCAAGCGCAAGCTCGATACCGGGTGTCTTATAAGAGACATACAAGGCTCGATCACCAAATAATAAAGTGAGTTTCTGCTTCCAATCCTTTTGGCAAGTAATCATATTCACAATAATAGGATGAGTATGCAGAGTGAATTTGTACAAAAGTGAATGTAAGAATGTTTCAATAGATGGTCGTAAAGAACTATTAACTACAGCCTTATTCACCAAATGAGCAGCGTACTTTTCTCTTTCCCGCTTTTCCTGATGGTTATCGAAATATGAATCATTTAAAGCATCCGATACCAGTAAATGCTCCAGTGTGGTGTAACCGTTATTGTAATCAACATCAGATAATAAAAACCCCGAGGCCTTAATGAGCATCATTCCATTATCCATTTTAACTGAAGAGTTTCCTCCGCCAGCTTGTGTCAAATCAAAACGTTCACCAGCATATTTTGACATTTTAACAAAATGTAACAAATCCTCCATAATACTACCTCCAGTCTACTAATTCTGAAAACGATTTAAAAGAGTGAGCATTTTTTGGTAATTTAATTTTATTCGACGAGGGATTATACAAATAAGCCTCTATACCTAGCCTGCTTGCTCCCAAAATATCTTTTTCATAATTATCACCAATCATACACATTTCATTAACATTTAATTTCATCTTTCGAGCTGCTAATAAAAACATGTACGGATGGGGCTTTTCATGTCCAGCTTCTTCACTGGTGACTAAATAATTAATATGAGAATCTATATTTAATTTTTTAATCTTTCGATGCTGGATATGAGCCGTTAGATCTGTTAAGATACATACCTTTTTATCTTTAATTAGGTCTAAGAAATCATATACAGATTCATTCACAACAATATGATCAAGCAGTGTTGACCAATAATATTCATATAGCTCTAATGAATAACTAACTGGACTAACACCTAGTATCTCAAGCATCCGTTGAATATATAATAATCGATTATGTGAAGCTGCCGTACCACTAAGTTCTATGTTAATTTGACTTCTTGCGTTCAAAAAAGATTGTTCTGCAGTTTCAACACTAACCTGCAATTCCAAAGAAATCTTTTCAAAGGTATAGCTAAGTGCAATTTTATTAACTGATTGGTAATCATATAAAGTGTCGTCAAGATCTATTAGATACCCTTGAAAGTGCATCAATACAGATTTTCCTCCTTTAATTTTTCGCTTATCATTAATAATATTAATAATTGAACTATTCCTCTATAGTCAGAGTGCCAAATCGAATCGTCAAAAATTATTTCTTCTCGATTTTGTATAACCTTATCAGCAATAAATCTAAAATCAATTGCTCTTGCTTTTTGGTCAAATATAATATATTGAGTTTTTAAATCTTCTGAATAATCATGTTCAATATCAATATTCTGCTGAGAGAACTCTTCTAATAATTCTTCAATATTCAAATTCGAATCAACTGTTAGTTTTAACTTCAAATTTGGTACACAGTCAACATCTCCAATCTCAATCCTATCATTTGTAAAATAACAGATAACCAAATCAGCAAATCTTTTCTGCGGCCAAATATACTTCAATGCATCTGGCATCCTATCTTCTATACTTTGTATAACCTTTTCTTTTGAGTATCCTCTACTTTTTGTATCACGAAGCACCTTCCAATGTCTTCTTAAGTTTTCTTCGGTCTCCAAATATATTTTCAAATCTAAGGCTCTACGCATTTTCGGAAGATAGAATGGATGAAGGCCGCTTACAATTACGTAATCTTTAGATTTCACTTTTCGTGGGTCGGTAAATCCACCAGTATCATGGTCATATTCAACACGCTCAATAGATTCACCACGTTTTAATGCAAGAATATCTTCGGATTGACGATGTAAATAATTCGCCTTCGGGTTTAGGTGGGTGAGTTGTTTCCAATTTTCATGCCCACGTTCCCACTTATGGTCACCATCACCTTCTATCAATAGTATCTCTTTATCATGAAGCAACTTATATATGTCATCAAGTAGTGTACTTTTCCCAGAGCCACTATCTCCTCCTATTCCAATCAGTAAGGGAGCATTTTTATGTTTATAAATATCGTTACTTTTCAAACCATAACGATATGAAAAATAAATCGTTGCAAGTAAGCTACCTTCCAGCAGAGTAAAACTTAGATTTCCAAGTATCTCACTACTATTCTTTAGGTTTATAATTTGTCCTAATAAAATCAAATCACTCATAGATGACCAATGATAGAATATGAAATAAACAAGATACGTTAATGATAGTATTAAGTACAGTAAAATATTTTTATTATCATTGGATTCTTTTTGGTTAATAAAGTAAATACACACATAAGGTACTATCCAAATGTACCATGCTGGCATTGGTGGAACTAAAGATACAAAAACTGCAAAAAGCAACCCTACAAAACTAAATAATAGTTGATAATTAATTTTTTTATAAGACAAGAATCTTAAATAAATAGCAAAAACCGCTAATGGAGCTAAAAAAAGTTTTAAATCGCCAAATTGAAAATAAATATCAAAAATTAAACTCTGCTCTTTATTAGAAAACACATAAGTTTGAAAAGCATAACTTTTTATAAATGGAAAACACATTACTAAAAAAACTAGCGATACAATAAAAAAATACATAAACACATGCGTTATTTTTTTTCGATTTTGAAACAAAAAAATTAGTACTAGCGGGAGAGCAGCAATTACATGAAACTTAATCGCCAATGCAAAACCGAAGAAAAGAGCAGAACTTTTCCAACGTTCTTTTAATAATAAAAAAAATGTTAAAAAGAGAACAGCTGTTGGAAGAAGATCAAGTTGTGAGTGAATATAGAAGGCATAGAACACAATAGGTGAAGCGAAATAGTAAAATAGTATTTTAGATTTTTTATAAGGATACAGCTTTAGTAATAGAACATAGATAAGTATATCTGACAAAAGCCCTGGAACCTTTATTAAAAAGTTGTCGATAGGGAATGGCAAAGATAAATATGATGCAGGAAAAAAACTTATGGAAAGTAAATATAACATTAAGGGCGGATAAGGGAATGGGTTAGTAAAATAGTCAATACCATAGAAATATTCCCAAGGATTAGAAATTTGGCTGGTGAAATATTGAATAAACGGTTTAAAAAGCTCTTCTTGATAGCCGGAAGAAAATATAAACATCATTGTTATTTTTAAAAATAAAATAATTATAAACCACCCGTGCTGTTGTAAACGTTTCACTTTAATACCTCAATCCAGCTTAGTATAAAGATCCAAAAAAAGTTAACTTAGGGTTTAATAATGTAATTTCATTATCATTCTCATCGTAAAATCCAAGATGATTAACACTCAAGGATTGTCTGAAAGTAAAGTAACCATAGCGTTTTGTAGCTTCTGTATTTTCAATAGATTCAGCAATCTTTCGATTCTCATTGTCATATAGGACAATTTTTATTTTTTTGTTCCATGGGTTATTTTTATCTATAATCAATCCATTAACAACCCATGATTTGCTATCCGGAATTTCAGTTGCTAAATCAACTTTTTGTACTTCAGCATCTTTATTTATCTCTAAAGTTTGAAAAGTTGACGTTCCAGGTTGACAGACAATCCATGGATATGGATTTATTGTTGTACACCCTCCCTTTTCAAAGGCGCTATACGAATCCTTCCAATTAGATGAGGAATAATTCTCATACTCATAAATATCCTTAGTATTAAATCCAGTAAATCCATACATTAAAATAATAAAGACACCAGCGAGCAATTGTGCCTTAGCAGATTTCAATAAATTTATCACCCAAACAATAATCCCTAGAAACATAAAAATATTACTGAAAATGAAATGTCTGTTATATGGAACCGTGAATTGTGTGCTCCAAACAGATGAATTTTTAATATATGGGACGGATAGAGATAAGCCAATAGAAAACAAGGCAAGAATTTGTGTGCAAATAATAAATACAATAACATTTTTTTCGAGTTTCCCTTTACTCAAAGCAACTGCAATAAAAGTAGAAAGTATCAAAACGAATGTTAAAATAAACTCTATTATTATACTGTTTTGAGAAGAACCCAGCCTATAAAATAAATGATAAAAATTCTTAATATAAAGTGAAATACCTTGAAAGGCCATGTGTAGCAGACCAGATTCAGAAACGTTAGACTCTGATTGAGTAGTCCAAGTTCCCCTATTTGTAATAACAACGATAATTTGAATTAGCATTGATATTGAGGTAGACAAATAAAACGATACGGATTTAAAGTTTTTCCTCCGTATATGGCAGCCAAGAAGCAGTAGGTATAATGGCAAGAACACTATAAAATAAGCTTTTGAAGATACTATAAAGAAAAACAACATACTGAAAAATACTATTTTCACTTTTTTCATTTTTTCCAAATCAACAAACATAATAAACAGACTAGGGATTACGCCCAGATAAGAGAAATTTATAAAAGTGTAAAGTTCATAATCATGAAATAAGCCTAATCCTAAACATAAGCTAATAAAGAATCTCAATAAATCAGATGCAATTATTTTCCTGAAATAATTCAAACAAATAATGGAAGCGAATATTGAAATTAATAATAATGATATTAGTTGAGAAATCAAAGGAAAATAAAGAGTAATATGAAGCACTTTAACCAAGATAAGGGTAATCAACCGAGTCAAAAGTGGAAGATACCCGGCATCCAACTGTTTAAGATTGGTGATCCATCCATTATTCAAAGCACCCATATAAAAATTTGTAGCACCCTCTGCCCATATCTGATTTAAAACCGTTAGTGATGGCAGACGATAAATCGTAATTGTTATAATTAGAACTGCACACAATAAAAAATTATAATTCACCGTTTGATCTCTAACCTTGTAAAATTTCAAGCATATAAGACAATAAATAAATGCAAATAAAATCAGGTATAAGTAACTCCAATCTGTCTTAGTAAAAACCCCCGTATGCAGAATACCATAACCTGTTTGTTCAACTCCATCGACGATAGCCGTCCCCTGAGAAACATCTTTAGTAAGGGCTAAAGTAACAGCATTTCCATTGAAGGCACCTACTGATGATATTTCAAGAATGGCGTTACCAATTCTAAAATCCTTATCTTTAAATTTAATTTCCGCATACGCATTATCTTTTAAAGAAGCAGTCTTTAAATACACAGTTTCTTTAGTTTGATTTTGTGTTAATGATATTTTCAACTGAGATGAATTAGTCCTTTGATATGTTGCAAAAAAAATTTTAAAATCAATTAATTTCCCATTAAAACTTTCTGGAATAACTACATTTTGTTGAACTACATGATCACTTGTCAGCTCGCCAGTTAATTTCAAGTCACGCGCTTGATTTTGCATCAGAATTTTCGTATTAAAATCTGCTCTGATATAACCAGAAAAAAACAAAACAAAAATTAGAAGAAATATACCAATAAGAAACATTGTTTTTTTATTTTTCAAGTGTGCAGTTAAAATAAACAACTCATCTCCCCCATTAACGCCTTCAGAATGAAACTTCATGCTATTTACTTACAGGAAAATACGGATCTCTTGTCAAATACGGATCAAAATACTTATCAAACAACTTATTCAGTTCTTTCTCAGAATATAATTCATTTGCTTTTTTAAAACTTATACTACCTAATTCGTAAGGAATTAGCTTTACATATTTCCCATGACTGCGGGCCTTAATACAAAGATCCAGAAACGAAACCATTCCCTCATAATCTTCATCAAGACCTTGCATTGAATTTATAAAACTTTTTTTCACCATTACCATCTCTGGGCTCAAAGCAGAAACATTTTGAGTAATTCGAGCTCTACCAAAATAACCAAAGAATCTACGATTCTCCCCCCTATGAAGATTAATTAATCTTCTATTTACTATCGCGATTCCATAGCTATATATCTTATTTTTTTCAATGATTTTCGGCCCTACTATAACAGTGTCTTCTTCTTGGGAGTTTTGCATCATTAGTTTTAGCCAATTATCATTTAGGACTTCAACTCCAGAATCAATAAAAAGAAGAAACTTATTATCATTTCCCCTTACAATACGGTTTATCTCTTTAATATAATTATTGGTATTTATGACATGAGCATTAATCTCAAATCCAAACTGGCTAAGATCACAGCCATTTTCACTTTTCATATTTAATAAGAATAAATCTATATGATTTTGTTTTGTAGTATTACATAATTTGTAGTAATAATTCTCTAGTTCTTTCTGACTCTCCCATCTCCCGTTAACAATCACTGTTACAGCATCATTCCTAGAGAAATCAGCATAATCAATATTGTAGGAACCCGGAAAACTGCCACCACTAACTGAAATACTAATTCCTTTATTTTCATGGTAGCATTCCAAAGCTTTTTTACCTGCCTGAAATGCATAGCCTTTATTTAAAGAATTTCCAGCTGTAGAGTTCTCGTTAATTCTCCAGTGATACAATATTTTTGGTATATGATAAATCGATTTAGTTATGTTACTTAAGCGTAGTATTAAATCATAATCTTGGCTTCCGTCAAATCCTTCGCGAAAATAGCCTACCTTTTTAAGAGTATCACTTTTAATGACCAGAAAATGGCATACATAATTATAACTTTTCAAAGTATCTGGAGACCAGTCTGGCTTATAATGAGGCTGTAAGAATCGTTTACCGTTGCTAGTTACCTTATCTTCATCTGAATATAGTACATCAGGATTAAATTTATTAATTACTTGTACACATTCCATAAGTGCATCTTTAGTTAGTAAATCATCATGATCCAGAAGAGCAATATAATCTCCTTTGGCTAACTCAATAGCTTTGTTCGTATTTTTTGCTATACCATCGTTAGTAATTTCATTAGAGTAAGTAATACGAGTATCCTTTGAAGCATATCTACGGATAATTCTATCGACTTCATTATCCGTGCTCCCACCATTTAAAATGCATAACTGCAAATTTTTATAGGTCTGATTAAGAACGGATTCAATCATTTCCTCTAAAAAGATCTTTGGAGTATTATAAACAGGCACAACAATACTAATTTTAGGACCATTAATCTCACAAACATTATTTTGAGGCACACTTTCATCATAACCAATTGGACGCTTGTTATTATGTCTCAAATATTGTATTTTCTCAATTAACCTGAAAGAAAAGTCAGCAAATCCGTACGCTTTAATTAATCCTTTCAGTTTAGCAAATAAACTTATAATGATATCACCTTCTTATCTTTTCCTTAGAAATTTAAATAATCTTAAAGTCAAAAAATTAAGAAGCAACACTACTGCATTTATAATAACTCTAGTTTTTAAATCAATTATATTCTCATAGATCAGATTAGCTACCAGTGTACCTGGCACGTTTTTATTATTGACGATTAAACTAGTATTGTTATAAATCTTATTATCCTTCCAAAAAGTAACACCATTATTTTCCGATGCTTTCGAAGAAATATTTATAGAAAACACTCTGTTCTTAGAATCAGTAACTGGAGGAAACTTTATTTCAGTATATTGATTATCTTTTAGTTTTGAATTATCTAATACATTACTTCTAATTTTTTCTTGCCTATTGCCATGCGAAATTTCTAAGAAAGTCTCACCAATATTTTCTCTATTGAAAGTGGAAACGAATATTTCTATTCCTACCAAGTTATTATATTTTGCCACGAAGCTCTGATTAATTAAAATATCGGAGGTGATCTCACCAAAATTCTGGTTGAGATCTCCTCCTAATTTGGTTACTGAATATTGATATTTATCTGATATGGGCGAATATGAATTCGTAACATAAATAAACAGGTTGGAAATCAAGAGTGAGATTATAATTAAAAAAATGTACTTTTTCATATCAAAATTTCCTTTTCCTTAATAACTGATGGATAATATATATCTTCTAAAGAATCAATACTTCTATTCCAATCCCAAAGCTTAGCCGTTTCAATAGCATTTAATGAAAGCTCTGCCCTCAACTCAGGATTTTGGATCAGTTTATTTACTGCGTTTTTTGCACCTTCGATATCACCTAAATCTACTATCAAACCATTATATCCATCTACCACAAACTCTTCCAATCCCTTAAAGCGGTTTAATACTACTGTCCCACCACAAGCCATCATTTCTAATGCCGGTAAACAAAAGCTTTCAACAGAACTCATTTTCAGTAATATGTCACAACTAGAATATATATATTTCATTTTATCCATAGGTACCTTTTCAAAAAAACGATCACATCTCCAAGAATCCTCAGGCTTACCAGCAGTACTAATACACCAAACTTCACAATCCAAATCTTTCACAACTTCAAAAGCATCTTTCATACACTTAAAAGGAGCATCAATAGGCCCTTCAAGCAGCACCCTAACCTTATTAGATTTTTCCACGAGCGGAACATCGGGTCCTATTACTTTAAAATCAACTCCGTTAGGAACATAAATAGAGTTTTTCCCATGATCTACAAGTAACCACTCTTTTAACCACTGAGCCATCGTTATAATCGTATAGTCCATTGAATAAGTTGCATTAGCAGCCGATGATTCTTTTGAATCTAAATCAAAAAATTTACTTTCATCAGATTGTACGAAGTAATATTTACTTAAAGCAGGGATATTTTCCATAGTATAAGCAGTAGTCCAATAAGTGGCTACAACTATATCTAAATTATCAGGAACATTTTTAACCGAAACAATCGGAACCATTTGATTAGGAAACCAATCAATTACTTCACAACTATCTTCAGTTATTAGCAAAACATCATAACCTCTGCTTAACAGACCATTCAAATGATTTAATATAACTGCAAGTCCACCTGAGATTCCACATCCCGCAACCAAATAAGCTATCTTGGGTTTGAGAGGTCTTATAATAGTATGTTCACTCATTGTAAGATCTTTCCAATGGTCATCATTTTCTTTAAAGGATAATTCGAGATTATTTTCATGTAATCTTAGGTTTGTGAGCACTTTCGGAACTGCCTTGAATTTGTAATTATAATACGCTAGCCTTAACCACAGTTCATGATCTTCACGATACTTCATTATTGATTTAAGCCCGCCCACATGTCTTAACGCATCTATTCTGACCATAACAGTACTTTGGCAAGGTACACATACTTCCTTAAGCAATGCATAATCACAATCAGGACTAAAAACTTCTTGTTTATTTTCTAGTCCGACATCTCTAGTCCCATCAATAAGTGCTCTCCATCCACCATAAATAACATCAACCTCAAACTTTTCCATATAAAGAAGCGACGTTTCAATTCTATCAGACTCAGCTATATCATCACTATCTTGGAAGGCTAAATACTGACCTCGAGCCTCTTTTATCGCCTTATTTCTACCTCTAACAGCATTCCCGCTATTATTCTTAAAGTAAAAAGCTCTTACTCTAGGATTGCTTTCGTAAGATTCAACTATTGAAGTTGTTTCCTTAGGAGAACCATCACATACTAGTAGTAATTCTATATTTTTATGAGTTTGATTTAAAATCGACTCTATACTTTCAATTAATACATTTGTCCTGTCATAGATAGGAATGACTACTGTTACCAGCGGAGTTAAAGTATCATTTTTAAATTCAGGAACACTAACTTTTACCTTCGTTGAGAAATCCGTCCCTTTTTTTCTTAACTTTTTAATTACAAGTGTTGGATCTTTCATTACTTTAATAGATTTATTCCTGATTTTCCTTAAAATCTCCGCACTTTTCCAAACCCTCGTGTTCAACATATTATTTATTATTTTATTTTTTTCCTCGACAAGTTCTAATAAATAGGCACTATTATTATCCTTTTGCTGAACTTCTGCATGTTTAAATTCCCGAAAAGCATTAAACTCAGATTCCAATTGAATTAACAGTTGATTCATCTGAATTTTTTCCGTTTCGATTTTATTTATTTCCAAAATATTTTTTTGGATTTTCTCATTTAATAATTGTTGTTCTTCCAGAAGTAATCTTTGTCCATCGAGATGCTGATTGATACTTTCTTGTAATCTTTTATTTTCTCCAATGATCTTTTCTCTATCTAATTTTAAATTCTCAGAATCTTCTTCAAATTCCAAAGCAAGATTTTTATAATAATTTTTATACTCATATTCTCTAATAAAAGCTTGATTAGCTCTAATAATCGACTTGAATTTCCTTACAATAACTTCACAGTCTGTAACATTTAAAGAATCAAGCATATTCAAAAGAACATTGAGGTTAGTGATAAGATCATAATCTTTTTTTGCAGAATCTTTAATATATAATGAAAAGTCTTTTGCTTTATCGAAACCATCCAAAAGTTTACGAACTAATTCGCTTCCGCTAAATTTCATATTAAATCCTCTACCAGAGAAGTTATGAAATCTTGCGTTATCGTAATTATTATTATCTAACCAACCTGGTCCACCATGAATATCATAACAGAAGACCGGCATACCCATAACTAGTGCAAATTGAACTGTTTTACCTATAGTAATTACAGCATCGTATTTTAATAATAGCGAAGAGGTGACTACCTCTTTAATATGACCAATCCCAAATATATCAACATTAATATTTTGGTCAGAGAGTATTCTTTTTGCTTCAAGAAGTTCGTCAGGAACATGATTAGAAACAATACATATATTATTAATTTCTTTACCACCTGTATAATCATTCTCAATAAATTCAGGAGGAGCATAGTTTGGAAAAACATGAATTCTTCCACTATCAACATTTTCCCGAATTAGTTGATCTCTTGTTTCATAACTATTAGCCAAGCAAATACTTAGATCATTGATGAAAACAGGCGGTGCTTCCAAAGGCTCAAAAGGGGACAAACTACTGAAAATCACTTTATCTGCTCTAATATTCTTCTCCAATAAAACATTATATATAGTTGGTGAATGATGTGACCAAATAATATCGTACTCATTATATTCTAGATTCTGATGAATTAGATTTTTAACGTTCAAATTATTTTGTTCAAAGATTGATTTAATCGGGTCGGCAAATTTAAAAGTCCCGATCTCTACTTTATAATCCATATTAGTAAGTTCTTTCGCAATACTGAGAAGATTTAACTCAGCCCCAGCCACATCAACTAGAGATTGAGTTGTTAATAAAACTCGTTTTTTTAATATAGACAATTTTTCCACCTCTTATTAAAATGCTTACATTGCCACAATAGTTTATTTAATAATCCAATTATGTTTACAACGGAAATATCCCTCTGATATTGGTATACCAAATTGATTTTTTTTATCTCTCACTTCAAATTCTTCAATATAATCATTTCTATCGTATGGATACATAACCATTTCATCTGATATATGAACAGATATATAATACTTCCCTGCTAAAAAATCATTCTCATTAATTTCTAAAAAAAAGTCGTTAAATGGTTTATTTAATTCAATATCGTCCCGTACAGTATTAAATAAAGTGACTATGTCTCCTTTATTGTTATAAACAATCAAACCAACACCATATTGTAAATTTTCTTCTTTGAAACCTACTCTTAAATTAATTGAGATGTCCTCTCCTGTAGAAAATATTTTCTTATTCAACTGAATATTTTCTAAATATATTTTATTCTTGAATTTCTTTTCAACATCCATTTCATTTACATTAACCGATGAAACTGCCGATTCTCTCTGCTCAATGTAATTTTTATAAATATCACAAATTACATCAGCTTTCCCTTGGTCTCTTAATATACCTTTTTCTATCCAAATTGCCCTCTGACAGAAATTACGTATAGCAGGCAGGCTGTGGCTAACAAACAATATAGTTGCCCCGCTTCTAACCATATCTTTCATTTTCTCATAACATTTTTCCTGAAAAAACATATCTCCTACGGCTAAAGCCTCATCAACTATCAGTATGTCAGGTTCAATGTTTATTGCTACAGCAAAAGCAAGACGAGCGAACATACCGCTAGAATATGTTT
The DNA here is from genome assembly GCF_038000365.1 of Paenibacillus sp. FSL R7-0333. Lineage (NCBI taxonomy): Bacteria > Bacillati > Bacillota > Bacilli > Caryophanales > Paenibacillaceae > Paenibacillus > Paenibacillus sp. FSL R7-0333. Next base: position 6,608,985 of record NZ_JBBOBZ010000001.1, read on the forward strand.
TGACAGGTTGTCGAACAAACTCACCAATATCTGCAAATGATAAGATATCATCAAGTTTTTCATCCATCTGCTCTTTAGAAAAACCCATCATAGTCCCGTTTAAATAGACATTTTCTAACCCAGTATATTCATGATTAAACCCTGCCCCTAGTTCCAAAAGTGCAGATATCTTACCGTTAACCTCCACTGTGCCTTGTGATGGATTTAATAAACCAGTAATTATTTTCAAGATTGTCGATTTTCCAGATCCATTCGTTCCTAGTATACCCACAATCTCTCCTTTTCTTATTTTAAAAGAGATATCATTTAAAGCATTAAAATTATTATGAAATTTCTTTTTGAAAGGATGCAAAGCTTCCTTTAATCTATCAAACGGCTTCGAATATAACTTGTAATTTTTAGAGACATTAGATACTTTTATAGCCAAGTCATTCATTTTAAAATATCCTTTCTTAAAGAACATCTGAGAAATGTGGCTTTAATTTTTTGAAAATTATAGTCCCCATTGTAAACAAAATAATGCACACAGCCCAAAAGAAAATAGTTTGCTTTGGTTTTTCCCAAAACCATATATTATTAAATAGAGAATCTCTGTATCCTTCTACTATGTAATACAAGGGATTAATCTTTAATATATTATGATATTTTTCAGGAAAAATACTAGGCTGCCACATAATCGGTGTTAACCAGACTCCGAATTGCATAACAATCGATATAATTTGACTCAAATCGCGAAAAAACACAACAACTGAAGCGGTTATATATGCTAAAGAAATCAATAAAGCAATTATACAAATCAAATAGTAAATTATCTGAAAATTAAAAACAGTTGGGATAAAACCATAAAAAACAAATGTATATTCTATAAAAATTAAGAAAAAGATATGGATGAACAGTGAAGAAATTATTTTAATCATTGGTAAAATACTTATTTTAAAAACTACCTTTTTAACTAAGTAGCTATATTCAAGCAAACTATTCGTAGAGTTAATTAAAGCTTCGGAAAAGAAAAACCATGGTACTAAACCGCACAATAACCAAAGTAAATATGGGACATTTTCAATTGGCACTACCCTAAAACCTACTTGGAATACAAACCAATAAACAAGAACTGTTAATAACGGCTGTACAAAAGCCCAAAATATCCCAAGTTGTGAACTGGCATATTTAGTCCAAAAATCATTTCGTGATAATTTTAGTATCAAGTCTCTTGATGAATTAATTTCCTTTATAAGTGTGATAACTTTCATGTTAACTCCTTCTCTAACGCTTGTTTTAATTTATTAGAAATTTTTATTATATTTCCGTATAAGATTTTATTCAATTCGCTCATATGCTAAAATATCCTCGTACCTACAGATAAAGGAGATTATAAACGTGTCGAAACCAGTATACGGTAAAAATGCGGTTCAGTCGAGAAATGTTGAAAAGATATCCAGTTACATATGGGCGTTAGCGATAGGGTTCATTGTTTTTTTGGTCTGGGCCCCGTTTCAAGTGGGATTATTTAATGGGCAGCAGATTGACTTCGAGAAGCCGATCTATCTGTCTTCGCTGCTCAGCAGCCTCTTGCTGCTGGTGTGGGTAGGCCTATACTTCACCAAGTTCAGACTTGAGGGACAGCGTGATGCGCTGGCTGTAGCCTCGCTGCTGTTGCCTGCTACCTATGCGTTGTCGCTTATTGGCGCTGCTTCGCATTATATGGCGATGAACCTGCTGTTTGTTCAGAGCATGTATGTCGCAATATTCATTATAGCGTTATATTTGCTCCAGCAAAAGCAACTAAATGTTGTCATTCAAAATGCTATTCTTGCGATTGCTTATTTCATCGTCGGTTTCGGTCTATTGAACTGGCTTGGCAGCTGGAAATTCGCCGGAGGGCTGGTAGGCTGGTTCTCCAATACGGTGCGTGGTGATAAATATTTGGATGCTGTCATGACGGACTCTAACGGGCTGCGTCTGACCTCTATTTTCCAGTATGCCAATACTTATGCAGCCTTCCTCATGGCCTTCCTGTTCGTGGCGGTGTATGCCTTGGTCCGCTCCAAAAAGTGGTACGGCACGCTGACCCACAGCTTCATGCTGGTTCCGATTATTGTATCTCTGCTGCTGACCTTGTCCCGTGGGGGACTTGTTATGCTGCCAGTAGTGTTCATCCTGCTACTCCTGTTCTTGAAACCTGCGCAGCAGATTCTCTGGATTATTCACCTTGCAATTTCTGGTCTTGCGGCACTGTTGGTTACTAACCCGCTGACTACTCTTGGAACAGAGTTAAATACGACTTATACCTCATCAGCAGCACTTAAGGCCTGGGCCTATCTGATTGGGGCCTCGGCAGTCGTTGCTGCTTTGGGCTGGGTGATCCAAAGATTTTTGGCGCCATGGCTGCATGGGAAGCTGGGGGGCTCGGAAACACGCAAATTCACAGGACTATGGATTCCTCTTGGCTCAGTCGTAGCTGTGGCTGTCGTTGCATTCCTGCTGATCGGGACAGGCTTGAAAAGTATTTTACCGGATAATATTGAGACACGACTGGAGAACATTAACTTCAAGCAGCATAGTGTACTCGAACGCTTTACTTTCTATAAAGATGCTATGAAGGTAGTGAAGGATTATCCGGTTCTCGGATCGGGCGGGGGCGGCTGGTCCGCCTTATATGAAGAGTACCAGAACAACCCTTATATAAGCCGTCAGGTTCATAACTTCTTCCTGCAGTATTTGATCGAAGTCGGGATTGTCGGGTTCATTGTATTTATGGGCTTTATCGGATATATTTTCTACAAATACATTCGGGCATATCTGAAGCGGGACAAGGATGAATTCAATAACGGATTCTTCTTCTATATTATTGCGCTGTCTATCCTTGTACACAGTCTGCTGGACTTTAACATGAGTTATGCGTTCATGGGGATTCTGGTCTTCATCGGCTTAGCTGGTATGGGCGCTGTAATGGATAACAAACCGCTCCGCCAGAGCTGGAATAAAGCCGGGATTCGCATGGGGTACATGGCTGTCCTGAGCATCGGGACGATATTCCTGCTGTTCCTGTCGATCAGCTACATCGGGTCGAGCAATGCTGCTCTCAAGGGCAAAAACTTAGTTTCCGTGAGTACTTCCTATGAGGAAATTAAAACTCCTTTGGTCAAAGCATTAGATGCCCGTCCGTACCATCCGGAAGCAGCGTTATACTTGTCCACTCTTGACATGCAAGTATTCAAGCAAACTCAAGATGAGCAGTATCTGGCTGAAGCGTCCAATGTGTTGACACGTGCTTTGAAAGATGAGCCTTACAATAAAAATCTATTGGCTCAATTGGCCAGCTATTACGATCTGAAGGGTCAACCTGATATGGCGTTGGCAGTATACAGTGACAATGCTTACAAGTTCAACTGGGATATCACCTGGTATGAGTCATTGATTAACCGTGCTCAGACGCTTGCTGCGGCGGCAGCTGAGCAGAAGGATGAGGCCAAGAAACAGGAATACCTCACCGCCGGACTGGATGCGTACAAGCATGTTTTGGATGGCATAGAGCATTTGAAAACATTGCCGCCTGAGCAGTTGCAGGGCCGTCCGTTCTCGGTTACACCAACGATGGCATTGAACGCTGGCAGACTCCAGTTACTAGCCAGCGATAATGAGGCTGCTGCCGCTGCCTTGAAAATAGGCTTCAGTGATCAGTACTCTGATGTCATTAATAGCGCAAGTCTCTGGGATACAAACTGGTATAGCTTGCTAATTACACGTGCATACGACCTGGCTCAACAGGCGTACACTCAGAAGAATGATGCCGATAAGACACTGCATTTGGAGATCGGCCAGATAGCCTACAGACAAATATACACAGATCTGCAAGCGAAAAATATTCCACCTGCTATTACGCTCAATGCTGGAAAAATGCAGGTAATGTCTGCACAAGAGCAGGCTCCAGCACTACAGACGGCCATATCCACCTTAAAGTCTGGATTGAGTGAGGATTACAGTGATCCAACGAACCGCGAGATTGCACGTTGGTACTTGGCGGCACTTGCAAAATCAGGAAGCGACCAAGATCAGGTGGTCTACGGAAAACTGATTGCAGCAGATCCTGCAGAAGCTGATCGGATAAATGAGATTGTTAATACCAACTTTAAGGACCTTCAATAATTAAAAAAAGAGAAAACTAAAAAAGCGAACTACTGTCCGAGTACAGTGGTTCGCTTTTTAAATTTGAAAAGAATACTACTTGGTGAACAGCCGTTCTTCCTGCTCAATAACTTCCTTCAAGTACTCCAACAGCCCTTCCTTAAGCTCCTCATGCTGAAGTGCATAATGAATGCTCGTTTGGATGAAACCCATCTTCTCGCCGACGTCATGCCGTCTGCCTTCGAAGTCATAAGCAATAATCCGCTCCACTTCGCTTAAGCGCGAGATAGCATCAGTAAGCTGAATCTCTCCGCCTACACCAACCTGCTGCTCACCCAGCATATCGAAGATACGCGGAGTCAGGATATACCGTCCCAGGATGGCAAGGTTGGATGGAGCGTCCTCACGCTTCGGCTTTTCTACAAGCCGATTGGCTTTATAGACACGTTCAGCTAATTCAGATCCGTCTACCACCCCGTAACGGGAAACATCCTCCCAAGGTACAGGTTGAACGCCGACGATGGAGGATCTGTACTGCTCGTACACTTCGATCATCTGCTTCAGGCAAGGCTTGTTCGACTCCACGATGTCATCCCCCAACAGCACGGCGAAGGGCTCGTTACCGATGAACTTCCGTGCACACCAGATTGCGTGTCCGAGGCCACGGGGTTCTTTTTGGCGGATGTAGTGGATGTCGGCCATTTCGGAGGATTTACGCACTGACTCCAGCAGCTCCCACTTCTGCTTCTCAGCCAGATTGAATTCCAGTTCGAATGAATTATCGAAATGGTCTTCAATTGCACGCTTGCCTTTACCCGTCACAATAATGATATCTTCAATCCCGGAAGCAACTGCTTCTTCCACAATATATTGAATCGTTGGTTTGTCTACGATGGGCAGCATTTCTTTGGGCATCGCTTTGGTCGCAGGCAGGAAGCGTGTTCCCAGACCGGCAGCGGGAATGATTGCTTTACGGATCTTCATCTCATGGCTCCTTTGACAGATATACTCATAATCTCAATTATAACAGTTCTTGCTGCTTTTGGGCAGCGCCCGGGTCGGCGGTATCCTTAGTGATTGAATTCCTTGATAATCATGGGCGGTCTACCGGCTGATGACTTCGGCCCCGGGATGTTTCAGCAGAAGAGATAGCTCAGATATAAAAGTCGCTGGCTCGCAGGGTTGTTTTTCAAATGGGTGAAGCAGCATTTGCGGGCAGTGCATATGCATAGTTACAAGCAGCAGGCGATTTGGAATCAGTTGTTCCTCGTGCTGATTTACGGTGCTCCTGGTGCAGGAGACCAGCGGCTTAGTGGCCCGTAAAATGACACTGAGGCAATTCCTTCGACTGACGTGGGCGTATCTCTATCTGCCCTGGGGGAGTTAGAGAACGAGGTGGATCGACCCTGAAGATCTTCCAAAGAAAAGTCCACAGGTGTTCCATCAAAACAAAAATTTTACGAATCACCGTAGGAAAACTTCGACCGAGCAAAAAGTAATTCGAAAGTAAAAATGATTTTAATTTACACTACGCCTTACATCTATCCCGTCCTTTTATTTTAGGAAACAAAATGTAAAAAATATTTTTCAAAACATAAAAATAAGAAATTACAGATATCATGTTAAGGCCAATGCAACGCTAGTGATTAATATCAGCTATAACCTACTTTGCTACAGCCTCAAACAATTCTGTTAGGTTGCGTCCGTTTGATTACAGATTATCAACAAACCCACACATGCTGGGAGGTGCTAATCTTTCTTTGACCACGCCTCGGATCAATTCCGTTGCCTTCTTCGTTAGACACTGTTGTATGGTATAGTACACCTTCCCTCGAGAATTTTCTGCTTTCGTTTTTCGGTGATGCATTCCTTAAGAAGTCGAATCTCTCTTATGATCAGAGACAATGTTCTTTTGTACGCGGCATTCCATCCCTTCTTCTTTACCTATTTGATTTTTGAGATGAACAACAAAGTTATCCGCTTCGACTTCACATCCGTACATTTCTACAGCGTTGTTCAGCGCCTGAAGGCACTTCCTTGGCCAAAATTCTTAATATCACATAGATCAAATGTATCATCAATGGAAAATGCGAACCTTCCATAGGTCGCAGAAGAGATATGATTTATAAGTAAAAAATCCCAACTGAAATCCTCCTTCACTAAGGAAACTTTTCCTCAACAAAAAAACTCCCCAGAAGAACTAGGGAGTGAAGATTTAACTCTACTTTTTAAAGATGGTATCTTTTATTTTGATTCTGGTTAAATGCATTTCTCCCTCGCGCGGATATATCTTATCTCTAGTGAAATGATTAGTGATTATTAAATAAGGGAATCCTTCAGGAATCAAACTATTTCTTCCATGTGCAATACCCATAAACACCGGAGCTTTTGAACCAATATCCGTTTCAAGTATTCTTCTCCAACTCTCACCTTTATCTGTAGTAATCCAAATTGAAGACCTTTTAGTTAAGTCATCATCCCATTCATCATGAGCAAGAGCATAAGCAATTGTCGTACCCTTTACTGCGTGTAAATCGTAAAAAGGCGCGTTGTCAGGATCCTTATCAAGAATAAGCTTGGTTTCAAAGACATCATCATTTCGATATGATTTACGGATTTGATTAATATATCCCTTACTGTCTGGGTTCTTATTTCCATTAAAGAAAAAATCAGTCCCCCAAATTCTACTATCTCTGAAATATGTTAATCCAGTGTCACCACCAAAAGGATCAGGTCCTAAAATCACTTTAAAAGTTTCGCCTTTATCTAAACTTTTGAATGTCATTTTTGGTCCATCGCCGGCTGTAACATAAAGAGCATCTGTGTAAGGATCTACTGAAACTTGGTGGATATGTCGGTCAACAAACTGGGTAAAATAAGAATTTGTTTTCCATGTTAGACCACCGTCTACGCTTTTGTGAAGATAAGCTGCATTTTTTTCTATAATGCCATACTCACCAACATAAAGAATTCCTTGGCTGTCTTCAGTAATGCTCCAGGGCGATGCTGTTATTTTCGAATCAGTTAATTTAAGAGAGCTGATAAAATTAAGATTACTCTTCTTATTCAATTCTCTCTTATCCGTACTTCGATAAACATTACCGTCCTCTAGTCCCACAAAGACATAACCTTCACGCGAAACATATACCGCTCCGTATATTGGTGGTCTTGCTTTCCCTCCCCCGATACTCGCAAAATCAAATACTTCATTCCAAGTAGCTCCATAGTCATTTGACCATTTAAGAATGCTACCACTAATTCCCCATAGAGAAAAATCATCGTCAATAAAAGGGTGATAGACATCTGTGTTAATTTCATCAATTTTGTTATTATTATGAGTTTCAAACCCCGATAAACAGCTGATACATAAAATAATTGCGAAAATTTTGAATATCAAAATTTTTCTTTTATTCAATTTATCCCCTCCTATTCATGTCTTCATTATAACTCACACTCGAGAATTAGTTAATATAACCAAATGGTTTTATAAGATTTCATCAAGAAGGTTTTGTGTAGAGTTCCTCTAACGAAGAGGGGTGTCTTAAATTGAATACACCTTTGAAACTAGGGACGGAATTCGAGGGCCGCTCTTTTGACCAACTGTTTAGCCTTACAACGATTGTATTCAGCTGTTATTTGGTGATGGAATACGAACGGCATCAATCGAGCGATGACCAGACGCTTGGAGGACTCTTCTTCCACTTTGCTGATGAGGTCCGCGATTTGGACTACCAGTCTGCGTTCAGCAACTCATGAGTTTATTTCTCGAAATGTCCCAGTTGAAAACAAAGAAAAGCAAAACAACTTTTTTTGTGAACTACACGAATGGTTCTTTGTTTTACCCAGCTATATCAAGGGTTTGTTTGGAGAATTGAGCTGCAAAATTTGAGTAACTTATATTTCAAAAAAAGCCCAAGAGAACACCCGGAGCCATCCAATGGGATAGCCTGGCGCCTCTCGGGCTTTTTCTAATCAAGTTGTTATCTCTTATTTAGCATTAACCAACTGCCCGCGGGTTACCCCAAGCTGGTTAGTGGCCTTCAGGCTCTTCCAGACCTGGGTGCCGGAGATTTCACCACGCAGTGCGCGGCTATAAAGGCTGATGACCTCTGCTACCTGCTCTGGAGTCTCCTCCAGGAACTCAACACGGAAAGAAGCTACGCCTAGCTCACGGAAGTGATTCAGGTATTCAGCACCAGACTGCTCGACCGCGTTATAGACGGTGTTGCGGCAGCCTTCGTCTACACGGACGGGATGGGACATGCCGATGCGGTCCTGTAAGGACGCACGCTGCTCCTCACAAGGACGGCCACAGTTGGTGTAGTCCGTGCCTTCACTCATGAAGGTACAATAGACGCAGTGTTCTGTATGGAACATCGGCAGATGCTGGTGGATAACAACCTCCATGCGGGAGGTGTCGCTGTGCCCCAGCAGGTCGACCATCTGCTGAATGTTCAGGTCATACGACGGTGTCACCATGTCACAACCGGCGTCAAGGAACAGATCCACAGCCCGGTGATTGGCGATATTCAACGAGAAATCGCCAATCAGCCGGGGATGCGCAACCTCCGGGTGCTCCAGCCGGTGGCGCAGGTAATAATACAGCGCACCGGTGTTGCGTACCAGCACAGCATCCGGCTGCAGCCGCAGGATGTTAGCATGGTAGCCGTTCTCGTTCGGCATATGGATGCGCGGTGTCGCCAGCGCGATGCTGGCCCCTGCAGCCCGCACAGCGTCTACTGCCGCCGGGAACTGCTTGATGAACTCGAAATCGGCGTATATATGCGTTACGCCGGCTTCGAGCGCAGCCTGCACCTGCGGCAGGCTGCGGCACAGCGCGGTGAGCTCCGCTTCACCGCTGCCCGCCCCCGCACCATCTCCTGCGGCGATGGTGCCCGCTGCGGCGCCCCTGCGGGAGGCGCCGCCGTAGACCTCAACCTCCCGTTTCACATACACGGGAGGCTTCGGGCGCTCGCCCGCAAGCAGCTCCACCGCCTGGCGGCGGATGCTGTTCAGCTCGCGCATGGGCACAATCACGTCGCCTTGCAGATGCGACTCCAGCGCTTCAAGCTGGAACAGGGTCCCGCCCAGGCGGCCGAATTGTTCTTCCAGCAGCGCGGTATCCATCGGACGCTTCTGCGCCGTCTCCAGCGCGAGCTCCGAATCCACACGGACGGTGACGTTCTTCTGAACATCTGTCCACCAGGTCGTCAGCTTCTCGCCTACACAGCCCTGCACCCGCACATGAACCGGAAATACCCGGTACGGCTTCTCGGTCTCGTAGGACTGGCGCAGTGCCTTATCGAGCGCCGGGTCGTTCGTCTTCCAGATGCGATCCCCCACATGCAGACGGCGCAGGTCTACGTCACTGCGGCCGGGAACGATATCAATGATCCAGCCCTCACCGGCTTCGCCTTCCAGCTTGACGCCCTTGCGGCGCAGATCGTAGACGCGGCCACCTTCTTCCTTCTTAGTCGGATCTCCGGCGTCAAACACAATGCCGTCCCCGCGTTTAAGCGGAGCATGAATGCGGCAGACCACGCCATCGCGCAGGATCTGCTCCACGGTGCCCAGGTAGACCCCGCGGCTTTTCGGGAAGGTGCCATCGACTAATTTCTTATTATTGGTGCCTTCAAGGAAACCGTTCGTGAACCCACGTGAGAAGCTCTGCTGCAGCTCACGCATATCCTCCTTCGAGGTAGGCGTCCAGTTACCTTCAAAATACTTATCAATCGCCTTACGGTACTTACTGACCACATTAGCGACATACTCCGGGGTTTTGAGCCGGCCTTCGATTTTGAACGAGGTTACGCCTGCTTCAATCAGTTCTGGCATCAGGTCAATGGCGGCAAGATCCTTAGGGGACAGAAGGTAAGTCACATCTCCCATTGGCTTCACTTCCCCGTCAATCATCAGATCATACGGCAGACGGCAGGCCTGGGCGCATTCCCCACGGTTCGCTGAACGTCCGCCCCACATTTCGGAAGTCAGACACTGGCCCGAATAGGATACGCATAGCGCACCATGCACGAACACTTCCATAGGCAGGCGGGCTTGTTCGCCAATCGTGCGGATCTGTTTCAGATTATTCTCACGGCCGAGGACGACGCGTTCCAGCCCCCATGGCTTCGTGAATTCCACCGCTTCCGGCGAGGTAATCGTCATCTGTGTAGAACCGTGAATCGGGAAGTCCGGAGAGATCTCACGGATCATCTTCACCAGCCCCAAGTCTTGCACGATTACAGCATCTACACCAGCGTCCACACAGGCATCAATCAGTCCCTTGGCATCCGGCAGCTCATTCTCGAACACCAGTATATTAAAGGTCAGGAACCCCTTCACTCCATAGCTGTGCAGAAACGCCATAATCTCCGGCAGCTCGTCCATCCGGAAGTTATTCGCTCTGGCCCGTGCATTAAATTTCTCTACGCCAAAAAAGACAGCATCCGCCCCGTTCGCCACCGCTGCACGCATACAGTCCCAATCTCCCGCCGGAGCCAGCAGCTCTACGTCTTCTCTGCGTATTCCTTGCTCTTTCATTTATATCCTCCCAAACCGCCTGATGGCGGGTCATTTACAGCTTTTTAACTTATTAATTGTATCAAATATCACAGCTGTCTGCCAGTAAAATAGAAACACTTGGATTTTGCTTTCCATAAGATTCTATTTTAAAATAGTCCAGAAGCTCCTGCTTTAATAGACAAATGAAGAAGAACCTGCGTAAAATATGAATAGAAAAGAATAAATACGCAAATGATCTCACCGTTCCCAAAATTTATATGCAGCAAAAGGAGAGTTGAAACAGTTATGAAAGGCATAATTCTTGCGGGAGGAAGCGGCACCCGGCTATACCCTCTCACAATGGTTACCAGTAAACAATTACTGCCGGTCTATGATAAACCCATGATCTATTATCCGCTGTCCACATTAATGCTGGCAGGCATCAAAGAAATTCTTATCATCTCTACCGCTGAGGATACACCGCGCTTTGAAAATCTACTTGGCGACGGCTCCCAGTTTGGAATTTCACTGCAGTATATCGTCCAGCCGAGTCCGGATGGACTGGCACAAGCCTTCATCCTCGGCGAATCCTTTATCGGAGAAGACTCCGTTGCTATGGTTCTCGGAGATAATATATATTACGGGAACGGCATGACTAAGATGTTGAAGCAAGCTGCCGACAAAACAAGCGGGGCGACCGTATTTGGCTACCATGTTCCCGATCCCGAACGTTTTGGTGTAGTGGAATTTGACGGAGACGGCAAGGTCCTCAGCATCGAAGAGAAACCGGAGCATCCAAAATCCAATTATGCGGTTACCGGCCTTTATTTTTATGACAACCGGGTAATTTCTATTGCTAAGGAAGTCAAGCCTTCACACCGTGGCGAGCTGGAAATCACTTCGATTAATGAAGCCTATCTGAAGCTGGGCGAGCTGGATGTTGCTCTGCTGGGACGCGGGTTTACCTGGCTCGATACCGGAACCCACCAGAGTCTGGTGGATGCCACCAACTTCGTCAGAACCATTGAAGACCATCAAGGGATCAAAATCTCCGCACCCGAAGAAATTGCTTATATCAATGGATGGATCACCAAGGAACATCTCCTGGAATGCGGACATAAGCTGAGCAAGACCGGATACGGCCAATATTTAATTAAGGTCGCTACAGGTAAAATCCAATTTTAAACCATAGAAAGAGTGGATACGATGAAGTTTATCAAAACCAATCTGGAAGATGTTCTTGTCGTTGAACCGGCAGTCTTCGGGGACCACCGCGGCTGGTTCATGGAGACCTACAGCGAAGCCAAATTCCATGAACACAATCTCCGTTACCAGTTCGTTCAGGATAATCAATCCTATTCAGCTGTAAAAGGTACTTTGCGCGGACTTCACTTCCAGCTTAATCCGAAGGCACAGACCAAGCTTGTACGCTGTACACGCGGTTCGATCTTTGATGTAGCTGTCGATATTCGTCAAGGCAGTCCTTCTTACGGCAAGTGGTTCGGCGTTGAGCTAAATGCTGAGAACAAGAAACAGCTCCTCATCCCTAAAGGATTCGCCCACGGCTTCATGACACTAACCGAGGATGTCGAGGTGCAGTACAAATGTGATGAGCTATACGCGCCTGAATGTGACGGCGGGATTCTGTGGAGTGACCCCGATATTGCCATTGAATGGCCGATCGATGTGATTCCTGTGCTGTCTGCCAAGGATGAACAAGCACCGCTGTTAAAGGATGTCCGACATAATTTCGTATATTAAAATGCTTACTGGAAATGCAAACAACGTCCCGGCTGTTCGGCAGCCTGGGACGTTGTTTTTATATACTCTTTACTCTCCTACTCCCCCACCCACCCAAACGACCCCAGCACCCGCTCCAGCACCGCCTGCTGACTCGCCGTGGCGTTGGCATCATTCAGTGTGACAGTGAGCGTATAGACCACATCGTTGCGGTTGAAGACAATAATCTTCGTACCCACGGGGATGCTGTTCTTAGTCTGTTCTACCGTGAGCATCGTAGCTGGTACACCGGCGAAGGTGGTTTCTGTGACGCTTTTCACCTGCGGGCCCTTAGGGTCTTGCTTGGTGTTCTGGTAATAGCTCTGCAGCTGGCTGACAGCATATTCTGGCGTAACCTCGGGACTGGCATAGAGCTGGAACCGGCCGCCGGTGAAGCGGTATTCCACGCTCTGGCTCTCAAAAAGGTCCTGAACCGGGCTCCACAGCCGCGGAATCTCGAGCTTGTAGCCGTAGGCCTTGGAGGTCTTGGTGACCGATTTCTGGCTGAGCAGGGTATAATCCTCGGACGCCAGGCGTCCGAAGTTACTCTTCGTCTGGGCAAAATCAATATCGATCGAGTTCAGCACCTCAGTGAAGCGCGCCTGATCACCACTCTGCCCGGGCCCGGAAGCCGCAACATATTCAAAATAATAACGGTACCCGTTCTTCAGCAGCAAAATCTGATATTCCGTACTCCACCCGCTGCCCGGGTTAAGCCCGATCTCGTTGATCAGCACCGGCTCACCGGAGACCTTGCCCGCTACGCTGTCCTTCAAGGTGTAGGCCTCGGTCACATAAGTGTCACGTAGCTGAGACCGCAGTTCCTCGTTCCAGCTTGCCAGCGTAGAGCCTGCCGGGGCCGAGCTTACTTTTACACGCAGATAACTCCCCTGTTTGCCCGTATAATAGAGCTGCTGGTCATCCGCACTCCAGTCGGCAGGGACCTTAAGCGCAATCCCGTAGTCATCGTTGTACCCTTCGCGCAGCCCGTTGCGGATCGTGGAGAGGTCGCGGATACTTCGGTCTAAGGCGTCAAAAGAGGGCTGAAAAGAATTCAGCAACGCCGCATATTTGCCCAGGTCCTTATAATTGGCTGCATTGTCATCTGTCAGATAGATCTCATACAGCCTGCCTCCGGCATAATATTGCCTGCCTTCCCAGAGCGCGCCGCTCGAATCCTTGCTCACGGTCCGGGCGTAAGGAACCTTGGCCTTAGACACAGCCTCCCGGTCCAGCACAATCTCCCCGCCCTCCTCCGAGGAGCGGACCAGATTCTCCAGCAGCCCCTCGGGATCAAGCGGAACGGCCAGCGGCGAAGCGTGCACCTCCATATAATACCCGTTCTCTGCACTCGTAAAAGTCGCTACGCTCTCATTCCCTCCGCTGTCGCCTACCACCAGCCCTGGCGGATAGTTCATGCTCCACTCCAGATAGCTGTTGCCGATCCGGGTTTTGCCGGCGTCACTGTCAATCCCGCTCTGCGCTTCAACGTCTACTACTGCTACTGGAGGAGATAACGTAACCAGTACCCCTCCGCCCTCCGCCGGAGTCATCCGCGCACCCAGCACTCCAGCCACGAACCTCAGCGGCACCATCAGCACACCGGATACCATACGCGGGGGCGCGGCGAGCTTGATTTTGACGCCATCCTTCCAGGCAGTCGTAGTGCCTATCGTCATCGCACCGGTATGCGGCCCGTACATAATCTTCACCACATCTTCGCCTTGTAGGGAGACAGTGCTGCCGAAGGCTTTTTTGAAAATACCCAGCGGGACCAGCAGCGTTCCATTCTCAGCAAAAGGCTTCGGAATCGTGACCGGCTTCCCGTTAACTGTTGCAGCTGTGCTGCCCGCTTGAAGACTAAGCTGTAGCAGAGCCCCCTCCGCCGCCTGGGCCCTTCCCACGGGAAATAGGCTGAGCAGTAATAATAGCACTACAATAACAGACACTCCGCGCCGTAGTTGTCCCGCTCTGCTGCCTGGCCCGGCTGTACCTGCCGCCTCCTCACTCTGTCGTCTGATCATCGTTCTCCCCCTCCGTCTTAGCGGCACTCACCAGAGGGTCGCCTTGTCCAAGAACAAGGCTTCTGGCCACGATATCGCCGTCACTCTGCATCAGTAGCTTGACTACCGCCCCCGGCTTGTACTGCCTGAATAATTCATTAACGTCAACAAGTGAAGTCACCCGGCGTCCATCTATCGCATAGAGTGCATCTCCCGCCGCAATTCCTGCTTTGCGCGCTTCTGCCGTAACCACCTTCGTCACCGTTAACGGCTCCTGCCCAGGCAGTCCGACAATTACGGGCCAGCTCTCCTCAAGCTCAATGCCGAGGCTCGGACGCCGGACCTCTCCATACTGGAGCAGCTGATTCATGATGTACTTCACCGTATCTGCGGGAATCGAGAAGCCCATATTCTCCACACCCACGGCTGCGAACTTCATACTGTTGACCCCGAGGACCTCCCCCTTCATATTGACCAGCGGTCCTCCGCTGTTGCCGGGATTAATCGCGGTGTCGCTCTGAATCAGCCGGTACGCCGCATCCACCGAACGGTTAAGACCGCTGATCACCCCTACAGTAGCCGAATTTCTCAGGGAAAAGGAGATCGGCGTCCCGATTGCTATAACCTTCTCCCCAACCTGAAGATTGGCGGCACTGCCTGCGAAGGTTGCGGGCTTTAGGGCTTTGGCTTTGATTTTGACCAGTGCAAGATCACTGAATTCATCCGAGTATGTATCTGTGATGTTATAGCTCGTCCCGTCTGAGGTGACCACTACCGCCTTCTCCAACCCGGCCATCACATGGGCATTGGTAATGATCCATCCGTCTGCTCTGACGATAATCCCGGAGCCGTGGGTCAGATTGTAACGGTCATCCGGTCCGCCGGTTTCTCCGCCCGCTTTGCCGATAATGCCGACAACAGACGGCGAGACGGTGCTTATAATTTGCGGAACCGGGTCTGCTGCTGCGGGCTGGCTCCATTGTCCCTTGCTCTCTTTTTGCACCTTATCTGCTTGTCCGGCCTTCATTACATTGACAGCCGTGCCTCTCTCAGCCGCTAATGCTCCTGTCCCGCCGTAGCCCGCCCCATGAACCACACCGGCTGGACCTATGAATCCCGACAATAATAACAGCAGAATACCCGGCAGTACCACACTACCCCGGGCAATTCCGCTCCTCCCCATTCCCATGGCTCTCCCCTTCTTTCCTGCGCGCGAAGCATATAGATTCTTATCTTCAAAAAAAGACGCCTTTAGGATCGCCGCTGGCGGTAAAGGTGTCTTTAAGATGAGCTTGCCTCTGAGGTTATGTGTGCCTTACTCTAGCTGAACCAGTTCACAATCATTGCATAATCGGAGACCACAAACACCAGCAGGCTTACCACTGCAAAACCGATGGCAAATTTGTTCTTCTGCGGAGCTCTAAGCAGCCGGACCACACCGATAAGTATCAGGATCGTGAATACAATCATAAACGCATCGAAGGTATGAAATTTAGACGGTTCTTGCGCGGCAGCTTCTGCAAGCAGCATGGCAATCCCTCCCTGAGAGTGTTGTCAAGCAAGTTTCTCTAATCCATATCACCTTCTATGTTATCGTTACCATTTCCGTCACGCAATAGAAATATTTTAAAAACAGTGTATTTGTCACAAAAAATATTCCTTATGGCTAAATCACGCCTCGGATTGGCGATATTCATCATTGACCGCTGTTGTTTTTCAATTTTCAAGGAGCCAATCCACCTCAATCCAGCCTACAGCTGCTGCTATTCAATCAACGCAAAAGCTTCTCATTAAATCTTACGGTGGACATGCTATAGATATGCCTATAATGCTTGTCTGCTGTCAGTTTAATTTTCGTATAATATAGTGTTACAATCAATCCTGAATTCAGAATACAGGCTAGTAGAAAGAGCGGTGACCCCTGCTTGAAATACATTGAATTCGGAATCGGAAACACATGGTGGGTGCGAACAGAGATTGAACAGCCCGATGGCACAGAGGTCGAAGCACAGGGGATCGTCCGGCCGATTATCTTCCGTTCCTTATATCTCAGAGTCTGGATCGGAAGAACCGTCTGGATTGTAGACTCACGGGAAGGGTTCAAACGGGGATCTAAAACTACCAGCCGATTTAAGATTATCTTGGGCATCCGCAGTGAGATGTAGCGGGAGAGCAGATCATGTAAAATCCAGACTCGATAACATTACTGTTGATTACTTAAAGAATGCATTCAGTTTGTAGCAACCCCTCAGAGATAAGTGGTCGAGTAGGCGGGGCCTCTCCATCGTGGATTGTGCCCCTACCCCTCACAGATCCGTACGTGCGCAATTTACGCATACGGCTCTTCACCCCATCGTTCACAGTTGGCCTTAGTCGTAGATATTGACGTAGATCCGCGGCTTCGGTAGCTTGAATTCTTTAAGCACTTCGTAGAATCTCTCCCGGGTGAAGCTCCTGCGCTGACTTCTGCGGTTTAGCCATTTGTAAATCAAGTCCAGCGTTTGCAGGTAGTAGGATTTCATTTTCTGCGCGTTATCCGTGATTCCGTAGTATCGGTAGTGACCCGACAATTTGGCCCGGATGACGCCTAGAAACTCCTCCTGCTTCATATGCCGATTCCACCTGACCCAGTTCTTCATGGCTTTGACCTTCTGTCTGAACTTCTTCCCACTCGTTTTACGCTTCACCCGGAAGGTTCCTCTTCGGCTCTTGGCGCAGTAGTGTGTGAACCCTAGGAAATCGAATGTTTTCGGTTTCCCTTCGCCCTTCCTCCGTGACTCTGCTTCCGCAAAGCGACCGAACGCGATGATTTTTGTCTTCTCTTCCGCAATGCTTAGCCCGAATTTCTCCAGCCGGAGCACAAGCGCGGTATAGAAACGTTCTGCGTCTTCTTTGTACTGGAAGCAGCACACAAAATCATCGGCAAAGCGCACCATTTCGGCTTGCCCCGCGCACTGCTTCTTCACCGTCACGGTGAACCATAGGTCAAGGACATAGTGCAGGTAGACGTTGGCTAGCAGGGGCGACACCACCGAACCTTGGGGAGTTCCTTCCTCCGTCGGTTCAACGTGTCCCTCCTCCTGTATGCCCGCTTTCAGCATCCGTCTCACCAGCCGGTGGATGTTTGGATCTCCGATTCGTAGTTCGAGGAACTTCATCAGCCATTCGTGATCCACGTGGTTGAAGAAACCCGAGATGTCCGCATCGACGACATAGCTGGTTTTCCCATGTTCAATGACCCGGTTTAGATGTTTCAGCGCACTGTGCATGCTTCGGTTCGGGCGAAATCCATACGAGAAATCCAGGAAGTCTTGTTCATAAATGGCTTCGAGCACTCTTTTCAGCGCATGTTGCACCAGTTTGTCCTCATACGCAGGAATGCCTAGGGGCCGCATGCTTTTCTCGTCCTTTGGGATGTAGACTCTTCTCGCCGGCTGAGGTCTGTAGCTTTTTCGCTTTAGCCGGTCCACTAGATGTGCTACATTCGCTTCCACGTTGGTTTCGTACGTCTCTTTGGTCGATCCGTCGACTCCCGTTGCTTTTCCCGGTTTCATCTCTTTGTGACTTTCCGTTAATGCTTCTACGTCAATAAGATGTCCGATGGAGGTGAACCGTAACTTCGGATCTTCTTTGGCCATTTCTGCTATTCTTGCTAATTTCGTTTCCATTTTTTTTTCCCACCTCTGCGTGTGGCCAATGTGTCCTTACCAAGATTGATAGGGTGTCGCCTGCCTTTCCTCCGCCCCCATTACAGGGGTTTCACAGGTCTTATGCGGCAATCCGACTCCCTGGACGCCGTTTGGCATTCTTACGTGTTACGGCTTGTTTGCCATACTCCTGTAAAGGTTCCTAAAGAGTACTTCTCTCGCAGAAGAGCGCCAGGGTCTCCCGAGTTGCTGAGTAACCAATGGGTATACATGCCTGGCTCTTCGACCCCGGGGAAGCTCCTCCATCCTCGCCCTTTCGGCTGGAATCATGTTGTCTTCCGGGAGAATAAGCCCGTCGACCTTCCCGTTTATTGCGTTTCGAGGCTCAATCACTTTCAGGCCTGCATCCTAACTGTCTACGCTTAAACGGTAGGGTTACCCCTGCCGCTCCAAGACTCGCTATTGGTGGCGTGGCTTTCGCCTTTCCAAGCAGGGATTCCACCTGCTAAGTTACTCAACCTAGGCTCGGTCGCTCTATTCTGTACAACTAAAAACAATGAAACGGAAGGCTTTCCTCTTCTAATTGTAGTTTGTACAACTACATTTGCCCGAATGGGTGAAAATCCAGGTATTGAGGCATTTTAATTGCACGAAATACAGCTAAACAGAGATTCGGCGGCACATCCGGCGATTTAGTTGTACAGATTACAATTAAGCCTACCTTTGCACCTAATCGGCGCGCTCGTCCTGGCTCTCATGACTTATGAAACGTGTGAAACCTGCCGCCATATTAAAATACCCCATGCTCTCCTGTAAGAAGAGTCATGGGGTATTGGGGTTCTACAGTTACACCGTCTCAGAAGTCTGCAGCTCCATAGCCTGTGTGCGTTCCGTATCACGGATCAGGACAGGCTTCAGGTAGCGGCCAGTGTAGGATTCTTCAACAGTAATCAGCTTCTCTGGTGTTCCGGTGGCCAGGACCGTACCGCCGCCGCTGCCGCCTTCCGGCCCCATATCGATGATATAGTCGGCGGTCTTGATAACATCGAGATTATGCTCGATGACAAGAACCGATTCGCCGGAATCGACCAGGCGGTGCAGCACCTCCAGCAGGCGGCCGATGTCGTCGACATGCAGACCGGTTGTCGGCTCATCCAGGATATAGAGAGTCTTGCCGGTACTGCGGCGGTACAGCTCGGAAGCCAGCTTAACACGCTGGGCTTCGCCGCCGGACAGGGTGGTTCCCGGCTGGCCGATGTTGATGTAACCCAGACCTACATCCAGCAAGGTCTGCATTTTGCGGTGAATCTTGGGAATATTCTTGAAGAACTCCGTTGCATCCTCCACCGTCATCTCCAGCACATCCGAGATATTCTTGCCTTTATATTTCACTTCCAGCGTCTCGCGGTTATACCGTTTGCCTTTGCAGACTTCACAAGGTACGTAGACATCCGGCAGAAAGTGCATCTCAATCTTGATAATGCCGTCTCCACGGCACGCCTCACAGCGGCCGCCCTTCACATTGAAGCTGAAGCGCCCCTTCTGGAAGCCACGCACCTTGGCCTCGTTCGTCTTGGAGAACAGATCACGGATATCATCGAACACACCTGTATACGTAGCCGGATTGGAACGCGGAGTACGTCCAATGGGAGACTGATCAATCTCAATGACCTTGTCCAGGTTCTCCAGGCCGCGGATTTCTTTGTGCAAGCCGGGACGGACCTTGACCGCCTTGTTCAGCTGGCGGGCCAGACTCTTGTAGAGAATCTCGTTAATGAGCGAAGATTTGCCGGAGCCGGATACCCCGGTTACCGCTGTGAAGACACCGAGCGGAATCTTTACATTCACATTCTTCAGGTTATTCTCCTTCGCTCCACGGATCTCGATCCAGCGTTCATTGTCGGTTGGCCGCCGCTTAGCCGTCACCGGGATGAACTTGCGTCCGCTCAAGTATTCACCGGTCAGGGAACCGGGGTCCTTCATAATTTCCTCCGGTGTTCCTTGGGCAATAACCTGACCGCCGTGTTTGCCGGCACCCGGTCCAATGTCGATAATATAGTCAGCCGCCATCATGGTATCCTCATCATGCTCAACAACGATGAGCGTATTGCCCAGGTCACGCATATGGGCCAGCGTGGCAATCAGCCGGTCATTGTCCCGCTGATGCAGGCCGATACTTGGCTCATCCAGAATATAGAGGACACCCATTAGACTGGAGCCAATCTGGGTAGCCAGCCTGATGCGCTGGGCTTCCCCACCGGATAGAGAACCAGCTGCCCGGCTAAGGGTAAGATAGTTCAGCCCCACATTCACCAGGAAGCCGAGCCGGCTGCTGATTTCCTTGAGGATCAGATTGGCAATCGCTGTTTCTTTCTCACTAAGCTTGAGGTCTGCGAAGAAGTCCAGGCAATCCCCAATCGAAAGATCCGTCACATCCGCAACATTCTGCTCATTGATGGTCACCGCCAGAATCTCTTTCTTGAGCCGTTTGCCCTTGCAGGAATGACAAGGCTTGGCGCTCATGAAGCCTTCAATGAACTCACGGATACCTTCGGAGGCTGTATCACGGTACCGGCGCTCCAGATTCGGAATAATGCCCTCAAAAGCAACCAGGGCGTCTTTGCGCTGGCCGAAGTCGTTCTCATACCGGAAACGGATCTTCTCGCTGCCTGTTCCGTGCAGCAGCTTGTTCATATGCTCCGGCGACAGGCTGCTTACCGGTACATTCTGCGGAATCTTGAAATGCTCGCACACCGATTTCAGGAACTGCGGATAGTAGTTCGACGTACTGCCTGTCCAGGCCAGGAAAGCTCCTTCTTCAATGGACTTCTCCATATCCGGGATCAGCAGATCGGGATCGACTACCATATTCATCCCCAGCCCGTCACATTCAGGGCAGGCTCCGAATGGGCTGTTGAAGGAGAACATCCGCGGCGCCAACTCTTCAATGCTGAATCCGCAGACCGGACAAGCAAAGCTTGCACTGAACAGCAGCTCTTCCTGGCCCATCACATCAACGAGAATCTGACCACCCGACAGCTTCAGGGCAGTTTCAAGCGAATCGGTAAGCCGGGTTTCAATATCATCCTTAATCACAATCCGGTCAACGACAACCTCAATGGTATGCTTCTTATTCTTCTCCAGTACAATATCTTCCGTCACTTCCCGCAGCTCACCGTCCACACGTACACGGACGAAGCCTTGCTTCGAGATATCGGTGAACAAGCCTTTATGCTCACCCTTACGGCCGGAAATGACCGGGGCCAGAATCTGCAGACGGGTCTTCTCTGGGTATTGCATGATCCGGTCCACCATCTGTTCAACGGTCTGCGAAGTGATCTCAATGCCATGATCCGGACAATGCGGATGGCCGATCCGGGCAAAGAGCAGCCGCAGATAGTCATAGATCTCGGTAACCGTCCCTACCGTGGAACGCGGGTTACGGCTAGTAGTCTTCTGGTCAATCGATATGGCCGGGGAGAGTCCGTCAATGGAATCCACATCCGGCTTCTCCATCTGGCCCAGGAACTGGCGTGCATAAGCAGACAACGACTCGACATACCGGCGTTGACCCTCGGCGTAGATGGTGTCGAAGGCCAGGGAGGATTTGCCCGAGCCGCTCAGTCCCGTCAGCACGACGAAGCGGTCACGCGGAATCGTTACGTCGATGTTCTTGAGGTTATGGGCCCTCGCGCCCTTGATTACTATACTTTCATGTGCCAACGGTACCTCTCCTTTAAGAGAAAATTAAAATTCAAAACATTTTGGGAAAATATTTTCGATCCCTCCCAAACCCTCCCTTCCAAGGGAGGGCCCCAAGGGTTGCACCCTCTGGACACCCGCAAGCTCGGCGGAAGGAATTAGGCGGGTGAATGGACGACTACTGGGGCTATGGGCCCGCTAACCCCTACGGGGCCGCTATACTTCAAGATCAGGCTACGGCTCGCTGCCGCTTGCCGCAGACGCTGTCCCTCCGGGATTCGCGCTAAATGCTTAACTGCGGGCTATTCCTGCGGAATGCGCGAAGAGCTTCAACAGCACGCTGTCCCTCCGGGATACGCGCTAAGTGCTCAACTGCGGGCTATTCCTGCGGAATGCGCAAAGAGCTTCAACAGCACGCTGTCCCTCCGGGATACGCGCTAAGAGCTTAACTGCGGGCTGTCCCTTCGGGATATGCAAGGGCATCGCCCCCTTATCTTCAAAAGGAACGGCCTGAATAGCGCCGTTCCCTGGATCGTTAACTTCAGCGCCGGGTTACTCTGCCCGCAGCTCAAGCAAGGCATCGCGCAGCTCGGCGGCGCGCTCGAATTGCAGGTTCTTGGCGGCGTCCTTCATCTCGGCCTCCAGACGCTGCATCAGGCTCTGCTTGTCTTTCTTGTTCAGCTTGCCGCCAACACCGGTGAGATAATCGGCCTTGGACTCGGCCACCTTGGTCGCCTCGATGATATCGCGCACCTTCTTGTTGATGGTCGTCGGGGTAATCCCGTGCTTCTCATTATGGGCGATTTGAATCTCGCGCCGGCGCTGGGTCTCGCTCATGGCCTTCTCCATGGAGTCCGTAATGCGGTCGCCATACATAATGACCCGTCCCTCCGAGTTACGGGCGGCACGGCCGATCGTCTGGATCAGCGAACGCTCGGAACGGAGGAAGCCTTCCTTGTCAGCATCCAGAATCGCAACCAGCGACACCTCCGGCAGGTCAAGACCCTCTCTGAGCAGGTTAATACCGACCAATACGTGGAAGGTGCCCAGACGGAGATCACGCAGAATCGCCATCCGCTCCAGTGTCTTGATATCGGAGTGCATATAACGCACCTTGATGCCTATCTCCTTGAAGTAGTCCGTCAGATCCTCAGACATCTTCTTCGTAAGCGTTGTAACCAGTACACGCTCATCGCGTTCTACCCGGTCACGGATTTCATTGATCAGATCATCGATCTGCCCTTCGGTAGGGCGCACTTCAATGATCGGATCAAGCAGACCGGTAGGACGGATAATCTGCTGGACCATCGTATCGCAATGCTCCATCTCATAAGGTCCCGGTGTTGCGGACACGTATACAATCTGGCTCACCTTGTCTTCGAATTCCTCGAATTGCAGCGGACGGTTATCGAGCGCAGACGGCAGGCGGAACCCGTGTTCTACAAGGACTGTCTTACGCGCACGGTCACCGTTGTACATCGCCCGGATCTGCGGCAGCGTCACATGAGACTCGTCAATCACAATCAGCATGTCATCCGGGAAATAGTCCATCAGTGTATAAGGAGTAGCTCCCGGCTCACGGAAGGTAAGCGGACCGGAATAGTTCTCGATCCCCGAACAGAAGCCGACTTCCTTCATCATCTCGATATCATAACGGGTGCGCTGCTCCAGCCGCTGGGCCTCCAGCAGCTTGCCTGCTTCACGGAGCACAGCCAGCCGCTCCTCCAGCTCACGCTCAATATTAACCAGCGCTACACGCATGGTCTCTTCCTGGGTAACGAAGTGAGACGCCGGGAAAATCGCGATGTGATCACGTTCGCCGATCAGCTCGCCTGTCAGAACATCAATCTCCGTAATCCGTTCGATCTCGTCTCCGAACAGCTCTACCCGGATCGCATGCTCGCCCTGGGATGCCGGGAAGATCTCAACCACATCCCCGCGCACACGGAACGTACCGCGCACGAAATTAATATCATTGCGCTGATACTGGATATCTACAAGCCGGCTCAGAATCTGATTGCGCGGCTTCTCCATCCCTACACGCAGCGAGAGCAGCAGGCTTCCGTATTCCTGCGGCGAACCGAGACCATAAATACAGGACACACTCGCCACGATAATGACGTCACGGCGTTCGAACAGTGAACTCGTTGCCGAGTGGCGGAGCTTGTCAATTTCTTCATTTATGCTGGAGTCTTTCTCAATGTAGGTATCGGAGGAAGGGATGTACGCCTCTGGCTGGTAATAATCGTAGTAACTGACGAAGTAATCCACGGAATTGCTCGGAAAAAATTCTTTGAACTCACTCGCCAGCTGCGCAGCAAGCGTCTTGTTGTGCGCAATAACCAGCGTGGGGCGGTTCAACTTGGAAATCACTTGTGCGATGGTAAAGGTCTTGCCTGTACCTGTCGCTCCCAGCAGCGTCTGGTGCTTCTTGCCCTGCCGGATGCCGTCCAATAACTCTTCTATGGCATGAGGCTGATCGCCCTGGGGTGTATACTCGGACTCCAGTTCAAAAGTCTTCGTACTGACGACAATATCACTCATTTGCCCGTCTCCCCTCTATCGTCTAGAATATATGAATATATTATAATTGTAACCCAATAGCTTCCTCCTCCATACCATACTGAAAAATATGGAAGATAGGAATGCACGTTCCCGTTTATTATACAGCGTTGCCCAGACTGTTGCAAACCATAATATATAGAAATTTAAGGAGCCTGAATTTATGGATTTTACTACAATAATCGGCCTGCTGGCCGGGATTGTCGCCATGATCGGCGGTTTTCTGTGGGAAGGCGGCAGCCTGTCCGGCCTGCTGCAGCCCAATGCTGCCCTGATTGTATTCGGCGGCACACTTGCGGCTGTACTTATCAGCTTCCCGGCTTCCAAGCTCCGCAGCATTCCGGCGGCGCTACGCGTGGCTTTTGGCAGGCAGCAAGATACCAGCCGGGAACAAGCTGAAGAACTGATCGCCATGGCTGCACTCACGCGGCGCGGCGGTGTGCTTGCACTGGAGAAACGAGCGGAGGAACATCCAGATCCCTTCACCCGTGAAGGCCTCTTTCTGATTGTCGACGGCAATGACCCGGATCAGGTTCGGCAGATCCTGGAGCTTGGGATGGATGCCAAGGAACTGAAATATGAAGGCTATGCCAAAATATTCGAAGCCGCCGGCGGCTATGCACCGACCATGGGCATTATCGGCACCGTTATGGGGCTGATCCGGGTACTCAGCAACTTAACGGACCCTTCGAATCTGGGCGCGTCCATTGCCGTAGCTTTTACAGCAACACTCTATGGCGTAGCCAGCGCCAATCTACTCTTTTTACCCATTGCCTCCAAAATCAAATCCCGCAGCCAAAGTGAGCTGGGCACTATGGAGATGCTACTTGTTGGCATTCTGTCCCTGCAGAACGGGGATCACCCGCATCTCGTCCGGCAAAAGCTGGCCCCCTTCCTGGCAGACGCCCCTAAACGCAGCGCCAGCACCAGTCCGGGAGACCCGCTATGAGACAAAGAAACCGCCGGCAGCCCCGCGCCGCCGCAGGGAAAGAGAGCCGGGACCGCTGGATGATTACCTATGCGGATCTGATCACGCTTCTGCTTATTTTCTTCGTGATTCTGTATGCCATGAGCAGTCTCGATTCGCAGAAATATGCCATTGTCAGCGGCTCCTTATCGGATACCTTCAAGAGCGGAAGTACTGTACTGGAAGGCGGAAACGGCGTTCTGGAGGGCAATCAGGGCATTACAGAGACTGACGTTTCGAAGGGTCATAATGAAGACGGCAGCACCGCTGACACGCCTTCGGCCACAGACTCTGGGGATGCGAACGAACTCAATGGACACGGGGCAGATACACCTGCAGCCGGACAAGAAGGAGATGGGGCTGGACACCAGCCGTCTGCGCGCGAGCTTGCTTTTCGTGAACAGGAGGCGAAGCTGGCTGCGCTTATGGGCGTTATCACCCAATACGTGGAGGAGAATAACCTGGGTGAGCAGATTTTTGTTGCCGATAAGCCGCAGGGCATTGCGATCACGCTCAGTGACCGCTTCCTGTTCGATGCAGGTAAGGCTGAGCTGAAATCGCCTGCACTCCCTGCACTGCGCCAGCTCTCCGGCCTGTTCCGCGGCATCGGCGCCACCATCAGCATCGAAGGCCACACCGACAATGTTCCGGTAACCGCCGCTTCGGAATATACGGATAACTGGGAGCTGTCCGGCGCCCGCGCATTATCTGTGCTGCGCTTTTTCCTGGATAACGAGGGCCTTAGCCCTGATACCTTCCAGTACGCCGGTTACGCGGATACCAGACCTGCATATGATAATGCTACTACCGAAGGCAGACAGAAGAACCGCCGGGTCGAACTGATTGTACTGCGGCAGCTGCAGGAGACGGAATAATATACAGACGCAAAAAGACAGACCTCTCACATTAGTAACATCTAATGTAATAAAGAGAGGTCTGCCGTATTAACATCCGCTTCCGCAAATAAGCTAACTTTTATTCCCCAACCAGTTCCTTGTACGCAGCCGCATCCAGCAGGCCGGTTACTGCCTCTGCGAACTCAGCATCAAGCTCCAGCTCAAAAATCCAACCGTCTCCGTAAGGCTGATCGTTGATCAGCTCCGGGCTGGCCTCCAGCGCATCGTTGATCTTGGTCACCTTACCGGATACGGGTGAATATAGCTCCGATACCGTCTTCACGGACTCGATACTGCCTACGCTGTCACCAGCGGAGATTGCCGCGCCGACTTCCGGGAATTCTACAAACACGATATCGCCGAGCAGATGCTGCGCATGATCCGTAATCCCTACACGTACTACGCGTCCCTCGCCCTGCTGCGCCCACTCATGCTCTTCGCTGTATAGCAGGTTGTCAAGCACTTCACTCATGTCCAAGCCGCCTCTTTTCCGTAATTGGAGTTCTAAATTTAGTTATAGCCTAAGTTATCGGCTTGCCTAATGTCAATATAACTGACAGTAAAATTAAATTTGTCAACTTTTTGACGTTTTTTGATTGACAGGGCGGAGGGTTACCCGGTTTAATGGAGTCAGTAGAAAAACATATGGTTTGCGAATGATGGCATAGGGAGAGACTGTCTCACAGGAAGACAGCGCCGAAGGAGTAAGCCCGGGATGGGTGAATCTCTCAGGCAAAAGGACCTTTGCCGGACGCATCTCTGGAGAGCATCCGGATGCCTGCGCCGCAGGCTTCACGGATCACCAACGGGGAAACCTGCGCGGCAATGCAGGGTAACTCTCAGGTACCAAGGACAGAGCGAAAGTCCATTTATGCATACGTGCATAATGGCTTTCGCCTGTCCTTTTTCGTATGTAATCAAAGCCAAGGGAGTGACGAGATGGAGTCTTTGAGAAGAACGCCTTTTTATGATCTCTATGCCGCGTATGCGGAGTCCAGATGTATTGATTTTGGCGGCTGGGAGCTGCCGGTTCAGTTCACAGGGATCGTGAAGGAGCATGAAGCCGTCCGCAATCAGGCCGGACTGTTCGATGTCTCCCACATGGGAGAATTCATGGTTACCGGAGAGGGCGCAGAAGCCTTCCTCCAGAGAATGACCACGAATGATGTCAGCCGCTTGGAAGACGGCGCGGCGCAGTATACGCTGATGCTCTATCCAAGCGGCGGAGTGGTGGACGATCTGCTCGTATACCGTCTGGGCGAGGAGCGTTACATGCTTGTCGTCAATGCGTCGAATATCGACAAGGACTTCCAGTGGCTGCAGGAGCATCTCACCGCTGAGTTCAGCGGGGTCACTCTGAACAATGTCTCGGATGAGACCCTGCTGCTTGCCTTGCAGGGACCGCTGGCTGAGACCATCCTTGCCAAAGTGACGGACGCTCCTCTAACGGAACTCAAGCCTTTTCACTTCATCGAACACGCCGAGGTCTGCGGCGTCAGCGTCCTGCTCTCCCGCTCCGGATATACCGGTGAGGATGGCTTCGAGCTGTACGCTCCTGCTGATACGGCGGCTACCCTCTGGAAGGGCCTGCTGGAAGCAGGCGCTCCGCATGGCCTGACTCCTGCCGGACTCGGCGCACGCGACACGCTGCGCTTCGAGGCCAAACTGCCGCTGTACGGCCAGGAGCTGTCGGCGGATATCACTCCACTCGAAGCCGGTGTCCAGTTCTTCGTGAAGCTGGATGCAGGCGACTTCATCGGCCGTGACGCCCTGCTGAAGCAGAAGGAAGCCGGTCTGCCCCGTCGTCTTGTGGGCCTGGAGATGATCGACCGTGGCATTCCCCGCTCCCACTATCCCGTATACGCGGATGGAGTGAAGATCGGTGAAGTAACGACAGGCACCCAGTCCCCGACCCTGAAGCGGAATCTCGGACTCGCCCTGCTGGATACTGCCTATACGGAGATCGGTACAGAGGTGTACGTAGAGATCCGCGGCAAGCAGCTCAAGGCTGCCGTCATCAAAGCCCCATTCTACAAAAGAAGCCAAGGAGTGAAGCCGCAATGAAGCACCGCTATCTGCCTATGACCGGGCAAGACCGCGCAGAAATGATGGAGACCGTAGGCATACAGTCCATCGATGAGCTGTTCGCCGATATTCCGCAGTCTGTCCGTTACCAGGGAACCCTGCCGATGTCCGGCGCCCTGGATGAGTACGCACTGCTTCGCCATATGAAGGGGCTCGCCGACAAGAATGCCGATTTCGACACCCACGCCAGCTTCCTCGGTGCCGGATTATACGATCACCACGTTCCGGTCGTCATCAACCATGTGATTTCCCGTTCGGAATTCTATACCGCCTATACCCCTTATCAGCCGGAGATCAGTCAGGGTGAGCTACAGGCGATCTTCGAATTCCAGTCCTATATCTGTGAACTGACCGGGATGAAGGTCGCCAATGCCAGTATGTATGACGGTGCAACGGCCCTGTCCGAAGCGGCTGTGCTGGCCGCAGGTGCCACCAAACGCAAGAAGCTGATTGTCTCCCGTACGGTTCACCCGGAAGCGCGTCAGGTGCTGCGTACCTCCGCCAACGCCTGGGGCCTGCAAATTGTAGAGATTGATTATGCTGACGGGGTAACTGATCTCGCCAAGCTGGCTGAAGCCATCGACAGCGATACGGCTGCCGTTCTGGTTCAGTCGCCCAACTTCTTCGGTGGTATTGAAGATCTGCGCCAGATCGAGCCGCTGATCCATGCGGTCAAGGGACTTCTCGTGGTCAGCTCGAACCCCATTGCACTTGGCGTATTGGAGTCCCCCGGACGGCTTGGCGCAGACATCGTAGTCGGCGACGCGCAGCCGCTGGGTATCGCCGCATCACTGGGTGGACCCACCTGCGGATTCTTCGCAGTGGCCGAACCGCTCATGCGCCGGATGCCGGGCCGGATCGTCGGCCAGACCGTTGACCGGAATGGCAAGCGCGGCTTCGTGCTGACGCTCCAAGCCCGCGAACAGCATATCCGCCGAGAGAAGGCGACCTCAAATATCTGCTCCAACCAGGCGCTCTTGGCGCTGTGCGCTTCCGTCTACCTGTCCGTGATGGGCAAGGAGGGCATGCGCGAGGTGGGTGAGCTGAACATCCGCAAGAGTCACTATGCCGCTGGGCGGCTGGCTGAAATCACCGGCGCTGAGCGCGTCTTCACGGCCCCGTTCTTCAATGAATTTGTCTTGAAGCTCCCGGAGGGCAGCAGTGTGAGTGCAGTGAACTCCAAGCTGCTGAAGGAAGGCTATCTGGGCGGTTATGACTTAGGCCGGGATTATCCCGAGCTGTCCGGACATATGCTGGTTGCCGTAACGGAGAAACGAAGCAAGACCGAAATTGACGAATTCGCAAGCGCACTGGAGGGCTGTGTATGAAACCGGAACAAAGTCTGATTTTTGAATTAAGCCGTCCCGGCCGCTCGGCCTACTCCCTGCCTCAATGTGATGTGCCGCAGGACGAAGGCATTGACTCCCTCCTTCCCGAAGGGCTGCTGCGCAGTGAGCCGGTCGTACTGCCGGAGGTATCCGAGGTGGATGTCATCCGCCACTATACCGCCCTGTCCCGCCGCAACTTCGGAGTCGATAACGGCTTCTATCC
Organism: Paenibacillus sp. FSL R7-0333; assembly: GCF_038000365.1. Lineage (NCBI taxonomy): Bacteria > Bacillati > Bacillota > Bacilli > Caryophanales > Paenibacillaceae > Paenibacillus > Paenibacillus sp. FSL R7-0333. Next base: position 6,638,803 of record NZ_JBBOBZ010000001.1, read on the forward strand.
GCTCGGCTCCTGCACTATGAAATACAACCCGAAGATCAACGAGGATGTCGCCCGCTTCCCGGGACTCTCCAAGATCCATCCGTACCAGCCGGAGGAGAGCATCCAGGGTGCGCTTGAACTGATGTACACGCTGCAAAAGGATCTCGCCGCCCTGACCGGTATGGATGCCGTATCCCTGCAGCCTGCTGCCGGAGCCCATGGCGAGTGGACCGGCCTGATGATGATCCGCGCCTACCATGAGAGCCGCGGAGAGGTCCGCTCCAAGGTCATCGTGCCCGATTCCTCGCACGGCACCAATCCGGCAAGTGCCGCCGCAGCGGGACTCGACACCGTGACCATCCCCTCCAACGACAAGGGAATGGTCGATCTCGAAGCGCTGAAGGCAGCTGTAGGCAGCGACACCGCTGCGCTAATGCTCACGAACCCGAGTACTCTTGGACTCTTCGAGACGCAGATCGTCGAGATCGCCGCAATTGTCCATGAAGCGGGCGGCCTGCTCTATTATGATGGAGCGAACTCCAACGCGATTATGGGCATTACCCGCCCGGGCGATATGGGCTTCGATGTGGTGCATCTCAACCTGCACAAGACAATGAGTACCCCGCACGGCGGCGGAGGTCCTGGAGCCGGACCGGTCGGCGTGAAGGCGAAGCTGATCCCGTTCCTGCCTCAGCCTACTGTGGCACAGAACGAGGACGGCAGCTTCACGCTGGACTGCGGCGGGCCGGAATCGATCGGCCGCGTCAAAGCCTTTTACGGCAACTTCGGGATTCTCGTCCGTGCTTATGCGTATATCCGCACCTACGGCCCCGACGGCCTGCGTGAGGTGTCCGAGAACGCTGTGCTGAACGCCAACTATATGATGCACCGGCTGGCTCCTTACTTCGAGATTCCCTTCCCGGGGGTCTGCAAGCATGAGTTCGTCATGTCGGGCAAGAACCTTAAGCAATACGGAGTACGTACCCTCGATGTAGCCAAGCGGCTGCTCGACTTCGGCTATCATCCGCCAACCGTCTACTTCCCGCTGACGGTAGAGGAATGTATGATGATTGAGCCGACCGAGACCGAGAGCAAGGAGACGCTCGATGGCTTCATTGAGACGATGATCCGAATCGTTAAGGAAGCGGAGGAAACCCCGGAGATTGTCATTAACGCACCGCACACGACTGAGATCAGCCGCCTGGATGAGACGCAGGCCGCGCGCAAGCCGGTACTGAATTGCTCCTGCGGTTAACCTTCTGCCTTTCAGCCAGAAATAGAAGGATAATGGATAGCGTAAAACATATAAATTCTATATTTTCAAATAGCCGGGTCAGGGATACGTTGGTATCGCTGCCCGGCTATTTGATGTATGTATCTGATGCAGCTTCCTCCGGCTACGGCGTAAGCCGCCTCACGAACTGGAAGCGGTCATTCACCCGCATTTTACTATAGATGCTCTTCAGCATATTGCGCACGGTGCCTTCACTGATCCCCAGGTCGCTTCCGATATGTAGCGCACTCTTCTCCAGCAGCCACAGCCTCGCTACCTCCTGCTCCCGCGCAGTCAGCTTATACTCCAGCAATGTGGATTCAAGCCGGTACTGCTGCATCTCCGGGTTCTTCTCCATCCACTTCTCCATGATATTCTCTGCAATCTGCTGCACGAAGGGAATGGCGAATTCGATCGGCTCTCCTCTATTAAAAGAAATATCAACATAGCCGTAAACGCTATCATTATCCTGCAGCGGAGCGCATACACAGTTCCAGTCCCGGAAGGTCTGATCCGTATGCTCCGTTCCCCGCACCACTCCGATGCAGTTCATCTCCATCGCCAGCGATACGGCATTCATTCCTGCCTGCTGCCTGCTTAAGCTGACCCCCGGACGCAGCTCCGCCTGCTCCATCTCGGCCTGCGTCTCCGAAGAAGAATAGACCAGCTCCAGAATGGTCCCCGCCTTGTCCGTCAGGAATACCACATATGGAATGGAGAGCAGCTGGCTTAATTTGTTCATTTCACTGCGGATCGAAGAAATCATAGCTCTATGGTAGATATGCTCCCTGGATTCTTCGGAAGTACCCGCTACGGACATTCCGCTCTGGACATCAACTTGGGGTGCATCCAGCGGCCGGAAGGCTTCAAGTTCGCTTGCTTCTAAATCCCCAGGCATACTCCATGCTCTTGATTGATTAAAGACTCTCACAAACGATCCCTCCATTTTTACCAATTCCTATATAATCAATTTTAAAAGAAAGCATTATAACATACAATTACGGAATAATGAACATTCAGTATTGGATCTGTAAATCCCCGCGTTAGCGCTGTAAAATGTAGAAATCTGTTCACTCTTATATTTCTACATCATTCCAGGAGGTTCGACATGCTTCGCATCGGCTATCTATCGGCTGCCCTTAATCTGGCTACCGCCATGGTGTCATTCCTGCGCTTCGGAAGTAATTATGCCCTGCTCATCATGGCCAGCTATACCCTCTTAACCCTTGCGGGATATCGGCTGCTGCAGAACAAAAGAACATTATATCTGATCCCTCTGCTTACCTTCAGCTGTTCATTCCTCTTATACAACGTGACCTATGTATTGTTGAAGCAGATTAACCTCGTAGACCTGTATGCTGTAGACTGGAGACTTGAGGTTCAGCTGGCGCTTCCCCTGCTGGTAGGGTTCGCCGTCCAGACTCTCCTTAAGCGTAGCGGCAACTCCCGGCTGGTGTAGGCTATACGGGGCTGCCGCTTTTTTTTTGCAAAATCGACCTAATCTGATAGTTTTCGACATCGGCTCAGTGATATATTTACTCTTACGTCATTCAGAGCGCTGAGGATTCAGAATTTTTCTCGCAGCCATCTGCGGTAACGCTTTCAACGTAATGAACAGGAGGGTTAAGCTTGAGTATGATTGAAGCCAAAGGACTGAGTAAGTCCTTTATGCAGGCGGTAAAGGAGCCGGGCCTTAAGGGAGCGGTGAAGCATCTGTTCCTGCCCCGGCATATCGAGAAGGTGGCCGTCAAGCCACTGGATCTGAGGATTGAAGCGGGGGAGACGGTGGCCTACGTGGGACCGAATGGTGCCGGTAAATCGACCACCATCAAGATGCTGACCGGCATTCTGATGCCTTCCTCCGGGAGTATCTCGGTGAACGGTATCAATCCGTACCGCAAAAGAATGGAAAACGCCGCCCAGATCGGCGCAGTCTTCGGGCAGCGCACCCAGCTGTGGTGGGATATTCCGATTGCCGAGTCCTTCTCGCTGCTGAAGGATATCTATCAGATTCCGGATGTCCTTTACAGGAAGAACATGGACTTGTTCACCGAAATGCTCGGGATGAGCGAATTCATCCACCTGTCCGCGCGGAAGCTCTCGCTGGGTCAGCGTATGCGTGCTGATCTGGCCGCAGCCCTGCTGCATAATCCGCCAATTCTGTATCTCGATGAGCCGACGATTGGCCTTGACGTATCCGTGAAGGAGAAGATCCGCGGGTTCATTAAGCAGATCAACCAGGAGTACCAGACTACTGTGATGCTGACGACCCATGACCTGGGGGACATCGAGGACCTGTGCAAGCGGCTGGTCATTATCGATCACGGCGCGATTATTTATGACGGTACGCTGAGCGAGGTCAAGGCCCGTTTTGCCAAAAACCGGGTCATCTTCTTCCAGGTACGCTCCCCCATGCCGGAATTGTACGAGCTGCTGGAGCAGAGCCCCGGACTGAAGCTGGAACAGCAGAGCAGCCAGGAGTTTTCGGTCACCTTTGACCGGTATGAATATACCGCCAGTGAAGTGGTCAGCCGGGTGATGAAGCATGGGGAGGTACTCGATTTCCGCATGGAGGATACCCACATTGAGCAGGTCATTAAAGCTGTCTATGACGGCCATCTGGACCTGAACGAGCACCGGGAAGCAAGGGGGCAGGAACATCATGATGACACCAGCCCGACTTAACATATACAGAAGCATTGCTAACCGCTCCTTGCAGAATGTGATGGCCTACCGGAACTCCTACATCATTAATTTACTGGCCAACTCGATTAATCTTGTAGCGATCTTCTTCCTCTGGCAGGGAATCTATGGCGGGCGCGAGGCGGTGGGCGGCTACTCCTGGGATCAGATGAAGACTTATCTGCTGGTCACCTTCCTGGCCAATTCCGTCTTGTCCTGGTATTCCGAGACCGCCATCTCCGGCAAAATCCTGGACGGCAGCGTCGCCATGGACCTGCTGAAGCCGATTGATTTCCAGACGGCCCGATTCGCCGAGACCTTGGGTGCGAGTCTGCTGGAGGGGGCGATGAGTACGGTTCTGCTGATCGTGTTCGCCACCTTCCTTACCGGAGTGACCTTCCCCCACTCGCCGATCGTCTATCTGCTGTTTGCGGTTAGTCTGCTCTGCGCGGTTGTGGTCAAATTCGGCGTGGTCTATCTGGCGGCTCTCTTATGCTTCTGGTCGACGGGTTCACTGGGGATTGTCTGGACGCGGATTGCGCTCACTAACCTGCTGTCGGGCGCGCTGGTGCCGCTGGCCTTCTTCCCGGACTGGCTGGAAAAGCTGGCGCTGCTGCTGCCCTTCCAGGCCATTATTCATACGCCGACGATGATCTTCCTGCAACAGGCAGATACGTGGGAGAGCCTGCGGCTGATCGGGATTCAGCTCTTTTGGGGGGCAGGGCTCTGGATGGCGGGCAAAGCCATGTGGAACTGGGCTGTCCGCCAGGTGACCATTCATGGAGGCTAAGGCGGAAGGAGGACGCAGAATGAAAATATCGCAAATGCTCTATCTCTATAGAAGGCTGTATGTGCAGCAGCTTAAGGCGATTCTGGAGTATAACAAAGACTTTTATATCCTGATGTGCTCGGCGGCCTTGACGCAGGTTCTGGGATTTGTGTTCCTGTGGGTGATCTATGACCGGATTCCTGATATTCAGGGCTGGCAGTTCTGGGAGGTTACTTTCATGTACGCCATGATCTTTCTGACCGAAGGTGCGGGTTCGCTGTTCTTCGAGGGCAGCTGGCGGCTGGGCAGGCTGGTCAACACAGGAGAGCTGGACCGTTATCTGCTGCGGCCGGTGCCGGTGGTTCTTCAGGTGTTCTGCACGGGGATTGGGATTAACGGTCTCGGCAATCTGCTTATCGGCGGGGTGATTATCTGGCAGTCGCTTGTGCACAGCCCTATCCACTGGACAGCGGGCAAGGCCGCTATTCTTATCCTGCTGTTTGTCACTGCGGTCATTATCCGGGTATCCATTAATCTCATGGGTAACTCGGCGGCCTTCTGGATTCGCAATGCCGGGAATGCGTTCCCGCTAATGGTGCATAATCTGTCCGATCTGGCCAAATATCCGATTACCCTGTTTCCGCAGGCGGTCCGCATCTTCATTTCGACGGTGCTGCCCTACGCGTTCATCAGCTTCTACCCGGCAACCTATATTTTCGGCAAAAGCGGCTGGTCCGGCTGGTGGCTCCTCGCCCCTGTCGCGGCTATCGGAAGCGCGGCAGCGGCTTACGGAGTCTTCCGGTACGGGCTGTCCCGGTATGAGAGTACGGGGAACTGAGGGATGTGGCGAGTGAGGCGGTATGGCAGTCCGCCGCTCACTTGCGGCGGGTTCCGGCGGGAGTTGGGGGGAGCTGACGGTAGCCGGGGATAGGTTGAATGAGGTGCAGAAGTGCACCTTATTTGCTGGATTGGCATGCATTTGGGGATTTCAGGGGCACTAGTGCACCACATTTACTCAATTGGCCGATATCCCGTGAATTCGGGGGCACTAATGCACTTCACTTGCCCGTTTTGGCGTATGTTCGCTGAAATCAGGTGCACTAGTGCACTTCAATACTCTTCTTCAACCAAACTTGGCAACATTCCACTCACCCGCCCACTTCCGCCCGCATCTGAGGGATTTATCCCTCTCATTCCACTCATCCGCCCACTTCCGGCCACATCTGAGGGGTTTATCCCTTTCATTCCGCTCATCCGTCCACTTCCGGCCATATCTGAGGGATTTATCCCTCTCATCCGCCCCATCCGGCATACCTCCGCCAGCCTCCCGGATTACTCCCATATGGATTTCAGTATCTTGCTATATTAAAAACCTCCCTTTGGTTACCTGGAAGAAAAACTCCGGCTAAAAGGAAGGTTTTACTCTACTTCGTTCTACTGTGCAACAAATTGCCGCTTATCGAGGTCCAGCTCATAACTCTGTGGTCCTGGTCCCGGTTCGCCCCCAGCACCCTCAGGCGAGTGCACCACTAACTGTTCGTTCTGGTTGGCCGGGAACGGCGGCAGCTCGGAGTAGACCAGCGTATCGTGTATGATCTCCCCCTGCTTGAAGGATAACGGAAATACTTCTCCCCTCTCCTTCTCCCTGGCAAAGGCGTAAGCAACCAGCCCATGTCCCGATTTATATTGAGGAGCAAGCAGATAGACTTCTTCCTTCGCAAAGGAGACCACGGCAAATTCCAGCACACGGTCGGTTGGCTGTACGAACAAGAAGGCAGGCAGCTTAAGCAATACCTGATCCTGCTTCCCCGCCCGGTACACGATGGAGTAATCAGCCTGATATGTCTGCTCCCCTTCGAGACCGTAATTGCTGGATGCCTCCAGGTGTCCCCGCTCCTCGGAGCTGCTTGCAATCATCAGCAGTTCACCTTGCCCGGCTGCGCTTCTCGCGCGGATAGTTCCACTGGCATTAATAGAATCCACAACCACAGAGCCGGCGATACCCTCCAAGAAGAACTGGCTGGTGAGGCCAGCTGTAGTTATCGGAGTCGCTGAGGATGCAGTTTCTGCGTCTGCTGGTGAAGCACTTGGTGCAGATGAAACAGTCTGTGCAGGGGCAGTAGGAGTTGCCGATGGAGACGCAGAAGCAGATGCTAAGGCAGACGGAGCCGATTCTGCCCCCGGCGTACCGGTGACGGATGTATTTTGGCTGCTGCACCCCAGCAGCAGGCTAAGCGACAGGACCGTGCCTGCTGCCAGTGTTGTAGCTGTAGACCGGATTGGACTCATTCCCCTCTAATCGTTTTTTGAGTACAACCCATTATATAAGATTATCACGGTCCACAAATTTAGAGATTGTCTTATTTTCTTTAAAAAATAGTCACATTCCTATATACCGGACTACTTCAGATAAAAGACCTCCCGCAGCGGCACCATCGGAACCGCATCGTTGAAATCGAAGGAGCCCTCGACCATCTTCGAGGTGATCGCATTCCAGCGGTTGCAGGCCTCGCTCCCGGCGATGTAGGCGAATGCGGCTTCTGTATTATCACATTCAAAGCAATAGAAGAACTGGTTGCCGTTCTGAAAAATAGAGTAGTTGCGGATGCCCGCCTTGCTGTGCTCCTCCAGAATCTCCGGCCACGGCTCCAGATGCATTTGTACGTATTTCACTAAGTATTCCTCTTTCACCTTCCAGGTCCAAGCCAGCTTGTTGCTGCCCATCCTCGCATCCTCCTGTCATATCTTCCTTTGATCCGATCATATCACATATGAACCAGGTTTGAATATGACCGTTTCGGACATTTCAAGGCAGCCAGGATACCCTTCGATATCAGGCACTGATTCCGGCTTCATTCGGACGAAGAATGGCAGAGCCAATCGCCAGCAGAACGGCAGCCATCAGTCCCAGGATCGCAAACGGCATCCACAGCTCGTTCCAGCCGCCACCGGTCGCGGCAATGTCCACCGCTTGTATCGCCCATTTCTGCGGTGTAAAGTTGGCCAGCTTCTGCATATATTCCGGCATGATGGAGACGGGCCAGAAGCAGCCGCCCAGCATGCAGGTCGGGGTAAGAATCAGCGAATTCAGCATCCCCGCATTGCGCGGATTGCGGATCAGCCCGGCAACGGTGCTGGCAATCCCCATGGAGACCAGCATGAAGGCCGCCAGAACCAGGAAGTAGAGAAAGAGAGGCATCTCATAATCGTAGCGGAGCACCCATTTGCCCAGCACCAGCACGACAAGGATCTGAATCATCCCTACAAGAAAGCTGCCCAGGAAGTTGCCAAGCGCAATTTCATAGGAACGGACTGGAGCACTGAACATGCGCATCATGGTACGCCCTCTGCGGTCATCCGTGATCTGGGAGACAGAGCTGGTCACCAGCGCCATCAGGAACATAAGCGTCATCCCTGTAACTACGCCCAGCGTCTGCCGCGGATAGAGATCATAATCGGTACGGGTGCTGCCCACGTTGTGCTGCCCGGACTGCTTCAGCACAGCAGCGAGCTGCGCCTGCATATCCCCTGTTCCTCCGCTGGCGGCAGCAACGGTATGTGCTGCTTCGGCAATTTGCGCGGCAGTGGCGGTGATCTTCATCTTCATCATGATTGAGCTTTCGCTTGCCCGAAGCTCATAGATGCTGATCTGCAGCGGGTCCCCCGCCATTAAGGCGGCAGTGTACCCGGCAGGAATGAACACCCCCACCGTTCCCTCCTGCTTAATTGTCGCTTCCTTCAAAGCGGCCTCATCCTTGCGCGGCTCGAACTTATATTCTCCGGCCTGCTCCAGCTCCGTAATCAAATGTCTGCCGGCTGCCCCCGTATCCGAGTTGGCATATAGAACGGTTGTCGGTCCCTCCGCCATCCCTCCGGTAAGGGAGATAATCGCTGCCACCACTATGCCGGGAAGCAGAATGAATACCATAAGCCCTCTGAAGGTGCCAATGCTTCGTCTAATCATATTCCAGGCAATAATTAATATTTTATCCACGGTAACCCACCTTCCGGTATGAGACAATCACTGCCGCGAACAATGCCGCGCTGATGAAGCACATCACCCACAGATTCGGCAAAAGCTGCTCCAGACCGGAATGCAGCATCATCCGGATGACCGCCTGCTGCACCCAATGGTTAAGCGTGAATGCCCCTGCGCTGTTCACCCAGGAATCAGGAAGCGGCGCCATCCCGCCGCTGACGAAGGTCATTACTACAGTCAGGACACTAATGATGTTCGTAGCCGTCGCCGAGGTCCGGCTGAAGAGGCAGATCAGTACGGCTAGCGTCATTGAGGCGGCAATCATCAGCAGGCAGAACAGCAGCAGCAGTCCCGGGCGGTTGCCCCAGTAGACACCGAACAGCCAGTCAGACAGCAGAATAATCGTGAGGCACTGCAGGATGCTGACCAGGCCTACGCCGAGCATTTTGCCGATGAACAGATGACTGTCTTTTACCGGCATAGAATGGATTCTGAACAGCGTATGGTTCTCTTTATCGTTAAAAAGTGAGGCTGTCACGGTCAACCCGCTGTACATCAGGAACATCAGCAGCATGGACGCTGCATAGAACTGGGCCGCCGAATAGGTCTTCCCGCCATTGTTCAGATCCCCCAGCACCACCCCCGGCTTACCGGCAGGTGCCGTAGTCGCTGTAAGAGCATGTGGTCCAAGGGTTACGGCTGCGGCCTGCTTATAATTCAGCTCCATCAGCAGATTGTCGAAGGCTGTTCCGGCTACCCGGTTATCGGCATGGCTCCTGCCCAGAATGAACTCCAGGCTCGCCTTCTTACCGCTCTGCACCTCCTGGTCGAAGCCCGGGGGAACAATAACGCCATAGGCATATTTACTGGTACGGAGCCCGCTCTCTGCGGCTTCACGGCTCTCTGTCTTGACAGGAATAATGAGCCCCTTCACCTCAGGCGTCTCCAGAAAGGCCGTAAGGATCGCAGATGCCTCTGCCCCTCCGCCTCCTTTATTCACAATAGCTACACGTACAGGCTTGATCTCATCTGCCCCCTGCACCCCGACCACCCCGGAGAGCGAAGCGCCCAAGAGGAAGATCAGCACCAGCGGCAGCAGGAACATATTAAGCAGCAACGAGCGTGAACGGAGCTGTCTGCGCAGCTCAAATTTCATAATAATCCAGGTATTCACGTTTCTCCCCCTCTCTAATCCCGCAAGGTGCGGCCGGTCAGACTAAGGAACAAGGTCTCCAGATCCGGCTCTTCAATATTCAGGGAGGCAATGACCCCTTCGTGCTTGGAGAAAATAAACAAAATATCCTGGAGCGCACTTTGCGAGGAGGGAAGATACAGCTCTATCGCATCCTGCACCGCTTCTACCCGGTTGATCCGGGGATGCTGCCCCAGCTCGTTCACTAAGGCAGGGGTGATGCCCGCTGCCTTCACAACGATTTTCTCCTCGTGGGCCACCCGTTCGCGCAGCTCATTCTCCGTACCGCAGGCAATAATATGCCCCTGGTCCATAATGGCCACCCGGTCACAGATCGCAGCGACCTCCTCCATATAATGGCTGGTGTAGATCACCGACGACCCCATCTTATTCAAAGCCTTCACGGATTCCAGAATATGATTGCGTGACTGCGGATCAATGCCTACTGTGGGTTCATCCATAATAATCAGGCGCGGACGGTGCATGATGGCACAGGCGATATTCAGCCGTCTTTTCATCCCTCCCGAGAAGGTTGACGGTTTATCCCTCGCCCGGTCGCTTAGGCCGGTGAACTCCAGCGCCTCTTGGGTCCGCTCCTTCAGCAGTTGTCCGCGCAGCCCATAGAGTCTGCCGAAAAAGCTTACATTATCACTTGCCGTCATATTCTCATATAACGCCAGCTCCTGGGGCACAAGCCCGATGCGCTTCTTCACCTCAAGCGGCCGCTCCCTTACAGACAGCCCGTCGATAATAATATCGCCGCTGTCGGCCTGAAGCAGCCCGCAGATCATGCTGATGGTCGTGCTTTTCCCGGCACCGTTCGGGCCCAGCAGGCCGAAGATTTCACCCTCCTGTATATTGAAATTCACGTGATCCACAATCAGCTTACCGTCATATCTCTTCACAACATCGCTCAGTACTGCTAGTGCCATTGCCGATGCCCCCTGTTCCTTCATTCTCGTATTCTTATTGTACAGTAGGGCGGACACAGCCGGAGGTACTAAAGGTCATGATCCAGAGGTGACGAAAGTCATCTCCTGAAGGGCAGCACTCTTATGCTAAGATGGTTATACCTGAGAGATTGTTGGCCGATTAGGGATATTTTATCTAAAAGGATGAGCTTACTTGACCAGAGAACTGATACTGCTGCGCTACAGCCTGCTTATAATCCCGGCGATCCTCTCCATTCAAGTCTATGAATTCGCGGACTATGACTGGTTCACTCTGCATTTCATGCTGCTGATGCTGCTGGTCACACTGGGTGCAAGGCAATCCTGGCCTCTCTCCACACTGACCGGAGGCATGGAGCTGATCCTCACCGCCTGGCTTTGTTACGAATACGGGCCTCTGATGGTTTTTCCGGCCTTGTCTGCGGTGATCTCCTATACCCGGCGGCAACCCAAGAATACGGCCCTCACCTTCTTCTGTATTCATCTGGCCTTGCTGAATGCCGCCCTGCTTCATGCGGCTCCGGCAGTGCTTGTGTTCACGAACCTCACCTTTCTGCTGTGCGCCGGCTTGAATCTGCTGCTGCTCCGGGCAGGACGCGGGCGGGCCGATACCTTATTTCTTTATGATGAGCTGCGCAAAAAGCATTTTGAGCTGGAAGAGGCCCGCGCAAGGCTGCTCCAATTCACCTCGCACATAGAGGTGGCTGCGCAGGCAGAAGAACGGGTGCGGATCGCCCGCCAGCTGCATGATGACATCGGCCACCGGCTGATCCGGGTCAAGATGATGACCGAAGCGGCCATTCACACCCTCCCTGCCGCACCGGAAACGGGACTCCAGATGATGAACCAGATCCGGGATCAGCTCTCGGGCAGTATGGATGATATGCGTGCGGCGCTGAAGCGGATTAACCCTGCTCCGCAGCTTGAAGGAGCCTATGCGCTGGACCGGCTGCTGGAAGAAGTGGGCCGCGATACAGGTATTGCCACCTCCTATACGGTGCAAGGGATTCCTTATCCGCTCTATCCGAGCCTTCAGGTTGTGCTGTACACCAATGCCCGGGAGGCCATCACCAATGCGCTGCGGCACGGGCAGGCCAGCTCCGTATGGGTGGAGGTCACCTACACAGAGCATGAGGTGCGGATGGAGACCGGCAATAACGGGAAGCTGCCCGAGGAGGAGGCTCTGCACAAGCTGCACCATACTGGCGGAATGGGCCTAAAAGGCATGCACGAACGCTGCGCCCTGATTGGTGGAACGCTGGAGCTGCGGCTGCAGCCGCAGTTCTCGGTCATCACCCGGCTGCCCGTGTATCGGCAGCCGGAGGGAGTACCGCGCTGAATAGGGGAGTGGGGGCAAGGGTGAGAGTGAGGCTGTGGGAAGCTGGCTATCGCCATGGCGTACATATAACTGACGGGGAACTGATGGGAAGGCGGATTGAGATACAGGTGTTATATGCTAACAACTTGTGGATCTGGGGGGAACTGCTCCCTCTCTGGCAGAAGCAAGTGGAAAAACGTATCTTAATTTCACTGTTTCTGATGTTTCCAGGGTATTAGTTGGAAAAACAGCATCTACTGTCGATGATTTTTCTGCTGCGGGGCAGATTGGGAACAATTAAGTGTTGTTTGTCCAACTGTTGTCCCCAGAGAGGCCACTCGTTGAACAGCAAATGCTCAAAATCCAACTATTTTCCCCACGCCAGAACATCGGCAGACTGATCCGCTGTCCAACTGTTCGCTCACACCAAAGCATTGGCAAACTAGTCAGTTCTTCAACTACCCCACGCCATAACATCAGCAGACTGATCCGCTGTCCAACTGTAACGCATGCCGCATCCCCCAACTTCCTATTTTAGTCTTATAAGAGATGGAGGCAACCGGGGAGTTTGCATACACACATCAACTTAGCCGGGGACGGGCAGCGGAAGAACATTTATAGATAGAGGTGCTGATTAATGATTAGCGTATTGATTGTTGACGACGATTCATTCATCCGTGAGAGCCTGAAGGTACTGATCGGGCTGGATGCCGGTATCGAAGTGGCCGGAACCGCAGGGGATGGCCGGGAGGCCCTCTCCTTGCTGGGGGAGCTGCCCGGCGGAGCGGATGTTGTACTCATGGATATCCGGATGCCGGGATGTGACGGGGTGGAAGGCACAGGGCTGATCAAAAAAACTTATCCGGCCGTAGCCGTCCTGATGCTGACCACCTTCGATGATGACGAGTATATCATTGAGGCTCTGCGCGCCGGAGCCAGCGGATATCTGCTCAAGAACATCCCGCCGGACCGGATCATTCAAGGCATCAAGACCGTACATGAGGGCAATATGCTCATTCATCCCGAGATTGCCCGCAAGCTGGCGGGCTTCCTCCAGCCATCCGCGCGTCAGGAAGCCCCCGAGGCTCAGCCGCTTGCTTCCTATGGCCTGACCAAATCCGAGCAGGCCGTCGTCACCTCCATTGCAGAGGGGCTCACCAACAAGGAAATCGCCGCCAAGCTGTTCCTGAGCGAAGGCACCGTCAAAAACTATATCACCGACATCCTCAGCAAGCTCGGCGTACGCGACCGTACACAGATTGCGATTCTGTATCTGAAACGTACGCAGGGGAACCCTTGAGCCACTGACAAGCATATCCAGGATAAGGCACTGAATTCCTAACAGGTGATAGACAGCTGGTGCCTTATCGCTTTCTGTTAACAAATATCCAGCCCATATGCCTTTTTGGCCACACCCTGTAGCCGGTTTTCGTATACGTTCTGAAGTGCCTCTTCCTTTCATGGTGGCGCTCCGCCTGTCTCTCGCCAATTCTGAGCGTTTCCTCTCACGGAACGCTTGTATGAATCGCATTGTTGCACATTTTGCAGGATTCTTCTAAAAATGTTACGGGCTACGGGTACATTGTTGCATCATTTGCAGGAATTCTGGTGCTTAGTGCGACTAAGCGTTGGATTTGTTGCATTTCATGCAGGATTTCAGCCTCGGCCGCTTCTATTGAGCAGTATTCCTGCACTTCTTGCAGGATTTCTCTACAATGTTGCGGGCTGCGGCGCATGGGGCGCATCCCTCTTCGCAGCGGCACCGATTGCGTTCGGTTTTTCGCATATATGAGGTCCACAAGCCCCCATGGTTGCGCATTGTATTCGGTTTTCCGCATACATTTGGCCCAGGTGCCTTCTCGTCAGCGATTGTGTTCGGTTTTTCGAGTTCATTGCCACATTTAGAGCAGCGGCTGCCGATTGTGTTCGGTTTTTCGCATATATCAGGTCCACAAGCCCCCATGGTTGCGCATTGTATTTAGTTTTCCGCATACATTTGGCTCAGGTGCCTCACATCATTTCCTTAACAAATATACAAGGCCCGTTCCCCCTGAACATAGTTCAGAAAGAACGGGCCTCTTTATGCTTCCGTACCAGCAGCCGCTGGGGGAACCAATTACGTTGATAATTATCCGTCAGACGCCGGCAGATTCCTGCTTGGCCTCTGCCGGCGGCGTCTGTTTGGCCTCCGCAGGCGGTGTCTTCTTCGCCCGGCCCAGCCGGTCGCCCTGCACTCCCCGCTGCCGGATGCCTGTCCGCATCCCGATGATGCTGAAGATGCTGGACGGCTTGGTCTCTGCGGTGATGCCCCCGTCCGGGTCCGGCACCAGAATGATGCCGAGCTGATGATGGTCCCCCGCATAGATCGCGCGCTGCAGATACTTGCTCTCGCCTTCGCGGTTCTGCACCTCCAGCTTGCAGAACGCGGGGTTCATGCGCAGCGCCTCATGCAGCTGCGCCGCGCTGGTCAACAGGACCCCGTTGACCTTCAGCAAGATCTCGCCGGGCAGGATGCCCAGCTCCTGCGCGGGGCTGCCCTGCAGCACGGCCAGCACCTTGCGGCCGGCCGGGGGATGCACGAAGACGGGGCTAAGGCTGCGCTCCTCCAGAGCGCTGTACCAGCTTAACCCTTCGTGCAGCAGAATGGCCGCGAGCGCCGCGACGACCGTCAGCGGGCTCCATAGGTCCGCAAGCAGGCTGAGGCCGAGCAGGACGGCGCTGTAAATCAGCAGCCGTCCGAACGTACGGGCCGCCTTGCGTCCGGGCAGCATGCCCTGGGTCATCTCGCTGAAGCCGATGATGACCGGCAGCGAGACCAGGCCGAGGCCCCCGCCCAGCAGCGGATGCCACGGCAGCTCACCGATTCCCGTGCCTGCGGGAATCAGCACGAACAGCGGCAGCGGCCAGAAGGCCTGCAGCTGGTAGCCGCCCACCACCTTGCCGCGCTTGCCGGCAAGGAACAACGGCGTCGCCAGCCGGGGCCCCTGCCAGCGCGCCAGCAGCGCCTCGGCCACGTGGAGCAGCGCGGCGAGCGCCAGCAGCGCCGGGATGTCCATCTCCCGCACGGCATCCGCAACCGTTCGGGCGGCTCCGCTCTGCAGCGTCCCCGGGAAGAACGACAGTACAAACTGCACGATTCCAAGCGCGCCTATGGCATACGCAAAGCATAAATAACGCACCCGAAACAGCATTAAGACAAGGCTGACCACCCAGATACAGGCAACAGCCGTATAGGTCACTGATACTCCCAGTGCAACGGCCGCAAGGGAGACCACCAGTCCCATGAGTCCGCCAGTCCACACGGTCCGCCAGGTTTCCGGTCCCCAGCTATGCAGCTTCACATGAATAAGCTTCCGCTCCAGGGCTACCTGTCTGCGGTAATATAGGGCAATAAATAGAATAGCGATATAGTAATAGGGCTGAATCAGCAGATGAAGGACTGCTGTGCCCCAGCTGGTCAGCAGCTCCGGGAGTACATTCAACGGTTCGCACACTCCTTTTCATAGCCTATAGCAAATAGGGATTATCTGCACGCCAGCACAATGTATGCTGTTTTTCACATACATTTGGCCCATTCGCCTGCACGACAGCACAATGTATGCTGTTTTCCACATACATTTGGCCCATACGCCTGCACGCCAGCACAATGTATGCTGTTTTTCACATACATTTGGCCCGTACACCTGCACGCCAGCACAATGTATGCTGTTTTTCAAATGCATTTGGCCCGTACACCTGCACGCCAGCACAATGTATGCTGTTTTCCACATACATTTGGCCCGTACACCTGCACGCCAGCACAAAGTATGCTGTTTTTCACATACATTCGGGCCACAATTAAAACCAGAATTAAATGATAATATCCCATTCAAAGAAAAAAAGAAGGCTGAAATCAGCCCTCTTACTTGTTCGACGCCGCAGCCTTGATTTCCTTCTGAATTTCTTCGATCCCCTTATTCCGCTGATTGTCATTCACCGGATCCTGGATGACCTTGATCAGCGCCAGCTCCAGCGCTTCAGCGGTCTTGGCATCAATCGAGCCTGTCGATTTCAGCTTGGCTGCGCTCTGGAATTTCTTGACTGCTTCTTTGGTCCCGGCATCGAAATAGCCGTCCTTGCGGCCCGGCTTGTAGCCTAGCCCATCCAGCATCGTCTGTGCACTTTTGACATCTGCATTGTTCATATTATATTGCAGCGTAACGCTCTTGTTAATCGGCGCCACCGAGAAGTAATCCGGCTGGGCTACGGCGATATCCGGCTTAATGCCCTTGCCGTGAATCCAGGTGCCGTCAGGCGTCAGCCACTTGGCAATCGTAATCTTCAGCAGGCTTCCGTCACCGAGCTGCTCCTCGAAGCTGGTCTGCACGGTTCCTTTGCCGAACGAATTCTCTCCGATCAGCTTGGCTCCGGCAGATTGCTGCAGGGCTCCGGCCATAATCTCTGATGCGCTCGCGCTGCCCTTGTTCATCAGCACGACTACCGGATACTTCTTGCTTGATCCCTTGGAGGTGCTGATCTCGCGCCGCTTGTTCTTATCCTCCACCTGCACAATGGCTTTGCCGGAAGGTACGAACTGCTCAACCATCTCAATGACGACCGGCAGCACACCGCCCGGGTCATTGCGGACATCAATAACGAGTCCCTTCATGCCCTGCTTCTCCAGCTTCGTCAGCTCTTCCTTGAAGCGCTCCGAGGTGTTCTGTGAGAACTGCGTAACCTCGATCACACCGACATGCTCCTTCTCCATCTTCGCATAGACCGTCTCCAGTCTGACATCATCACGGGTGATGACGAATTGCAGCGGCTCCGCTGTTCCGGTCCGCTGGACCTTCAGGGTCGCCTTGCTTCCCTTGGGACCGCGGATTTTGGCTACAGCCGCATTCAGCTCCAGCCCTTCCAGCGATTCACCGTTCACGGAGAGGATCACATCCTTGGCTTGAATACCGGCCTTCTCTGCCGGTGAGCCCTTGATGGGCGAGACCACAACGACCTTACCGTTGTCGGAGGAGACTTCAGCGCCAATCCCCGAGAAGGAGCCTTCAATGCTCTCCTCGAACCGCTGTGCCGTCTCCTTGCCCATGTAATTCGAATACGGGTCGCCCAGTGCTTCCATCATTCCGTTGACCGCACCGTCAATCAGCTTCTCCCGGTCGACCTTCTCATAATAATTGCTCTCGATCAGGCTAAGAGCGGTCCCCAGCTTCTTCGATTCCTTCTCCTGTAGTCCGGCAGTCTGCAGGACCGTTGCCAGCCCTTCACCTGCGGCTTGTCCGAATACCTGCACATAACCGGTCACGCCCAGGGTCAGCAGACTGCCGCACAGCAGTGCCGCGACAATCATAAAGGCCGCAGTGCTTTTCTTTAACATGATGTTCCCACCGTCCCTTCTTGTCCATCTTAACACCAGCATGGGCCCGTTCCATGAGAAACGGCATCTCTTCCAGTATATGCCGCAGCACGAAAATATATTTATTTAATAATTTGAACTGAAGATTTTTATGTTTTAGGATTGGCCGTGACTCCAGAGAAGTTTTGGACTTCCCCTTAACTTAATTTTTTAGTTCAATCTATATAGTTCAGCCAAACTTATAATTTATCCGCTCAGTCTACTTACAGATAAGGCATAGGATTCACCGGTGTCCCGTTGATCCGCACTTCAAAATGCAGATGCGGGCCGGTTGAACGTCCCGTTGAGCCGGATTCTGCAATCGTCTGTCCGCGCTCGACACGATCTCCCCGCTTCACACGGAGGCCGCCTTCGCGAATGTGGCCGTACAGCGTCCATACCCCGCCGCCATGATCAATAATGACACAATATCCGTAACCGCTATACCACTCCGCTATCACAACTGTACCGGAGTCCGCCGCATGGATACTCGTACCCTGCGGCACGGCAAAGTCTATACCGGTATGCAGCTTGCCGACCTCATGCGTCACCGGATGGGTCCGGTAGCCAAAAGGAGAAGAGATCCGCGCGTAGCCCACCGGCCGCAGGTAAGGACCATCTCCACCGGAATAATCTTCTGCGCTCGCAACGGAGGAGCTGTCGCCGCCGGAAGACTTGGAGGCCTTCGCCTTCTCCGCCGCCTTGGCTGCGGCTACTGCCGCACGGCGTTGCGCTTCAGCCTTCGCTGCAGCCGCTCTGCGCGCCGCTTCCTCCGCCTTAATCTTGTCCTTCTGCGCTTCCAGCGCAGAGCGGCTGCTTGCCAGCTCTACCAGCTTAGCATCCTGTTCAGCAGAGATAACCTCCGAATTCTGAATCTCCTCATCATAATAAGCGATGAGCTCCTGCTTCTCCGCTTCCTTCTCCTTCAGCATACTGCGCTGGGCTTCCAGGTCGGTATAAAGCTGCTTCGCCGTGGCATATTGCCCTTCCAGCTCCTGCTTCTTGGCAATCACCGTCTGCTTGTCCAGCTTATGCTGCACCAGCAGATCCTGATCCTGATCCACGATCATCTTCAGGGAATCGGCCCGGTCCAGGAAGTCAGAGAAGCTGGTCGAGGACAGCAGCACATCCAGATAGGAGACTGCGCCATCCGTGTACATGAGACGGACACGGGATTCCAGCAACTTTTCACGGGAGGCCACGCGCGCCTCCGCATCATCCAGCTCCGTTGCCGTCACGGTAAGCGACTTCTCCGTGCTGGCAATTTTGCCGGATATCGTGGTCATCTCACCCTTCACCTGGGCAATCTGCCCCAGGACATAGTCCAGATTCAGCGTGGTCTTATTCTTATAGTGCTTAGCCTCCTGATTACGGGAGTCCGCCTTCTCCTGCGCCGCCTTGGCCGCCTGGACCTCCTGCTGCAGCTGCTTCAGCTGCTTATCAATTTCGGCAACGCTTGTTTTCTTCGCATACCCGTCAGAGGGCCCGAACATTGTGACAGCCAGCAATATTACGGCCATTCCGGCAGCAATTCTTTTCAACTTGCACTCTCCGTCCTTTGTTCAATAATGTGAATAATACAGGCTATACCTTCAAGAACTTGCGGATCGATACCGTGCTGCCCCATACGCCAATCAGCACCCCGAGGCCCACCAGCAGCCCGCACAGCAGCAACCAGATATTCTCAAACGGAATCAGCTGCAGCCCCAGCATCGGATCTCCCTTCACGGAAGCCACCAGACTGCTGTAACCGGCGTAGAGCGCACCCGAGGTTACCACTGAACCGATCAATCCGATCAGAGCACCTTCGATGAAGAAGGGCCAGCGGATGAAATAATTCGTCGCTCCCACAAGCTTCATAATGCCGATTTCCTTGCGGCGGGCGAGAATCGTTACCCGGATGGTATTCGAGATCAGGAACATCGACATCAGCGCCAGTCCCGCTACAAAAATAAACCCGATATTCCGCACCGCCTTGGTCACCTTGAATAAAGTCTCCACAGAGCCTTTCCCGTAGTTCACCTTGTAGATCGGCTGCTCTTCATGCGTCTTGTTCAGTGCTTCTATCTTCTCCGCTACAAACGGAACCGTGGTCGGCTCAATGACTTCAACGAGCAGCTTGTCCGGCAGCGGATTATTGTCTTCATCAAAGCCTTCCAGGAGTTCGGCGGCATCCGGCCCCATATCTTCACGGAATTCCTTCAAGCCCTGTTCTTTGGAGACGAACTCCACCTTGCTGACTTCCGGCATATTGCCGATTTCGTTTTCCAGCTTCTCCCGCATCTTCTGGTCCGTATTCAGCGTCAGATGCACATTGATCTGCACCTGGCTGTCTGCTTTGTCCGCAATTTGATTGACGTTGAGCACCAGCAGGATGAACACTCCGAGTACGAAGAGAGAGACAACGATGGAAGTGATGGACGCCACCGACATCCAGCCGTTGCGGAATACGTTTTTGAAGCCTTCCCGCAAATGCCGCAAGAAGGTTTTAAAACTCATAACCGTATTCCCCTCTCAATTGGTCTCTGACGATCGTTCCATTCTCAATCGCTAGCACCCGTTTGCGCATTTTGTTCACAATATCCCGGTTGTGGGTCGCCATAACGATCGTGGTACCGCGAAAATTAATCTCATCCAGCAGCTGCATAATGCCCCACGAGGTCTCCGGGTCCAGATTGCCGGTAGGCTCGTCCGCAATAATAACGGAAGGATTGTTGACGATGGCTCTGGCAATCGCGATCCGCTGCTGCTCCCCCCCTGAGAGCTGTGAGGGCTCACGCCCCGCCTTGCTGCGCAGTCCCACCAGATCGAGCACTTCATTCACACGCTTCTTGATAATCTTCTTCGGCGCCTCAATAACATCCATCGCAAAAGCTACATTCTCATACGCCGTCATCTTCGGCAGCAGCCGGAAATCCTGAAAGACCACACCGATATTGCGGCGCACATAAGGGATCTTACGGGGCTTCAGCTTGCCGATATTGAACCCGCCTACGGAGATCTGTCCTTTGGTCGGCGTTTCTTCTCTATAAATTAATTTCATGAACGTTGATTTCCCTGCGCCGGACGGTCCGACAATGTAGACGAACTCATTGCGGTCGATTTTGACCGATATTCCCTGCAATGCATGGGTCCCGTTAGCATAGGTCTTCCATACATCCTGCATCTCAATCATTTTCTCACTTCCCGATTCTGACATCTTCCGCCGGGCCACCGGGCCGGGGGAGCTTCCATAAACTGCATGATTATCGCAGGCGTATCTATTGTAACAAATCCATAACCCCTTGAGTACCCGAAAGTTTTACCGAATCCTTACATATACATAAAAACATCAGGTTTCGCCCCCATAGAAGGAGAGATTATTTATGAAAAAAATACACGCCGCTCTCATCGCGGGTTTCGGTCTGATGCTGGCCGGTTCGCTGGCTGCCGGAGGACTCCATCTATATGGCACCCAGCCTACCCTGCCCGCAAATACCGTTATCGCTGGCTGGGAGGTTGGCGGAATGAACATCGCTGACGTAACGGCCGGAATGAGTTCAAGACTTCAGACGCTCGAAGCTACTCCACTCATGCTGAAGGCAAAAAATAATGCCGGACTACAGGTCACCCTTAAGCAGGCAGGTGTGACCTATGAAGCCGGGGACTTCCTCCAGGCGCTGAAGACGCTGACGGACGGCACGCTGATGGAGCGGGTACAAGCCCGGCGCAGCTGGTCCGGCAGCTGGAATATGGAGATTCAGCTGCAGACTGCGCAGCTCAGAAGTCTTTTGAATCCCGAATGGGAAAAAGCCTCCTTCGGCGTTCCGGTCGATGCGGTCCGACGGATCACCGGAGATGACCGGGTCGTCTATACGCCGGGCACCTCCTCCTACGAGGTGGACTGGCAGGCGCTGGAGCTTGCGATGCAGGCGGCGGTGCCCACCCGGTTGGCCGCTGACGGCACACTTCAGGATCAGCAGATTCAGCTGGAGGTTCCCCTTGCCGTCAAGCAGCCGAAGATCACGCTACAGGCGCTCAAGGAACAGGGTATCGATCGCAAAATCGTCCAATTCAGCACCTCCCTCGGGGCCAGCGGCCCCGGGCGCAGCTTCAATGTGGAGGCGGCCGCCAAAGCTGTAAACGGCACGGTGCTGCCGCCGAATGCGGTTTTTGATTACGGAAAAGCAATCCAGAAGGCCCAGACCGAGTACGGCTTCCGCGAAGCCCCGGTCATCGTGAACGGCAAGCTCCAGCCCGGCACGGGCGGGGGGATCTGCCAGGTCTCCAGCACCCTGTATAATGCCGCGCTGCGCTCCGGGCTTGAGATCGTAGAGCGGCGCAACCACTCGCTTCCGGTCAGCTATCTGCCCAAGGGGCAGGACGCCACTTTTGCCGAGGGGTATATTAATTTCCGCTTCCGCAACAACACCGGCAAATATCTGATCATCAAATCCGAAGTCCAGGGGCGCACGCTGACCATCAAGCTGTTCGGCACGTTCCCGAAGAACGTCACCTATTCCGTTGAATCCAAAACCGTCGAGGTGCTGCCCCCTACGGATAAATATGTGAGCGATGCCTCGCTCCCCAAGGGCGGAACCCGGGTACTGCTTGCCGGCAAAACCGGCTATGTAGTTGAAACTTACATTACCCGCCATGTGGATGGCACAGCGGTAGAGAGAAATCTGCTCTCCCGCGATACCTATTACGCCCAGAAACGTGTCATTGCCATCAACCGCGGCGGGATGAGCAAATCCGATCAGCCCGAATCCCCGCGCAGACAACTGGTCGAGGACGGTGTGAAGGGGCGGTAACGTCCGGTTCGCCGAATCATCTGAAGTATGTACGGCAAGCAGAAACGGCTGTGCCCACCTTGTGACAAGGTCGGCACAGCCGTTATTTTATGAAGCGCTGGATGGAGCCTGAAGCCTCTGCTGCTTAGAAAAGGGTATCCGGCGACATATCAATTCTCCAGTAACCGTTAACCTTCTTCAGCTTCACTGTTACTACTTCGGAAGACCCGTTCGCCCCTTCCGCAGGTACAGTCAATTCGAACACTGCCGCCTGTGCAGTCTTGGAGACCATCCGTGCAGTCGCTCTGGTGAAATCCAACGAGTTGCCCAGATCGGAATTGACCTGCGCCATTCTGCCCTCATGCTCCAGGAACTGTGTCTGTGCGTAGAAGGCGGCCGCATTATGCGTGAACCCCTTCTTGATATAGCTCATCAGCTGCTGCTTCGAGCCCAGATCACTGGACAGATAGCGGTACTCCTGTGCTTTATAAGTGAACAGCTCGGGGCTGAATACATTGCCTCCCCGGCTGGCATACGTATATAGCTTCTTGGCATGAACCACCAGCGGAACAACGCTCCGCTCAGTAAGATTGTTAATGGTCGCCGGCCCTTCCTTGCCCGGTGCAGACGCCGCAACCGTTCTTACGCCCTCAATACTTGCCACCGGTGAAGCCGCAAGCGCTCCGCCCCCTGCAGAGACAAGACCCAGTGATAATGCCAGTGAACCGATCATCCATTTTTTGTTCTTCATCTTGAACGCCTCCTCGTAATCCTGTGTGGTAGCCTGAAGCTTACTTCAGACTAAGCTGCTGCGATAAGTACTGTATAACATTACAATAGCCCGTAAGCTGTAATACCCAAACCACCCGGGGGTATAAACGGGTAATGGGGGAAAAGCGTAAAAAAACTCTGCCCTCCGTGTAAATGGGGGGCAGAGTTGGGGAGAGCGGAATGGGAAAAGGGTACAGCCTAATTACCAGACTTAGGTGCTGTAGCTTCAAAGTACGCGGTAAAAGACACATTAGCCGTCAGGATACTGCCCGGTTTACCCGGGGCAGAGAATTCATAGGGCTTCTGGAAGGAGAAGGAGTCTACAGCAAGGATTCGCGGCAGGTCATGAAGCTGCTTCAACCAATCCTTAATCTCTGCATAACTCCCTTGCACAATAGCAGCCATTTTGATCTCTCTCAAGCTGCCCGCTGTCTCGGGGCTGATCCCGGTCCAGGGGCTAATTTCGTTAGATTCTGTCAGCGAGAATCCGATATCCTTCAGTCTGGCATGTGAGCTGGTTCCAATCCGTTGTAAGGCCAGGATTAGTGCTTCGCTGTCATCTCCTTGCGGAATTCCTGCCAGTAGAGTATCCTCACTTGAATCTGTTCCCTGCTCCTCACTCTTAAGCTCGTTAATCTTATTTGTAAGAATTCCCTTCTCCTGCTCCAGCAATGAGAACTCATTATCTTGCATAGCAATATCGTTATTCACCGGGCGTATGGCGAACATATAGAAGCCAAACAAAATCAGGAACAGGACCAACAATGTCAGCACAATGGCTGAACGGAATTTATTAATTTGTTCCACTGCTGTCCTCCCCTCCTTCTGCCGGACTTTGGGCCTGTACACTTTGCTCCACTACAGGTGCCATGTTCACTCTGAAGACTGCGGTATATTTAGCAACAGAATTACCGGAATTCTCAGTGCCTTCTGTCAGCTTCTGAATGGAAGCCCCCTTGGAGAAAGACATCTGACGTAATGCAGTTAAGTAGACTGTACTATGCTCCATTGCCGTGAAATTCACTGACAGGATAATCTCGCTATGGTACGAATATTTAATATCTCTGATGACTCCGCCATAAGGAAGACTTGCCTCTAATTCATCCAGAACAGCAGCGGCATCTGCACGGCTTGCAGACATGGCTTCAATGATAACCGCACGGTCAAGCCCGCCGCCTGATGAGTTACGGCCGTTAAGTCCGGCTAACTCCGTCTGGAGCATGGCATTCTGATCCTGATAAGCTAATATCTGTTCGCCCCGCTCTGCATATTGTCCTTGAATAGATGCGTACAATATGCCCGAACCGACCACACCCAGAATCCATATTGCGGCTAAAGAGATAGCGATATACGGAAATACAATCGTCTCACGGTCTTCGCGGGGCAACAGGTTAATGTTCCGTATCTTGCTGTCACGAAGAGCAGCTCCGGCAGCGGTCCTGTAATCATTAAGACTGCTGTCCGGCTTCGCGCCTTGTGAGAATTGATTAACCGCAATCGGGGCAATAGCCATCTCAGGAAGCGCGGCTTGAAGTTCCTCCTGTAACTGTACACGCATCTCTGGAGATCCAGTAATTAAGATCTCTGAGATTCGCGTCGAGCCGTCATGCAGACTGTATTGATAGAAGCTGAGCATTCGGGAGATTTCCGCTGTAATTTCAACGACTTGCTCCGTAGTGAGGTGTTCTTGTGCCGCTACTGCAATCTCCGCTTCAGCAAGAAATGGTATGTTCTCTTGTAGATTTACATGCTTCTCTTGCGACAGATCGATCAGATCTATAGTTCTCATGAATACAGGATGACCACTACGGAACATATAAATATCCAGTAAAGATTGCTCCAGGTGAATCAGCATCGTTTCACTGAATTCATGTCCATACCCCGCTACAATACTTCGGGCAAGTGCAGTGGCCGTTACTTCTACCGTCCTCACCCGCAATCCGGCATCCTCCAGAACATCCACATAATCCTGAACTACCTTACGCGGTGCGGCAAAAAGGATTAACTGGCTTTGGTTCTCATCCTGTTCGGTAATTACATAATCATACACCGGATTCTCGAACGGAAGATGTAGTCCAGTTTCAACCTCCAGCTTCACAAGCTGTTCGATCTGCTTCTCGCCCGTACTCGGAATCATCATCTTGCGTACAATCATTTGCGATGGAGGGATCGAAACATCAACAGCGCTGCCACGCATCCCCTTTTGTTTGACCCATTGCTTCAACCGGTCGAGCAGAGCCTCCCTATCCGCTATCTGGTTCTCTACAATCATTCCTGAAAGCAGGGGAATGAACCGCTTTTTATGAATCTGCTTGTTGGCTTTGAAACTTATATAACGGATTCCTATCTGCTCAATAGAGATCCCCGCTGCTCTGTGCCTTAATCCAATCATGCTATATAGTTCCTCCTAACGAATGAGCGCAAGATACCCGCTGATAAGATGTGAGCCGTATGCGAAGGCAAGCAGCGCCCCTGCTGCCAGCCACGGGCCAAAGGGAATATGCTGTTTACGCTGAATTTTGCCTGTAAATAGCAAAGTGCCTCCAACCACAGTTCCTAACACACAGGCAAGCAGAAAGGCCAGGATCGTATTAGGGAACCCCAGCACCAGACCGAGCAATGCCATCAGCTTCGCATCCCCCATCCCCATGCCGCCGAACAAGACTAACAGCAACAAAATACCTCCGCCTGCGGCTGCTCCCAGCAGATGAGAGACTAGCGGACCCTCTGGAAAGAGCAGCACTACGACAGCGAGTACCGGGAGAAAGAACAGCAATACCTTGTCGGGAATTAACATAAACTTAAGATCAGACACCGTTACAATAACAGCCAGACTGACCAATAAGTATCCAATGATCCCCTTACCCGTCAGACCGAATTGGAGGTAAATCCATAGAAACAGCAAGCCTGTGGTTGCCTCACCAAGCATATATAGCGGTGAGATTCTGATCCCGCAGTAACGACATCTTCCTCTATTCAACGAATAACTTAGTACAGGTATTAGATCCCATGATCTTAGCCGCGTATTGCAGCTTGGACAGTGTGAGGGCGGCCGCAGGAGCGATTCACCTGCCGGTATACGCAAGGCTACTACATTATAAAAAGAGCCCAGAATCAGGCCGGTAAGCGTGATGTAACTGGCTACAATAATCGTCATGGTTTAACGGTCCTGTCTGGTGAATTTTAAAAAAGGAATCGGGAGTTCCGATTCCTTGAAACAAAGTAAGTTATTTTAATTTTGATTCTAGGATTTGCTGCGCAGTAAACTTTTTCTCCACTGGCGGAGAAGAGTTATCTTTTAACAAAACTGCATATCCAGAAGAATTATCAGCCAATTTTCCTTCTTTATAGTAAATTAATGAACCCGTTACAATATTCTTCTTAGTACTAGGCAATACCAATGGGTTCTCTAAAAACTTTAATCCTTGGAGCCCTGTACCTGCAGCACTTGCGGTTGGAGCAGTACCTATAACTGGAATAGTATCAGTACCAATTTCCCCATCCAACTCAGTAGTAATATACATACGAGAGGCCTCATAAACTTGCCGAGCAGTTGCCAGGTCTGCCTTATCTCCTGTGTTATTAATTAGACCGCTAATCATTGGAATAGCTATAACTGCTATGATCCCCATAATTACAATAACAGCCAGCAACTCAATCAGCGTGAACCCTTTTTCCTCTTTTACCGCCTTACCTAACCTCTTTCTCAGTGCCTGTACGAACATTATAATTCCTCCTCAGATAGTGGTGTAATCCCTTGAACAGACCCGATCCTCTGCTATTTGACCGGCGTCACCCCTCTCAAATCATTCAAGACATTTCAATTAAATGTTGCTATAGATACTGAACATAGGCAGCATAATAGAAGCTACTATAATTCCTACCACACCTGCCAAAAAGGCAATAAGCAGCGGCTCCAGCAGCGATTTCAGCCGGTCCACTGTATTCTCTACATCCATCTCGTAGAAGTCAGCTACCTTAGCAAGCATCTGATCCAGTGCCCCCGTCTCTTCACCAATCGCAATCATCTGTGTAACGAGCGGTGGAAAAACCCAAGCCTTCTTCAGCGGGTCCGATAACGGCTTCCCTTGAAGAAGAGAATCACTGGCCTTGCGGATGTATGCGCCAATCACTTTATTCCCAGCAACTTCTTCAACAATCGACAAGGATTGAAGAATAGGCACCGAACTGGCATATAGGGATGAGAAGGTGCGTGTGAATTGCGCAATGGAGCCTTTTTGATTCAGTTTGCCGAATACCGGAATCTTAAGCTTGGCATAATCAAGCGCATAGGCTCCGCGTTCCGTCCGTTTGACTACCTGATAGACGGTAATGAGCAGCACTATTGCCAGCAGCCAAATATACCACTGGCCTTGAATACTTGTACTAAGTGCCAATACCATCTTGGTAATCGCAGGCAGCTCGGCATTCATTGATTCAAACATGCTGACGAATTGAGGTACGATCGCCCAGAGGAGGTACACCACTGCCGCAATAGCCATAATTCCAACGGTAATGGGATAAGTAAGTGCTGATTTGATCTTCTCGGTGGTTGTGTGCTGTTTCTCGAAATAGACCGCCAACCGTTCAAGCGTCCCTTCCAGATCACCGGTCTCCTCACCTGCACGAATCATGCTGACAAAGAGCGGCGGAAAGATCTTCTTGTGGTCCTGAATCGCCTGTGAGAATGCAGTTCCTCTCAACAGACCGGAATTCACATCTGTCAAAGCTTTACGCAGAGGCTTACTCTCTGTCTGTTCAGCCAATATTCGTGTGGCATCCACAATAGAAACACCTGCACGCATTAGTGTCGCGAACTGGCGGCAATAGATAATGAAATGAATGGTCTTGACCGGATTTCCTATGTATATTTCCATAGACAGAATAGTGGTTTTGCGTTCTACGAGCGAAAATACAGTCAGACCGCGCTTTCGAAGCTCCTCCATCGCTATGGACTTGTCCGTTGCGGTGAGCTTCCCCTTCAGCTGCTTGCCCGCATGCGTTTTCACCTGATATTCAAACTGCGGCATCAGTTGCCCACCTCCGTTAGATAGGCTTTAGCAGCTTCTGGATGAATAAGTCCATACTGCAATTGTTCACGAATATTCATCTCAAGCGTATGCATCCCGAGTGACCGCCCAGTTTGCATTACATTTTTGAGCTGGTGGGTCTTATCAGTACGAATCAGGTTCGCTACAGCTGGCGTATTAATCAACAGCTCCGTTGCGCTCAGCCTACCCCGGCCAGCCGCCCTCGGGAAAAGGCGCTGTGAGAGAACCGCCAGCAGCACTGCAGCTAATTGGGAACGAATCTGACCTTGCTGGTGGCCTGGAAAAGTATCGATAATCCGGTCAACCGTCTGCGGGGCATCCGTAGTATGCAGCGTAGCCATCACCAGATGGCCGGTCTCCGCAGCCGTAACTGCTGCCGACATCGTCTCCAGATCACGCATCTCGCCTACCAGAATCACATCCGGGTCCTGCCGCAGCGCAGCCCGTAATCCACTGGCGAAGCTGCCGGTATCATTTCCCACCTCACGCTGGTCAATTAAGCATGTGCCATGAGAATGTATAAATTCTATTGGGTCCTCAAGCGTCACGATATGCTTACGCTCTGTCCTGTTGATATAATTCAGCATGGCTGCAAGTGTAGAGGACTTCCCGCTGCCGGTTGGCCCCGTTACTAATATCAGCCCCTGAGGCTTCATAGCAAGACTGGAAAGTACAGACGGCAATGATAATTGTTCAAGCGTCGGGATCTCTACTGGAATTGCACGCGCAGCTATGCTGACTTCTCCTCTTTGCTTATACACGTTAACCCGATACCGAACCCCATTGTCCAACGGGTACGAGAAATCCATTTCTCCAACGCTATGGAAAATTTCACTTTTGCCGCTTCCGAGCAAGGTTTCCGCCATACTTACAGATTCTTCAGGCGCGACATTCTCCCCCTCCAGTGAATGCAGCGCTCCGTCTATCCGGATTACTGGCGGAGAACCTACGGATATATGCAAATCTGAGGCTTTGGAGGTATAGGCCATATGCAGAAGTTGAACTATATCACGTTTGAATAATGGCATTCATACTCCCCCTATCTAATGCGATACGGTCTCACGCATGACTTCTTGTAAGGTTGTAATTCCTTTAGATACTTTGACGAATCCGTCCTCTACTAACTGGATCATGCCCTGCTCTCTACCGGCTGCCCGCAGCTCCTCTATGGATGCAGAATCTGTGATAAGCTGCCGCAGATGATCATTAATGGTCAGTACCTCATGAATGGCAATCCGTCCACGGTATCCTGTATTGTTGCAGTTACCGCAGCCTCTCCCACGATAGATGACCTCAGCAGGCAGGCCATAGCGCCTAAGCATTATCGACTCCTGCTCTGTCGGTTTATGCTCCTCTTTGCAATCCGGGCAGATTTTGCGTACCAGCCGCTGAGCGACTACCCCTAGCAGCGAGGATGCAATCAAGTAAGGCTCAACACCCATGTCACGCAATCTGGAAATGGTGCTAATGGCATCATTGGTATGTAATGTAGACAACACAAGATGTCCTGTAAGTGAAGCACGTACAGCAATCTCAGCAGTTTCAGTGTCCCGAATCTCTCCTACCATTACAATATTCGGGTCCTGACGAAGAATCGAGCGTAAGCCTGCGGCAAAGGTTAAGCCAATCGCCGGATTCACATGCACCTGATTCACACCTTCCAGCTGATATTCCACCGGATCTTCAATCGTAATAATATTCGCATTCTCGGTATTCAATTGGCTCAGGGCAGAATATAAGGTGGTTGATTTCCCGCTGCCGGTTGGACCGGTAATCAGGAGTATACCGTAAGGCTTGCTGATCATATCCCTGAAGGCATCGGCATTAACGTCACTGAAGCCCAAGGTATCTACAGACTTAACCCCAGTACTTAGGTCCAGGAGACGCAGTACAATCTTCTCACCATGCATGGTCGGCAGCGATGATACACGTATATCGACCATCTTGTAGTCAAATTGCATTTTAATCCGGCCATCCTGGGGCAGACGCCGTTCTGCTATATTTAATCGGGCCATAATCTTCAGTCTGGCGGTGATGAAGCCCTGCATTTGCTTGGGAATGATCCGCTCTGTCCGTAAAGTCCCGTCAATCCGGTAACGGATGGAGAGATTATTCTCACCGGGATCCACATGAATATCTGAAGCCCGCAATGACACTGCCTGCTGAATCATCTGGTTGACCAGCCGCACAATCGGTGAATCCTCATCCGTAATCTCTGTTTCTTCTATCTCTTCCTGGGTTGGAAGCTCGACCATCATCTGACTCATAGAGTCCCGCATTCCGTAATGACGGGCAATCGCTCTTGTCAGCTCATCACGGCTGGAGATTGCCGGCTCAATCCTGAATCCTGTACTCATGCGCAAATCTTCAATAGCGAAGTAGTCCAAAGGATCTGCCATTGCCACCATCAGCTTGCTGCCTTCCTTCATGAATGGGAGCACTTGGTAGCGTTTGGCCATACTCTCGGGGATGATCTGCGTGATTGCCGGATCAATCTGATATTTGAACAGGCTTACGTGGGGGATGCCTAACTGGAACTCAAGTACCTCTATGAGCTGTTGCTCTGTAATATAGCCTTGGGTTATTAGCAGATCCCCCAGCTTTCGTTTGGTTTTGCGTTGCTCCACCAGCGCTTCTTCAAGCTGTTCTTGAGAGATAATCCCGTTTTCTACGAGTAGATCTCCCAGCCTCTTCTTCATGATAGCCATATCTGTTTCACTCCAGAGCACTATATTTTCCAAGCAGGTATAAGCTAATCATTTGGAAATCAAGAGTACATTGAAATCATAATTTTTCATAAAATATCTTAAATTTTATAGTTAATTAGACTCAATTTTATAGGTTTTTATGCATATCTTTTAATTGCCTATCTACTAAATATGTCCTAGAATGTATATAGCATAGAATGGATAATTTTACAATGGAAACCCGCCTAAACTACAACCCTTATACGGAAAAATAGAAGTTTATATGACAAATTTTGTGATATTAATAATTATTGGGGAGAGATCACGATGGAGGTCTTGAAAAGAAAAAGACTGCTGATTATGCTTAGCCTTCCGTTGGCCTTAATCTTGTTTGCTGTCATCTGGAGTACGGTATCAAGGATTGATGCTGATCAGAGCAGTTATCCGGTTCGCCTGCTTGAAGTCACGGAAGATGGCATAAGCCAGTTAACCTCCCTCAAAACCGATTTTCCAGATTTCACAGTCGTTACCATGAGTATGAAACGTTTTGTCGCTTTACGCGATGATCTGGATGGGCAGTATGACGGCATATTTATAGGTAAAGGTACCTATAGTCCAGTAACCCTGGGAAACCTTAAGGATAAAGATGTCTCTGTGCGCTCTGCGGCTATGAACACCTCGTTAATTCAGAATGATATTACGCGTCTTCGTGTAGATGATATCAATAAGCTCTTTATTATGAAGGGCTTGTATGTGATTTTTCATGAACAGACTTTCTTAGATCAAGAGAAGGCTGAGGCCAGAAAAGGAATCCTCTACGAAGCATTTAATCCTTTGCGCAGAACCTCGGCTTCGAAGAGTAACGTTCTCTTTCTGAATGATTCCGGACTTAATGATTTCTTCAAGGGACTGAAGACTGACAGCTCCAAGCTGAAACAACGCCCCCAACTGCAAATCACCAACAGTGATGAGATCAGCAATTATGTTCCGGATTCCACTAGGGGGAAGATTTACACTCCCGGTGACAAATTGAAGTTCAACTTCAATGTAAGCAATACCTCTGATCTTGCGAATCATCCTTTGACCGCCAAACTATATATTAATCTTGATAAGTCTATTGCTATGGGTGAGCAGCAGGTTGTCGCATCTGTCAAAGTAAATAAAGCCAATGGTACGGTGGAATACATTCTTCCCCGGACATTCTCAGGACTGTTATATTGGAAACTCGAGATTAGTGACCCTACCAGCACTTCGCAGTTAAAAGACTATGAACGCGGAAGCATCCGTTACCGTAATGAGCAGACTGTTATAAGAGTCCTGCAGATTACACCTCCAGGTTCCAGTACATCTCCAATTCATGAGAGCAGTCTAAAAAAATCAATAAACATGAATCAGAATTTTTTAGGCAATGAGGATTACAAGCTGGATATTACCGTCATGAATATAGATGAATTCAATTATTATATTGAGAGTACCTTAGCAAATACACATGAATATGGCCTTAATGGTGTCTATGACATGCTACTGTTCGGATTCCGGGATGAATACTACTCGAAGACAATAATGAAGCCATTGTCTATCACAGCAGTAAAGGAGTTCATTAACGAATCCAAGCAGAGTGCAATGTTCACACATGATACAGTTATCAACCTCTACGGAGGTAACACTTGGGTCAATAATTTCAAAGAGATTACAGGCCAGAAAGATCCTGTTGTTAACCTTGGTCATAATGCACTTAATCCATCAAAAAAAGTAACGCCGGTTAATGACGGATTGCTTATGCAGTACCCTTTTTACTTGAGTCAACAGACTAGCAGCGGTACCCAGAACAGTATAGGTGAACCCAAAGTAGCCAAGACCCACAATCAGTACTTCACGCTGGATCTGGAAGACCGGACAGTTGTACCCTGGTACAACATCATCAGCGAATCAGGCGACGCAAACAAACGGACTCCTGATGACAGTTGGAACCATTATTACACCTACTCCAAAGGAAACGTAACCTATTCAGGAACAGGCCATCTATTTGGATCTAATCTTTCGAGCAGCGAGTCATTGTTCCCGGAGTGGGAACAAAAGCTTTTTGTTAACACGATGTACAGAGCATTTATGGGTGCTAACCACGCTCCCAGCATCACTGCATATTCACCTATTGAAGGAGCCGTCATTCCATCCTATCAAGATAAGCTGACTGTAAGCTATTCAGTAGCCGATCTGGATTTGAAGGACCGTACTCTGACCACTAATCTGAAGTTCATCGTGAACGGAACAGAATTGACCAGCCCGGACTACATGCTCCACAACCGGCGTGTAGGATCTGAAGAGACTATTACACAGACCTTCAAGAACCCGCTTAGCGAAAGTGGCAATATTGAAATCATGATCACAGCACAAGATGACCAGGGCGCTTCCGCTTCACCGGTCATCATCCCATTGACCGTCTCAAAGGTGGAGTCCTCTTTATCCATAGGCCGAAGCCAGTCCGCTACAAAAATAGGCCGAGACAAGCTGGTAACGATAGCTTACAGCATTGCTCCAAAAACCTTAAGGCTAGAGGATGTTCAACCTCAATATCAGGGGAAAAACAACCTGTTAATTTCCGGCTTGCGGTATGATGAAAAATTCGCTCCAAATCTTGAATTTGAGGGGGAAGCCTTGCCGCAGGGATTCACCAAGACCGGAAGTCTCAGTGAAGGTTACACTATAAAAGGAACTTTTGAGAATATCAATTTTCAGTTAACTACAATTGATGGTAAGCAGTACTATACGCCGGTTAATCCTAACAGTACGTCAGACCCGCTTATATATAAATTCACTCTGAGCTTCAAA
This sequence comes from Paenibacillus sp. FSL R7-0333, assembly GCF_038000365.1. NCBI lineage: Bacteria > Bacillati > Bacillota > Bacilli > Caryophanales > Paenibacillaceae > Paenibacillus > Paenibacillus sp. FSL R7-0333. Next base: position 6,672,441 of record NZ_JBBOBZ010000001.1, read on the forward strand.
CCTAAGACAGCAGTGAAATATATACTGGATAACTCCAGCATTACGTACGATGATATCCATGCTCCCGCAGAATCTGTACCTACGGAAGCCCCAACAGCGGTTCCTACTGTTGCTGCAACACCGACTCCAACACCTGCGCCAACTCCGGTTCCGACTGTAGCTCCCCCAGTGTTCCCGGGTTCTACAGCACCTATTTCGGCTCTGGGGGTTGCTAAGGATTATACTGTCTTTATGTTGAAAGACATCCGCTATGATAATAATAGTTTTCAGAATAAAGGCCGAACTGCTGCAGGAAGAAACGTAAAAGCACAATCTTTTACATTGGGTGATACACTTACTGATGCTGTTTTAGTTGTAGGCAATGACTTGTACTGGGGCTCATGGGGAGGGAAAATCTCCGGCAAAGGATATTATGGAAATAATATTGAAATGCATGCCTATTTATCGCAAGAAGAGCGAGCAAACATTACGAAGGGTTCTCCACTAGATTTTACAACGATTGGATCTCAACTCATTAGCCGATCTGCATACATGGGAAGTCTAACAGGCAAAGAGATCAAAGTTTCTGAGAATAGCGATCTTGTAGTTTCGGGAGAAGATAAAAAATTAAACATTTTCAATGTAAAACCAAGCAATCTAAATAATATTAATTTACGCAGCCTCAAAATTAATGCACCAGCAGATTCAACAGTCTTGATTAATATTGCAGGAGAATCAATCAAGTTTATAAATGGGAGCGTATCTGTTAATGGAGTAAGCAACAACCATATTATCCTCAATTTCTATCAAGCCAAATCCTTGACAGTCGAGAGTTATGGTGAAATTAATCAGTCTATTCTTGCCCCATTAGCTAATATCAATCTCACAGGGAGCTTTAATGGAAATATTATCGGTGAGTCTCTATTAACTATAGGATCTAGCGGAATCGCGATAGGTTATCAACCCTTTGAGGGCTCGTTGCCTGAAATGCCTGCCGCAACCACTGCACCAACCGCAGTCCCTACAGCGACTCCTACCCCAGTAACTACAGCAACAGCTACACCAGTGCCTACTGCTAGTGCCTCACCAACTGTGATGCCGACAGCTACGCCAGTACCAACAACTGTGACTATGAAGTTTTTAGCTGTTAATCTGGAAGTAATTATTGAGATTACTTCAATTGCTGTTCACGATGAGAACATACTGGTTGATCAAGAGCTATCGCTCCCGTCCATAACTACAATTCTGCCAGATGATGTAGATGCGAAGGACCGCACGCTTCTATGGACCATCGTCAGCGGCAAAGACTTCATTAAATTCACAAGCGATGGTATCATCCAAGCAATTGCGCCCGGTGAAGCAGCGATTCAAGCCTCAGCTCAAGATGGAAGCAAGGTTGTCAGCAATATAGCCAGGATTACTGTGACAGCACCTATTCCGCCTGAGCCGATACGCACCATTCAGCTTACCGGAGATATTTCAGGAACTGCCAATACCCCAATTGATTTGACTGCTGTATACACCAGCAACCCAGTTGAGACGGATATATTCTATAAGTGGTCAGCCACAGATGGGAATGACATTAACGTTAATCAATACCTGACAACGAGTGGTCCAACTTCTCCTACGGGAACCTTCAATGCCCCCCAGAGTGGGATTTATACTATCACTGTAACTGCATACAGCAACAGCAATAAGGCTGGCTCCCCAGCCACCAAGATCATTACCATCACCAACCCATTAAGGGACTTTACTATTGATAGTGCTGACAGTCTTTATGTTGGTAAATTCATAGAGATGAGTGTAAAGGACTTCGCTCCTGATAACGCAGATGATGCTTTTGATATCCATTGGAGCTTAGTTGGAGATGGTACTCAGTATGCAAGCTTAACCAAAGCCCCAGACGATACGGATGACACTAAGTATATTTTAACTGGCATCAAGGCAAAGGATACTGTCACTGTTTCAGTCACGGCAGGAGGCATTACTAGGATTAAGAAAATTAAGATCGAACCTCTGGTTCTTACGGATATCCAGTTTACCGGGACTATAGTGGAGATGAACGTTGGCGAATCCAGACCTCTGGACCAGCTTCTCTGGTTCTCGCCAAGAGAGATTACTCTGAATGATGTTCGGGATCAATTGGATTGGACAAGTACTTTCTCTGGAATTGCCTCCTTCCAAACTCCTGTTACCGCAGACAATCGGGGGATAATCCATGCACATAAAAGCGGAAGTACGCTGGTAACTGTACAATATGTTAACAACCCCCTGATTAAGACAACCATACTCGTCAAAGTATATCCTCTCGATACGGATGACCGTTACTAGGGGAAACTAAATAACAATATTAAAAGGAGCCTTTGGGCGCAGTGAATACTGACGCGAAAGGCTCCTTTGATTGATGTATACCGTCAATTTAACAGTTGCATAGGTCCGACATTTACATTGACGGTTTGCACTCTGGGTAAGCTGGATTGCTGATTCTCATAGATGTCCGGTTTATAATCTATCACAAAACGCTCTGGAGCAGCCGCTTGGTTAATGATTAGTCTGCCAGCATTGCCTGTAAGAGGCTCCATAACATTACCTTTTACTGCATGGACAGTCAGGTTGTCTCTGGCAAAAAAACCGCCGATCAAGTGGAACATAGAGCCTACGCCATACAACTCACCACTGGAGTCTGTATAAAAGAAAGCTTCCATCGTTTCCTCTGCACTTGGTTCGTTTACAGCAAAGGCGTGCAGGCGGTTGATAAGCACTTTTGCTTTGGAGATCAGGACCAATTCTTTGGTCTCCAGGTCATTTCCCTGAAGTCCCCGAATATTTGCATCCTCAACCGTTGTATCACCTAACACCAGCAAAGTCGAATCAAACTTAACGTTGCCTTTGATCTTAACATTACCAGTAACTAATATATTGGCCCGGACTGGTAAAAAACCAGGATTAAAGTTGTTGATTTCTAAATTCCCGGTAACGATGAACCAGCGGGGCATACTCCCGCTTTTGGGATCAATCTCATTGGACGGTCCCTCCCGGTAAAATAATTTCTTGTAGGCTAACCCATCGATAACTAAATTCCCGTTAAAAACAACTGTGGAATCCAAGTTCTCCAACTGCTGTAGTTTCTCATTGTATATTTCAAGATCCTTCTGATACTGTTCAAGGACAGCTTCTTCGGCATCCGGTAGCACTTTATCTGGAGCTACCGGCATCCCTTGAATATGTGTGACCTCCGAACGCCCGATAATCCAAGAATTTAAGTCTACAATGCCTTTGTTGTATTCTCCACGTATACTGTTTCTTAACGATTTTTGGGTAACATCATCCTTTGAAGAGGATAACCCTTGTGCCAGCTTATCAAAAAACGACTCCTCAACGTTGATTTGGACAAATTTATTTTTCTCTTTAATTTTGATGTTAGCCGGATTCACGTGCAGAATCTTAGCCAATAAATCATTCCTTGCGCTCTCCGTTTCAGGCAGGGAGGTCATTGTATCTTCTTGATCTTCTGACAGGATACTCTCTTTCGGCTGGAAATTCTCTTTATACTTGATATTGCTCATTGCTTGAACATGTACCTCACCCGGGGCTGACCCATCCGCATTACTCATGACGGTAGGGAAATCCAAGGTGACTTCAGGATATCTATGTCCCAAGTAAGTGTACCAAGGTGTATTCGTTACCAGCAGCTTCTCTCCGGCATACACATTGCCCTTAAGTACAGGAGCTCCATTCAGCCTGAGAGTCTTCTCTGAGCCGAATACATACTTCAAGAAGTCTGGATAACTGTCTATAATAACCTGTTGCCTCAATGTCCGTTCTACTCCGTTAACCACCGCCTTGGAGCTGATATTGATCGTATACTGGATAGATTGGTTTTGTTTTCTGATTTTTTTGTCCTTAGTATCATCATATTTGATGCCATCGACTGAGCCCCTGCTGGAAGATTGTAATTCTGTAGCTACCTTCAGACTGGACTTGTTGTCATCCAGCTTCGCCAGAATGACTCCCAGGCTTTCCGGGTCAATATCCTCCAGCTGTAATCCCTTCAGCTCGGATTGAATATAGGCCGCAGCTTCATTAAGTCCTTTTTGAGCAAGATGCAGGGACTGTACGTCACTCTCCCTTGTTTCACTTCTTTGGGCTCCTCCAATGGTTGCACCTAGAACTGCTAATCCGAGAATTGTAAGCAGGAGGACAATCAACATTACCAGTACAAGTGCAGAGCCTTGTTCAGACTTCATGCGGGAGAACCGCTCCGCCTGTCTGCTCCTATTCATAAACCACAATCCCATTTCTGCCCACCGCTCCTAGAATCCGAATTTGCTCTCAACCGCAAGCTGTCGTCTGGTATCTCCACGTTCTAAAGTCAGAGAAAGCTTGATATTTAGCAGGCCACTCTCACAAGGCTGTATCGAATTTGCACTGCATTCCAAGCTCATTGAAGAATCCGGGCCCAACGTGGAATCTGTCGAAGTCCTTGTATTATATGTATCTCCTGGTGTTGGAGTAGTTACGTCACCCACGGGATCGGAAGCTGTTGATGCGGGGTCTGTTGTTGGAAGCTCATTTATCACTAACTGCCCGCCGGATATACCTATTGCTACTTCATCGATCCCACCGCTAATATTATCTCTGCGCAGAAGTATAGTCTTATTCACTTCATCAGAAGAGATAGTGTTGGGAGCAAAAGTATAGATTTCAGTAATAATGGCAGACATCAGTAAGTCACTTTCATCCCTCAAAGTATTCTCCATAGTCACTCTCTGATAACTCTGCACACCAAACGTCATTACTCCATAGACCAGTGCGGATACCAGAGAAAACAAAGACAACGCTGCAATAAGCTCAATTAGCGTAAAGCCCTGTTCTTTGCGGAGAAGATCAACGAATTTTCTCATCTGTAATATATCCCTCCACAACAGTCTCCTTACCATTCGTTCTAACCTGGCTGGAATCCCGCACTCTGACCCGAACCGGCAAAAGGTACTCGGCAGTAGCCTTCTCAATGGCATCCGATGAATGTATCATTCCTGTATGGAGAGTAGACTGATATTCAATATCTATCTGATAGCTGATGTTATTAATCGTAGGATTCAGCACCTTCGCCAAAGTGTTTACATCGCTCACCGCATTACTGTAGACGCTGCAGCTCACTGTTGTCTCTGTCAAGGGAACACAGCCGGAAGCCTGAATCGCAGGGTGGCCTATAATCTCAGGTTCTGCTCCTGAAGCAGGTTTGCCTTTAAGGTACAGCTCCAGTTTGTCAAAATCCTGCTTCTCCATATAAAACAAAGCGTTCCGCGCCAGATTGACCATGATCGTCTTGTTCTGGTTGGACTTGGAATAGGTCATGGCATTGGTGAAATAGGAGGTCAGCACCAGGGACACTATCGACAAAATGACGATGGCGGCCAGCACCTCGATCAGGGTAAAGCCCGCTTCCTTGCCCCGCTCGCGGCTGCGGTTCCATGGGTCTTTCCAGGACATTGTGTTCGCTCCCTATACTCTATTGGATTCCATTATAGATAGTTCCCGCGCAGCAGAATAATGGCTTCTCTCACCCGCTGGTCGAAGTGTATCCATGTCTTCAGTCCTGTGTTCTTGTGCATTACTATGAATCTTTCTACCTACTTCCATTATATTCTTTCTCCTCCGGCAGCAGCAATGCTTGCGGACAATAAATCTGGAGAAATCTACAGTTTATATCAGGTAGGGGCTGTGCTATCATGTGGGCAGAAAGGGGATACGCAAATGGCTTTGATTGAATGTAAATTTTATTCGGAGGTGCTGGGGCTCAGTACTTCGATGACTGTCATTCTACCGCAGCAGACCACTACGCAGATCGGAATGAGTAATGTCTCCAAAGGGACCTTACACCCCACCCTGTACCTGCTGCACGGCCTGTCTGACGATGATTCGATCTGGCTGCGCCGGACCTCAATTGAGCGTTATGTAGCAGAGCTGGGCATCGCTGTTGTTATGCCGCAGGTCCACCGCAGCTTCTACACGGATATGGAGGCGGGCGGTAAGTACTGGACATTCATTAGTGAGGAGTTACCGGCACTGGCCCGTTCCTTCTTCCCTTTGTCGACCAAGCGCGAGGATAACTTCGTGGCGGGATTGTCGATGGGCGGTTATGGGGCAATGAAGCTGGGACTGCGCAAGCCGCAGGACTGGGCCGCAGCAGCGAGTCTGTCCGGGGCACTCGATATGGCACACAATTTCTTGAACTTTGAAGATCCATCGCAGAGAACCAAGGATTATTTGCAGATTTTTGGGGACAAAGACATTGCTGGTTCTCCGGAAGATCTGCTATGGCTGCTAGAGGAAGTGAACCGCTCCAAAGGGCCGAAGCCGCTGCTCTATCAGTGCTGTGGAACCGAGGATTTCCTGTATGAGGATAATCAGGTCTTCCGTAAGGCCTGCTCCAAGACCAAGCTGTCTCTGACCTACGAGGAAGGGCCGGGCGAGCATGAGTGGGGATACTGGGATACCAAGATCCGCGATGTGCTGAAGTGGCTGCCGCTGGGGAAGTAGTGCTTGTGATATTGTAAGCGGTATCGAATGAACCCTGGGCATTATATTTTCAAAAAAAGGGATCTGGACAATTCATCCAGCGCCCTTTTTTTATGGTTACCCGCGTAATTACGTACTGCTCCCTGCCAGCAGGTTAACGATGATGTCCATTTGTTGTTCTACCGAAATCGGATCACTGAACAGGAATTGATTGAAGTCAATATTGTAGATTTTGCCCGCTTTCCCTGCCGGTGAATTCTGAATGAGCTTATCCACGTTCTTCAGCTCTGCCTCCGCCCCTTCATTCACTGCGAGAATTAGCCGGTCACCGATGAAATCAGGAATGACCTCGCTGGAGATCTCCCAGGTCTCTCCGTGAATGACCTCTTTCTCCACCTTTTCAGTCGGCTTCAGGCCCAGATATTTATACACGATGTTGCCGCCCAGATTGGTATCCCCGTAAATGAAGACGGCACCGGAACGCACATTTAGAATGGAGAAGGTTTCGTCCGGTTCGATGTAGGGAGCGATTTTTTCTTTGGACTCTTTTATTTTTGCTGCAAAATCCTTGTTCCACTGCTTCGCTTCCGTCTGCTTGCCCAGAATATCCCCGAACATTTCGACATCCTTGACCGGATCATTATACTGCTCCACTACAAGGGTTGGTGCAATCTGGCTCAGGGCCTCGTATCCTCCTTCGACTACCTCCGCGAACGGGGCTGTTGTAATAATCAGATCAGGCGCAAGCGATAGGATCTTCTCCGCATCAGGCGTAGAACCTACATCTTCAATATCCGACACATCGCTTAACAGCGGATTGTTCAGAATGAAGGTTGTTGCTCCCACCGGCTTCACTCCAAGCGCCATCAATTCCCCCAGATGAAAAAGACTGACGACCCGCTGAGGCTTCACGGGAATCTCGGTCTCCCCCTTCAAATGCTTGTAAATACGTGTATCTGCGGCCTCGCTGTCTGCAGCCGTACTGGTGGGAATAGGCTCAGAGGCTGCCTTTCCAGTGTTGTTACCTGTCTGGCATGCACTTAGAAATATGGCTGAACATAACAGCAGCGCAGCCCCTAAGGCCGGTCTTGAAAATCTGAACATCGATGTGTCCCCTTCCTCATTTAACTGATAATAATTCTCATTATCATTATGAGAAACAGGCTTACCAGATACAATAGACGATTTCAGCAGATGTAATGGATTATTCTGAACGGTATGCTTGTTGTTCTCCCGGAATCGCTGCGGCGAACAGCCGGTATGCTTTTTGAACAAACGGCTGAAATAATAGACATCGGCATAACCCACACTGCCTGCGATTTCCTGAATTCGGGCATTGGATTGCAGCAGCAGCTGCTTGGATCTGCGGATTCGTACATGGATCAGATAATCGATAGGACCGAACCCAAGCTGACTCTTGAACATGCGGAACAAGTAGCTCGTACTGCAGCTGCACATTCCGGCCAATACCTCTGCGGTAATCGGCTCACTGTAATGCTCATGGATATAGTGAATGGCTTCAGTGACTACACCCGGTCTGCTGGTCCCCTGAGCCGAGGAGTGAATCTGCCGCATAACCTCATATACAAATTGATGAAAAATCGTCTGTGCCTCCAGCTTCTCCAGCGGGGCGGTATGCTGCCACAGACGATCCATTGCCTGGCACTTCTCCTGCAAGGGCAGCAGTGTATAGGGAGTGAAGGCATACGGCATATTGAAGCTCTCCTGGTCCTCTGGAAATAGACTGTCGGCTTGGTAGCGAATGAAATAACAGACAAACTCGTTGTCCAGCGGCATCAGCCCGAGCTCCGTTTCCTTGCCGCCATGCAGAAGAGGCGCAGACCGGGTTGAGTAGACCGTCCCCGATAGACTAACAGTCGCCTCGCCCTGCACAGTCAGCAGGAAAAAACCCGTAGCCGCCACATCATACTCAGGCACCGTTCCTGCTTGCGCAGCGAATAATTGAACCTCCAGCAGCCTGACCGCAGTACGGCTCCAGCATTCAATATGGGCTTCCCAATCCATACCTTCCCCCCTATTGTCTATTGAAAAAAGACTGCCCTTCTGCAGCTTCCGCTGCAAATGACAGTCTCTAATGCCTTCAGTAATCCTCTGCCTCTAGCGGGCAGTGCAGACGACCTGCATATAGGTTACACGGCTCCACCATGCTGCTTCACCCATTCACCCGCAGCCGTCAGGTCCGCTTCGGCCCGCCCGATGGCGGCCTGCACCTGAACCGTGGCGGTACCGCCGTAGACATTACGGGCGTTCACCACGGCTTCGGGCTGGAGCACCGCATAGATCTGGTCGTCGAACAGCGGCGAGAACTGCTTGAATTCGTCCAGCGTCAGATCGAGCAGGAACTTGCCCTCGTTGATGCAATACAGGACGGTCTTGCCGATCACCTCATGTGCCTGACGGAACGGCAGGCCTTTGCCCACCAGGAAGTCGGCGATATCGGTCGCGTTGGAGAAGTCCGTATTCACCGCTTCACGCATCCGTGCCTTGTTCACCTTCATGGTGGAGATCATCGGCGCGAACAGCTGCAAGGCCCCTGTAAGGGTAGCTACTGTATCGAACATGCCTTCTTTATCTTCCTGCATGTCCTTGTTATAGGCCAGCGGCAGCGACTTCAGCACGGTCAGCAGTCCGATCAGGTTGCCGTAGACACGGCCTGTCTTACCGCGTACCAGCTCCGGCACATCCGGGTTCTTCTTCTGCGGCATGATGCTGCTGCCGGTGCAGAAGGCATCATCCAGCTCCACGAAGCTGAATTCGGTGCTGCTCCACAGCACCAGCTCTTCGCTGAGCCGGGACAGATGAGTCATTACGAGCGATGCATTCGCCAGGAACTCCACGATGAAGTCACGGTCGCTGACCGCATCCAGACTGTTCTCATAGACTCCGTCGAAGCCAAGCTGCTCGGCCACGTAGTGGCGGTCAATCGGGAACGTCGTTCCCGCCAGCGCCCCGGCACCCAGCGGCAGTACGTTAATCCGCTTGTAGCTGTCGGTCAGGCGCTCCGCATCGCGGCGGAACATTGACACGTAAGCCAGCAGATGATGCGCGAACAGAATCGGCTGTGCCCGCTGCAGGTGGGTATATCCAGGAACGATAGTCTCCAGGTTATCCTTGGCCTGCCCGATCAGCGCACCCTGCAGCTCGTGCAGCAGTGCCACCAGCTCCACCACGCGGTTACGCAGGTAGAGGTGCATATCTGTAGCCACCTGGTCGTTGCGGCTGCGTCCGGTGTGCAGCTTGCCGCCGACCGGGCCGATCTGTTCGATCAGGTTCTTTTCAATATTCATGTGGATATCTTCATCGGCAACCGAGAATACGATCTCCCCCGCGCGTACCATCTCCAGTACCTTCGCCAGTCCGTTCTTGATCGTCTCGACATCCTCCTGCGGCAGAATTCCGCATTTACCCAGCATCGTGACATGGGCCAGACTGCCCTGCACATCCTCTTCCGCCAGCACTTTATCGAACTCGATAGAAGCCGTATATTCCTCTACCAGCTTGTTCGTTCCTTTGGTAAAACGTCCGCCCCACAGCTTGCTCACCTGTTGTTCCTCCTCGATAGACGTTAGAAGGGCCGCCCCTGTCCAGTTGGGAGGAACGGCCTTCTTGTATCCGCTTTTATATGCTGCTACTTATTTATTGGATTCTGCTACGCCTGCCGATACCTTCAGACGCAAGGCATTCAGACGGATGAATCCGGTCGCATCGCCCTGGTCGTAGGCCTGGGTAGGATCTGCCTCCATGGTGGCGATATCCGGGTTGTACAGGCTGACCGGACTCTTCACTCCGGCGCCGATGATGTTCCCCTTGTAGAGCTTCACGCGTACCGTACCGGTCACATTCTTCTGGCTCTCCTTCACCAGGGCCTGCATTGCAATCCGCTCCGGTGCGAACCAGAAGCCGTTATACACCAGCGTGCTGTAACGGGTGATCAAGCTGTCACGCAGGTTCATCACTTCACGGTCCATGGTGATCGATTCCATTTTGCGGTGAGCGGTGAACAGAATCGTTCCGCCCGGAGTCTCATACACGCCGCGGCTCTTCATGCCGACAAAACGGTTCTCGACCATATCCACGCGTCCAATCCCATGCTTGCCGCCCAGCTCATTGAGTTTCTCCATGACTTGCAGCGGGGACAACGCCTCACCGTTCAGCGCTACGCAGTCGCCCTTGAGGAAGTCCAGTTCCAGGTACTCGGCTTCATCCGGAGCATCCTCTGGCGCATTCGAGAGCAGGAACATTTCCTTGTTCTCCGGTGCGCTTGGATCGAACCAAGGATCTTCCAGCACGCCGCTCTCATAGCTGATATGCAGCAGATTGCGGTCCATCGAGTACGGCTTAGCCGCTGAGGCTTGTACCGGAATACCGTTGGCTTCGGCGTAAGCGATCATCTCCGCACGGCCCGGGAACTGGTTGCGGAACTCTTCCAGACGCCAAGGCGCAATTACCTTAATGCTCGGTGACAATGCAGCGGCATTAAGTTCAAAACGCACCTGGTCATTCCCTTTACCTGTAGCTCCATGGGCAATGGCTGTAGCGCCTTCGGCGATAGCGATATCCACCATGCGCTTGGCGATCAGCGGACGGGCAATGCTGGTGCCCAGCAGATATTGTCCCTCATAGAGTGCGCCCGCCTGGAACATCGGGTAGATGAAGTCATTCGCGAACTCGTCGCGCAGATCATCGATGTAGACTTTGGACGCGCCGGTAGCGAGTGCTTTTTCCTCCAGGCCGTCCAGTTCTTCCTTCTGACCAATATCCGCTGTAAAAGCAATAATCTCCGCATCATACGTTTCTTTCAGCCATTTCAGAATGACTGAGGTATCCAGCCCGCCGGAATAGGCGAGTACAATTTTTTCTTTTGCCATGGGGGTTTAGCTTCCTTTCGTTGTGGAGGGTGATTAGGATGATCTTCAAAAATATGCTTGTACAATCCGGTGCCTTAGGCGCAAGCTGCATGAATGTTTGGACTTTCGGCCGCTGTTGTCTCCAGATATTCTTGAATATACCGCTAGAGCGGATAATATCCGGAGACAAAGGCGGACGCTTACGCTCCTACAGTTCCAAACTTCACTCCGTTGCTTAGCACCGACTTATACCGCACCTATTCTAAGTTCATCCTATTATAGTGTTTATATAGTATAAGACCAAGCAAAACCACTGCAAGATCGATCCTGACTTCACTCAATATTCACTCTAATTACTTAATACTTAACAGTGGAGCCTAACAGACCCGTAGCTAGACTCAATCTAGCCCATCAAAGCCGCCATCAGCGCCTTCTGCGCATGCAGGCGGTTCTCCGCCTGATCGAAAATCACGGAGTTCGGGCCGTCGATGACGCCGGTGCTGACCTCTTCCTCCCGGTGGGCGGGCAGGCAGTGCAGGAACAGATAATCGCTCTTCGCGCCTTTCACCAGCTCCTCGTTGACCTGATAGTCCTTGAACGCCGCTTCACGTGCCAGCTGCTCGGCCTCGAAGCCCATGCTTGCCCAGACATCCGTATAGATCACATCAGCGTCCTGTACCGCCTCCTGCGGGCTGCGGGTCACGGTGATAACTGAACCTGTCTCCTTGGCGATCTCGCGTGCCTCGGCCACTACAGCCTCATCCGGCTCGTAGCCCACAGGTCCCGCGATAGAGACATGTACGCCCAGCTTCGCCCCGCCGATCAGCAGGGAATGCGCCATATTATTGCCGTCACCGATATACGCCAGCTTCAGTCCCTTCAGCTTGCCCTTGTGCTCGTATACAGTCTGGTAGTCCGCCAGCACCTGACAGGGATGCGCCAGATCGCTGAGGCCGTTGATTACAGGCACTGAGGCATACCGCGCCAACTCTTCCACTTTATCATGGCCGAACGTACGGATCATGATACCGTCCAGATAACGCGACATGACCTGGGCCGTATCACCAACCGTCTCGCCGCGGCCGAGCTGAATATCATTTTTGCTGAGGAACAGTGCATGTCCACCCAGCTGATACATCCCCACTTCGAACGACACCCTTGTACGGGTAGAGGATTTCTCGAATATAAGGCCGATCGTCTTCCCCAGCAACGGCTGGTAGACCTCACCGTTCTTCTGCTTGCGCTTCAGCTCAATCGCAAGGTCAATCAAATAGGTGATCTCCTCCGGGCTGTAATCATTCAGCTCCAGCAAATCACGGCCTTTGAGCTGTGCGGCAATCGTCTCTGTTACGCCTGGTGTACCGTGACTCATCAATTTGCCTCCCCGCTTACTTTGTTAGCATAAGTATGAATTAGTTCCGATAGGATGTCCACCGCCTGATCAATTTCATCGGTGCTGACATACAGATTAGGCAGCAGCCGGATCACATCCGGGCCAGCCTGAACGAACAGCAGTCCGCGCTTCTGTCCAGCGAGAACGATCTCGGCTACCGGCTTCCGGCATTCAATGCCGATCAGCAGGCCTTTGCCGCGAATCTCCTTCACAAAAGAAGTGTCCGCCAGCTTCGCTCTAAGCTGTCCACTTAAGTATTTGCCCATCTCCGCAGCCCGCTCGGGCAGCTTATCTTCAAGCATGGTCTCAATGGTTGCTTCCATCACCGCTGCCGCCAGCGGGGTGCCGCCGAAGGTACTGGCGTGGCTGCCCGGGCTGAATGCCTCGCGCAGATAGCCTTTACCGAGCATCACACCAGCCGGGAAGCCGCTGGCTACGCCTTTGGCCAAGGTGAAGATGTCCGGCTCAATGCCGTAATGCTGATGAGCGAACAGCTTGCCCGTACGGCCCATCCCGGTCTGCACTTCATCCACGATCAGCAGTAATCCGTGCTCCTTGCACAGTGCTACAACAGCATCCAAGAACTCCTGCTGTACCTCAAGCACACCGCCCTCGGCAAGCACCATTTCCAGCATAATCGCTGCCGTATGCTCGGTAATGGCACCCTTCAGCGCCTCCAGATCATGCAGCGGCACCGTCTTGAAGCCTGCCGGAAGCGGCAGGAAGCCTTCCTTTACCTTCGCCTGACCTGTTGCTGTCAGTGTAGCCAGCGTACGCCCATGGAAGGATTGCTCGAAAGTAATGACCTCGTAGCGGTCTGTACCCTGCACCTTCTGGTGATACCGGCGCGCCAGCTTGATGGCCGCTTCATTCGCTTCCGCACCGCTGTTGCAGAAGAAGACCTGATCCGCACAGCTATTCTCTGTCAGCAGCGCAGCTACCCGGTCCTGGCCCGGAATGTGGAACAGGTTCGAGACATGCCACAGCGTATCAATCTGCTCCTTGAGCTTCGCACCGACCTTCTCCGGCGCATGGCCCAGACTCGTTACCGCAAGTCCGCACATGAAGTCCAGATACTTGTTACCCTGCTCATCCCATACCCAGCTGCCTTTGCCTTTGACCAGACTGATATCATATCTGCTATATGACGGGAATACCGCACTCAGCTTGGCAGGAGCGGCCCCCTGTCCGTTCGTTCCTGCTGAACGCTCCTGCGGCGCCCCTGTCAAAGAATTCTTGTCCGTTTGCGTAAGCTCACTCATTCTTAGTCACTCTCCCACCATGCTGCTGCCGGCTCCCCGTCAGCGCGTCTAATTTACTTGTCAGTTTGCTACAAAACTACGAATCCCTGTCATAACGTCTTTCCACTCAATCTGCTATCTCCTTATCGAACAATCCGCGTTCCCAGCGCTTCGCCCTTCAGCACCCGGCTGAGTACACGCGGCTCTTTGCCGTCTACAATAATAACCTCAGACACCTGGCCCTGGATGCAGTCCATAGCGGCACGCACCTTGGGAATCATTCCGCCGTAGATTTCACCATTCTCAATCAGTGCTTCGATCTGTGCCACCGTTACGGACGGAAGCACCACCTTCTCCCCATCCACCGTCCGCATAATACCCGGCACATCCGTAACCACGATCATACTCGGTGACCCTATATAAGAAGCCACCGCTCCGGCAGCGGTATCCGCATTGATGTTATACCGCTGTCCTTCGCCGTCTACACCGACAGGTGCAATCACCGGAATATAGCCCATCGCGAGGATACCCGTCACAATCTCCGCTCGAACACCAGTCACTTCACCCACCAGACCCACTTCATCGTGATTGGCCACCGGGTGCGCCATGATCAGGTTGCCGTCAACGCCCGACAACCCGAGTGCCTGCCCCCCGCTGGCCTGAATTCGGCGGACAATCGCCTTGTTGATGCTGCCGGACAGGGTCATCTCGACCACATCCAGCACCTCTTCCGTCGTTACCCGCAGGCCGTTTACGAAGCGACTCTCAATCCCAAGCTTCTCCAGATTGCCGGAGATCGCCGGGCCGCCGCCATGCACGATTACAGGCTGAATCCCGCTGACCTGAAGCTCCCGCAGATCCTCGAAGAACGAATCCGGCAGCGCCGCCAGCGTACTCCCCCCGCATTTCATTACGAACAGCCCGGCGGCCCCCGCCTGCGCCTGAGGCTCTATCGGTTCTAACGTCATCTCCCTGCCCCCTGTACGTAAAAGCTTAGTCGGCTTTCGGCCGCTGTTGTAATCCGGTGAACCTATCTGCACTACGTACGGTAAGCCGCATTAATCCGCACATAGTCATAAGTTAGGTCACAGCCCCAGGCTGTAGCCTGACCGCTGCCGTCTGACAAGGTTACCGTGATCAGCACGGTATCGCTTTTTTGCAGATAATGCAGTGCCTGCTCCTCATCAAAAGCCACCGGACGCGATCCGCGCAGCACCTCAATCTCACCCAGCTTAATATCTACCCGCTCCGGCGATACCGGAACGCCCGCGCGCCCTACAGCCGCGATAATCCGCCCCCAGTTGGCATCCGCGCCGAAGATCGCCGACTTCACCAGGCTGGAGCCGACCACGGTCTTGGCAATCGCCGCCGCACCTTCGTCATGCACCGCCCCGCTCACCTGCACCTCAATCAGCTTCGTTGCACCTTCGCCGTCACGGGCAATCGCCATGGCCAGACTCTGGCACACATGGGTGAACGCCGCTGCAAAAGCTTCCCAGTCCGCATGCAGCCGCGTCAGCTTCTCATTGCCCGCCAGGCCGCTGGCCATCGTGACCAGCATATCGTTCGTACTGGTGTCACCATCAACGGTAATCATATTAAAAGTAGAATTAGTAGCTGTGCGCAGCAGACTGAGCAGATCCTCTCCGTCAATGAGCACATCGGTGGTCATGAAGCCCAGCATCGTCGCCATGTTCGGGTGAATCATCCCGGAACCCTTCGCCGCTCCGGCAATCGTAACCTCTGTACCGCCTACCGTTACTTTTACGCAGCTTTCTTTTTTGACCAGATCGGTGGTCAGGATCGCCTGGCTGAATTCCTCCGCACCGGCAGCGCCCGCGTCCAGCTTCTCCGGCAGTCCGGCAATCCCGCTGCGCACACAGTCCATCTTCAGCAGTTCACCGATTACACCTGTAGAGGCCACAGCGACATCCAGTTCATTCACACCCAATTGGCGGGCAGCGGCGGCACGCATCTCGTACGCATCCGCCTCGCCCTGGTCCCCTGTACAGGCATTGGCATTGCCGCTGTTCACGATCACCGCCTGCAGCGTTCCGTCCGCCAGACTCTCCCGCGTAACCTTCAGCGGAGCCGCCTGAAATACATTGGTCGTATACACCGCAGCCGCCGTAGCAGGCACCTCACATAGAATTGCGCCGAGGTCATTACGCTCAGTTTTTTTGAGACCGCAGTGCAGGCCACCGGAGGTGAAGCCCTTAGGTGCAGTAATACTTCCGCCTTCTACGACGGTATATAGTGGTTGCTCACTCATGATATTGTTTGACCGCTTGCGCTTATGGATACACTGGTGTGTAACCCAGCCCGCGGGTTTCCTCCCATCCCATCATCAAATTGAGGTTCTGAATAGCTTGCCCTGCGGCGCCCTTAACGATATTGTCGATGACTGACACAATGGTAACCCGTCCCGTGCGTGCATCTGTGGCGAAGCCGATATCACAGTAATTCGATCCGCTGACTTCCTTCGTCGCCGGAACCACGCCGGGCTCACGCACCCGCACATAAGGTCTGCCTGCATAATAGTTACGATATAAATCTACGAGTTCCTGTTCACTATGTTCACCAATCAGTCCGGCATACATCGTAGTCATAATCCCCCGGGTCATCGGCACCAGATGGGTAGTGAAGGTTACGGTGACTTTCTCCCCGGCAATATCGGTCAGCACCTGTTCAATTTCCGGGATATGCTGATGCTTGTTGATTTTGTAGGCTTTGAAGTTCTCATTGATCTCGGCAAAATGCACCATCAGGCTTGTTCCCCGCCCTGCCCCGGACACCCCGGATTTCGCATCAATGATGATGCTGTCCGGCTTGATCCAACCTGCCTCCAGCGCCGGAACCAGCCCCAGCAGCGTAGCTGTCGGGTAACAACCGGGATTGGAGATGAAGTCCACTCCGGCCGCACGCTCTCCGTACACCTCGCATAACCCGTATACCGCCTGCTCCAGGTAAGCTTCCGGAGGAGCCGGGTGCTTATACCACTGCTCATACTGCGCGCCATCCTTGAGCCGGAAGTCCCCCGACAGATCGACAACCTTGAGTCCTGCCTCAAGCAGCCCGGGCACCAGCTTTGCACTCACTCCCGAAGGGGTAGCAGTGAATACAACATCCGCTCTGCTTGCAATCTCTGCTGCATCTACACCATCCAGCTTACGCTGAACCACTCCCGTTAAATGCGGAAAACCCTCCTCAATCGGCGCACCCGCACTCGAAGAGGAAATCACTGAAGTAATCTCTATATCAGGGTGGCCCTGCAGCAGCCTGATCAGCTCCACGCCCCCATAACCCGTTGATCCGACAATCGCCGCTCTCAGCTTGTCTGTCACTGTCATCCCCGCTTCCCGATTCTCATTTCTATCATTATCGCTCATGCATAACCGTCCTGCAAATATGTATTATTATACGACTGAATTAATATAAATACAACACGTTGCGTTAACTTTATTCAGCTGGCGCACAAGAAGAAACGCAGGGTTATCCTATTCGCTACAGTATATCAAAAGAAGCGCAGAGCCCCCTTTAGGGAGTCTACGCTTCTCTTTTAAACCCTTCGCCCAGCACCTCATGAGCCTCGGTTATAATCACAAATGCACCCGGGTCCACCGAGCGGACGATCGCCTTGAGCCTGGTAATTTCATTCTGGCCTACCACGACCATCAGCACCGTGCGGTTGTCACCGGTATAGCCGCCTTGCGCATTCAGCTTGGTCAGCCCGCGGTCCAGATCATTCAGAATCGCCTGCGAGATGTCCTCTGTGTGATCCGAGATGATATACGCCACCTTCGTGGTGCTGAAGCCCACCTCCAGCGCGTTGATCACCCGGCCGGTGACGAACAGCCCGATCAGTGCATACATCGCCTGCTCCATCCCCAGCACAAAAGCCGCCAAGGTAATCACCGTACCATCCAGCAGCACGACGGACAGCGAGAAGCTGAAGCCGGTAAGCTTTTGAATAATCTGTGCAGCAATGGTCAATCCGCCCGTAGAGCCGCGCCCCCGGAAGACGAGGCCCAGGCCGAGACCCACACCAATTCCTCCATAGATAGAGGCCAGGAGCGGATTCGTGGTCGGCACAGGCCCGTCCTTCGTCAGGAAGATAAACAGCGGTAGCACAAAGCTCCCCAGCAGAGAGCGGATACCATACTGTTTGCCGAGGAAGATTACGCCGAGAATGAAGAGCGGAATATTAAGCGCCCACTGGGTAAAAGCAGGCTCTGCCCCAAACCAGGCCTCAGCCAGTACCGACAGCCCCGACACTCCGCCGGATGCAATCCGGTTCGGGAGGAAAAACAGATTGAACGCCAGGCCGGTGATCAGCGAGCCAATCAGAATTAGCACAATATCCACGGTATGGCGCAGCGGCCCGTTCAGCGGGATAAGCGGAGGTTTGTTGCGTGAATTGATTTTTTGCATAGTTGGCCGGGCTCCTTTATGTTCAGACAAAAATTCCTACACCTCCGAAGACGCGTAGGAATTGAATTACTTTTATTCAGCTTCCGTCTTGATCTGGCTCCGCAGATACCCGTCAATGAAGCCGTCCAGATCCCCGTCCATTACAGCTCCAACGTTGCCTGTCTCCACAGAGGTGCGGTGATCCTTCACCATGCTGTAAGGATGGAATACGTAGGAACGAATCTGGCTGCCCCAGGCAATCTCGGATTGTTCCCCGCGGATCTCGTCCAGATGTGCCTGCTGTTCCTGGATTTTGCGCTCATAGAGCTTGGAACGCAGCATCTTCATCGCCTGCTCCCGGTTCTTGATCTGGGAACGCTCATTCTGACAGGTGACCACCACGCCGGTTGGTATATGCGTAATCCGCACCGCGGAGTCGGTAGTATTGATGTGCTGACCGCCCGCGCCGCTGGCCCGGTACGTATCAATCTTCAGATCCTCTGTGCGGATATCCACCTCGACGTCGTCTGCAATCTCCGGTACCACATCGCAGGATACGAAGGAGGTATGCCGTCTGCCTGAGGAGTCAAAAGGCGAAATGCGCACCAGCCGGTGCACGCCCTTCTCTGCCTTGAGGTACCCATATACATTGTGGCCCTTAATTAACAAAGTTACACTCTTGATTCCCGCTTCATCGCCCGGCAGATAATCCAGCACATCTACCTTGAAGCCCCGCTTCTCCGCCCAGCGTGTGTACATGCGCAGCAGCATTTGGCCCCAGTCCTGGGACTCCGTGCCGCCTGCACCGGGATGCAGCTCCAGAATCGCGTTCAGCTTATCGTACGGCTGATTGAGCAGCAGCTGCAGCTCGAACTCATCCACTCTGGCACTTATACTGCGGATCGTTCCGGCTATCTCCTCGGCCAGTGCGTCGTCGCCTTCTTCATCGGCCAGCTCCGCCATCATGGCAGCATCGTCATAATCCTGCTGGAGCTTCTCAAATTGGTCAACCACCGACTTCACGGCATTCATCTCGCCAATCACGCTCTGCGCCTGATCGGGATCATCCCAGAACCCGGGAGCCGCCATCTTCTCTTCGAAGTTCGCTATCATCTCCAGCTTCAGGTCTAAGTCAAAGTGACCCCCTAAGGTTGGTTAATTTCTTGCCCATTTCACGCAGGTCCTGCTTCACATTAGGATCGATCATTTGGATCACTTCACCTTTCATAATTGAATATTGCGCCGGGCTGCCGGTTTGGGCTTGCCGGTATGGACGACATATTTGCTGCTGATGCTTCGCTGCATCCGCCCCATGGCCCGGTGTACGCCGTAACTGCGGGGAATGTTTGGACTTTCGGCCGCTGTTGTGCCCAGATTTATTGATTATACCGCATAGCGGATAAAATCCGGGCACAAAGGCGGACGCTACCGCTCCTACAGTTCCAAACTTCCCCTCCGTTACTTCCACCTCAGCCATAAAACATCTGAACGCTTCCGTCTGCCGCACAGCTGTGCGTCCCAAACCACTCCAAGCCCAAAAAAGCAGCCGGGCCGCAAACGGGGTGTCCCCCGGGCCCAGCCGCTTTTTATTGTCATTATAACCTAAGTGCAAGTGCACAAAACAGGAAGTGCGTTATGGTGAAAGGTATTCGCAGCTTCATGCCTGCTCATTATTTCACCGTGCACTACCAGAACCGGCCTTGACTCCTGGATTACGCCGTTCCAGTGAGAGTGAATTGACATCTCAGATCCGGCCGTAATTCTGTTTATCTTACGCCTGGCCGTGGCAGTTCTTATACTTCTTGCCGCTGCCGCATGGGCATGGATCGTTACGGCCAACCGTAGATTCCACATGCACCGGACGCTTCTCAGCAGGCTCTGCGTTGGTGGAGATCTTATCTTCCTCCACTACCGATTGCCGCTCCTGATTCGTCTCGATGTGCGCCTTCATAATGTAGGTCGCTACTTCTTCCTGAATGTTCGCTGTCATAGCGTTGAACATCTCGAAGCCCTCGAATTGGTATTCGCGCAGCGGATCGGTACCGCCGTAAGCACGGAGGTGAATCCCCTGACGAAGCTGATCCATGGCGTCGATATGATCCATCCATTTGCTATCTACGGAGCGAAGCACAATAACCTTCTCGAATTCACGTACCAGCTCAGAGCCAAGACGCTCTTCACGTGCAGAATACTTCTCAAGTACACGGGCGAAGATGAATTCGATCATTTCATCTACTTCTTTGCCCCACAAATCATCGCGGGTCAGCTCATTTTCTTCCAAAAGCTTGCTGTTCACATAATCCGCAACCTCTTGCAGCTCCCAGTTCTCCGGGATATCATCACTGCAGTGTGCATTCACAATACGGTCGATAACCGGCTTGATCATTTCCACTACGATGTCTTTGATATTGTCCGACTCCAGAATTTCGCGGCGCTGCTTGTAGATAATCTCACGCTGCTGGTTCATGACGTCATCGTATTGCAATACGACTTTGCGGATGTCGAAGTTGTTGCCTTCTACCCGCTTCTGCGCAGATTCAACGGCCTTGGTAATCATGCGGCTCTCAATCGGCTGATCTTCCTCGAAGCCCAGACGGTCCATCATGTTCAGCACGTTATCCGCACCGAAACGCTTCATCAGCTCATCCCCAAGGGACAGGTAGAACTGTGTCGAACCCGGGTCGCCCTGGCGTCCGGCACGGCCGCGAAGCTGGTTATCAATCCGGCGTGATTCATGGCGTTCCGTACCAATAATATGCAGGCCGCCCACATCGGTTACCCCTTCGCCCAGTACGATATCCGTACCGCGTCCAGCCATGTTCGTGGCAATCGTTACCGTTCCCGGCTGACCGGCATAAGAGATAATTTCGGCTTCTGCCGCATGATGCTTCGCATTCAGCACCTGGTGTCTTACACCCTTGCGCTTCAGCATTTCCGATACGCGTTCAGAGTTCTCAATCGATACCGTACCTACCAGCACCGGCTGATTCTTCTTATGGCGTTCCACAATTTCAGCGACAACAGCGTTGAACTTGCCGTTCTCGCTTTTGTAGACCACATCCGGCATGTCAATCCGTTGGTTCGGCTTATTCGTAGGAACCTGAAGAACCTCAAGACCATAGATCTTCTTGAACTCCTCTTCCTCTGTCTTCGCTGTACCCGTCATGCCGCCCAGCTTGCGGTACATCCGGAAGTAGTTCTGGAAGGTGATGGTAGCCAGCGTCATGCTCTCATTCTGAACTTCAATCTCTTCCTTGGCTTCAATCGCCTGGTGCAGCCCGTCGCTGTAACGGCGGCCCTGCATCAGACGGCCTGTGAACTCATCAACGATCATAACCTCGTCTTCGTTAACCACATAATCGACATCCCGGCGCATAATAGCGTTCGCCTTCAAGGCCTGTACAATATGATGATTCAAGGTAACGTGGCTATGGTCATACAGATTCTCTATCCCAAAAGCACGCTCAGCCGTAGCCACCCCCTTCTCAGTAAGCGCTACAGACTTCACCTTAATATCCACGGTGTAATCCTCTTCGGCAGTGAGCTTCTTCACGAAACGGTCTGCTGCATAATACAGCTCTGTCGATTTCTCAGCCTGGCCGGAGATGATCAGAGGGGTCCGCGCTTCATCAATCAGGATGGAATCGACTTCGTCAATAATACAGAAGTAGAGCGGGCGCTGTACCATCTGTTCCTTATAGAGCACCATGTTGTCGCGCAGATAGTCGAACCCGAATTCATTATTCGTGCCGTACGTAATATCGCAGGCATATGCCGCTTGCTTATCATTATGGTCCATGCCGTTCAGGTTGACCCCGACGCTCATGCCCAGAAAGTTATAGATTTGTCCCATTTGCGCACTGTCGCGCTGAGCCAGATAATCATTTACGGTGACGACATGCACGCCTTTACCCAGCAGCGCATTCAAATACACCGGCAGCGTTCCAACCAGTGTCTTGCCTTCCCCGGTCTTCATCTCGGAGATCCGGCCTTCATGCAGCGCCATACCCCCAACCAGCTGAACGTCAAAATGCCGCATGCCCAGCGTCCGTTTGGAAGCTTCGCGTACGGTAGCAAAGGCCTCAGGAAGAATCTCTTCCAGGGTCTCACCTTTCTCAATACGGGCGCGGAATTCCGCTGTCTTCGCCTGCAGCTCTTCATCCGTAAGCGATACGAAATCCGGCTCCAGCCCATTAATTACTTCGACCGTCTTCATGAGACGTTTGACATCCCGTTCATTAGTGTCGCCAAATATTTTCTTAACAAGTCCTAGCATGGTTAACCCCTTTCATGCAACACAGATGGTGGAACCGAGCCCATCCTCATAGATTGAAAGGGCCATATATGATTTCGATTCCGCTGCTTCATAAATTGTAACAGTTTGTAAGAGAAGCCGCAATACAAGCCGCCCTAACCTTATTCTGTATAATCCTCTTAGATGAGGACAGATGATGGCATTTTAATGAGACTTCTATATATACGCACAAGAGCCCTATTCGCTTCAGGCGAATAGGGACTCGTCTAATTGTCCACGTTAGGCTGAACCGAAGCCCTTGCTTATTCCAACAATTCCCGGTCCAGAGGTTAGTTCTGCTCGATCAGACCGTACTTCCCGTCATCGCGTTTGTATACTACGCTAACTTCGGAAGTGTCAATGTTGGAGAACACGAAGAACGTATGTCCAATCATGTTCATTTGCAGAATCGCTTCTTCCACATCCATAGGCTTCAAGGTGAACCGTTTGTTCCGCACAACCTCAAGATCATCATAATCCTGTTCCTGCTCTTCAACAGCTACAGCGCTGCCAGAACCTTCAACGAACAAGGTCTTCAGGCTGCCTTCCTGACGGAACTTGCGATTAAGCTTAGTCTTGTGCTTGCGGATCTGACGTTCCAGCTTGTCCACTACGGCATCGATGGATGCATACATATCATCGCTGCGGTCTTCCGCACGAAGCGTCACACCAGCTAGAGGAATTGTCACTTCCACCGTATGAAGGCCGCGAACGACGCCAAGCGTCACATATCCTTCAGAGGTAGGGGGTGCTTCGAAATACTTCTCAAGTCTGCTGAGCTTCTTATCAACATAGTCTCTCAAAGCGTCGGTCACTTCAATTTGTTGACCTCGAATGCTGAATTTCATAAGGCACTCCTCCTTTGTTTACTTTTCCATTATAGCAAATTGTCAGGGCTAAGTAAAAAACAAATCATGACAGACTTTACATTCACCTAACAATAGATGTAACAGACCTGCCGTAACAACAAACGGCCCGGCTCGAGCATAAAGCCGCCCTCGCCGGACCGAATACTGATTGCTGTATTATTTCACGCTGAAGCCTGGATTATGAATGATTGCATTCATCAAGATTACTTATTTCGTGTGAATCCGCAGAATCTCTACAGGTGACAAGGTGCCATTAGAATCAGTGATAAAGAAGACTTTATACGCTGTATTGGCAGTGAGTCCAGTCAGGTTAATGCTGTGTTTCACAACTGGATTACCTGTAAGAGTACCAGCCCAAGGCGCTATTAATGTAGCACCCGTACTGTTCTGTGCGTTAGCAATCTGCATTGCCGTTGGATCAGCATCCGTTGCCTTAACCACCACATATTTCAGAGGGGTTACCGGTGTACCCGCCTGCCCGTAAGCAGCATATACATCCGCAGACACTGTTGTTACATTGGTGATCCCCACCTGAGCGACCGACCATGCGCTGCCTGGTGCTGTTTTCAATTGAAGCGGTGTTACGCCGGACCAGTTACCAGAAGCGTCAGTCAGGGCAACGTAAACGGTATAATCCGTATTTGCATTCAGACCATACACAGAGAAAGCAACAGGAGCATTGCCGGTTGCAGCGATTTTACCGGAATGAACGCCTGCTGTTGTAGCATTAATCATTCCGTCTTTCACTTGTGCTGCACTTGGTGCGGTTACGTTCACGCTGTAAGGAGCAACTACATAATACACAGCACCTGTAACAGAAGGCGTAACATATACATCAGCGGTAACAGAACCTACATGACCGTAAGTCACGTTGCTTACAGATGGTAAGGTCACGGTATCGCCTCCGCCACCACCGCCGCCTCCGCCAGTGCCGCCACCACTACCACCGGGTACCGGAGTAGCTGTTGGGCTGGTGCTTGGCACAGGTGTTGCAGATGGAGCCGGTGTTGCTGTCGGTGCTGGTGTAGGCGTTACTCCGCCCGTACCCGGCTTATGCACAACTGAGTTGCTTATAATTCCGACCGCTTCGGCACGGGTAAGGGATTTCTTCGGACCGAAGGTTCCGTCAGGATAACCGTTAATGATCTTCTTCTCAGCCGCTGAGGCTACGGCCACCTTGGCCCAAGCTGCGATCTGAGCATTATCCTTGAACTTAAGCGGAGTAGAGCTTGTACTCAGCTTAAGCAGCTTGGCAGCAATAACTGCTGCTTCCTGCCGGGTGAGCGGGTTGTTGGCCCGGAAGGTATTATTCTCATAACCGCCAATATAACCGGCCTTCACAGCTTTAGCCACTTCACTGTAGACCCAATTGGATTTCTTCACATCCGTGAAGTTAAGAGTAGCTGCTTCGGTGAACCCGAACAGACGATTAATCAGTGCCACATATTCACCACGGGTAATTGCCTTATTCGGCTTCACCGTTCCGTCAGGATAACCGCCCAGGTATCCTTTATCCAACCAGCTCTGCAGTTGTTTTTGCGCCCAGTGTCCTTGAATATCCTTCGGTGCAGGCGCTGCGGATACACTTCCCAGTGATCCAAGCAGCATTGAAATTCCCAGTACTCCGGCCGTAAGGCCACGCCACAATTTCTTCATTCTTTTGTTCATCCTCCTGTGATTTTGATGGGCATAGGCTTCACTGCATGACTTCTTACCAAAAGATCTTTCGGAAGCATACGCCTAAGCAATAATGAGAGTGCAGACTAGGCAACAAAAAAGCCCAACGTTCTCTATTACCCATAATTTGGAGGATGCTAACATTTTTCTGTAACTAATTTTTACAAAGTGTCCAATTTCGGACTCTTTTCATCTCGAAATGTAGGCCATTTACTCGAAATCGAGGATATTTATAAGAAGAATGTAAGAACAGCTTCATACAGCCCATCCTTACAATGAACACCTCTCGAACTCTTATCCCCAGCTTTATGCACAGTTTATCCACAACAGACAAAGTCACATCATTAGACAAAAGCAACTTCATTCACTACATAAAAAAGACCCAAGGGAGATCCCCCTGGGTCTAACGCTAGCGTTGTCTCAATTGCTAACCATCTACCATATATGTAGGTCGGCTTCGCCGGATGATTATAATTTGATGACGTTAGCTGCTTGTGGTCCGCGTGCGCCTTCAACGATATCGAACTCTACGGATTGGCCTTCATCCAAAGTCTTGAAACCGTCAGTTTGAATCGCGGAAAAGTGTACGAATACGTCGCCACCATCGGAAGTTTCGATAAAACCATAACCTTTTTCTGCGTTAAACCATTTAACTTTACCTTCCATTGACTAAACATTCCCTTCGTCATCAGATGAACGTGAGTCTTGCTCACAATTCGACTATACCACCGCAGCTTCTCTATTGTCAATTGGAATAGTAAATGATTACTTTCAATAATTTACCAGAGTACAATTGACATCAGAAATGGATAGAATTCGGTAATATAAGTTACAAAAAAAGGAGCAGACGCTTGTAAATACCCGCCTGCTCCCCGACTGAAACAGGGGAAATCTATTATTTTCTGTTTATTTTTTTCGGTCCATCAAGAAGCTGTCCGGGGTGTAAGCCGTCTCGTAGGCATTGCGCTGGATTTTGGCTTGGCCGCGCTTCTGAAGGAAGTCTTGGGCTTCCTGGCGTAGGGCGTTCATCCGGTCCAGCAATTCATTATCATGTGACAAAATGCGATTTATTTCCTGTTTTTGTGCAAGGGTTGCTGGACAAACTTCGACTTCATTGGTTATGGAATCGACAAGCTTCTGCCGCTCCCCTACGAATTCTTCAAGCTCTTCATAGGTTGCATCCTGAAGCCGGTCCATCATCTCCCCAGTCAGCCGATCCAAGTTACGGATAAACTCATCCATTCGCAATCTCAGTCTGGCTGGCCGCCAGCTTGGAAGCCTGTAGCCAGGTCTCACGGAGATCTGTAAGGTAGCCGATGGCTTCTTCAGCCTTCTCGGGGTTCTTCTGGATGTTGGCCTGAATTAACAGGTAGTTCGTATATTCGTAAAGGGAGTAGAGTCCCTTCGAGACTTCAATAGAGTGATCCAACGTACTCATCAACTCACTGATGATGGTCTGAGCCTTGCCAAAGTTCAAATTGGACTTCTCCAAATCCTGCTTGTTCAACCCGTCCACCGCAGTCTTCACAAAGCGAATGGCCCCATCATACAGCATAATCACGAGTTGTGCAGGTGTTGAAGTCTGGACAGAAGACTGGCGGTATTTATCATAAGGAGATTTAATCAAATTGGTCACCCTCTATTTGTGAAATATTCT
Source organism: Paenibacillus sp. FSL R7-0333 (assembly GCF_038000365.1). NCBI lineage: Bacteria > Bacillati > Bacillota > Bacilli > Caryophanales > Paenibacillaceae > Paenibacillus > Paenibacillus sp. FSL R7-0333. The sequence goes on from NZ_JBBOBZ010000001.1 coordinate 6,699,351, forward strand.
TATTTGCCGGTGGAGAAAAGGCTGGAAGATTGTGATTGCAGCTTAGCCATAGCCGTTTCCATTGCTGTGAATTGTTTATAATAGCGCGTCTCCCAATTACTCAAATTAGTAGTCATCAAGGCAATTCGGCTGTTGTACTCTTTCATCTTTTTACCCATGATGCTTTCTTCTTTGAAACTGCTTGAGAGATCAGTAGAATATCTATTAGTACCAGCTCTATCAGAAATTTGCTGAATAGCGCTGGTAATTTTGTCTGTGAGCTTATCGAAGATTCCCTCTTTGGGAAGGTTAGCGGGCCCATGGAAAATATCTAGCGCAAGCTGAGGGTTAGTACTAAGGGCGGTCTTGAGCTTGAATTCATCTTTGATAATCAACTTGCCATTCTCAGAGTAACTTCCTGTAGTTATCCCCAGCTCACTTAACGGGCCCAACTTGTTAGAAATCACCAAGCGCATTTCAGACAATACGTTGCTAATAATATCATTATTTTTAAATAATCCACTTCTAGCTTTTTCAGTCCAGGCTTTAACCTCTTCGTCTTTCATGTCCTTCTTCTGTTCATCTGTCAAAGGTTTGAAGTCACGATATAACACCTCATCCACTTTGGCATTCAGTGTTTTAATCAGATTATTATAATCATCTACAAAGCCTTTAATAGATTCAAGCGCTTTATCAGGATCACTCTGTGTCTTTATCACAGTAGGAGTACCATTGGTTAACCCCTGCAACGTAAGCTCAACCCCATTGATGGTGTAAGTATTGCTGGTTACGTTAGTCATAACAACGTTATTAATCTTAACCTGGGCGTTATCACCACTAGTGACTTTGTAAGTATTAGGATCTGCGCTAAGTGGAGTTGTACCATTAAACAGCTTCAGCAAATCAAAAGCATCTCCACCCAATTTAACCTCCGCCCCCGAATTACCAGTTAACGTCAACTTACCTCCCGTAAAATCAGCAGTCACGTTCGCTGCCGTTCTTGAGTTAATCTCATCTACCATACTTTGGATGGTCGCCGAGCCATTGAATACAAAACTCTCATTATTTACAGTGAATTTATATTTAAGACCACTGGCTATATCTTCTGTAGTTCCATCTAGTTGTGTCTGTAGGTTAGATAGCGTCTTCGTGGGATCGGTTAGTGCCGTCCCCACGGTAGTTACCGAAGTTACTGCGCTACGGGGAGCAAATAACGACAGCAAAGAATCTTTTCCTGCTGGAGTATCTATTGTTAGTGGTACATCCGTCCCATCCAACTGTTTGCCGCTAGTCTTGGAAGCAATGGACAGCTTACCAGTAATCTGATCAAAGCTGGCAATAGCATTAGCCTTTGCATTATTGTTAATAGTAGCAATTACAGTCGAAATTGAAGTAAGTCCATTAAACAGAGAATTACCATCCTTATCCGTAAAAGTCTCTCCATTAATTGTGATGAATAATCCTTTCTTCATATAATCGTCTTGACTCTTAGGGGAAAGCTTCGAAAATTCAACCCCTTCCAACTGTGATAATGAAGTTGAACCTGTCAAGCCCTGTCCCAAACCATCCTTCATCTCCAGCGTTGTCCGGGTAGCCAATTGGGTCACTTCAACGCTCATATCAATATTATTTGCCGTAGCAGTAGCCACTGCCTTAACAGCATCCGTGTTTCCTGAGGTAACAGCCTTATTTGCATTGAGGGCGGAACTTGTCCCATACTTAATCGCCAGTTTGTTTGCACTAAAATCATATAAGCTGGCACTGAATTCACGATAGCCTTCCCGTCTCCATTGCAATAACTGTTTGTCCTGATTAAGCTTGTCGAGCGGCACCCGCTTGGCAGCCATCATACTCTTCACCATACTATCGATATCCATACCTGAGAATCCATTGACCCGAGTAACCAAAACAGCACCTCCCTCTATTAAATCTTCTCGTCTATAAGAATACCTGCAAGCTCCATCATATTCGCCACAAGATCGAGCGTCTTCTCCCGGGGAACTTCACGTATTAACTCACCAGTATCTTTGTTAAGGACCTTCACCATAATGTCATGTGTCTTCTCGTGGATGCTGATCTCCAGCGTGGTCTGGGGGCCTTGCAATGATTTCACTGCCCGTTCTATGGTGCGAATTAACTGTTCCTCACCTACTGACACACTCGCTCCCTGTTTCTCCTTCAGGCTCATATCCTTAACATCCCGGATGCCCGATGCTTGATCTACAGGAACTGCTGAAATACTGCTGGATGGTACTGCCTCTGGCTTACCCTGTCCACTTGCTGTCGTACTAGCAGTTAGCGAAAACTGTACATTCATTAACCCCGACCTCCACCAACACTCATTTTATACTTTATATATCGGTTAGTTTGAGGGATAATTTAGGATTTTGTTGCAGTCAAGCAAAAATAAAAAGGCCCCGGGGATTTCCCCCGGAGCCTAAGATGAAGCGAATATAAATTAACGAAGCAATTGCAGAACGCCTTGTGGCTGTTGGTTAGCCTGAGCCAACATAGCCTGTGCAGCCTGTGCAAGGATGTTGTTCTTAGTTTGTTCCATCATTTCTTTAGCCATGTCAACGTCACGGATACGGGATTCAGCAGCTGTCAGGTTCTCAGAAGCTGTTCCCAAGTTGTTGATCGTGTGCTCCAGACGGTTTTGAACAGCACCCAGCTTAGCGCGTTCGCTGGAAACTGTGGAAGTAGCTTTATCCAGAACAGCAATTGCTTTGGAAGCATCTTCTCTAGTAGAGATGTTCAGGGCCGCTTCCGATTTCACATCGTTAGTACCGTTAGTAACACTGTTTGCTTTAGTGAAGCCAGCTTGTCCGGCATTTCCGGTGATACCCAGAGCACTAGCACGCATGTCATTAACAGTCAGGGACATGGATTGGCCTGTATTAGCACCGATTTGGAATTTAGTAGAGAAGCCCACGCCTTGAGCGCCTGCGCCTACTACTTGTTCAACATTTTTAACGGCTGACAAGTCACCAGCTGTTGTGAATGCCAGTCCAGTAGCCGAGGCAAGAGTACCAGCTGCACCATCAGTCAGTTTGATATCTTTTCCAGTCTCTGAGATGAACTGGATTTTATTATCTTTAGACAATGATGCAGTTACTTTACTGTCAAGTCCGGCTTTTTGCAGCGCAGCATTTACATCCTTGATGAGATCCTGTCTGGCCGCATTTGCAATGTTTACATCACTGTTGTTGGTATCATAAGTCTTAGCAGTTGCACCATCATTCAGGTTGACTGTTACAGCGCTTTCTGATCCTACAGTAATATCAAATGTGCTACCAGCAGCAATGGAGGTATCTGCAGTTGCACCAAGTGCAGCTGTTCCTTGCAATCCAGCACGTTCAACAGTACTTGGAGAACCTGTAGCTTTACTAGCAGCTAAAGTTACACCTAAAACCGTGTCATTTGCACTGAAGCTTATGGAACTGTTAGTTCCAGTAGATTTTGCAGTAAATACAAGTGATCCTGCACCATCAGTAGTGATATCCACCAGATCGGAGAGTTTTGTTCCTCCGGATGTCTTAGCTCCAAGTTTATCTGCTAGTGTTTTAACATCAGCATCTGTAGGAGTTGCTCCCAAAACTTCACCACTAAGATCGAAGGTCTGGTTGTCAATTGTAATACTTGCAGCAGTAGTACCAGCAGCGGCTGCAGTTGCAGCAGTAACCTTAGCACTTGTAGCCTGAGTCAGCTTACCACTTTCACCAGATCCAATACCACCATTCAGCAATTTCTGAGTATTGAACTCAGTAGTGTTACCGATACGGTTGATTTCGGAAGTCAGCTGGTTCATTTCGTCTTGCAGAGCGCCACGGTCAGTATCTGTGTTCGTACCATTCGCGGATTGGTTGGAGATTTCGCGCATACGTTGCAGAATGCTGTGGGTTTCGTTCAACGCGCCTTCAGCTGTCTGAATCAAGGAGATACCGTCTTGAGCATTACGGGAAGCCTGATCCAAACCGCGGATTTGGCCGCGCATTTTTTCGGAGATTGCCAGACCAGCCGCGTCATCACCTGCACGGTTGATGCGAAGACCGGAAGACAGCTTTTCAATATTTTTGTTTGTTGCAGCAGTATTAGCAGACAGTTGGCGGTGAGTATTCAGCGCCGCGATATTGTGGTTAATAATCATTTGATATTTCCTCCCTGAAATTAAGTTAGTTCCACATCCATGTGGTAAGCACTGAACCATTAAGGTCGGCCGCCCTGCCGGCTCAATGCCTAATACATATATCGACGGCTTGGCCCTAACTGTTTAGAGCATTTTTTCATTTTTACGATATTTTTTTTGAAACTCTACTATGATCACAAAAACGATCACAAAGAAACCCGAGCCACTTAAGCTGACTCAGGTTCATAAATAGATCTTTTATTTTCCTAAGAGACTATCTTAAGAATTCGATCCGCGAAGACGGTGTATTAATGCATTTAAGTCGGAAGGTTGCGGCGCTACGGACTCGCGGTTTGATTCCTGTATCGATAAGTAGACCTCTTTACGGAAGATATCCACATGCTTAGGTGCAGAAATCCCTACTTTTACGGTGTCGCCGTCTACACTCAGAATCGTAAGTTCAATCTGATCCTGGATGACGATGGTTTCCCCTTTTTTGCGTGACAGCACGAGCATATTAACCCCCATCCTTTCCATCAGCCACTAACTGCTCTTGCAGCAGACTGTGCTTCGTATGATATAAGGTGCGGTGTATTACAATCTGCTTCCCGGTCAATCCACTGGGATTGAAGATAATAGGCGCTAACAAATTAATGGTCGAGGCTTCTACTTGTTCCTTCAAAGTAACAATACAGCGGACAAGCACATCGGATTCGATCCCCAGTTCTTCTGCTTCATCATCTGGAAGTTCAAATTCATAAGAAGGATAGAATGTAAAAGGGTCAGCAAGCAAAAACGAATGGCCTCGCTCCTTAACGGACTGCAAAACCCAAAACGGAGACTCCTCTAGGGCCACAAGCGCAAAGTCCGCTTCTTCGTCAAACCCTGGAATCCCTTTGGCGAAGTGGAATATCTGATCCTCCCTAACTTCAAGTGTACCCATGGATAGCGTTTCTATAATCAAGTTATTCACTCCTTATCTATCTGACTGTTGTTAGATAACAGAAAAGCTATAGAAGTGCCCAGAGCACATCCATAGCTTATTACATTACATTTGCACATTCAATTCCGGCGGAATAAACTGCACGGAAGCATATTGCTGCATATAAATATCAAGCTTGCCGCGTGTATATTCCGTCTCCGGGCGGTGTCTTTCCACCTGAATATCAACTGTCGCGGGTCTGAAATTAATCTCCGGGGCTCTTGCTTCGTAACGCAAGTCCACATTATCATAAGATGCTGGTCCACACGGCTCGGGGAAGGAGTTTGGCTCGGTATCCGTGCCAACAATCTCGGCAATGCTGTTGCCTGGCTTGAAAAACTCCGCCATCCGCGTTCCCTGCTCGACTCTGCGGGCAATAGCCTGAAGGTATAGCTGCTGAATTCCCGAGTAGATTCTACGGTTCATATCCAGAACACTGCCCCCATTATACGCGGCGCGTGCCCTGGTCTGGTCAATGATAAGCTCTGGAGGTGTAGACTGAACGCTCAGCTCACCGGGTGTTGTCGTGATGCTGACCTCTGCCTTCGGTTGAGTGATAGAGAATGACCCAAGATCCGCATCAATACCGATCCGCGCAGGTGTCTGTCGAATTTGCAAAACAGGCTGCATCAACAAAAACCACCTCCGTTATCGGATAAAGTCTACAAGGGTTGTAGAGATAATCTTCGCTCCTACAGACAGCGAGGCATTATAAATATTCTCCTGGATCTTCGACTGCATGATCAGCCCTTCATAATCGGCATCCTCTGTCTTAGCCTGGAGATCTGTGAGGTTAATGTTCAAATCGCTTAAACGGTCCTGCATTAATTCTACACGGTTGGTCTTGGCACCTATCTCTGCGCGAGCCGACAGAATCGTCTCCGTACGGGTATCAAACTTATCGATTTGGCTTGAAATCCCTGTGAGATCCCCTGACTTAAGTGCAGATGAAAGATTATTAATTATTGAGAACAAGTTATCTGAATCTCCCGTATGACCAAACACATCATTACCCGTCATATTGATAGGCATTTGCACACCTTCGCCTACGATATACTGAATTTGCCCGGTATCTGTCGTAATTGCTTTGGTAGTGTCGTAAGTACCATCAGCACCCTTGGCAAACTCATAAGGTTTGGTAGTATACTGTTCCCCATTAAAAATATACTTCCCGTTAAGCTTACTGTTTGAAATATCAACCAATTGTTCTTTAAGTTGTGCTACTTCTTCATTAATACTATCTAAGGCAGATTGCGGATTACTTCCCGTAGAAGCCTTCACGGTAAGCTCTCTCAGACGTTGAACAACATCTCCTGCTTGTCCTAGTATGGTATCGTTATAATCCAGCCAAGACAGCGCGCTATCCACGTTCTTCGTGTACTGCTCGTTAGAGGACAGCTCCGCGCGGTAGCGGAGGGAATAGGTGATGCCTACCGGGTCGTCGGAGGGCTTGTTGATTTTTCGGCCGCTAGCCAGCTGGAGCTGGGTGTCGTTCATGGTACGTGCATTACGGTTCAAGTTAAGCAGCAGCTGTGAGCTCATCATATTGGAGGTAACTCTGATCATTGTATGTGCCTCCTATTATCTTCCGACTGTGCCGGTAGAATTAATCAATTTATCAAGCAGTTCATCATAGGTGGTCATGAAACGCGCAGCAGCACTGTAGGCATGCTGGAACACGAGCATATTGGACATTTCTTCATCCAGCGACACACCGCTTACGGATTGGCGGCGGGAATTGACTTGCTCTACCAGATAATCGGCGTTGCTCGCCTGGCGTGTGGCTTCTTGGGATTGGATACCCAATTGCCCGATCATGGAGCTAAGATACGATCCGACTGTACCGGTCTTGGTGCCATCTGCTGTAGCAAAAGTATTGTTATCCTTCATATTGCTGAACAGCAGTGCCAGAGTGTTATTCCCTTTTACTACGGATACATTACCTGAGGTGTCTGTAGTAGTACGCAAGGAAGTAGCAAACAGCGTGGGATCAGCAGCGATTTCCGGATTCAGCTTGAGATTGGCAGCAGTGATCGCTTCCCCGGCTACTGAAGAGGTGAAGAACGGCCGGCCCGATGTCCCGTTCAAGGCATAACCCAGCTGATGGAGCCCATTCAAACCCTTGACTGTTGTTTTTAGATCACCCGGCAACGGGATAGGTACCGCGCTTCCTGCTGTTAGAGTCGTTTTGGTCCCATCTGCATTAATAATCTCTGAATCCTTGAGCACAGTCGTTCCTGCGGGCAGGTTAGAACCTGACGGTATGGTCACCTGCACTTCACCATTTGCTATGGTATTAGCCATCGTATCGAGCTGCTTCCTGTAATCTGCTACATAAGTATTTCTGGAAAAGAGCATCCCGTAGGCTTCACCGGCCTTCAAATCACCGGAGGCGAAGGCGGTATTAAGAAACGTACTGTCCACAGCCGCAGTTACGGTTGCTCCTTGAACTAAAGGCTGCGTGCCCAGAGAGATGTTATATCCGGCATCTGTATCCAGAATGGTGATGTTCGCTATCTTGGACAGCTTGTCCGTCAACAGGTCGCGCTGGTCGCGCAGATCATTGGCTTTGTCGCCCATGCCTTCGATCTTGGAGATGGATTGATTGAGGTCAGCGATCGAGCTGAGGTAGCTCTGGATCTCTTTGCCCTTGACGTCAATGTTGGTGCTTAGATCACGGTCCAGATTGCTGAGCTGTGTACTCATATAGTTCATGGCATCTGTGAGGGCCTGCGCTGTCTGCACGACGATCTTGCGGGCTGTGGGATCTTCCGGATTCTTACTGAGATCCGACCAGGATTTCCAGAAGTTATCCAGCACGATACGGACACCGGTATCTGAAGGCTCATTCACAATCGCTTCCAGCTTATCTAAGGTATCCGACTGAATGCTCCAGTTCCCGCTTGCCGAGTTCTCCCCGCGGAATTGATCGTCCAGGAACATCTCACGAATCCGCTCAATGGAACTGAATTCAACCCCTGTTCCCAGTTGCCCTGGCATCGTCGAGTTATTCATACCATAGGCTTCAATCGGGATGGCCGCCTTCATATTCACACGCTGGCGGGTATACCCCTCCGTGTTGGCATTGGCAATGTTGTGGCCGGTGGTATTGAGCGCCGCTGTCTGGGTAAACAGGCTTCGTCTTGCGGTCTCGATGGAGTGGAATGTGGATGTCATGCTACTTGTTCCTCCCTTGTGATTGCTGCGGTGAGCGCAGCTCAGCGGATAACCTGATTATCCACGGGCATCAAAAAGCCCCGGCCGAGTTACACTGCTGCCCTTGTCGGACGGATGATGGTATGTCATTTCCTGATTTGGTCTTCCGACCAGCAAATCCAGGGAATAATCTATAAAGGTAAGCGACTGCTCAATCAGCTTCTGGTTCAGCTCATTGGCCTTTTTTAATTGCTGCAATGTGCCGGAAAGCTTCTGCTGAATCTGCAGCAGGCGTGATTTGTCATCGGGATCAAAGACAAGGCGGGACAGCTCGGTAAGATTCAGATTCAGATTGGAACGGATTCCAACCCCCTGCAAAAACTCGAAGGCCGCTTCTGCACGCCGTTCTTCCAGCTGTCCGATCACCTTCATCAGCTTGGACTCGCGGTTCAGGATATCAATAAGACCCTCTACCTTGTTGTCCATAATGGTCTGTTTCTTGACTGCGGCCAGATCCAGCATCTGCACATGCGCCTCGTCCAGCCGCTCAAGCAATTCTAATAATGTTGTAAGTGCCATGGGTGTGTTCACCTAATTCTCGGAGGATTGCTTAAAGTAGGGGGCGAGTGTCTCAGCGAGCTTGGCTGCGTCAACCTGGTAGGTACCTGCGGATACTTGCTGTTTCAGGCTCTCGATCTTGTTCGCACGTTCAGTGTCAATCTTCCCGCTCTTCTGTGCCTGAAGCAGCTTGATAGCTTCATCCGAAATCGATACCTCATCCTTGCGTGTACTTTTCTTCATCTGTTCCTGCCTTTGCGATTCCGCACTTCGTTGGTATGGATTAATCGCATTGATTCGTCCGGCATCGTTAATTTTCATAACTTCACCTTCCTTCTGTAATAAAAAAGCCGATAATCTTTACTAAGTTTATCGGCCCCTGTTGAAACATTCTTTATAGCTGCAAGCGTTTTTTTGCAGAATTGTTTAGTTGCGGAACTTGTCCACCGCGCGGTAAGCGCCATCTGGAGCCTTCTTGGGAGCACTTGAGTCCGCACTATCCTTGGCCGCATTGGCCAGGTCCTTGGTCAGACGGCTGCGGCAGCTGTCACACATATGCCCTTCCCGGATCAGGGTTCCGCATACCTCGCAAGGGTACATCATATTGGGCGCATTGGCTATGGAAATCCGTCCCTCCCGGATAAAACGTGTGATTTCCTTGATGGAAATATCGGTGGCATCGGACAGTTCCTGTATGTTGGTGCCTCTATTTTTGCGTAAGTATTCTACACAGATTTCATACTCATGCTCTAGCTCTTTGATGCAGGGCTGGCAAAGGTTCATCAGGTTCTTGACATATAACCGGCCGCATCTCGGACAATTGTCTACATTCATATCTACCGCGGCTCCCTTCTATCATTCTGCACAACTCATGAATCGCTTATGCTACTAAGATTACATGATCGCCGAAGATCCGTCTATGTTTAGTATCGGTCAGGGAAGCGGTTTTATTGAATTCCAGAGCAGCGGCAGCTGCTAGGAACGCGCCCAGGTCAGAGAGTAGATCTCAGCAGGGCAATTCTGGCTGCGGCAGAGCTGCTGAAGAGCTTCCGCACAGGCACGAATCGTACTCCCAGTAGTGTAGATATCATCAACAATAATGATTCGCAGAGGGTGCTGTTCAAGCTTGTGCGACGCTCGGGAATGCAGGTGTTCATTCAGACTTTGCAGAACCGCCGAATCTGTAGTCCCGGCAAAAGCATGCTTCATATCGGCCAGCCGTTCCCTTCTGCTTTTGAAGCTCTGCTTGGCAGTGTGATGGGTGCGGACCAGCAGCGGGAGCTGAGGGATTCCTCTGCGCAGGGATACTACTTCCGCCAGCCGCTCCGCCTGATTGAAGCCCCGCTCGGACAGGCGGACAGTGCTCACCGGTACAGGGACCAGCAGGTCGGCTTGCCATAGGTTAGAACGCATACGAAGCTTTGAATGCCATATCGGGAATGGTTTACTAAAAAAGTTACTTTGTAACGCTTCTCTCAGTTGTTGTCCACTCTGTTCTTGTTGCAGCAGCGCGTATGCCCTGTCCAGCATCCAGCCGAGCAGGGGCGCGAGCCGCTCATTCCCTCTGTATTTATACTGGCCTAGTATTTCTCGCATTTCACTGGTGTAGGCTACTGCACTCCGGTTGCACACAATTGGTATGGATGCATGGCTGCGGCTGCAATCGGGACAGCCCACGTGACGCCCGCAGGTCTGGCACCGGGGAACGCGAATCCATGGAATGCCGCTCTGGCAGTGTACGCAGATTCCGGGCCAGTCGGGGGAAGGACGGCCTCTGCGGCCGCAAAACAGGCATTCCGGCTGTGAAGGCGAGATTAGGGAGCGGGCTTGCTTCATCCATGAGGTTAGGGAGCGCATGGTAATCCTCCTTGTAAAATATGGTGTGTGGAGATCAAAGTTCAGCATGTATAGCATTCAAAATGAGGGGAGCCGGGCATTCACAGCTATTTCCAAGGAATCCTCACAAAATCATTAAGACTTCAGATATCCCTGTCTGCGGGCGGTGGCGTTCATACTGCGGATCTGCGATATGGCGGCGCGCTGTGAGCGGCTCCACTCTGCTGAAGCAAAGATGACGTTGCCTGCCGGATCATCCTTGGAGCGGCCCGCCCGGCCCGCCATCTGTACTAAGGCCGCCTCATCAAATAGTCCGCTGTCCGCATCCAGAATAAATACATCACTATGCGGTACCGTGACCCCACGCTCCAGAATCGTTGTCGTCACCAGCAATGAGATGGTACGATCGCGGAATTTCAGTACCTTCTCTGCTCTGCCCGGATCTTGAGAGGAAGTACCCTCAATCGAAATCCCGGGAAACATCCGCCGCAGCAGCTGTAGCAGCCCCTCGATATGGGCAATTCGTGAGACAAAGAGGAAGATCTGCGCCTTACGGTCAAGGGACCGCTGCAGCACTGAACGCAGTCCTGCCGGAATTCTGCCATGCTTCAGGCAGCGATGAAGCGGCGGTATCCGTATATGGCGCGGAACCGGCAAGGGATGGCCGTGAAAGCGGACCGGGACCCTTGCATGCGGCAATCTGCCGGAGCGGGCAAGACGCTGCAGCTCCGCAGGCGGCGTGGCGGAGAGTAGGATGAATCGTCCACCGGGCTTGCAGACCTGCCTTGCAGCATAGTCCAGCATAGGGTCGTTGTGATAGGGAAATCCATAGATATCAATACACACACGATAATGTGGTTTTCTTCTATATATAAAGTGAAAAAGGCCACCCGGTTAAGGATGGCCTCTTTCTACTGATCAGAATTTCCGGTAGTTCCCGGGTTGTTCTTGAATAGCTCAAACAGCCCGGTGGCAGACAGTCCTGCAAATGCCCCAGCCCACAACCGTGGAGCCAGGGATAGGTCGGTGAAGATATATGCCGCAGCTCCGGCCAGCAGGCCAACCACAAGACCCATGATAGGGATAAGGTTCTTGGGCAGGGTGACAGTGGACTTGATCAAATTCAGCAGCGCAACGACAATCGCAGACAACGCAGAAGCCAAGACCATCACTTGTGCAAGCAGTTCATTCATGGTTTAACCCTCCTTGGGATAAATGAGTACGCGTTTGGTGTTAACAGCATCTGGGTCCAGAAATACATTACGAACTACGCCGAGGTCCCGCAGGTCCGTCCCTTTGATGTAGCTGGTACCATCGTAGTTCTTCGTATCGACTTTGGTGTCGCCCACATAGATGCTCCGCAGTGCATAGGACCAGCGAGCACCCAGGGCGTTCAGGATTAGTTTGGCTGGAATCCAGCTCTTGCCCTCAATCAGCAGGCCCTCGTACGGCACATCATTCAGCAACACATCTACCGGGTATGTTCCGGCCGGGGTAACTCTCACTCCGTACTGTACGCCCAGGTACTCACAGATACCTTGAGCCATTGCTACAGCCAGTTTGTTTTGAAACTCTTCATTAAAGAGCAATTCCTCTTCTGCGGGATTGGTCAAAAATCCCGGCTCGATCAGTGCAGCCGGCATCTGTGTGTTACGGCATACCGATAGGTTTTTGTACCGACATTTGCGGTCTGTAAGGCCTGTGACGGACATCAGATACTTATGGATGATGGTCGCAAATGGTTTGTCCATATCCTTCGTGTACAGCGTCTCAGAGCCTTTAGCGCTGGGTTCTCCCGCGTTAGCGTGAATGGACAAGAATACGTCCGCCTTTGCTTTATTAGCGATCTTGGCGCGGTCTACAAGCTCCACAAATACGTCCGTTGAGCGCGTGAGGATTACATTAATGCTCGAGTTCTTTTTCAGCAGCTCGTTGATCTTCAGCGCCACTGCAAGATTAAAGTCCTTTTCAAGCTTTCCGGTGTATCCGTTACCACCAGGATCTTTTTTGCCATGTCCACCATCAATTACAGCCGTCACATCCGTCTTCATCGGGTACCGCCTTTCCGGGGCGTCTGCCCCCTGTGATAATGTCGATGATGTAATTAAGTTCTTCGCTGCCCGTTTCTTTAATCGCTTCCCATTGCCAACATACTGTTTCTTTGGGATGAACGGTGGTGCGCCTAGCTTTACGAGTTGCTTGTTTACGTAATATCGCCACTGGGAATCCTCATCCTCCAGGTATTTGAAATGAGTGACCAGGAACTTGCGGAACATCTTCATGCCCGATCGTTTGCCCAATAAATAAAGGGAGTACCCTATAAGGGCCTCCCATCGAAAATCTTTTAAGTTACGAAGTACGAAGTAAATCAGGTCGTAGAGTGTGTCCACGGCTCCCCACATCTATCGGCACCACCTCCGGGTCTAGTAACTCCGCCATCTCTGCCCCGTATAGGTGCGTGATCCAGTCCAGCGCCCAGACGTTTAGGCCGTCTTGAAATTCGGTTTCGTCATACTGGATGAGGTTCTTCATTATTTGTTGTCCTTCAGGCTTTGTGTGATACGCTGCACCAAGTCGTTCCGGCGTTTAATCAGTGGCTCAATCTTCAACTGCTTTTGTTTGCCAGAGAGGGGCCCGCGCTCGATGGCCTTAATTGATTTGTTAATGTTGCTCACTGCCTCCGAAACGTTATTAATGCGCTCCAGATCTCCTTGCTTTTTGAATGGAATCTTGTTCAGTTTGGCAGATGCCTTTTCCTTGGTGAGCTCGTCTTTCTTCATATAAAACTTATCCATCGCCTTGCCGCCCTGATTAGGATCAACTAGGAAGGAACGGGTAAACGGCGCCTGCTCAATAGACTTTGCTGGCTTCGTGGTGCGTTCGTATGCTCCAGTTTCATTAAGCAGAATATCAATGGCATCAGTAGCATATTTACCGAGTCCGGCCGTCAACCCCTGAATCGTATTGTCGATTACTCGCGGTGAGCTGAAGTTCTTGAAAGATCCCTTACCGCCGGTCAGCTTTTCCACGCCTCCCGCGATAATCCGGGCCGTAGATGTCGTACGAACCGGGTCGTACTGGTCTTTAAACTGTAATCCCTGCTCTGCCCGGGGGATGATAGTTCCTTCTTTGAAAAATGAATAGTTAGCCATTCCCTCAATGATTGGCAGGATACCAGATATTTGTGTGGGTAAAGCATTACTTTTGATCGACCGCCGGACATATCCATCAAATGCTTCAGGGTCCTTTTCTAGGGTGTAGGATAGGGCCTTCTCAGGCAGGTTAGCAAATATGGTCGCCAGATCGAACGGCTTTGGTATCCGGGCCACCGTATCGGTTCCAGGAATAGCCATCAACCAGAAGGAATCTTTCATCCAGTCCGGGGCGTTGCTGATCGTTGCTTTTTGGGCATCATTCCCCAACATATGATTAAGTGCAAAGATACCAATGGTCGGAACGGTAACTGAAGCAAATCCACGGGTAGTAACGCCCACCCAATCGTTTTTGATGGCTCTAACAAGTTTGGATTTACCCTGAATATTGGCATTCAGGAAAGCCACAATTTTATTTGTTGGCCGGATGCTTGATCCTGCCCGGGCGAAGTCCATCAGATCCCGAGATCGGTACGCTGCCTCTTGCTTGCTGGCGCCGGAACGAAGTGCTGCCCGGTACTCTCCGACCTTCGTTGCAGATTCTGTGGTGTCTGAAATGGCCCTCAGCAGCCCAATCAACGATTTACCATTCACGATATTGACAAACTTTTTTGAATTAGGCTGCTTCAGAACGGTTTCCAAAGCTTTTTTGTGTACGTTTCTGTCCAATGACAGCGTGTTGCCGTAGGCTCCCAGGTTGTCAATCCAGTCTTTGTACAAAGGTCCCTTCTTGATTGTCTGGATCAGACCGGCACCAAAATCAGTGATGGGGTTGAATCCACTCTCTGAGACAACAAAGGCATTGTTAATGTCGCGGATCGGGTTCCGCAGCGCGAACTCAGGTGTTAAGGTAGCACCGGCACGCAGCAGGCTGGCAGGCTTGGAAAGAACGTTCATCAGCGTGTTGCTGGACTCTTGGTCCAGGTTCATCAGCGCTTTGTATACCTCTGGTTGCACCTCATAACTCACTTTCTCACCGTTTATTTTTGCGTAAACCACATTTTTTCTGTCTACATTCTCAGGAATAGAAGATGTTCTTGTGAAAGTAGCCTGCTCATCACCAGAAATTCTAGCAGCTAGTTCGTGTTTTGCTGCCTTATCCATTTCAGGTATTTTCTCAAAGACGCTAGGTTCCACTTCATAAGTTGAGTATTCACCATTTTTCCTTACAGTTACATAGTGCTTGTCTTCAATTTTACGGATAAATTTCTTAGTAACATCTTTCTCAGCAAGCTTTACTAACTGGGTAGAAACTTTGTTCCTTTCAGCTGCATTCACGCTTTGGAATATGTTCTTCACCATGTTTTCCAGTGGAGCGATAACCTTACGCTCTGATCCCTGTAGTGCTTTGATAGGGCTGGTGACATTAGCAAGGGCGCTTGATAAACCGCCGCCGAATCCTACCTTTTCATTATCCATTTCACGGAACAGTGGAATATAGTTCTTCCACCGATCCCCCAGGACTTCATAGAGTTCCTTTGAAACCACGCCGCTGTCCACCAATTCCTTCAGCATGTCGCGGTTCACCTTCACCAGTTCCTGTTGTGCAGCTGCCATTTCCTCCGATCCGAATTCATCCAGGATGGACTTAATTTCCTGGTTGGTGAACCCGGATTTATACCCTGCTGCATTGACATCCTTCGCGTGTTTGGCAAGTGCGTACAGTTCCAGGTCATCCACGGAGTTACCGGCCTTTTCCACTTTATTGATTACCGATCCCAGCCTGTCCTGCACAATCTGACTGGCTCGTTCCGGTGCGCCTTTGAACATCCTAGCTGCCTTATACAGGCTATCTTCAGCGCTGGCTACCTTTCCTCCGCGAACGTTCTTTTCAACAGTCTCCAGGGCTGCTAGGTCGTCCGTGGTCTGAGTACGCCACTTCTGCCAGCGTTCCGCGAACGGAGTTGACTTCTTTGGTGCGTTTCGGCTGATCTTCTCAGCAAATGATGCTGCGTCCCCTTCAGGCTTGGCGTTAAATTCGGATGCTGCTAACCCTTCCTTGCTCGCTAAACGTTCCTGCTTACGTATCACTTCACGGCTCATTCGCAGGATTTTTTCTGCATGAGGGCGCATATCCTCGCCAAACTCTTTGACTAGTTCATCCGCGAAATTGACAGCTTTGATCGTTTTCTTTCCGAGTTTAGAAGCCATGATTATCGCATAGTCTCCCCATTCCGGTAGAGGGCTTGAATTCAAGTTACCTTTGCGCTTGGAGATTCGTTCTCTAGCTGCCTTCTCTGCCTCATCAAGGTACGAATACACCTTATCCCTAATATTGGGCTGGTTAGCAGCTTGGATGGCTTCATCGACTTCCTGGATCTCCGTTTTAACCGCAGGTACAAGTTCTGGCACAGTATCAGGTGTCGCTGGATTTGGTTCAGCTAGTTGAGCAATAGTATTATTTTTAGAATTCAGATTTTCAGGGTTCCATTCGTCACTAACCATGAAGTCTATTTCTTCCGGGGTTAACTTTTCATCGTTCATGTATTTACGACTGATGATTTGTTCACGGTTGAGAGGCATTTCAGCATCATTTATTGGATTGTTAACTGGTGTTGTATCCATCGGTGCAACTGGTTCAACTGTGGCCGCTGCTGGAGTCTCAGCCGGGGTAACTTTCCTGGCCGCACGAACAGCAGCAAACCGATCAAGCGCAGGACGCACCGCGCCGCCAGCTAGTCCTAACCCCAGACCAGCCACACCACCAATCAATGCATTGGTCGCAATATCCTTGTTACTATCCTGTTGATTCATCAGGCCGGCAGCAACGTTCTGTGCTGTTCCTGCCAAGCCTTCAGTAAGTCCGACACGGGCGATATTATTCGCTGTTCCCGGGCTAGCCTTTGGTATTAGTTTAGATAGTGCGTTTGTAACCTTCATTCCCTTACCAGTGTTCAGCAGCTTACCCGCAGCTTCATAGGGAGCAGCGTTAAAGCCTGAGCCTACCGGAGCGCCAGATGGAGTAATAAACGGAGTCACCAGCTGATTGATTACATCCGACACCTTGTCAGCCGCAGCGCTGCCGGTAGAGTCCCGCTGAGTCACACCGGAGTTACCAGATAAGGAGTTAGAAATAAAACGGCCTACGGGGTTACCGAAGGCCAGTGTGTTCAGCGCTCTTGAAGGATATTTCAAGGCTTCAGGAATATTTGTTTCGTCTATTGCCTTATCGCGAATGTCATATTCTGTCCTTAACTGATTGTGTGATGCATCCGCCGGACCGCCACCAGTTTGATTTAAAGCACTCGCCACCGGCAGACGGCCCTGCAATTGAGTCTGTAGAGCCGTAACCGGAATATTAAGCGCAGATGGCGCCGGGAGTTTCCCTTGGAATGCTTCGATTTTCTTCTTTTTGGCTTGGTCTGCCATGAAGTCTATCGGTTCGGCTTTGGGAAAAGGTGCCGGTGATCCTACTCCCACACTTTCCAAGGTTGATTTGAGCAGATCTCTTGCTCTCGTATCTTCTGGAACTGGAGGATCTACGATGCTTCGATTTCTGACGGCAGAAAATGCGCTTTCTTGCTGTTCCTCTTTGGGTGCATAGGTGCGTGACAGCACTCGCTGTTTAGCTTCCTCTCCCCTTTGGCGATTACGAACCGCATCAAAAGTAGCCATCTATTTACCCCCAAACTGCTTGTAGTACTTGCTTACACCACTGACCCAGTAACTATTTAAGTTTGTCGGGTCATTTGCTGCACCATTTGGAGCATACTTCCTCTGAATCTGCTCAATGGTAGTCAATCCTTTATCGAAGTAGTTTCGTTTAAGGTTAGATGCCATCTTATCAATTCCCTGCTCGATGCTGTCAAACGTCATTAATCCGTTCTTTCCCATCATCCCGCCAACATTATTTTTATTCCTCACGGCATTACTGGTTCCGTTACCAGTTTCATGTACTGCTATAGCTGCCAATAGTGCAGGATCTATGCCATATTTTGCACCGACTGAAGCGAAAATATCACCAGTATTCTTAAGACTTCCACCCAAATTACTGTTCAGTTTAGCCCCACTAGCGCTGGCCGTGGGGCTACTCAGTTTCCCGAGTAGCTTTTCACCAGTGAATCAATTTCTTTTTTATTCATCCCAAGTGATAAAAGAATTTGATTGGTCTCTGCGTCACTTAGGCCGTAATCAACGACAGATTCAAACATCTGCTTACGTTTGGCCGGATCTGTCGTTATTTTATCGCCGGTTTTCTTTTGCTCTCCTGTGTCAGGATCAGTAGAATACGTAGGTTCCGTATAGAGACTCTGCATGCTGCTTAAGATTTGGTTTGGTGATAGTCCTGAAGCTTTGCTTCCGGAGCCTTGTGACTGCTCATAATCCAATGCCACCCATTGCCGAGCATTATCATCCTGCGACAGCGCCAGATTTGCTTGCTGATACGCCGTTTGATTCTCTTCAGATAGCTTACGAAGCGCATAATCCAGCCCGCCCTGATTTTTGTCATAATCAAACTTAGCCTGCCATTGCTTGTCAGAGATGGCGTCACGTGCCTTGGAGTAAGCGAATTGTTCCAGTTGGTAATTCTGACCGAACTCTGTGTTTCTCTGATTTGCATTCAGAGGTGTGTTCGGATCGTTCGCCTGTCTCACAAGCCCCTGCCAGTCCGTCTGTGGTGTGATCACTTTGCCCGTCATGTTGGACACGACTGTGGCTGCGTCCAGGTTAGCGCTCTTAGCAGATTGATCCTGTGCCTGACCTGCGAGTGTGCGGATACCAGGATTAACTGTACCTGCCTGCGCTGCTGTCTTATCCGCGCCCAGTCCGCTGATATCAATGCCCAGACGCTTCAGCGTGTCACGTAGCGCGTTCGTCTCGCTGCTGAGGGCCGCGCGCTGCTCACGTGTGATCGTTGGTGCCTCCGCTTCCTGCTTATTGGCTAACAGTTGCTTATAGGCTGTCATTGCTTCAGCAGGCATATAGTTACCGGTAACATTCGCTTCTGAAATCGGGTTCTGGAAGTCCTGCTGGTTGTAGTCGTTGTACAGGTTACGCTGGTTGCCTATACTGTCCTGGTACTGCTGGTAGGCCTTCTGTGCATATATCGGAAGAACGTTGTTAGCTAAGTTCTCCTCACTCTGGTGGGCCAGTTGATTAGCAACTGTCTCAGAGTAAGATGATTTGCCCTGTCCAGTAGCACGTAATTGAGCGTTTGTATTTTTCTGATTTACACCAAGTGTTTGTTGCGCTGCCTTGACTGCTGATTGATATAAAGGGTCTGTTGTCGGGTCATAGTTGAACGGCGTGTTGACAAGGTTGGCCTGTGCTGACAGCGCCTGTTCTGTGCGCGGCTGTGCTGATGTTGCGGTTACCATCCTCTGTGCGGCTGCGGTCGCTGCTGCTGGCACGGTAGGGGCCGCAGGGACGCCTGCCCGCACGTTGTTGGCAGCTTTAACGGCTGCTGGCGGTAAACCCATCGGCTGAGGAGTCGTAGGCCTGCTGGCTAGTGCGCCGATCGCTCCGGTTGGCATTACCGTCTTAGTCGCGGTCTGATTGTTTTTGTAGGTGTTTACCGCTTTCTTCCATCCTTCTGAGTTGAATATACTGGACATGCTAACCCTCCTTTGGCATGCAAAAAGGACCCCGAATGGAGTCCTCTTGTCCGATCTATTGTGTTACCTCAATTGTACCACCCGTAGGCAATACTTTTTGATTATTTTTGTATCATCTCTGCTAGTTGGGCTTGGAGTTCTGCCAACCTAGCCTTATCACTCACTAAATCTTTCTCGGATCTTTCCAATCTATTTTGTACATCTGATAACTCAGCATCTGAATATTTACCGGATGCAACTAATTCTTTTACTCGATCAATAGCTTCTTGATTTCCTTGTATCATGTTTTCGTAATATTTTATTTCTTTTTCAAGTTCATCCTTGGTGTATTTAAAGGTTGGTAATGGCTTAATTGAATCCACTGCTTTCACCTCGCTCAACTTAACATTTTTGCCTTCAGCAGTGATATCGTAACCAGCAGCTTCACTAAATGCGCGAACAGGGGCATAGTTGCTACCATCTACTACTACTGTGTTTAAAATCTTCCCGTTTACCTCGACCGTGTATTGTGCCTGCACCTTTTTTCCGATCAAACTTGGAATTGTGTCAGCGAACGCCGTAGCAGATATGGCAAATACAGTCCCGGCCAGGAATCCAACAATATATTTTTTCATAATCTTCTCCCTTTTCGTACCATTTTCCACCAATATACCACAGTGTTCGCTTTACGTTAAGGGCCTTCCAGTGCAGTAACTCTGGCATTCAAGCTGTCATATAAAGAAGAAAGAGCAACAATGTTGCTGTCAATATCATCAAGGTCTTGCTGAAGCGTTCTGCCTGTTGCAGAATTTCGGACTTTTGTCCAATCTTGAAAACGGTTTGTCCCGTCTAAATTAGTACCCAAAGGAGAGTCGATTTGCAGGCCGCCCAATAATGTACTGAACCTAGCACGTAGTGTTCCAGCAGTATAAAATTCAATAGCTGGTGCACCAGTGTAGTCAGCTACATATTTGATGTAATTGTCAGCATCATAATAAGTAGCGAACAAGTCATTGGTATTGCTCATCTCAGCCCGTGGGTAAGCAGCCTCCCGGGTAGCAATATAGGCTCCGTAAATCTCCCCGGATGTGAGTTTACCCATATTGGCGGTAATGGCGGACAGTTCATCGACATTCAGCCGGTCTGCCTTTATGGACTTGGCCCGAACATTGCGGAAATCCACATCGCCGTTGAGCGTGAAATCCAGGTCCTTCAGCATGGACGCAATTTGATTGGACAGGTACAGCAGATACTTCCGCAGCTCTGCCGCATCTTCGGTGAGTGGCGGTGCTTTCAGTTGTGTCATTTTCCAGATTCCCATGTGAACCTCCTAAAATAGTGAGAGCTGCCGCACTTGGCGTACAAGCTCATGTATTTTTGCCGGGCCTGTGCCGGTGATCTTGACGCGGACCGTATTTTCCAAGACCACGCTGCGCACCGGGATGATGATACGCTCCACACCTGAGCCTGTGCCGGACGCGGTATGAACCAAGTTGAAGTCGTTGCCGTCTTTGGTGGTGGACAGATAGACGTTGATCGTGGTGCCTACCGGAATCTCAGCGTACAGCCACATCTTAATCCATCTCTGCCGCCGCGACATGGTAGGGTTGGTAAATGGCTTGGTGATGAAAGACCAGCTTATAGGCGTTCCTGCATCGCTTGTGGAGGTGTCTAACTTTAGCACACGGCCTGACGAATCTCCGATATACATCACATCGTCCAGGACATAGAAGAACGTAGGGTCGATGTTTCCCCACCGGCTCCAGCAATTTACGCCAGTCCGGGAGTCATACACCATAATTTCATTCGTGTGTGTCCGGAAATACAATGTGTCCGGTTCTGCTCCTGCCGCAACGCTGGTATCCATTGCAGCAAGGTATTTGCCTACGATCTGCGAGAACTCCGCATTCGGCAGGTTCCCCCCGGCGTAGTCGTATATGGTCCGTTCGTCCATAATGCGCATGATTCCTTCTTGTGTGGCTGACGCCTTGTTGTTAATGATGCCCACACCGTCCACAATAAGCTTGACCTGGAAGTTAGACGGCAGATCCCCGTATAGCTCGTGGATGCTGTTCTTCATACCGATGGTCATCCGGGACAATGATCCAGAGAGGAAATTGATATCCTCGCCGCGAGTCGATTCCATGTCCTTCACATAGCTGTCCTCGTCCGTACCGCTGAAGTCTGCCCATGATTCCGGTTGATCCAGCGCGCAGGCGTGTAACTCCTTGCCCACGGCTCCCCATAGACGATTGGAGTACGTGGTGATGTACTTCAGTCCGGCAGGTGCGCCAGCCAAGTCAACCACCGTAGAGCCATCGTAGCGCTTCGTTACAGAGCCGTTTGCACCGATCAGGTTGATATCATCAAGGTTTCCTTGAAATACAGTGAATGACCATTCCAGGGTTGTACTGAGTCCAGTTAGCAGCGTTGTCCATGTGCTGCCGTTCCATTTGCGCCAGGTCCCATCATTTGCGATAATGTGCAGCTCACTCTTCCAGGCGCTCATACCCAATATGCGAGTGCCGAACGTACCGAGAACCGAAAAACCCGGTCTCACAGAGAGAGCCGGGTAATCGATGGTACTCATATTGGACATATCGGTGAGTTGCGAGTCTGAGACGCTATACGGGTCAAAGGTGTTCAGCCCCTGCCACTGCCTGATGCTGATCGGCTCCTGTATGCCCTCCAGCGGCTGATACTCGGTAGGCTTGCGCGGTACATAGTTAGACATTGGCGGTCACCCCTGCGTATTGTGTAGCCGCCTGCGCCCATGCATTGCGGTATTGGCTCTCGTAGGTTGCGGCTTTGCCTGTATCGTCCATGGCGGCAGCGAGATAAGCAGCTAGGCCCACATAGAAGGACCAGTGGTACTCTTCTGGAGCGTCTGGGACCGCCGTCAGCACGCCTGATGTAAACGTGGTAGTTGCGATCCTGGAGTAACGTAAAACGCCCTGTAAGCCGGTTGCATACGGCGCAGGACGTAAGGTAAGGATATGTGTGCTGTCGTCAAAGGTGTAGGTGTTCTGGATGGGGTTAGCTGCTGACGGAAGTAACTCGTGGTATTTGACTACGCCAACCGTCACAATATCAATATTTTTCAATCGTATATAACTACTCAATGTGTAGGCTGACTGATCCTTAACCGGCGTAAAGACAGCATATTTGGGGATCTTAACTACATTAAAAAAGTCTTGATTTAATGAGTTAAGCCCCACTATTTTATCTGCTAATGGTACTTCGTTTGGGACAAGTAGATCAGCCTCTACAATAATATCTCCAATGATCATTCAATCACCTGCTTTCTTCACTTCAACCACTTGCCATACATGAGCCCATTGAATTTCACCTTTATAATCCTTATATTGAAATTCAATACTTTCTGAGCTTGAATGAACGACCTCAAAAAAATCAATACCATTAAATGAAATGAAATCACCATCGAAGAAAACTTTCATGCGCCCTCCTCCTGTTATTCAAAGACCCAATTCCACTGTATGGTGTTGGTAATTGAAAAATACGCTTTTTGATAGGGGAGCAAACGAAACATGGTTTGATCTCCTCCAGAAACTGCGATATCTACTCCAGAAGGACTGATGATATGCAATCCAACACCACCAGCCTGATAAATTGTAACGGGGAATGGGTTAGCATTCATGACTGCATCTGCTGAGGTGATGCCTGATGGTACTGCTGGAAGCGTTGGCGGAATAGGGTTAAACCCTTCATTGTTAACGAAATTACTTTTGTTTGTAAGTTGGCTGAACCCTGCCGTTTTTGTGGTTTGATTTTCATTGAATCGGTTGTAAAATCGGTTGTTAGACCCACGCAAGGTCACGTTACTGGAACCTATATTCAACCCAATGTGTGAGTTATCAAAAAAGTTATTGTACGATAATTCGACAATGACCCCCAACGCTGTACCGGCGCCTATCGTTATGCCGCCACCGCTAACTTCAGATCCATTTTGGTAGATCGAGTTATTGTAAATAAGAATTCCCTCCATGGTGAAATCGGAACGTGTATTTCCGATCACGATGCCCCATGACTGAGAGTCTGTAGCAATGTAGTTGTTAAAAATGTTGTTGTTAATTACTTTTGTGTCTACCAGATCCGATAAATTAATTCCCGTGCCAAATCCAGTAATCTTATTATTATCAATAGTTACATTATTAGTTATACCACCAACCAAAAGAACGCCGGTTTCGTTTCGATCTTGATTGGGGATATCATATATAATTTGTATCCCGTTCGTACCCAACTCATTTGAACCAAGTCCACTACCGATTAAGTAATTGTTGCGGAATGTAACATTTTGCAAAAAAGCTACATCTACCGCAGAACCACCGCTTACTGTGAATTCACAACGTTCAATCGTTGAATCGAAAAGCCAACTACACCCCAAGTAACTACCTTGAAACCCATAAAACTGACAATCGTGCAAGTTTAGATTGACAGTGCTGACAGCACCAAACCCACAGTTATTGTTTTCAGGAAGGAGCCCCGTGTTATTTCCTTTGAACTGAATCCCGGATACTTCGATGTTTGTACTTTTGTAAACAAAAACAATCTCCGTCCGATTGGCTGGGTACGCTGTTGTTAATATGGCATTTCCGTCACCGATCAGTTTTATATTGGACGCGTTACTAATAAACAAGTTTGGATCTTGAATCGCCCAAGGCGTCATTCCAATACTTTGAACGGATGCAAGTAAATAGGTTCCAGCCGGAAAATAGATTGTTCCTCCTCCCGCAGAGATAGCAGTATCAATACAGTTTTGAATCGCGGCAGTATCGTCAGTAACCCCATCCCCTTTCGCCCCAAAATCTCTAACATTATATTGTTTAAGGTTCAGGATTCTCATGTCTGTGGCATCTAAACGATCTTTTAAAATTGGATAGATTACTCCATAAGGTGTTGAATATCTCGCCGTTGCCGCCTCAGGACCGCTGTCTCCCGTGATAATTGCAAGGTTCAGTTTTGTGTTAATTTCTTCTGCTGATTCATCCACCTTATTCTGTGCGCCTCCCGGCGTCTCATACCTACTGTCAGCCTCGCTTGATATCTCCGGCGTTGTGCCTCGCCATGGTAGTGTCATGGTTAGCCTCCTTTCAAAAGCAAATAGCCCTCAGGCGAGGGCTGGTTAGTGCGCAGTAGGGTCCTACTATTCAAGTATGTCAGTAGCTCCAGCAAACTCCGGCAATGTTTTAAGATACTCATAGCCCTGCTTGATAAAATTCGGGGCATTATCTTCTACGGATGGTACAAAATCATATCCAGACTGTTGTACCGTGCCCTTTCCAGATAAAACAGCATCATGATCCATATAAGTATTCACTGTAATATTCAATAAATTTTTATCGCCCGAAAGAGATCCAATCCGGCAATATGCATGATCTAAGATGATTCCGCTGCTTAGCTCAATATTCAATGTTAACGCCAATGTCATGCACCTCTCTTATCTACCGATTTCTTTCCAACTGGTATTATCATAAATGAAGTCAATCACTCTATACTGCGCCCCTGTATAGTTCGCGTTATCCTTAAGGTGAATACTCGCACTATTTTGGATTGTGGTATTGCCATTATTGAATCCCACATGGATAACCTGCCCATTAACGCCGTCCAGAAAATTAGTTATCGTATTAGTTGAGGTATCATTACATAAAAAGTAATTCCCTCCTACCACGGAAGGCGTAGCGCTGCCCACCGTTAGGATTTGTCTAGCTGATGCTACCCGGCCAATATAATCTCCCGATGCCGTCATATCACATACCTGCCCACCTACAGCATTAGAAGCCCTGACTAGAGCCCTACCCGTAGAGTTATAGGATTGAAGTTCCAGCGTCCGATTAGCTAACATGGTTATATTGAATAATCCGAGGATTCCGCTGCCGTTCAGCGGATGAATTCTTATTTTTTGAGCAATGAAATTCATGAACTTTGAGAGGTATCCCCCCGGCTGGCTTGACTGAATAACGGTGTTATCCCCGCTACTTTGATCGGTAACGATACCGAAGTTTGCTAAGATGTAATTTCCAATGGTATTCGAGGAGTTGGTCAATAGTATGTCTGTACCGTTTGCTTCAGCGTAAACCTTGAAGTCATTATTGCGGTAGTTAATACGCAGACCGCCTGTTGTGTTCCCCTGAACAACTACCCCTACGCCCACATTACTCGCGCCGCGCTCCATGTTTACGCCCCAGCCCGCGTTGCTTCTAGCATCTATGTTAAGCAATAGACAGGCATTATTGTTTGGGACTGCCGGGGATTCCCCGTTAAACTTGATTCCGTCACCACCGTTAGAAACGAGGATTAGATCCCTAAACAGAGCGATATTTCCCGATATATGTTCAATGCCATGGCTTCCTTGGTTCTGTATAACCAATGAATCATACTGCGCTCGACCCGTGTCATTGCCAAGAATACCTACACTCGTATCCCCGTTTTTTGTGCTGTCTATAGTGAAATTACTGAGCAATGGACCCATACCATTTCCCTCAGAATTATGATTAATAACGAACAACGGAAAGTTTCCGTCTTTCATAACAATGGATTCAAACCGCGATTGACCGACAATTTCAATCCGTTTATTGATTACGATGGAACTGGTTACTCGCAAAATACCTTTAGGGATAAGTACCCTCGAACTAGCTGCGACGGCCGCGATAAAAGCCGCAGTATCATCGGCTACCCCATCTAAAACAGCACCGTAATTTCTAAGGTTCGTCGCTATATCCGCCAACTGCGCATCAACCTGATTAAACTTATTCGCCACCGCAACGTCTGTCGTATAATCCAGCAGCGAGGGATCAAGCTCTGTCGCACCCACCGCGCCCGGCGCAATCTTAGGCCGTGTCACGGAGTCATCGGCGAGGTTTACCGTCTGCGCTACGTATGACACCAGTTCGGCGTCTGTGTACTCTTTGGCGTCCTCTAGCGCTTGCTCGATCTTGTTTGCTGCTCCGCCAGGGGTTTCATAGCGTGGGTCGTCTTCTGTAGCTGTGCCATTTGTGGTGTTGTATCGGTATGGATATTGGTTTGGCATAGTCTCACCATCTCTCCTGTACTACGTATCGTTCGTAACCGCTGGTAGCTGAAGTATATTCCCGGTACAACTGCTGATATCGAGCATCAAAATTCCCGTTGTCCGGCTGAATATCCTTTAGCACTCCGTACACGATCAGCATGTCAAAGTCCGGGTCAAACCCACTGCCATTGTTGAGGTCATCCAGCGTCAATTCGCCAAGTACTGCTGTGTAAAATATCTTGATGCCATAAAAAGTGTCATATACCGGAGGTGGGTAAACGCCGATCTGTCCGGCGACGAAGTAGTAATAGGGCCCGAGTGTGCGTTCGTCAAATTGTCGTAGTGGGATGCGCCGCCAGTCACGTTCATCATCGCCAAACGTCTGGTTGGTGTATATGGCGTTGCGTATGGCTACCTCTGTGACGTTCCCAGGAGGGCATATGAGGTCTGTTAACCCGTTGCCTGCTGTTAGATCAAACGATTGGTTGAGCGTGTCTGACTGAGCCTGTGCGGGGCTTAGATTACGTAATAGGCGGTCACGCACCTGTGTGATCTTTCGTAGCAATGAAATCACTGGTGTGTGGTTCTCCGGAAGTTTCTCAATGATTTCTTCGACTATTTCTTGTACTAGCATGTCATCACCCCTTAGAATGAGTTTCCGTAATAGCTCAGACTAAAAGATGTTGTATTTACAGCGGATGTATAGCTCACTCTGAAGAATGCACAATACAATATTTCATCGAATTTAGCTGGGGTATTGGCCGTAATTGATGCTGTTGTCAGTGTATGCCAGATAACTCCATCATCAGAGTGTTGCAGGTTCAGCGTTCCGGCCTGATCGCTTATCACCTTTCCCGTTACGCGATTGAATGTTTCTGTTCTTAGTGCTGGTGTTAGCAGTGGAGTTGCGGCGAGGACGTTGGCCGTCGATAGGTATTTCTGTGCGCGAAACTTCATTATTTTCCCTTCCTTCTACTAATTTTTCGAGTAAGGCTATGATTCTATCGTTTTGTTCAGTGTGTTTTTTCAATTCTGCTAAATGTAAAGGCATTTTTTCACCCCCATAAAAGAAAAGAGGGAGCTAAATAGCCCCCTCTACTTCTCTTCCATTAGTCCATTTTCTTTTAACGTGTCATGCCAGGCGTTCCAGATGCGCACTCCACCCTTCTCAGACTCACTCATACCTTCCCGGAGCTTTTGCTTAGGCGCATACGGTGCTTTTTTGCTGGGTGCAGAAATATTTCTGCCTCCTACAGACCACTTCATTTCTTCAGGCATGATTACACCCTCCGTTTCACCACTACGCCCCATGTACCGGACGCAAGATCAACCGTACCCGTGTTGCAACTTGTGAGCGCAATTGTGATATTATTCGCTGCTTGAGGAGAAGCTTGGTACATGATCCCTTGAGTATCATACGGGGGATACAACTCAATGCTATCGCCCAAAGCTACACCAGTAACCGCAATATCAGCTTCTGCAAACGCTCCAGTCGCCAGAGATGGCGGATTAAATGTGATCGTCGTGTTAACAACCGTCTTTGGTTCTGACACGCCTGACGACGTCTGGAAGCCGTCAGCAATGACGACTCCCTTACCTTTATTCGATCTGAAATCTGCTCCATATCTACTCATTGTGGCCCTCCTTAAGATGTGGCGTTAGATCCGATGATCCAAGACCAGTCGATGAAGCCCTTACCCCACAGGCCTACAACCGCA
This sequence comes from Paenibacillus sp. FSL R7-0333, assembly GCF_038000365.1. Classification (NCBI taxonomy): domain Bacteria; kingdom Bacillati; phylum Bacillota; class Bacilli; order Caryophanales; family Paenibacillaceae; genus Paenibacillus; species Paenibacillus sp. FSL R7-0333. Next base: position 6,727,422 of record NZ_JBBOBZ010000001.1, read on the forward strand.
TACTTGAAGATTTCGGTGTCGAAGTCCGTTTCGTTTTTGAAATCAGGCTTACGGAATTCGTTCCATTTGTTATAACGGCGCATCCGGCTCTTATTGATGGCGAACCAGTTGTATGCGTTTGGCAAGTAAGGATTCACGATAACATCAAATGTGCCGCGATAGATGTTAAGGGAGAAGTTCGCTTGCTCCGGCACGTATTTGGCTTCTGCTTGATTGGCTTTGCGTGCATCCATACCAGCCAATTGATAGGCAATCGACATTAGACGCGGACCTACCATCAAGGTATCAAATGTTACCGGCATCAAGTTGCCCTTAGAATCCACCCAGTTTTGTCCTTGCACCTGCACATCATGCCATGCATCATAATCCAGCGAAGCAGATGTGATATTGCTGTTTGTTGTGCTGGAGTTAGTTGGGCTCAATGGGTGATCTGATGCACAGAGAGCCTTTCCATCCGGTCCAGCAGATCCGCCGAGGATAGTAATTCCACGATAGTCCGTACCGGAGGTGGTGAATGCATTCTTAAATGGCTCGATACCTTGATATTGGCGTGTTTGGTAAACGGAATCAGACAACTTGATGACTTCATCCTTGATATCCTGGTGTTTGTTGAAGTCGAACCATTCGCGGTCAATCTGAGTACCCAGAGAGTACTTCACTTGCGGAATGGACGAAGGATACAGTTTCTCGCGGTCTTCATAGTACACCGCTTTGCCTGTAGATCCCCACGGCTGCATGAGTCCCTGAGCGCCTACACCTTCATAGTGCTCACGTTCTTTGGTCGTTTTGCCGATGTTGTACATCATTGGCAAGTAGTCAACCTGTTCGGAAACGGATTGAGTGTAGACTTCTCTCAACACGTCTTCATAGATCATGTTGAGTTCGCGCATGGATTTAAAAGTTCCTGTACTGATAGTCATTTATGAGTCCCCCTTAGCTGAATTGGCGGTTTTTGATACGAACAACCGCTTTTGTTTTGGATGTGATTACAGAAAGAATGGCGCAAGGTCCACCAGTTACGTCAGCAGCGTTAAGGGTAAGACCTCCAGAGGAAATATCAGCAGCTGCCTGACCTGGAAGGAACGTTGCATCTGGTGTGCCTACGTAATCAACCTTGAATTCATCTCCAGGCTGAACCTCAATGACTTCAGGGTATTGCAACGGGGATGCCGGCGTTGTTACAGTCGGTCCGGTGTAAATTCCACCAATCGGTCCACCCGCAACAGCCGTAACCCATGCACCGGTTGAGCTAGATACAATCAGTGCTTGTCCGTGTGTAAATGTTGTGGAGGCTGTGAAAGGAATGTCATTGATAAACTTTGGTTGTCTAGATCCACTAGACTGTGTCCATTCGAATGCCATGTGTGATTACCTCACTTCTTAATGTATTTTTTTGCTGCATTTGGATTAAGGCCAAATTCAATAAAGGCCGCCGCTTTTTCTGGCGGAACTTCCGGTTCAGTATCCACTCTGCTTTCACCTTCAACCCGTGACCGTTTGTTGAGCCGTTGCTGCTTAATCACATCTTGTTCTGTGCGTTTCCGCTCATCAGCGATGATCTTGTCGCTGTAAACCAGACGGTACGCGTCAATGGGGTCATAATTCCTGTCATTTACCAGTCGCTGCATCTCTGGAGTAAACCAAGGAGCAGCAGAACCATCATCTGGAAGGTCGTCTGTTAAATGCGGGTATTTTGCAAATAGATCCTGCCAACTCTGAAGTTTTGCCTGTTCTGCTTGCTGCTGCTGTTGTACAGATTGCGACGTTTTTTCGCGTTCCAATACTTCATTTGCATGCGCAATTACCGGGTTATTGTCCAGCCACTCATCAAGTAGAGCAGGGTCAATTCCGGCGTTTTCCGCTTCTTCTCGAAGTTGTTGGCGCATTGAGGTGAATGCATCCTCTTTTTGTTTAGCTGCTTGCTGTTCAAGCGTGTCTAAGTTAGTGAGGTAATCATCCACCTTGTCATACCCTGCGAGTTTGGCAGCTCGTGTCAGAGCTGACTCATATTTCGTCTTACGCTCACGCTCCTTATCCAGGGCCAAACCACGCTCTAATAGATCGTCGATCTGGTCTTCTGGTATTTCTACTTCCTTTTTATTGAACTTCACTTTGCGGACGTTTTTTTGTTCCTCTGTGGCAGGAGGACTTTGCTCCGCATCTTCTTCAACTTCTTCAATGGTTTCTGGCGCTGTTGGAGTGGTATTTTTTATTCCAAACGACTCGCGCACGGCTGCTATTTCTGGGCTGATTTCCTGTTCCGGTTGAACTTCCTCGCTCTGGCTGGCTGGTTGTTCAAAGTCTGACATGGTATTTCCTCCTTATCGAATATGCCCTATGGCTGGGGCCGGTAATGGCAATAGAAAAGGCCGGGGGATTCTCACCCACGGCCTGCTATGCTGGTTGTTTTTGAAGCGCTGCGGCTGCTTTCGCGGCATCGATATCCATCTTTTGTTGTTGCATATTGCGGTCAAACATCTTGTCGTCTTGTTGCTGCTGGTTTTGCTGTTCGCTTGCCTGACCTAATTGATCTTGCAGCGCCTGATTTTCTGCTTGCAACTGTGCGAACTGCTCTTTCATCTGCTGCTGTTGCTGCTGAATGCCTGCGGATTCTTTGATACGCGCTTCTATGACGCTCATTGGCTCCATACGTCCGTACTGGACAGTGTACCGTACCGCCTCAGCGTCGATCATAGGTAACTGGGTGATAGGATCAATCATCTGTAACATATTGAATGCCATTTGCACCCAGTACTCGCGGTCAATTGGCTTGTCGGCGCTGATGTTTACCTTGATGTCAAATTCAGGTACATATTCCTCTTCCACATCCAGCATGGTATCAACACCAGATTCATCTGGAACTTTAACCTGTGCTGAAACTTTGTTGACTAAACTATCCCTACTCATGGATACCTGTCTGCCTGTTACCCGAGCGATTCGCTCCGATGTGTAAAACTGTGCGATCAGTTCAATGTACTGCTTGAATACCTCTTCTAGAGCCGATTGGATAGCATCCGTTACCGTATTCAGGCGAGTACTGGCGGCAGATATTAAAGCCTTTGCTTGCTCTCCGCTGGTGATATTACTGGACGATTGACCATTAGCGCTATCAAATTGTCCAGGTATCTTTTGGAGCATTGTTAAATAGTGTTGGATCATATTGAATACCGTGGTCGGCACATCAACACCCTGTAGTTCTTTTATCGTGTTGCCTGAGATTGCCCCGGAAGCCGTAGGAAGCATTGCACCAGGAATAGCTCTTATTGCTTTCCATGTGCTAACCTGGTTTGGATTGATAGCGCCTTCTTCGTACATGATTCCGGCGTTCCCTTGCTTGGACATGGTTTCTACCGCAAGTTCAGCAAATTTATTGAGCATTATTTGCGGTTTGACCATATCCCTCATGAAGCCCTTACCCCAAATACTACCTTCGATTGGGAACAATGTCCGGGCTGAGAATGGGTATTGTCCGTGGTCATACACATACGCTTTATGCTCCAAAAACACGCCACTGGATGATTTATAGATGCAATGCACTCCTGACATCGTACCTCCAGCTTTAGCGAGTGCCTCCGATGGATCTTTACCAGCACCCATTAAGGTTGTCGCTTGTTCCTCAAATAGCTCCTTATCCTCTTCCGTCACCATCTTAGGCAGCCCACGGTACCAGTATTCGATAAGCCCTGCTGTCCGCGATTGTGTTGATTCATTGCGCGTGTGTGTAGTGTTAAACCTGTCTGAGCTGCCGGTATTGTTGAATATTTGAGTATCATTGGCATCCATATCAGGCATCACCTTTTTACCCTGTTTAGGCCATCTTTCCTTGAAGTACTCCATGGTCTGACGAGTATTAATGATGATTGCGCCCATCTTCTGAAGGTTGATAAAGTCCAGTATCCGAGGGTCTGGGAAGAAAGATCCTAGTTCAACCGGTATAATGTCGTTTTGTCCATCGTATCTGTTTTTACCCCGTCCACCCTCAACCGTAGGATCATAGATGGTTTTAAACACTAAAGGACCGTGAATAATGCTTGTTCTCACGGCCCTTACATATTTATCTCTAAAGTTAATTTTTCGTAGATCAAACGGGATGAAGTCGTTAAGGTCCTGAGCCTTTTGTTCATCTCCTGGCTCCTGTGCTTCAAAGTCAGGCGCTGGGTCCCATCCAGTAACTTTACCAACTATAGAATCAATCTGAGCTCCCGCGATATTGTCCGTGTTGCTAGGCCTTTCCTTGATTTCAAAGTCAGGTCGCAGCCCATGCCAGTGATCGCCAGCGTATATTAGCTGCTCCAGTCTCCATTGAGCCTCTATTCCTTGGCGGTTCTCTTTGTACACTTGATAGTCGCCATCTACCATTGTCACGAGTTCCTGCTGTTCAGGAGTATTTAAGGGTTCAACGGTTGGAAGATTCTCGCCTGATCCAAATATACCAGTAAGCGCGTCCTTAGCCTTCTCCAAGAGTGTCATCTATTCACCTCCTCACTGACTGAATTCATTTAAATCTACATCGCTGGCCCAGCTTTGGCGTTTAGGCTTTGGCGGCTCCGGTTCAGGAGGTCTGTCGATCATTTTGTACTCACGGTAATCCTTCGCCATGAGTTTGTTTGTCAGGTCATTGATTGTATCTTGCTGCTTTTTGCAGATATAAATGATTCCGATGTACGCTATTCCAGCAAATACCGAAAATGTAAGCATGTCACCACCTACCCCATCCACTTTGAGTTGGTTCCTTAAAATCATCTTCTTCAAAATCAAATGGAACTTCTTTTCTTCTGTCCGGTATAGCTGACCACGCTTTAGTGGTTACAGCCTGCGGACGGCTCATACACCAGTACCGCAACGCATCAGGCACATGGTCCAGAGGGTGAGCCGCAACATCCTCAACCATCTTGTCATCGTGTACCATGGATGGAATGGACTCGATAGCCTTTAAACATGTACTGAATATCTTAAGATTCACATGTTTATATCTCTGTCCGGTCACATGATCCAAGGTATCCACCGGATGAAGCCACTCTCTCAGGCGCTTCCATCCGTTCACACGTTCTTTCTTCGCTTGTACTAAAGGAACATTCTGGCTTGCAAATATCTCAGCAGGTGTTACATTTTCTGTTTTAGCTCTATTCCAGAAGCTAGTATCCGCCACGCTGTATTCGTATTCTTCTGCGCCACTATTCAAGCGAACCATTTCCACTTGCTCGCTGGTTAGAAGCTTGCTCTTAACAAACTCACGGTACACATATGCCGTCCCATTAGGATCAAGAGCCACCCAGAGGCACACAAACGGGTCATTGTAGCCCTCATCCATTGCCCTGTACCGTTTCCAGTCACTCGGGATATCAAACGGCTCTACAACGTGCAGAGCGCGGCTAAACTCAGCAAAGTATTGACCGGCGAATGTGTCCCAGTCTCCATCAAGCAGTTGCTTACGCTCGTTGTCCGGTAGCGACATCAACCGTGCGATGTATCCCGGGTCATTTTGCATCAGCGCAATGTTGTCCGTCACCTTTGAAGGAATGAATATCCGGTTGCGCAAAATAGGCTCTCCTGCGTTAGGAGTGCCTGGGGGATATATCAAATGATTTCCATCGTCATCAACCTCATTGACCGTGTGAACCAGTTCCCACTCACCTATGTCTATGAATCTGCGTTTCACCCATGCATGGCCTACACCGCCCGGGTTGGTCGTGCTCTTCACCGATCGCGGATAAGGCTTAGCGCCACGTAGACGAGACAGCATGTAGGTGTACCATTTCTCTTCAAACTGCGTCAACTCTTCCCACCGGATCACATCATACTCAGCGCCCTGGTAGTTCATGTAGTTGCTGTCGTTGTCCCAGTAAGCTAACTCAATGACTGATCCATTGATGAGCGTCCATTCGTGTTTTGATTGGTTGTACTTGGCTACTGCCTTCGGATATACCTGGAGCGTTCGGTTGATAATGGATCGCTGTAAGTCCGGGAATGTCCGTCTGAAGATGATCTGCCGGCTGCCCTCGTACTCTAACCCGTAGCTGAGTGCATCCCATATCGTGGACTCCGACTTCCCACCACCAGCTGCACCACCAAATAGTAGTTCGTCTATGTCCACGGCTTGGTGGTAAAGCTGCTGCCTTGGCTGTGGTTCGTAAGGTATCACGATGGTGTTCATGTGGAATCACTCTTCTTCATCTTGCTGCTGAACACAACCTGTATCGCGCCACCAGCTTCGCCAGTAACCTCAACCTTTTCCTTGAACATCCCGTAATGTTTCGCCACACTATCAAGCGCGCCCTTAGCAACTGCTGGGTCAGTGTATTCGTTACTCTCGATGATCTTTTTGTACTTTTCTAGCACCCAGCGGACACTCATGCCTGATTCTTGCTGCATTTTGTCCGTTCTTTGTCCGATTTCGTCCTGAATGTCTACATTTGACAACAACCGACTACCTGCCCGCCTTGCTGCTTCTTCGGTGCATTGATACCCGGCACGCAGATAGGCTGCTGATGCGTTCATGTCTTTCATGTACTCGTTCACGAAGTTTCTCTGCTTCTCTGTCAATGCCATTGTGTTCACCTCCCTCTAATCAATAATTTTGCACTTATTTACACATCAATTTGGTATAACACCGCATTTCAGAGCATTTTACTTGCACTAAGTGTGCTATTTTTTGTTTCTTCTCGCGCTTCAGCTGCGCAGCAATACACTTCATGCGGCTGCTTTGCTGCTTCGATGAGCATCTCGCCAATCTTCCGCATGCTTTCTGCTCTGAAGGTTACCCCACCATTACCAATATGCAGATATACCTCTTTCATCTATCTCACCACCTCGATCACTATCATCACCATCAATATAAAAGCAATGGTTAAATACCTCTCTGAATGCCTCATTGCGGCCCCCGTTTCACTGGGTAATTCGGTCGAATCGATGGCGGCTATGCCGCAAAACAAAAAGAGCAACGGCGATATACCGTCACTCTCTTGTGTGTCAAAGGTAGGTTGGACCCCACTGCCGCATTCTGGACGAATCCTCCTGCTCGACATTCCCCGTCGGAACTTCGACATATTGTGATGTGGCTGGACTTATTACGCAGGCTGGGCATGTGTGATCTGCTGCCAGTACGCGACACAATAGATTGAGTGCCCACAATCACTGAGTGCGCGTTTGCTTCCACATCATATATGTGCAACCCATCCCCAACATCGAAGTGTGCGCATTAGCGCGTTATGGATGGGTGTTGCTGATGTACACCGAAGGATGGAATCGAACCACCAGTCACGGTTTTGGAGACCGTTGGTTTGCCATTAACCGACTTCGATAAAATGTAGCGCCAGCCGAAGCCTGCGCCAAGGAGTGAACCATCCAAGTGAGATGAAAGTTACAAGAAACAGAGTGGGCGACGACTGCGCAAGTAGCTATCTGCCGCCCATGCTCACGTTCCTTATAGTACTATTTTATCATTTCGTATGGGGAATTTGTGGGCAATAATGGGGAAGGAATGGGTAATTACGCCGAAGGCTTGAGGTCTTCAAACATGTGGTCCAGGTTGTTGATCTCCATGTAATCCTGACTGATCGGCAGTAGAGCTTTACATAGGCTGTTGATGGCCTTTTTGTGCTGCGTGGATACTGTCTTACGGTCCTTGTGCAGCTTATCGGCAATCTCACCAAGGTTTAGCCGGTTACGTTCCATGTACTTGTCACGGATGATTGAACGCTGTTCGTCACTCAGTACAAAGTCCACAGCCGATTCCAGCAGTCCTACAACACGTGTGTATCTTTCCCGGTCATACCATGTATTGTAGTTGCTGATGTGCAGTGGCTTTCGTTCTGCGTACACGTTGCGGTTGGTGTATCTTGCTTCTTGCTCTCCTCCAAGGTTCATTAACGCAAACTTGTAGGATCTATAATCTGCCAGCAGTTTGATTACTGTGTTGTTGTCCATGTTCTCCCTCCTTCAGTGGTTCGGTTGTGATAAAAGCTACCTCTCTGAATCCTTCAATACGCCTGTATACTTCACTCGTCCGGCCAAGCGCCTTTTTGGTTGCCCTATTGATCGACCATCCTTGGCGTTCTTCGTCATAGTAGATAAGCACATGCTCATTCTTGCATATAACTAGCATGGATTCTTCCGGCTTCATGCTGCTGTGCTTGATGATCATGTGCTCATCTCCTACTCATTTATTTTCTTAAGCAGCCGCTCTAATGGATTCAATTTCGGCGACTCTGGCTTTGAGTTCTTCAAATTCTTCGCGCGTAACTGTCGATCCAGCCACTGTTGGTGCCTCAGTAGCCAATCCAGACTCTGCGGCGTTTTCTTCTTCGTCACGAAAGGCAGGTACAGTGATAGTTACGTCGCTACCCACGGGAACATCGCTCGTATGATCTTCTTCAACAACGGCTGCGGTTCGAAACGATGGCGCTTCTTCGCTGGTCACCACCCGGTATCTCCCTTTCATGGCTGATGGATTATTAAGATCACCAGTCATGGTGAAGTACGGTATTTCAATGGTTTCATCTGTTGCAGCCAGTTCTGCCAAGTAGGTGTCCCGGCGAATATCATCTTTCCAGCGGATGTTGTAGATAACCGGCTTGGCTTCTTCTTCCTTCTGCCGTTGCTCCAGCCATTTCTCATGTGCTGATCTCACATCTACTTCCTCCACCTTCACCGCAGCAGCTGCGCCGATGGCAATTTCCTTACGAAGATCATCCACTTGGCTGTTCAATCGTGCTGTCTCAGCCTTTTCTTCATCCAACAGACGGCTTGCATTTGCCAAACGAGTATTCAAATCGCTAATTTCCAGATTCTGAACACTCAGGTCATGAGAGAGCTCTTCTTTTTCCTGTTGCAGCTTATCGTTCTTCTCTTGCAGCGCGGTAATTGTAGCTTCCAATGTTTTAATATTGGATATTTCAGCCTGCTTCATCTTTGATACTGCGCTTTGAATCACAGCATTAACGTATTCATAAGACGCACTGGCCTTTTCTTCTGTGTAGTTCACAAATAAATCCTTAGGATCCACGCCTTCGAAGTCCAGGCTGTCCATAAACTTGGCGACCTCGCTGGTGACTGTCTCTTGCTCAGCAGCCTTCGAACGTTCCTCCAGTTCTAATTCAGCGATGCGGTTCGATATCCGGTTAAACTCATCCCCCGGTGGGAGTTCTGCTATTCTCGCCTTCAATTCTTGCAGTGTCGCCGTTGTCAAATCCATTTATTTCACCCTTTCGACTCATATACGTTCATATTATTGATTATTACCTATATTATACACTATTTCCCGCGACTATTGTACTAATTTCTTTCGTTTTCTTACGTTTACTCCACTTTAATCATGCCGATTTTAGATCAATCCCTCCTTTTTGCAGCAGCTTGCACCCTTCGGTGTATATGACCACTGGAGGCTCATACAGCGCTCTTAAGCTCCGCTGGTGTGTTTGCTTGTCCAAGGTGATGATCGTGCCTCTATGGGCTCCACAGTCGTCTATTAGCTCGTATGTGTTGCCTAGGTTGATCCATGCTGCTCTCATGCGCTGACCTCCTTGATATACAAATCAGGGTACAAGTTCATGAACAGTTTTTTCTTGATCCGGTAAACCTCCGTCTTAACTCCTTTCACGTCCTCGATCTCCTGGTGACCGTCTGCATAGGTTACTAGAAAATCCGCCTTGTACCTGATAGCTTGTACGCGCTCGCCTGTGGCCTCATGTTTGAATCCGGGCATTAATACATATGATGGCTGCAAAACGATGTCTGTGACCTCTCCAGCGCGTTTCAGCAGCATTAACTCGCGATACCTCTGTGCCTCCGCTTTCGAATCGAACCGAATACCGTCAACTTGCGTCTTTTTTGCTCCGTACTTGCTTCGCATCCTTCCCCTCCCCTTTCTTCTTGAAGCCCCGAAAATGATTCCCCGTCTTGCGTAGTGGCATCTTAGGTGGGCCGTACTTCGCGATTACCTCAGCTAACTGTTCCTCACTTAACACATACGTAGTGTCTCTGGTGTCCCATCTGCTGGTGTCTACTAGGTTGGGATAGGTGGGGTTGATAGGTGTTATCGAACGGTGTCTCTTTACTCCACTACTCATCTTTGATGACCTCCAGTTTGTCTAAACGGTAATAGCCACGTGGTTCCCAGTGAGAGACTCGTTTATCGTAGTCAGGAAAGCTACAATGTGCTCTGAGCCCACTTTTAGCGATTTCATGCACCACACCTATTCCGTAATGTGGATTTCCCTTATGTCGTATCTTATCCCCCGGCTTGATGTCTGGCTGTACTGGTGGTGTGGGGTCAAAGGTGCCGGCATTAATTTGATAAGTAAGTCTTTGTACTTCTTCTTCAAAATCTTCAAATTCTCCACTGATCCATTCCAGTAGTTCATCTGCGTCTATCAGTTTCATGGTCTGTCTTCCTCCCCTACCCGCCCTTTGGCCCATTGAGAAAATGAATCCATGCTGATCACGTTTTCTTCTCCTGCATATGCACCCTTAACTTGCTTGAATCTCACACCATAAGGATAAATCCATTCGAATCTAGGGTGCCGAAGACGCTCTCCGATTTCAAGCACCTCTCTGGATGAATATGATCGGTTCCCCGTTTTCCCGTTATGGTAGGTTACGCCTACTTGGATATCTGCTTTTTTCACTTGTCTTCCTCCCCTGGTAGGTTGATATGGGCGTAGTGAGTGACATTATTCAGACCTACATTTCCCACCATCCACCCTTTTCTGCTGTCTAAATACGCACACCATGGGTGTGTTCCACTTGAGATAACAAAGTAGTCTTTAAATGATTGCGGTGGATTCGCTGGGTCGTATTCTATCCATTTGATCATAGGTTTGTTGTTCCTTTCTTTATGGGGAGCCAGACCTGTTCCGGCCCCCGTAAACTGGGTGATTCGGTCGAATCGGAGCCCTTCGGCCTATGACTTCAGATGGTCCTGTACCCGTGTTTTCGGCAGCCGCATTACTGCGAACGCTCCGAAGTCTGTAAGCGCACCTTCACCTTGGATGGCATCCTCAGGTATCCAAATCTCGCATTTGATCCGATGATACCCCTTGTGCTTACCTGACTTACTGGGTGCGTGCATTGACATCTTCCCACTAAACGGCGCCATAACCATGAGCGAATCATCGTACTCGTCTTTTATCTGCTCTACTGCCGTTTTTACACTATCAGGCGAAATATCGAAAAATGCTGTCTTCATATCCTCTTCTCCCCCTCAATTCATGATATCGCTGCGAGCATTTCTTCCAGTTCGTCCTTCAAATTTCTAACGCAGTCTTTCATCGTATGGCTGAGGTAACATCCCGTCTCTTTATACCGGGAATATTCTGCAACCACCTCATGCACTGCATATGTGTACCCGCACCGGATGATATAATTCATGATTCGCAAGGAAGGCTCTGTTTCAGCATCAAACTTGCGCTGCTGCTCACGCCGTTCATATTCTGTAATGCAGGCTGACGCTATTACTTCTTCCGCTTCAAAGTCGATCACAGCATAATGTGGAACAACTAAGAACTCTTTTCCACATTCTGTACATCTGGGATTAGCGAAGGAGTATACCCCTCTTTTTTCATCCGTTCGCATGTCCTTGAAATCAAAGTCGGCGTTTTCGAACACTACGAACCCTTTGCAGCCCGGAACATTACAATGATGCGCTTCTATGCTCATATCCTCTTCTCCCCCTTATACCTCTGCTATTAAATCATCAATTTTTTGAATGGATTCTTTCACTTCAAATGATCCGTTAGTAGTGTGAATCATGGTATGTGTTTTGCGAGAAATTTCTGTATAAGCAACCAATTGATCTATATTTACGCTTAATGTATGTCCGTTTGGTTCGCTCAGTTTTATGAACTTTGCCATCAATTGTCATCTCCTCTTGCCTCTAGCAGCTCGGGATTTTCATATATTGAACCTATGACTTCGGACTGAACCAACTTTCCGTCTGATTCCAGCCTGTGGTAGATGCTCGGGTTTCGAGTGAACACCATGTATGCGCAATGTTCCTGCACCCATTCCACTTCACCGGCGCCGTAATCATCCTGTAGGATATCCCCTTCGTAGATCTCCCGGCCGTTCTTGTCCTGGAGTCCGGTGTATTGCATGAGTTCAAAGTCATACATCCGCAGCACATGATAACCCATACCCTCCATTTCCATGTACACGCCCAGTACCTTTGTATCAAAGTTGATCATCTCCAACTTATCCGGCTGGATCATGACACCTAATGGCTTATACCACGCCCGGAACTTAATCTCTCTGCCCATCGTGTATCCTCTCCCTTTGGGGTCTATGCCCCCTAAATTAGCCCTTACGCACCTTTTGGCAATATACCTTTCAGCAGTAGCCTTTGATCCGTTTGGCCGTTCCTTGCGTCTTGTAGAATGCGCTGGGCTATCTTGGCGATCTGTGGATCAAATGTGAATTTCATCTCTGCATACTGCCGGGCATTTGGATTGTCGTGATCAGCATCCTGGCATCCCTCGCGGTTTAATTGGTGCTGGAAGACTTCCGCCGTGCACCACTTTAATCCGCCCCACCCTATCCATTTATCTGAGCAGCAGGAGACTTCCTCAATCTCCCCTAGCTCTTTCTTGTTATCCCAGCAGTATTCGTCAAACTGTATACGCCACGGCTTGTAGGAGTCACCGAACATCATAGTAATGTCGCCTTCGAATTTGATTTGAACAATCAAGTGTCTATGCCCCCTTATAAGTTAAGTACCGCAATCAATGCAGCCTTACAGCGCTGTTCAGGCTTGGCGTGCAGCATTCTCCAATCATCCATAGCCAGTATCCTAGTACCGTCTCTCGGCGTTCCTACAACGTCACAGAGAGCTTTTACGTAATATCCTTCTTTTTCTAAAACCGCTATCTGTTCTTCCATTTCCCAAGTGTCTCCAATATGGTTTGAAGGATAGTAATCTTCTGCCACTCTCCATCCCTTTGGACCGCAATGGAGCATATCTCCCTCTAATCTCCAGCCCATAACGATTTGAGCGACAAACATATCCAGTTCAGGTCCTGGTTTGCGGCTGATTATCTCTTCCCTTGTGAGTGTCATTGGACACCTTCCTTTGATTCATACCAATCTTCCAAATTCTTCTCAGTCCCGTTTTCCTTTACTGCAAACCACATATAGAAATTCTGGAAGAACCATTCTTTCATGTCCTTCAGCACCTGCTCTTTGGTCGGCTCTGCTTTATATTCCTTTGAAGTAGAAACCCGAATACCGTCAACTTCGAAAATCAGAACCTTCTTGATCATTGGTTATCTCCTTCCTCAACCGTGATTTCAACTTTCCAGCCACATCTGCAGGTGCGCCGGAACGTATTTCCCTCGATATTTACCGTACCTTCTCCATTGCCAACGTATTCATTTCCGCATTCCGGGCAAGCGTTATACTTTTTAGCCAGTTCCAGCGATTTCATAATCTTCATTACTCGCTGCCCTCCTTGGGTGCTGGGGTATCTGAAATTACATCGAACCACTTTTTGTGCAGCGCAAACCCTGTGTCTAATCTTTCTTTGACCCTGTAACGATAGATACCATAACCGAACTGATTATTTGTTTCCGTTGCATCATGAATTGTATAAATCATCCCATCTTCGCGACTTTTCACTTTAGTCCATTCAGGCAATTTCTCTTCTACTGGTTGTGCTGGGGTATCTGGGTATAGGGTGGATAACATGCGCTGCAATTGTCCTAACACTACTTTCGCCGCCAGTATTTTGTCGTTCCATAGTTCAAGGTCGTTGACCGCTAGCTGCGCCGCCTCTTTTAGTTGTTGTTCCCGGGCCTCTGCTGCGTCTGCACGGGCTTTCTCAGCTGTATACTGAGTCAAGGTAGCCTCGTAGGATTGTTTGTACACCTTGGCTTCTTGGAGCCAGTAGGGAAGGGCTGCCTTGTGCTGCTGTAAGGCTTCTGCGTCAACACCTTCCCATATGGTGCTCATTAATCCGCCTCGTTGCCAATATGCTGCTGAAGTGTGATCGAGTATTAGCCATTCGGCATCCTTTACCCTCTCACACATCTCCATATCCTTTTGCCAGTCCCTCGGTGTTTGTGTCATTGGGCTTCCTCCCCTAAATTTCTTTTGCCAAGACGCACGGGAAATCCGTTTTCTGCGTCAGTAACTCTTGATATGTGTCGTACAAGTGGTCGTTTAAATCTTCGCAGCGATCGCATCCATCCTCGCAGCAAGGCACGGTTTGTACTGCAATCTCATGTGCAGTCAGCCGATAAATGTGAACAGTGATTTCCGTTTCTTCACCTTCTGCGATATCATCTACTTCCATATTTTCCATGCCGTCCGTTTCCTCAAGATATTGACCATATGCAGTATCAGCATCTTTAGCAGCAATCCAGTAATCGTTCACTTTGTATACGTTCATCGTTTGTTCCTCCCTTAGTGGGAGAGGAGGGCTGAAACCTCCTCTATTCCCTCTCGTTATTTCAGTTCAGCCATTGCGGTATCGACATCGCGAATTGCTTCTTTGCATGCTTGGATGTCCTCGTACAAATGTGTGATGCCGTCATGATAGCGAGTATTGAGCATTTGGAGACGGTTAAGCAATTGAGCTTTTTGGTTCTGCAGCCGTTCAAACATTATCTTCAACTCCTTTCATAGGATGTGGGAGAGTAGGGTTACTCCTACTCCCTAAATCTGTTTCGGCCCCCGCCTGCCGGCTGAGTTATTCAGTCGAATTGGTGGCCTCCGGCCGTATTGCATCATTCTCTCTTTCTGCGTTTATCCTTGGTATTCGACACACCGCTGGACTTCCGCAAATTCTTCAACGGGGAGTACATCTTTCGCCACCTGACACCAGTAGCCTAAATCATTGACGGCTTCAGCAAGCTCCTGTATGGCCCGTTCCTGCTCAATCTCCTCGCCATCTAATGTCCAAGTTCCGTTTTCAGCTCGTTCCAAGGTATGAGCGCCTTTCTTTTTGAGACCTACTTTAATCGGCTCTACTCTGCCTACTATTTTGGCTGTTGAGAGCATATTCTTAAGGCTTGGAACGCGATTGCAGTAGAATTCCCATTGTTCATCCAATTCCTGTGTATCCGCACCCTCAATTCGTGCTTTTTTTATGTCCTCCTTCAACTCAGGCAGCTTGATGGTTTCAATATGCAGAATCTCTTCCTTGATTTTCTCCGCTCCATCTACAGTCAAAATAACATTGCTCATTTCTATCATCCCTTCATAATTTAGTGAACTGTATGCGTCTATTGCTTAACTTCCAGCCTTTGAACAGGTATTGTTCCCCGCACAGAAAGCTCAATCTCGCCCGATTCAAATGCATGGAGGTATCTATTGATTTGATCCTGGTCATCAAATTTGTAATCGAACCCGATCCACCCAAAAATCATGTTATCTGTGCCGCAGTGAAACATGCCGCCAACCATTCGATTGTGCCGTATGCCGCCCCACGGTTTCTTTTCGCATACGGAATACCGCAGCTGCCCGAAATTATTGCGAACCATTACGAAATAGTTCTCAGAGACACCCTTTACCCGCATTAGCTTCTTCCAGTCGTTCACTCGCACGAGATTTCCGATGCTGACGGTATCCAGGATTTCTTTGGTTATGTCACCCTCATAAATCAAGTTGATCAGCTCCTTGTGATTTAAGCACCTGGGATAGTGTGATATATGCCGCCTCTGCCCTCTCTCTGGGGCTGGCGAGGTGTAAGTCAGCCGCACCTACAAGAGATAGCTCCTTCATTTCCGCAGCGTCTTGTCTATCCCATCTGACTGCAACTAAGTTACGCATGAAGTTTTCGGGATCTTTTACTATTGCTGCTGTCTGTACCTCTAGAGAGGCAGCAGCATTGCCGGAGTAGTTTGGCACTTCGTCCCATGCTTCTTCTTCGCTATCTCTGTCTTCGCCAAACTGCTCTCCTGCTTCATTGACAACTTTGAAATAGTCGTAGTTGTCAGGATCGTCTGCATAACTGAAGTCGATAACTGTGTATCCCATTAACTCCGCCAGCCGGCGGTTTAGCTCCTGGTTGCTCCATTCCTTTACTTGTGTCATGGCTGTGTCTCCCCTTCCTCATCTTCAAGTTCTTCTTGCCCCTCCCAATCCGTTGAGTTGCTTCGCCATAAATTCCGATCAACAGTCATATCTTCAAGTTCCGACTCCAGCCGGGCTATGGTCTGTTGTGCCTCTGCCAGTGCCGATCCGCTGAACATAAAATTTTTACGGAGTCTTTCGTTCTGTTGTTGTGTCTCTTCTAGAGCAGCCAGCAGCAACCCGAAATTATGTTGCATTGTGAAGTAATCCATATTTTTATATTTCTTTTTGAGTTCTTCTTTCCGTTCTGGTGTCATATCGTCTCTCCTTCGTTGTTAGAGGATGTATTAAGGGCTTTACGGGCGATATTTCCGCAATCATCGAGTATTTTGCACTCGTAATCTAAGGAATTTGGATACGGAGTCCAATTTTCTATATTCTCGTAGAACGCTAGGGCTTTGTTCTTTTCTTCTAGGAGCTCCAAAAGTAGATTCATCTCCCATACTGTCATCACTACGCCGTAGAGGTTTGGATCATCGTTGAATGACTTTACTCTCTCTTTGATGGTGTTTAGGCTTATTTGCTTATTTAGTTTATTCATGGGAACCCCCAGACCCTTTACGGCTGCCGCTGTCGCTGGGTGATTCGGTCGGGTCGAAGCCTTCAAGTTCATTTCTTCGAGTCCAGTCTGTGACTCTCCATCCGTCTCCAACAGGAATTGTCGTTTGAACAATTAAATTCACTGTCTTCATTCTCTTTTTGTGAGTACCCCAATCAATGTCAGCCCATGAACCATCTTTTGCCACTCTGCGAACAATTCCCTTGCCGCCAAACTTTGTTGTCACCCAATCAGACTTCACTATGTCCATTCCCTTCACCCTCTCACCTTCTGTGTGCCCCATAGAGCGCTTAAAATGTTACTGCTGTCCGAATCTCTTCCCTGATGCGTTCAACGTCTGCTACAAGCTCTTGGAGCGTCTGCGCCGTTGATTGCTTCACCTTCATAGTTAACACTTTCGCCATTGCACTCTCTACCGTTGGAAAGTAGCCTTTCGTGTTGTAAACTGGTCGGCCTTCCTCGCCTTCTTTCAGTGGCTTGCTAATTGCTCCTGTGTATTCTTTGAGAATAAATTGATACTCGTCTGATTCGATGTACAGATTACCTTCTACTTGTACCTTCATGGTATATTCCTCCCTATTGGTTATAACGTCTGTGTGGGGCTGTTATACGTCTCTCTGCATGTAACCACGATGGTTTTGTCATCTCCGACTGTTGACACCACTTCTACATCTGGATTTTCGTCAATCCATTTAGAATATAGTAGTGCCGTCTCATAAAAGCTGGATGCATTGTAGAACACTTTTACCTTCATCCCTGTTTCCTCCCTTGTTATGACACTTTACGCAGCCATTTTGCAGCCTTATATTCTTCGATTCCTTCCTGGATTTCTTCTCGTTCAAGTTCTGGGAATATCGGTTCCAACTGCTGTGCTCGCGGCAACAGGTGGTTAGGTAGTGCATGCTTTTTCAAATATTCGTATACATCCCATCTGCTTTTCATGTTTATCCCTCCCTAGCGGTTATAGTCTTCATATTTCTGCACCCATCCTTTAAACAGGTACTTAAAAGCCTTCGTTCCCGTGTGCCGGCCCTTTGCAATGGTTGACTGAACGATTACTCCGTCCCGGCTGGTTTCATCTGGATCTTGCCAAAGAAACTCTACGGTGTCGGCTTCCTGCTCAATCTCTCCTGAATCCCTGAGGTGATGAAGTTGTGGCGCTCCCTCAGCCCCTTCACGGCTTAATTGAGCCAACAGGATTACCGGGCAATCCAACTCTTGTCCAAGCCACTTGAAGCGTTTGGCGACTTCTCCCACAGCACGGCTCCACGTTTCCCCTTTCTGCTGTTTGATGTTCATCCGAGTAAGGTAGTCAACGAATATTGCTCCGATTCTGCCTTTTTGGCGGTGAATCTGACGAGCGGTTGCGCGGACTTGGTCGAAGGTAACACCGGAACTGTCGTCAATCATCATCGGGTACTGGTTGAACATGGCGTGAGCTCTCTTAATCAGTCCTAACTCGTAGTCGTTCAAATCCTTCTGCCGTATCTTGGCGTAGTTGATTCCTGTAATGTTGGACATGATCCGTTCCTTAAGTTGATTACTAGTCATTTCGAGTGAATACACCAGCACATCCCCAGCATCCTGTCGCGCCATGTTGGTCGCCATCTGCATGGCCCTTGCTGTCTTCCCTATACTCGGCCGTCCGGCTAATATGTATAGCCACCCTCTGCCGATCCCACCTGACCATGTGTCGAAGTTTTCGAATCCGGTTTTAATAAGCGATTCATGGGTTAGAAGTGATTGCATGAATTCTTCTTCAGTTTCTGCAAATGACTTCATTGCCCCCTTTAACTCCGGCCGCATGTGACTGACCATGGTGTCGATCATCTGCACGTATTCTTCTGGCGTCTCAAAGTCATCTTCTTCTGTGATTGCTCGTATGTCGCTGGCAAGCATCAGTCCTTTAGACCGGATTGCCTGCCGTTTGATAATTTTTAGGTAGTGGTTTGTGTACCCACCAGTGAACTCCGACTTGGCTATCCGTGAAAGGTTTGAAACACCGCCTATCTCTTCCAGCACCTTTTTCTGCTGTAACTGTGCGCTGACGGTGATTATGTCAACTGGTTCGTTTTTGGTATAAAGGGTAAGGGCTGCTTCGTATATGTGCCGGAATGCGATCTCCTGAAAATCCTCAGGCAGCAATTGTCCAGCAAGTTCATCCAATACTTTACCGCCCTGGAGTACCACCGATATGATTCCTCGCTCAGCCTGTATGCTCTGTTCAGAGGTTAACAATGTCTCCATCGGTATATTCATTGCGGCTCCTCATTTCTTCTTGCAGTTTCATCACATGATCTTGGTATGAAGATGATTGCTTTTCTCTTTCTAACTTCACGACTTGCGCAGGCTTGATAGATTCTTTGGTGGTCTTTCCTTCCTCCACAAGTTCTTCAAGAACTCGCTTGGCATATGGCGCATTCTTCTTTTCTGCCTTCTTAATGGCATACTCGATTACTTCGATATCAACTATGCCAATGAATGATGTAATATCCTCTAGTTGTAAAACTCCCTTGCATTTCAGTTCGTATTTATTGATCCATTCCAGTACCTGTTGACGATAATTTGTGTCAGGAATTTCAGGTTCTAGTTTTGTTTTGTTTTGTTTAGTTTCGTTTGCATTTTTTTGCATTGCATTTGCATCATTTTTAGATGCATTTGCATCCGATTGCTTTTTTTCCCATCGTTTATTAGCTGCTTCGGACCGTTTTTCCGATACTGCGTCCCGATATTGCATCCTTTTTCGAAGGGAATTGGACCAAAACGTGATTCCGTCCGTTGCATATAGTTCAAATTCTTCGATACAATCCGATACAAATTTCTGCAAAGTATCTGATTTGCATTGCAATTGCATTGCATAAGCATTGAATGCGTACTTACTCTTACAATCCAATTGGTATCCATCTGATTCGGCCATGAGTTCATTTAGCATCCAGAACCACCCATACCCTTCGGCACCATATACGCCGCGCATTGCTGATATTTTCGGGTCATGTCTGGCGTTCATATCGTGCGAAAAGAATGGAGCCTTTTTTGCCATGATTACACCGCCTTGGTTTGACGTTCCTCAAACCACCGCATAACTTCGTCTGGATCAAACCGCAGTATCCGTTCAGAGATTCGAATGTGCGGCATTCCTTCTTTTATCAGCTCGTAGACGGTGGGTCTGCTGATCTTGTATCTTTTTTGAATGTCTTTTGCGTCTACTAACATTGTTATCACCTCTCTGTACTTATCTTACTATAAGTTACGCAATTTGTACATCTAGTTGTACATAATGTTCTGAATCATTTACTTTATGGGCATGATGGATATGATAGAAATAGGTTATGACTATAAAATGGCTGGTGAATATTGTGATTAAAAGCAAACTTCATGAACAAATGTTGAAGCATAAAGTCAGAAATATATCGGAGTTGGCAAGGGTTACGGAACTCGACCGCCGCACCCTCACCAACATCTGGGATGAAAAGAATAAGAGAATTGACTATGAAACTCTGAACAAACTGTGTGAGCATTTCAATTGCAATGTCGGGGATCTTCTGGAATATATCCCGGACTAAGCAGTCTTAAATTGTTGTAAGGCTTCCTCTGTCTCCTGAATCTGACGCTTAGAAAACTCAACCATATGTTTATAATGTTCTATATTCGCAACTGTGGTGGAGTTTCTAAGCGATTCCTCATAGATTGGAAGCATATATTCCCAGTCATGTAGGATGCCTCTAAGTGTTTCCTCTTTCATCTCTCCACCACCCCGAATAAATCAACTTGCCCCTCATAATCCTCTGCATCCACGATGTAATCACGCTCCAGCCATCCTGCCGGGGCGTTTTTGCCATATGGTGCAAATTGCTGATCCACCGGAGCTCCCGGGATCCGGTCTGGATTTGCTGCGGCGGCTGTCTCGGTCCATACCCAGAAGGTTTTTGCAGTCACTCGTGGGCCACTGGTCATGCGCTCACCCCTTTCTTCTGCTTCCGCCGCGCCCGGACTTCCTTGTCCAGCGCAGCCGCAACCTTGAGCAGCTTCTTGCCTGTCGCACACTTGGTGTTACAGTGCTGCTGAAGCCGGTTGTACGAGGGGTTGGCCCACTTCTTATCATTGCGGAGCGTGCATACCTTGCACACCGCTAGCAGCCGATCCATGTCCTGTATTGCCTCTTTGCGGCTCATCCCTTATTCGCCTCACTTATCATTTTATGGAGTACTTCCGTCTGCTCATCGTCTAGACTGTACAGCATGCGAAGCTCAGCGCCTGTCATAGGGCGTTTCGCCAATCGTTCGCAGTCTAATGTCAGTTCGATGAAAAACGCGTCCTTGGCCTCTTGTAGCTCGTCTGAGAGGATGCCGGATAGTCGGCGTTTGAAGATGAGAAACTTTTGGAATAGGCTCATGCTTCCTCCTCGTCATACCAAGTAACATAATCCCCAATTCTTTCCCACACCCAATCTTGAAATGCTTCCTGAACTTCTTCGTCTGTCGTACCATCTTCAAATTCCATAGTTTCTCTGTAACTGTTGTGTTCTCCCCATCCTGTGCTATATTTAAAAATAACTTTTCTCATCTATGCTTCCTCCTTATATGACCAATAGTTTTTACCGTTACCCTCGCTGTAGTATAGCCGCAGCATCGCGCCGTATTGCTTCTTCCATTCCCGGCCTTCCCGGGTGTTATCACACCAGTCATGACACGTTCCAGACCATCCGTGGGTGCCGCACAGGTTCATGATGTTGGCCGGATCGTAACCCGGCCCCATGTGTGCTGCTTCGACAATGTGTCCCTTGCTGAGATCCTTCGATGTCCCGCAGCGCTCACAGACAGGTATGTCAGTTCCCTTGACCTCCATAGAGCGACGATTTACTTCCAGCCTGACTTCACCCGTAACTTTGGTGATTGCGCCTCTCAGACGGTTGTGGCGCTTGTGGTGGTCAAGTATTCCGGACCTCCAGGGGGCCGGCTGTTTCTTTGGCTTCTTTCGCATGGTCACACCTCCTAGACTGCTAAATCGCTGTAATGGGTAATAGACCGCAGTTTCTTGATTCGTTTGCAATAGGCACACTGTCCGCAATGCCGCGGCTCCACCAGCCCACGTTTAACCTCAATAATGTGACCGATCTTCTCAGCGACTTCATCAAGCTCAACTTTCAGCCGATCAGCATCGAATCCAATCACTGCTTTATCAGGAACCGATTCCTTAGAAACAGCGACAATTAAGGGCTCTAACCAATTCTCCCGGCCATTCACCACACGTTCTACCTCAGCATAGATAGCCATCTGCCGGATATATTTGTAATGCTCGATAAATGATTCATAAGCCCCGTATTCCTTGTTCCAGTAGCGTTCCCGCAACCCCTTGACCGTCTTAAGGTCAGCAATCCGGCCGCGCTGCTGATTCAGCACATCAAGCTTTACCTTCCAATGAACACCGAATAGTTCAGCAGTCATAATCAATTCTTTCTCGCCCTGTAGCACAAACTGGATGAATTCGTCATTTTTGATAGTCTGAATCATGGCATCGCCAACCTCATATTTCGCATATAGTTGACCTTTATTGTTGAAAAGCTCCGGTGTAGACTCCTTGAATTGATCCAATGTTCCCTCCACATAGGCGTGAACATATGAGCCCAGAAGAAAATTATCATTGGAAGGGGCGATAAACGCCCCGGATAACTCAGCCATGGTTTTGGCCTCACACTCTTCGAAACTTTTAAACTGGCTGTTGCTCATATAGTGCCGGTTCGCTTCAATCGAGTGGTAATTCTGACTGGTTAGGATCACTTTCCGCACCATCCTTTTGCGTTGATTTAAGATATTCCTCGAAATCGTCAACCGTCTTAGACACCGTTTCCTTAGCTTCTGTCTTCTTGATGTCAAAATAATCCTCACGTTTGGACATGCCATCCCGGATAGAGAGACCGATTTTCTTAAGCTGCACCAGATCATGTTCAGTAAAGGCGGACAATTTATATCCGAAATATTTCTCAATCATTTCCTTAGACACGCTGAATTCCTTGTCATACTGAGCCAGAACTGCCGTCAGTCGGTCAATCAATGGTTCCTTATTATTGCCGATTAACGTCTGCTGGCACTTCTGAAGCGCCTTATCAACGATGTCTCCAGGGATAACACCCAGGATGCAAGCTCTCAGCCGCCGTGCTCCTTGGTTAGCTACCATTTCGTAGATATCACGTGGGTCAGTAAGCTTGTTGACCCCTTTTTTCGTGTGGCGCTCATGTTTAACCGTGAATATTTTCGTCTGCCGGACATTGGTTTCAAGGTCCCAGCAGTAAGACATGGCTGTAGATTCACCGGTTTTCTGCTCCAATTCAACTACACCAAAGTCGATGTTTCCCCAGTTCTGGGCGATAACCTCAGCCAGCCGGATAGAAGGTCCTGACACTTTCTCGGATCCCCGCGGGTACTGATAGGCTGCATTCTCAGCCAGAAGTCGGCGCTCACACGCTGTCATAATGCGCTGATATGAACTGGCGATATCCCGGGGGAACTGCTTCGCCATGAATACCATAGCCTTGACCTCCTGCATCTGCCGTCCAACCATTGAATCCGCCGTAACACTCCTGTTAGCCGAAGCCACCACTGGCATATAATCGCTTGCATTGTCTTGATCCAACATTGATAAATCACTCCTTTTGAGTTATAATTTTCGTAACTTAATTTTCAAACCGTCTTTCCCGGGCAGCCATTGCAGTGGCTGCTCTTTCCTTGTGTACTTCACGTACATAATTCAGCAAGTACACACGCTTCAGCGTCTCCGTCAGTGTCCCCCGGGCATTCGCTATCTTCGCCAGTTCCAGGAACTTCAGTCTTGCATCCATCCTCCTTTCCTCCCTTCGCGTAATGTTCGATTATGTCCGATACCGTCTTAAGCAGGTTCCTTCAGCTCTCTTTCGATGTAGGCTCTACCCATTGCTATGGATGCTTCCAGTTCTTCTTGCTCTTCTAAGGTGCGAATCTCTTTGGCCCGGTATCCTTTCTCATGGATGCGTAGAATCAGGCTCTCGTAATCAACTGCTGCCCATTGGAAAATCCGGCCGCACTCTGTTGTAAAGTAGAATTGAACGGGAGCCGGGTAACGTGGATCATGGTTAGCTTGCATCGTCAAACCCTCCATCCATCCGCCGCACCATGACTGAGATTTTGCAGTCTACCGCGTCCAGCATACACATCCGGCAGTGTGGTTGATGATCATCGTACACCTCATACTCTGCGTCCCGTCCGCATCCGCACTTTGGCGTTCCTGGGTATTTGAAGGTGTACACCGATGTGAGCCGTCTAATCTCCGATTGTTTCTTAGCCACTGTATATTCCCCCTCGAATGAATTTCTTGCTCACTGCCTCGATCCGGGCGCAAATGTCGTGCTGCCACTCGGTATCGTCTGACTTATACGCCAGCGCTGACATTTCCTTGATTTTGTTCAGTTCGTGGATCACATCTGAGTTGACTTGCATGCATTCTTCGAACGCTTCTTCCTCTTCTTCTGTCCATGGACGTTTTAGAATGATGAGATGCAGTTCTGCTAGGCGCTCATGTACCGGTAGTACAGCCAGTTCAATCATGTTAGCCAACTTTCTTCTCCCCTTTCACGTATGCTTCCATCAGCTGCTTGCGATACTTCTGATTCATCCGTGCCAGTCTCACGTGCAATTTGTACCACGCTTGCGGCGACATTCCAGGGTTTTTACCTTGTGGCATTAGTTTCATTGTGTGTACCTCCTTGGAATTATTATCCTTTATAGTTAAGTTTGGGCGGTGTATAATTGATAGAAGTTTCAAACAATCTCTATCATTCCTTCTAGCACCATCAAATCAATAAAGTACTTGTGAATCTCTTCCATATCGATGTCTAAGCGTTTTGCCGCCAGTTCAATAATCTTGTTAACGTCAATGTGTTGTGGGTCAAAGGCTATATCTTCAATTTTCATTTGCTCACCTGCACAAGTAGTGACAATATCAATGTATTCCATCGTGTCTTTATGGATGGATTCTCTCAACTTTTTCAATCTAGCAACGTTTATATTCATTAGGCACCCATGCTTTCTCTATCCATGAATGGGATGATTCCTCTTTTGGTGAGGATCTCATGAATGAACAGCCGTCCTTTTTGTGTCCATCTCGTATTCATGGTTACATCTGGATCACCGTTACTTCTTGTAATGTCTATTGTTTCTGATTGGGTTAATCCTTTATTTGTGTATTTGGTGTACAGAACCCATTGCTTATTGACCTTGTATTGAATCTTTTCTTCATGGAGTATTTTGTTAAGCGCCGTTCCAGATAGTCCGTAGTCTTTTGCAATTTGAGTAATAGTGATAGTTCCTTTAGAAGTAAGAATCTTATCCAGGTATGTTATCTTTGGCTCATACTCTGAAATTTTTTCTTCTAGGAGGATCTTTTCTTCTTCAAGTTTTTCATTGACTTCGACCTGACCAACAAGCGCTATTAATGCTTCTTTGTAGTTTTGGGGTAAAATGAATCCGAGTTTACTTTTCTTTTCCATTTCTTCAAATCTGCTTACATAGGTAGCTGTGAACAATATTCCTTTTTCTCCAGACATTTTGTTAGCGACCATATCACAACCTATTTTTGTAAGAAGATAACAATCATAAGTTTTATTGTTTCCTCTAACTTTGTAGGTGCTTGGAACAAAGAAATCTAGAGAATCCAATTCTGGATTTTCAGAATTACTCATGATTTCCACATATCCTTTGATATCCCTTAGAAGATGCGCATGAGATTTCTCAATCATCTCTGCAACTTCCCGACTATCGATAAGCAACTTTCCATCTTTACTTACAATCCTGAGTTGGTTCATACATAATCACTCCTTAGGCTGATTTGTTCAATTTTTGAACATTGTCATTAAAAAAAAGATGCTCAATCGGTTTCTTCAGTACTTTTGCAATCCGGTAAGCTACAGGCAGAGAAGGTAGTGCATAACCACGTTCGATATTACACAATAACGGACGAGACACCTTTGATTTCTTGGCTAGCTGTTCTTGGGTGTACCCTATTTCATTTCTAGCTTTTATCAAGTTTGGCAAGGGTTTAAGGTCTTTTCCAGTCAACTTTGTTCACCTCATTTCTGTTCAATTACTGAACTTCATGCCCTTAGTATAAGTTCAATTACTGAACATGTCAACACCTTTTCGATCAGTTTTTGAACGTTTATTTTATGAACAATTTAAACTACAATATAAGGAGGAATAAAAGGATGGTGTCAAACATGGAAAATGAGTTCAAGGATAGGTTAAAAGAACTCAGGAAAACAAAGAACTTGTCTCAAGATCAATTGGCTGAAGCTTTGGATATTCCTTCTTCATCATTACGGAGGTACGAATCAAAGGGGGAGTTACCTAAACGCGAGCGCTTAGAGTTAATTGCGGATTATTTCAAAGTATCAATTGACTTTTTATTAGGAAGAACGGATAACCCAGAACAGGTCTTGTCGGAACCATCCCGGGTTTTAATTGATTCTTTGGATCTTACAGACGAGGAAATCATGGACAAAATGGACTTTATCGTTGATGGAATAAAGTTGGAAGATGACGATGTAAGAAGGTTTATTGCATTGGTCCGGGCCGAACGATCTATGAAGAAACAAGTTCCTGCGGTTCAAGGCGCAAAAGAAGATAAGCTTTGATGTACTCAGGTTTCATGTCCAAGGGGCTCATAGATTCAATACCTTGCAATATGCAGCTCGTCCGTACTCCTAGCTCTTCTAACGTCGTTCTTGTTATCTCAATCTTTACCTTGTCCATTGAAACAACCCCTTAGAGTTTTTACAGCGATGTACGTATAATATTACCACATCACTGGGTCAAACAAAACGTATGTTCTTATTTTAAATAAAAAAATATAGTGAGGCTTCGACATGGGTTATGTACCTGGTCGTTGCCTACTGAAAAAAAGACTTAGAGAGATCAGAAAAAATCAACAATGGTTAGCTGAGGAGTTGAACATGCCCAAGACCCAAGTATCTGATTACGTGAATAATCGGAAGGTGATGTCTCTCGCAACTGCGAAAACCATCGCCATGAAACTGGGCTGCTACATTGATGATCTCTATGACTTTAAAGAACAGTAGGCTTGAGTGGCTTTCGGCCGCTCCGACCCGGTGGTCAGTACTCCGTACGGAGTACTACAATCAATCATAATACATATTTTATCAACAATCACCAGCCCATAAGTACTATTTATTTCATGTCGTTAATATAGCATTATGATTGTGAAAACGCTGTCGAATAATGACGAACGATTACGTATGTATAACACCATTATAGGGGTTGACTTTGGCAATCAAATTTGCTTTTTAACGTGTATTTGCGTCCCATCGGCGAATTTGACGATAGAACCGTTATTATCAATAGACTTGACATGATCTATACGACTGCTATTGACAACGGCATCCCCCATCATCTCGAACCCGTATTTGTGACAAATCTTTGAAATGTCCGAGAGCGTTGTCACTGATATATAGGAACCATGGCCCGTATGGTAGGCTAGTACCTTTGCAGAGTTACTCGTCCGTTGCCAAAGGTCGATAAAATTTATCTCATTTAGCAAATCTAGTTCTACGAAGTCATTGTCTGTGTCGTCTCTACCGTGCATCTTAACTGCGATCATTTTCATGGTGTATGCCTCCAAAGATGTGATACTTAATTCTACGGCGCACACAGCAAATAATCATTGCTCAAAATATGACAAGGGATTTATAGTAAGTGTTGGGAAATAACAATATTTCAAAGGGGAAATAATATGTGGAGAAAACATTTTAAAGAAATACTCAAATATTTTATTGTTATTTTATGTATCTGCGCATTTGGTGTATTTATATACCCCGGACTATACCGGTATGACAAACTTGATCAGAAATATCCAGTTATGATCAATCGAATTACTGGTGAAACAAAAGTTCTTTATGGAGATATATGGTCGAGTGTCGGAAATGTTGATAACCAGATGAGCAAATTTATTGAGTATAAAGAAGGTATTGAAGCAACTTTAGACATCCAAAGCGACAAAATTAAGCGAGATGTACTAACCGAAATCACAAAACAACTAGAAGAAGCAAAAAACAGTGTTATCTCTGAAGCAAAAAAAACTACTGAGAAACAATCTGCAGATTCTTTTTTTGCCGATGTGAGAAATAGAGATTCTGACGAAGTAACTGAGACAGGAGAAGAGTTTATTGAACGAAGAAGAAAAGAGTTGTCCGAATCCTCTGGCACCACATTGTTTGGCCTTGGAGACACTAAGGAAACTGTTAAATTATCAATGGGTACACCAAGTACCATAATGAATAACGGGAACACATGGTTCTTTGACTCAGCTACTGTAAATTTTGAAAACAACCTTGTTGTTGGATGGAATGACCCATTAAATGTTTTAAAACTTGAATAGTTAACAGACCATACTCAATCCGGGTATGGTCTTTTTGTTACCCCTCCCCTACAATGGCATCATAGAGATATGAGGAGTGATCCAAGTGAAAGCAGGAATATACATCCGGGTGTCCACAGATGAACAGGCAGCCGAAGGGTTTTCAATTGACGCGCAAAAGCGCCGGTTGCTGGCCTACGCTGATTCTCAGGATTGGGAAGTCACAGAGGTATACATTGACGATGGATGGTCCGCAAAGGATCTGAAGCGCCCTGAGATGCAGCGTATGATCAAGGATGTAGAGATACATGCCTTTGATGTGGTGTTGGTGTACAAGCTTGACCGCATGACCCGGTCCGCGAGTGACTGTGACAACCTCATCAAGATGTTTGAAGCTCACAACGTCAAGTTTCAGAGCTGTACGGAGTCGTTTGAGACGCGCACGGCGACAGGTAGACTATTTATCCGTCTGGTCGCTGACATCGCTCAGTGGGAACGTGAGAACACAGCAGAGCGTGTACGCATGGGGATGGAGCAAATGATACACGCAGGAAAGCGTCCGGGTGGTCCGGTTAACTACGGATATGATAAATATGAGAAGATTGTCCAAGAGGAATATACACAGATTAGGCTTTTGAGAAAGTTTTATATGGAAGGATTGGGGCTACGGGGAGTCGCAAACAAACTGAACGATATGGGCCTGCTACGGCGCGGGTACCGGTGGACATCATTCAGTGTCTGGTACATCTTGGACAACCCTTACTATGCCGGTAAACGAAGATATGGGACCAAGAAGGCAAACGGGAAGTACGCCAGCAGAAAAAAAGAAGAGCATGTCGAATTACTGATCGTGGACGGACCACAGGACTTGATATTTACATGGGAAGAATATGAGGAACACAAAGAAGAAATGAAGCGCCGGTCATTCACTGGATATTCAAAGGTGCGAGAATACTGGTTCAGTGGAGTGCTGAAGTGCAGCAAGTGCGGCGGCAAGATGTCGGGCCGGTATCACCAGAACAAGCGACAGGATGGAAGTTACAATAAGATCCTCTCATATATCTGTGTCAGCCGCCAGACAGGCAAGGGATGCACCATGCCGATGTTTAGACAGGAGTTAGTAGAGTCGCTGCTGCTGGAATGGATCGGGGAAAGGTTATCCACAGATTATTCAGCTATGCGGGAATTGGCAGCAACGGTTGAAGAAGATCCGGTGGTTGATCTGCGCAAGGACTTGGCGAGGGAACTTGATAAGGTCCGGGACCGGCGCAAGAAGTGGCAGCGTATGTACGCTGATGATCTTATCTCTCAAGATGAGCTCCGGGAACACAACGCCGATGAGAAGCAAAATGAGGAATTACTGATAGCCGAGCTTGCTAAAATGCCGGATGTCCACATAGAGGATTATACAGAGCAGAATGAAATCTTGTTCGGCCTGCCGGAAGTATGGGACCAGATGGATGATGTGGATAAGCACGACATGATTCTAGATATCTTTAAAGAGATCGTTTTGCACACTCCATTGGACACATCTAAGAAAAATGGAAAGAAGGGACAGTTCATTCCGGCATCCATTCAGAGCGTTATTTTCAACTAATCGTGTGTAGTTTGTTATCCTCGGTAACGCATCGATCTCATCGATGATGACCAGATCGAAGGCCTGGTGAAACCGCAGCAGCTGGTGTGTGGTCGCCAGGGTAATCCGGCTGCGGCGCAAGCGGTCCTCGCTGCCCCCGTACAGCACGGCGGGGACATCCGCCGGGAAGGCCTTGGCCAGGCGCGGCGCAAGCTCCAGCACGACGTCGCGCCGCGGCGTGGCGATCAGCGCCCGGCCTCCGGCCGCGAGCGCCGCCTCCAGGAGCGGGAAGACCATCTCCGTCTTCCCCGCTCCCGTCACTGCCCAGAGCAGGAACCGCTCTGGGCCTCTTGCGGCGGAGCGCCTGCGCGGCTCCGCCAGGAACCCCAGCGCAGCGGCGGCGGCAGCCGCCTGCGCTGCGCTAAGCCCCCACCGGCGTGCCACTACGGTGGGGGACACGCCGGCCGTGCAGCGCACGGCCGGCAGCGGTGCGCTGCGCAGCAGCAGCGCGCAAGCCCGGCTGCGCCCCAGTGCGAGGCAGGCCTCGCAATAGGCGCAGCCGGCAAGGCCGCACGCGGCGCAGGCCGTGCGGCCCGTGGGCACGCTGCCACAGCGCAAGCAGCGCGGCACTTCGCGGCGGCGCAGGCCCAGCCGCGCGGCGCCCGCAGGGCCCAGGACGGCGGCCGTAAGGCGCAGCCGTCCCTGGAGATAGGCGAGCTGCGCCGCAGCCCGCCAATTCTCCGCCAGCTCCGGGAGCTGCTCGGCCACCAGCGCCTCTGCTTCACCCTGAAGGAGCGAACGCCCATCCAACGCCGTAACCAGCCCGTCAGCTCCCGCTGCAAGTGCCTCCAGCTCTTTTCTCCGTAAGCTCACCTGTTCGTTCCCTCGCCAGCTCTCCCTCCTACTTCCCCGCTCGATAACCCGTTCATTCTCTCGCCAACTCTCCCTCGTACTCCCCCATTCATTCTCCCACTCCTTCTCCCCGCCGCTTTTCCTCCCACTCGCCCACTCGCTCCCCGGTTCATCTCCCCATTCACATCCCTCTCCAACTCTCTGCTCAGCTCCCCCCGCCTTACGCTCCCCGTTCCAGCCAACCCTCTGCCCATTCCCCCAGATACCCTCCAATTCCCCATGCCCACTCCATCCCCTGTCCTCCGGCAGCCTGAACACCTTAGCCTCCTCAAAAGGCCACCCTGCGCCCCGTGCCCCTCCAGCAGCCCGCTCCGCCCGGATCTCCGCCTTCAAGAGCGCTGCTGCATACTTCCTCCAGGCTGCCTCATCCCAGCGCTGCATCTGGTTCGTGAACTTCCAGGCTGCTGCCAGCTTCACCGCCCAGCCCAACGGCAGCGACCTTGATAGCAGTACAACCCTGTTTTCCCAAGCCCCCAGCCCCTCCCCCTCACCCGCCCACCATAATTCATCCACCGCCAGATTCAGCGAAATCCGGGCCTGCCACTCTCCGCCCTGCGCCACCGCATACACAGCCACCTTCAATCTCATTGCCCCCTTATCTTTTAGAGCACGCCAAAAAGCACACCGCCCCATTCCTGGAGAGTGTGCTTCACCCGTAACTTACATATTTAGCTGTCATTCGCCGGGCTTGGATGGGAATCTCCCTCTTCCCGGCAACCGCATCATCCGCAGCGGCAGCAGCGGCTCCTGAACCCGCAGGTCTACCGTAACCCCCTGCCGGAGTTCTTCCCTGCCCGCAAGACCGAAGAACGGCACCGCAGGTGCAAATTCAATCGAAGAGTTATGATAAGCCATCCGTGAGGCTACCGCCATGGTCCTGTCTTCTGAACCGTCATCCACCAAGGTGACCAGCAGGGGCCTGCCGATCCAGCAAGCATACACTGCAAAAACCCTGAGATACCACTCCACCACGGCCTCATGATTACGAGTAATCAGAATATAGTGAAGCCGCTTACCAGTCCGTGCTGCTGCCCGGGTCTCTTCCCGATGATGCAGGAGTTGAACAAGGGCTGCTGCGGATGCATAAATAGAGATAATCCAGATTAACTGGGCGATCATGAAGATGCACCTCCCTCTTATACCCACACTATATGCCGGTGATAAAAGGACGGTGACAGCCCATTAGCGCGGGAGCCCTCCCGCCAGTTTAACTTAGGGTACATATTTAAGTTAGCATTTTGCAAAATTCGAATAGAGTGCGGACTGAAACAATACTATGGCTGCAGCTCTCAGCTGCATACAAGTTATGTACCGTTTATAAGGATCATTAGGATTCTCCAAAACGCTCAGTTAAAAGTTTATGAGGGAAGCTATAAAGTTACCCAGCCGTATTTGATAGAATTAATTACAGCCTGCGTACGGTCGTCCACTTCCATCTTTTGCAGAATACTGCTGACATGGTTTTTGACCGTCTTCTCACTGATAAACAGATATTCCCCAATCATCTTGTTACTCTTGCCCTCCGCCATCAACCGCAACACCTCTGCCTCGCGGCGGGTCAGCGGATTGTTATCGCCTGCAACGAATTTGACACCGGCTTCCTTCACGGCCGTCTCGGCCATTGCGCCAGTCTCGTTAAGGTACGTCATGCGCCGCAGCTGATTAATCAGCTTGCCGGTCACCTTCGGATGGATAAAAGCATGTCCCTCGCATACAGAGCGGATCGCATTAATCAGCGACTCGGCCTCCATATCCTTCAGCAGGTACCCATTCGCCCCCTTGCGCAGTGTCTCAAACACATAGCTTTCATCATCATGAATCGAGAGGATAATCACTTTGACATCCGGGAACATTTCACGGAGCTTTTGCGTAGCCTCCACGCCGTTCTCAATCGGCATATTGATATCCATTAGCACGATATCCGGCTTGTTGCCGTTGCAGAATTCAAGCACCTGGATGCCGTCCCCGCATTCGCCAATGACCTCGATGTCATCCTCCATATTCAAAATACGCTTAAGCCCTTCACGAAACAATTGATGATCATCGGCCAAAAGAACTTTAATGGGCGCTTTGCCAGAGTTTTGGTTCTCCATCACATTACTCCTTTCCCTTTTCCACATTCGTCGGAATGTGAATTACGATTGTTGTGCCCTGGTTCTCGGCTGATTGTATTTCCATTCTTCCCTCCAGCAATTCCACGCGTTCGCGCATACCCACCAGACCGAAGCTTTCCCGGTTGGCTTGTTCACTGATTTTTTTCACATTGAAGCCTAAGCCATTGTCTTTCACGACAATCTTGATCAATTGAGCCTGATAAGTAATCTCTACCAGTACGTAGCTCGGATAAGCATGCTTCGCCGCATTGGACAGAGCCTCCTGCACCAGCCGGTATACCGCCGCTTCCATTGCCGAGGACAAACGGTGCTCCTTCCCCCTGGTTTCAAAAGAGGTGCGGATCTTCGTCTTCTCCTCATAATCATGCACATACTTCCGCAGAGTCGGAATCAGCCCCAAATCATCAAGCGCCATCGGACGCAGGTTAAAAATCACCTTGCGCATTTCTTCCAGGCTGTATCTTACCTGCCCCTTTAAGTCTATTACTTCGGCTTGTACCAGCCCAAATTCCTGCTTTACCAGCATTCTTTCTACAATTTCCGTCCTTAGGACTAGATTCGCCAGCATTTGAGCAGGACCGTCATGAATTTCCCGGGCAATTCTTTTCCGTTCCTCTTCCTGAGCCAGGATTATTTTGAGTCCAATCATCTGGCGGTTCTTCGCAGATTCGACAATTCGCGTCACTTGACCTAGTTCTCCGGACAGATATTCCAGGACAACGCTCATTTGCGAACCAATGGATTCGGCACGTTCTACAGAATTTTCGACACTGCGAACCCGCATTTGCAATTCATCGCGTCTGCTCCGCAGATAAGCCTCCCTCTCCCTGGTCATCATCAGCTCCAGCTGCAGCTCCGTCGCCTTCTCATAGGCAATCCGGATATCCTTCTCCGTGTAGCGGACAAAATCCCGGCTGACCTCTGTCAGCCGGATCCGGGAGCGGTGGTACTGCTGCTCCAGCTTGTCTACCTTTTGCAATGTTTCATCCGTTTCTTCCATGACCCGCTGCAGTTCTTTGTTGAGTGCAGCAAGCTCATCGCGTGCCACCTGCAATATTTCGAATATCTGATACTTGCTGCTCTCCATCACGTCGATGGTGTTTTTAATCACCCGATCTATCGCATCGGCTTGAAATTCCACGGATGCTTGCCCCATTTCTATCGAATCGTATTAAAGGCTTTCCTTTATATTAACATATCACGATTCGATAGTTACGGTCTTAGTGTTCTGTTCCCATTTTACAGTGAGTCCAAGCTGTTCTGTCACGAGTCGAAGCGGTACTAAAGTCCTGGCATTCAGAATCATCGGTGCTACTTCAGCACTCTGCCGCTTCCCGTTCAGTACGAACTCCTTCTTATTCACGGTCAGATCCAGCGCCTTAGAGCCCCGAAGGACCATAATCTTCTTAGTCTTCGCATCCCAGACCGCATTGCCGCCGAACGCGTCCAGAA
Source organism: Paenibacillus sp. FSL R7-0333 (assembly GCF_038000365.1). NCBI lineage: Bacteria > Bacillati > Bacillota > Bacilli > Caryophanales > Paenibacillaceae > Paenibacillus > Paenibacillus sp. FSL R7-0333. The sequence continues at coordinate 6,761,500 of NZ_JBBOBZ010000001.1, forward strand.
CATATTTTATCGGCACATACGTACTGCCGTCCTTCACGATCGGCGCAACATCAATCGGCCGCTTGGTGCCGTTAACCGTCATCGCCTTGCCTCCAATGCTCATCGCCGCCGTCCCTTTGGGCAGTCCCGCCTCACTGGAGAGCGATGGCATCACGAAGGAAATATTATCAAATGCCACTGTCCCTGTCTTGGCCCGTTCATCCTGGCCTTCTTCTACATTTACCACGTAAAGTCTCTTAAGGGAAGCTGGGAATTTAATCCCTGAGCCGGACAGATCGATATTAAGCGTCTTCCAGCCGTTCCAGTCGATAACTTTCGCCAAATCAATATAGGCCGTCTTTCCGCTGGCATCTGTCAGCTCGGCACGCATCCAGTTCAGGCTCATGTCCCCCATCACATCGACTGACATGGAGGTTGCCGCCGCCGGAATATCCTTGCCCTTTGTACCGTTGAACTGGGCGTATGCGTACATTTTACCGGTGCCTGCACTCATATCGTAGCTAAGCGATAAGACCTTCGAGCCTGCACGCTCTGCGCTGCCCGCAACTACTGCTGCTGTTCCAGTAACCCCTGCCGCATTGGTTGTGAACGCGAACGGATAATTGGCATTCTCGAAATCCTCCCACGCCGTAGCAGCTGCAGTAGACAAGACAACCGCCGTGCTGAAGCCGTCATAGCGGGCAATCGCATATCCGGTAGTTACGCCGGGATCGACTGCCTCCACTTTAAGCTTGCCGTCCCCCACACTTCCTTTGAAGCCGATAAACTCCCACTTCAGTGCGGTTGCCGGAACAGCTATCGTTGCCCCGCTCTTCGACACCGCGTTAACCGGAACCGATACAGTGGCTCCTGCTTGCAGCGGTGCAGTTGCTGTACCTGCAATCAGGCTGGACAGGTCTTCTCCGCCCAGAACGGTGACCTCGGTCTCCGCACTCGCTGTTCCGCTGGTCGCCTTCAGCTTGACGGTTCCCGGCTTGACGGCCGTGGCTTCGCCCGCATTCACAGTCACACTGCCGCCGCTTGCGGTCCAGGCCGGATTAGCCGCCGCTACATCCACCGGATTGTAGTACGTATCATAGCCCTTCAGGGAGTATGTGGCCTTTTGCCCGATTAACAGTACCGAACTGCCGCTGATCTTGATTCCTTTCACTTCACCTTGCGGAGCAGAAGTATATACTCCCACGCCGTTAACGATTGTGCGCTGCTCCTTGCCGTATTCGGTATTGAAGGTAAGCGTAGTCGAGGTTTCAGCCAGCGGGCGGTCTACCATCGTTGTAGAGCCCCCTCCGTCCAGATTAATTCCTTTCCACACCCCGATATTCGTCATGAAGGATTGCAGCTCTGTCAGCGACAGACCCGCACTATTGCTATTCTTCTCGGCTGCAATGACATATACGTACCTGCCATCCTGGGAATAGCCCAGCGCTGTACGCGCCCGGTACCCGCCAATGCTGCTTGTTGAACGGGAGAACGACGACGCCTTGCCGTTATTCACCAGAATCGTATGCCCCCCGATCATCATCTGCAGCGTAGAAGGATCGAGCTCCTGCTGGGTGGTTTTGGAACGGAGCAGATAGGTACTGTTTATCTTTTGTCCTACAACCAGATGTGCCTTGACGAACTCGGCAGCCAGCCCGTGCGTCCGCAGAATATAAGCTCCTTTGGGTACGGTCACCGGCAGAGCCGAATCCAGCGAGATCTGAGTAATGATATCATTCTCTACCAGCACCTCTGTCGGTGTAGTTGAGCTGCCCTTAGGCCGCTCCAACGCTGTCCACGCATCCGTATAGATATAAGCGGCATTAGCATGACTGTAAGTCGAACTGCCGCCTTCGGGATTGTAGGCCCCTTTGTTGATGCCGGACAGCGGGAACTGGGAACCATCCTCTGCGGTCAGCATCCCCTCAAACGTATATTCATCAATCATAGGTTTACGGTCCTTGGTTACTGCAAAAGCATACATTCCGTTCAGCTGTGAAGGAGTAGACACCAGCACTCCGCCGGATACCTGGCCGCCAATCGGTGCTCCTTCTCCCCCGGTATTGAAATAATCCCCGTTCACCGCCGCGACCGCACCTGTCTCAGCCGCCATGCCCCCGGTGCTCTGCCGTGTCGTCAGATTCCCGCCTTTGCCGGTCATTACATCCAGAGAGACATAAGGATTATTCAGATCGACACGAATGACGCTGGCCAGTCCTGTGGCACTCTTACCTGAACGCACCGTGGTAAACTTATATTTCATCATCATCGCACCCGAAGTGATAACCTCTTCACTCAGTTTTGTCGCCGAGAAGGACGCTGCTGCTTGTGCTACCGGCGCAGTGCTTGCGCCCAGCCATCCTGCACCTTCACTCCCGACAACCGGCATGATCCAGATTACACCTGCCAGGGATGCAGCAATCCATTTTTTAGCAGGCGACCATTGATTTCCCCGTGTTGACTCAGTACTCTTTTTCCCCATGAAAAGCTCATTCATTTCAGTGTAACTCTCCCATCTATTTGTACTCTTCTACCTCGCTATCAAGACCTGGATATCAGTTCATAGTAATAGACTATACCTTTAATAGACTGAATTCAGCTCGAAAAGTTGCGAAAATTGGAGAGAACTAGCAGGTTTTACCGGATAAGCGGAGTCACGCTGGAGCTGTCCTGGTATGCTAAAAAAGCACCCGGCCCATAGACCGGATGCTCTGCTTACCTATACAATTCCCTTGCTCTTACAAATAGCCTGCTGTCTTCAGCATCCGCTGCAGCATGACCGCAGCCTGCCCTCGGGTAGCATTACCCTGCGGCTGGAATTGCGTGGTGCTGACTCCCTGAATAATCCCCGCCTTGACTGCCTTGGCTACAAATTCGATACTCTGGCTCAGAATTCTCGCCCGGTCCTTGAACGGGCTAAGCGTATCCATTACCGATGCACTCAACGTTACAGGCTGCCCCGTATACTCCAGCGCCCTCACCATCATAATCGCCATCTGCTCACGGGTAATCTTATCCTCCGCGCGGAAGGTCCCGTCCGTATTGCCGTTGATGATGCCGGCTTTGGCTGCGGCGCCGATATAAGTGCCCGTTTGACTGGATGACTGCACATCTGAGAAGCGCTGCGCTGTCACGCTATCCCCTAGCAGACCTAGCCCTCTGCTTAGCATTACTGCAAACTCACCCCGGGTGATGGCTTGATCCGGCTTGTATTGGCTGCCATAGCTGTTGTCGATGATATTCTTGGCTGCCAGTTCAGCAACAGCCGTGTTACTCCAGTGAGTAGCCATGTCTGCAAAAGAGCGCGTGGAGGAAAATGCTCCAACGATCTGATTTCCGCTGGTCAATGCACGCATTACTTTGTAAGTCCCTTTAGTAATACTAGTTGTAGGCAGATAAGCTGCATCGTAATAGGATTGATCTAGCCGTGCTACAGAAGTCTGCTCACTGCTATTTGAACTTGTTGTCCGGATCATGTACTTCCCTGGTAAGCTAAGCGCAGTCTCATTAGCGTAATTACCTGTCACAGATGCAGCCAACCGAAGATCAGCCAAAGGAGTTACACTGGTTAGCCCCTGTGTCTGAAGTCTTTGGACGAATGGAGCAAACGCCTCAGAAGGCATTTTCTCTATGCGATAGATAAGAGAAATATTACTACCGGTTGTATTTAGACTGGCTACGATTCCGTTGAGGTCTATTTTACCGAGATCAACACTATAGATCTGATCCCCATAACGAATACCAAATGACGAAGCCTTGTTGCGGTTGAACGCATCCACGAGTGGCTGTAGAGGTACAGTAACATAGGCTGCCAATTCGGTGGAAGGCACCTCAAACACTAGTGCAGCCGTGCCGTGTGCGTTTAAATACATATAACTGGCTGCCAGCTTATCTGCATTAAGACTGTATCTTTTCACATCCTGACTGTAAATTGAGCGGTCTGCTGCGATTACGGCGGAATCACTCTTCAGTAGCGGGAGCGCGTCTCCAAACTCGCTTGCCTCCAAGGTCCCCAGATAAGCTGGACGGTTCGCATCTGTTGGTACAGCAGCCGCCACACCTCCAGTAAGGTTCTTCACCGGAAGCTGTGAGAACGAAGCGAGTGCATTTCCGTTAAGATCCTTAATGAAGGATGTCCCCGTAGTATAGGATAAGTCAACTGTCTGCCCGCTACCCGCATAATCAGCCAGCATTAGTTTGAGGACGTTGCCTGTTAGGGTATAACTCTGCACCAGGGTAGTGTTACTATTCAATCTGACTGCAAACTGCGAAGTGCTCAGTGCAGAAGAAGTCAGCATACTTTGGACAAAAGTTACCGTCAGCTCATTACCGTTCACTGTTGCGCTGCTTATCTCCGATACTGTGATATCGCTCAGATCAACCGGCTTCAAGTCCACATAAACAGCCCGGTTGCCGTTAAGATCAGTTAAGCCTTTTACGCCGGGTACATAGGAGACTGTTACAGTCTGTCCTGCTACCAGGTTATTTTGAAGTGTTAATGTCACACTGCTTCCACGTACTGCAACATTAGTGACGTAATTTGGGCTACCTCCCACCAGAACCGAGAACTGGCTGTTCATCGGAAGGTTACTGTCAGATAATCCCTCATTGTAATTCATTGTAATTTTCTTTCCTCCACCCGTCGCATTCTGGAACACCGGCGGCACATTATCCTTACTGTTACGGATGTTAAACTCAGCGAAGTTGGCGATATTCTGCCCCAGAGAGCTAACCAGCGGATACGAACCGGCGTAGTAGGATACCCGGACCGACTCCGAATTGCCCACCTCCGAACCTACTGTTAAATACAAGGTGTTGCCGCTGGAGCTGACAGAGTTCACCCCAAGCGAATACCCGTCAGTTGTTACCACAAACTGATCATACGCATAAGGAGAGACCGTTTTGAGCGTATCATTGAAGGTCAGTGTCACTGTTCTGCCAGTAATTCTGCCTTCTTTGGGCGTAGGGAGCGCCGATTCTATAGTATTAGTGATCTGCTGTCCAGAAAAGGTAGGCGCAGCATTCCCGCTCGTATCCTGAATCGTCCGCACGCCGCCGGTATAGCTGATTTTTACATTCTGGCCTACAGCGATGCCTGTGCTAATCACTACAAATACACTGTCTCCTTGAATATAGGCACTCTCAATATTCCGGGTTTCCTCATTAACGGTTACCCCGAAGCTGGAAGCCAGCAGCGCCACTGAAGCGTTAAGAGACTCATTATACCTCAGGCGGATCGTCCGGTTGTTCTCCAGCACTGCACTCGTCAGCGAGGGTGGAGTCTTATCTATGGCCACAGTGCGGAAGCTCCAGGACTTGGTACCGCTTAATCCCTCATACTGCACACTGGGGTCTGCGGCATCTGTGAAAGCTCCTTTGGCAATATCAATATAATAGATCGTATCTGATTCCAGTGTTGCGGACGGCTTAATAATGAATTCTTTAGCAGAGGAGCCTTGCTGAACTGCCGCATTCACTTTAGATCCATTGCTTTTGTATAGAACAACCCCGTTCGTAATGGAGCTATTATAGACAACATCCCGGTTGAAATTAACCGCAATCGTTTTGGAGATATCTACCGACTCACTGCGGTCCGCTGGTGTTAACGCGGCTACAGACAGACTTGTCAGTGATGCCGTCGTGAACGTCCAGGAGTACGGACCTGAGGCCGGAAAGAGATGACCATCCTGATCATAAAAAGCCCCCTGCGGTATAGTCACTGTATATAGTGTACCGCTCAATAGCGGTGAAGCTGCGGAGGCTGGCAACAGAGTTATTGTCGAGCTTCCCCCACCGGTAACATTCGTTGAATTGACATTCAGCCATCTTGTTCTAGGGTCCCCTGCACCTGGAGAGACCGAGATTACTCCAGAGGCCGGACTCATCGGGCGGTCGAAGTATAGCTTAAGGGCTCCACTAACCGATGCGCCAAAAGATGCATTGGCCGGAGCCGTAGATGCAGAGATAGTACCCGTGCCGACCGTGGAGAAGCTCCAGCCGCTGCCGCTTGCTATCCCCTGATAGGTTGTATTATTAGCATCCTTGAATGCATACGCATCGATAAGGACATAATAATTCCCGCCGGACGGAAGCTTATTAGCCAGTGTCAACGTCACCGTTGTCGAGGAATCTGCACTCTGGAATGCTACCCCAGGTTCTCCATCTCTGACCGCAAACTCTTGTATAACCGCGTTATCCGCTGACGAGAGCAGCCTGACGCTGCCTCCTCCGGCTGTAAGGACTCCAGATAAGCGAATACTCAGCTCCGTTAAGCTACCTGCCTCTACCCTGGAATTGAGGGCAGGAGACATGCTGCTTGCTATAATCGCCGGATTCACCTCCGGGGCTGTCGTGAACTTCCAGCTTGTTGCCGCAGATTCATTGCCTGCACTATCCTTAAACAGCCCCTTAGGCACACTTACGCTATATGTTTTGTAGGGAGCAAATTTAAGGCTGGCGCCTAGCTTGATCTCGTAGCTTGACGAGTTTCCGATTAGTCCTGCACTCCCGACTGCAATTTCCGTAAATACCGTTTCAGTATTTACATCTGTAATGGTGATTTTCCCGGCTTGCGGGATCACCTGACGGTCAAAGCTAAGCCCCAGCGAAGCCCCGACATTTACAAAAGCAGACCCGTTCGCAGGAGAAATGCTGATTCCGAATTCCGAAGCGGCGTATACCGCTGATGTATGTATACCGATAGCCGGACTGCCCAGACCAAGCAGCAGATTGCCTGCAATGATGATCGCTGTCCCTATTCTTACCTTCTTTTTCATTCTTAAAAAACCCCTTTCAGCCCTTCCAGCACTTCTTGTATTTGTATACTGTTATATTTCGGCTAAAGGGCTTCCAAAGTTTAGAAGATGACGGCTGAGGGCACATCGGCTTACTTTTTCACAAAAAAAAGCCCATATAATCCCCCCGATCAGGAGTACTATATAGGCATGATTATAATTTGATGACATTATGCAAACTTGCTCAATTCATTTGCTGCAAATTTAGATCCCGGACTGGGCTTTTAACAAATCCGCCTTATCCACGCGTTCCCACGGAAGGTCCACATCTGTGCGGCCAAAATGTCCATAAGCAGCTGTCTGTCTATAGATAGGCTTACGCAGATCCAGCATCGAAATGATTCCCGCCGGACGAAGATCAAAGTTATCGCTGATCAGTTGAACCAGCTTCTCCTCACTGATCTTGCCCGTTCCATATGTATCCACATTGATCGATACAGGGGTTGCAACACCGATAGCATACGCCAATTGAATCTCGCACTTGTCGGCAAGGCCGGCAGCGACCAGATTCTTCGCTACATAACGAGCCGCATAGGCTGCAGAACGGTCCACTTTGGTCGGATCTTTACCGGAGAAGGCTCCGCCGCCGTGACGGGCATAACCGCCATATGTATCCACAATGATCTTACGACCAGTCAGACCGGCATCTCCTTGAGGACCACCAATAACGAAACGGCCAGTAGGATTAATGAAGTATTTAGTGGCTTCATCCAATAGTTCAGCCGGAACAACCGGAAGAATGACATGCTCTTTGATGTCTGCCTGAATTTGCTCAAGGGTAATTTCTTCTGCATGCTGGGTAGATACCACGATCGTATCCACACGCACCGGCTTGTCGCCTTGGTACTCAATCGTAACCTGGGTTTTGCCATCCGGACGCAGATATTTCAAAGTTCCATCTTTACGGACTTCCGCCAGACGCCGGGCAATCCGGTGAGACAGGGCAATCGGAAGCGGCATAAGCTCAGGTGTCTCATTCGTAGCGAACCCGAACATCAGACCTTGGTCACCGGCACCGATGTTAGCAGTCTCTTCAGCTAATGACGCAGGGTCACGGTGCTCAAGAGCAGCATTTACACCCTGGGCAATATCTGCCGATTGCTCATTCAACGAGCTAAGAACGGCACAAGTATTATAGTCAAAGCCAAACTTCGCGCGGGTATAGCCAATTTCCTTAATAGTATTACGTACGATTGCCGGAATATCCACATATTCAGACTTAGTGCTAATTTCCCCGATGACAAGTACGAGACCTGTTGCTACAGCTACCTCACAAGCTACACGGGCATTAGGATCGTTAGCAAGAAATGCATCTAGTACCGCGTCGGATATCTGATCACAGATTTTATCGGGGTGTCCTTCCGTTACGGACTCAGAAGTAAACAGATGACGCCCTTTGATCGACATACACAACAACCTCCCATATTGTTGATCTGACACTGTATTCAAGGGGGCTCCCTAGTAGATAACAGGCCAAATATAAGTAGTAGAATAATTTATGATGGCCAATGCCTGTTTTATTCAAAAAATGAACCTTTTCCGGATGGAAAAGGTCTAAGGCCTTCCTCAAAGGTCATATTATCTTATTTACCGGTGGCTGTCAATTGAAGCCAGTTATGCGAAAAGAGACTGCTCTGCCTGTTTGATCAACCTCTTTGTGATTTCCCCGCCTACAGATCCATTATCTCTGGAGCTTAGATGCCCCAGATATGGAGTTCCTCCAGAAACGCTTGCTCCGCCAATCGTACCCAGCTCAGTAGCAAACTCTGTGTCCATCCCGCCGCCGTACGAAGCTCCATATAATCCGAATTCAGAAGCAATTTCATATTGCATTTGTTTCAGCATTGCCCGGCTCTCTGGTACTACAGTGCGATTTGTACGTGCCATGTTACAGCACCTCCTGCGAATTTTTTTTAAGATTACAGGTGGTATTGTGTACGAATCCCAAAGGCCTGAGTCGGCTTAATGTTTGTCAACTGTGGGAATGAGTTCCGGGGTATATGAAGACCCAATATAGGGCATTCTTTATATAGAAAAGAAAAATGTCGATTGAAGTGTTCTTAAAAAAATGGATTGCAGCTATTTCAGAGTATATGCACCACGGACCATAACAACGATTTTCATCGTTTGACCGTCCTGTACAGCAATTCCACGGCCATCCCGGGGAAAAGATAACAGATGATTCGTAGGCGCAGCTACACCATTCGCCAAATCGACACCATCCGTCAAGTCAGCTACCCCATTAGCATCTTGGGAGTAAATAACCGCTTTGCCGGCGCGAACAATAAATTCTGCACCCGCCCCGGCAATCAGGGTTTGTCCAGGTTTCACATCAACGATTTCGCTGGCATTACCCGTATTGCCTGTATCACCCGAACCGGAAGCCGGCGCTTTGGTAGGAGCTGTGGTTGCAGCCGGTGCATTAGTTGCAGTAGCAGCCGGAGTCTGAGTAGGTGGACTAATTGTTCCACCCTGCAAAGCCTTCTGAATCTGTTGGTCCACATAGCTCTTAGTAACCACCGGGTCCTCAGCCGTTCCTGGCTGTGATCCAACACCGGCGCCTTCAGCCGTTAAGTTGAGCATGGAGCCTGCCCACAGGCCACCCGCCAGCAGCACTGCTGACATCGTAACTTTCCAAGCGGTCTTCAAATGTGTTTCCTCCTCATAGTGGGATAAATGGCTATAAAAAAAGAATAGCCTCCGAAGAGGCTATTCTTAATTGCAGTAATCGGAGATTACTTAACGTTGATGCTAGTACCAGTGTTGACCTTGTTTCCTTCTTCATCAGTGATGGAGTTTTGGAATCCGTTAGCAACATTGTCTTTAACCTTAACACTCAAAGTATAGACAGTGTTACCATTCAGGTCAATTACCTTGTTGGAAGCATCTTTGAATTGTACGTAGTACTTATCAGCCAAAGGTGCATTACCAATAGTAGCGAACGAGGATGGAGTTACGATAACATCATTAAGCTTGAATTCCAGGTCATCCAGGTTAGCATTTTTAACAGCTTCAGAGAATGTAAGAACCAATGTAGTAGCATCGGAAGGTGATACTACAGCAGTAGACAGGGTAGGTTTCACTCTGTCACCCAGCTTGATGTCCTTAATATAAGCTACATCCAAACCATTTCCGGCAGTATCTACAATACCAGCAACTGTGAACTTATAATCCTTAGTTGCACTAATGCTGGACTTAGGAATGTGAACTACTGCAACTCTTGTTGCGCTACCAGTTGTTGCTGGCAACAATGTTACATAAGAGCCCACTGGAAGTGCAGCGTCAGCCAATGTATAGCTGTTATTATCTTGTAGAGACTTAGTGTTAAGCTCTGAGTTGTCAGTAGCTGTTACATGGATTACATAATCAGCACTGTTCAAATCTTCTGGTTGGTATACTGCGCTGATAACAGTTGGTCTTTCAGTATCGGACGAAGCAGTGCTTCCGGATACAGGAAGAACAGTTGCAACTGATTTATTTTTAGCGAAGCTTACGTCAGATACAAGACCTGCTGGCAGTCTCAATGTTTGTGCTCCTGTTACTGTTCCAGCAACGCTGAATGTCAGGGACTTACCATCATTAGAACGGCTAGCATAAGTCAGAGTAGTGTTAGCTACACCAGTAGAATCATTAATCAATGTCAGTCCAGAAACATTGTTATAAGTAACTTCTTCAGAGAACTTAACAGTAACACCAGTTCCTGATTTGTAAGTTACACCAACAACTGTTGGAGCTACTGTATCTTTAGTGAATGTGATTGGTTGCGAAAGTGCAGTACCCAAGGAGTTACCCAAAGTATCACGAACACTTGCTCCGAATAGGATTGTTCCAGTGAAAGTTCCGTTTTCAGGAAGAGCAGTCAGTGGGGAACCCAGAATGAATGTTTTGCCGTCGATACCAGCATTGATTTGGAATACACCTTTGCTTTCGCCGTTAGGGTCAAGCAGGCGCACACTACCAACCAGGGAGTTGAAATCAACGTTCTTGTTGAATACAACTTGAACCTTCTTGTCGCCGATTGCAGTTGCACTTACGATTGTAGGAGCAGCAGAATCAGCAGTTACAGTAACAGAAGTCTTAGTTGGGTTAGGTGTAGCAACATTTCCTGCATAGTCAGTCAGATTAGTCAGGGAAACATCATAAGTTGCTCCACTGTTCAATGCAGCACCTGTGTTCAAAGTTACTTCATCAAGCGGTGCATAAGTATCACGACTCACGCTTGCAGCAGCGCCGTTAACATATGCAATCAGTCCAGCAGTTTTAACTGGCTCGCTCAGCTTAATATAGACTTTGTTTGTTGTTGTTTTGGCAACAGAAGTAGCAGAAACAACCGTTGGAGCAACAACATCATTAACAGAAATCAGGTTTGTGTAAGCCGGAATAGCTTCTCCTGCAGTAGTTTTTACACTATCTTTAACTACAACAGTGTATGAACCCTTGAGGTATTCAGTACCGCCAAATGTAATCCAAGCTTCTGTACCATCGGCAGCCAGAACAACATTAGCGTTATTAGCATTCACCAATTGATCGCTGTTGTTAACACGAGCTACTTTAACAACATCTTCGATCAGTTTCGCGCCGTTAGCAGTGTTTTCAACAAGAGTTTCTCCATCAATAGCACGGTTGAATTTAACAACCAGTTGCTTAGCGTTTGGAGCTGTTACAGAAACAACCTTAGGAGCCTGCAGAGTTACTTTTGCAGTGTAGTCCTTTTCAAGGTGTTTGAAGTTGATTGTTGTTTCAACGCCTGCTACCAGAGCAGTTGTCAATTCAACGTTTGCAGTAGTTTTATCAGAGAAAGTTACAACTACTTTGGTTGGGCTTACTGCTTCAGCAGAAGCTACAGTCAATGTAGGAACTTTACCGATTTGGTCAGCATAGTAAGCTGTTTCAACTACCAAAGAACGAAGAGCGTTAGCTTTGAAGTTGGCAGTTTTCTCTACCAGACCAGCGTTGATAACTGCTTGCGCATAGCCCTTAGCCCATACAGATGCACTGTTATCAGTTGTAGTTGGTTGTTCCAGCTTAAGAGCGATAGCCAATACTTTAGCTACTTCTTCAACTGTTACTTTACCGTTGTAGTTGAAGATACCTTTAACAGTATCTTGACCCTGCATCAATCCTGCTGCAGTAACTGCTTCGATGTAAGGAACAGCCCAGTTTTTAGCGTTGTAACCTTTATCGTTGTAAGACAACTTGCCAGTTACTTCAGTAAGACCGAACAATTTAGTAACGATCTTAGCGAATTCTCCGCGAGTCAGATCTTTATCAAGATGAGCCTTACCATCAGGGAACCCATTAACAATACCCTTTGCTGCTAAAGCATCAAATGCTTGTTGTGAAGTTACCTTTGCTGTTTCACCAAATGCTACAGAGGCAAACATCGAGAATGCCATTGCTGTAGATAATGCTACGGATAAAATTTTCTTCATAACCTTTTTTTCTCCTCCTTGGACATTCATAAACTGGGATTTTTCTTTAGTTGTGTAGCTCATATCACTCATTTGTCGAGCACCCCCTTTCCCGAGTTGAGCAGATTAAGTATAAATAATGTCTGTGACGGGTATCACAGAAACTTGTAAACAGCTTCAAGGCATAGTAATACTAGATTCCTAATTCTACCTAAGTATTATACAATGTGCCTCTAGTCACGTAAAGCTAATTTTTCCATTTAGCAATGAACAGTGCCTTGAGGGCATTCCGCAATTGCCTTGTGCAAGTGACTCTACACCTTAAACGCAATAGTTTCAAAAAAGTTGCGCTTTGGTTAAAAAAAACTTTTTCTGCCCTGCTGTATCCCTGCCCCGATACTCTAGAAGATACAATATGTATGTTCTACTAACTATTGTTAATGTTGGGTGGCTACGGGAATCAGTATAGCATAGAGGCATTCCAAACGTCATTAAACAATATTTGCTAAGTTTACAAAAAATATTGCATACTAAACGTGGTGTTTTTGTTGACCAGCATTCGAGCTAATAACTATATACCCACATTGCAACAGGGTTAACACGTTCCCGGATAATGATTGACATAAAGAAAGGCTACTGAGATCAACTCAGCAGCCTTACCTTCAACTTAGTATATCCAGGGCTATCGAATCTTCATTGATAGCTGTATTAACTCCTGGCGCTTCTCAGGACTTGCATTTACATTCTCATACATAGCATCAATCGCTGCACGGTTCTCGCGGTAGGTCTTCTCATGTTTGATTGTGCTATGGGACCATTCGATCAAAGCATTCTCAGCAATAACAAGTTCATTATAAGCATCATGGAAGCCAGTTGCTTGAACAAGCTCTTCCATTACTTCCTGAGTGATCTCCTGCAGTGCCCGCTTCGCTGCAATTTCCTTTTCCATAACCTTTGCTCTATTCTCAAACATATTCTTTGCTTTCGTGTAATCCAATTGTGCTTTTGATAAAATCGGTTTCATCGATAGCTTTCTCCTTCTTGCATTAAATGTTTGTGCTTACAGCTTCTTAGGTCATTGTAACGCAAAGTAACACACAATTCAAAGATTTGTATATGGAAATTGTAAAAGATAAGCCTCTTTCCCGTAAACAGGGAGTCAGAGGCTTATTTTTACTTCATATATATTTTTTTCTACAACCTCTTCATCTTAGCCATAATACGCTGTGCCATTACTGCTGCATCCGCCCTCGTAAAGTTGGCTTGCGGATCGAAACGGAATGTTGCCTTCTTTTGCCCAGCCACCAGCTTGTTCTCAATTCCAGAAATTACACCTGCTTTGTAGGCTGCAAGGATAGAAGGAGCTGAGTATACCGACACAATTGATCCCGTATCCGTAAACAGCTTCTGCAGGGCCGCCAGATCGGTGGCATTGTTTCCAAGCTTCAAGCTCATTGCACGAGCGATCATCACCGCTGCATCCTCTCTGGATAAGGTGCGGTTAGGAGAGAAAATTCTCGGTGCTGTTCCGCGGATAATCCCTTTGCGGACCGCTGTTTCTATATAACGATAATCCCAGTGATAATCACTGTATTTAACCACATCTGAGAAAGTCAGATTGTTTGGCTCGTAATCAAGCTGAATACCCATAATCTTAACCAGCATGGTAGCAAATTCCCCACGCGTAACATTCTCATACACGCCAAACTCATTAGCATCCTTCGCATTCATAATCCCTCTGGATAAAATAGTCTCCAGCTCGCTGCGCGCATAGGTGTGGGAGACAATATCATCATAACTGTAGCGTAAGCTCATTACAGTGTAATAACCAAAGCCGTCGAAGGTGGCCGTAATCGTCTTGCTCCCTGTGTTGACCACACCGCCCATGTTATACCAGGTGCCGTCAACATTCTTCCAAACAGAGATATTAGAGGTTGCGGCATTAACGATTGTCGGATCATATTTCAGTGTAATCTTCCCTTGCTGTGTAGGCTCCATCCATCTGCCCATATGTCCGAGGAAGGATTCGTTCCCCTTCTTATATGGATGAGAAGCAACTACAGTTGAATAATCATTAATGGACGTCGCGGAAACAAAGTATCCCGGGTCAATCCAATACAAGTTCGAAGCATATCCGTAATGAAGTTTTGGGGTCATATAAGCAGTAGCCAAGCCGCTGGCAGGAACCTCAACCAGCTTGCCGTCCTGATAACTCGTTCCATCATATTCACCTACCGGATTATACTGCTTCACGGTACGTCCATCTTGCTTATCAGCAATACCAAGCAGGATATATTGTTCATTGAACAGATTGATCTGCCGGGTATTACTTGACCCTGGTGTCGGCGTTGCATCCCGCAGCATTGTTCCTTTTGGGAAAACGAGACTAACTGCATTCTGGAAGGCTGTCAGCTTGCCAGATGAGTTAAGAGTCGTTTTTAGCTGTGCTCCTTGCAGGATCTCATCTGAGTAGGTTACATCAAACGTTCCGTTCGATTTCGTCGTGCCTGTCGTGACGGTGAACTTAACCGTGTTTTTTCCTTTTTTCAGACCTTTCAATTCGAGACGGAAGATGTCCTTCGCCCCTTTAATCATCGGTTCTTTACCAATTACAATGCTTGTAGCCCCTTCAGCCTGAATACTCACATCAAGGAAGTTCTGTTTGATGATGCTCTCATTCGGAAGCTTTGGTGACAAAATGCTGTAAGGAGGAACCTCGCGGGTGATAAGTAGTGTCTGTGTAACTCCAACTGTACCCAGTCTCGCCGAAATCACAAAAGTCTGCAGACCAGTTGTAGGAAGCTCCTGGTTCTTAATTACAAACTCACCGTTTTTAGTAGTAGGTACAGTAAGGTATGCGGAATCCGTTGTCCATATTTCACTAGTATTAACTGTCTTATAGTCAGCTACAGCGTACTGTTTACCGTCTTTCATAATTACAACCTGGGTAGCGTTGCTTGCGACAAAGCGGATATCGGCAGTAGATTGGTTAGTTGTATAATTAAGATTTGAATTTTTAATAAATAACTTGTCCGGATCGGTTGTTTGACCTACCGGATACGGGGCAACACCATCAACGTTGGGTGCATTATCCGGGAATAGATAGACAGTAAGATTCGTTGAGACAGGAACCCCATTCGCCACACCAGCTATAGCGATTTTATTCGGACCAGAAACCAGGGAAATACCAGAAGTACTGGTAACTGCATAACTGAACTCGTCACCAACAATCGTAGGAGCAACCGTTGTTCCATTAATCGTGATTTTAATTGATGATTTATCGGCAGTTGGGAAGTTTATCAATCGTCCATTAACTGAAGTGAATTCACCATTGTATTTGAACACCTGGTTGTTATAAATATTTGTGACATCTATAAATGGAGCAGAAACATAATTGACAGCAAGTACTTTTGTATCAATAACTGCCCCATTCTTTTTCAGATCAATATGAATAGTCTGCTCGCCTGAAGGCATACCAGTGATCTTAAATACTCGATAACCATCCGTAGTAACTTTTGAAGAATCCACGACAAAACGGTCAGAAGCTACTTTGATTCCATTCTGGTAGGAGCTAATCTCCAGATTATTAGGCGCCGTTGTAGTCTCACTGGTCTTGACCATCAGCCATAAAGGAAGCTCAAACAAGTTGGAATTGCCGGTGAACACACCAGATGAGGAATACGTGACCGGACTACCCGCAGATGGACTGTATAACTGTTCGACCCCCGTAATGGATGGGTCATTGGCATTCCGGTAGGTGAACTGTAATGGATTAATGCCCATTCCGTTATACGTTCCATTGGTAGTCGTAAAGGTGATAGTGTACAAGCCGTTGGAGGAGAGTGTTACATCAGCTGCACTAGTATAATGGAACGTTATATATTCCCCGTTTTTAACCGTAGAATCAATTGTGGTAGCACCGCCAGCTAGTACATCGCTGCCCGTAGTCGTATTACGAACAGTGACTGTCATATTTGACAGCGGCGGTTTGCTGGTATCATCGGATACACGATAGGTAATCGAACCGGAAAGCTTACCCTTGATTTCGGTATCTGAGCCTGTATTTGTTACAATATTCCCCTCATCTATCTTGTAAGATCCGATCTTGGTCTGGTTCGGAGTCCCCTTATCGATAGGCGCATATACCACTTCACGCGTAACCGCATAAGTACGCGTACCTGAATCTGTGGTTGCAACGAAGGTCAGCTTATTAAGACCCGCAGTTAACGGTATGTCAGCAATGACGAAAGTACTGCTACCGCCGTTAAACATCTTGGAATTATTAACCATAACCTCTGTGGCATTCGGAGCTTCCAGAGTCAAAGTTAATCCCGCTGTATTAACCATTGTGGGTGTATTCTCACTTAGCAATGTACCATCCGGTAAAGCAATATTATAAATGGCAGGAACGTTGGAGAAATTAACATAGGCTTCCCCACTGGCTAAGCTTCCTGTAGCCGTGGTACCGTAAACTGTGATCCGGTTGAGGCCTTGGCTCAGCTTCACACTAGGAAAACGGAAAAATTTCTCGTTCTCAATAATCGGCTTAACATCAGCACCACTTGCTCCAGGAACTACATTCCCGTTGACAATTCCGTCTACTTGATAGTAGATGCTGTCAGCAGACACTCCATTGAACGTACCTTCTACATCAACGGTACTGGTATTCACTGAAGTTGGAGCACCCTTATCTGTACTGAACTTGGTAAACTGAAAGTATTGTCCTGTTGCAGGGTCCGCTGCATACACAGCACCCGCTGAGGAAAGTGTGGATATCATCATCACTATCGCTAAAAACATACCGCCTATCGCCTTCAAACTTTTCTTCACGTAAGAAACCTCCTACTGCTTTTTGGTTTATTGTCGGCCTGTGCAGCATTCCGCGTCTTAACCAACTCTATATTTTTATCGGACAGATATTGACTAATAATTAGCAAAAAAATAAAAAACCTTACTCCACTGGAGTAAGGTTAGGTGCTCACTGCGATTTGTATTTTATGAATTGCTAATCATGAATCTAGGATTTGGAGCTGCGTTCAGGATCAACCTTCATCCGCATTCTCAAAAACAAATCAATCACCGGGCGCTTGGTCTTGCTGATGACGCCGGTGATCTCTGCGCCGATCTGCAGGAAGAAGAGCATGACGCAGATGACTACGAAGGTAACCCAGTTGGCTTCGTAGAGCGAAGCAGAGGTCTGGATGACTGCCAGGATACCGAAGAATGCGGCAATGCCGTAGATAATCAGTACCGTCTGGCGGTGGCTGAAGCCGAGCTCGCGCAGACAGTGATGGAGATGGCCTTTGTCCGGAGCGAAGATCGGCTTCTTCTGCAGCTTGCGCCGGACGATGGCGAAGAACGTATCCGATAACGGAACTCCGATAATCAGGAGTGGTGTGATGAATGAAACCACAGCAATCTGTTTGAAGCCGAGGAGTGCAAGCAGTGCCAGGCAGAAGCCCAGGAACAGCGAGCCCGTATCTCCCATGAAGATTTTGGCGGGATGGAAGTTGAAGAACAGGAATCCCAGAATGCTGCCCAGCAGCAGCAGACAGAGCAGGGCAACCATGGTGTTCCCCATCAGGAAGGCCATGACGGCAATCGTAGCAATGGCAATACCGGATACGCCTGCTGCAAGCCCGTCCAGCCCGTCGATCAGGTTCACGGCATTCGTGACGCCGACAATCCAGAAGATCGTCAGAGGGATGGCAATCCAGCTCTCTAAGGAAGAATAGCTATTATGAAAAGGAATATTTACGAAATCAACCGTGATGCCAAACCCGAAAACTACGATACAGGCAGCGGCAATCTGGCCCAGCAGCTTCACTTTGGCTGATAGCTCAAAACGGTCATCCAGACCGCCGATCAGCACAATCAGACCTCCGCCGCATAGCAGCGCTTTAATGAAATTAGCCTCCCGGGGAGTGAAGTCATACGGAATAATTGGTAATACGGCAAGCAGGCCTAACACAAACGCCAGAAATATGCCGAGTCCGCCAAGGCGGGGCATGATCTTTGTATGCACTTTCCGGGCATTTGGCACATCTGTCGCACCGATCTTAATGGCGAATTTCTTCACGAACGGCGTCAAAAGCAGTGCAAGCCCCATGCACACAACGAATCCGGCGATGTATATGATTAACATGTGAAAAGTCGACCTCCATTTCTCTACCGCATTGAATTATACGCTGAACCAAAAACAAATTCCAATACTGTTTTTAGGCGGTAACACGGATTTTTTCAGTAAATTTCCTCATTTTACTGGTCTTTTGTCACTTTATCTTTCTCTCGTACCACTTTTACTGCGAATTTCGGCAGCGCAAGCATTCTTTTGTAACGTGTAGGTTCCTTGAGCAGCCGGTATAACCATTCTGCCCTTAATTTCTGGAAGGCCACAGGGGCACGGCGGCTCTTGCCGGAGATCACATCAAAGCTCCCGCCGACACCCATCATCACCGGGATCTGCAGCCGGGCTTTGTATTTGGCGATCCATGGCTCCTGGCTGTCCGCCCCTCTGGCAACAAAGAGCAAGTCAGGCTTCGCTTCAAGGATTCCGCCCACAATTTGTTCATCCTCTGCCGGACCAAAATACCCGTCATGATATCCTGCGATGACAATACCGGGATATCTTGTTTGTAACCGGGAAGCCGTCTCGCGAATCACCTCAGGGGTTGAACCGAGCAAATATACTCTCCAGTTATAGCTTTCGCCTTGGTGCAATAATTCATGTAAAAGATCAAAGCCCGCTACACGCTCAGCTACAGGCTCCTTACAATACCCCGCGGCCCACACTACTCCAGTTCCGTCAGGGACAACAAGCTCTGCTGATTTCATAATCTCCATATAAGACGGATTCTCCAGCGCCGCCATGACCATAATCGGATTGGCAGTAATTACCTGATGAGGCTCACGCTTATGAACCGCCTCTGTCAGATAGGAAACGGTGGTCTTCATATCCGCCTTGGATACTCGTATGCCAAAAATGGGTACTGTCGGTAATGCGCTATCTGCTTTCACTTGTCACTCATCCTTTACGGCCGAAATATTGGACAATTCGCCGGGCCGGTGCCTCTGCCTCTTGGGTGAGCGCGGCAATCAGCGGCTCCCGCTCCTGCTTCCAGCGCTCCCCTGAGCTCAGCAGCTCCAGAAGCCCGGCAGCCACCTTGTCTGCCTCCAGTGTATCTGTCTTGCCTACCGGCCGACAATCCACCCGCTCAAGAAAATGATCAATCTTCGGATCATAAGAGACGCCCATCAGCGGAACACGCTGTCCCGCAGCATAGATAAGGCTGTGCAGCCGCATGCCTATAAGCGCCTGGCACTGGCTTACCTCCCGCAGCATCTGCAGCGGATGAAGCGCATCCTCACGGATCGTTACCGATCCTCCATTATCTTCTATAGCCCGGCCCAACTTCTGCATCACATTGCGGGAAGCCTCATTGTCTGCAGAATGATGGAAGGGGAGAAAGTGTACATGGAGCGGCTGGACCGCAGAAGCCTTCACCAGGCCTTCAGCCAACGTGTCCAGCTCCTTACGGGACTGCTCCCAGAAGCGGACAGAGACACCTACAGTAGCGGGCACAACTGGCAGGCCAGGATCTGGCGTATCGCCAATCAACGTCCCTTTTTCTACTCCTGGCTGCATATCCTTAGGCAACTCCAGACCCATAACCGGGTCAGGTACTACCTCTACCTCATCAATACTAAGCCCCATTGACTGAAGCAACAGGCGGGACTGTTCATCCCGCACTGAGATATAAGCACATTTCCGGAAAATCGATTTGATCAGCGGATGAAACAGCTTGCGGTTCACCGGACCGATTCCCTGGGAATAAATAAATGTCGGTTTTCCCATCCACTGGGCCAGCTTGATGATGCCCAGGTAATAAGGGATGGTCTTGCTGCTTGTCACATCCTGAAGCAGGCTGCCGCCGCCGCTGATCAGCCCCGCACTGTCTGATATGGCTCTCCGCACCTCTCCCAGCTTCATCCGGTGTACTGACTCCACCCCGTATGTGGCAGACGTCCACTCTGGATCAATGGATAAGACCACGGGCGTAAGCGTTATTCCGGCGGCCTGAGACTGCTTGTGTACAGCATTCAGAATCGACTGCAGAACGGCTTCGTCTCCACTGTTGTGGAAGCCGTAAAAACCTGAGATTACAATTTTTTGAGCAGAGGTGACCATCGTTTCCAACATCCTTCCGCAATCTGCCATATCCCTACAGCGATAATACCAATGATCAGGCCGAGTCCAAGACCCAGGAGTCCGCGGACCAGCGAGATTAGTACCGGCGAATGAATATGGGCAAAGGTATCCACCATAGACAACTGCCCAATGACTGCAATAATCATGATGAAGGCTGCACTCCGGTATTTATACGCCAAGAATGCACCGAGGATAAAGAGCGGATGCGCCAGCAGGAATTCCTTGTTACGCGGCCTTACCCCGACGGTATTCTCCAGGAAGACACGCAGGATTTTCTCCGGTGCACTTACACTTCCGGCATTCCCGGTCCGGCTCAAATAATACATCCCCACGATACCGATTACACCGGCCGCAATAACCATAGCGAGTGTAATCGGCGTCCGCAGCAGTTTACCAGTCTTGTTAAAGGCAAATTCGCCACGGTACAAAAGGACATACAGTGCAGTAAGCCCGATCGGGGCCAAATGCAGCAGACTTACACCGCGGAACTGATTAAGCACCAGGGCGTAGGTAATATTATTCAGCAGCGCAATGACGAAAGGCACCGCACTGAATGTGATTAATGCAGTTTTGACATACAGAACGAGACTATGCGTCAGACGGCGGCGCGGGCTCATTACGGCAAAAGTTAACGGATTAGCGCGTAAAGGCGGGCCCATCTCATTAATTTTGCGGATAGCCAGCACGATAGCCAGGGTAGGCGCACTTATAGCTACGGCAAGCGCAAGCGCCTGTTCAAATAATGTCGGCTTCAGAATCAGCAGTCCTGCACTTCCAACCAGTCCAAGCACCCATACAGGCAGAGTAAGCCAAGGAATGAAGTAGGAGAACAGCAGCGCAACCATAGCCACCGCTCCGATTACCGCAATCAGCTTGAAGTAACGCTGGAAGGAGGAATCGCTCACATCAAATGCTGTAGCCTGTCCAATGTGGAAACCGTTCGCCTCGATCTTGGCCACCGCACCCTCAGGTCCGCTGAGACTCTCAATCAGGTTATCCATCGTATCTGTGATGGCAGCCTTCTTGGTATCTCTGGAGGGAATCGTATTCAAATAGATCATGCGGATATTGCGGTCCTTTGTGCCCAGCGCGAACCGGTCTGCAATCACTTCAGTCTTCAGGCTGGAATCCGCCTCGCTGAGGGAATACAGGCGTGTCACGTTGTAATCCAGCATATAAGCCAGCTTGGAGAAGCCCTTCTGTTGAACCTTAATATTCTCGATTGCCGCAATTCCCATCCCGTGTTGCTTCAGGAGATCGGCGAAAGCGGTTAGACTACCCGTATCCGCATCATCGGAGTACCCCTTAACCGACTCTCCTTCAAAAAGAATCCGCTTGACGCCAAGCTCGGCGTAACGTTCCAGCAGCTTCTTCACGGCATCCTGATTGTATGCCAGTGAGTCTACAAGCCGGGGCACAATGTTGAAGCCCTTCTGATGCAGCATTTCCAGTGTAATCGGGTCCGGCTGCAGCGGCTTAAGCGTTGCATCCTCCAGCGGCGTCTGGATAATCAGCCCCTGCTGGCCGCGGTAGTTCCACTCTTCCGTCCGGATGTCCAGTCTGCTGAAGGCATCGCGGATAACCGGTGAGAGCATTTCACTGTTCTTCGCACTGGTAAAGAGGACATATGTATAGTTCTCATTCTCCGGAATCACAGTATCGGTAAGATTGGCGATATCAGACGCTCCCCAGATCATCAGGCGGCGCGCCTTGCGGAAATCCTCCAATGTATTTTCATAGATAGCCATACTCTGAACACCGGCCGCCTTCAGCCGGTCTAACTGCTCGTTAATATAGTCCTGCGGATTCTGCCTGTAGCTCGCAACCTCAACCAGATCCCGGTAATCAAAGACGAACTCAACCGACTTGGAAGACTTCTCCGTCTGTAGACGGTCGTATACGACCGGAAGCGCACCTATAAGCCCTATCACCATAATGATCCATAACCACTTGCGTGATGCTATATTCCAGCGTTGCCATTTCTGCTGCACCAAAGTACCTCCTCTTTCACTTTAAAGCTGATTGCCGTACGTCACAGCTGCCGACCCGACCCTCTTGCCAGCGGCAAATTTAAGCGGAAACGGAGGTCTGTCCATCTGGAGCAGCTCCGTTTCCGCAGGGAAGTTATATATTGCTTATTATTTCCCGTCTACCCGTGCCATAACCTGACTGGTCAATTCCGCAACCTTGTGCTTAGCATTGTCCAGGGATTCACCCACCACGGCAAAATACACTTTGATCTTCGGTTCTGTGCCGGAAGGACGCAGGCAGAACCAGGAGCCGTCCGACAGCAGATATTTCAGCACATTCTCTTTAGGCAGACCGTCAAGACCCAGGGAATAGTCCAGCACCTGCGTCACGGAAGCACCGGCGATTTCATGCGGCGGGCTGGTCCGCCAGTCATTCATGATCCCCTGAATCTGAGCCACTCCATCCTTGCCCTTCAGCGTGCGGGACTCCAGGCTCTCCAGGAAGTATCCGAACTGTGCATACAGCTCTTGCAGCACATCGTACAGGGTTTTGCCCTGGGCCTTGTAATAGGCACCCGCTTCAGCGATCAGCATCGCAGCAAGGACTGCATCCTTGTCACGGGCATAGTTGCCGGCCAGATAACCATAGCTCTCTTCATATCCGAACAGATACGTATACTCTCCGGACTGCTCGAACTGGTTCATCTTCTCCCCGATATATTTGAATCCGGTCAGGGTGTTGAACACCGTAGCGCCATAATGGCTGGCTACAGCAGCGCCCATCTCACTGGTTACAATGGTCTTGACTACAGCGCCGTTAGCCGGCAGCTTCCCTTGTTCCTGTAAACGGCTCAGGTAATAATGAATCATGAGCGCGCCGGACTGATTCCCGGACAGCACTACAAATTTGCCTTCGTTGTCACGAACCACAGCGCCCATACGGTCAGCATCCGGATCTGTGCCGATCAGCAGATCCGCATTCAGCTCTTCGCCCAGCTTCATCGCCAGGGTGAAGGCTTCACGTTCCTCCGGATTCGGAGATTTCACGGTAGAGAATTCGGAATCCGGCTGTTCCTGTTCAGGAACTACATGCACTTGAGTGAAGCCGATCTTCTCCAGTACACGGCGGACCGGAAGATTGCCTGTCCCGTGCAGCGGCGTATAGACAATGGAGAAGTCACGGCCCAGCGAAGACGCAATCTCTTCACGGCTGACACTTACCGCAGCAACCGTATCCGTAAATGCCTCGTCCGCTTCGGCCCCCAGCCAGTGCAGCAGACCTGCGCTCTCTGCTGCCTCCTGAGACATGCGCTTCACTCCGTTGAAGGAGTCCACATTCAAAATATTAGCAATAACCTTCTCCGCTTCATGAGGTACCAGCTGTCCGCCCTGGGCATTGTAGACCTTGTATCCGTTATATTCAGGGGGATTGTGGCTGGCAGTGATTACAATGCCTCCAGACGCCTTCAAATGACGGACGGCAAAAGACAGCTGCGGCGTGGAGCGCAGGGAAGAGAACAGGTGGGTCTCAATTCCGTTGCCGGCGAGTACAAGCGCAGCCTCCAGCGTGAATTCCGGCGAGAAGCGCCGGGAATCGTGGGCGATAACCACCGAGGGTCTGCCTTCTCCCGTATGCTGTCCCAGAATGTAATCAGCGAAGCCCTGAGTAGCCCGGCCGACAGTATAACGGTTCATCCGGTTACTGCCTGCTCCGATGACTCCGCGCAAACCGCCTGTACCGAATTCAAGATCTCTATAGAATCGCTCTTCCAGTTCCTTAGGTTCACCGGCAAGAGCCTTCAGCTCTTCTTTGGTGTTCTCGTCGACAGAAGGGTCCTGCAGCCAGCGTGTCAGGGTCTCCTGCGCCTTCGGGCTTAATCCAGTCATGTCAATCTCTCCTTCTCCATCTATAATATATAAGTTTAAAACAGGAACTAGCTGAGTGCGAACATAATCTCCCCGGACGCTACCGTCTTGCCGTCCACCTTGGCAGTGGCTTGTCCTTTACCGATACTGCCTTTAAGCCGGGTAATCTCTACCTCAAGCACAAGGGTATCGCCAGGGACAACCTGTCCGCGGAAGCGGAAGCCGTCAAGCCCGGCCAGAAAACCGATTTTGCCCCGGTTAGCTTCTACGCCAAGAATAGCCACAGCGCCCACCTGAGCCAAGGCTTCCGTAATCAGCACACCCGGCATCACCGGGAAGCCAGGGAAGTGTCCGGCAAAAAAAGGCTCATTTACCGTTACATTTTTGATGCCGACTGCCCGTTTGCCCATTTCTATTTCTGTAATTTTGTCCACCAGCAGAAATGGGGGCCGGTGGGGGATGATTTCTTGAATTTGATTGGTATTCATCATGATTATTAAAACTCCCTTCGGTTGTAACCGCGTCTATGAACCTCCGCCTACAGCAGCACTTTTGTTTTATTCTCCGCTGTCTCTGCATAAATATGGACAGCTTCGGCAAAAACTATAATTATCCTTCACCACCTGCAGCAGTGGAGGTTAAGATAAGGGGCTTTCTCCACCGCACGCGGCAGCATGGCGGAGAGGGCCCTTTTTGGCGCTCTTAGGGCACGCCATCATTATACATTTTTCAGTATAAAAAAGAAAACTCCCCTGCACAACAAGGGAGCCTCCGATATCGGTATGCCATAACACTTTAAGGTGCGAACACCAGATCATATACATGCTTCCACGTACTCCACAGGAGCACATCACTTAGTTCCTTTTTGCCGAGGATCACATACCCTACGACCAGCCCGCCGCCAAGTGCGGCAACCAGCAGCAATGGAATCAGGAACCACTGAATAATGGTCCAGGCCCTAATCCTGCGCCGCTTCACCGGCTGCTGCTGCTCCTCTTCTGCTTTCTGTGCAGTCTTAACCTTCTCACGACTCATTCCTTCACCTCACGCGCGCATGTTATTAGCCAGGCCCAGCATCTGGTCACTGGAGGACAGCGCCCGGGCAGCAAGCTGATACGTACGCTGAATCTGCATCATCTCCGTCATTTCCCGGCTCAGATCCACATTAGAGGATTCCAGATAGCCTGAGCGAACGCCTACATCCTTCGCTTCGCCCGCTGCTCTTTGCATGAATGCCTGCTGCGCTGTTACGCCATCAGCCAATACATAGAAATTACCGTCCACAGCTTGCAAAGCACTCTTGCTGAGCGGCTCAACAATCATTAAGCTGCCTGCCAGGACAGGCGGCTGTTTCTCATCCGTCTTGGTCCACACCTGCCCGCGCTCATCAATAGCAGCACTTACATTAGCCCCTACGCTGAGCGGAGTACCGTTAGCACCCAGCACAGGATTGCCGGTATTGTCCACAAGAATCATCTTATCCTTATTGGCCGTATCCGGGGTGAAGTGGAAATTCCCCTGGCGGGTATATGCCGTTTCACCGTTCACCTGAACGCCGAACAATCCATTGCCTTGAAGCGCCAAGTCCGTAGGCTTCCCTGTCTCCTGGAGCGTGCCTTCCTCCCAATTACTTGACACTGTAGGCACACGCACACCAAAGCCGATATTGAAGCCCAGCGGCATGCTGCGCCCAGGCTGGTTATAATCCTTGGATTGCTGCTGTACACGGGTAAGCACATCCTCGAACGAGCCTTGCTTGCTCTTATAACCATTGGTATTCATATTGGCAATGTTATCCGCTATAATATCCAGCCGCTGCTGCAGACTGGCCATTGAGACAGAAGCACCGATTGTCGAGTTGTTCACAGGTCTAACCTCCTACTAGCTTGATTAGAAGAAACTGGCTTACACCATGAGTAATGGTCCATGCAGCCCGGCTATACCCGGCCGACTTCATTCACGGCCTTCTGCAGGCTGCTGTCGTAGAACTGGATCACTTTCTGATTCGCTTCATACGCGCGGTAAGCGGCGTTCATATCCACAGTGACCTGAGTGGCATCCACATTAGAGTTCTCAAGGTAGCCCTGGCGTACCTGCAGAATATCCGTTCCATTAGAAAAGCGGATGTCTGCGGCCTCGGCATCATCAGCATGAAAAACCCCGTTGCCGTCACGCACCAGCTCCTGCGGTCTTGTGACGACGCTGATTCCGATCCGGGTGCCTGAAGGCAGCCCGGTCTTATTATCAATCAAATTACCTTGCCCGTCCACTTTCAGGTTATCCTGCGGTCCATTCAATTGCAGCGGATTGCCGTTACTATCGAGGACCTTGAATCCTCCTAAGCTGTGTACCTCCCCTGTGGGAGACACGGTAAAGCTTCCGTTACGTGTATATAAATTATTGCCTTCATTATCTTGAACCGTAAAGAATGCCTGAGGCCGGTAAGTAACCTCGCCATCCGGACTGATATATTTCCCCGAGCCGTCAAAAGCAAGATTGGTACCCGGATTCTCCGGGTCTGGGACCTGCAGATCGGTAGATAGCGCAAAGTCTACGCTTTTGCCGCTCTCAATGAGGTCGCCCTGCAGGTATTGGGAGACGGACTGCTCGGCAAAAACCCCGGTATTGATCCTTCCGACAGGCTGTGTTACGCCCTTGTTCATCGCGGTGATCAGCACCTCGGGAAATGCGTGGCTGACACTGTCAACCTGCTTGTACCCCGTAGTATTTAAATTGACCAAGTTCTGCGTCGCCGTATCATGTCTGCGCTGCTGCGTCACCATTCCTGCTGCGGCTGTATATAATCCTCTGAGCATGGGGTCAGTCCCTTCCTGGAATCTGCTGTTCTCCCTTATTATCGGCAGGCTAGAACTTTTTCTTAACCACCTTGTCCAAATGATCCAGCATAATTCCCGTGCCCTTGACGACGCAATGCATCGGGTCTTCAGCCACCCAGACCGGAACATGCAGCTGTTCGGAGAGCAGCTCGTCCAGTCCGTTAAGCAGGGCGCCTCCGCCGGTCAATACAACTCCGCGGTCAATAATGTCGGCCGACAGCTCAGGAGGCGTACGCTCCAGCACCGACTTGGCCGCAGCCACAATGGAAGAGACCGGGTCCCACAGCGCTTCCTTCACCTCGCCGGAAGTAATGGTAAGGGTCTGGGGAAGTCCGCTCACCATATCACGCCCGCGGATATCCATTTCTGACTTCATGCCGCCCGGACGTACCGAGCCGATGGTCACTTTGATATCCTCGGCTGTACGTTCACCGATCAGGAGCTTATATTTCTGTTTGATATATTTTAAAATGGCATCGTCGAACTTGTCCCCCGCAATCTTAATGGAGGAGGCGGTAACGACGTCGCCCATGGACAATACGGCTACATCCGTCGTTCCGCCGCCAATATCGACGACCATATTTCCGCTAGGCTGATAAATGTCCATTCCTGCGCCTATGGCTGCAGCTTTGGGCTCTTCCTCCATGAAAACCTCTTTGGCCCCGCTGCGCTCTGCCGCCTCACGGATGGACTTCGTTTCCACAGATGTAATATTGGTGGGAGCACAAATCAAAATACGGGGCCGCGAATACCAGGTCCGGCCGCCAACGCTGTCAATAAAGTATTTGAGCATCATTTCCGTAATGGCAAAATCGGCGATTACACCGTCACGGAGCGGACGAATCGTCGTTATATTCCCAGGTGTCCGCCCGACCATCCGGCGCGCCTGTTCACCAACCGCAAGGACCCGCTTCGTATCACTTTCAAGTGTGACCACGGAAGGTTCATCCAGAACGACTCCCCTTCCCTTGACATGAATGAGCACGTTAGCTGTGCCAAGATCGATTCCGATATCCTTGCTAAGCATAATGAAAGAGCCCCCAAAGTGTTATTTTAAATGAGAAAAGAAGATTGTACCAAATTTAAAAATACCATACTTTAGGGGGTGAGTACAATGGACTAAACCTGAATTATGGCGTGAAAATCCGAAAATCTTATGGCTTTGAGGCTACGGCTACCTCACGCTTCTTACCTGTGGTTTTCTTATATTTAATTTTTGTGGCTTCTCCCCCCCGAAGATGACGGATGGACTTGTGATATTCGAGAATGTGCTTCACCTGATCAGCCAGATCCGGATTGATTTCCGGCAGCCGTTCGGTTAAATCTTTGTGCACCGTGCTTTTTGAAACGCCAAATTCCTTGGCTATGGTCCGGACCGTGTGCCTGGTTTCCACGATGCAGCGTCCGATTTTAATGGTACGTTCCTTGATGTAATCGTGCACGCTCCCGCCTCCCAACTGTGAATAGTTTGGTACATTATATGAGGGGCGGGCCTATATATTCGCGCTTTCAGGACATGACAAGCTTAGGAAGGCTCTTTTTATTTGTCGGACAACCCAATTCACTGCATTTCACTGCCCCATTTCCAGAATAGAACCTGCCGGACTGTCCATTTCGTGCAGAAGTAAAATAACCCCACAAAGTGGGGCTTTAGCGTAGATGGTAACTCAGGTGCTTTGCGGGGACCCCAAAACATATAAATTCTCTTAAAAAAAACAGGAGGCTTCCGCCCCCTGTTATTCATTCGGCTTAGCGCTGCGGAAGCAGATCCGAAGGATTCACAATCTTGCCGTCCTCATGCACTTCAAAGTGCACATGGTTGCCAAGACCCTTTTCCATCTCATTGCGTCCCGCTGCCCCCAGCAACTCGCCTTGTTTCACTTGGTCGCCCTGCTTCACTTTGGTTTCACCCAGACTCTGATAGACCGTCTTCAGATCGCCGGGGGAGGTAATCTCAATTACCTTACCCAGTACAGCAACATCTTCCACTCTGGTAACTTCACCGCTGAGCGCCGCCTTCACATCAAACGTCTTGTTGTCCTCACGGGCAATATCAATTCCGGTATTGGTGACAAAGGTATTATTGTACTGCACCATCGCCGCAATATGATTCTCTTCCGTGCCGTTCTCATCGTAGTACGGTTTGACCACTTCCACTTCACTCGGGCTGGCTACCGGCCAGGCCAGGCTTTCGGCTGATGCAACAACTTCCAGGGCTTCGGGATCACCGTTTGCGGCTCCGGTTTTGCTGCCGGCTTCCCCTTGAGATACTACCGCGGCGTTGTCAGGATTCAGCGGCTTCTGGCCGGCATCCTGATAGACCCACACCAAGGTTAGTATAAGTGCCGCTGCCGCCGTGTAGACTGCCGGGAATACCCACCGTTTGGATAACAGTCTGCTCCATGAAGAAGGCTTAGCGCCTGAATCTCCCTGCTTGTTTTTGAGAGATTCATCATGGGTTGATTTGATTTTGTCTTGTTCATTCATATGGTTATCACCTCAGTAACCAGTGTTACCGGGCGCTTCGCTTTTATACGTATCTTGCAGATTATTTTTTCAGGAGAGTTGAGATTCCGGTAAAAGAGACCCCGCTGTAGTAGTGTTTGAGAATCTGTGTGGCCGTCTTCCCCTGCTTCGCCATTCCATTCGCCCCCCACTGGCTCATGCCGACACCGTGGCCGTTACCATACGTGGTGATCTGCACCTTCCCCGCTTGGCGCTTCCAGGTGAACTGGCTCGAGCGCAGCCCCAGCTTCTCTCTCACTTCCCGCCCGGTAAACACTTTCCCTCCGATAGAGATCTGTTTAATCCGGTGGCCGGCTGTAAGCGACAGTACCTCCGCCGGCAAGCTGGCAGAGGATTGAGCGGAGACTGGCATTGCCTTGCCCGAAGCTCCCAGACTGGCTGACACCGGAAGGTCCTTGGTTCCAAGGCCCAGCTTGCTGCGCAGTTCCGAATTGCTGAAGGTGTAGGTTACCGCCAGGTTCGGAGTGATCTGCAGCTCCCACGGGCTGGCTACACTGCGCAGGTAGGGGACCGCAGCGTTCCAGTACTCCTCGGAATTCTCGGTATACCCTCCGCTGGAGGCGAAGAAGGACGCTGTGATCGGCTGCCCCTGATAGGTCATGATCGTTCCGCGCGTCTCCAGGACCGCGCGGCGGATCTTCGCCAGTCCGGCGCGTTTGCTGCCGGACGCCCAGTCCCGTTTCAGCACGGCCTTCGATACGTAAGCCTGATGGCTTACCGTATCGCTCACATCCGCTTCGGGAACGGGTACCCCGCTGTGGTCGCCGGCGACCAGACGGCGGGCAATGAACGTGCGGGCCGCTACGGCCTGCGCCTTGAGCGCTTCGAGCTCAAATTCGGCCGGCATCTCGGCCGCCAGTACGCCGCTGACGTATTCCTCCAGCGGCAGGGTCTCTATTTGTCCGCTGCGCGACAAATAGACGGAGACCTCCGGCTGCGGCGCCTCTGCGGCAGCCGGTGCCGGCGCCGCCGGAGCGGCCGTGGCCTGCGGCACGGCCGGGGGCGCCGGCGGCTGTTGTCCCCGCGCTGCGGGACAACAGCCAGCGGCAGCAGCAGCGCCGCCAGCAGGGGCGCTGCCAGCCAGGCGGCGGGGGCCAGCCGCCGCAGCGGGTGTGCGCCGCGCCGCCGCACGCGCGCTACGCTGCGCGGACGCTTCAGGATGCGGCGCAGGTTGATTAACTCTTTCATCTCTATGGCTCCTTCCGTAAGCACCGGTGATTCTTATAGATATGAATTTGCGGCACCTGCTAGAACGGGATTTTGAGAGAAAGAGAGTTGCGGAATCCCCCGGAACATATAGGTTATATTTTCAAAAAAAGGACCAGCCGCTTAGCGGCTGGTCCTCATATTTTTAAAAATAACTATTATACCCAAGACGGCTGAATCTGGAAACGGGGTCTGATCTCTTCGGCTTTGGAGGATTCGCTTCTGGCCGGTTCAGGCTTAAGCGCTTCTTCCTTCGCAGCAGGAACAGCCGACTCTTCCATGGAAATCCGCCATATGTCCGCACCAAGTCCTGATAGCTTCTCAGCCAGGTGCACATACCCGCGGTCAATGTGATGCGTTCCGCTAACTTCTGTAGTACCTTCCGCCACAAGTCCTGCCAAAATAAGCGCAGCTCCTGCACGCAGGTCCGTAGCACATACCTTAGCGCCGACTAGACTGGCATTGCCGGTCACGATTGCAGAACGGCCCTCAATCTTGATCTCCGCGTTCATGTTGTGGAATTCATCCACATGCATGAACCGGTTCTCGAAGACAGTCTCTGTCACTACGCTGGTTCCTTCCGAGCGGAGCAGCAGCGCCATCATCTGTGACTGCATATCTGTCGGGAATCCCGGGTAAGGTAATGTCTTGAGATCGACAGCCTTCAGCGGCTTGTCGCTGATGACACGGACTCCGTTCTCATCCGGGATAATCGTAACGCCCATTTCCTCCATCTTGGCAATCACCGGACCCAGGTGGTCGGCAATAGCTCCCTCAACATACACATCACCGCCTGTAATCGCCGCTGCCGCCATGTAGGTTCCAGCTTCGATCCGGTCAGGAATGACATGATGTCTTACGCCGTGCATACGCTCAACGCCTTCAATCCGGATGACTCCGGTACCGGCTCCGCGTACAATGCCGCCCATCCCGTTCAGGTAATTGGCCAGGTCAACAATCTCCGGCTCTTTTGCGGCGTTCTCAATCACTGTGATGCCTTCGGCAAGCGCGGCAGCCATCATTATATTTTCGGTCGCACCTACGCTGGCCACATCCAGGTAAATCTTGGCGCCGCGCAGTCTCCCGTTACTTTTCGCATCAATATAGCCCTGGCCCAGACTAATCTCGGCCCCAAGCGCTTCAAAACCCTTCAAATGCTGGTCAATCGGCCTAGTTCCAATGGCACAACCGCCAGGCAGAGAAATACGAGTATGCCCCATTCGGGACAGGAGTGGGCCCATAACCAGGAAAGAAGCCCTCATTTTGCGTACCCATTCATATGGTGCTTCACAGGAAGTAATATTAGTGGCATCTACTTCAATCACATCGTTCTGGTATGTAATACCTGCACCCAGAGATTCCAATACCTTGTTAATCGTCATTACATCGTCTAACGGAGGTGCGTCCACAATGACGCTGACTCCTTCTTCTGCCAATAGAGAGGCGGCTATGATCGGTAGTACGGAATTTTTTGCGCCGCTGACTTTCACGCTCCCGGTCAATCTGTTGCCACCGCGGACGATAAATTTGCTCATTTCGGTTTCCCTCCGCGTCCATTATTTCTGAAATTAATTTTGAGGTTAAAATTCGTCTGTTAAGATATTGAATATTCCGCCATTGCGTCTTAGGTGCAGATTCCTTGCTTAACTTCAGTGTTGACATAATAAAACCTTATTATTCGACACTTTTTTCACTGCATCAGCCTATACAGATATAACCAAAGCTGCTGCCGTTAAAACATCCGTCCGATGAGTCCGCTCCAGCCCAAGTAATCAAGCAGGAACCCGGCCACAAAGTGACCAAGGACAATCGCCAGCAGCAGGTGCAGCAGTCTGCCCTGAGGGCTCTTGGGATATCTTATGACCAAATCCAGCTTAAGGTTCTGAAGTGACCACCAGGATAATGCAACGCAGATCAAAGAGATAACCATAGAAATCATATTGCTGGTGCCGATCGCACCCGACAACTCAGCGGATAAGCGTGTGTTCATATTAGCCCCCTGTGTTAGGTACTCGGAAATCGACTCTTATATCATACTTGTGCAGGGGAAAAGAATCCAGTACTTTTACGAAATTTTAAACAATTGGGTCTTTATATGCAGATCTGATGACGATATGTTCATAATCTGCTAGATTTGCGCTAGCTAAATTACCCCACAAAGTGGGCTTTAGCTTCGATGATGACTCAGGTACTTTGCGGGGGCCCCAAAACATATAAATTCTAAAAAAAGCAGTCAAGCCCAGGGCTTGACCGCTTATCTGCTACTGTTGTCCTTTGCCGGTCGAAACTTTGATCCGCGTTACAGCACGCTGCAATGCCAGCTCCGCACGGCGGTGATCGATCTCATCCTGCTTGCTTTGCAGCTTAAGGCGGCGCTCAGCCCGCTCCTTAGCCGCTTCAGCGCGCTCCACATCAATATCCCGGGGCAGCTCAGCACTTTCAGCCAGCACCGTTACCTTATCTTTGTGCACTTCAACGAAACCGCCATGCACAGCGATGGAGACTGTAACGCCGTCCGCCTTAACGCTAAGCGGAGCAACCTGAAGCGGGGTGACGAGCGGAATATGTCCCGGTAGAATCCCCAGTTCACCATTCACGCCGCGTACCGTCAGACTGTTCACTTGCTTGGAGTAGACCAGATGCTCCGGAGTAACTATTTCGAGCAAAAAGGTATTCACTTCCATTCCTCCTCAAAGCTTTACAGAATAAAGCCCGATCCCCCAGCATAAGCATGCTTAGGGTTACAACGTTTTCGCTTTTTCCACGGCTTCTTCAATCGTGCCTACGAACAGGAACGCTACTTCCGGAAGATCATCGTGCTTACCTTCCAGGATTTCCTTGAAGCTGCGTACGGTTTCTTTGATCGGCACGTATTTTCCCTTGAAGCCGGTGAACTGCTCTGCTACGTGGAACGGCTGGGACAGGAAGCGCTCAACCTTACGGGCGCGGGCTACAATGACCTTATCCTCTTCACTCAGCTCATCCATACCGAGGATGGCAATGATATCCTGAAGCTCGGTATAACGCTGCAGCAGCTGCTTAACGCCTTGTGCCACGTTATAGTGCTCTTCGCCGACGATTTCCGGTGCCAGCATACGCGAGCTGGAAGCCAGCGGGTCAACCGCAGGGAAGATCCCTTTTTCGGAGATTTTACGCTCCAGGTTGGTCGTTGCATCCAAGTGGGCAAACGCCGTAGCCGGTGCAGGGTCAGTATAGTCATCCGCAGGCACGTAGATCGCCTGGATGGATGTAACAGAGCCTTTCTTCGTGGACGTAATCCGTTCCTGCAGCTGACCCATTTCTGTTGCCAGTGTAGGCTGGTAACCTACCGCAGAAGGCATCCGGCCGAGCAGGGCCGATACTTCGGAACCCGCCTGGGTGAAGCGGAAGATGTTATCGATAAAGAGCAGCGTATCGCGGCCTTCCACATCACGGAAATATTCCGCCATGGTCAGACCGGTCAGTGCTACGCGCAGACGCGCGCCCGGAGGCTCATTCATTTGTCCGAAGACCATCGCCGTTTTCTTGATAACGCCGGAATCGGTCATTTCGTGATAGAGGTCATTCCCCTCACGTGTCCGCTCGCCAACGCCGGCGAATACGGATATCCCGCCGTGCTCCTGTGCGATGTTGTTGATCAATTCCTGAATAGTTACCGTTTTACCTACGCCGGCACCGCCGAACAGGCCGATTTTACCGCCCTTGGCATAAGGGGCCAGCAAGTCGATAACCTTAATTCCGGTCTCCAGAACCTCTGCCTGAGTAGACAATTCATCAAAGGTAGGAGCCAGACGGTGAATCGGGTTTCTAGCCGCCACCACTTCAGCACCGTTATCGATTGGATTGCCAAGTACGTTAAATACGCGGCCAAGTGTTGCTTCACCAACAGGAACCGAGATTGGCACTCCCTGGTCAATAGCGTCAATCCCGCGAACCAGTCCATCTGTAGAGGACATGGCGATACAGCGCACCAGGTTATCTCCAAGATGATTGGAAACTTCAAGAGTCAGATCCATGCTGCGGCCATCGCTGAGGCTCGCAACAATTTTGATGGCGTTGAATATCTGGGGCAACTGGCCGCGTTCAAATTCAATATCGACAACCGGACCCATAATGCTCACAACGCGTCCTTTGTTCATCTTCATTTCCCTCCTCGAAAGCTGTTACATATGGACCTTAAGCCCACTCATATTAAGACTGCGCGTTCGCACCAGCCACGATCTCGGTAATTTCTTGCGTAATGGCCGCCTGACGGGCACGGTTGTACGTAAGTCTAAGTTCTCCGATCATTTTTGACGCGTTCTTCGTTGCACTGCCCATCGCTGTCATCTTGGCTCCCAGCTCACTGGCCTTGCCGTTCAGAAGAGCACCATAGATTAAAGTTTCGGCATATTTCGGAAGCAGAACTTCCAGCACGCCTGCAGGTGAAGGCTCGTATTCATAAGCAGCAGATGCTCCATGATGCCCGCCTTCCCCAACGCCTTCCATAGGCAGAAGTCTGTCTACAGTCGGAACCTGGCTGATCGCATTAACGAACCGGTTGTAGCAAATATAGATCTCATCATA
Source organism: Paenibacillus sp. FSL R7-0333 (assembly GCF_038000365.1). Lineage (NCBI taxonomy): Bacteria > Bacillati > Bacillota > Bacilli > Caryophanales > Paenibacillaceae > Paenibacillus > Paenibacillus sp. FSL R7-0333. The sequence continues at coordinate 6,796,864 of NZ_JBBOBZ010000001.1, forward strand.
GACGCCTGTCTCGAACTGGTTAACCGCCGAATAGGCAATCGACTTGATGTCGGCAAATTTCGGGGTATCGGACAGTTCGGTGATTTCTTCTACAATGGGATATTCACGGCGCCGCAAAAAGTCACGGCCTTTGCGCCCGATCACAAACAGCGCATACTCATCCTTGGACTTATGGCGTTCTGCGATCAGCATCGTTACTTTACGCAGAATATTCGCATTGTAGCCGCCGGCAAGACCTCTGTCCGAGGTGATGATCAGATAACCTGTTTTTTTGACAGGCCGGCTGACCAGCATCGGGTGCTGGAGATCCTGCGTACCGGCAGCAATACTCGAGACGACCTCTTTCAGCTTCTCTGAATACGGACGGGCTGCTTCCGCCTTCTCCTGCGCCTTGCGCAGCTTGGATGCAGCGACCATCTCCATCGCTTTGGTGATCTGTCTGGTGTTCTGAACGCTCTTAATTTGACGTTTAATATCGCGCATGCTTCTTGCCATGATTTCACCACCTCTGAGCTTTGACGTAGATCAAAGCTAACTTCGTAAGCATAAACGGTAAACTCTATATATTAGCTTGTAGCAAAGCCTCTTTTGAATTTCTCGATGGCATCCTTGAGCGCTGCTTCGTTGTCTGCTGTCAGATCCTTGGTATCCGCGATGGATTTCAGGATTTCAGTTGCACTGCTGTCGATAAAGGCCAGGAATTCCTTCTCGAAACGCTTAACGTCCTTGACAGGAATATCATCCAGATGTCCTTTGACAGCGGTGTACAGACTAAGCACTTGATGTTCAACGCTAAGCGGCTGGTTCACACCCTGCTTCAGAATCTCCATCATACGCGCACCGCGGTTCAGACGGGCCTGCGTTGATTTGTCCAGATCGGAGCCGAACTGGGAGAAGGCTTGAAGCTCACGGTATTGAGCCAGATCCAGACGAAGGGAACCGGCGACCTTCTTCATGGCTTTGATCTGTGCGGAACCCCCTACACGGGATACGGAGATACCTACGTTGATTGCCGGACGCTGACCGGAGTTGAACAAGTCGGATTCAAGGAAGATTTGGCCGTCTGTGATCGAAATTACGTTCGTTGGAATGTAAGCCGATACGTCAGAAGCCTGTGTTTCGATGAATGGCAGCGCGGTTAATGAACCACCACCAAGCGCATCGCTAAGCTTGGCCGCACGTTCCAGCAGACGGGAGTGCAGATAGAATACGTCACCAGGGAAGGCTTCACGGCCCGGTGGACGGCGGAGCAGCAGGGACAATTCGCGGTAAGCCGAAGCCTGCTTGGACAGGTCATCATAGATTACAAGCACATGCTCGCCCTTGTACATGAAGTATTCGCCCATAGCGCAGCCTGCGTACGGAGCAATATAGAGCAGCGGAGAAGGCTCGGAAGCCGACGCGGTTACAACGATAGTGTAATCCAGCGCGCCATGACGGCGGAGGGTTTCTACTACCTGTGCAACAGTAGATTGTTTTTGTCCGATAGCAACATAGATACACTTCATCCCGTTGCCCTTCTGGTTGATGATCGCATCAATTGCGATTGCTGTCTTACCTGTCTGACGGTCACCAATGATCAGCTCGCGTTGTCCGCGGCCAATTGGCACCATGGCATCGATTGCTTTTAGCCCCGTCTGCATCGGTTCGTGTACCGACTTACGGTCGATAACCCCCGGCGCGTTATGTTCAACCGGACGGAATTCTGTAGTAGCTATTGGTCCTTTGCCGTCAAGCGGCTGGCCCAGTGCATTTACAACGCGGCCCAGCATGGCTTCGCCAACCGGAACCTGCATGATCTGGCCGGTACGTTTAACCTGATCGCCTTCGCGGATCTCTTTGTATTCACCCAGAATAACAACACCGACGTTGCTTTCTTCCAGGTTAAGCGCCATGCCCACTACCCCGTTGGAGAACTCCAGCAGTTCCCCTGCCATTGCGTTTTCCAGACCGTAGACACGGGCGATACCGTCGCCGACTTGAATGACGGTGCCAATTTCGGCCACTTCGATATCGGCTTTATATTGCTCAATTTGACTTTTGATCAAAGTGCTGATCTCTTCAGGTCTGATGCCCAATATCCTCACCCCTATCTTCTTTGCTTATCATTAAAGGATTTCTCAAGACGCGTAAGCTTACCGGACAGACTTCCGTCATACAGCGTATCGCCGATGACGACCTTCAGTCCGCCGAGCAGGCTTGTATCGACCACATTGGTTACACGAATCTTACGGCCAGTAAGCTGGCTGAATTCAGCCGCAACACTATCCTGTTCAGCTTGATTCAGGGAATAAGCGGAATAGACAGTAGCGTAGCCAATGCCAAGAGCATCCCCTTCAATCTTGATATACTTGGCAAGCAACTCTTCGAAAATATCGGTTCTGCCCCGCTTTACCAATAACTCTACCGTGTTCAGTACGGCTTCCGAGACTTTACCTTGAAGTGTTCCGCGCAGCACATTCAGCTTGTCGGATTGCGAGATGCGGGGTGCCAGGATAAACCGTTTCACCTCTGCATCGTTATCAAGCACTTCAACGACTAACTTCAGCTGTTCCTCCACTTGAAGCGTATTGCCTTCATCCACCGCTACACTGTACAAGGCTTTGGCATAGCGCCCGGCAACTACCGTGTCGCGGCTCATGATCGGCCTCCTACCTCTTTGAGGTATTGATCAACAAGCTGTTCCTGCTCGCCGTCAGCTGCAACTTCCTTCTCAAGCAGCTTCGAGGCAATGCGGACCGAGGCTGTGCCCAGCTCGCTGCGCAGCGCTTCAACCGCTTTGTTCTTCTCGTTCTCAATGTCGCGTACCGCTTCGTCTTTCAGACGGCTCGCTTCCACATGGGCCTGCTCAAGAATCTTGTCAACCTGGTTGTTGCTGGTAGCCTGGGACTGCTGAATGATAGCCTGTGCCTCTTGGCGCGCCTGCTGCAGGGCCTGCTTCTGCTCTTCTACATAAGCGACCGCCTGCTCTCTGGTCTTGGCTGCTTCATCCATTTGCTGCAGCACCATTTCGCGGCGCTTCTCCATAATTCCAAACAGCTTGCTGAAGGCAAATTTGCTGAGCAGGAAATACAGGAGTACAAAAGCAATAATGGAAAACAATATATTGGTCCAAACGATATCCACTGAGGTCACTCCCTTCCGTTACCGCGGCTTGCGGACATATACAAAAGTAAGGCGCGGATGGCACTTGCCCTCCCCGCCAAACCGTAAAAACGGTTTATTAAGTAAACATGATCAGGAACGCGATAACTGTAGCGGCCAAAGGAATAACTTCCACGATACCTACACCGATAAACATTGTTGTCTGCAGTGCGTTACGTGCTTCCGGCTGACGGGCGATAGATTCCACCGTCTTGCTGACGATCATACCGTTACCCAGACCTGCGCCGAGTGCGCCCAAACCAACCGCGATTGCTGCTGCCAAAAATTCCATTTGTAAATATCCTCCTTTAATTTCGGTTCTTTTTGTAATGTCTTAATAATATAAAATCTCCCGCGAAGGTTTCCGGCAGCTGCCGCTATCCTCACGGCAGCTTATTAATGCGCTTCTTCCTCGTGGATCGTCATCTGTGCGATGTAGACCATCGTCAGAATCGTAAAGATAAAGGCCTGAAGCGCCCCGACAAAGATACTGAAGCCCTGCCAGATGGCCAGGAACGGAATACTGAATAGTCCCAGCTTCAGAATGACGGTAATCAGAACCTCGCCGGCAAAAATGTTAGCGAATAGACGAATGGCAAGCGCCACTGGCTTCGCCAGGTTCTCAATGATGTTCAGCGGCAAGAAAATTGGAAACGGCTCAATATAATGTTTGAAATAATGCTTGCCGTTCAGCTTGATGCCTAAGTAGTTCATGAGTACAAACACAACGATCGCAAGTCCTGCGGTTACGTTGATGTCTGCAGTCGGCGATTTGTACCACAGAATCTCAGCATGCGCGCCATCGGCCAGGTTCTTAGTTGCTTCGATAACATGTCCGAAGACTGTAACCGGACCATCGGCCTCTGTAATAACGGAAAACGGCAGACCAAGGAGATTGGAGACGAAGATAAACAGTATCAGCGTCAATCCCAGTGATATGTAAGGCTTTCCCTTCTTCAGATCCATGGCGCTGCTGATCAGTCCCTGTACAAATTCAACCACCCATTCCATGAAATTCTGGAGCTTGGACGGATTCTCAACCGACAGGTTACGGACGGAGAGCATGACCAGTACGAACACTATCACCGAGCTGATTACCAGCATTAGCACAGCAGACAGGTCAATCGGTATTCCGCCAACATAGATTAAAGGCATTTCGTGCATAGTATCATCCCCCTTTCTCTTTAATATGGCTACAGCTTATTCTTGATTCCTAGATATATCCCCACGGGAATAGCCAGAAGCTGGGGGATGAACAGGCCGATAATCGTTGCCTCCAGCGAGAAATGTTCGTATTTGACTGAGAACATGGTCACCAGAATTCCAAAACTGATTCTTGTAGCAAAACCAAGGCTGAAGGAGCTTTTCCCTTGCTTCGCCACCGCTGCTGTCACTCTTCTGACCTTAAGGGCTAGATAACGAAAATTAACCAGTCCTGCCAGCAAGCCGAGTGTCATTCCCAGAGTAACTGCACGGGTCTCATGATGGAGAGCCCACCCCATTACCAATCCTGCCATAATGATTACTGTCACCCTGGTGACGATATTGATTACGGGAGTCATATTATCCATTTTGCTCCCCCAAAAAATTTTTGATTAGCAAAGCAACATTCACAACTCCGAGAATCAACCCGGTAATTGTTCCGATAGCCAGCCAAAAGGCAGGTCCGTCCATCAGATTGCGCAGCCACTTTGCCACAAAAAAGCCTATTACAATGTAAGCGGTGAGCAAGCTGCCCGCACCCCCGAGTACTAGAGCCGTACGCCCCAGTCCAGGCTCATTCTTTGGTTCCTTCATAGGCTACAATCCCAACTAATTTTACTGAATATCCAGACTCTTTGTCAATTCACAGAAAATTGCCCAAAATCGCATGAAAATATGAAAATAATCACAGCAAAATACACCAAAACCATATAAACCGTACAGTTTAACTGTATGCTGCTTTTATTAACCTTAGTATATTAGTTGTCTTGCCCTGTTTTATCATTTGTGAACATTGTGTGAAATTCTTCTGGACGTTCTTCAGCAGCTCCGAAATGGTGCAAAATCGCATTGACAATTCTCTCGGAGGCTTTGCCGTCTCCATACGGGTTGGCGGCCCGGCTCATCGACTGATACAGGTTCTGATCGGTCAAAAGAGCATGTGTCCGTTGATACACCTTCTCCTCGTCCGTTCCCACAAGCTCCAGTGTTCCGGCCTCGATCCCTTCCGGGCGCTCGGTTGTATCACGCAGCACAAGCACAGGAACTCCAAAGGAGGGAGCTTCCTCCTGCAGGCCGCCGGAATCGGTCAATATCAGGTGGGTATGCGGATAAAAGTTATGCAGGTCAACGACATCCAGCGGATCAATCAGCTTGATTCTAGGGTGTCCGCCGAGGATCTCATGCGCCGGTTCCTTGACTGCCGGACTCGGGTGCACGGGATACACAATGGCTACATCTTCAAATTCATCAGCGATTCTTTTGACTGCACGGAAAATATGACGGTGCGGTTCGCCTTGGGATTCTCTGCGGTGCGCCGTCATCAAAATAAGTCTTTTTCCTGAAGCAAAATCAAGGACCGGATGCCGGTAGTCCGGCTGTACGGTATATTGAAACACATCAGTTACGGTATTGCCTGTGATATAAATACTTGATTCTTTTTTGTTCTCGTGTCTCAGGTTGCCCGCTGACCAATGGGTCGGAGCAAAATGCAGATCAGCAAGCACGCCTGTCAGCTGACGGTTCATTTCTTCCGGATAAGGCGAAAGCTTGTTCCATGTCCGAAGACCTGCTTCCACATGCCCAACCTGAATCTGCTGCAGGAAAGACGCATAGCTGGCCAGGAAGGTGGTCAGGGTATCGCCATGTACAAGCACGAGGTCCGGCTTCACTTCGCGGAGCACCGGCTCCAGGCCTTCGAGCACCCGGATCGTGATCTCATTGAGCGTCTGGCGGTCCTTCATTACGTCCAGATCATAATCCGGGGTAATCTTGAACACCTCAAGCACCTGATCCAGCAGCTCCCGGTGCTGCGCAGTTACACAAACAATCGATTCAATCTGCTCAGGATGTCTGTTCAGCTCCAGAACCAGAGGCGCCATCTTGATTGCCTCGGGGCGCACTCCGAAAATCGTCATTACTTTAATTTTGGACATAAGCCCTTCCCTCTCTTCTGAAAACCGCGGTATATTGGGTTCGTACTATTATTATCTGTGCTTCTTACTTGGTTCCGTACAGTCTGTCCCCGGCATCTCCGAGGCCCGGAACGATATATCCGTGATCATTCAAATGATCGTCAAGCGCTGCAACATAGATATCCACATCCGGATGAGCAGCTTGTACAGCAGCAACACCTTCCGGGGCAGCAATCAGGTTCATCATCTTGATCTGAGTGCAGCCGCGGTTCTTAAGCGAGGTAATCGCCGCAATGGCAGAGCCGCCTGTAGCCAGCATAGGATCGATTACGATCAGCTCACGTTCCTGGACATCCGTAGGAAGCTTAATGTAGTACTCCACCGGCTGCAGGGTGTCCGGATCACGGAACAGGCCTACATGACCTACCTTCGCCGCAGGAAGCAGCTTAAGAACACCTTCCAGCATACCAAGACCGGCGCGCAGAATCGGAATCAGCCCGAGCATTCTTCCCGAAATCACCTTGCTCTGCGTTTCCTGCACTGGCGTCTGCACCGTAATGGTCTCCAGCGGGATATCACGTGTAATCTCATAAGCCATAAGTGTTGCTACTTCATCGACATGCTCCCTGAAGTCTTTTGTGTTGGTCCGCACATCGCGAATGAATGTCAATTTGTGCTGAATCAATGGATGATCGCAAATCACCAATTTTCCCATGTTGTCCCTCCGGTAATTGTAAGTCTTATTTATAGCCAAAGTAAGCACTTGGCTTCTCAGGTGGCTAAATCCTATCTATTATATCATCACCAAGACTGCTTTTCACCTACAGATAGACAGATCCGCGAGTCGTCCTGCTTCCTGCAGATTCCCAGCCCATGGAAGCTTAAGGCAATATAGCCACCTCTCTGGATATAAAACAAAGCTTAGTTTGTACGATTAAGCGCTTTTAATACTATTCACAGTTCTTTCACTACTTTTAATGAAAGTTCCATGAACTTTCATGTAATTTTCAACATAATTCATTCGTTTTCTCAGCAGCTATTTGTGAACATTATGTAACAGCAACGCAGCAAATAAAAAGCCTTTGCGTACTTCCGGCGGAACCGGGTACGCAAAGGCGATTATTAGAGGACTCTGATTAGTATTGCAATCCAGGGTAAATCGGATATTGTTCAGTCAGCTTGGCTACCTCACGCGCCGCCTGAGTCAAGTTAGCTTCATCCTGCGGGTTCTTCAGGACAGTAGCAATAATCCGGCCGATTGTAACCATAGCCTGCTCATCCATACCGCGTGAAGTAACAGCCGGTGTGCCGATGCGGATACCGCTGGTTACGAATGGGCTAGTCGGGTCAAACGGAATCGCGTTCTTGTTGACTGTAATTCCGATGGAATCCAGCACCTTCTCAGCAACCTTGCCGGTAATGTTCAGGTTGCGGGTATCAAGCAGGATCAGATGGTTATCGGTTCCACCGGATACAATATTAATACCTTCACCAACAAGGGTCTCTGCCAGTACCTTGGCATTCTTAACTACGTTCTCGGCATAAGTCTTGAATGAAGGCTGCAGCGCCTCACCGAACGATACGGCTTTGGACGCAATCACATGCATCAAAGGTCCGCCCTGGGAACCAGGGAAGACTGCTTTATCAATCGCGGCAGCCCATGGCTGTCTGCACAGAATCATCCCGCCGCGCGGACCGCGCAGGGTTTTGTGCGTAGTTGTAGTGACGAAGTGGGCATGAGGAACCGGATTCGGGTGAAGACCGGCAGCCACCAGACCGGCAATATGGGCCATATCGACCATGAACAGAGCGCCCACATCATTTGCAATCGAACCGAGTGCGGCAAAATCAATCGTACGCGGATACGCGCTCGCACCGGCAACGATCATTTTGGGACGGTGCTTGAAGGCGGCTTTGCGCACTTCATCATAATCGATCAGGAAGGAATCCTCCTGTACACCATAAGCCACGAAGTTATACAGAATTCCGGAGGCATTCACCGGGCTGCCGTGGGTCAAATGGCCGCCATGCGCCAGATTCATACCCAGTACTGTATCGCCAGGGCTAAGGGCAGCAAGATATACAGCCATGTTAGCCTGTGCGCCGGAATGCGGCTGCACGTTGGCATGCTCTGCACCGAACAGCTCCTTGGCACGGTCACGGGCCAGGTTCTCTACGATATCCACATCTTCACAGCCGCCGTAGTAACGCTTGCCGGGATAACCTTCGGCGTATTTGTTCGTAAGCACGGAGCCCATGGCCTCCATGACGGCTTCACTTACAATATTCTCTGAGGCAATAAGTTCAATGTTCGCACGCTGGCGGCTCAGTTCGAGGCCCATCGCTTCCAATACTGCCGGGTCACTTTTACGCAATTGTTCCATGTTTCTAATTTCCTCCCTGTAACTCTGATTTATGTGGTGTTAGTTAAAACCTCTCACTTCAGTCACAATTCACGGAACCGCTAGTCTCAGGCGTGCGGTACACGGCCCGTTCCCCGCCGATCAGCGGCGGTCTGCTCCATGCGGCATTTACCCGGGCAGCCCCGATATACCGCAGGCTAGGCCGGTAAGGTACGGCAATCCGGCGCAGATGCATGCCAATCAGGGTCTCCCCGATATCTATACCGGCATGAGCTTCAATCGTCTCTGCCAGTACCGGATCTGTCATGGACTGGTAGGCCGCTGCAGCCATAGAGCCTCCGGCCCCCGGAATGGGTACAGCCGACACCTCTCTGAGACCAAGGGCTTCCAGCAGAGCGCGTTCCATCACCAGCGAACGGTTCAAATGCTCGCAGCATTGATAGACCGGGTGAAAACCAAATTCATCCGCAATCTGCGTAATCCCCTCCAGCAGCTGCCGCGCAACCTCCAGCGCACCGCCTGTCCCAATCCGCTTCCCTGCCACTTCGCTTGTGCTGGCTCCGACGACCATGATCTTCCCCGGACCGAGCTGGCCCGCTACTGCAAGTTCACGCGTTACCGCAGCAGTGGCTGCGGCCAAAGAAAGCTCCCCGCCGCCCGTTAGCTGCTGCTCTGCAGCCGCCATACCGGATAAGCGGTCATCCCCTGACTTCTGCTTCAGGACTTCCTCCATCTTACCGCCCCCTTCAACCGTTTCTGATTTCCATGGAGATGCAACTTTTAAACAAAAAAGAGCAGTCCGCAGGTTGAACTGCGGATGTGCTCTTTTGCCCAGGCGACCGGCCGTTTATTCCAGGTGCTCCATCGTGGTTTCATCCACACTTGTCGCCAGTTACACCGGAACCGGATCATATTTATTACATCTTAAGGGATAGTCAGCAAAAAATCAACCACTTCAAAGCCGTCTCAGCGATTCAAGCTTATCGAGTAGACTGTACAGCGCCGTACGGATCTCGGCAGCCGCCAGCTCGTAATCTTCACGCGAGCCGCCGAACGGATCACTGATATCGAAGCTGGGGATACGCTGGCGGATCTCAATCATCCGCTGCATAGCCGCAGCATCCGGCTCGGTGCCCAGGGCCAGATTCAGCTCCGCATCTGCATACAAGCTGTCCAGCTCCCGGATATCGGCGTTCACGGATTCCTGCGTCTGGACATACTCCTTAAGGGTATGGGTCTTGGTAACGGCGTCAGGAAAATATTGCAGCAAATGCCGCTTATGCGCTCCTGTCAGGGTGAGGATCAGATCGGCCCAAGCCACTGCCTCCCCGTTCAGCTGTGAGGATACGATGCGGTCCTGAATCCCTTCATCCTGCAGAATGCCCGCAGCATGTCTGGATATGGAAGTACCCGGGACAGCAGAAACTCCGGCAGACCGCACCTCCACATGAATGCCCCGCTCCTTCGCAAGCTTCCGCAGAAGCCCTTCGGCCATGGGACTACGGCAGGTATTACCTGTGCAGACAAATAAAATATGCAGCAACCTTTCCACCTCCGGTAAACATTATAATTTCGGTATGAAGCAAGCTTAAAAATTATGGGTATTGCCGTTATTGTATCAAAAGATGAACATCAAGCCAAACGCCAGGAGAATGGCTCCGCCCAGCGCTTCCCCGTACTCTCCAAGGCCCCGGCTCACCCGCCTGCCCAGCAGCAGCCCTGTAATGGACATAACACCGCCACAGGCACCGAAGGCCAGCACGGTTAGAATAATACTATTCACAAACATCCCAAGCGAAACCCCGACCGAGAAAGAATCCACACTTACACTGAGCGAGATCAGCAGCATGCCCCACACTGTCCGGTGATCCATCTGCCGACTGCTGCCGCCGTCGTCCTGACGGAAGGAGTTGAACACCATATGTCCGCCCAGCAAAACAAGCAGGCCTCCGGCAGCATAGGTGGTAACCTGTCCCAGTAAATGCCCGACATAGCTGCCCGTGAACAAGCCCAGCAGCGGCATCAGCACATGAAAAAAAGCAATCAGCAGGCTAAGCTGCAGCACATGCAGCAGACGGATGCCCCTCATCCCGATGCCCACGCCAAGCGAGAACGCATCCATCCCCAGCGCAACTGCCATAATGGCCACTGTTACTATCTGGCCCCAGCCCCCATGTATTCCGCCCCAGCCCCCAACCATTCCGTCCCAGCCCATGAATAACCCTCCACCCTGAGTCCGTAAGTTCTTGTACAACAACGATATGCGGACAAGATGGTATTCATGACTGTGGGGTGGATGGCAGGGCGGGGGCGAAGGGCCATGGCCTGCGTAAAATCAGGTGTATCCGAACATTCATTTTCCAAATTTATCGAAGTATTCCTTTGCCTTTTTGAGGATGGCTAACTCTTCCTCCATCTCGGCCAGCTGCCGATCGCGTTCCTTCAGTTGCCGTTCAAGCTCTCTGAGTTTGTTCTGATCGGCTTCCTGATCCTTTCCACTCATAGCAGCACCTCCACGTTAATCTTATGAGTTCCAGTCTTAGAAGGAGGACATGGTCCATACCATCCTAACAGCAACTGACTACCCGGCGTCGATCACTGATTCTCCAGCGGCTTTCATCAGCCGGTTCATGATGGCTGCGCCTAGGCCCGTGACCGGGCAGGCCTCGGCCAGAATGTACGTGGCCCCCGCTTCATCGAAGCGCCGCAAGGCGGCATACAGGAAGCGGGCGGTCTCCTCCGGCGAGGACAGCGAGCCGAGAGACACCGTGCAGGCGGCCGGGTCGGCGGGATACAGGGACCTATGCTCCTCGAAGAGGAGCAGGCCCGTGATCTCGCCCGCCCGCTGCGCCGCCTGCAGCAGCCCAGCGGCGGTCTCCGCCACGCGCTGCGCGGAGGAGCCGCGTACGATGCCAAGCGCGCCGCGCGGGGCATAGTGCGTGTACTTCATGCCCGGCGCGCGCGGCGCCGGGCCGCTGCCTGCGGCCGCCTGCGCAGCAGCGCCGGCTTCGCCGCCGCCGGGCACGGCTGCCGGCGGCACAGGCACGGACCCGCCGCCGGATGCACCGGCAGGCATGTCCGCCCCGGCGGCCGGCTCCGCTGCGGCCGCTTCAGTGCCGGTCACCGCCGCGAGCTGCTCGGCGGTGATGCCCCCGGGACGGAGCACGGCTACCGTCCCGTCCGGCTGCACCTGCACCACGGTCGACTCCAGGCCGACCCCGGCCGCGCCGCCGTCCAGAACCCCGCCGATATATCCGGCGAGGTCTTCCAGCACATGGGCGGCCAGCGTCGGACTCGGCCGCCCGGAGCGGTTGGCGCTAGGCGCAGCCACCGGACAATCCGCCGCGCGCAGCAGCGCAAGCGCCACCGGATGATCCGGCATGCGCACGCCAACCGTATCCAGACCCGCCGTCACCAGCGGCGAGAGGACGCCGGGACGCACCGGCAGCACCAGCGTCAGCGGGCCGGGCCAGAACGCATCGATCAGCGCCTCGGCCACCGGATGCACCTCCGTCACCAGGCGACCGAGATCCTCCCGCCGGGCAATATGAACGATCAGCGGGTTATCGGAGGGACGGCCTTTGGCTGCGAATACCGCTTCTACCGCTGCGGTGTTCCGCGCATCTGCGCCCAGCCCGTACACCGTCTCCGTCGGAAAGGCCACTGTCTCCCCGCTCCGCAGCAGCGTTGCCGCTTCCGAGATCATGCCCAGGTCACTCGTGCTCACCGGCAAACCGTCAGAACTCTCCGTTCCGCCATCCGTTCCCTCCTTGCCGGAAGCAAGGCTCCAGTACAGGGTGGATTCTATATGACCGCTGCGGCGCTGGGCCGCGAATGGTAAATGCTTATCTTCTGTCATCTATCATCACTAGCTTTCTAAATTGAATTATTACGGAACAAAATCATCCGACCGGATGAATGGGATTACCTGCGCGTCAGCACAATGTATGCTGTTTTCCACATACAATTGGTCCATATGCCTGCATGGTAGCCAATGTATGCTGTTTTTGGCATACATTTGGGCCATACTCCTTCACGCCAGCATAATGTATGCTGTTTTTCACATACATTCGGGCATTCGCCTCCTGTGCCAGCACAATGTATGCTGTTTTTCACATACATTTGGTCCATAAGGCCCTGTGCCAGCTTATGGCATTCGGTTTTAGGCACCTTGTCCACAACAGGAGGAAACAATAGTTTCCTCTACACTCAAAAACGGCCCCCTCAGGTGGAGCCGCCTCTGCTCAAGTTCTGCAATCATCGTACCATATCCGGCGCAAAAACTGTAGAATCCAATATACGTTTACGCCATGCTTTTCAAGACATTCAGGCAAACAGCCCGCAGATCCAGCTCCAGATATTCTTCAGCAGCTCCCACACGAAGAACTTCACCTTCGGTGCCTCAGCAGTATCACCCGAACTTCCTTCCTTGTTAGCAGAATCCGAGAGACTGGATACTGCCCCTTGCGCTGTTCCATCCGCCGCCTTCACCTTCGCACCGTCTCCCGAAGCCTTGGCTGAAACCTTAGCCGCACCCTTGGCCTCCGCCTTCGCAGCAGCCGGTTCCGCAGCCGCAGCATCCCGGTTCCTGCATCGATGAAGCAGAGCGGCGGAAACAGCACACACCACCAATTCTGCCCTTTGCCTGATCCAAGCGTGACCCGGACGGCCTCGTATTCTCCGGCTGGGTAGACCCGTCCGCCATACATTTTGGTCGGAAAAGGAACCGTGCCCAGCTCCACCTGATAGCCGTATTCAATCCCGCGCTGCGCCAGCTCTCTGCCCACCAGCTCATTCAGCTCCGGCAGATGATTACGGATCAGGGCACGGGCCTGCTCCAGACTCTGCGGATCTTCCAGCCCGGCCACCCACTGATTAATCTGCTCCACGATCCGGTCACGAATCTGGCGCTTGACCAGCTGATCCCCGGTGCCGTCCGAATTCGCCAGAATACGCAGGCGGATTGACTCCTGCGGGATCGATACCTCCGCTACGGCAGCATCGCTTTTTTGCCCTTCCCAGGCCATCATCAGAATCATAAAAAAACAAATTAAAATGGCAGTATACTTAAAGGTAATTCGCAGGGAATCCCCTCGTTCCAGCTTATAATCCTCCATCTTCCGCAGCCCCTCTCCCTTTGAACCTCTTATGTTCCCAGTATGTCCAGGAATGAGAGACTGCAAACCTATTAATCTATGATTTATGAAGTAGAGACGGAAGCACCTAGTTTTTGGACAAAAGGGATTTGCCCTTCGTGTCCGGTTGCGGCAGAGGGAGATCATCCTCCACATCCTGCCCGTAGAGCCTTACGCTCATCGCAATTCCCATACAGGCCATATTAATCAGCAGCGAGGTTCCGCCGTAGCTGATGAACGGCAGGGTAATGCCGGTCAGCGGCATCAGTCCGGTCATCGCACCGATATTCTCCAGAATCTGATACAGCAGCATCGCCACAATCCCGACAATCAGGAGCGGCCCGCCACGGTCCCTGCATTCTAGGGCAATCAGGATTAATCTGTGGATCAGGATAAAAAAGAGCATCAGCAGCGCCGCTGCGCCCAGGAAGCCGAATTCTTCCCCAATCTGCACAAAAATCGATTCCGAATACAGATACGGCACACGGTTGCTCTGTACGGAGCTGCCCTCCAAATAGCCTTCTCCCTTCAGGCCCCCGGAGCCAATCGCCGTCTGAGCATTTTTCGTCTGATAGCTCGCCGTGCTGCTGGCCAGCTCAGGCACGAGCCAAGGATCAAACCGGCTGACGAAGTGATCCCGGCCCAGCGTTTTCTCAATGAAATCCACCGTCTGCTCGTGATAGTTGATATAGCACAGGATGAAGCCCAGAATTGCTCCGCCCGCGACAACTAGACCGATCAGCGCATGCGAGAATTTGATACGCCCGATCCATAGCAAGCCAAGCAGGATTACGATATAGCTGAGCGCATTGCCCAGGTCATTCTGGACGATAACCAGCGCGCACGGCATGAATGCAATCAGACCCAGCGGCACGACATCGCGCCAGAACTGGAGCCGGGTTTTATTTTTACGGACAAGCATGGTGGTCAGAAAAATAATCAGAATCAGCTTGAACAGCTCCGCCGGCTGAATACTTAAATCGCCAATACCGATCCAGCCCTGGGCACCATTCTTAACCTTGCCGAAAAAGCTGACCGAAAGCAGAATTCCGATTCCGGCGATGTAAATATAGAGTCCATACCGCACCAGCAGGCGGTAATCGAACAGGGTGATCAGGATAAACGCGATAAATCCCAGCGCATAATACTTCAGCATGGTGATATGCATACCATCCAGGCCGTCTCTTCCGTGAGTCACGCTGTAAATGGAGAAGATACAGACCCCCATCAGCACAATCAAAATAAGCACAATGCTGCCGTCTATTCTTTTGATTCTCTGCAACATAAGGATATACCCCTCAAACTCTACGGATTAGGAATCCGCCCGCTGCACCCAGCCCAGGCTTCAACCCACTAATTTCCATTGTAATGCAATTGGGAGCATTTATTCAATTTTTCTATTTCTGCATAGCTGACCCACTAAGCCCTCCTTCTAAGTATGTCAGCCCAGGTGGAAACGGATTTGCCGTCCATTTGCAAAAAAATACCGGAACCCTTCGTAAACGAAGAATTCCGGTATGGATGAAGCATTCAGCTTCCCTAAATGCGCGGGCTTTATTATTCTTAATAAGTTAACTTCTCTTGGCGGAAGCTGGGGAAGAATACAGTGCAGGACTCGGCAGATCCTCCTCCACCTCTTGCCCATGCAGACGCACGCTCATAACAAGCCCTATGCTCGCCATATTGATCAGCAGTGAGGTGCCTCCGAAGCTGATGAACGGCAGCGTAATCCCGGTCAGCGGCATCAGGCCCAGGAAGGCCCCGATATTCTCAAAAATCTGATACAGCAGCATCGCCACCACCCCGACGATCAGGAACGGCCCGCCCCTATCCTTGCACTCCAGTGCAATTAGTATCATCCGGTGAATGAGGATAAAGTACAGCAGCAACACCAGTGCCGAGCCGACAAAGCCGTATTCCTCCGCAATCTGCACAAAAATGGAGTCCGAATAGGTGTATGGTACACGGTCAGTCTGCACCGAGCTGCCTGTCATGTAGCCTTCACCGCTCATGCCGCCGGAGGCGATGGCCATTTTGGCGTTCTTCGTATGGTAGATCGCCTTGGCCGTCGCCTTATCCGGTACCAACCATGGGTCGAAGCGCTCGATCCAGTGCGAACGTTTGATATCTACCAGGAAATCCTTAATTTCATCATGATAATGAATATAGCTCATAATTCCGGCAGCCGCAGAGCCGCCTATAACCAGCAGCCCGATCAGCGCATGGGTGAATTTGATATTGCCGATCCACAAGAGACCGATCAGAATAACGATGTAAGAGAGCGCATTTCCAAGGTCATTCTGGCTGATTACGATGACAAACGGCACGAGACTGAATAATCCCAGCGGGACCACATCACGCCAGAACAGCAGCTTATTTTTATTTTTGCGTACAAGCACAGCTGCCAGGAACAGAATTAAAATCAGCTTGAACAGCTCCGCCGGCTGAAGACTGAAGCTGTTGCCGAACTTGATCCATCCCTGTGCACCGTTCTGCTCTGTGCCCACGAAGCTGACCAGGATCAGAATGCCAATCCCCGTGATGTACACATATAACGCATATTTTACAAGCAGGCGGTAATCCACGAACGTCAGCCCGATAAAGGCAACAAAGCCCACGATATAGAATTTGATCATCTTAATATGCGACCCGTCCAGCCTCTCACGCCCGTGGGTCACACTGTATATGGAGAAAATGCTGACCACCATCAGCAGCACAAGAATCACCAGGATAACGCCGTCAATCTTCTTAATCTTCTGAAGCATATTCTGTCTCCTTACTCAGTACTGGTTCTTCCCGTTCTTGTCTCCCGGCAGCCGCCCAGGCAGAAGTTCCGTCACGTCTATTGTAAAGGAAGGGGCCGCCTAAATACAATTTACCAAATATTGGAGATTTCCTGACTTCTTCAAAAATGACGCCGCACCAGACGGTTACACCGGCCCGGCTACGTCCGTCCCCGGCGGGCAATGCCGAGTACATGCCGGGGAATCCCGGCGAGATCATCGATGGTGATGATCTCGTCCCAATGTCCGGCAGCCCGCAGCAGTCCGGCTACCTGCTCGGCCTGCCCCTGGCCGAGCTCGAAGCCGACCAGGCGCGGCGGAGCCGGGAGCAGCGGCAGCTGCTCCATCATGCGGCGGTACGGGTCCAGCCCGTCCCCGCCGCCGTCCAATGCCGTGCGCGGCTCATGGTCGCGCACCTCGCGCTGCAGCCCGGCGATGTCGCCGCCGGGGATATACGGCGGGTTGGAGACGAGGATATCCGTCTCCAGCCCCGCGAACGGCTCGAGCAGATCGCCGAGCCGCAGGTCCACCGCCGTGCCGTGCCGCTGCGCATTGCGCCGGGCCACGGCCAGCGCGCCGGGCGAGATATCGCCAGCGCAGACCCGCCACGCCGGCGCTTCCGCCGCCAGCGTGACGGAGATAGCTCCGCTGCCGGCGCCGATATCGACGGCGGTCAGCGGCCGTGCGGCGCCGGCTGCGCCCGCGCCGCTTTCCCGGCGGGCTGCGTTGCGGCCCGCCCCGCTGTGGGCGGCTGCTTCATCCGCAGCCGCGATATCTTCACGTGCGGCTTCGCCCCGCACCACGCCGACCGCTGCTTGTCCCTGCTCGTCTCCTCCAGCTTCCGGTGCGGCTTCGCCCCGCACCCCCGCCATTCCGTCCGGCCACAGCTCCGCGCCGTACTTCAGAATCGCCTCGACGAGCAGCTCCGTCTCCGGGCGCGGGATCAGCACATCGGGCGTGACCTCGAAGGCCCGGCCGTAGAATTCCTGCTCGCGGGTGATGTATTGCACCGGTTCTCCCGCCGCCCGGCGGGTCACCAGCGCTTCCCATTCGGTCTTGCGCGCCAGCGGGAACGGATCAGCCAGCGCCATATAATAAGCCGCCCCGGACAAGCCCAGCACATGCTCCAGCAGGAGCTGGCTGCTGCGCTGCGGCTCCGTAAGGCCGTGTCCGGCCAAAAAAGAAGAAGCCTCCGCAAAGGCTTCCCGGATGCTTTGCACGTCAGGCATGACATAAGAGTCGTGTTTCAAAGCATTATTCTCCTTTTTCCATCAATTCTGCTTGTTCCGCAATTGACAGTGCCGAGATAATCTCGGTAATATCCCCGTTCATCACCTGATCCAGACGGTGGAGGGTTAAGCCGATCCGGTGATCCGTCACACGGCTCTGCGGGAAGTTGTAGGTGCGGATACGCTCACTGCGGTCACCGGTTCCCACCTTGCTTTTACGTTCTCCGGAATACTTGGCTTCCTCTTCCTGACGCTTCAGATCCGAGATCCGGGTACGCAGCACCTTCAGGGCCTTATCCTTGTTGGAGTTCTGGGACTTGCCGTCCTGGCAGGTAGCCACGATCCCCGTTGGTACATGGGTTACACGTACTGCTGATTTGGTCGTATTAACGGACTGTCCGCCCGCGCCGCTCGAACAGAAGGTATCGACACGGATATCCTTGTCATGAATCTCGATTTCGAAATCTTCCGCTTCCGGCATTACGGCCACGGTAGAGGTAGAGGTATGAATACGTCCGCCGGATTCTGTGGTAGGGATGCGCTGCACACGGTGTGCGCCGCTTTCAAATTTCATTTTGCTGTAAGCGCCGCGCCCGGTAATTTGGAAGATGACTTCCTTGAAGCCGCCGAGATCATTCGTGTTCACATCCATCAGCTCTACGCGCCAGCCCTGGGCATCGGCATAACGGGTATACATCCGGTAGAGGTCAGAGGCGAACAAGGCCGCTTCGTCCCCGCCGGCTGCGCCGCGGATTTCCACGATTACGTTCTTGTCGTCGTTAGGGTCCTTAGGCAGCAGGAGCAGACGAATCTTCTCCTCAAGAACGGCCTGACGCTCGGACAGGTCATCGATCTCCATCTTGACCATTTCTTTCATTTCATCATCAAGCTTCTCGGCCTGCATCATCTTCGCGGCTTCAAGCTCTTCCATTACGTTCTTATATTCACTATACGCCTCAAAGGCGGGCTGCAAGTCGGATTGTTCTTTGGAATAGTCCCTCAGTTTCTTACTGTCGCTTGCAACATCCGGGTCACATAGCAGTTCACTGAGTTTCTCATAGCGGTCCGCCAGGGATTGCAATCGGTCCAACAAGGGAATTCACCTCTCCTGATTCAAATTCTTCGTTCATTATTACTTTAAATTGTTGCTACAACTGAAGTAGATATACGACTTTATATTATACCACCACAAGCCTCAATTGGCTACAGTACATGCGGCGGGCCGGGGATTTTTTTAAATTTTGATTCTGTATGATCTTATGATGTTGAGCCTCCGGCCAGCTTATACACCGGCACCGAGTCCGAATGACGCAAAGAAACCATCCAGCAAGCAAACCTCTACTCCTGAATGGCCTCTCTATAACAAGCGAAAAGTCTCTATACGTTGAACCGGAAATGCATAACGTCGCCGTCCTGCACCAGATATTCCTTACCTTCCAGACGCAGCTGCCCACGTTCCTTGGCACCGTTCATTGAACCTGCCGCCACCAGATCGGTATAAGCTACAACCTCCGCCCGGATAAAACCGCGCTCGAAGTCCGTATGAATCACGCCCGCTGCTCCAGGGGCCTTAGTGCCCTTGCGGATAGTCCAGGCACGAACCTCTTGAACGCCCGCAGTGAAATAAGTGTACAGACCCAGCAGCTTGTAAGCCGCTTTGATCAGACGGTTAAGCCCGGATTCCTGCAGACCCAGCTCCTCCAGGAACATCGCCTTGTCTTCGCCTTCCAGCTCTGCAATCTCCGCTTCCACCTTGGCACTGATCGGCACGACTTCAGCATTCTCGGCTGCTGCGAATTCGCGGACCTGCTGCACATAAGGATTCTCCTCGGCAGTCGCCACTTCATCCTCGCCCACATTCGCCGCATACAGCACCGGCTTCAGGGTGAGCAGGTGAAGGTCGCGCACGATCTGGCGCTCATCGTCAGACAATTCCAGACTGCGTGCAGGCTGGTCCTGATACAGGGCTTCCTTCACACGCTCCAGTACTTCTACCTCCTGGGCGTATTTCTTGTCGCCGCCCTTGATGTTTTTGCGGGAACGCTCAATCCGCTTCTCCACGCTCTCCAGGTCAGCCAGAATCAGCTCCAGGTTAATCGTCTGGATGTCGCTGATCGGATTCACCTTGCCGTCTACATGGGTCACGTTCTCATCGACGAAGCAGCGCACCACATGAACAATGGCATCCACCTCACGGATATGGGCCAGGAACTTGTTGCCCAGGCCTTCGCCCTTGCTCGCACCGCGCACCAGTCCGGCAATATCGACGAATTCAAAAGCGGTCGGAACCGTCTTGTTCGGCTGTACCAGCTCCACTAGCTTATCCAGACGTTCGTCCGGCACTTCTACAACCCCGACGTTCGGGTCGATGGTGCAGAATGGATAGTTGGCGGATTCTGCGCCCGCTTGTGTAATTGCATTGAATAATGTCGATTTGCCTACGTTGGGAAGTCCAACGATACCTGCTTTCAAAGCCATTTATATGACAACTCCTATTTTCGGTTGGTTTGATCACCGCATGAAATACCGAACTGATCTCAAACCATTATATATTAGAACAAATTCTCCAGCAACAGCAGATGTCAAGGGCGGGCGGCCAAACTCATCTTACCGTGTAAAAAATATTTACTTGGCGCTGCCCGTTGTGGTCAGTTTTTCAATTACATTTGGCCTACACGGCGCTTCTACTCCAATTGTGGTCGGTTTTTCGACTACATCCAGCCTACACGGCGCGTCCGCTCCAATTGTAATCGGTTTTTCGACTACATCCAGCCTACACGGCGCGTCCGCTCCAATTGTAATCGGTTTTTCGACTACATCCAGCCTACACGGCGTGCCCGCTCCAATTGTAATCGGTTTTTCGACTACATCCAGCCTACACGTTGCGCCAGTCCCATTTTGTTCGTTTTTCCGTGAATCCTTGGCTCACACATCGCCGCACTTACTCCCGAACACTGCCCCTTATGCAAAAAGACTCCTTGAGGAGTCCAGTTACTTCGGCTGGTGCTGTGCAGAACCTTATGCCTGCCTGGTGCTACTTTCCGCCTGCGGCCTACAGCGTCTTGGACATTGTGATGTCTGTAACCTGGAAGCCCATTTTCTTGTATAGCCCGAAGGCGCGTTCGTTGTGCCCAAAGACATGCAGTCCGATCTTGGCCGCCTTCAGCTTCCGGGCTTCTTCATCCAGCAGGAGCAGTGTCTGCTTGCCATAGCCCCGGCCCTGGAACGGCTCAAAGATATAAATGTCATAAATGAACGCCTCCCGCACCCCGCGGTTCTCGGTCACGTTGAACCAGAGATAACCGGCTTGAATCCCCGAAGCGTCCTCTACTACCGAATAGAAATAAGCTCCCGCCGTATTGAGGCCTTGCGGCAGGTAGCGATTCATCGATTCCTGGGCCTGCGCTAACGCTGTATCTGCATCCCAGGCTCCGGCTTGTACTTTCTCTTCTGCGTAGTCGCGGGTAGATTGCTTCAAGAACGACTGAAACGCAGATTCGTCCATCGGGACCAATGTAATCGTCATTTGGATACCTTCCTTCGGTTCTGATTATAAAAGTAAGCCTGGCTCAGCGCCGGACCAGACGCGGCGTTCCACGCAGTGCGGCAAGATCCGGCGCACCGATGCCGAACATCACCGTCCGCAGCTCCAGCTCTACCTGGGCCAGCGCCTGATCCAGCGCCTCCTCGGAGCTGACGGCCGGACCCAGCAGCCCCCGTCCGAAGCCCGCCAGATCAGCGCCAAGGGCCAGCGCCTTGGCGGCATCGACGCCGTGCTTCAGTCCGCCGCTGCCGATCAATGCCCCGCGCGGGGAGACCGCGCGGACCTCGGCAATGCACTCCGCCGTGGGAATCCCCCAGTCGGCGAAGGCCTCCGCAGCCGCACGCCGAACCGGGTCGATGCTGCGGAACTTCTCTACTTGGCTCCACGAAGTGCCGCCTGCTCCGGCAACATCAATGAAGGCAGCACCCGCCTGATACAGCCGGGCAGCCGTATCGCCGTCAATCCCCCAGCCGACCTCCTTGATCCCCACTGGAATCTCAAGACTCCGGCACAATGCCTCTATCCGCTGCAGCAGGGAACCGAAGCCGGTGTCACCCTCAGGCTGGAATACCTCCTGCAGCCCGTTCAGATGGAGAACCAGCCAGTCCGCTCCGGCAATCTCAACCGCCCGGCGGCATTCTTCTACCCCGAAGCCGTAGGCGAGCTGCACGGCTCCGACATTGGCAATGACCGGAATCGTGGGTGCATTGGCCCGCACATGGAAGGTAGCCGCCAGCTCCGCGCGTTCTACAGCCGCGCGTACCGAGCCGACACCAAGTGCCCAGCCCCGGCGCTCCGCCGCTTCGGCCAGCCGCTCATTGATCTTCCCTGTAGCCGTGCTCCCCCCGGTCATGGAGCTGATCAGCAGCGGGGTACGCAGCGTACGGCCTAAGAACTCAGTACCCAGTGAGATGGTATCGTAATCCAGCTCCGGCAGCGCGTTATGGCGGAACCGGTACTGCTCGAACCCCGTTGTAATTCCGTTGCCGGCCACATCTTCATTCAAGCAGAGCCGTACATGCTCAATCTTCCGTTCTCCGGTTCTGGAGTCGGGCAGCAGAGATTTATGTCCGGCATGGCCTGAGCCTGCTGCCTCCTGACCTGGCTGGGGCCCTGTTCCTGAGGGCTTCACAGCGCTCTGCGGCACACCGTTTCGCGGCATATCATTCATGCTGTCTTCCTCCGTTTCTGCTTCACTTTTCTCAAAAAAAGAACAAAATCATCCTACGGAGAATGTATGCTGTTTTCCACATACAGTTGGCCCATGCGCCTGCCTGCGAGCACTATGTATGCTGTTTTCAACCTACATTCGGCCATACGCCTTCCTGCGAGTACAATGTATGCTGTTTTTAACATACATTCGGGCATACGCCTGTGTACAGGCACTATGTATGCTGTTTTCCACATACATTTAGGCATGTGCCTGCGTGCGAGCACTATGTATGCTGTTTTTAACTTACATTCGGCCATACGCCTGCCTGTGAGCACTATGTATGCTGTTTTCCACATACATTTAGGCATGTGCCTGCGTGTGAGCACTATGTATGCTGTTTTCAACATACATTCGGCCATACGCCTGCCTGCGAGCACAATGTATGCTGTTTTCCACATACATTCAGCAACAAAGACACTCTACGAGTTATTCAAAGACTGGTGCCGCCCCTAAAAGGCGGCGAAACCGTCTCTACTTGCAATATATCCCGCTCCACAATTACCTTCCATTATAGCACAACTATAGCACAACCCCGCTCGGCCATTGAACGCTGGCGGGGGTTTCACTCCTCATACATGGCTTGCAATATATTCGCCCACCAGCCTGCCGGACAAGGACACCACAGGGGTTCCCCCACCAGGATGCGTGGTTCCGCCCACATACCACAGTCCCTTAACATCGCTGGAACGGTTGCCCGGGCGGGCGAAGGTCTGCTTCACCGTATTGGAGGATATCCCGTAAATAGCTCCCTGATGCGCCAGCGTATCGCGGGCAATATCCTGCGGAGTATACCGCTCCAGCACCTCTGCGGACGACAGCCCGCTCACACCGTGGCTCTCCAGTACAGACATTACCCGCTCCCCGTACGCATCCCTCTCCTCACTCCAGTCACAGGCCGGGCTCAGATATGGCGCATTAGCCAGAATGAACAGGTTGCTGCCGCCCGCAGGCGCCAGCTCAGGCTCGGAATAACCGGAATGGCATACATACACTGTCGGCTGCTGCGGCGGACGCTTATGCTCGAAGATATCCTTGAATTCCTGCTCGTAGTTCTCCGGGAAAAACACTGTATGATGCAGCAGCGCATCATACGTGCGCGGCACACCCGCCAGCGTTACCAGCCCCGACAGGGAGGGTTCGTAGGCTTCAATCTTGCGGTCCGTCATTCCAGGACGAACCGCTTCGGGCAGCAGCATCCGGTTGATGCTCAGAACATCGCCACCGGCAATAACCGTATTGGCCGGGTAGAAGCCCTGCGCCGTATCCACACCTTCCACCGCACCGGAGACTACGGAAATTCCCGTCACCTCCGTGCCTGTAATCAGCCGTACGCCCAAATTCCGGGCGAGTGCAGACAGACCGCTGATTAATTTATAGGTGCCGCCCTTCACCCCGTATACGCCTTCCTGAATCTCCAGATGACCAAGCATGGCGAAGATGGAGGGGGAGCGATACGGCGATGATCCCACATAGGTGGCATAGCGGCCCAGCATAGCCAGCGTATTCGGGTGGCTGAAGTAGCGGAGCAGCAAGCTATGCAGGCTGAGAAAAGGCCTTACGCGCACCAGATCCCGCACAAGGGAAGGCGAGAGCTTATCCCTCCAGGATAGCAGCAGCCTGTTCAGGAACTGCTTCTCGCTGAGCTGATACAGCCGCGAGGCTTCCTCCAGAAACTCCGGGAACCGCGCAGCATCCGCCGGGCTGTAGGAAGCCATCTGCTCCCGCATTCGCCCGGTATCCCTTGAGAAATCGACAACCTTGCCGTCTGCGAAGACATTGCGGGTGCGCGGCTCCAGCTCATAGAGCTGGACATAATCCTCCATGCGGGCTCCCGCAAGCTCATAGAGCGAGCGGAAGACATGGGGCATCGTAATTGTACTGGGGCCGCGGTCGAAGGTGTAGCCCCCCGCCTGAACACGCTGCAGCTTACCGCCCGGATGCTGCTGGCGTTCCAGCACGGTGACTTCCCAGCCTTCAGCGGCAAGAGTGACCGCACAGGACAGCCCCCCGAATCCGGCGCCTATGATTACTGCCTTCGGTTTCATCCATAACGCCTTCCTTTCCATTCATAGCCTGCGCGCGTGCGGCTTCCGCGCCAGGACGCCACAGCAATCAGCGACAGGCAGAGTATACTCGCCGGAAGTAGGAGACAGAACCAGAACGGCTGCCGACCGGCAGCATCGCTGGTCCGTTTCACGGCCAGACCGGCAAACAGCGCCGCAGCGGGCCAGAGGGCCGCACCGGGCTGTCCGCTTAGGGCATAGTACAGAACGGCGGCGGCGGGCACCGCATACAGCGACAGATATGCAATAAGCACACCCAGCAGCAGCAGCGGGCTGCGGCCGATACCGGCATAGATATTCTTCCGGTAGCCATTCCATACTTGCCGGGCATTGTGATACATCCGCATGAACGCCTGCTCCGTAACATCCATGAGCGCCACCGTTCCGCCCGACCGCTTCACGGCGCGGGCCAGCGCCATGTCATCCACCAGCTCGCTGCGGATGGCTTCATGCCCGCCGCAGCTGTCGTAACTGTCCCGGTGAATCAGGATGAAGCCCCCATGCGCCGCAACAAACCGCGGATCTCTGGAGCCGCGGACCAGAGGAATGGGCAGGTGGCAGATGATGGTGAAGACCATCAGGGGAACAACCAGCCGCTCCAGCCAGGTTCCGGTCATCTGCCGGGGGAAGCCGGTAATCATGCCGCCGCCCGCTGCTTCAGCAGCAGAAAGCGCCGCCTGAAGCGCCCCGTGCTGAAGACGGACATCTGCGTCCAAGAAAAGCAGCCAGTCTCCGCTTGCCGCTTCTGCAAGCTGAGCGCAGGCATGGGACTTGCCCAGCCAGCCCTCCGGCAGCTCTCTTCCCTTCAGAACGCGTACTCCGCTGCCCGCTGCAGCGGCAATAGCCCCCGTTCCGTCAGTTGATGAATCATCCAGTACAATAATCTCCACCCCGATTCCGCCGGTGTTTGAGGCCATTACAGAGGAGAGGCAGTCCCCAATATTATCCGCTTCATCCCGGGCGGGGATCAGTACCGATAAGCTCAAGGCCCGTGAGGATGCTGTTGCTTTTGCTGGCAGCGCCTTCGCCGCTCTTGTACCGACCGCTGCCCCCAGCTTGGGGAGCTGCGCTGCATTCCATATTGCGAACAATAGCTGGAGCAGCACAATACCGGTTACAGCCTGAAAGAATACGTTCATCCTCTCCCACCGCCCGGCCGCAGCAGGTCAAGCCATTCATTGGTAGATCTCCCCCGGCGGAGCAGCGGCCTGAATTCATCCGGCATATAGCCTTGATGATTAAGCACTCTGCTGCGGTGGGACTCCAGTTGTCCGCCAAGAACAGTCTCCAGCGTACGAGCTACCCTTGAGCGGTCCATATCCGCCCAAGGGAGCAGCAGCGGCGCACCGGCCAGCAGCGTAGCCTCCGGCTTCGTATGCCGGAACAGGCCGTGGTATAGCGTCACTGGGACTACGGCCGTCTGCGGGCTGAGCCGCAGCGCCAAGGAAGCCCCTTCCTTCAGACTCAGCGGCCGGTGCTCCAGCGGCCGGATTTCGCCTTCGGGATACATCCAGACACTCTCACCCTTTTGCAGCAGTCCGGCTGTATACCGCAGAGAAGCCCGCGCATCTCCGGCATTGCCGGGGTTAATGGAATAGGCGCCGAGCTTCCTGAAGAAGGCATACTTCCGTAGCTGCTCCTCTTCCATCATGAAATAATGCCGCTTCCCCGGAAGCTTCCCTGCGGCGTGATAGGCCAGCAGACCATCCCACCACGAGCTGTGATTCATAAGGTAGAGAATCCCCCGCCCGGCAGCGGCAGCGGGCTGAAGCTCTCCGCTGATTCCAATGAAGTGGAAATGCCTGCGCAGCAGATACAAGGAATTATAACGGTAGAATAACCAGTCAAACCTTCCCGATGGAACGGCTTCCAGCATAGCGTAGACTCCCTTCGGCCAAAGCGGCGCCTGCCCCGGCGATCACCGCGCAGGCAGGCAATCCCTCTGTCAGGCTGATCAGGCCGAACAGGATCAGGATCGCCTGATACAGGCGGGTGCCTCGGCGGGCAGCCAGGCGGGTGAACGGCACAGCCGGGAGCAGCATGGACAAGGCAGCGCCTGCAATCAGCCAGCCGCCGAAATTGCTCCAGGGCACCTGATAGAAGCCCCCGCCGCCCTCCCAATGCCAGAAGTTCCTGGCATGGGCAACAGGATCGAGCACCAGATCCATCAGGACCGTCCAGAAGCCGACCTGCACGGCCCGCAGCAGCAGGAGCCGGAGGCCGCGCTGTCCGAAATCATGGCTGATCAGCACGGCATTGCACACAACCGCAATCCAGGCGAAGCCCAGTGTAACCGGCACACCAAACAATAAAGGCCCGAGAATAGTAGAATAATTATAATCCCCAAACAACCGGCCGGAATGCACGCCTACCCATTCCACCGCCATTCCGCCTAACCAGATAAGAGCCGCAGCATACCAGAATCGCTTGGTCATCCGGCCTCCCGAAGAATTGACTGACCAGTCAGACATGAAGGGTTTGAATTGCCCCTTGATTAATAAGTCCAGCCCATAGGCACCATAGAATACGAGAAATAATCCGTTAGAGAATTTCAGGCTGTCCGGAATTCCGAACACGATCAGCAGCAGCGCACCGATGGTATACCAGATCCAAAAAAGGGTTCGGACCATCGTTAGACCACCGCAGTTCTTGCACCGGCATACCGCACAACCGTACGCTGGAACAGCTGGAGCTTGGCTTCATCGGTGACATAGGATCTTTTGCGGAAAACATCATACCCGTCTGCCTCCACAGCATCCAGAATAGCAGCATAGAAGGATGCGGCAAGTTCAATGGCAAGGCCGCTCTCCAAAGGATACGTATGCACATGCTCCAGTCCTTGCCGGAACCAGTCCAGCGCTTCTGTCCGCAGCTCCTGAATAACGGCAGTGAAACGGTGATTGACCTCTCCGTTCTCCAGCTCCCGCTGGCTGTAGCCATGTCCCTCCATTACCTCAAGCGGCACATATCTGCGTCCTCTTCTGAGATCCTCTCCCACATCGCGGATGATATTGACCAGCTGCATTCCTATCCCCAGCGCAATCCCCGATGTCCGTGCCGCTTCACTCTGATCATCCCGCAGAACAGGCAGCAGCATCTCCCCTACCGTTCCCGCTACAAGATAACAGTAATCCTTAAGCTGCTCCATCGTGTCATAGGCTGTGAAGGTAAGATCTCTAAGCTGTCCCTCCATTTGCAAAAGAAACGGCTCACGCTGAAGCTGCGGGAAGCTGCTGAACAGCCAGCGCAGCGCCGGCCAGATGAAATGCCCGTCCGCCTGCTCCAGATTCATGAAATGCTCCCGCAGCTCATGAATGCTGTATGGCGCGCCTTCCGGCTCATCCACACTATCGTCTATAATCCGGCAAAAGGCATAAATAACATGCACCGCCTCACGCCTGGGACTTGGCAGAACATCAAACGCCTTATGGAACGAAGTGGACCCTTTCTTCATCAGTTCCTCACATTGCTGCAGTATCCTTTCATCCATGTACGCTCATCTCCTTTATCATTTCCTGAACGGCAAGCTTCGCTCCCTGCATCACGATCGGCACACCGCCGCCCGGATGGACGGAAGCACCTGCGGCATACAAGCCCTTAAGCGGATAAGGCTTCGGCTGGGGCCGGAATACCCCCGACTGGCTCAGCAGCGGTGCAATACCGAAGCTGCCCCCGCCATACATCCCTTCCTGCTCCGCATCGGCAGGCGTTCTAAGCCTGCGCCAGATCACACTCGCGGCAAGCCCGGGGAAGCCCCGCTTCTCGGCATCCGCCATGACTTTATCGGCTAATGCTCCGGCTATTTCCTCCCAGTTCTTATCCGGCGCCGCCGGGACAGGAACAAGGAAATACAGCACGCTCTGTCCGGGAGGAGCTGCACTGTCGTCCAGCGCTACCGGATTAAATACATAATAAGATGAATCCTGGGGAATTTGTCCCAGGTCAAACAGCTCATGCAGGCTGCTATTCAGACTATCCGGCAGGAAGAACTGGTGCACCAGCGACTCCAGCCAGCGCTTATCCGTAGCTGCATAGATTAGCAGACAGCCCGAGGAAGGCTTCCAGCTTCCGCGTTTTATGGCCTTGGCCGATACGGATCTGCCCTTATTCGCCGTTACAAGCTGTGCCTGTTCCTGCTTGAACACACCAGGCGGCAGCAATTGCTCTACATTCGGGAAATCTCCATTGTACAGAACGGCATCATAAGGAATCGACTGCCCCTGAACAACAACTCCGCAGCAGCGGCTTCCTTCAACAAGCAAGGATTCCACCTCAGCGCCCGTATGAATCTGTACCCCGCGTTCTTCCAGCTCCCGGGCCATGATCTGCGGCAGCGTCCCGTATCCGCCCTTCAGCATCCAGATGCCGAAGGCATGCTCGGCGTAAGGAAGCATGGTGTAGATACCGGGTGTGCGGAAGGGCGCTCCTCCAATATAGAGGCTCTGCAGGGAGAACGCATCCTTAAGCTCCTCATTGCGAAAATACTGGCCGATCGCAGAGCGCAGATTCCGGTAAGCGCGCAGGCGGACCATCAGCGACAGGTTAGCCGGACTAAAGAATTCCCGCCCGCTGGCATACCCCCGCTCCAGGAACGACGTCCGCCCCTGCGGATACAGCACTGCCATGTCCTTCATGAACCGGGTGAAGCCCTTGCCCTCTCCGGGATAGAGCCGGTCAATCTCCTCCGCCTGCGCCGCAGCATCCGCGAATTTAGTTAACACACGCCCGCTTCTGAAGTGAACCCGGTAGAGCGGATCACAGCGCAGCAGCTCCAGGCTGGATCGCGGAAGGCCGCCTTCCTCCAGAATACCGAGAAGCATCTCCGGCAGCAGCACGATGGTAGGGCCGCGGTCAATCCGGTAGCCGTCCTGCTCTTCAAAGGCCACACGCCCGCCCGCTTGGGGTGCCCGTTCATAGATCACCACCTCATGTCCCTGACGGGTAAGCAGCAGCGCTGCCGTCAGCCCGCCGATTCCGCTGCCTACGATGGCAATGCGGCTCATAACGGAACCCCCGCACCTGCGCCGGGCGCACCCGCCTGTACGGTGAACCGCCCCCGCACAGCCTGGTCATGCTCCCGCAGCAGCCGTGCGCTAATCTTGGCCGACTCGAAGATCGTCGGCAGGCCGCTGCCCGGATGGGTTCCCCCGCCGACCAGCCAGATGCCGCGTACCTCCTCAAAGGTATTATGCGGCCGCAGATGCATCATCTGCCCGAGATTATGGGCCAGATTGAAGGTGGCCCCGTTATATACATTCTGCTGGTTCTGCCAGTCCAGCGGAGAGAAGAACAGGCTCTCTTCCACGCGTCCGGCGATTCCGGCAAGCTGCGGGATCTGCTGCAGCCGCTCCATCATCCAGTCCTCCACCACAGCACGCTCTTGCTCCCAGTTGATATCGGCACTCAGATTAGGCACCGGCATCAGCACATAGAGCGAGGACTTACCGGGAGGCGCCAGTGTCTTATCGATGACTGACGGATTATGAATATAGATAGAAGCATCCTCCGACAGAACGCCCAGCTCCGTGATCTCTTTGACATTACGCCGGTAATCGTCCGCGAAATGAACCGAATGATGACTGAGGTCCACCTCTCCATCCACACCGAGGTAGAGCATGGCGGTGGAGCAGGAATATCTTTTACGGGCAATCTTGGCAGGGGTGTATTTCTTCAGAAGCCCGGGCTCGAACAGCTGGGTCATTGCAGATCCAAAATCTGCACCAATCACAATATAATCCGCATCCACCTTCTCCCCGTTCTCCAGCAGCAAGCCTGCGGCCTGCCCGTCCTTGACGATAATGCGTTTCACCCCGCTTGTGGTATGGACCCGCCCGCCATGCTCCTGGATGACCTCAGCCATAGCCTGAAGCACACGGTTAATGCCGCCAGTCGGATGATAGAGGCCGTAACGGTGCTCCATGTACGACAGAATCGTGAAGGTGCCCGGACACTCCCAAGGCGACATTCCCAGATACTTGGCCTGGAACGTGAACGAGAACCGCAGCCGCTCATCATCGAAATAA
This sequence comes from Paenibacillus sp. FSL R7-0333, assembly GCF_038000365.1. NCBI lineage: Bacteria > Bacillati > Bacillota > Bacilli > Caryophanales > Paenibacillaceae > Paenibacillus > Paenibacillus sp. FSL R7-0333. The sequence continues at coordinate 6,827,477 of NZ_JBBOBZ010000001.1, forward strand.
CGGGACAGCCGGTTGTATACGGTGTCTGTAGCGTTCAGCTTAGGCAGCGCGTGCAGCACATCTCTTTTAAAATAATCCCCTAACGATTGGAACGGACGCTGCAGCAACGGGATCACCCGCTCCAGCTTGTCGGCTTCTTCGGCCATGAACCGGCGGTAGCCGTTGCCATTGCCCGGGAACAGCCGCTCAATCTCCTCGGCCGTCTGATCCTGGTTCGTGGAAGGCGTAAATACGGTATCTCCAAAATGCAGTGAATACAGCGGATCAAGCGGTGTAAGCGAGACATAGTCATGCACCGAACGCCCTGCCAGAGTGAACAGCTCCTCCAGCAAATGCGGCATCATCAAGAAGGTGGCTCCCCGGTCAAAACGGTAGTCTCCCAGCTTCAGCTCGCCTGATCTTCCGCCAACTTCTGCCTGTTGTTCATAGAGATCTACTTCATATCCTTCGGCGGCAAGCAGCATGGCGGCGGCCAGCCCGCCCGGTCCTGCGCCGATTACTGCGACTTTTGCGGTATCTGTGGTTCGGATCAAGCGACGTCCTCCTTCGTTCAAACATTATACAAAAACTATACAATAGTGATACAAATATCATACATACTTTGCCGGGCCATGTAAATATCATCCGCCGGACTTCCAGCAATTTGGTTGCTAGACTTGTCCATAGCAAAAGAACCGGACAGCCCTGTACAAGGGTTCTGACCGGTTCCTATGGAATCTACTTCAATTAAAATCCGCTATATTTGCTAAGCCCTATGCCGGATTCCGGCATATTCCTGATCGAACCAGACTTGCCATTTCTCCGGCGGCTCCGCCATCACATAGGTGGCGTTGGTATCCTGGAGGCTGATTGCCTCATAAGCTCTACCGCCCGCAATGAGCTGCATCTCCGGGTACAAGCTGCCTAGCCGTTCAAGCAGCTCCTCCGTATAAGGGACTAGCGTACCATTCGTAACGGATAGGCAGACAGCTCCGATCCGCTCTTGCTTCTCCAGCAGCTCCATCACACCGTCTTCGGGGGTATTAGCCCCCAGATAGATGACTTCAACCCCGTTCCTGCGCAGAAACAGCGAGAACAGCAGCAGGCCGACCTGGTGATGCTCTCCTGCCGGGCAGAAGGCAAGCACCTTGTGCAGATGGGCATACACCGGGAACACGTGAAAGAACTGGGACAGCCGGTTCGAGATCCTATGTGTCATATAATGCTCCTGGGCCACGGTTGCCGTCCCTTGCTCCCAGGCATCACCAACCTTCACAAGAACAGGCACCAACACCTGATGGACCATCGCCTCATAGCCGTACAGGGAGAACCCGAAATCGATCAGGGCATCGGCCCGCTCACCCTGGATGTCGAGCAGCGCTGCATAGATCTGCTGCCTCATTTTGTCCAAGGCATCCTTGGGGTCACCGCCCGCAACGGACAGCCGTTCATCCAGGTCCTTCTGCTTATGCTGCTTCAGCATCCGCACAGCATGTGAGATACTGATGCCCGGTTTATCGGTCTGTTCCTTCAACCAGCGAAGGTCCTCAATATTCTCTTGGTTGTACAGTCTATAGCCGGACTCGGTACGTTCCGGGACGACAGCCGCATACCGGTTCTCCCACGCCCGCAGAGTGACAGAGGGAATATCGAGCATTTCGACGACCTGTTTGATGGAATACACGATGGATCTCACTGCCTTCCTGTTTACACTGAATACATTTGAAGATTCAAACCTTATACAAATTATTTACACTCATTATACAATTGCATCTGTGTTATGTCACCAGAACTTGTATGATGCAGCTTGCAGGTACGGCGCGGATGAACAGGAGCGCTTTGTGCAACACTAGATTTTTCAGGGATTTTGCCGTCAGCTGCTTCACTTCTCCTTAGCGGGCGTTATAGGTATTTACAATGCCGGGCTACCCTATAGCCGCTCTAGCCCCGCAGCAGACCCAGGAGGATAACTATGAATCAAGGCCGCCATCCCGTCACACCCGAAAAGTTACAGATCACGCTGGCTTCAGGTGCCATTACGGCATCCCGCCACAAGCGTCAGACGCAGTTCTTCCTGCGCCGCCGCTCCAGACTCCTGCTGGCCCTGATCCTTCTTCCCCTCTGGCTGGCCGGGGTGATGATCTATCAGACCCATAAGCCGCTGCCGCCCGGAATTTCTGCGGAGAGCCCTGCTTATAAGGTGAGTACGGTCGCCTTCTGGCATGATCTGACCTATCAGGACAGCAGCGGGAAGCAGGCAAGGGAAGAACAGATTCTGCCCAGAATCCTGCAGATTATTGAAGAGTCCAGACAGTTCCTCGTGATCGATCTGTTCCTGTTCAATAACTATACCCATACAGACCAGCAGTTCCCCGCTGTCAGCAGACAGCTTACCGATAAGCTGCTTGCCCAGAAAGCCGCCTATCCCGCCATGGAGATCATCTTCATCACCGATGAGGTGAATACGAACTACGGCTCTGCGCCTAATGCCCTCCTGGAAGAGATGAGAGCCGCCGGTATTAAGATCATCATGACGGATGTAGACGGTCTGCGGGACTCGACTCCTGCCTATTCTGCGGTCTGGCGCACCTTCATCCAGTGGTTCGGACAATCCGGCACCGGCTGGATTCCGAATCTGATGGCCAGCGGAGGACCGGACATTACCGCACGTTCCTACTTGAAGCTGCTCAATGTCAAAGCGAACCACCGCAAAGTCGTGCTCAGCGAGAACACCGCCCTGATCTCCTCCGGCAATGTGCATGATGCCAGCGCTTATCATTCCAACATTGCCCTGGAGGTGCAGGGTCCAATCCAGGAGGATATTCTGCGGAGTGAGCAGGCGGCGGCTAATCTCTCGGGAGCCGGCCCCTTGCTGAGCAAGCCCCCTGAATTCAAACCGCCCGCCGCCGCAGCCGGGGAGCCTTCGCTTGAAGTCCGCTATCTGACCGAAGGCAAGGTATACAAATATGCCCTGGATGGGATCGCTGCGGCAGGACCCAGGGATGTCATCTGGATGGGTATGTTCTATCTGGCGGATGACGGAATTATTGATGCCCTGCTTGCCGCAGATGCCCGCGGCGCCCAGGTGAGACTGCTGCTTGACCCTAACCAGAATGCCTTCGGACGGGACAAAATCGGCATCCCCAACCGTCCCGTTGCCATGGACCTGGACCGCCGCTCTCAAGGAAATATTCTAATCCGCTGGTACAATACAGGCGAGGAGCAGTATCATAGCAAGCTGATGTTCATTGCCAAGGCGTCAGGCGACTCTACCCTGCTGGGCGGATCAACGAACTTCACAGCCCGTAATCTGGACGACTATAACCTGGAGAATGACCTCTATGTATCCGTTCCGCGGGAACAGCCGCTGTATGCGGAGGTGGAGGGCTACTTCAACCGGCTATGGAACAACGAGGGCGCTGAATACAGCCTGCCGCTCACGGAATATCAGAGTGACGTCACCTGGTTGAAATACATCCTCTACCGGATACAGACCCGGCTTGGATTCACTACCTTCTGATGGAACAACAAAATCACCCTTACGGGTGAATGAGATTACCTGCGCGCCACTTATCCACAACAGAAGAAAATCATAATTTCCTAAACAACAACAAAAAAACGGTACCATGTCCCAAAGGACGGTACCGTTTTTTGTTGTCTGCTTGTCCGCTTACAGCAGCGGAGACATCAGCCGGGCTGCGGATTCCAGCAGCCGCTCCAGCAGTCTTTTCTCCATGAAGGTCTCATGGACAATCTGCCGCGTGGACTGCAGGTCACGCTCGAAGTCTGCAACAATGCGCGAGACACTCTCGGTCTGCAGCAGCAGCGCGTTCACCTCAAAATTAAGATGGAAGCTGCGCATATCCATGTTCGCTGTTCCAATCGTAGCAATTTCCCCGTCTGCAATCAGCAACTTGGAGTGGATGAAGCCCTTCTCATATTCATAGATCTTCACGCCGGACTCCAGCAGCGCCGGGAAGTAGGAATGGGAGGCCAGGAACGGAATCCATTTATCCGGCTTGGCCGGGAACAGCAGGCGGACATCCAGCCCCGACATCGCCGCCACACGCAGCGCAGTCAGTATATCCTCATCGGGGATGAAGTAGGGACTGGCAATCCAGACGGATTTTTCCGCTGTAGTAATCATGGAGAAGAAGATGTTCTTGAGCGCACGCCGCTCATTATCCGGGCCGCTGGCAATAATCTGCACCGCCCCGTCTCCGGTAGTGAAGCGAAGCTGCGGGGAGAGGTAGTCCTGCTCCAGGATTTTCTCGCCGGTCGTGTGCATCCAGTCCTGCAGGAAGATAATCTGCATCGTCCGCACCGCTTCGCCCCTCAGCAGCATATGTGTATCCCGCCAGAACCCGTAGGTCTTGCTGCGGCTCAGGTACTCATCCCCGACATTCAGCCCGCCCATGAAGCCGACATCGCCGTCGATGACCACGATTTTGCGGTGATTGCGGTAATTCACCCTGCTGGAGAAAAAGGAGGTAGAGTTGCCGTAAGCAGCCACCTGCACCCCCGCATCACTAAGCTCCTTAAGGAAGGCTCTGGAGAGCTGCATGCTCCCGACCGCATCATACATGAACCGGACTGCAACGCCCGCGCGGGCTTTCTCAATCAGAATCTGCTGAATGCGCGTGCCGATATGATCCGCCCGGAAAATATAATATTCCATATGGATATGATGCTGCGCCTGCCGCAGCTCCAGCAGCAGTGTCCCGAAGGTCTCCTCCCCGTTGGTCAGGATGCGCGACTCTGAATTGAAGGAGATCGGCGTGCGCCCTAGCCGTTGGGACAGGCCCAGCAGCTTCTGCTGCGAGGGGCTGAACACCGACCAGTCCTGGTGCATCCGCAACGCATCGTTCTCAATCCGTTCATAGGCCATGAGGTCGCGCTGGGCCTTCTTGTCATACTTGCGCCGCTTGAATACATTCTGCCCGAACAGGAAATAGAACACCAGCCCCAGCACCGGGATCAGCGCGAGCAGCAGAATCCAGGACACTGTGGTGGAGGGATTGCGGTTCTCCATGAAGATCCCCAGCGCGACAGAGATAACCGTCAATGTCGAAAATATACTGATAATGGTTCCGGCTGTACTGCCGAAAATCCCAAATCCAAAATAATAGAAAGCCAGCATAGCCGCTATGATGACCATAGCCTGCAGTCCTCTTCTCATATGTACCCTACCTTCTCATTCCGCCGATTCTCACCAAAATGACACATTTATATCTTACATGAAGAATCCGTTTCTTCCTACTGAAACCTGCAAATTTGTATTGCTGCAGGATATATAATATAATCTCACTGACCAATCAGTCAAATACAGAACTGTCTAGTCAGAACGGGGGCCTATATCGCCTTGACCGCTAAAAGCATGACCAAAAAAGAACAAATCATTAAGACCGCCATGCAGCTGTTCGCTGTAAAAGGCTCCTCCTCCACCTCCATGCAGGAGATTGCCGAATTATGCGGGATCTCCAAAGGAAGTCTGTATCTGATCTTCAAATCCAAAGAGGAGCTGGAGCGCAGTATATACATCTACTGCTTCCGGATGATTCATGATCCGCTGCAGCAGGAGGAGCAGGCAGCAGGCAGAGAGCCCAGGGAGAAGCTGCGGAACCAGCTCGAAATACTGCTTAGTCATGTATACGAGCTGCGCGAATTCCTGCAGCGCCAATTCCAGGAGGTGGCCGGCCGGGGTGTAGCCGAGATTCCCGATTGGGTGAAGCAGAACAACGCTGCCCTGCTGCGCTGGTTCCAGCAGAAGCTGGAGCTCATGTACGGCCCAGAGATTCTGCCCTATGCAGGCGAGCTGTGCGTACTCAGCCACGGCATGATCAGTTCCAGCATCAAGCTGCTGTTCGGTCAGGAGACTGTTGTCTCCATCCCTGAGCTGGCTGACCGGCTGGTGGACTGGCTGGACATTATGGTCTCCGGCCTGCTTGCAGGGAAGCCCGCCCCTCTGATCTCTTCCGCAGTCCTTGCCGGATGGGCCGAGGGTCAAGGAGAAGGAACGCGCCAGAGCCCGCTTCAGCAGATTAAGGCGATGAAGCTCCTGCTCAGTGAAGCGGACGGAATACACCACGAGCATGCCGAAGACGGCCTGGAGTCCCTTAGTATTCTGGAGAACGAGATCCTAACCTCCCAGCCCCGTAAAGCGATCATTCAAGGGATGCTGGCCAATCTTGAGGGGTACCCCGGGCTATCCGGCGAGCTAAGTCAATTGAAGAAAGTATTCGCTCCTTATATGCACACTTCCTGCGGATTTCATTAAGCGAAGCGCAGATGCGGCACGCCTGTAATATCAAGATTAAATGTACTGGAGGTTCTTTTTACTGATGAAAAGCCTAATTAATTTCTCGCTCCGCAACAAATTCGCCGTCTGGCTGCTGACGATCATTATTGTCTTCGCCGGTCTGTACAGCGGATTAACTATGAAGCAGGAGACCCTGCCTAACATTAGTATCCCTTATCTCAGCATTACTACTATTTATCCCGGAGCTGCACCCGAAGGGGTCGTGAATGACGTCAGCAAGCCGCTGGAGCAGAAGCTCCGCAACGTAGACGGCGTGAAGATGCTGACCTCCACCTCTCTGGAGAACGCCTCCAGCGTCACCATTGAGTTCGACTACGGCACCAACCTGGACAATGCCACAGCAGCAGTGCGGGAAGCCTTGAACGAGGTGAAGCTGCCGGATGAGGTGCAAAAGCCGCAAATCTCGCGCTTCAGCCTCAGCTCGCTGCCGGTCATCTCCCTCAGTATCTCTGACGAGAGATCCGGCGATCTGGAGGAGCTGACCCGGGTTGCCGAGAATGATATCCGCCCGGCGCTGGAGGATATCGAAGGCGTCGCCTCTGTGCAGATTGCCGGACAATATGTCAAAGAAGTGTCCCTGAAGTTCAATCAGGAGAAGCTGAAGCAGTACGGACTGACCGAGGATACGATCAAAGGCATCATCCAGGCCTCCTCCCTGCGGGTTCCGCTCGGATTGTTCGAGATGGACAAGTCACAGAAGGCTGTTGTCGTTGACGGCAACATCACTACGGTGGAGGACTTGCAGAATGTCAGCATTCCGCTGGTTCCTTCCGCCCCTGGTGCTGCCGGGGCAGGAGCTGCCGGTGCGGAAGCCGGGGAAGCAGGCGGTGCAGCTTCAGGTGGTGCTAGTGCTGCTGGCGGCACCAATGCTGCTGCTGGCAGTACCGGCGCTGGCGCTGGCGCCATGACCGGGCTGCCGACGGTGAAGCTGAGTGAGCTTGCCACTATTGAGGTAGTCGGCAAATCGGAATCAATCTCCCGCACCAACGGCAAGGAATCAATCGGGATTCAGATTGTGAAGGCCAATGATGCCAACACCGTCGATGTCGTGAACGGGGTCAAGGACAAGACAGAAGAACTGAAGAAACAATACAAGTCGATGGATCTCACCGTACTGCTGGATCAAGGCAAGCCGATTGAGGATTCCGTGAACACGATGCTGTCCAAGGCTGCCTTCGGCGCCCTGTTCGCCGTGCTTATCATCCTGCTGTTCCTGCGCAATATCCGTTCTACCATTATTTCTATTATCTCGATTCCATTATCACTGCTGATTGCAGTATTATGCCTGCGGCAAATGGATATTACGCTGAACATGATGACGCTCGGCGCCATGACCGTAGCCATCGGGCGGGTAGTCGATGACTCCATCGTCGTCATTGAGAACATCTTCCGGCGGCTTACGCTGACAGGCGAGAAGCTTCGCGGCAGAGAGCTGATCAGCGCGGCTACCCGTGAGATGTTTGTGCCGATTATGTCCTCAACCATTGTGACGATTGCCGTCTTCCTGCCGCTCGCTTTTGTCAGCGGGATGGTCGGTGAGCTGTTCCTGCCGTTTGCCCTCACTATGGTATTCGCGCTGCTGGCTTCACTGGTGGTTGCCATTACCCTGGTGCCTGCACTGGCCCATACCCTGTTCCGCAATGGACTCAAGAAGGGGAAAAAGGGTCACGAAGACAAGCCCGGCGCATTGGCGGGCGGGTATGTCCGAATCCTGGACTGGTGTCTCTCGCATAAGCTGATCACCTTGGGTGTTGCTGTACTGCTGCTGGCAGGCAGTCTGTTCCTGATTAAGCCGATCGGCGTCAGCTTCCTGCCTTCCCAGGAAGAGAAGAATGTTACGCTTACCTTCTCCCCGAAGGCCGGGCAGACGCTGGAGGATGTGAAGGCGCTGGGCCTGAAGGCGGAGAAGTACATTCTGGCGCAGGAGCATCTTGATAAAATGCAATATTCGATCGGCGGCAGCAGCCCGTTCGGAATGGGCTCAGGCAATTCAGGCTTGTTCTATGTCACGTATGACAGCAACACGCCTGATTTCGATACCGTGAAGGAGAAGTTAATTGAAGGCTTGAGCCAAGAGGTGCCGGATGGCGTGTGGGGCGATTTGTCCGGCATGGCGGGAGGCGGACTCGGCGGCAGTACCCTTACTGTTAACATCTTCGGCGATACGCTGGAGCAGCTCAAACCGGTAGCCGATGACATTGCCGGGATCGTTCAGGCAGACACCAAGAACTTCAAAGACGGGAAGACCAGCCTCTCTGAAGCCTATGATCAATACACCATCGTCGCTGACCAGGCCAAGCTTAGCTCACTGGGCCTAACGGCCGGACAGCTTGCGATGAAGCTGAGCCCTGCCGGAACCCGGCCTGTACTGACTGAGGTAGAGCTGGACGGCAAGAATTACAAGGTCTACATTGAGACGGACAAGGATTCCTACAGCAGCATTGAAGAAATGAAGGCCGCCACGCTCACTTCTCCACTGGGTATTACTGTACCGATTGGCGAGGTAGCAAGCATCGAACAGGGCCAGTCCCCGGATTCCATTACCCGTGAAGACGGCAAAATGAAAGTCGAGGTAACCGCCGACATTATCTCCAGTGACATTAATAGTGCCTCCAAGGCTGTGCAGGACAAAATAGAGGCTCTTGATCTCCCGGACGGCGTGACCATCACCTTCGGCGGAGTCACCGAGCAGATTAATGAGACCTTCGGACAGCTTGGCATCGCCATGCTCGCGGCTATTGCGATTGTATACTTCGTGCTCGTAGTCACCTTCGGCGGCGGTCTGGCACCGTTCGCCATCCTGTTCTCGCTGCCGTTCACAGTCATCGGCGCTCTTGTTGCCCTGCTCCTGGCCGGCGAGACCTTGAACGTCTCCGCACTGATGGGTGCGCTGATGCTGATCGGTATCGTGGTCACCAATGCAATTGTCTTGATTGACCGGGTAATCCATAAGGAACAAGAGGGAATGTCTACACGCAAGGCGCTGCTTGAGGCCGGGGCTACCCGCCTTCGCCCGATTCTCATGACTGCGCTCGCTACTATAGGCGCCCTGCTACCATTGGTTACAGGCCTGGAGAACAGCGCCGGAATCATCTCCAAGGGGCTTGGCGTAACCGTCATCGGCGGTCTCGTCAGCTCCACGCTGCTGACCCTGGTCGTTGTACCGGTGGTGTATGAGTTCCTGATGAAGTTTCGGAGTAAGAAGACTTACGAATAAATAGGGGATGAACTTCAGTTTCAGTTATATGAGCTGATCGTAAGAACGTAGCGTAAAGCTCAGACGTCACTACGGTGGATATTTGGACTTCCGGCCGCTGTTGTCTCCAGATTTCCTGATTTAGACCGCTTGTTGCGGTAGAAATCCGGAGACAAAGGCGGACGCTACCGCTCCTACAGTTCCAAAATCCCCCTCCGATCCTACACGCTTTTTGTATTTTCTTTCAATCAAAACCTATAAAGTGAAAGCTTAAGTTCAAGACCCCGCGAGCAGAAAAAGGCGCTCTTCCGATTTATGGAAGGGCGCCTTATTGATTGAGTATGGATGCTTATTAAGCCATCGCCGCCGCACTGCTCTCCAGCGAAGCCTTCCAGGCACGCAGCATATGCAGATCCTGCGGCAGGAATTCCTCCAGCATATGGCTGAGTCCCAGATACAGCGGGCTCTCGGTGGCAGAGTTCATTCTCGCACAGAATTGTGGGGTCCACTTCAGCAGATGCTCCTCAAGGAATCTCTCCTGGATCTCCAGAAGCTCCATCGCACTGCGGATCGAGAAGCTGTTGTACAGCATCCGTTCATGCAGCACGGCCATGAATTCCAGTTCAATGGCAATATGGTCGTCGGCTTCGCCGCTGCACTTCTTGAAGACAATCCCCGCCGAAGCGTACACATCCGACAGCACGTTGCAGAATTCTTCCTCACGGCCCAGCTGAGCCGCTTCACGGGCTACGAAGGAGCTGACCGCGCGCTCGTTCATCAGACGTTTGTATTCGAGTTTCTCTTTCTCACAGATGGCCGGTAGCATAGACGGCTCCTGGCTGCACAGATAACGCTTCAATTCACGGCCGCCTTCGGTCATCTCCGCAGCGACACTCATCTCACGGTTACGGCTCCACTGGGCGACCAGTGAGAGAGATGGTTTTCTTCCATAGAAGTCCACCAGCAGCTGATATATTAATCCCCGACTCTCCAGCCAGCGGCTGCAAGCCTCCGGCACGACAAGCGATGGAACAGTTGGTATGGTCATTTTGCAAATCCTCCCTACATAGTTTGCCGGATACCCGGGGTATCCTTAGGGATCGCCGCCTGAGCCTTCCGGTATCATAGCTGTGCTTCGCAAAAGTAAAAGTATCTAAAGTTTGAATCTTCCGCACCTAAATTATATCGAATATGATAAGCGCTTTCGGTGAGCATTCTATGACCATTCCCTGGAATTGTCGCACTTTTGTCATAATTAGGCTGCTGCTTTGGCCTTCTGTCCCCCTATGCTTTAGATTGTCCGCTGTGCATTGACGCGGCGGAATGGTTTCTTTAAAATTTAAACTAAAATCAACAGGTGAAGGAGCAACGCTATGGAGCCGCTGACTGACCCTTTTGGACGCATACATGATTACCTACGCATCTCGGTTACAGACCGCTGCAACCTGCGCTGTATCTATTGTATGCCCGCCGAAGGAATGCAATTCCAGCCGCAGGACGAGATTATGAGCTACGAGGAGATTGCCGCTGTGGTGGAGGCGCTTGCGCCCCTGGGCCTGCGGAAGGTCCGGCTGACGGGTGGCGAACCGCTGGTCCGCAAGGATCTGGAGAAGCTGGTCTCTATGATCGCCGTCATACCCGGCATAGATGACATATCATTGACGACGAACGGGCTGATGCTGCCAGCCAAAGCGGCTATCCTGAAGCAGGCCGGGCTGTCCCGGGTGAACATCAGCCTGGATTCGCTGCGGCCGGACCGCTTCTCGATGATTACCCGCGGCGGTGATGTTGCCAAGGTACTGAAGGGAATTGAAGCCGCAGAAGCCGCTGGCCTGTCCCCGATCAAGCTGAATGTCGTGCTGATGAAAGGCATTAACGATGACGAGATTAAGGATTTCATCGCCTTGACCTTGAACAGTCCGCTCAATGTTCGCTTCATTGAATACATGCCGATCGGCAGCGCCAGCGATGCCTGGCGGCAGACCTATCTGCCGCTGGAGACTGTAGTAGAGGCCTGCAAGGAAGCGGGCTGGACCACCGAGGAGGCCGATATGCCCTCCGGGAATGGCCCTTCCCAGAACCGGCGTGTCACCGGCGCGAAGGGAACCTTCGGGCTGATCCATCCGGTCAGCGAGCATTTCTGCGACAATTGCAACCGCCTGCGCCTAACCGCCGACGGCAACATCAAAGCCTGCCTGTACTGGCAGGACGAATATAATGTGCGCCCGCTGATCAGCGACCCTGCGGCGGTGCAGGCCCTGTTCCGCGAGGCGCTTGGCAACAAGCCGCATAATCATGAAATGGCCCTGGCCCTGGAGCACAAAGCCCAGAGCCATACGCCCACCGCCCGCCGCATGTCGCAGATTGGCGGGTAGGTGACACAGAGAAAAATGTAACAGGCCCATGAACAAGTTCATGGGCCTGTCTTTATAACACATTCATAGTCGTGGAAGCTTGTATGTGCTTCAACCCGACTTCGGAAACTCTGAAATGGCAATTTCAAAATCCACAGATATCGTCCCCCGGATCACCTGCTGCTCACTGTCTAATTTGGCGGATAAGTCTACGCTTTGCATAATCACATCATCGCCTTTGTACCGTTTGCGGGTGAGATAGTAGGTTGCTAACTCGCTGCAGAATTGGGTGTAGTTTTTTTCATGGAGGAATTTGTTATGTTCACCAAAGATACTATAAATCTTCCGGTACGGAATATAATCCGCAAATCTCTGTAAAACATGATCCACGTCCCACTTATACTGATTAGCCATTTGAACGATCTTGAACAGCGCCATGAATATTTCATTTTCGTGATTTGAGATGTATTCGACATATGCATCAAGAACCTCAATCTGCCCATCCATTAAGCGGTAAAGATACGTATTAGCCGTTCCCCAGTCTATATATTGAGCCTTAATACGCCATGCTTCTTCGTCATCTTCCCGTATCCAGCTATGATCCATATATATAGGTATCATATCGAGTGCAGTTTTGTAATCTCCAATCTCTTCATAAACACAGGATCTCATAAGCTGAGCATATAATATATATGTATACAGAGGCCTTTTATATAACTTATGATCTCTATGCTTACGGCCTGATTCACCATGAAGGTCATAATGGACGGAGGCCACTCGGAGCATTTCTTCTACAACCTCAGATACCTTGTCCCATTTCTGAAGCGCAAGATAGATATCCGCCAACTCTTTCAGCGCATCCAACTGATTGACTTCATCCAGCTTATCAACATAATTCTCTAATAACGTAGCAGCAATTAGATTTCCCTGCGGATCATCCCCGAGGTTAATCAGGAACAGCCTGTATTGACAGAGCGCCAGGCGCTCAGAGTGCTGATATTTCTCGCTGGCCCCCACATTTTCATAGATTAATGCTGCGGCCTGCCAGTTCTCCTGCTCAAATAACTCCTCGGCAACCTCGAACAGCAACGGTGCATACAGCAGATTATCGAGTAAATTCTGCACAACCTGCTCTATACAATCCAGACGCGATAATGCCGCGCATTGCAGCAGGAATGGCCGCAAGCGCCGCCAAGTCGGTGTCGAATCGTATAAACATTCATCCACATACATATTGTAAAAGTAATCCTCTGGCAGTCCCATCCCGCTTGTCACGCGGATCAAATGATTCATCGCCAAAGCCTGCTGCCCTTTCATCACACGGCTCAGTGTGCCGGAATGAATTCCGCTGGCAATCGCAAACTGATTAATAGACAGTTTATGTTTTGTGAGATACGCCGCTATCTCGTCTCGAATTTTGACTGTATGCTCCACAGCATTTACCACCTTTTTTATACACATGTCCATTGGAACTTATATCTGACTCTCCGATTGTTTCTCTTGTGTAGTGCTTAAGCGGGCGGCCTCTTATTCATCCGGTAGGCGTTATCGTACGCATTGAGCAATTCATCCAGTACTACCGATTGCCGTAAGACCTCCGGATGATTGAAACCGCCGTATTGAATATGTAATTTATGAAGCTTACTTCTAGCTTGTTCTATGCGAATTCTAACGATTGCTGGACTATGCATGGGAATCCCGCCTCCTTATGCAACATTATAGATTTTTATGTAAAACTACAAAATATTGGACTGATTGCATTATCTGTTAAAGTGAATATATTGACAAAGCTCTGACGAGATAGAAGTTGTCCATAAAAAAGACGCCCCAATGACTCTGGAGCGTCCATTCTGATCTTATACGCTAATATGAGATTTCTCTCAATATCCACCATGTCCATGTCCCATTGGTTCAACCAGAACTGAAAGTTTACCTGTATTATTTGGATTGACTGGATCACCATATGCCACTGGAGCAACAAGCATTAATACTAGACTACACAAGACTAGCAGTAGTGTGCCTTTTCTTCTCATAATGGTTTCGCACCTCACTAATGTAATTTTTGTACTGGTTCTTTTGTTCGTGATTAGCTCTATCACGGTGCTGTTCAAATAAATCTATACATTTAATGATCTTGACTTCACTGTTAATTTGAATAGAGAACAGAAGACTCTGCAGTACAGTCTGGACCCCTTCAGTTCGATTGTGCTGTAAGTAATAGGTTGCTAATTCTATTAGAAACTGTGCGTAGTGGTCTAACTTCACTTGTTTATGATAGTCACCAAATGGGTTAGGATAATCTCTCAATGGCAGATGTTTATAGAATCTTAATAAAATAGAGTCAACATTCCAGTCATATCGATTTGCAGCTTGAATAATTCTGAATAACCCTGTGAAAATTTCACTCTCTCTTATTGAAATATATTCGACATATTCTGCTATTACTCCTTGTTCACCGTCCATGATACGGTACAAATAGTTGTTTGCTGTAGCCCACTCTTGAAATTGAGCAATGGTCTGCTTAGCTTCATCAGTTTGCTCTCTTATCCAACTACCATCTGCATACATGGATACAAGTTTTAATGCCTCTGCATAATTTCCTTCCTCTTCACAGACCAATGACTTTAGCAAATGGGAATATAATATGTAACCATATATCGGCCTTTTGGAATGCCTGAGCGCACTCCGATTCTGATTCGAAGAAAATTGTAAGCTATATTGAATTGAAGCAATCCGGTATAACTCATTGGCTAGATCTTCAACCTTGTTCCATTTATGAAGTGAACTATATACATTGGCTAGATCCTTCAATCCATCCAGCTGATCCGCCTCATTCAGGCGCGGGATGTAGCTCTCGAACAGGGTGGCCGCGCGCAGGTTCGTGCTCTGGTCATCACCCAGGGCAATCTGGAACAGGCGGTATTGGCAGGTGGCCAAGCGTTCGGAATACTGGTATTTCTCGCTGGCGCTTACGTTCTCATAGAGGAGTGCCGCCGCCGGCCAGTGGCCCTGTTGGAACAAGCCTTCCGCTACTTCATAGAGCATGGGAACATAGGTCAGATTATCCAGCAGGTTCTCCACCAGACGCCCGATACAATCCGTTCGCCCCAGTTCCGCACACTTCACAATGAACGGGCGAAGCCGCCGCCAGGTCGGTGCCGAATAATAGAAACACTCCTCCACATACAGACTGTAAAAAAAATCCTCGCTCACCCCCATTCCCGCAGTGATTAACTCCAGATGGCTCATGGCAATGGGCTGATGGCCATTAATAATCCGGCTCAGTGTCCCGGAATTAATGCCAGATTTTATGGCGAACTGATTAATGGACAACCCCTGCTGGGTTAAATAATCTGCAAGCTGGTCTCGAATCATGACTGCAGGCTTCAAAGCAACACCACCTCACACATTCCATAATTTAGAACATTATGTTTATATCTGTATGGTAGAGGATCGGATTTCAACCGTCAATAGAATAGAGTCAAATAAAACAACTATAGCTCGAAAGTGTGAAGAATTCGAAACAGTTTGGCAACGGGCTTGCCGAATCTTACGGATAAGGGCTGAATCAATAATTTAGAAGTTATTGAATAAAGGCCAGAAACATTTCATTAAGGGGAGCGTTTATGAAAAGAATCGGCATCATTTCAATTTCATTAATACTATTACTTGTTTTAATATATGTTTTAGTCAAACCAAATCCTAAGATTGTTAGCGTCACTCTTATTTCTGAAACAGCTGAAACTACTTACACTGATAACGATAGCATCCGGGTATTCAATGATGCTATAAGAACTGTGAAAAAAGTACGCGGGGCTGTTGATGTGGGTCCACCAACGTATCGAATGAATGTTACTTACGCGGATACCGAAGTTGTGAGATTCAGCCTTTATTTAGATTTTAAAACCAAAAGTGGATTTCTGATTAAAGATAGCAATAGCGAAAAAATGTTGAAATTAAAAGATCGCAGCTCTAAAGAATTAACAGATCTATTGAGTAAAGTAAGTACAAACTAAAATAGTCAGTTAAATGACTTGAATATCTGGAGCCAGCTTCGTATGCATTACAACAGCCCCCACAGCTGAACTCCCATATAAACGGCGATCCCCCAGATCAACAGGGCGGAAACGGTATTCAGCCCCTTCATGACTTTGCCGGAAGCATCCAGCCTGCCGAGCTGGCGGCCCGCTGCAGCAAGACCCAGGAACCAGAGCCAGGAGACAGTCACTGTCGCCGCCGCGAAGACCCAACGCACCAGCCCATCGTATTGCAGCGAGCTGGTCCCGATCACGCCCACCGTATCTAGAAGGGCATGCGGGTTCAGGAGGGAGACAGACAGCGCATAGAGTATCTGTCCCTTCGGCGAGAGACGGCCCGACTCATCCTTCGCTGGAGTAGAGCACCAGATTCTCCAGCCCATGAAGGTGAGAAACAGAATGCCCGCTCCATATATAACAGGCGTGACCCAGCTCACCGAAAGAATGACCAAGGAAACTCCGCCGACTGCCGCAGCGATAAGCAGCGTATCGCAGACTGCCGCTGTCAGAACGACAGGCAGCGTACTGCGGAATCTCGTATGCTGTGCCCCTTGATTGAAGACGAATATATTCTGTACGCCCAGCGGCAGAATCAGCCCGAAGGCCAGGATGATTCCATGTATAATGGCCTGTACCATTTCTTTTCCCCCTTCTATCTTCCTTATGATGCTTCCAGGGTAAACCAGCTTCACAGGCTTCCTCCGGTTATAGCCTAATGATCGTACCCTGACCTAGTGACTTCCGTAACCATCCAAGTTCTTCGCCACTTACCAACCAAGACGAATGAAAGCGGAGGAATCATGGTAGACTGGAAGAAAGAAGGAACGAAAGAGAGAAAGAAATGAGGGCTATGCTATTCAATAGCGGCTGTGAGGAGCGACAATCGCTCGGTAGCCCTCGCAGTGGCACAATGTGTTCAGTTTTTCGCATACATTGGGGCCGGTTGCCTGCGCTGAAGCATAATGTGTTCAGTTTTTCGCTTTTGTACATTATTTCGTCCGGAAGGAACCTGCCCTTGACACATCCTCAACGGTACAACCATACAACAACAGACTTAGGCACGCCCGGCCCATCCGTATATACGGACGATTCTCGGCCCGCAGCTCCTGGAACGCAGCAAGCTGGTGCTGGCTCCGGCCTGCTGGACACATGGAAGCCGGACCCGGCTTCTCCGCTGCCGCTGCATAGTCAGATCTTCGACTACTTCCTGACCAAGATCACCACCGGGGCCTGGCCGCCCGGCATGCGGCTGGCCCCGCAGCGGGTGCTGTGCCGCCAGCTCGGCGTGAACCGCAGCACAGTGGTTACAGCGCTGGGCCAGCTTACCGCCCTTGGCCTGATTGAAGGCAGACGCGGCGGCGGAACAATAGTTACAGGCGGGCGGCCGCCTATCGGCCGTACAGATACGGTAAACGCAGCGGCTCCAGCCGGGCCGGAACGCTCAGGCAACTGGAATGACTATGTAGAGGAGGGAATTCACTATCCCAACCTGCCCACCATTCAGGACATTAACCGGCTCGAGTATGAGCCGGACCTGATCCGCCTTGGCACGGGTGAGCCAGCGCCTGAGCTGCTGCCCGGAGCAGCGATGAACGAGGTGCTGGCCGGACTCGCGCAGCGTGTTCTTCCTCCGCTCTCCTATGAGGAGCCGCTCGGTAGTCCGGCGCTGCGGGCGGCGGTCAGCCGGTTACTGGCCCGGAGCGGCATTACCGCCGGCCCGGAATCCATCCTGATTACCTCCGGTGCCCTTCAGGGGCTTCAGCTCATTGCCCTCGGGCTGCTGCCGCGCGGCTCGTCTATTCTGCTGGAGAAGCCGTCCTATCTGTATTCGATTCACGCCTTCCAATCTGCCGGGGTGAAATTCAGCGGCCTGCCTATGGACGGGCGTGGTCTGATCCCGGAGCAGCTTGCAACCGAGGCGTTCCGCAGTAAGGCGGCGATGCTCTACAGCATCCCTTCTTTTCATAACCCTACCGGAATCCTGATGGATGCCGACCGCCGCCGGGAGCTGATGGAGGTCACAGGCAGACTTGGGCTGCCCATTCTGGAGGATGGGGCCTATCAGGAATTATGGCTGGACGCTCCGCCTCCACCGCCGCTGAAGGCACTGGACCATGAGGGACGGGTCCTGCATCTGGGTACTCTGTCCAAGGCCGCCAGCCCCGGTCTGCGCATCGGCTGGATTGCCGGACCGGAGCCGGTCGTCCGGCGGCTGGCCGACATCAAGATGCAGAGTGATTATGGCGCAAGCTCCCTGTCTCAGCTGGCGGCCGCCAGCTGGCTTACGGGCGGCTATCATGAGGAGCACCTGCATGTGCTGCGGGGCAGACTACGCTCGCGCCGCAACCACATGCTTGAGCTACTGCAGCTCCATTGCACCGGACTGGCAAGCTGGAATATACCGGCAGGCGGCTTTTATATCTGGCTGTCGCTCCGCCAAGCTGTCCCCCCGCGCAAGCTGTTCACAGCGGCACTGCGTGCCGGACTGCTGCTGAATACTGGCGATCTGTATGACCGCAGCGACGGGAGGCATCTCAGACTGTCCTACGCCTATGCCTCTGCGGTAGAACTGGAGCGCAGTATCCCCCTGCTGGCAGAGATGATCCGGCGGGGACTCTGATGGGAGACAACGCAGCCCTATCTCAAGCGAATGCGCAAATAGCCCCGAACCCTGACAACATCATCTATCTGTCATGGGTTCGGGGCTACGTTGTTCGGACACCTGGGGAACCGGAGGACATCGCCTGCGTAATCACTCGCCTGTCCGGTGAACACTGGGGCTTGGTCAGCAATCTGATCATTACCTTCTACCGCAGGCTCATCCGCCCTGCTGCGGCAGCCGCACGATGAACGCCGTCCCCTCTCCGGGACGGCTCGTTACGTCTACGCTGCCTTCATGGAGCTCCACGATCTTCTTCACGAGCGGGAGTCCCAGTCCGCTTCCGCTCCCGCTGCTGACGCTTCTGGACTTGTCTGCCTTATAGAACCGTTCGAAGATCCGCGCCAGCTCTTCTTCGCTCATGCCTATCCCGCTGTCCCTGACCTCCACCTCGGCCCATTCCCCCATGCTGCGCACAGTGACGGTGATCCGTCCGCCCTGAGGGGTGAATTTGATGCTGTTATGCAGCAGGTTGGTCCATACCTGGCTCAGCAGATCCTGCACCGCAGTCACGGTGGTCTCCTGAAGCTCGGCCTCCACCTCAATCTCCTTGCCCAGCCACTGTGGCTCTGCGGTCAGGATCATCGCCTGCACTTGCTTATCCAGCCTATAAGGCTTCCGCTCGAACGGGAAGCTCTCTGCCTCCAGCACGGACAGCTTTAGCAGATTGTCGCTCAGGCCAGACAGACGGCGGCTCTCCGCTTCAATAATATCCAGGTAATGCTTGCGGATCTCAGGACTAAGGTTCTCCTCTTGCAGCGCGGCAGCGAACCCGCGGATCGAGGTCAGCGGCGACTGGATCTCATGGGATACGCTGGCGATGAAGTCCTGCCGCATCAGCTCCATCCGGCTCAGCTCACTCGCCATTTCGTTAATCCCTTCCACAATCCCTCCGAACTGCCGGTACTGGCCGCTGTTCTCCAGTTCAATCTTGAAGTTGCCTTGAGAGATCTGCCGCATGGCTGTAAGGATCGGCCTATAGAAGTTCTGATCCTTACCGCGTGTAGCGAAGGCAATCATCGCCCCGCAGACGAAAAAGATAATAATCTGCATCGCCATCACAAACAGGTGATACCCATATTCGGAGAAGGACCAGTGAAAATAATGGACCAGCAGCCTTGAGCCGAAATAGCTCCCGTTCCAGGTGATAAAGAACATGCTCAATAGTCCGGCTATAGGTCCAACTATTTTGACTTTCTCCCATATCTTCATAACTCTGCGCTTCATGCCTATCCCTCCAGCCGGTAGCCAAGCCCCCGGATCGTGCGAATGGAGAATCCGAATCGTTCCTGCGGAAACCGCTCGCGCAGACGGCCCACATGAACATCCAGCGTCCGCTCATTGCCTTCGTAATCGTAGCCCCAGATCTCTTCAATCAGCCGGTCACGGGTCAGCGTCTGCCCCCGGTAACTGGCCAGCTTGAAGAGCAGCTCGAATTCCTTCAGCGGCAGCGTGAACTCGCTATGCTCGGACTGCACCTCATAGGTGGCGCGGTTCATCCGCAGACTGCCAACGGTAACACTCTGGGCGGCCGAAATCTGGTAACGCTTCAGCAGGGCCTTGACCCTGGCGATTAGCACCGGCGGCTCGAACGGCTTGACCAGATAGTCGTCTG
Source organism: Paenibacillus sp. FSL R7-0333 (assembly GCF_038000365.1). Taxonomy (NCBI): domain Bacteria; kingdom Bacillati; phylum Bacillota; class Bacilli; order Caryophanales; family Paenibacillaceae; genus Paenibacillus; species Paenibacillus sp. FSL R7-0333. The sequence goes on from NZ_JBBOBZ010000001.1 coordinate 6,847,636, forward strand.
TGCCCAGCTCGAAGCCTTTGACAATCTGCGAGGTCTCCCCTTTGGCCGTCAGCATTAGAATCGGAAAATCATACTGCTTACGCAGCTCCCGGCACAGCTCCCAGCCGTCCATATTCGGCATCATAATATCAATGATCGCCATATCCGCCGCAGTCTCTTCGAGCAGCCGCAGCGCCTCCAGTCCGTCAGAAGCGCTCAGCACCTCGGCCATCCCTTCAGCTCTCAGGAACACTCCCACCAATTCGCGGATGTGCGGATCGTCGTCCACTACCAGTATTTTGACCATAGTCTGTAGAACCCTCCTCTATCCCTTGGCCCAGAAGCTCAGGTGTGTTCATCTGCAGCTGCTGCTCGGCGAATTCACGGTACAGCTCATGGTCCCTCAGCAGCTCCTCATGCGTGCCTTTGCCGGTGATCCGGCCCTTCTCCATAAAAATAATCTGGTCCGCATTCACCACCGTAGCTAATCTGTGAGCAATCACAATCGTAGTCCGGCCCTGCATCAGATTGCCCAGCGCCTTCTGCACTACGGCCTCCGACTGGCTGTCGAGGCTTGAGGTAGCCTCATCGAGCATGAGAATCTTCGGATCGCGCAGCAGTGCTCTGGCGATGGCAATCCGCTGCCGCTGTCCGCCGGACAGCTTGACGCCGCGTTCACCGACATCCGTGTTGTACCCGTCCGGGAGCTCTTCAATGAAGCCGTCAGCGTAAGCCATGGCCGCAGCCCGCTTCAGCTCCTCCTTGCTAATCTCGCGGTCCAGCCCGTATCCAAGATTCTCGGCAATGGTACCGGCCAGCAGCGGGCTTTCCTGTGAGACATAACCGATTCTCTTCCGCCAGGATTTGAGGGAGAACATCGATGCCGGTTTGCCGTCCAGCCGGATAACTCCGCTATGCGGCTCATAGAACCGTTCCAGCAGCGAGAACAGGGTTGTTTTACCGCCTCCGCTCGGACCGACAATGGCAGTCACCTGCCCCGGCTGCATAGTGAAGCTTACCTTGCTGAGCACCTTCTCGCCCGTCTTGTATCCGAAGCTGAGATCCTCCACTGCAATCGGTCCCTCTGTGCCTTCAGCCTCTTCCACGCCGTCATACACCTCTTCCTCTGCGGCAAGGGTCTCAATAATCCGCTCAGAGGCTCCCTTGGCCTTCTGGAGCTGGGTGAAGAATTGCGTCAGCTGCGTCAGCGGCATAATAATCTGGATCAGATACAGAATGAAGGCGACCAGTTCACCGGCAGTAAGCGCCCCCGAGGATACCAGCATCCCGCCATAGCCGATAATAACTACCAGCAGCATCATGAAGACGAAGGAGATCAGCGGGCTGATCAGGGCGCTGATCTTACCCTCACGAATCCCGAAGCCCAGCAGGTTCATAATCCCTTTCCGCCCGGCTTCATACTCTTTCTGCTCCGCGCCCGAGGATTTCACCAGCCGAATCTCGGACAATACGCCGCTGAGTACAGCGGTGAAGGAGGCCGTCTCGTCCTGCGTGCCTTTAGAGATCTTGTACATCTGCCGTCCCAGCGGCACCAGAATGAGCGCCGACAGCGGGAGCACCGTGAACAGCACCAGCGTCATTTTCCAGTTCAGATAGAACAGCACCAGGACAGAGCCGACAATGGAGATGAGGCCGGTGAACAGACTGGCCAGATGCTCCGAGATCAGTGTCTTGAGAATTCCTGTATCATTAGTCATCCGGCTGACGCTCTCGCCTGTCCGGTTCTCATTGTAGTAGGAGACGGGCAGCACCAGGAATTTGCGCCACAGCCTGTCACGAAGACCGGCCACAACTTTTTGCCCGACGGCATTCAAAAGATAGATCGAGACTCCGCCGGCCACGGTCTGCGCAATGAACGCTCCGGCGATGCCGGCAATCTGCAGCTTGCTGACAGAAGCCAGCGAGAAGCCGTCCACCAGATTCTTCGTGAACATGGGAATGACCAGACCGACGAGGGTCGAAATGATGCTGAGGCCAAGGGCCAGCGCCAGCAGCAGATAAGATGGCTTGGTTTCGTGCAGCAGCTTCAGGAACGGCTTCATGGCCGCTCCCTGCTTCTGCGGTGCTTGCTTGTTTGTCATAAGGAATCCCCTTTTCCGGCAGATAGATGCATGGAGCAGTGGCGCCCCGCTTCCGCCTTAGAACCCAGAATAACTGGCCTATGTAAACTGAAGTTAAACAGATATTTTGCCATTGATTTGTAGTTCCCCATAAAAGTTGGTTTGTATCCCTTTTCAACAAATGTTACAGTGATATCAGCGGCATCATAAGACGGCCACAGCAAGAATGCAAGGCATCCTAGCGGGAAAGGAGTGCAACGTTTGCGGGATCATCTCGATAAGCAGCTGTCTTTCACCTCTCTGAAATGGTTCAACTTCTTCGTATATGGAACGGTTGTCCTCTTCACCAGCTTCTTTCCCTTATATCTGCAGGATGTAGGGATGAATAAGCTGGAGATCGGGAGCCTGATGTCTGTAGGCGCACTGGTCTCCATTATTGCCAACCCCTTCTGGGGCATCTGGAGTGACCGGTATCAGAATATCCGGCGGATTGTCCTCGTCATGCTGACGGGAACGCTGGTCTTGACTCAACTTGTCTTTCAGGCGAATACATATGAAATGATCTACATCTCCATTCTGTTCTTCTATTTCTTCCAGGGGCCCCTGTTTGCCCAGAGCAACACGATGATTCTCAGCTATATTGACGGAACCAGCCGCAGCTTTGGCTCTTTCCGGTTATGGGGATCACTAGGCTGGGCTTTCACCGCCATCCTTGCCGGTCCCGTAATTGAATGGGCCGGCATCTCTGTGCTGTCCTATCTGTTTGCATCACTGCTCTGTGCGGCGATGATTGCACTGATCACGCTGCCGAAGCTGGACCATTCGATCGGAATTGCCCCCTTGCCCTTCAAAGGCATGAGCCAGATCTTCCATAACCCGTTCTTCCTGTGCTTCATCCTCTTCGGCATCCTGGTCTCGATTCCGAATACGATGAATAACACCTTTGTGTCACTGTACATCACGGAGCTGGGGGGAAGCAAGACCATGATCGGTCTCGCTGTGTTCCTGTCCTCCATCCTGGAGATGGGTGTGCTGCTCCTGTGCAATTACGTTCTCCGGCGCAAAATCTCTGTCCTGCTCGCCTCGCTCACGCTGGTCAGCGCGCTGTTCTTCCTGCGGTGGTGGCTGATGGCCGATGCAACGACTCCGCTGCAGGTCGCACTTATTCAGGTGTTGCACTCCATTACCTTCGGCGGCTTCTTCTATGTCGGAACCCAGCTGACTATGCTGCTGGTGCCAAGGCCCTACCGTTCCTCGGGACAGGCTCTCTACACGCTCACCTGGAGCGGAATCTCCGGCATTCTTGGCGGCGTCCTCGGCGGCTGGATGTATCAGACCCTCGGCGCGCAGACGATGTATCAATCCGGTGCGCTTCTTGCCCTGTTCGGGGCGATCGGCTTCGGAATGATGTGGCTCACTGTCATTCGCGGCAGCTACCGCCCTCCGGCTGATCCCGAGGACGAGTTGGCGGAAGACTAGGAATGCGCACAAGTGGAAACGGCTTTGCCGTCCTTTAAAAGGACGGCACCGTTTCAGCGAGAAATAGAAGGATAATTTATAGCGTAAAACATATATATTATATTTGGATACAGCAAACAGGCTTGGCCTCCCGGCGGGAGACCAAGCCTGCCTGCTTATATGCAGCTCTTCTAGCCTTTCTTGGGCTGGAAGGAGCTTTTGAGGGATACAATCAGATTGAACACCAGATGCTCCGGCGACGAATACTTGCTGTCTACGTTGAAGTACCCGTGACGGAAGAACTGGAACTTGTCCTGCGCCACACTGTCCTTCAGCCCAGGCTCCACGAAGCCCTGCAGGATCTCGATGGACTTCGGATTCAGCTGATCCAGGAAGGTTGGCTCCGGCTTGTCAGCGGAAGCTTCCAGACCTTCTACTTCAGCATCCGTCTCCGCCTCTTCGGCAGAGATCAGCGGCTCATACAGGCGGAATTCCGCCGGTACAGCCTGGCCTGCATCTACCCAGTGCAGCGTTCCCTTAACCTTGCGGCCGGTGAAGCCGCTGCCGCTCTTCGTCTCAGGATCATAGGTACAGTGCAGCTCCACCACTTCGCCGTTCTCGTCCTTGATGAAGTCGTTGCACTTGATGAAATAAGCATTCTTGAGACGCACTTCATTGCCGGGGAACAAGCGGAAATACTTATTCGGCGGAATCTCCATGAAGTCATCGCGTTCAATATAGATCTCACGGGAGAACGGAATCTGGCGGTTGCCCATCTCCGGGTTCTCCACATTGTTCTCAATTTCGAAGTATTCGGTCTCGCCTTCAGGATAATTCGTAATAACCACCTTCAGCGGCCGCAGCACAGACATCGTCCGGGGAACCGTCAGCTTGAGATCTTCACGGATGAAGTGCTCCAGCATCTGCAGGTCCACCAGCCCCTGGCTCTTCGAGATGCCGGTCTCATGCACGAAGCTGCGGATGGCTTCCGGTGTATAGCCGCGGCGGCGCAGCCCGGAGATCGTCGGCATGCGGGGATCATCCCAGCCGTCCACATGGCCTTCATCGACCAGCAGCTTCAGCTTGCGCTTGCTCGTAACGGTCTGGGCCAGATTAAGTCGTCCGAATTCATATTGATGCGGTGCAGCCTCCATGTCACATTCCGCGACAACCCAGTCATAGAACGGGCGCTGGTCCTCGAACTCCAGGGAACAGAGGGAATGGGTGACATGCTCAATGGCATCCTCCAGCGGATGTGCGAAGGTATACATCGGATAAATGCACCATGCGTCGCCCGTATTATGGTGATGGGAGTGGGAGATCCGGTAAATGACCGGGTCACGCAGATTGATGTTAGGAGAGGACATGTCAATTTTGGCGCGCAGAACCTTCTCGCCGTCCTTGAATTCTCCCGCCTTCATACGGTGGAACAGATCTAGGTTCTCTTCTACCCCGCGCTCGCGGTAAGGGCTGTTCTGCCCCGGCTCCGTCAGGGTTCCCCGGAATTCACGGATCTGCTCGGCGCTGAGATCATCGACATAGGCCTTGCCCTTCTTGATCAGCAGCTCGGCCCGCGCATACATCTCCCCGAAATAATCCGAGGCGAACCGCAGCTCCTCCCATTCATACCCGAGCCATTTCACATCCTCCTGGATGGAATTGACGTACTCGGTATCTTCCTTGAGCGGATTCGTATCATCGAATCTCAGATGGGTCTTGCCGCCAAACTCATCCGCCAGCGTGAAGTTAATCCAGATCGCCTTGGCATGTCCGATATGTAAATAACCGTTCGGCTCCGGCGGAAAGCGGGTGACGACTTCCTTAACCTTACCCGAGCGGAGATCTTCGGTAATGACGTTCTTAATGAAATTGGAGGGTGTACCCTGGTTCTCCACATTGATCAACCTTTCATTCTGTAATATAACTACTTCCTTGTATGAACATGTTTCCTACTAATATACCCGTTAAGCAGGGAATGTTCAACAAGTGGAAACGGCATTGCCGTGCTTTTAAAGGACGGTACCGTTTCAGCCCCGCATCCTTTGACTTCTCTCCCGGCGATGGAGTAGCATGATAAATATAGGAATATTAAGACAAGGGGGATGCTTATGCAACCGGTAAAACTGCCTAAAGAGCAGCGCGATATGATTACGGACAATATCCGTGCCTACTTCGAGACGGAGCGCGGGGAAACGATCGGCCACCTGGCCGCAGAGAATCTGCTGGAGTTCTTCCTGAAGGAGCTGGGACCGGCGATCTATAACGGGGCGCTTAGCGACTGCCGCACACTTACCCTCCAGCGCATGCAGGCTCTGGAGGAAGACATCTACGCCTTGGAGTGGAAGAAGCGTTAGTTCAGCGTGGGTTATATCTCATAACGTATAGGGGGCAGCCGCATGTTTAATTATGTCATAGATGAAGAGCTGAAGCTGAAGCTGCTCATGCCGGAGCATGCCCGTCAGATGTTCGCCCTGGTGGAACGCTCCCGCCACCGACTCAGGCAGTGGCTGCCTTGGGTGGACGGCGTAACCGAACAGGTCCATCTCACCACGTTCATTAAGAACTCCGTGAAGCAAGGCATTGATAACGGCGGCTTCACTGCCGGACTGTGGGTCCGGGAGGAATTGGCCGGAATTATCGGCTATCACGAGATTGACTGGCATAACCGCTCGGTCGGCATCGGCTACTGGCTGGGCGAAGGCTATGAGGGACAAGGCTATATGACCAGCGCCTGCCGGGTCTTTGTCGATTATGCCCTGCTGGAGCTGGAGCTCAACCGCATCGAGATCCGCTGTGCCACAGGCAACCTGGCCAGCAGAGCGATCCCCGAACGGCTGGGATTTATCTTCGAAGGGGTCATCCGCCAGGCGGAGAAGCTGCCTGGCGGTTATGTGAACCACGCGGTGTACGGCCTGCTGCGCAGCGAATGGAAGCTGCTGGGCTGAAACTAACTATTTTATATAAATTGAACTAATGGTTTTTATGTTTTAGGATTATCCGTGACTCCAGAGAAGTTTTGGACTTCCGGCCGCTGTTGTCTGCAGATTTCTTGATTATATACCGCTGTTCGCGGCGGAAATCCGCAGACAAAGGCGGACGCTACCGCTCCTCCAGTTCCAAAATTCCCCTCCGCCACTTTTCCTTTAACTTTAATATTTTAGTTCAATTTATATAGTTGGACTTTTTCCACTTGTTTGCGGTTATTTGCTTGAAGTCGGCGGATTAAGATACGATTTTCCATTTGTTTACTTTGCAGGGCAGAGCAGGTGGCCCAGCTCTCCTAGCTGCTCTGCCTACTCCCCTCCCCCCCTTGCCCTTACCCGTCCTAGCCCTCCGCCGCATCCAGCCATCTCTGGAACCGCTCCCGGAGGCCGGCCGCAAGGCTCTCCAGTCCGGCCAGCTCCGCAAGGCCCGTATGGTCCTTGCGCCCATGCTCCATCGAGTACAGAACCTGCCTCACCGGGATACGGCCTGCACCGCTCGCAAGCTTCACGATCCGGTCCCCGGCCGCAAGGCTGCCTTCGCGCAGCACGCGGAGGTAGAAGCCGCTGTAACCGGTAGACAACACCTGGGCCGGCATATCCGCAGGTCCATGCTTCTGCGTGAGCTTGAAGCACGGGAAGCGCGGCTGGCTGACCTCCAGCAGTGCTGTACCGATCTCAAAAACATCCCCGATGCACACCTCGGTCTCCAGCAGTCCGCGCGCCGTGATATTCTCGCCGAAGGCGGAAACCTCCAGTTTCCGGCCAAGCCACTCCTCCCAGTGGGCATAATGCTCCACCGGATAGACGCAGACTGCCTTGTCAGGGCCTCCATGATTGACCAGATCCGCTTGCCCGTCTCCGGTGAACCCACCCACCCGAAGTGCAAGCGGACCGGCTACCGGCAGCTTGTAGATTCCGGTATCCAGCGGCTTACCGCGGTACTCTACCGTCTTCGGCTTGCCTACATTAAGCGAAACGACTTTCATCTTCACTTCACTCTCCATCCCCTTCTCCTCCCGTCAGCCTGCAGCTCATGAATACTTCATCCACATAACGTCCGCTTAAGTAGAACTCCTCCCGCAGCCGTCCCTCTTCCTCGAATCCGCATTTGCGGTAGAACTGGAGCGCCGGTGTATTGCAGGAGAGCACACGCAGCCGCAGCTTGCGGATGCCATGCTTCGCGGCATGGCGCTTGATCTCCGCGATCAATCGGCTGCCTACACCCAGCCGCTGAAAGCGCGGGTGCACAGCGATATTCACCTCGCATACATGGCGGTTGCTCTCCATCCCGCTGGGACAGCCGAAGCCGACATAACCGCATAGCTCCCCGTCCTGCAAGGCGACAAGCTGGGAGCCGGGCGGCGCATGCAGCAGATAGTCCTCCCGAGAACGCCACATCAGTGGACCCGGGGTTGTATTCTCCGTCCAGATCATATTATCGAGCACGATCAGCTCACGGGCATCCTTGATTTCGGAGGGCCGGATAAGCAGTGCAGCATCTCTGTTAATTGGTTGCATTATTATACACCCCTTGCCTTACTAAGCAGTTAGTAAAAGGATTATTTGCAGCATGAACGATTATGCAGTCCTGCGCTCAAGCTGTACAGCGGAACGGTTCATATAGGCGTGGAGCGCGAAGAATCCTACGGACAGCACAGCCATGCCGCAAGCCAGCCAGCCGGTTGGCGCAAGACCGCCCCTGTCGAACTGAACACCCATCAGATAAGGCCCGATGACACGGCCGATTGCGCCAATTCCGCCGCTCAGTCCGAGATAGAACGGCGCGCTGCGCTGGGCATGCTCCGAGATGAAGGAAGGCATCGCCGGAGAGATCAGCATCTCCCCAAGGGTAGCCAGCACCATACCCAGCAGCATCCCCGGATAGCTTGGCATAAACAGAATTACAGCATACCCGCCCAGGTAAAAGACGGCGCTTGCTGTCATCTGCGCGGTTGACGTCTGCGCGAACCCGCGCTTGATCAGGCTGACCAGCGGCTGCGCCGCGAAGATCAGCACGCCGTTCAGCGTCCAGAGGAAGCCGTATAGCTGCTTCGACCAGCCTTCCGAGATAATGAACGGCGAGACTCCGCTGTTCCAGATCGAATTGCCGATCAGCAGGAACATCGAGCCCACCGCCATGAACAGATAGATCCGTATATGGCCGAGGAGTCTCCAGCCCGATAATTCATGCTGCGGTTGCTTTTTCGATACTGTGCTATGAGCCGGTGCCGTCCCTACCTTACGCAGATAGACGAAGAAGAATCCGGCAAATACGGCCGAGGTCACCCCGTTGAGCACAAAGCTAAGCATATAATTGCCCAGGAAGCCGCTCAGCGCGGTTCCGAGGGCTACCCCTATATTATTGGCAACATAGATGATATTGAACAGCTCTGCGCGCTGCTCCGCGAACCGGAAACCGATAAAGGCCTGGATCGCCGGGAGGGAGAGGGAGTTGAACAATCCCATCAGACCCATGACGATTATGAATACGCTCCAGCTTCCGCTCGCCCACGGGAGCGCAAACAGCGTCAGGGCGTTCATGGCCAGAGCGCCGACAATCAGACGGTTGACCCCTACCTTATGGTACAACGAACCGCCCAGCAGCTGTCCGGCAATTCCGCCAAGTGACTGCACCAGCAGAACAATTCCCGCGTCCTTCATGCTGCGTCCCAGTTCATCGAATACATACATTGTAACCAGCGGCCACATCAGCGCACTGCCGGTAGCATTAATAAGACTGGCAATCAAGAATACTTTAATTTCCTTCGGATAGGCCTGCATGAATCTCATATCTTGTCTGTCATCCCCTGTAACATAGCTGTCATTAATCCATCCAGTATCATCCCAAAACAGGGGGCGGGGCAAGCATACGCGTTAATGCTGTATCGCGGGAAACCAGGGAATTATCCTATTGAAAATCAATCCTGCCTCTCCGCCGGCAGCGATATGTATATTCTATTCCCCGCTCTTTCACACGTAAAGAAAAATACCTTGCCCGCACTGATTCGTTCCCCGGAAGCCGGGGTAATGATCCATATGAAACACTCCCTATTTTATTCACCGTGAGATCCGATTTCGTTCCCCCGAATCGGATTGCACGGTGAATTTTGTTTTGTCCGGAGGATGATCCTGCTGTCCCCGATACAAAAACACTCCCTGTCTCTACGAATCCCTTGATGCAGGGTGCCGAGAAGCAGGAAGTGCTTAGGCCAAGCTATGTTACAGACCAGCGATGTGATTCACACCGGGTCAAAATCTGTAGATTAAGCGTGTTTCTTCAATCCAGCAGCAGGTACGCCTGCGGCTGGGCTCACAGCACCCGGCTCCTTGCGCAGATAAGCCATCCAGTACGCCGCAGCCACGAAGATTGCGCCGCCCGTCAGATTGCCCAGCCAGACCGGAACGAAGTTGGCCACATACTGGCCCCAGGTGAAATGTCCTTCGAAGATCGCAGCAGGGATAAGGAACATGTTAGCTACAACGTGCTGGAAGCCGATGGCTACAAATGCCATGGTCGGGAACCAGATACCGAGGATTTTGCCGCTGAAATTGTCTGCCCCGTACGACAGCCATACCGCCAGCGCTACGAGCCAGTTACAGCCGATCCCGGAGATAAAAGCCTGCAGGAACGTAGCATCGATCTTATGCTCCGCCATACTTACCAGCTTCTCCAGATACACGCCATCTGATGTAAGACCAACGATGTGACCGAAGAAATAAGCGACGAATAAGGCACCCGCCAGGTTGCTGAGTGTGATCAGCACGAGGTTCTTAATGACTTCCCAGAACGAAATCTTCTTCGCAATAAAAGCCAGCGGCACCGCCATCATATTCCCTGTCAGCAGTTCCCCGCCCGCAAGCAGCACCAGGATCAGTCCGACCGGGAATACCGCAGCCCCGATGAAGTTGGCAATGGACCCCCACTCGGCAGGCGCACCGGCAATGACACGAATATCCAGCAAAAATCCGAGCGCGATAAACGCTCCTCCCAAGAAACCAAGAATAAGTACAGTGCTGAGCGGATTATGCGCCTTCTTCACTCCGTTCTCTACCGTGACCTCAGCGATTCCCTGCGGTTTGTTATAAGCCATGATTCCTATCCCCTTCTAATTACTTAAAATTTGTTCCTTTATGCCATTGTAACGTGATCACAATCACATTTACGTGATAAAAGTCACTATCATAAAAACCACGTGAAAGTTTTCACTGACATGTCAAATTTACCACAAAAGCTGGCTGTACGGAAAATTTTTTCATTCCCGCTGCCATTGCATCGAGAGTTCACAAAAAAAGAGCCCTAAGCGGGCTCCGGCAAAATATTCAGCTCTTATACGTGTACAGGTTCTTTGACGGCAGCCGGTTTCGGCAGAGCCTGAAGGCCTGCGGTATTCAGGAAATTCCAAGGCTTGTTGTAATGCGGCTGGAAAAAGAAGTCGATGAAGGCCAGCTGGTCCACGGTCATCTTATTCTGGATGCAGACCGATACGGTATTGATCGACTGCGTCAGATCCATCTTGGACATAATCTGCGCGCCCAGAATGCGGCGGGTGGCACGGTCAAAGACCACTTTTACCTGAACCTGCTCGAAGGTCGGCATGAACTCCGGACGGTAGTTGTCGATCAGCATCACGCTCTCCGTATCCATTCCCTCGGCTGCAGCAGCCTCTTCAGTCAGTCCGGTTCCGGCAATATTGTCCTCGTAGATCTTGATGCCCGATGTTCCTTGTGTACCCATGTAAGGGATCGTGTTCGAGACCAGATTGCGGGCAACCAGCGTTCCCATACGCACAGCGTTGGTGGCCAGCGGGATGTATGCATGTTTACCCGTTGGATTGTAATGAATCGCGCAGCTGTCACCGGCAGCATAGACATCCGGCAGGCTGGTCTGCATATAATCGTTAACCATAATCGCGCCGTTCGGCAGCATATCCACTTGACCCTTCAGCAGCTCTGTATTCGGACGGAAGCCAATGCAGAGAATCACCAGATCCGTCTCATGCTCACCCTTGCTCGTAATCACCTTGGTCACTCTGCCGTTCTCACCAGCGAAGGAGGCGACCTTCTCGCCCAGCGCCAGCTTAATGCCGTGATCCTCAAGCGACTGCTGGATCGGTGCGGTGAACTCTTCATCGAGATATTTGCTCAGGATGCGGTCTTCCCCATCAATCAGCGTAACTTCCTTGCCATTCATCTGAAAAGCTTCCACCAGCTCGACCCCGATATATCCGGCACCGACCACAGTAATTCTTTTCACCTTCTGCGCTTCTTCGATAATGGTGTTGGAGTGATTGTAGTTCTTCGAGAGCAGGATGCCCTCCATCTCTATTCCTTCGAGCTTAGGCACAATCGGCCATGAACCTGTTGTCATAATTAGTTTGTCATAAGTATCTTCCATTTCCTCGCCGGTGACGAGGTTGCGGGCCTTCAGGGTCCGGCGGGCGGTGTCAATGTTGATTACCTCATGACGCATCTTCGTCAGCACACCCAGGGCGGCAAGCTGTTCCGGGGAGGAATAGAATAGTCCCTGCGGGTCCTTGACCACACCGCCAACGTATAAGGCTATGCCGCAAGACAGGAATGAGATATTATCGTTGCGCTCGTACACCGTAATCTGTGCATCCGGGTATAACTGTGCGGTATTTACAATGGCGGCCGTTCCGGCGTGGGTACATCCAATAACTGCTACTTTCATGATTTCTTCCTCCTCCAAGTTGAAAAGCTTATTTAGTAGGGCTTGTGATTGCGTCTGTAAAAAAGTGCTGTACTGACTGCGTTTATACAACTTTACATTTGTGATTGTTTTCACTTTATACACTGATTATATTGTGATATTTATCACATTGCAAGGGTTATTGTGATTTTTCTCACATTGTTCACAATTTCAAATTTTAATAACTTTGGAGTTTCACCGCATCATCCACTCCATTTGTACCGCCGCTGCACTCTTCAACCTTGGCTTAGTTTCCCCCGGAGGAGGGGCATTATGTCTGCCAGGAGCAGGAAACAGCAGGAGGAAATTTGGCCTACGCGGCGCGCCCGGTCCAATTGTGATCGTTCTGTTTTTAGGCGCGCTGCTCATTTTCATGCTGGGGTTGTGCCTTGAAAGACATGTTTGTTTTGGCATACAAAAAAGCCTCACCCTCCGCAGCATATCTGCGGTAAAGTGAGGCCAAACTACAACTGTTAGCTGATGCTGTCTTATTCCAGACCCGAGATTACGCCATCCTCGTCCACCAACAGGCTTTCTGCCGCAGGCTTGGCGGGGAGACCCGGCATCGTGACCATGTTGCCGGTGATCACTACAGCGAATCCCGCCCCGAGGGACAGAGTGATGTCCCGAATGCCCATGGTGAAGCCTTCCGGGGCTCCGAGCAGCCGGGGCTGATCCGAGAAGGAATACGGGGTTTTGGCCATGCAGACCTGAAGATGATGCAGGCCCAGCCGGTCAATGACAGCGAGACTGCGCTTGGCTGCCGGAGAGAAGGCTACTCCCGCACCACGGTAGATCTCCGTGACGATGCGGTTGATTTTCGACGGGATATCCAGTTGGTCTTCATACAGCGGCGCATAATTCACAGGCTCTTCCCGGTCCAGCAGCTTCATCAGCTCCTTCGCCAGCTCCTGTCCACCCGCGCTTCCCTCCGCCCATACCTTGGATACGGCAGCAGGTACACCCAGCCGCCCGCAGGCTTCCAGCACCTCATTCACTTCAGCAGGGGCATCCCCTTCAAAATGATTCAGCGCCACCAGCACAGGCACGCCGAACTTGCGCAGATTCTCAATATGCCGCTCCATATTGGACATTCCGGAGAGCAGCGCCGCCCGGTTGCCCTCATACAGCTCTTCCTTGCGGACGCCGCCGTTGTATTTCAGCGACTTCACCGTCACCACCAGAACAGCAGCCGAAGGTGTCAGCCCGGCCTGGCGGCATTTGATGTCCATGAATTTCTCCGCGCCCAGATCTGCGCCGAAGCCTGCCTCCGTCACCACCACATCGCCCAGCTTCAGTGCGTAGCGGGTTCCGATTACACTGCTGCAGCCGTGGGCAATATTAGCGAACGGGCCGCCATGTACAATGACCGGGGTTCCTTCCAGCGTCTGGACCAGATTCGGCTTCACCGCCTCCTTCAGCAGCGCAGTCATCGCCTCCACGGCTCCAATCGCCTGTGCGGTTACCGGCTGACCCGCATGGTCATACCCGACCAGAATGCGGCTGAGCCGCTGCTTCAGATCCGCAAGGTCGCTGCATAGGCACAGCACGGCCATAATCTCGGAGGCTGTTGTAATCTGAAAACCGCTCTCCCGCACAGTTCCGTTGCCGTCCCCAATGCCGGTCACGATATTCCGCAGGCTGCGGTCATTCATATCCATGACCCTTTTCCAGACGATTCGCTGTGGATCAAGCCCCAGGCTGTTGCCCTGGAACATATGATTGTCGATCATCGCCGAGAGCAGGTTATGTGCTGACGTCACCGCATGGATATCCCCCGTAAAATGCAGGTTAATCTCATCTGCCGGAACGATCTGCGCCTTGCCGCCCCCGGTCGCTCCGCCCTTCATCCCCAGACAGGGACCAAGCGAGGGTTCACGCAGCGCTGCTACCGTCCGTACACCCGCTGCATTCATCGCTTGGGCGAGCCCGATGGTCGTCAGCGTCTTGCCCTCACCTGCCGGTGTAGGATTCATCGCGGTCACCAGAACCAGCTTGCCGTCCGGTTTGTGCTTCAGCTCTGCCCAGAGCGAGGGCGCCAGCTTGCTTTTATATTTGCCGTACAGTTCCAGATGCTCCTCCTTGATCCCCGCTGCCGATGCTACCTCTGTAATTAACCTCATGCCGTTATGTAACCCTCCTGCCGTTATTATCCTGCATTCTTGCTTCCTGTATGCGATTCATGTAGTCAGGCGAAGCATTTCTCTTCAAAGAATACAGGGTCTCTGAAAAGATTCAAGGATAATTTTCATACATTATAGAAAACTCCCGGACCGGGCGCATCTGCACCACTATCCGGGAGAACACGTATAGCCTGGCTCCAGCCTTCAGAGCGGATGATTTCAGCCTCATTACAGCATGGATACGATAAGTCCCTTCATGCTCTCCGGTGATTCCTTAGGCTCGACACGGGCCGCCACATTGCCGCTGCGGTCAACCAGGAACTTCGTGAAGTTCCACTGGATATCACTGCTCTCGCCGTCACCCGGCTGCTGGCCCTTCAAATATTGAAACAGCAGGCTCGCCTCCGGACCATTCACATCGACCTTGGCGAACACCGGGAACGTAACCCCATAGTTAATCTGGCAAAAGGACTCCGCTTCCTCGCTTGTGCCCGGCTCCTGACCGGCGAACTGGTTACACGGAAAGCCCAGCACCACCAGCCCCTGGTCCCCGTACTGTTCGTACAGCTTCTGCAAATCTCCGTATTGCGGGGTCAGTCCGCACTTGCTGGCGGTATTGGCGATCAGCAGCACCTTGCCCTCATAGTCCTTAAACGGCACTTCTGTACCCGAAGGCGTCACTCCTGCAAAACTATAAATCGACATCTCTGCTTCGCTTCCTTTCGGCTGTATGCCCAGTTCTTAAGTGCGCTTTATATAAGTAACCTCTTCATTCTACCCTATTCGCAGCCAAAACCAAATTCCAGCGGCAAAGGCTATGCCCTGCGCTGCAGCCCGCAGGCTTCGGCGATGAGCCGGATGGATTGCAGCTTGTCCCTGAACTCATGGATATGCGAAGAAATCATCAGCTCCCCGCAGCGGTATTCTTCCGCCAGCAGCTGGAGCTGCTCCCTGACTTCAGCAGGCGAGCCTATGACCATCCGCTTCCGGTTATCCGTAATGGTGAAACGGTCGTAAGGGGTATATGTATAGTTCAGCGCAGTCTCTACGGACGGGGTCGGGGAAGAGAGGTGTTCCCTCTCCAGGCTAACCAGTGAGAGATCCATACTGGCAGCCAGCCGGTCTGCTTCGGCCGATGTCTCTGCACAGACGGCGAACACCGCAAGCAGCGGCTTCGGCGATGCAGCGGCCACGGATGGCGCGAAGCTGTCCTGGTACTCATGCACCGCTCCCGCTCCCCCATTCCCGGCAATGAACCGGGCGAAGGCATAACCGGTTCCCAGCCGGGCCGAGAGCGCCGCACTCTCCCGGCTGGAGCCCAGCAGCCAGATTTCCGGTGCTGAGTCTACTGCAGGCGTTGCCCGCAATCCGGCATAGCGCTGCGGGGATGCTCCGCCCTCTGTTTCATAGAGATAGGCTATCAGCTCCTGAATCTGCTGCTCGTACCGGTCAACGTCGTCAATAGTCACACGGGTATCCTGTACTGCTTTGGCGGCCAGGGCACCGCCGCCTGCCGCTCTCCCTATCCCGAGATCGATCCGCCCGGGATAGAGCGCCTCCAGGACGCGGAAATTCTCCGCGACCTTGAACGCACTGTAATGCGGGAGCAGCACCGCTCCCGAGCCGATGCGGATCGCTGAGGTTACCGCAGCGAGATGCGCCATCAGCACTTCCGGGCTGGAGCTGGCGAGGCCCGGCGCAGCATGATGCTCCGCGACCCAGAAGCGGTGATAGCCGAGCCGCTCCGCTTCACGGGCAAGCAGGGCCGTCTGCCGGAGCGCCTCTGCCGGAGTGCTTCCCACCGATACCGGGGATTGATCGAGAATGCTTAATTTCATATGAGAGCAACTCCAATGGGTTGGATTATAGAGTCTTCAGAGATATCTTGGCGTCCTGCTGCTGTAGGATCTGTATTCTTCGCCAAAGACAAGACGCAAATGCTTCTCCTCCTGCAGAATCAGCAGATGAATAGCAGCAACATTCAACACTAGAATAACCAGCGTCAGCCAGCTCGGATACATAAGATAAAGACCTGCGAACATCAGATCGAAGCCGACAAAAGCAGCGTTCCGGCTAACCTTATACACCCCGCGGGTCACCAGTCTGGTTGTTGTGGACTTATCAATTCCTACTCTCCAGGAAGTGCTCATCGCTGCCATGGCAAGAATGAATACCGCACACCCTATACTAACTATACCCACACCGATATAATTCACAACCGGAAGATTATAATGCCGCCCAAGCAAGTTCACAAGATACGGCTCAGCTATGGATGTTCTTTCTGTTGAGAATTACAAGCTTTAACACATAAGAGGCAAGGAACGTACAGAATAAGATCAGGGATAGGAGATTGAGGGTGGTCATTAGGTTGCTGGGTCAATTGTTTCCTGCACAGCAAATAGGCAGCACCGCAAGTATCACGGAACCGCCTGATTTACTTTACTTTTATAGGATGGGATGGAGCAACGTTGTTACTGTTTCAGGGAGTCATGCTGCTTGCCGTGCTTGTATTGCTTGAGTTGCCAGTGGTACCGCTACTTTTAGTGCTGCACCATCTTCACCAGCATATGCGCCAACCGGTGGCGCTCCTCCTTGTTCCCGGCCTTCCACAATTCCAGCAGCAGCTTCTCTTCGCTATTGCGGGGCTCCTCGTACGCTGCCAGATAATCGGCGATTTTCTCGGCGGCCAGCGCCAGCTGTTCCTCGCTGAGGCCGATTTTTTGCGCCAGTTGAATGCGCTTTCCTAAATACGCCTTGAACTGCCCGAAATTGTCCAGAATCATCTCCTTCTGCCCCGGATCGATCCGGTCCAGCGCCTCCGTTACCCGGTTCATGGTCACACTGCCGTCCTTACTCACCACATGATTATGTTCAGACATCCAGAACGCCTCCCATTTCATAGTGTGCGGTTTCCCACTACTTAACCAGCGTTTCCGGGGGTGAACCATGCTGCTGAACGAGCCACTACCCGCCTCAGAAGCAAGCAAGTAGATAAACGTATCTTATTTTCCCGGTTTCAGACGATTGGCCGGAAGCAAGTGGAAAAACAGCATCTAATTTGTGGAGTTTGGGTACTTTTGCTGAATATTGATTCATTAAGTGCTCATGATCCAACTGCTGCCCGAGGAACGCTCAATCGCGCCGTAGCAGGTGGATGAAATCCACTTATTTCCTGTGACTCGTATCATCATGGCATATAGTTCCCAACATTAGTGTTCCGTTAGTGTCCAGGTATGCCCAATGCGGAGATACACCCAGCCGTACAGACACACAAACGGCCCCGCAAATCGCGGGACCGCCTGATCATAGTGTAGGGTTAATTCGACACCGGGACGGCGTCATAATATTCCTCGAGTGTAATCCCTCTTTCGGCTATGGAAGCCGCAATCTCCTTGCCTACATAACGGACATGCCAAGGCTCATACTTGTACCCGGTAATCGCCTCCTTGCCTTCAAGGAACCGGATAATATAGCCGTATTCAGCGGCATGGGCGGCAAGCCACTCCGCTTCCTTCGTTCCTGCAAAGCAGCTCTCCGCCGCACACTTGCCGTCTCTGCCGGACAGGTCAATGGCCAGCCCCGTCTGATGCTCGCTGTGTCCCGGCATGGCGCTGTAAGTCCGGGCCTTCTCTTCGCCGTCTCTGGCGACATAGTTATCGAACAGCCGTCTCTGGGTCGATTCCGAACGGTAGCCGGATACACCGGCCAGATAGACCCCGTCCGCCTTCGCCCCCGCGAACATCTCCTCCAGCGCCGCAGCCGCTTCACGCCGCAGCATCCGCTTCTCAATCTTCTCCGAGAAGATAAAAGGTACGTCCGGGTAGACCAGATCGGCAGGCTTATACTGATCAGGCAGGCTGTACTGCTTATTAACCATAACCGTGATGCTCTCCGGCTCGGCTACCACCATCTGCGCAGCATTGTTCCCGGATGTGCCATTGCCTGAACCGCCAGGAGCTGGCTGATCCGTAGGCTCCGGCACTGCCGAAGCTTCAGGCGCTGCCTCCGGCCCCTCGGCTCCCAGATCTGTGCCTGCATTTATATTGGTTTCGTTCTCCTGGGAAGCGGACGGTGCCGTGTACTTCCCGATTCCCCAGCCGACCGCAATGACGACGATGAGTAGAATGACAATTTTAGCGGTTTTGGACATGCTGTGTAATCCTCCTAAACGTTGTGTACCCCCGCACTCCTGAATTCGGCAGAACCCCGCCTGATCAAAAGTGCAGGTTACATTCTTTATCTCTCTATTTATACTTGTACCCGAATACCTGCCCGAATCTTTCTGGCGGTATCTATTAGACAGGCCTGGTAGCCAAAAGGTTTCAGTAAATAAATATTACCATAGAGTCATTGGCTGTTACGCCAACGGCCCTATGGTAACAAGGATTAGCTATGCATGTAAAGCGCCTTTATCTGGAGGAGCCGCGTCCGCCGCGTGCACCGCCGCCGGAGCCTCCACTGCGCCCGCCCCGCGATGAATTCCCGCCGCTGCTGCGTCCGCCCGAGCTGAAGCCGCCCTTACCGCCCTTAGAGCCGCCGCGTGAGCCGCCTTTGGGAGCGGAGGCGTTATAGCCGCCCGCATCGTTGCTGCGCGCTACATGCGCCCGGAATTTCGGGCTCGACTTCGCGCCGCCGGGATTATACCCGGCCCCGGAGCCGGCACCCTTCGAAGCGCCGTAGCTGAAGCCGCCAGCTTCTGCGCCCCGGGATACGTTGGTGCTGTAGCCGCTGCTCGGCCCGCCCTGGGAGGCGTTGCCTCTGGCGGAACCGCCCCGCGCAGCGCCGCCCTTGCCGCCGCGCCCGGCTGCGGCACCCGCACCTGCACCCGCAGCATAGCCGCTGGCTGGTGCGCTGTCGCCACCGCTGGCGAAGGCGCCGTAGCCGCCGCCAGGTCTCGGCTTCTTCGCCGCGCCTTGCCCGGCGGAGTCGCCCTTCGGCGCCGCAGCGGCGCTGTACGCGCTGCGCTTGCCGCCTCCGGCCGCGTCCTTCCGGCTGCGGCCGCCGCCTTCCGCAGGCGCGCCCCAGCCGCCTGCGTCTTTGCCGCCGCGTCCGCGCCCGCCCGGACGCCCTGCGGCTTCGCCGCGCGGCGCACCGCCGCTGCGGCCCTGCCCGCGGCCGCCACGGCCGGCGCGCGCCGCTTCAGGCGCCGCGCTCTGCCGCCCGCGCGGCGAGCCGCCGCCTTGCACGGAGGTGAATTCGCCTACGCCGAATTCATCCTTCTCGTACCGGCGGCGGTCCAGCCGCTGGGAGATGCCGTGCTCGATCAATTCGAGCCCGGCGCGCTCACGCGGCGAAGCGAACGTGATCGCGAGGCCCTTGCCTCCGGCGCGGCCGGTGCGGCCAATCCGGTGAATATAGCTGTCCGCATCCAGCGGAAGATCATAGTTGAAGATATGGGTGACCCCTTCAACATCCAGACCCCGTGCCGCCACATCCGTAGCCACCAGCAATTGGAGCTTGGCGTCACGGAACCGTTTCATGACGGCTTCGCGCTTGCCCTGAGACAGATCGCCGTGCAGCTCGTCACAATCATACCCGGCCGCCTGCAGCGCCTCGTTCAGCTTGATGGCCCGGCGCTTCGTCCGGCAGAAGATGATCGCCAGGTAAGGACGGTCGCGCTCGATCAGGGAGATCAGCGCCTCCTCCTTGTTGCGGTCAGAGCATTCCACCACCTGCTGGCGGATATTGTCCAGAGGAATCGGCGAGCCGCTCTTGATAATGACATCCAGCGGCTCCTTCATATAGTTCGCTGCCAGCCGTTTGATCGGGTCCGGCATCGTCGCGGAGAACAGCATCGTCTGGCGGCGGTAAGGCACAGCCGTAATGATCGTCTCCACATCCTCCAGGAAGCCCATATGAAGCATCTGGTCCGCTTCATCCAGCACCAGCATCTTCACGCCGCTAAGGTCCAGGGTCTCCCGGCGGAGGTGATCCAGCAGCCGTCCCGGTGTACCGATGATCAGATGTCTGCCGCCTTCCAGCTTGCGCAGCTGCTTCTCCACATCCTGCCCGCCGTAGACGGCCAGAATCTTCACACCCGTGTGACGGGCCAGCTTGCGCGCCTCTTCGGTAATCTGCAGCGCCAGCTCACGCGTCGGTGCCAGAATCAGCGCCTGCGGATAAGCGGCCTCAACCCGGATCTTGTCCATAATCGGCAGCAGAAAAGCCAGCGTCTTCCCCGTTCCCGTCTTCGCACGTGCGATCACATCTAGACCCTGCACCAGCGGCGGAATCGCCTCTTCCTGCACCGGCGTCGGCTTCACGATGCCCTGCCCCTTGAGCAGATCCATCAGCACTTCAGATACTCCTAAATCTTTAAAACCCGGCAATTGCTCCACCTCACTAATTTTCTAAATTTTCAGTTCATCCTGTCAGTCCATAACTTATATTCATCCATGTAACGGAGTAATGTACGCAATGTAAGCTGAGGGGCATTTCACCCTCAGGTCCTTTGACAAGGACGGTACCGTTCACATTCTTATCGTTTCAAATAAAAGCGGAAGCACCCCGTCACCGGAGCCCTTCCGTCCCATGGGCCCGCAAGGCAGCGGTCGAACGTTCGGTTATACGGCGCAGCAGCGATCCACCGGACGTTCAGACGGCACTCCATTTGCGTTCCATTACACTTTAATTGTGGCAAGTTATCTTAATATTGTACTTGATTTTGCAACCTTTGTATGCATTCGGCGAAGAATAATTATTTATCCGTCTCTTCCGGCTAGAATCTGCCCGATTTGAAGATGGAGAATAGCAGCCACAGAATCATCAGCAGCGCGATGACCGAGCCGATCTCCACAATCGGGAAGTCCCAGAGCAGCGACGGCTCGCCGCGCAGGGAGGAGGCAACAATCAGTCCGGCCATGATGATGCTGAAGGCCAGCAGCACGATACTGAAGGAGAGGCGGTTGCCGATCCGGCTGAACTTATGCTCCAGGTCCTGCAGCTCGGGGACCCCGATCTCCACCTTCAGCTTCCCCTTGCTGATCAGCGAGGAGAGCTGCCGGGCCTGAGCGGGAAGCTCAACCAGACTCTCGGCAAGATCAGCTACCCCGCCCAGCAGCTTGCGCTGCAGGCGGCTTCCGCTGAAGCGCTGCTTGATCAGCCGCCTGCCGAACGGCTCGGCCATCTGCATAATGCTGAAGGCCGGGTCCAGGCTGGCGACCATGCCCTCCAGGGTCAGCATCGTCTTGCCCAGCAGCGCCAGATCCGGCGGAATGACCAGCCGGTGCTTGCGGGCAATGCTGAACAGATCATTCAGCGCCTTGCCGATGCTGACCTGCTTGAACGGGATATCATAATACTGCTCGCGCAGCCGGTCCATATCCTCGTGCAACGCCATCCGGTCGGCCTCCTCCGGGATCACTCCCAGGCGCAGGATGGCCCGTACCATCGAGTCCGTATTCTTGCGCATGAGTGCGATCACCAGCGCGGACAGGCCATCCTTCATCTCCTCGCTAAGCCGTCCGACCATCCCGAAATCAATCAGGGCCAGCTTCCCGTCCTCCAGCACCATGACATTCCCGGGATGCGGGTCGGCATGAAAGAAGCCATGAATAAAAATCTGGTTCAGCATCATCTCCACAAACTGCTGGGCGATTGTCTTAAGCTTCACGCCCGAGCCCAGCAGTTCGTCCTTGCGGTTCAGCGTAATTCCTTCCATGTATTCCATGGTCAGAATCCTGGTGGAGCTGAAGTCCCAATAGATGGCCGGTATATATACGTTATCTTGAGCAGACAGCTGCCCGGCTATGCGCTCGGCATTGCGCCCTTCCTGGGCATAATCCAGCTCCGCCAGCAGCGCCCGGGAGAATTCCTCAACCATCCGGGCTAATCCGTATTGCCTGGCCCAGTCCATCTTGCGCTCGGCGAGCAGGCTCAGATCCGATAGAATCTCAAGATCCCTGCTCATCGTCCGCATGACGCCCGGACGTTGTATTTTGACCGCTACACTCTGCCCGCCATGCAGCACAGCCCGGTGCACCTGACCGATGGAGGCGGCAGCAAGCGGATTATTCTCAAAGTATTGGAAGACCGCATCGATATTCTGGTCCAGCTCCTGCTCCAGAATATTGCGGGCTGTCTCGGCTGAGAACGGCGGCACATGGTCCTGCAGCTTGACCAGCTCCTGAATAATCGCATCAGGCAGCAGATCGGAGCGCGTGCTGGCAAGCTGGCCCAATTTGACGAAGGTTGGCCCCAGCTCCTCCAGCACCCTGCGGACCCGTTCACCGAGGGTCACACTTTCATGAACCTCCTGTGTGATGATCCTGCGGGGAAGTGACAGAAGATGGTAGAGGCCCAGTTCCTCCACCATATAGCCGAAGCCATGACGCATAAGCGCCATGGCGATTGCCCGGTAACGTCCGGCATGCCTTATGCGGACAGCCATTTATTCCGTACGCTGTTCCGGCACGGTGGTCTCCTGGGGTGACTTGCCCTCAAGCTCGGCAACACGGCCCTCAAGCTGGGCAATGCGCGACTCCAGCCTGGTGATATCCTCCTGCACAGGTACCTTAAGCTCCTTCAGCACCCGCTGAACCTGCTCCTGCACGGCAGACTTGAACACACCCCGTTCTTCATCTCCGCGCTCTACCAGCCGTTCGACCAGCGCCTTGGATTCCGACGGGGCCAGCTCGCCCCGCTTCACCAGATCGTCAACGACCTTCTCAACCTTCTCCTTGCTGACAATGGTGAGGCCTACGCCTAATGAGATAGCTTTCTTCAACAGATCACTCATGGTACTTCCCTCCCAAAGATTGCAGTTATGGATAAAGTATACCCCTTCGCCCGCCATTTCACAAAACAACCCCACAAAAGTGGGGCTAAGCTTCGATATGGCCGATTATTTGCCGATTATTTGCCGATTATTTGCTGATTATCTGGGGATACGCGCCGCCCAGGTGGCTGCCCGCAGAATCAGCTGACGAACAGCCGGATGCCGGAACGACGGCTCATGATGGCCGGGCATCAGATAGACCACCCGTCCCAGGCCATAGCTGTGGCACCAGGCCGCAGGCAGCATCTCCCCGTCCGCTTCGTATTCGAGCAGAACCTGCTTCTCGGTGAACGGATCGAACTCGAACCGGTACGGCTCTTCATCGAGCTGGAAGTCTTCGATGCCTTCGGTAATATCATGCTCCTGCACCTTGAACTGAAGCGGAGTATAGGCCGGATGGCCGGTGAATCTGGCACCGATCAGCTGGGCCAGCTCATAACGCTTCGCCAGGGATACCCCGGTGTGCAGGACAATCAGACCGCCTCCTCCGCTGACATAGCTCAGCAGACCTGCCGTTTGCTGCGGAGATACCGTTTCATTCCACAATTCATTATATGCAATGCACAGATCATATCCGGACAAATGCTCGCTTAGCATCAGCTTCTTGTTCTCTGAGCATTGTACCGTCAGAAGCTCATGCAGAATTTCACTGACCTGCTTGTCCACACCTTGCAACGGGTGAAACCGGGGGTGTGTGTAATCGCCTAACAACAGGCATTTTCTCTTGTCCATAGGTCTCCTCCTCCATATCTCTCTGTATTTGTAGCAGTAACTATAATTGAACGGCCTGCTGCTACCGGTTAGCCGCAATATAGCGGCCCAGGGTAACGAACATGCTGCCCATCCGCTCGTGCTCCGGCATGACAATCCGCTTCAAGCCTTCTTCCTTCAGAGCCTCCGAGGTCATACGGCCGACAGATACCGCCAGCACCCTCTCTTCAAAAGCCTGCACCAACGCCGCAAGCTGCCCCTGCTCCCGCGCATGCTGTGCCAGGAAGCGGAATTGCGGCGCACTTGTGAACGCCACTGCATCCACCTGTCCTTCGGTGATCTCTGTGAGCAGCAGCTCCAGCGCTCCAGGCTCCGGCTGAGTATACCGGTAAGGCTGCACACAGCTTACAGCTGCGCCCGCCTGCTCCAGCCAACCGGTCAGCTGCGGGGCAGTCTCCCCATGCAGCTGAAGCATGACCCGCTTGCCCTGCAGATCATAGTCCTGCAGGCCGCGAATCAGTCCGGCAGAGCTGCCGTCATCGTCACGCACGACCGGCTCAAGTCCCCGTTTCTTCAGGGCATTCACTGTCTTATAACCACGGGCAGCAACAGGTGAGCCAGAGAGAACCTCCAGGAAGCGGTCCGCAAGCGCCAGCTTCGCAGCCGTCTCGAACAATGCGTCCAGCCCCATACCGGTAGTCAGAATAGCCAGATCCGGCGGCTGCTCTGTCCAGGCAATCAGCCCCTCACGCAGGGCGGCATCATCCAGAAAGGTTGTCCCTTGAGCGGGACGGTGCAGCGCGGTTCCTCCCATATTCTCTACCAGCTTGGCCATGTCTTCCGCTTTACGCGGACCGGCCAGGGCTACGGTAATGCCCTTTAATTGCTCTGCCATGAACGCTTCTCCCCTTCATCACCCCGTATTGTTGCTTACCAGTATACTTGCAAAGTGAGGTAAAAGAAAAGACCAGACCGCATATTCGGCCTCATGAATTCTGCTGATCCTCAGGGAGGTTCTCCCCCGGCTTGACCGCTTCCGGCGCGGCAGGAGCCTGGTTTCCCGGGTATAGCTTGAAGCGTCCGACCAGCTGCTGCAATTCATCGGCTTGCCGGCTCAGGTCGGCTGAGGAAGAGGCGATCTCTTCCACCGAGGCAAGCTGCTGCTGGGCTGCTGCCGAGATCGTCTCGGTACTGCCTGCCGCAGCCTCGGTAATGCCGCGGATCTCGCTAATAGCCTGATCCAGACTATCTGCTTCTGCAGTCAGGGTCTGAACGCCCTCGTTCATTCCGCCTATAGTCTCCGCGGCCCCCTTAATCGCCCTGCGGATACGCGAGAACGAACGTCCCGTTGTATCCACAGCCATAATGCCGTCCATCACCTTAGTCTTCGCATCCTCCATGCTTGCCGTAGCCCGGAGCATCTCTGAATGGATAGAGGCAACCTGCTCGGAGATCAGGCTTGCTGACTTTCCGGATTCTTCCGCAAGCTTGCGGACCTCCGAGGCTACCACAGCGAACCCGCGACCCTGTTCACCGGCTCTGGCCGCTTCTATGGACGCATTCAGCGCCAGCAGGTTCGTCTGCCGCGAGATTCCCGAGATCACGCCGGTAATCCCCTGGATCTGCCCGACCCGCTCACTCAGCTGATCGATGACCTTGCCCATCTCCTCCACGGTCTCATGAATGCCGTTGATTTTGTCGACTACGCTGATGACCGAATCATTGCCCTCCGAAGCCGACAGCGAGGTCTTGTCCATCATTACCGATACCTGCTTCATGAACTCCGAGATATGGGCTACCTCGGTTGTGGTAGCAGCCGTGCTTGCCATTCCTTTATGTACACTGCCCACCTGCTGCTGTGTACCGGCTGCCACCTCCTGGATGGCCACTGTCACATGCTCTATAGCTTTGGTCGTCTGCTCTGCCCCCGCGCTCAGCTGCTCAGCGGAGAAAGAGACATTATCCGTCATCGTCTGCACCCCGATAATCATCTGCCGCAGATTCTCCACCATCAGGCGGAAATTCCCGGCCAGCAGGCCGATCTCATCCCCCCGGAATTCCCCGATATCCTCAGACAGGTCGCCGCGGGCAATCCGCTCGGTTGCCTTGCGCAGGCGGATCAGCGGCTTCAGAATCGACGCAATGTTGAAATAGATCAGCACCAGCGCCAGCAGCACGGATACAGAGATGACCAGCCAGACCGTCTCACGGATGCCGCTGGTTGCCTGCGTAATCTCATTCAAGCTGATGGTGCCTCCGATTCGCCAGCCCGTCAGCTCATTCACCATGAAGGTCATCTTCTTGGGTGCATCCTTATATACATAATCGAAGCTTCCGCTCTCACTCCCGAACATCTGCTTCACGAACTCAAGCGAGGATTCCGCGCCAATCGCTTCTGTGGGATGAACCAGGAATTTCTTGCTGCTGTCGATAATCAGAATATAGCCCTCCTGACCGACCTTGATATCCGTCATACCGGCAAGGGAGGACAGATTCAGATCAAGACTGACTACGCCGTCCCCGTCTGCGAGCACCGCCGATACCGCAATGGCGCTCTCCCCGTTCACCGTCTGAAATACCGGTGAGATCACAGTGCCGCTGCCCTGCTTAAGCGCATTGATATATGTATTCTCCTTGCGCGGATCATAGCCTTCCGGCAGCTCCAGCTCTGCCGCTCGGATGCTCTTGCCTTTGCTGGTTCCGGCATAAATATCAAGCACATCGGGATGCAGTGCGGCATACTCCCGCAATCTGTTCTCCAGTGCAGGCGCCGCCAGTCCGGCCGCCTCGTTATTAATGGAATCTGCCGGAAGCTGTCCGGCGAAATAGAGAATATCATCTATTTTCGACTGAATATTGGAACTTATGATCTGGTTCACTGCAACTACACTTTCCTGGGCATTATTGGTAAGCTGCTCCCCCATGTTGCTGCTGGCCGATTGATAGGTTAACCAGCCTATAATGATGCTCGGTACCAGCAGGACAAGCAGATAGGTAGTAATCAGCTTCGTACGGATGTTCAGACGCACCTTTTTATTCATATGATGGACTCACTCTCTCTTTCATTCTTCCTGGGTCTTAAGAAGGATCATAGCGGCAGGCTTTATATATAATTAAATATCAGCCCCCGAAACCCTCTTTTTTCCGGCAATTAATGATAATTTCCCTATATTTATTGATAATTTTTATAGGAGCACAGCAAAAAGACCGTTTCCATGAAAACGGTCTTTTGTTATATTCCGTTACTAAGCGAGCCGGCACACCTCATACAAACGTCCTAGTTCTGGCGTGAATTTCTGCTCTGGCAGGCCGGGCAGATGCCTCCGAATACCACATGCGTATGAGTGATCGAATAGCCTGTATCTGCTGCAACCAAGTCGCTCCACTCCTGCGGGACCTGGCTCATCACTTCATCCACGGCACCGCAGATTTCACAGACAATATGCTGGTGGTCGTCCAGGCGCGCATCATACCGGCTGGCCGCCTCGCCCAGCTTCAGCTCGCGGATCATCTGCTTATCTGTAAGGTAGCGCAGGGAATTGTAGACCGTTCCATAAGCGAGGTTATGCCCCTGCTCAACCAGCCGGTTCATGACTTCCGCAGCGGTAGGGTGATCATGGGAATTGCGGACGATATCATACACGGCTTGACGCTGAGAGGTCAGGTTCAGGGTTCTCATCTTTATCATCCTCTAATTTGTTTTTAGATCAAGTATAAGTCCTGATGCCGGAAGCGTCAATCCGCCGCGGCTCTATTTGATCATTCCAGAGTATTTAATGTCCACCTTGGCCTTGACCTGAAATTGCAGCCGGGGATACAGACGCTCCCAGTCAGCCATCTCCGTATCATTATTCCAGTGCCGCGCGCCATAATGCAGCCCCCAGCCCAGCGGGTCCATGCCGCTGCCTTGTATTTTGACCAGCAGTGCGGTTACGGCATGTTCCAGTTCCGCTGCACCGGCCTCCCCAATCTCCTTCAGCATATGGTGGGTGACGATCTCCGCCGTGCTGTTCTCCTCCAGGATCGCCCGGATTTTAATGGTATAGCGGAGATAGGGATCTTCATCTGCGGGAGTGACAATCTGGTAGCTTGAAGAGGAGCTCTCCGTATAGTACTGATACATACCGCCGCCTATATGGGCGGGGAAGTTCGTCCGCAGATTGGAGCGGGACAGCAGGTTGAACAACCGGGTCTCGTCCGGGGAGAGGACCAGCTTGATTTTTCTTTTATCCAGTAGAGTGATCTTGTCAATCAGGAACTGGTCCTTCTTCTGCGCTTCAATAACCGGCAATATGGGGTCTATCCCATTCTCATAAATACTCCGCATAAGCTGGTAGGAATACACACTGGAGATGAAGGGCGACTCGGTGCCTTGCCCGCTCATTGCCAGAATCAGCGAGTTGGACGGAATGCGCTCTGACGGCGGCTTAACCTGAAGCACCTCCAGCGCCCCCGGCCTGCCCACGGCGAAATTAAGAATCAGCTGGATGTCTCTGCGCCGGACTGCCCAGTCCGTTACATGCCGGATATCATCCGCGGCAAGCCCTTCCCCCAGAATCACCGATTTGCAGTGCACATAGTCGAGCTCCTTCTCCACCTTGGACTTCATTCTGCGCAGTGCTTCAGAGATACTATCCGATTCTTCGGTCAGGATCTGCATCTTCTCGTCAATCTTCGTGACATCCCCTTGCGGAATCGCCAGCTTCAGACTAACCTTGAACGTTCCTTCCTTCCGGCCGGGATCAATGCCAATAGCAACCACAAATATTCTCCGGTCAATATCCTTGAAATTGCAGCCTGTAAGGGCCAGGGTCATGGTTGCAGACAGCAGCATCACCAGCAGAGTCCCGATTACTCCCGCTCTCACGCTCTTCGCCTCCTTACCATCCAGTAGCACCCGAATAACAGCAGGATCAGCAGCAGCTCCCCGTACCAGCGGATATGCAGCAGGAATACCCCTAGCATATTAAGATCGTACTGATCTATGCGCATCAGGAGCAGGGTGCCCGCTGCAAAAACCGCCAGAATGACGATCTCCTGCCACTGTCTGGTCTTAGGTCTGCCGGGGGCGGAGGGGAGCTGGCTGAGGAGCAGCTCTTTGCCGACATGCCACTGGATAATGGCACTGACCAGCGCCAGCGTGCTGTAAGCAAAATAAAAGAGATAGAGCATACGCTCAATCAAAAACGACTCAATCCGGATGCTGTCCGCTGTGGTGAACCAGGTGTACACATGCCGCTCGACACCGACGGTTCCGTGATATCCGATGGGCACATAAAACGTGATGGCCAGCACGAGCAGCCCCTCCAGACTCAGAATCCAGATATGCTTCAGCTTCAAGCCATGAAATACCCGGTTGAAGACAGCCATATTAATGTAGCCGCTGAATGTAAAGGTCGCTGCCGCGAGGCTGTTCCAGTCGGGAGGATGCAGGGCATGTGTCATGATCTGCAGTACGGCGTCCCAGCTAAAGTCCGGGTTCACCACCGCCTTGACTGTCGTGTATAGAATTAAGGGGAGCGTGATGGCCAGTGTAATTTCCAGTCCATAGAGCAGGGACAGCGAGTCTATTCTGGCACACAGACAGGTCAATATCAGGAACCCGAGCAAGACTGCCATCGGGCCGGTGTCCGGGCTGATGAACCGGAGGGTAATGTCCACAAAGGACAAAAGAATCAGCGCCCCGGCCAGATACCAGAGAACCGCATATACGACAATTAGCGGAGAGGCCAGCAGCCTGGGCATCACTGAACCGAAGATCTCCGGCAGTCCCTTTCCCGGGAATTTACAAATGACACTGGTGAAAAGATAGATGAACAGCGTGCCCGTGCCCACCGCAACCAGAATGGAGGACTGCGCACCGTCGAAGCGGGCATCCAGCAGCTCCCGCGGGGCGAAGTTAATGATATTGATCAAGGAATTCATGAGAAACAGACAGTAGAAATAGCGGCTGTTTGCCATCAGGAGCCCCCGCTTTTCTTCTTCAGTGACGCTCCCAGCGAATCAAGGGCGAACATCTTGAAATACGGCTGGCCGAAGCTGCGCTGGCTGCATAAGTACAGCGTGAAGCCCACCAGACAGATCACGACACCGACAAGCCCGAGCACAGCTGCGGCAATGACAAAGAAATACTTCAGCACACGGATGGAGAAGCTCATCATATTCAGCGGAACCAGGAAATTGGATATCGCCACTACGGAGACGAGAATAATCATAATGTTGCCGATCAGCCCTGCCGCTGTAGCAGCCTGCCCCAGGATCAGACCGCCGACCGTGGTCGCTGTAGGACCGATGGCTCTGGGCAGACGCAAGCTGGCCTCCGTCAGGAACTCCATCATAATCATCATCAGAATCACCTCGACAAAAGAAGGGTAAGGCACCGTAGCACGGCTTCCCCCGATCAGCAGGGCGATCTGCACCCGCACAATCTCCGGATTGTATGAGGTGAAGGCAATGTACAAGGCCGGCAGCCATAACGTCATGGCCACGCCCAGAATGCGCAGCAGCTTCAGGAAGCGGCCGACGAAGGGCAGATGGATTTTGTCATCCATGGCGGTGAAGAAATCATTGAATATGGACGGAAGCACAATCGCATACCCGGTCGTATCCAGCAAGACCGCCACCTTGCCCTCTGCCAAATTGAATACCACCCGGTCGGGGCGCTCAGTTACTATGGTCTTGGGAAAAATGCGCAGCTTGTCGCTGCTGATATATTTCTCCAGTTCACCGGCAGCCTGCAGAATGTCGAGCTTCAGCGAGTCCAGCTTCTCTTTTAACTCCGCCAGCACCTGGTGATTCACCCGGCTCTCGTCATAGAGAATTGCCACCTTAGTCTTGGACACATTGCCGATAACGGTAAATTCCATCTTGAGCGCAGAGGACAGATACCGCCGCCGAACCAGATTGAGGTTCACCGCCAGACTCTCCCCCAGCGCATCGGAGGGACCTTGGCTGATACTCTCCGTAATCGTCTCCTTGATACTGCTGGCCTCCGCCCGGAGGACATCGAAGCAACAGAGCTTGCCCTCCCGCCCAATACAGGCATAGCCGCTGAGCAGAAGATCCAGAGCACGCTGCCCGTCTGTCACCTCTTCACTGCCGGGGTAATCGGCCACATAGCTGTAGTAGGCTGCGGGATGGCCCATCTCGTAGAACGGAGCAATAATATTGCGGCTGATGGCCTGTCCGTCAGTCACACTTTTGATATAGAGCAGGCTGACCTGTCCCGCCGGAATCGTCAAGATCTTGTCTTCAAGGTCGCCGAACCCGCTTAGCTGGCTTCTGATCCATTCGAGCAGGACCGCTTGTGTATGCTGTTGTTCCGACATAGGTCTCTGCCCCTCTCCGCCCGCTGCTCCGTGAATTTCTTCTTAGGTTGGCACTTTCTGGCGGTTTTCATGCACCTGCCGGGGGAGCGGGGCGTTTCTTTTCACGGAAGAGTGGTAATAAATGAAATGGATCATCACTTAGGAGGGACTAGACTATGAGCACACAGGAATCCCGTCCGCAAGGTCTTCCGCAATTTCCGGAATCGTTATGGCTAGACAGTACAGGTCTGCCGTCTTTTCCGGTGCTTGCGGAAGATCATGTCACAGACGTAGCTATTGTAGGGGCAGGAATTACCGGGATTACTACCGCTTATCTGCTGTCCAAGGCCGGATATAAGGTCACACTGCTAGAAGCCGGACAGATTCTCGGCGGGGCCACCGGCTATACCAGCGCCAAAATCTCCGCCCAGCACGGTATGATCTATCATGATCTGCTGAAGCATTTCGGCGTGGAGCAGGCCCGGATGTATTATCAGTCGAACAGCGAGGCCATGGAATGGATGATTGCCACAGCGGAGGAACTGGACCTGTCCTGCGGGATGAAGCGGGAGGCGGCCTACCTGTATGCGGATCAAGGTGACGAGAAGACGCTGAAGGCGCTGAATAAGGAATTCGAGGCTTACGGCAAGCTGGCACTGCCCGGAGAGTGGCTGGATCAGGTCCCCCTGCCGCTGGGCGCGGGCGGGGCCATCCGGATGCCGGATCAGGCCCGTTTCCACCCGCTGGAATACCTGAAGGGGCTGCTGCAGGCGGTTCTGGACAGGGGCGGCGCCGTATTTGAGCATACGATGATCGGAGAGAAGGTCGATACGGACGGACAGATAACCCTGCATACCGAGGGAGAGAAGCTCCAGATCCGCTGCCGCCATGCCGTGTCGGCTTCCCACTTCCCCTTCTATGACGGCGGCTCCCTTTACTTCTCACGGCTGCATGCCGAACGCTCCTACTGTCTGGCGTTCGAGCCGGAGACGGATTATGAGGGCGGCATGTATCTGAGTGCCGGTGAACCGGCCCGTTCGCTGCGGGCAGTGGAATGGGGAGACCGGAAGCTGGTCATCGCCGGCGGGGAGAACCACAAGACGGGTCAAGGCATTTGTACGTTCGGCCATTATGAGAATCTGGAGCGGTTCGCCGGGGAGCTGCTGGGCATCCGCAGTATTCCGTTCCGCTGGTCCACCCAGGACCTGATCACGCTGGACCGGGTGCCCTATATCGGCAAGCGCGCTGAGGACGAGGAGATCTATATCGCTACCGGCTTCGGAAAATGGGGCATGACGAACGGAACCGTGGCTGCCCGCCTGATCGCAGACGGCATTCTGGGAAGCAGCAACCCGTACACCGGGTTATATGATCCCTCACGCTTCAAGGCGGTGCCCGCGATCAAGAACTTCATCGTGCAGAACTTCTCGGTCGCCAAGGAGCTGGTGGCCGGCAAAGTGGAGATTGTACACACCAAGACGAAGGATCTGGAGCCGGATCAGGGTGCAGTCGTCTTCCATGACGGCAAACGCGTAGGTGCCTACCGCGACCCTGAGGGCCAATTGCATCTCGTTGACAGAACCTGCACTCACCTGGGCTGTGAATGCGAGTGGAATGACGCCGAGCGCTCCTGGGATTGCCCGTGTCACGGCTCCCGCTTCTCCTACGAAGGCGATGTGCTTGAAGGTCCGGCGACCGTGCCGCTTAAGACGATCACGCCGGAAGGCTAAAGCGGGATGACCGGGCGCTGGTGGACATTAGCGGCACAAGTGGTACCGGGGGACTGGCGGCCTGCACTGCCGGAGCTGCGGCTCCGGCGTGATTGTGCCCGGCCGCTCAGGTATAATAGACAGTATCTTCTAGAATTACCCATCATTCTATATATAAGGAGCGTGACGACAGGTTATGGATTTGAGAGGAACCAGTATTGTCATTACAGGTGCAGGCAAGGGAATCGGCAAGGCGCTCGCTATGGCGCTGGCTAAGGAAGGCGCCAACCTGGGGCTGATCTCCAGAACCTCGGCGGACCTGGAGGCGCTGAAGGCGGCGCTGACCGAGGTGTACGACATCAAGGTCAGTATCGCCGTAGCCGATATTGCAGTACGTGAAGAAGCAGAGCGGGCGGTAGTAGCGCTGCAGAAGGACCTCGGCCCATTCGACGCGCTTATTAACAACGCCGGGATCGCCCAGTTCGGCACGTTCCTGGAGATGGACCCGGCAGACTGGGAACGGCATATGCAGATCAACCTGTTCGGGGCCTATTATGTGACACGTGCGGCACTGCCTGCGATGATCGAGCGTTCAAGCGGCAATATCATCAACATCTCCTCCACCGCAGGGGAACGCGGCTTCGCCGCAGGCTCGGCCTACTGTGCTTCCAAGTTTGCTCTTATGGGCATGACGGAGTCACTGGCGATGGAGGTACGCAAGCATAATATCCGTGTCGTGGCGCTGACCCCAAGCACAGTGAATACAGGCCTCGCTACCGGCGCGGGTCTTAAGATCGGGGACGAGGACCGGATGATGCAGCCGGAGGACGTTGCCGAGCTGACGCTCGCTGCGCTTAAGCTGCCTGACCGTGTCTTCCTGAAGACGGCAGGCATCTGGACCACCAATCCGCAATAATGGAGGCGGAAATTACGCAAAGCTCTACAAGGAGGACTTGGCATGCTGGTAGTTACTAATACGATTAAGATCAAGGAAGGGCATGGTGAAGCGCTGGCCTCACGGTTCAGCGCAGATAACGGGGTGCAGAGCATCCCCGGCTTCATCCGCATGGAGGTGTGGCGCGGCGCTCCCAAGGAAGGCGTGGAGGAGCTGAAGATCAGCACCGTCTGGGAGAATGAGGAAGCGCTGAACGGCTGGACCTCAAGCCCCGCCTTCCGGGACTCGCACCGCGGTGCCGGCCGGAATGAAGCCATTGTCAGCTCCTCGCTCGACAAGTACGAGCTGGTGCACAGCCGTACTCCGAATGTCCAGGCTGAATAGCTCCGCTCAAAAGAAGGGCTTCTCCCTTTAATAGAGATTCGCCGGCAACAGCAAAAAATCGCTCCTTTCGGGAGGGTTGATGGATCTTCCATTTTCCCGAAAGGGCGATTTCTTTGTTGTTTTTTCAGAAAATTGTAGAACTAACTACTTCTTACCGCTGTGTATCCGAAGCAGAGGCTTCGCTAATCTCCTGATGCTTGCCGGGCCAGAAGGCCAGACGGCCGAAGAGAACAGTGATAGCCGGTACCAGGAAGGGACGGACAACGAAGGTATCCAGCAGGACACCGATCGCAGTGATGATGCCGAACTGGACCAGTACCTGAATCGGAAGACTTGCCAGAACGGCGAATGTACCGGCCAGGATAAGTCCGGCGGAGGTAATGACCGAGCCGGTCTCATTCACACCTTCTGCAATCGCCTGCTTCAGCGGCATATGCTTACGCTTTTTCCAGATATTCGAGATCATGAAGATGTTGTAATCCTCCCCGAGCGCTACCAGGAAGACGAAGGAATATAGCGGAATGGACCCTTGAATCGCATCTGCTCCGAGCACATAATGAATGATGATCCAGCCCAGGCCCAGTGCCGAGAAGAACGATAGAATTACTGTCCCCACCAGATATACTGTGGCTACGACAGATCTGAGATAGACCAGCAGCAGCACCGTAATCAGGCCGATAACAACCGGGATGATCAGATCGGTGTCACGTTCCCCAAGCTC
Source organism: Paenibacillus sp. FSL R7-0333 (assembly GCF_038000365.1). Taxonomy (NCBI): domain Bacteria; kingdom Bacillati; phylum Bacillota; class Bacilli; order Caryophanales; family Paenibacillaceae; genus Paenibacillus; species Paenibacillus sp. FSL R7-0333. The sequence goes on from NZ_JBBOBZ010000001.1 coordinate 6,882,474, forward strand.
CTTGGTATTGTGCTGGGTAGCGGTCTGGCCGCTAATCCATACCTTATCCTGCGCGTTCTCAATCCCTGATTCCGTCAGGGCCGACTCAACCGTAGCCTGAAGTGCCGGGATATGGTCCATCGCCTCAATCGAATACGGATTGTCCTTGAACTCAATATCATAGGCATTAATCTTCGGGTTGACGGCCCCCTGCTGCGGGTCTGAGACCACATCCACGTAAGACAGGCTGCTCAGCACGGATTTCAGGTCTTCTCCGCCGGATAACCCTTCCGTATCAACCATCAGTTTGGCGGGTGCCAGCTCACCGGGGGAGAATTGCTTGCCGATCAGGTCGAAGCCTTCCCGCGACTCCATAGTCTTCGGGAATGACGACAGAATATCATAGGTGAACTTAATTCCGCTGGAGAATGAGGCCAGCACTCCCAGAAGTACTACGGTAATTCCGACAATGGCCCACGGACGGGATACCACCAGGTACCCGATTCCCTTACGGCGGGCAGGCTGCGGCTGCGGCACCGGTCTGCCCTTGGCCTTGGCCCGCTCTGCTTCCATCTGCGGCGTGCGCGGCACGAACGGGAAGAAGGAGGTCCGTCCGAAGATCGCCAGCAAGGCCGGAACCAGGGTCAGACTGGCTACCCCCATAATCAGAATCGAGACGCTGAACGGCACTGCAAACCGGTGGTACGCGCCGTATTTGGCCAGTAGCAGAGCGAAGAGGGCCAGCACCACGGTGAAGCCGCTCATCGCAATCGCCCCGGAGGAGTGGGAAATGGCGCTCAGCAGTGCGCGCCCCTTATTCTCCTCCACCTTCAGCATCTGACGGAAGCGCGAGATCAGGAACAGGCAATAGTCTGTCCCTGCCCCGAAGAGCAGCACCGTCATTATCGAGACTGCCTGCGAATCCACCGTAATCCAGTCTTCCCTGGCCATCAGGCCAAGCACCGGGCTGGTTACGCCATAAGCGAAGCCTACAGCAACCAGCGGAATCAGCGCCAGAATCGGCGAACGGTAGATCAGCAGCAGGAAGACCAGCACCAGAATGACAGTGGCAATCAGCAGCGACACATCGGCATTCTTGAACAGCCCTGTAGCATCTACTGAGATTCCGACCGGGCCGGATACGCGCAGGCTCAAGTCACCGCTGTCCGGCTTGGCGGCAGACGGGTCAGTCCCCGTCTCCGTCCGGACCAGCTCCTTCAGGCTCTTCAGCGACTCTCCGAGCTGGTCGCTGTCCGCCGTCTTGTCAAACAGCACCGGGGTGACCAGCGTGCTCCGGTCCTCCGACAAGGACGCCTGCAGCGCCTGCGGCGGCAGCTTGCCCAGCGGCGGAACGAAGTTCTGATGCATAAGAGGCTGCTGCTCCAGCTTGCTGTATAGTGCTGTTATATGTACGAGATCCTCCTCCGCGATTCCTCCGTCACGATGCCATACGAGCAGTGCCGGCACTCCGCTTCCGGCCGGAAATTCTCTCTCAGCAACGACCGATGCCCGCACCGATTGTGAATCCTCCGGCAGATTGGAGGCATTGTTAGCAACCTGTGAATTCACTGATGGCCATAGCATCGTAAGCACCCCGACCAGTGCAACCCACACCAGCAGAGTGATCCATTTGGTCTTGCTCCCTGCTACCCATTTTCCGTAGCCCGACATACCTTTCATCCTCTCTCCTATCCGTCCGCCCAAAAAAATGAGCCGCGGGTCATTTTGATATCCTTATCATATATACCCCGAAAATTTTAAGCAAATCTTTTTTCTGAAATGTTGAAAAACTAGAGTGATCACTGCCGCTGCTGCCCGGAAACAGCTGACTCAATGCCGCTAATAACGGGTGATCGTAGATACTCTCTCTAGTATTATCTGGAGAATTCGATTTAGACCTGCTTTTGAATCCGCAGACAGAAATGTTGCAGGAATTGCAACTTCCGCTCACAGATAAGCTGATAATTCGAGGAATGCTGTATAAAATGCAGGAAAGGCTAGGTTGGTGGAGTCGAGTAGTGGCATAGTTAAGTGGTGAGTTGATGTGTGAGTTGCAAAAAAAGCGTTCATAACAGAGAATGTCCGAAGACGCTCTGCATGAACGCTAGGTGATGCCTGGCTGTGACCTACAGCCGGCTATATTCAGGTAACTATTCCATTCAGATCAGAGATCAGCCTGCGTCCGGCAGGTCATCACCGGAGAACTGGCTGTTATAGAGATCGGCATAGAAGCCGCCCGCTTCCAGCAGTTCCACATGGGTGCCCTTCTCAATGACGCTACCCTGGTTCATCACCAGGATCAGATCGGCATCCTTGATGGTGGACAGGCGGTGAGCGATCACGAAGCTGGTTCTGCCGTGCATCAGCGTGTTCATCGCCTTCTGGATCTGCACCTCTGTGCGCGTATCTACGCTGCTGGTTGCTTCATCCAGAATGAGGATGGACGGATCGGCCAGAATCGCCCGGGCGATGGTAAGCAGCTGCTTTTGACCCTGGGAGATGTTCGAGGCCTCTTCATTCAGAATCGTGTCATACCCGAGCGGCAGCGTACGGATGAAGTGATCGGCATGCGCAGCCTTGGCTGCCCGCACCACATCAGCCTCCGTAGCCCCTTCCCGGCCGTAAGCGATATTATCGCGAATGGTCCCGTTGAACAGCCAGGTATCCTGAAGCACCATACCGAATTTGCTGCGCAGCTCGCTGCGCTTCATATCGGTGATGTTCACACCGTCGATCACAATCTCCCCGCCGCTGATCTCATAGAAGCGCATGAGCAGGTTGATCAGCGTGGTTTTGCCGGCTCCGGTTGGCCCTACAATCGCAATGGTCTGTCCCGGACTGACCTCGATGTTCATGTCTTCAATCAGGAGTTCACCCGGCTTGTAGCCGAACTGCACGTGACGGAATTCCACAGAGCCCTCTTCTGCAGCTGCTGAACGTTTCGCCAGTGTAGCAGCCACTTCAGGGACTTCCTCTTCCTCATCCAGCAGTTCAAATACACGTTCAGCCGAAGCGATGGTGGACTGAATGATGTTGGCAATATTGGCAGTCTGCGTAATCGGCATGGTGAACTGGCGCGAATACTGGATGAATGCCTGGATGTCACCGACATCGATCGCTTTTTTGGTCACGAAGATCCCGCCGACCACACATACCAGTACATACCCCAGGTTCCCGATGAACATCATCAGCGGCATGATAATCCCGGAGATGAACTGTGAGCGCCAGCCGGAGTTATACAGCTCCTCATTGATGGCATTGAAGTCCTTCAGGGAATTCTTCTCCCGTCCAAAAGCCTTGATGATCCGGTGCCCGGTATACATCTCCTCCACATGACCATTCAGCTGGCCCAGCGATTTCTGCTGTCCGACGAAATAGGTCTGGGAGCGCTTGGTGATCAGCATAATCACTACGAAGCTCAGCGGCAGCGTAACGATCGTAATCAGGGTCAGCCACGGGCTGATCGTCAGCATCATCACAATAACCCCGACAATCGTCACAATGGAGGTGATCAGCTGGGTCAAGCTCTGCTGCAGGGTGGTACTGATGTTGTCCACATCATTGGTCGCCCGGCTAAGAATCTCCCCGTGGGTCCGGGAATCGAAATATTTCAGCGGCAGCCGCTCCAGCTTGCTGTTGATCTGCTCGCGCATGTCGTATACGACCTTCTGCGCCACACCGGCCATGACATACTGCTGGATATAACTGAACAGCGCGCTGAACAGATACAGGCCTGCCAGCAGGATCAGAATATCATTCACATAGCCAAAATCAATCGCCGCCCCAGGCACGCCCATCATCTTGCCATAAGCGCCTTCGAAAAGCTTGGTCGTTGCCTTACCCATCACCTTAGGGCTGAAAATACTGAATACGGTACTGGCAATCGCCATTACGAATACGATAATCAGCTGTACCTGGCGCGGGCGCAAATACCGGATCAGGCGGCGCAGGGTGCCCTTGAAATCCTTCGCCTTCTCGGGAGGCATACCCATGCCGGGTCCGCCCGGGCCGGGGCCGAATCCGCCGTGTCTGCGGGCGGGCGGCTTCATTGCTTTGTTCTGCTCACTCATGCTATTTCCTCCTCTGACAGCTGCGAGGATACGATCTCGCGGTACACCTCATTGTTGTCCAGCAGCTCGCGGTGCGTGCCCATACCGACAATTTGACCTTCATCCAGTACGATAATACGGTCTGCATCCATTACCGTGCTTACCCGCTGTGCGACGATAAGGACAGTAGATTCCGTAGTCTCCTCCTTGAGCGCGGCACGCAGCTTGGCATCGGTCTTGAAGTCGAGCGCGGAGAAGCTGTCATCGAACAGATATACCTCAGGCTTGCGGACGAGGGCACGGGCTATCGACAGACGCTGCTTCTGGCCGCCGGAGACGTTACCGCCCCCCTGGGAGATGCTTGAATCGAAGCCTTCCTTCATCGCTGTGACAAAGTCATAGGCCTGTGCCACCTTGGCGGCATGAAGAATCTCCTCCTCGGTAGCATCCTCTTTGCCGTAACGGATATTCTCGTTGATGGTACCGGTGAACAGCACGGCTTTTTGCGGAATATAACCAATCTTGCTCCGCAATTCCTCCTGCGTCATCTGGCGCACATCCACACCGTCCACACTTACCGTACCTTCTATGGCATCATAGAATCTCGGAATCATGTTCAGCAGCGTGGACTTGCCTGACCCGGTTCCGCCGATAATGGCGGTAATCTCACCGGGGCGCGCACTGAAGGTAATTCCCGACAAGGCTGCCTGCTCTGCACCCGGATAAGCGAAGGATACATTGTCGAACTCCACATACCCGCGCAATCCGTCACGGCCGTCCTCCTGTGTAGCTGTAGCCGTAGTCTTCAGTTCTGCAGAGGTAGGGTCCTTAATCTCTGGCTGCATATCCAGCACTTCATTAATGCGCAGCGCTGAGGCAGAAGCTCTTGGAATCAGCACGAACATCATCGACACCATGATCAGCGAGAACATAATCTGCATTGCATACTGAATGAATGCCATCAGGGAGCCAACCTTCAGATCCCCGTCGCCAATGCGGATTCCGCCGTAATACAGAATGGCAATCATCGAGAAGTTCATGACGATCATCATCAGCGGCATGAGTCCCGCCATCACCTTGTTGACTTTAATCGCCGTGTCGGTAAGGTCGCGGTTCGCCGCACTGAACCGTCTGTTCTCATGCTCAATCCGGTTGAAGGAGCGGATGACGCGGATACCGGTCAGATGCTCGCGCAGCACCAGATTTAATTTGTCCAGCTTGATCTGAATCGCCTTGAACAGCGGCAGACCCTTCATTCCGATGAAAAATATCGCTCCGACCAGCAGCGGAATCACCACTACAAAGATCAGCGAGAGCTTGGCGTCCTCCGACACCGCCATAATAATCCCGCCGATCATCATCATCGGAGCACCAACCATCATGCGGAGCATCATAGTCAGAACGGTCTGAACCTGTGTAATATCATTAGTGGTACGTGTAATCAATGAGGCCGTACCCAGCTTATCGAATTCATGGAGCGTAAAATTCTCCACATGATTGAACACCCGAGAACGGGTATTCTTCCCGAAGCCTGCCGCCACTCTGGCTGACAGATAGCTGGCAATAATAGAGCATAGCACACCGCCAGCCGCCACCAGCAGCATGAAGCCGCCGATTCTCCAGATATAAGGCTGGTCGCCGTCCACAATCCCCTTGTCGATAATGTCACTCATCAGGGTCGGAAGATACAAATCCCCCATGGACTGCAGAAATACAAGAATCAGTACAGCCGCAATGGCCCAGCGGAAGGGCTTCAGTTGTTTCATTAATTTAATCATGCTTCTCATCTCCGTTCATTTGTAACCGGTCTAGATTAGGCGGAGGATTATCCTCCATAAAGGCATAGACTTTCAGCAGCAGTTCAGCCAGTTGATTAGATTCTTCCTCACCTAAATACTCCACCATCCTGTTAAGTGTGGCGTCCATATGGTCCCTGGCCCTGCGGGTAATAATTTTCCCCTGTTCGGTCAACTTGATGCGCACTACCCTCCGGTCAGACGGATCAGCCTGCCGTTCTACCATCTGCTTGGCTTCAAGACTGTTAATCAGCTGGGTTACTGTTGGCGGAGTCAGTCCCAGGAAGCGGCTGATCTCCGACACCTTAAGTCCCAGATCTGAAGCATGCGACGCCCGTGCAATACATATCAATAAAGTCATCTCACTTGGCTTATGCCCCTCCACTGAGTGATGCCAATGCCCTTTGCGCAGCTTCCGGAGTGCAGAGAAAAGCTTGTGTCCGACTGAGTTTTCACCTTCGCGATTTATCCCAATGCTTCCACCCCATTTTAGTTAGGTCTACAAATAATTAAACCATGTATTAATTAGGCTACCTAATTATATTTTCGAGCCTGCAATTTGTCAATTCCTGATTACGCTCTTACTATGTAATTTATTTCACATTACCACGCGCAAACGCTCCCGCGACACAGAGGGCCGGGGAGTCTCTCTTAGCTATACAATTAACTGCTCTAATCTGCTCTAGAATTCCACTCCGTGTTCAACAGCGGTAAAGCCTCTTACCTTGGACTTCTGTTCTGTTCCTGTACCCGCAAGAATGAAGCTAAACAATACCAAAACGCTGGCCGTCATCAACAGTGATCTCTTCATGCGCTCTCACCTCCCTGATCAGCTCCCGGTAAGCATTCTGCTGGGTATCGGAGGCATAGTCTCTGTTCAGTTCAAATAAGGTTACACAATTAATAAAGTCCTTGCCGCTGTTCAGCCTAATGGTCAGACGCAGACAATGAATGATATAGTCGATTCCCTTGGCATATTGCTGGCGGGAGATATGGTAGATCGCAATCTGATAATAGAGACGGTACACCCGGTCTACATTGATCGTATCCTGGAATTGTTCGAAGCGCAGCATCTCCCGGGAAAAGCGCGACATCACCGCATCAGCGGAGAACCCGAAGCGGTTGGCCGACTCCATAATGATCACCATGCCGGACAGAATCTCACCGGGATGCTCGGACAAGAAAGCGATATAGGACGGCAATACAGAGATATTGCCCATCAGAATCTCCAGCGTGAACCCGTTGGCCGTGGCAAACAGCTTGAAGCTGTCCACACTGCTGCGCCCCTCGTCATCCAGCATCTCGAACCATCCCAGGTCCGCATAGCCGGCGGTATATTTCTTGGCCTGCTGATACTCCCCCTGCTTGGTAAGCGCCGAGGCCTTCAGCAGATAACCGTGCCCGTAATAGACCACCAGCGGACGTTCTGCCTGAAAGGCCTCTGCCCTCTTCCCCTTGCTGCGGCGCAGCTCCTCGCGGTAGATTCCGCTTGCTAATGCCCTCAGCTCATCAGCGAATTTCTCCACATCCTTCCAGCGGTGCAGCGCGAAGCATACCTTCGCCAGCTTCAGCAGCCCGTCCAGCTGCATCTCCTCGGGAAGCAGCCCACGATACGGCTCGAAGCTGATTACGGCGCGCAGCTTCTGCTCCATATCCACATCCGGAGTGGATTGCAAAGACATGAAGATACGGTACTGGCTAATCGCCATACGCTCGGAATAGCTGTCTTGTTCATGGTCTACAATCAGCTTGTAGAATACGATGGACTCCTGTACTTTGCCGCTGCAGAATAGCCTCTCTGCCACCCTGTAGATGATATCCAGCGGCCGCTGATATTCCATAATCCGCCTTAAGACCTCTTCAATGCATTGCTGCTTGCCCATCTCGGCACATTTAACCAGGAAGGGCTCGATACGGCGGCGGGAGATCCGCTCTTCACTGAAGCACTCATCCACATACAGCGGATACAGCCAGCCTTCCGGGAAGCCGAAGGCCCGGATCACGGCATCGAGCTGTCCCAGCGAGATGGGCTTCGGCGGATTGCCGTGAAGAATGGCGCTGAGACTGCCGCGGTTCAGGCCGGAGACTTTGGCAAATGAGGCAAGATTATGGCCCGAGCGGGACAGATTCTTCTCGATTTCCGTACGTAATGTAGTCAGCTTCGCCTCCACCCGGCACCTCCCTATCCATCATTCAGGTTATCCTTCTATTAATTGCCATTATAGGACAACACTATGAAAAGCACAACAAAATGGCCCCACATTAGTAGGACCATGATTAACAAACACCGTCAGATGCTTGGGTGTATTATAGATTATTGCTGCAGAGCCGCCTGATTCCTGATCCGCTGGCTCTTCTTATTCTTGCCGTAGGGCGCGGCTCCATTCTTGCGGCTGCGCAGGCTCTCCATCATCAGGTTCTGAGCCATCACAATATATCCGTCCAGCCGCTGGCTAAGCTCCAGCACTGTATGGTCGCTCAGACTCCGTTCCCGGGCCACCTCCAGCAGCTCGCTTCTTAAATTCTCTATAGTAAGGAAGAGCTCATCTTCTCTGTAATCCCGGCCGCTAACATCAGGAGAATTCTGGTAAAGGTTCACGGTTACTCACCTTCTCTCTATCAACTTCTCCCTTATCATAAATCATGATGCCAAAAAACAAAATTTGCAAAAAAAGAAAAAAATGTCGGCGGAAGTATAAATAAGCTCTGTTATTTATATATCCTCCGGAGGCTCCGGCCGCGAATACCGCTCTCCTAGTACATTCATCGCAAAAGCAATCCACTCCCTGGCAGCAAAGGACAGATAGCGGTCCTTGCGCCAGATCATGCCCAGCTGCCAGGGAATCACCGGCTCGGTCAGGGGAATCACCGCAATCCGCGAACGGTCAATATCCCGGCAGATGGTCTCCGGCAGCAGCGCAATGCCCATTCCGGCGGCGACCATCCGGCTGATCAGATCCCACTGGGAGCTTTCATAGACCACCTTGGGCTGAAAGCCAGCTTTGACACATTCCGAGATAATCCGGTCATGGAGGGCGAAGTCCTCCCGGAACAGGACGAACTCCTCCTCGGCCAGCTCTCTCAGCGGCACCTGCTGCGCTCCGTCCAGACGGTGGCCTGCGGGAACCAGCAATTCCAGCTTCTCCTCCACAAAGGTGAAGCAGTGGAATCTGGCCGGGTCCACCGGCAGTACAATCGCCCCGATATCGAGCAGGCCGGACTCTACGTCATCCTCCACTTTCTTCGCCCCGTCCTCATGCAGCCGGATCGTCACCTCGGGATACTTCCGGTGGAATTCCCCGATGACCGCCGGGAAGAAGCTGGCTCCAACCATGGGCGGAAGTCCGATACGGATATGCCCCTGCTTCAGATTGCGCAGGCTGTCCAGCTCGGAGGAGAGGCTGGCAAAGGACTCTACAATGTTTTGCGCCTTGACGAGCAGCAGCTCTCCCGCATCCGTCAGACGGATGCTCCGGCCCTCGCGGTAGAACAGGTCGGCCCCCAGCTCCGTCTCCAGATTGCGGACCATCTTACTGATGGTCGGCTGGGTGATATACAGCGATTCTGCGGCTCTGGAGAAGCTGTTCAGCCTGGCGGCCTGCACGAAATACTCCAGCTGTCTGATATCCATTAGGTAACCTCCATGCATAGACAATTAGAATGCGAGCTATTCAATCCATTCATTGTACCTATGAAAGAATTAGATGTAAAATTTCAGTAAGAGATGAAAGGAGGTAATCATGATGAAAAAGATTGCCTTAGGCTTACTGCAGGTGGCCGGACTAACCGTGTTCTCCCTGCTCGTTAACGGATTAACCTCACTACTGCATATTCCGCTTCCCGGAAGCATTATCGGGATGATTCTATTATTCCTGCTGCTCGAATCCGGCGTGATCCGGCTGAACTGGGTAGAGGCAGGAGCTTCTTGGCTGCTGGCTGAGCTGCTGCTGTTCTTCATTCCATCGGCTATCGGGGTCATGAACTACTCGAAGCTGCTGGAATCCTTCGGCCTGCAGGTACTGGCTGTTGTGCTCGTGGGCACCTTTGCTGTCATGGCCAGCTCGGGTCTGCTGACAGGGATGATCTATAAAGTAAAGGAGCGTAGAAGCTCATGATGACCGGACTATTATTCCTTGGACTTACCATTGCGGTATACCTTGTAACCAAACGGATTTATGCGGCCAGCGGCAAAATGTACGCCTCTCCGCTGATCATCACCCCGCTGGTAATCATCGGCTTCCTGCTAATCACAGGCAGCTCCTATGAATCCTACAATGCAGGCGGCAAATGGCTGTCAGACCTGCTTCAGCCGGCGACAATCGCCTTTGCGATTCCGCTGCACAAGAACTTCAAGCTACTCAAAAAACACGCCGCCGAAATTGCGGCAGGCGTGCTGTCAGGAACGGTAACGGCTGTACTGTCGTCCATGCTGCTGGCCAAATTAATGCACCTGAGCGGAGATCTCGCCACCAGCCTGGTCCCCCGTTCGGTAACTACGCCGATTGCCATGAGCATCTCACAGAGCATCGGCGGAGTTCCCAGCATCACCGCAGTCTTCGTCATTCTCACGGGTGTGCTTGGAACGATGATGGGTCCCTCGGTGCTGCGCCTCTTCCACATTGAGAATGAAGTGGCACGCGGGGTCTCGCTGGGCACTGCAGCGCATGGCACCGGCACCTCCAAGGCCTTCGAGCTTAGCTCGCTGACCGGCACCATCTCCAGTATCTCGATGATTCTGGCGGCGCTGTTCTCCATTGGGCTGGCACCCGCACTGATTGCAGTGTTCATTCATTAAGCAGCTCCCTGACCCTAGGACAGAGTCCTACAGCTTCACCGGCAATCCGCTCTGGGCGGATTCATACGCGGCGCAGGTTACCTTCAGCGTCTTGTACCCGTCCTCATAATCGCTGAGAATACGGGAGCGGTCTCCGGTGCGGACAGCGTACAGGAAGGCCTCGCTCTCTACCGCGTAAGGATTGCCCGAATTCTTGTATTCCTTGCTGTCCCCGCTGCGGACTTCGAGCAGACGCTCCGGATTCCAGTCAAGCATGCCGTTGTCATTATAGAAGCTGATTCCGGCCTTGTTCACCTCACCGGGCAGCACACAGGTATTGGAGATACTGGCGATAATGCCGCTCGCAAGCTTCAGCGACACGGTGCCCACATCGGCTACGGTCACCCCTTCATGCTTCTCATGCATAATCCGGTTGCCGAACATGCCGTAGACCTCTGTCACCTCACCGGCCAGATAACGCAGCAAGTCAACAATATGCGTCGTCTGCTCCGTGAATTGCCCGCCGGACTGCTCCTGATTGCGCCACCACGCCACGCCGGGCATTCCGCCCATCCATTCTCCGGTAATCATCCCTACCTTGTCTCCGGCAAGCGTCTGCTTCAGCCGCTGGATATTCTCCTGATAGCGGAAATGATAGCCTACCGAGGTCAGCAGCTGATGCTGCTTGATATCCTCCAGCAGACTGGCCGGAATGGCCGTACTTGAGCCTAGCGGCTTCTCGATGAAAAAGGGGATATCCCTGCGGATCAGCGCCCGCTCAATCGCCCCGTGCGACTGTGGCGGCACGCAGATGTAGACGGCATCCAGCTTGTGGCTGTCCAGCATCTCGGTAATCCCCCCGTAGCCTTCGGCCCCGTAAGGGCGGGCCATCTCTTCTCCCTTAAGCTTGCTGCTGCCGCAGACCGCCTTCAGCGACACATCCTCCATGCCAGCCAGCAAATCCGCATGTACCTTGGAGAACCAGCCTGTTCCAACAAGTCCGATATTAAGCGTCATGTCTTTACCTCCTGAGTTGTCTGGTGAATGCCTTTTCAGTAGATTATACCCGCTTAGGTCATAACAGAGTAGTCCCGCCACTCCTCTGGAAGCAGCTGCCGGTAGGAAGGCTGCATGAAGCGGTCGTCTGCAAGCACAATGACCCCGCTGTCGCTCTCACTGCGGATCAGCCGTCCTCCAGCCTGCTGCACCTTGCACATGCCAGGGTAGATATAAGCATAATCGAAGCCGTTCTTGCCCTGTGACTGGAAATAGCTCCGGAGCAGATTGCGCTCCAGACCCACCTGCGGGAGTCCAACCCCCACCACCATTACCCCGTTTAACCGGTCGCCGGGCAGATCCACCCCTTCGGAGAAAATACCGCCCAGCACGGCAAAGCCAAGCAGCGGCTCCGGGTTATCCGGGCGGAAGGCCGCCAGGAAGCTCTCCCGCTCCGGCTCGCTCATCCCGCTGCCCTGCAGCAGCGTAGGGACTTCAGGGTACTTCTCAGTGAACACCTCATAGACATTCCTCAAGTACAGATAAGAGGGAAAGAAGACCAAGTAGTTGCCCTTCTTCGAGACCATGCCTCTAAGAGCATTACTCAGCGGCTGCAAGGAAGCCTCCCGGTCATGAAACCGAGTGGATACCGGCAGGACAGACACCTGCCACTGCTCTTTGTGAAAAGGTGAGGCCAGGCTCAGACTGTAGTCCTCCTCGCCTGCACCGATCATGTCCCTGTAGTACGAGAGCGGCGAGAGGGTCGCAGAGAACAGAATCTGGCTGCGAAAGCTCTTGCCCATTTGCTGCAGCAAATGCGACGGATCGAGATTGAACAGCTTCAGATACACATCTCCGCTGCGCACCTCGGCATAGGTAATGTAGCGTTCATCGTAGGTTTTGAAGGTGCGAAGCATCCCCTGTACTGCGTAATAGGTATCCAGCAGGCTATCCGCCCCGTCCTCCTCCGCCTGCACAGAGCCTACCAGGGAAGAGGAATTCAGCAGCTCCAGCTCCGCTTCGGCTGCGAAGTTCTCCAGCAGCTCCGGCAGCTCCTCCGGATAGGCCGCCCACTCTCCCGCACCCTTATCACCGCAGATCTTACGCAGGGCAATGAAGAAGGCGTTCACCGCTTTGGCGGCAGTGCCGAGCCGGGGATTCGCCGCCTTGTAGGTCCGGCTGAGCGCCAGGAAGGGTGCCTTGGTAAGCGAAGCAGAATACATCTCCCGGCCCCGGTCCACCAGATTATGCGCTTCATCCACCAGCAGCACGGTGTTCTTCTTACGCTCCTCAGACATGCGCTTCAGGCTAATGCGCGGGTCGTAGATATAATTGTAATCGCAGATAACAACATCGCAGGCATAGGCGGCATCCAGCGAGAACTCAAACGGGCAGACCTGATGCTTATGGGCATAGCCGGCGATCGTCTCCCGGGTCATCAGTGTCTCATGCTCCAGCATATCAATCAACGCGCCGTTGATCCGGTCATAATAGCCCTCCGCATACGCGCAGGAATCCGTGCCGCAGATGCCTTCCTCCCGGAAGCAGGCCTTCTCCTTCGCCGTCAGCGCAATGACATGCAGATGCAGCCCCCGGCGGTTCAGCATCGTGGCTGCCTCCTGCGCCGCGATCCGTGTAACGGTCTTGGCGGTCAGATAGAAGATACCGGCCGCCTTACCTTCGCCCAGCGCTTTGACCGCCGGGAACAGGGTGGACATGGTTTTGCCGATGCCAGTCGGTGCCTGGGCGAAGAGGTTCGCCCCCTCAGCAATGGAGGTGTAGACTGCGGCTGCGAAATGGCGCTGGCCGGGCCGGTAAGCCGAGAACGGAAAAGATAGGTTCGTGATGCTCTCCCCTCTCTTCGCCTTGTAACGGACCATCATTTCGGCATACGGTGCATACCTGCTTACTGTCTCAAGCGCAAAGGCCGTCAGCGCTTCACGGGACATCTCCCGGTAGAGACTATACTGTGCCTCGCTTCCCCGCTGCACATAGGTGAGCTTCACCTGAATGTAGGGAAGCTCAAGATCCGTTGCCAGCATGTAAGCGTACATATAAGCCTGGGCCCAGTGTACCTCCTTCCCTTCAAGCGCAGGATCCGGGATTCCGGCCATGGACTTGATCTCCTCCACTGTCAGGCTTCCATCCTCTGCCGTAAGCAGGCCGTCGCAGCGCCCGTCAATCTGGAACAGCAGCTCTCCGTAAGCAATTCCGGTCTTCAAATAGACCTCCTTGCGGTCCCCTTCCTTATATTGCTTCTGGATCAGCTGATGGCTGCGCGTCCCCTCCGCCATGGCGGCTCCGCTGCGGAAGCCCGGCTCCAGACTGCCGCTGCTGTAGGCAAATTCCACAAGCGCCCTCACGGACAGTGTGATTTCTGTATGCTCCATCCGTCCCCACCTCCAATAATTTCCGCCAGCTTCCGCTGCGTAAGGCTCATATTCTTCGTTTAACGCCGATATTCCCCCGCCTGAGGGAGTGGCCTGTGCCGGGTTCGTTCTAGCCGTAGTTTACGCGCGCTCCAGGGAGTATACGGCCGCTTCTGATTTTTGACATTCCTTCCCTGGCACTGCATAATAAGTTCTATTGATAATGGTATTCTTATGTCCTCATGCTGCTGTTTCCTATCACCCGGGAAACCTGTTCATTCTTCAGAAAGAAGGCGAAGCTGTGTCATCCCAAACTGTGAAACGCTGGCTCCTTAAGCCATTTGTGTTCTTTTCCATTCTTTTTCTGTTCAAAAGCCTGCTGGCCTGGGGTGTAATCTTTGATGATTTGCAATTCTGGAAATCCGTATTGACGGAGCTGCCCTTTGTCTGGGCCCTATTTTTCCTGATTGAGCGCTTTGCTTCCAGACGGAAGCTCGGCTATTACATGACGGTCAATCTGCTGGTTACCGCGATCTTTTTTGCCGCCATTATGTACTTCAAATATTACGGGGTCATTGTCACTTACCATGCCGCCGAGCAGGTGAACCAGGTCACTGCCGTCAAGAACAGCGTGTTCTCATTGATGGACCCTTATTATCTGCTGATCTTCACCGATATTATCGTGCTGGGCTTCTACTTCTTCATTAATAAGAACGGACGCAATTATAAAAAAGACCAGATCAACCGGCGCAGCGGCCGGACGCTGCATGTCGTACTGTTCGCGGTCTCGCTCGGACTCTGCCTGTTCAATATTCTTCCGAATAAGGCGAGCATGAATGAGATCAAGAAGGCCCAGGAAATGGGCATCCTTAATTATGAAGCATACACGATCTTTGCCAAAGATAAAACCGAGCTGGTCCAGGCCAGTGAAATCACACAGAGCACAATTAACCAGCTCAAGGGCATCGACCCTTCAGCAGTCTCGGCATATGCCGGTGCCGCCAAGGGCAAGAATCTGATTATCATCCAGCTGGAGTCCTTCCAGAGCTTCCTGATGGGTCTCAAGATAGACGGCCAGGAGGTTACCCCTAACCTGAACCGCCTGATGGAGGAGAGCCTGTACTTCACGAACTTCTATCAGATGGTCGGCCAGGGCAACACCTCCGATGCGGAATTCGTAGTCAATTCGTCCTTCTATATCCCTCCGCAGGGCGCAGCTACCATGTCTTATATCGACAAGCAGCTGCCAAGTCTCCCCCGTCTGCTGGGAGACAACGGCTATCAGACGGCCACGTTTCACACCAATGTAGTGGAATTCTGGAACCGGGGCGAGCTATACAAAGCCCTCGGCTGGCAGAAATATTACGATCACCAGTTCTTTGGTGACGAGGATGCCTTCTTCTTCGGCGCTTCCGATGAGGTGCTCTACCGCAAATCCTCGGAGAAGCTGAAGGAAATGAGCGATGCGGGCCAGCCGTTCTATGCCCAGGTCATCTCCATGTCGGCGCATCACCCGTTCACTATTC
Source organism: Paenibacillus sp. FSL R7-0333 (assembly GCF_038000365.1). Lineage (NCBI taxonomy): Bacteria > Bacillati > Bacillota > Bacilli > Caryophanales > Paenibacillaceae > Paenibacillus > Paenibacillus sp. FSL R7-0333. Next base: position 6,897,963 of record NZ_JBBOBZ010000001.1, read on the forward strand.
CTGAAGAAAAGCACAAGATGAAGCTTCCTGAGCGGTATGAAGGAACCTTTGTCGGCGATTATGTCCGGTCCCAGAACTATGCGGACTATGCCTTCGGACAGTTTGTAGATGAACTGAAGGCCAGCGGATTATGGGAGAACAGTCTGGTTATGGTCTACGGCGATCATATGGGACTGCCGATCTATTCGCTGGATCATGACGACAAGCAGTTAATGAAGGAAATCTACGGCTATGATTACAGCTACGCCAATATGCTCAACATCCCGCTGCTTATCCATGGCGAAGGAATTGCTCCGCAGAAGCTTGCGCAGGTCGGCGGAGAAGTCGATATTATGCCTACAGCTGCCAGCCTGCTGGGGGTATCCATGGATCACAACATTCATTTCGGCCAGGATTTGCTCAGCCAGTCCTACAATCTGCTGCCGCAGCGGTATTACCTGCCTACCGGCTCCTTCATTTCCAGCTCTGCCCTGCTGATTCCGGGCAACAGCTTCGAGGATAATACCCAATATCCGCTGGCGACCGGAGGTAATGCTCCGGCCGGCAACGAGGATGAATACAACCGCGCTCTGCGGCTGCGCCAGCTGTCTGACAGCTACGTCACGCAACTGCCGGACAAAGAACCTGCCGCAGAATAGCCAGACTAGACAAGACAAGAGGCAGCGCCTCCCCGTAACGGGAGAAGCGCTGCCTCTTTGTGATGCTTATGTTAACGCTCCTGATTCTCCAGCATGAGATAATAATCCGCGAAGTTCTCCAGCTCTGCCGGCTCCAGAATGGCCAAATGCTCTTCCAGCAGCAGCAGTGACCGGCGCTGTGCTTCTTCCAGCACCTCTTGTCCCTTGCCGGTAATCGTGACGATTACCGCTCTGCGGTCATTCTCGTCCGTCACGCGGGCGATCAGCTCCAGCAGCTCCAGCCGGTCCAGCATGACGGTGACTGCACTGGACTTCACCTCCATCTTGTCCGCCAGCTGAATCACCCGTGCCTGCTGCTCCTGAAAGATCATATGCAGCAGCCCGAATTGCGGCACAGTCAAGCCCAATTCCTTATGAAATGACATCTGCGACATGATTCTGCGCTGAACCTTCCACATGGATAATCCCACACGTTCGATCAAAGGATTGATTTCTTGCGACATTCCTTCAGCTCCCAGTCCGTTTGTTCTGCTTCAAGCGTACCATTATACCGGTCCGGCATACAATATTTTTTGAATTTAAGATAGGATTAAGCGTCTATTTTCAATGATTTTTTATACATAATCCATCATTTTCCGACACAAAAATTCTTTTTTTTGACGTATGCTCAAACCGCAGCGCATGCGCTATAATCGTAGCAGTGAACCCCATAATTCACTTAATCTTTTAGAGTCAGGGCTGGTGATATTTGTTATGAAATTGGCAACAAAATTAACATGGATGATGCTGATCGTATTGCTGCTGGTTGGTTCATCCATAGGCTTCTTCGGTTATCATGCGGCTTACAAGCAGATCGATGAAGCTGCCGGCATTGAATTGGTAGGCTGCGCCAATATCACTACCGGTCTTATCGATCCTGCCGACATAACCGCTCTGGCTGCCGGCGATACCAGCAAGCTGACTGCGATCGAAGACCGCATCGGATGGATCAGTGATCACAAGCCTATTTTCAAAGAAGCCTTCATTCTATCACTGGATGGCAAGGTGCTGGCCGCTGACAAGAACTTCAAACAACGCGGCTACAAAGCTGGAGACCCCTTCTACTTCGCAGATGAAGATAAAGAAATGATTACCACGATGAAGCACTCCGCCTACTCGAAGGTGTATACATATCAGGGCACCTCCCTCAAAACCGGCTACGGCCCCATCTATCAGGACCATGACCCTACCAAACCCATCATTGCATTAATGGCGATTAACTTCGACGGCCCCTTAATTCAATCCCGGACCATGGATATCATCACCCAGCCCTTCCTGATCGGCAGCTCCATTCTGATTATTGCGATTCTCGCCGCTTATCTGCTGATCCGCCGGATGGTCAGCCCTCTTACCAAGCTGTCCGCATCCGTGAACACGGTAGCCCAAGGCGATCTGACCCGGGAACCGCTGCTCTTCACAGCCAAGGACGAGATCGGCGAGCTTGCCCGCGACTTCAATGCGATGACTCTGAATCTGCGCAACCTGATTACACAGGTCAATGATACGTCCATGCTGGTTGCCTCCTCTTCCCAGGAGCTGTCCGCCAGCGCCCAGGAGACCAACCGCGCCGGAGAGCACAGTGTTAATGTCACCCTGGATCTCGCCGACGGGGCGCATACCCAGCTGCAGAATCTGGAGGGCAGCTTCAAGGCCGTACAGGATATGTCGCATTTCATTACTGAAATTGCAGGCAATGCGGACAGCGCAATGAACCAGGCAGCCATCAACTCCCAGAAGGCCCGGACAGGCCGGGAATCTATGGACTCGACCACCTCCCAGATGGCCATTGTAGGTGCGAGCATCTCGGATCTCTCCGGCATTATTGAGACGCTGGGCAGCCATTCCAAAGAGATTGAGAATATTGTCGGCACCATTGCCAGTATTGCCGAGGAGACGAATCTGTTATCCCTCAATGCGGCAATTGAAGCCGCACGGGCCGGAGAAGAGGGCCGCGGCTTCGCTGTTGTGGCAGGCTCAGTACGCAAGCTGGCCGAGCGATCTGCCGGATCTGCCCGCCAGATCGGTGAGCTGGTTAGTCTGATTGTCCAGCAGATGGACAAGGCCGGAGAGACGATGAGGCACTCTACGGAAGAAATGCATCACGGCAAAGAAATGATTATAGCGGCCGGCCATTCCTTCTCCGAGATTGAGTCGTCCGTCTCCGATATGTCTGCACATAGCCAGCAGATCTCAGCCACCGTGCGTGAACTGGCCCTGCTCTCTGACGGACTTGTCGCTTCGATCCAGAAGATCGTAGCGGTCTCCAATCAGACGGCCGAGGGCGCCGAGACCTTGTCCGCCTCGTCTCAAGAGCAGCTTGCCGCCATGCAGGAGGTCGAATCCTCCGCCGCATTCCTCTCCTCCCTGGCAGAGAAGCTGCAGGTATTGGTCGAGAATTTCAAAATCTAGACCGGAGCTTTATATATTATATTTATGAAAAAGGCTGCCCTGATGTGGAATAACCCTCCACATCCAGGACAGCCTTTTGGTGCAAGAGCAACCAGGAGCATTATGCCGTATTCTCAATGAACCATTGGCCTAATTCGTTAACCGGCATCGGACGGCCGTAGTAGTAGCCCTGCATCACGCTGCAGCCCAGCGATTGCAGCAGTTCAATCTGCTCCGTAGTCTCCACGCCCTCAGCCACAACCTCCATGTTCAGATTGCTGGCAATGGCAATGATGTTGCTGATGATCGCTTTCTTGGAATGCATCTTGCTCTTGCGGATGAAGACCTGATCAATCTTCAGGGTATTCACTGGAATCTCATCCAGATTGCCAAGCGAAGAGAAACCGGTTCCGAAATCATCCAGGGACACCCGCACACCGAGATCCCGCAGCTTGGAGAGCTGGGCAACCGTCTCTTCCATATTGTTCATCGCAATCGACTCGGTAATCTCCAGTTCAAGGAAATGCGGCGCAAGGCCCGAACGCGACAACGCCTCTTCCACTACCTCATACAGGCTTCCGCCTTCAAACATCCGTGCCGACATATTAATCGAGACCGCTACACTAGCAACCTTCGCCTGATGCCAGAGCATATTCTGTCCGCACACCTCATGCAGCATCCAGTATGTAATAGGGACAATCAGGCCGGTCTCCTCGGCGATCGGAATGAACTCTCCCGGAGAGATGACGCCATGCTCCGGATGTCTCCAGCGCAGCAGCGCTTCAAGCCCCACGGTGACATTCAGCAGCGAATCCCATTTGGGCTGGTAGACCACCATGAATTCCGAGCGGGCCAGTGCCTTGCGCAGATCCTTCTCCAGTGACATCCGCCGGACCTGATGACGGTTCATCTCCAGATCGAACACACTGAATTTATTCTTGCCCGAATCCTTGGAGGTATATAGCGCCGTATCGGCTGCCTTCATTAGCGCCGAACGGTCGGTGCCGTGCGCCGGAGTCATGCTGATTCCCACACTCGCAGTTACGTACAATTCGTTACCTTCAATGCTGTAAGACTTCTTGAGCTCCTGAAGGATATGCTGTGCTACCTCCTCCGCCGCCACGGCGGTGCAATCCGGCAGCGCAATCAGGAATTCATCCCCGCCAAGCCGGAACACCTTCCCCTTCCCGCCCACACAGCAGGTCAGCCTGGCAGACACTTCACACAGCAGCAAGTCTCCAATATCATGGCCCAGCGTATCATTAATCGATTTGAAGCGGTCCAGGTCAACAAAAAACACGGCGCCGGAGATCCCGCCGAAGAAATCATCCTTGAAGTAGCGCTCCAGACCATGCCGGTTCGGCAGCTCGGTGAGCGGGTCATGATAGGCCATGCGCTCCAATACATCCCTGTCCAGAAAAACAGTCCCGCCGGAGACTGCCAGCACGAACAGGGTAACCAGTGAAATCCCTGTCAGCAGAACCACATCGGTCTCCATCAGCATCGGGGCGGGCGCCTGCCAGCTGTAACTATGCAGGTCGCTTGCTCTCAGACTCGTATAATGCATACCGGTAACCGCCAGGGCGATGAATAGAGCCGAATACAGCTTCCAGCGGTTGAAGCCTGTATGATCCTTGAATCTGCGGAACATTAGAACTCCGATGTAGGAAGCAGCAAGGGCAATCAGTACCGATACAGCCTGATCCATTGCCCTGTAATGAATCTTGGCCTCCATCTCCATCGAGGACATTCCGGCATAATGCATGAACGAGATGCCGCTGCCGAGTATACCGGCGCCCGCAAGAAGCCGCCAGCTTCTCTGGCGGGGAGCCGTAACCAGCTGAAGGGTTGCATAGCAGGAGGACATAATAATAAGCAGGGACACGGCAGCCATCACCGGATGGTAGCTGACCTTGAACGGCAGGCGGCTGGCCATAATGCCGACAAAATGCATGGCCCAGATCCCGCCGCCAAGGACACAGGCACCTGAGAGCAGCCAGAGACGTCTGACCCGGCCCGCGGAATGGGAAACCTGTGAAATCAGATTAAGCGCGGAGTACGCTGCTGCGGCAGCTAGCGTATAGGATAGTAAAACGATCCAGATATTATAGTGGATTCCCATTTGATCCATAGTTGACCTCTTCACTGGTTATAGTATCAGCGTCGTTTCAGGGTCTATCTTAAGTTATAAATCAATATACGGATAGCGGATAAATGGAAGAGTATATAATGATTGCAGGTATTCTCTGAAAACTAACTTTAGCTGTATTTTACCTTGTAATTACCGGGCTGTCTAAGTAAATAATGGAACTTGGACCCTTTTTTGAACGCCGGCAAAAATTGTCCATATTTGTCCTCAGCCGCCTGCGCGAAGGGTTGGAAATCCGTTGTCCCGGGAGGTGTCCGGCAGGAAGGCCCTGCGCCAGATCCAGGCATTTGCAGCTACCAGAATTACCATGTAGATGTATATTCCTGCAGGAATCAGGGTGAAGACATAGTGCACTCCGGCCAGCCCCCCAAGAATGAACAATTGTACAAAAGCACTGCCGGTGAATTCCTTCCGCTGCGCCGCCTCGTACTTCTCCGAGAACGGGAGCGCCTTCGGGAACGTAAGGAAGCAAATCACGGCATACAGCAGCAGAGCCAGCAGGACGACTGCCATATCTGCAATAATCCAGGAGCCCAAGAGAGCGGTGAACACTGCCGCCTCCAGCAGAAAGAGCGGCACCAGCAGCTTCACGACCGCTGCCTTCAGCATTCCCCGGTAGACCAGCCCCTTGCCCGGCAAAGGAATCACCTGATAGATCCATGCCCCCTTATAGCTGGCCGAGTAACGAACCATCTGCACGACTGTCATCAGCAGCAGCGCGCTGTAATAGATAAACAGGAAGGACTTGGAGCTTCTGATCCCGGCCAGATCGCCGCTCCACACCTGATTGAAGATGAAGATAAAGGGAAAGATCAGCGAGAAGCCGATGGTCGGATATACCCGGAGCTTGAACTCGCGTTCATTCTTCATCATCGACCAGGTGAAGCGGAAGAACATGGCCTCCGCTTTGTTCCGGCACACAGTCTCCGACAGCACACGGGCAAGCCGCCCGCTATCCCGGCCCTCTGCGCCATGCTCAGCCAGCTTCTGAAGGCTGCGTTCAAATACCGGCATCAGCCGGATGTAGGCGGCGAACATCACGGCAGGCACCACCACAGAGAGCGCTGTCAGAATAACCACGGACCGGCTTCCTGTTCCGCCGCCCAGCAGCTCGAACGGCGCCCCGAACCAGACCGGAGCCAGCAGAAAATGCCACCAGGCGGGAGTGAAATCCAACCCCAGCTCCGATAGATTGAACATCCGGCTAACCAGCTGCGCGCCGACAGTTACCCCCACAGACAGGATAATCTGAACGTAGTTGATGATGTCCTTGAGCTTTTCCCCGTCAAAGAACCTCAGGATCAGCAGATAGATTAGCGCAGTGAACACCAGAATGAAGCCGTCCATCAGCAGAATCTCAGCTGCGTACACGAAGAAGAAGCCCGGCCCGTGCCGGAATAAAGAGAATAACAGCGAAGGTCCGGTGAAAGTCAGCGTTAAGGTCAGCAGATAGATCAGAATATGTAAGCTCTTGGCCATGTTCAGTGTACGGCGGTCCACCGGCTTGGAGAAGAGGATGTTCTTGTCGCGCAAATCCAGCATCACCGTCGAGAAGTCGGAGATCAGCGTCGTGGTGATCAGGAACATCACTATACTGAACAGCAGACTCATCATCAGCATATGATGATCTCTGGGCGCGACCATAGCGATCAGCATCAGCCCCAGCAGCAGATAGAGCCACTGGACTCTGAAGGGCGAGCCCTCCATCTCCAGCTTGGAATTGTGCGACCCGGAGAACAGGGTAGGTGTCCGTCTGCCATCCATCATCAGCTTGACCTGAAGAATGCGGCGCATGAGCGCATAATCGGCTCCCAGGCCCTTAAAGATCCACTGTATCCGGTCAAGCAGCTTCAGAATCAGGAATTCATTCATGCCCCGCACCCTCGCCTATCACAGCCACGAACTCGCTTGCAATATCCCTGTATTGATCGAACCCGGTCAGCTGATTGAAAATCTCCTCCAGCGACCCCTCCCGGCTCTGCTCCCGCAGCTGCGTGAAGGTTCCGTCCGCTACAATATCGCCTCCGTCCAGCAGGATGATCCGGCTGCTGATTCTCTCGACCACATCCATAATATGCGAGGAATAAAAGATGGTCTTGCCCCTGGCGGCAAGCGTGGCGAAGATCTCCTTGACCACCATGACACTATTGGCATCCAGCCCGCTGAGCGGCTCATCCAGGAACAGAATATCCGGGTCATGCAGCATGCTGGCAATCAGCAGCACCTTCTGCTTCATCCCCTTGGAGTAGGAGGCAATCCGCATATCATAGGCCTTCTCCATTCCCAGCAGCCCCATCAGCTTCCGCGCCTTGTCATCGGCATCCGCCTGCTTCAGTCCGTAGAGCTCACCGGTGAAGGTCAAATACTCCCGCGCTGTCAGGCTGTCATACAGCTCTGCTACCTCAGGCACGTAACCGATTCTTTTTTTGTAAGCCGTATCCCCGTCCGAGATATCCCTGCCAAAAATCCGTATGGTCCCGTTGTAACCCTCCACCAGACCGAGCATAATCTTGACCGTCGTGCTTTTACCGGCCCCATTGGGTCCGATATATCCGATAATCTGCCCGCGGTATACCTTCAGATCAATCCCCCGCAGCACCATCCGGTCACTATAATTCATCCACAAGCCCTCAATTGAAATCACCGGCTCTTCCGTTAAGCCCATTGACGTCTCTCTCCCTTCGGTAAGCACACTCTTCCTTCAAGCAACAGAAAGTACCATTAACCCTATTCTAGCAAATTTTAGCACTTGATTCCTGTGATTTATTGCAGCCTGATTTCTGCATCAACCCGGAAACGGAAATTAACATATTCATACATTGACATTCATAAAATTACCATATACATTAAACCCATAATTCCGACCAAAAAACTATTATTAGGAGGTTTTAGAGCAGCATGAATAATATCGACAACAATCTATTAACCGCCATTGAGACGAATTGGCATGGCTTTGTGGTCTCTATTATCGTATTCGGTATCCTTTATTTCCTGGCCCGCAAGAGAATCGGCTTCGGCACCCGTGTTCTGGCAGGGCTGGGCATCGGACTGATTGCAGGAATATTTTTTCAATATTTCACGTTGGAGACCAAGGCCATCAGCACCTTCGGCAGCATCTATGTCAGTCTGATCCGTATGCTTGTTGTGCCGCTGGTGTTCATTCTGGTATTGAACAGTATCTCTTCCTTAACTAACCTTGAATACCTGCGCAAAATCGGAATTAAAACCTTCGCCTGGTTCCTCGGCACCACCGGTGTTGCCTCCATCATCGGTCTGTCTGTAGCTCTGCTGTTCAACCCGGGCAAAGGCATCCAGCAGACCGTTCCCGAGGACTTCACCGCCCGTGAAATTCCCACCTTCTCACAGGTGATCCTCGACCTTGTCCCTTCCAATCCCGTGAATGAAGCGGCTACCGGCAAGGTGGTGCCTCTGCTGATTTTTGCCATCTTCCTGGCAGTGGCCATTTTAAGGTCGGCTCCAAAAAGCCGGAGGCTGTGAAGCCTGTCCGCGATCTTATTGAATCCTTGACGACAGTGCTGCACCAGGTTGTAAAATTCGTCATCCGCCTGACGCCTTACGGCGTGTTCGCATTGATTGCCGGAATTACGGCACGCTACGGCTGGGATACCCTTCAGGAGCTGGGAGGTGTCATCCTTACCTCTTACGCCGCACTGATTCTGCACTTTGTCCTGATCTTCGGCGGGCTGGTACTGCTCGTTGCCAAGGTGAACCCTATCCGCTTCTTCCGCAAAATCTATCCGATGCTGACCGTGGCCTTCACCACCAGAAGCAGCTACGCCACCTTGCCGATCAATCTGGAGGTCATCACGAAACGGCTGCATGTCTCCCCGCGCATTGCCAGCTTCGTGGCTCCGCTCGGCGCATCCGTCAACTTCAATGGCTGCGGCGGCGTATGGCCGGCCATTGTGGCTGTGTTCACCGCTCAGGTCTACGGGATTCAGCTTACCGGGACTGACTATATCACGCTGGTGCTGGTCAGCATCATCTCCTCTATTGGGGTAGCGGGAGTGCCTGGACCGGCTGTAATCTCTACCACCGTTGTATTGACAGCGCTCGGCTTGCCGCTTGAGGGTATAGCCATCGTTGCTGGGGTGGAAGCCCTTATCGATATGGGCCGCACCGCAGTTAATGCTACCGGGACTACCGTAACAGCCCTGCTGGTGGCGAACTCAGAGGGCGAATTCGACCGCGAAGCCTTCAACCGTGGGGATAAAGAGGATGATGAGCTCCTCCTGAACCCAATCTAAGCAAGCTCCCTCTATAAAAGCATAAGGACGCCAAAAAGCAGCGATTCCTCCGTGACTGGAAGAATCGCTGCTTTTTGGCGTTGTTTGTATAATGAACAAATGATTACGTCAAGCTGATCCGCTCACGCCTCCGGGCTGATGTAAGGCAGCTCTCGATCAGCCTCATATTCAGCAGCGGGTCCTCCTCCGCAATCCAGGGCTTGCCGCTGAAGACTGCCGTAGCGAAATGGTCGGCCTGCTGGACGTAAGGATTGGCTCCGACGGCTTCGACACGCCGGGGCTCTCCGCCGCCGTATACGAAGAACTCCGCATCATCGAATCTCGCATTGAACGGCATCGGAATCTCGATCCGCCCCTGCGTACCGAGCACCTCCAGGAGCTGGCGGTTGTACGCCCACATCCCGCAGTCGAAGATCAGGCTCTTCCCGCCGGGAAACTCCACCAGCCCGGAGGCCATCATATCTACATTGTCATGCTCCGGCGAGAACAGCGCGTGCACGGTTACCGCCTCCGGCTCTGTACCGAACAGCAGCCGCGCGGCCGTGAGCGGATAGCAGCCGACATCATAGAGCGAGCCGCCTCCCCAGGCAGCGTTGAAGCGGATGTTGGAGGTATCCGTAGCATCGTTGTAGGTGAACGTGCCGCGGATGGTACGTACCGCGCCGATCTCGCCGCTGGCGATAATCACCTGCAGCTCATTGATGCGCGGATGATGCCGGTACATGTAAGCCTCCGCCAGGTGAACGCCCGCCTTCCGGCAGGCCTCTACCATCTCGGCCGCTTCACGGCTGTTGAGCGCAATCGGCTTCTCGCATAGGATATGCTTACCCGCTTCCGCCGCGCGGATCACCCATTCACAGTGGAGATGATTGGGAAGCGGAATGTAGACGGCATCCACCTCCGGATCGGCAAGCAGCTCTTCATAGCTGCCGTAAGCCTGCTCAATGCCGAATTCGGCGGCTACGCTGCTGCTCTTCGTGAGTCCGCGGCTGGCCACCGCCCGGATCACCCCGGTCTCAGACTCCTGGATAGCCGGCATTACCGAGCCTGTAGCGATCTGCGCACAGCCCATAATTCCCCAGCGAAGCTTCTCTGCCATCGTTATCACCTTCCTTATCTTAGTGTGACCCATATAACAGCTATACCCAGCACAAGGATTCTTGCCGCACTCATCAGCACGAAATTCTTCACCGCCAGAATGAAGGTCGTGCCTTTATGCTGCTCCTGATAGAAGCGTGCAATATTGCGGCGCAGCGGAATCAGGGTCAGCAGGAGCAGCAGGACCAGGACCGGATGGACCCCGAGCAGCACCAGCACAATCAGATCGGCAAAAGACACATAATAGAGCAGCTTCCACAGCAGCAGCGCATTCTCCCGTCCGATGTACACCGGCAGCGTGTATCTGCGGTTCTCGATATCATCCTCGATATCGCAGATATTGTTCGCCAGCATAATTCCCGCAATGCCCAGAATGGCCGGGACGGAGAACCAGAACAGATACAGCACCTCAAGGAAATTGATATGCAGGCTGATCCATTCGCCCTTCAGCAGCAGAGTGACCACTGCCTGATCCGAATGAATATAAGCCGAGATGAAAATAATGACGAACCCCATGAACAGCCCGGAGAACAGCTCGCCGAGCGGCATCCGCGAGATGGGGATCGGTCCGAAGGAGTACAGGATGCCGATCAGGAAGGAGAGTCCCCCGAGCAGGAATACCAGCAGTCCGGTCTGGAACACCAGGGCAATGCCCCCGCCTGCCGCCAGCACAAGGAGAATGACGATCAGCGCCACCACCGTAGACTCCTTCAGCTTGAAGCGGACAATCGGATTATGGGTCTCATACCCGTAGCCATGGGTTTTGGCGGCCTTTTTGTAATCATAATAGTTGTTGATCGCTGTTGTCGCCATATCAAAGCTTAAGAGGGACACCAGCATCAGCACGAAGCGCAGGATATAGAAATCCTCGAACCGGTACAGGGCATACAGCGTTCCCAGCAGCAGCGGGAGCATACTGGCCACCTTCGTCGGCAGCTCGACAAACTTGAAGAAAGTTCTTATATTCACGGCCATTCATCCTTATCAGTCATATGAGCACGTTACTGTGCAGTGGTTGTAATGGTAACCGGCGACCATTCAGCGATAACCGTCTGTCCGTGCGCCGACACGCTGCCTTCCGGGGTCAGGTCCTTCTCCGTCATAATGCCCAGCGCGATGGTGAAGCTGTTGAATTTCACGGGCACATTCCGCTCGCGCCGCACCTCATTCCCATTCACATAGAAGGCAGCCTCATTGTTGCCCCGGTGGTAGGTGATGGTGTACGTGTTGAATTCGCGCGGCTTGAAGTCCGTATCCTCCTTGAAAATACAGAAGTATTTGGTCCCTCCCGTCTCGGGTACGGTTACCCCGGGGAACGGAAGGATGCCGTACACACTGGCGTATTTGTCGTTGCCGGCGAAGAAATCAAGCGCAGCGCCTGTGGTGAAGTCCAGCAGATTCAGCGACACATAGCCGTCATACAGATCCCCTGGTGCAGTGCCCTGTGTGCGGGCGCGGATCTGGAGCTCGAAGCGGATTTCGCCTTCCTCCGGAATCTCTACCGGCTGGGCCGAATAGTACATATGCTTGGCATTATCCAGAATCTGCACCTGATCATGTCGGCGGCTCAGCTGAGCCCGCACATACAGATACTCATTACGCACAATCACCACTGCTTCCGGCTCACGATACGCCCAGAACGAGCCGTCCGGCAGCTTAAAGCCGCCCGTCTGCCAGACCTTCCCTTCCTCCAGAATGGTATGGAAATCCCCAATTACCGTTTGCTTGCCCTGTGTTGCAGGCATACCTTCGTTCGCTGGCAGATGCTTGTCCATGAATTCTCCCGCTTTCTATAGTGTAGTAGTCAATGATATATATTTTAAAATAGCCCCTGGATCAGCAGGGCTGCTGTCATGACCGCCCCGCAGCGTACCGATGCGCGCTGTGAGGCACCCATAAGCGGCAGATAGGCTTCAGAAGGATTCTCCGGCTGGAGGCTGCGGTAGATCCGTATCGGGGCAATGGCTGTCAGCAGAGCGAGCAGCGCGTATACCGGCAAGATATGAAGCAGCACACATACAATCAGTGAAGCATAGGAGATGTAGAGCAGTACCTGCGAGAAGATCAGCGCCCTGCGCTCCCCCCATACCACGACCAGTGTGCGTTTGCCGGCCTGCCGGTCGGCTCTCCAGTGCAGAAAGTGATGATTGAACAGCAGCAGGGTTGTGAGCAGGCCGCTCGGCAACGATAACAGCACCGGCTTCAGGCTGAATGCTCCGGTCTGTACGAAGTAAGCGCCAAGCACCGGCATGAGTCCAAAAGCCAGGAAGATGGCAAGCTCGCTGTAGCCCTTGCCCCGGTAGCCGAACCGCAGCGGCGGCGCCACATAGAAATAGGCGATCAGCGCCCCTCCGGCCACGAACCACAGAATTTCCCAGCCGCTGTACAGGCTGAGCAGCAGGCCACACCCGGCCGCAACGGCCAGCAGCCCCCAGGTCAGCAGGGCAAACAGCGACTCACGCATGACGCCCCCGGACAGCAACCCGGAGTTCGTAGAGATGGCTCCAGGTGTATGCTGCGCCTCTGTATCCGTGCCGTTGCGGAAATCCCAGAGGTCATTCACCATATTGGAGAATAAATGGGCCGCAGCCGCTCCGATGAACGTTATTACAAATAAAAACGGATGGAACACTCCCTGCCATACATAGGCCCCGGCTGTTCCCAGGACAACCGGTATGAGCATAACGGGGATCACTCCAAACCGTGAGGCTTTCTTAAAAAGGGTCCACTTCTCCAGCATGCCAAGAAAAATCTCCTTTTATTATTATTTGATAATTATTATCATTAAATTATTATACATCAAAATTCGACACTTCGGGCAGATTTACGCTGCAAAATATTCCCTAATCGTGGTACACTATAACCGATGGTACTTATTTCCTATTAAATCTTAAATAATGAAGGGGATCAGATGAAACTCCGCAAAAAAATAATCATCTTCATTAGTTTTGTCGCTATCCTCGGCATTGGCGCCACCTATCTGATGCTTCATGTGATTCTGCTGAACCGCTTCGAGAAGCTGGACGAGGCAGAGCTGAAGCGCAACCTGAGCAAGGCTACCGCAGCTTATCATCAAGAGCTGGACAACCTGAGAACGGGACTCCTTGAGGTTGCCGTCCGGGATGAAACCTACCGCTTCATAGAGAACGTAGCGGCTACCGGCTCTGCGGACTCCGGCAGTACGGCTGCCGCCTTCATCCGCAGCAGCCTTGAACCGGCTGCTTATCCAATGAATCATTTCGATATGATTGCCCTGCTTGATCTGGACGGACAACCGCTGTACGGCGGCTCCTACGACCTTCCGGCAGGAATAGTCACCCCGCTAACTGAGGAGCAACTGACGTTAATCAAGCTGATCCGAAGCCGTCTGCCTGTGCCGGGATCTCCCGGCAAGAGCCGGAGCGGCTTCGTTAATCTGGATAAAGGGACTATGCTAATTACCCTTACGCCTATTCTTAACAGCAGCAAGAACAAGCCGGTCATCGGAACGGCCATTGCCGGACGGATGCTGCACCAGGATGGAATCGCACAGATCTGGGAGGATACCCTGTCCACAATGGAGATGTCGCGCCTCACTACCCCGCTGCTTGCGGACAGCGGAGGGGAACGCGTCTGGACCAGCCCCGCCCGGGGCGGGCAGATGTCCATCCACACCATACTGGACGACCTGTTCGAAGATCCCGGGATGGTCCTCACCCTTAAGGAGCCTCGCCAGTTCTACAACAGCGGGCTCAAGTCGCTCTCCACCTTCCGTATGTTCTATTTCATCTCCATTCTGCTAATGCTGGGTGCCAGCCTCCTCTTCGTGAACCGTTTCATTCTGAGAAGGATGTCCACTCTGGTACGCAACATCCGAATGATCGGCAGCAGCAAGGATCTCTCCATCCGGATTCCCAGCTCAGGCAAGGATGAATTCAGTGAAGTGGAGGTTGAATTCAACCGGATGATTGATTCACTGGAGCAGACCCAGGATGAGCTGCGGCAGCAATCGATGCTGGACCCGCTGACCCGTCTGCCCAACCGCTCGCTGTTTTTCGACAAATTGAATGAAGCGATTGCCGCCGTCAAGGGAAGTGACCGGCAGATCGTGCTGGTCTTCATTGATCTGGATCATTTCAAGACGGTGAACGATACCCTCGGCCATGACTTCGGAGATGCCATCCTGAAGGAGACCGCCTTCCGCATCACACAGGTTGTCGGCAAGCATGACGTGGTCTCCCGGCTCGGCGGGGATGAATTCACCATTCTGCTCTATGATGTGCCTGATGAAGGCAGCATTGCCCGGCAGCTCTCCCGGATTCAGGAAGCCCTCTCCATGCCGCATCGGATCAAGGGGCATCTTCTATATAATACCGCCAGCATCGGCATCAGTATTTATCCGCAGAACGGGGAAGACGCCGATTATCTGGTCAAGCAGGCAGACCTGGCCATGTTCCATGTCAAGGAGACCGGCCGCAATAACATTTTCCAGTATTCAGAGGATCTGGAAGCAGGCATCCGGCGCAAAAAGGTACTAGCCCAGCAGCTCCTCTCCGCTGCCGCCGGGAACGAGTTCGAGCTGCACTACCAGCCGATTCTCAACACGGGACAACTGCAGGTATCCAAGGTGGAGGCCCTGCTGCGCTGGCACAGCCCAGCCTATGGCCCCGTCTCCCCAGCCGAATTCATCCCGCTGGCAGAGAGCAGCGGCTCCATTGTTGGCATCGGCAGCTGGGTGCTGCGCCAGGTCTGCTCTGATATGCGCGATTTCCGCAGCCGGGGCCTTGAGCTCACCGCCGCAGTGAATATCTCCGCGCTGCAGCTCATGCAGCCGGGCCTGCTGGAGCTGCTCTTAGAGCTGCTCGATGAATATGAGCTGCCCGCCTCCAGCCTGGAGCTGGAGATCACGGAGAGCGTGCTCGTCTCCGGGGACGGCATCTTCCTGTCGCTGCAGCAGCTTCGGGCCCACGGGTTCCGGATCTCGCTGGATGATTTTGGCACCGGCTTCTCCTCCCTCAGCTATCTGCGCCGCTTCCCGGTGGATGTGATCAAGATTGACCGCTCCTTCATCTCCGAGATGTCACGGGAGGCCCAGGGCGATATGCTCGTCAAGGCGATTATCGAGCTGAGCCATAATCTGGGGCTGCGCGTAGTCTCGGAAGGCATTGAGCATAGAGAGCAATTCGATATGCTGCGGGAGCTGGGCAGCGACGAGCTTCAGGGCTACTATATCAGCAGGCCGCTTCAGGCCCAGGCACTGTATTCTTTTCTGGAGCAGGGTAATTATTACACCGGCCGTTAAGAGACTTCTTTTATAGGCAAGCTACTGGCGATATGATATGATAGGCAGGCTGATAACAGCACCCGGCTTAGGGTGCTGTTATCCTATGCGAACACTTATGAAAATTGGAGGCTTTCATTGTTATGTCAGCGCAACCGCACACCGCACAGTCCGTCAAAATCGTTACCGCCGACCCCAGCGCCATCGGCTTATTCGGACTAGCCATCGTTACCCTGGTCGCTTCTTCACAAAAGCTCGAAATTACAACAGGTCTCAGCTACTGTATTCCATGGGCCATCTTCCTTGGAGCCTTCGCCCAGCTATTCGCATCCATCCAGGATGCCAAGCACAACAATACCTTCGGCATGACTGCCTTTGGCGCCTATGCGTTCTTCTGGTTCGGCATGGGGGCAAGCTGGCTGATCAAGCTCGGTGTATTCGGTGCAGTGCTGGCAGAGGGCGTGGACCCCAAGCAGCTGGGATTTGTTTTTGCAGGATATCTTGTGTTCACCCTCTTCATGACGCTTGGCGCTGTTGAGGCAAACCGTGTACTGCTGATTATTTTCATCCTGATCGACTTTCTGTTCCTCGGACTCTCGATGGATGCCTTCGGCGTCGCTGCGGAATTCTTCCACAAGCTGGCTGCCGTATCGGAAATGGCTATCGGTATCGTATCGCTCTACGGCTGCGGCGCATCTGTGCTCAACGCCCACTTCGGACGTACCTTCCTGCCGATTGGTGCCCCGCTGGGCATCTTCAAAAAATAGCACCGGCTTCCAGCCGGGCAGGGCCATGCCCTTCTCTCCAAAGACTCGGATAAATGCTTACTGCCCTTTTATGCAGATGGTGTTTATCCGTTTTTGGATTCAGGCGGGTTTTGTTAGGAATTCCCTTGCGCAAACACGATAATAATGACATGCTATAGAGACCCAAACGACAATTATCGACATTTCCCTGCGGTTTAGGAACCGCTTATTATACACTTTGACATCTGCGGCTTTTATTTTTCCGGTATCGGGGGCAATCCATGGCTTTCCTTAGTAAAAAGCCTTTAAGCATCATCATCGGCTTCATCATCATCCTGCAGCTCTGCCTGTTCTATTATTATTCCGTATCCCTAGCCCGGGAATATAGAGCCGAGAAGGCGGATCTGGCCTCACAGGCGGTCATGCTGGCCTCGAACATCGAAGAGCGGGTGGCCATTGTGAAAGGGGTCAGCTCCTTTATCCAAACCGTCGGCTTCGCTGCCGATCCTGCACTAATCCAGAGCTACCTGGTCACCGCACACGCCAAGAACACCAGCAATGTCACGAATATCATGATCGCTCCGGATGGTCTGATCCGCTACCTCTACCCGCTTGAAGGTAATTCGACACTGCTCGGCAGAAGCCTGCTGCTGGATTCCTCCCTGGCCTCTCCCGGCATGATCCAAGAAACGCTCCGCTCCCGCAGCATTACAATAGACGGTCCGCGCACACTTGCCCAGGGCGGCTATGGCATGGTGATCCGGCAGGCCATCTATAAGGATAACTCTCTGGAGGGCATCGTCTCCGTCACCGTAAAGATAGATAATATCGTTAACCAGCTTGTGTATAAGGACAGCAAAATATCTGTCACCACCAAGGATCATACCTTCCTGTTCGGCAATGAAGCCCATTCGAAGGACCCGCAGCTTACGGTTCCCGTGAACACCTATAATCAGCACTGGCTGATGGGTACTTCCATGCAATCGCATAAGAAATGGCAGGTGCTGCTCAGCGTACTGTGGATCGATATTGCTTTTCTGCTGGTGATTGCCTTCATTCTATATATTTTCTGGTATCAGAGCCGCTTCAACCGTGAGCTGGAACGGGTGGTCAGCATCCGGACCCGGGACCTGCGTATTTCCAAGCGTCTCTATGAAAAGCTTGCGCACTACGACAGTCTGACGGAGATCCCCAACCGGCGGTTCTTCATGGACGAATTTGAGCGTCTGCTGCAGAGCTCGGAGCCCACACAGACCTATAGCTTATTCTTTTTCGACCTGAACCGGTTCAAGGAGATCAACGATACGCTCGGCCACTCTACGGGGGATCAGGTGATCAAGACCCTGGCCGGACGGCTCAAATCCGGGAGCCTGCCCTTCAAGCTGTTCGCCCGTACCGGCGGAGATGAATTCGTGATGATCTTCGCGGGTCTGCCGCACACGGATATTCCTGTGATCGCCGGGCGGATCAGCACGCTGATCTCACAGACCCTCCTGATCTCGGGAGCGCATCTGAGCCTGTCCACCAGCATTGGCATCTCCCTGTACCCCGAGCATTCGCAGAATACGGACGATCTGCTGAAATTCGCCGATATGTCGATGTATCAGGCCAAGTCGCAGGAGGACACCAATTACTTCATCTTTGACTGGGAGCTGCGCGAGAAGCTGGAGCAGAAGACGATGATCGCCAAATATCTGCACTCCGCCCTGGAACGGGAAGAATTCGTGCTTTATTATCAACCCCAGATCAACGCCATCACAGGGGAAATGATCGGCATAGAGGCGCTGATCCGCTGGAATCACCCCGAGAAGGGGCTGATTGGACCAGGGACGTTCATCACTGCCGTTGAAGAAGCCGGACTGATGATCCAGCTCACCGATTGGGTGCTGCGCGAGGTGTGCCGCCAGCTCTGCGAGTGGCGCGGTCTGGGGATGCCGCTGCTGCGGACCTCGATCAATATCTCCAACAGCTGGTTCTACAACCGTAACCTGATTGAGAATCTGTTCGCCGTGCTTGACGAGTACGGGCTGGATACCGATGTGCTCGAATTCGAGATCACCGAGAGCACCGCACTACTAGAGGAGCATTATCCGCTGCTGCAGCAGATGCGCGATCACGGGATCATCGTCTCCATCGATGATTTCGGCACGAAATATTCATCGCTGAATTACCTGAAGCATTTTCCCGTGAACAAAATCAAGATTGACCGCACCTTCATCACAGGCATCGGCGTCAGCTCCATAGATGAGACCATCATCAAATCCATCGTCTTCGTCGCTTCCCAGCTTGGCTATGACCTGATTGCCGAAGGGGTCGAGACGCAGGAGCAGCTGGCCTTCCTGGTGCAGCATAATTGCCCGCATATTCAGGGATTCCTTTTCTTCCCTCCGCTGCCTGCCGATGAGATCCGCAAGCTGTTCTCCTGAAGCTGTCCGGATGCTTTGCACGCGGGTATGGAGATCGTTATAATTAGCTTCATCCGATGTTAACCCGAAAGGATTCTGAGAACATGAATAGATTGACTACCGGCGAAATGGCCGGAACCGCCCTGTTTGCGCTGATCCTCGCCCTCCTGGCGTACCGGATTATCCGCGGCATGCCGAAGATGGCCGGAGACATTACCGCCTTCCGCAAACGGACCCTCGTCTGGACCCAGGTCGCCCTGGTGCTTACCGTCCTTCAGCTCAACTTCAAGGCCGGAGACTGGCGCTTCGGCATTATCCTCGGCCTGATCGTCCTGTTCACCGGCAGCATCTGGCTGTCCGCCCGCCGCTATGACAATGCCCGCCGGGCTGAGGCCGAGCAGGGAGAGGAGCATTGAGGGACACGGTGCATTTGCTGCTTGGAGCGGGGATAGCTGACTGGAGACAACCTGGAGTAACCCGTCCACCATTCGCCCCCCTCTCTATCCGCATCCAGTAGATGCTGTTTTCCACATACATTCGGCCATACGCCTGTATGTGAGCACAATGTATGCTGTTTTTCGCATACATTCGGGCCATACGCCTGCATGTGAACACAATGTATGCTGTTTTTCGCATACATTCGGCCATATGCCAGTATGTGAGCACAATGTATGCTGTTTTTCGCATACATTCGGGCCATACGCCGCTGTACCAGCTGCTATTTACCTTTCAGGCTCCCGCCAGGGAGCCTTTTCTGTGTCTTCCGGCCGGGCTGCAGGCATACTTTCCCTCTCCCTAACCATACTAATGACATTCTATGGATACCGATGGAGGGCTGATGAATGGGCAAAAAACTGAATCTGCTGATGTTCAGCGGGGAGTATGACAAGGCGATGGCCGGGCTGATTTTGGCGAATGCGGCTAGGGATATTGAGGTGGAGGTTACGATGTTCTTCTCGTTCTGGGGGCTGTTTCTCGTCCGGGACCCGGAGACTATGACGCTAGAGGATAAGAGTATCTATGAGAAGCTGATGGATGTCATTACTCCGAAGGGACCGGAGCAGCTGCCGCTCTCGCGGATGAACTTCAGCGGGCTCGGCAAGCTGATGCTGGAGGAGATGATGGAGGATCAAGGAGCACCGAAGCTTATACATTTCCTGAAGGGCGCGCGCAAAAAGAACATCAAGTTCTACGCCTGCAAGCTCTCGGTGGAGATCATGGGCTTCAAGCCGGAGGAGCTGCTGCCCGAGGTGGAGATTATCGATGCCGCCGCGTATCTGAAGGATGCGCTGGAGAGCGATATCCAGCTCTTCATCTGATGGCTATGGGCTTTAACCTAATTACGCCACCGGGCATATACTGAGGCAGACGAAGACGGATTGGTTACCCCCGGCGGGCACGCAGAGGCTGCGACTCACACGATACTTGCCTTGCGCAGCACCAGCGCCTGCCGGAATCCGTCTCAAATGATAGAGCATTCATTGCCTGGAGGGATTGTCCGTGCTGAGTATCCACCGCGCCGCTGCGGCAGACGCGCCGTCTTCACTGCAAGAGCATTTCGCGGCATTCCGTGAGCACACTGTCGGCAGCCGCCATCTGATCTCCACCCCCTACGGACGGCAGCCGCTGCTGTACGCCGACTGGACGGCCAGCGGCCGGCTGTATGAGCCGATCGAGCGCAAAATACAGGAGACCTTCGGCCCCTATGTCAGCAATCCGCATACCGACTCCAACACCACCGGCCTCACCATGACCCTGGCTTATCATGAAGCACGGAGCATCATCCGGCAGCATGTGAACGCCGCCCCCGCAGATGCCCTGCTCTTCTGCGGCAACGGCACCACCGGCGCGGTGAACAAGCTGCTGCGGATTATGGGCCTGAAGCTGCCGGAATGGCTGAAGCAGGAAACCCTCTGCGCACCGGAGGAGCGCCCGGTTATCTTCATCAGTCATATGGAGCATCATTCCAATCTGCTGCCCTGGCAGGAGAGCTTCGGCGATGTGGTTACCGTCCCCTCCGGGCCGGGAGGAGAGGTGGATCTGCAGCAGCTCGGGGAGCTGCTGACGATCTACCGGAACCGCCGCTTCAAGATCGGCTCCTTCACCGCCTGCTCCAATGTCACCGGCATGGAGACCCCGTATCATCAGCTCGCTGCACTCATGCACCGGCATGGAGGGGTATGCTTCGTGGATTTCGCAGCCAGCGCCCCTTATCAGGAGATCAATATGCATCCGGCAGCCCCGCAGGAGAAGCTGGACGCCATCTTCTTCTCTCCGCATAAATTCCTCGGCGGTCCGGGAACCGGCGGCGTGCTGCTGTTCGACACCGCGCTCAGCACCGGCCGGCTGCCGGATGAGCCCGGCGGCGGCACCGTGGTATGGGTGAACCGCTGGGGCGGACGCCGCTACATCGATGATGTTGAGGTCCGCGAAGACGGGGGCACCCCCGGCTTCCTGCAGGCGATCCGCACCGCCCTCTGCGTGAAGCTGAAGGAGCAGATGAACGGAACCGGACAATATATGATCGTCCGTGAACAAGAGCTATGCCGGAAGCTGCTCTCGGGGCTGGCGCAGATTCCCGGCTGCTCCGTGCTGGAGGGCGTACACCGTAAGCGGCATGGCATTGTCTCCTTCACGCTGAAGGAGATTCATTACAATCTCGCGGTACGGCTGCTGAATGACCGCTTCGGCATTCAGGCGCGTGGCGGCTGCTCCTGCGCCGGTCCGTACGGCCATCAGCTGCTCGGGCTGAATCCGGCGCAATCCCAGGCATTTATCCAGGCGATCCACGCCGGGGACCAGTCGCTGAAGCCGGGCTGGATCCGCCTGTCCCTGCACCCGATCATGACGGACCGGGAGGTAGAGCATATGGTCTTCGCCGTACAGTCTATTGTCAGCAATATTGGAGAATGGAGCAAGGATTACCGCTACAATGCTGTCACCAATAGCTGGCTTCATACCGGGGAGAGAGGCGTTACAGAGGACGAGGAAATTCGTGAATTATTTGTGCTGTAGCGGCGCTTGGCCGCGCAGCTCCCGCTCCCGCGCCAGCCGGGCGAACCTGGCTTCAATCGCTTTAACCCCCCACAGAGAAGCTCCGATAAACAGCAGCACATAGATGATTTCCGCCGGATGACGGATGAACCGCTGCACATCATTGCCGATGTAGGATACCGCAAATACCATAATGGCTTTACCGGCACACAGTGCAATAAGATAGGAACGCAGCCGCATTCCGGCCAGACCCGCCGCCATATTAATCACCACGAACGGACCTACCGGGAACAGGCTAAGCAGGAACACATAGCTGAACCCGCTTTGGCGGACCCAGGTCATCGCTTTGGCTACCTTGGGCCGCTTGGCCCATTTGGTGAGGTAGGGATGTCCGGCAATCTTGCGGATAATCAGGAAGGTGACCGTGCAGCCTGCGACCAGACCGATCCAGGAATACAGGAACCCCAGCCATAACCCGTACACCGCCCCGTTAAGCCCTACAATTGCTATAGTCGGCAGCGGAGGTACGAACGATTTCATGAAGGTAAGCCCCACACCCGGCAGCGGCCCGAACGAGCGGTATTGCTCCAGCAGCTGCAACAGGCGCTCCTCGGTCAGCCATGACATAATATCTATATAGAACATTTCTTCAGCGCTCCTCAAGTACTCTAGTGAGCTTCAATTATACAATACTTTCTGCTTCTCTGATGCCAATCAGAAGCGGCTTTACTGTCTAATTTATGGACGATACCGTATCAGCGGGAAATAGAAGGATATGTAATCAACAGGCTGGACAAGCGCAAGCTGCCGGAGATATGATGAAATTATGAGAACATTTGATTATAGTCTGCTGGCCAAAAGAGTGCTCGCCCTGTTATGCATCGGCCTGCTCGCCGCAGTGGCGCTGATCCCCCTGCTCGGCTCCTCGTCTGCCTGCTACAGCCCAAGGTCAGGATGGGCCGATTTATCCTCCTGCACCTTCGATAATTCTGCCGTCTACCCGCTTGAAGGGAAGTGGGAATTCTATTGGCAGGAGCTGCTGGAACCGCTGGATACCTTATCCGGAAAAGCAGAGGCACCGGCCTATATGTCCGTGCCCGGCGCTTGGGGCCGGGCATCGGAGGCTACCGGCTTCTCCCGCTACGGATATGCAACCTACCGTCTGCTGGTTCAGCTGCCGCCGGAGGTTCCCGCCTTCGCCCTCAAGGTGAGCAATATCCGCAATGCCAGCGAGGTATATGTAAATGGCGAGCGGCTGGGCGGAAGCGGAACGCCGGGGGAATCCCGGGAGACCACCAAGCCGCGCAATCATCCGTATTCCCTGACTTTTCACAGCAGAGATAATCTGGCGGAGATTCTGATACATACGTCCAATTTCACCTATTCAAGCGGAGGCATTGCGGAGCCTATCCGGATTGGCACCCTTGCTGCTATAACTGCCATCGACCAGCGGAACCGGACCTACGACACTTTGCTGGTGGCAGGCTTTGCTTTTATCGGCTGCTATTTCATCGGCCAGGGCTTTCAGCGCAAAGAGGACAAGTCCTCGCTTCAGTTGGCTATCTTCTGCTTCATGATCGCCTTATATATGCTGACGCACAGTGAGAAGCTGCTGCTCGAGTACCTTCCTTCCCTCTCTTATGAAGGATTCAACAAGCTGCAGGCGGTATCCGGTGTAGTCGGGTTCTATTGTGTATCCAGCTATACCTATTCTTTGTTTCCCGCACTCTATTCCCGGCTCTTTAAGCGGATCTGCTCTGTGTATGCCTTAAGCTTCTGCATCGTTGTACTGCTAAGCTCATTGACTGTGTATTCGCGGATTACAGGGCTGCTGCTGGCCTTCAGCTTCATCTCTGTCTGCTATATGTTCTATGTTATGGTCAAAGCCATTCTGCTTAGGGAGACCGGTTCCTACTATCTGCTGATCGGTGTCATTGCTGTAGTGATCTTCACCTTATCCTTAGCCAGCAATCTGTTCTTCGGTACCGAACTCTACGCTGTTCCGCCGATAGCCGGTCCGATCTTCATTCTTGCCGAAGGGCTGTTCCTGTCTGCGCGCCACGCCCATGCCTACGAGACCATTAAGCAGCTGTCCCGGCAGCTGGAGCGCAAGGACAGGGATAAGGATGAGTTCCTGCTGAAGACCTCCGCCGAGCTGCGTATGCCGCTGAATGCCATCATTAACGTGGCTTTATCCATGCATGAGGGAGCCGGAGGACCGCTAAGCCCGTCCCAGCGGGAGGATATGCGGCTGATTCTCGGTACTGGCAGAAGGCTGGCCTTCCTGGTCAGGGATATTCTCGATTATGAGCAGATCAAGCGCCAGCGCATCACCCTGCAATGGGGGACCGTCGATGTCCAGGGGGTGGCAGCCATTGTCATTGAGGTCTTCCAGTTCCTGAACAAGAAGGGCAGCATCCGCATCAAAAATCACATCCCGCCGGGCCGCTTCCTGGTCCAGGCTGATGAACAGCGGCTGATGCAGATCCTCTATAGCCTGCTGGATAATGCACTGAAATTCACGGACCGCGGCAGCGTGGTCATCGAGGCCGCCTGGCAGGAGGAGTTCCTCTCCATTGCCGTCACCGATACCGGAAAGGGCATTCCCGAGGATCAGCTGGAGTATATCTTCCATGACTATGAGCAGCTGAGCGAGGCCGATTCCCTTGAGACCGGAGGCCTCGGACTGAGCCTTGCGATCAGCCGTAAGCTGGTAGAGCTGCATGGCGGGAGCATCTCCGTCTCTTCCCGGGTTGGCCGGGGCAGCACATTCACCTTCACGCTTCCGGGCAAGGAATCGGAAGCCGCCGCTGCCGCCCAAGCCGGAGAACAGGCGCTCTTAAGACAAGCGTATACCCAGCCGGAAATGCTGGATGACCTCTGGAAATACCGGTCGGCTAATCCGCCGCAGTCCAGCGGACAAGCCGTTCCCTATGCGCCGCGTATCCTGATCGTAGATGACGATTATGCCAGCCTGAAGGCTCTGACCAACCTGCTGTCGCTGGAGAATTACAGCATCGCAAGCCGCAGCAGCGGCAAGGAGGCGCTCGCGCTGCTGGCTGCTGACCGTAATTTCGATCTCTGTATGATCGATGTTATGATGCCCGAGATGTCCGGCCTTGAGCTATGCAGGATCATCCGCCAGACTTACACCCCGCTGGACCTGCCGATCCTGATGGCTACGGCCGGGCAGCAGCTTCACTTCAACGAGGCGGCCTTCCGCGCCGGAGCCAATGATTTTATCCATAAGCCTTATATCTGGAGCGATCTTAAGGGACGGGTTAACACGCTGGTTCAGCTAAGGCGGTCTGTCTCCGAGCGGCTCAGCTCGGAGATCGCCATGCTGCGTGCGCAGATCAAGCCGCATTTTCTGTACAATGCTATTAATACAATCATCTGGATGAGTACGCGTGACACCGAGAAGACGCAGCTGCTGCTATACGATCTGAGCCATTTCCTGCGTGGCAGCTTCGACTTCAGCAACCAGGAGACCGCCATTCCATTCGAGAAGGAGCTGGAGCTGATCGAAGCCTATCTGTCACTGGAGCAGGCCCGGTTCGGGAAGCGGCTGAATGCCGAGTATCATATTGAGGTTAGTGAATTCCCGTTGCCGCCGCTGATTGTGCAGCCCATTATAGAGAATGCTGTTCGTCACGGACTGATGGAGAAAATTGACGGAGGAACAGTGATCATCTCCACCCGGCAGGAGGGCGGTGATATCCTGATCACCGTCTCGGACAACGGAAAGGGAATGAGCGATGAACAGCTATCCTCGTGGATGAAGGACGACTACCGATCTTCGCATGGCGAAGGCACCGGAATCGGCCTGCGGAACATTAACCGCCGGCTGCTCACACAGTTCGGGCGTCCGCTGATTCTTACCCGGGGAGCCAGCGGAGGTATAGATGTACTGATAACAATCCCATGGAAGGAGGAGGTCTCCTGAGTATGAGCATCTCTGTAATGGTAATTGATGACGAATGGCCGGCACTGGATCAGATGAAGCGGCTGCTGCTCCAGTGTGAAGGAGTATCCTCTGTCCTGACGTACGATAACCCGCGCGAAGCCCTCGCTGCTGCTTCCGAACTGAAGCCGGATGTTCTATTCCTGGACATCCAGATGCCGGAGCTGTCCGGCCTCACTTTTGCCGAAAAGCTGTTGCCAGTATCTCCGGACACAGACATCGTATTCGTAACCGCCTACCGGAATTATGCTGTCGAAGCCTTCGACTTGTCTGCGATGGATTATCTGCTGAAGCCCGTTGATCCTTCGCGGCTGCTCAAGACCTGGAACAAGCTGCTCAGTAAGCGCCTATCGCCTGCAGCTGCCGGGGCTGCCGGGGCAACTGGAGCAACTGGAGCAGCCGGGAGGACAACTGCGTTCCGGCTCCTGGGGGATTATGAGCTAACCAGCCCTCAGGGCTTGGTGAAGTGGAGAACACACAAGGCCCAGGAATTATTTGCGTATCTGTGGATTCACAGGCAGGGCAGTGTCAGCGTCATTCTGAATGATGTGTTTCCGCAGTGGAATTACGAGAAGGGCAAGCAATATCTGCACACTACGGTCTACCAGATCCGCACCACCTTGAAGAAAGCCGCGCTGGAGGACAAGATTGAGCTGACCTTCGGCAGGGAGAACTACAGGCTGGAATCGAGGGGGATTGAGGGGGACATTGAGAAATTCCAGGAAGCTGCGGCGCTTGCGCTGCAAAGCAGCCAGCTAGAGGGTATGCAGCAGGCCGCCGCTCTGTACACCGGTGATCTGCTTCAGTCGCTGGACAGCCTATGGGTGTATTCCGCACGTGACAAATACCGGCGGCTCTATCTCAAGCTGCTGGAGCAGCTTACCTTGGGATTAGTGCAGGCTGCACGGCCTAACGAGGCCGAAGATTACGCCGTGCGCCTGACGGAGCTGGAGCCGCTGGAGGAGAGCTACGCCCTGCGGTTAATCGCCATCTATTACGAGACCGCCAAGCCCCTGCGCGCCCAGCGCAAATTCACCCAGTTCAGTGAATCCTACATCGCAGAGACCGGCGATGCGTTGCCGGACTGGTTCGTGGACGAATACCGTCGGCTGGGTAGATAGGGTCCGGGTATTTTCAGGGGGGAATTGGATCGTGTTATACTAACATAAAATAAATCCCAATATTCAAGTGAGGTGCTATCCTAATGCTGCCCCAAAGAGAAGAATTACAACGGTTACTAAAAAAGGCAAACCAGCATGCAGTCGCAGAAGCCAAGAAAGCAGGAGCTTCTATCTATTATATGAGCATTTTGCATTAATCTAAACCCTTGCTATACAAAGGGATTTTGGATATAAAAAAGGACTTCACCCCAACTTGGAGAAGTTTTTTGGTGACCAAACCAAAACACTCAAGAGGAGGAAGCCCCCTTTGTATATTCTCCAAGAAAGTCTATTTTCCTTTGAGGAGCTTCAAAAAATCGAATCGAAAGAACGACTGCCTATCTTTTTTAGTGCACTGGACTTACGACCGTATGCCAGGCAATTGAAAAACCCTTCACCCCGAGGAGCGGATGGGCACTGCCGTCAAGGCATTCTTCGCGCATTACTCGCGGCTCCCTTAGAGAACATCGATACGTTCACTGGCCTAGCGCGTAGACTGGAGTTTGACCTTCGTTTTCGTTACCAATGTGGGCTTCGGCTGGATATCCCTGCCCCTTCCATTTCCACGTTAAGCCGGGTTTTTGCCGAATTGGCCCGTAAAAACCTTGCCCGGCAGTTATTTGAGGATCTTGTCGCTCAGTGTCAAGAAGCTGGAATCATCGACGGCACGCATGTCGCTATCGATAGCGCAGCGATTCGCGCCTATGAGAAAAAAGAACCCAAGCGGAAAAGCGAGCTCACCGGCAATGCCAACTGGGGAGTTAAACTCGATACGTTTGGCAACAAAGTCAAGTGGTTTGGCTATAAGCTGCATCTGGCCGTCGATACGAAGAGTGAACTTCCGATTGCCCTAAACGTTACGCCTGCTCATGTGAATGATGGCGATGAGGGACCCGGACTCATGAAGGAAATCGTCAAGCGATTCAAGCCTCTTTTTTTCATGCTGGATGCAGGATATGACCAAATGAAAAACTACGAAACGGCTCGCAGCGTCAACGCCCAAGCGATTATTCCCATGAATCCGCGGAACGAAAAGGAACCTCCTGCAGGCATGACAAGCAAAGGGACACCTTACTGTTCGATGGGGTTTCCAATGACGTATTGGGGACAGGAAAAGGAACGTTTGAAGTTTCGTTGTCCACACGCTACGGGGAAAGTAGATTGTCCTTTAGGCATGACGGCCTGTTCGTCGTCCAATTACGGTATGGTCGTTAAGGTCAGCAGCAAAGACGATTTACGCCGCTATTCATTACCACACCGCGAAAGCCGGAATTGGAAGGAACTCTACAACAAGCGAACGAGTGTAGAACGCTGTAATTCTCGAATGAAGACCTATCTAACGGCAGACCAATTGCATGTTTGGGGCATTCAGAAAGTTACGACTCACCAATATTTGAATGCCATTGTGCTGCTTGCTTCTGCGCTCGCTGTATCGAGACAAAGAGTTGTAACGGCCGCTTAAAATTTAGCTATTCCGCAAATTCTGCCCGTCTGTCCATTTTTGCTCTTCTTTTCCCAAAACCTAAATTTAACTTGCAGTATAGCCTTATCTTTTTCCTGCAAATGAATTATGCAAAATGCTCATATAAAAAACGGGAAACGAATTCGTGAAGATGCCACTGGGCAAAAATTCGAAATTACTTATGATGTAGCCGGTAACCGGACTGAGCTTGTTAGTCATGAGTGAATCTAAATCTGTAATGACGGTTTTTGCCGGAACTAATGGAGCTGGAAAAAGCACAATTAGTTTCCAGTTGAGGGACTATGTTGGAATCATTATTGATCCTGACCAGATTGCTAAGAGGATTAATCCGGAAAATCCCAGAAGTGCAGATCTGTCTGCTGGACGAGAGGCTGTAAAGCAAATAAGGGAACTAATCAGTCGTAAAGAAGACTTCGCTATAGAAACTACTCTATCGGGAAGTTTTGTCTTACGTCACATGAAGACAGCTAAGCAACAAGGTTATAAAGTCGTCATGTATTATATTGGATTACAGGATGTACAAATGCATATAGATCGGGTAGCTTCAAGAGTGGAGCAAGGAGGGCATTGGATTGCCGAAAAAGATATCCGCTGGAGATACGGTGAATCCTTAAGCAACCTGAAACCTGCATTAGAGATCTCAGATGAAGTCACCATTATCGACAACACCAGTGAACCTGAGGTGGTGATGGAAATCCAGAACTCACAAATCGGCTTTTGCAGAGATGAAATTCCTGCATGGGCTAAAGGAGCTTTAGAATTTTATTTATAATCCCGGCATTTTTTCGATATTTTACGCCATGGTTCGACGTTTATCAGTATTTTATCAGTGACAATTGTTACCATTGTTCATATACAAGATCATTCGTGCATAGGGATGCATCATTATGATGGCAATGGGGGATGTAACATGAATAAAAGGAATAGATTCAAGCGGGCAATCAGAGGGATGAAGGTACTGCCGCTTATGATGTCCATGATTCGTGAGGCTGCAGTGGATACCACCGCTCCTGCGATGTCTGTTGTGGTGACCACTGACAAAGAGGCCTATAATCCGGGGGATGAAGTTACCGTGCTGGTGCATTTAAAAGACTTCGCGCCAAATGACCTTGGCTACAGCTATCTTAACTTCATTATCCAATATGACAGCCAGGTATTTGATAACCTTGAATATACACAGCATTCGGTCTATACGGAAGGAAATTATACGGCTGGCAATGAGGTCGATAACCTGTTCCAGTTCAATTTTCAGAGTCCCGTGGACGGCAGCATCTATCTCGGAAAAAACACAAGTATGCGCGGCATTGATATTCAGGTTGAAGCGGGCAACGGGCAGCAGGCGATTCCGGCAGTAGATCAGACTCTGGTCACGTTCAAGCTGAGGGTCAAAGAACTTACGCTTGCCTCCTCCTCAACGATCAGCCTGGCCAATGAATTCACCAGAATCCGCACCTCTGAAGCCGCGAATAGCATCTATCTCTACTCGCCCGATGTCACAGCGAACGCCCCGGCAAGGATCGAAATTACCCAATCTCCGTCCGTCTCCGTCTTCTCTGCACTGGAGTCCGTTAACCGTCTGACGTAGCAGTGTACCCTGCAACTGCGGCAGCTCCATCCACATACATATCCCTTACATAATTAGCTGCCGTCTATATTTCTTGTACTATGGTGTATATACACCCTAATCTCACACTGTGCATCAAACGGATTGTGATTCAAGCCAAGGGCCGCGGCTACGGGACAACGACGCTGAAGCTGCTGGTCCATTGGGCATTCAATCACAAGGATACGCACCGGCTGTGGCTCGACGTTAAGGATTACAATGTCAGAGCGCAGCATATCTATGAAGCTCCCGGCTTCAAATTGGAAGGCACCCTCCGCGATTGTATACGGACGGAGGGTGGATTTGAATCGATGACAATCATGTCGATGCTTCGTGAGGAATATAAGGGGAATGATTCAATGTAATGCGGGTTCACTGATGAATCTCAGCAGCAGTCTGTCTGGTTCGGCCAACAAGCAGCGTCGTCACATGCTTGCGCGCGTCCGCTGTGAGCAGCAGCAGCTCCACCGGCCCGCCGGCCGGCTCCCTGCGGATGAAGGTAACGCTGGCACCGTCCAGATCCTCATAGATTCCGGAAACGGTATAGCCCAGCCCGATAAGATTGTCGATTTCCTGCCGTTCCCGGTCGAACTCTGCAAATGCTGACATCTCAGACCACTCCTCCGCTGATTTCTGCCTGGGCTGGATGGGGAGCTTCGGCCTCGAAGCGCTTGCGGTGCAGGTATTTGCCTTGGCCTGCGGCACCGACGAATACTTTGTCCCGGATCACGAACTCTCCCCGGCTCAGCACAGAGACCGGCTCTCCCTTGACTTCCAGCCCCTCGAACGCATTATAGTCCACATTCATATGATGAGTCTCTGCCGACAGTGTCCGTTCCACTGCAGGATCGAAGATCACGATATCAGCATCGCTGCCCACGGCAATCGTACCCTTTTGCGGGAACAGGCCGAACAGCTTGGCGCTTGAGGTGGCGATGATATCCACGAATTTGTTCAGCGTGATCCGGCCCTTCTGCACCCCTTCGGAGTAGAGGACACTGAACCGGTCTTCAATAGTGGGTCCACCGTTCGGGATCTTCGAGAAATCTCCCCGCCCCAGCTCCTTCTGTCCCTTGAAGTTGAACGAGCACTGGTCGGAACCGATGGTCTGCAGGGTCCCGCTCCAGAGGGCATCCCAGAGCACATCCTGGTTCCACTGTTCGCGCAGCGGAGGGGACCAGACATACTTGGCGCCTTCGAAATCCGGCTTCGCCAGCGCCGACTGATCCAGCACCAGATACTGCGGGCAGGTCTCGCCGTAGACGCGCAGCCCTTTCTTGCGGGCCTCCGCAATTTTCCAGGCCGCCTCGGCGCAGGTGACATGCACCACATAGAGCTGTGAATCCGTCAGCCCGGTCAAATACGCCGCCCGGCCCGTCGCCTCGCCCTCCAGCTCAGGAGGACGGGTCAGCGCATGATAGAGCGGATCGGTATTTCCTGCGGCAAGCGCCTGGTCCACCAGATATTCGATGACATCCCCGTTCTCGGCGTGCACCATGACCAGCGCCCCTTCGCGCTTCGCCGCCTGAAGCGTCTTATACAACACCCCGTCGTCAGCCTGGAACGTGTTCTTGTAGGCCATGAACACCTTCAGCGAGGTGATGCCCTCCTGCTCAATAATCTGCGGCAGCTCGCTGAGCACCTTGTCATTCAGCTCTGACACCATCAGGTGGAAGCTGTAGTCGATGACCGCTTTATCCTGCGATTTGTGATGCCAGGTATCTACAGCCTGCTGGAGCGGCTGCCCCTTCGTAGTCAGGCAGAAATCAATGACCGTGGTGGTTCCGCCGTAAGCAGCGGCAATCGTGCCGGTCTCGAAGTCATCGGCGGTAACCGTACCGCCGAAGGGCATATCCAGATGGGTATGGGGATCAATCCCTCCCGGAAAGACATAACAGCCGGAAGCATCAATGATCTCCGCGCCCGGCGCTTCTAGATTCAAGCCGATTCCGCTGATGATTCCATCCTCAATCAGGACATCCCCCGTATACGTATCTGCCGCTGTAACGATAATTCCGTGCTTGATGATCTTCTTCATCTTAAACCACCTCCGCTTCCGAATAAGAACCGTTAACCCCGCTTATGATCCGGCTGCGCTGATTCCAGCTCATCGGGGCCGCTCCGCCCTCCAGTGCAATCATATCAATGGCTCCGTCTGCCGGGCAGACAATCGAACACAGATTGCAGCCTACACAATCCTCCTCGCGCACTTGCAGAATCGCCTTGCCCTCCGCATTCGTCAGCATATCGATGCATTGATGAGAGGCGTCTTCACAGGCAATATGGCATTTATTGCAGTTGATGCAGTTCTCCTCGTTGATCCGCGCAACGACTTGATAGTTAAGGTCAAGATCGCCCCAGTTGGAATACTTAGGCACCGACTTGCCAATCAGCTCGGTTACTGAAGCCAGTCCCTTCTCGTCCAGGTAATGGTTCAGACCGTCGATCATCTCCTCCACAATCCTGAAGCCATGATGCATAACCGCTGTGCAGACCTGAATCCCTGTCGAGCCCATCAGCATGAATTCGACGACATCCTGCCAGGTGGAGATGCCGCCGATGCCGGAGATCGGCACGCCGACTTCACGGTCCCGGGCACATTCTGCCACCATGCTAAGGGCAATCGGTTTGACAGCCGGGCCGCAATAACCGCCGTGCGCTCCCTGGCCGCCGACATTCGGAATTGTATTCCAGCTGTGGATGTCCACCCCGGCCAGACTGTTGATGGTATTGATCAGGCTGATCGCATCCGCTCCGCCCTTGACGGCGTGCCGGGCCACCACGGTAATGTCGGTGATGTTCGGCGTCAGCTTCACAATGACCGGGGTGGTTGCCACCTCCTTAACCCAGGCGGTCTGCGCCTGCACCAGATCAGGCTGCTGGCCCGAAGCCGCGCCCATGCCGCGTTCAGCCATGCCGTGCGGACAGCCGAAGTTCAGCTCCAGACCGTCTACGCCGATAGCCTCCACGCGCTTCACAATCTCATGCCACTTCTCCCGCTTCGGCTCCACCATCAGGGAAGCAATGATCGTATGGTCCGGGAATCTCCGCTTCGTCTCATAGATTTCCTTCAGGTTGACCTCCAGCGGACGGTCAGTAATCAGCTCAATATTGTTGAAGCCCGCTACACGCTGGCCGCCAAAATGAACGGCGGCGAACCGGGCCGAGGTATTGATGACCGGCTCTCCGAGCGTCTTCCACACCGCGCCTCCCCAGCCTGCCTCGAACGCACGCTGCACCTGATAGCCTGTATTGGTAGGCGGCGCAGAGGCCAGCCAGAACGGATTCGGTGACTTGATGCCTGCAAAATCAATACTGAGATCTGCCATTGCCATTCCCTCCCCTTCTAAGAAATACGCTTTATACGGCAGAGCCGACTACGCCATCCTGACGGCCTGACCACTGCTTCACAATCGCATAGGCAACATCCTTGCCCTGCTGCGCGGCAGATACCACCATGGCCTCCCCCGTCCCTGCGCCAAAAACAATATCACCGGCAGCATAAATCTGCGGATCAGAGGTACGGCCGGTCGCGGGATCAATCTCAACTACGCCCCGCTTATGCTTAAGCCCCAGCGCCTCAATGAGGTCCATCCGTCGCTTCTGGCCGATAGCCACCACTACGGCATCCACCGGGAGCAGGAATTCCGAGCCCTCCACCGGGACGGGAGAGGGGCGTCCATCCGGCCCGGCCTCACCGCTCAGCTCCATCCGCACACATTCCAGTGCCGCGACATTCCCCAGCTCATCCCCGACAATCCGCTTCGGCAGGGTCAGCCAGTTGAATTCCACCCCCTCCTGCTTGGCGAATTCATATTCGAAATCATAAGCCGTCATCTCCCCGCGCGTCCGGCGGTAGATCATCTTCACATTCGCCGCGCCGAGCCGCACCGAGCAGGTGGCCGCATCAATGGCCGTATTGCCCGCACCAATGACAGCCACACGCTGTCCCATCAGCTCTAGGGCAGGAATACCGGTCTTAGTGGTCTCCACCAGTTCGATCGCATCATAGACACCAGACAGCTTCTCGCCTTCAATCCCCAGCGGAGGGACGTAACCCATCCCGGCCGCCAGCACAATCGCATCATATCCGGCCTTAAGCTCTTCTATGGAAATATCCACGCCCACCTTCATTCCTGTGCGGATCTCTACGCCCAGCCTCTCCACCTGCTCCACTTCCCAGATCGAAATGTCCTGCGGCAGCCGGAAGGAGACAATCCCGTGGGTATCCAGGCCTCCGGCCAGCGGCTTCGCCTCATAGATCACCACCTGGAAGCCTTCGCGCGCCAGCTCTCTGGCCGCTGACAGACCTGCCGGTCCGCCGCCGATCACCGCTACTTTCTTGCCGTTAGGCTCACCTGCCCGGAAGAGCTGAAGGCCGCTGCGGATCGCCCAATCCGTGGCATAACGCTGCAGCAGGCCAATCTCAATCGGTGCGGAAGCGCCGTTCAGCACACAGGCCCCCTCGCACAGCTCCTCCGTAGGACATACCCGTGCGCAGCTTGCGCCGACCGGATTAGCGTCCATGATGGTCTGCACCGCCCCTCTGAGATTGTCGGTAGCGATTCTTTTGATGAAGGAAGGGATATTGATGCTGGTCGGACAGGCCTGGATACAGGGCGCATCATAGCAGTACAGACAGCGGTTGGATTCCTCGGTGGCCCCCTTGCGGGTAAGCCCCGGCTCTGCCTCGGCAAAATTACGCATGAACAGCTCAGGCGTCAATGTGGTTAACGGTGATGATTGCTCCATCGGGTACCCCTCCTTCTGGCCAAAGTAGCTTCCACTCTCGGCTTCGTTTATGTTATATAATATAACATTATTACGATGATCGCCTTATTATTTTGCATACTTGTAAGAATTATTGTAGTAAAATAAACTTCAAGTCGGTAAAATCGCTAATCACACTCCAATTTAAGTTAAGTTTCCTGACATATTATATTCAAACTATAGCCAATCCGTTTTTTCGTTACATTAGACAGATTGTCTAATTTCAAAAGTCACTTTTTTTACCTGTGAGAATGGCCTGAGAACGAAGTGAATGAGGGGGAAGCTTATGGACTGGGAACTTGTATTTACGATCCGTGACGCGCTGAAGCGGCCGCTGTTCGCTGAAGCTGAGCTGATCGGGGGAAGAAACGGCCTGAACCGGGCCGTCCGCTGGGTGCATGTGCTGGAGAGCGCGAGCCTGGAGAGTCTGATTCACGGGGAAGAGATGATTCTGACCACCGGAATGAGCGCAAGCACGGATCTGGACGCTGCCCTGTCTTTCATGCAGAATCTGATTGATAAGAACGCCGCCTGCCTGTGCATCGAGCTGGGAGCCTACTTCAGTGCCATTCCGCAGGAGATGATCGCTCTTTCAAACCTGCACGATTTTCCGCTGATCCAATTCACCCGCACTGTACGGTTCGTCGACATTACACTCGATCTGCATTCCCTCATCATCAACCGCCACCACCGGATGCTGCAAGAGCTGGAGAGCATCTCCCGCGAATTCCACCGGCTGACGCTAACCTCCCAGGGAACCCTTAAGGTCCTGCAATTGTTATGTAAAAGCACCCGCACACAGATTCTCTATATGCAGCTGCAAGGCAAACCTCTCTTCTTCCCGGCCCTGGCGCCCGAGGAGCAGCGCCCGCTGTTGGGCTTCTTCGAGACCTTCAGCGAAGAGATGGAAGGGGTACAGCCCGAGGCTGCCCCCTATATCCGCGAATACGGCCACAAGACCATCGCCGTGAAGCCCGTTGGAGCCTTGGATCAGACCTGGGCCTATATCCTGATGGTCTGTCATCACAAGCCGCAGGAATTCGACTGTCTGCTGCTCGATTCCGCCTCCTTATCCATCGCACAGGAGCTGCTGCGCACCCGGTACATGGAGGAACGAAGGCTTTTCTCGGAGAATCTGTGGGTGGATGAGCTGGTCGGGGGACGTACTCAGGACGACAACCGGCTCAAGGGGCTGGTCGGCCCGGACTTCAACCTGGTTAATGAGCTGCCCTACCGGGTCTGCCTGATCGAGATCGAGAATCCCCGGGATGTCAAATGGAACAGCTCGGAGAATGACTGGGAATCCATCACCTTCCATCTCTCGCTCATCCTGCGCTCCATCTTCGAGAAGCACTCCCTCCGGCCGCTGATCACCCTGAAGAACAACCGGCTGACCGTCATTGCCCTGGATATCCAGTCCAAGCTGCCCGGCAAGCTGCGCCTGCAGCAGGCGCTTGATTCCCTGCAGCATATCCGCGCGGATGAGAAGCTGAAGGACCTGCAGCTCGTCATCGGAGTCAGCAAGTCCCACCGGGGCCTGAAGCACGCTCATGCCGGTTATCAGGAAGCCGTACAAGCGCTGTCTCTTTATTCCTGTTACCAGAAGCCGGTCCTCATGTATGAGGAGTTAGGCGTCTTCCAGCTGCTGCTCAGCCTGAACGACGGCAAGACGCTGGAGAATTTCATCCGCAGCTATATCGGCCCGCTGATTGACCACGATGAGGCGAAGGGCAGCGAACTGCTGCTGACGCTGCGCGTCTACCTCGATCATGACGGGTCGAAGCAGATCGCCGCCCGCAGCCTCTTCATCGTCAGGCAATCCCTCTACTACCGGCTGGACAAAATCACCGAGCTGCTCGGCGAGGACTTCATGCTCCCGGAGAACCGGATCTCCATTCAGGTCGCCCTGCGCGCCTACCAGTTCCTGTACCCGGAGAAATTCACTCTGCCCAGCTCCCGTTCAGCACAGCTGTGAAGGTATCGATGATGAACTGCACATCCTCATCGGCCGAGGATAACGGCGGAGCGAAGGTGAGCACATTATTGAAGCCAGCCACCGTATCGCCGTTCTTGCCGATAATCAGCCCCTTGGCTTTGCAGTCGGCAATAATTCCCTTAACCACACTTAGCTCAGCAGGCACTCTGGTGGCCTTATCCGCCACCAGCTCAATCCCCAGGACCAGCCCGAAGCTGCGGATATCGCCAACCAGCTTATGCTCCAGAAGCCCAGCGAACCCGCCTTCCAGCCTGCGGCCCAGAATTCCGGCGCGTTCGACCAGCCGCTCCTGCTCCAGAATCTCCAGGTTGCGCAGGGCAAGCGCACAGGCAGCCGGATTGCCGCCGAAGGTGTTCACATGCCGGAAATGCCCGTAGTCATCGCTGTTATCCTTGAAGGCCTCATAGATCTCCTTGCGCACAGCGGTAGCCGATAACGGCAGATAGCCGCTCGTCAGCCCCTTCGCCATTGTGACAATATCGGGCTTGATCCCGAAATTGTGGTGTCCGAACTTGCGGCCAGACCGCCCGAAGCCGCAGATCACCTCGTCGATAATCAGCAATACGCCGTAGGTCCGGCAGATCTCCTGCACCCGGTCCATATAGACCTGATGCGGGACAATCACGCCCCCGCCGGTAATGACCGGCTCCATAATTACCGCCGCTACAGACTCTGCGCCTTCCCAGACAATCATATCCTCAATCGCCTGCGCGCACTGGAGGTTGAACGCCTCTTCGGTCATGCCGGCCGGACGGCGGTAGCTGTCCGGCGGCGCTACATGCAGGAACCCGCCGCCCAGCGGCTCGTACTTGTACTTGCGCTGCGCCTGCCCGGTCGCCGCCAGGGCGCCCAGCGAGCTTCCGTGATAGCCCCGGTAGCGGGCAATGAATTTATGGCGGTCAGGCTGGCCGGTCTGCTGCTGGTACTGGCGGGCGATTTTGAAGGCTGCTTCGTTCGCTTCCGAGCCGCTATTGGAGAAGAAGATGACATACTCATCCTCCAGCCACTCATTCAGCTTCTCGGCCAGCGCGATGGCCGGCATATGGCTCTGCGTCAGCGGGAAATACGGCAGGCTCAGCAGCTGGTTGTACGCCGCCTCCGCCAGCTCCTTGCGCCCGTACCCCACATTCACACACCACAGGCCGGACATGCCGTCCAGGAATGTGTTGCCGTCGATATCGGTAACCCACGAGCCGCTTGCGGATGCTGCAATCATCGGCGGATGCTGCTCACTGTAAGGGGTCATATTATGCCACAAATACCGCTGGTCCTTCTTCACCGCCAGCTCGCTTTCTTTGCCCAGACTCTGCACGGCACACTCTCCTCCTTGGCTTTCCTTCTTTTAGTAACGCGCGGTAATCATTTTCTTGCGGGTGTAGAACTCCACACCGTCACGGCCGTTCGCGTGCAGATCTCCATAGAACGATTTCTTGTACCCTGAGAAAGGGAAGAATGCCATCGGCGCAGGCACGCCCAGATTGACACCCAGCATCCCGGCATCGATCTCCTCGCGGAACTCACGGACCGCCCTGGCGCTGTCGGTATAGATGCACGCCCCGTTGGCGAAGGGCGACTCATTCGTGACCGCTATCGCCTCCGCCAGATTCTTCACCCGCACCACTGACAGCAGCGGCGCAAAAATCTCGTCACGCCAGATCTTCATACCCGGCACCACATGATCGAAGATTGTCGGGCCCAGGAAATAGCCGCTGCCCGCAGCCGCAGCATCCTTGCGGCCATCCCGCACCAGCACCGCCTTCTCGGCAAGCCCAGCTTCAATGTAATCAATCGTCCGGTCTTTGTTCGCCTGCCGGATGACCGGGCCCAGGAACACACCTTCCTCCTTGCCGTTCCCGATCTTCAGCCCGTCCGCTGCCTCCGTGATCCGGCTCACCAGCTCATCGGCAATGTCCTCCTGCACCACCACTACAGCGCAGGCCATGCACCGTTCGCCCGCCGAGCCGAAGGCTGCGGACAGGATATTTTTCACCGCATGGTCCAGATCGGCATCCTTCAGCACGATCGAATGATTCTTCGCGCCGGCCAGCGCCTGCACCCGCTTGCCGTGCGCAGTCCCCTGCTTATAGACATATTCCGCCACCGGCTGCGAGCCGACGAAGGAGACCGCCTTCACCTCCTCATGCGCCAGCAGGCCATCCACCACCTCATGCGCCCCGTGCACCACATTCAGCACCCCCGGCGGGAAGCCCGCTTCTGCGAACAGCTCGGCCAGCCGGTTCACCAGCAGTGGTGTCCGCTCGGAGGGCTTCAGCACAAAGGTGTTGCCGCAGGCTACCGCCAGCGGGAACATCCAGCAGGGCACCATCATCGGGAAGTTGAACGGGGCGATGCCGCCCACAACTCCCAGGGGATAGCGGTACATGCCGGACTCTACGCCTGTCGCGATATCCGGCAGCTGGCTGCCCATCATCAGCGTGGGAGCACCGGCGGCGAATTCCACGCATTCGATGCCGCGCTGCACCTCGCCCAGCGCTTCCTCCAGGCTTTTGCCGTTCTCCAGCGTAATCAGTTCGGCCAGTTCCTTGCTGTGCTGGATCAGCAACTGCTGGTACCGGAAGAAATAGCGGGCCCTTCGCGGAACAGCGACCCTTTTCCACGCGGAATAGGCTATGGAAGCTGCCCGCACGGCTGCATCCAGCTCTTCCCGGCTGGAGATCGGCACATAGGCAATGATTTCGCCGGTCGCCGGGTTGAACACTTCCTCCTGCCGCCCGGAGGAGGACTCCACCCAAGCTCCATTTATATAGTTCTTCACCTTACTGGCCTGCCCCGTGAGCAGTGTCATCGTCCGCACCTCTTTTCCTGTGTTCGTCCGCTACCCTAGAAGAGATGACCGCCTTACCAGGCGGCCATCTGTTGCAGCTATGAAGGAATCCTGTTGCCTGTTATTTCGCCGCCATCTCCACAATCTCGTTCGTGTAAGCCTCCTCCACCTTGGAAGCCGTCTTGATGACCCCGAATTTCAGCGCGATATCGGCAGTCTGCTGGAAAGCGGCAGCATCCGTATAGCCCAGCTTGGAAGCATCGAAGCCCTCCGGCTGGATCAGCTTGGCAACCTCCGTCATCATCGTCAGCTGATGCTCCCGGGTTGTACTGCCCGCTTCGGCAAGCTTCATCACACTGTCCACAGCCGCTTCGGGATCAGCAATCGCATCCTCCCAGCCCTTCAGGGAAGCACGGACGAACTTGGCCGCCGTCTCCTTGTTGCCCTCCAGCCACTCCTTGTTGGCGAACAGGTTGTCTTCAAGCATCGCCACACCTTCGTCATTCATGTCGATGACACTCAGGTCCTCCGCCTTAACGCCCGACTCCAGCACCACCTGATATTCGTTGTAGGTCATAGCCGAAGCCGCATCCAGCTCACCGCCGAGGAACTGATCCATGGTGAAGCCCTGCTTGGTGAAGTTCAGATCCTTGCCAGAATCCAGCTTGTATTTATCAAAAAGCGCCAGAATCTCAAACTCATTGCCGCCCATCCAGTTGCCCACCTTCTTGCCCTTCAGCTCAGCCGGTGTAGTGATGCCCGCCTCCTTCTTGGATACCAGCACCAGCCCGCTCTTCTGGAAGATCTGGGCGATCTGCACCAGCGGCATCTCCTGCTCCTGGCTGGTCAGCAGGCTCGCCACCCAGTCCACCCCGATGTCAGCCGAACCGCCGGCCACCTGCTGCTCAGGCACGATATCCGGCCCGCCCGGCAGAATCTCGACCTTCAGGCCCTCCGCCGCATAATACCCTTTGTCCTGCGCCAGGAAGTACCCTGCGAACTGGGCCTGCGGCACCCATTTGAGCTGCAGCTTCACGGTAACCGGCTCAGCCGCCGGTTCTGTAGTTACCGCAGCTTCCGGTGAAGCTGCCGCCGCATTCCCCGCAGTCGCTTCTGCTCCGGAGGGACTGGCGTTGTTGTTGCCGCCGCAGCCCGCAAGCAGCGAGATCAGCATTAGAGCCGCTGCAAGCCATAATCCTCCACGAGTTTTGCCCTGTTTGCCCTTCATCATAGCAACTCCCCCTACCCATCATTTTTTTGTAAGACGGCCTGACACAGTATGATTGCGCTCTTGTTGCTATTTGCAGGAATTACACACTACGTACGCCGGGAAGGGTGCCACTTGATAAACACCTTTTCCAGCCGCTCCACGACCAGGTAAAAAATCACTCCGGCAACCGCGGCAAGCACGATACAGGCCCAGCCCAGCGGCATCTTCGCCACCTTGATGGAATTCGAGAGCAGATAACCCAGCCCCCGCGAGGAAAAGAAAAACTCCCCGACAATCGCCCCGATCATGCTCGCTGTAGCGTTGATCTTCAAGGCGGTGAATACATAAGGCAGACTGTTCTGAATCCGCAGATGGCGGAATACCGCCCGTTTG
Source organism: Paenibacillus sp. FSL R7-0333 (assembly GCF_038000365.1). Lineage (NCBI taxonomy): Bacteria > Bacillati > Bacillota > Bacilli > Caryophanales > Paenibacillaceae > Paenibacillus > Paenibacillus sp. FSL R7-0333. Next base: position 6,939,312 of record NZ_JBBOBZ010000001.1, read on the forward strand.
CCTGCCGCATAGGAATGCATCAGGTCCAGCGCCAGCGGGTCCACAGCCGCCATGCCCTTGTAGGCATTGATCGCCATAGCCGCCATCGTGGTCGCGGTCACAATTGCCGCCCGCGAGCCGATGCCGTCACCGAACCACAGGTTCATGATAGGGGCAAGCGCCACTATGGGCACGGCATTGAGCGCAGCTACCATCGTGAGACTGCCGCCGCCCCAGCGGGGCCAGGCCGTAGCAGCCAAGGCAATCAGGAAGCCGCAGCCGGAGCCGATCAGCATACCAAGAACGGCTTCAGTGAGGGTATACCCTGTATAAGAGAGCAGCAGACTGAGATTGTCCCGCATCGCTTCAGCGATGGCGGAGGGCAAGGGGAGCTGATATTTCTTCAGATCGAAGATGCGGTGAAAGATCTGGAGCTCCCACAGCAGCAGGAACAAAGCTCCGGCAAGCAGCGGCAGCACGAACCCGGGGTTCAGCCATTTCAGGAATTTCCATGGATCTCCGCCTTGATCCGTATCTGGCGCAATAACGTTGTTAGATGACGGGAATTCGCGAACCGTATTACTTTCCATTAGCGGCTGCCTCCTTGGGGACGGAATTCCGGCTGCCAGGGGGCTACCAGACGTTCCACCAGACTCATCAGCCAATAGCTGGCCATGCCCAGCATAGCACCAACCAGTACCGTAGACCAGAACATATACGTATGGGAGGGTCCGTAATAGAGATTGCGGAGCATAATGACCCCGATCCCGCGCTGCGCACCCATGAGCTCAACCAGAATTGCACCCGTTACAGCCAGCGGCGCTGCAATCTTTAGCCCGCTGAACAGCCCCGGCAGCGCTGCCGGGAAGCGCAGCTTCCAATATACAGCCCACGGTTTAGCGGCATAAGAGTGCATCAGCTCCAGGGCAGAGGGGTCCACACTCCGCAGACCGCGCAGCATATTCAGCGCCACCGGGAAGAAGGTGATATAGCCGGAGATGATGATCCGCGACAGCTGCTCATCCCGCACAATCCCGTATATAATCGGCGCCAGCCCCAGAATTGGAATCATCTGCGAAGCAACCGCATACGGGAAGGCAAGCTGCTCTATCGTCCGGGAGAGACTCATCAGCACGGCCAGCAGCACTCCAGAGAGCGCTCCGATCAGGAAGCCCACCCCGGCATTGCCGAAGGTAGCTCCCCCTTCACGGAGAAGGGTGCCGCTGTACTGCCACAGAGTAAGCGCCACCTCGTGGACATAAGGCAGCTTGGACTGGGCCAGCGGCGTCTTCGCCACATGCAGCAGCCACCAGGAGACCGCCTCCCACAGCACCAGCAGACCGCAGATCCAGACAAACAGCGGTAGCGCGCGGTTCCGCATTAACGCACGGTTCAGCTTCATCACTACACCCCTTCGAAGCTGTCGCGGATACGGGCAATCAGCTCGAAGAACTCCGGACGGTTCCTCATGTCCGCCGTACGCGGACGGGGCAGCGGAATATCGACAACCGCCGAGAGCCTGCCCGGATGCGGAGACAGGACGAACACCCGGTCCGACAGGAAGATCGATTCGGGAATACTGTGGGTAACAAATACAATCGTGCTCTGTACCTTACTCCAGACGGAGAGCAGCTCTTCATTCAGCCGCTCGCGCGTGAATTCATCCAGCGCCGAGAACGGTTCATCCATGAGCAGGATTTCCGGCTCCATGGAGAGCGCCCGGGCAATCGCTACACGCTGCTGCATCCCCCCGCTGAGCTGCCAGGGATACTTATCGGCGAATCCCTGCAAGCCCACGAGATCAAGCAGCTCCAGCGCTTTGTCCTCACGGATCGATTTCTTGACGCCCAGCAGCTCCAGCGGCAGTGTAATATTATGCTTGACCTTCCGCCAGTCATACAGCACCGGACTCTGGAACACGATACCGTATTTCTGTGCCAGCCGGGCCTCCTTGGCATTTTTGCCTGCCACCATGATATTTCCAGCCGTTGGTGTTATAAGATCTGCCATCAGCCTCAGAAGAGTAGTCTTTCCGCACCCGGAAGGACCCAGCAGGGAGACGAACTCCCCCTTGGCAATATCGAGACTTACCTGATGCAGGGCCAGCACATCTGCCGTCTCCGTCTGGTAACGCATTTCGACATGCTCCAGCTGTATTTCAGGAATTTTTGCTGCTACTAGTGACATCTCCAGTCCCCCTCCATCCCTGAATCTATTCAATGTTAATTAACATCACATAATTATCTTAACCCTCGTCCTCTCCCTCATCTCATGTAGGATTAATTAACATGTTACACGTTGCCTGCGAATCCCACATTAGACAAAGCGTAACATTGAGACTGTGAAATTCCGTCACTTTGTCTAGGGAGCCGCTTACAGTGTAAATAATAGAGCTGATTGCCGATAAAAATAGTAAGTAACTATAAGTGGAAACGGCTTTGCCGTCCTCTCAAGGACGGTAACGTTTCAGCCAGGAGACTATTCACAATGTCCAATGCTTATCTCAATTCATGGAGGCGCTCCCCATGGCATCTCTGATTTCCAACTACATTATTATCGTTTCGATCTCCGGTGTGCTGAACGCCTTGCTCGCCCTGTTTGCTTTTTACAGGAAGACTGACTTCTCGGGCCTGCGCGCATTCATCGTCAGCTCCGCCGCCTCGGCGGTATACACATTCGCCTTCGCGCTCGAGCTCTCGGGGAACTCGATGGAACAGATTAAGTTCTGGATCAAGCTGGAGTATCTCGGAATGCCGTACATCGCGCCCTCCAGTCTGCTGATGATCATGCACTTCGTGGGCTTAGAGAAGCTAGTCTCCCGAAAACTGCTGGTCCTCCTCTACTCCGTCCCCGTGATCTCCACGGTGCTTGTCTGGACCAACGACTCCCATCACCTGTTCTATAAGGCTATCTACTTCCGGGAAGGCGCGCCTGCACCGCTGGTGGATATCGTCATGGGACCCTGGTATATCGTGCAGGGTAGTCTGACCTTCGGCTGTATGTTGGCCGGTATGTGCCTGATCCTCTGGCGCTGGGGGCGGATGCGGCGGGCTTATCTGCGGCAGATGCTGATTATTTTTGTCGGACAATTCCTGCCTGCGCTGGGGGCCTTCCTCTATCTGATGGACCTGACTCCATACGGAACAGACCCTGTACCCGTTGTGATGAGCGTAACCTCCTCCCTGTATATATGGGCCATTCTGTCCAGAGGGATGCTGACCGCCGCACCGATTGCCCGCGAGAATCTGTTCGAGAGCATGCGCGACGGCGTACTGGTCATGGACCTCTCCGACAAGCTGGTGGATTATAACCGGGCCGCTGCCGAGATGCTTGAGGATCTGGATGCCTCCGCCATCGGCCGCCCGCTGGCCCAGCTCTTCCTGCCTGCCGGCAAGGAAGCTGTCGATTATGTAATGAATTCCAATCCGCAGATTAGCGAGGAGCAGGAGCTGGTATGGCATTCCGGCGGAGAAGTCTGCTATTATCAGGTCCGTTCCTCTCCAGTCCAGAAGCATGACGGCCATCTTGCCGGGCGGATGATCATGCTGATTGATGTTACCGAACGCACCCTGCTCCAGGAAAAGCTGCTGCAGCTCGCCACCATCGACAGCCTGACCGGCATCTACAACCGGACCCACTTCATGGAGCTGAGCCGGCAACGGCTGCAGGAAGCTGCCGACTCCGCCGCCCCCTTCTCGGTCATCCTGCTGGATATCGATTTCTTCAAAAGCATTAACGACCGCTACGGGCACCATCACGGGGATATGGCCTTACAGCATGTAGTAAGCGTATGCCGCCAGCATGTCCGGGAGGGGGATGTCTTCGGACGGTACGGAGGTGAAGAATTCGTCTTAAGCCTGCCGGGGGCCCTCTTGAAGGAAGCAGCCCTGATCTCTGAGCGTATCCGCAGGGACATCGAGCAGAGCACCTTCTCCACCTTCACAGGAACAATTAAAATCACAGCCAGCTTCGGCGTGACTGAAGCCTTCCGCCGTTCGATCTCACTGGAGGAGCTGCTCTCGGAAGCAGACCATGCCCTCTACTCCTCCAAGCGTAACGGCCGCAATAGCGTTCATCTGTATGGCGTCTCCTCCATCACCCGCTTCAAGCCCATGTGATGGAGGCAAGCCCTCTTTTCCTGCCCGCCGGGTATATCTGCCTGCTCTTTTGGTGATACCTGCTCCCATAGCCGCTTTTTTTATCCAGTTCTTTCCTGGCTCCGCCCTGATTTCAGTCATTCCCGCCCTGCCGTTGTTTGCTTTAGCGGGTTTTCAGTTTAATAAGAGTTAGCCGATCCGTTCGGCAGAATTCAGGTTCATGCGACATGGAGGGGGTTCTATGATCAAGATCGGGCTGACCGGCTTCGGAGACCATGAGGAGCTGTACGGCAAAATCAAACCTGCCGACCGCCTGCCCGCCTACAGCGCCCATTTTCCCATTGTGGAAATTGACAGTTCCTTCTACGCGGTTCAGCCGGTCCGAAATTACGAGAAATGGGTCAACCAGACGCCGGAGGCGTTCCAGTTCATTGTGAAGGCTTATCAGGGAATGACCGGACATCTGCGGGGGAAAAAGAATTACTACGATACGCCGGAGGAGATGTACCGGGCCTTCCATACCTCTATCGCTCCTGTCCGCTCAGCGGGGAAGCTGGCGATGGCACTGTTTCAATTCCCGCCCTGGTTCGACTGCACCAAAGACAACGTGGATGTCCTGCGTGACGCGAAGGAGCGGCTGCTGGATGTGCCCGCTGCCATCGAATTCCGTAATGATTCCTGGTACAGCCCTGAGATGCGTGAGCGGACCCTCGGGTTCCTGAAGCAAGAAGGCTGGATTCATACGATAGCCGACGAGCCGCAGGCAGGCTCCGGCTCCATCCCGATTGTCCCTGTCGCCACCCGGCCGGACCTCACCTACGTGCGGCTGCATGGGCGCAACACTGCAGGCTGGAATCAGAGCAGCCACCCGGACTGGCGCAAGCTTCGCTATCTGTACCGCTACAGCACCGAAGAGTTAACGCAGTGGCGGGACCGGCTGCTGGAGCTTGAACAGACCTGTAAGAATATTTACGTGGTATTTAATAATAATTCTGCCGGGGATGCCACTCCCAATGCTCAGGAGCTGCAATCGCTGCTTGGGATCGACGGCGGGCTGGCCCCGCGCCAACTGGACTTATTCAACTGATGTACAGAGGTCTACATAAATCTCTTCTACTCCTTGCTGAAGTGCCAGTATTACCAGAATCTCCAGATCAGATAACTGTCGGAGTCGTCTTACCCATGTAAAGGAGGCCTACCTATATGAAGAGAAATCATACTATGATGCAATTTTTTGAATGGCATGTCGCGGCGGACGGAGAACACTGGAAACGGCTGGCCCAGATGGCCCCGGAGCTGAAGGCGGCTGGCATTGATTCGGTATGGGTTCCCCCTGTGACCAAGGCCGTCTCGCCCGAAGATACCGGTTATGGAGTCTACGATCTCTATGACCTCGGTGAATTCGATCAAAAGGGTGATGTGCGCACGAAATACGGAACCAAACAAGAGCTGATCGATGCCATTGCCGAGTGCCTGAAGAACGGCATTGCGGTCTATGTGGATCTGGTCATGAACCATAAAGCCGGAGCGGATGAGACGGAGGTGTTCGAGGTCATTGAGGTGGACCCGAACGACCGCACCAAGGATATCTCCGAGCCGTTCGAGATTGAAGGCTGGACTAAATTCGATTTCCCGGGACGCGGGGATGAATACTCCAGCTTCAAGTGGAATCATACCCACTTCAACGGAACGGATTTCGATGCCAAGGACGGCCGCAACGGCGTCTTCCGGATTGACGGCACGAATAAAGGCTGGAATGAGAATGTGGATACCGAATTCGGCAACTATGACTATCTGATGTTCGCCAACATTGATTACCTCAATGCAGATGTGAAGCAGGAGATGTTGAACTGGGGCAAGTGGCTGGTCGATACGCTGCAATGCAGCGGATACCGGCTGGATGCGATCAAGCATATCAACCACGAGTTCATCAAGGAATTCGCCATGGAGATGAAAAAGAAGCGCGGCGAGGACTTCTACATCGTCGGTGAATTCTGGAACTCCAATCTGGAAGCCTGCCGCGAATTCCTGAACACTGTAGATTACCAGATCGATCTATTCGATGTCTCTCTTCATTACAAGCTGTACTCCGCCGCACTGGCAGGCCGGGATTTCGACCTGACGCATATCTTCGATGATACGCTCGTACAGACGCATCCCGCTAATGCTGTCACCTTCGTTGACAACCACGACTCCCAGCCGCACGAGGCACTGGAATCCTGGGTGGGCGACTGGTTCAAGCAAAGCGCCTACGCCCTGATTCTGCTGCGGCGCGACGGATATCCCGTTGTCTTCTACGGGGATTATTACGGCATCGGCGGCCCTGCACCGATGGAAGGCAAGAAGGACGCCATCGATCCTCTGCTCTGCGCACGCTACACCAAAGCTTACGGGGAGCAGGACGATTATTTCGATCATCCGAACACTATCGGCTGGGTCCGGCGCGGCGTTCAGGAGATCGAAGGCTCCGGCTGCGCTGTAGTCATCTCCAACGGAGACAACGGAGAGAAGCGGATGTTCGTGGGCGAAGCGCGCAGCGGAGAGGTATGGGAGGACTTCACCCATAACCGCGGGGAGTCCATCACCATCGGCGAAGACGGCTGGGCTGTATTCCCGGTGAACGGCGGCAGCGTCTCCGTCTGGGCGCTGCCCGAGCCGAAGCCAGCCGATGCCTGCGCGGAGGAGTAAGCTTGTAAAGATGAAGAATGCCGTCCCTGTTGTTAGGGGGACGGCATTTGTTTTATAGGTGAGAAGTGACTCGGGTAGTGAAGTCAAGTGCAGTAGTGTTCCTCATTTCATTCGCAGGCTCACTTTTGTTCTTTAAATCAAGTAACCACCTCAAGTACACTCATTTTACTTTTAGTACTCCAACACATCTATTCCTCTGCGACTTCACTGCCTTCGCAACCCTCTCCCATTTTATCCACATATTATCCACAAAAGAAATATATTACTCTCTATAAACCTAAACAATTCACTCATTTCCTCATCTGGTACTCATCCGGCCCATTTTCAGAACCACCTATGAATTTATCCCTTTCATTTACTCATCCGGCCGACTTCCGGCTCCACCAACGGGATTTATCCCTTTAATTTACTCATACGGCTCATTTTCAGCCCCGCTAATGGGATTTATCCCTTTCATTTACTCATCCGGCCCACTTTCGGCTCCACCAACGGGATTTATCCCTTTAATTTACTCATACGGCTCATTTTCAGCCCCACCAATGGGATTTATCCCTCTCATTTACTCATCCAGCCCACTTTCAGCACGGGATTCACATTAGCAGAGGAGTCATATGGGTGAGCTGGAGTCACCGTGTAAAAGCAAATTTGTCCTGCGGGCGATTCTGCTGAAAAAAGATTTATCCACGATGTTATCCACAGTACGTTCAACATCTGACGGATGCCTATAGAATTCCTATTGTGAATAACGCGAAATAGGCGAATCCACGCCGCAGGGGCTATGAATTCGCCTATTTATGCTGAGCAAGACATAGCTTGCAGTTAGCATTTGCATTTATTGGTTAGCAGCTTGCGGTTAACGAGTTGTGGTTGTGTTGTCCCCTTCAGCCCAGACGCCTGTGTCACTGTTCAGGATACGTTCGATCGGATAAACCTTCCATACCGCCGTTACTACAGCCGAACACAAGACTGCTTTGAGCAGGTCGCCCGGAAGAAACGGCCACATGCCTGCCGTCAATGCCTTGCCGAGTGAATCCATGCCTGTAGAATAGGCCAGCCACCCCACACCGCCCGGATAAACTAACAGTGCCCCGAAGATAAAGTTAGCGGCCAGCAGCTTCACGAAGGTGTATTGGTCCTGCTTAATGCGTTCGGCGAAAAAGCCGATCAGCCAGGCCACGAACGGCCAGGAGAAGATATATCCTGCGGTAGGGCCAACCAGGACCGCCAATCCTCCGCTTCCGCCCATCACCTGGAATCCGGCAGCGGCGAGTCCGATCACGATCAGTACAGCAAGCGCCCCGTAACGGGCCCCAAGGATCGAACCAGCCAGCATTACCGCGAGGGTCTGCATGGTAATGGGTACCGTGGAGAAGGGCAGCGAGATTTTCAAATAACTCAGAGCTATCATGACGGCGGCGAATAAGGCACTGAATATCAGGCCGCGGGTGGTCCATTTCTTCATGGCCGGGAGGTTCCCCCTTTTCTAAAAATATAAGCGTACTATGTCAATAAGCAAAAACAGACTAAAGAGACAACTCAAACACACCTAACTCTTTATTTTCCAAAAAATAGTTAGCAACTGACGAAAAGCAATGGACAGAACCGGCAGGTCTCGAACTTGAAAGGAAATAGCCTCGTGTTCAATTCTGTTATGCAATCTGGCTGAGTGCAGATCGAGTTCTAACGTACAATTCGCATTAACAGAACGAGGTGGATAAGGCTTATATACGAGGTCTGGTCCTCAAGAATTTGATCCGATCTTCCCTCCGTTCCAGACCTAACGGTTCAGTCATTTCAGGCTTATTCAGGCAACGTCCGACGTTAGAAAACAGCTATAACGAAGCTTCTTATTGATCTCTTGAGCAAGCGAACAAGTGGGCTTCGCGGAGAGAAAGGGCTTCTTGTCACGAAGCATTGCAAATGCAATCTTAAGCACCTTGTTCCCCATGGCTACAAAAATGGATCGAGGATGCTTCCCACGGTTCTTCAAGCGTTCGTAAAACGGCCTTAGATCCGGGTTATGCAGGCAGAGGCTTCGTCCGGCTAAGAAGGCAACATAGCGCAAATGGGAATTGCCTTGTTTGGAAATTTTCCTGTACGAACCGGCACCTCCCCCCGTTTGCTTCACGACGGGATTCGTTCCTGCTTTCTTAATCAACTGTCCGGCATGAGTATAATGAGACACATCGCCCATCTCTGCGTAGAGCTCAGCGGCGGTAGAGACACCAAGGCCTGGAACGGTAAGTAACAGCCGTCCGTCGGTCTGAAGCAGGAGGCCTTCGATCTCTTGCTCAAGGATATGGATCTTCGTGTCAAAAGCGCGAAGATCTTGTAGCTTCATTCGTAGCAGAAGGAGCTCGGGACGAAGGGTTTGCTCGTCAGAGGAAAGCGACTCTGTGGCGACCTGAAGAAGCTTACGAATGGCAGTTGCTCGAAGCTTCAGATTATGCTGGATGGACAACTCCCGCAGTCCTGTCTCCCCCAGCTTACAAATCGCTGCGGGATGTGGGTAGTGCTCCATAAAGAACAGGGAGGCCTTTCCCCAAAAGTCGCTAAACACCTTGATCTTCTGAGCCCGCCCATGCTGATGGTCAGCATAGCCCTGAAATTCGCGCCAAACGATGTCCATGAGTGTTCGGATTTCCATCCGCAAAGTGGAGCGTTTGCGGATCTCCGAGCGTCTGGCCCGGGTAAGAACATGCAACTGTCGCCGAAGCCCCTCGGCCAAACGGAACTCAGTGGCTTTATTGTTCTTCAGCGCATGAGCGATAGCGACTAGATCGAGATCATCGGTTTTACACCAGTTCAGCGCGCTAGCCCGTTCTTCGAAGGTCGTATACGCGTTGAGAATCTGGACGAGGTAGCCTTGCTTGGCCATTTCTCTAACGATATCTTCATAGTAATGGCCCGTAGCTTCGATTCCCAAAAACAGCCGTACGGCCCCGGTGGAGACCACGGCTTGTTCGATGGCATCGTATAACATTTGCATGCCGGAGTGATTGACGGAAAAGAAAAAGGGTTTTGCAATGATGTCGCCGAAGTAATTGCAGATCAGGGCTTTCTGGTGGAGTTTGGCTGCATCGATAGCTACGATGAGGACCTGCTCCAGGTTAACACCCCGTAGTTGTTGACTGAACTTGGTTCCCTTTAAGCCTTGAATATGTAGGGATTTCCCCATGCGACTTCAACCTCCTGTGGTAGGGTAGGTAAGATTGAAGCTCTTTGTCAGGTGCTTCTTTCTTCGATAGTCGCTGGGGATTTTCCTTTTCTACGAGGATTATATATTACGCCAGAATGTATATGTTTCACGCTACAAATTATCCTTCTATTTCTCGCCAAAACGGTACCGTCCTTTAAAAGGACGGCAAAGCCGTTTCCACTTGGGATCACTATAACATCACCCTCCAGATACAGCAATCCTGAAATCTTTGTTATAATGGGTAGCAATTGTTGACTAGAGCTGGACGGAAAGCAGGCATGAGGATGATCAGGGCGCATAATGTAAGCTTGTCCGTGCGGGAGGGGCAGCATCGCCGTACGGTACTGCAAGGGATTAACATTCATATAGAGCCTGGGGAATGGTTAGCGCTCACTGGGGCCAACGGCTGCGGCAAAACCTCGCTAATCCGCTCCTTCAACGGACTGAACACCCCCTCCGGCGGCAGTCTGTCCGTGGCCGGACTGGACCTGCGCCTGCCGGAGAACCGGATTATAGTAAAGCAGCGGGTGCAGCTCGTATTTCAGAATCCCGAAGCACAGACGGTTGGCTCCACCCCCTTCGAGGATATCGCCTTCGGACTGGAGAACCGGGGATTGGAACGGGGGCGGATGATTGCACGAATCCATGAGATTCTACAGCAGGTAGGACTACGCCATAAAGCGGAGGCAGAGGTATCTACACTATCCGGCGGAGAGCGCCAACGTCTGGCGGTAGGCTGCTGCCTGGCACTGGAAGCCGAAATGATTATCTTCGATGAGGCTACCTCGATGCTGGACCCTGAGGGGAGATCAGATATTATGGAGCTGGCCCAGGGGCTATGGCAGGCAGGGACTACCATCCTCTGGGTCACGCAGCGGATGGAGGAGCTGGCCGCAAGCCCGCGCATCGCGGTGCTGGGCAAGGGGCAATTGCTCTATGACGGCAGCCCGCGCAGCCTGTTCTATACCTCGGAGCTGCCGGAGACCCTCAGCTGGCTTCCTTCTCCGGCCGTCCGGATCGGGAAGCTGCTGCAGAAGCAGGGCTGGCCGCTTCACCTGCTGCCGCTGACCGGACAGGATCTGGAGGAGCTGCTATGAGAATTCATACGGAGCATCTCTCCTTCTGCTATGAAGGCGGCAGGCCAGCCGTTCAAGAGATATCTCTGGATATCCCTACAGGTTCGCTGACCGTCCTCTGCGGTGTGAACGGGAGCGGTAAGTCTACGCTGCTCCGTCTGCTCGCGGGCCTTGCACAGCCCTCCTCCGGGCAGATACTTTACGATCACGGGAAGAAGACGGACTACAAGACTGCCGAAGCTGCATCCATGGTATTCCAGCAGCCGGAGACTCAGCTGTTCGCGGGTACGGTACATAAGGATATCGAATACGGCCTGATGGAGCGCGGGGTGTCCAAGGAGAAGCGGACGGAGATCATCGCGGGCGCTCTGGCGAAGACCGGGCTGGCTTACGATGAATTCGCCGGACGCTCTCCCTTTCTGCTTAGCGGGGGAGAGAAGCGGCGCGTATGTATTGCGGGCGCCCTGGCCGTACAGCCCGGGCTTCTGATTCTGGATGAGCCGACCGCAGGGCTGGACCCCCAGGCAGCGCAGGCACTGCTCGAAATGGTACAGCAGCTGCGCAGTAGCGGCCTGACCCTGATCATCGGCACCCATGATCTGGACAGCTTCCTGCCGGTTGCCGACAAGGTCATCGTGATGAAGCAGGGGGCTATCCATTATGACGGTACCGCTCCGGCATTGACTGCTGATCCCAGTCTGCTGGCAGACGCCGGACTCACGCCCCCCGTCTATGCTTCTATGGGACGCAGAGCGGTGCAACATGGCCTGCTGGAAGCAGTCCCTGACAATCTGGAGGAGCTGCTGATAGGGCTGGAAAAGCACCCGCTGCCTAAGCCGCAGACGGACTGGTTGCCGGCAGGCACTGGCGCCTCTGCCCGCAGCAGCGCCATGCCACCCGGCAACCAGAATACCAAAACCAGCGAACAACACAGTACGGAATACAGCTTAGAAGGCACCTGGAAGCGAGATAATTCTCCTCGATCCTCCAGAACAGAGAGGGTTCAGACGATAATCAGGCCTGGCAATCCAAGACAAGAACAGAACACCCCGCGCAGGCCCGGCTGGCAAGGACTCGATCCCCGGGCCAAATGGCTGGGGATGATTCTCGGCTCGCTGGTCCTGTTAGGGATGAACACTCTTCTCCCGCTGCTGCTTACCGCCGGGCTGCTGGCCGGGCTCGCGGCTTCGGCCCGCATCTCCTGGCGCCGGGCCTTCCGCTTCTTCCGCCCGTTCCTGCTGATGTTCCTGTTCCTCTGGCTGCTGGCCGGGCTTAGCTGGAGCTCTCCCGACTTCGCACTCGGTCCGCTCAGCTTCAGCTACGAAGGACTAATGCGCGGGGGAATTAGCGTGCTGCGCTTCCTGCTGCTGATTGCCCTCGGCTTCCTGTTCACCGAGACGACCACCGGTGCCCCCTTGCGCGAGGGTCTGGAATGGGGCATCGCTCCGCTGCGGACCCTGGGCATCCGCACCCGTAACTGGTCGCTTGCCGTATCCGTGACCCTGCAGTTCGTGCCGTGGATTCTCGGCAAGCTGGCCCAGCTGCAGCTTGCGCTGGGCTCACGAGGAAGACGCGCCCGCGGGGTGGCCCGCTGGTCCCCAAGGCAGGTCGCCCTAATCATCGTGCCTCTGCTGATTCTTGTCCTGGGCATGGGCGACGAGCTGGCGACAGCCGTAGAATCACGGGGGTACGATCCCGCCAAGCAGCGGACCCCCGTCTATCAGCTCCGCTGGAGCAAGCGCGATACGCTGGCAGCGCAAGGTATCCTGGCGGTTGCAGCTATGCTGTGGTGGGTAGCGCGTATCAGCTGAGCGGGTACGGGACGATTCAGCGAACAAAATCACCATAGCGGATGGATAGTGTATGAACTTATACGTCTGCGCAGCTAATACAGTTAAACCCACCATACCTATCCGCCCACTTGTGGGGCATCCGGCAAAATCAGGGGCACTATTGCCCCTGATTTTTGCTTCCATTGGCCTTAATTCGGCCTACTCTCCTTCGCGTCAGCTCATTGAGATTGTATGCTGTTTTTGGCATACATTTGGCCCGCGACCCTCGCGTCAGTCCATGTCGCATACCTTCCAGCGTGAAGGCCTCACTTCCCCTCCTCCGGATGCCTGGAGACCAGCCTCACCAAATCCAGAGTCAAGAGAGGGAGAGTCACCGCAGCGGGATAGGCCAGATAACGCGGCTCCCACGCCGGGTTGAACTTCTCCTTATACCGGCGCAGACCGGAGAAGCCGTACCAGTGGCCTCCGCGTTCAAAAACCAGCCGGGCAAGCTTCTCCTCCCGCAGCGCTCCAAAGCGGCCCCCGACATTGGACAGCGGGGCAGACCCCAGATTGAAGCTTCTGTAACCGCGCGCTTTCGCCCATTCCAGCAGACACAGGAACAGGTAATCCATAGTCCCGTTCGGGGTATCCTTGCGATGACGCATCAGATCCACCGAGACCGTCTTCTGCCCGTCATAACCAGGAGCCATGGAGGCAAAAGCCAGCAAATGGCCATCTGCTCCACGCAGCAGCGCCAGCGGTGCGAGCTGGAGGTACGGCTCGCTGAACCAGCCCAGCGAGTAGCCTTTCTCCTTGCGCCCGGCCAGCCATTCCTCTGACAACAGGCGAAGCTCCTGCAGCAGCTCCTTCGAATGCTGGGCCTCTGTGATCTCGAAACGGTAGCCCTCGCGCTCGAACCGCCCCTTCACATTACGCAAGCTGGCGTTCCGCGAACCGCTAATACTGAAGTCCGCCAGCGGGACCAGCGCTTCTTCCCCCAGCTTGAAGAACCGGTAGCCCTGCTCATGATAGAGCGGAAGATGCGCCGGGGTCGCCTGATAGAAGACTACAGATAGTCCATACAAATCAGCAGCCTGCCTGAACTCACTGATTCCGTTATTAAGCAGATTCATCGGCCCCAGCGGGTCACCCAGTACCACCAGCTTGTCCCGGACTCTGGCGAAGGCGAACAGCACCTTGCCTTCCTGGGCCCAATAGAAGCTTTTGTCGCCAAGAAACAGCATATGGCTTAAGGCATTGCCCCAGCCTTCCGAGAGGAAGCGCTCCAGCCGCGCCATATCCTTATTCGCGAGAAGCGTATCTGCCTTGTGCTGCGGCCTGAGGGCTACAACCATCGTCAGCAGCAGCCAAGAGAAAATCAGTCCGCCGGCCGCCGTGGCGGCCACATTACTGTGCTGCCGCAGCCATTCCGGCTGGATGCCGGGCGGGAGATGCTTCAGGAAGCCGTGATGGGTATAACTCGCCAGCCCGTAATAGCTGAGGGCTACAGCCGAAGTCAGGAGCAGCCACCATAAGGTACTTTTGGCGCTAAACGGAACGCTGATCCGGTAGAACCGGCTTCGTGAGATCCACAGAATCATCGCCACCACCAGCAGGAACAAGGCCTCCTCGTAATCGAACCCCTTCGTAAATGCAAAGACCGCCCCACCCAATAGGAGCAGGCTCGTCCAGACATAAGCCCTGCGGACACGCAGGGAGATTCCCCGCGACAGCAGAATCAGCATAAAGCCGATTAGCACGGACAGATGGTGCGAGATCTGCATCACTGGCAGCGACAGGAGCTCCTCTGTCACCTTCAGCCTGTAGAGCAGCTCAGGCGTAGCTGCCGACAGCAGCAGAAGCAGACCGCTGGCCAAGACCAGCTTGCCGAGTGCCCATACGCCCAGATCGCTGAGGAAGGTATATTGACCGGGCCAGCCCCATATTTTCTGCCAGACCGTCAGGGGGGCTTCCACTCTGTCGCCGCTGCGTTCAGCGCCCTTCGTACCCGGCAGCCCGAACTCCAGCGCAGCCAGCACCAGTCCGAGCAGCCAAGGGATAATGTAATAGAATAATCTGTAGATGACCAGAACTGCCATAGCATGGTCGCTCTTGATGCCAAGCTGGGTAAGCCCGAGCAGCGCAATCAGATCGAACGCACCGATGCCGCCGGGAGCCATACTTAGAATTCCCGCTATCGCAGCCACTACATAGATACTGAAGACGGTGAGAAACGGAGCGCTTCCGAGCATCTCACCGGCAATGAACCAGAAGGTCAGCCCGGCGAACACCCACTCCAGGAAGGAGGCACCCACAGAAGCAACCACAGTAAGCCAGGCGGTTCTCCCCTCACCCCGGTTGACCCATTTGGCGAAGAGCGCAGAGCGCTGGAGGAGTACAAAGAACGGCAGATACAGTGCTATCCCCCAGACTGCAAAACCCAGCCAGCGATGCGCCTCCAGCAGCCGGTCCGCCGGCAGAAGTCCGGTTATCGTCCCCCACCCAAGCAGCGACAACCCCGTAATCATCAGCGGTGACAGGAACACAATGGCCGGCGCGAGCAAGGATGCAGGCACACTGCTCCGTTTATAGAGCAGCGTTCTAAGGCCCGCGCCAGCCAGACCGGCGAACCCGATCATATTATTGAACGTATTGGCAATCCAGGCATAACGGAAGGTCCGCAACCAGCCGATCTGCAGGCGGAAATGCCGCCGGATCAAGTAATCATAAGTACTCATGACCGCCACCGACAGCAGCGAAATTCCCAGCATCTGCATAATAGAGGGTACGGGAACGGATTTCAGATCACGGATAATTTTGCCTAAATGAATTTGCTTCAGCTCATGCTGCCCCTCCAGATAGACCAGACCGATAATCAGCAGCGGAAAAAGCGCACGCACCGCCTTAATCCGGTAGATGGATATCAGCAGCCGTACGAGCTTGAAGCGTTCCAATTTATTTTTGATTACAGTATGCATGACTTCACCTGCCTCACTGCCGAACGCTCTTGTTGCCTGAACATATTCAGCCCTCTTCATACGAACCCATTATAACAAGATCCTCAACAGAACTCCCGTATAATGGTCACATGTCTACAAGAGTTAGACGGCGGGCGGAGGATAAGTCCCTGCATCAGATTTATATTTATCCGGGGATGGTGGGAAGCGTATACATCTATATTTGCACAAGTGGAAACGGCTTTGTCGTCCTTTTAAAGGACGGTACCGTTTCAGCGAGAAATAGAAGGATAAGTTATCGTGTGCAACATATTAATTCTATATTTTAAAAGCACCCGGACTGCGATTAGTCCGGGTGCTTTTATCATCGTACCAAGGGTTGTCATCCCCTAACGGAGAGCCTGTCACCATGGCAATGGCGGCTCCCTTCAGAGACATGCTGTTCTCGCTCAGGCTATACTCGAATGTCGAATCTCCCTGCGCTGTCGGTGGTTGCGTTAGCAATCTCCTGAACGGATGCTGCTGTCAGCTTATGGTTACCGGCAGGCTTGTCCGGAGGCGCGGCAGCGCTCTGGGCAGAAGCGGAGCTGCCCGCAGCCTGTGACTTCTGGGTAATTTGTGCTTCGATGTGCTTGATCTGCTGTTCTAGCTGCTTGGTTTTGGTTTCTTTGGCTTGCTCGCTGTCCTTGCTTGCGCTTACTTTCTCAAGCTCAGCTTCCAGCTTCGCCTTCTGCTTCTCAAGTGCAGCGGTATCGCTGGCGCTGGAAGATGTATAAGATACAGATGATGAAGCGGCAACGGATGAGACATTCATGGGTGTCCCTCCTTTCACCTCTTCAATATATCCCTTTTCTCTACAATGAACGTTAAAATGCGCTGAAAGTTTGCTGAATATCCCTTCAATCCTTCCTGGCCCTCCGGTTCACCAACATAACGCTCAGCAGGATGATGACCAGCCCGGCGATGGTATTGGCATAGACCTGCTCCTGCAGGAAGATTACACCCCACAACAGGCCAAATACAGGCACGAGGAAGGTGACACTAACGGTCTTGACCGGGCCGATATTGGCAATCAGCCGGAAATACAGCAGATACGCCACTGAGGTGCAGATCAGCGAGAGGCCGAGGACAGAATATACAGCGGCGGAAGAAGGCAGATGATCCGGGGCAAAAATCACCGCCAGCGGCAGCAGCACCACACTTGCGCCCAGCTGTTGTCCCGCAGCAAGCGCCAGCGGAGTGAGGCCGGAGCCTACGCGTGATGCGTATAATCCTCCGAACGCATAGCAGAGCGCGGCTCCAAGAGAGTAACCTACGGATAAAAGAACCGTGCCGGTCAGCGGGAGCGGACTCCAGCCGACCAGCACACCCACACCTACCAGGCCTATTATCAACCCGGCTGATTTGGCCGCCCCCGGCTTCTCCTTCCGGGTCCCCCACGCCGCCAGTGCCGCGAACATCGGAGTTGTAGCATTCAGAATCGCCGCCAGTGAGGCGCTCAGATGCAGCTCAGCCATACAGATCAGCGTGAACGGAAGCGCTGCGTTAACCGCACCGAGCAGCAGGAAAGATCTCCAGTGCTTCAGGAGGCCCAGCCTGCGCCGGGTCAGCAACGCATAGAGCAGCAGAGCACCTCCGGCAATCGTAACGCGCAGCTCTGTCGTGAAGACCGGACCGAGCTCCGGCGAGGCAATCCGCATGAACAGGAAGGAAGCCCCCCAGGCAAAAGCAAGCAGCAGCAGGGTAGCAAAGTCCTTGCGGCTCACGGCTTGACCTTTCTTCTGCACAGCAGCAGATAGGACAGAACCGACAGGAGGCCCGCTCCCGCGATGACCAGCGCCATCGGCAGGGCCGAGCCGCTGCCGCCAAGTCCAACCAGCGGAGCCGCGCAGCTCCCCAGCAGCAAGGGAAGCAGACCCAGAAGCGCAGAGGCGCTGCCAGCGGTCTCCCCCTGATCCTGCATCGCCAGCGAGAAGCTGGTCGTACCCACAAGACCTACACTTGCAACCACAGCGAACAGACAGATTAGGATCGGCAGCAGCCCGCCATCGGCGAGGAGGGTAATCAGCAGCAGAATACCTCCAGAGGTACTGAGCAGAAGGCCGCAGATCAGCAGCTTACGCTCACCCACTCTGGCCGACATCCGCCCGGCAATCTGCCCGGTCAGAATAATGCCGAAGCCGTTCACGGCGAAGATCAGGCTGTACATTTGCGGGGATACCCCGTAAATCGTCTGCAGAACAAAGGAGGACCCCGAGATATAAGCGAACATGCCTGCCATAACAAAGCCCTGGGAGAGCGCGTAGCCCATGAATCCGGCATTGCCGAGCAGGATGCGGAAGGTACGCAGGGTCCCTCTGAGCCCGCTGCGGATACGCCGTTCCTTGGGCAGGGTCTCCGGCAGCCGCAGGAGAATGACCGCCGCGAAGAGCAGCCCGCATACGAATAAGACTACAAATACGCCCTTCCAGTCCGTCACTCTCAACAGCTGCCCCCCGATAACCGGCGCTGCAATCGGGCCCAGTCCGTTGACAATCATCAGCAGCGAGAAGAACCTGGTTAATTCCGAGCCACTGTACATGTCACGGACCGCCGCACGGGAGATCACCACCCCTACCGATCCGGCCAGGCCCTGGACGAAGCGCAGCACAATCAGCAGTCCGATGGACGGGCTGAACGCACAGAGCAGCGAGGATACCGCATAGATCATCATTCCGAACAACAGCGGAATCCGGCGCCCGTGCACATCACTGAGCGGTCCGGCCACAAGCTGGCCCGAAGCCAGTCCCAGCAGGAAGAAGGTCAGGGTAAGCTGAATCATGGCGGGACTGGTATCGAAATAGAGGCCAAGAGCAGGCAGGGCAGGCAGATACATATCAATCGACAGCGGACCAATGGTAGCGATGGCTCCCAGAATCACGGCAAGCTGCAGCCGCTGGCTTCTGGACGGCCCGCCCTCAGCCAGGCTTGTCACCGAATTTTGCTTCATCATGAACAGGATACATCCTTTCTTGCCCGTAACCTTTAGTAAGACGGCAGTGCCATTTATGTTCAGGTCCGTTTATATATTTCTCCATACTACCGATTACCGCCGGAATGTTCAATGAATTTCTGGTTCGGCGGAAAAGCGCGGTTCGGCAGGAACGGCCTGCATGGAAATCCTGCAGAAAATGCAACATTACCATCTCCAGAACCACAAAAAACCGCCTGCCGTAGCCGCCAATCCTCTCGGTGATCGGCAGGCCCGCAGGCGGTTATCTCGGGTGGTGCTGTTGTTACTTCACAGAATCGGTAAGAGCGGCCAGCCAATCTCTTGCCGCCTCCGCCTCGGCGGCGCTCAGGCGGTGCCCCTGATTGCCCCAGTGCGAGGTAACCTCAGCTCCGGCGCCGCTTAACAGTGCTTCCAGCTCCCGGGTCTCCTCGGATCGGATAATTGGATCATTGGTCCCTGCCCCGATAAAGACCGGAACCCCCTGCAGCGAAGGAATCGCCAGGCCGCGCAGCGGAACCATCGGGTGCAGCAGCACTGCCGCCCGGAAGAGGGCTCCGTAATGGAAGAGCAGGCTGCCCGCGATGTTCGCACCGTTGGAATAGCCGACAGCCACCAGATTACCGGCATCGAAGCCATATTTTGCAGCCGCTTCCTCCAGGAACTGCTTCACCTCATGGGTGCGGAAGATCAGATCCTCCTCATCGAAAATCCCCTCCGCCAGCCGCCGGAAGTAACGCGGCATGCCATTCTCCAGTACGTTGCCGCGGATGCCCAGCACAGATGCTCCGGGCGCCAGCAGCTCCGCCAGCGGCAGCAGATCACGCTCGTTGCCGCCTGTGCCGTGGAATAAGACCAGTGTTGGCTGGGTTACGTCTGTACCTTGCTCAAATACATGAATCATACCGGCTTCACCTCCAGTTCACGGATTTCAAACGGGCTTAGATTCGCTTCAATCGCCGCACGCTGCGGCTCAAACCACGCCGGAAGCATAAGCTTCTGCCCCAGCGCCTCAGGTGCTTCATCACGGGCGAAGCCTGGAGGATCGGTGGCAATCTCGAACAGAATTCCGCCTTCTTCCCGGAAGTAGATGGCATTGAAGTACTGGCGGTCCTGCACCGGAGTCGGCTGGTAGCCGTGACTCTGAACCCGGCGGCCCCACTCCAATTGCTCACTGTCATCTGCGGCCCGCCAAGCAATATGGTGAACCGTACCTGTACCGCCGCCCCCCTGCGGAACCGGAGTGGCCTTCAGATCAATAATATTACCGATATTGCCGGAAGCTCTGTAGCGGATGTAGCCATCCCCTTCAGCGATACGCTCAATTCCCAGGGTGCGGGTGAGTGTATCCGCTGTCCGATCCGGGGCCGTGCTGTAGAGGACAGCACCTCCGAAGCCTTTGACCGCATGCTCTACCGGAACGCCGCCGAACGACCAGGTGCTCAGCGCCCCCTCTTCCCGCTCCACCAGCTCAATCCGCAGTCCGTCATAATCCGCGAAGGAGAGATACGACTCGCCGATTCGGGTAACCTTAGTCACAGGAATATGGTAAGCGGCCAGCCGCTGCTCCCAGAATCCGAAAGCGCCGGCCGGTACAGCATAAGTGGTCACACCGACCTGTCCTCCGCCGATTCTGCCTTTACGGCCATGGGCCCATGGGAAGAAGGTGATAATCGTACCCGGCGCACCCTGCTCATTTCCGAAGTAGAGGTGGTAGACTTCGGGGGCGTCGAAATTGATGGTTTTTTTGACGAGCCGCAGGCCTAGAATTCCGGCATAGAAATCAGCATTACGCTGAGCGTCTCCAACAAAAGCGGTAACATGGTGAATCCCTGCAGTATGCATAGTCATGAGTGAACCCTCCTGATAGTTGTGATGATGATGCGCTTATTTTAATTGAAGAATATTGCGTCTAGTGAAATCGAACCCGCGCCTGTCAGCGCTATACCTACAGCGACTACCAGCACCGTTAAAGGAAACTCAATCCCGTTCGCCGTGGACCAGAATCCGTTAGGAGCATGAACCTTCACAATGGCACCGAGCATCGTTGCCGCAATCAGCACCGCAGCCACCGGAGTCAGCAGACCCAGAGTGAACAGCAGGCCTCCCACCAGCTCCATCAGACCTGCCAGCACCGCCATACGCACGCCGGGCTTAATGCCAATCGACTCCATCCAGCCGCCTGTTCCCTTCGGCCCATATCCGCCGAACCAGCCGAACAGCTTCTGTGCACCATGCCCGATGAACGCTACACCAATCACCAATCTCATCAACAATAAACCTACACTAACCATTTTAAACACTCTCCATTCTCTTGGTTTTAATTATCTTAACATTAAGATATTGGCTAAAAAAATACGCTGATCTATTATTCTCTCCATTAGTTCAGCGTGCTAACAAGCAAACAACCTTACCGCCGCTGAGCTGCTACGGACTACCTTCTATACGCCCTTGCCCAGCTTCTTCAGCAGCAGCGTCGCCTGAGCCTTCTCTTCGCTGTCCAGTCCGCCCATCAGGCTGTGTATAGAATCGACATGCTGCGGGAAAATATCATCAAACAGCTCCCGTCCCGCCTCCGTAATCTCGGCATACGTAACACGGCGGTCATCCTCGCAAGGAACGCGCTTCAGCAGTCCCCGCTTCTCCAGCTTGTCGATATTGTAGGTGATGCTGCCGCTGGTGACCAGAATCTTCTCGCCAATCTGCTGAAGTGGAATCCGGTTTCTATGATACAGCACCTCCAGCACCATAAATTCCGCCGATGCCAGCCCGTGACTCTTCATATCCTTCACCGCCTGATCCATCAGGCTCTTGTACGCCTTCGACAGAACGACGAATAATTTAAGCGATGCTGCCTGCTCCTGCGTAGTGTCTGCTTCTGTTCCTGCTGTCTTATTCTTGCTGCTCATTTGGTACACCTCCTGACCGGCTGCATTTATCTTCAAGTTAATTATCTTTAAGTTAAGATAAATATACGTTATTGGAAGCAGTCTGTCAAGCGTGGGAGGTGAATTAATTTTCATTCTGCCCGGCGCAAGGAAGGATCGCTCTATGCTGCGGTCATGTGAAGCCTAATTCTTACAAAAAAGCTTGCCTCTGCGGGTAAATACTCCCCCCAACCGGCGCAACAATCCCCCCTCCAACTCCCGCAATAAGCAAGTGGAAAACTGTATCTTAGTTATTCTATTTTCGTAATTTATACGGAAGCAAGTGGAAAATCTACATCTAATAGAGCTGAATTTCGCCACTTTGGGTGAACTATCCTTAATTAAGTGCCTTTTATCCAGCTGCTGTTTTAGCAGGGTTTATTCGTTCATCAGCAAGTGGACAAAATCCCTCTATCTCCCGCTCCGCATATTTGATTTGTTCTCTAAAACGGCGTAGACTTTCAAAAGGTGAGTATACAACGAAGCAAACGGCTCTTAGCAAGCAACTTATTGGTTATTCCTAATACTTCAAATGAATCCTATCCTAACTTATACCAAGGCTACAAAAGGAGGCTGATTATGGAATCGAAGGCTCATCATCATTCCGGGGCCGCCGCGCGCAGTGCTGCGGCGGAAGAAGCCCCCGCGCCGCGCGTGCTGATCGTGACGGCAGTCGCGGCTGAGCGCGAGGCGGTCCTGCGCGGCCTCGCCGGCAGCCGCAGGTTCGACGTCATCGCGGCGGGCGCCGGCACCGCAGCGGCAGCGGCGGGCACCGCCGCCGCCCTGGCAGCCGGCTCGTACGGCTGCGTAGTCAGCGCCGGGATCGGCGGCGGCTTCCCGGGCCGGGCTCCCGTAGGCTCGCTGGTCGTCGCCAGCGAGATGCGGGACGCGGCCCTCGGCGCAGAGACGCCGGAGGGCTTCCGCAGCGCTGCCGAGCTTGGCTTCGGCAGCGTGTCCGTGCCTGCGCCCGGCGGCACGGTGCAGGCCCTTGCGGCCGCGCTCGCAGCGGCCGGCCTCACGGTAAGCACGGGCCCCGTGCTTACCGTGTCGACCGCGACCGGCACCACCGGGACGGCCGCGGCTCTGGCCGCACGCCACCCGGAGGCGGCAGCGGAGGCGATGGAAGGCCACGGGGTCGCCGTGGCCGCCCAGGCGCTGGGAATCGCGGCGCTGGAGCTGCGCGCGATCTCGAACCCGGTCGGCCCGCGCGACCGGGCCGCGTGGAAGATCAATGAAGCGCTGGACGCTCTGGCAGCGGCGGCGGCTATTTTACGGGAGGTGCTGTAATGACACAAGAGCTTCATATTGCTTATTCCCCTTGTCCTAACGATACCTTTGTCTTTCATGCCTGGGCGCATGGCCTGATTCCCGGCGCACCCAAGCTGGATGTAATGTTTGCCGATATCGATATTACGAACGGGCTTGCAGCAGACGGCGCCGGGCCTGAAGTGCTCAAGATTTCCTACGCCGCCCTCCCCTGGGTGCTGGACAAGTACAAGCTGCTCCCTTGCGGCGGTGCGCTGGGACGGGGCTGCGGCCCGCTTGTACTAACCCGCAAAGGCGCAGGCGCCATCAAACATCCGCGCGAGCTGTCCGGCCGCAGAATTGCCGTCCCGAGCGAACGCTCTACGGCATACCTGCTGTTCCGTCTTTGGGTAGCACAGCAGGTGCAGGGCGGTCCGGCCGAGATCGTCGTTATGCCTTTTGATGAGATCATGCCTGCCGTGCAAAAGGGAGAGATCGATGCCGGACTCGTCATTCACGAAGCCCGCTTCACTTACCCGTCTTACAATCTCAACCTGCTGACTGACCTCGGGAGCTGGTGGGAGAGCGATACCGGCTTGCCTATTCCGCTCGGTGCGATCATTGCCCGCCGCGATCTGGACCATGACGCCATTACCGGCTGGATTCGCAGCTCACTCCAGTATGCCTGGGACCATCCTCTCGACTGCCAGGAATACGTGCTAAGCCACGCCCAGGAGCTATCGCCGGAAGTGGCCAAATCGCATATTGATCTTTACGTCAATGAATTCACGATGAGCCTTGGCGAGGACGGCTATGCGGCCATCTCTGCACTGCTGAACCGGGCTGCTGCCGAAGGGCTTGTGCCTGCGGTTGATCCGGCGCTTCTGCGTTAGCAGGGGGAGCTTCATGACCCTCCGTTCCTTTTGAACAACAGGCATGACTAACTTATCCTACACTTAGCTACCTATAGCGAGGAGGCCATTCCTATGATTCCTTCAGGCAACAGCAAGGCTAATATCGACCGTTTTTTGGGGTACCAAAATGACTACGACCGTTATCGGCCGGAAGCGCCGCCGATGGTGATTGAACTGCTCACCAGTTACCTGGGCCACCGTCCTGCCCATGTTGCAGATATTGGCTGCGGCACCGGCCTGTCCACCTTTCTGTGGAAGGATGCCGCCAATGCAGTGACCGGAGTGGAGCCAAACCCGGATATGCTGGGCAAGGCTCAGGACAAGCTCCGTCTTCTCGGCAGCGGAGCGGATAACCTGTATTTTGTGCAGGGCTACTCCAACCAGCTTCCTTTCGATACGGAGAGTGTGGACATTATCACCTGCTCCCAGTCGTTCCACTGGATGGACCCGGACAGCACTCTTCAGGAAATCGCCCGTTGTCTGCGGCCCGGCGGAGTCTTTGCCGCCTACGACTGTGACTGGCCTCTGGTGCTGCAGCCCGCTATTGAAGCCCGTTACAACCGGCTGATTGCGGCTTCGGATGCCATGCTTGCGGAGCTTCAGCCCGGTGCCAACCAGGCCAGCAAATGGGACAAGGAAGGTCATTTGAACCGGATCAAAGCCAGCGGACGGTTTACGTACGCGAGAGAGATTGTTTTTCACAATATGGAGTCATGCGATGCACAGCGCTATATCGGGCTGGCCCTCAGCCAGGGCGGCGTCCAGTCCCTCCTGAAGCTTAGCCCGGCCTCGCTTGAGCAGGACATCGCAGAATTCTCGGCACAGGTAGAGGAATTCTTCCAGGGCCGGACCTTGCAGGTACCGGTTAGCTACCGGATGCGGACCGCTGTGAAGTAACCATCCCCGTTAGCAACCAAGCTCCTGTCTAAATAGTACAAGTAGAATCAAAAACGCGCCCCAGTTATCCCCGCAAAGGAACCGGGGCGTTTCAATGTCTCGGAAGACTTAACCAGGGACATTCCATGTCTGCCCTTCCTTTTGTTCACTGTATCTACTAATCCGCTCTATTGACCATTGGAATATTATCACATATTATTACACCAATGAAATAAAAATCTAATTACTGGGATTAGGTCAGGTGGTGTTATATGAAGTCCACAACCACGATTCGCGATCAGGTAACCGCATATTTGTCTAATCAGGGCCTGTCCATTAATCAGTTTGCCATCTCTTCAGGAATTAATTCCGGCACACTCAGCCGTGTCGTTAAAGACCGTCAACCGATTGCCATGGATCATCTGGAGCGTATTACCCGGGGTATGGGCCTGCCGGAGGACTACTTCTATACCTTATACGTGGACGAATGCTTTCATCATTCGGCTCCCACCTGGCGGCGCTTGCGGCCGTTTCTTGTGCGTTCAGCGGCGCTCGGCCGTCTTGACTGTGTTGAACAGGTAGTTAGGAACCTGCTGGAGAATCTGGTCTATGCCCCTATGCTATTCGAAGTTGCAGAAGGATTGTTCGAGCAGGGATTGTGGCACGCAGCAGCATTATTGTATGAGAATGTGAGCACCAGTGAGAAATATCAGAATTCCGAACGGCTGGCAATATGCCAATATCGCTTGTTCCGGATTGGCCTCGGTGATGACCAGAGCAGTAATCTGCGGGTAGCCATCCTGTTCGAATGCTTCATCGACCGGCTGAATGAGGCGGATCAGCTGGACGGATTGAAAGACCTGCTGGATGTCTACTACTCTCTGCAAAAGTGGTCCAAGGTGAACGAGCTTGCCGAGAAAATGCTTGAGCTGGCTACCCTCCGTTACAATCTCCAGCTCCGCTCGAAACGTAAACCGGACAACGAAAGATCACCTTCAAGTCCGCTGTATTTATATATTCTCCGTTCCCATCTCTTTTTATCAAGTGTCTGTATGGAATATGGGGACTATAAGTCTGCAATAGAGCGTGTAAGCCTTTATACAGATGTGCCTTGGATACAAGAAACTAATGACGAAAAAGAGCGGATATTAGCCCAATTCAAGGAGTGGGGTAGAGCAAATATCTATTTGTATCGTATACTCGATGGGCAGTTAGAGGTACTAAATAATTATGTGGAATTTATATCTACCCAGCCAGACGAGATATTCACGGCAATATATAACATTGTTAAATCTGCAAATCGGTATAATTGGAATATAGACCATATTCTTGAGCGCTTCTCTAGTTACATCCCTTACAGAACATATAACTCCGAATTCGGTGAATATAACCAGCAAGTTATGGCTGATAAACACACCAGATTTCTCGTTGAATTAGCAGCCTACTACTTACATAATAAAAGAAATGAAGGGATTAGTTTCGTCCTTCAAAGTTTGGAATCCTCTGCTAAAATTAACAACGAGACTATAGTCATCACCTGTGTAGATCTGTTTGAACAATACAGACATATAGCACGTGATGATGAAATCGAGAGTTACAAACTTCTAATCAGAGAGGTGCACAAATTTAATGAGAAAAAAATTATTTAAGCTTATTGTACTATGTAGTTTAGCCGCAGTAATTAGTTCCACTGCAGGAACCATAGAGTCAGTAACAAGTAGCGATGCACAGTATTCTTTTCAAACTATGTCTCATGGTATAGGAAGTTAATTACTCCTCCTTCCTATTTACCAAAGATCTTCATACTGCATTCTAGCTTTCCCCCAGCATTTACCCTATACTTAACATCAGCGAGACGAAGAACGTCCCGGTTGCCCTTTAGGGGAAGCCGGGGCGTTTTCTATTTTCCGGAGAGGATGAGGAGCATGACTTTTGAAGAAGCACATGAACAATTTATCAGCGGACACTTGAATTGCAGACCTGAGGGGGAACGAAGAGCACGCTTGGAAAGGGGGCATCGGCATGCCGAGGTGCTGTTCCTGAAGAATGTATGGTGGCCTTTGCGGGGACATTTTACCGGACTTCACCCGGAGTATGAGGTGATGGATTGGCGGGGACGATCTTATTTCGCTGACTTTGCTTGGCTGCCCGGATACGTAAAGCTGCTGATCGAAATCAAAGGCTATGCTTCGCATGTACGTGATATGGACCGCAACAAATACTGCGGCGAGCTGAACCGCGAGACCTTCCTGTACGCCATGGGCTATCATGTGATTTCCTTCGCATACGATGATGTTGAACAGCGTCCCGAGCTCTGCATAACCTTGCTGCGGATGGTGCTGGGCAGATATCAGCCTGCGGCAACCCCAGTATCGCGCGTACAGTTGATGGAGCAGGAGGTCATCCGGTTAACCGTTCATCTAGCCCGGCCTATTCGCCCGCAGGATGTAAAGCAGCATTTCTCAATTGATTACAGAACCGCTGTCCGCACCTTGCGAAGTCTGTCTGACAAGGGCTGGCTCGTACCGGTTCCCACCAGCAATCAGGAACGAACCGCACGATATGAGTTGAAGCGCGGTGTACTGGAATATTTTAATTAGCCTTCGGCAAATAATTGGAAAAACGCATCTTAATTTCGCTATTCCCAAGGAATACTCGACAACAAGTGGAAAACCAGCAACTGCTGCTCCTGGTTTTGCCGCTATAGGGCGATCTGGGGAAATTTAAGTGCTGTTTTTCCAACTCTCTCCCCCACAACCCATTAATACTCATCAGTAGGTGGACAAAATCCATCTGTTACCCGCTTCCGCAGCATTATCACCCAATTCCACCAACATAGATTACTCCACCAGCATCGGCAACACCGTTCTTATCCTCTATCAAACCATCAGCCGCCAGCACCCCACTCCTTCAATCCTCGTCAGTCCCCATTCCTCCACGCCGTTATAGTCCCGCTCCCCTATCCCCTATGCAACTCCCGCCACCCACTTCCACCTTACCCCCTGGCAAGCAAAAGCCCCCCGCCTACGCAATACGCGCATGCAGGGGGCTTCTGTACTCTTCCGGCGCTTACGCCAGCTACTTCTTATTCATCTTAAACATCAGGAACAGCTCATTATAGTGGGCAAGCATCCGCTTGCCGAGGTTGTCGTAGACCTCCAGCCGGTCGGTAAGCTCGGCGGGCGGGTAGAAGCGCTCGTCACCGGAGATGTCCTCCGGCAGCAGCTTCAGGCCGGGAACGTTCGGCGTGGAATAGCCGACGTATTCCGTATTCTGGGCCGCCACATCCGGCCGCAGCATGAAGTTGATGAACTTATGCGCGCCTTCCACATTGCCGGCGGTGCGCGGAATGACCATGTTGTCGAACCATTTGTTCGAGCCTTCCTCCGGCACGACAAAGTCCAGCTTGTCGTTGTCATCCATGATCTCCGAAGCGTCGCCGGACCAGACGATACCGACCGCCGCTTCTTCGTTGGCGAGCAGCATTTTGACCTCGTCGCCCACAATGGCCTTCACATTCGGAGACAGCTTGTTCAGCTTCGCGAGTGCCTCCTGCAAATGCTCCTCCTTCGTGTCGTTGACGGAATAGTGCAGGCTGTTCAGCGCCATGCCCATGACCTCACGGGCTCCGTCCACGAGGAAGATATTATTCTTCAGCCGCTTGTCCCATAAGGAATTCCAGCTGCTGAAATCGATGCCCTTCGTCATCTCCGGGTTGAAGATGATCCCCACCGTCCCCCAGAAATAAGGAACCGAATACTTGTTACCGGGATCGAAGGACAGATTCATGAACTTGGAATCGATGTTGGCGAGATTCGGCAGCTTGCTGTGATCCAGCGGCAGCAGCAGATTCTCTTCCCGCATCTTGGCGATCGCGTAGTCAGAGGGGATCACAACATCGAAGATCGTACCCCCCTGCTCTACCTTGGTCAGCATCGCTTCATTGGAATCGAACGTCTGGTAGATGACCGTAATCCCGGTCTCCTCCTGGAATTGCTTCAGGAGATCGGGGTCCACATAGTCGCCCCAGTTATAGATAGTCAGCGTGTTGCCGCCAGAATAGCCCTGGGCCGAGTTCAGCCGGGAGGCCAGGAACATCAGTCCGAAGGCGACGATCAGAATCGCCAGGAACGTATTGACTAGCTGCTTCATCTAGGCACCCCCGCTTCGGCCACCGGCTCGGCAATTTGTGCCGCCGGGCGGCTCTTACGCTGGTTCAGGTAGTAATAACCGATGACCAGCAGAATTGTGAAGAGGAAAATCAGCGTCGACAACGCGTTAATCGACAGCGAGACCCCCTGACGGGCACGGGAATAGATCTCCACCGACAGGGTGGAATAGCCATTGCCCGTGACGAAGAAGGTGACTGCGAAATCATCCAGGGAATAGGTCAGGGCCATGAAGAATCCGCTGAAGATTCCCGGCTTGATGATCGGCAGAATGACCTTCGTGAGCACATCCCGGCGCGTAGCGCCGAGATCACGCGCGGCATCCGTCAGGGTCGGGCTCATCTCCTGCAAATGCGGTAGGATCATAATGACCGCAATCGGAATGCTGAACGCCACATGCGAGAGCAGCACGGAGGTGAAGCCGAGCTTGATCCCGACAATCGTGAACAGGATCAGGAAGGAGGCGCCGATAATGACATCCGGGCTGACAATCAGCACATTGTTCAGCGAGAGCAGCGTGTTTTTGGCCCGGCGGCTGCGGACATGATGGATCGCCAGCGCACCGATTACCGCTATGATGGTCGCAATGGCCGATGACAGAAGGGCGATGACCAGTGTGTTAATCACAATAATCATCAGCCGGGTATCGGCAACTACCTCACGGTAATAATCCAGCGTGAAGCCTTCGAACTTGTGCATCGTACCGCCGCTGTTGAACGAGTAGTACATCAGATAGAAGATCGGCGCGTACAGCACCAGGAAGACCAGCACCAGATAGATATTGGCGATGCCGTTCTTGTTCTTAATCCTGCGTCTGTTCTTCATCCGCGCACCCCCTTCCGGGAGCCGCCGGTCAGAATCATGAACAGCGCCATAATGGCGATCAGGAACACCGCAACGGTGGAGCCCATACCCCAATCCTGTGTGACCAGGAAGTGCTGCTCAATCGCGGTACCGAGCGTAATCACCCGGTTTCCGGCAATCAGACGCGTAATCATGAACAGCGACAGCGCCGGAATGAACACCGCCATGCAGCCGGAGCGTACACCCGAGATCGTCAGCGGAAAAACCACCCGCCGGAACGTTGTCCATCCCGATGCACCCAGATCGCGCGCAGCATCCACCAGCGACAGATTCATCTCATCCAGGGCACTGAAGATCGGCAGAATCATGAAAGGAATGAAAATATACACTGACACAAACACAAAACTGAAGCCCGTGAACAGTATCTGCTGCTCGCCCAGACCCATCAGATCAAAGAAATTATTGACCGGGCCGAAGGTGCCGAAAATCCCGATGAAGGCGTATGTCTTCAGCAACAGGTTGATCCAGGTCGGCAGAATAATCAGCAGCAGCCAGAGCTGCTTGTGCTTCGTTCGCGTAAGCAGGTAAGCGGCCGGATAAGCCACCAACAGCGAGAACAGCGTAATCAGAAAAGCGTACCAGAACGAATTCAGCATCATCCGCATATAGACCGGTGTGAAGAAATTGACGTAGTTATTCAGCGTCAGCTTCCCCTCCAGATCGAATAGGGAATAGTAGACCACCAGCAGCACCGGCGCAATGACAAACAGCGCGATCCACAGGTAGTACGGGATGAGGTAATACGACTTGCCCTTAGTCATCATGGCTCTCCACCTCGGCGTAAGCCTCCAGACGCTTGTCGAACTCCTCCTCCGTTTCACCGAACCGCATAACATGGATCGCTTCCGGGTCAAAATACAGCCCGATCTCGGAGCCAACCTCCGCCTTACGGGTAGAATGGACGAGCCATTCATGGCCGGAGCCGTCATAGCAGCTGATCTCGTAGTGAACCCCGCGGAACAGCTGCGAATCCACACGCACCTTCAGCTTGCCCGCCTCAACTGTAGCAATCTCCAGATCCTCGGGACGGATGACAATCTCCACCGCTTCATTCGGCCGCAGACCGGCATCGACACATTCGAACCGGTGACCGTTGAATTCCACTACATAGTCCTCAATCATCACACCCGGCACGATGTTCGACTCTCCGATGAAGTCGGCCACGAACCGGTTAATCGGTTCATCGTAGATATCATTAGGCGTGCCGCTCTGCTCAATCTTGCCGCCGTTCATGACGAAGATCCAGTCGGACATCGCCAGCGCCTCTTCCTGGTCATGGGTGACGAAGATGAAGGTGATGCCCAGCCGTTGCTGCATCTCCCGCAGAATATACTGCATCTCCGTACGCAGCTTCAGATCAAGCGCCGAGAGCGGCTCGTCCAGCAGCAGCACCTGCGGCTCGTTGACAATGGCGCGCGCAATGGCCACACGCTGTCTCTGTCCGCCGGACATTTCATTAATGGCCCGCTGATCATAGCCGACCAGGTTGACGAAGCGCAGCGCTTCCTGCACCTTTTGATGAATGATATCCTTCTTCAGCTTCTTGATGCGCAGTCCAAACGCCACATTCTCGAATACGTTCAGATGCGGAAACAGCGCATAGTCCTGAAATACCGTATTGACCTGCCGCTCATTGGCGGGAATGTGGTTGATAATTTTGCCGTTCAGATAGATCGAACCTTCCGTCGGCTCCGCGAAGCCGGCGATCAGACGCAGAATGGTCGTTTTTCCGCAGCCCGAAGGGCCCAGCAGCGTGTAGAATTTACCGCGTTCAATTTCGAAGCTCACGCCTTTGAGTACAGCCTCTTCGTCGTCGTATTGCTTAATCACCTGGTCAAATGAAATAATAGTGCCTTCCGGGGTAGCTATAGCTAACAACCTCCCTTACTTATGTAGTACAACCTATTTTACCCGCTTCTTGCGGGAGACAATCCGGCAGCAGCATGCTTAGCACGGATAAGCGACAATTCTTGCCTTGGTTCGACAGACTTCAATATATATAGCATAAATGAATCCTGCAATATATGCGATAGCTTACATTGTGAAATCGCGCACAAAAACTTAACAAGTTCGTAAAATCTTGCCCGCCTCCCGCCTGTTTTGAGGTGCTATAATGAAAACGGATGAAAACCATAAAATTTTTCCTATTTACATGAAAGAAGATGACAAACATGAACGAGGGCTTACAGGAGCGCCTTGAAAAGTTCGGATTATCCTTATATATGATACGGATTACGCTCGCCGCTTCGCTCTCGTGGCTGGCTGTGCACATTATCTACGGGGACCATTACCTGTACTTCGCGCCGTTGGCGGCGATTCTGATTACCCAGAGCAGTGTCAAGGCCTCCCTAGAAAAAGGCGTCTACCGCATGACCGGCGTGGTCCTTGGCGGCATCGTCAGCCTGATCGTAGGCAAATTCTTCGATGTGGGTGCGCTGTCGATTCTGCTGATGCTGCTGATCGGCATCGGGGTGGCTACCGCCTGCCGGATCAATATCCAGGCCGTCTCGCAGGTCGGCGTCACCTCGGTGCTTGCACTCACCTTCTATCATGACCAATATATCGTCTGGAGAGTCGCCGAGACGCTGATCGGCGTGCTGATTGCCCTCATCATCAATATGATTATCGTGCCGCCCAAGAGCTTCGTCAAGGTCAAGGACCTGGCGCTGAAGGGCAGCCTGACCTTATCCGATGCCTTAACCGGATTCGCTGCAAGCGGCCGGGATGCCGCACAGGCCAAGGCTGCTCTTGAGAGCTCCGGCGAGCTGCTGAAGAAGAGCGACCGGCTGCAGAAGGAGATGCATTACACGCTGTCTCATTACCAGTGCCGCAAGGACATTGGCAAGCTGACACAGACGACCACCCATCTCATCAAGGTCCACTCCTATGTCAAAGCCATAAGCGAAGAGATCGCCCTGCTGCCGGCCCATTATGCCGCAGCCGACTGGATGCTGGAGGTTGTAACCGCAACGGCAGACTGTATCGCCCTGTACGGCACACGAACGCTATCGGATGCCGAATGCAGCGGACGGTCACTCCCCGAGAGTCTGAGAAGAGCCCGCGATGTGCAGCTCGCCTGGTTCTCGGAGCTGCAGGATCAATGCCCGCTCGCGGCCTTCCGTGATCTCGGTGCGGTATTCTCCCACCTGAACCGGATTCTTGAAGAAATTGAACGCGCCGATTATGCGGCCCTTTCCACCGTACCACAGCATGTCAAGGCACAGCCTGCACGCGCCATCCAATTCATACAAAAAGGACTCTTCCACAAGCTATAAGCTTGGGAGAGTCCTTTTTTGGGATTTCTGCAACTTGTTGACGGGATGGGATGCGCGCAGGTAAAGTAGCTTGGATGGCAGACGTAAAGTAATAATAGTTGGAAAAATGACACTTAATTCAGCCAACCTAACCGATTTGACTGAAGCGGTTGGATAAAGTACATCTAATCCGCCGAATTCTATGGAATCCCTTAAAAGCGAGCAAAATAAGTGTTGTTTATCCATCTGCTGTTCCCATAGGAGGTATTCCACCAGCAGCAAATGGAGAAAATCCAACTAATTACTACAGTATCCCGGTGACGCAAAATGGGATATCCAAATCTCACCTGCGTACATTGCTGCACTCAGAGCTAAATGCCTAAAACGGTAGTTAATCTGTAGGCAAGTATCTCCAGCCCCCGTAGGCTGTAACGTTCTCAGCTCCGGCGGCGGCATAGCCTTCGCAGATGAAGCCCGTCACTTCGCGGCCATCGGCAAGCGCCACCCGTCCCAGACCCAGCGGGGCCGGGATAAGCGTGGCGAATGCGCCCAGCGATTCCACCGGCATCTGCCACAGCTCCAGCTCGATAGCGCTTCCCCCTGCCGCCTGTCTCAGCAGACCCGGCTTCGCCGGCACGGTAGGGAGCTTGACCAGCTCATAACAGGCAGCAGTCCGCGCCTCCTGCCAGAAGTGCGCGCCATGCTCCAGCATCTGCTTCTCCAGCGGGAAGCCGCGCATATGCAGCCCGCAGACCGCAAGTGTAACCATGCCGGACGCTGGTAGTTCGGCGCTAGTAGCAGCACCAGTCCCTCCGGCCTCACCAACGTCAGCCCCAGCAGTACCACCTGCACCACTAGTACCTCCGCCAGCTTCCGACTCCAGCGATTGGTGCTCTGCCAGAAGTTGAGCCTCGGCCCCGGCAGCACTCCCCCCACTCTCACCATCATTCCCCTCCGCCAGAAGCCGCGCCCCGGCTCCGGCAAGCAGATGCTCACTGTCCGCCAGAGCGAACAGCGTAATGCCGAACGGCAGGTTCCCCGCCGCTTCCCCGGCGGGAATTGCCACCGCCGACAGGTCCAGCAGGTTGCAGTGATTGGTGTAGCGGCCCATATCGGAGTTGGCCCCTACCGGGTTCGCAGCCACCTGCTCCCGGATCCAGGTTCCGCCGCAGGTCGGCAGGACCAGCACCGCATCCCGCAGCAGCAGCTCCGCTTCCCGCTTATACTGCTGCAAGCGGTGCATGGCCTGGAACAGGCTCGAAGCAGTGTGGCGCTCCGCGGCCCCGGAGGAGAGAATCGACTCCGTTACCGGCAGCACTGCTTCACGGTGACTCTCTACGAATCCGGCCAGATCCGCCCAGCGTTCGGCTACCCAGGGGCCGTCGTACAGGATGGCTGCCGCTTCGGAGAACAGCGTACAGTCCACCCGTTCAACCGGCAGCCCCAGCGCCTGAACCGCCGCTTCGGCCCGTTCCCAGGCCCGGCGGTATTCGTCCGCATGGGGCCCGTAGAAGTCCAACGGCGCTTCCGGCAGCAGCAGCTTCCCGGGCAGAGCGGCAGCCTCCCGCTTCACGGAACGTGACCACGGATCGGCTGCATCGAAGCCGCGTGCTGCGCGGTCCACCGTGAGTGCATCCTCCAGATTGTGCGCGAATACGGTGACACAATCCAGGCTGGCACACGCCGGCACTACGCCGCGCACCGGCCAGGCGCCCAGGCTGGGCTTGTAGCCGACCAGCCCGTTCAGTGCGGCCGGCACACGGCCCGAGCCGGCGGTATCAGTGCCCAGGCTGAATACCGCTTGGCCCCGGGCTACAGCAACCGCCGAACCGGCGCTGGAGCCGCCGCTGATGTATTCGGGACGCAGGGCATTATGCGTCTCGCCGTAAGGGCTGCGCACACCGACGAGTCCGGTGGCGAACTGGTCCAGATTGCTTTTGCCGACAGGGATCGCCCCCGCAGCCACCAATCTCGCCACGACCGCTGCGTCGGCTTCCGGCTGATAAGCGAATTCAGGACATGCCGCCGTCGTGGGCAGCCCCTTCACATCGATGTTATCCTTCACCGCGAATGGAATGCCCCACAAGGGATGCTCCTGTGGATTCAGCTCTTTGAGCGCTGCCAGGTAGGGAGCGATCTGCGCCACGGCGGGCGCTTCAATCCAGATGTTCATGTCCTTATCCCGCGCAGCGCGGCGGATGATCTCCCGGATAACCTCCTCCGGGTCCAGCGTGCCGCTCAAATACTGCCCCCGCAGCCAGCCGGCTGTCAGCTTCGCGGGCCATTCTGTTATTGCTGTCATCAGGCTTCATCTCCTTCTCTGCGTATCGGTGCCGGACCTGCGGCCCTTGCCCATCTCATGCAGCTTCAGCGCAAGCTGCAGCTCCAGCATATCGTCACCGTCATCCTGGCTTAATCCCAGCAGCTCACAGGCCCGGTCGATCCGGTAGGTGACCGTATTATAATGAGTGAACAGCTCGCCGGAGGTCCGCTTCACGTTGCGGTTGCACTTGAAATACAGCTGGAGCGTCTGGAGCAGCGAAGCATTATGCTTGCGGTCGTACTCCAGCAGCGGAGCAATATACTGATCCCTGTACTCGGTGATCTCCTCCAGCTCAGGCAGATGGTACAGCAGCCGGAAGACACCCAGCTTCCGGTAATCGACATAAGACCCGCTGTAGCCGCTGATTTGGCGGATGCGGGCGATTTTGCGGGAGGATTCATAGCTGAACCGCACCTGATCAGGGCCGTCCGCAAGATCGCCAATACAGAAGGCGCAGCTCCCGCTGACAACTATCCGGTTCATCTCGGCCAGCAGACGACCCAGCGTCTCCTCCAGCGGAAGCTCCGGCTGCTCCGGCACGGTCAGCACCAGCTCCCCTTCAAGGATGGTGAGCTTCACATGCTGAAGGTCTGCCCGGGCACGCACCCGCTTCACTACCTGCTGCAGCTGCTTAAGCTCCGGCTTATCCTCCAGCCATCCGATGGTTACAGCACGCAGCGGACGTTCCGGTAGCGGACAGCCGCAGGCTGCGCCACGCAGCTTCAGATCCTCGGCAGCGGCAATCCGGCCGCTGATCCAGTCCTGCAGGAACTGGTCCACATACTTCAGCTCCACCTCCCGGCGGGCCCCGGCATTGATCATCTCCAGTCCGACCAGTACACCGACCCGATCAATCGTTAACTGATCCACTACCGATAGCTCGCTGTTCCACTCCAGCAGCACCAGCAGACATTGCTCTGCTCCCTTGTCATTGACAGCCGAGACATAAGCTCGGATACGCCGTTCTCCAACTGTGAGGAATGTAATGCCGAGACTGCCTTCCTGGCGAAGCTGTATCCAGGCCGGAAGCTGCTCCTCCAGCTGTAGCGCATCCGCCTGCGGAGAACAGAAGACCTGATCGGTATCATCCAGCAGGACGACCGGATTATGCAGCATCCCGTCCAGCGTCAGCAGGAAATCCTCAATCCCGTCGCCATGGAGAAGCTGCTTCGACAGCTTCTGGAACCGGCTCTGCAGCTGCGAGAGCTCCCGCGCCTCCTGCACCAGCACCCGCTCCATAATGTCGCGGACCACATCGGAGAAGGAGGTGGAGGCGGGCAGCTCGAAGATCGGGAAGCCCAGCTGATCCGCCAGTTCCAACGCCCTCGGCGGAATCTCATCGATATAACGTTTGGTTTTGATCCCGAGCGCGGACACTCCCTTCTGGTTCAGCTGGGGAATAATCTCTGCGATCAGCTCCGGCCGGTTATGAAAGGGGAAGCCGCTTGTAATCAGGAACTCTCCCGGACGGACCCAGTCAATAACATCGGGAACCTCCATTACATTGACCCGGTTAATATAACGTCCAAGGCCCCCGGCCCCAGCCAGCAGGGCCGCTTCCTTCAGGTCGGGAATCAGCAGGATATCGCTGCAGGTCAAACCGGTAATTACATTGCTGCCCATGGCTCCGCCGCCTTTACTATAGCTTGGAAGAATAGATATCCTCGATTAGTGTAGTGCCGAAGAAGCTGTTGGACGGTACCTCCGCCTCCGCCGGTACAAAAATACTGATCTGCTCCGAAGGAGCATCCCCTGTATTCCTGACAGAATGGACTACGCCCGCAGGCACATGGAACGTATCTCCGGCCCGGTAGCTGTACCACTCCCCGTCACATAGCAGCTTGACCTCTCCTACGGTAATATGAATGATTTCGACTACATCATGATAATGCGGCAAGACTTGGCCGCCGATCCCCAGCTTCTCCCACAGAATCGAGCTCATGCGGATGCCCAGGCGGTCCGCCTCCGTTGCCGAGACAATCTCCCGGTGATACAGCTCTATGTGATTCGGCATAAGCTCCCATGTCATATCTGCTGCTGCCAGCACTTTCGTTTCCTGTGTATGCATATTCGATTCCCCCATGATGGATAGTGATAATACATTGCTCCTGTCAAAAAGCTCTGCTACCTGCGGCGGAACACAGCCGCCACTGGTCCTCCGCCCTTCGGCCCCTGATGCTCGCCTCCGCCGGAGACGTAGATCATCGGGTCGCCGCCGACATAGGCCAGCACACCGCCGACTACAGCCCGCGCATGGCGGGTATGATTGATATCCGAGTCATCCAGCATGATATGGCGGCGTCCGCGGATGACGCCATCGGGATCGGCTTCCGCCTTGGCCAGCACCTGCACCAGCTCTTCACCAGGATAACGGTCCAGCAGGCCCTGAAGCGCAGCGCCATCCACAGCATCCTGCATCACGGCATGGTCGATGTGGTACGGGCCGTCCGCAGACAGTGAGTTCCCGAACACAATCACTTCGCAGCAGGACAGCTCACTGCCCGCCGAAGTGGAGGCTACTACGCTGAATTGAGTCCAGTCCGTGCAGATATCTTCTTCCTGCAAGGCCGCACGATCCACCTCACCCAGCGCTACCCCGGCACCCAGTGCAGAAGCTCCTCTGGAATAGCCCATCGATTTATAAGTATCCTCTGTGACGAGCGAACCCTCACGGCTGTGTGCCTCATAGATCTGCTCAGCGGTAAGCAGCGGACATTTGATCTGTACAAAATGCACATCCTCCGGTGAGGTGATGCCCGCATCCATGACCGCACGGGCCACGGCATCCGCCACTTCGTCCACCTGAGGAAGCCGTCCCAGCTCCTCCGGCCGGAAGCTCCGGGTTCTGGCGACTCCAATGGCGAGTGACTTCAGGCCATCAGTGACCACACCCGGCTCCTTCTGCCCGCTGCGGCTGATAACCGTGAAGTGCGGGCTGAGCACCCCTTCCGTACCGCCGGACATCACATAAGAGATGTCGGCAGCTCCTCCTTTTGCCGCTTCAGCAAAGAATCCTTTCAAGGCCATCACAGCATAACCCCGTGTAAAATCATTCACACAGCCGTTTCCCTCCGTCTTCCCCAGCACCGCGACCACTTCCTCCGGCCGGAACAGGCCTGCTTCCACCGCTGCGCTTAATCCCGACATATCATGCGGTGCGCCTGCCGGGATTCGAATGACCGAGCAGTTCATCATAGATCATCGCTCCTTGTCCAGAAAATAACCCGTTTCTCCAGCAGTCCGATACACCAGAACAGCAGCAGGCCGCACAGCGCCGAAGCAATAATGGCCGAGAACATCACCGGCGTATCCATATGATAGGAAGAGACAAGCACTACATAACCGAGTCCCTTATTCGCTCCGACAAATTCGCCGACTATGGCACCGACTATCGCGAGCGAGGTGGAGATTTTGAGGGCAGAGAAGATATAAGGCAGACTCGTCGGCAGGCGCAGCTTCCAAAAGATTTCGCTTTTCGTCCCTTTGTAGGTGGAGAACAGCTCCCAGGCTTCGTATTCAATGGCCTTAAGCCCCTTGACACTGTTCACCAGAATCGGGAAAAAACAGATCAGCATCGAAGCGATTACCTTCGAGGTATACCCGGTCCCCAGCCAGACGACCAGCAGCGGGGCCAGCGCCACCAGCGGCGTAGTCTTAAGGGCGATGGCCAGCGGGAACATCCCTTTCTCAATCGGCTTGGAATGAACAAAAATCACTGCGGTAGCCAGGCCGAGGATATTGGCGAGAATGAACCCGGTCAGCGCTTCGCCCAGCGTAACCAGTGTATGCGACCACAGCGAGCCATTGATAGCCGAGACTACCTGCGTAGGCGCAGGTAGAAGATACATCGGAACCGACAGGAGACGTACAGCCAGCTCCCACAGCAGCAGGAAGCCGAGCGCAAACGTGACCGGGTACAGGGTGTCTTTGATTTTGACCGTCATAGATGCTTCACCCGCTTTCTCAGTTCCTTGACAATCCGGTGGAATTCCGGCAGCTCCTCCATGCCCGCCTCACGCGGGGAGGGCAGCGTCACCGGAATGATATCCGTCACACCGGCAGGCCGGGGAGACATCATCACGACCCGGTCCGACAGCAGCGCGGATTCATGGATCGAATGGGTGACCATCACAATGCTGCTTAGACTGGTCTCCGGGCTCTCCCATAGCCGCAGCAGCTCGAAATTCAGCTTCTCGCGTGTCAGCTCATCCAGCGCGCCGAACGGCTCATCCATCAGCAGCACCGTCGGATCGGCCGCCAGCGCCCGGGCAATCGCTGCCCGCTGCTGCATCCCGCCGCTGAGCTGATGCGGGAAGTGGTTCAGATAATCCTGGAGGCCGACCAGGCGCAGGGCACTTTCTGCTTTTTCACGTGCCTCGACTTTGCTGAACTTCTTCTTCTCGCCCAGCTCCAGCGGCAGCATGACATTCTGCAGCGCGCTGAGCCACGGCATCAGGACCGGCTTCTGAAAGACCATGCCCAGGGACAGATCAGGTGAAGCATACGCCACCTCTCCACCGGTCTCTGGACTTAACAGCCGCAGCATCAGCCGCAGTGTCGTGGATTTCCCGCAGCCGCTCGGTCCGAGGATCGAAATGAACTCATTGCGGTATACATCAAGACTGACCTGATTCAGCACAGGCACGTTGCCGAAGGACAGAGAGCAATTGCGCAGGGAGAGCATGGTTTCCCGGGTACCGGGATGCTGCGCGGCGGCAGCATCCAGCTGTTCTTTGATCGCTGTTGTCATTGTCGGTCCCTCCTTATTTCAAAAACTCGTTGGTGAACAATCCGCTTATGTCCTGTTCCTTTTTCACAAATCCCAGCTCGACCAGATTCTTCTG
Source organism: Paenibacillus sp. FSL R7-0333 (assembly GCF_038000365.1). Classification (NCBI taxonomy): domain Bacteria; kingdom Bacillati; phylum Bacillota; class Bacilli; order Caryophanales; family Paenibacillaceae; genus Paenibacillus; species Paenibacillus sp. FSL R7-0333. Next base: position 6,979,488 of record NZ_JBBOBZ010000001.1, read on the forward strand.
CAATGTCTCCCAAGATGCCTCGTCCATTGAGCCCAGCGGGAGCTTCTCCGGATCCAGCAGCGGAATGCTGGCCTTCATCATATTGACCTCATGCTTCAGATCCAGCTTCTCGCCATACTTCAGACCGAATTCCGCCGCTTCCTCCGGATGCTTTACTGCATAATCCCAGCCCTGCATAGAGGCCTGCACGAAGCTTGCGACCATCTCCGGGTCCTTCTTGATGATAGACTCCGTAGTGAACAAGGTATCGGCATAGAAATTGATGCCATAGTCGTTCGGGTCGATAATATTCACTTCCTTGCCCTGCTCCTCTACAGCCAGCACTTCATTAATGACATAGCCGGGCCAGGCCTTGACCTGACCGGTTAACAGCGGACTCAGATCATATTTGACCGGCATCTCTTCGATTTGCGAAGGGTCGATGCCCGCGCTTTTCTCCATGGCACGGAAGGTCAGCTCTTCATTGCCGCCCAGCTTAATGCCTACCTTTTGCCCGACCAGATCCTCCATCGTCTTGATCCCGGACTCTTTGAGCGTGAACATAACGAACGGGGTTTTGCGGTAGATCGCGGACAACGCTTTGACCGGGACGCCTTTCTCTCTGGCGATGACGATCTGGTCGGCACCGGTAACTCCGAACTCCTCACTGCCGGAAGCTACCATCTGCACAGCCGGGAAATCCGAGCCCCCCGGGCGGATCTCAACATCCAGCCCCGCTTCTTTATAGAAGCCTTTTTCCACCGCGGTATAAAAGCCGGCAAACTGCGCCTGGTGAATCCACTTCAGCCGGAGCACCACCTTTTTCAGCTCGCCCGAGCCTTCCGCTCCCTGGCCTTCAGCCTTCCCGGCTTCCGTATTGTTACCGCAGGCGGTCAGGAGCAGCATTAGCGAGGTTAACAGCATCAGCGCTTTTGTTCTGGACTTGTTCCACATGGTTATTCCCCCGTTTATGAATGATTTAGTATTGCTCCAGCGCCTTCAGCACCGCTTGTGAATCACTTACACTGCCGAACACTCCGCCCTGCATTTGAACCATACTCAGCGCCGCCAGGTGATTCGCTTCATCCGTCGCTCCTGTACAATCTGCAAGGATCAGACACTCGTACCCGCGGTCATTGGCTTCCCGCATCGTGGTGTGTACACAGACATCGGTAGTAATACCGGTCAGAATCAGATGGGTAATTCCTTTATTCTTCAGGATCAGGTCCAGGTCTGTTGCGTAAAAGCTCCCTTTGCCCGGCTTGTCTATAATGTACTCTCCGTGGGCAGGCGCCAGCTCATCAATGATCTGCCAGCCGCGCTCCCCCCGCACGAGGATTCGTCCCGCCGGTCCTTCGGAGCCGATCTCGGCCCCGATCTGGCGGCTGCGCCACCGCTTGTTCGCCGGCAGATCCGACAGATCCGGCTTATGCCCCTCGCGGGTATGGATCACGTTGAAGCCTTCGATGTCCCGGATACGGGCCAGCAGCCGCTGAATGGGCTGGATCGCCCTCGCTGTTAATGAGAGGTCATAACCCATTCTCTCGACGTAACCGCCCTTGCCGCAAAAATCCGTCTGCATGTCGATAATCATCAGCGCTGTCTTCGCCGGGTCCACAGCCCCGTCATAAGGCCAGATGTAAGGTGTTGCTGCAATCTGCATGGTTTATGCTCCTCTCCTGATGTCGCTATCTCTATTAATGTTATATTAGTTAACATTAATTCGCGTTTCCTTGGTATGAGTTAGATTATATTACAATGAATTTGCGATGTCTTCGGTTTTATTACGAAATAATACACTGAATGTTTGTGTTTATTTACATAGTTAACATACACATAACATTAACACTCGCAAAACCGCTTATCAAAAAAGAACACTCCGAGTCTTACCAAGCCCAGGGTGTCCCAACAGTTGAATGCTCATACTTTCCTCCCTCTGCCTCTTCCATAAGCTGTAAGCGCTGGGAAACCAGTTTTTTTGTCGAATTAGAGCTGCATATTTCGAGTTTTTTGATAAATAGGCATAATATAGTTGAAAAATAGCTCTTTAAGTACTAGAATTAAGCTTGTTTGCAGAAATTAATGACGCGCAAGAACTATTTATGACTCTTTTTGTCGATTACAGTCGACCATAACTCCCACCTCTACAGGATGTATATCATTGATCTATTTCTAAAGGCAAACTCCCCGAAAGGGCAGGACGCAAAGCTATGGGCCTAAGAACGCCGGAATCTGCGTTTACGGTTGCCAGGCTGCCAATAGAGACCACTTAAGCCAGCTGTTCAGGAGGGCAAGCCTCCCAGGCTTGATGATGTTCTTTTTCTGTACGAATTGCCATTGATCATACGAAAAAGTGAGGTTACAACCATGCCGCAGCAGGATATCGAACCAAGCCGATATGAATTCGTAGAGTCCCTGATGCTCGAACGTAAAGGTCTCCTGGATTCATTCTCTGTGGAGGGCCGAGCTTCTGACGGGACAACTGGAGATAAGAATGGAATTATCCTCGTGCAGGACAACCAGATATTCATTACTCCCCCGCTCCCCGGAGGTGCTCCCGCCCGCATTTCTGCGGTCCACCCTGTTGTCCTGAAGATCAACTGGAAGACCGTTACAGAGCCAACCGAGGTGACCAGAGCGGATTATATCACTTGGGAGATCTGTGAGAAGCCGCAATATGAAATTACCGTATCGACTGACAAGCTCAAGGTCTACTTCACTTTATACCGTGCAGAGAAGTACGCCTGGAATCTGGTCAACTGCCCCGCCGCCTTCGAAGCGGTCGTCCGTGCCCAGCCCAATCCGGCGATGCTGCTGTCCACGCTCACCATAGAACAGATTATCGCCTCACTGGACAACCGTTTTATTCTGCGCAACCTGAACATTCCCGCCCTGTACGCGGAGCTTACGAACCCTACATATCTCCCCGTATGCATCGCTGAAGGCAGAGCCCCGCTGCCCGGCAAGGAAGCCCGGCTGGAATTCCTGCTGCCTGAGCATACACTGGAGGGGAACCGGATGCTTCAGGGACAGGGAGCCCGGGGTCAGAAGCCTGCGGAACCCTTGGAGTATCTCCGTTTCCCGGGAGCCCCCTTTGCCTTTGCAGGCGAAGTCTTCGCCCGCAAGCTGCCGCCGGAAGAAGGCATTCCCGGCCTCGACACAGACGGAAGGGTCCTGCCCCCTCCCCCGCCGCAGGATATCTACTTTGCTGCCGGTAATCATGCCAAGCTCCTTCCCTGTGGTAATATCGTAGCCCGGCACACCGGCAGGCCCCGTATCTGCGGAGGAAGCGGCAGCGTCCGGATATGTGACTTCCCTCCGGTCAGTCTTCTGGCCAGAGAGATGACAGATCCTGCGGGCGATGTTATGTTCGCAGGTGACATCATTGTACCGGGAGATCTGGAAGGACCTGTACGAATTGAAGCCCTCGGGAATGTGTACGTCTATGGCGATATCCGCCAATCTACAATTATAGCCACCGGCAGTATATACGTTAGCGGCCAGGTCACCGGCAGCGGCCTGTACGCCGGACACGCCGGGGTAATGCAGCATCGTCTGCACAGCCTCGCATGCCTGCTGCGGACAGAGACGGACGGACTGCTTGAGGCAGCGCGCCAGCTGGCCAAGAATGTGGAATCCCGCCAGCAATCCGTGAATTACGGCCTGGTAGTCATGCTGCTGCTGGAGGATAAATACAGCCACTTGGGCAGCCTGATCCGTGATTTTCAGGCTGCGCTAAGCCGTATGAACGGGGCGTTCGGCTCCGGCACGGACCAGCTCTGGCAGATGCTTGAGGTATTCGCCCATCCGGGACAATTCACCGGGTACATCACGGACAGTGTCCTAAGCCGCTTCTCCAGGCTGCTGCTTAAGCTGGGTGAGGAGATTGAGCTGCTCCAGGAGGAGCATGCGGTGATTAATCTCGCCCGGTCACAGGACAGCCGCCTGGAGTCCGGCGGCAAGCTGCTTGTGCGTGATTCCTGCTAAGACTACTACTATATAAGGAGAAGTGAGAGCGTGCGATATAACCGTCTGGGCAATAGCGGCCTGCAGGTGTCCGCCCTGGGTCTTGGAACTAATTCCTTCGGCAAACGGGCAGATCAGGAGACCTCGGTCCGCATTCTGCACACCGCTATGGATCAGGGCATCAATTTCATCGATACCGCCAATATCTATGCCGGATCTGAATCGGAGCGGATCATCGGCCTTGCGCTTGAAGGCAAACGCCATAACGCAGTGCTGGCGACCAAAGCCGGATTGCCGAAGCATGAGGGACCCGGCGGCAGCGGCTCTTCGCGCCATCATCTGATGCAGGAGCTGGAGGGCAGCCTGCGCCGGCTGAAGACCGACTATGTCGATCTGTATCAGATTCACACCTTCGACCCCTACACACCGCTGGAGGAAACGCTGCGCACGCTGGATGATCTGATCTCCGCAGGCAAGGTGCGCTATATCGGAGCCTCCAATTATGCCGCCTGGGAGCTGATGAAGGCGCTTGGAATCAGCGAAGCCCGGCACTTCGCGAAATACATCTCTATCCAGTGCAGCTATTCGCTGGCTGACCGCACGCCCGAAGCGGAGCTGCTTCCGCTCTGCCTGGATCAGGGTCTGGGCATCATCCCATACTTCCCTCTGGCGGGCGGCATTCTTACCGGCAAATATACTGGCAGCAGCAAAGCCCTTGCCGGCTCCAGAGCAGAGACCGATCCGAACTTCCGCCGCTTCCTTACCCCGGAGCGCATCTCGCTCGGGGAGCAGGTTCAGGCCATTGCGGAGCGACTGGGCACCTCACCTGCAGCTCTATCCCTGGCCTGGCTGATGAACAGGCCCGCCGTCTCCACGGTGATTGTCGGTGCAACTACAGTAGAGCAGGTACAACACAATCTGCAGAGTCTCTCCGCTTCACCGGATGCGGGAATACTTGAGCAGCTTGACCAGGCCAGCGCCGCCTTCCGCACCGGCGAGCCGTTTGCAGTCTACCGGCTGCCGTAAGCGCTGACGGTGACGTTCATATCCATACACAAAAGCGAGCCCCCGTATACGGAGACTCGCTTTTGTGTATTTTGGCTAATGCTGAAGCTGTATTGCATTATACCGCAGCAATGAACCGCTCCATGTCTTCCTGTACCGTAGTAATACCGCCGATGCCGAAGGTATCTACCAGAACCTTAGCTACATTAGGCGACAGGAAGGCCGGAAGTGTAGGACCCAGATGAATGTTCTTCACGCCCAGATGCAGCAGCGCCAGCAGTACAATCACCGCTTTTTGCTCATACCAGGCAATGTTATAGGAGATCGGAAGATCGTTGATGTCTGCAAGACCGAACACTTCCTTCAGCTTAAGCGCTATGACCACAAGGGAATAGGAGTCATTGCACTGGCCGGCATCAAGTACACGGGGAATTCCGCCGATATCGCCAAGCGCCAGCTTGTTATATTTGTATTTGGCACAGCCGGCGGTCAGGATCACCGTGTCACTCGGCAGCTCTGCCGCGAAGTCGGTGTAATAATTCCGGCTCTTCATCCGTCCGTCGCACCCAGCCATGACGAAGAATTGCTTGATGGCGCCGCTCTCTACTGCTCCAACCACCTGATCCGCGACATTCATTACAGCCGCATGCGCGAAGCCGCCGATAATCTCGCCTGTCTCAATCTCCACCGGAGCGCCACAGCTCTTGGCCTGCTCAATCAGCGCCGAGAAATCCTTCTCTCCATCCGCGCCTGCCGCGATATGCTGAATTCCCGGATACCCGGTGTTGCCTGTCGTGTACAGCCGGTCTTTGTAGCTGTCCTTCGGCGGCACAATGCAGTTCGTAGTCATCAGAATCGGACCATTGAAGCTGGCGAATTCCTCATTCTGCTTCCACCATGCATTGCCGTAGTTGCCTACGAAGTGGCTATACTTCTTGAAGGCCGGGTAGTAGTGGGCCGGCAGCATCTCACTGTGCGTGTACACATCCACTCCGGTACCCTCGGTCTGCTTCAGCAGCGCCTCCATATCCTTGAGGTCATGACCGCTGATCAGAATACCAGGGTTCGTGCCTACCCCAATATTGACTGTGGTAATCTCCGGATTGCCGTAGGCTGCGGTGTTCGCACGGTCAAGCAGCGCCATCACATCCACGCCGAACTTGCCGCATTCCAGCACCAGCGCTGTCAGCTCACCGCCGCTCAGATTGTTATCCAATGCAGCTGCCAAGCCTTTCTCCATAAAAGCATGTGCTCCTGCTTCGTAGAAGCCCAATACCGCGGCATGTTCCATGTAAGCAGCCATTCCCTTCAGGCCATAGGTCAGCAGCTCGCGCAAAGAGCGGATATCCTCATGTTCTGTAGCTAGCACACCTACCGTTGCCGCCTTGTCCATCAGCTCTTCATCGGTCACTGCATTCCAGTTCGCCGCGTCATGCTCCGACAAATAGGCCATCACTCCGGCATCAGCCACTCTGCTGTGCCACAGATCCCGCAGGGCCAGTCCTTCCCGGATCTTCGCCGTGAAGTATTCCGGCACAAAGTTAGCATTGGTAATGGTAGCGAACAAGCTCTCTATCATAAATTTCTCCGTCACCGGATCAGTAATCCCCAGCTCACGCCCGCTGCGCGCGAAGATGGCAATACCCTTAAGTGTATACACCAGAAGATCCTGCAGATTTGCTACCTCACTGGTCTTACCGCACACCCCCTGAATCGTACAACCCGTCCCCTTAGCTGCCTCCTGACACTGGAAACAAAACATTTCGCTCATTACCTGGATCACTCCTTATCATTAATGGAATCGCTCTGTGCCTCGCCTTTACAGTTACCAATAATTGTAGTAGACTTTCGTCTATCAATCGGTAACGAATGTTACCAATTACAACACATCGGGAGGAAAAGTATGAGACCGGAGCCTGCTTCGCTGCAATCCTGCCTGCTATTTCGCGGAAAGTCCGCAGATGAGATCGAACAGCTGCTGCATACACTGGCTTACTCTGTAAGTTCCTACCATAAGAATGCGATTATTCTGGCAGAGGGTGATCCGGCGGACCGGCTTGGTATTCTGCTCTCCGGCCGCATTGAGGTGCAGAAGACACACCCTACCGGCAGCAGTGTAACCATCGCCCACCTAAAGGAAGGGCAGACCATAGGCGAAGCTGTATTATTCCGCAGGAATAACACCGTGCCCGCCACCGTCACAGCCACTGGCCCCTGCAAGGTGATGTTCATCAGCAAGCAGGAGCTGCTGAGATTATTCGCGGCCGACACCGATATCCTCACCCGCTTCATCGAGAATCTGTCCGAGCGGCTGGTGCTCGTGAACCGGAAGATCGAGAACCTGTCCGCCGGTCCGCTGCGCCGCCGTATCGTAGACTTCCTGCTGGAGCAGGGAGAGCAGCAGGAGTCCGATCGGCTGAAGCTCCCCTTCAGCCGGAAGGAATGGGCCGAGCATATGAATACAGCCCGCCCCTCCTTGTCGCGGGAGCTGGGATTCCTGCGCGACCAGGGCTGGATAGAATTCAAGGGCAATGAAATCACCCTGCTGAACCGGAGCCGGATGCATGATTACATCCAGACTCTGCCCTCTTCGGCAGGCAATCTATAGGAACCGCAAATAACCAAGGAGGATACAAGCATGCCACCATACACTGCACAACAGATCGACCGGCTGCTGGCTGAGCACAGACAATGGTTCGCCAGCGGAGTCACGAGAACCCCCGGCTTCCGGCTGGAGCAGCTTCAGAAGCTGAAGGATGCCATCTCTCGAAATGAAGCCCGGATTATCGCTGCATTGAACCAGGATCTGCATAAAAGCGAATTCGAGGCTTACGCCACAGAGATCGGATTCACGCTGGACAGCATCGGCTATATGATGAAGCATCTACGGCGCTGGATGAAGCCGGTGAAGGTAGGCTCACCGCTGCACCTGTTCCCGGCACGGAGCAGAATCATAGCTGAGCCTTACGGGACGGTGCTAATTATCGGGCCGTTCAACTACCCGTTCCAGCTGCTGATCGAGCCGTTAATCGGCGCCATTGCCGCCGGGAACTGCGCCGTACTGAAGCCCTCCGAGAGCACGCCCGCTACCTCCGCTGTCATTGATGACATGATCCGGGAGACCTTTGATCCCGCTTATATCCGGGTAGTACAGGGTGAGAAGGAAACGACGAATCTGCTGATTCATGCGGCGTTCGATTATATTTTTTTCACGGGGAGTGTGCCTGTCGGCAGAATTGTCATGGAAGCGGCGGCGAAGAACCTGGTACCGGTGACCCTTGAGCTGGGCGGCAAGAGCCCCGTAATCGTCGACCGGAGCGCCGACCTGGAGACCGCCGCGAAGCGGATTGTCTGGGGGAAGCTGATCAATGTGGGACAGACCTGTATTGCGCCTGATTATCTGCTGGTCCATAGGGAGGTAGCAGCCGAGCTGATTGAGCGGATGAAGCGCTGCGTCACTGATTTCTATGGCACAGATATCCGGCAGAACACAGACTACGGACGGATCGTGAATGAACGTCAGCTGCGGCGGATCGGGGAGATGCTGGAGCGGGACCGCGATAAGCTGATTCTGGGCGGGACGGTCATTCCCGAGGAGCTATATATCGAGCCGTCTCTGATTTATCCGGCGGCCTGGAGTGACGCTTCCATGGAGGATGAGATCTTCGGGCCTGTGCTGCCGATTATGGAGTATACCCGGCTGGAGGAGGCCATCCAGAGCATCAACGCCCGTCCGAAGCCACTCGCTCTCTATCTGTTCACCCGCGATAAGCAGGTGGAGCAACAGGTGATGACCGAGGTGTCCTTCGGCGGCGGCTGCATCAACGATACCATCTCCCATGTAGCCAGCACCCGGCTGCCGTTCGGAGGTGTCGGGAATTCCGGGATCGGCGGCTACCACGGCAAATACAGCTTTGACCTCTTCTCCCATCACAAAAGCATTGTTAAGCGAGGCACCCGTCTTGACCTCGGCATTGTCTACCCGCCCTACGGCAGCAAGGTCAAGCTGGCGCGGAAGCTGCTGAAATAGCGCTAACTTACCTCAACCCGCCATCCGCCCAGCGACCCAGCCCGCGACCTCTTTCTCCGGAATAGGCTTGCTGATATAGTAGCCCTGAATCTTGTCACAGCGGGTCCGCTCCAGAAAAGCAAGCTGCTCCGGGGTCTCCACCCCTTCAGCCGTAACGTTCAGTCCCATATCATGGCCGATGGTGACGATGGAGCTGGCCAGCGACCTATTGTTCGGGGTATCGATGCTGTCGATGAAGGACTTGTCGATCTTCAGGGTAGTAATCGGGAGCTGCTTCAGATAGCTGAGTGAGGAATAGCCCGTTCCGAAGTCATCCAGCGCAATGCCAATGCCCCTCTCCTTGAGCGCCTCCAGCTTGGAGCTGATCGCCTCGAAGGATTCCATGAAGATCGATTCCGTAATCTCCAGCTCCAGATGCTCCGGCGCAAGCCCGGTATCCTCCAGCACGCTCAGCACCATCTCTGTGAAGTCATCCTGCATCAGCTGAATGACGGAGATATTGACCGAGATATGATAGCCCTCATAGCCCTGATTCTGCAGATCCTTGGTGAACCGGCAGGCAGCCCGCAGCACCCACTCCCCTATGGGGATGATCAGGCGGCAGTCCTCGGCAATGCGGATGAAGGATAAGGGGGAGACGAAGCCGAGCACCGGGCTGTTCCAACGGATCAGCGCCTCGAAGCCCCAGAGCTCACCGGAGCCGGTATCCACCAGCGGCTGGTAATGCAGCGACAGCTCATTATTGGATACCGCGCTTCTTAAGTGATTCTCAATAATCATCCGTTCGTCAAAATACTGCTGCATCTCCTGCCCGTAGATCATATAGCTGCCTTTGCCCGCTTCTTTGGCCTTGTACATGGCAATGTCTGCATTCTTCAGCAGCTCTTCCGCACTCTTCCCGTTCTCCGGGTATTGGGCAATCCCGATACTGGCCGAGATATGCACCACACTTGCATGAAGCTGGAACGGCTCCATGAAGCCCTGTACCAGGGAATCCGCATAGCGGATCACCTCTCCTGCTTCCGCCACATCCTTGAACAGAATCACAAACTCATCGCCGCCGAAGCGGAAATGCTTACTGCGCCCGTCAGAGCGGCTAAGCAGCCGTTCCCCGACCTGAACCAGCAGCTCATCCCCGAAGGTATGGCCCATGGAGTCATTAATGTACTTGAAGTTATCGAGATCCAGGAAGAACAACGCCGCATGGCCGCCGGAATGCTCTTCAATGAATTGTTGCAGCTCCTCGGCTAACGACAGCCGGTTCGGCAGACCGCTAAGCACGTCATTATAAGCCAGCAGCCGGTATTTCTCCTCACTGGTCTGCAGCAGCGCCTGATTCTCCACCACCTTGTTATACTGCTCCAGCAGCTCATCCTGCAGGGCAGTCAGCTCCTCATAGGTCGATTCCAGCTCCTGATAGCTCGTCTGCAGCTTACTCTCATAACCCTTGCGGTCCGTGACATCCACCATCGACCCGGCAAACCGGATATATCCGCCGCCCGCATTACGCAGCACCTTGCCCCGCGCCTGAAACCACTTGTATTCACCTGCCTTGCTCCGCATCCGGTATTCAGCGTAGTAGTAAGAAGAACGACCCTCCAGATGCTGGATACGCAGCCGGTTCTCCTGCTCGGCATCCTCCGGATGGAGAATATCCCGCCAGCCGCCGCGGCTCTCATTAAGCTCATCCCGGGCATATCCCAGCACCTCATACCAGCTGTCCGAGAAATAATAGATCATCGTAGACATATCAACGTCCCAGATTACCGCATCCGAGCCATAGGTTGCCAGGCTGAAGCGTTCATTGCTTTTTTCCAGGTTGCTTCTAATCCTTCTGACCAGCTGCACATAGAATAACAACACCAGAATGAAGGCTACCAGCACTGCAAAGGCAGCCACGATGCTCAGCACCAGCACCTTGTAGGTCTGATAAAAGGAGAACGGCTCGTTAATCACTTCGCTGCCCTCCGGCAGCTTATCCGGTGATATCTTGAACCGCTGCAGCTCATTGTAATCAAACACCTTGCGTACATTACTGTCGGTCACCACCGGGATATCCCCGGCACGCTCCCCCTTCAGGATACGCAGCGCCAGATCGGCCGCCGTCTGCCCCTGCCTTCTGCCGCTGATCAGGCTCCCGCCGAAGGCGCCGTGGTTCAATGCAAAATCATAGATATGGTACACCGGAACACTGCTGCTCTTGCCCAGCTCGCTTGCGAACCTGTCGAATTCCACAATTCTTCCGGTAGAGTCACTATAATATGTAGTCATGAGCACAATACTGTCCGGGGACAGCGCCGCTGCCGTGGCTGTGATCTGTTCCATGGACAAGCGGTTCATGGGGAACAGCTCAAGCCCCGGATTCAAGGCGCTAATCTGATCCATCACCATCCGGCCGGTTGACAGTCCGCTCTCCGAATTATCGAAGACGACATACACCTTTTTCAGCGAAGGATTAAGGTCCATGGCCATACGGATGGTGGGTGCGGCATCTATTTTCTCAATAACGCCTGTCATGTTGCTCTGGTCCTCGATACTGGACACCCCCAGCTCGTTGACCCCGCTGAAAATAATCGGAGCATCGTTCAGAAGCTCATGGCGGTACTTCATTGCGAAGCTCAGCGCCGCATCGTCCGTTGTAATGATCGTATGAATAGGGATGTTCTGATACTTGAAGCGGATGGTTTCGTAGAAATGTTCGAGGTTACCCTGCGTGGGGTACCTTTTCCAGTCCATATATTCAGTGTAGATGACGGGGGGATTAGCTGTGCCCTTGAGACGTTCCTCTATTCCGGCACTTTGGTCATCGGTCCAGGCAAAACCCTTGTGATAGGAATGCAGCACCAGCACATTCCGGGCGGGAAGCTCCTCGGCTGCGGCGAATGCAGCTCCTGCCGGGCCTGTTGTACACAGGAAGATCAACAGAGGCACAAGCAAGCTTCTTAACAACCTGAGATGAATATGTTCTACACTCATTCGCACACTCCCGTTCATCTATCTCATAATCGGAATCTGACAAGTAGAAGGATAATGTATTCATGGGGCTTCATTACGGGGACTGCTTTGATACAATTATAGGGGGTAAAGGTGTTTTTAGAAACAACAAAAAGCGACAGCAACCGTCGATATTGGACAGAGCAGACCGCTCACGTTAGAATGAATCTGCAGTTGACTGCTCAGACAGGAGGCCAGGCCATGCCGACCATCAAAGACGTTGCGCTGAAGGCTGGCGTATCGGCAACCACCGTATCCCGGGTACTGAACAACAGGGGTTACTTAAGCGAGGAATTGAAGCACAAGGTGCACCAGGCGATGGAGGAGCTGAATTACCGGCCGAACGAACTGGCCCGCTCCCTTAGCCGCTCGAAATCCAACATCATCGGACTGATTATTCCGCATGTGTCTTTGCCTTTTTTCGGCGAATTGACCAGTCATATTGAAGAACATGCCTACCGGGAAGGCTATAAGCTGCTGCTCTGCAATTCGTGGCAGGACAAGCAGAAGGAACAGGAATACATCCATATGCTGCGCGCAAGCCGGGTAGACGGCATTATTATGGGCAGCCATACGCTGGAGGTGGAAGCCTACCGGCAGATGAATCTGCCGCTGGTGACATTCGACCGGCAGATCTCACCGGATATCCCTTATGTCTGTTCGGATAATTATGAGGGAGGCAAGCTGGCTACCACTCTTCTGATTCAAAAAGGCTGCCGGCACCTCGCCCATATCGGCGGGCATCCCAAGCTGAACATCTTATCCCATCTGCGCTGCGTGGCCTTCGAGGATATGGCGAAGCAGCACAGCCTGGAGTATGTCACCCTCCATACCGACAACAACAGCTTCGACTTCGAAGCTTACGAGCAGCTGCTCGGGCAGCTCTTCCTGGAGCATCCTGAGGTGGACGGGATTTTTGCGGGCAGCGATATCATCGCCGCCTATGCCCTGAAGGCCTGCCGTACCAGAGGACGGCGCGTCCCGGAGGATGTGAAGATCGTCGGCTATGACGGCATCGCGCTCCGCAGCCTGCTCGATTTGCCGATCTCCACCATCCGCCAGCCGATGGAAGCGATCGGCAAGCTCGCCGTGGACCTGATCCTGCAGCAGGTGAAGGGCCAGAGCGTAGCCGCCGCGCACATTCTGCCTGTGGAGCTGGAGGAGGGGGGGACTACCTGAGAGGGCAGCTACTTGAAGGGCTACTATCGAACCCCCCCCCATATATCGCCGCGACAGCAAGCTCCAGTGTGTCAGGATCAAGGACAACAAATTCATGGTCACGTGGCGACTTACTAAAGAACAACCAGCCTTGCGGCAAAATCTTAATTAGAACGTTCTTCTCGCCGCTTGTGCTGATCACACTTTCAGAAAAGAAATTTAGCCACCTAAAGAAGAATAATAAAACATCACAATCAAACTTTTTTATGAAAAGAGGGTTTTGTGGTATTATATGTAATTATGAGTTGCGAAATAAATGGAATGGGGATTCAAAATATGGAACGTAAAATTCAACTAATGGAAACCTACGTAAATATCGACCTTGGAAACTCACCCTTTTTAAAAATAGATAAAGGGTTGCAAATTCCATACTCTTTCATCAAGGGAATAACAACAGGCAGACCGATACCAAATGCTTTTAAACTATATGGTGCTTTATTAGGAGAAAAGAGAAATGGGTTATTTAGATCAAAAGGTGGTTTTCAACTGCACTTTTTTGAGAATGAGCTAGAAACTCTTCATTTCGATTTGGATAGCTTTAAAGTTGGTAAATTCAAAATATCAAAGTTGATCATTGGCATTAAAAATCCTGAAGAAATAAGTAAAAATATTTCCGAAAGAGTTGAATTAACGTCGAATGATAGTTAAACATGTATAGTACTCCGGCACTCTACTTTTTCCTAGAAGTAAGGATCTTTTTTGCCCTGACGGCTTCACCGCTCCTCTTTGCCATAAGCTCTCTTGCGAGATATTCTGCTGTCTTTGCTCTTCATGCGAACGCATCGGTTTCCTCTCTCCTTTCGGTTCAGCCCTTCCGGTTTCTGGCGTTCCGTACTCCCGTACTATGGCCTCTGCTGACTATGATTTTGTCATGTTGTGATGACTCATCCGACTATCCCTACCTCAAATTGAGTTCGTATACCTTGGTTCGTGCATTTACCTCCAGCTTCCTTCAGATTCCGCCTCGCGGCGGACACCCTTGCTCTTGGCTAACGGTAGGCGTTCGCCAGCCCCCGTCCGGGACTTTCACCCTAGTGATGGCGCCCATGCTGGGCGTATACCGAAAGAAGGGGCTGTCTCAAAAGTCATGAAATGGCTGCTTGTGACAGCTCTTTATTGCGGAGTGGAATCAACATGAGCACTTAGGTGGACGCTCCGCAAACGGACCGTTGTTCCAATCGCTGTTGTGTCCAGATTTTTTTCATTCCCCTTAGCGGTGAAAATCCGGACACAAAGGCGACCGCTTCCGCTTTTACACAATCGTTCCGTCCGCACCGCTGCTTAAGCGGGAAACCACTCATCCATGCTAAAAAAGAAACAAAAAAATAGCTCAGAGGGCGTTCGGCAGTTGCGTAAGGAGGTGTTGCCTTAAAAGACGACCCATTAGCTGTACGCTGAATGACAGAACCGGAAATTGCTTGGACAACTGAAGAACAATCGAGGCTTCCGGAGATTTCTGCAAGTGGCTGTCGTCGCTCATAGAAAATTACTCTTGGGACAGCCCCTCTCCATCGGGCCTGTTTCCGGCCGATTCAATGGGATTTATCCCCTTCATTTTCCCATCCGGCCCGCTTCCGGCCAATTTAATGGGGTTTATCCCTTTCATTTTCCCATCCGGCCCGTTTCCGGCTGATTTAATGGGATTTATCCCCTTCATTTCCCCGTATAGCCCGCTTCCGGCCAAAGCCGAAACAGAAGAGGCTGCCCAAACAGCCATTGCATGGCTATGGGACAGCCCCTTGTTTAATCTCATAGTAAGTGCTGTGTAGCATGAACAAAATCGACTTTTGAGTAAATAATGTTCTATTCCTCGCCAGCACATTGTATTCGCTTTTTCGCATACATTTGGTCCACTAGCCCTCGCATAACAAATTGTATTCGCATACATTGCGGCCGCGTGCCTTCTCGCAGCACAATGTGTTCGGTTTTTCGCATACACCCTGCCACGCCCCTGCTCCCTTACTATACGGACAGCACTCTCGCTATCCGATGCCGCCTTCCACAAGCGGCTAACGCGCCGCGAACAGCTCCAGCAGCTTCCCGGCGTCCAGCTCCGCCGTAGAGGGCAGCACCAGGTCGGACGCGCCAAGCTGCCCGGCCGCGCCGATGCCCACAGCCTTCATGCCTGCCGCACGAATCGCGGCCACGCCTGCGGCTGCATCCTCCACGCCGATGCAGTTGCCCGGCGGAACACCCAGCCGCTCTGCCACCTGCAGGAAGATCTCCGGATCGGGCTTGCCCTTCCGGAGCGCAGACGGGTCGGCAACCGCCTGGAACCAACGGGCTGCGCCGAGGCGCTCCAGAATGAGCGGCGCATTCAGGCTGGCCGAGGCCAGCCCCACGGAGATTCCCCGCTCATGCAGGGAATCGAGCAGCTCCCGGATCCCCGGCAGGAGGTCCGCCGGGGTGATCCGGCCGATCATCTGCCGGTAATGATCGTTCTTCTGCTCCGCCAGCCGGAGCTTCCCGGCTTCAGGCAGCTTCGCAAGACCGCTGCCCTCCAGCACAATCTCCAGCGACTCCATCCGGCTGACGCCCTTCAGCCGTTCATTCTTTTCCCGGCTGAAGGGTATACCCAGCTCATCCGCGAGCGCCTGCCAGGCCAGATAATGAAATTCAGCGGAATCCGTAATCACGCCGTCGAGATCGAAGATTACGGCCTCCAGCCGCCCCGCGAAAGGGATCCTCACCGGCTCCTGCGGAAGCAGCTGTAGCGCCTGCTTCTTATGCCTGATCTCAAGCGCCGTCCCCTCCAGCAGCGTATACACTACCGCCTCACGTTCAACGAAGATATCCAGCAGCTGACCGCCTACTGTAACCTTGAAGCGGTAGCTCTCCCACTGCTCCGGCAGGACAGGGGCAAAGCCCAGCTCCCCCTGAGCCAGCCGCATGCCGCCGAAGCCGTTCACAATCGACATCCAGGACCCGGCCATCGCCGCCATATGCAGCCCGTCCTTGGCATTGTGGTTGATATCGTCCAGATCCATCCGTACCGTACGGCTGAAATAACGGTATGCCCCGGCCAGATCGCCGATCTCCGCAGACATAATACTGTGGATGCAAGGAGACAGCGAGGAGTCATGCGTCGTCAGCGGCTCATAATAATGGTAGTTGCGGAGCTTATCCGCCAGACTGAACTTGTTCCCGAGCAGGAACAGAGCCATTACCAGATCGGCTTGCTTCAGCACCTGATGCCGGTAGATCACCAGCGGGTGATAGTGGAGCAGCAGCGGATACTTATCCGCAGGCGTATGCTCGAAATCCCATTTTTGCTTACTCAGAAAGGTGTCATCCTGGGCATAGATCCCGAGCTGCTCGTCAAAAGGAATGAACATCCGTGCTGCGGCCTCTCTCCAGCCCTCTGCCTCTTCGGGAGTTAACCCGATCGCCTGCCGCAGCCGTTCGTAATCCGCGGGATAGTCCCGCTGAAGCAGCAGAGCTGTCTCATAGGCATACTGGAGCTGATCCTGCACCATGAGGTTGGTGTAAGCATTGTTATTCACAATCGCCGTATATTCATCCGGCCCTGTTACTGCATCAATGCAGAAGGCCCCTCCGCGCGCGGGGTTGTAGTGGCCCAGATCGGCCCAGAACCTTGAGGTCTCGAACAGCATCTCCGCACCCCGGCTAACCAGAAAATCCATATCGCCAGTGGCCTGGATATATTGCTTCAGGCCGTAGGCAATGTCGGCATTGATATGCGCCTGGGCAGTGCCTGCGGGGAAGTAGGCGGAGTTCTCCTCGCCGTCAATGGTCCGCCACGGGTACAGCGCCCCCTTCTGCGACATGACCGCTGCCCGCTCTCTGGCCTTGCCGAGCGTAGCATAACGGAATTCCAGCAGCGCACGGGCGATCTCCGGCTGCGTGAAGGTGAAGAACGGCAGCATGTACATCTCCGTATCCCAGAAATAATGCCCCTCATAGCCTTCGCCGGTCAAGCCCTTGGCTCCGATATTCGTTGCTCCGTCCCGGCCCACGGATTGCAGGAGCTGATAAGCATTGAAGCGGATGCCCTGCTGGAGTGCAGGATCACCGCTAATCTCCACATCCGCATGTGCCCAGTAGCTGTCCAGATACGTCTGCTGCTCCTCGGCCAGACCGGCGAAGCCCAGCTCATTGGCCAGCGCCAAGACTTCAGCACTCCGGCCGGGCAGCTCCTCCTCCCTGTAATCCCTGGAGGTATGATACGTTATATATTTGGTAAGCGTCACCGTATCTCCACTGCGGACAGCAGCGGCGTAACAGACGGAGATGCGCTGCCCGATCAATTGGTGGCTCATCTCGCGCCCGGACTTCGCCTGCAGCGCATGGCTGACAGCGGTCAGCAGCGCAAACCGCGTGTGGCGGGTGCGCTGCTTCATCCACAGCTTCCGGGCGGCAGCGTCATATCCGGTATCCTCCAGCAGCAGGCGGGACTCGCCGCCGCCCGCCCCCAGCCTCGGGTCACCGGTAACCTCAGGCCGGACAATTTCGCCGTCCACCGCTGAATCGAACTTCAGTGTCCCGGAGAAGTTCAGCGCCGTCACCGCATAGTCGATAGCGGCCAGATGCTTATGCGTCAAGGCAACCATCCGGCGGATCACCAGCAGTACCCGGTGTCCGGCGGGAGATTCCCACTCCAGCTCCCGGTGCAGCATACCGCTCCGCATATCCAGCCGGCGCTTATACCGGTGCAGCTTCCCCTGATCCAGCCGGAACTCATGGCCTTCGATGCTCAGCCGGATGATACGGGCATCGCTCACATTCAGCATGGCATGGTTGCGGGAGGGGTACCCGAAGGCCCCCTCAGGATAGACAACCGGCTCAGAATCAAAGAAGCCGTTCAGATAATTCCCGGCTACCGAAGCCCCCGCCTTGCCTTGATAGCCTTCCTCGAAATTCCCGCGCATGCCGATATAGCCGTTGCCTAGTGCGAAGACACTCTCGCTCCGCTGATTGTATTCATCCTCGTAGTGTTCCTCTTCGATACTCCACTCCCGGTAAGGATATAAGGCGGGAGGATGCTTACAGGACTTCATCTTTATGTTCATCTCCGTGCGTATCTCCGTACTTATCTCCGCACTGATCTCCGGTCTCATCTTCGTATTCTCCTCCCGATTGCCGACTTCTCTTGTCCCAGCCGCAGATCAGCCTTTGACTGAGCCGCCCATCAGACCCCGGACGAAATACTTTTGCAGCAGGAAGAAGATCGCCAGCGGCATCAGCATCGAGATAAAGGCTGCCGAGGTCAGCAGATGCCAGTCATTGCCGCGCGAGCCGACCAGATCGGCGATCTTCATCGACATGACCTGTACCGACGGCTGGTTCCCGATGAAGATCAGCGATACCAGATAATCATTCCATACCCAGAGGAACTGGAAGATTCCGATGGAAGCGAGTGCAGGTACGGATAGCGGCAGAATCAGTCTGCTGAAAATAGTAAAGTGGCTGGCGCCGTCAATAAAAGCCGATTCAAACAGATCCTTCGGCAGCTGGCTGATGAAGTTATACATGAAGTACGTAACCAGCGGCAGGCCGAAGGCCGTATGTGCCAGCCAGATTCCCAGATAACTGCCGTTCAGCCCAAGCGCCGTGTAATCCTTGAGTACCGGAATGAGCGCAACCTGAATCGGAATGACCAGCATCGCAATAATGATGACGAACAGCGTCTTGCGTCCGGGGAACCGTAACCAGGCGAAGGCATAGGCGGCAAAAGAGGCGATCAGCACCGGAATCACCGTCGCCGGAACAGCAATCGTCAGTGTATTCCAGAACGCCTGCGACAATCCGCTCCCCTTTTGCACCGTTTCACTGCCATCCGCTTCCTTGAGTGTGTACTCCTTGCCGGACAGCACATTCTTATAGTTGTCGAGCGTGAGATCAGGCACCGCCTGCCAGCCCTGCTCCTGCATATTCACCGTACGTGCCCTGCGGTTCTCCCACATCAGGCGGCTGCCATCCGCCTTCACCCCTGCCTTGAGCTGTTCATCCGTATAGGTCTTGCCGTTCACCTCAATCGGCTCCCGCAGATCCACCTCCTTGGGAAGCTGCACCGTCTCTCCCGCTTTCCATTCCTGATGGGGGAACACCTTCCACCAGCCGGTCTGCAGAATATCCGCCGCAGGACGGAAGGAGGAGGCGAAGAGTCCGAAGGTCGGCAGAATCCAGAGGAAGCAGATGACGCCCAGAATCAGATTGACGGCCGTTTTGCTGCCTTTTTTTTTCTTGGTGCCCACCATTAGAATCCCCCCTGCTTGCGGAACTGCCGCAGATTAATAAGGATAACAGGCAATACCGCGATCAGGAGCACGATAGCCAGCGTAGAGCCGTAGCCGAAGTTGCGGTACATGAAGAACTGCCGGTAGAACTGCGTCGCTACAACTTCTGTATCATATTGACCGCCTGTCATCACCATGACAACGTCAAATATTTTCAGCGTAAAGACAATAATCGTGGTGGTCACCGTCAGAATCGTCGTAGAGATGTAAGGAATCATGATGCCAAAAAAGATCTTTACCTCACCCGCGCCATCCACCCGTGCAGCCTCCAGAATATCCTCGGGCACTCCTTTGATGGCCGCTGAGAAAATAACCATCGCAAACCCCGTCTGCATCCAGATCAGAATGATAATCAGGAAGAAGTTGTTCCACGGCTGCAGCATACTCGTCCAGGCCTGCGGTTCACCGCCGAAATAGGTCACAATCGCATTCAGCAAGCCAATCTGCTCATCGCCCGGCTGATAATAATAGACGAACTTCCAGATGACCCCGGCGGCAACAAAGGAAATAGCCATCGGCATGAAAATAATCGATTTGGCGATCCGCTCATAGCTGCTCCGGTCGGCAAGAATGGCAATCAGCAGCCCGAAGCAGACACAGGCCAGCGTGCCCACGAACACCCAGAGCAGGTTGTTGCGCAGAGCCGTAGCCATCAGACGGTCGCTGAAGATCGCGGCGTAATTGCTGAGTCCGACGAACTTCTCGGAGGAAGCGTTGAAGAAGCTTAAGTACAGCGTCCGCAGGGCAGGCAGAATCAGCAGCCAACCGAGAATAAGGACAGCCGGTCCGACAAAAACATAGGGCAGCACCTTCCTGCGGACATGGTCCGGGTACTGTTCCACGGCCCAGGTCAAGGTGTAGTAGATCAGATATACGCCCAGCACGCCCCACAACACTGCGAGCACCGCAGTCAGCAGCGGTTGAAGCGTTGAATCGCGGAAAAACAGGAAAATCAGCCCGTTGACCACAATATTCGCAAGCAAAACGCCCAGCGATAGCAGCACTGCCCTGCCGCTAATTCTCTGACTGGCCTGCGCCCCGGCGGCCCCCGGCTCCGGCCTTATTTGTGCATCCATATCGGTTCCTCCTATAGGCTCTGTTAGAGCAGAGCCCTCTTCATAAGCACCCGTTACCACCAGCTGAGGGGCAGGCTTGATTGCTCAAGACCGCCCCTTCAACCTCTTGGCGTCTAAGTCCCGCGCATCCTGGGTCTTAGTTCTTCCAGCCTGACTGAATCTGCTCCAGGGCCTGATCCAGCGTAGCGGTTCCGCTCACATAGTCAGTCATGCCCTTCCAGAAGGTACCTGCCCCCACCTTGCCCGGCATCAGGTCCGAGCCATCGAAGCGCAGGGTCGAAGCATCCTGCACCAGCTTCGCCATCCGGCGGTCGGATTCGGACTGGTACCAATCCAGGGAAGCATCATTCATCGGGGCAATGACACCGCCGGATTGCACCCAGCTTTTGATCGATTCGCCAGTAGTGAAGAACTCCATTACAGCGCGTACTTCAGGGCGGTCATTGAACATAGCGTAGATGTCGCCTGCCACCAGGACCGGCTTGCCGTACTGCTCATCAATCGGCGGAAGATAGAACCAGTCATAGTCTGTATCCACCTTGGCCGTTTCCGGGAAGAAGCTGGTAATGAAGTTCCCCATCAGGTTGAACCAGGCTTTGGGCGGATTCTCGAACATCGGCTTCGGAGCATCGCCGAAGGCAGTAGTGACAATGGATTTAGCACCGCCGTAGACATAATCCTTGTTCAGCCAGATCTTGGACATCACTTCCACCGCGTTCTTCACTTCCGGCGAGGTGAACGGAAGCTCACCGCTTACCCACTTGTCGTAATTCTCAGGGGTCGTGGTCCGCAGCATAATGTTCTCTACCCAGTCGGTTGCCGCCCAGCCGGTTGCCGCGCCGCTCTCAATACCGATTGCCCAGGCTGGATCACCGTCTTTGGCGATTTGCTCCGTCAGGGCCATCATTTCATCCCAAGTCTGCGGAACCGTATATCCCGCTTCGTCAAATTGCTTCTTCGGATACCAGACCAGGCTCTTCACGTTGCTGCGGTTCCAGATCCCGGCCATAATCTTGCCATCCTTGCCGTCCATGGTGGACATATCCAGCCAGCTCTTATTGTAATTGGCCGTCAGCTTCGCCTGATCCAGCACCCCGGTCAGATCGATCACCTTGCCGGTCTTGGCAATAGAGGAGAGCAGGCCCGGCTGCGGGAAGTCCGCGATATCCGGCGCATTGCCGCCATCGACCCGGATATTAATCGTGGCTTCGAATTCCTTGGAGCCTTCGTATTGAATATCAATGCCGGTCTTCTCTTCAAATTCCTTAATGCTGCTCTCGAACTTCACCTGGTCCGCATCGACGAACGGTCCGAACATCGTGACCTTCGTGCCTTTATATTCACCCTTCATCGCCAAGTCTAATGGACTGCCTGCCGCAGCGGGATCCGGACTCTCTGTTGCTGCTGCGTTGTTATCTGCTGAAGGTGCGGTTGTTGGCGCTTCTGTAGCTGCCGGAGCCTGCGTTGGTGCAGCGTTGTTATTGCCGCCGCAGCCGCTGAGCATCATGGTGAAGGATAGACA
The DNA here is from genome assembly GCF_038000365.1 of Paenibacillus sp. FSL R7-0333. NCBI lineage: Bacteria > Bacillati > Bacillota > Bacilli > Caryophanales > Paenibacillaceae > Paenibacillus > Paenibacillus sp. FSL R7-0333. Next base: position 7,001,535 of record NZ_JBBOBZ010000001.1, read on the forward strand.
CAGCACCATCGCAAGTGACAGTTTACGTGCTGGAGCTTTCTTCATTGTTTCATACATCCCCTTTAATTGTTTTTAGAGACTGCATTAAGCCAGCTTCATTACCGGAATTCCTTCCGGCAGCGCAGCAACTCACCCCCTTATCGAAATTCACGGACAACAGGCACCCACACCCATTACAACCGCTAATTCAAACATATATTTTCCATATCACACTCAAATGTATACGCTTCCAATAGTGTGTTAGCACCTTCTGCTGTGGGTACGTTTCCTGAAATGGTTCCCGGAACGGTCCCGAAACAATTAGCTCATATTCCTGTAACGCATTATTCTGAAAAGCTTTTCAGAATAATGCGAAGAAACCGTGCTGCCCTATCCCCAGGCAGCCGTGCTTCAGCCCGCAGGAACTACATCTCATTTCTCACGCGAGGATTCTCTTACGATTAGCTTATGCTCCATCTTCTCTTTCATGACAGCCACCTTGCCCGTGGTCAGCAATTCATGCAGCTTCTCGGCCGCCCGGTACCCCAGCTGATAGATAGGCTGTGCGATGGTTGTCAGCTTCGGAATGAACATCCCCGACATCCGCAGATTGTCGAAGCCGATGACCGACACTTGTCCGGGAACCAGAATATTGCGGTCCTTTAAGTAAGAGATCGTTCCCATGGCGAACTCATCCGCTACACAGAATACAGCCGTTAATTCCGGATATTCAGTGAACAGCTCGTGCGTTGCCTGATAGGCCTGCTCAAAGCGGTGGTTAGCATACTTGATTTTGCCGATATTACGATCCAGCCCCGATTCGCTCAGGGCTCTCACGAACCCCGCCATCCGCGGTGGCCCGGACACCGAATTATCATGATTGAAGCCGATCATTCCAATCTCTTGGTGCCCCAGCTCAATCAGGAATTTCACAGCATCATACGCCGCCTTCTCATCATCCACCTCGACCGACGCTACCTCGTACTCATCGGAATGGGAGGAGACCAGCACGAATGGAATTCTGCAGCCTATAAGCTTCTCATAATACTCAGGGTGCAGAATATCACTGGCGAACACAACACCATCCACCTGCTTCTCATGAAAAGTATCCATATAGGACAATGTCCGCTCCTTGTCACGGTCTGTATTGCAGATCATCAGACTGTAACCGAGCTTAATGCAGGCATCCTGCATTCCCCGGATCACCCCTGCGAAATAGAGGTTCTCAATATCAGGAATGAGTAGCCCAAGAGTGAACGACTTCCTGTAAATTAACCCCCGTGCGAATGCATTAGGCTGATACTTGAGCGCTTCTATCGCTTCGATGACCCGGCTGCGCTTGCTCTCCACGACCGTATCCGGGGCATTCATTACACGGGACACAGTGCTGATGGATACTCCGGCCATCTTGGCGACATCTCTGATTGTTGGCTTCATAGTCTGACTTCCTTCTTATTCTTTTAGCCCGAAACGTGTGCCCTCCTTACCAGGGTTGGCCTTGCCGCTTAAGTTAGAAAAGCTTTTCAAAGCGATTATAGCAAGGCTCCCTTAAATTGGCAAGCAAATTGTTATGCGCTTACATTCTTGCCTGCGGAGCCCTTGCTGTACGGTTGTAACCGTCCAAATTCAGTCCAAATACTCCAAATTCATCCCTTCAGTAACTGTACCTTTCCCCTTCAAGTTCCCTCTCCCCGTCATGCCGCTTACTTAAAGTGTGTAAATTATATTATTTCATGTTATAATTGGCGGGTATATTGATTCATGGCTGCAAATAATGCTACTGATGCGGAATGCATCTACTATAGGAGGGATTCATGTGAAGCAATTGCACGACATACCATTCTCCGTACTGGATTTAGCCCCTATCCGGGAGGGCGGAACGGCGGCGGATTCTTTTCATAACACCCTTGATTTGGCCCGTCATGCTGAGAAGTGGGGGTATAACCGCTACTGGCTGGCAGAGCATCATAATATGACCGGCATTGCCAGCTCCGCTACCTCCGTGGTTATCGGACATGTGGCAGCCGGAACTAACACCATCCGCGTTGGTTCAGGAGGCATCATGCTCTCCAACCACGCACCGCTTATGATTGCAGAACAATTCGGCACGCTGGAATCCTTGTATCCCGGACGGATTGATCTGGGTCTGGGCAGAGCCCCCGGCTCGGATCAGGCGGCCGCCAGAGCACTGCGCCGCGGCCTCGGCAGCGATGGCAGTGAATTCCCCGAGCAGCTTAGCGAGCTGCGGGCGTATTTCGACCCCGAAGGATCAGGCTCCCGTCCGGCCGGTGTCCGTGCCGTGCCCGGTGAAGGGCTGAACATCCCGATCTGGCTGCTCGGCTCCAGCGGCTTCAGCGCCCAGCTTGCGGGCCAGCTGGGTCTGCCTTTTGCTTTTGCCAGCCACTTCGCACCGGATTATCTGCTGCCGGCCCTGCATCTGTACCGTACCAGCTTCAAGCCTTCAGCTGTACTCGACAAGCCTTATGTTATGGTGGGCTTGGGAATTACGGCAGCGGATACGGTAGAAGAAGCGCGCAGACTTGCCACTTCCCAGCAGCAGCAATTCCTTAACATTATCCGTGGCCGCACCGGCAAGCTCCAGCCGCCTGTAGACAGTCTGGACGGAATCTGGACCTCCCAGGAGAAAGCACTGCTTATGAGCAAACAGCAATACTCCATTGCGGGCGACCAGGCCCTGATCGAAGAACGGCTGCTCCAGATTCTCGAAGAGACGGGTGCCGATGAGTGGATTATCGCTTCACAGATCTATGATCACTCTGCCCGCCTGCATTCGTATGAGCTTGTGGCCGACCTGTTGAAGAAGTAATACTGCCGATTTTATTGAATTAATCAGCCCGTACAACGGCCTGCGCAAACCCAGCAGGTTAGTTATACGGGCTGTTTCTGTGCAGCAACCACGAGTTTTCCGCAATCACCATGTTCTTTATAACATACAATAAAATGCAATAAACAGAGAAATAAAGAGATATCCGTAGGTATTCGGACTTAAATCTAATTTCAATAGAAAAAGTAGCTAAATTCATTAATTTCAAACCCCTTTTCCGGTTTTTCTTTATGCCCATTTGAGATTATACTGTAATTAATATTCGTTATAACGAACGTAAACGCATTTTTACCATTCCGCCTCGTTCACGCACGTTTAGGCTTATCTAGATCCGTTCGTACTCGTTCTGATTTATATCATCGCTTTAATTGGTAGTAGTTCTTCAAGAAACCACTTTATTCGACAAACTATGATTTAGAAGCGCGAACCGGGGCGGATTGTGGCTAGTGGCTGCCGAAGGTCTGCACAGGAAGGGGCGGGGAGAGTGAAGAAGAGACATACATCTATAATTGGCGCGTATATTTTGGCCGTTCTGGCAGGTGTAATCTGGCATGCCGGAGGGGTCAGCGCTGAGGATACGATCAAGCTCACTGTCAACTCACATACGACCAGTACGGCAACCATGAACAACATGCAGCCGGGAGATACGATGGCTTCGGATTATAAGATTATCAATGACGGAAATGATCCGTTCGATTACGCAGTAGCCTTTCAGTTCCGCTCCGGGGACGCAGATCTGTACAATATCCTGCAAATGACCCTGCAAAAAGAGGGAGTAATCCTCTACTCAGGGGTAATGAGCGAGGCCCCGGGGGTAGTGACCATCGGCTCGCTTGCCGGAGGGGAAGAGGAAGCTATCGAAATGAAGGTGTTGTTCCCGCCGGAGGCAGGCAACGAGTTCCAGGAGAAGACGGTAAGTGTCGCCTTTGAATTCACGGCAACTGCTGCGCCTGCGCCGACAGCCAGTCCGACCTCTACACCGCAATCCACAGAGGAGCCAACGGCTACAATAACGCCTATGCCTACGTCAACGCCCGGGTCCTCCAGCAGCCCTGGCAGTACACCGCCTGCTGCAACAACAGTCCCTACAGCCTCACCGGCCGGCACTGCATCGCCTGGCAGCTCAGCAGCGCCATCACAGGCACCGGCAACTGCTACGGCAGCACCGGATGGAGTGAGCGTAAGCGAAGAGCCTGTTCCGCTAGGGGCAGGAGAGGAAGACGGCGGCAACCGTCCGTCCGCAACTCCTGATTCCGGAGCCGCTGCACCCGGCAGCACACCAGCCCCTTCACCGGGGAAAGAGGTCAACCTCACAGACGACACGCTTCCGCTGGGCGGGCCGGAGGAAGACGGCAGACTGCCGGACACAGCCAGCCCTTGGTACAATCTGATTGCGGCCAGCCTGGTTGTCGCCATGATTAGTGTGCTTGTGCTCCGCAGGCTGGGCCAGAAGAAGTAACTTTATGTAGATGTAAGGAGGAGAGAGCATGAAGATACGCAGCGGGTTCACTTTAGCCGTCAAGCTGATCTTCCTGCTCTCTGTGTGCGTTATGCTGTATTCCGCCTTCCAGATCCTCCAAGCGCCCGCCGAAGCCCGCGAAGCCCTGAGAATCTGGGACAAAAAGAGGGAGGAAGCCCAGAATCCCGTAAGCTCCGAAGAAGAAACACCGCTTCCTGAAGGTATGGTCAGCAGCGCAGAATCACCAAAAGGCGACAAACCTGCTTATATAGCAGGAGAGGTAATCGGGGAGATCTATTTTCCGAAGCTGAAGAAGCGGGTCGCCATTCTGGAGGGAACCGGACGGGCGGAGCTTAACCAGGGCGCCGGACACGATGAGGCAAGCGCCGCCCCGGGCGCCTCAGGGAACAGCGTCCTGGCCGGACATCGTGACACCGTCTTCCGCAGCCTCGGGGAGCTGGAGCCCGGAGACACGCTTGAGCTTGCGACAGCAGAAGGAACTTTTACCTATGAAGTGACCGGCAGCCGGATTGTTGATGGAGATGCACGGGGAGCAATTAAGCCCAGCAAAGACCCCATACTCACCTTGATTACCTGTTACCCGTTCTCTTATGTAGGCTCAGCGCCCGACCGCTACCTGCTCTCGGCCAAGCTCGTCTCCAGCCAGCTGCCGGGGCAGCAGCCATAGCCCGTTCTCCCGTCCCCCACTTACACGCTGCCTTCCCCCTTCCAACTTATCTCCGGCCCCTCGCCTCCTTCTAGCCAGTTATCCCCTTTCACTCCTCTCCCTTTGCCTAAAGTATGAGACCCGGGCCGGATCGTGATAATATAGACATACGAAGCTGAAGAGGAGATGACCTGCATTGAAGGAAGAATTAATTAGACGTTTTGTATCGTATGCTGAAATGGATACCCAATCGAATGAGGACAGCGAGTCCTGCCCGTCCACTCCAGGCCAAATGGTACTGGCGCATAAGCTGGCAGAGGAGCTGCAGGAGCTGGGACTGACGGAGATTACGGTGGACGAGCATGCCTATGTCATGGCCTCGCTGCCCGCCAACACAGATAAAGAGGTTCCGGTAATCGGCTTCCTGGCCCATCTGGATACCGCTACAGATTTCACCGGCACGAATGTGAAGCCGCAGATTGTAGAGAACTATGACGGGCAGGATCTGGTGCTGAATGAAGCGCAGAATATTATCATGTCCACGAAGAGCTTCCCGGAGCTGAGCGGTTACAAGGGGCATACGCTGATTACGACCGACGGCACCACCCTGCTGGGGGCAGACAACAAGGCAGGCATCGCTGAGATCATGACGGCTATGGCCTATCTGCTGGCGCATCCGGAGATTAAGCATGGCAAGATCCGGGTCGCTTTTACCCCCGATGAAGAAATTGGACGCGGCCCGCATAAGTTCGACGTTGCCGCCTTCGGCGCTTCCTATGCCTATACTGTGGACGGAGGCCCGCTCGGGGAGCTGGAATATGAGAGCTTCAATGCCGCCGCCGCCAAAATCACCTTCCACGGAGTCAATGTCCATCCCGGTACAGCCAAGGGCAAGATGATCCATTCGTCCAAAATCGCCATGGCCTTCCATCTCCGTCTGCCCGCCGGTGAAGCCCCTGAATTCACAGACGGCTACGAGGGGTTCTACCACCTGATCTCCATGCAAGGCAGTGCCGAACACAGCAAGCTGCATTACATTATCCGTGATTTTGACCGCGACAGCTTCGAGAACCGCAAATCGAATATCGCTGCGATTGTGGAGGAATTCAAATCTACGTACGGAGCGGACAACATCGTGCTGGAGATGAATGACCAATACTATAATATGCGCGAGAAAATCGAGCCCGTCCGGCATATCCTCGATATCGCCCGGGAAGCGATGGAGGACCTCGGAATCACGCCGGTTATCCGTCCAATCCGCGGAGGAACTGACGGCTCACAGCTCTCTTATATGGGGCTGCCTACACCGAATATATTCACCGGAGGCGAGAATTTCCACGGCAAATTTGAATACGCCTCTGTTGACGTAATGCTGAAGGCTGTACAGGTTATCGTTGAGATTGCCCGTCTGGCGGAGCAGAAAGCGTAAATAAGATTATATTAAAAACAGCAAAAACCCCGTGCTGCCCTGGAACAAGGGGCGCACGGGGTTCTTATATTTCTTTGGTCACAGACCGTTAACCGTCTGTTGCTTTACTGCTTAACCGGCAGCCAGCCCGGCGTGTTCACCAGTGCTCCCCAGAGGTAATCCGGGATCACAAGCTCTGCCTGGGCAGCCGGATCGAGCTCTGTCTTAATCTCATCGGCCCGGCCCCCGGCCAGCTTCTGCACCCAGTCCGGTTCAATCAGAAGCGGCCGGCCCAGGGCAACCAGGCTGATGCCGCTGTCCAGACTCTTCAGGGCATCGGCGGCAGAGTAGAGCGAGCCTACGCCAATTACCGGAGCCTTGTCTCCCGCCCGGTCTACGATCTGCTCAATGCGCGGACGGCTGTCCTCCGTTCCCCGGTGCGGCAGCGACCACAGCTCCATGAGGGAGGCATGCAGGTAATCAAGCCCTTCCGCTGTCAGTGCATCGATTAGGGCAAACGTGTCAGCCATCGTAATCCCCGGTGTCTCCGGCTCTTCAGGCGAGAAGCGGTAGCCTACAAGGAATGCACCCTCTGCATGCTGCTTCACCGCAGCCTTGACACTGCGCAGAACGGCCAGCGGGAAGGCGAGACGCTTCTGCAGATCCCCGCCCCATCGGTCTTCGCGTCTGTTAGAATGCGGCGAGAAGAACTGCTGCAGCAGATATCCGTTCGCACCGTGAATCTCGACGCCATCGAAGCCGGCCTCGATCGCCCGGCGCGTCGCTTCACCGAAATCAGCGATAATTCCGGTAATCTCTTCGTCTGTCAGCGGGCGCGGAACCGCACCCTGTCCGCCGCCCGGCAGCTCAGCCGGCACATCGCTTGCACTGACAGGCTGCCCGTCAACCAGCTGCTCCGGCGGGCATTGGCGTCCGCCATGGAAGATCTGGAGCACGGCCTTCGCTCCTTCGCCCTTGATGGCCTCCGCCAGCTCACGCAGGCTTGGAATCAGCCCGTCATGGTCAGCTCCGAATTCGCCCGGGAAGCCCTTCCCGCCGCGTGAGACATAGACACACGCGGTAATGACCATCCCTGCCCCGCCCGAACGGCGGATATAATAATCCAGCTCCGGCCGGGAGACGGTTCCATCCTCATTCGAGGAGAAATTAGTCATCGGCGCCATGACCACACGGTTCTTCAGTTCAATCCCGTTCTTGAATTTGAACGTCTCCAGCAGCGGGCTATATTCTGTCTTCAGCATACCTACCAGCCTCCATGTATTTAAATCTTCACAAACGTTAGTATACAACTTAATTTTGCACAATACAAATATAGCACCTTCGTTCACAGATGCTATCTATCACAGGGAGGTGCATCTTTCCAGATCACCTTGTCCCCGTAATTCTTGCCCCAGTCATACATCATACGCAGCACCGGCATCAGAGTATGTCCATACTCTGTCAGGGAGTATTCTACCCGCGGAGGAACCTCCGCATATACCTGCCTGAATACCAGCTGATCCTCCTCCAGCTCGCGAAGCTGGTTGGTCAGCATTTTCTGGGTGATATGGGGGATCAGCTTTTTCAATTCACTGAACCGCTTGGTCCCTTCCAGACCCAGGTGCCACAGTATAATCAGCTTCCACTTGCCGCCGATCACAGCGAGCGTAAGCTCCTTCTCGCAGTTGATCTCCTTCAGATTGATGCGGTCTTTAATTTCAGTTGCCAAGATCTAGCCCCCTTCCGGCTATAATCATAATACCAATCCATCATGGGCCGCACATAGGCAGCAAAGGATGCCCTCCCGTCAAGGAAAGCATCCGTGTGATAGCTTTATTGTATTCCAAGCTCTATTCTATTCCAAATCGTATGCTATTCCAAATTGGCATGCTTGCCGAACATCCGGCCGGAGGTCTGCCCCGTCTGCTCCATGATCCGCAGAATGACTGCATCATAGAATACAAGCAGCGTCTGTTCAAACAAGGAGGCCATCGGCTGCAGCGTAGTATAGCCACCGTCCGGCCGTTCCTTGGGAGCGCCAGGCAGCTTAACTGTATAATCTGCGAGACATCCGATCGTCGAATCCGGCTGAATGGTCACGAGGACTACAGCTGCACCGATTGCCTTGGCTTTCTCAGCCATGGAGACTAGTCCCTTCGTCTCGCCTGAGCCGGAACCCAGTACAAGCACATCGCCGGGGCCAATGCCCGGCGTTACTGTCTCTCCGACCACATAAGCTGTCCGCCCGGCCTGCATCAGCCGCATGGCGAAGGCCCGGCCCATCAGGCCGGAACGCCCGGCACCGGCCACGAAGATCTGACCTGCGCGCAGCAGCAGCTCCGTCAGCGCCTCGCCTTCTCCGACATTCAACCCGGAGACGGAGCCTTCCAGCTCCTTCACAATTTCCTGTGCATAATGCTGCGTGTCCATGGCTGCTTAAGCCTGGCTTACAAGGCGCTTCATTTCCGCCGCAGCTGCCTTCATGTCGGCTTCGCCGGTAATGCCGCCGCCCACGATTACCAGATCAGGCTGCGCAGCAATCACTTCAGGCAGTGTACTCAGCTTAATGCCGCCGGCAATTGCGGTTTTGGCCCGGGTAACCACGCTCTTAATATCTCTCAGATCCGCGAAGGAATTCTTGCCTTCAGCCTGATGGTCATAGCCGGAATGCACGCAGACATAATCCACACCCAGCGCATCCACTTCAGCGGCTCTGGCTTTGAGATCCTTCACATTAATCAGATCGACCAGGATCTCTGCACCTGTCTTCTTCGCTTCCTCCACCGCACCGCGGATCGTTGAATCATCAGATACACCCAGCACAGTCACGATGCCCGCGCCTGCTTCCACTGCCTTCATGACCTCATATCCGCCAGCATCCATGATTTTGAGATCAGCCAGCACCGTAAGCGCCGGAAAAGCTTCCTTGATCGCTTTTACCGCATGCAACCCCTCATTAATAACAACCGGAGTTCCAATCTCTACGATATCTATAGATTCGGCAACCTCAGCAACCACCGCCTTAGCTCCAGCAATATCCACCAGATCGAGTGCTAATTGTAATTTCATATGTGTAAGTTCTCCTTATCCGTAAATTATTTTAGAAAGTGCTGTTTCTCAGTTTAGGGATATACTGCCGATTAGGGAAGTAGGCACTTTAAAGTGAGGTAGTCACCTGGAGGATACTATTGGGCGAAGCCGGGGGATTTTTAGCCGACATGTCTGAAATCCTACTGCATTTTCACAACGGCTGTGCTACCATACATTTAATTCGAAGAATTACAGCCGCGAGGGAATCCTAATAAGAAGGTGTATGATGGAAACAAGCAAGCCCAAGACATTCAACTTAATGAAGCTGACCTGGCCGATCTTCCTGGAGCTGTTCCTGTTCATGCTCATGGGCAGTATGGATACCTTCATGATCAGCTCTGTGTCCGATGATGCGGTCTCCGGTGTCGGAGCAGCCAATCAGATTATTGCCATAGCTATTCTGGCGCTTAGTGTCATCGGGAACGGCGCGGCGATCGTCGTGTCGCAATACCTCGGCTCCAAGCAGCCCAAGGAAGCCGCCAGAGTGATCGGCAATGCAGTTACCCTGAATCTTGCGGTAGGGATCATACTTAGTACAGTGATGCTGCTGCTCGGAGGCCACCTGCTGCAGGCGCTGAACGTGAAGGGTGACATTCTCGCCTACGCCCGCTCGTATATCAACATTGTCGGAGGCGCGATCTTCCTGCAGGCCCTCATCAACGCGCTGGCCGCCACCATCCGGACCCACGGCTTCACCAAGCAGACGATGGCGGTATCGCTGCTGATGAACGTTATCCATGTCGGCGGTAACTATCTGCTGATCTTCGGCCATTTCGGACTGCCTGCGCTAGGCGTGGAGGGTGCGGCCGTGTCAACCGTAATCAGCCGCTCCATCGCTCTCTTGATTTTCTTCCTATTGCTCTACCGGATTATGGAGGTACGCGTGAAATGGAGCTATTACGTTCACCTCTCCAAGAAATACGTGCTGCAGATTCTCAAAATCGGTATTCCGTCCGCCTTCGAATCCGTAATGTACCAGTGCTGCCAGCTCGTCTTCACCCTGTACATCACCTATTTGGGGGCCGAGGCCATGGCTACCCGCCAGTATGCGGTTAATATCTCGAACTACATCTTCCTGTTCAGTGTAGCGGTGGCAATGGGGACCTCAATTATTGTGGGGCATCTTGTAGGTGCAAAACGGACGCAGGAGGCTTACTCACGGGTGTTCACCAGTGTGAAGTGGGCGCTGCTGGTCACAGTCCTCATGGACCTGATCGTCATTCTGTTCCGCAAGCCGCTGCTGGGTCTGTTCACGGATAATGAGCTGATTATCGCTATGGGCGCCCAGGTCATCCTGCTCAGCTTCTTCCTGGAGACCGGACGGACCTGCAATCTGGTCATTATCAACTCGCTGCGCGCGTCGGGCGATGCCAAGTTCCCGGTCTACATGGGCATGATATCCATGGTGTGCATGAGTCTGCCGCTGGGCTACTTCCTGGTGTTCACACTTGATCTGGGTCTGGCCGGGGTATGGCTGGCCACAGCGTTCGACGAATGGGTGCGGGCAGTCATTATGTACTTCCGCTGGAAAAGCAGAGCCTGGGAGAAGCATGGCCTGATCCAGCACGAACCGCCGGAAGCCGCTCCGGCAGCTCCGGCGCACTAACTTTGCGGCAGCTCCTCAGGCCGGCTCGCACACAAATAAGGGATGCTAATCAGCCACCGGAAATACGGCTGATTAGCATCCCTTTGTCTGTGCGCTTGTCCCATGCTCAGTTCCCCGTGGCTACTGCAACCTTATGTCTGGCTGCGAACTGCTCCGGCGTGACTGCTTTGCCGAACAGCGCCTGGATCATATCCAGATGGACCTGGGCAGCATGCGGCTTCATCTCCACATCCGCGAACAGGGTAATACTGCTGGCATTGTTCAATTCATTCAGCAGATCCACGTATAGCTGCGGCAGCTCCTCATTCGTGGTATCGACCTTGGTCGCCGGAATCACCCCCGCACTCGTCACTGAAGCCTCGCCCCATTTGAAGACGAAGTATTCGACAAAAGCCTTGGCCTCCTCCTTCACCCTGGACGATTCCGCTACGAACAGTCCGACACCCGGACCGCCTACCCAGTCGCCCGAATTCCCCTTCCCGCCTTCAACCGTAGGGAATTTGAAGAAGCCGACCTTGTCCTTGAAGGCCTGCGGAATCTCCGGGTTGGTCGTGAAGTTGGGCAACTCCCAGGTACCGGTCAGGTACATGGCCGCCTTTTCTTCCATGAATTCCGATTTGCCCTCATCATACGACAAGCCGTTGAAGCCGTTGTTGAAGGCGTTCATATCGACGAGGTTCTGCACTTCCGCCGCAGCCTGCACCAGTCCGGGATCATCGAAATAGCCCGTCCCCTTCGTTGCCCGCTTGAGCGTCTCACTTCCGGCAATACGGTCCGCCAGATACATATACCAGAGCGAGCCTGTCCACCGGTCCTTATTGCCCAGCCCCACCGGAGGCACACCATGACTGGAGAGCGCTCTCACAACTGCCTTGAACTCCTCATATGTTGTTGGCACCTGAAGATTATATTGGGCAAAGATCTCTTTATTATAAAAGATCGGTGAGATGTTCATCTCCAGAGGCAGCGCATAGGTCTTGTTATCGACAACATAAGACTCTGTAGTGCTCTTCAGGAACTTATCCTTAAGCTGCCCGCCATGCAGGATGTCATCCAGCGGAGCGAATAATCCGCCTCTTACATAAGGCTCCATGAAGCCGGCTGCCCAGGTTATGCCCACATCGGGAAGGTCATTGGAAGCGGAGAGCACCTTGAGCTTGCTTTTATACTGCTCATTCTCCAGCACATCCTGCCTGATGATAATACCCGGATGCTCCTTCTCATATTCTGCGATAATCTGGCTGACCAGCTTATACTGCTGCGCGGAGAGTCCGGCGGGCCAGATGTGCATCATATGAATGGTTATTTTTGGGGAAGAGGCACCGGTAGCTGCAAGCTCACTATTATTCTCTGCCGCAGAGCCGCAGCCTGTCAGAACAAGCAGCCAGATGCAGGCCAGGAGCAGCCCCTTGGTCATGTGATTTCTTCGCATTGCCATTGCCTCCCCATCTCACATTGCAAAAGGCCGTAATTATCCATGTAATCGCTATCATTCAAATTCTAGCATCGTACTCTGAGGCAGATAAGGGCACATTTATTGGCTAAAATACCACATTTATTGGATTTCCTGCGCTCCGCCCTTCATCTGCTGACGGTACCGGCTCGGGCTTATCGCCTCCAAGGACTTGAAAACCTTAATGAAATATTTATCCGTCCGATACCCTACACGCTCTCCAATCTCCCCGACCGGCAGCGCGGTTTGGAGCAATAACTCCTTCGCCCGCTGAATCCGCAGACGGGACAGATATTCCGTGAAGGAGACCCCGGCCTGCTCCTTGAACAGCACGCTGAAATAGCTGGCATTCAGGTGAATCATCCCCGCTACCTCAGCCATCGTCAGCTGTTCGTGCAAATGCTGCTCCACATAGGCAATGGCCTCCTTAACCGGCTGCCCCATCCCGGCCTGCTCCGGGTCAATCTCCAGCAGCTTGTGATCCACCAGCTTCTCCAGCTTCACATGGCGCTGCTGCTCCTCCTCCCGCTTCAGCGCATCCTCGACCACTGTCAGCAGCTCGGACTTGTCCAGCGGCTTCAGCAGATAATTGACTGCCCCCAGCCGCATCGCCTGCTGCACATAATCGAACTCCGCATAGCCGGAGATGACAATGATCACCGGCTTCCGGGGAGCTTCCTGCAGCGAATGGATCAGATCCAGCCCGCTCACCTCCGGCATGCGCACATCTGTGATCAGCAGATGGACGCGCTCCTGCCGCAGCCGCTCGCGCGCTTCCACCCCGTTGTCGCAGGTCTCCACGATATACCGGCCTGCCGCCCATACTTCCAGCGTCTGCTTAATCCCCTGACGCGTTCTTGGTTCATCATCTACGATTAGAATCGTCTTGTTGCCCAGACTCATAGGTATCCCCTCCATTGCTTGGAATCTCAAACCTTATTACAGTCCCCTCAGACCGCCGGCTCTCTACGATCAGCCCCTCCGTCTTCATGCCCGCTTCCGCATAGTACAGCTTCAGCCGCCGCTGCACATTCACCAGCCCCACTCCGCTGCCCTTGGCAGAGACCGGCGGCCCGCCATCCAGTGCATCTCGCAGCGCCAGCAGTGTGGCCTCATCCATACCCGGCCCGTTGTCCGACACCTCAACTGAGGTCCACCCCTTGCGGGAGGAGGGGGTGATTATGACTTCAATCACACCCTTGCCGACTCGGCTCTCCACTCCATGGAGAATGGCGTTCTCGACAATTGGCTGAATCAGCAGCTTGGGTACCGGTACAGCAGCCTCATGCGGGTCAAGCCTGATGTTCCAGGACAGCCGCTCTCCCATCCGCATCTCCATAATCCGCAGATAACGCCTGATCTGCTCCACCTCTTCACTCAGCGTGACCCATTCATCCTTGTTGTGCGGGCTGCCCATAATGTAGCGGAAGAGCCTGGACATCATGACCACTAATCCGGCCAGCTCCTCTTCCCCCTTCTCCTCCAGCGACCAGTTGAAGGCCTCCAGCGTATTGAACAGGAAATGGGGATTGATCTGCGCCTGCAAGGCTTTCAGTTCGGTCCGGCTCTGCAGGACCTCCTTCTCATAGACCACTCTGATCAAATCATTAATATTAGCCACCATACCGTTGTAGGTATTATTCAGCTCCCGGAGCTCCATGGTTGATACCTTCTGCGAATTGGGTGTCAGCACCCCCATGCGGGATTTGCGCATCGCCCGGATCAGGTGAATAATCGGCCGGGTAATCATTGTTGACAACAGAAAGGATATAATCAGGAACAGCAGGGTTCCGATTCCGCCTGACACCAGCAGTACCGTCCGCAGCACGGACAGTCCCTTGGTAACATAGCTGACAGGCGTCAGTACCAGCAGCGTCCAGGAGGTCTTGTCTGAGCGCAGCTTGACCTGCACATACTCCTTGCCACGGAAGCTCACCGTCTGATCCCCGCTCTCCAGCAGCGGCAGCAGATCCTCCTGCGGCGTTCCGCTGCTCCCGAGGAGCTGTCCTTCATCATTCACGAGCAGCACAGACTCCCCGCTGTCACTGCCGGAGAACGGATCGTCGAGCTGGAAGTAGCTGCGCTGGATGCGGGCCATCAGGTAGCCGCCCCGCGAGAACCAGCGGTCCATCAGGCTGACCTGGCGGATCGCCAGCAGGCTCTGATCATCATGCGGATCAACGCCGATCCAGACCAGCCGCCCCTTCTGGGCATTAGCCTCACTGATATGCTGCTCGTTAATTCTGCTCTCCAGGCTGCCTTCCTTAATCGGGAACAGCAGCCTGTAATCAGCAGTATATAGCTCCAGCGAGCCTACACTCGGCATGTACGCCTGATAGCTGGAGATAATCTGTAGCAGCGACTGGCGCTGATTGAAGGACACCTCATTGCCGTCCAGCTCCTCCAGCAGCAGCTGTTGAACGGTAGGATGATTGGCCACCTGCTCCATCAGACCGTCAATCTGGCCGGTCAGCGCGTCCAGCCTTCCGTTGGCCTGAACCGCCGTCTGCTGGATATGCCGCTCGGCATTATTTTTGAGCAGAATAGAGACACGGTCATACACAAATGCTCCGGACACCAGAATAATAATGAGCATCACCAGCAAAAAACCGATGAATATCTGATTGCGCAGTGTGTTGAGCTCTCTGAACCTCTGAAGCATCAGAATTCCTTCTTTCGTTGGCAGCGTTTCCAACTCTATTCTCCAAACCCCGGGAGTTTTGTCAAGATAAATCATTCCCCGCAGGCGAGAGACAGCCCCGAAGTCCCCGCGGATACCAGCAACAAAAAACCCTTAGCACAGTTCTCCCGGTTCGAGGAACTGCCCTAAGGGCTTACACAGAAGACTACTTAGATGAACATTAACGGAGTGATCCATTCGAAATGCAGGGCCGCCCACAGCAGAACCAGCAATACCGCGCCGATGCAGTAGCTTATCACCTTGCGGCGAGTTGGCTCCAGATAAATATCCAGCGGAATCAAGATCAGAATCAGACCAATCGCAATGATGTTAAGCATAGGCTTATGATAAAAAATCCCCGCTGCATTCAAGGCAACCGCAAGGAGCGTCAGAAGCAGAAAATATTTTCTCATAGCTACATCATCCCTGTATTTGCCATTATTGTCAATCCAAAAAAAATAGCCCATTGCGGGCAAGGAACGGACAGCTGTATAGGGTTACTCTCCTCTAATTCCGTATAAACCGGTCAGAGAGCGGCAGCCTTAGCGGATAGTAACGCTCTTCTTAATAGCCTTCGCGTCCAAATTCTTATTAACGAGCGTAGGCAGCATCTTCATGCTCCGGGTCATGGGCGAATTACATTGCCAGCAGGTAGGCACATGTTGGAAGGCAAAGTTGTCGCGTATCCATCCGGTGCATTCTTCCTTGGTGCAGGACCAGATAGCCGTCTCTTCCTGCGGAAGATCTACCATTGCTTTTTTACGAAAATACATAAGTACCCCTCCTAATAGCTTGGTTAGTGCGTCCTACGGACTGTTATGGCAGAACGGAAGCTTGTTCTCTACTACATGGTCATAAAAAAAACTACCCTCAACTGGTGTTAAGGGCAGCTTATTTGTGGAATTACAGTTTTACAACGTTCTCAGCCTGTGGTCCACGAGCGCCTTGAGTTACGTTGAACTCAACGCGTTGGCCTTCGTCCAAAGACTTGAAGCCTTCGCCAGTGATTGCGGAGAAGTGTACGAATACGTCGCTTCCGCCTTCAACCTCGATAAAACCGAAACCTTTGTCTGCGTTGAACCATTTTACTGTACCTGTTTGCATGATATTACCTCCAAAGTTTATTTAACACATGTCCTTTTATTCCTACGTATTGTACGAACAAATAAAAATTCACACATTGGAAAAGGCTTCATACACAAATGCTAACCTTTTACAATATGTGAATTAAGGGTTAAATTTATGATTAACTTCATTGTAGCACACTATTTTCCCAAATGCAAAGGGTTACTGCCAATAACACAAAATAAATTTTAAATTTTAGAGAACCTATGCCAGGCGCACGGCTTTGGGGGATCAGCCGCGCACCACCGGCTAAGGCTTCAGTCGATATATCCGGCCAGTCCCTTGTCCATCAGGTAATCCATTTCTGCATCCAGAATGGTCTCCACCGTCAGCTCGTCCAGCTTCACATCACGCTGCGCAGTCACATAGTCAACCAGATCATCATTATCGATATCAACCTCGCCTTTGGCATTGGCCTTGGCCTTATTAATGAACGTCTGCTCATGCTTCAGCACCAGCCGGATAACGGCCGGGGCCACCTTCGTCTGTGCAGACAATACCTCCACCAGTTCCTGCTCGTTCACTTCATTACTCATCTTCGTTCGTCAGCTCCTTGGTATATATGAACCCTGATTGTACCACAAGTCCCGTTCGGGCGTGCAGCCTCATCTCCACCAGGGCAGAACCGGATATCCGGCGGCCCCTGCGGTTACAGTCTCCCCGATTCTCGGCGTGGCCAGCCGTACACCTCTCAGCGCCGCAGCAGCCGAGATCCGTTCTGCCGGATCAGTCCAGTCATGCATCGACAAGGTGAATGCGCCCCAATGGATGGGGATCAGCAGACCTCCCTGCACATCGATGTGCGCCTCGACAGTCTGTACCGGCAGCATATGGATATCCGCCCAGCGCGGATCATATTGGCCGCATTCCATCAGCGTAAGATCGAAGGGTCCATGGGTACGTCCGATCTCGGCAAAATGCGGGCCATACCCGCTGTCTCCGCTGAAGAAAACCTTGGTCTTCTCCCCCTCCATAATCCAGGAGCACCACAGCGTGGTGTTGCGGTCCAGCAGACTCCGCCCGGAGAAATGCCGTGCCGGAGCGCAAGTGAAGGTAATCCCTTCATAGGTAAGCGTGTCGCCCCAGTCCTGCTCGCGGATCTTCTCTGCGGCCACCCCCCAGCGGCGCAGATGGGCGCCGACACCCAGCGGTACAATGAACAGTCCTACCTTATCCTTCAGTTCGCGGATGGTTCCATAGTCCAGATGATCATAATGATCATGGGAGAGCAGAACCGCATCCAGCTGCGGCAGGAGGGCAGCCTCCAGCGGAAGCTGCTTGCTGTAGCGGCGGCCGCCAATGAACGGAAACGGAGACGGGGCACGGCCCAGCATAGGGTCGAGGAACAGGGTCAAGCCGTCCATCTCCAGCAGCACCGCTGAATGCCCGAACCAGGTAACCCGGGTATCGCGTCCCGCTCCTATAGAGGACGGCAACAGCGGCTGCGGCTGAAGAGGCTCGGCAGGTCTGGAGTGGGGGTTACCCTTAATGAAGTCCTTCAGAATGGAGAGTCCGCTGCTTCCAGCCTTGTCACCGCTCAGTTCCGCAGTCTGCGGATAAGCAAATTTGCCCTTGCTGTAATGGGCGGAGCCGAGGTTACGGGCCCTCTCCTGCTCCCCGGCCCTGCGCCCGAACGCCGGATAGACAGTCATGATAAGATACGCAGCGGCAACAACTGCAAGCAGAATAGAACCAATAATAATCAGGGTCATGCGGTAATCCTTCTTTCTGCGGGTTCGTGTCTAGCGATTCCAGCCCATCTTATATAACGGGATCAGCCTTTCCTATTTCGCTTGGCCCAGCTTGCGGGCTACGATAAGAATAAGCAATAGCGAGACCACAATAATAATGGCATTGAAGCCCCAGCGGCCCTGAAGCCACCAGCTTGTGCCGGGCGGCTCTGCTGCCGTTACCGGTACCCGGGTCTCTGCCCCCAGCGCGGCCTGCACCAGCTTCTCCCCGCCAATCCGGTCTTTGAAATTAATAATATCATACTGCGGAGCGGTTGCCAGCGTGTTGCCATAGCGCAAGGAATACGGCGTCTTCTCCCCTCCCGCAAATACAAGCCGGTCTACCAGGTATTCGATCTTAAGGTCCGTGATGGAGATGGGGGCATCGTCCAGATTGTAGATAACCATCCGCAGGGAATCAGAAGAGGCTGGCGTAACCGGCTGAATCTCAGTCCGGGAGATCCGGGTATCCTTGAAATCCAACCGGTACAGCTCCCCGCTTCCGGTGACCGGGAGCTTGATCCCGGCACTGTCATACAACTCATAGCGCCGCAGGAAATTCCCGGCGCTGCCGAGCATCACCTTCCCAATCTTCAGCCGGTCCGTGTTGCTTATCATGATCTCGGTACGGTTCTCCACCTGCGTAATCTCCGCCTGCGGCGATTTCTGCCGCATGAATGCAGCCGTGCTCCACTCCCGGCTGCTGTCCACCAGCGTCAGGCCGGGGAACTCCAGCCCCTCCGGGTTGTTCTTCACTACAAGCCGGTAATAGCCGAACTTGTAGCTGCGCTCCAGCGTAATGCTGTCCGCACTTAGCCCGTTCGTGGCATACAGATCCCCTGTACCAAGCTGCTCCCAGGCCTGCCCGTCATAGCCGCCCCACACCTCCACATGCTTCAGGAAGGATTCTGCGGGCAATTCGAACACCAGGCGGTTCCCCTGAATATCGACATGCTCGGCAAGCGGCTTAATCTGATAATCCAGCAGGGTATCCGTCCCATTCACTGCCTTGTGGATCAATTCCGAGGCATAGATCGCGCTATGCTCCTCCACCTTCTCTGCTCCACTCTCCATATAATAGGGAACCGGAGCGCCGGTGCTGTCCTGTATACGCAGATCGCGCAAGTCCTCTGCCGCAGAGCGGTACACCGCTTCATCCAGATACAATTTATAGTACGGAGCCGTCTCCGGGACGGAGATTTCGCGTGAGAACTTCCATTGCCCGCCGCCCGTCTTCTCCGCTTCGCCGGATGCCGCTGCTGCACTGTGAACCGGGAAAGCGCCGGGACCCAGCACAAGTCCGCCCAATACAGCGAGCAGCACAGCCGCCACTCTAGCTCTCTGTCCTGTCTTGCTCAGCAAGCGCATAAGCTTCCTCCATTCTGACCGATATCCGCTGGTAGAGGTAGGATATCCCCAGCAGGCAGAGTCCGAAGCTGAAGTACGCGATGATCTTGCTGCCGGTGTTCAGCAGGGTCAAGTCATAGAGCAGCAGCTTGCCGGTTGCCAGCAGGGACAGCGCCAGGCCGAAGCGGCGGATATACAGATATCTTTTCCAGAAGCCGTACATAATGAACAGCACGGCCAGCAGCAGATAGAGCAGACTGAAGGCCAGCCCGCCGTCACGCACCTGCATCTGCACCCCCAGGAACGCTGTAATCATCACCAGCAGATAGATACCCATAGCTACCGGGTACAGCTCTATATTCTTGTAATCGCGCAGCAGCGTCGTCCGCAGCAGCCTGGCACTGCTGAACCACACGAACACATTGAACAGGATCAGCAGACCCAGCACCACAATATCTGCAGCTGTGCTGCGGGACCAGCCTTCCGGAAGACTGGGCAGACCCAGTGTGATGCCAATACAGACTGCATAGGCGATCCCGTGCAGCACCAGGACCATGATGCCGACCACCCTGTCATACAGAACGCTCACCTTCGGCAGCGCATAAGCGAGTCCAGAGGTAAGCACGCCCGCCAGCAGCAGCTTGTAGAAGGCATTGTGCGCCATATCCTCCGGCACCATCCGGTCGTACAGGCGTAATGCTTCATACACCACATACCCGTAGAAGTTGACGATAGCCGCATATTTGAACCAGACGGTAGCCTGCACCTCCGCAGGTGTGCTGCGGAGCAGCGTCTCCTGATTCGAATAACGGATGGCATACAATAAGGCTACAATCACCATACCTGCGGTAATAAATGTATACTTCAGATCGAAATAGGAGTTCGTGTAGTAGATTACCGCATTATAATCAGATAGCTGCAGCAGAACGTCGAATCCGAAGAAGGTTAGCAGACAGAGGGAAAGGATGCCCCAGCCTGCACGTTCTACCATTTTGAAGCGGTACAGATGTCCGTAGACTGTAAGCGCAACGCCTTCCACCAGCCAGCCAATCGACCACCAGGCCGCTCCAAGCTGGAACGGAATCATCAGAATGGCAAAGGTCAGTGAGGTGACATAGAACAGCAGACGGCTCTCGCGTTCCTGCGGCATCTGCTTCTCCAGCAGCACGCCAAGCCCCAGATACATCAGGCAGAAGGCCAGCGCCAGCGCGCCTTTGAATTCATCCAGACCGGCATTCAGGAACAGAAGATACAGCGTTATGCAGCTAACGAGCGTGTTACAGCCCAGCAGGCCGAAGTCCAGCCAGTTCAGCTTCGTCTTGAATTTGAACGGATACCAGAGGGTAATCCCCAGATACATGGCGAAGGTCAGCACAGCGCAGAGAATGCCCGCAGCATAGCTATCCGCCAGATAAATCAGCAGCAGGATAGACGGCGTATTGAACAGGAAGCTGATGTAATTGACAACCACCCAGCGCTTGCGCAGAGAGATCAGCAGAATCAGCAGGTTCAGCACGAACAGATATCCCATAGCCGCGTACACCGCACTCCCCTCCAGCCCGAAGGCTCCAATATAAGAGAAGAGCGGCAGATAGCCCCCTACAAGCCCCATGGAACAGATTGTCCGTGACTCATAGCGCAGCGACAGCAGCACAGCGGACAGCGTGACCAGCACCGACAGGCCGATCCCGGCCCATAACCCGATAATCTCCAGCAGAAAATAACTGTAAAATATCGAGCCGTACAGCACCGACACCCCGCCGCCAATCAGACCCAGTGCGAAGGCTCCCCGCCCCTTGCGGAACAGCCACTCCCCGCCCCCCAGCATGACTGCCCCCAGCAGGAAGAAGGCGCTGCCCTTCATATAATCATTGAACCAGGTGGAGTAGGTGTATCTGAACCCGGCGCCCACTGCCAGGATCAGCAGCAGAATCCCCAGGCGGTTGATCCAGTTCAGGCCGATCTTCATTTCGATCCGGTTCTGCTTGCGGCGGCGCTGCAGGGTTTCCTCGTCAACTCCTTCAGCAGCCAAATCATCCAGACCGCTGTCCATCGTCCCCCTGAGCGAACGCTCTGCCTCCCGCTGCCACTGTCTGCGCAGCAGAATACTCTCATTCAGCTTCGCCTGCACCTCATCCAGAATATATGTGATCTGGGTTTTCTCCTGGCCCAGCTCACGCGCGCCGATATTGTACATCTCCTCTATTCGCCGCTTGGCGTCCTGCTCGAAGGACGTCAGACGGTCGAGATACGCATGATCCCGTGAGGCAAAATAAGTCTGCAGCTTCTGCCGCGATACCCGCAGAATGCCCAGCTTCTCATCCAGAATCTGCTCCGCCAGCGCAATCCGCAGCTCCGAGTTGTCGCGCTCAAGCCTCGCAGCCTGAGCCTTCAGCTCCGCCAGGCTCTGCCTGTTTGCCCCATTTTCCGTTCTTAACACTTCGTTCTCACGGACGAGATCACTGCTCTCATATTCTTCAATCAAAGACTGGTATTCCTTCAAAAGCCCGTCCTGCTGCTGCTGCACAGCCCTCATCCGATCTCTGAAATCCTCCATAGCCGCCCCCCGGTATCTGCTAATCGGCAAATTGTTAATATATTGATATTACTATATTTCTAATTACCACCACAGAGCTTACAAAAACCACATCGCTTAGTTAAGATCCTGTCACATTTTTGTCTTGGCAGACGTTATAGGTTTATTATTATCTTAATATTCGGGAGATGGGGAGAATCGTACATTGAAACTGAACCTGCACCAACCGCACAAACGTTATATCCTCATCCTGCTGCTGGTGGTGGTCTTCCTGCCTGTACCTTTTAGACATAAAGCAGTGACCAAGCTTAGCATTACCGGCCTTGACGGAGCCGTAATCACAACAGATGCCTATACGCTGACAGCGGACCATAAGTTAATGCTGGATAAAGACATCGCTGAACGGATTCTGAATGCACGTATCGGCTGGGAGAAGGAGATGCCGCTCCCCAAGGGTGTGTACTATAAGGATCATGTAGCGGTACTCATGTATCACCATCTAGCGGAAACGCCGTTAACGCTCTATCCCGGCGTATTACCCGCCGTACAGTTCGATGAGCAGATGCAGCTCCTGAAGCAGGAAGGCTTCCATGTCATTACGATGAAGCAATACCGCGAATTCATGCTGGACCGCGCGCCGGTTCCCGATAATGCAGTTCTATTGACGTTCGATGACGGCTATGAGAGCTTTTACAAGCTGGCTTTTCCCATTCTGCAAAAGTACGGCTACACCGCAGTGAACTTCATCATTGTCTCTGATGTAGACAACACTAGTAAGCGTCAGGTGCCCAAGCTGACCTGGGAGCAGATGCGGGAGATGAAGCGCGCCGGAATGGGCTTTTATAATCATACGTATAATTTGCATTATTACGCCGAAGTCGATGCAGAGGGCGGCACCCGCCCGGCGGCGAGCTCCCTGCTGTACATTCATGATGAGAACCGGAATGAACTGAATGAAGAATACTACAGAAGAGTAACCGGGGACCTGGCTCATGCAGAGCGCAGGCTGAAAGAAGAATTGGGCAATACGGATTCGGCTATCGCTTTTCCTTACGGCTCCTATAACGACAAGCTGCTGGAAGTCTGCGATTCACTCGGCATCCGTCTGAAATTCAATATCGGGCTGGGCCTGAGCTCCAGAACCACACTGAACGCTCCACGAATCAATGAAGGGAACCGGACCCTAACCCCAGAGCTGTCCATCCAGCAGCTGAAGCAATTCGAGCCGCCGATGATTCTGACCGTGAATGGGAAGAAGGTTCTCCTTACCGGAACTCCGCCGGAGCTGCGGAACGGAAAGGTCCTGGTTCCGCTGGATGCGCCATGCTCCGAGCTAGGCGTAGCGATGCATTACGACCGCAGCAGCGCGGTCCTGAAGCTGACGCGTCTTTAGCCAGAACAAGGCCGGTTGAGGCTGCGCCTACCCCTTAGCCGCCTGACGCACCATAGGCTCGCGGCCTAAGGTTACCCGGTTCTTGCCGGTGGCCTTGGACAGGTACAGCGCCTCGTCCGCCTCGCGGTACAGGTCCTCGAAGGTCACATCTGCCTGATCCGTAAAAGCAATGCCGATGCTCACCGTAAGCTGGATATGATGCCCTCCGTCCAGCTCAACGATGTGCTCGCCCATAGCGGTGCGGAAGCTCTCCGCCTCCTTCAAGGCCGCAGCTTCGCTGCCGGCGGAGAAGCAGACGGCGAACTCTTCGCCGCCTACGCGCCCGGCGATTCCTTTGTCATGATATACCTGCATAATCTTGCCCGAAAAATCCACCAGTGCCTGATCACCGGCCATGTGTCCGTATGTATCATTAATTAATTTGAAATCATCGATGTCGAACAGCAGCAAGGCCATACCCGCGCCGATCTGTGCGGAGTAACTCTGCACCAGCCTCATGAAATGCCTGCGGTTGTACAGCCCGGTCAGATCGTCCACCGTGGCCTGATGCAGCAGCTCCCGCTCATACCTCTTCTTCTCGCTAAGATCACTGAATACCAGCAGCATTCCCGTACTCTTCGCCCGGACCTGCTCCGTGGCAATGAGCGCAACCCCGTAGCAGGACCCGCTCCGGCCGGGAGGCTCGATTTCGAACTGTCCCTCCCTCCGCTGCGCATAGCAGGCCGACAGCTGCCCGTGCTGCCTCAGCAGCGGCTGAATGCTTGTGCCCATCCAGGTCTCCGGCTTCTCCTCCAGCAGCTCAGAGAGCATAGCATCCGCCGCCTCATTGATATCCATTATGTAATCGTAGCGGTCCGTCAGGACGATGCCGTCCTTCATATTCTCGAAGATTTTATTCTTAGCCAGCGGATATAAGGACAGTCTGGGATCGCGGAACAAGGTGAGGTAAGCGGCCACGATGGGCGGCAGGTAGGTGAAGGCCGTGAAGCCTGTAATCGTAATGTGCAGCAGCGGAAGCAGGAACACCGACAGGACCGGCACCAGCAGACTGAATAACAGCAGCGCATTATGACGGAAATAATACCTAGGACCGTTCAGGAGGGAGATCGCCAGCAGATATACAGCATACAGTCCGAATAACTGATCGTACGCGATGAGAATCATGCTGAGTACCGTGGGCTTCACTACGATTCCGGTAACACCGGCCACCGTAGCCAGTCCGACCTCACTGCGCATCAGATGATGGTAAGAGTCGGTGAAGATCAGCAGCACATCCACCGCCACCGGGATACAAAAATAAATAAGCCTCTTGGACAAACCCTCAGAGGAACGGGATACATACTCTTTAATAACCGCATAGGTGAAGATCGCACTCAAAAAAAGCGGGCCCTGCTGCACATTCTTCCACCATAGCTTCGCCTCGAAGGAATCCGTTAGAATCTCTCCTGCTGTAGCCGCGAAGATCATGCTGACCAGCAGCATCAATATCCATAAATAGCATCTTCCTGGTGTATGACGGTGCTTGTAAGAACCGATGCCCATGTAGAGACTTAGAACGCTGCCCATTACCAAGTAAAACGGATAACCCTGCATCCACGGCATGTCATATTTCTCCTATTTTTGAGATTGCTTTGCCTTATTATATCCTACTCTTTCGCACAAATGAATCATTCTGCCAAAAAATACTACCGGTACCTAAGGTTCCGGACAAAACAAAAGAGGATACTCCTTCACCATCTGCATGGATGCGGGAATATCCTCTATAGCAATACCATTATTTCTTCTGAGCGAGACGTTGTTTGAACTTGTCAACGCGGCCGCCAGTTTCGGTATCTCTTTGTTTACCTGTGTAGAACGGGTGGGATGCAGAGCTGGAGTCTACACGGATCACCGGGTAAGAGTTGCCGTCTTCCCATTCCATAGTTTCACCGGATGATTTGGTGGATGAGCTAAGGAATTTGTAGCCTACGCTAGCATCGAAGAAAATAACCTGGTTGAACTTAGGGTGTATGCCTTGTTTCATTGTAGTAACCTCCTTTCCATACGGATACAACTTATGAAGAATTATTGAAGCCATCTCTTGGTCTATTTAAAAATCCGGTTAGACAAAGGGAGATGCGTAAATCTTCCGATTTTTACACGCCATACTATCATACGTGAAATGAGCCGCTGAGTCAAGAGCCTGTCCTAGAGGGATTTCACCATTCCGCCGTCGATCAGCAGGGACTGTCCGGTAATATAAGTATTGGCAAAAGAACCGAGGAATACCGCCGCCTTGCCGAACTCCTCCGGCGTGCCGGTTCTTCCCAGCGGAATCGCCTTCAGGGCTTCCTCCTGAATCTGCGCAAGTGTGATGCCCTGCGCGTCCGCCCGCTTGCCGTCAAGCTGGAGGATCCGGTCTGTGCCGATCCGTCCGGGGGCCAGGCTGTTAATCAGGATGCCCTCCGGGGCAAGCTCTGTAGCCAGGCTCTTGTTCAGCGCGCTCACGCCTGCGCGGAACACATTCGAGAGAATCAGCCCCGCGATGGGCTGCTTGATCGAGACCGAGCTGATGCTGACGATCCGCCCTCCCCCTGCGCTGCGCATATGCGGCAGCGCCTCGCGGATCAGGCGGACCGCGCTCATCAGCGTAAGCTCAAAGCCGCCGCTCCAGTCAGCGTCGGCCATATCCCCGAAGCTGCCGCCCGGAGGCCCGCCGGCGTTCGTGACCAGCACCTCCAGGCCGCCGCCAAATTCGGCGGCCGTCCGCACCGCCCGGGCAATCTCCTCCGGG
The DNA here is from genome assembly GCF_038000365.1 of Paenibacillus sp. FSL R7-0333. Taxonomy (NCBI): domain Bacteria; kingdom Bacillati; phylum Bacillota; class Bacilli; order Caryophanales; family Paenibacillaceae; genus Paenibacillus; species Paenibacillus sp. FSL R7-0333. Next base: position 7,027,626 of record NZ_JBBOBZ010000001.1, read on the forward strand.
CGGGTCACATCCAGCTCCGCTACGGCGACCTCCTGTCCCGTAGCCTCACGGATCGCCTGCCGCGCCGTCTCCAGCTGCGGCAGGCTCCGGCTCGCAATCGTCACCCTCGCCCCTTCACGGGCATACTCCAGGGCGGTCGCCAGCCCCAGCCCCTTACTCGCTGCCGCAACGAGCACCGATTTCCCCTCAAGACCCAAATCCATCATCCAGTCCTCCTGTCAGATTGGTTGCAGGACTTCCTGCTCCCACTCATTATACATCGTATTCCAGTTCTTTTTTGGCCTGGACAATGAAATCCAGCGGATTCTCGATGGTGTCCGCCGCATATTCCACTGCACCGATCTTCAGCCCCAAGGTGACCTTGTACTTGCCGGAGAACTCCGAGTCATTCAGCTCCTGCAGCCGCTGTTTGATCCGCTCAATGACAATCTTGGCCCCTTCCCGGTCCGTGAAGAGCAGAAGGCCCCAGGTAGCATCCTCCTTGTCCAGCAGATACAGCGCATCATTGGTACGAATGCTCGACTGGCTGAGCTGGGAGACATCATAGATGGCTTCGGACAGCTGCTCTTCCGGGATCAGGCGGCGGATTTCATTCCAGTACTTCACCTTCACCACAAGCAGCGTCAGCGGGATTTTATAACGGACCGAGATTCCGGTGAACAGGCTGGCGTCCTTCTGAAAAGAAATGCTGTTGCGCAGATCCGTATTCTCATCCACCGCAGCCAGATTATTCGTGCGCTTCAGCAGCCGTTCATTCTCTGCCTGCAGCTCACGGGTGCTTGAGGTGAAGACCCACAGCACCACCGTAAGCAGCGGGGTCATAATCAGCCAGAAATACGTCTCTACACCGATCGATGCGCCCTGCGATACCGTCTGATAGACCACGAAGAAGCCGTAGCCGAAGACAAACGCCAGATTCAGCGTCAGTCCCGCCGTGACCGTGGTGAAATACGTGACCAGCGCCAGGATGAACGATACATTCAGAATAATAATGTTCTGGACGTAGTTATCCGGTGAGCCCGCGATATATACGATGCAGGCGAAGATCAGAACCAGAAAGGCCAGGAAGCCCAGATCCGAGGTCAGACTGCTGCGGTTACGTCTCACGCTTGATCACCACGTTTCTTCTTATGTTTGCGCAGCATCAGAATCAGCGCCACGACCACCAGCGTCACGATCATCACTGCTGCAGTCACGAAGCCCAGCACATCGCTGCGCTCCATCACCCGCGAGACCAGAGAGTCCGGCTTGGCGCCGGAGACCGTCTTGAAGCGGTAGGCATTCACCGTGCCGTCCTTATCCGCCACAACGCCGTCACCGTACACCCTCCACCTGTCCTTCTCGCTCCCGATCAGCTTGGAGACTACGAAGTAGCTCTCAGAGCTGACCGCAGTGACCGCAAGCAGGCCGCGTCCGCTCTCGTAAGGGGATTCCAGGAGCTGGAGCGTGCCGATCGCGGCTCCGTACTGCTCGTCGAGGGCGATTTTCTCATTGGAGAGGAGGGTTGACCCGTCCTTGTTATACTTGAAAAAGAGCTTGCCGTTATTGTCACGAATCACCTTATTATTCTTATAGCTCCCGATCGCAATAATATTGTTGTCCTTCAGGTTATCCGCTGCTGCGTTATCGCTGTAAAAGTGGACATCACCGGTATTGCCTCCGGCAAACTGCCCGAGCATATTGAAGACATTCCCGAGGCTCCGGTAGGTGTAATCATCCCTCTCCTTCGGCAACACCACCGCTACACGGTTGAAGATGCCGTCCCGCAGGAACGGATACGGGTAATTGCTCAGCAGGAGGTCGGTGCGGTCCTTCGTGTTCAGGCGCATCAGTGATTCCTTGCTGATATAAGCCCACGGCATCTCCTCTTTGTTCGGTGTACAGAGCATGCTCGCAAGCTCCAGATCAAAAGCCACCGTCACGGTGAAGTTGCCGGAGATATTCAGACTCTGCGGCACATTCAGATTCAGCACATCACCGTTGGCCAGCTCCTTCGTCAGCTTCTTGCTGCCGATGGGCGTATTATTGATGCTCACCGTCACCAGGGAACGGTTGAAGTCCAGATTCGCCGCATACCGGAAATCCAGGCTGATTCTGCCGTCATCCGCAATGGAGCGGTTGGACGGGAGAGAGACGAAATACGTCTGCTCCTGATGATTCGGCCCGGTGAGCTTGTCCCCTGTCTCCGTGAACGTAATGTTCGAGCTGATGGCCGGCGCAGGGTTCACTACATCGGTAGCATTAGTAACCACCTTCAGATCCTTGCGGAGCTGGCTCATCAGCTCCCGGCTTGCCATCAGCCGTCCGGCCTTGATCAGCAGGCTCTCGTCCTTGGAGGTCACCACCAGCGTAGGCAGGGAATCCTTGTTCACCAGCTGAATGACCGCATGGGTGCCGAGGTCATCCGCCGTACTTACCAGCTTCTTGATCCTATCGGGCAGATGATCATACATAGCTACCAGCACTACTGCACTCTTGTCCTTGACGGTATCCTCGCGGTAAGGCAGCAGCGGAATGTTTCTGTCATTCAGCGTGTTGCCTTTGGCGAAGCCCGAGAGGGCGTAAGTAGCACTCTCCAGCTCTGCTCCGCTGGCATTCTGCGGCACGGCGAGCAGGCTTTGTTCATTTTTTACCGTATCCATTCCTGAGAATCTGGCACTGAAATCCTGAATGCCTCCAGTAATGGCCTTCGGTGTATAATTCACAGCAATGTTCGAGGTGTTGAACAGATGCAGCCAGCTATCCTGCATATCATCGATATTACACAGTTCATAGCCGCCCGTCGTGGTTCTTAAGCTCCCTTGTATCCGCAGCGTATTGCTGCCCTTCGTCAGGAAGCCTTTGGGCGCCTCTACACTCAGGCTCTGCTGCCCGTTATTGTCCAGGGACGGCCGGAAGGAATAGAACGGAATGCCGTTCAGCGACAGTGTTACGCTCGACAGCTTATCCTCACTGATCTGTGAGGTCTGGAATTGCAGATTGATCATCACTTGATCCACATTCCAGTAATCCATGACTGTGAAGAACTGCTGCTGGGAGCTTGCGCCCCTCAGCGAGACATCGCTGGTGAACAGCGTCTCATACGTTGCTCCCGCTTCACCGGGAAGCACCGCCGCCTGTGCCGCAGGGATTTGAACCAGGAAGAGGGAGAGGCAGAGCAGCACTGTTAGGATCTGTTTTTTCATCATGTTCCGTATCTCCTGACATCTTATTTCTGGACCTCCGGCGCACTAGTACCGCTCGGTTTTGTACCACTTGGCTTCCCGTTTGAAGATAACGTCTTTGAAATAGTTGTACAGCCCGTAAGCGGCCACTACCATCCAGAGCTGGCAATACGAGACGTACATCAGCAGAATGATCCACAGGTTCGACAGGCTCATCTCACCCTTCTCCGTGGTCAGGGTAACGAAGATCCCCACCACGAACAGCACAATAGCGAGCAGCCACAGGAAGCTGCTGAGCCCGGCAATGGTGGTATGTACATACCCCATGGCATGCAGCACGAGCAGAATATCCGAGGTGACCAGCGAGATCAGCAGGAGGAAGTAGATCGAGACATAATACAGAATATCGAAGCGGATCTTCGCCGCCTTCCGGTCGATGAGGAGCGGAAGGTTCTTCACAATGACATAGATATTGCCCTTCGCCCAGCGTGTCCGCTGCTTGAACCATACCTTCACCGTCTGCGGCTCCTGCTCCCAGGTGACCGACTTCGGCTGGAACTTGATCCGGTAGCCCATCATATAAATGCGGAAGCTGATCTCCGTATCCTCGGCAATTGCCTTCACATCCCACCCGCCGATGCTCTCGACAATGGTCCGGCGCATAATGAAGTTCGTTCCCGGGATCGTACAGAGCTTGAACAGCTTCCAGCGCCCTGCTTGCGCCATCCACTGGAAGGACAGAGTCTCGATATTAATGAACCGGGTCAGCAGGCTGGCATCCCGGTTGCGGGTTCTGAACTTGCCGATTACCGCCCCCAGGGAGGCATCATTCATAATCTCTGCCACCAGGTACTTCAGCGCCGTGCGCTCCGGCGTATTGTCGGCATCATAGATCGCAATCAGCTCCCCGCTGCTGCGGGTGAAGCCGATGTTCAGCGCATTGGATTTTCCTTTGCCGCCTGTGACGGCGTCCGTATTGATAATGATCAGCTTGCGCTGCGGATTCCGCTCCCGGATAGCATCCAGCAGCTCAGCGCTGTTGTCTGACGAATTATCATTGATGACGATAATCTCATACCGGTCATGCGGGTAATCCAGTGCCAGCAGGGATTCCACGGTTTTGCTGATGACGACCCCCTCATTGTGAGCAGGAACCATAATCGTCACCATGGGATGCTCCCCGTTAATCTCAGGCACCGGTTCGTTTTCCGTTTGAATGTAGTACAGATACCCCGCTATAATCAGCATCACATTCACCAGCAGCAGGGACCAGATACAGATGACCGCGATCACCATCAATACGTCTGAGATCGTCATAGTATTCTCCTAAACTCGCTATATTTTCCCCGAATTACTTGTTCAAATATTTCCTGCGGTACAGCCTGTAGCCGATAGTGAGCAGGCCGCCGAACAAGAGCAGCGCAGCCAGGATCACGATGATGAAGAATTGATTCTGCACGCTGAACAGCCTGTTGAAGCTTGTCGCCTGCTTATCCTTGTACTGGAAATCAACGGCGACCTTCTGCGGAGTATAATCGACATCCAGTGTGTTCCCATCCAAGCGGATCACCCCGTCAGCAGACTCAAGGGTGTGCTTATCCGTGCGGACCGTATGGGCCTCCTGCTTATAGTCTGCGAAGGTATACCATTCCGCATTCAGATTCTGCAGAAGTTCCTCCAGCCCGCGCTCATCCTCCGGCAGGTCCAGCGTCACCGCCGTATTCAGCGGAAGCTCCGGCATCGCCTTGCCTGTTCTGCCAATTCCCTGCAGCAGCGCCGGGGGCAGACTGTACAGAGAGGAAGAGAAGGCCGCTGAGGTGTCTGTCTGCTCCATATAATGGGTCTCTCCGTCTGGGAAGAGCACCGCAGAATTGAAGAACCCCATGCCTGCGGAAGAATACTCTTTGTCATACGTCCAGTAGCTCTCGGCAGCAACGCCGAGCGGTGCCACGCCCCCTTCCGCCAGCACATTAATGAACTGATTCATCTTTCCGCGCAGGGACCGGTCATTCGAATTGATCGGCGGTCTGACCGCAGGGGCATTGACCACGATGCTGCCGTTGCGGGACTGGACGGCTTTGAGCGCCTCCAGATACCGCTTCATCGCGGGGAAATCCGTATTCGCGAATACCGGACGGACACTGGCGATGAAGGGAATACCGCTTCGATACAGGCGGTCTGCCATCTGCTCCAGCAGATTCAGATCTGAGAAGGGATAGATCTCCTTGATTACCAGATACATCTGCGGCTGTGCGGTATAGTGCAGCCAATCCTTCAGCACATAGGCCGCAGCTATGGCTGTGAAATCGCCCTGCTTCAGATAAGGCAGGTAAGCGGAGCGGCCGCTGCTTACCGCAAACGGCAGCTGCGCCGCCGCATCTGATGAGGACCACGTTCCATAAGAACGCCCCGCGGCCGAAGCGGTGATATAAGGCATCCCTTCGGCCTCCACCGGAATTCCGGTGAATCCGCCGATGGAGAGGCTTGCGCCCGCTCTATGCCATACCCCGGTCTTCAGCCGCAGCGTCTGCTGCATCCGGGCAGGCGGTCTATATCCAACATGCAGCATAGCCCCCTTATACCCGGCTGCCTCCTGAAGGTAGGCTTGATTCGTAATCTCAAGCTCATCATTGTTAATCACAGTGATCACGCCGGAATAGCCCTTCATGCCGCCTGGCTCATAAGAGGAAATAGGCTTCAGCGTGACCTGTGCGCTGTAGGCGGCAAGCAGCCGTTGCAGCTCGGCCACATTCCCCTGCTGGCCTGAATTCTTCGCCAGACTGTCGAACAGCAGCAGAATCCGCTGCGCCGGAGCCGGAGAAGCCGCAGCGGATGCCGGACCGGCAGACGGCAGCAGATCACCCGCCAATACAATGAACAGCAGAATGACGATTCCTCTGCGTCTCACATGCCCACCCCTTTATTCAGTGCCGGATATTCCTTGAGCGGCCGTGCAGACGGCGCAGACGGCACCGATCTGCGTGATGAGATTCCGCGGCCGATTACGCTGGCAGCCGTCTGGAAGATGATCAGGTCGAAGGCCAGAGTGAACAGGAATTCATGCTTGGCAATATCCGCGTCACCCGCCCCGATAATGGAGACTACGATACCCGACAGTCCGACCAGCATCGTTGCCAGAATCACCAGCAGACGCTGCATCCCCCGGAAATCCCGGGTACGGATGGACCGGACGAACGATGGCATATAGACCCCTATCGTTACGGCCATCCAGAGAAGAATGAAGGCAAAGGGACGGGGCGCCAGCTTCTCCTTAAGTGTGCTGTACAAGCTGAAGAAATGACTCTGCGCCCGGAACTCCTTGCCTGCGGACAGCTCATAGTTCCCCATAGCCGCCGGTTTAATTTTATAGGCACTCTCAGCAGCCGTATCCAGGATCGAGCCCAGCTCATTCGGGTGAGAAGCATAATAGGTCAGAATGGAGACGAAGCCGTAGCGGCTGTAGAAATTTTTATCCAGCAGCTCGGATTTCACATCCACCGTCCCGTATTGGTCATAGTACGTATTCTCTTTGAGAATTGCGTATTGTTCATTGATTCCGAAGGAGCCAAGCGCCGTCTCCGGGTTCTTGGATTCCATCAGCACCCCGCGCGTCATCGCATGATACTGGTTAATATTCACGAACTCTTTGGAGATATTAAGATACGTCGCAATTCCGGCGAACATCATCAGACCGGCCGACAGGAGCGTGACCCAGCGGAACAGCTTGTCCCGGCGGATCAGCACCAGCGGAACTGAGAGCAGGGAAATTACCATCCCCACCGGAGCATTCTGCTGCTTGGAGGTGGTCAGGATCAGGGTGCTGATCAGCAGGATCGCCAGCATGGCATAATCGTTGTATCTCTTCCGGTACAGCAGCAGCCAGGAGGCGAACACCAGAATCATGGTCACCATCACCAGGCTCTCGCCGAAGAAGGAGCTGAAGTAGTTGGTATAACCCGTATCTCCGAAAATGAACACCGCAAGAGCCGCGACTGCCATCCCCCGCTTAAGTGACATTTTCAGCGTGATCGCTTCAACCAGCAAGTAGACTGCGGCAACATACAGCACGGTGTAGATGGCAGCCTGGAAGCGGATATCGAAGACCTCGCGGCTGAAAAACAGCTTGTTGACGAAGATCGCCAGCTTGATAAACAGGGACTGGGAGGAGACCACCATCGTGCTGTTCTCGTTGAAATATTGAAAGATTCCGAACTGCTTCACGAAATAGCCGAAGTACTGGCTGTCATAGTCCGGAGCATTGAAATACAGGCCGTTGCTATAGATAATCCGGTAAAAGTCTCCGTTATCCGCCATGCCGATATAAGGGGAGGTAAACAGCGAAATAGCCGTCACCAGCAGCACGCAGAACGCGGCGGCAAATGCCGGAGTAATCCGAAAGCCAGCCAACGTGATACCGGGCCGGGTCGATGTAAGCTCTAGGTTGTTTATCATTCCGATTCCCCTTTTTGGTTATATTATGGAGCCTTATAGGAGTAAGCCAGCAGTGCCATCAGGTTGTCAAAAGAGTACGCCTGCCCGGAGGCAGGATCACCGAAGCCGCCGTATAACGGACTTGAAGGGTCTGTCACCCTGAATTCATTCATCCGTTCTATACTGGACTGATAGAGGTCACCATCCTCCAGCACGGCTCCAATCATGGCTGTGAGCGCATAGACCGCTGTTGAACGGATATCATTAGCCGGCTTGCCCTCACGTGTATATTGTCCGAACAAGGTTCCCGCTGCGACCTGAGCTTTGATGTAGCTGATGCTTGCCGGCCGCTCGCGGCCGATCTCTGCCAGATGAAGAATAGTCAGCAGAGATTCTACCGAGTTGATGCCTTCAGAGCTGTACTGTCCGCTCTGGTAATCGAAGCGGGTCTCATAGAATGGAAAAGAATCGGACAAATATCCTTCCTCCAAAATACCGCTCATATTCTTCAACAAATTCTGTTGTAATTCGCTAGATATCGACAATTTCTGCAATACACTCAGATCAATATAACACAAAGTTACGAATCTGTTGACCATTTTCAAATAATTGTCATATATGTCATAAATGTAACCTTTTTTAGTGTTGTTTTTATAGAAACGTTCTCCATATTTATCAGCTTCTCTGGTATATTCCGGCTGGCTAAATGCCTGCCCTGCCTCATATAACGCTCCGATCATCCGCAGGTCATCCACCGCTGCATTCACGGGATAACGCTTCTGCTGCCTGGGACTGTAGCGGTAGCTGAAGCCGCCCTCCATATCGAAGGTTCTGCGGGCCGTCTTCCACTGCCGGTCGAACAGCTCCTGATTGCGGGTACGGACGGCAGTCTCCATCAAGAGAGACGCGGACTCGCTCAGAATCTCATGGCCGGTAGCCACCTCTGCCGCTTCAGAGGTCTCCTTCAGATTCGTATATACTCCGTCGGGTCCTGTAAGCTGCGTATTTATGAAATGGTATAATTCCTGCTGTTCCAGTGTAGGCTCAAGCTGCGGCGCTTCATCCGGCCGTGTAGTCCCTGCGGGAGAGACCGCCGGAGTATAGACGGGAGAGGATGGCGCCAGTCCGGCCTGATTGCCGCCGCAGGAGGTTAGCAGGAGCAGCGACATTCCCAGAACAGCAGCCTTGCTATATCTGCTTTTCAATCGATCACATCCTTAAATGACAACTACCAATTGATCCATACTAATATAACGGTAATTATTGTCACATTATTTACTGTTTCATCGAACATTATGTGTCATCTTCACATATTTCTCCTTTTCCGCCAAAAAAAGAGCCGCTCCAGGTCTTAACGACCGAAACAGCTCTTAGGAATGCTTAGGTATTATCTCTAGCTCTCTTTAATTCTCCGGTACGTGGCCTCATCGGCGACGATGTAGAGTCTGGCGTCTGCCGGAATCGGCCGGTCAAGCTTGCGGTTAATGCCCAGGTCGCCCCGGTCGGACAGCAGAGTCGCCCCCTGCCGCAGCAGATCCTGAAAGGCCTCCCCATAGGTTGTCCAGCCGCTGCGGCGGGGAATCTCATAGATATCATCCCCGTGCTCGCGGCTGAGCAGCTGGGTGATCACCTCAGAATTGCCCTCCTGCAGCGCAGAGCGCACCGCCAGTCTGGAGATCGCATCATGGGAGAGCACGAACTCGTTCACCTGCACATGCTTGAAGTTCTGAATGTTCTTCTCCTGCATAATCTCTACGGTAGTATGTACCTGCGGGGCAATCCGCTCAATGCTGGAAGCAATCAGCAGCGACTTGCCGTCGCTTAAGGAAGCTTCGTCGATACGGGTGTCGCTGAACACAATCGCTGCTCTGGCACTCCCGATATTCGCCTTCAGCAGAATGTCATCGCTTGCCGCATCGCCGCTGATGAAGTGAACCTGCTCCATGGCTTCCAGCGGATGCCGTCCGTTCTCATCGATAATGACCACTTTGCATTCCCTGTCGTAACACAGAATCTCATCTACTGCCGCCTGTGTCTTGCGGTTCCAGTTAATCAGCACGACATGATGTTGTCCGTGAAAGGTCAACGTTCCGGCTCCTCTCCTGCGCTGCATCTCGCCCATAGCCTCAACAACCTTGCCGATCACCAGACTGAGCAGACCGATGCCAAAGATATATAAGAAAATCGTAAACACCTTGCCGGTGACTGTAGCGGCAAAGTAATCGCCATACCCAACAGTAGCCATGGTGGTCATTACCCAATAAAAGGCGTTGAACCAGCTATGGAACGTGTCCGGCTCCAGCAGGAAGGCGATGGTTGCGCTGAGAAGAATGAAGGCCAGAATAATAAAGGCAATGGACTTCTTCTTGAGATGAAGCAGCTTGCCGGATAATTGGATTAGAAAATGCAATGCTCATCCCTGCCTCCCGGGTGAATTGAGCCGGCAGGCAGCATCCTGCGCCGAGTCCCTTGCGGGGCACAGCCGCCGCCCGCCTGCCAATCGAGTCTACCTAAATAATCAGACTGCTGACCGCAAAGGCCGTCCCGATGAACACCATGCAGAGCATGACGCCGACCGCAACATTTCCCTTCTCCAGCTGCTCTGAAATCCGGAAGCCGGGAGTGAACAGCTCGAAGATCCAGTAAGAAGCGATCAGGCAGACATACCCCACCGCGAACCAGAGCATCATGAACCAGATGGAGGTATTGGTGTAAGCGGCCACGCCTAGAATTACCGCCGTAGCCAGGAACTTGCCGCCGAATGCCAGCGCTACGGCAACATTCCCCTTCTTCAGCTCCTCCATATCCTTGAAGGGCGTCATGAGCGCGAAGATCACCATACCCAGCACTTGAAGCAGAACAATGGTCAGAATACTGACCACCAGATTAATTACGATCGTCATTTAGCCCACCCCCGAAATTTCGCATAGGCCGAATCATAGTCGGCGAAATCATGTACTTCCTCCAGCACCACAGAGACTTTCTTCTGCTTCTCCAGCGCGGTATAGCGCTTGTCGTCAATCGGCTGCTTGATCCGGTTGCCGGAAGGCAGCTCCAGCACTGCGAAATTTCTGGTCTTGCTCTGGTATTCCGTTTTGTACACGCCAACCAGGTCCACTTCCGTTGTGATGGATACCTTAAGATTAGCCAGATCCTCCGTGGCCGCCTTCTGGTCGGCGTAAGACTTAAGCGTCGTCCAGGCGGACAGCTTGATCTCATTCTTCTGGTCAGCGTCCGTTATCAGCTCGGCATCCATGAACTGGAGCGTCCAGACGGTGTCGCCTGTAGCATAATTCCCGTCGTTGGGAAGCAGCTCATTATCCGGCAATATAGTCATATCGCTGCCGACCAGATCGCCAACCTTGCCCTCCACCACCCGGTAATCCCAGGGTACACGCGATACGCTATCCGACGTATCAGTGCCGGTATGAAATACACTGCCGCTGTTCGCTGAGCATGCACTCAGCACCATAACCGCCAGTAGCAGCACTGTAGTCAGCAGGGTGCTCCGGGCTCTGCGCCCGGCAGCATGCCCCTCTCTATCCTTGAACATCTTCAAGCCCCCTCACTCCTAGCGCGATAAAATGACTGGCATTGCCTGTAATCGGCCCGCCGGCCCGGCCAAGCAGCCCGCAGGGCGTTCCGTTAATGACGAACATGCCGGTCAGCAGGTGCAGCTCACCCTCCGCCGTCATGATCCGGGCCATTTCGGCCCTTTTCTGATAGACCACGGGGAAGAGCTGGCTGCTGTCGTAGCCCTCCTCGTCCTCAATCTCAAGCGCGCCGCTGTCATCAAAGATTCGTACAGATCCGCCCTCGCGGCCGAATACGGATTTGGATACAAAACTTTCTGAGAAGACTGCCTTATTGTACGTCGGCAGGATGTACCGGGAGATGGCCTCGCGTTCCGGCTCCGTGAACAGCAGGCCAAGCTCATACATTCCCCAGACAGCGGCCATCAGCCCCTTGGACTGGAGGATGATGCTATGCGGTCCGTTGAACAGCTGGAGCTTCCCGCTCTCAATGGCATAGGCCAGAGCCTCGCCGCCTTCATCTACGGCCATCCACTCCTTCGGATACAGCGCGAACATCCGCTCTATGATCCGGTTCTCCCCGTCCTTGACCACACCCTCATCAATCCACAGATCCAGGCAATCGACACAGCGGACATCCAGTCCGCTATGCGCAGCGAGCGCCTCAATCGTTCCGCTGTCCTCCTCATGGCTGCCATAATCTACACAGGCTACCGTGTCGGGCCGTTCCACGCTCCAGGCTGCGGCAAGCTGCTGCTTCATGGCCGCATTCGCGCTTCCGACACCTGCTTCCGCGCAGATCCACGGCGTAGCAATGGATGCTTCCACATAGCCGGTCGGAGTATCCGCATTCAGCTCCAGCAGCTTGATCGTACCATCCCCTGCCACGGCAAAATCGAAACGGGCATACCGGCTGATCAGTCCCGGCTCCGGCAATGGGCAGTCATCCAGCATCTGCCACAGCACCGGAGGAATCCCGAGCAGGTCGTACAGGTCATGTCTGAGATGGACATAACGCACAGCCTTATCCAGAATCGCCCAGAGCGCGGCGGCGGCTTCCTTCAATTCCTGATAGGTCTCGCTGCGCATCACAGCCACCGCATCCAGCCAGTATTCCTCGTCCTCCAGATCGGCCCAGGTGAAGCCCAGCTCATGCAGCCGCTCAACCCGGGGAGCGCGCTCCAGACCGGACTGGTCTATATATTCGAATGCCTGCTCCGCCCGGATCATCCGCCGAACCCGCTCTTGCCGGAGCGCACCGAGCTTTTGCCGGAGCTTTTAGAGCCGGATTTGGATTTATTCGAACCCAGCCCGCTGGAGGTACCGCCGATGCCGCCCGATTTGGAAGAGGTATTCCTTCTGGTAATGGAGCCGGTGGATGAAGTTGAGGTCTTCGGCTTCACCACCGAGCCGGCCACCGGCTTGTTCTGGAATCGTCCGCTATTATAAGAGGGCGGCTTATAGGTATTGCGTGTGCCTCCATAATAAGTAGGCCGGTCATTGTACCAGCCTCTGGAAGAGTAGAACGAACCACTATTGAAGAGCATGTGGTACAGAAGCACATCATCCCAGCCGAACCCCGAGTTGTACCCGCCGTAATTGTTAATTACCGTCGTACCGCCGGAGGTTACAGCCCCCTGCCCTTCCTGGACCTTCTCTTCCTGGTCTTCCGGATATGGAATACTCCAGTCTACATTCTTGTCGAAATATTGCTTAACCTCCTCGGTAGACCAGGAGACCAGCTTAGGCTCCTCGCCGCCTGTGCCGCTTGCGCCTGCACCTCCCGGAATGAATAACGCGTTAGCCAGCAGCGCAATGCCGAGCGAGGTGGATAATACGCGGACCGGTTTGCCGTCCGGCGTGAACAGCCTGCTGATCGCGGGTTCTTTAGCACTTTCGTCTTTTGCCAACTTGGGACCTCCTTTCCTGGTATTCATCCTTAACCTTCCGTACGCATGGGAACCAGCAGAAGCTCCAGCTTCCCTTCATCCACATTCAGTCTTCCCTCTACCGCCTCGAACTCACGTCCGCCAACGACAATATAATTGACATGCTCAAGTGCCGTAACCATATTCATGCTCCAGACGCGCTCTTCAATCATTTGCAGGTCGCCTTCAGGCAGCTTCTCGAACAGGATGACCTTCAACCCGTTATCCATTCTACTCCATCTCCTCTTGAATACTCGTATGCTTCTGATACGCTGCTATGACTCTTTCGTTTCAACTCCCGCAGCCTTGAATATGTATACCACAGCATATAAATAATAATGACAACGAGCAGTTTTGCAGTGGCCGGCTACGGACTTACAATACCTTCTGGACCCAGCTGTCCATGACCTGGTCAGGGCGGATGCCCAGCTCATTCTCCAGGAGCTCCTTGTATTTATCGTAGTGTGTCCTGAATCCGATGAAATCCCCCAGGTCGGCGTAACTTCGCAGAATCAGCCTGCAGAGCTGGTCGGAATAAGGATCGGCTGCCTGCAGATCCAGCAGCCTCTCCAGTGCCAGCCGGGGCCGCCCGGAGGACAGCTCATATTCGGCGGAATGCAGCGCCATGCGGATATACCGGACCTGCAGCTCCTTGCGCCGGATCTCTGCCCAGTCGTAATGATGCTCCTGCAGGTAGTCTCCACGGTACAGCTTCAATATCTTTTCCCGGCGCAGCCATTCCTCTTCTGACTCCACAGGCGTACCGGCATAGCCCAGCTCGAACTCCTCCACATCCAGCAGCACCTGCTCCTTGGTCAGCCTGTAACGCTCCTGCGAGAATTCGACGAGCACCTCCATATCCCAGGCCTTCAGCAGCTTGCGGATATGGTATACCGTGGTATGCAGGTTCGTTACGGCCTTCTCGGGCTTGAAATCGGGCCAGACGAGATCCACAATGGTGTCCTTGAGTATCCACTGGCCGCGGTTATGCAGCAGCAGGGCGAAGACCTCCTGCGCCTTGCTTGTTCTCCACTGCATTTTGCGCCCCGGCTCCGTGCTGTCTGTGAATTCAAGCCGGTGGAAGCAGAGGATTGACAGCTCCTTGACAGGCGCCGCAGACGCTGGTGTAGGCGGCATCATCACTTCAGCGCTCTCCTTGCCGACTTCCAGCCGCTCAAGGGTTTTGCTTAACCGCTGGGAGGTCACCGGCTTCAGCAAATAATCCGCTGCATTGAGTTCAAAGGCTTCGATCGCATACTCGCTGTATGCGGTAATATAGACAATCCGGGTGTTCCGGTCCATACCGGCAATGTATTCACCTGCTTCCAGCCCGTTCATCTCCGGCATCCCGATATCCAGGAATACAATATCCGCCTTCTCCCGTTCCAGATGCGCAAGTCCCAGGCGTGCCGAGGTGAATTTCCCGGTGATTGTAAGACGCCCATCCTTCAGGAGCATACGCTCCAGATGCTGCAGCGCCGGCTTCTCATCGTCAATCAATATGGCCTTCATCAGTCGGACTCACCTCCTCTTTGTTCGTAGTTCTCAAATGCCTTTAGGTGGGGATGGTATATGATATAGCGGTTCCCCTTCCCGGTACACTGTCGATATTCAGGCCTGCTCCGTACATCTTGAGCAGACGGTGCTGAATATTGCGCAGCCCTATGCCCCCCTCTGTCCGCTCTTCCGAGAGGACCTCCGCAATCTTCTCCGGAGTCATTCCTACACCGTCATCCGTGACTGCTACCTTGAGGCAGCCGGGCAGCAGCTCAACTGTCAGCCGTACCGTCCCTCCGGCCTCCTTCTGCATCAGGCCATGATTAACAGCATTCTCCACAATCGGCTGGATGCTGAGCGGCGGAACCATCGCCATCACATCCTCCGGCACCTCGAACTCGATGTTCAGCCGTTCATCGAACCGTGCCTGCTCCAGCGCAAGATAGGATTTGACGAGTCCCAGCTCCTTCTCCATAGAAACCGTCTGTCCCCGGTTCTGGAAGTCGAAGCTGCTCCGCAGGTATTGGCTGAGGTCCAGCAGCAGCTCCGTGGCCTTGTCCGGGTCCTCCGGACAGACCGAAATAATGGCATTCAGCGCATTATATAAGAAATGCGGCTTAATCTGCGCCTGCAGGAAGGCAATCTCCGACTGGACGGATACCCGGATCGACTTGCGCATATCCAGCAGGGTCTGCATCCGCGCCTTGAATTCGCGCACTTCCACCGGCTTGCTCAGATAATCATTCGCTCCGGCCTCGAAGGCTGCGAGGATATCATCAGGACGGCTGCTCGCCATCAGCACCAGAATCGGCAGCTCGGATAAGGTGAACCGTTCACGGATGGCCTTGCATAATAGAAGCCCAGGCATTTCCGGCATTACCCAGTCGGCAATCACCAGATCAAGCTCAGGATGCTGCTTGATGATCTGGATCGCCTCAGCGCCGCTGCTGGCAGTAATCACAGAATGGTTATCCAGCTGCAATACGCCTACCAGCACGCGGAGGTTAACGGGATCATTATCCACTACCAGAATGGAGCAGCAGTCTTCAGACGGCAGCTGCACAGGTTCTTCTCCGGGAAGCGGGTACGGAGGCGCCGTCTCCCAGCCGTGAAGCTCTCCGAATTCCTCCTCCAGCAGTGCATGACTCCTCTGCAGGATCGGCTGGGTGAAGCAGAAGACGGAGCCTTGCCCCAGTTCGGAATGTACCTCAATCTCCCCGCCCGTCAGTTCTACCAGCCTCTGGGTAATGCTGAGCCCAAGCCCGTTCTCACGGTAGACCTTACTGGCGGCAGGACCGCTTGGATCATTGGCATCGAAGATCGTACGCAGACGCTCAGGCGCGATACCCTGGCCAGTGTCTGTTATGATGATGGCAACATACTCTTCTTTAACCTCAGCAGACAGCGTTATCACGCCTCTGGGCGTATAATTCACTGCACTCGCGAGTAAATTATGCAGAATCTGAGCGAACCGCTGCTCATCCGTCTCCAGCAGCGGAAGCTGCTCCGGCAGACTCAGCCGGAATTCCAGCTGGCTGTTGCCGTAGACCTGACGGGTGACCGCCATAATGGAGGAAGCTGCCATGCGGAGATCGACGGCCTGCCGGCGCAGGAAGAGCGAGCCGTGATTCAGCTTCGCGAAGTCCGACATATCATGGATCAGGGCTGTAAGCCGCTTGCCCGTGGAGACAATCGTGAGCAGCTGATCCTGCTGGGCAGCGCTGATGGAGCCAGCCGTCCCCTGAGCCAACACCTTGGCCATGTTGACAATCCCCTGCAGCGGCCTCCGCAGCTCCTGCGAGGTATCAGAGATGAAGTCATCCTTCAAGCCGTCAAGCGACAAAAGGCGGCGTGAGAGCTGTTCCACTTCGCGGAAGGAAGCTGCGTATTGCCGGGTCATAAGGATCGCCTGCACGAACCCGAACAGGAGTATCTCGTAGGAGATGATGAAATAGCTGAAGGTCATTCC
This sequence comes from Paenibacillus sp. FSL R7-0333, assembly GCF_038000365.1. Lineage (NCBI taxonomy): Bacteria > Bacillati > Bacillota > Bacilli > Caryophanales > Paenibacillaceae > Paenibacillus > Paenibacillus sp. FSL R7-0333. Next base: position 7,044,148 of record NZ_JBBOBZ010000001.1, read on the forward strand.
CATGAAGCTGACCAGATAATAGATAATGACCACGCTCAGGCTCTCGATACTGACCATCATCAGGAACATATTCTTCGGATTTCGCCTGGTGCCCTGGACCATGGAGTAGAGCACGAAGCCCAGGCTTACGGAGCCCCAGGTCAGCAGCAGAACCTCCAGATAGCTGAACAGATAGGCCGGGACGAAGGCAGCAATCAGCAGCAGGAATGCCGTAACCAGCCTGGAGGCCTTAATCATCCCAATGGACATCGGGTAGTTCACTGAATTGGCGACATAGTGCAGCAGATAATAATAGACCAGTGTAGAGGACGCAAGCTGCAGCTTGAGTATAATCTCGTAAGGGAAGCCGGGCAGCGCCGCCAGGATAAGCTTTTCGCCATGCGTAAAAATGTAGACAAAGGCCGCTATGCAGAACAAGCCCAGATACAAAGTGACCCCCCGGCTCTCTCTTACCTTGGAGAACATCAGCAGGAAGAGGGCTAGCACGAAGAATCCGATCAGTGCAGCCCCGTCTACAAACAGGGCAAATTCCCTGTGCTTCAAAATAGCAGCCTGATTACCGATCACAATCGGCTGAACGATCCCGCCTGAGGAGTAGCTGTAGTTAGCTACCTGCACAATAATCTCCATGGTATCCCCGGTTACCGAGGCGAATCCCATAAAAGGCATGTTATTCTGTCTGCCCTCAGAGGCCGAGGCTGCCGGGGTTCCGCTGCTTCCAATCTCCTGCCCGTTCAGATAGACCTTGCCGGCACTGCGGATGTTGCTGGTGCGCAGGCCGTAGACCATGGCTTCCCCTGGGGTAATCTTCGCCTGGAGGCGGTATGTAGCATAGCCTTTGGCTCTGCGCCCGCCCTGTTCAGAGATATCGTCGTTCCACTTCCCCGGGACCTGAATCATCGTAGAGGCGGCGGGAACCTCCTTACCAGCGTTCACCGGATGGAAATCCTCAGGCGACAGCAGCACACCCCGGTACAGCTCCCACTCTCCATCCAGCTTCATAATCCCGTCGTGGCGGGCGTCCCAGGAGCGAAGGTCAATCACACCCTGCACCGCCTGCGGCCTGTCTCCCTTAATCTGATGGGTCTGGAGGACCGAGAGCAGCGGAACGATCAACACCAGCACCAGACTGCCGAGAATGCTCAGCCAATACTTTCTCATGTCCTCTGCCAGTCCCTTCTAGTTGTCATTGTATAAATTATACAACAGGCTCCGTTCATCTGAAGCAAAAAAAAGCCGAGTTCCATTTATTTCGGAATCGGCTGTTCATCTTATTAGAGCTACGTGGATGGAATATTTTACTTCGTTTCCGGAGCGGCTGCGGCAGGAACCGCACTCTCCTGGGTCTTCGACAAGAAGATATTCAGAATGATCGCTGTCAGCGACCCGGATACGATTCCGTTCTGCAGCAGCATCCGAGCGAATTCCGGCAGCTGGTCGAACATGGACGGAAGCACTGCAGAGCCGAGGCCCACCGCGATGCTGCAGGCAGCGATCAGCAAATTGCCGTCCTTGCGCAGATCCACATCGGATAGAATCGACATACCGGAAGCGGCGACCGAGCCGAACATGACAATCATCGCCCCGCCCAGCACCGCATTCGGCACCACTGTAGTCAGTGCCGCCAGCTTCGGCAGCAGACCAAGTACAATCATAATTCCGCCTGCTGCAAAAATAACATTCCGCGTCTTCACCCGCGTCAGCGACAGCAAGCCGACATTCTGGGAGAATGCGGTGTACGGGAAGGCGTTGAACAGGCCGCCCAGCATGATGGCCAGTCCCTCGGAGCGCAGGCCGTTCACGATCTGCTTCTGCTCCACCTGCTGGTCCGTCGCCTTACCAACGGCAAAGTAGACCCCGGTCGATTCGACCATAGACACGATATTCACGATAATCATTGTGAAGATTGCGGTGATGCTGAACTGCGGCCAGCCGAAGTAGAACGGCTGTGCAACGCTGACCCAGGAGGCTGTAGTCACGGTAGAGAAATGCACGATGCCCATGGCATAGCCGATTACAGTACCCACTACAAGTCCTACCAGCACCGATACGGAGCGCAGGAACCCTGTAGTCAGCCGGTTCACGGCCAGAATAACGAGCAGAGTAATCAGAGCCAGCAGCAGATTGCGGGGCTGCCCGAAGTCGGCGCTGCCCTGGCCGCCGGCCACATTATTCATCGCAACAGGAATCAGCGACAGCCCGATAATTGTGACTACCGAGCCGGTGACCACGGTCGGGAAGAACTTCAGCAGCTTCCCGTACACCGGGGCTGCCAGCACCACGAACAACCCGGAGATAATGATCGCGCCGTAAGCTGTTGCCAGATTGGAGCCTGAAGCGATGGCAATAATCGGGCTGACCGCCGTGAAGGTACAGCCGAGCACCACCGGCAGCCCGCTCCCGAAATATTTGCTGCCCATAATCTGCAGCAGGGTCGCCAGCCCGCAGGTGAACAGATCCGCTGCTATCAGATACGCCATCTGCGTACCGTTCAAATTGAGTGCTCCCCCGACAACCAGCGGTACAATGACCGCTCCGGCATACATCGCCAGTACATGCTGAAGCCCTAGGGCCAGTATCTTCTGTTTGCTTAACATCCTGCACGCTCCTTGATTAATCCTTCATTATCTATGAAATGAATCTCACCCGGCGACATGGAAGCAATCCGTGCCAGGGAATACACCGGAACTCCGCGCTGCTCCAGCAGACCGCGTCCCTCCTGGAAGCTCTTCTCAATGACACAGCCGACCCCGGCCAGCTGCGCCCCGGACTCTGCTACGATATCGCATAGCCCTACAAGCGCCGCGCCGGTAGCCAGGAAATCGTCAACGATCAATACGGTATCGTCCGGCCCCAGATATTTCTGTGAGATGCTGATCTGGTAGTCCTCTTGACGGGTGAAGGAGTGAACCGGTGCCGAATACACCGCTTCGGACAAGGTGACTGCCTTCTTCTTCTTGGCATAGATGAACGGCACGCCCAGCGCAATTCCCGCCGCCATGGCGAACTGGATGCCGCTGGCCTCCACAGTCAGCACCTTGGTGATCTGCCGGTCCCCGAAGACCGCTGCAAATTCCTTCCCGATCGCAAGCGTCAGCGCCGTGTCTACCTGATGGTTCAGAAATGAGTCCACTTTCAGTACAGTCTCCGATAGAATTAAGCCCTCTTGTCTAATGCGTTCTTCCAATACTTTCATTACAGCGGATCTTCCTCCTTAGAAATAAAAAAGACAGATAAAATAAAAAGGACAGATTCCCTGAGTGTTTCTCTCAAGTGAATCTGTCCTTCTGGGTTTTTGTCCCTTGGTGGTGTAACACATATACGTGTCCGCATCGCTTGGACCAGTCTTTCCCGTGCCGCAGCACAAGAAACGGAACCCTAGATGCGCTATTTCACTCATAGTCGGATAATTACAGTGGCTATCCGGTAGAAACTTATGGGCCATATTCCCAAGATTATATGAGTTATATGAAATCTGTTATAAGAAATCTATTATGAAGCATGTCTGTTATCTTACACGCTCTACCCGCTGCTTACAAGCAAAATTTTAAGTAAATTGCGGTGATTTCAAAGTTTTCATGAAACCTCCTGCAAAAGCGGGCCCGCCTCCAGGAAGCCTTGCAAATTTTAGGTTTAAGGTGTTTTCTTCATGTCTTCTATATCACTGAAGCTCCATAAAAGCTATAATTATATAGCTAAACATTCTAACTGAACAAAGGCGGCGAACAATGAGAATAAAACAACAGGTTTGGTTAGCAACTTCAGCTACTATACTGCTGTTAGGCAGTATGATTACTATATCTTTCCTCTTTATGGAGGGCGGCTCGCGCCTGCTTGCAGCAGGATTAGGCGCAGGCGGCATTCTGGTTAGCATCAGCCTTCTTTACAGTATTCAGCGGAATATAGATCGCGGTCTGGGCCGAATCACGGAGATCTCAGAGGATATCGCAGCAGGCATTTTTAACCCTGATGCTGCGGCTGCTGTTCAGACGGATGAATTCGGGCAGCTGGCCGCTTCCTTTTTCGGGCTGGCGGCTGACCTTCACCATAGAACCGCCGATGAGCGCGAACTGCGGCTTAGAGCCGAAGAACAAGCCTGGATTAATACGCAGGTGTCTGAGATGGCGCTGCTGCTTCAAGGCTCTGTCCAGCTGAGGACGGCCTCGCGTGTGTTCATCGGCAGGCTGGCTACCGCTATCGGCGGAAGCTACGGGGCTATCTATCTGAAGCAGGGGGGCCAGCTGAACTTCGCAGCCGGCTATGCCTTCGATGATACCGCAGGGCACCAGGAGTCCATACCGCTGGGCAGCGGCCTGGTCGGACAATGCGCACTCGATGGGCAGATGATTGTTCTGCAGGATCTTCCAGAGCATTATATCAAGGTCCGTTCCGGTCTGGGGGAGGCTGCGCCTGCCTCACTGATTATAGTTCCTATTAAGCATGAGCAGGAAATTGTTGCTGTCATGGAGCTGGCGGCACTACGCCCGTTCAGCTCCAAGGAGATGCAGCTGATTGAACGCACCGCACAGAATATGGGCGTGCTGATTAATACACTGGCGGATGTCGCCCGGATCGAAGATCTGCTTAGTGAGACTCAGCTGCAGAAGGATGAACTGGAAGCCCAGACGGAAGAACTGACCGCCCAGACCCAGGAGCTGGAAGCTCAGACCGAAGAACTGATGGCCCAGACAGAGGAGCTGCGCCTGCAGACCGACCAGTTACAGGACCAGAAGACTGAACTGGAGGCGCAGTCCGAGAGCCTGCTGACCTCCAATGAACAGCTTCAGACACAAATGAAGCTCACAGAGGCCCAGAAGGACGAGATTGAAGCCCAGACGGAGGAACTGCGGCAGCAGACGGAAGAGCTGCATGCCTCCAACCTGGAATTGCAGAATCAGATGGAGATTTCCCGCCGGCAAACCATGGAGATCAAGGCACAGGCCGACGAGATCTCTGCGGCAAACCGCGATATGCAGAAGCAGCTTCAAATCACCGAAATGCAAAAGTCCGAGATCGCAGATCAGGCCGGGGAGCTTCAGGCCCAGACCGATACATTGCAAACTCAGGCCGATGAACTGCTGATCCAGAAGGAGGAGCTGGCTGCCTCCCATGATCAGCTGCTGCTTCAAGTCGAGCTTACTGAGAAGCAGAAGGAGGAGATCCAGGCACAGGCGCAGGAGATCTTCATGGCCGCGCAGTACAAATCGGAATTCCTGGCCAATGTCTCCCATGAGCTCCGCACCCCGCTGAACAGCCTGCTGATCCTCTCGCAGATTCTTGCCGAGAACAAGGACGGCAATCTGGAAGCGAAGCAGCTGGAATACGTTCATACGATCTTCTCGGCAGGCAAGGATCTCCTGCAGCTGATCGATGAGATTCTCGATCTGGCGAAGCTGGAGGTCGGCAAAATGACCCCTGTCATCGAGCCGGTCTCCCCACAGGATCTCAGCAATCATGTCTTCCGCCACTTCGAACAGCAGGCCAAGAAGAAGAACCTGCGGTTCGATGTCCATTCCGACAACCGGCTGCAGGATTATCTGATGACCGACGGTCACAGATTGCAGCAGGTCTTGAATAATCTGTTATCCAACGCCATCAAATTCACACCGGAGCAAGGCTCCGTCTCCCTGTCGATCCGTACCAGCGGCGAAGAGGTCATCTTCGCCGTCAGCGACACCGGTATTGGCATAGCCGCTTCCAAGCTGGAGAGCATCTTCGAAGCGTTCCAACAGGCAGACGGCACCACCAGCCGCAAATACGGCGGCACCGGTCTCGGCCTCACGATCTGCCGGGAGCTGGCTACCCTGCTGGGCGGAAGAATTGAGGTTGATTCCTTGGAAGGCAAGGGCAGCACCTTCTCCCTGATTATTCCCGCTGTAGAACCGGGTGAGGATGCCCAGACCCTTGCTGCCGCAGCCTATTCAGCAGCAGCCTCTCCGGAGATTCCGGCTTCCGAGCCTATCCGCCGCGAGAATCCGGCCTTCCGCGAGTCCTTCGTGCCCGACATTTCTATCTCCAATCCGAAGCTGCTGCAATATGCGGAAATGGATGATGACCGCAGCAATTTGCTAAGCGGGGATATTACCCTGCTGATTATCGAGGAGGACGCCGAATTCGCCGCCCGGCTGCTGGAGCTGGCGCGCAGCCGGGGCTTCAAGGCTATCGTCGCCTTCCAGGGCGATCAGGGGCTTGCCCTGGCCCATGCCTACAAGCCTGATGCAATCCTGCTGGATCTGCATCTTCCCGTTCTGGACGGCTGGTCCATTATCAGCCGCCTGAAGAGCCGGCCGGAGCTGCGGCATATCCCTGTGCATGTGATTTCAACAGCCGAGGAGAACCAGCAGAGCCTGTCGATGGGGGCTTTATCCTTCTGGAAGAAGCCGAATGATTATGCAGAGCTGGAAGCAGCCTTTCTCCAGATTGAGACTTATATCCGCCGTCCGGTGAAGAGTCTGCTGATTGTCGAAGACAACAAGGTTCTGCGCGGCAGTCTTGTCGAATTCATCGCCCATCCCGATGTGAACATTATTGCAGTGGGCACCGGAAGAGAAGCGATGGAGCATCTGGCCAGCCATCATTTTGACTGTATGGTGCTGGACCTGGGTCTCTCGGATATTTCCGGCTTCGACCTGCTGGAGCAGGTCAAGACCAACCGCAAGCTGCAGACCCTGCCGGTGATTATTTATACAGGCAAGGATCTCAGCAAGACAGATGAGCAGCGCCTTAAGCACTACGCCGAGAGTATTGTGATCAAGAACGTGCGTTCAATGGAACGTCTCTATGACGATACGGCCCTCTACCTCCACCGCAAGCATGCAGACCTGCCTTTGGATAAGCAGCGCCTGATCGAGAACCTGCATAATCCGGAGTCCGCTTTTGCCGGGAAAAGCATTCTGCTTGTGGATGATGATATGCGTAATATTTTTGCGTTATCCAGTGTGCTGGAAGGTTATAATATGGAGATCAGCTTTGCCCTGAATGGCAGAGAAGCCCTGGAGCATCTGGAGACCCACCCGGGCGTAGAGCTGATATTCATGGATATTATGATGCCGGAGATGGATGGTTACGAGACGATGAAGCATATCCGGCTAAACCCAGACTATGATCAGATCGTCATTATTGCGCTGACCGCCCGCGCCTTGGAGGAAGACCGGGTCAAATGCCTCGAAGCTGGGGCGAGCGATTATATATCCAAACCGATTAATACCACACAGCTGGTGAGAGTGCTGAAATTATGGTTGATTCAATAGGAGGCAGCATGGAGTATCCGATTAATATTTTGGTTGTAGATGACCGGGCAGACGAGTTCCTGTCCATTCAGGCATTGCTGGCCGATTCACCCTACCGGCTGGTTCAAGCCCTCTCGGGCCTGGATGCTCTGAAATGTCTGCTGGAGCAGGAATTCGCCCTGATCATTATGGATGTGCTCATGCCTGGCATGAACGGATTTGAAACGGCGAAACGGATTAAGATGCGTCAGAAGTCACGGGATATCCCTATTATTTTCTTAACCTCGCTGACCTCGGAGCTGGAGAACTATATGCTGGCTTACTCGGCCGGGGCCATTGACTATCTGACCAAGCCGTTCCATCCGACCGTGTTAAAAAGCAAGATTGACGGCTTCGTCCGTCTCTACCAGACCCGCAAGGAGCTGCAGCTCAAAACGCAGGAGCTGGAGAAGGCCAACGGCATCCTGACCGAGCTGAAGGAGACGGCCGAGTTGGCGTTGCGGATCAAGAGCGGTTTCCTTGCCATGATGAGTCATGAGATCCGCACCCCGCTGAACGGGATTATTGCCATGTCGGATGTGCTTCGTTCCTCCGAGCTGTCCGCTGACGACCAGGAGATGGCCGAAATCATTCATACCAGCGGTCACGCGCTTGTCTCTGTCATTACGCACATCCTGGACTTCACCAAGATCGAATCCGGTAAAATGGAGCTGGATTACGAGCTGTTCAATCTTCACTCCTGCATCAAAGAAACGGTCGATCTGTTCAGGGCTCTGGCGAAAGAACGCAGCCTGACCCTGGAGACCTCTATTGATTCTGACATTCCTGCCCTGCTTATCGGTGACCCCAACCGTCTGCGCCAGGTACTGAATAACCTGATCGGCAATGCCATCAAGTTCACGATCACCGGCGGCGTCAAAGTGCATGTCCATCTCCGGCAGGCTATGGATAAGCTGCTGGAGCTGGAATTCATTATTGAAGATACCGGCATTGGCATTCCAGCGGATAAGATGAACTATCTGTTCCAGCCGTTCACCCAGATCGGAGCCACCATCAACCGCAAGTTCGGCGGAACCGGGCTCGGGCTGTCCATCTGCAAAATGCTGGTCGACCTCATGGGCGGAACGATCTATGCCAAGCCGGGTCTAGTGGGCGGAGCTACCTTCATCTTCACCATCCAGGTCGCTGAAGGCCAGCCGGACTGAGGCTCCCCCGTCGTTCTGCATGAACCCGTCTCACTGCATACAAGAAGCTCCCCCTTCAGATCATGAAGAGGGAGCTTCTTTGTTATTGCTGTGGACTATTGTAGAATGGAATGGACCAACTGTGGAAGGGGATGAACTCTATAGATGGGAACCTCCAGATTCCCTTTGTTCCAGCGGAACTTCGTTCTGCAAGCGCGAAGTACAACTCATCATTGGGAAGGCACTGGCCCCCTTTCCTTAAAGACATTTCGGAATGGCCGGGCCTATTACAAAACAAAACTCGGCCATTATGCTGTTGAGCGAGAGGGCTACCTCCTGTTAAATGAAGGGGAGCAGTACGCTATAGCCATTGAGTCAGAAACCGAAGTCGACTCTTTTTGTGTATTTTTCAAGACTGGCTTTGCTGAAGAGGTTCATAGAGCCGTTCATTTAGGAATAGAGAAGTCCTTAGACGATCCATTTTCAGAAACAACGCACCCGTTGCAATTTCACACCAAGTCATACCGCAATAGTCATCTGATAACTCCACTTCTCGAGAACTTCAAGAATTCCTTACCTGCACTAGGTAGCGAGAATCTCTGGGTCGATGAACAATATCAAAGTCTAATTCAAGCAATGCTTAACGTCCACCAGAAGATTTCTCAAGAAATTAATACATTGCCAGGTATGCGGCCAGCCACTAGAGAAGAACTCTTTCGGCGGTTGACACTAGCATACGAGTACTTACATGCTTATTACAACCAAAACGTGTCGCTTGAAGAAGTTTCAAGAGTCGCTTGTCTTTCTAAAAACCATCTGATCCGCAACTTCCGCCACTTTTTCAAAAGAACGCCACACCAGTTCATCCTCGAAAAAAGGATACTTGAAGCACAGCGTCTCCTTGCTCAAACGGAAAGCAGTGTAACCGAGATTAGCCTAAGTGTTGGCTTCGACAATGTCACTTCCTTCAATAAGGTGTTTAAACAAAGAATGGGACTCTCACCCCGGATGTTTAGAAAAAAGTGATTTTGGAAAAGTAATGCTTTATCCGCACATGTTACATTTACTGCGTGGAACATACAACATACACAAGGGAGCGATATTATATGAATTCAGAATTTCAAATTAAAGGAATCGGGCAAATATCTATTCGGGTACATGACATGGAAGCTGCCACCCGATTCTATCAAGATACTCTGGGCCTAAACCTGTTATTTCAGATCCCAAACATGACTTTCCTGGAGTGTAACGGACTTCAGATGGTCTTGAGTATTGCTGAAGACCCGCGGTTCGATCATCCCAGCTCGGTGTTCTATTTCCAAGTTGACAATATACACGCATCGTACGAAACGTTAGTCGGGCGGAATGTGCATTTCCTGGACAAGCCGCATAAAGTGGCTGAGATGGGTCAAACCGCAACCTGGATGACGTTCTTTCAGGACCCCGATAAAAATGTACATGCACTGATGAGTGAAGTGCCTGTGTCTTAATAATTACTTCCAGGGGGGCACTATTGCCCCTCTACGTTTTTCGCATACATTCAGCCCGCGAACCCTATCCCCCCACCGCCGCAATCAGCACCGGCAGGACCAGGAAGGAGGCCAGCGTCGTCCAGATGATACAGCGCGAGACCAGCGCAGGCGAGCTGCCGAAGCGTTCGGCCAGGACGACGGAATTGACAGCCACCGGCATGGAAGCCAGGATCAGCAGCACCGAGAACAGGGTGCCTGTGATGTTCAGGGCAAGCAGCACCAGCGCGGCCAGCAGCGGAGCCAGCACCAGCCGGACGGTCAGCCCCGTCCAGAAGGCCAGCTGCACATTGCGCTCCGTATGTGCTGCCTGGACCTTGACCATCTGCGCGCCGAGGATCGCCAGTACTACCGGCGAATATGCTCCGGCGGCCATCGCAACGCCTGAGGCCAGCTCATGCGGCATATGAAGGCCCAGCGCCCGCAGCAGCAGCGCCAGGATGGCGGCGTAGATAGCCGGCAGCGAGAAGACGGACTTCAACGCGCTGCGCACGGAGAACTGTGACCGGGCGGCAAAATACACGCCGATCGTATTCACGATCACCATCTGGGCGATGACATAGACCGATGCCTTGTCCAGGCCCAGCTGGCCGAAGGCCAGCAGCACCAGCGGCAGGCCGTAATTGACGCTGTTCGTGAAGGTGGAGATGAGCGTAAGACCGGCGGCCTCCGGCGGAGCCAGCTTCAGCATTTTACCGATTAGGGTCGCCACACCCCACAGCAGAAACAGGTTCATGAGCGAGAAGGCCAGTGTCTTATAGACATCATCGAAGGAGATATCCGCCGTAGCCAGCGTGTCCAGAATAATAGCCGGACTGAGAAAATACAGATACAGCGTCAGCAGAGGCTTCGTATCGAGCTGCTTATACCGTCCAAGCAGCGCTCCGGCGGCCACCGGAATGGACAGCGGCACGATGACCTCAACAAGTGTCGTGAGTACAGTCTGAATCACAAGCCAGGACTCCTCTATGCAGTAGTTATTTTCTACTATAACCCTCCCGGCAGGGAGCGTCTAAGACAAGGAAGCAATATCCTTGATAGCAATTGCCTATGACCCCCGCCGCGTGCAGACAAAATAACCCCACAAAGTGGGGCTTTAGCTTAGATGATTTGCGGGGGCCCCAAAACATAAAAAAAATCCCGCACCCTTAAATTAAGGGCCACGGGATTCCGGTCAGGTCTTCATTTTACAGCATTTTGATCTCAAGCAGCTCGTATTTGATGATCCCCATCGGGGCATTGACGCTGATGATATCGCCTACCTTTTTGCCGATCAGCTCTTTGCCGAGCGGGCTCTCGTAGGAAATCTTGTTGTCCAGCACATCGGCTTCCGCCGGGCCAACCACTCTATATTCGATCTTCTCCGAGTACTCCACATCGTTGAGGATAACGATGCAGCCTACGCTGACTGTACTCAGATCCATATTGCTGGCATCCACGATCTGCGCCTTGATCAGCATCTTCTCCAGAATCATAATGCGGGTCTCCATGAAGGATTGATCCTCCTTGGCGGAGTGGTATTCGCTGTTCTCCTTCAGATCGCCGTAGCTGATCGCCAGCTTAAGCCGGGCTGCAAGCTCCTTGCGCCCTGCTCCCTTCAGTTCCCTCAGCTCTTCCTCCAGCTTAGCCAAGCCTTCTTTGGTCAAAAATACTTCGTCATTATTAGACATGTATACAACTCCTATTATTTGCTCACTTTATAGTATTCTAACTCATAATCGCCCAACATGCGAAGAGAAAGCGCTATAACGCATTATTAAGGAGTATTTACGGCAGAGTCCCGGCTTCAAGCCTCTGCCTGCGGAGCAGGGGCCGCTGCAGGCTTGCCGCTGCCGCTTCTCAGGAGAAAGGTCAGCGGAATAGCCAGCAGCCCCACTGCCGTAGCGATCAGGAAAATATCCTGCACGCCCATCGTCATCCCCTGCGCTTTCAGCAGAGAACCGGCTGCCCGGGCTGGCCCATCCGCCAGCTCCTGCTGGTGGGCCAGCGATCTGGAAGCGAGCAGCGAGCTGAATACGGCAATGGACAAGGCACCTGTAGCCTGGCGGACCCAGTTGGTCACGGAGGAGGCGTGGCCGGTGATGGCCCTTGGCACCGCCGACATTCCAGCATTGGTCACCGGCATGAAGGCCAGTGCAATGCCAACATTGCGCACCGCCATAAGCACCGCCACACGGGTATGGGTCACGGCCAGCGTGATGTGGGCAAGCTCCCAGGTTGAGGCGCTCAGCAGCAGAATGCCGCCCAGGATCAGCCAGAACGGTCCGATCCGGGAGTACAGCTTGCCGACCACCGGTGACAGAACAGCCATCACGATAGAGCCCGGCAACAGCACCAGCGCGGTCTTCAGCGGGGTAGACTGCTGGATATCCTGCAGGAAGACCGGGATCAGGAAGGTCCCCGAGTATAATGCAACGGTAATAATGCAGTTGATGATCAGGCTGTAGGTGAACCGGCTCTGCCGGAATACCTTCAGATTCAGCAGCGGCTCCTGGATCGACAGCTCCCTGCGGATGAAATACGTTAAGGCCGCCGCCCCAACCAGCAGCAAGGTCAGGGTATTCCATGACATCCAGCCCCAGGCGCCCCCTTTATTGAAAGCCAGAATAATGAAGGCACTGCTCAGAATGACTGTGACGAAGCCCGGCAGATCAAAGCTTCTGCTCCCGGTGTTCTGCCGCTGGAACGGCAGGCACTTCAGAGCTACACCAATGGCAATCAGGCCAATCGGCAGATTGATCACGAACAGCGATTTCCAGCCGAAGTATCCGGTCAGCCAGCCGCCGAGTGTCGGGCCGAAGGCAGGCGCCAGCATCGAGGACAGGCTCCAGAGGCTCATGGCGAAGGCCTGCTTTTCTTTGTCGATAAACTGATAAATCATCGTCATGGTGGTAGGGATGATCAGGCCGCCGAATATTCCCTGGATAATGCGGAAGGTAATCAGTGAATGAATATTCCAGGCCACCGTACACAGTGCCGAGAACAAGGTGAAGCCCGACAGAGCGAATACGTAGAGAACCTTATAGCTCCATTTATCCCCAAAATAACCCACCACAGGTGCAATGACGCCAGTAGCCAGCAGATAGCCGGTAATCATCCACTGTACGGTGCTGATCCCGGCGTGGAAGTCCTTCAGGAAGACCGGGAACGCTACGTTAATGGTGGTTGTACTGAGAATAGCCATGAAATTGCCGAAAAAAATGGCCAGAATAATCAGCCAGAATGATGAATGCTTTGCCGCCGGACTGCTCAAGGGCGCTCTCTCCTCTATTTTGCGGTTCACCCCAATATAGGTGTATGATACAATTAATTTAATATATGTGTATTATACAACTATATGTTTGAAAGTCAATGTGACTTATTTCATGATTCTTTCATAACAAGGCGGCAATATCCGGTGACTTAGCATAAGGCCGGTATTATCACTTATACTAGGAAGACATATGACAAAGTAACCGGTAAAGGACGGAATCTAACTATGGCTGATGAACAGAAGGATAAGCACCTCGAAGCTCTGAACCAGGAGCTGATTACGCTGATCCGCCACGGCTCGCTGGATAAGAAGCACGGCGGGCTGGACCGCTCCTCGTATACCCTGCTCCACCATCTGTCGATACACGACAAGGTAGGCGTTAAGGCGCTTGCCGAACAATTCGGCCTCGACACCTCTACCATCAGTAGGCAGACAAGTGTCCTGGAGGCGAAGAACTATGTGGAACGGGTGCCTGATCCGCAGGATGGGCGCTCCAGCTATTTTCAGCTTACAACACTTGGTGCACAGACCTTCGCCGAGGCCCGGGACATCCGGCTTGCGCGCTACGGGGAGATCTTCGGGGACTGGTCCACGGAGGACTGCGGACTCTTCAGCGGACTGCTCGCCCGGCTCAACCGTACCCTGCAGCAAAAATAGCACCAAGAGGATTGACGGATGCTGGCGAAGCTGGTAGATTGAATTAATCATACAAAATAACTCGGAATTATATTTTAGTCAAAGGGGCCGGTCTGCATGAACTTTATTTTCTTTTCCCCGCATTTCCCCAAGAACAGCGCTGAATTCTGTACGCACCTGCGGGAGCAGGGGGCCACGGTGCTTGGGATTGGCGATGCAGCCTATGACCAGTTGGAGGACAAGCTGAAATCGGCACTGACCGAATACTATAAGGTAAACAATCTGGAGAGCTATGAGGAGATTCTGCGGGCTGTCGGCTATTTCACCCATAAATACGGCAAGATTGACCGCTTCGAGTCGCTGAATGAATACTGGCTGGAGCAGGATGCCGCGATCCGAACGGACTTCAACATCTACGGCACCAAGTCGGATTTCGTCCATAACCTGAAGCAGAAGTCCAAGATGAAGGAATTTTTCCGCAAAAGCGGGGTAAGCACCGTCCAGTTCTCCACCGGTACAACGCGTGAGAGCGTCGAGAGCTTCATCCAGAGTGCCGGCTTCCCGCTGGTGGTGAAGCCCGATCTTGGCTCCGGGGCCAGTAACACGTATAAGATCAATAACGAAGAGGAGCTCCAGCACTTTTTTGACACGAAGCCGGAGGATGTAGCCTTCATTATTGAAGAATTCATAGACGGGGTCATCCTCACCTATGACGGGCTGGTGGACAGGGACGGGAATGTACGCTTCGCGGTCAGCCACCTGTTCGAGAACAGTGTGATGGATGTCGTCAATACGGACAATCACCTCTACTACTTCTGTCTGCGGGAGATCAGTCCGGAGGTCGAGGAGGCGGGGCGGAGCATTTTGCAGGCTTTTGACATCCGGGAACGGTTCTTCCATATCGAGCTGTTCAAATCGCACAAGGATGGCCGGATCATTGCCCTGGAAGTGAATATGCGCCCGCCCGGCGCCTGGATGACTGATGCGATTAACTTCGCCTATGATGTCAATGTGTATAAGGAATGGGCCAGCATGGTTGTGCATAATGAGGTCGGCGGTCCATACGAAGGCAAATATTATACCGGCTATGCCAGCCGCAAGAATCATAAGCATTACGCTCACAGCCATGAGGACATCTACCGTGCATTCGGCGGAAAGATTGTCAATTATGACGAGATTGAAGAGGTCTTCAGCAGAGCAATGGGCAACCGCGCTTATCAGTTCCGTTCACCCGAGCTTTCGGAGGTCAGAGACATTAGAGGCTATATTCAACAAGAAGAGGGATAGGATGTGTTAACGGATGAGGATAAGCTACCATAAGGAGTACAGCCACAACCTGGGCAGAGACATGGAGTATAAAATATACGGCCACGCCGGCAAACCGATGCTCGTCTTCCCCACCTCGCTTGGACGCTTTTATCAATATGAGGATTCGGGCATGATCGATACGCTCTCGTCCTTCATTGAGGCGGGCAAGCTGCAGATCTGGGCCTGCGACAGTCTGGATGAAGAGACCTTCTTCTCCACCCACTGGAACAATGAGGACCGGATACACCGTCATGAACAATATGACAAATATATTGCGCATGAGCTGATTCCCGGCATCCTCCATGAGAGCAAACACAGCAACGGCGGGACCAACCAGCGCATTCTGATCTCAGGCTGCTCGATGGGCGCTTATTACAGCGCCAGCTTCTTTTTCCGTTATCCGCACTATTTCGATACCTTGATCGCCCTGAGCGGCGTCTACTCCACTTACTACTTCTTCGGCGACTATATGAGCGGGAACGTCTATCTTAATTCACCGCTGCATTACCTGCCGGGGCTGACGGATGAGCATTATCTGAGTCAGTACCGCAGCAGCACAATTATCGTCTGTGTCGGTCAAGGGGCGTATGAGGATGAGATGCTGCATGAGACCCGGCTGCTTCAGGAGGTGCTGGGGCAGAAGGGTATTCCGGCCAGGATCGACTACTGGGGCCATGATGTCAGCCATGACTGGCCATGGTGGAACAAGCAGATTCATTATTATGTGGAAGGCTGCCTGGGTTAGTGAAGCTGGGCTTGAACGCGAATCCATTTGTAGATTTGCACAAAAAAAGGAACTGCTGAAATAAGCAGTTCCTTTTTCTTTGACCACTTCCGCCTTGTTCTATGCAGGTACATGCTCCGAACAGAACTGAAGCAGCGCGGCTTCCTCATCTTCTTCCATATCGAAATCGAGCAGCTGGCCTGACGAGGTCTCCAGCAGATCGTAGCTGACAATGCTTGTCTGCTCTTCTTCCACTTTGACAATCACGCGGGCGGACACGCCGTTCTCCACGTACAGCTCATCATCCTCCGGCACATCAATATTCACGACGAACTCATATCGCTTGCCGCTTAGGATATTAAATGGATCTCTTACGTTCTCCACGGTGTAGCTTGTAAATGTCAACAAGTTGCATTCCTCATTTCTCAATTCACTGCCAGATTATTGTAACACAGTATCTGCGGCTTTGCCTTTGGTCTTCTTAATCTGCTTGCTGCGCAGCTGTCCGCAGGCCGCATCGATATCGACACCCTGCTCCAGCCGGGTGCTGACACTGACACCCTGCTTCTTCAGCGTATCGAAGAAGGCACGCACCGACTCCCGACTGCTCCGCTGATATTGGCTATGCTCATCTACGGGATTATACGGAATCAGGTTGACGTTCGCCAGCTGGCGGCGGTCTCCGATCAAATCGGCCAGCTCCAGCGCATGCTCCTCACGGTCATTGATATCCTTCAGCAGGATATACTCCAGCGTGATTCTCCGGTTCGTCTTCTCCAGATAGTAATCAATCGCCGGCATTAACTTCTCTATAGGAATGGCCCGATTAATCTTCATAATCTGTGTCCGCAGCTCATTATTCGGGGCATGCAGCGAGATCGCCAGATTGACCTGCATATTGGCGTCGGCGAATTCTCTGATTTTGTCCGCCAGACCGCTGGTGGATACAGTGATTCCTTTGCCGGCAATCGCCAGGCCCTTGTGATCCTTAATTGTAATCAGGAAGTTCAGCAGATGCTGGAAGTTATCGAACGGCTCGCCGATCCCCATAACTACGACATGGGTGACCTTCTGGCCCAGACCGGCCTGATCCAGATAATGCTGGACCTTCATAATCTGCTCCACGATCTCGCCGCTGGTCAGGTCCCGGCTCTTCGCCAGCAGCCCGCTTGCACAGAAGCTGCACCCGATATTACAGCCGACCTGAGTGGTGACACATACGGACAAGCCGTACTTCTGCCGCATCATCACTGTCTCAATCAGGTTGCCGTCCTGGAGGCGGAAGAGGAACTTCACCGTACCGTCGGCCGATTCCTGCTTGACATGCTCTTCCATCGTCTGAAACACATAATGCTCTTCCAGCAGCTCTATGCATTCCTGATTCATTCCGTCCATCTCGGCGAAGCTGGTGATCCGCTTGCGATACAGCCATTCCCAGACAGCAATGGCCCGGGATTTCTTGTGGCCATGCTCCAGCAGCCATGCCGTCAATTGCTCCAAAGTCAATCCATAAATGGATTCTTTATTCATTTCATATCCTCTTTTCAAAACATTAAAGTTCAATCTATCTATTCTACCTTGACGGGGACATTAGCAGCAACAATACCTTATTGTCTCAAATTTCGTTTATTAAAACAAGAGGAAAACGCTGCGGATTCGGGCCTTCGGAGGCGGAAGTGCCTGGATAATCGGGTGGAACCTGCACATAATCTTTCAAAAAAAGCGCAGTCCGCAGGGACCACGCCTTTTCCGCCAAACCTTATTTATACAGAACCTTCTCGACATTGTACTTCGCGCGTAGCTTGTTCACAATGTAGGTCTCATAAATCTCTCTGTCCACCGGATCTTCGACGAGGCAGACTTCGATGCGGGTAACCTCATCGCGGTGGGGCTTCATCACAGATACATTATCCTCGAAATGCTTCTTGATCCGCGGTCTCAGCTTGCGGGCCTTGCCTACAAACAATAGCTCGTCCTGATCATTGTAGAACATGAAGATGCCGCCGGCTTCGCGGGTAATCAGGTGGAAATCGGTGAATCCGTAAATATGGCTCAGCTCAGGGTTAGCTTGCTTGTAAATAATAACTTCCGGTGACGGAATGGTAATGCTGATCATTAAGCTTCACTTCCTCATTGGATATAGAAATAAATAGTATCACAGAAAGGGTAACATGACTATTTCTATCTTGTGCAGATTGGCTCATATGTTACTTGCGCTTCGGCTTCAATTCCGGCATGTTCAGCGTAAGCGCCATATTGCACAGCATCGAATTAGCCAGGAAGGTGCTCACCTTCACCTCAGGATGCGCAAACCCGGCAGCTATTGATCAATCACTCTTCATGGACTGATGAAAAGGGCAGCCCTTCACTTCTGCAGGCTCAGCGCCATGCTGCTGAGAATCAGCCTCCTTCTTTCGGTAGACGAAGCGCGGGCTTAGCTGCAAATCGCGCAGCTTGTTGTCATTCCAGATCGGTGTAGAGGAAGGCGACATCGGCGGAATCAGCCAGCCCCACTTGCCTGACACTTCCCGACCCTGCTGCTGCTCCTGTTCCTGGAAGCGGACGAACTGGTCTGCCGCTGTATGATGATCCACAATACTGACCCCGGCCTGCTTGAAGGAATGGAGGACGGCACGGTTCAGTTCCAGCAGTGCCCGGTCCTTCCACAGCGAGGTATTCGTGGAGCGGTCCAGGCCTAGCAGGTCAGCTACCGCAGGCAGACGGTTGTAGCGGTCCGTATCGCCGAAATTCCGCGAGCCGATCTCCGTCTCCATGTACCAGCCGTTGAATGGCGCTGCCGGGTAACGGATGCCGCCGATCTCCAGACACATGTCCGAGACAATCGGAACGGAGTACCAGCGCAGGCCCAGCTCCGTGAACTGCGGGAGCTCCGGGTGGCTGAGCGGCACCTCCTGTACAAGTCCTGGGGGGATTGGGAAGTAACGGGGCTCCTCCCGGCCGATGCTGATCACGAGCGGCAGAATGTCGAAATCCCCGCCCGTGCCCTGCCAGCCCAGCTTAAGGCAGACGGCGGTGAATTCATCCGAGGCCGGATCACCGGCACGCGGATGCTCCCCGTCCCCGGGATAACCGGCATAGCGGATGAGCTGATGATTCCAGATCCGGATGGCACGGCCTTGCTCCTCTTCACTACGGAAGACGGTAATGACTGGCCGGATACGGCCGCCGTTATTCGCATGCTCCATATGATGCAGCAGCGCCTCCGCGACCTCCGCGACAGTCTCTGCTCTGCGGGCGTCAATCACATCTAGAGAATGCCAGAACAATCTTCCGATGCAGCGGCTGTTATGGCGCCAGGCCATCCTTGCCCCGTGCGCCAGCTCTTCTGCCGTATGCCTGTATGTACCTGTGCGCTGCACCTCTTCGAATATATCCGCCAGACGAAGGTCCCGTTCAACCTCTGTTAACCCCAGCTCCTGATAGCAGACCGTAATGAAGGACTCCGCCTGCCGGATCAACTCCTGAGTGCTATGCTGTGGAACTGTGTGTTTCATCTTCTCTCTCCTATCCATGCGTGCCCTGCTACAGTGCCCTCAGCGTATCATCTCTGCTCCAGCTCTGCCAGCCTGGAGATAATCCGTCTTTTGCGGTAGAGCATCCGCGCAGCCTCTGTGACCTCCTCCAGCGTCTTCCGGTTGAGGTATGCGCCGAAGAACATGCCTGCAACCGGAACGGTCTGGAGCAGCTTTTTCCAGCCCCAATTGTCGCGGTATACAGTCACTACCTCCTTCCAGCCCTGAATCCTGGAGACAGTCTCCTGAGTCGCGGCGAGAATGTTGCCGTCCCCGCCTGCCTGCAGATTCAGCTCCTTCAGCAGCGTCCGCTTCCCCACTACATCGGAGGAGGCGAACTGCATCACCTTCACGGTGAAGATCCGCTCGGCCTTATCGGTCGGATCGTAGCCATAACACAACCCGATCTCCTGAATCGCCTTCAAGGAGAGGCCCAGAACAGCCGGAATATCGGCAGCCAGTGTGAAAATTCCGCCGAAGCCCGTGGTCGCCCCCTGAGCCGTAGCCGTATTCCGGCTCCGCTCCGCGAGCTTCAGTGCCACTGCATCCATGACAGCCAGCGGGTAAGGCCCGGTAGAGGGAGCGCCCGCCGCCCGGCTTGTCTCTTCCATGAGCTTGCCCACCTTGCGCCCGGCCACCAGATAGTTGCCGCCGTTCTGGATGTAGCCGCCCAATTCATCAAGCAGCCGGCCTACCTTCTCGTGGATAACCTTTGGCGTGATTGCATCCAGCAGCTTGAAGGGCAACCGGGTAATCCGGTCCCAGATCATCAGCCTATTCTGCTCTTTCTCCCACTTAGTAATCTCCTTAAGCGCGGCATACAGCATCTCCGGTGTCTCCGGAGGACTCCATGAATCAGTGTTATCCGCTTCCGGCATAGATATGTACCTCCTCTGAATGGTCTCGTCATTACCTTATAACCTATTTCCCGGCAAATGATTGCACAAGCTCCCCCCATTGCCCCTCGGGTACCATTAAAAGCAAACAGGCACCCCGGATCAACTCCGGGAATGCCTGTTCAACATAGCCTGTTTCAGGCTCTAATCCCGGGACTCGACAACCTGCCCATCCAGCGAAGACAATCTGCGCTTCTCTTCCTCCAGCCTCTCTTGGACCAGCCCTACCCCTTGTTTCCCGACCGAACCTTCCGGGGCATGGCGCACGGCTTCCTCAGCGTGCTCCAGGCTGTTCTCTGCCTGCTCCATCATCTGCCCGGTCGGATGGCTCACAGCCTGGGTTACAGCGTTATGCAGCTTCGTCACCGCATCGTGCGCCTGATCCACCGTGCTGTTGGTGCGCAGACTAGATTCGTAATGCTTCATATTATATTTCCCCCTCCATCACAATGTCCGTTCTTCTGTAGGATGGATTAGGGAAGGAAATCTTATGCGGATTGTAGGCGCGGGGTTCACATGCGGACCGTACGGACGTTATTACTCTCAAAACCGTGGCCTTTCGCTCCATGCGGACTGGAGAGACCTTATCCCTCCATAAGCAAGGCCGAATTGGGCCAAATGGGAGCAATAAAGGCTCTGGAGTCCGCATGGGTTCGAAAACAGGCTGATTTCTGGAAATAACGGCGCTGGGGTCCGTATGCGCCCGGGCGGGTGGAGGGTATGGTACCTTAAGCGGTGCCTACACCAGGAACATGGCGACAATGGTCATTGCCATAAGGCCCAGCAGGACCGGCTTCAGATTGCGCCGGGCCAGCTCGAACGGGCTGACGCCGCAGATCGCAGCGGCGGGAATGAGCGCCCACGGGATCAGGGTGCCGCCGCCGACCCAGATGGCGGCCACCTGCCCAAGGGCGGTCAGCGTCGCCGCGCCGGAGTGGATCGCGGCGGCGAACAGCCCGGCAATCGAGCCGGCCAGCGAGATGCCGGAGAACCCGGAGCCGTCGAGGCCGGTGATCGCGCCGATCACCGTCAGCGTTACGGCTCCCACCGCCCCGTTCAGCGGCACGTGATTCGCCAGGGCCACGCCCAGGTCGTTCACGATGCCGTGCGAGCCGTCCGGCAGCACCTTGCCGAACAGCTCGGTGAAGGCGGCATCACCCAGATAGAAGAAGGCGGCAATCGGGATGACCGGCCCAAAGACCTTGAAGCCGAAGGTGAAGCCTTCAATAAGATAAGCGGTTATCTTCTCCAGGCCCTGCCCCTGGCCGCGATGGGCCAGCAGGGTAATGACAATCAGGATCAGCACGGCGGTTCCCCCGACCAGCGCGGTAGCATCGCCGCCTTGCAGGTGAAGCACGAACATGCCGATCACATCCAGCAGGAAGAGCAGCGGAATGGCGATCGCCAGCCCTTTGCGCAGACGGTCACTCATGAGCACTGGCTGGTCATCATCCGTCCCCGCATCAGCCGACGGCTCTGCTGCTCCCGGGGAAGCGACCAAGCCTTCTCTCCAGGTGCCGTTCTTCTGGTCTCGCTTCATCATCCAGAAAGCACTCACCGTGGTCACTACCCCCATTACGATCACCAGCGGAATACTGGCCTCCATCACGCTCGACACCGGAAGACCGGCGGCATCCGCCGTCAGCTTCGGAGCGCCTTGAATAATATAATCGCCGGAGAGGGCGATCCCGTGCCCGAACAGGTTCATGGCCACCGCTGCGCCCAGCGCAGGCAGCCCGACCCGGACCGCCACCGGCAGCAGAACGGCCCCGACCAGCGCTACCGCAGGGGACGGCCAGAAGAAAAACGAGGTTATCATCATAATCAGTCCGATTCCCCAGTAGGCCATCGCCGGTGTGCGCAGGAACCGGGTGAGCGGCGATACCATCGTCTCGTTGATGCCTGTTATAATCAGAATCCGGCTCATCGCCACGATAATGGAGATAATCATGATGGTGCCGAGCAGCTCCTTAGTCGCATAGACAAAAGAGTTAAAGATCCCCGACACCGACCCGCTGAGCGTCGCCGTTGCCAGCAGCCCGAGCGCCAGAATCCCGGTCACACAGATCATGGTTGTATCACGCCGCTTGATCAGCAGCGCCAGAATGAACACAATAAACACCAGATACACCCAATGAATCGCAGTAAGCTGGATACCCATTAGCCATGCGCCCCCTTTCCACTTACAAATAGCAAGCAGGTGCTATATGCTATGCAGGAGGATAGGCCATTGTTCGCCTCAGGGACGCGCAGAACCTCACAAAAAGACCCCCGCCTCCACAACATGGATTCAGGGATCTTATTTGCGGATTACACTCTGTTACCGGTGCCTGCCTGCTCTTCTGGCCCGGAGGAACGCAAGCTGCTTCAGTCTGTCCTGATCGTATAAGCTGCCCGCGATTTCCGGTTGCCCGGTATGTAGATGGGTAATCTCCTGTACGGCTGCTGGTCTGGGGGCGGCAGGAAGAAGGGAGGAGGTTCCGTCCCTGTGAACGATCAGACTATGGCCGGGTGAGGAGTGCGGCTCGCGCACATACTCGTCAAGATAGCCATACACCTTACGCTGCATCACAGGATCTTTGCTCATCTGCTGCAGAATATTTGGAGCGATTATAAGCTCCCGCTGATCACTCCGGTCTCCTGAGCCGGTCTTCTCCCCCTTGCTGCCCTCTTTGGCTACCGCCATAATGCGGACGGACAGACTGTACCTTGCCTTGATTCTGCGTGCCTGATCCTCAATTGCCGCTCCCACAGCTGCCATCATCTCCGGGAAGCTGAGCGAAGATGAACCGGCAGAAGTATGGTCCGCCTGTTGCGGTGAGCGGGTCAGCGAAGCGGCGTTGATTCGTGATATGGGAATATACATCGGACGCTCCTCTTCTCGCGCGTAAAGTTCAGGACAACTCTTTATCGGCAAAAAGAGGAAAATTACTTATAAAGGGCTATTCCTTAGCCAATGCGCCCGTTGCCGCATCCTCGCCGCCAAGCCGCCCGGAGGTGAAGGAGTAGCCCAGTCCAACGCCGTTGCCTACATAGGTATCATTAAATAACACCCCTTCGGACTCCACGCCCACGGCGTACAGCCCTTTGACCGGCAGACGCTTATCATTCAGTACCTGGAACTTGGTATTGACCAGCAGACCGCCTACTGAACAGAGGTTGTTGATCTCGGCAATAACGGCGTAATACGGCCCGCTGCTGCCCATAGGAACCAGATATTCCTTCGCCTTGCCGAACTCCGTATCGGTGCCCGTCTTCGCTGCTTCCTCATAGAGCTTGAACTCAGCGGCAAATACTTCAGGGTCCATCCCTGCATTCTTCGCCAGCTCCTCAATTGTATTGCCCTTGAAGCCGTCGCCGTTCGCTACCATGGATTCGAAGACTTTATCGGCATCCTTCCATGGCTGCTCCAGCGTGAACTTGTCTGTATAGGAGGCATAGAATTCCGGCGGCATGCCCGGAAGCTTAGGTGCCTGAACCCCCTTCATCCCCTTGGCCTTAAGGGCATCCAGCTGCGCCTGCGAGACAATCACCAGATGATACGCTCCGTTAAAAGCACTGGTATTCGCTGCCGCAACCGCTGTAAGCGTCGCCGACTCATCTCTGAATCTCGCGCCCGAAGGGCCGACATTCATCAGGGTTGGCAGGTAAGACAGCATCATCGGATAGCTGGCTTTAAACGGCTCATACTGCGTCTTCAGCTTGTCTGTAGCTCTGGCCAGCGTCTGGTGCAGCATCTGCCCGCCGAAGTTATCCGGCACCTTCGCGCCGATCTCCCAGGACATCTTCAGCCCTTCACCGATGTTCTGCCCAAGCCCGCCATTGACGCCTTCGAAGCCAAAGGCTTCCTTAACCATCTCTTTATTCCCGGCATACCCGCCGGTAGCCATTACAACGCTTGCCCCTGCAATCTCCAGCGTTGTTCCGTCAGACTTCTTGGCAACGACTCCGGTCACCTCTCCATTAGCGCCAGTCATCAGCTTCTGTGCAGTGGCCTCCGTGATCACCTGTCCGCCGCCCTTCTCTACGGATGCTGCAAGCATCTTGCGCAGCAGCTCCTGGCGGGTCTCATAAGGAGGCAGCATATGGAGCTGTTCCCCGGCGAAGTTCAGGAAGGTGGTGGTGTAGCCCTTGCCGGTCAGCCAGTCATAGGTCTCACCCGACTTCGTAACGTATTGGCGGATCGCCGCCGCATCCACACGCCAGTGATTGTTCACGATCCAGTCGGCAATCTCCTTCTCGACTTCTACTTTCAGCCCGCTGCTTAGCGCGGCCGAGGAGTTGTAGAATTTGCCCGCCCAGGACAGGTTGCTCGCGCCGCCGATCGTCGCTGTTTTCTCGATAAGGATTACCTTCGCGCCCTTATCAGCTGCCGATACCGCTGCCGACACACCGGACGCACCTGCACCAACCACGACCACATCTGCGGACAGCTGCTCGGTCTTGCCTTCTCCCGATTTCACTACAGCCTTTGTTTTAAAAGCCTCCACATTGCCGCCCGCCTGCTTAAGCGCATCCTCCACAGCGGTCAGAATCGCCTTGCTGGACTCGGACGCACCGCTGACGGCATCAATATTCAGGGTCTGGCCGGATAGAATCTCCTCCTTGACCTTGTTGATCGCCTCTACCCCGATTCCGGCGGTCTCGTTCTGGCTGACCACATTGATTCCGGTAATGACCGAATGATCGTCAAGCGTCACCTCAACCTGAATCTTGCCATCCTTGCCTTCAGCCTCTGCTTTATAGGTTCCCGCTTTGAAGTCTGCCGGTACAGCACTTGTATCCGCTGGCTGTGACGCCTGCGGCGAAGCGGACGGCTGCTCTGAAGCTGCCGGTGCGGCGGAATTGTTACCGCTGCAGCCGCTTAGTAGCGACAGGACCAATACCAGACATACGGTGATTAGGAACACTAGTTTTGTTGCTTGCTTACGCATCAATTTCTCCCCCTGTGTGGTTAATGCAGCCCCGTTTCTCTCTAATAGGACTGCTGACTACCGCACACAGTGTAAACCTTAGTACAGTACCAAGGTCAATGAACAATATGTGAAACTTTTCTCAAAGTAGGGTGAACGCTTCCTCCGGTTCTACCGGAATATTAATCTCCAGATACGTTTTGCTGCCGTTACCTGTGCGCTCGGTGAACAGAATTTTACCGCTGATATCTCCGCTAATCTTATAATTCCGTGCCTGCACATACTCTAGCATGAACCCGAAGGCTCCCCGCTCCAGGTAATCCTCGTGGCCGCTGACAATGACGGCAGAGATGCAGGTCGCCGGCTCCAGAACCTCCACGCTGTCGTTCAAGTTAACGCCAAGCTTCACCTGATCCTCTGCAAGCAGGCCAAGTCCCCAGCTATACTCCAGATCCCCTAATCCGCAGGCACATTCGCCTGCCTTATTCTCCACCCGGAAGGAATAGAAGGTGAACGGCAGCAGCTCCATCCACGCCTGAACGGTGTCTTTGAGATCCTCCTTTTGCAGCAAATGATTCTTGTCCGTCTGCTGAATCCGATACATGCCCGGCACCTGCTTCATCTTGCACGTATATAGAGATGCGCTGACCTGCGCCAGCTCCGCCTGAATCTCCTGAATCTTGCCGAGCAGCAGCCTGCTGCGCCGGATCTCCTCCTCCAGCTGCATACCCGCGGCAGCAATCGACTCCATCACTTGCTCACACGGCGCGTCCTTAATCAATCCGGCTACATCCTGAAGCGGAATCTGCATGCTCCGGTACCATCTGCTCGTCAATAGATTCCGCGCATCCAAATCATTGAAATACCTGTAGTTATTATGCTGATCCTTCATCGGCCGGACAATATCATGTTTCTCATATAAGCGCAGTGTATCTGCCGTCACTCCAAGAATGGATGCAAATTCACCGATCGAATACTTCATCAGCAGCCCCCCAGCTTACTTGATCGCATACGCTCATGCCTGTCGTTCATGTCGTTAATGATAGAGTGTTTGACCAGAAGACATTGTGGGTTATGTCACACCGCTTCTGTCTGAGCACTGAGCGGAGCTTTTCCTGTCGCAGGTGGCGGTGGCATGGTCTATACTTGAAGGATACGGAAGAAACTCACGAACGGAGGCGGCTGCCATGCCCGCACAGCTAATAGACAAGGTCGCCGGCCTGCCCTTGACGCCTGGCGTATACCTGATGAAGGACGGCCTGGGCCATGTGATTTATGTCGGCAAGGCGAAGCAGCTGAGGAAGCGGGTCCAGTCTTATTTTTATAATAATAAGGGACATTCTCACAAGGTGAAGCAGCTGGTTAAGCATATCCGTGATCTGGACTACCGGCTGACCGACACGGAGCTGGAGGCCTTCATGCTGGAATGCCAGCTGATCAAAGAGATCAAGCCGATGTATAACCGCAAAATGAAAAATCCACTCGCCTACAGCTACATTTCCATCGTAGACAAAGCACCTTACCGGCAGATTGAGATCGGCTACGAGCCAAGTACAGAGGCGGGCGGCCTTGTCTATGGCCCTTATACCAGCCGGAGTACTGTCGAGAGAGCGGTGCTGGGCATCAAAGAATCACAGCGCATTCTGTGCAGCAGCCCCCATTCCCGCAACTCACGCTGCCTGAACCATTCGCTGGGCTTATGCATCGGCATGTGCGGAGGCGGGGAGGCAGCTGTGGCACAGTATGAAGCCGTTATAGACGAGATTATTTGCTTACTGGAAGGCAGAGACAGCGTAATTATAACCGGACTGGAAGCCCGGATGGAGGATGCTGCGCTGCGGTTCGACTTCGAGACCGCCGCCAAATTCCGCGATTATCTGGGGGCGGTCCACTCGCTGCTGCAGAAGGAGCAGGTGATTGAATTCACCGGAGCGAACAAGAATATTATTGTGCTTGAGCCGGTGGACGAACAGTCCCATAAGCTGATCCTCATCAAGGGCAGCGTGATCCTCTACCGCACCCTGCTGGCCAGAGACGCGCTGAACGAGGGGCAGCTCACCGGGATGATCGCAGCATCCGCCCGGGAGGTCTTCCGCAGCAGCAGCCAGACCGCCGTTACGGATGAGATGAGCCGCCACAAGATCGACGAGGCACAGATCATCTACAGCTACCTGAAGAGCAGCTCCAGCCATTATCTGCTCGTCCCGCCGGAGTGGCTGGGGGATGAGGGTGTGACGGGGTTAGAGGAAGGGATAGCGGAACTGGTTCAGTCTTCAGTCTTGGATATGTAGCAATTGATTAAAGAGAAACTCTACCATCAGCCTCCTGATGAACTATGTCATAATTTGTATGACCGTTGACGATTCATTCAATACAGGAGGACAATGATGAACATACAGATTATTCATCCGGAAGCAGACCAGTATGGGAACAGCAGAGAGAATATCTTCATTGCTTTGGGTGAACAAGGAGATTACCTGGGCAGTGCCTATACCTATCCGGCGATTAATCATCACCAGACACCGGACACCCCGTATCTGATCTATATTAGCGTTGACCCCGCTGAGCATTCGGATGAAATTGTGCAGCAGGAAGTTAGCCGGGAGCTGTTTAACCAAGTGCTGATCCGGGCGAGAGAGCTGCGGGCATTACGGCCGGACTTAACCGCCAGAATCTACGGCGAATTCCAAGCAGACCAGAAGCAGCGTGACTTTTACATAGGGACCCAGTTCGAAGCGGATTACAGCATTATTATGGAGGCCTCTATTGCCGAAGGCTTCACTTACAACCTGCCGGAAGAGATAACCGTGCAGCCGGAGGACCTTCATTCAGAGGACAGACGGATAGTCTACAAAGAGCGGTACGATACCATATTTATCACCCCGCTCAATCTGGACACACTTGCGGAGCAAGGCAGACATCCCCATTTCCGCAATCTTTCGTTTGGGCGGGACGGCAGGCTGCTGGGAGGCTGTACCTTTTGGGCGGCAGATGGCTGCGGTTATATTGAAACGCTGTATGTTATGCCCGAAGCCCGGGGAACAGGAATCGCCAAGGTGATCATGAATTATATATTTGATTATTTCTTGGCAAATGGGATGAATCTGGCCAGACTCGAAGTCTGGGAGCTGAACACCTGCGCAGTTGCGCTGTACCGGTCCTTGGGCTTCACTAGGGTGGAGCATAAAACTGCGTTTCCCGGAATCACCTTATAGCCGTCGCTGCATCCCCTTTAATACACCGCCTGCGGCGCAAACTGGCCGATGCCTTTTAACGTATAGTCATAGAATTCAAGAATTAGCCTGTTCATGGTCTCAATACAGTAATACTTATCGATATCCGCCTGCCCGCGCTGCAGCATATTCGCAAGGATCGGGGAGAACAGCGGCAGATCGGTCAGGCTTAAGTGCTTGGCTCCCTCAAAATGAACGGTATACGCATCCTTGAAGTTCGGATTGCCAGTGTTATTCGCTGCGTAAGCCGAGTTCTTCCCGAGCTGTCTCCACACATCGTCCGTGTATATGTTCAGCAGCGGTACGCGGTAAGGCTCATCTTTGGCCGCCAGATCATTCATCTTCCGGTCATACACCAGCTCGGTGAAGAACGGGGCATCCAGATTGACGACTGCATCCACATCGCTGCGCTCCCGGCCGAGCGCGACGCTTGCCGCACCCCCCATGGAGTGGCCGATTACGCCAATGTGCTCCGTATCTATCCGTTGGTAGACGGGGTCCTCGTTACTGGCGGCTTTCTCCAGGATCTTATCGATTACCAGATTCATATCCCCGGTCCGCAGCTTCATCCATTTACGCGTAAGGCCATACAGCTCTTCCACGGTGTACACTCCGTCTTTGTTGGAATCGTTAACCTCCCGCATATATTCTGCATTAACCATAGTGACCTTCCCGTCCATGCCTTGTGTATAAAAAGAATGGTAGGGATGATCGATGGATACCACAACATAGCCGTGGCTGGCCAGCTCCGTGAAGGTTGACGTGTTGCTCTCTCTAACCCCATAAGCACCATGAGAAAAGACCACCAGCGGATAGGTACCCCCGGCATAGTGCGGATACCAGAATTTCACGTTCACCCTCCGGCGCTCCCCCGTATCTGTAAATCCCTCCATCCGGTCAGGGTCCGTATAGGTGTATACTGCCGTTCTGACCTCATATTCCCCTGTTACTTCAGGTGCACGGTACTGCGGGAATAGAATAGGCGGGATAAGTGAGATTAGCAGCGCCACAGCGGTTAGCAGCCTTTTCCACACACGGGTTGAACGTCTGGACGGTCTCACGGCCGCCTTCTTACGGATCAGATTAACCGAGCCTTTCAGCGCAAAAACAAACAGCAATGCCGCCAGTAATACCAAGCTGAAGCTCCAATCAATAACGGGGGACAATATAAGAATAACGAATATGATAAACAGGGTGATTCTAATCCAGCTTATGAGCTTAATGCGGCTGTGCATAGGGATTCTCCTTTTCGCGTCAGGTGATGATCTCATCATAAAAAACTGCGAAAAGGGTGTATACCCATTTACGGTAAGCTGTAGCTACAGGGCAATAAGATGCACAAAATCACCATTAAGTGGGAAATTAACTCCAAGATTACTCGCGGACTTCCTGCTTCACCGCCTTCAGTCTCTCATTAATCTGCTCCGCCTCCTTCTTATCCTTCTCATAGGACAGCAGACGGACAATGGCATAGACTACAGCGATTTGCAGGGCAAACAGAAGTGCAGCGGACACACTGGCCACAGCTCCAATCAGGCTGGCAAGGGTAATTAACAGAAGCTCCAGCAGGAGAAAATGAATCACGATTCTAACACGCATCGCCTGCTCGCTCACCTCGTCAGGAGCGTACAACATCAAGCCTGTCAATGCTCCAAGCAGGGAGAAGCCCATAATCGTATAGATGGATATCAGATCAAAGGCGAGTTCCGGCATAAAAATCTGCCGCAGCACCGTAATGATTATGATGATGGATGCGAAGATAACCAGAAAATCGCGGATGATATCTTTGACAACCTCAGAACGCTTCATACTGTGATCCCCTCCTTTAAAATCCAAGTCTTTGTTTCAGTACGGGCACATACTGTCTTGAAATGACTACACGTTCCCCATTATCAAGCAGTGCTGTGAACCTGCCGCTGAGGGACGGACGCACACTTTCGATCTTGGCGATATTCAGAATCGTGGATTTGGAGGCGCGAAAACAGTTCTTGTCCCGGCACAGCTCCTCCAGCTCATACAGCTTCTGCTTCACTTCATGCACCTGGTTCTCGCTGTAGACAAACACTTTGCCGTCCACGGCTTCGAAATAATAGACGTCACTGAGCTTGATGCGGCTGACCCGCTCTTCCTGGACTCCCAGGAGCACAAGGGTCTCTGCCTTAAGCTTATGTACAATCTCACTGATCTCTTCGTTTGCTTCATAGCATCTGATGATGATTTCCTCTTGCTGCTCCCTGCTGATATGCTCGATGGAAATTTTGATAGGATCACCTGCGTTAATTCAGATTTGAAGATCTGTTGCCTAATTAATGTACATGATACGGGAACCGCCACCAAGCAAGGACTGGAAATTCGGGTATTTTTGCATGGTACTAAAGTAACACATTATATAAATTCATGGAGTACAATCTTTATCTTTGATAAATTTGGGCCCTTATCAATATATACAAACGAAAATAAAGCCTCCCCAAAAGACACACTGCTTTATATGACTTTATTTGTAGTATAAAGTCGAATAGTGTAATAAATACAGAAGCGGACTATATAAAATATAAATATTTATTGAGAATATTTAGTTATTATTGCTCATGAAACCATTTTTGTTATCTATTATAGTTTAACTGTATTAAAAAAACTTGAAGGGAAGATTTCTTTGGAGTCCTGCAGGATGGATTCTTGCGGGAGGAGGAATGGCAGTTCTTGCAGGTGTAACTATTAATAATTTCAATACTGCAAAAAAAGATTTGCAGAAGGCGTACACTTATATCACCCAAATTTAAAATTCACGAGTAAGGTTTGATCACCTATGTTTTTAAAGATATTTATAGTAATTGGTATTGCCTGGCTTATGTTTTATAGTGTATACTCGGCCTACAAAAAAGACCGTAGTCCTAAAAACACATCTTTGAGCTTTGTCATTACTTTTACCTTGTTCGGTGTTTCGCTTCTGTTGGTAGATAAGACTGATTATTCATATATACTGGTGTTAATCAGCATAGCTATTCTTATTCATAATATCAGTATCTTCTTCGGTAAACGGAGAAAGAAATAAAGCATACAAAAACCGTTCCATTAGGAGCGGTTTTTTGTATGCTTTATTAGTTTAATTCCCATTTAACATTGAAAAAACCGAAAATTATTGTGATAAAAGTATCGTTCCATCAACTAAATAATTGAGTGAAATTACATTAACGCCAAATAATTTTAAATGATGCTCAGGAGCATGTATTTATCAGAACAAAATCACCCTAACAGGTGAAGGATGCTGGCGCCTCATCGCATTCTGGTGGCAAATATCCAGCCCCTATGTTTTTTCTCTCTCACCGACCGCTTGCATAAAGCATTGTTGCACATTTTGCAGGATTTCTCTATTAAGGTTACTGAATGCGGGTACAATGTTGCATTATTTGCACAAATTCTGGTGCAGAAAGCAAGTTAGTGGCTGACTTTGTTGCACTTCGTGCAGGATTTCGGTATATACCGCTCCTGTTGGGCTGCATTGTTGCACTTCTTGCAGGATTTCTCAAAAAATGTTACTCGCTGGCAGCCTTGTGTACGCTTAGTTGTTATGATACCGCCCCCGCGGCACAACCAACGGGGAACCGGAGACCGGGTCAGGAATGACTGTGCTATCCAGTCCGAAGATTTCTTTAACCCGCCCGCTGGTGATGACCTCTGCGGGCGAGCCCTCGGCAACCAGCCGACCGGAATGCAGTGCAAAGATATGGTCGGCATACCGGGCGGACAGGTTGATATCATGCAGGACCATCACAATGGTGGTTCCGTGCTTGCGGTTCAGATCGGTGAGCAGGTCCAGGATCTCCACCTGGTAGGTGATATCCAGGAAGGTGGTCGGCTCGTCCAGGAACAGGATGTCAGTCTGCTGGGCCAGGGCCATCGCAATCCAGACCCGCTGCTGCTGGCCGCCTGAGAGCTCGTCTATATTGCGGTTGGCGAATTCGGTAATATTCATAATCTCCATCGCTTCGGCCACAGCCTCGTAATCCTTCCTGGACCAGCCCCCCAGCAGCGACTGGTGCGGGAATCTGCCGCGTCCCACCAGATCGGCAACCGATATCCCTTCCGGCACAATCGGGGATTGCGGCAGCAGTCCTATGACCCGGGCCAGCGCTTTGGCCGGAATCTGCGAGATCGGCTTGCCGTCCAGCGTCACCTGGCCTGCGGTGTGCTTGATCAGCCGGGCCATGGTTTTGAGCAGGGTGGATTTCCCGCAGCCGTTCGCGCCGATAATGACGCTGATCTGCCGATCTGGGATCACCAGGTCTACCCCATGAATAATCGTCTTATTCTCATAGCCTGCTACAACCTGTTCAGCTCCAAATACATGTGCCTTGTTCATTATAACTCTCCCTTTCGATTCATGCGGATTAACAGGAAGATCAGATAAGGCGCTCCGAGTAATCCGGTAATGATGCCTACAGGGAATCTGTACTCAAAAGCAAATTGTCCAATCAGATCAGACGCCAGGACCAGATTCACGCCGACCAGACCTGCGGGGATGATGCTGGAAGCGCCGGTACCCACTAGTCTTTTGGCAATCGGCCCTGACAGGAAGGAGACAAACGCAATAGGTCCGGTAGTAGCCGTAGCCATCGCCACCATGCAGACAGAGCTGACAATCAGTGCAATTCGGGTCCTGTCGGTGCCGACTCCAAGCGAGGTAGCCGACTGCTCCCCCAGCTCGAGAATACTCAGATGCTTGCCCAGCAGGATGATGATAGGCGAACAGATCAGCACGATGATCACCAGCGGAGGAAGCTCGCGCATCTGTGAGCCGTTGAGACTGCCGGTCAGCCAGCGGACCGCTGAAGGGATGTCCTTCTCGGAGCCGATCAGCAGCAGGTAGGAGATCACGGCATCCAGCATCGCCTGAAGGCCGATCCCGATCAGAATTAACCGCCCAATGGAGAAGGTTCTTCCCCTGGAGAGCACGTAGATCAGCAGCACGGTAGCAAGGCCAGCGATTATCGAAGCAACAGAGACTACAGCTCCGCTGGCTTGCAGGATCACGATGCAGTATACCGCCGCCGCACTTGATCCGGAGGTAATGCCAATGGCATTCGGGTTCGCCAGCGGATTGCGCAGCATCGTCTGGAAGGTGTAACCGGCAATCCCGAAGGCGAATCCGGCGAACAGACCCGCCAGCATCCGCGGCAGCCGGATCACATTCACGGCGAAGGAGACACCCTTCAGCTCTTCGCCGGAAAGTGCGCGGAAGACCTCCGAGGCAGGATAGATGGTATTCCCGAGCAGCAGCATCGCGCAGCACAGTACACAGGTAAGTACGGCAAGCAGGCTGGTAACAATCAAGCCCCGGCGCTGTCTCTGACGTCTGCCCGCCATAATGAATTCAATCGTTTCATTTCTCATAAGGACCGTACTTTCGACTTCATCGCTAATAGAATCAGGATCGGTGCCCCTACAAAGGCTGTGACTACACCGACTTCAAGCTCTCCGGGGCTTCCAATCAGCCGGCCGCCTACATCGGAGACCGTGAGAATAATAGCCCCGGTGACCGCTGACATCGGGATCACGAACCGCAGGTCCGAGCCGAGGATCAGGCGGATTACGTGAGTGGACAAGAGGCCAATGAACCCGATAGGACCGGCCAGTGCCGTCACTGCTCCGCATAATAATACCCCGGCCAGCGCTGCTATAAGCCGCAGTGTCCCTGTGCGGACCCCGAGTCCGGTCGCCACATCATCGCCCAGGGCCAGCGCATTCAGGGCCGGAGCTGTAATGAAGGCAATCAGCATGCCGATCAGCAGGAACGGAAGGAAGGTTGTAATGCCGCTCCAGGTCCCCGCACCCACGCTGCCCACCTGCCAGAACCGGAACTGGTCCATGACGTAAGCGCGCGGAATCATGATGGCAGTGACCAGAGAGGACAGAGCCGCGCTGATCGCAGCACCCGCCAGAACGAGCTTAATGGGCGTGGCTCCGCCACGCCCCATCGAGCCGATTCCGAATACGAAGACCGCTGTAATTGCAGCTCCGGCTAAGGCTAACCATATATATTGGCCCGCAGTGCTTATGTTCAGGAAAGCAATTCCGCAGACCACGAACAAAGAAGCTCCCGTGTTCACCCCGAGGATGCTGGGATCGGCAATCGGGTTACGGGTCACCGCCTGCATCAAGGCTCCCGATACGCCGAGCGCCCCGCCGCACATCAGGCTGAATAACGTCCGGGAGATCCGCTTGCGCACCACGTTTGCCCCATAGCTGTCCACTTCTGGACGGAAAAGCCCGTCCATCAGCTCATTCCAGCCTACATGACGGGCTCCCAGTACCAGTGAGGCAATGATGCACAGAACCAGCAGGACCATGCAGCTCACCAGCACCAGGATGAAATTCTTCGGCATATGCAATTTTAGCTTGTTATCGTCCGAGACCGGTGAACTCATCATTTTATTTTATCAATAGCTCCCCCAATTAAGGCAAGGTATTCATCAATCGTATACGCAATGGACAGCGGATTCGGTGTTCCGGCAGCAACCAGCGGAGTATCACTGTCGATAAAAGCTACCGATCCCCGTTCAATGGCCGGAATTTTGCCGATCAGTGAATCTGCCTGAAGCGTCTTAAGCAATTCGTCATTGCCATAACCTACGATCAGATCTGCATCATACAGGGCTTCCACATTCTCGGAGCTTAAGCTGAGCGAGTAGCTGGTAGGGTCTGTAATCTGTTTGGTAATGCTCTCGGGATAGATCATCCCCAGCTCATACAGAAATGCGACCCGGGAGTCCACAGGTGTATAAATATGCAGTTTCGACAAATCCTCAGCGGAGAAATTGACCCAGACTACTTTTTTGCCGGCAATCTGCGGATATTTGCTCAGCTTGTCCTTAACCAGGGCTTCGGTGTCCTTGATGAGCTGCTCGCCTTCAGGCTTCATACCCATGCCTTCTGCGTTCAGCAGCACCTGCTCACGCCATGTCGTAGCCCAAGCAGCCGTCGGGTAAGCTACCACTGGAGCGATCTGGCTCAGGGTCTCATAATCTTCCTTCGTTAGGCCCGAGTACGCGGCCAGAATAACATCCGGGTTGGCGTCAGAGATCGCCTCAAAATCAAGACCATCGGTATCCTGGAACACATTCGGATCGGTTACATTCAGCTCCTTGAGCTTATCAGCGGTCCAAGGCAGCAGCCCGCTGCCATCCTGCACGCCGAAGTTCGCAGCGGAGAAGCCTACAGGGACAACGCCCAGAGCCAGAGCCACATCATGGTTAGCCCACTGCACAGTAACTACACGTTCCGGCTTGCTCTTAATTACAGCTTCACCAAGCGCATGCTTGATGGTAATCGGATAGGTCACAGCATCCTGCGCCGCTGGTGCTTCTGTGCTTGCCGCTTCGCTAGTTGCAGCTGCTGTCGGTGCCGGGGAAGGTGCAGCAGCTGAATTCGACTGGTTGGAGGAACAGCCTGCCAGCACTATGGTTAGCGCTAATGGAATGAATAATGTCTTGAAAGAGAACTTTTTGGTACGGTTCATGTGTGGACCCTTCCTTATCTGAATAGGTTTTTTATACGATAATGAGAATCATTATCGATAAATATATACGTGTCCGGACAGGTTGTCAATGTAAAATCTGGATTCCGCGCTCAAACCTCAGCAAAATGTCCGATGGGAATTTTCGGATTACAAAAAACCTTTTTAAAAAGTGGGCTAAAGGGAGGTTGGTGGTGGTCGGGGCGGGCGGAGATTGGGATTGTTGCTTGGAATAGTAGTGGCTGTGGTGGTTGCTCGGGGTCCTTTGCTCCTCAGTTCTGCCACCCTGACCGCCTTTACCAAATTTAGTGGGATTTATCCCTTTGATCTCCTCGCAACAACCGCTTTAATCGGATTTAATGGGATTTATCCCTTTTATTCGCTTGCAACGAGCACGTTTCACCATAATTAGTTGGATTTATCCCTCTACTTGTCCGATATAGCCGACCTTCGCCTAATTTAATAGTATTTATCCCTTTGAATACTCATTCTACGTGTACATTAAAAAAAACCCACAAGCAACCACCTTTTATAGTGGGCCGCTTGTGGGGAAGTCTGGGGGTAGTACAGAAAGGTTAGCTAAGTTAGCTTACCTACATTCACATGCTCTTAGTCAACGTAATAGACTGATCGGCGTTGCCCCATTGTACGTTCCAGCCCAGTAATTCGGTGATGAAACGAAGGGGAACTACGGTTCTGTTGTCGTCGTTCACAAAGACCTTGGCGCCGACGGATTTTCTCATGCCGTTAACTTCCATGAAGTCTTTGTTCATCCAGAATACCAGGGTGTCGCTGCCTGCTGTAATGGTAACCTGCTGCGCCTGCTTGTCCCATTTCACCTCTGCCCCGATGCCTTCACTCAGATAACGAAGCGGGATATAGGTCATTCCGCTCCAAATGAACGGCTTGGTATCCATTTGAGTTACTTTTCCGTTAATGTTCAGGACGCCGCTGCCCACCTTCATCCAGACTTTCATCATGGAAGCAGGATCTGCTGGTGTTGCAGGTACTGGTGCTGCTGCATCCTGGAACTTGTCGTTGAACTGAGTAACAATTGCATTGCCCAGCGCTTGGCCTACCCCAAACATCGTCTTGTAGCCCTCGCGGTTCGTCTTGTATGATGCGTCATAGTTGCCCGCTGCATATTGCGTAAGCACCTGCTGCACTTGATTCTCGTGGGTGGTCAGTGCAGATTGCCCTGCTGACTTCGGCAGGTTGCCTGCTGTAGCCGAATCAAGGAAGGCTGCGAATTCAGTGGTGAAGCCTGCGATACGCGCTTCTACTGCCGCTTTTGCCGCTGCATCATTGTTCTTCACTGCCGCTGTGAAATCAGCCTGGGCATTCACATGATTCGTGACCCAGATCTTCTCGAAGGCCGCTGCCCCGTCTGCACCATAGATAGAAGCAATTGCTGCCTTGAAGTCTGCCGTATTCATGGCCTCGGCTGCAATCAGCGCATTGGAAGCGGCTCTTCCGTCATATTGCTCCTGCATTTGCAGGACGGACAGAGCAAAGTGTTCACCCGCTAACTGGTTGAGTGCGGATCTCAGATCAGCAGCTTTGGTATCTGCCTTGGTATTCTCGAATTTTGCAGGCATTTGCGTAGTAATCGCACTGGACAAGGCCTTGCTGATGCCAAACATCTCTGCATACCCCTTACGGTAGGCTTCATAAGCGCCCTTGTAATCACCGGCTGCATAATCCTCGAACACTTCCTGAACATGGTTCTCATGACTGCGGATAACCTGCTTCGCTGCCGCTGCCGGAAGCTTGCCCTCTGTTGCCGTACCGAGGAAGTTCCCGAATTCGTCTACAAAGCCGCTTACTTTATCTTCTGCAGCTTTGACAGCCGCGGTGTCCTTGTTCTTCGTCGCCTTCACCAGATCGTCGGTGTACTTGTTATGAGCGCGGAAAATCCGTTCAAATTCAGCTGCACCTGCATCACCGTACAGTGAAGCAATGGCGGGCTGCATATCGAGCGCGTTCTGATCAAGCGCCTGGTAGGCCGCTGCCGCATCCTTAGTACCGTCATAAGCCTTTGTCATTGCGGTTACGGCAAGGGTGAAATGCTCGGAGAGCAAATAATCCAGGCCCGCTCTCAGCTCGGCTGCCGGTGTATTCACCGAAGCCTTCATCATTGTGGCTGCCGGGGCTGCCTCCGCACCTGCCAGCGCAGGTATCATCAGGGTCAAGCTTAACATCGGAACGACTAATTTCTTCATCTTCATCTCAATTCACTCCTTAGGTTGGGGTAATATGTGGTGTTCACGTTGCCTGTCTGCCTGTTTGTCTGTACATACACTGAAACGCAGGGGATTCAGGTTTGGATCACAATCCCGGCAAAAAAAATAAACACCACCCCCAACCTTCGTCCCCCAACCCGCTTGTATCTCTAGCTGCGGCGCGGCTTACACCGCATTTTGCTCCCTCTGATCTACATCCGGCCCGCGCGTCTCCCGCTCAGATCATGCAAACGCAAAAAAAGGCTGCCTGCCGGTTGCCGAACAACCGGTATAGGATAGCCTCTTCTCATAGCAGGCCCTGCCAGAGTATAACTGGCGGGCTTGTTCAACCAACAGTGATTAACCCAGCAACGCGCGTACACCTTCACTAAGCGGGGTAAGCGGACGGTTCAGCAGCTTCGCAAGGTCGCCGCTCTCGATATTCAGTGCGCCATCACGGATGGCTGCCTGAATGGCAACGACGATTGGCAGCGCCGCTTCCGGGACGCCTGCACCTGCCATAATCTTCGCATAGGCGGTGTCATCCACCTGCTGCACAGCAACCTCCTGGCCCAGAACCTCGCCGACCACTGCTGCCAGCTCTGCCTGGGTAAGCGGAGTACCGGACAATTCGTAGATGACACTCTCACGGCTCTCTCCAGCCAGAACAGCAGCCGCCGCTTCAGCATAATCACTGCGCGTAGCCCAGCCTACCTTGCCGTCTTCGGCAGAGGTCAGCCATGGAGCGCCGGCCTTCACGGCCTGAATGGAGCCGACTTCGTTCTCCAAGTACCAGTTGTTGCGCAGGAAAGCATACGGAATGCCGGATTCACGGATGAACTCTTCTGTGGCACGGTGTACCGGTGCCAGGAACAGGGAGCTGTTATCGGCATCGCCTACACTGGTGTAGACGATGAAGCCTACACCTGCACGGACAGCTGCGTCTACAGCTGCCTTATGCTGGCGGATACGGGTGTCGTTGTCGCCGTCAGCCGAGACGATCAGCAGGCGCTCCACTCCGGCAAAGGCGGTGTCCAGCGTCTCCGGCTGATCGAAATCACCATGACGGACATCGACCCCGCGCGCCTTCAGGGCTTCTGCCTTCTCCGGGTTTCTGACACTGGCTACAATATTCCCAGCGGGTACGGTCTTCAGCAGAGTCTCTGCTACGATGGAACCAAATTTGCCTGTTGCTCCTGTTAATGCGATTGTCATCTCATATTCCTCCATTTGGGTTCTTGTATTTCAATCTCAGCTATAAGCTCTCGTTGACATCGGTAATCACCACTCATGTAACCATTGTAGTTACAAGTTGGCCGGATGTCAAATAGATTGTTCAAGATTCACCCCACTGTCTTGAAATAGCGGTAGATCTGCTCCAGCTTCTTGCTATGTTTCCCCTTCTTGCTCTCCATGTTACCGAATTCGAAGAACTTCACCTTACGGATGCCCACGTAGTTGAACAGGGCTTTGCGCATCAGTATCTTATGCGAGTTCCCCAGCCACAGCAGCGGGTAGTGGGTCGGCCCCTTCATGCTGGAGATGCAGATCACGCTCTTCCCCTTGAGCAGCCCCTCCGGCAAAAGTCCGCCCTTATCCCGGTAGGCGAAGCCCGATGCAAACATCCGGTCGATGTAGCCCATCAGCATCGCTGGCGGGCGTCCCCACCAGATCGGATAGACCAGGACGATCTGATCGGCCCACAGCAGCTGCTCCCTGTACTCTGCCAGCTCCGGTTCCTGGTACATATCCCGTCTGCGCCGATTCTCATTGAACACCAGGACCGGATCGAATCCGGCCTCATACAGATCAAGCACCTTCACTTCCGTAATCTTCGCATTCTCCTTGCTGCCGCGCAGCACTTCCTCCAGGAAGGCGTAGCTCAGGCTCTTATGGTTCGGATGGGTGTAAATCACAAGTGTATTCATCAGTGTTATTCCCCTTTAGTTGTCATTTGATAACAAAAACATACCACAGCCGCAAATTACTTGTCAAATGATAATTGTTTTTTGATAATTATTCTGGTATTGTGACCTCTGAGGTGATCTTATGGACAACAACCATCTTTTTCAAAAATTCATTGCCTTCACCACTGCCGTCCATCAAATAACGAATGATATTTCCAAAGATGTGAACTCAGACGGCTTAACGCCGCTGCAATATAAGATTGTTGAATACATCGCCGTCAGCCAGCCTGTTACGCTCAGCGAGATCAGCGACTGCATGAACATGTCGATGCCCAATACGAGCCGGGAGCTGAAGAAGCTCAGCGCAAAAGGGCTATGTACCCGCATCACCGACCCCGCTGACCGCCGCAGGCAGGGAATTACGCTCTCCGCCGCAGGTGAGGCGTTGATGAATGAGGCCTTCGGACAGATCGCTGTCCGGTTCGAGCAGCGTATTGCGGCCCTGAGCGCTGAGGAACGCAAAGAGACCGAGCGGGCCCTCGATCTCTTGCAGCAGAAGGTATTTTATTTGAGCTGAGGATACATCCTATATCCATATACGAACGGTTATTTCACAGCAACGCCCTTCGCGGGAATCTCCGTAGAGATCTCTTCCTTTCGCCGGATGAAGAAGGACAGAATCAGTGCAACCACTGCGGCTCCTGTGGTGACCATAGAAGCGACATTCATTCCATGAATTAAGCTATGGACATCGCCCGTCTGTTTCAGGCCGCCGCCGCTGTAGGTCATGATCGTCACAAGCAGCGCTGTCCCGATGGAACCGGCGACCGTCCGTAGCGTAGTGTTCACGGGAATGCCGTGGCGGATCAGAGCCGGCGGCAGGGAATTCATTCCACTGGTGACGACGGGCAGCAGGGTCAGGCTGACACCGACCATCCGCAGGGAGTAGCCCACCATCAGGAACGTATAGGACGTATGCTCCGTCAGATTGGAGAACAACAGTGCAGAGATGACCGTCAGGCTGATTCCGGTGATTACCATCGTTCTGGCACCTATTTTGTCAAAAATCTTCCCCGCGATAGGGGACATAATACAGATCAGAATCGCACCGGGAAGCAGCATCAGACCTGACTTCAGCGCGGAATAGCCAAGCATGGTCTGCATATAGAGCGGCAGCAGGAGCTGTGCGCTCAGCATGATAATCATCAGGATCATACTGATTACAGTAGCCAGGGTAAAAGAGGGACTGGTGAACACCCGCAGCTCCAGCAGCGGATTCTCCATCGTCAACTGCCGCCACACGAACAGGCAGAGCGCGATGAACCCGACCGCGAGGGAGATCAGCACCTCCGTACTCCCCCAACCTTTGCTGCCGGAGACACTGAATCCGTACAGCACACCGCCGAAGCCGAGTGTGGATAATGTCATGGAGAGTGCATCCACCTTGCTTTTCACCTGCGGGGTGACGTTCTTCACCAGAAACAGTCCAAGCATCGTGAGCAGCAGCGAGCAAGGGGCCAGAATATAGAACAGCAAGCGCCAGGAATGACTCTCCACGAGCCAGCCGTTCAGTACAGGTCCGATCGCCGGAGCGAAGTTAATTGCCAGCCCGATCAGCCCCATCGTAAACCCGCGCCGGGCAACCGGGATCAGAATGAACGTCAGGGTCTGCACCAGGGGAAGCATAATGCCCACTCCGACCGCCTGGATGATCCGTCCCGTAAGCAACAGACCGAAGCCGGGGGAGACCGCACACAGAAGCGTCCCCGCAGTCAGCATCCCCATCGCAAAGACGAATACCTGCTTGGTGGTGAAGCGCTGAATAAGATAAGCTGTAATCGGAACTACAATTCCCGTCACCAGTGCAAAAGCGGTCGTTAACCACTGCACAGTGCTCGCAGACAACCGGAACTCACCCATAATGTTCGGCAGCGCCGTATTCAGCGAGGATTGATTCAATAGCCCTGCCATTGTCCCGATAATTAGAATAGCCATGATAAGAATAGTGCCTTTTGGTGCCTTCTCCATTTCTGTTCCCCTCCACTAATTAAAATTTGCAATAATAAAACTCTGTAGTTTCACCAGACTTAGGTCTGGTCGGCATACCTCCACCAGACAAGCGTGCCTATGAGGCCAACAGCGCCGGTGAGAAACGGAAGCAAACGGCTAACCAGCTCCAGATGTGTGCTCTCCTCTCCTGAGGCACCGCTGAGCAATCCGGGAATGGCCCACGGAATGTACTCTACAATGCCCAGCGCCCCGCCGAACTGAGCGATCACAATGGTAAGCAGGACGATGCCCAGCGGATACAGGAAACCGCGCCCGATACAAGCCATCCACGCTACAGGGATGCTCAGAACAACCACCATGAGACAGATCTGTGCGTACCCGCTGAAGCCCTGAACAATGACCTCCAGACTCCATCCGTCCAAGCCGGTAAGCCATGCCGTGATGCACCCAGCTATGAACATGAACAAGGATAGAACTTCACATAATAACGTAGAAACAACGATCTTCGCAGCGGCCACCCCATACCGGGACAGCGGCAGGGCCAGCAGATCCTTCACCGTGCGGTCGGAATATTCCCGGCCGAAGCTCCAGCTGTACACGAACCCGAAGCCGATCAAGCCTCCCATGGAGACGACAATGCCCAGCTCCTTCAGAAACCCTGCCACATTGATCTCACCCTCAAAGGCGCTCTGGGAGCCAATGGTCCCGGAGAACACCAGCCCGATCATTATCGGCACCAGGATGCTGACCACAAGCGAGATCACGAACAGTCTGGAACGGCGAAGCTTCAAGACCTCCACCCACAGGGCCGATAGCCATTGATTCATGGTCTCACTCCTCCTTCAGATCCAATGACTCTTAGAAAATAATGCTCCAAATCCTCTTCCTCCACCTGAATCAGCGTAGGCGGCATATCCGCATACACCAGCAGCTTGGAGATGTAATCCGGGTTCGTTACGGCACGTTCCTCCTGAAGCAGCAGTGTGCCCTCTGCATTCTGCTGCACCACATAGCCTGCCTGAGTAAGTCTGCTGCGGGCACTTGCCGGATCGCGGGTCTCTACCCGCAGACTCCTGCGGAGCAAGGGATGAAGATCCTTCACATCCGTCTCTTGCAGCAGCTTCCCTTGATGCACGATGCCGATTCTGCTCGTCAGCCTGGAGACTTCGCCAAGAATATGGCTGGAGATAAAAATCGTCACTCCCTGATCTGCCGCAAGCTCCCGGAGCAGTTCCCGCACCTCCACAATCCCCGCCGGGTCCAGCCCGTTCGTCGGCTCATCCAGAATCAGCACCTGCGGATGATGCAGCATGGCCTTGGCGAGGCCCAGCCGCTGCCCGTTACCGAGGGAGAGCGTCCCGGCTTTGCGGTCCCGGTAA
Organism: Paenibacillus sp. FSL R7-0333; assembly: GCF_038000365.1. Taxonomy (NCBI): domain Bacteria; kingdom Bacillati; phylum Bacillota; class Bacilli; order Caryophanales; family Paenibacillaceae; genus Paenibacillus; species Paenibacillus sp. FSL R7-0333. The sequence continues at coordinate 7,087,617 of NZ_JBBOBZ010000001.1, forward strand.
GCGGTAAGCTGGAGCCTGTCGATAATACTGTCAATGGCAGAGCGGTCCGGGATACCCCGCAGCCTGCGGATAATCTCCAGGTTCTCGCGGACCGTAAGCTCAGGGTAGGAGTAGGGAGTTTCGACCATGTACCCTACCTCCGCCCACAGCTTATGGCTGCCCGCATCGACCCGCCGTCCGAACAGGTAGGCCGACCCGGAATCGGGGCGGATCATGCCCAGGAGCATGCGGATGGTTGTAGTTTTGCCTGCTCCGTTCAGCCCAAGGAATCCGTAGATTTCGCCCGGGTTGACCTCGATCGACAGCCGATCCACAGCATGATGGCTGCCGAAATGCTTGGTTAATCCTTCTGTCTGAATGATTGCGTTCATCATCATCACTCCTACGCTTCTTTTAAAACTAACTAGTTGTTTATATTTAGTCCAAAGAAACAGCCGCCCTTACAGTAAAGACGGCTCCATGACGCCATGGATAATAAATTGCACAATCTGCTGTGTGGTCTGTTCTCTAATCTGCGGAGAGTCCAGACTGCCGAACAAGTGCTCAAATCTTGAAGAAGACTGCAGTGTCATTGCAATTACGTTCATGACTAGCATCGGAAAGAGCGCGGGGTCCAGATCCTGACGGAGAATTCCGTTCCTCTGGGCGGCCAGAGCAATCTCATGCATCTGAGGGTCATCATCCGGACGATAGGGAATCTGATTCCAGATCTTCCAGCCCTCTGCAGCTTCCCAAAACAGGATTCTCAGGTAACTCCGGTGCTCCAGCAAGAAGGAGACCGTCTGACGGGTCCAGTACTCCACGAAGTTTTTGAATGCAGCCGGGTCCTTTAGTAGCTGCTCATCCTTCAGCAACTCGCTGATGAACGAGCCGGTGATCTGTTCGCTAATCTGGTCAGCCCGCTTGACCACTTCCGTATATAGCCCTAGCTTGTCGCCATAATACTGATAGATCAGGCTTTTGTTATACCCGGATGCTTTCGCAATGGCATCGATCCGTGCTGCGGAGTAACCGGATTCGGCAAAAATCTCCTCCGCTGCATCCAGAATAATCGCCCGGGTGCGGGCGGCGTCGTATATTTTGGTGCTGCGTTTGCCCCCTGTTGTGGTTATGGTTTCCGCCTCCTTATTTCTAACTAACTGGTTGGATTATAATCTGTATTCTGGCGGACGTCAAGCGCAACTCCTGCAGCCTTGTCTGATCCTCGTTACCAACAATTGGCACAAAACCAATTCACACCAATCGCGTCTAACTGGAGAGAGTTAAATCTATCCATAAGGTGATGAACCCATGACAACAAGAACGACTATGCTGCTGTCTCTGCTTGGACTGGCCCTGTTATTGCCAGAGCGCGTCCATGCAGATGCAGCCCCTTCACCCCAGCCCATCTCCATCTACCTGGACGGACAGCAGCTCCAGCCGGAGACTCAGCCGCTCAACATCAGCGGGACTGTACTGGTTCCTATGCGTGGGCTGTTCGAAGCCCAAGGGGCCGAGCTCTCCTGGGACAATGCAAGCAAGACGGTAACTGCCGTCAAAGGCGGCACTGCACTCACCTATACCTTAGGCTCGTTCACAGCTCTGCTGAACGGGAAGACCGCCCAGCTGGCTGTACCGGGACAACTGTCGCAAGGCTACAGTATGATTCCCCTGCGCTTCGTTAGTGAAGCACTGGGCAGCCAAGTAACCTGGGAGCCGGCTTCGGGCTCCGTCATTATCTCCTCGGCGTCTGCCTATGAGACCTCGGTCACCTGGGGGGTCAACCTGCGCAGCACCCCGGATGCAGGGAGCAGCACCACTAGCCTGGGCCTGCTGCCCGCCGGAAGCAAGGTTCATGTCATCCGTGAGGTTGATGCCCTCTGGCTGGAGGTGCGGACCGCAGATCATGTGAGAGGATATGTATCTTCCAAGCCGAAATTCACGGATTACAGAAGCCCTTCCCTGCTGCAGAAGCAAGGGGAAGCCCTGATTGCCTCAGGTAAAAAATACCTGAATACCCCTTATGAATTCGGTGCTTCTCCTGACCAGACGGATACGTTCGACTGTTCTTCTTTTGTGAAGCATGTGTTCGGGGATACGCTCGGGATTGAGCTTCCCCGCGTCTCCTATGATCAGGCCCTTGAAGGCCGAAAGATTAGCCTAGACGAGCTGCGCACCGGAGATCTGCTGTTCTTCACCGCCAGAGGTCTCGACATCGGACATGTAGCCATCTATGCCGGAAATAACCGGATACTGCATACCTACTCCAAGGAGCAGGGTGTACATATGGAGGATTTCAGCAGTAAGTGGAAGCAGCGGTTTGTTACCGCGCGGCGGATTCTATAACGGGGGAGAGATTAGGCAAACCATGTAACAGTTGGTTTTTCTACACTTGCTGTTAAGCAAATGCCCCATTCAGGAGTGACAGTTGGAAAAAAGGCACTTAATCTGACCAAACGTGGCCGATTCTATGAGATTCGGTGAATCAGGTGTACTTTTTCCAACTGCTTCTTCATATGACTCCATTCCGCCAGAAATAAGTGCCTTATTTCCATCTCTTCCGCCTGCTTCATGCTATGCCTTGCGCACAAACTCCGATTTCAGCTTCATTGCGCCGAACCCGTCGATTTTGCAATCGATATCATGGTCGCCTTCCACCAGCCGGATGTTCTTCACCTTGGTGCCTATCTTCAGAACGGACGAGCTGCCTTTGACCTTGAGATCCTTAATCACCGTTACAGTGTCCCCGTCAGCCAGTACATTTCCGTTAGCATCCTTAATAACCTTCTCTTCCTCGCCGCCTGCACTTCCAGCATCCAAAGACCATTCATGTCCGCATTCCGGACAGACCAGAAGCGCTCCGTCCTCATAGGTGTACACAGAGCTGCACTGCGGGCAATTTGGCAATTCATTCATGATTTCATTTCTCCATTCCTGCTTAAGCATGTTTATAGGGATAAGTCTGTCTAAGTTTAACATATAACTTGATTAAACTCAGTTATTAAATTAATATCTAATTAGATAATTATTTAATAATAAGGTGGGATTATTATGATTCAGCTAGAAGCTGTTACCGAGCCGCTGTCTCAGGAGAGTCTTGAGATACAAGCCTCCATCCTGAACTCACAGCCTGAATTCAATCTGATGGTGGAGCATAAGTCATACCTCGAACCGCTGGAGCTGCAAGAAGAGAACCGTAAGAACCTCGCCATGGGTGAGAAAATGCTGTACATCAAGTTCCGTGATCGCGTCGCCGGCCTACTCACTTATCTCCCAGACTACGGCCCGGATCACTATCCCTGGATTGGCCTCCTTGTGATTCACCGGCAATATAGCCGGCAAGGGTTAGGGAATGCTGCTGTGCATGAACTGGAGAGAAAATTCCAGCAACAGGGTACACAAGCCGTCAGACTGGCTGTCCAGCTCGAGAATAAGGCCGGTGAGCTGTTTTGGACTCTGAACGGATATGGCCGGATCAGAAGTGCTACCGATAACCATGGTAACCAGGTGGATGTCTACGAGAAGCGGTTTGAATGAGCAGTAAAAGTGGTAATAATTAGAAAATAGCTTGTATATGTTATAAATCATCGTGGAGGAGTGAATGAGGACATGAATGAATCGGAATCGGAGCACAGCAGCAGCCAGTCTGCCGCAGACACCAGGGAGCATCCAGCGCTTGCCGCCGAGGCAGTAGACGCGATCGAGAACCTGTCCGGTGTCCATCCCGGATACCGCCGCGCCCATGCGGCGGGAGTCTGCTGCCGCGGCTTCTTCCGGCCGAGCGGACTGGGGAAGGAGTTCACGGAGGCGGAGCACCTTCAGGAGCAGCAGGTGAATGCCATCATCCGCTTCTCGGGCAGCTCGACTGATCCGGCACTTGCGGACCTGCTATCCCCTGCCAAGGGGATGGCTGTCCAGTTCATCCTCCCGGATGGCGGGGTTACGAATCTGGTTGGAGTGACCGTGCCTGTCTTTTTTGCGCGGACCCCGGAGTCCTTCATCGACATTATACAGATGGCCCACCGGCTGCGGACCGGGACACTCGGACCGATTGAGCTGATGAAGGAAATTGTCAGCCACTTCAGCGAGAGCAAAGAGGCTCTGCTCGCGGTGCGCCGGCTCAAGCCGCCTGCCAGCTACGCCGAATGTCATTACTACTGCATACATGCTTATGTGCTGGTCAATGCAGAAGGCAGGCAGCAGCCTGTCCGGTACGAGTGGGTTCCCGAGACGGGCGTGCGCACACTGACACTGGAAGAGGCTGCGCAGCAGCCGGACCGCTATCTGGAGGATGAGCTGGAGCTGCGCTTCAAGGATGAGCCGGCTATCTTCCAACTGGTCGCTGTTCTTGGAGAGGAAGGCGATGCTACGGATGATCCTACCCGTGCCTGGCCGGAGGACCGCCGCAGAATCGATCTCGGGCGGCTGCATATTTCAGAGATCTACCCCGATCCGACATATTTGCTCATGGACCCTACGATCCTTACAACTGGTATGCTCCTCTCGGATGATCCGATTCTTAAGTTCCGCAGTGCGGCCTACGCCGAATCTTATGGGCGGCGGATCGAAGGAAGATAGCTGCTGCCTGCTGCGGCATATGTCGTTCAGCGCCAAAGGGACAATGCGCCCTTTGGCGCTTTTGATTCAAACGCTATACTTAGTTGGTTAATGGATATTAATCCGGTTACAAGAGAGAGGAGTGCAGTATGCAGCAGGCCATGGTCATCATGAACCCTTCGTCCGGCAAGGCAGAGGCGCGGGATTATATTAGAGCAGCGGAAGAGGTGCTGCAAGGCGCAGGGTATCAGGTTACCGTCCAGGAGACCGCAGGGGAAGGAGATGCAACCGCCTTCTGCCTCCAGGCCTGCGCCGAGTGCTATGATCTGGTGGTTGCCATTGGAGGAGACGGAACGCTCCACGAGACGATGAACGGCCTCACAGATCAGCAGCACCGCCCTACACTTGGCATTGTGCCAATGGGCACCGTCAATGATTTTGCCCGCGCGCTACAGATTCCGCTTGTCCCTGAAGAGGCAATTCAGAGCCTGGCTTCGCCCCGGACCCGAAGAGTCGATATGGGCCGGCTGAATGACCGGCTGTTCGTCAATGTGGTGGCCGCAGGCTCTCTGGCAGGCTCCCTCTCCTCAGTTAGCTCCGAAGACAAGAGCCGGCTCGGGTTCCTTGCTTATCTAAAAGAGGGCATTAAGGAGCTGGCCAGCAATACTGCACATACCCTGACGATTACTCACGACGGTGAGATCTGGGAAGGCTCCTCCCCGCTGTTCATTGCTGCACTGACGAATTCCGTGGGCGGCTTCGAGAAGCTTGCCCCTGCTGCCGCCGTAGATGACGGCCTGCTCCATTGCTTCATCGTCAAGGACCTGCACCTGCTGAATTCCGTTACGGTCAGCATCTCCCTGCTGCTCGGCAATCTGCGGAATCATAAGGATGTCATCTACTTTACAGCCAAGGAGGTCTCCGTCCGCTCCACCGAGCCGGTACAGACGAATGTGGACGGCGAGCAAGGTCCGCCGCTGCCGATCCGCTTAAGCACCATTCCGCGCCACATTCAGGTCGTGGTGCCGGAGGACTGACCCGCTCAGGCGCCTCAGGCGTTCCAAGCTACAGAATACAGGCGTCCGGGAGAAGCCTCTTCCTTAGCTGATTCCGTGCAGCTCTGCGAAGTCCTCACCGAGTGTCCATTCCAGACGTCTGACCCATTCACGCTGCACCTCCTTGGGCGCGATCTGCAGGCGGTGCAGGATATTCCATACCCTGTACAGACTCGCCGCCTTCATCTGCTGCGGCGTGAAGGATAACGGGTTAACAGACAGATAGCCCTGCATGAAGGCAGTATTGAGCAGCACGGATTGTACGGGATAATGGTGCTTCGTGAACCAGCAGACCCAGGCTACATCATTCAGCGGGCTGCCCCATTCCGCCCATTCCCAGTCCAGCACATGCAGCAGATCATCGGCTTCACAGAGCAGATTATGTACTCCGTAATCGCCATGGGTCAGGACCCACGGAAGCTCCCCGGCCTCCGCCGCAGACAGAAAGTGAAGCGACTGTCTGCCAAGAGCGGCGGGAACGAATTCCAGCTTCTGAACCACCTGACTCAGTGCAGACCTGTTGCTGAGCCGGATCTCTGTCTCTTGCGGCTGATAAGGGCGGGAATGAATCTGGGCAGCCAGCAGCTGCCCCATTCTGCTGTAGATCCGCTCGGCTCTTGTCCAGTCCCTGGCATCCAGAACGGACTGGGCGTTCCCGCCCTGCATGCAGTCCATGATGATGATGCGCTTCCCGTCCATCTCTGTCACCTCATGCACCACCGGGGTATCACAGCTTCCCTGCACCAGCCGCATTACATGAACCTCATTGAGCGTATCTTTATTGGACAGATTTGTTATTTTGGCTACAAGCGGCGGCTCGGCCCCCGCCATCAGATAGGTTAGATTCGTATATCCTCCTGTCAGCCGTTCCAGCCGGCAGGCATATCTTGCTTCCAGACCTCTGATGATGTTCTCAATCATGATATGAATCCCTCTCTTTTCCCTTCAGTAGACCCTATGCCAAGTGGAAACGACTTTGCCATCCTTTTAGGGATGGCACCGTTTCAGCGAGAAATAGAAGGATAAGTTATCGTGTGCAACGTATAAATCCTTATATTTCAAGAATATCACATGCTCCATTTCATTACAGATTAAGCTATTCTGCACAAGCAGATCTATGCTGCGGCCCTCACTGTACGTATGACAAAGAGACCGGCGGGAGAATCCCGGCCAGTCTGCTTGAGCCATGCCTCATAGCGGTCTCCTGCACAGCCAATGCCTGCCCTGGAAGGGGCTTATGCTTGTGGTCTGGCCGGGACGTACAGCTTGTGGATCAACACCATTTGACCTATATGATAAGCATTATGAGTTGCCGCATTGCTGATGATCTCCCACCATGCAGCCGGTACCGGGAACCCGTTCACCTGCTCCTCCAGCCCTTCCTCAGACAGCAGGCTCTGCCAGTTCAAGAGCGTCTGCAGCAGCCTTACGCGCAGCTCACTGAACGCAATATCTGCCGGAAGCCTGAAGCTGAGGTTATTATCCTTAACCGGAGGCACAGCGTCCATATGCCCCTCGCGGTACCGGCTCTGCCAGGCTTCATTCCAGTACAGCAAATGTTGGGTAAGCTCAGCTATGCTGCTGACTCCTTCACCGGGCTTCCAGAACGCTTCCTCCTCTGTCATATTCTCCACAGCCTGCATATAGGGAAGATGCCAGCTGGGGTCGTTGGCCCCGGCCAGCAATTGATTAGCAAGCACATCCTTGGCATGAACCATTCCTTCACTCTCCTCTTCTTCGCATTCCGTTATATTTGAAGAGAAGCCCCCTTTCCCTACAGGGAACGAGGGCTTCTCTACTGGCTGGAGGGCGTGTATTCGCTCAGCTTGCCGTAATAGACCAGATGCAGCCGGTCGCTCTGCCGGAAGTCATCCGGGGTGACGAGCGCAGGCAGCTTGTTCCACAGCTTAATGCCCGAGCGCTCCAGAATCTCGGCAACGAACTGCGAACAGAAATACGAGTTGCTGAACTCCACCGGCTCCTTCAGTGCAATGCCGATGACGCCGAGGATATTGTAGAGATACTTCTGGCGGCTGCGGATGAAGACCTGGAGCACCCGCTTCATTTTCTCAACCTCACGGTCCGTGACCTGAAGCTCGTAGATGACGCAGGTCGTCTCCGGGTATTTGCTGTAGGTGCCTGTGCGGATATCCTCCTTCACGAACCCGCCGTTCAGCGGATTGGCCGGATGCTTCCTTCCAAAGCTATATAGCTCTGAGAGCTCCCGGTTAAACGAGATCGACGCATGGTTATACGGCGCTTTGGTATAGCCCTGAATGAGCTTCGTGAACAGCGTTCCCGTATTGGTGAGCATGATGTACACCGATGGATCTGCTGACATTTACAATATTTCCCCTTATCAAGTCGGTTGTTTTGCTTCATAATAAGCTGGACGCTCTGTCTATTTTAGCATAAAATTCCTATATTGAAATGATACCCGAGACAAGTTGGTGATTGTATTGAACCGTTCTTTATTCACACTAGTTCTGATCTTTGCAGCTCTATCGGTGATCCATGTGCTGTATCTTGTAGTCAGCAAATTACAAAAGGACAAAGATTATACCGGAATAGGCTTCCGTATCCGAACCTGGTGGGGCATGCTGTTCATCTTCTGCCTGGCTACCCTGTCCAATTCTGTCGTGTCCCTGCTGTCCCTGATGGTTCTGAGCTTCTTCGCCCTCAAGGAATACTTCTCCATGATCCGCACCCGAAAAGCTGACCGCAGGCTGTTCCTCTGGGCTTATCTGTCCATTCCGCTGCAATTCTACTGGATCTACATCGAATGGTACGGGATGTTCATTATCTTCATTCCAGTCTATGTGTTCCTGCTGCTGCCGATTCCCCGGCTGATTAACAAGGGGACGCTCGGCTTCCTGCGCGGTGTCAGCGCGGTGCAGTGGGGACTGATGCTGATGGTCTTCGGGCTTAGCCATCTGGCCTATTTCCAGTTCGCCACGCCGGAATACGGCGCAGGGCTGGTTCTATTCCTGGTGGTGCTGACCCAGCTCAATGATGCCGTGCATTATCTGGCCTCGCTCTACATCGGCAAGCACCGGATCGTCCCGACCGCAAATCCCCATCTGACCTGGGAGGGCTTCGTCTGCGCGTTCGCGGTGACAACAGCCGTCTCTTACCTGATCTATTCTCATCTTACACCGCTGAATCCGGCCTTTGGCTATCTCTCCGGTATGCTGATCAGTCTCAGCGGCTTCTTCGGCAGCCTGACAGTCTCCGTCCTGAAGCGGGATCTGCTGATCGGGGACGATGACAAATTCGCTGCCCTTAAGCAAAGCTATCTGAGCCGCGTAGACAGTCTTGCCTACACCGCACCGGTATTCTTCCATGTCATCCGCTACTATTTCGACTTCATGTAGCCGATGATTACAATCGTTCTTGTACCAAAACAGAGACTATCCGCTAATGGATAGTCTCTGCTCTGTTGTTCCGCTTAATTCGTGCTTGTACCTGCACTGTCTGGAGCTGTAGTGCCTGCATCGGCCGGCTTCGTGGTGCCCGCGTCCGCAGGCGGCGTTCCTCCTGTTCCGCCCGGTTCGCCTCCGGCTCTGTTGCCTCGGCCGCCGCCGAAGCCTCCGCCTCCCGGCCCGCCCATCCCGCTTCCGCCTGTGGTTACACCCGATGCATTCACCCAGGTCACCGTACTGGTGATGTCAAAAGCAACGAATTTGCTGCCCCCGCTGTACGTCCCGCCGGTATACAATCCATCTGTTGCTGTTCCGGTAGAGCTGCCGCCGGTATAGACGGTATAAGAGCCGTCCGTAAGCTCTGGAGCGCTGACCACTACGGTCTGGAAGCTCTTCGCCGGAGCAAAGGTCAGAATGGCATTACCATCAGCGTCTTCCAGGTGAACCATCGTTCCGGCCTGTTGAGTAGCTGCGAACTCTACACTTACCGAATACTGGCCGGAGTCCTCGCCCGGAGCCTGTACCATGCCGGAAGCGCCTGCGGCTACCAGGAATCCGCCTGTGATGTTGAAGGCCCCGTCATAATCCAAGGCTCCGTTGCCGGAGTTCTCGGAGCCATTCACAATGACGGTGCCTCCGGTCATAGTTACCGAGCCGTTGGAGTCCAGGCCGTCGCCTGCGGCATCTACGGTCAAGCTGCCGCCGCTGATGGTCAGCAGGTTGCTGCCGTTGCTGCTGAACGAATCCTGAGCCTGCGTTCCTGCTGCCGTATTAGTATCGTTGCCTCCGGCCACATTGACGCCATCGTCTGTAGCTGTCACATGGATTTCACCGCCGGATATGGTGATGTCCGCCCCTTCTATCCCTTCATAGCTCCGCGTAATATTGACGGTGCCGCCCGATATCGAGACCAGAGCATCAGCGTGAATCCCGTCATCCCCTGTAGCGATCTGGAATTCCCCATCCGTTACAGAGAGGCTGCTGTTGCTGTGCAGCGCATCATCTGCGGCATCCACCGTGAAGCTTCCGCCGTTCACCGTCAGGTCGCCGCCTGCCTTCATCCCTTTGGCGCTGACGGATTCTGTCTCCGCCGCTGCTGTGGTGTCCGTCTGTGCTGCTGCAGTGGTGCCACTCTCCGCTGCTTGGGGCTGGTCAGCCGCCGGCGCAGCATCCATCGCAGGCGGCGTACCCCCTTCTTCCCCGGGAGCAGCGAAGGCTCCACCCTCCGGACGCTGGCCGAAGCCGCCGCCCATTCCCGGCCCTCCCTGGTCGCCGGTCTTCACTTCGGCATTCGCATAGCCGCCGCCAGTCACCAGTGTATACGTCCCGCCGTCGATGACAGCAGCGGTCTCCGCTTGAAGCCCGTCATTACCGGCCGTAATGTCGAAGGTTCCGGCGGCAATAGCGATGAAGCCCTTGGCGGCATCCTTGTCATTCGTTGATTTGATGCCGTCGCCTTCTGCATGAATTGTAATACTACCGTCCTGTATAGCTACCAGATCCTTACCGACAATACCGTCATCTGCTGCCTGCACTTCGATGGTGCCGGACATGATTTTCAGATCATCCTTGCCGGTGATGCCGTCGTTATAGTTGCCGGTTACCGTCAGCTTGCCGGTGCCGTTAATCGTCAGGTCTGCTTTGCTGAAGACCGCCGCGCTTGGCTCATCCTCAGCCCCGTCTCCGAATACATAGGCGGCTCCATCCGTCACACTGTTATCCGTCCCTTCCTGCAAGGTGATGACCACTTTGCCGGCTTCCTTGATGTAGACCGGAGCATTATCGCTGTCCGTCAGATGAGCGCCATTCAGCACCAGCCTTACGGTCCCTTTGGCCTGCTCATCTACGATAATCTGGCCGTCACTCAGTGTGCCGCTAAGCACATAAGTGCCTGCTTCCGTAATGGTTACTGTGCCTTCTTGCGCTGTGGCGCCTGCACCGTCTACCACAGCAGCAATGCCAGCCAGAGTTATAGCGGTCGAATCAGCTGCCGTCCAGGCGGTTACAGCATCCTCTTCCTCCCAAGTCACAAGATCCGCCGCCTTCACACTTGCCAGCTGCACAGCGGCAGAAGAACTGCTCTGCACAGCCGCAACTGATGTACCCGCGTTGTTACTTGTATCTGATGGCGTAGCAGCTTTTGCACTGCATGCCGACATGACTGCGGCGCATAGCAGCACCAGTCCTATTTTGCTAGCTGTTAATCTGTTCTTCATCAGTCATCATTCCCTTCCTGTAGCGGATTAGTATTCATTCATGACAGGTGCCATGGTTAGTGAGAGATCGAGGTTTCCGTTACGTGTGCGGATGGCGTCCAGCAGCTCCTTCTGGCTCGTCTGCTCATCAATCGTTACTGCGTAGACCAGCTCATACAGGCTGCCCAGCTCCGTGGTTCTGATCTTCTTCAGCTCGTAGGCGACATTGAAGGTATTGAAGACCTCCGCGAAGGCCTCCTCATAGCCCAGATTCTCAGGGATCGTTACCTTCAGTGTCTTATGCATCGTCTTCTTAAGTCCAAAGCCTGTACGGTTAAGCAGGACCATCAGAACGCAGAGGATAAGGGTGAAAAAGACCGCGTAACCAAAGGCCCCTACCCCGCAGGCCAGCCCGGAGGCCATAGTGAACAGAACGAAAGTGATATCCTTCGGATCGCCGGGGGCGCTTCGGAACCGGATGATCGAGAAGGCGCCCGCCAGGCTGAAGGCCCGGGCCACATTGCTGCCGATAAGCAGGATGATGATCGCTACAATCACCGGCAGCAGAACCATGGTCAATGTGAAGCTCTGTGAGTATCCGGCAGGGCTCGTCTTCATGTAGGTGAAGCTGATCAGCCCGCCGAGGATAATGGCGATGATGATGGTTAACGCAGCATTCATAAATGTTAGTTCCGAAGTAGACTCAGCTACGGAAAATATCGAATCAAGCATAGCGGACACGCTCTCTTTCTGATTGGCTGTTTCGCAGCATCTTTTTATATTCGTTGCCGTATTTGGAGAAGCTGGTGCGGTACATCTGATGCTCCGACAGCATCCTGGCCAGCCAGACCGGAATGGTCTTCTCCGCCTTCACTTCCATCAGCCATTGTCCCGGCTCCAGCAGCTCCTCGCCATACACGCCATGCTCCATCTTCAGATCATACCGGCGGCAGCGGATATTGGTATCGAAGGTGATGCGGAGATCGCGGTTATTTTTACAGAACATGGCTTTGCGGTCATAGGACAGATACAGCTTCGGCTGCAGCTCATAGCGTGTGAGCAAGTACTTGATCTCTTCGATCACCTGCCTGTTCATATAGCTCTCGAATTCAGGCTCTCTGCCGCTCTCGATGAACGCATAGGCTTCATTCAGCTTCAGCGGGGTTCTTCTTTTGTTAACCAGGCCCAGCACCTTCTTCTTGATCTCCAGATAGACTCTGGTGTCGCCTTCAGGAACGCCGTAGGCTCTGATGCGGAGCTTCTCCTTATACTTCGGCTTCGCCAGGCTGCTGCGGATCAGGGAATTCTGCGGGGTGTCATAATACAGATTGGTGATGGAATAATATTCGTGCTGCTTGTTGTATGCATCAGGCTCCATATATTCCAGCAGTTCGCGATAGAGCTTCAGATAGGATTCATGGTCGAACAGATACTTGTTCTCGTAACGGTTGAAGACCTCAATAGCCATGGGGATCAGTTCCTTTCAGGGGGGTAATGGGTGCGCTTGCTTATGAATGTATCTTAGCCCCCGAACCTTTAATGAATCTTAAATGGATTAAGGTTGATTAAAGGTACCCTTGATATAATGTCACCAGCAGCAAGTACATTACTTAGGAAGAGGATGAGCCATCCCATGAGAATATTAATTGTAGAAGACGAGGTCCATCTGGCGGAGGCCTTAACCCAAATCCTCAAAAAACACAATTATTCGGTAGACGCGGTGCATGACGGCAGAGCCGGTCTCGATTATGCACAGAGCGGGATCTATGACCTGCTGCTGCTGGATATTATGATGCCGGAGCTGGATGGAATCAGCGTGCTGAAGGCCCTTCGCAAGGACGGAATCTCCACACCGGTCATTATGCTTACCGCAAAAGGAGAGATCACCGATATGGTGACCGGACTCGATCATGGTGCAGACGATTATATCGCCAAGCCGTTCGCTTCGGAGGAGCTGCTGGCCCGTATCCGGGCTGCGCTGAGGCGTAAGGGCGAGGTGATTCCTGACGATGCCCTGAAGTTCGGGGATCTGGAGCTGAATACGGCCAACCCGAAGCTGACGGTGAAGGGCCGGGAGATGAAGCTGAATCTCAAGGAGACGGAGCTGCTGGAGCTGCTGATCCTAAGGAAGCAGGCGGTCACCTCGAAGGAGCAGATCATTGAGAAGCTGTGGGGGTTCGATTCTGATGCGGAGCATAACAACGTGGAGGTCTATATTTCTTTTTTGCGTAAAAAGCTGGCCTTCCTGAACTCGGAGGTGCGCATCAGCACGATTAGGGGCGTAGGGTACGTGCTGGAGGGGAGTGCCTGATGTTCAATAAACTCCGAACCCGGTTCCTGATTGTCAATCTGGTCACCATCTCCATCATCATGCTGGTGGCCTTCGCCGCCATCTACATCTTCACGTACCGCAATGTGCAGGGAGACATCTATATGGCGCTCCACCGGATTGCGGACATGCAGCAGCGGGGTCCGGGAGATGGACAAAGTCCGCCTGGGGCAGGAGGCGGCGGGGGCAGAGGGACAATGCCCATGGATCAGGGGCCGATCGACCCTTACCAGCCGGAGCGCTCCGTCTCCTTCACGGTGCAGACCGATGCCAGCGGCACGATGACCGGCAAAGAATCGAAGTTCACGATGGACGATGACCTCTATAGCGCCGCGTTGAAGGAGGCTCTTAGCCTGGGCAGGGACACCGGCCGGTTCACGATGGACGGCAGCCGCTGGATCTTCATGGTCAAGCCTGCAAGCAGCGGGAAGCAGTTTGTCTTCATGGACATCACGGCCCAGCAGCAGATCCTGACAAACCTGATCTATACCTTCGCGGCTGTCGGCCTGCTGACGCTGGTCATCCTCTACTTCACCAGCCGCTACTTTGCGGGGCGCTCGATTGCGCCGGTGCGGGAGGCTTTTGACAAGCAGAAGCAGTTCATTGCCGACGCCTCCCATGAGCTGAAGACGCCGCTGACGATTATTAACACCAACGCGGATGTACTGCTGGCGAACAGTGAGGATACGATCCGCAATCAGGCAAAATGGCTGCAGTATATCAAGTCCGAAACGGAGCGGATGACCCGGCTGGTAGGCGATTTGCTGTACCTGACGGAGATGGATGACGCCCGGACCAGGAAGCTCCACAGCAGGTTCAACATGAGCGAAGCGGTAGAGAATATTATTCTGACCATGGAGGCCGTTCTCTTCGAGAAGAATATCTCCTTCGACTATGACATCCAGCCGGAGCTTACCGTGCCGGGCAACAGCGAGCAGATTAAGCAGGTGGTGATGATTCTGCTGGATAACGCAGTGAAATATACGAATCCTAAAGGCGCTGTCCATATCTCCCTCCATAAGCAGAACAGCGATGTCCTCCTCTCCGTCTCGAATACAGGGGAAGGCATCGCTGCGGAGCATCTGGCGCGGATTTTTGACCGCTTTTACCGTACGGATACCTCCAGAGCACGCAAGCAGGGCGGCTACGGGCTGGGTCTGGCTATCGCTAGGTCCATTGTGGACCAGCATCAAGGAAGGATTTACGTAAAAAGTGTGGTTGGAGCGTCCACGACGTTCTATGTACAACTGCCCAGAATGGCGTAAAGTCTATAATTCCATAAACCAGCCACTTCCTTACGGGAAGCGTGCTGATTTATGGACTATCCTTAAAGGTAGGGGTTCCTTGTTAACCCCGCTGCCGGCATTGTGCACTCTTCTGCCTCCGCCCCGCTGGTGCGGGCCGGGTCTTCAACGGCACTGTCGTCTGTCTTCAGCAATACAATCATGAATTCGCCGATCCCGGGAACGTAGATCCGGGATACAGAATTCTCCTGGTCCATGCCCGACAGCTGTATCATGATATCTTCGGCTGATGTTATTTCCATCCTATGAGTCACCTCGCTCGTTAAGATAATGGCCTCAATTGGCATGATACTGGATTCCTGTTCCTGGCCTCCTACGGATTGACGCCCACGGAGAACGGACGCGCGCCGACCGGTATGACACTAATTACAGCCTGGGTGACCCCATCAATGACCGATACCGTATTATCATCCTGATTGGTAATATAGATGCGGTTCGTCAATGGATTAGCGCCCGCGCCGTTGGGATTATTTCCGACCGGGATGGTAGTAATCACCGTATTCGTTAATCCGCCAATCACCGATACATTGTCGCTATCCCGGTTGGGCACATAGATCGCATTGGTAGATACGTTCACTCCGAGTTCAGCTGGAGTCGTGCCCACAGGTACGTTAGTAATCACCGTATTGGTGGCTCCATCAATGACGGAAACGGTGTTGCTGGTGAAGTTCGAGACATAAATCCGGTTCGTCAAGGGATCAACGCCCACCCGGAACGGGTTAACCTGAACAGGAATCTGGGTAACCACCGTATTCGTAGCCCCGTCAATGACGGTAACAATATCCGAGTTGAATTCTGAAACATAAATGGTATTGGTTAAGGAATTCACGCCGATTCCCGTCGGAAAAGGCGAACCACCGGCAGGAATGATGGTCGTCACCACAGTGTTGGTCAATCCGTCAATAACAGTCACCGTATTATCATTGAAATTAGCCACATAGATGGCATTGGTAGCGGTATTCACCGCAACTGCGCCCGAACCATCCCCGGCAGGAATAGTGGCCAGCACTGTATTGGTTAACCCGTCGATAACGGATACGTTGTCACTGTTCAAGTTAGCGACATAAATGCGGTTGGTTAACGGGTTCACGGCAATTCCAGAAGGATTCACCCCTACAGGGATGACTGCGGTCACTGCACCTGTAGCACCGTTGATCACAGAAACATCATTGCTATTGAAATTGGCAACATAGATACGGTTGACGGAGCCTGTGACTCCCCCCTCTTCAGCACCCAGCAGCTCAGCTGAGACAAGACGGTGGACGGTAACCAGCCGCCCGGCTGAATCCTTGCCCCACACAGAGACTTCCGTCTGCAATTCAGCAAGACCCTCCGTTGTAAAGACAAACTCATAGGCATTCAGATTGGCAAAGTAATTCCTTGTGATCACCTCGTCCGGGGAAACCGTAATAAGCTCGCTTACGTACAACGTTCTGGTGAGGGTCAAGTTGTACCCTTGGATCAGAATCGCAGACGGATTCACCGCATTTCGGTTATCAATCTTGACCGTCACCTGTACCGTAGGCCTTACACCGTTCACTGCATTATTCTCAATAGGCCCTGTTGATAGAATAGCCATTCCAGCCAAGCCTCCCTAGATAAGAGATTTGCAAACTACCAGTCTCTCATAATATATGTAAGAACTGTAGCGCCGCTTGGACTATACTATAGCTAGATTCAAATTATGGCTCGGCTCCCCATTCATGTGAGAAAGGTGTGATCCTATTGCATGCTACAGGACCAAATCCCAATGACATCCATCCGAATCCACAGATCAAGCAAGTCCGTTTCATCAAAAATACGCTGACCCGCTCCAACATCATCACCGGAGACTTCTCCTACTATGATGATCCTGACGAGTCGGTATCCTTCGAGAGCCGTGTTACCCATCACTATGAGTTCATCGGGGACAAGCTGATGATCGGCAAGTTCTGCGCCATCGCCCGCGGCACCGAATTCATTATGAACGGTGCCAACCACCGGATGGGCTCGGTGACCACCTATCCCTTCAACATTATGGGCGGCGGCTGGGAGCAGGCAACGCCTGAGCTGGCGGACCTGCCCTACAAAGGCGATACTATCATCGGAAACGATGTCTGGATCGGCCAGAATGCCACCATTATGCCGGGCGTGACGATTGGTGACGGCGCGATCATCGCAGCCAATGCTACGGTCACCAAGGATGTTCCCGCATACCATATTGCCGGGGGCAATCCTGCCCGGATTCTGCGGCAGCGCTTCGATGACGAGCTCATCGCCCTGCTGCTGGAGCTGAAGTGGTGGGACTGGAGTCCAGAGAAGATCACAGCCCATCTGGAGGCGCTGTGCAGCAGTGATCTGGAGCAGATCCGGGCTCTGGCAGGCCGAAGCTGAACTTGAATAAGGGGGTGCCCGTCAGCCATGCGATAGCTGGCTGGGGCACCCCCTTCAATGTTGTAGCTTTAATTGATTTCCAGATAATCAAGATAAGCATCCCAAGTCCCGTCATCGGCGGTAACCACCAGCTCAATCACCTGATTGCCGGTTCCATGGCTGACATTGCTGATCGTATAGACCGCAGGACTGCTTCCACCGTAGTAGAAGGTCCCCTTCGTCACCCCGCCGATCTTGAGGTCCACCCTGGCCATATTGGCGTTATTGGAGGCCCCGCGCAGGGAGAAATTATGGGTGCCGCTGGTGAAATTCTGGGTGTACTTCACGGAATCATTATTCGCGTACAAGGCAACTCCGGAGAAGGGCGAGCTGATGTTAGCAGTGTATTGACCGGCCTTGGTCATGCTCTCCGCCTCTACCTTCGTTGCAGCGGGGCCAGGACCATTGCCGCCATCAGGCGCAACCGCCCTGCCGGTGGACGGCGAGATCATGCCTGAACACAGGCCGCGATTCTTGAGGTTCTGCGCAATCTGCGGAACCGCCTGGAGCGTGGGCTGATACTGGTCATGCATCAGGATGACATCCCCATTCTTCATCGTGCCCACAGCGGCCACGATCTGGGCGGTTCCCGCTCCGTTCCAGTCTTGGGAGTCCACGTTCCAGAGTACTTCGGTAAGGCCGTTCTGGGCCTGGATTGACTTCAAGGTGGCGTTGGTCGCCCCATACGGCGGACGGAACAGCTTCGGAGCGGTGCCGGTAATAGACTGCAGCGTCTGCTGCGTCTGCGTAATCTGAGACGTGACCTGGGAAGCACCCAACTGTGTCAGATTAGGATGCGACCAGGAGTGGTTGCCGATCCACATTCCTGCGTTCTTCTGGGCCAGTACAAGCGAAGGATTGTTCTGCGCATTCTGCCCAATATTGAAGAACGTGGCGCGCAGGCCATTCTGCTGCAGAGCATTCAACAGATTCGTCGTGTTGCTTGGATTCGGCCCGTCATCATACGTTAGAGCTACATAACCGGCCGAGCAATCAGCGGCGAACACCTTCTCCCCGCCCAACGCCAGCGACCCCATAAATAAAGACACGACAAGCGACCCGACAGCTGCCCATTGTATAGCTTTGCTTTTAAACATTCTTCTAATCTCCTCTCGAATGAAATAGTTTCCTGACTGTAACCGTTAAGCAGTAAATCTTAAGGATGAAGCCGCTAAGACTATAACTGTATGTATACGCTCCGTTGTTATCAATCGCTTACATTAGTAATTATAGCAATTATTACCTTTTTAAGCTAGATGTTATTGTTGGAATTTGTGATAAACAATAGTGGGAATATTTTATAAAATCAGCACTTCTATCGGAAGTTGATTTCCACAGCCACAACGCAAGCCCCATGCGAAGGCGGTGAGCCGTACATAACTAAAAGGACAAGCATGGAGCACACCGCTCCAGCTTGTCCTTTTTTTACTTCAGCCTTATTTGGCGCTGATGGTGCCGACAATCGACATATGGCCAATCCGTTTCAAGGGGCCCCGTACGGCCAATACGGCAGAGAACAGAACAAGGGCCAGAATTAAGATCAATTCCATGTGCGGGATACGCCATGGCTCGCCCCAGCGAAAGGTAACCAGTTTGGCGTACAACAGCTTGTTCAGGATTAGTCCTGCTATGCCGCCGCATAGGCTTCCGGTGAGGATATAGGTTAAGGCCTCAGTCACAATCATCTTGGCAAGCTGCCGGTTGCTTAAGCCGATGGCGCGAAATGCACCGTATTGCTTCATACGGGAGGAGACGCTCATGGCCAGACTGTTCATGATATTAAATATGGTGATCAAAGCGATCAACGCCATAAAACCATAGATAAATAATCCAAAGGAATAATAAGAGCCGACTACGCTGCGATTGCCCAAGCGTTTATCCGAGAAGGTGAGCGTTGAATCAAGGGAGCGATGAATTTCCTCCACGGCCGCATCCGTTGCCTGTTTAGTTAACTGCAAGTCGACAACGGTGTAATTCGTCTGGCCGGTTAACTGACGGAAAGTGTCTTCCGAACAGATCAAGGTTCCTACCCCAGGGTCACTGGTAAAAGGACTGGAGGAGAGGGTGCCGATGATGGTTAAATCCGCCGCCTGTTTCCCCATCTGCAAGGTAATCGTATCGCCCACGCTGGCGGTAGTCTGCAGGTCATAAACCAGCAGTCCCGTGTAAGCCTCTTGCTGTAACCTGTCGACCGAACCTGCCAATTCATACTTTTGTGCCCATTTCATTTGATGCTTTTCATAGGAAATCAGGTTGACCTTCTTCGCCTGTCCGTTTACGGTGACGGGTACGTTGAAAGCTAACATTCGTCCGTAGGCTCGTTTTACAGCCGGGTTAAGCTCCATTTCTTTTACCAGCTTACTGTCTATGGATAAGGTGCGATCCGGGCTTGCGATTGATAGATCAGGCGACCAGGGTTTAAGCGGCCTAATAGCATGGTTCATAAAATCAATCGTGACCGAGAAGGCCAGGAAAAGAATAATACTGAGCGAAAAGGAGCTGACCATCAAAACAAAGTTTTTGCGGCTTGACCGTGCGTGATGGAGGCCAAGGGCAACATCGATTCGGAAAAAGCTTGTATTGGCGGCCTTGCGCACCGGTTTAGCCGCATTGGCATTTCCCGAAACGGCGGTCAGAGGGGAAACCTTGGATGCTCTTCTGGCCGGGGAACGGGCAGCAAGAAGGACCGTCATCAAGCCTACGCCGATACCGGCGCAGAGGCTGGGCAGGCTGATCGCCAAGGCCGGCAGTCCTATAAAGTAATCCGGGCTGAGGTAGCGAAGCGCCGCGCATAAGATCCAAATTACCACCATGCCGATGAAGCAGCCTAGCGGTATGGCAAATTTGCACCAACCGAGCGCTTCCTTGCGTACAAAACGCATCACCTGCTTTGGCGTTGCCCCGATACACCGCATCAAGCCATAAAATTCGGTGCGTTGGGCGACATTGCTGTTCAGGCTGCTGGCAATCATCAGAATCGAAGCCAGTAGAACCAGTACAAACAGGACAGCGGCGGAGGAATAAATTTGCACCATGAAATCGTTTCCGCTTTTCCCCAATAACCCGAGCAGTTGGGTGTTCTCCGATACCTGTTCATCCGCTAGACCGAATTGAAGCTTCAAGTCCTTGATGATTGTCTGGATAGGGGCATGATCGGATAACTGTACATAAAAAAGACTGTTCGCATTAACCCGTTTGTCGTTTGCCGTTGGGGGATAGATCGAACGAAATTCCTTGGTTGTCAAGGAAACAGCATAGGAATCCTCCTGCATGTTCTTGGAGGAATTCTGGAGAAAGCCGGAAATGGTATACCCAAGGGTTGTTCCATCAGGCGTATCGATCGAGATCGTATCTCCAATGCGTAACCCGAGCATCGTTTTGGCGTTTCCCGTTATCATAGCCTCATGATCTGTCTTAGGAAAGGCTCCTTCTTGAATAAGGCCAGTTTGCATGGTGGTCATCCAGTCCGGGTCGCTGCCCATAATGACCACATTCTTACCGGATACCGTATAGCCCTGATCCCCCCGATAGTTGAGGACGCCGTACCAGGATGAGACTTTAATTTCAGGGCGTAGAGCGATCAATTTGGCGTCCTCATCGCTCAGGTACCGGATAGCGACATGCCAGTTTCCACTCTCCATGCGCGCCTGCATGATCTGGCTGCGGATAAACATATCGGCCATACCGAAAATAACCGTAACCAGAAACACGGCCAACACAATGCAGAATACCGACATGCGATTTTGCCGTTTATGTACTTTGGCTGAGAGGGGGACCAGATCAAGATAACTTCTCATTCTCGTTGCCTCCCCAATCCGTCAAGACACCATCCGACACATGCAGTACCCGGTCTACGGATACGGTCAGAGCATGGTTATGGGTAATCATGAGAATGGTCTGCTGGTAGTGGCGTGACGCCTTAACCAGTAAATCGATGACATCCTGACTGTTTTTGCTATCCAAATTCCCTGTCGGTTCATCGGCAAGGATCAATTTGGGCCTTGTGATCAGCGCTCGTCCCAGGGCAACCCGCTGCTGCTGTCCGCCGGATAACTGGCTGGGCAAGTGATGCCGGCGATCCGTTAGCCCGAGCACTTCCATAATCTCGTTCACGGCCGCTTGCTCCGGCTTGCGGTAATCGAGCAGAATCGGAAAGAGGATGTTCTGCTCAACCGTCAATTCCGATACCAGTTGGAACGACTGAAAGACAAAACCAATGTTGCGGCGGCGGAAGATGGTGCGCTGTTCTTCTTTCATCGAGAACAGATCGTTCCCGTCCATAAGGATGGTGCCGGAGGAAGGGGTATCCAGGGCACCGATGCAATGCAGCAACGTGCTTTTACCGGAACCGGACTCCCCGACGATAGCGGCAAATTCCCCCTGCTCCAAAGAAAAGGAAACATCCTTCAGGGCATCCACCTGATTGTCTCCTTTTCCGTACGTTTTGGACAAATGGCTTACTCTTAAAATTTCCATTGTGCAAGTCCCTCCCTTAGGGATAAGAATAGCAGGTCCACCTTACAATCAGGTGAATACCAGCTTACATTTCCGTAAGAAAGGACAGCGTAAACGCTGTGCCCTCATGCAAGGTGCTTTGGACAGACACGATGCCGCCTTGCCCCTCAATGATGGACTTGGTCAGGGACAGCCCCAGGCCAACACCCTGGGTATCCAATGAATGTTGGCTGCGGTAAAACCGTTTGAAAATATGATGGACATCCTCCGGGGCAATTCCCACACCATTATCGGCGATACAGATGCGGAGCATGGCCGGGGTTCGCTTCCAGGAGATATCGACCGTTCCCCCGGACTCCGTATAATCCAATGTATTTTTGACAATATTGCCAATGGCCTCGCTGGTCCACTGCCTGTCACAGAGGATGGCTTCCTCCGGCAATGCCGCGATTCTAATTTCTTTGCCTTCGTTGGCCGCCCGCGTTGTCAGTTCATGGATCGCTTGTTCGATCAATGCGGATACCGGGCATCGTTCCTTCTCGAAGACGACGTTTCCCGCATCCAGACGGGTGATTTTTAACAGGGACGCGATGAGATGATCCATCCGTTTTAGCGCCAAACCGGTCTTGTTGGTATATTCAGTCACCGTGTCGCGATTGTCCGGTTCATCGGCAATGATATCGTGGTACAGAGTTAGCGCGGCAAGTGGAGTTTTTAGTTGATGGGAGATATCGGAAAGGGTATGCTTCAAAAAGACTTTGGCTTTGTGCTCCGCATCATTCTTGGATTGCAGGTTGGTCGCGAGTTGATCGACAGAGGCAAAAAGCCGATAGAGGGCGCCCTCGCTCATCTGTGGCAGACGGCACGAGAAATCGCCTTCGGTGTAGCGGGTAATCACCTTGGTTGCTTGCTGATAGAGCCCATCTCTTCGCAATAAGAACAGAAGGACTCCCCCACAAATAAACAGTGACAGAATCGTTGCAGTAAGCAACACCGCATACCTGGAGCCCCGCTGGTACTCGTCCACCCTGGGAAGAAAGCGGATAGCGGTTTGTTCGGATAGGCCAATGGCCGCGAGCAAGGCGGTTCCCTCCGGGCTGCTTGTCTTGCGGGTTAGGGCTTGGGCGATTACCTCCGGGGCAACCCCTTGCTCCAAAAGTGAGGTTGCCATGGCCTGATCATGCGACAGAAATAAATGCTGCACGCTCTTTACCCTGATCGCATCCAAGCCCATGCCTGACAAGAAAATCAGCAGGCTCGAAAAAAGCAAAAAGACACCCAGATGCCTAACCTGTTTATCGCTGAAGAGCTTCATACCGTTGCCTCATTCCATTGATAGCCGAACCCCCGAACGGTGATGAGATGCTGCGGGCGTGAAGGGTTCAACTCGATTTTCTCACGAAGCCGCCGGACATACACCGACAGCGTATTGTCATCCACAAAGTCGCCCGAGTTGTCCCACAACTCATTCAGAATGGCGCTGCGTGTTAGGACGCGATTGGCATTACGCACCAGTAAACAGATCAGCCGATATTCGGCGCCGGTTAAATCCAGTGCTACTCCACGCAACGAAACCCGGCTGGCCATGAGGTCAATGGAGATGTCGCCGCATTCCAGTATAGCAGGCTGGCTTTGGCCGGTACGACGCAGCAAAGCATGGATGCGCGAGCACAATTCACCTAGCCTAAACGGCTTGATCACATAATCATCGCCGCCGCTGTCCAGACCGCGGATCACGTTCACTTCTTCATCGGAAGCGGTCAAGAAGAGAATCGGAATGGGGTTTCCTTGCCGCCGTATCTTCTCACAAACCTCAAAGCCCGTCCCATCCGGCAAGGTGACATCCAGGATCAGCAGATCATAGCTATCCATCCGGGGCAACCTGCCCATCGCCTCTTTCACCGTGCGGACAATCTCCATATCAAACCCCTTGCGGGTTAACGAATAGTTCAATCCGTCTACCAAACTGATATCGTCCTCCAGAAGCAAAATTCGATTTCCCATCGTCCGTACTCCTTAATGTTCAGATAAGGGCATCCCGGTGAAAACAATCATCCATTGAATATAGGGTAATGCATTTTGGATGATTATTATAGAGTGGCTTTTGAAATAATTATGCCCAGGGTTTATATCATTCGTGAAGATCGATAAGAGATGCCGTATGAAACTGGGACTTTATGAGCAACTGATGAATACGGGAATCGGAATGATTTAAGTGCTGTTTATCCAATTACTGTTGTAACAGCATCGGTGCATATAGAGTGACTCCAGCGGCAGCCCTTCCTAGTTTATTCAAAAATTTTCCATAATTTAGACCCGTCCGGGATGAATAGGTTTTCATTTTACCCGTATGATATAAAGTTCGACTTTATCAAGAACCATATACGAGGAGGAAGATGAATGACCTTTGGTTTCAGGACACTGGGGACAATGCTTTTGGCTTTAACACTGCTTGCAGGTACAGCCGCTATTGCCGGACAGCCGGTGAAGGCTGAGGGGGCAGCGAAGCTTTTTTATCACACCTCGGGCAGCCGGATTGTAGACTCGCAGGGGAACCCGGCCGTGTTCAACGGACTCAACTGGTTTGGCTTCGAGACGCCGAACTATTCCCCGCACGGATTATGGTCGCGTTCCATGGATGATGTGCTCGATCAGGTCCGCGCAGAAGGGTACAACTTGATTCGCCTGCCGTTCAGCAGTCAAATGTTCGATCCGGCTTCCCAGGCCAACAGCATTGATTATGCCAAAAACCCGGACCTGGCCGGTCTGACTCCCATCGAAATTATGGATACCTTAATTGAAAAAGCCGGCCAGCGCGGCATTCAAATCTTCCTGGACCGGCACCGTCCCGATTCCGGCGGGCAGTCGACGCTCTGGTATACCCCTGCATATCCTGAATCCCGCTGGATCAGTGACTGGGTGATGCTGGCTAACAGATATGCGAATAATCCTACGGTAATCGGTGCCGACCTGCATAATGAGCCTCATGGCCCGGCAAGCTGGGGGACCGGTGATCTCAGCACAGACTGGCGGCTCGCGGCCCAGCGGGCTGGGAATGCCATCCTTGCGGTGAATCCGCACTGGCTGATCATCGTCGAAGGGATCGAGCAGAATGTGCAGGGTAACACCAGCAAGTACTGGTGGGGCGGCAACCTTACCGGGGTGCGGAATTATCCGGTAACGCTTACGGTACCGAATCAAGTAGTGTATTCTCCGCATGATTACGGTCCCGGGGTGGCGGAGCAGCCGTGGTTCAGCGATCCTGCTTTTCCGGCAAACCTACCTGCCATATGGGATCAGACCTGGGGCTATATCAGCAAAGAGAACATTGCCCCTCTAATCATGGGTGAATTCGGAGGCCGCAGCGTGGACACCCTCTCGGTTGAAGGGAAATGGCAAAATAAATTAGTTGATTACATCGGCACTAATGATCTCTACTGGACCTACTGGACACTGAACCCCAACAGCGGGGATACCGGCGGCCTGCTGCAGGATGACTGGGCAACCTGGAACCGGCCGAAGCAGCTCATGCTGAACCGGATCATGAAGACGGTCACCTTCCCTCCTATTGAGGAGCCCGGCGGCCCCGGGACAGGACCTGTAACCGCCACTCCGCTCTACCGCAGTGATGAGACCGGCAACAACGTGGGCTCCATCCGGGCCAGTCTCCAGCTGAAGAGCACTTCCACCGTCCCCGTCCCGCTAAGCCAATTCACAATCCGTTACTGGTTCACCCAGGACGGCAGCTCCGCGCATACCATGGAGATTGACTACGCCGTCGTAGGCAAAAATAATATCCAGACCACCATCGTCCCGCTCGCGGTCCCGGTCCCGAACGCGGATGCCTACGCTGAAATCTCCTTCAAGGACGGGGCGGGCAGTCTGGCGGCTTCCGGCTCGACCGGAGATATCCAGTTCCGTATTCACAAGGATAACTATGCGAATTACAGCCAGGCCAACGATTACTCCTTCCGGCCGCTGCTGACCAGCTACACCGCCAATGACCGGATCACAGTCTACCATAACGGAACGCTCATTTACGGGGTAGAGCCGTAACCAAGCGGAAACGGCTACGAGGCTGTCCCAAAAGCAGGTTTTCTACGGAGGAAGGCAGTTCTCTTCATTCTTAAAACCAAAAAAGTGAGCAGAGCAGCGATTCTCCCATTTGGAGGATCGCTGCTCTGCGTGTTTGGTCATTGGGGGCTCATGGGAAATCCGCCCGTGATCAGCGGCATTACCCGCTCAGCCAGTTCGGAGGAAGACTCTGATCTTCCCTCCAGATTCCAGCGGTAGGTTACGCCATATAAGGACCAGCTTAGCAGCGTGGCGGCAGTTGCAAGCGGCTTCGAATCTGTAGCCGCAGCTGATCCGGAGATCAGCTGCAGGATAAGTTTCTCGAGATGCAGCTTAATATTCTCCTCAAGCAAGAGAGCTACAGAATCATATCTTTTGAAACAGCGGTGACTGGTTTCATGATAATTACATAATGCTACTATCAGCTCTTCAAGCGTCTTCTCGGTCAACGGTCCTTTGGCATCGACTTTATGGAGGACCATATTCGTAAAGGCATCTAACAAAAAGGCTTCGAACAGCGCATATTTATCCTGGAAATGGGCATAAAAGGTGGTCCTGTTAATCGTAGCTGCTTTGGTAATGTCGCCGACGGTTATCGAGTTGAAGTCCATGATATTCAATTGCCGGACGAAGGCATCCAGAATTAATTGACGGGTCCGAATCACCCGCGGGTCGTTCGGATTGGGGGGAAGTATGCCAGCCATCCAAGGAGCACCTCTTTCAGAAGAGATTATAATCCTCTTATTATAAACATGTGCTCTGTACACAACAAATAGGATCTGCCAATACGACAGTTTTTCCGGCTTCTAGCTTAAGCAACAACTTGCGCAGTTTGTTGGTTGAAGGGTGGACTGGAGCTTGTTACTATTGCATTCATACCCCGCTTTAAGAATAATCATTCAACCTACAGGAGGCGTTAACCATGGCTAAACAACAGGAGCAAATCCACTCACTGGAGACCTTATTTGAACCGTACACGGTTCAACAATTAACTATACCTAACCGTATTGTAATGTCACCGATGGCGCGGGCCTTTTCACCGGAGGGAGTACCGGGTGAGGATATGGCAGCGTATTACCGCCGCCGTGCTGAGAATGGGGTGGGGTTAATCATCACCGTTGGTATGATTGACCATCCGGCAGCAAGCAGTGATCCGGGACTGGCTAATCTCTTTGGTGAAGCCGCTCTGAACGGCTGGCGTGAAGTCGTCAGAGCGGTTCATGAGGCCGGCGGTATCATTTTTCCGCAGTTGTCACATATGGGAATGATTCGGCCCATGGGTTCCCAGCCTTACCCGGATTCACCATCGATCGGGCCATCAGGACTCGACATGCAGGGGAACAAGATAAGCGGGCCGATGACAGAAGAAGAAATTGCGGGGGTCATTCAAGCCTATGCCGATGCGGCAGTGAATGCACAGCAAGCTGGCTTCGACGGAATAGAGCTCTCCGGCGGCCACGGCTTGTTGATTGACCAGTTCTTCTGGGAAAGAACCAATCAGCGGACGGACCGCTATGGCGGCGATTTCCTGAAGCGTACCCGGTTTGCAGCCGAAGTTGTCCAGGCCGTCCGCGCTGCAGTCGGACCGGATTATCCGATTTCCATCCGGTTGTCCCAGTGGAAGATGACGGATTACACGGCGAAGCTGGTGGATACACCGGAGCAGCTGGAGCAATTCCTGGATGTGCTGGTACAGGCAGGGGTGGATATCTTCCATATCTCGACCCGCCGGTTCTGGGACCCGGAATTCGCGGGCTCGGAGCTGGGTCTCGCCGGATGGGTGAAGAAGCTTACCGGGAAGACAACGATTGCCGTTGGTTCCGTAGGCATGGATAATGATCCCGCTGAAGGCGGGGAAGCAGATCATCAAGGGATAGAGGAGCTGCTGAAGCGGCTGGACCACCAGGAGTTCGATCTGGTAGCGGTTGGACGCGCACTTCTGGGTGATCCGGCATGGGCGAAGAAAATCCGTGAGGGCAGGCTGGAAGAGATTCAAGCTTTTACTCCAGAGGCGGCGGCCCAATTGTATTGAATCATAGATAATCTCCAAGAACCGCTCGACTACCCTTTCTCTGCCAAATAAAACGCACGGGAATGAGAAATTCTCTCTGTACCCGTGCGTTTTTTTGATTGTTAACCCAGGTCACTCTGCCTGATCCCCCAGCCTCGCCCGCATCTGCGCATAGGCTTCCGGGGTGCCGACATCCTCTATCGTGCCCTCCGTATAGTAGGCCCGCATCTCCTGGCGGGAATGCAGCCATTCGGGAAAATAAGTCGGCGCATCCGGGTTGCCCCCCTCAGCCAGATAACGGGAGAACAGCGGCAGCGTAGACCGTTTGTAGATGTACAGCGCGAATACGCCAATGTTCGAGCGGGGCGCCTGCGGCTTTTCCTCGAGGGACAAGACCCGATTCTGCGCATCCAGCTCCGCCACACCGATACTGCGCAGCTCTGCCGGATCATTTACCGTCCGCACCAGAATGCAGTCGGTATCCACCTTGTGAAAATAGTCCAAATACCCCGCAAGGTCAAAGCCCAGCACATTATCTCCTGCCAGCACCAGAAGATCCTCCTGTGGCTTCTCCCGCTCCAGCACGAACTGGATATCGCCAATCGCGCCTAGCCGCCCCTCAGGAGAAGAAGTGCCATCGTTCAGAACGCGAACCGGCTTCATGCCCTTATACTGCTGCTGCCACTGTTCAAAAGCCTGGAAGAAGCGGTCATTCGTCACAATGAGAATCTCCGAGATCTCCTCCAGCACCTCCAGACGGGCGGCCAGCAGATCCAGAATCGTCCGGCTTCCTTGAACCGGGAGCAGCGGCTTGGGCGTGTCTAGCGTTAATGGATACAGGCGGGTCGCATACCCCGCAGCCAAGATTAATGCAATCATCCCTTGCTCTCTCCTCTGCCTGGCTCCGGTGCGGTAAACAAGGATCGGGCCAGCATAGCCATGGTTTGTTTGTATACGGTATGGGCGGCATCGGCATCGCCAAGGAACCCGCCCATATACAGGTGAATTACACCGTGCAGCGATGACCAGATGGCGGCGACAAGTGCCCCGGTCTCTTCCTGGTCCGAAATAAGTCCCTGCTGCTGGGCAGTAATGATTAGAACATGTAATTGGCGTATGGCGGTTAGCGTTCCCTGCATACTCTCCGCATCCGGCTTGAACTCGGCAAAGGCTCCTCCGAACATCAGCTTGTAGTAGCTGCTGTGCTCCTGTCCAAACTGCCAGAAGGCTTCGCCTAGATCCAGCAGATGGTGCAAGAGATCAGATGAAACCGGCACCTCTTCAAAACGCTGGGCCAGCAACTTGCAGCCCTCCAGATATAATTGCTGGGCCAAACCCTCTTTATTGACGAACAAACTATAGATAATTTTGGTTGAACAGCCCATCTTTTGCGATACTTTACGCACCGTAACGGCCTCTGGCCCCTCTTCCTGCAGAATGGCTGCGGCGGCATCCACCACCAGCTTACGGAGATTCTCCGTATTTTGCAGACGGGCTTCCTGATAGGTTTTTAAGGTACGGCCCGTGGACGGCGAGGACTTGTCTTCGTTATGGATAGGAATCACCTTCATTCGGTTATCAATGTTGTTGACCAGCAACAGGGTTGCCGGGTTCTAACAGGAATTCTAAACATTCGAACATAGGATGTCAATTGAACCCTTACGCGAAAAAAACAGATTGACACAGAGGCGTACTTTTGGTTACTATGATTCACATTGGAAACGATGTTTCCAAAACAAAACATCGTACCAGAAGGAGAATAAAACATGAATATTGCAGGGAAATGGTCATTAATCACCGGGGCCTCTTCGGGAATCGGCGAACAGTTCGCCAGACAACTCGCCAAGAAAGGCAGCCATCTGGTGCTTGTAGCCAGATCCAAAGACAAAATGGATGTGCTCGCAGCCGAATTGACCCGAAGCCATGGAATTCAGTGCCGGGTGATTCCCCAGGATCTGTCGCTTCAAGGTGCTGCCGGAGAGCTGTATCAGACCTGCCAGCAGTTAGGCCTGAGCATCGATCTGCTGGTGAACAATGCAGGATTCGCCACTCATGGCCTGTTCGAGCAGGTCTCCGGCGATCGCCAGCATGAAGAGGTCATGCTGAACGTATCTGCTGTAGTGGATATGACTCATCTATTCCTGCCTGGGATGCTCCACAGAGGAGCAGGCGCTGTGATCAATGTATCGTCTACCGCAGGCTTTCAGCCGCTGCCTTATATGGCGGTCTACGGGGCGACCAAAGCTTTTGTCTTATCCTTCACCGATGCCCTCTACTGGGAAAATCGTGACCGCGGCGTGCAATTCTTCACCCTGTGTCCAGGCTCAACGGAGACGGATTTCTTCAACGTGGTAGGAACGGAGGATGCCTCAGTCGGCGGCGCGAAGGACTCACCGGAGCGTGTAGTGGCCCTTACACTGCGCGCTATGGCCAGAGGGAAACAGTACGTTGTCCCCGGATTCCGCAACTACCTCGGTGCCCAGATCTCCCGGTTCATGACGGGGCTGTCCCAAAAGTAGATACTCTACTGGTGGGGAAAAATCCCATGCCTTCTTAAAAGATTAATTTGTAAGAAAGGGAGCGATTCTCCGTTATTGGAGGATCGCTCCCTTGCGTTTCTGGTCATTCGCTGCTTGCTTCAGCAGGTTGTGAGCAAGCGAAAGCCAACCGACCTCTAGCGTCACTTTTTCCATGCCGCGAAGCAGAAAGCGCCGGAAGCCCCGGTTATTCTTTAATTGTCCAAATACACTTTCCGGCTCCGTCATTCGACGTACGGCCAATAGATAGCCTTCCTCGCTTCGGAGGATTTCTTTCGCCTGTTTCTGGTATCTAAGCCGCTCCAAACTGACTGCGATTTCCCGGTTTCCGCTTCCCTTCGTGCAGTTTTCTTTTAGCGGACAACCTCCGCAGCTTTGACTTTGGTAATGACGCTTCTTAATTTCGTATCCACTCTCTGTGGTTTCCTTGCTCTCTCGTTGGAAATGCAGCGGGTGTCCAGCTAAACACGTCCAGCGATCCTCGGATCCGTCGTAGGTCCAGTTTTCGATTTTTCCGACGTCGGATTTCCAGGCTTTGCTCTTTTCTTTGTGGTAGGTGCTGTATTTCACGACGGCCTGTATCTCGCTCTTTTCCAGATAGGCGTAGTTTTCTTCACTTCCATAGCCGGCATCTGCAATGACCGTCTTTGGAAGTTTCCCGAGGAATTGCTTTGTTTTTGCCAGATGTGGTTCTAAACAGCGGGTGTCACCCGGTCTTTGATGTATACTGTAGGTTAAAATAAATTGGTTTTCGGTCCCGATCTGTAGATTATAACCTGGTTTCAGTTGGCCATTTCGCATGTGATCTTCTTTCATCCGCATAAACGTTGCCTCTGGGTCGGTCTTGCTGAAACTGTTCCGGTCCCCAAGCAGCTTTTGATATTGTTCGTACTTCTGCAGTCGAGGGAGCAAATCCTTACGCAACGTCCGAACCGTCTTGTTTAGGGGCTTGTCTTTCGGTTTTTCGGCAAGCTGAGCTTCAAGCTTTTGCACGGCTTGTTCGAGTTTCTCACTGTCCATTTCCGAACCCGTGCTGAGTTCAGCCAGATCTTTGCCCTGGTTCTCTTGTTCTTCCTGCTCTTCCGCTGCTTCAATGTCAGCGAATAGGGCCTGCACCTTATCTTGCAGTTTCGCTTTGTGTTTGCTGACCGCTTTGCTCCAGACAAAGGTGTAGCGATTGGCATTCGCCTCGATCTTAGTTCCGTCCACAAAATAATGCTCCAGAGACACGTATTTTTCGTTAGCCAGAAACTGAAGCACGGCGGTAAATACCGTTTCGAGGACATTTCTCATCCGCTGGGAACGGAAGCGATTCAGCGTGCGGAAGTCGGGTCGCTGCCGTCCGGCCAGCCACATGAAGGGAATGTTCTCCCGGACCGCTTTGGCGATTTGGCGAGACGAATAGATTCGCTGAGTGTAAGCGTAGATGATGACTTTGGTGAGCATTTTAGGATGGTAGCTGTCACGGCCGCCGCCGGGATAGGCCGCGTCAAAAATGGCATTGTCCAGCCGATTGACGGCGGCATTCACGACGCGAACGAGGTGATTTTCCGGGATATCTTCTTCCAGATCCATTGGCAAGCAAAGTTGGTCCATGGTATATTGAATGTACAAAGAAACCTCTCCTTTGAAATGGTTGTGTGGTAACTCCATTTTAACAAAAGAGAGGTTTCTTTTTTTGAAGAAACTTTTCCCACTTAAACAGCGGAGAGGACGGAACGATTGTGTAAAAGCGGCAGCGGTCGCCTTGGTCTCCGGATTTTCACCGCTAAGGGGAATGAAAAAAATCTGGAGACCACAGCGATTGGAACAACGGTCCGTTCGCGCAGCGTCCACCCAAGTGCTCACGTTGATCCGACTAGAGTAAAGGGCTGGTACAACCCAGCCCCTCCTCATCAAACCGTACGTGAGGTTTTCCCTCATACGGCTTTCCGATGTTTGTCATTCATGGGCATGCAGATTACAATAGCGTTTTTAATCCACACTTATTGGCCATATACTTGACCTCCGGGAATGAGCTCATCCATCTCCTCCGTTGTCTCTTCTTTGCATACCACCGGGTAAATCGCTGCAGAATATACCAATCCAGCTTCGCTAACCTCTTTTGGCTGTAGTTCGTGTAATAGTAATTTCTCCATCCCTGAATCTTTGGGTTGAGCCATTCCACGTGTTCCTCAAACGATTTCCAGCGCATGCCAGGCGGTGCTAATCGGTCTTTGACCACGCCTCGGATGCGTTCCTCTGCCTTCTTCGTTAGCCACTGCTGAGTGGTATAGTACACCTTCCCTTGAGAGGTTTCTGCTTTCGTTTTTCGGTGGTGCATTCCTAAGAAGTCGAAGCCTTCGTCTCCTGTCCACAGACCTACAATGCGGGTTTTGGTCGGATGTAGCGTGAGTTCCAGACGTTCCATAATGTTGCGGATGAGTTCATACGCATGTTCCGCATCCTTTTTGGTTTTACAGACCACAACGAAGTCGTCTGCATACCTCGTCAGTTCTCCCAGCCCACTTCCGTGTTTCTCCCATAACCGGTCAAAGTAGTTCAAATAGATATTCGCCAGCAGTGGCGAGATGACACCACCTTGGGGTGTCCCTAGATCGGAGCGCCGTACCTTTCCTTCTTCCATTACTCCCGCATGAAGCCACTTCCGTATGAGCTTCAGAATCCGTCTGTCATTGATACGCATCTGTACCAATTTCATGAGTTTCTCTTGATTGATATGGTCGAAGTAACCTTGGATATCGACGTCGACTACCCAATTTCCTTTGCGGTTGCAGGCTTTCCGGATTCGCTCCAGCGCTCCTTTGGCACTTCGTTTTGGACGAAATCCGAAGGAGACTTCTTTAAAATCGGCTTCAAAGATGGGTTCAATCACCAGTTTGGTTGCCATTTGTAAGACTCGGTCCCGTACGGTAGGGATGCCTAGTGGTCTTGGCTTCCCATCTTTCTTCGGGATATAGTGCCGCCGTACGGGCTGCGGATGGTAGCTGCCTTCTTTCAATTCTCGCTCACAGCTTTTGAGAAATCTCGTCACTCCTTGTTTCTCGATTTCAACGAGCGTTACGGCATCCACTCCCGCAGCTCCCTTATTCGCTTTCACCCGTTTCCAGGCTTCGCATAGCACATCCCACCGGTAGACTTTGTCGTACAAGGCGTGGAATTTACGCTTGTTGTTCTCCTTGGCCGCATGACCTAGCTTTTCTTGGAGTTCTTGAACTTTTTCCTTGGGTGTCGTTAGCCGTTTGGCATTCACTCACTCGTACCTCCTCCAAAAGCGTAAACAAAGCAGGGCTCCTTCCCTCCCTAAGGTTATGTTGTCCTTAGGTTCTTCGGTACTATAAGCCCCTCGGACTCCCTTCCCACAGACGGTTCACTTCGTCTTCTGGACTTATAGAGCGTCTCTTTACGGGTTCCTAAAAAAAATTTCTTCCGTGTGGGGGAGGGTCTCCCCAGTTCACTGCATTATCTTTCAATCCATGCCGTTCCCATTACGCCGGAGGATTCTTCACTGCTGTTCCAAGTTCTGCACAGTTTCCTTGGCCTTCGTCCATAATAGCGGGACTCGGCTCCCTCTGTTCCCCTTTGCAGGGCCTTTTTGACGACGCGGCAGGATTCACTTGATGTTGCGGCCTGAATTGTTGCTCGCCCGGTCTCTGACCGGTACTTTTGTCGATGCGCTTTTACACACAGATTTCGCCATGTGCAAGCATCCTAGCTACAAAGGTAGCTTGGTCCCTCCTTTGGTTGGACTTTCACCAACTAGATAATGCGTGCCTCTGGGCACGCCTACAAAATAAAGAGCTGTCCCAAGCAGCCATTTCATGGCTTTTGGGACAGCCCCCTGGTCGGCAGCATGCTTCGCCCGGCAAAGCCTAAGCAAGTTTAGTAATGTACGGAACATAATAAACGCAAACGAGCTACACGCCATTGTGTTGGGATGTGGGGGCAAGAGTCTGGTGATTCCAACCATACGGGTCTTGTCCCCTTGTCCATAAAACACCACAATGGTTAATATGGACAGGGGTTCATCATGGGTTTAAGCCTAGCCTTAACATTCTCTGGTTGGGCTTTTGTGCTATACTGGGAGTAGATGC
Source organism: Paenibacillus sp. FSL R7-0333 (assembly GCF_038000365.1). NCBI lineage: Bacteria > Bacillati > Bacillota > Bacilli > Caryophanales > Paenibacillaceae > Paenibacillus > Paenibacillus sp. FSL R7-0333. Next base: position 7,122,041 of record NZ_JBBOBZ010000001.1, read on the forward strand.
AAGTTAGGTTATCCGGAGGTGATGAGGATGCGATGGGAAGATGTCCGCGAGCAGTTCCCTGATGAGTGGGTGGTCTGTGAGGCGTTAAAGTCTCGTTCGGAAGACGGGTACTGGCTTATTGACGAAGTGGCTCTCATTGATCGTTTCGACGATTCAACGGTTGCCATGAAACGCTACTATGAATTGCATCGTGAACAGCCATACCGGGAGTACGGCTTTTTTCATACATCCCGCGAGGAGCTGAAGCTTCGGGAAAAATGGGCGGGGGTACGCGGGCCAAGATGAGGATTGACGTGAGATACGGGCTGCCTTTTATCGAAGTGATCATTTGTTACCACGGTGAAGAGCTTCATTTGAAGAATGTCTTGCTGGATACAGGCTCGGCAGGAACTATTTTCAACGCTGATGTGGTAGATGCCATCGGGGTTCAAATTGAACCTGGCGACTTTCTGAACAAAATCAGGGGTGTAGGCGGAGTAGAAGTCGTCTATTCCAAGCAGTTTGATTTTGTAAGTACGGGAGAGGTATCTCTGGGAGGGTTTGAAGTAGAAATTGGGGAAATGGACTACGGCATGGAGATTGATGGTATTCTTGGCTTTGACTTTATCCAATCTGCCGGGTTAGTGATTGATTCTAAAGAGTTGATAGTGGCGGCAAAAGAGTGAGCAATTTCAACATCATACAACGCTGAACTTTTGTTGCTATACCTACGCTTAGAGTTACTTAATAGAAGCCCTATCCAATAGGAGGCTTCTATTTTGCTTTGCAATATACTCGGCATTAAAGGAACGTATGTTCTTTGTATGGGAATGGAGATGCGGTAACCTCCCCAAACAACTTCAGCAACACGCTACGCCGAATTATAGCTCTGCACGTTCACGCCTCAGGAAGGCTCTAGAACAACCTCGCCAGACATTCTGCCAGCACCCCATCGTACCTTCTGCTCTCTTCTGCCGTCACTCTCTCACGCAGCGCTTCAAATAACGCCAAGTGATAACAATAGCAGTAATAATGCGAGATGTTATCTCTATCCTCGTACGCTCCAAACCCCTCACTCTGTTCTGCATAGCGGTCTAGTAGATCTTTGACATCAAGCCCATATTGGGCAGCAGCTCTTCAGGATTATTCTCCAAGAAACAGCAATATTCCTCCAGAAGTCCAGTCTGCCCTGAGAGAATCTCAACCATATACAGGTTAGCACGTGCCAATCCTCTGAACTCCTCGGCAATTGCCTCCCCTTCTACCCCTAAATCCTCCATTCAGCCCAGCTCAGCATAGCGGTATACCCTCTCTCTAGCGTCGTCATACTTTTGCTGCTTTTGATAAGCGCTGCCCCGCATCAGATGACTGAACCCGAAATAATAGACAAGCGGACGTTGCATGTCCAAAAGCGGTACCGAAAGCCCTTGATGAATATGCGGTTATTGTCAGCGGGTTGAGCGTAAAGCAAATCAGCACTTTGCAGAGGATTGTTAGCGAGGTTAAAGGAGCTTTTGAGACATAAGTATTCCTGAGGTGATACCATGAATTTACCAAAATGTGTAGGAAATCGGATACGTGAACTCAGAAAGGCCAAAGGATGGACACAAGAGCAACTAGCTGAGGCAGCGTCACTGCACTACAGTTACATATGTGGGCCAAGTTGAACGTTGGCTGGGCGGTTACGTACACCCAGCCTTACATTCTCTAGAGTCACGGCAATCCCAGAACGGTCAGCATAGGGTTACACATCATTGTTCCTCTGGAATATCCACAATAATATAATTTTCCTTCAGTTTAGGTTGAGGAACCTCGGCTTCTTTATAAATAACCTCATTCCAATTCTCCTTATTAATCAAACTATACCCAGTGGAAGTGATATGAGGCATCCAGCGAAAGCTTGCGAATGTCGTAGCTGTAAAATCCGGTAAGGAACCATCCTGCTGCGTAAAAGAGCGGTTGATGAAATAAAGGTTTTCTTGCTTACCAGCCTTGTCGCCAGTGAGAGCTTGCCACTTAAGGTAAGCTGTGTTCTTCGTCAACTGATAGTAACGGATTACATTATTATTAACCTCGATGAACCGGTCCTTTGTAGTCGCCGGAAAATAATATTGGAGACTGGCGGTTTCCAGCGAGGGTTCAAAGTCCTCCTTGAGCTGTGAAACTCTGGGAAGATTAATCGCAGCATTTCTTGCAGTGCTTAACTCGCTGCTCTTCACATCAGCCAACAATTTCGCGCCTGGTTTTGACACAAATGCCGTTTGGGTGTCTGGATTCCAAATTACTGAACCGTCCAACGCTTCGGCAACAAAACGTAAAGGGATCATGGTTTTGCCATTATGAATAAATGGAGCAGCGCTTAAGGAAACGGAGGCTCCATTTTTCAGTGCTGTTCTATTATTTATGGTCAACTGCAGACTCGTGCCGCTCCCCTTCACGGTTACTTGCTTCGTCGCATTATTCCAGGCAAACGTTAACCCGCCTAAGCTTTGGAGTGAAGTCAGGCTAAAAAACACCTGATTCTTCTTGTTAAGAATATCTTTGGCCTCTAAATCGTTATTATTCACAACTACTTGTGTTCCTTGGGGACTCTTGCCTGCTGCAGACGCCGTATGTGCTACTGGTGCCACAAGCGCAGCACATAGAACAATAGATGAACATAGGATCAACTTCCTCATCATACAACCTCCTGAATTTTACATTCTATATATGAGAGACGCAAAAAAATCCAAAAAGTTCCTCGAAAGTACCCTTATAACAATACAGGACCGCCCTATAATACAGGCAGTCCCGTTAATGTCTTATCCGGTCTAGTCCAGCTCAGCCCGCGAGAATAATTCGCGGATGAGCATATCGTCCTCGCAAGCCTGCTTGAAGGCAGTCGCGAAGGCGACAAGCGCATCACCGTCAGATGAATAGGCGCAGAACATACCGGCCTCCGGGTCGAACTGGACAACACCCGCCAGCGCAGGCATCTTTTCCTCCAGGAATACCGCTGCCAGAGATGCCCAATCATATCCATTGCCCTCGAAGCCCTCCTCCTCCCGTGCAGCGAATACCTCTGTCTTATAATTGCCAACGCTCAGAATGACCGACTTGCCGCCGTTATCCTGCTCCACGATAATAAAAGGCTTCAGATCCTCAGCTCCCGCTATTTCTGCTTCCTTCAGCTTCTGAAGCAGTTGTTCCTTCGCCTCATCCGTGAACCGGAGGGTCCCTTCAGTCTCTACAATCCTTCCCTGCCGGATCCGCTCATCCAGCCAGTCCGAGATGAAGCCCGGGGCATATCCGCCTGTGCTGAATTCACCGCCGAACGCGATCATTGTGGAATACACCTCCAGATACTGGTCACGGCTCGTATTCGGGTAAGCGCTGGTATAGAGCCAGAACTGCAGATCATACATCAAGGTGGAGCGTTCGTCCGCATGAAGAGAGAAATGGCCCTTCTCCTCTACGATGGCGGTGCAGATCTTGCGGATGATCCCTTCCATATGGTCCACTTCCGTAACCTTATCGCACAGCTCCTGAAGCAGCGGAGAGAATGGCGCGGACGCTACCTTCTGCAGATCCTCTTGCTTATCCTCCTCCGAGGTATCGTAGACCTCCTCATTCACCAACCCGCGAATGAAAGTCTCAAAATCCGGGGCCAGGAACGTAATCTCATAGTTGCTCTCCTGGTCCACATGAATCACCTCAGGTTCCCCTTCCGGGCCGCAGTGACGGTAATCCAGCATGATGACATCATGTCCGGCAGAAGGACAGTCGCCGAAGACCACGCCGATATCGGGGTAGCCCCACTCCTCAATCATGAAACGGCTGCCCAGCTCCCCGCAGAGGGAATAGAGTTTGTCGCGGCCGATCCCGGCAATTCCCGAAATTGCGACATGATCTGCTGACCAGGAAGTGGGTTCATTCACAGGAAAACACGTATTGAGTGGAACTCCGCCGTTATGTTGCTTCATCATGGCGATGTAAGAGGCCGGCAGCTTATAGCCCAGCTCCTCCTCCACAGAAGCAATCAGCTCCTCACTGGGCAGCGGAGAGACATAAGACTTCAAGGCATAATCACTGTCCTCCCAGAAATCCGCGCAATAGTCGAGGAATGCACCAAGGTCTCTACCGCCACCCTCTCTATTCACCTTCAAGGCCTCCAGCGCTTCGGCGCGTCTTGCCTGCTCTCTTGTCTCACGCCGGGCGCCTTCCCGGCTCCACTCCAGCATTCTTGCGGTATCCCCGTCTCCCGGCTCCAGCTCCTCTGCACGTTCAAAGGCATGAATAGCCTGCTCATACTGCTTCAGATGATAGTAAGAATACCCTATGCGGAATTGCCACAGCGGATCATCTTCGCCTTCCTTGGAGATGCTGAGCAGCTGCTCCAGCGCCTCCCTATATTCACCCAGATTATTGTAGGCTCTGCCTAATTGGCCGATACACTCATAATCTCTTGCATCCGGTGGAATCTCCAGAATACGGTCCACAATCTGCTGATATTCATCTTCTTCATGCCAACGCTTCACCTGTTCCAGCAACGCCTCTTCCATGCCTTTAGCCTCCCTAATTGGACACTGCAAAACAAGCCTGTCCCCTATTCCGAAGGACTGCTTCTTGTCAGTATATTCGCTATTACCCATTCACCGGATAATCAGGAGATTAAACAGGTCTCCGGCTACGAAGGCTGACCCCCCAGCTCAAAAAAGAGACTGCCCAGCGTTGCGCAAAGCATAGAAATTCTTAACTTCGAACAAACAGCCGGGAATCCATCCTCCCGGCTGTTCAGCTTCAATTCTATTCCATTCCGCCCGCCTGTCTGCGGCATTGCACTGCCTGCTACCCCTGCTTAATCGGCGCTGCGAGAATCATTTTCCCGCGCGGGGTCTCTCCCGCACCATCCGGCTCCAGCGTAACGGCTATGGTATCATAGGCCTTCGGGTCAAAGGAATAATACAGTGCCCCGTTCCCGTCCTGCGAGATGAAGGTGCCCGCATTCACCGGCTTGTCCCCTTTGATCAGCCATACCTGATAGACCTCGGTGCCGGTAAGCTCCGGCAGATCTTCTGCCTGAAGCACCAGGTGGGTGCCAGCAGGGTCTGCGACAATGGTTGCTGTGCCCTTGGCGGTAATCCCTTCTCCCGCCGGACTAAGCGCTACCGCCTCATTCACCTTAAGCCCCTGGAGCGGTCCGGTGCCGGAGGCCAGCTGCTCCTTCAGCTCAGACACATTCCCGCGCAGCTGGCCGGTGTAGACGACCAGGAGCAGCACAGCCACAGCCAGTCCAAGGCTCAGGTACCCCCAGAAGCGGGTTCTCTTGGGCTCCGGGATGCTTAACTGGGGCATGCCCTGCTCCTGCTCTGCTGGAGGAGTCCTCGCTGGCTCATGCTCCGCAGCCCGCTCTGCATCAGGCTGGATATTCAAGCGGGTCTCCGGCCGGGCTGCCGGTGCACCCGCATTCCCGGACTCGAGCACCCGTGACAGGATGCGCTCCTTCATCCCGGAGGGCGGGTCTACCGGCTCAGAGGCAAGCGGAAGATGGTCCAGTACCTGACGGTATTCCTCCACCAGCTCCCTGCATTCCGCGCATTCTGCCACATGGGCAGCGAATTGCTGCATTTCTTCTGCAGTCAGCGCGCCCAGCGTATATAATTCGGCCAATTCACAGAGTTCCTCATTGTGTTCACTCATGCGCATGATCCCTCCTTCCCCAGTGCCGTAACGATTTGTGAAGCTGCTTCATCGCCAGCCGGACTCTTCCCTTGACCGTGCCCAGCGGGATAGCCGCAAGCTGCGCTACCTCCTGCTGGGTGTAGCCCTGGTAATAGATCATATCCATTACCTGCTGCTGGTCGCGGCTTAATCCCAGCAGCGCCTCTCTGATCTCTTCCCCCGCCATCTGCAGCTCAACGAGATCCTCAGTAAGCGCGCTATGGTCCTGAACCTGCTCCAGATTCCCGGATTCGCCGGATTGACGCGGCAGCCTGGCGTCCCGCTTGCGGAGATAATCGATCGCCAGATTGCGGGTCACTGCGAACATCCAGGTGAGCAGCTTGCCCTTGCCGAAGTCAATCTGCCCTGCATTCTTCCACAGGCGCAGGAACAGCTCCTGCATAACCTCCTCGGCAGCCATCGAATCCTTCACGATCTGGTAAGCAAAGCTATAGATGACCCGTTCATACCGGTCATAGAGCAGTTCGAGGGCATTCGAGTCTTTCTGTGCAATAAGCAGAATTAACTGCTTATCGTCAGCTGTGTCATTCAATTGCCATCCCCCATTCAACAGAAAATATAGTAGTGCCAGTGGTTCAATGCTGAAAAACCTGCGTCCACTGAGTATAACCGCTTTGCACAACTGTCTCAACCTGCCGGCCTGGCTGCTGCAAGCATCCGGCAGCCGTTATTGAAGCCCCGCCCGCTTCCATATATGATAGCTATATCATATCCGCAAAGGGAGGATCATTTCCGTGGCCGTACTGATTAATGAACAGATTAAGGCAGCCGAGGTAGAGTTGACCGGGCTGAAGGGCGAGAAGCTCGGCACCGTATCCAGAAGCGAGGCGCTGTCCAAGGCCAGAGCCGCAGGGGCCGACCTGGTCTGCACCTCGCTGATGAGCAGCCCGCCGCCCTGCAGCCTGGTTGCCAAGGGCAAAGGCAAAGCGGCTGCGCAAGCTGTCCGCAAGGGCGATACCAGCCGTCCGCAAGGCGGCGGCAGTAATGAGAAGGTGAAAGAGCTGCGCTTCACCGCCCATATTGAAGAGCATGACTACGACACGAAGCTGCGTCAGGCGGACAAGCATCTGCGCTCCGGCAAGCCGGTGCAGCTCGTCGTGAAGTCCTCCGGCGCCAAGGAGGCCGCCGCTGCGAAGGCAGTGCTGGAGCGGCTCGTGGCCGATCTGAAGGAAGCCGGAACCAAGGCCTCCGGCCTGCAGACCAGCGGCAAGGGCGCACAGGTTAGAGTTAATCCGCGGACGTAAGTTGTCTTATCTAGGCACACTTATGCCTGAATTGTGTGCGGGTTCAGAACTGGTTGCACTCTACTTCTGTTGCACTTTGTACATTAGCTGACCCCGAAATTGTTCTAAAAATCGAATCTGTTGCACTCTGTACAGCAGAATCGGGAAAAATCAGGGCCCACGGGCAGAATTCACGAAAGCCATTGTATGAAATACAACAGATGTTTATTTAGCTCAGCAAAGTGCGAATTCTATTGCAGAAAATACAATCAGTCTACAAAACTGCTGCAATCCTGCATAAGACAGCGATAGGAGTCCTGCTCATGCACAACAGGTGCCATCCTATAAGGACGGCACCTGTTATTAAAATACGGCAAAGCAAGCTGTAATCTCTAATCTTCCGATCTTCTTCCGATTATATATTACGCGCATCCTTCACGCATAACCCTCTTCAGTTCATCGCCCGCCTGCTCAGCCCATGGTCACTTCCCACCTTTAAGCCGCTCCACAAACCACTCCTTCCTCAGCACATGCAGCAGCTCCCCATTGCAGTCCTCATAATCGCCGGTCAATCCGGCCAGCTCCTGCTCCATCCGGAAGCCCAGCTTCTGGATTACCCCGAGCGATGCGGTATTGAGCGGATCTGCCTTGGCATATAACTGCTCCAACCCGATCACATCGAAGACGTAGTCCGCCAGCGCCGCAGCAGCTTCGGTGGCATAGCCCCGGCCCCAGTGTTCACGCCCGATCAGATAATACAGCTCCGCATCCGGCGCCCTGAACTCCAGCACGCCGACCCCGCACCAGCCGATCAGCTGGCCGGTGGCCTTATCGCAGACGGCGAACGAATACTTGAACGGCAGCTCGAACGGCGTATGATAGCTGAACATCAGCCAGCGGAACATCCCCTCATACTCATGCATGGACATGACCTCCATATGCATGAAGGCCAGCACCTCCGGGTTCTGCATTAGCTCGAACGAAGCCATCAGATCACTTTCCATATAGGGACGGATGATTAACCGTTCTGTTTCGAGCTTCATCCTGGACAGTACCGGATTCATAATACGCATAACCTCACCTTCAAGTTCTATCTGCCCCCAGCATAGTTCAGGCACAGGATCGTCCACAAGGTAAAAGATAGTTTAATCCGTTTGCCCCCTGCCGTTATTCCACAGCGTACGGAAGGACGGGCAGTCCCGGATCAGGGAATCGAAATCCCCTTCCCCCGCCAGTCTGCCTTGCTCCATGACCAGAATCTGGTCCACGCCGCTGATGAAATTCAGCCGGTGCGCGATAATAATGACCGTCTTATGCCTGAACTCCGCGAACACCGTCTCCATCAGGCTGCGCTCCGTAATATTATCCAGTGCCGATACCGGCTCATCGAGGATGATCAGATTCCGCTTCTGCAGGATCGCCCGGGCAAAAGCCAGCCGCTGCCGTTCCCCGCCCGACAGCTTCAGCCCGCGCTCCCCAACCCGCGTCTCCAGCTTCTCCGGCAGCTCCAGTACCTTCTCCTTCAGATGAACCTTGTCCAGCACCGCATACAGCTCTTCATCCGGGACCTGCTGCTCGAAGACCATATTGCCCCGGATGGTAGTGTCGAAGATCGGACTGTCCTGCGACAGATACGAGATGTGATCATAGTAGCTGTCCAGACACAGCTCGTCGATATCCGTGCCGTCGACCAGCAGCTGTCCGCCGCTTTTTTTGAGCAGGCCTGTAATCAGCTTAATGACTGTTGACTTCCCGCTGCCGCTTAGGCCGACCAGAGCCACTGAGGTTCCGGGCGCTACTGAGAAGGACAGCCGGTCCAGCACCTGCACCTCTCCGTAGCTGAACGATACGTCCTTGAATTCGATGCTGCCCTGTAGCTGTGCAAGCGCCTTGCCCTGTTCCAGATTCCGGTCCTCCGGGGCATTCAGGAATGCCTCGAACCGCTGATAGGTCACCCTGTTCAGCTTATAGCCGACGAATAATACGTTGAAGATGGCGATTGGCGTATAGATTTTCTCAATGAACATGAACAGCGCGACCATGACCCCGACAGAAGCCTGACCGGAGACCACACTCTTCACGCCGTACAACAGCACAATCACCTTAATGACCGTAATGAATAATTCGAATAAGGCGAAGAAGGATTCATGAATCATCTGCAGCTTCGCGCTCTGCCTGATAATCTGCTGTGCCGCCTTGTTCAGTCTGCCGATCTCCTGCGCGTACTTCTTGTTGGTGCGGAAGACGACCAGCTCCATGAAGCCGCGGACCCCGTACCGGGACATGGCCTCCTGCTGCATAAGCACCGATTCCTTGATCCGGTAGAGAACTTTGAGCAGAACATTCGTTAACAGGAAGATGACCACGTACCCGCCCGCAATCACCAGCATAATTCTGAGGTCATAGTAGCTGATGAAGAGCAGGCTGAAGAGAATGGTGGGCAGCAGCTCATGCAGCGTCTTCAGGATAAAAGAGAACAGAATGCTGTTCCCGGCCGCCGCGCCGTTCTCAATCACCTTGATCATCTGGCCTGTGCCCATGTTCTGATAGGCGGAATAATCCATTCTGGAGATTTTGGACAAGGCCATAATCTTCAGTCTTTCTGTGATGCTGTTCGATAGATAGGCGCTGGGATATTCATCCGCATAATTCAGCAGGACATTCAGGCCGAGCAGCATCCCGTAGAAGACAACCCCGTAGAGGATTTCACGGAAGCCCGTTCCCGCCACCGCCTGATCCAGAATCCGCTGAAAGACAACAATGCCCAAGCTGCTTAAGAGCTGAATGGCGAAGCCTAGACCTATATACAGAGCGGCCCACCCTCTGAGGTGGACAAGACATTTTTTTAACATGATCACAATCTCCAATCTTATTCATAAGAATATGGCAAAAAAGCCGGGAACTCTCCTCGCCACTCCGCGCCAAAGACTCCTGCCCCGGCAGTATAGTCTTCAAGCGGAATAACTCAGTGTCCCGGCTCATAAAGAATGACCTTCCAGGCACCGTACAAGAATCCAGTTAGCTGTGACCAAGAGGACAGACCTCCCCCTTGGTGGCTGGTACGCGTTCTACCCAGCCCGATAACTAGTTCCTTGCGACGGTACGGAATGGCATCCATTTCACCTCTTTGATAAGATTGACTTTCATTGTAAGCTTCGGCCAGACCGGCCGTCAAGCCCTAGTGCTTAGTCTCTTTTGCCGCATCCGAATCCCTATCTGGACTGGCATCTGAAGCGGAATCCGCTTCGGCAGCTTCTTCTGCATCCTCGCTATCCTCGCTATCCTCATCCGCAGCGGCCAGCGCCGCCTTCTCACTGCGGCTCCATTCCAGGAATTCGAGGGTATCCTGATCCTCAGGGTCCAGCTTGTTCGCCTTCTTGAACGCCTTAATCGCCTGATCGTACTCGTCCAGATAATAGTGGGCGTAGCCGACGCGGAAATGCCAGAGCGGGTCTTTTTTACCCTGTTCCGCTGCCTTGTTGAACCATTTAAGCGCTTCCCGGTAGCGGCCCAGATTGTTGAGTGCCCGGCCCAAATGTACCGCCAGCTCTTCATCGATCAGCGGTGTCGGCACCTCTTTGATGCGGGATACGATTTCTTCATATTCGTCCGCCTCATGCCAAGCGTTCAATTGCGCGATTAATTCTTCTCTCATTACCCATAGCCTCCCGGTTAATAGTTCCAAGTTCTCTTAGAGATACTTTATCATTTTCACACCAAGTTTCCCACTGTTGCCGTGCGCTAGGCCGGGATAATGATCCGGAAGACGGTTCCCTTGCCCTTCTCGCTGGTGACCTCAATACGCCCCTTGAGCTTGTTAATCGTGTTATAGGCCATGACCATTCCGAGCCCTGTCCCGTCTGCCTTGGTGGAGTAATACGGCTTGCCCAGGCGCGAGATCTCATCCTTGGTCATTCCGACACCGGTGTCGCGGATGGTAATGATAATATTCTGTCCGCTCGCGAAGACAGCAATAGACAGGACCGCATCCTCCACCCCATCCATCGCTTCAATCGCATTCTTGTACAGATTAATCAGGCATTGCTGCATCTCATTACTGTCATAATGGGTGCTAAGCGGGTTGTTGAAGCTGAATTCAACCGCAACCTTGTGGATCGTGGCATACGGCAGGATCACATTCTTGGTGTACTCACATTCAGCCATCAGGTTGGAGTAGACCCGGCTCTCCGACTGCGGCTTGGCAAAAGACAGATAATCGCTGATAATCTTCTCCGCCCGGTTCAGCTCCAGCAGTGACAGCTCGACATACCCCTTCTCCTCCGGGGTGAGGTTCTTGGAGAGATTAAGCAGCTGCAGGAAGCCGCTGGTCACGGTTAACGGATTGCGCATCTCATGGGAGACACTGGCCGCCAGCTCACTGACCACATTCAGCCGCTCCGACTGCATAATCCGCTCACGGTTCCTGAGATTCGCCAGAATCTGCTCCATGAGGATCATTAGGATCGCCATGACCACCGCATGCGTAGTTAAAGCATAGAAGGCAAGCGTCCAGAACTGGGTGTCCAGCTTATCCATGATCTGGCCCAGAATGATCAGATAACAGCCCATCGTCAGGACCGCGATAGAGGTAGCCCACAAGATCCGTCCCTTGGGCTTAGAACGGAGAAATCTGGCGCTTATGGAAGGAACCAGAATGAGGACTGCTGTCGAAAAAAGTAAAGATTGGACGGTTCCCTCACCGCCTATGTAGAAACGGTACACATTCAGAATCACATATAAGGGCAGGGTATGTTTGTACCCTCCATACAAGGCCGCAATCACAAACGGAACATACCGCAAGTCAAAGATGAACCCGGTCTCCAGCCGGATCGGCTTGGCGATACACAGGATCATGGTAGCGGCGATGAGCAGTACAAGAATCTTATGATTGTAGGCGTGGGGCCTATTTTCGAAGAAAATCAGAAATATCAGCACCGGAAACAGCATAAACAAAAAATTGAGCAGCAGCGTCTCAAACAAGGCTAACTTCCTTTCGGTTCTAATGCTGGTGTCAAGAGATACGTTTGTATTCTGAGCACTATACTTAGAACATTACGCTAACCTGATATTAGAAGTAAAGGAATTATTGTATGCGTTTTTTCTCCCGGAATTCAAGGAACCCCGCGAGAAGTGTCGAATACGTATGCTTTGAAGGCATGATGCACAGCATTGCATAACTACAGCAACCGAAGGAGCGGGTATCGATGGCTTTTACCATTAATAATCTGAAGGACAATTCCAACGTAATCATTAAAGAGCAGCTAGGCGGCTTCAGCATCATCGAATACAAAGAGGATCTCAGCACCACTACCCGGTATGAAGCAGAGACCAACTTCTTCATGAGTAAGAGCAATATGCGCAACAAGCAGCTGATGATTGAGCTGAATAACAATGAGGTGATGCTGAGCGCCGGAGCCATGCAGTATATGATCGGCAATATCGAGATGACCTCCGGCATCAAAGGCGTAGGAGGACTGATGCGTAATATGCTATCCGGGGCGGCAACCGGAACCAGTGCAGTCAAGCCGCTCTACAAGGGAACCGGAACCATCCTGCTGGAGACCACCTACAAATACCTCTGGCTGATTGATGTGGACAACGACCATATCGTAATCGATGACGGCATGTTCCTCGCTTGTGAGACTACGCTTGATATCTCCGTTGCGGCACGCAAGAACATCTCCTCTGCCGTCCTCGGCGGTGAAGGGCTGTTCAACCTGAGCGCGCGCGGCAAAGGGATTCTTGCCCTCGAAGCTCCCATTCCTTCAGAGGAGGCTGTCGTGGTCGAGCTGCAGAATGATGTGCTGAAGGTGGACGGGAACTTCGCCCTCATGTGGTCCAACTCTCTGGACTTCACGGTCGAGAAGTCAGGCAAGACCCGTCTGGGCTCCGCCGCCTCAGGCGAAGGCCTGGTCAACGTGTACCGGGGAACCGGTATGGTCTGGCTGGCCCCGCTCATGAATTACAGAAACAGCCTGCTTCAGGGTACGCCTACTTCATAATGATGCTGGGGTATCGTCCCACCCGCATGAACCCAATCGAAAGGAGGCCCTGTCTTTATGTCCATTCAAGCTGTGCTGTTTGATTTCGATGGAACTCTGGCAGACACCCTGCCGTTATCCTTTCGTGCCTTCCAGGCTGTATTTAAGCAATACGACCAGAGAGAAGTCACCCGCGATGAGCTTGTCGCGATGTTCGGTCCCACTGAGGAAGGCATCATCGGCGGAAATTTCACAGATCCGGCTTCGGTTCCACAAGCAATAGAGGATTATTATTCAATATATAAGCAGGGGCATTTCGAAGAATTCCAGAATAATGAGCACATCCTTGGATTACTTCAAGCCTTGAAGGCTCAGAGAATGAAGCTTGGAGTCATTACCGGTAAAAGCAGACGGGCCTATCAGATATCGGCCGGAGCGCTGGATCTGGAGCATTTCTTCGATCTCTCGATTACCGGCGATGATGTGGCGAAGCCAAAACCTGATCCCGAAGGTATACATTCGGCATTGCGAACACTGGGCATTGAACCCTCCCAGGCCATATTCGTAGGGGACAGCAATGCGGATATTCTCGCAGGCAAGGCTGCCGGAATGCAGACCTACGCTGTCCGCTGGCTACCCACCTTCCAGAGTCAGGCCTATGATCTTGCGCCAGACGGTATTCTGGAGAATGTTGCCGAGTTCCAGCGGCTTCTCCAATTGAATAACATTATACCAATGACCTACCATTCCAAGCAGCAGGCAGCGGACATTAAGGCGTTGGAGCAGCAGTGCAGCCAAGCCGATTCTATCCAATTAAGCTCAGATCTAGAGCATCTCGTCAAGGAAGACGGCGACCATGCCCTGCTCTGCTACCGCGAAGATCAGCTCATTGGCCTGCTTAGCTGGTTCGCTGCGGACAGTGATTATGCGCAGATCAATGCCATGGTCCATCCGGATTACCGCCGGCAAGGTGTGTTCCGCAGCCTTGTGAAACGTGCCAGAGCAGACATTGAGCCTCTAGGCGTACACCTGCTCAGCTACAAAATCCCCGCCAGCTCACAGACAGGACTATTGGCGGCGCAGGCCCTGGGCGGGGATTTTGACCGGTCAGAATACGCCATGTCGTACGCCGGTATGAATTCCGCCAGCCCGCTTCCTTCAGAGCTAATCCTGCTTCCCGCTGCGCCTGAGGATTTCGAATTCATGGTCTCCTGCTCCTCCCAGGCCTTCGGAGAATCGGAAGACGATACGCGCAAGTACTTCACACAGACGGATGAGCCAGAGCGGATAACGTATATCGCTTGGACAGGGAGTGAACGAATCGGCCTGATCCGGGTCAACTATATCAATGAGGATACGGCTTTTATTCATAATTTCTGTATCCTGCCTTCCCATCAGGGGAAGGGGGTTGGGGAAAAGGTACTAAGACAGGCCGTCGGTATCCTGTTACAGAAACCTTACCCGGTTATTCGCCTAAGTGTTGTCACCGGGAATGTCCGGGCGCTGAATCTCTATCTCCGTGCCGGATTCAAGATTCATTCAGAGTATAAATATTACAGCGGCAGCCTGTACCTTGAACCGTAATTGCAGCTTTAACTACAGTCAGCACATGCCAAAAAAGATCCTCTTTCTGATTAAGAAAGGGGATCTCTTGGTATGCGGCATAAAAATCTTAGAGCGCATGCTACGACTTCTGCTTACCTGCCAGCTGCTCCTGGGCAAGACGGACCATCTCACGAACCATGGAACCTCCGATGCGGCCGCCAATTTGTCCCGCCGATTCGGTCGTCAGCTTACCGTTATTACCGGCCTGCAGCGGGATGCCCAGTTCCTTCGCCACCTCGTATTTCACATCGTCCGGGTGATTCGGATCTACGTGATATCCTTCCTGCCGCATAACCTCCGCTTTGAACGTCTGCATTCCCTGGGCGGACCCTGGTACAGCATATTTTCTGCTTCTTCTCGCCATTTAAGGACACACTCCCTTGCTGTCTTTCCTCTAAGTTGCCCAGGAGTGTGGGCCTTCATTCCCTGTCGTCCTTTAAGACTGCATCCCGTCCTCAATCCGCTGCATGAATTCTTCCACCGCGCTGTAGCCCAGCTGCTTGAGATACCAGTTGTTCGCAGCCGCTTCAATCAGACCGGCTACATCGCGGCCCGGCTGAAGCTGGACCTCGATATGCGGGATTTGCACCCCGAGATATTCGGTGAACTGGGGCACCAGCTCCAGCTCATTGTTGAGCGAATTCTCCTGCCAGGGGGCAAGCTCGATATCGAGCACGATCCGCGTCTCATCCTGGAACGCCCGCCGCCCATACTGCCGTACGACGTTGATCAGGCCGATGCTGCGCAGCGCCAGGAATTCACGTGTGGTCTCATTATGAGTCCCGAGGAGCGTCGCCGGACCCAGCTTCTTCAGCACCACAATATCATCAGCCACGAAGCGGTGGCCCCTGCGGATCAGCGTATGCGCCGTCTCGCTCTTGCCGATCCCCGACTTGCCCCGCAGCAGAATCCCTATTCCCGATACGTTAACGCATACCCCGTGGATAGACAGCTCGGGCGCCAGCGTCTTCACCAGGAAGCTGTCCAGCTTGGCGATGAACTCGGTGGTCACCTCCGGCGTCCGCAGCAGCGGAATGCCTTCCTGGTCACAGAACAGCGTCAGGTAAGGAATCTCCTGCTGGCCGCTGGTCACGATGAAGCAGGGCGGATGGTATTTGACAATGTTGCCAATATGCAGCATCCGCTCCTCTACACTCAGCGTTAACAGGTAGTTGATCTCTTTACGTCCAAGGACCTGCACCCGCTCCATCGGAAAAAAATCAAAATAACCGACAAACTCCAGACCCGGTCTGTGCGTCCTTGGACGGGTGATGTTCCGGTCCATCCGGCCCGCTCCGGCGAGCACCTCCAGATGGAATTTCTCTACAAGACTCTGCACGCTAATAGATTTCATGAGATCCCCTCCCAATCCAATATTTTCCGATAGATTTATCTAAAAATCTTGTAATCTGCACACGCTAATTATATATTAAAAACAATATATAAGACCTAAGACCCACAAAAATCTATAAATACTATTAAAATCAAGAAGGTGTAACATATTGGCCTTAGCCTCTTGGATTGACCTGATTATGTGCTTCCTTCTGTTCCTGCTGCTCATCTATATCGTGGCTACGGTCACCATTACCAAGCTGCACAAGGTCTATTTAGGGTTCCATTTCTCCATGCTGATCTGGCCCTACTGCCAGTTTGCCATAAGAACCGTGGATGATCCTCTCTATCAGCTCTTTTATGTGAAGCTTGCCTTCGTGGATGCTTCCCTGCTGGGCCTGGGCTGGATCTTCTTCACGATTCTGCTTGCGGGACAATCCCAGTTCCTTAACAGAAAAACAGTGTCCGTGCTGGTGATCCCTGCAGTACTGACCTCCCTTGGAGTGGTGCTCAATCCTTATGGATGGTTCGTCCGTCCGGTGAATGGAGGGTATGTGGAGCGCATCTACGGACCTATTTTCTGGATCAGCATGACCTTTCTTGTCATTAACGCCCTCGTGTCCATGTATGTCATCTACGTGGCTCTGACCTCTAATCAGGCTGCACGGATCAAGAACCAGGTTATGTATATGCTCAAAGGCATTACAGCCCTATGCGTCTTCCTTATGATCGATGTGCTTCTCAATGTCATTCTGGATGACTATCTGCCGGTAATTCCGGGCTTCACTTCGATGGGTATCGTGGTGTCGGCTACGTTCTTTGTGATTACGATCCACCAGGACAAAGTATTCGATATCGTAACTATCGCCCATCAGGATATTATCAATACCATGGAATACGGAATTCTCGTGCTGGATGACCAGGAGCAAGTGGTAGAGATTAATCATGCCCTGCATCCCTATATCCCGCTTGTGAAGGGTGCGGCGTTCAACATGAGCAGCTATCTGCCGGATGACCCTGCCATGAAGATCGAGTCCTTCCTTGAGAAATACCATGAGCATCCGCTGGAGACGGCCGAGCTGGAAATTCTGCATCCCCTTATCCAAATGGTTGTCAGTATTCATGCAGCACCCATTATGGTGAGCGGCAGCCGGGTCGGACGGATTGTCACCTTCCAGAATGTTACCGAGATCCGGCGTCTCATCGATGAGACGAACCAGCAGAATACGATCCTGAAGGAACGCAACGACTCGCTGGTGAAGGTACAGGAGGAGCTGTTCCAGACGAACGGCAAGCTGAGGAAGCTGGCGATCACCGACAGCCTGACCGGCTGCTACAACAGGCATTATCTGATGCAGCAATTGGAGCAGGAGGCGCTGCGGGTCAGCGACACCCGGACACCTTCGACTATTATACTGATCGACATCGATTTTTTCAAAAAAATCAACGACCAGCACGGCCATCTGGCCGGAGATATGGTCCTGTGTAACACAGTGGAGCTGCTGCAGCGCAGCCTGCGGCCCTCCGATATTCTGGCCCGCTACGGCGGAGAGGAATTCATTATCTATTTGCCGGATACGAATGGAGCCGAGGCGCGCCGTCTGGCCAAGCAGCTGAAATCCGAGGTTGAGCACAATACCATCCACATCGATTATATCGATGAGCCTGTGTCCATCACCATCAGCATGGGACTGCTCAGCATCGCTGAATTCAAGATCCCGCCTGCCATCGAGGCGAACACCTACTTGAACGACCTGTTCAAGTCTGCCGACAAAGCCCTGTACGCCGCCAAGCATCAGGGCCGGAATCAGATTGTTGCGGCGGAGGTATAATTGGATGTTATCCTTGTATCATGAGCACTAGCCGCATAGGCAGTGCTTTTTTTTGCGTTTATTTATGATTTTGATTATTTTATTTTTGCTGGAACCTTTTTGACTAAGCCGCCGTCTATGATCACAAATAAACCACAAACTACTCTTACGAGGTGACTGGACATGAAGAATACATTCAAGCTGATAACCCTATCCGCAGCCGCCGCTCTGGCGCTAAGCTTCACAGGACAACAATTCGCCTCGGCCGCAGCCTTCAAGGATATCCATAACGTACAGGACAAAGACAAGATTATTGCCCTTCAGAACAGCGGCCTGATTAAAGGCATCAGCGCGGATCTGTTCGGCCCGAACCTCAGCATCACAGCAGCCCAGGGGGTGCAGATGATCGTGAGCGCGCTTGATCTGAATCTGGATACGATCCGGTTCGTGAAGGAGCCGCATGCCACCGACTATTTCAAGAACGCGAGTGACTCCGCCTGGTATGCGCAGGCGCTGATTATTGCCGGTGTGCACGGCTTGGACCTGCCTGCCGATCTGAAGCCTGGTGAGAAGCTGACCCGCGAAGAATTCACCTACCAGCTCATTGATGCGATGGAGAACACGAACCGCCTGCCGCTGATTAAGCCGGTGGTGGTAGAGTACGCCGATCAGGATCAGGTGAAGGTAGAATACTCCGGTGCCCTGCAGCGTGCGCTGAATTACGGTGTCCTGAAGCTGGATACCAGCGGTAAGCTTAACCCGAAACAGGAGATCACCCGTGCGGAAGCGGCTGTAGCCATCAGCAATGCACTCGCTTACCTGAAGGCACATCCGGCACCGGTGGTAACGGACGAGGTGCTTACAGCAGCACAAGCTGTGCAGGTGATAAAAGAAGTGGTCGGACCTGAAGCGGATCTGCAGATCAAGATTGATCCGGCGGCCAGCATGTCCCGCGAAGAATTCACCTATCTGTTAATCCATACCTTACAGACCAGTGGGCAACTGCCGATGATTAATGTCATTCCAGAAGACGTGAAGGACGGCGATCAGATCGACATCCTGAACTCGGGAGCTATCCAGACCGCCCTTGCCCTTGGCTTCGTGGAGCTGGATGCCGACGGGAACTTCAATCCGAAGGCGGCAATTACCCGCCCTGAGGCTGCTTCCATCGCCGGAAATGCCGTGAATTATCTGAAGGCCCATCCGGCACCCGGTGCTGTAAGCAAGACAATCACCGCAACCGAGGCCGTCCAGTTCATCAAGGACGCTGCCGGACCTGAGGCGAATCTTCAGATCAAAATCGATCCGAATATGAGCGTAACCCGTGAATCGTTCACCTATCTGCTCATTAACACGCTCCAGACCAGCGGCCAACTGCCGATGATCAAGCTGATCCCGGTGGAGATCAAGGATAATGACAAGATCAATATCGTGAGCTCGGGAGCCATTCAGACCGCGCTTGCCCTCAAGATCGTGAAGCTGGATCAAGACGGAAGCTTCCGTCCCCAGGACGGCGTCACCAGCGCTGACGCAGCGGTAATGGTCAGCCAGGTGAAGGCCATCCTGAGCGGAAAGTCTGCGAAGTAAGCAACCGTCCCTTCATCTCCGCCCCTTCTGCCGAAAAGGCGGGAGGGGCTTTTGCTGTATTTACAGCAGCAGCACCATCAGATCCTCGTCCAGATACTCGCCGTCAAGCTTCATCGCCCTTGGCTCTGTGCCGTAGCAGACGAATCCAAGGGATTCGTAGAGCCTTTTGGCAGACAGATTACTGGAGGTTACGGTCAGCGTAAGCTGCTCCAGCCCCGGCGCGCCCTTCGCCCGCGCAATCAGCTCCAGCATCAGCGCGCGGCCCACGCCATGTTTGCGGGCAGCCGGATCTACATATACTGCATAGACATTAGCTTTGTGCTGAATCTTGGGCCTGCTCTCCCGGAACAAGGTTGCCATTCCCGCCAGCCTCTGTTCCCCCTCCAAGAAGGCGCCCAGGGTGAAATGCTCATCGGAGGAATCCAGCCTAATCCGGGTAGTCTCGATAGACAGCTTCACTTCCGATTCATAAGAGCTAAGGAAAGCTTCCGGGTGCTGCTGCAGCGACTGCAAACGAAGCGCCCGGTAGCCTTCGGCGTCTGAGGGAGTCAGTGTTCTGATGTACATTTCCTTCCTCCCTTACAATATGGATGCAATAAATTGACAAAAGGCAAATATTTGGTTATATTTAGGTTTGTAAAATTATATTTTGCGCAATTTAAATTCCTATCACTTGAAAAGAGGGACTTCTTATGATGACTGTAAGTTTAATTCTTGTTGCCTTAGTAGCACTAGAGCATGTGTACATACTTGTACTGGAGATGTTCCTGTGGACCACCCCGAGAGCACAGAAGGCGTTCGGATTGACCCCCGCCTTCGCACAGGAGACGAAGTCGCTGGCAGCCAATCAGGGCTTATATAACGGCTTCCTCGCAGCCGGTCTAATCTGGGGCCTGCTCCATCCGAGCGCAGACTTCGGTTACCAGCTGCAACTGTTCTTCCTGATCTGTGTGGCGGTTGCGGCCATCTACGGCGGACTTACCTCCAAGAGATCCATCCTGCTGATGCAAGGCCTCCCGGCCTTTCTGGCGCTGGCGGCCACATTGATCGCACATCTGTAAAATTCGCGGACCGGTGCAGGCAGCTTCCTCTCCGCTCCAGCCTTACAGCTTCTGCGCGAACTCGTTCAACTGCTCAGACATTGCCCGGATCTCCTCAATGAAGCTGGAGATCTCATGCGTGGAAGCCGCCTGCTCCTGCCCGACGGACGCAATCTGGCCTATGGCTTGACTGATCCCTTGCATGGCCGACTGAATCTCATTCAGGGTATCCCTGATCCGCTGCGCCGATTGCTCGGTTTCCTTCGAGAATCTGCGGATCTCCTTAGCCACAACGTCGAAGCCCCGGCCCCGCTCCCCGGCATGGGCGGCTTCAATCGCCGCGTTAATGCCAAGCAGGTTCGTCTGGTCGGCCACCTTCCTCAGCACCGCCAGAACCTCACTGCTTTTACGGACACTATAAGCCGTTGCATCCGATTGAATCAGCAGCTTCTGCGAATAATCGGCAAGCAGGCCTGAGCCGTCCGCGACCTGGCTAATCCGCGCATTGGCCTGATTCAGGGACAGCACCATCCGGTCCGCGATCTCCCGCAGCTCCGTCTGCCTGCGTACCTGAATGCATACCGCCCCACAGACCTCCTCATCCTCCCCATGTACCGGCAGAACTGTACCCACAAATTCATACCCGTAATATTCCCTGGGGACATTAGCCACCGAGTATTCATCCTGCTTCAGCGCATGATACAGAGGCTCATCTGCCTGAATGATCTGCCCTGCCCGGATGCCCAGATCAATGGAATCACCGGGGTAATAGGCAAGGAACTTCTCTGTGTCGCAGATGGCAATTGAGATATCGTAAGGAAAAGCAGCTTTCAGAATGGGTGCCAGATTTATTAGTTCTTCAAGGGAGCGGACGATGTTTTTCATAGATGCGGTTCTCCTTCTATTTCAGGTAGCTTCACGGTACAGTGAAATCTTGAGTTAAGTTCGACATTTTGCGAATAACCTCCTTTATTCAAAAATGAATAATTAAAAATTGATTTATAAGCACAGCATCAGCCTGACGGGTGAAGGATGCGGGTGCTTCAAGCAGTAACTCCATTTTCTTCGCTTACCTGCTGGCCCGCGCGCCATTGGCGTGACCAGTGTGGGCGGTTTTTCGACCACATCTCCCCCGTGCACTCTCAACGTGCCAAGTGTGGGCGGTTTTTCAACCAAAAAAGCCGGAACCCGTCAGTCTATTGCTGACAGGCTTCGGCTTTCCTTCACTCATTGCGGCTTAACTCTATTGTACTCCTGCCCCTATTGCATCCTTCAACCGTTCCAGCTGAAGCAAGTGGTGGCGGTAGTGCATCTCGATCAGCAGATACCATTCGGTTGCATTCAAAGGGCCGAAGCGGGGATGAGGGACAGTGCTGTGCTCAGGTGCCTGCGCAAGCTTCGGCAGGGTCTCCCGCATACGGTCCATCACGGTGTGCAGACCCTGGATCAACTGCTCCTTGCTCTCCGGCTGTACCGGCGTGTACTGCGGTGACGGCGGAACATGAACACGTACAGGCGGGAAGCTGCCCCCGGCAAAAATCGCTTTACCCTCCGGTGTCATCTCTGCTTCATTCCCCGCCGCTTCCCCGTTCCCGGCCAGACACTGATCGATATTACGGAGCTGCATGTACAGCGCCGATTGTATCAAATGCTGGACCATCTGCCCGAGAGACCACTCTCCCTCGGCAGGCTGCCGCAGCAGCTGCTCCATACTGAAGATATCTAATTCCATAAGATAGTGATGGGCAGTCTTCTCAAACTGCTGTAAGGCTTCTGTTGTCTTCATATTCATATTCATATTCATAATATTCAGGCAGCTCCTTTATTCTTAAGGTCTGTTCTGAATATACACAACCTCTCCTGACAACGTTATGTCAGTAGCGTTCCAGCATTCTCGCCGCTTCCTCCCGCACAAGCCTCCGCAAGGCTTCCGGCTCCAGGACAACCGCCCCCGCTCCCCAGCCAAGCACCCATTGCAGCAGGTCCTCGGGCTGGCGCACACGGAAGATCATATGCCTGCCATCTGCCTGGTCCTCCACTGCCTCCAGATAATAGTTCCCGGATTCAGCCGCCTTGCCCGCAATCTCCGGCTGAACCAAAATGCACACACGTACATGGCGGTCATCCTCCGGCTGGTACTCGTGCAGATCGAAATCCGCAGGCGCTTCGAACCGGTCATCCAGAATGGTAAGCTCACTCATTCTGGATAAGCGGAAATGACGGATCTCCTGCCGCAGCCCGCACCAGGCCACCAGGGTCCATGCGCCTCTGTTTAAGACAAGTCCATACGGCGAGGCGGTTCGGACACTGCGGTGACTTCCGTCAGCTTCCTGTCTGCCCTTTGTATACCCAAAGCCGATCTTCCGCTGCTCCAGAATCGCGCGTCGGATCTGCTCCATGTACTCCTTCTCCTGTCCTTGCAGCTTATCTTTACTGGTATTCAGCAGCAGGATGCTCTGGCGGAGCCGGGCGGCATTCTCCTTGACATCCTCCGGCAGAACCGCTTCAATCTTCCTCCCTGCTGCGGAGGCCTGGTTACCATACTGAGTGTCGAACCGCTGCTCCACGAAATCCGTCCCGATCAGCAGGGTCACTGCCTCCTCGGCGGTGAAGCTGACCGGGGGCAGGAAATACCCTTTTACCAGTGAATATCCCTGACCCGTAGCGCCTACCACCGGCACTCCGGCTTCACTAAGCGCCTGGATATCGCGGTAGATGGTTCTTACGCTAGTCTCGAAGACGGACGCCAGATCCTCTGCCCGTACGACCCCTTTGCGCTGCAGCTCCAGTACGATGGCTAACATGCGGTCTGTCTTGTTCATGCGGCGGCTGCACCCTCTTCATCCTGAAATCAGTTTATGTATTGATTATACTGATTTCCTGTTCACTTTTCTCCTTACGGCTTCTAATGGAATACAGAACGAACAGCAGGATGAACCAGAGCGGGGTGAACAGCAGCGCCGGACGGGTCTCGGCAGCAAAGAGCATGATCACAAGAATGGCGGCAAACAGCGTCAGGACAGCATAGTTAATTACCGGGGTGAACGGTGCTTTAAATTTGGAAGCGGCATGTAAGTCCGGGCGGTTCCTTTTATACTTGATATGGCAGACCAGCACAACGCCCCAGACCCAGATGAAGCAAATGGCGCTGATCGTAGTCACGATGCCGAAGGCCTGACCCGGAATAAGCTTGCTGAGCAGTGCCCCGGCAGAGATCACCAGCGTGGAGAGGAATAAGGAATTCGCAGGTACATGATTCCGGTTCAGATTGCCGAGCTGAGGGGAGGCCTGATTCCGTCTGCTCAGATTGTAGAGAATCCGGCTGGTCGAGAACATCCCGCTGTTGCAGGCGGAGGCCGCCGAGGTTAAGACAACGAAATTGATAATCCCCGCAGCAACCGGAATCCCGACCAGACTGAAGGTGCGCACGAACGGACTTTCAGCTGCGCTAAGCTGGGTCCAGGGATTAATGCACAGCAGCACGAAGAGCGCGCCGACATAGAAGAAGAGAATCCGCAGCGGAATTTTGTTGATCGCGGACGGGATGTTTTTCTCAGGATTAGCCGTCTCCGCTGCCGATACCCCCACCAGCTCCACGCCGACATAGGCGAATACCACCATCTGAAAGGAGAACAGGAAGCCCTTCACCCCGTTCGGGAACACGCCCCCGTGCTCCCAGAGATTGCGGACCGACACTGAGCCTGCATCTGTCTTGAACTGGGTCACCAGCAGGACAATCCCCAGGCCGATCAGAGCCAGAATCGTAACCACCTTGATCAGAGCAAACCAGAATTCGAGTTCGCCGAAGCTTTTGACCGTGAGCAGATTGAGCCCGAGCAGAATGATCAGGCAGATCACGGCCGGTACCCACTGCGGAATATCGAACCAGTACTGCACATAGACGCCCACCGCAATCACATCGGCCATCGCCGTCATAATCCAGCAGAACCAGTAGGTCCAGCCTGTAATGAAGGCCGCGCGCGGCCCCAAGTAATCCTCAGCAATGTCTGTAAAAGATTGATACCCCGCCTTCGAGAGCAGCAGCTCCCCCAGCGCCCGCATCACAAAAAACACGGCAATCCCCACGATCAGATACGTGAGCATAATGGAAGGCCCGGCCTGCTGAATCGCCTTGCCTGAGCCCAGGAATAATCCTGTGCCGATCGTACCTCCGATAGCGATAAGCTGGACGTGCCGGTTCGCAAGCTCTCTTTTTAATTCTGTCTGTGCCATACCTGTTTCCCCCTTAGTGTATATGACGCTGTCCTGCCGGGTAACGCACAATAACCCCACAAAGTGGAGATTCCGCTCCGATGATTACTCAGATACTTTGCGGGGACCCCATAACAAAAAGGAGACTGGATATCATCCAATCTCCTGGTTCATAAGAGGTTCCAAATAAGCGTCTGCAGCAGCGGCTAATCCGCACGGCAAAACACAAATCCGGTACTCTTCTGTCCTTTTGCCTGAGATTGTGAACCCTTCGGCGCTGCGGTCTCCCGCAGTCTCTCCAGAAGCTGCTCCAGCTATAGTGTGATCCATAGCCTTCATAGCTTGCGAATATTCAATTATTTGAAGCTGACTTCATGTAAATATTTTTCAATTCTATGCACAGTCCAGACTTCTGTCAATATCATTTGTTACTCTCGTGTTCATCGCCGGGTGTCCTGCACTGCTTCATTGCCCGTTATTTAACCGTAATTTTGGTTTCCAGGTCTTTATAATAAGTTTTAGCCCATTGGCCCTGCTTGTCTTTGAACATCTTCCCGCTGGCATCTTTGGAATACGTAAAAGGCTTAACGCTAATGGACTTCGGAACGGCTGGGAATGCACTATAGTTCTGTTCCTCGGTACCGCTTGTTTTAACCTTCTCAAACGGCTTGCCCCACGGCGAGATCACATTCCCCTTCTCATCCACAAGGTCATATAACATTCTTTCCGGGTTCACCTTGGACTTGGCCGCTGCCGGAACTTCACCCTTAAAGGTCACCTGCAGAGACATCGTTAACGCGGTCATCTCGAAGGAATTCACCGTATAATTGAATTTGTTGTTCTTCTTGGAGACGCCCGGCTTCAGGCTTAACAGGGTCCCCAGCTTGTTCACTTGAACTTTGAAAATAAACGGCTCCTTCACCCCGTTGGCGTATGCCTTCAGCGTCAGGTCGAATTTGTCCGGGATTTGCTGCTTCATGGCTCCCTTACTCAAATAGATCAAGGCTGTGTCCGTATCTTCCAAATTGGGAATGATGGAAGTATCAAACAGCAGCTTTTTCCCATTGATTAACACGTCCACATTCCTGGTCTGGTCCATGAAAGAACCGTTCTTGCCCACCGTCCCTCCCTCCTGCCGGATGCCTGCGACAAGCTTATTACTGTCATAGATCAGATCGGTTAGAGTCAGGGTCACCCCTTCCTGGGTCACGGCCTGATTCGGGGCAGCAGCAAGCCCTTTCTGGAAAATAGCCTTCAGAGTGGCGTTGTCGCTGGCCGCGAACGCGCTGTCAGCCTTAGCATCCTTGTTGACATTGGCTGCCGCCGCTACGGGTACAGTGAATCCCCCGCCGACAACTGTCCCTCCGAGTACAGCAGTTACTGCTGTTGCTATAATTGCTTTCTTCATCGTATTTAAGCTGATCGTGTACATAGTTTCTCTCCTTTGCTTATTAAGAATATACAGGTATAACGTTCTCTTGCTGCTATTTTGTGACAGGAGCGCAGAATAACATCCTACTTGCACAAAGTCATTTTTGAATAAACAGGGTCATTTGCAAGAGAGAATTCGGTTCATCCGCTCTACTATAATAAGTTCATCCAGAACAAGTAGAGTGAGGTTAGAACTTATGGCAAATCCCGTACCACAAGCTTTGAACACCAAGTTAGCGACACAGCCCCAGGGCCGTTTCGGCCGTCTGCTGCACAATATCGTGCGATACCGGGTGCTGCTGCTGATGCTGCTGCCCACCTCGATTATTTTTTTCATCAACTGCTATATTCCGATGTTCGGATTATTCATTGCCTTCAAGAACATCAACTACATTGACGGCATTATGGGCAGTCCCTGGGCCGGGCTCGATAACTTCCGGTTCCTGTTCGCTACCTCTGACGCCCTGCGGGTGACGATCAACACCGTGGGTTACAATGTGGTCTTCATTATCTCAGGCCTCATTCTCTCCGTCTCGCTGGCGATTGCGATCAATGAGGTGCGTAACAAGCTGGCTTCGAAGTTCTTCCAGACCGTCATGATTATGCCGAACTTCCTGTCCATGGTCGTGGTCAGCTTCATCGTCTATGCCTTCCTGCACCCGGAGTACGGCTTCCTGGTCAAGCATATTCTGCCAATGTTCGGCTACTCCTCAGTGAATGCCTATATGCATCCTAACGCATGGCCTTACATTCTGTGGATCACCAAAATGTGGCACTCCATCGGGATCGGCAGCGTCATCTACCTTGCAGCCATCACCGGCATCAGTGAAGAGCTGTACGAAGCTGCGGTGATGGACGGCGCCAGCAAATGGCAGCAGATCACCAAGATTACCCTGCCGCTGCTCACGCCGATCATGGTCATTCTCACGATTCTTAACATGGGCGGCATCTTCCGCTCTGACTTCGGGCTGTTCTACCATGTGACCCTGGACTCCGGTGCGCTGCGCTCGACTACGGATGTCATCGACACCTATGTCTACCGGGGCCTGATCCAGCTCAACGACCTGGGGATGTCCTCAGCGGCGAACTTCTATCAATCTGTCGTCGGCTTCTTCCTGGTCATCGGCGCGAACGCTCTCGCCCGCAAGCTGAACCGCGATACGGCGCTTTTCTAGAAACGGAGGATTCTAATGACTACTGCATCCCGAAGCAACCCTTATACCAAAGGCTCCACTACCGCCCAGATTATTCTGAATGTGTTCTTCATCGCCTTCAGCCTGGCATGTATTCTGCCGATCCTGCTCATTGTCGCCATCTCCTTAACCAACGAGAAGGCCTTGACGCTGCAGGGTTACAAGTTCTGGCCCGATCATATCGACGCATCCGCGTACCAATATCTGTTCAAGCATTCGGAGACACTGGTTAAGGCGTATGGCGTCAGCCTGACCGTTACCATTATCGGGACTGTTCTGGCCGTGCTGCTGATTGCGCTATATGCGTACCCGCTTTACCGGAAGGATTTTCCCTTCAAAAAAACATTCAACTTCTACCTGCTGATCACCATGCTGTTCTCGGGAGGGCTTGTCCCCTTCTATCTGCTGTACGTGAACTATCTCGATCTGAAGGACTCGCTGGTTGCGCTGATCCTGCCCGGCCTGTCCAATGCCTTCTATATCTTCATCACCCGTACCTTCTTCCAGCAGACGATCCCGGAGGAGATGATTGAATCCGGCAAGCTGGACGGGGCCTCGGAATGGCGGATATTCTTCCAGCTTGTGCTTCCGATCTCCCTGCCTGTTCTGGCTACGATCGGTCTGTTCACTACGCTGATGTATTGGAATGACTGGTTCAACTCCATGCTATTCATTAATGACACCGACAAGTTCTCCCTGCAATACGTCATGATTCAGATGATCCGTCAGGCGGAATTCTTCAAAACCCAGCTTGCCGGCAGCGGTGTCGCCCTGATGGTACAGGAATCCGTTCCGACCGAAAGTCTGCGGATGGCTATGGTCGTGCTGTCGATTGGTCCGATTCTGTTCATCTATCCGTTCTTCCAGAAGTACTTCACCAAGGGCCTTACTATAGGGGCAATCAAAGGTTAAGCGGTCTAGCTCTGGCGTAAATGCCGGTTAGAATATATGATCTAATTATCATTCGAGGAGGTTCATACAAATGAGAACAACAAGAAGCTCAGGCACGGTGCTTGCCGCTCTGACTGCCGTGATACTGGGCATTACCGGATGCGGCGGGGGCAATTCAGGTGCATCCGCCCCGTCCAAGGCAGAATCGACAGCAGCCGCCGCAACAGCAGGCACGGAAGGCAGCACGAATCCTGATACCTCAACGTTCCGGAAGCTGAAAGTTTACACGGTCGGGAATTTCCCGCAGAATGATACCAAGGCGGTTGTAGATGAGATCAATAAGTATCTCAAAGAGAAAATCAACGCCGAGATTGACTTCCAGGGACTCCCTTGGTCCTCCTGGGCCGAGAAGATGGCACTGGCTTACCAGTCCGGTGAACAGGTCGAT
Source organism: Paenibacillus sp. FSL R7-0333 (assembly GCF_038000365.1). Taxonomy (NCBI): domain Bacteria; kingdom Bacillati; phylum Bacillota; class Bacilli; order Caryophanales; family Paenibacillaceae; genus Paenibacillus; species Paenibacillus sp. FSL R7-0333. Next base: position 7,150,495 of record NZ_JBBOBZ010000001.1, read on the forward strand.
CTGACCTTCGCCCCCAACTGGGCAGACTTCGCCAATAACGTAGCCAAGGGCGCGTTCCTTCCGCTGGATGATCTGTTAGCCAAATATGGACAAGGCATCAAGGAGACCCTTGATCCCCGCTTCCTTGACGGCGGAACCGTAGACGGCAAAATCTATGCGATTCCTACCAATAAGGAAATTGGTGAGAGCCATACCATTATGTTCCGCAAGGATCTGGTAGATAAATACGGATTCGATGTGAACTCGATTGAGACGCTGGAGGATCTGGAGCCATGGATGCAGACGATCAAGGAGAAGGAACCGGCTATTGCACCGATCTGGCTCTCCGGCAGCGGCTCCGATACCCTGGGCTACTTCGACAAGACCAGAGAGAGCATGAAGGAGAACTTCCGTTATGAGCTGGTGGCCGGCGCTCCTGCCGGAATCGTACTGGATACCAAGACTGATAAGATGGTGATCAGCTCCATGGAGTCCGACACCGCAATCTACCGGATGAAGCTCTACGGCGACTGGTTCAGCAAAGGCTACATCAATAAAGATGCTGCAACGACCAAAACCAGTACTGAAGACGCTTTCAAGGCCGGCAAGACCTGGATGAAGTTCGGTTCAGACAAACCGGACTCCGACAAGGAAGACTCCATCGCCACCGGCATTGAGCTGGTGAAGCTGAAGGGCAATGAGCCTGAGATTAGTACGGCCAGCGTCAGCAACTCCATGATGGCGATCGGGCGTACCTCCATTGATCCGGAGCGGACGATGATGCTGCTGAACCTGCTGCATACCGACCCGGTTCTGGTCAACCTGATTGACTTCGGCGTAGAAGGACGGCAGTATGTTAAGGTGGAAGGCAAGGACAACTTCATCAAGCTGCCTGACGGCATTGCTACCCGTGCCGATACCGGCTGGGCGCCGGGCATTGAATGGATGTTCGGTAACCAGACTATAACCTATCTGTGGGAAGGCGAAAGCGCCGACAAGTGGGAGAAATTCAAGGCCTATAACGAGAGCGCCCATAAGGTGAAGTCCTTCGGCTTCAACTTCAATACCGACGCTGTCAAAACACAGGTCTCCGTGGTCAGCAACATTATCAAGGAATTCCGCCCGCTGCTGGAAACGGGCAGCCTGGGTGTAGATAAGGTGCTTACGGAGTACAATAAGAAGCTTAAGGCTAACGGCATTGAAGAAATCCGCGCCGAGGTTCAGAAGCAATACGATGCCTGGAAGGCCAAACAATCCTAAACAAACAAGTGGAAACGACGATGCCGTCCTTATAAGGACGGCACCCGTTTCAGCGAGAAATATAAGGATAAGTTGTCGTGTGGAACATACAAATTCTTATATTTTAAGCTAAGGGGAAGGACGGCTGCCGTCCTTCCCCTTTCCTGCCGCTCAGCGTGTAAATGTACCTAAGGATAAGGGGGAAGACTGTGAAACTATCATTGCGATTCAAAGTGAGTGCCCTTGTCCTGCTGCTGGTCACGCCGCTGTTCCTCTTTCTCTCCTACACCAACCTCTATTCCACCAACATTGTCCGGGAGAAGGTTGCGAAGTCCGCTTCGGACACGTTGACCCTGCACTTAGGTACGCTCGATGAGCTGCTGGAGCAGACCAGCCATTATCTGCTGCGTACGGCCAATGAAAACATGCTGCTGGAGCTCTATTCCGACAGCGGTCCCGACAGCGTCAATTATTATCTGTCCATCCGTAAGCTGATGGACCAGTGGTACAGCGATGTCAGCTACTATACCATTATCCGCAGTGTCTTCGTCTACCATCAGGACCGGGATGAACTCTTCCTGAGCAGCCAGAAAGAGTATTACCAAGAGAAGGAGATGATTGCCTCGGGGCTGTCTTCACACCTCAAGACCCCTAATCTCCAGGCCTCCCTGAAGTGGGAGACCGTGACTCTCGGCGGAGAGCCGGTGTTATTCAAGGTGCTGCCGGACAAGAGCGGCCGGCTTCTCATGGGGGTACTGGTCAGCATCGACTCTCTGGCCCAGCCCCTGACCCAGCTGGAGTCTACCGGGGGCAGCGGACAGGTCGGCATGATCGACAATGACGGTAAATTACTCTGGGGCCAGTTCGCCAGTGAAGATCTTGCGCTCATCCGCAGCCGGCTTAATCAGCCCAACCCTCGTGCGGATGCCTCGATTCGCCTGAGTAACGGCAATTCGTATCTGCTGATTGACAAGCCATCCCAATATTCCAATCTGAATGTCTTTTTCCTGCTCGACGAGAAATCCATTCTGGACGAGCTGCCGATCTTCCAGCAGATCATCAAGGTGATTCCCTTCGTCATTATCCTCGTAATGGTTATCCTGCTGGCTCTGCTTAGCAGACTGGTGTTCAAGCCTATCCAGCAATTGACCAGCGGGATGCGCATCCTGGGGAAGGGACAGCTGGAATACCGGCTGAAGGATGGCAACAGCAGGGAGTTCCAGATCATTACGATGCAATTCAACCAGATGGCGGAGCAGATCGGCAATCTCAAGATTGATGTGTATGAGGAGCAGATGAAGGTGCAGCAAGCGGAGCTGAAGCATCTTCAGGCGCAGATCAATCCCCATTTTTTCATGAATTCCTTGAACATCGTCTTTCATCTGGTAGAGCTGAAGCAATATGCGCTAATCAAAAAAATGATCGGACATCTGGTCTCCCACTTCCGGTTCATCATGAATACCAACGACGCCTGGCTTCCGCTGCGCGGCGAGCTAGGTCATATTCAGAACTATATTGAGATCCAAATGGTCATGTATCCGAACAAGCTGTCTTATGAGGTGCTGCTTCCGCAGGAGCTTGAGTCTACTCTGATTCCGCCGCTGCTGATCCAGCCCTTCGTCGAGAATGCCATCAAGCATGGCTTCATTAACAATTCGAAGCCCTTCAATGTCGGCATCACAGTCAGTGAAGAAGCCGGAGAGAGCGGCGATTCCTGTATTGCCATTCAGATCCGCGATTCCGGGCCGGGCTTCTCCGCGGCTCAGCTCGACAGGCTCAATCATGGCGTATATGAGCGCAAGCCGACAGACCGCCATCTGGGAATATGGAACGTATACAGACGCATGCTGATGTTCTATAACAACCGGGCACGGCTTACCTTCCACAATGCTCCAGACGGAGGCGCGGTTGTGGAAATCAGACTACCCGTTCAAAAGGAGCTGTGACGTTCAATGTACAGAGTTCTAATCGTTGACGACCAATACTTCGCCTTGCTCGGCCTCCAGCAGGGGGTGGATTGGAGCGCGCTTAGCGTGTCAGATGTCTGTCTGGCGGAGAACGTAGACCAGGCGATTGCCGTTCTTGAGCAGCAGCCTGTAGACCTGCTGATCTGCGATATCGAAATGCCGGGCAGAAGCGGCCTGGAGCTGCTGGCCTGGGTGAAGCAATCCGCTCCCGGTACGCTGACAATTATGCTGACCTGCCATGCCGATTTCGAGTATGCCCAGCGCGCGATTTATCACGGTGCCTTCCATTATCTGCTCAAGCCGGTAGACTATGAGGAATTGATGAAAATCTCCCGTGAGGCGCTATTCGAGATCAGCAAGCAGAGAGAGCAGCAGCAGTTCGAGGCCCTGATCCAGAAGTACCGGAGACAGTGGGAGCATCAGCTCCCCCTGCTGGTGGAACGGTTCTGGCAGGATATTCTCAGCCAGCGGGCAGCGCCCGTGCTGGAATCGCTCACCCTTCCGGCGAACACCTACAATCTGGATCTGCAGCCTGGAGACCGCTACTTCCTCGCTCTGCTGGGGTTGGAGCAGTGGAAGGAGAACCTTAGCGCACGGGATGAGACGATTATGGAATATGCACTGCGCAACATGGCCCATGAGCTGCTGCTAAGCGGGCTGGAAGGCACTGTGCTGCAGGATCAGGTCGGCCATAATCTGGCGGTCATCTACGTGCGTGGCGATATGAACGCCGTCCGGCATACGCTGGAGCAGAATGGCCGCACCTTCCTGGATACCTGCGGACGGCTGCTGCATTGCTCCCTGTCGATTTACATCAGCGCGGGTGTCCCTCTGTCTGGAATCATGAGCGCTTACACGGATGTCACGGAGCGGGAACAACGCAACCTGAACCGTTCGCGTCAGGTATTCGGACCGGAGGATCAGGCATATAGCCGAGATCAGCCGCTTGCGCCGGTGCCTCAGGCAGCGCCTATGCATATCTTCGGAGAGTGGGCGACCCTCCTGGAGCTTGGCGAGCTGGAGGAGCTGGAGCGCCGCGTGACGCTGTGGTTCTCGGGCATCGGGCCCGGCCGCTGGACCAGTGAGCTGCACCGCCAGCTTATCCACGGCATCCTGTTCATTGTACACACCGTTCTCGCCAAAAAAGGCTTATCCGCACACGCCTCAGCGGAGCTGAAGCCCTTGATGGATAAGGAAAATTATCCGAAGCAGTCCGCTTCGCTCCAGAGCTGGGCGATGGAATGCCTGCGAGCCGTAATGCACTTATTGCAGACCAGCAATAACGTATCCTCGGCCACGGTGTCCAAGATTAGGCAGTATATCCGCTCGCGTCTAAGCGAGGAGATCACCCGCGACGAACTCGCGGCCTATGTCTACCTGAACCCGGCCTATTTGTCCCGGCTGTTCAAGAAGGAGACCGGGCTGTCAATCTCCGATGTGATCATTCAGGAACGGCTGCAGAAGGCCAAGCAGCTGCTGGAGGAGACAGAGCTGAAGATCACCGATATCGCCGAGCAGGTCGGATACACCAGCCTCGGCAGCTTTTCCAACCTGTTCAAGCGGATCGTCGGCGCCACACCGCAGCAGTACCGTGCGCGGAATAAGAAGTGAGCGGGGCGGGCGGGGACGTTAGGGACACCAGGGGCACTAGGCATACGAACCGCCGGGCGGGGACATTAGGCCCGTGAATCGCCGCGCAATTGCATTGTAGTCGGTTTTTCGATTACATTTGGTCCGCGCGCCCCCATCCGCTGCATTGTAATCGGTTTTTCGATTACATTTGGTCCGCGCGCCCCCATCCGCCGCATTGTAATCGGTTTTTCGATTACATTTGGTCCGCGCGCGCCCATCCGCCGCATTGTAGTTGGTTTTTCGATTACATTTGGTCCACGCGCCCCCATCCGCCGCATTGTAATCGGTTTTTCGATTACATTTGGTCCGCGCGCGCCTATCCGCCGCATTGTAGTCGGTTTTTCGATTACATTTGGTCCGCGCGCGCCCATCCGCCGCATTGTAGTCGGTTTTTCGATTACATTTGGTCCGCGCGCCCCCATCCTTCCCGGCGGGGCAGGCAGATGTCTTTGGCATACCGCCGCCGCGCCCACCATATCTGCCAAACAAAAAGAGCGAGAGGGCTATATGCCTCCTCGCTCTTTTTAACATCTACATGCTGTTCACTTTAAAGTAACTCAATTACTTAATAATCACGTATTCCAGACCCACCAGCTTGGCGTAGGTAACGATTTGGTCGGTAGTCAGGTTGAGCGATACGACCGTGTGGTGTCCGCCGCCGTTCTCGATCCAGGCTCTTACTCCGTCCTGGAAGTTCGGCTTCACCTGCCACAGTACACGGGCTACCGGCAGATTCGGAGCCGGAACGGTAGGTTCGAAGGCGGTAACTTCGTTGATCAGCAGCTTGTAATGAGTGCCGAAGTCGGCCATCGATACTACGACGCCTTCGCCTGCCTTGCCGTCGAAGACGAGGCGGGCCGGATCTTCACGGTCGCCAATCCCAAGCGGGGAGACAATGATCTTCGGCTGGTTGCTGGCCAGGCTCGGATCAACCTCCAGCATGTGGGACTGGAGAATCGCTTCCTGTCCAGCAGCCATTTCGTAAGTGTAATCCTCCATGAACCCGGTGTTCAGGTTGTGGCTCATCACCTTCATCAGGCGGTCCAGAGCCGCAGTCTTCCAGTCCCCTTCACCGGCGAAGCCGTAGCCTTGGGCCATCAGGCGCTGAACAGCCAGACCCGGAAGCTGCTTCATGCCGTGCAGGTCCTCGAAGTTGGAGGTGAAGGCATTGTAGCCGCCTGCATTCAGGAAGCGCTTAAGGGCAATCTCGTAGCTCGCCTGCACCTTCACGCTGGCTTCCCAATCTTCCTTGCTGTACGTGCCGTAATCAACGGCATACAGCTTAGTATATTCTGCGAACAGGGCATCGATCTCTTCCTGCTTCACTTCATTCACATAAGCGACCAGATCGCCGATGCCGAAGTAGTCTACGGTCCAGCCGAACTGGATCTGGGCTTCTACCTTGTCGCCTTCGGTCACGCCGACGTTGCGCATGTTGTCGCCGAAACGGGCAACCTTGATATTGAAGCCTTCGTTATACGCTACGGCAACATCCATCCACTCGGCAATTTGCTTCTGGACTTCCGGGCGTTCCCAGTATCCTACAACGACCTTATTCTGCTTCTTCAGGCGGGCATTGATGAAGCCATACTCACGGTCGCCATGGGCAGCCTGGTTCAGGTTCATGAAGTCCATGTCAATCGTTGCCCAAGGGATGCTCTCATTGTACTGGGTAGCCAGGTGAAGCAGCGGCTTCTGCAGCAGCTTCGTGCCGCGAATCCACATTTTGGCCGGGGAGAAGGTGTGCATCCAGGTAATAACACCGCCAACCTCGTCACGGTAGTTTACTTCTTTCATGATGGAGGTGATTTTGTCTGCGCTAACGGCCAGATCTTGCAATACCAGCGGATAAGGAAGCACCCCGCTGTTGTTGAGCGCATCGGTCATTTCCTGGGCATGTGCCTTCACCTCACCCAGCGCTTCATCTCCATACAGGTGCTGCGATCCTACGACGAACCAGAATTGCTTGTCGCTTACTGTTGACATATCATTCATCCTCTTCTCTATTATATTGGTAAAAGTCAGTTACTTCTGTCCGTAATACGCATCCTTGCCGTGCTTGCGCAGATAATGCTTGTCCAGAATCCGCTGCGGCAGCTCCTCGGCGAACGTATTCAACTGGCGGGCGAAGTGGTTCATCTTGGACACTTCCTCCAGCACCACACTGTTCATTACAGCGGCGTGGGCATCCTTGCCCCACGTGAACGGCGCGTGGCCCTTCAGCAGAACGCCGGGAATCGCCATCACATCCAGCCCCCGCTGTTCAAAAGTCTCAATGATCACATGCCCGGTCTCTGCTTCATAACCGCGGTCAATCTCTTCCTGTGTCAGGAACCGGGTGCATGGTACAGAACCATAGAAGGTGTCTGCATGTGTCGTCCCCATAACCGGAACATCCAGTCCGGCCTGAGCCCAGATGGTTGCCCACGTGGAATGCGTATGCACGATGCCACCGATCTCGGCGTAATGCTTGTAGAGTACAGCATGAGTGGCTGTATCCGAAGAAGGCCGCATCTCTCCTTCCACCACATTGCCATCGAAGTCCACAACGACCATATCGCTCGGCTTCATCTTGTCATAGCTGACTCCGCTCGGCTTGATAACGAACAGACTGCTCGCCCGGTCCACCGCGCTCACATTGCCCCAGGTGTATTTGACCAGCCCGTGCTTAGGCAGCTCCAGATTGGCCTCGTACACCTCTTCCTTCAGTTGCTCCAGCATGTGTTAATGCCCCCCGTTCTCTACGAGATGATCTACAGCGGCCTGCTCAATCGCCAGACCCGCCGTGTAGCGTTCCATGAACAATTCAAAGCCCTTTACATCCGCCGCAACCGGATGAATGGTCTCGCCTTCGATATCCTTAAAGACCTTCTGGTCGAGGAAATCATCCAGACGCTCCTGCTGCGCTCCGTTCTTCATATAAGAAGCCAGAATCGCCATGCCCCACGCGCCGCCTTCTCCGGCTGTTGCCATCACAGAGACCGGAACATTCATCGCAGCAGCCACGATTCTCTGTCCGACAACAGGCGTCTTGAACAAGCCGCCGTGCGCCAGAATGCTGTCGATGGACACCTGCTCCTTCAAGGTCAGAATATCCATCCCAATCTTCAGCGCGCCAAAAGCGGAGAACAGATGCGTCCGCATAAAGTTGCCCAGCGTGAACCGGCTCTCCGGCGAGCGGACAAACAGCGGCCGTCCCTTCTCCATCCCGGTGATGTTCTCACCCGAGAAATAGCCGTAGCTGAGCAGCCCGCCGCCATCGGCGTCTGCCTCCAGCGCTTTGTTGAACAGAACACTGAATAACTTCGCCGGATCAGCCTTGAAGCCCATCGCCTCTGAGAATTCCCTGAACAAGCCGACCCAGGCATTGATATCGCTGGAGCAGTTGTTGGCATGCACCATCCCAACCGGACTGCCATCCGGGGTAGTCACCATGTCGATCTCAGGGTATACCGCTGTAAGGTCCTTCTCCAGCACGATCATGGCGAACACGGAGGTGCCTACAGAGATATTACCGGTCCGTTTGCGCACACTGTTCGTAGCGACCATTCCTGTTCCGGCATCGCCCTCTGGAGGACAGAGCGGAATGCCTGCCAGCAGGTCCCCGGACTCATCCAGCAGTCTCGCTCCGGCTTCCGTTAACGCCCCTGCCTGCTCGCCTGCAGCGTAGACCTTGGGCAGAAGATCACTCAGCTTCCAAGGGTAATTCTTAGCGGCAATCAGCTCATCGAACTGGCTGACCATGGCCGGGTGGTAATCCTGTGAAGCTTCATCTATAGGGAAGACCCCGGAGGCATCGCCAATCCCGATCGCCTTGCTGCCGGTCAGCAGCCAATGAATGTATCCGCCCAGCGTCGTTACGAACGTCGCCTGCGGAACATGCTCTTCCCCGTTCAGAATCGCCTGATACAGGTGGGCAATGGTCCAGCGCTCCGGAATATTGAACTGGAACAGCTCTGTTAATTCCTTGGCCGCCGCACCGGTTGTAGCATTACGCCAGGTCCGGAACGGAACCAACAGCTCCCCCGCGCTGTCAAAGACCATATATCCGTGCATCATTGCTGAGAATCCGATCGAGCCGACAGTAGTAACCGTTACTCCGTATTTCTGTGCAACCTCCTGCTTCATCTCACGGTAAGCCGCTTGCAGCCCCTTGATGATATCGGTGAGGGGATACGTCCAGTACCCGCCTTCCAGCAGGTTCTCCCACTCGTAGCTTCCGGATGCAACCGTCTCGAATCCCTGATCAATCAGGACGGCCTTGATACGTGTGGACCCAAATTCGATACCCAGTGATGTCTCTCCCTTAAGTATCGCTTGCTTGATGTTCTGATCCATGCCCACGTTACTCCTCTCTGAACCAAACTGTGTGACTTACCAATCTAAAGAATGCGCTTCCTTTATGAACAGGTTTAGTATATTTTTTGTTCGTACATTTGTCAATAATAGATATAAGATATACCTACAAATTTACCGGAAAATCACCCGTATTTTACGAAAAACATTATATACAGTAGACACCGGAGGATAATAAGCTTATATTCAAGCTATAATATGTACGTACAACTACAGAATATTTCTTGTTTTATATAAGAACAACTATGAAAGAAGTGACCCGTGTGAGAACCAAGTACCAGATCATCTTCGATGAACTCAAAAGCAATATCCTGTCCGGCACCTACAGTGTGGGCGAACAAATCCCTACGGAATCTGCGCTGCAGGAGATGTACGGCGTCAGCCGCCAGACCGTGCGGAAGGCCATTCTGGAGCTGTCCAACGAGGGGTTCCTGCGCAGCGAAAAGGGCTCGGGCACCTATGTCAGCCACCAGTTCCGGTCCAAATCCGGGAACAGCGCAGGCAAACGGACAATCGGTGTAATAACTACCTACCTCTCCGATTATATTTTCCCGTCCATTATCCGGGGCATTGAAGGCAGGCTGAATGAAGACAACTATTCGCTGCTGCTCGCCAGCACCAATAACGATGTCGCCCAGGAGAAGAAAGCGCTGGAGATGATGCTGTCCTACGGGGTAGACGGGCTGATCATTGAGCCAACCAAGAGCAACCTGTACAATCCGAACATCGCTTACTACTTGTCATTCAAGGAGCAGGACGTCCCGTTCATCATGATCAACGCTTATTATGAGGAGCTGGAGGTGCCGTTCTTCTGCCTAGATGACGTACAGTCGAGTTATCTGGCGACCCGGGAGCTGATCTCGAAGGGCCACACTCAGATCGGGATTATTGCCAAAATGGACGATCTTCAGGGCAAATACCGTATGAAGGGCTACATCAAGGCGCTCGGCGAAGCCAAGCTGCGCTTCCACCCGGAGCAGGTCCTCTCCTTCGATACCGAATCGAAGCAGGCGCTGTCGTCCAATCTGGAGCAATTCCTGACAGATAACAGAGAGGTGCTGACCGCTATCGTCTGCTATAACGATGAAGTGGGCCTGGAAGTGGTCAAGATGTGCCGTGAGCTGGGGATTTCGATTCCGGGGGAGCTGTCCATTATCGGGCAAGACAATTCCTATATCGCCAAGAATGCAGGGATCAAGCTGACGACGCTGACCCACCCGCAGGAGAGAATGGGCCGTGACGCCGCCGAATGGGTCATTAAGAAGCTTCAGGGTAAAAAAGACCTGAAGAACAGCAACTACTATCTGCCAGAGCTGGTAGAGGGGGAGACGGTGCGGGTGCTGGAGCCGGCTCCAGTAGAATAGGAAGTCCGCCCGGGAATATGCAGACAAAAGACAAACAGCCCTGACCGCTTCATGACCGTTACAGGCCGTGAAGCGGCAGGGCTGTTCTTATTCAATCCCGCTGAACCGGCTCAATGTTTAGTCCAGCAGAGTAGAGATGCTTATGCTTTCAATCTTAGCGCCCTTGACGTGGAACAGCATATAATCCACATAGTTGCTTGGGGCAAACCGGAAGTCATCCTCTTCCTCAGGTGCACCGTCTCCGGTCAGCTTGCCTTCGGGATAGGCTTTTTTGAGCGTATCCAGGCTGTCTCCGACCTTGATATTACGGACCGTAGTGTACTTCGGATCGGTGATCTTCATGCTGAAGATGTAGAACTGCTTGCCGTCACCCGAATCAATGGTCTTAATCTCAAGGCCCGGGAAGGTATACGTATTCTCTGTTCTGCCGATCAGGGTATCCATGTTCTTACCGTCATCCAAGGAATAAGTGTGCGATTTCTTCGCCGTTGCCTTGCCCAGCATACTCTCCAGCTTAGCATCATCCACAATGTCGGAGAGGGCAATGGTCTGGTCCTTATAGACAAAAGCCAGCTCCTTCAGAATCACATTCCCTTCCTTCTCGATGGTTCCCTCCTTGATCGCCTCTGAGCTGCCCGCTGAAGCCGCAGGGGTTGTCTCGGCCGTAGCAGCTTCAGTCGCCGCAGGCTCAGCAGCCGGGGTAGCCGAAGCCTCCGGTGCCGCCGTGGCCACCGCTTCAGCTGTAGGTTCTGCCGAAGGGGTGGCCGCCGGAGCGGCCGAATCGGACTGGCATCCGGCCAGAAGTGTCATTAATAATACTGCGGGCAGCAGCAGCGCTGCCGGTTTTTTAAATGTTCCCATAAGTAATCCCTCCATGGATGTACGCGATGAACGCGTTGTTTGTTTGGTATGAGGTTAGTATACGAAAAGCATTTATTAGTGTAATAACAGAGTTGTATCATTCTTGTAACGTCAACTAAGCGGCAGATGGATGGAGACGGTGGTTCCCGCGCCGAGCTGGCTCTCTATATCCAGGTGCCCGCCGAACTTCTCGGCGATCTCCTTACAGATGGATAACCCCAGCCCCGTTCCGCCTGCCGCGCTGGCATTCCTTGCCCGGTAGAACCGTTCCTGTACACGGGTAAGTTCATCCGCACTGATTCCAATCCCCTGATCGCTGATCTGTACAATGGCTTCCTGCTCACGGACCGAAGTTTCAATACTTACCCGGGTACGGGGACCGGAGTATTTAATCGCGTTGTCCAGCACATTCGCGATGGCATGGGACATCAGCACCTGATTGACATTGACGAAGGCCGGCGGCCCCTGCCGGATCGTAAGCTCTATCCCCTTACTGTCAGCCTTGGTCCTCAATCCAGCGGCTACCCCCGCAGCCAGCTGCGCCAGGTCCGTCTTCTCAGCATCGATGCCATCCTGCCCTGCCTTATCGAAGCGCGACAGCATGAGCAGCTCATTGACCAGCCGGGTCAGGCGGTCCGATTCATTCACCAGATGGAAGTAGATCCGCTGCAGCTCCTCATCCTCGTCCTCACCTTCGTACAAATATTGAGAGAATCCCTTGATAGCAGCAAGCGGCGTCTTCAGCTCATGCGATACGTTCGAGACAAACTGCTTCTGATACTGGATATAATCACTGAGCTGAATACCCATCCGGTTCAGGCCCGCAGCCAGCATGCCCAGCTCATCCTTCCTGTTCAGGTGAACCTCCCGGAACTGCTGCCTGGAGAAGCTCTCTGTGGCGCCAAGCAGGTATTTGATCGGCTTCGTCGTATTGCGGGCGATGAACAGACTGGAGAGCGCAATCAGAATAATGAATCCTCCCGCACCGGCGAACAGGATATACCTGATCTGGTCCATCATCGTATAGAAATAAGAGACATCCTCCACGAACTCGTACACATAGCTGTTCTGATAATACTTGTCTTGGATCGGAACCGCGAAGTACAGCAGGTGATCCTCAGAGACCGTGTATGCATAATTGCCCTTAAGGGCGTTCTGGATATTCCCGGGAAAAATGACGGGGGTCTTGTTATTAATCACAATTCCGTCAACTGCGAGTCCCAGCAGCTTCTGGCTGCTGTCGTAGATCCGCACCTCCTTGACGGAGGCTTTTAACGTCTCCAGCGCGCTTCTCGCCACCTCCTCCATTTGCCCCGCATCTACCTCCTGTTCGTGTCTGGAGAGCACTTCGCGGAAGGACATCTCGCCCAGATCGGCCTTCTCCATCATTTGCTTCTCAATGGTTACGAAGCTGAAATAGTCAATCGCCTTATTCACCGAAATAATGATAACGGCAAAGGACAGCACCGAGAACAGCAAATACATTAGCACCAGCCGGGTCGCGTATTTCAGGCGGAGCCACCTCCCAGCTGATAACCGAAGCCGTAGACGGTGCGGATATATTTCGGATTCTCGGCATCATCCTCCAGCTTCTTTCTTAAGCGCATGATCGTCATATCCACGCTGCGGCTGTCGCCCATGAAGTCATAGCCCCAGACGATCTCCAGCAGCTCATCCCGGGTATAGATTTTGTCCGGGCGCTTCAGCAGGGTCTCCAGAATCCGGAATTCCTTGGCTGTCAGAGCCACCGGAACGCCGCCTTTTTGCACCACCCGGGTCTCCAGATCGAAGGTCAGCTCCTCATGAGTGATCCGGGTATCTTCACCATCTGTCGGCATGCCGCTGTTCTGGGCTCTTCGGAGCACCACCTTGATCCGCGCCAGCAACTCCCGGTTATCGAACGGCTTGGTCATGTAATCCTCAGCCCCCAGCTCAAGCCCCAGCACCTTATCGATAATCTCATTCTTGGCCGACAGCATAATGACGGGAACCGCCTGCCGCTTGGTGATTTCCTTACACAGGTCATAGCCGGAGCAATCGGGCAGCATCAGATCCAGTACCACCAGATCCGGCTGAAAAGCATCCAGGGCCATAAGTCCTGCACTTCCGTTCTCCGCTGTCCGCACCTCATAATTCTCTCTGCGGAGCACAAGCTCGATCAGATCTCTAAGAGCCGCTTCATCGTCGATTACGAGAATTTTGTTCATCCGATCCCTCCTCCTATACTTAATATTAACACCGGCAAAGGACGTTAATCTCCCCGCAGCGCAGATCACCTGTTTCACCGCTTTCCAAAAATAAACCTTCGCAGATGGTTCACCTTGCCCGCTTCTCAACATACCTTGAATAAACCAACTAGAAAGGGGACAAATCAATGTATCTGCTCTGGGTAATCATCGTAGGGGGACTCATCGGCTGGCTAAGCGGCAATCTAATCGGGCGTGATGTTCCGGGAGGCGTACTGGGCAATGTAATCGCCGGGTTCATCGGTTCCTGGCTGGGCTCCGAGCTGCTTGGTCCAAGAGGCCCTGTAGTAGGTGGCTTCCACATTGTTCCGGCCATTATCGGCTCCATCGTTGCGCTATTGATCTTCTTTGCCCTGGCCCGCGGCGGCGCCTTCCGGCGTCGTTAATCCTTCCTGCCGGCTGCTGCAAAGTCAACACAGAGCCCCTCCTGTTCAACCAGGCAGGGGCTCTGCCATGTCATCCTTACAGAATCCTTAGAATCTGCCCTTAGAGTATAGGGAGAGAAAGGATGATATACTATGCAGGAACATATTCTGGAAATACAGGATCTATGCAAAAGCTTCAAACGCCAGACAGCCGTAAACAACGTATCGTTAACTGTTGCACGTAATTCGGTCTACGGGCTGCTCGGTCCGAACGGTGCAGGCAAATCGACCCTGCTCAAAATGATTACCGGCATGCTGCGGCCCGATTCCGGGACAATCCGCTTCCAGGGCCAGGAATGGACCCGGAAGGACTTAAGCCGGATCGGCGTATTAATTGAAGCACCTCCGCTGTACGATAATCTGACCGCCCGGGAGAATCTGAAGGTACGCACGCTGGCCCTCGGACTGCCGCAGTCGCGTATCGAAGAGGTACTTGCCGTTGTCGATCTGACCGCAACCGGGAAGAAGCGGGCCGGACAATTCTCCATGGGGATGAAGCAGAGGCTCGGCATCGCGATTGCCCTGCTGAACCAGCCGGAGCTGCTGATTCTGGACGAGCCGACGAACGGGCTGGACCCGATCGGGATTCAGGAGCTGCGGGAGCTGATCCGCTCCTTCCCGGAGCAGGGAATCACCGTCATCTTGTCCAGCCACCTGCTCTCCGAGGTGGAGCAGACAGCCGACCATATTGGCATCATCGCGGGCGGCGTACTGGGCTATCAAGGTCCAATCTCCCCGGACCAGGACCTGGAGGCGTTGTTCATGCAGGTCGCTGCGGCCCACCGGAGGGACGGTGCGGTTCATGCTTAATGTCATACAGGCCGAACGCCTGAAATGGCGGCGGACCTTCATTCCCAAGCTGACTTGGCTTGCCCCGGCGGTTGCGCTTCTGCTGTGTGCGGTGCTCATGGGCGGCAGCCTGTTCCAGAGCGGCTCCTACAACTGGTGGTACACCCTGTTCCTGCCCGGAGCGCTGAGCCTGATCTGTTCGCTGGCACTGCAGAAAGATGCCAAGCTGAAATACCGCAGCCTGCTGGCCCTGCCCTTTACACCGGGTACGCTCTGGACCAGCAAAATCCTTGCCTGCACCGGTTGGCTGCTCACTACTCTAGCTGTGTTCCTGACCGGCGTGACCGCCGGGGGCCTGCTGTTCGGCCAATCGATTCCGCTGCTGAGCAGCCTGGCGGGCAGCGCACTGATCTTCCTGACCTTCCTGTGGCAGATTCCGCTGTGCCTGTTCCTGGCTGCCCGGCTCGGATTATTCGCAGCCATCCTGCTGAACCTGTTCGGTACTATTCTAGGTGTAGTTCAATTCGACAAGGGCGGCTTATGGGATTACATTCCTTATACAATTACCGCAAGGCTCATGTGTCCGGTGCTGTCCATCCTGCCGAACGGCCTGCCGGTCCCGGCGGACAGCCCGCTGCGCAGCACAGATATGATTCTTCCCGGTACGCTGGTCTCCCTCGGATGGTTCGCCCTCCTGTTCCTGCTGACCACCTTATGGTTCCGTAGACAGGAGGCGAAGTAGCATGAATACACTGCCGGGTCTGCTCAGGGCCGATCTGCTCAAAATGCGGCGCACCCCGTTTCTCCTGACCCATCTGCTGACTCCGCTGATCGGGGCTGCCCTATTCATGGCTTACTACTCCATTTCCTCTGCCAGCGAAGGGGTTAAGGTGATGGCGTTCATGCAGGCGGTCGCCTGTGCGTTTCCTACCCTCATCGGGCTGCTCTGTGCGATGGCAGCGGAGCAGGAGGCTGCCGCCGGAGGATTCCAGGGAATGCTGGCCTTGCCTGCGGCAAGAAGCACAACCTATGCAAGCAAGCTGCTGCTCCTGCTGGGCTCCAGCCTGGGGGCTGTCCTGCTGATCTTTGTCCTGTTCAGCCTGGGCTTTGCCGGAATGCTGGGGCAGGACCGGCACGGCATACTCTTTTATCTGACCGGGGCCGTGATCCTGTTCGCAAGCAACATCCTGCTCTATCTGATTCACTTCGCTGTCAGCCTGCGGTTCGGCCGGGGCGTCTCCATCGGCATAGGAATCACGGGGAGCCTGCTCGCCGCCCTGATGCTGACTGGTCTTGGCGATATCCTGTGGCCGTATATCCCCTTCGCCTGGGGCGGACGTTTCCTCTCCCTGCTGGAGATTCAGCATTCGGGACTCCGGCTGCCCCGGGCTGAAACGGGACTGGCCACCGGCATATCCATCTGTACAGGAGCAACAATAGCCGCTGGCCTCCTCAGTATGTTATGGTTCAACAAATGGGAGGGCCGCTCTACTGATAACTAGCCTCCTAATCTGCAAATGAAGGAAACAATGACTATGGCCAAAATACTTGTGGTAGACGACGAACCCGCTATCCTCTCCCTGATTCATAACGCGCTGAGCACAGACCAGCATCTGGTGACCGCCATTTCCAATCCGGCGGAGATGCACAGCACCGATCTGGGGGCATATGATTTGATTCTGCTGGATGTGATGATGCCGGGAGTGGATGGCTTCACGCTCTGCCGGGAGATCCGCAGCGCAGTAGATTGCCCGATCCTGTTCCTGACGGCCAAAACACAGGAGACGGACCTGATGTACGGACTCGGACTGGGGGCGGATGACTATATTACGAAGCCCTTCGGCATCGGCGCGCTGCGCGCGCGGATTCAGGCCCATCTCCGGCGGGAAGGCCGGGAGCGGCGCAATATGCTGTACCTGGACCCCGTGCGCCTGAACCTCTCCGGTAAGGAGCTGTATATACGCGAGAATAAGGTTCCGCTGACCAAAAGCGAATATGAAATCTGCGAATTCCTGGCCCGCCACCGCGGACAGGTCTTCTCCAAAGACCATATCTATGAAGGAGTCTTCGGGATGGACGGGGACAGTGACAGCAGTGCGATTACCGAGCATATCAAGAATATCCGCGCTAAGCTGGCCCGGCACGGGCTGGAGGCCATAGAAACCATCTGGGGGATCGGATACAAGTGGAAGCTGTGAAACAACGTAAAGCCGTGCGTCTGCGCACTTTTTTCCTAAAATACCTGCTGCTGCTTAGTCTGGGCACCATTCTGCTGCTGGGAGGACTGCTCGGTGTATTCGCGCTGGCGTTCGCCCGGGGGGCGCTGCTGCCTGCCAACTATGAGGAGAAGGCAATTGCCCAGTTCAAGCAGCAGTTAGCTGCTGATGTAACAGATACGGTTCCCCGGGTCCCGGACCGGCTGAATTACACCGTATTCACCTTGGACGGGAAGCCGCTGGCCGGCAACCTGACGGCTAAGGAGGCGGAGCAAGCCTGGAGAATAATCCGGGAGGGGAACAACAGAAGCGCCTACTACTATACCACCGCCGAGCATGGGCAGGAGCTATGGATCTTCCGCTATGTCCTGACACCGCAGTATGCTTCTCCAGTGCTGCGCAGCGCGCTGCCGAATCCCCAGCTCCTGGGCCCCTTGCTCTTCGTGCTCGGGTTCCTGGTGATGGCCGCCCTGCTCGCGGCCCGGTTCGGCCGGAAGCTCTCGGAGCGGATGGCCGGACTGCAGGAAGCGACCGAGAACATCCGGCGCGAGAATCTGGAGTTCGCCGTCCATCCCAGCGGCATTGTGGAGATTGATGAGGTACTGGGCTCGCTGGACCGGATGAAGGATGCCCTGCAGACTTCACTGGAGAAGCAGTGGGAGCTGGAGCGCTCCCGCAGAGAGCAGATCTCCGCGCTGGCCCACGACATCAAGACGCCGCTGACCATTATCCGGGGCAACGCCGAGCTGCTGCAGGAGATTGTAGAGACGGAGCCGCAGCGTGAATACAGCGGCTATATCCGCCGCAGCGCTGAAGACATTGAAGCCTTCGTGCAGGAAGTCATTGATCTGTCCAACCAGCAGGCCGGCTCCTCCCGCCAGAAGGCGCTGGTCCCGGCAGCAGAGATCATAGCTGAGCTGGAGCTGCAGATGAATGCCCTCAAGGCAGGCAGGAACCTGAAGACCTCTATCCGGCAGGAGAAGCTGCCGGAATACCTGTTCATTCACAAGGAGCTGCTGCTGCGGGGCATGATTAACGTGATTACCAATGCCGCCGAGCATACCCCGCCCGGGGGCAGCATTGCCCTGCTTGTCCAGAGCGGGCCGGATGCGGTTCAGTTCACGGTTACCGACACCGGCAGCGGCTTCTCGGCGGCCGACCTCCGGGAGGCCACCAGCCAGTTCTACCGGGGCGACCCGAGCCGCAGCTCCGGGAATCATCACGGAATGGGGCTCTATATTGCACGCTCTGTGGCCGAGCAGCACGGAGGCAGCCTAAGCCTAAGCAATGTCTCCCCTTCCGGGGGCGGGAAGGTGACGATGCGCATTGCCACGCCTGAGTAGCAGCACATCCAGCTCGTGGCTGAATTCCATTGTTCTTAATATTGCTCTTCCTGCGTTCATTGATGGTTCCTCCTAATTAAAAATTCAGGCTTCTCCCCAGTTCCGCTGATACAAGCGGCGGGAGGGTGTGTGTTCCGTATGCTCTGTGTACAGGTTGGTCGCGGTTATAAGCGCAGCCACCTTGTCCAGGAAGACCGCCTTCGGCAACTCCTGGCCGAGAATCACCTCGTAGACCTGCTGCAACTCGGCCAGGGTGAATTGCTCAGGCATTAAGAGCAGCGCGATTCCGGTTCTTTCCGTCTCCTGACGCAGCCGTTCAATGGCATAGGCAATGATCTTGGCGTGATCAAAAGCAAGTCCGTCATTGGACAAGACGGCATATTGCACCGATCTGGCCGACGGTGTCACCGTCACCGTCTGTTCGATCACTGCTGCCAGCTCCTGCCCGCCCGCTTCCAGCCGAAGCTCATAGGTACATGTGCGGATGCAGCCTTGCTCCAGCAGCTCTTTGTGCTCCTGCCGGAGCTGGTAGCGTACCTTGAACCAGGCCGCAGCCTCGGCATCATCCCCTGCCTCTAATTGGCTACGGCGGCTGTCGACCAGCGCCATATAACTGCTGCTGATCACCCAGGTGCGGGGATCGCGCCCGGGGTCTGAGAAGGTGTGCAGCTGCTCCAGATAGACACCGGCCACGCCGGTCTCCTCCTCCAGCTCTCGCGCGGCCGCCTGATCTGTGGTCTCGTCCGGCTGGACGAAGCCGCCCGGCAGTGCCCACTTCCCGAGGCAGGGATGCCCGCCTCTGCTGATCAGCAGGAGGCGCAGCCCCTTCGCTCCAGCCCCGGGTTCCTGATCCGCCGCTGCATCCGCAACGGTGAAAATCACCATATCCGCCGCCACGGAGGGCCGCTCATAATCCCCGGCCCGGTATTGCTCCAGGAATTCACGCTCTGTAAGTCCGTTACCATCTCTCAATTCCACATTCTCCGCCTCCTCTGCCCTCTGGTTCAATGCTCCAGCTCTCCGAAATAATTCCCGTACGGCTTGAATTTTGCCAGTACACTGTCCACCTTGCTTATACGTTCCGTAAGCGTGCCCCTAAGGGTTATATAGGGAATCCGCCTCTCCTTCAGATCTGCGATAATCTGCTTGTGAAACACCTGCCGCTTCTGATCCCCGCTGCGGTCCCACGTATCGTCATACGGAATATCATCGTCGCACAGGAAGAACAGGTCATAGCGCTGCGCGTTCTCCAGGGCCAGCCGGGTCAGCAGTTCAGGTGCCTTCCCATGGTAATCCAGCGCATACATATATGTGGTAATCGCATTCGTATCGACGAATAAATACCTATTGGCGTCAAGCAGTGCCTGCTCTTCCCGCTCCAGATGCCCCACCGCGATCTCATCGAACGCCTCAAGCCCGATCCGGCGGTCCACCTGATGCTCTGTCCAGTAATCCCGCCCGTATTCACTGGCGAAGGACGTGCCGTATCTCCGGGCAAGTGCTTCGGTGATTGTAGACTTGCCGGTAGACATCGCCCCTACAAATACGACCTTGGTAATTAGATCGCGGTACACTAGCCCGCTGACATAACCCCGGTATTGGTAAGGGTCCGAGCGGACCATCGTGGCCGATACCGGAACCTGCACCCTCGCCTCATCCACCCGCCGGTCAATAGCACCCAGCGCCAGACTCATATGCTCTCCATAGAATTCACTCGAATAAAAATGGGTCACCTGCTCGCCCTTCAGCAGCCCGAGAATATACTGCTCCTCCCGGATCTCATGCTCCCTGTCATCCGAGTATCCATCGGGGCCATCCCAGGCCTCGATTACCCGGACCGCAGGATAGAGCCTGCGAATCCAGTTGGCCCGGATCTGCAGCGGTACCGGAGAGACCTTGGTCTCATAGATCACCACAATCAGCTCGTCAACCTCCCGCAGCGCCGTCTCGAACATGAACTGGTGCCCTTTATGCAGCGGGGCGAACTTCCCGAGTGTTAATCCAAGTGTTTTCATGACAGCGCCTCCCTAGCCCCTTTGTTCCAGTTGTAGTAGCCGTAGACCGCATTGATCAGATAGGCGCTCCACATAACAATCATCAGCAGACCCTCCCCGCTGCCTTCCAGCGTCCGGATCACCCAGAGCAGCACGGTGAACATATTCAGCACAATATAGACCAGCCACTGCTCCTTGAAACGGCGCACCATCAGCATCGTTGCCACTACCGATAACACGGTAGTCAGGGCATCGATGTAAGGTGAATTCTGCGCGGGAATGAACGATAAGCCGAAGCCCAGCAGCAGCGCTCCCGCCACACAGACTGCAACGGTGAGCAGGATGCCCCTCGTTTCCATTTGGCGCATGGACAGCTTGCCGCCGTGCATGTTTCTTTTCCACATATAGAAGCCTACAATGTTCATCGGCACAAAAAATAGCAGATTCAGCATAACCTCGCCGAATAATCCGTTGATATAGGCCAAATAAGCATATCCGAACGTATTATACATCCCGAATCCATAGCTCGCCAGCTTCCCCTTCGCCGTCAGCACCACGCATAGTACCCCGGTGATGAAGACCGTGAACCCGAAGAGCGAATCCTTGGACATCACCGTAAAAGTAACAGCGATCAGCGTAAATATCACCAGCCAGGCGAGTTCAAACCCGCTCCAGTTGCCGGGTGCCTTCTTCATGCTCATCCCTCCGCCTCTCTGTATCCTGAGAAATTGATTACTTAATAACTTATTGATAATTACATTTTGTTAATATCAAAATAACAGAATTTATGGCTGAATGCAAGCCCGATTTTCCACAACTTCGGCCCTATTTGTCGTCCTCATACTTTTATTCCATTTGTTGTTGCCTAAACCTCTTTATGCAAATACGATAGATTTATATACTCCAATATCTTACATATTCTCCACCCTATTAGCGAACATATAAGGAGGAACGGCAGCAATGTTCAGGACAAGGATCATGAAACGGAGCTTCACTCTGTTTGTCATTCTGGTATTAGTATTATCGTCTCTTCAGCTCAAGCCAGCTTTAGCACAGGAAGACACGGGCGGGAAGCAGGAAACAACTTACACAGGAGAGGGTTATGAGGTAACCTACACGATTTCCTCCAAGTGGGAAGGCGCCTTTAACGCAGATGTTACGATCAGGAATACGGGTAACCAGACGCTAGAGAACTGGAGTATTGATTTTACATCCCCTTATGAAATTACGAATATCTGGAACGGACAAGTACAGGCCTACGAGAACGGAGTTTATACCATCAAGAATACAGGCAGCAATCAGGACATTCCGGTGGGTGGCAGTGTGAATTTCGGCTTCACGGCTTCTTTTGAAGGAGAGCTGCTGCTACCGGCGTCATTTGATATGCACAACACCGGACAGATCGTACCGGGCGCGCAATACGAGACAAGCTTCACAGTGACAAATGATTGGGGAAGCGCTTTTAACGGCGAAATTACCATTAAGAATACATCGCAGTCAGCCATTGAGGATTGGACGCTGGAGTTCGATTATGACGGGAACCTGGACCGGTTCTGGACGGCTGAAATTACCGGGTATACTGGCAATCATTACGTCATACATAATGCGGGCTATAATGCCAACATTCAGCCGGGCGAGATACTGATCCTAGGCTTCTCCGGGAACCCGGGAAATGTTGTAAGTGCGCCTTCGGGCTATCAGCTAACGCAGATCTCAACCGGGGAAAAATCCCCGGAGCCTGAGCCGGGCAGGGTCTCCGTGCAGCTTGAAACGTACAGTCTCCAGCTTCAGAACAGTCCGGACGGAGACTATTACTTCCTGACCTCCAAGATGGACAAGCTGACGGGAACGCTGGGAGGAGTATCACAGGTCAAGGCCTTCAATTATGAGATTACGGACAAAAACAAAGCAGTCCTCCAGCAAGGGACGATCCCTGTAAGTACAGCATGGTCTGCGGAAGGAATCGGACTTGGCATCGGATACAATCTGCTGAAGCTGAGCGCACAAGTTCAAGATGGGACTGAAGTGACCAAAGAGTATATTATCGTGAACTTCGACGAGAACAATCTGGATAACCTCGGGATTGACCGGGAGAAGGACAGCGATAATGACGGCATCAGCGATTACTATGAGGAGCATTATGGCCTCTCCGCTACCAGCAAGGATACTGATGGTGACGGCTTAAGTGACCGGGATGAGCTGCTCGTGCTGAAGCTGAATCCACTTGAAACGGACAGTGATAAGAATGGGATCGCTGACGGTGATGAGGACTACGATAAAGATGGATTAACCAACCTGGAGGAGCTGATGCTGGGCACCAGCCTCAGCAGCGAGGACAGTGACGGCGATGGTCTTACGGACGGCGAAGAGGTTCATACGCACAAGACCGATCCCCTGAAGGCCGACACCGATGGCGACGGACTCTCTGACGCGTGGGAACTCCAGATCGGAAGCGACCCGCTTGTGCCTGAGACGAAGTTCACAAGAACAATGAAGGCAGAGGATGTCGGGGGCAAGGCTGTTCCAACTGTAACTGTAGAAGGGATCACTGCGGAGCAGGTAGACAGCTTATCTGTTCAGCCGGTCCAGGACGGCATTCTTAGTGATACAACTATTCCCGGATATATTGATCAAGGCTATAATTTCTCCATCGACGGAAGCTTTGAGAAGGCCACAATCTCCTTTGAGTTTGACAAAATTTTACTGAGTCAGGCAGGCTTTGTGCCGCGAATCTACTATTACAATGAGGAGTCGCAGCTGTTCGAAGAGCTACCGGATCAGCAGGTGGCCGGGAATATGATCTCGGTCCAGACGGTTCATTTCTCCAAATACATTCTGTTAAACAAGACAGTATACGACCAGGTCTGGTTATATAAGTTCCTGTATGATGAGGGACAGGAGCATTATGCGGGGATGGATATTGCCTTCGTCATCGATTCATCGGGCAGTATGTCAGATAATGACCGAAGCAATGTGAGAATCAGCGTAACCAGACAGTTCGTCAATCTGCTGACGGACAGTGACCGCGGGGCTATTGTTGATTTTGACGACTCTGCCAAGGTGTTATCCGGCTTCACTTCAGACAAGACCGTGCTGAGTCAGGCTGCGGGGCGGATTGATGCGAACGGCGGAACGACTCTGAGCAGCGGGATTTCCAGTGCAATTAATCTGTTCGCCACCACCAGCAGAGCGGATGTTCTGAAGTACATTATTATGCTTACTGACGGGGAGGGCTCTTATGATACCGCACTAACCAAACGGGCTGCCGATCAGGGTATTGTGATTTATACGGTAGGCCTGGGCAGCAGCATTTCTACGAGTGTCCTGACCAGCATGGCCCAAGGCACCGGCGGCAGCTATTATCATGCAAGTAATGCCAGCCAATTGTATGGGATCTTCGATACCATTGCCGAGACTTCCGACCTGTACAAGGATACAGACCAGGATGGCATCAGCGATTATCATGAGAAGGAGATGCAGGCCGGAAGACTGCGTGTCGGTACTGGCGGTGCGGCGGTCAGGTTGAACTATCTGGATGCGGACAGTGACAACGACGGGCTTAAGGACGGGCAAGAGATCCACATTGTCAAAGCCGGCGACAAGGTCTACGCTTATTTGTACTCCAATCCCAACCTGGCCGATACGGACGGCGACGGCTTGAACGATGCGGTGGACAGCAGAAGACTGATTCCAGATGTGGAGCAGGCATTAATCCTTCAATCGAATCACAGGGAAGGGATTCTGAAGACTGCTGCGCAGGGAACGTCCCCAGTCTCCGATGACCTGACGTTCAATGACTATACGTATTTTGAATTACTCAAGCTGGGCCCGGTATTCTCGGTGGCCAGAATTACTTCCGAGCCCATGATCTGGGGCGAGATGGCCCTCCTGTTCGTTGTCGGCACAATAGGTGCAACGGATGATATGAAACTCGTTCTTGGCGATCTGATCTCAACGTTCAAGTACAGCAAAACCATTAATGAAGGAACCTCGGTAACCCTTGGTGACACCTTCGATACCAGCAAATATATTAAGTATCATAACAGCAAGCTGGATAATGCCGTCATCTCGGACGCCAGCACCCAGAGTTATGTACAATTAATCCGTAATTTCGTGGTGCAGGAGCTGCGCAGTAATCATGGCGATCTGTCCAGGCTGAGATTTGACCCGAACGGAAGCCAGAATGTGGTGAATAGTTACGTGAATCAATTCTCGACCAGCCCGTATCCGGTATTTACGGAGAAGAGCAATTTGGCGTTATCTCTGGCCATCCATGCCTTCCATGGTCATAATATTACCATTAAGGACTTCAACAACAACGGAGGTAAATTCAGCGGCAAGCTGGTGTTCCATTTCTATGATCATTTCGGCCTGGATGCTGATGATGAGATCAATAATCCGGGATTTGTGGACTGGTTCACTTTGCAGCACTACGAACGGTTCAACGGCAAATATGTACCGTTCATTACAACGATTGACTACGAGCTGCCTTTTAGCGGCTCCGTGTATTAATTTCAATCCAATCTAGGCAGGTGAAGCTATTGAGCGTCAGGACACGAGTCTTACTTGGCATTACAGTTATACTGATGCTTGCGGGAATAGGCTCCATCATCGGCTACGATTCCTCCAAGGCAAAATATAAACTATTCCGAGAGCATCGCGCACAGTTTGATGCTGTGAAGACGGAGGCCCTACTGCTGATGGACAGCCTGGATGAACGGAGTGATGTCGGGAATACCTTTATCTACTCCAATAATGGTAATACCACCTCTCCGTTTCATGACAGTGTGAATACAGAAATGCAAGACAAGATCGCGCAGATCGCTGCATGGTCCGGAGACAGCCTGGACTTCGTGCGCTACAGCAGGCAGGACGGGAAGCCGCTCCTCCGGTTCATATTCGACTGGGAAAGGGAGCATGGTCCCACCTATCATATCGTGTATTGTGCAAGTCAGAGCATGGTGGAGCAGGCCTATGCCGCAGAGCCGGTTAAGTATAAGCTGACTCCGCTGGCCGACGGCTGGTACGGAATCGAGATAGAATAGGTACCGTCCTAACAGGTGAAGGATGCTGGTGCTTTTCTCGTCGTCCGCTTGTAAGGAGCAGGATTGTTGCAGGATTTCTCTTATTCAAAGAACTAACAAAAGAAAGGGGTGTCCCACGCCGTATCATGGCTGAGACACCCCTTTCTTTTTTGAATAAACCGGTTGCCCGCTCTGCTCACACCACATATTCGGCCATAATCTGCTCAATGTGGTATGGAGTCACTCCCTGAACCACCGAGAATACGGTATCGGCCTGCTGCGGTGAAGCGGCCAGTTCGCCGCGGGCTTTGGCGTGAAGCGTGAACAGTTCATACAGATCGGGCTTTCGGAGCGAGGTCATCGCCTTGCCGATGATTACCATCCCCTTCTGGTTCCCCTCCACGTTATTCACATGGAACGGATCTCTGGTCAGGGACAGGTCTGTCCAGATCACGGTCCGCTCCGCCAGATCGAGTATCACAGGAATGGCGATTTGGGTATCCGCCGTGACATCAATCTTGTTCGACACTGTGGCTGGCTCATAGATTTCACCAGACCCTGGCTTCTTCCGCATCATCCAGCCCGTGAAGCACTCCGGCAGATTGCAGTACGGCTGTCCAGTGAAAGAATGGAGGGTAGCCACCACATACCTTCCGCCATACTCAACAATAGAAGGAATATGCAGATCAATGAACTCACTGGCCCCGCAGGGCGCCGTTACAATATCCCCGCTATGGGCTGCATGATATTGTGCCGAGCGCAGATTGGTATAAGAGATATGCTCTACGTACTTCCAGTTCTGATCATACATCACGGCGGACAGGTCAATATCTACGCGGCCTGTGGATGAACCGTCCACCTTCCCTTCCTTCCACCAGCAGAAGAAGCGGATCGTGTTCCCTTCGGCCATCGGAATCCGGCTTCCCCGTACCAGAGTATGCAGCGCTTTACTGGCCGATCTCTGGGAGAACGGCACAAGATAATTCTTCAGGCGCTCGTCAACATATACCTTCCCCAGGGAAGGCTGTGCAGAGAAGCGCGCAACCAGCGTCTGCTCGCAGAGATCCACAATATCCCGGCAGGCTTCTTCACTGATCTCTGGCAGGGTATTAGGGGTGGCCCAGGCTTTGGCGACATTTCCCTTGGGGAAAAACACCCTCAACTCCGGCAGCTCCCGCTGGCGCTCAAAGTAGTTCTTCACCTGTAGCAGCACCGGGGTCGATACCTGATCGGCCACTTCGCCGAAGGCCATCACGACATACTCAGGCTCCCGGGTCATCCGCAGCAGCTTCGCCAATCTTCGTGCGAATTCACCCGGACGCTTCGCCAGCAGATCCAGCGCCGTCCACATCTGGTGATACTGAAGGGCCAGCTCCACACTTCCGTTAAAGGTCGTGAAGGCTTTTTTGTTACGCAGGATATCAAAAGCTTCCTCACAGCGCTTATACCGCAGCCTGTATTCAGATGGATGCAGGATCTCGCCGAGACGAATCCAGCGCTCCCTGTACCTAAGCATATCCTCCGTGATCGGCTGACACCGTTCCAAGAGCCCCAGCAGCAGCCGGCGTTCACTACGCTTGAACTTGCGGAAACGGGTGGGCAAGGCCAGACTAACATCGCCCCCCGACCAGGCCACCGCCAGCCGCAGCACATCGGTTGCCGTCTTGAAGTAAGGGCTTATTCTCGCCACATCCGCCTTACCATGCTTAAGCAGCGACGACGCCACATAACCGGCATTCTCCTTGAACGGGATCTCCTGCGGCAGGAGTTCATCCAGCTCTTCGTTGGCTGTATTCGCAATCACAGCATCGATATCCTTCTGATCCTCTGCCGAGATCGAGCCTCTGGCCTCCATCAGCTGGCGGATTAGGGTCCGGAACTCCGTGATGCTGCCCAGGTCAATGACCTTCAGCGTGGCTTTCTCCTGAAGCGGTTCTCTCTGCACAGGCTCAGCACCCGGCACTTCCCAAGTGTAGTAATGGAACATCGCATTGAAATACAGCTCCGCTTCGTCCTCCTGCATGACCTGCTCCGGGAACCCCGGATACATCGGTGCATAATGCACATGCGCGCCAACCATCCGTCTTATATCTGCAATCAGCGGATAGTACAGCTGCTCGAAGGCCTCGCGGGGCAGCCTCTGGACCGCCCGGAGCAAGGCAGGCGACAGGGTATACCCGAGCCCCTGCAGATTGCGGAGAGCTGCGGCCAAGTACCCCTTCGGGAGCTGTTTCGTGTCAGCAGCGTCAGGTGTGTGTTTCAGCATCATTTTGCCTGCTCTACGCAGGTAAATTCGGTTTATTTTCATAGTAAAAGTGTCCAGGAGAGCCGTATCCCTACTCGGTTTCAGTCCATGGGTAGAAGGAAGGAATACAATAGCCTGGACGCCTCCTCTCTGGATAAGCATCCTTCAGGAGAGCTGCGGCTCTAATTCATCCAATTGAGTAGAAGGAAGAACCGCAATAGCCTGAAGATCTCCCGGCGATCTTGCCGCCGTTTGATGAATCCATCATCGCACACGGTCCAGCAGGCCAACAGGGCGGAAGTATTACGACAGAGGGAAATTTTAACTTATAGCTCGTCCCGCCTCTTATCGCACCCTATATTTTTGTTTTCCTTAAGAATATGTTATCATTTTTAATGTAAGTTAAATTTTAAATGTTTAGGAGGGATACCTGATGAAAAAGAGATCTATTCAACATCTGTCTGCTGGAATCGGGTATTCGACTGCTGTTTTTTTCTAGAATTCATGTAGACGGGATAGGTCTGTCCAATATGAAGTAATACTATAAAAAACAGCCCATTTAAAAGGAGACTTATAAGCAATGAGCCTAAATAACAATGTCATTCAAAGATATAATCCGGAAAATATAGCAAAACCGGTTGGAAGCTACAGCCATGTCACTAAGATCAGCAGAGACGCTGAAATGTATGTCTTTTCCGGTCAAATCGGGATCGATCAGAACAATAATATCCCCGCAGAATTCAACCAGCAAGTGACCCATACGATGAGCAATATTGTTGACATTCTGTCCTCTCAAGGACTAACCCCGGATCATGTGATTAAAATCAACATCTGGGCCACGGAGGAAATCGATTGGGATCATTTCTATTCCATCTGGAATAAGGTGTTCGGCCCCACGCCTCCCTCCATGACGGTGGCCTATATCCAAGGCTTAGGCCTGCCTGAGCTGAAGATTGAACTGGATGTTTGGGCCGCTGGTTAGAGCGTAGAGTAAATTAATACACCCAAAACAAGCCCTAGAAGTATTCTAGAGGCTTGTTTTGGGTTTTATTTTTTTACCCATGAATTATGATAAGGTTCAGCATATCATGACAAAAGCAAAACTCAATTGTTAGAAGAGAACAATTCCATGCATCCACTCCTTATCCAATTGTCCCTATTCAATCTTTACTTGTCCTAATTCTTTCCGTTAAAACCTGTCCATCCTTGGTTATCATATGTATCTAATGTCCTTATTCTGTCCTTATTCCGTCCTTAATTGTCTCTATTCCCGATTTAATACATACCTAGCGCCCATTCCATGACCTATAACTTTAACTCCATCTGTCACAAGGTCTTTTATAACTCGCTGAACCTGTTTACTGGTTAGACCTGTCATCTGCCTAATCTCTCTATTCGTTAGCTCTCGCTCCCGCAAGATTGATAGTAACCGAATCTTAATAGCTTCTTTATCCAAGCTCTGTTGTCGCTCATACGTCATGTTACCTTTCAGATGCTCATATGCCGTTCTGGTTAGAGTGTAGTAGCGTCCTCTCCCACGACCGACAGATTCAATTAGATTCATGTTGTGTGCAAGTCTACTAAGCAATTCCCTTGCTTGCTCCAGACTTCTTTGTGTGACTAGAGCAGCATTATGCGTATCAATATCTTCATGCCGCATCAAGTACTGAATAATCAGAAGATGATCGACATCAACAAGCTGATTACTTTCAGTCACTTTATTAATCAAGTTCATAAAACCAGTATTTAAAGGGGAAGCTGTGAATGTTAGTTCGATATGGTTTCCCACTTCCCTGTATATCGGTGGCTCCTTACCCTCAACTAATAGAGAGCGGTAAATGCGGGAGACACCCAGATTAGAACGGTTAACGAGTTTTAAGCGATCCAACAAGTCCATCAGATGATTATTTCTAGCTACTGGAGGATGATGGAGAATATTTAGAGGGGTTATTCCGCCTATGAACTGGCCAGGATTAGTTATGATTAGCTTATCTCGATAATGTTTAAGCATCACTGCACCTATCATTCTAAAATCGCGATGACCGAACGCATTTAGCAACGCTTCACGTAGTGCAATTCGAGGGTAAGTGCTGAACTCTGGATGCACTAATCCAGATTCGATTGTCACCATTGGATTGTCCACAGCTATAAAACGTTCTAATTCGTGTAATGCAATAGGTATTGCTTGCGTTCCATCGTCACGATGGGAGTAGTCTGTATCACTCATCATCTTGCGGTAGGACCAACGATATTCAGGTACTAGACGAGCAATTGCATCAGGCCTTCCAACAAGGAGAATTGCGCCTTTTGTAAGGTGATTTCCTTTCAATGCTCCGATTGAGCTAAGTAAATCCTCATCATTTAAATCTTTTAGTCCATCAGGCGCTCTTTCAGCAGACATCATTTCTCTTATCCGTTCGACTGCAGATGGAGATATGTTATCTTTCCAGTCTTCGTAAACAATCTCTGCAGTTAAATCCACTTGACCTGTTGTCTCAACCAGTTGTCTTCTTAAAGTACCTGTGAATGGAATACAATCTTTTCCTTGTCTAATTGTTGCAGCGCCGTCTGTTAAGGTGTATGGGGGTATACCGGGATACACATGCATCAGAAGAATTCTCCCTGTACCTTCAAAGATTCGGATCTCTTCAAATACAGGCGTTATATGGGGTTCGCTTCTTTCGTATACACACTTCTGTAAAGTAAGCACATCCACCTCATACGGCACACCAATTAGGGCTTTACTCTTTCCTCTAACGCGATCAGCCACACCGAAGACGACTGTACCTCCACCTCCATTAGCCATACAAACTGCCATTTTCACCATAAGAGAGAGGTTATCATTTAAGCTGCGATTGCCCCATTCCTTAAAATCCAAATCCTGCCCTTCAAGATCGTCAGCGACTACAATATCCAACTGATCCAGCAAAGATATGATTTCGATCTTAGACTTCATTATCGCGCTCTCCCTTCTTTGTTAAAATGCAAATCTCGTACTGTATAGTTTTGTCATTACTATTTACGTTTAACCCAAGCTCATGCAACTCCGTCTTCTCTATCCACTCACCTTATATTGCTTTATTATCCCATATGTCTTCCATTTCTGTCCTGAATAATTTCACTTTTTACTTAATCGCAGTATGCACTTTTCTATACTGTAGAAAACAGGCCGCTATCCTTCCTCTGGATACGGCCTGTTCCTTATCTGCCTACATAGGCAGCTCTCTTAAAGAGACCTGTCTAGTCTCCTCTTGTCATCCTTACGCTGTTCATTCCAACTTCATATCACTCCGCCTTCTTCGGCGCAGGCCGCTCATACACCACAGCATAACTCTCGCTGCCCAGCAGAATCCGTTTGCCCTGGAACTCGTCATAGATGTTCACCCGCACCGTGCCGCCGTTAAGGGCCTTGTATGCTTTGTTGTTCAGCGGGAAGGACAAGAAGCCTGTGACTCCCGCACCAGCCGGTCCGTCTCCCAGAGGCAGAAGCTGCTCCGACGGCTGACCGAACGGATCGATCAGCTCGGCCACGAGCTTATGCTCATTCGCCTCAGCAACATACTGCTCACTGCGGGTTAACCGGTAGTTCATCTGTACCTCTATGGACTCCCGGTCTTCAGGCATCGTAGCGGTCACCTGGTTAACGGACAGGGAGTACGGGAACAGGTCCAGCTTCTGAAGGGACGGCTGCGGAGCAGGATTGACCGGACTCAGCCCCAGGCCCACGGTCTCGATATAAGCTGTCGGCACTGCGCCGGGTGCGGTCAGCTTGCCTTCGGCGATGCCTTCCCCGAGGAAGAGAGTTAGATCCGACGCGTTGATCTCCAGAGGAAGCTTGCTCCAGACGGTTACGAGACTCTTCTCTTTGGGGTTGAGGGCCGCGGCGGACTGCGAGATTACCGCCTCGAAATACTGATGATCCGGGGTCCGGTAATACCCCACCAGCTGCGCCGGCTGGGTCTTGCGTAATTCCTCGTTGGTCATCACCAGTTCAGTATAGACCAGCTTGGAATCCGTGCCGGGATAGATCCGGGTCTGCCGCTCCAGAATCTCTGCCTTCTTGTCGGTCAGCTCCAGGCGGAACGGTTCCCCGGCTGCTACGGTTCTTAAAATATTCTCCACTTGGCTGGTGAACAGCGTAAGGAAATTCGCCTGGGTCTCTTCCGAAGAATACTGGAGGATCACCTTCAGCTTCGTCAGTTGATAAGAATAGGGAAGGTTCCCCGTAATGTACAGAACCGCTGTCTCCTGCGGGGCCAATTGGCTCTTGGAGCCTTCGATCACCATCTGCGCACTGCCGCTGATATCTAGATCCCCCGCCTTCAGAAGCGCTGTAAGGGCCGGAAGCTGCACATTCGTGGACCCTGAGTTGCGGAGGCTGATCTTAGTCACGACCTGATCGCGGTCCAACCATGGCAGGCGTTCCACCGATTCCAGCTTCACTACAAAGGTACCCAGACTGTTCTGCACGGGGTACTCAGTCGCCAGCAGATGATTCGGCTGTAAGGAGTAGGGAATCTGATAGTAAGCCGCCGGGAAGGCGATCCGGCCCTCTTCTGCCGGCTCGTTCATCTGTAGCTGGAGCACTCCCTGATTAAGCTTCAGGGGCAGCTCTGCGCTGAGCTCGACCACCCGCTCTTCCAGCGGCTTCAGACTGAGACCGGCCAGTGCCTTATTGCTGACCGGATAGCTGTACCCTTCGGCAGTCGTCAGGCTGAAGGGGTAGGCCGGAATCGTCACCGCTTGGTTGCCTGTGTTGCGCACCCGGAATTTCAGGCTCCATTTCGCCAGATGATCCTCCGAATACACCGCCGCGCTTGCGAGCTGTGTCTCAATTGTATAGTTAGCAATCTTAAGCTTCGCGACGGCATTAGCGGGTACGGTGAAGTTGGGCGACTGTGCAGCAGGCAGCTTATACTCAGCCACTGGCAGGTTCAGCTGCAGCTCGCTGTCTTCCTGGACGAATTGCAGGGACATATTGTCCGTCTTCGTATAGGAGGGGATGTCCGCCAAATACTGCACGGTCCGTTTCTCCTTGGGCTGAATCTGGTAATCGGCAGGAGCGGCATTCAGTTCAAATCTGGAGCCTCCCGAGGATATCAGATATCCCTTCAGGCCCGTGTCCTTAAGCACCTTGGTACCCGAATTGGCGAAGCTGATGCCCACCCTGGCATACACTTTTCCGTTAGCCTTAACGATCTGCAGGCTCTCGGCCTTACTGATCACCGGCATACCCGCCAGGACCAGCTTCTTGCTCTGCCCTCTGGCGGTGGCTACCGAGTAGGAACCTGGAATCGTGAACATCCCCAGCTTCTTCTGGTAATTCGCCTGGCTGAAATCCCAGCCGAATAAGGCGATGCGGACTCCGGTTATTTTGGCAGCCTTACCCGCATTGACATAATACGTGACCGACTGGCTGCTATTAGCCGGAATAGATTTGACGGCAGCACTGCCCGTCACCGGCTTGCCTTGAATAACTGCGCCGCTTGAGGTAGTAACCTTGGAGAAATAATCAATCAGGCTCACGTTGCTGTTACTCCCGTTGACGTAATTCAGGGTGTACGTAATCATATTCCCGCTCTCCTGGGGCTGAAGGGCAGCGTCCAGCAGCTTCACGCTCACCCCGCTCTTCAATGAGACCGCCCCCAGTCCCTCCAGCGTGGACCCGGCGGCTGTAGCCGCCTTTCCCGCTGAAGGCCCGGCCGCCGCATAGGCTCCGAAGGCGATGGACTGGCTGAGAACCGCCAGGCTTAGCATGGCGACAGCATATTTTCTAGTGGTATGATTCATAATTCTCTCCTCCCTTAACTTCGCTTAAGCTTGCGGCAGCCGGACCTCGAACCTCGTCCGCAGCTCATTGCTCTCTACAGACAGGCTCCCGTCATGCTGCTCTACAATATTGCGTGCAATGAACAGTCCCAGGCCGGTCCCGCCCTCCTGATGTGTCCGTGCCCGGTCCCCCGAGTAATACATCTCGAAGATATGCGGCTGCTCCTCCGGCGGAATGGGATTTCCGTAATTGATGACCTCAACCGCTACTGAACCTGAATCAGGGCGGCTGTTAATATCCACATAACCGCCTTCCTGCCCGTAACGGGCGGCGTTAGTCAGCAGATTGCCTAATACGCGTACCAGCAGATCCCCGTCCCCGTAGATCATTAGGCCAGGAGTCACATTCAGCCGGGAGGTCAGGCCATTGCGCTCGAATACCGGGTACATCTCCTCGTTCAATTGCCGCAGCAATTCGGTAATATCCAGATATGTCTTCACCACAGGCAGTGTGCCATGGTTCATCCTGGTGATCTCGAACAGCTCGTCAATCAGCTTCTCCAGCCGCTGGGACTTGGTGAAGGCAATCGTCGCATAATGCCGGATCGTCTCCACTGGTAATTGCTCATCCCTCAGAATCAGATCCAAATATCCGAGAACGGACGTCAGCGGTGTACGCAGATCATGCGCCAGATTGACGACTAGCTGGTCCTTGCTGCTCTCGGCGAAATCACCTCTTTGTACCGCCTCCTGCAGCTTGGCTCCGGCCACATTCAGATCCTCTGCGATGGCGCTGAACTCATCCCTTGAGGCAATCCGCACCTGATTCTGGAAATCTCCGCCCGCCAGATGATGAATCCCCTTGGAAATCTCGTTAAGGTAGCGGATGTACGGCTTGGTGAACATGAAGAATAAGATCAGCATGATTGGAATGAACAGCATCAGAGACACATTGAAGTCTCCGATCCTGTAGATGAACCGGCGGATTTCCGCCTCCGGGTCCTCCCACTTCACCCCGGCGTAATAGAGCTGAAGCAGCTTGAAGATACCGTAGGTGATCCCGGCGGAGAGCAGCATGCTTACGCCCAGTAACTGAACCAGTCTGGTTCTGAAGCCCCGGCTTCTCTTAGGCATTGAACGTGTACCCAACACCCCAGATGGTCTTGATGAACTGTTCCTTGTTCTGATCCTCCCCCAGCTTCCTGCGCAGGGTGCGGATATGTACCATCACTGTATTCCCGCTCTCATAGTACGCCTCGCCCCACACCTGCTGAAATATGCTCTCTGCACTGAACACCTGCTTCGGGTGGCTCGCCAGCAGATGGAGGATGTCGAATTCCTTCGGCGTAAGGTCAATCTCTTCTCCATACAGTGTAACGGTGTGCTGGTCAGGGGAGATGATCAGCCCGCCCAGCTCCAGAACCGAAGTCAGAGGGGCACCCTTAGGCTGGCTGAACTGCAGGGAGCGCCGCAACTGGGAATTGACCCGGGCCAGCAGCTCCATTGGATTGAACGGCTTGATCATATAATCGTCCGCGCCCATGACAAGACCGGTAATCTTATCGAAGTCAGAAGTCTTGGCACTGAGGAAAATAATCGGAAGATTATGCTTCACCCGCACCTGACGGGTGACCTCGTATCCGTCCAGCTTCGGCATCATAATATCCAGGATGGCCAGATCAATGGATTGGGACTGAATAGCCTGCACGGCCGCTTGACCGTCGAATACCTGAATGCAGTGATACCCTTCCTTCTCCAGGTGCAGGGCAATCAGGCCGGCAATCTCTTTCTCGTCCTCTGCGATCAGAATAGTAACTCGCTTCATACCGGGACCCTCCTAGGCCTGAATCTATTCGTTCAGGTAGGTAGTCGCCTTGTTCTGAATCAGCTTCGCCACTTCCTCGGCTGTCTTCTGTCCGCTGAAGAAGGAGACCGCCTCTTCTCCGGCGATGTTCAGAATTTTGACATCCAGCATGGCGAAGTTATCCGCAGTATTCATCCTCTCTCTGAATACCTTGAATTGCTCGTCAGGCACACTTGCAGACTTGCCGTTTGGAAGCTTATACGCCCCGCCCTTCACTTCCTGCTGAAGCTCGCCAAGCTGCTTGTCGTTTACCGACTTCAGCAGGGAGAAGCCTTCTTCACGCTGCAGGTTCTGCACTTCCTCTGACAGCAGGAATTCCATGAACTTCCAAGCCTGTTCTGCCACCGGCGATTTGGCCTGGATCGAGAAGGTGGAGACCGGAATAATCCGCATGGTGCCGGAATTTCCGCTATGCGGCTTATCCAGCAGCTGCGGATTGGTAAAGTAAGCATACGGAACATTGACGAAATCAGCCGGGGTTTGCAGAACGGCGGAATAGAACAATTGATTATCGGCTTCCCCCGAGCCGGCGCTCATCACTCCATCGTCATACATCTCTTTAATCTGCCGCATCATAAATATGAAGGCAGGGGAATCGAATTTGGCTTTGCGCGCCGCAGCGTCTACGAACTGGTTATAGCCGTCCACGACCATCTCCTGAAGCAGCATCTCCGGCGGATACTCCTGGAGCGCGAAGCGGTGCCCGGACCCTGCCTTCTGCCCGGCTTCAATCACCGGTTTGGCAATACTGCTGAATTGCTGCCAGGTCCAGCTCTTATCGTCCACATTCGCATTCTTAAGCGCATCCCCGTCTCCAATGAAAGCTCTCAGATTGTACCCGGAAGGAATGAGATAGGTGCCCCCGTTCAGCTTCAGGGCGTTCAGCACATTAAGCTCCAGATTCTCCTGCTTCAGCGTTTGTGACTGCTTCAGGTAATCATCCATGTTCAGGAATAGCTGCTTGTTCACGTAATCACTGACCGGCAGAGTGCTGGTCTCGTAAATATCGGCGCCTTTGCCCGAGAGCAGTGCCGTTCCGGTGCTTTTGATGTATTTCTCATAATCCTGCGCTTTCTCACCGATCGCCTTGTAAGCCTGCACCTGCAAGTCAATATCAGGGTAGGCCTGTTCAAACTTCTTCTCCAGCGCACGGTAGAATTCACTGTCCTGCCTAACCGATAACGTCAGAACGGTCTTGCCGTCTGTGCTTGGAGCTTCCGCGCTGCTCCCCGAGCTGCATGCGGTCATCACCGTTGTAAAAGCAAGAATCATTCCTAGAAAGCCCATCTTCTTCTTCATCTTCATTCTCAAATACCTCCCAATAATTATTCGTAGAAAATGCCTTACTCCTATGGCTACTGCAGACGTACACGGTTCCCGTCCTGCAGGGGCTCGCTGCTCTCCAGAATAATCAGCTCATCCTCATACAGGTTATCCGTCTGGATGATGCTGTCTATGCCATTGGTTGTACTGGAGCGGATCGTAACCTCGCGGGCGATAAAGGTATTGCCCAGCGCCCCCCTCTGCTCCTCGATCTTATAGATATAGCTTCGCTCACCCAATTGGTGGATAACCTTATTGGATACGAGGAGTCCGTCCTCCCGGGAAGGCTTCTTCAGCTTAATCTGAACCTGCTCACCCCCCTTAAGCGACTCTTCATTCAGCACAATGAAGACATTCTTCTGCGCAATTTGCTCCACCCTGCCGTTCTCCTCAGCGGATTCGCTGCCGGTACGCGTCTGAGCGTCCTTGATCTCTGCAACCTTACCCTGCAAGGAACGGGCTTGCTGGCCCTCTGCCGGATGAACCTGCACCTCAAGCTGCTCCCCTAAGGTAACCCCGAGGCTGGATAACAGCTCCGCGTCCGCCGTGAAGTCGAACTGATACCCCTTGCTGCTGCTCGACAGGACCAGATCCGCTTCACCCGCGGACAGCATTCCCGCAATGGCATTCACCTGGGTGACCACCCCGTCGAAGGGTGCCGTAAGCTGCTGCTGCTCCGTTAACCGCTCTCTCAATCCGGCAATTTTCCGCGCCTGGGTGACCTGATCCACCTTACCCGCTTCAATCTCGCGCCGGGCCTTGCGAATCTGAAGCTCATCGCCTTCCGCATACGTCTGAATGAACTGATCCTGCAGCGTCTGCTGCGCGATCTTTTGCTTATCGAGCGCCGCGACTTCATCCTTCAGCTCCGCTTCGGCGGCCTGGCTGTCATAGCGGATCAGCGTTTGCCCCTTCGTGACCCGGTCCCCCTGCTTCACAAGAACCTGCCGGACCTTCCAGCCGCTGGCATTCAGGAGCTTCGCTTCACTCACGGGCGTAAGCTTTCCGCTGCCCTCCAGCGTGAATTCGAGGCTCTTGGTCTGCGGCTTGACCGTGGTCACCTTGGGCAGGGTCAACGACTGCAGCGTATTGCTGAAGAAGGTGAAGAAGAGTAACACGCCCAAGAGCAGAAGGAAGGCTGTTCTGATATTTTTTTTGCGCCTGCGGTCTGCGGGTACTCCTGTAGTCTCCATATTCCGTCTATCTCCTCCTGCCATTGAAATCCCTCACACACGAACATCAGCCCTTGATTCCTGACAATTGAATCCCTTCGATGAAGTACGTCTCCGCATACAGAAACAGCAGAACCATCGGTGCCATGTAGATCATAGATGCGGCGAACGCCAGGCCCTTCTCGCTGCTGACATTCGATAAGTAGACGGATAAGGGCTGCCTGAGCGGGTCGTCCAGGAAAATAAGCGGCTGCTCCACCATATTCCAATAATCGACGAATAACAGAATCGTCAGGGCAGCCAGCCCTGGCTGGACCATCGGAACAATAATCGTATAGAAAATCCGCAAGTGTCCGGCCCCATCCATCTTAGCCGCTTCAATATAGGCATACGGAATATCCAGCATGAACTGCCTGAGCATGAACACACCGAAGGCCGCAAAAATTCCAGGCAGGATAATGGCCCCCGGGCTATTTAACAACCCCAACCGGTCAGCCATAATATAATTGGGCACCAGCGTGACCTGAAAGGGCATCAGCATCGTCAGGACATAGACCAGGAACAGGAATTCCCGGCCCCGGAATCTCAGCTTGGAGAACGCATAGGCTGCCAGCGCAGCGATAAGCGTC
This sequence comes from Paenibacillus sp. FSL R7-0333, assembly GCF_038000365.1. Taxonomy (NCBI): domain Bacteria; kingdom Bacillati; phylum Bacillota; class Bacilli; order Caryophanales; family Paenibacillaceae; genus Paenibacillus; species Paenibacillus sp. FSL R7-0333. Next base: position 7,188,932 of record NZ_JBBOBZ010000001.1, read on the forward strand.
TGTCCGGCAATGATGGGCACCACCAGGAATACCGAATTCCAGAACATCGACAGGTACAACGGGCTCTCCAGCAGCACCTTGCCGTACTGCTCCAGGGAGACCTGATCGGGCAGCCATTTCAGATTGGCGAACGGATCGCTCCTGCCCTCCACAACCTTGTTCATCTGTCCGATGGGGCCGTAATTGATCCCGATTTCGCGGCTGCTCATGAACGAATTGATGAGGGTCACCCCGATCGGGAACAGCATCAGGAGGGCAACCGCCCCCATCAGGACGGTTAATGTCAGCCTTTGTATGACTTTACCAACTGCCAAGACCTCTTTCACCTCTATTCCATATACCGCCGGTAGCGGCGTTCCATAGTGAACAATCCCAGCACGATGATCAGAATGCCGCCGACCATCAGGGTGGATGCAGCCGTCATCTTCTGGAGGTCGAGCGACAGGAACATGTTGTTCATATAATGCTGAAGCATATAGATACTGTCATGCGGGTAAGCTCCGGCAATCAGATACGTCTCCCGGAAGACCTTGAAGGAATTAATGACCGACATAATGACGACAAAAAACATCGTAGAGGTTAAATAGACCAGCGTAATGCTCCGGAACTGCCTTAGACGGCCGGCCCCCTCAATCTGGGCGGTCTCGTAATAATCCTTCGGAATCTGCTGCAAGCCGGCCAGGAACAGGATCACGTTATACCCGATGTTTTTCCAGACATACATCAGCATGATTACATTCCGCGCCGCCTCCGTCTTCATCCAGTCCACCCGCGTCCGGCCGAAGCCGCTCAGCCAGGCATTAAGCACCCCGTTCCAGTCGAACAGGATCTGCCAGACCAAGATAATCGAGGCTACAGGCACGACCAGCGGGAGTACGTACGCAGTTCTCAGCCATTTCTGAAAATACAATTTCCTGTGCAGCAACAGCGCTAGTCCCAGCGACAGCACAATCAGCAGCGGAACACTCACCATACTGAAGTAGAGGGTATTAGAGGCTGCCTTCCGGAAGGACTCGCCCGCAATGACCTCCCGGTAATTATCCAGTCCCACATAGTGGCCCCCCACCGTGCGGTCCATGAAGGAGTAGAACAAGCCCATGCCGAACGGAATCAGATAAAACAGGGCAAACCCCGCCGCACTGGGCGCCAGAAATAACCATGCAATTGTTGAATCTTTACGGGCCCAATTCTTCAAGTCGCTCCCTCCCTGTAATCAAGAATAGGCACAACTGTTTAAGAAGAAGTCGGGTAAAGATTAAAAGTTTCTTAAATTCTCAGCGCAGCAGCACATTCGGCCTGATCGCCCTCCCGCCAGCAGCAAAAAAAGCCGCAAACGGATGCTTCATCCATTCGCAGCTATATTCGTGTAGCGCAAACTCACTACTTCACCGGCTGTACCTCCATGACCTTATCCTTGAACCGGTACGTCACACTAACATTCTCGATAACCGCTGTGTCGTCGTAGGCCAGAGAACCCTCGAACGCTAACGTGTCATTATCTTTCCACATGAGTTGACTCGGATAACTGTAATTCTCATGATCACTGCGCGTCCAAGTATCCAGCTTGCGCTGAGCGCCATGTCTGATTCTCGCCGACTCTACCAGCTCCGGGCTAATGGTTCCCTTCTCCACATCCAGGATTTGCACAAATTCACTCTTATTAGAGCTGGTGACCACCGCAAGGAGCTTGCGGTCCGGAGACGGGAGAATTTCCTTAATATACATCGAAGGGGCCGCGAAGCTGAAATACGGTTCAAGCACATCATCTTGTATACGCCAGAGTACATTCTGGGTACCGTAATCTGAATAATTGTTGAATAAGGCAAATACGATGCTCCCGTCAGCCATTTTGTAGAGATATGGACTCTGATAGCTTTTGGACAGGATATCTGTGGCAAAAGCAGCCGACTCCGCGATCTTCGCGGAATCACTGGTCAAGAACGGCTGCAGCTTCTGCAGCGCCAGCTCCCGGGCCTGCGGGTCATTGAAGCTCTCCACCAGCCGGTTCACCGCAATGTATACATATTCATCGTTGCCGCTGGCTAACGCCTTCAGGAATTTGTCCGCCTCATATTGAGCAGGAGGGGCCAGCTCCATTTCCTCCGCTGTCAGATAACGGATGTAGGGCTCCTCCGTTTTATTTCTGGTGTATTCTGTGGCGAGCAGCACTGTAGAAGTTGAGCTGTACACGACCAGACAGGCGACCAGTGCGATCCATCTTTTGGAGAACCTGTGTCTCCTGTCCCTTCCCCTTACTCCGCTGTGTTCAGCCGCCGCAATCAGCTCCTCGTCAATCTGCCCGATCTCCTTATACAAGTCCTCCCGCTTCATAGGTGAACGCCCTCCTGGTCTAAATGAATTCTAAGCTTGTTCCGGGTCCTGAATAGGCTCGACTTCACCTTACTGCTGCTCATATCGAACCTGCCGGCGAGGGATTCTATGGAATCCGCATACCAATACCGCCTGATGAATAAATTTCGTGTCCCCTCCTCCAGCCCATACAGGAATTCATTGATCAACCGCGCGGTTTCACCGGCGGCATACTCGGTCTCCACCGTCTCTGCTGCGGGCAGGCAGTCCTCCAGCTCCTCCAGAATCACCTCAAGCTGGCGGCTCCGCTTCTTGGCCGTATTATACCCATACTTATCGAGCGCGATATTGCGGGTGATCCGCCCCAGGAATACCGGCAGCCTTCTCGGCTGGTTAGGCGGAATAGCGTTCCATGCAGCCAGGTATGTATCGTTCTCACACTCTTCGGTATCGGAAGGGTTCGCGACAATGTTCCTGGCAATCGCCCGGCAGTAAGCACCATATTTGTTCCGGGTCTCCGTGATGGCCTGCTGTGAGCGCTGCAAGTATAGCTGAATGATTCCCTGATCTTCCATCTGCTAGTTTCTCCTTTAGCATCCTCTTATCTATATAGTAGAGAATTCCGGGTAACGGTTGCACTTATACGCTAATTATTTTTAGCACAAAAAAATCCTGGCACATAAGCATCACTGCTCACACACCAGGATGGGGATATAAATCTCTTGTTAACCGAGGACCGGCGGTTTCAGCTCAGTGGTGCTGTCACCCTCCGCATCTGCCGGTTTCGTGATGACCTTAATGTCCATAATCAGGGAATCCGTCAGCTCCGTATCGGCCCAGGCTGTGCCGTACCATACCTGCTTGCGGTAGATAACCGTTATCTTGTAATCACCTGGGGCAGAAGGAACATAGGCAGCCTGATAGACCTCATCCGTTACGGTGAATACACCCGCCATGCCTTCCTCCGTGGAGCTCCATGCTTCCGGATAATAACGTTCATCTCCGGGTGCTACAGGTACCAGGCTCTGGTTATGGCCTTCAGCCGTCAGAGTAAGTGTCTCTCCTGCAAGCGGGCTGCCCGGGCTAAGGCTGAGCCGGTTGCCTTCAGGCGTAACCGCTTCATACACATCTTGGGTTACCGTCTTAAGCGCATTGGCCGTCACCTTGTGTATCCCTGTAACGCGGGCATTATCGAACACCGCATTCTGGGAGGTTGTTCGGAAGCCGATCTTCCCTGCAGTTAATTCCGTTTGCGGGTTCGTCCATTCGAGCTTTAACTGGCCGTCCACAAAGCCTAGAATTCTATTCCCTTTGATGACCGCCTTCAGGGTATACCACTGGCCCGCAGCCGCATCGGCAAAAAGTGAACTGGACACGGGGGTCAACGTTCCGTTTACTGCCTTGAACAGCTCCAGCTTCTTGTCGTTGACATTGATCCGGTACATGTAATAGTTATTGGCGTCCTGCACCCGGAAGAGAATGCCGGCATTGGCATTCGCGATGGGAACCTTCACCTTGGCTTCCATAGCAATATCTTGCCATGAATCCCCGGCTGTAATGAGCCCCGTTGAATTTCCTTTTGTCTGGATCAATGCTTTCGTACTGCCGTCAGTGGTTACACTCCAGGTCCCGCTGGCAGCCGTCCAGCCCGTCGTATTGCCATCCTCAAAGTTATCCGTGAACCGGACCGAATTAGGATTGGCATCAATCGGGGTCTCATCCACATCGGTAACCTGAATCGTGAAGCTTTTTTCCAGAGACAGGCCATTGGCGTCAATGCTCTTCACCCGGATGCTGTAGCTGCTCTTCGCTTCATAATCCGGCGTGGTGCGGAGGATCAGCCTGTCTCCCTGCGGGGCAATGGAGAAGCTGCTGTTATCGGCGTCTCCTTGCCCCGGAACCAGCGCGTAAATAAAGGTCTGGCCCGCATCCGGATGGGCTGTCGTGAAGGTGCCCACTAGACCGCCTGGTGTAGTCAACTCCGGCACCTGGGTAGCGCTGAGAGTGATATCAGTGGGCGGATTGTGAATGGCGGTCACCTTGGCATCGTCATACCAGACCCCGGCTGAAGTGGTGCGGAAGCCGATTCCGCCCGAGGTTAATTCATTGACCGGATTGGTCCATGTCGTCTTCAGCACTCCATCCACATACCCTTTGATAGTATTGCCCTGAACCGTCGCCTTAAGGGTATACCATTGGTTCTTGACAGGCACAAACGAAGTATTGGAGACCTGCGTCAACGTTCCAGCTACAGCCTTGTAGAGCTGCAGCTGGCTTGTGCTGGCATCGATCCGGTACATATAGAAGTTGTTCTGATCCTGCACCCGGAAGACAATGCCTGCGTTCTCGCTTCCATTAATGAGAGGCAGTCTGGCTCTGGATTCATACGTGTAATCTGTCCAGGATGTACCGGCCTTGGCGGTAATCAGCGCCGTCGTGGTCTGGCTGGTGGACAGCACCCGGTTCCCTGTTCGATCGGTTACCGCCCAACTGTTGGCACCTGAAGCCACGGTCCAATCCGGGAGCAGCCCGGAGGTGAAGTGATCGCTGAACCAGGCCTGATCCGTATTCGCGAAGACGACTCCGCTTACATTCTCATTCTTGATGCTCACCTTCAGATCACTGAGATTCTTCGCCAGCGTTCCTTTGACCACCACATTTTCAAAAGTAACCCCGTTCACCATCCCGCCTCTGGTGGGATTGCCCTGAATAGGAGAATCTCCTCCAGTCTCGCGGACATTGATGTTCCGGAGAATAACATTGCTTACATCCCCTGCTGTACTGGTGGAGACCCGCAGCCAGTAATTGCCGAACTGGTTGATGCCCACCCGTTCAATATCGATATTCTCGAAGGTCACATCCTGGGCCCAGCCTTCGACCGGGAGCGGATTCTCTGTATAGGCATGATCCACCAGCAGCGCCCGCGCGCTTTGATAGACATACGAATTGCGGATGGTTACGCCAATCTGCGGCGTGCATATGCCCATCCCCAGCTTGAAGGCGGCGCAGCGTGTCCAGGCGAAGCAGTCCTCGAAGACCACATTCTCCAGATGCTCGATGGCTCCCGGCCAGTCCTTGGACATTCCTTTCTGCGGCCAGGTCTTGGTGGAGAAGGTATCGTCATCCGAGATGGCAAGCGCATGCTTCACCAGCACGTTCTGGCTCTCGTTAATATCGATGGCATCATCCTCAAGCGTAAATAAATCCTGGTATCCCTTATAGTTGGTGATGGTTACGTTATCGGAGCGGACGACCAGGAACGCCCAGAAGCCGCCGTCCCGCAGGGTTAATCCGTCGAACTTGAAGTTGCTGGTCGCCATCGGCACCACCAGGTTATTAATGAATCCTTCTCCCTGCTTATGGGTTGCAGGCGGGTTCGTCATCTTGCGTTTGCGCATTTCTATCCCTTTGCCGTCAATGGTTCCGCGTCCCCGCATGGTGATATTCACGGAATTGGTGGCCGTGCGGATGAAATAGGTTCCATCCGAGATCGAATCCTTGCGGAAGTCATTCCGGTAGTCCTCGCCCCGGCCTGTTCCAACAATGACGGCTCCTCCGGCCAGGTAGAAGGTGACATTGCTTTTGAGGGTCAGGTTGCTGCTCTTATATACGCCCGCCGGAATATAGACGATACCGCCTCCGGCCTGATTGGCAGCATCAATCGCCTGCTGGATGGCGCCCGAGGTGATCGTTGCCCCCGTCTTGTCTGCGTTGTACGGTGCAGCGGTCACATTGTAGATTCCCGGGCCGGAGGACGCGGGGATGTCAGTCTCCAGCGGATCGGCGGCGATGACGAGTCTTTTGCGGCGCTTGTCCGGGTCCTTCTCATTCGGGTCTTCGTTCGCAGGTGCATTAATGTCGACGATCACATAGGTAGAGGCCGACAGGGTGAAGGTCAGCTTGTTGCCGTTGACCGTTCCCGTGATGTTCTTGGCCAGCGGGCTGATCGAATACGAGGTGATTGGCTTGTCTGCCGTCACCTCAAGGCTAATGGTTCCTTCAAAGGAGAACTGGGCATAGTCATAGTCGGGTAAATACTTGACGACGGGGACCGCCTCATTGTTCACCTTCAACGAGTAAACAGAAGACGGAGTATAGATAGACGGCATCGGGTAATTCTGGATGGTTGCGGGGCCAGCGGCGGCCACCTGCGGCACCGGTTCCGTTCCCGGTTCCGGTTCAGCCGCACCGGCGGTCTGCGGGATGAACCCCGTGAATGCAATGGCAAGCACCAGCAGCAATCTCATGACTTTGTGAGTAAGCATAAATACCTCCTCCAGATCGATTTGGCTCCAGGCAACCGCTTTCAATTCCCAGCAGGATACATAGAGTCATTCCTTACTATAATCCCGGGCCAAAAAGAAAGGAGGGTGGCAAACCCACTCTCCAGGGACACAATTATACTGTTCTAAACCGCTCTCCGGTCTAGATTAAAGCGCCGAAATGGCCCTCACATCCCTGACCGCGCTGCTTCCGGTATGACCGGTTTCTTTCCACATGAAAAAAAAGAACCGCCGGAGCACCGTCCGGCGGGTATTATTTATAAATCTGCACCATTGCTTTCAATCACTTTCTTGTACCAATAGAAGGAGTCCTTGCGTGATCTCTTCAAGGTTCCCTTGCCAGAGTTGTCTTGATCAACATAGATGAAGCCATAACGTTTCTCCATTTCAGAAGTCGAACAACTAATGATATCAATCGGCCCCCAACTGGTGAAGCCCATCAGCTCTACTCCATCCTGAACCGCTTCTCTCATTTGCTCAATATGCTTCTGGAGATAATCGATCCGGTATGAATCATGAATAGAGCCATCTTCTTCCACAACATCCTTCGCCCCAAGACCGTTCTCTACAATGAACAGAGGCATCCGGTAGCGGTCATACAGGCGGTTCAGCGTAATTCTCAGGCCAATCGGATCAATCGGCCAACCCCATTCCGAAACCTGAAGATGCGGATTCTTGATCTGGCTAACGAGCACACCTGAGTTGCTGTTGTCATTCGGGTCGTATTTGCCAATATAGGTCATATAATAGCTGAACGCGATGTAATCAACCGTATTGTCCTTTAGAATCTGATCGTCACCGGGTTCTTTCACCAGTTCGATCTGGTTCTCCTTGAAGTACCGGTCCATGTAAGCCGGGTATTCCCCGCGTGCCTGAACCTCCGGATAGAACAGGTTCATCTGATCTTCCTTGAGCGTCTGCAGCGCATCTTCCGGCTTGGTGGATGCGGCATAGGTCTCCAGACGGCAGATCATACAGCCGATTTGAGCGCCAGGGATTTTTTCCTTGCAGCTTTTGACCGCCAGCGCACTGGCCACGAACTGGTGGTGGGTAGCCTGATAAGCCACCTGCTCCTTGGTTCCCTGAATGCGGTCTTCGAGAATGCCTCCTCCGGTGTACAGGCTGGTCAGGATCATGTTCATTTCGTTGAAGGTGATCCAGTACTTCACTTTATCTTTGTAACGGTCAAATAGAGTATTGGCAAACTTCAGATACAGGTCAATCATGATACGGTTTTCCCAGCCGTTATATTTCCGAGACAGCTCCACGGGCATTTCATAATGGGACATCGTAACCAGCGGCTCAATGCCATGCTTCAGCAGCTCATCAAAAACCTTATCGTAAAAAGCCAGACCAGCTTCATTAGGCACTGTTTCTTCTCCTGTAGGGAAAATACGCGTCCAGGCTACTGAAATACGAAGGACCTTAAATCCCATTTCGGCAAAAAGGGCAATGTCTTCTTTATAATGATTATAGAAGTCTACGCCCTTCCGCTTGGGAAAATAAACTTCGCTATTGCCGCTGAGGTACTCCTCAAGCTGTACAGAATCTACATCGAACGTAAAGTCCTTGCCGCCCCGCAATTCATGCGGAACAAATGGTGCCATATCGGAGGTGGACAGGCCTTTGCCATCTGCATCGTAAGCCCCCTCCAATTGGTTGGCGGCTGTAGCTCCTCCCCATAAGAATCCTTGTGGAAACGATAATCCCTCAGTATGTTTTAACATGATTCATCGAACTCCTTCCAAAATTATATTATTTTTAGAATTGCTAATTATTTAATTGTGAACAGCAGGATTCCGTTCATTGGAATCACCCCCTTCACGTGAACAGGAACAACATCCAGATAGTCCGGCGTATTGGTCACAATGACCGGCGAGACTATATTCAGACCCTTGGCTTCAATAGCCTCCAGATCGAACTCGACCAGCAGGTCGCCTTTTTGCACCTTTTGCTCGGGTACGACTTTTACCTCGAAATGCTGGCCCTTAAGCGAAACGGTATTTAATCCGATATGAACCAGCACCTCCACCCCATCATTGGAGCGCAGCATTACGGCGTGCTTCGATTTGGCAACCATCGTAACCACTCCGTCAAAAGGAGCATTCATCCGCCCTTCGGTAGGCTTAACCGCAATCCCTTTACCTGTCAGCTCGTTGGCAAAGGTCTTGTCCGGCAAGTCACGAAGCGGAACCAGCTCGCCATGGAAGGGACTGAAGATTTCATTCTTTTTGTCCTGTACAGATTGGATAGCCTCAGGTACAGCGGAAGTTGCTTCGCTCTGCTCGCCTCCAGCCTTCCCCTTATGCTTAACCCTGCCGGGCTTTGCAGGATCTGACTCCTTCCAGAGGATTAACGTCATCACGAAGGAGACGACGAAGCTGATGGCGATTCCGATCAGCGCATAACTGAAATTCCTCATTCCCCCACCTGGCTCAATATAGAGCGGGAGCGATAACAGGCCCGGGACGGCAAAGCCGTAACATTTCAGGCCCACGGCAGTGATGAACCCGCCTCCTGCCGCCCCACCGATAATTGAAGCGTAGAAGGGCCTTTTGAGCTTAAGGCTAACGCCGTACAGTGCAGGCTCCGTAATTCCCAACAATGCGGAAATCCCGCTCGACAGGGCCACCGACTTCATCTTCGGATCTCGGGTACGGAGAAATACGGCGAGTACCGCTCCCGCTTGACTCAGATTGGTAATTAGATTAATCGGCAACAACAGAACGTCGTATCCCAGTTTGCTTAAATTCTGCAAGGTTCCCGGGAAGAAAGCATAATGCATACCTGTCATTACAATCAGCGGCATCAACCCTCCAAGCACAATCCCTGTCAGCGGCCCGGAGTGGGCGAACAGCCAGGAGACACCCTTCTCCAGATAGATTCCCCCGAAATTCCCCAGGGGGCCGATAGCGATAAGCATGATAGGCACCGTAATAGCGAGAACAAGCATAGGTGTGAAGATGATTTTGAGCGTATTCGGAATGAACCGGTCGATTAGGCGATAGACATAACTGAGCAACCATACGCCCAGAATGATTGGAATCACCGATTGTGTGTAATTTACAATGGAGACAGGTAGACCTAGAAAGGGAATCGCTTCAAGCTTTCCGGCAGTATACGCATCCAAGATCGTTGGATACAGCAGGGTTCCGGCCAGTGTCAGAGCCAGATATTCATTCACCTTAAACTTTCTGGCAGCAGAGACGGCAAGCAGGAACGGAAGAAAATAAAACGAGGCATTAGAAATCATTGTAAATACGCTGTATTCTCCGCTGCTCTGTGAAATCCAACCCAGTGAGACCAATAGAGCAAGTACGCCCTTGAGCATTCCCGCGCCTACTATCGCCGGCAGAATAGGTGTGAATATTCCGGAGATCGTATCAAGCACGGCATTTAAGCCTCTCGCTCCTGAGCCTGAGCGGTCTGCTCCGCTTGACTCAGACGATGCAGTTTCCTTCATAACATTCTCTACCTCGGTATAGACGGAAGCCACGTTATTTCCGATCACGACCTGGAACTGGTCATTCTGAAATTGTGCCCCAAGCACCCCCGGCAGCTTCGTAATTTCAGCGACCTGAACCTGCTTCTCGTCCTTTACATTGAAGCGCAGCCTTGTAATGCAGTGCCAGGCTTGAACGATGTTCGCATTTCCCCCTATACGGCTGATAATCTCCTCTGACATTTCTCTGTTGTTCACTTGTCATTCCTCCTAAGAATGTAGGCATAAAAAAAACCAAATGTAATCCCGTTCTGCTTGAGCCGCAGAGTCGGCAACATTTGGTGGTGCCTGATCGAGTCAGTAACACTCCATATTTCAAGGACCGGGAATCACTCTGTACCGGAGCGCGAAGTCATTCGCTCCACATGAATGATTAGATAGACCATTTCGTCCTTGTTAATTGAGAAACCGTATTCCTTTTCTACAAAGTGCTTAATCTTTCCTACACACTCGTAACTGTCGGGATATCTTGACGATAATACGTCATATAGAAAATGCTCGTCCTTGAACGAAAGCACAACCTTGTTCATTTGCCTGACAATAAAATACCGCAAATGCGTGATAAATCTAGAGTAATTAATCGAATCCTGCTCCAGCTTGATATTGAAATGCTCCGTCATCAGCCCGATAATCTGATTAATAATCGTTGTAACCTTCATCGTCTGACTCATAGTCCCGCGGTCAATCTGGGCATTCACGAAATGCAGTGCGATGAAACTGGCTTCGGAATCATGCAGCTTCACCTGGAAGGCTTCATTAATCAGGCTTACAGCCGTTTGTCCTGTCATGAACTCTTTGGGGTAGAGATTCCTAATCTCCCATTGCAGCGGATTCTGAATCTCCAGCTCATTCTTCAGACGCTCCAAGGCATAATGGATATGATCGGCCAATGGCAGAAGAATGGAATCATTTAGCTTCGTACTGATATTCTGTTTGCCTAACTGAATAATCTGATCCGTGACATCTATGACCTGCAAAGGGATTTCATTGAAGAATTGCTCCATCCGCTGGTATCGTTCGTCAGCGCCGATTCGGAACGTTTTTTGGATGTCTTCCTGCTTAAGCTCCTGCCCCTTTACCTTTTTGAAACCCACTCCGGTTCCAATGACTATCAGCTCATTCCCTTCCAGGTCTTCTGCCAAGGCGATGTTATTGTTTAGGGATTTCTTGAATTTCATCTACATTTCCTCCCTCTGAAAACAAAAAACCACCACAGTCAGATACACAAGAAAAAACATTTCTTGTAGAATCATCGACAATGGTGGTGCCTGATCGTATCAGTGACACTCCTTAATATAGCCATATTGTATGTTTTTAATCAGACGATGTCAATGCTTTTTTAAAGCGCTTTATTCCAGGAAATTATGGGTGAGTCATAATGGATTAAAGGAAATTTTTGACTCTCGGCTTAGATTAAAGCATCGAAACGCCCCTCTGCATTCACCGTTGCCGTCCGGGGATCGGTCTGGCCGATACCCTTAAGGCCGCCCTTCCACTCCATCCGCCAAGGCGGAGCCTGAACCTTCTGGGCGGCAGTGCTTACATCCGTGACCGCGCTGCTTCCGGCTTTGTGCGCGAGCTGAACCTCAAGGAGGCGGATCTGCCGCTGGAGCTGCTCTCGGCGGTAGGAAGTCGACTGCCCGCCCTGCGCCGCGTTCACCCGGTCCAGCTCCATCATCAGCCGGTTCCGCTGCTTCTCCAGGGAACTGACATCGCTCTGTGTGCCGCCGTAGGCCATGATGACCTGTACCGGACTGATTCCTGATACACTCTGTCCTATCATGATCCATCCCTCCAGTCCTTGGCTCCCGCCTCAAATCCAGATATTTGGAAGCTCCTATTCCTATCTATTACCCTGCTGCTTCCGGTATGACAACATTAAGAAGTACTGCTGACTTACCTTTTTCTATGAAAAATCTCCGAAAACAATTTACATAATATCCTATATATGGTATCCTCGATATGGATGCGCTTACATATTATGTCGGGAGAGGAGGAGGCGGCTCCGTTTCTGTAGAGGGAGGGCAAATAGGCTTCACCAATCGAATGAAGGAGGAGATATGAAATGAAGAAAATAATGACCCGAATTGCAAGTCTGGCTCTGGCGACAGTCCTGCTGTTGCCTGCAATGTCTTTTGCATCACCTGTAGCAGAAGAGCAGGAGTTGAGCCTCTCTGCGGATGCCGCTGCGGCTGTAACCAGCACCATCACTCCCGCTCCGCAAGGCTATGACGGATACCGTAATAATATTCCCCACGGCAACGTACAGCAGATTTCTTATTATTCGACTACTGTAGGCAAGTCAAGAAACGCGATGGTGTACACCCCTCCGGGTTATACCCCTTCCAAGACCTACAACGTGCTCTACCTGCTGCACGGCATCGGCGGGGATCAGAACGAATGGCTGAACGGGATGAATCCGCGGAACATTCTGGACAACCTGTACTCCCAGAACAAGCTGGAGCCGATGATTGTCGTGTTCCCGAATGGCCGCGCCATGGCGGATGACCGCCCGATCGGCGATATTTATGCACCGGACAAGGTAGCCGCCTTCGAGCGGTTTGAATTTGACCTGATTAATGATCTCATTCCTTATGTAGATTCACATTTCCCGGTATACAAAAACAAGCAAAACCGCGCCCTGGCTGGCTTATCCATGGGCGGCGGACAAACGTTGAACTTCGGCCTGAAGCATCTGGACAAGTTCTCCTGGATCGGCGCGTTCTCCTCTGCTCCGAATACGAAGTCGGCCTCACAGCTGATCACTAATCCGGCGCAGACGGCCAGCCAGCTGAAGCTGCTCTGGATCTCCTGCGGCGCTTCGGACGGCCTGCTCTATGTCAGCCAGAATTTCCATAACAGCCTGACCAGCATGAATGTTCCGCATCTGTGGTATCTGGATGTAGGCGGACATGAAGGCAAGGTCTGGAGCAGCGGACTCTATCAGTTCTCGCAGCGGATCTTCAAGTAACTCCCGTCATAGCCTGCCCTCCCCCGATCCGTTAAGGTAGGGGGAGGGCAGTTGTGCTTAATAAGGCCCGGCCAACGATAAGGAGGGCAATATGGTGAGTGCGATAACGGATTACTATGATTCCTATGATGAGGAGGGAAGGCTGTTCAGGGATAACGGGCATCAGATCGAATGGATCACAACGATGTCTTACTTCAAAAAGCTATTTAAGCCGGAAGCCTACATTCTTGACGGCTGCGCAGGAACGGGGAATTACTCCTTTCAGCTTGCAGAATTGGGGCATAAGGTCGTTGCCGGAGATATTGTTCCTCATAATGTAGAACTCATCAGAGAGAAGCAGCGCATACGCCCGGTATTAGCTGATATGTATACAGGAAGCATCACGGATTTATCCCGTTTTGACAGTGAAGTCTTTGATGTTGTCCTGAACATGGGCGCTTTTTACCATATCGGCAATGAAGACAGACAGCTGTCCATGACCGAATGCCTTCGCGTGCTGAAGCCGGGAGGGCTGCTTGCGGTCTCCTATATTAACAATGCAGCAGTTTCGTTATTAGGCGTAGGCGATAGACTAGGAAATATGGAAGATGTACTTACCTGGCATGCCAACCAGACGAAAGATGGCCTATTCCTACATATGTCTCCCTCTGAAATGGAACACATGGCAGCTGCCTATCACACAGAGATCGTGGCCCATATTGGAACAGACGGGGTCGGTTATCTGTTTGCTACGCAAATTAATGAGGCACAGCAAGAAGATTTTGAACGCTGGCTTCAGCTTCATCTGCAGACCTGTGAGGATAAGAGTCTGCTCGGGTATAGTTTGCATGGACTGGCTATTTTGCGAAAATTATAGAAATAGACCTACCATTTGGCCCACGCGCCCACACAACGCCGAATGTGATCGGTTTTTCGATTACATTTGGCCCACGCTACCACGCAACGCCAAATGTGATCGGTTTTTCGATTACATCTGGCCCGCGAGCCCACGCAATGCCCAATGTGATCGGTTTTTCGATTACATCTGGCCCGCGAGCCCACGCAATGCCCAATGTGATCGGTTTTTCGATTACATTTCGCAGACGCACTCTCCCAAGAGCAGAACAAAATCACCCTGCGGGTGAACAAGATTACCTTCGCGCGAAGACAATGTATGCTGTTTTTCACATACATTCAGGTCGTGTGCCTGCTTGCGAGTATAATGTATGCTGTTTTTCACATATATTCAGGCTGTGTGCCTGCTTGCGAGCACAATGTATGCTGTTTTTCACATACATTGGGTCCATATTCCGCTGTAACAGCCCATTGTATTCGGTTGTAAGCATCCCCTCAGCCTTCAGTCACATTCAGCATCAAAGTCATTCTACAATCATTCAAAGAACTCTTATCCACAAATTTACACACACCTTTTCCACAGCAGAAGGAAACTATAGTTTCCTATACCACAAGAAAACTGCACGCTTATCACGTGCAGCCCTTCTCAAACCCTCTTATGGTGTGCCAACACGTATGATTAAGAATGACATCCTGGTCGTCATTCACATATCCCACGAACACTGGTGCGACGTAGATATAGTTTTCTTTTGCAGAATAGATCTGGTCAAAGGTATTGGAAATGTAGAGAGCGACTTGGGTAATCCCCGCCTCTTCCCGAACCTCCCTTAATGCAGCCTCCCACGCTTGCTCCCCTTCTTCAATACCTCCGCCGTTATATCTCTACTCTATTCAAGCTCGGTATAGATCTGGAAGGTCACCCCGAACCGGTCCGTCAGATCGCCGAAGCCTGGGCTGAACGGCTCCTCCCGAAACGGCATATTGACTTGTCCGCCCTCCTGCAGCGCATCAAAAATTCTCCGGGACTCCTCCACACTGTCCGTAGTAACGCAGACCGTTACCCGCTTCCCGCTCTCAACTGGTGTACCACCGGGAGTATCCGAGAACATCAGCTCCGTGCCGCCCACCTGTACCTTGGCATGGGCCACCAGACTCCGCACCTCATCCGGGAACGTGTCCGGGAGGTCCGGCATATCACCATACGTCAGGATAGAGAGGACTTCAGCACCCATAGTCTGTGCATAGAATTGAATAGCCTCCCGCGTGCGCCCCTCCAGGGTGATGTAGGGAGTAAGTTTGATAGTCATTGTGTGTTCCTCCTTGAGTTCGGAATGGTCTCGCTTGTGCGTTTCATTAGTATAGACGTTCCGGCCGCGGCAGAATCATCGGTGTTCCGGCAATCCGAAGCAAATAAATAATTCAGCATCTATAAAATGATGAACATGCGCGATCTTCCCCCCGCTCAGCTCAAGCACATGAATCGCCCACGGGACCAGCAATCCATCTTCTCCAGAGGGAACGTACTGGGCAAATGCGGGCCGGTTCCCGTTCACCCGGACCGGCAGCAACCGCGAGCCCACACAGTGACTGCTTGTGATCTGGTAGAAGGCCGCGAGATCCGCGCCGCCCTGCACCCACATCGTAAACGGCGGCATCGACAGGCTGCCATTCTCCTGGAATAAGGCCAACAACGCATTAATATTGTATTGTTCAAAAGCCTCCACGTACCGGGTAATCAGTCCTTCGTCCACTTCGTCATCGTCAGCCTGCAGTGCCTCGGACCGGAGCTGTGCCTTGGCCATGGTTGCCCGTGCCCGCTGCATCGCGCTGTTCACCGCGGCCACGGTCATCTCCAGTGCCCCGGCGGTCTCGGCTGCCGACCACCGGAACACCTCCTGCAGAATCAGCACGGCACGCTGCCGGGGCGGCAGCAGCTGCAGCAGCGCGATGAAGGACAGCCGGAGGGTCTCTCTGCTAACCAGAATATTACCAGGATCATCCACATAGCCCGGAGCGGGCCAGATCCAGGAATGCTGAGGTAGGCTCTCCCGAGGCTCCGTAACGGCAGCGGCCGGTTCCGAGAGATCCATCGGCAGCGCCCGCCGCTTGGCGCTTCTCAGCCGGTCAAGACAGACATTGGTGGCAATCCGGTACATCCAGGCTCGGAGAGAGTCCTGCTGCCTCATCTGCTCCTGGTGCTTCCAGGCCCGGATCATAGTATCCTGGACGGCATCCTCCGCCTCGAAGATAGAGCCCATCATCCGGTAACAGTACCCTGTTAGCTCGGAGCGCATGCCCTCCAGCCCGTCCAGGGTCTCAGGGGTCTCATGGTTATAATTCACTTCAGACAGTCTCTCCTTCATGATCCGTCCAGCTCTCCCTCCATGAACTGTATGAGGTAGTGTTCAGGCTGCGCAACAAATTCCGGGAAGCTGCACAAATCTGCATACGTCTGATGCTCCACATCGTAACAGCCGAGCTGCCCCTTCTTCTGCGGATTCCAGACCAGCACCAGACCGGAGTAATTATCGATATCGGCAGACAGCCGCAGCAGCTTGCGCCGCCCGGCCTTCATCTCTATCGTGTCAGTGAAGCTGAAGAAGTCGATGTACCCGATCTTATACTCATTCGGGGCAAGCGTCAGGCGCAGCTCGTCCCCTATAAGGAAGCGGACCAGTTCATCCGGCAGTTTATATTTGGCCAGCTCGTATTTCTTGTTCTCCACATCATGAACATCCGGCGGTTCCAACGCTTTCAGGTATTCCGCCATAGCGGTATGCTTGCTGCTGACCGCAATCGTATACGGCCGCTCGCCGTCCTTCTCCGTCATCATAAGGTCCGCACCGCGTTCCACCAGGAAGCGGACCATGTTCAGATTGCCCAGCCGTGCAGCCACTGTCAGCGGCGTCGCCCCGTAAGGATAGACCATATCCGGCTTGTTGTAGTTGATGTCCACTCCCTGATCCAGCAGATAGGTAAGCGTCTTCAGATCATGGTCCGAGGCGGCTTGCCGCAGCACGGCACCGGCATGTTGCCGGATGTCCAGACCCAGCTCATGGATCAGCGGGATATTCTTCTTGTTGCCGTAGTAGGCCTGTG
The DNA here is from genome assembly GCF_038000365.1 of Paenibacillus sp. FSL R7-0333. Taxonomy (NCBI): domain Bacteria; kingdom Bacillati; phylum Bacillota; class Bacilli; order Caryophanales; family Paenibacillaceae; genus Paenibacillus; species Paenibacillus sp. FSL R7-0333. Next base: position 7,205,931 of record NZ_JBBOBZ010000001.1, read on the forward strand.
AATAAGCACCCGATCCCGTCCGGTTAAGCAGGTCCAGCTTCGCGCCCTGTGCAGCAAGGTAGCAGATGATGTCCTCCTTGCCATAACGGACCGCCCGCAGGAAGGCCGGATTCTGAGGTACATTCAGCTTCGCGCCATGCTCCACCAGCAGCTTCACCACCTCGGTCTGCTGCGTGATAATCGCCAGGTCGAGCGGGCTGACTGTGGTATGCTTGCTAAGCTCTAGCCCCGCTTCAATATCCCAGCCCGCAGCAATGGCAGCCTGCAAGGCCGGAACATCCCCCTGATAGATCTGCATCGCCCGCTCCGGCAGCACCTCGAATTTCCCTATGTCCTTCAGGACAATCATCCGCACTCCTCCTTAACTTCACTCCCATGAATACTGCTCGCATCCCTTCGACAGAAGCCACTCTTTCATCTTGGCCGATACCTGCCCGGCAGCCTGCTCATAGAAGACGGCTACTTCCTGCCCACCCGCCAGATTCAGGCGGATATAGCCGCCCAGCTCCCGATAGAACAGATAGCAGGTGTACGGATTCTCGATGACGAGATCCGGCGAATGATCCATCCGGCACTGGGCAGCCAGCTCCGTGAGCGCCAGCTGGCCCTCTCCCGGCGGCATCCGCAGGAAGAGATGCCCGCGGGTTCCCGTCCATGGCTCATAATAGACGCTCTCCTCCTGGCTCCGCCCATACATCCGGCGGTAGATGCCGTCTAGGATCAGGGCATAGCTCTCTTCCTTCTCCTGTTCCCCGGATGGCAGCGGGATTGCTTGAATCTGTTCCGCATGACGAGGCAGCCATAGCAGCCCGTCCACCTTGGGATGAACCGCCAAGAAATCACCGTCCACAGTGGTCCCGATAGCGGTACACTCGCCGATCTGTTGCTCCGTTATAGGGCTATCCTGATCATGCTCCCATAATCCGTATTCGGCAAACGGCCGCAGCACTTCTGTGTCAGGGGTCTGCACATTCATCCAGCCCCGATACGTTCCTTCGCCGTACTGCTGCAAGAACCGGATATAGGCTGGAGGATACAGACCTGCGTTCTCCACTTCAAGCAGGCGCCTGTGATGCTCTGACAGCCCCTTGGGCTCAGATACGATATACATTCATCATTCCCCCGGTTTCCTGCGTGAGTTATTCATCAATAACCTTATTCTGCCGCTTCCGCCAGCCAGGCCCGCATCGCCGGAGCTTCCGCCCGGTTCAGCCGCAGGGCAATGTCCGTATTCCCCTCATCCGGCGGCATCACTTCGGCAAGCACACATACGTCCTCCCTGGGCTGATTGAGCGCGAACAGACCCTCAGCATCCAGCATCCGCATCGCCAGCTCCATGGCCCCCAGCCTCATAGTGAACTCATCGTTCCATGCCTCATCCTCAAGCTCCGCAATAGACGGACGCGCCTGGAATAACCGCTTGACCTCATCGAAATACTCATCTCCGAAGCAGCAATACGGCGAATCGGCATACGACCACTTGATCAGCTCGGCGATCTCTGTAGCCGGTGTGCTGTCTTCCTCTGCCTGTCTGTCCGCCTCCTGCTCCAGGGCCTCCCGTGACCAGGCGGAGAGGCTTGGCGCATGTCCCTCGCCCGTTGTATATAGCGTACAGTAATAATAATGCTCCCCATTCGCAAAAAGCGCGCGGAACGACCTCCGGGCCGCCTCCGCAATCTCCGCCGCCAGCCGCTCCACTTCCTTCTGTGCCGCATTCATGGCTACTTCCTCTCGTCGATCAGCTGTTCCAGGAATCCGGCGAACGTGGGGGCATACTCCTCGATCAGATCATTCATGAGGTCATAACGCATGACCGGGAATTCCCCCTGTTCATCGGGGGCAGAGGTGTCAAAGTAATAGAGCTCATCGCTGTCCGGCACGAACAGGTCCATTCGATGTGGAAACCGGGCTACCCACCAATCCTCCGCCAGATTCAGCCGGTGGATATACAGCAGATCCCAGTCGGTATACTCCCTATCCTCAGGAGCAACCAGCGTCAGAATTTGGCCTTCCCCCAGGCTCCCACCTCCATAACGGGCCAGCCACCAGCGGTAGGACGGCGGCAGCTTGAAGCCTAATTCCGCCTCGGCTTCAGCAATCCAGCTCTCCTCGGCCTCATGCCCCGGAAACCACCTTATCGCGGAAGGCTTGCTCAATTTCTCGGTCAGATGCTCATACATAGATTTGCTCCCCTTTCCCTGCTAAGGGTTGATTATAGATTGTCAGGATGATCAGCAGCTGGCGCATCATTATTCATGCTCAGCAGGATATACTCAATCTCCTCCAGCGGCAGCTTCAAGGTCCGGCTAACCTCATGGAGTCCCATCTCCCGGGAGAGGAGGAGGCGTGCCTGATGGATTTTCCCTTCCAGCCAGTTATTGGCCAGCATCCAGCTCTTCACCCGTTCCAGCAGCTCTGCTTGGGCAGTCTTACCGGCATGCTTGGTATACTTGGAAATAGATTCTGCCAGATAGCTGTACAGGTGAGTGCCCAGAGCCTCGCGCTGCTCATTCTTGGACATACGCTGGTACTGCTCATAGCTGAGGCTGATATCCAAATAGAGGGTATGATCCCCGCTGTCAAAGCGTCTGAACGTTCTCCGCCCGTAGCTATCAGGTAACACCCGGAACACAACGAAGATATCGTAGGGGAACTCCAATGTATTCGCCAGCTCCTCTAACGGCAGCAATTCATCTCTGAGTACACCCACACATGTTCCATGGGTATCCAGCGTAAAACCCAGTTGCATATTAGCACCCCTCCCCCGCTTAAGACACGCTTGAACTATTTCCCCCTTCTATAGGCATCTGCCAGCTGGACCAGATACCAGACGGCCGCACCGGTCAGGGCTGCGAACAGCAGATTAATACAGCCGAATACAAGAAATAACTTGGCTTTGCCCGGCCCGATCTGTACAGCAGCAACGAGCTGGAGAATCGCAGGGAGCAGGAACATCAGCCAGGAGACGGTAATCAGCTTTTCGGTCTTGAAGCTCCACCATACCGCACAGCATGATAGAGCCAGCACTCCCCAGGTACAGATCAACTTCAGCGCCATCGGCTCCCCTCCCTTTCATGGATAACCCAGTACATCAGCTAGGCCCTGATTGCCCATGGATCACGAGTCCATATTGTCTGACCATCCACGAGTTGCTTAAATCTTCAGCCGCAGCATTGCTTATGCGTACAGAAGGCTTCTGTTCCTCCATCGCCTCCGGGTCTTGCGCCGAGAAGCGGAGAGGCTTGGTCATTTTTTGAATAGAGCCGGTAATTTCCTTGTACAGGGCATAGCTCAGCGGCTTGTGCTCCCGGACATCCTCATAGAAATAATACTCCCCTTGCTCATCCTGAGCATTGACGCGGTGCCCCTTAGGGCAGGAGATCAGAATACAGGGCAGCTCATTCTCTGCCCATTGCCCGTGATAGGGAATAGAAACCCCCTCATTTCTCGCAAAAAAACCAAAGCTCTCCGTATCCGGCAGAACCGACATCGAATAGATGAAGAAGGGGCGCACCCCGCTCTCTTTTTCCATGGCTGTATAATATTGATAGAAGGCGCGATACGCATCCACCACCTGATTCTGATCATGCTCTGTATGGGTATAATTGGTTAAATAGTACCGTACTTGCGAAGGCTCCAGAAGCTCTACGACTCTCTTAAGCTCCTCGGGTGTGATGAAGAAGCGCAGCTTGTAGAATCCGCTGTTTTTTAGCATCTTCTTCTACCATTCATAGGTAACAAAGCGTGCTCTGAGCGTCTCTTCATACGGTAACCATTCCGCATCGCTCCATAGAGACATTCCAGTAATTTCGGACAGCCGCTCCACCGCTTGCTCCGGGCTGGTAAGGCTGATGAATCCGCCGAAGTTCTCCTCCTCAGTTTGCATGCCGAGCACCCGCTGGATATATTCGTCTGCTATACGCTCTTCCCGCAGCTGTTCATACTCCTCCCGGGTCCACGGCTCACAGAAGATTCGTTCGGCCTGGATCTCCCCCTGTTCAAAGAACGACAGCTCGAAGATCTCCTCATTCATATATGCCACCGTCATCACCGGCTCCTCCAGCAGCCCGGACAACGTTCTGCCAACCTTTTTCACCGTACCCCATACGAAATAATCGTGAAGCACACTGATCCAGCCCTCATTACTTTGGCTTACATAGATAACGGCCTTACGCTCCGGCGTCTCAGAATCAGGATAACCCAGAAGCTTGCCATGCTTGGCGCTCAGCTCCTTCAAGGCTTGAAGGGTCTTATCCAGGTCACCGGACTTGATATGCAGATTTGCAAACGATCTTCCCACGGGTGGATGGCCTCCTTTAATGGCTTGTCTATAGTTACTTGGCATACTAACATATAAACTAGATTTCATTTATTTTACCAAATTAATGTAAGGAGGGGCTACCTTGAATAAGAAATTCCTCTTGGCTAGATGGCAGGACGACCAGCTCTCTGAAGTGAACCGGCGTCTGGCCGCTATTTCAGGCAAACATAATCTCCATCAAAAGGACCGCTCCTTTCCCATCTCCCCTTATGGACAGACGGAGGCAGGACTGGAAGATTACCGGGGAGTTACTCTGATAGAGAGCATACAGTACCTCACTCTACAGGGCATTGATTTCTCTTATTCACGCTTCGAGGATGCGGCAAGCTTAAACACCTCAACGCTTACCCATTGTTGCCTGGACGGTGTCAGACTGGACAACAGGTTCGTGACCCATACCTTTGGCCACTGTTCCTTCCGGGGAGCGAAGCTGAATCGTGCCCGAATCAGCAAGGAGTTCCATGATTGTGATTTCACCGGCTGCAACTTAAGCAAAGTGATTGCAAATGATGTTTCTTTCACCCGCTGCCGCTTTGATGGGGCCAACTTTCGGGGCGCCTTACTCTTGTATTGCCGGTTCGAGGAATGCAGCTTTGAGGGTGCGCAGTTTCAAGATGGCTCGATCGCCGGAAGCCGCTTTGCGGGAAAGGCCCGCTTGCTCCCTGAGTGGGGGAATACGATACTAGACCATGTCAAATTTGAGGAGTGATGCAGGTATACGCACACCCCTCCACTATTTCCAAGGGAGGGGTGTGCTGATATAAGCCTGACCATAGTTCAAAGCAATTTCAAAATAATGTTATCCTTCGAGTATCCGAATAGCAGCTATAACAGCCTCCGCCTGACTCAGTGGAATTTTGTCTTGTTCTCTAAATACATAAATATTTTGCATACGCAAATACTCTTCATGAAAATTCATGTCAGTAAGGAGATCATGTAGATAGCGAAAGTCTTTAATCAAACAATCTGACGGAATACCACCAGAACGTACTTGCTCTTCTTCCCGCTTTAGTCCAATTAGGTACTGAAGGTTAACTTTTTCTGTAAATAAATTTCGGATTTTTTCGTTAGTAAAAAGCACCATTAAATCATACAAATGTTTAGCAACATCAAATGCAAAATCACTTGGATTATCTGTTCTGGAGTTTATATATTGTCTGTATCTTTGATAATAAAACTCGGTAGCAAATACTTTGTCTATAAAGATGCGCTCTAGTTTTATGGTTAATATCTTAAAAGGCCGAACATTAAACTTTGTATCTAGTATATCTTGTGATTCTTTTTGGGCGTACAAGTAAAGAGCTGGGGCTATCAGCATAGGCTCTACAGGTTCGCTTTTAGTAAACGAAGTAGCTTCAATCTTCACTCTTCCAAATCTTTGTAGTGGATCAGTCCCCTCACTACCATTAAAGATGGGATCATATCCATAAACTGTGGTTATATTGCCCTTGCCTTTGCTCGATTGCTGATCATCTGAAAGCTTTTTTAAGCACGAGTAGCCCTCCGCTGACAATTCTAGCCGTTTTTTCTTTTGGGTGTTTGAGCTTACATCATCCACACACACCGTTAAGTCAATATCCTCTGAGAACCGATTAATGGACAACAACGCTTTATATAGTGCAGTTCCGCCTTTAAAATAAGCCTTCCATTGTTCTTGATTCCGAGCCAGCTCCTCAAGCATCAGCGTAACATAATAATCTTTTTCTAAAACATCAGCCCTTATGCCAGCTTTCATACTAACTTGCAGTATGATTTCCTCAAAATCATCCTTACTTTCATGCAATATCATAACCGGGTGCCCTCTGCAACTTTACCTAGGCGCCAAACTATATCCTTAGCGTAGTTCATAGCGGCATATCCTAATAGCTTGCCATAGTCTAACTTGTTAGCTTCAATAAATTTGTTAATTATCCCTTCAGGGTGGGGAGCATCCCAGACCACCTGGTCTTTATTCTCAATGGCATCTAGGATCTGCAAATATAAATAGTTATCAATATTCACTTCCATACGCGGCTTACGTAATACAGTATGCAGCTCTTTCACAACCTTTGGAGCAGCTACGTTAGTTGCAATAAAATTATATTTGGGCATTTGAGTTGTAAGCCCCAATCGGTGTTGGAGCGATGCTCCTGTTTCATAACCGACTCTAATATTTTCTTTAGGTGATACGTACATTTTCTTTACAACCTGATCCGGATTTAAATGGGACTTTCCAAATGCAGTGGTTTTAGGCTTGTAGTAGATTCCCTTCCTAAAGCTCTCCAATACTACACCATTTAACCGGTTTAAATTTGTGTTCACAATTTTCCTTGCCTGAGTTTCTTCAAGCCCAAACTCCTCCATAACCCTCTCAGTAACTTCAGCAGTAAAAATTGGAGTTCCATATGGCGACTGAGCAATATAATTCGTAATGAAATCAACATACTTCCCCTTAATCGCTAATGTCATATATAAGCCACCTCCAATGCACTTGTTATTATTGTATACAAAAAACCAACAAATGATACATATATAATAACACCAGATAAGTGTTGAAGGCCACCCTTCATACCATTTCTCCTTTATATTTCCGTCTCTCCCTTAGGACCAGTCCTCCTCGGTATACGGGCCTACGTGCTGCTTATGTCCCTCCCCAATGGCTCCGAAAGCAGAAGTTAGCACCGCACGTTTGGCCAGCAAGAGACCCTTGAGGAGATCTCCGCGCTCATCCGGCTTTTTCATAAATAATAACGATCCATCCTAGCCATAATAATTCAGATTCTCTTATCCCATCCAAAGGAGCAGTTGATCTTGAAAAAGCTATGGCTAATGGTGTTCACTCTGGGGCTCGTCTTCAATCTGGCGCAAGCTGGAGGAACGGTGCAGGCTCAGGCAGGCGGCAGCAAAAAGGCAGCGGCCTGCTGGAGCCCGCAGAAGATGCAGCTGAGATTCGAGATGCAGCAGGTGTGGATCGACCACACCATATGGACACACAACTATATTGTCAGCGCCCTCTACAATAACCCGGATCAGAAGGAAGTGTTAGCGCGGCTGCTAAGGAACCAGGAGGACATCGGTACTGTCTTCAAGCCTTATTACGGGGAGGCGAACGGCAACAAGCTGGCCGGACTGCTCAAGGAGCATATTCAGATAGCTGGACAGATTGTCGCAGCCGCCCAGAAAGGCAATGCGGCGGAGGTGCAGAAGCTGCAGGTGGATTGGCACAGGAACGCCGATGAGATTGCCCGATTCCTGAGCGGACTGAATCCGAACTGGTCCTTCAAAGAAGTGCAGAACATGCTGTACGAGCATCTTCAGCTCGTCACGGACATCGTGCTTGATATCCTCAAGGGAGACTACGCTGCTTCCATTGCTGCCACCGATAAAAACGAGGTCCACATGATTCATTTTGCCGACCTGCTGACGGAAGGCATTGTGAAACAGTTCCCGGAGAAATTCCGAGGGAAATAGGATACGTGTTCCGTATGACACATAACAAAACAGGCTTTTCACCTCCCCAAGGGATCGTGAAAAGCCTGTTCCTGCGTTTAATCTCTGCGCGCTTTAGTAGATCTTCCCCAGCAGCGCGGTCACTTCCTCCAGCGTAAGGCCGAAGGACTTGTAATACTGAATGTCGCTCTCCATCTGCTTCAGGACCATCTCGTTACGTATCCGCAGCATCTCCTCTGGGGTGAATTCGGCGACAAAGCAGCCTTTGCCGGTTACCGTGTTGATCAGCCCGCTCCGCTCCAGCTCCTCCCAGGCCTTCTTGACCGTGATGACACTGACACCCAGCTCCAGCGCGGCCTGGCGGATTGGCGGCAGACAGTAGCCGCTCTCCAGCTCCCCTTGCAGAATCTGGGCGCTGATCTGTTCATATAGCTGCTGGTAGATCGGCTTCTCGGAGGTGCTGGATATCGTTACATTCATAAGATCTCCACTCTCAGGAATCGTCTCACCGCAATCCGGTAGGCCAGCAGGTTACAGGCAATGAAGATCAGGACGCCGCCAACCAGCATGGAGAACTGCAGCCCTGTCCGGTCCAGCCCGGGGCCGTAGAACAGGCTATGCAGCCAATCATTCTGGATACCTGCCCACTGGACCACGGTGGCGAACAGGACGGCTGCAACGGTCGATGCTGTGGTTGCTAGACCATACTTATAGGCTGTCTTATAGTATATCGGAATGAAGATGAGGTTGAAAAGAGCCATCATCAGGAAACACATTCCCCAAAAGCCCATATGCGGCGCAAAGAAGAAATATTGCATCTTCGGGTATAGCTGAAAGGTAAATATACTGGCAATCATGGCGACCAGCAGATGCATCAGCTCCAGAATGACAAGTACAGCGACTCTGGACTTCACAATATCGCTCTTGGTCACAGGCAATACGGTGCTGAACATCAGATCATTCTGGCTTTTGAAGCCGCCGAAAATATTTGGTACCGTGATGAAGCAGAAATACAGCGGAACCAGGAAGTAGACCCACCCCGGAATGAGCATCAGACCGCCTAAAATTAAAGGTAATACGAAGAACCAGGGATTAACGCCTAGCTTCAAATCCTTCAGCACCAGATTATACATATACACCCTCCTTTTTCGCAAAGTAGATCATGATGTCGTCGAGAGTCGGGATGGCCGTGTTAAGCGCCCAAGCGGGATCGATATCTCGGGCATGAATCAATCCGGTGAAGCCGAAGGAGTTGATTTTGCAGGAGATCAGCTTCCCCTTCACTTCGTTAAGCTGCGACTCGCTGCCGCTAAGTAACCGGTACGACTCCTTGAACTCGTTCTTCTCGCTACTTGCCACAATCTGCCCTTGCTCAATGAAGGTGATATAATCCGCACAGCGCTCGAGGTCAGAGGTAATATGCGTGGAGAACAGAATGCTGATCTCGCCGCCCATGATAAGCTCCTGGAAAATATCCAGCAGATCGTCTCTGGAGACCGGATCGAGTCCGCTGGTCGGCTCATCCAGAATCAGCAGTCTGGCGCCATGCGATAAGGCTAGAGTCAGGCTGTACTTCACCTTCATCCCGGTGGACAGCTCCGCTATTTTTTTATTCTCATCCAGCTTGAACCGGTTCAGATAGCTGTAATACGTCTCGTCACTCCAGTTCTTATAGAACTTCTTCGTAATACCCGTCAGCGTCTTAAGCCTGCTGCGTGTATAGAAATCGATATCGCCGAAGGCGCAGCCGATGTCCTGCTTCAATTCTGTTTCATGTTCAGCGATGTTCTTGCCCAGAATGCTGATCTCGCCGCTGTCGGCCTGAACCATATTCAGGATCGATTTGATCGTGGTGGTCTTGCCCGCACCGTTGACCCCGATGAAGCCCATGATATAACCCTGCTCCAATTGAAAAGAGACGTCTTTGATCTGAAAATTAGGATATTTTTTATTTAAATTCCGGATATCTAAAGCCAGCATAACTAACCCCCTCAACAAATTGTGTATTCCGTGTATATACAATGTATCATGGGGGTTATGAAAAAGTCAATCCTATGCGGCTGTAGACGATGAGGACTCCTTCGGCTTGCGCCGGAAGAACGGCTTGCCTTTGGACCAGTTAATGAACGGCTGTTCTATGGCGTAATACGAAATAGTGGCCGCTGCGTAAGAGATGACCACAACAGACATACTGATGCCCAGCCAGCGCCACACATCCCTGACCCCGGAGTAGTGGAAATCCTGAATGCCGTACTTCTCGATTAAGGTAATGAACAGATAGTGCCATATGTAGAGGCCGAAGGACACTTTGGCCGTATACCGGAACAAGCGGTTATCCAGCACACGCCCGGCGTACCGGCTGAACGGTGCCGAGAACAGCACGATTCCGAACAATATGGCATAGACCGGGAATAGATACGGCTGCTGCTGGAGACTGAAGTCGAATTCGCCTGCGTGACGCATCCGCCAGATCAGGAGACCGGCAAGACCCAGAGCAAGTACTGCGGCGGCATCGAACACGCCCAGTCTGATGAGCCGTTCCACTCTGGAGCGGCGCTGCTGCAAAGCATTCGTTATGCCCGCCGCCAGAATCCCGATGGTGAAGTGGCCGAAGAAGCCGACCGGATTGTATCTCGGCATCCAGAATTTCGCGCCGCCGACCTGGCCATAGTCCCAGCCCCTTCCCTGCTCGCCGGGTGTGAACCAATGATGAATGAGGGCATTGGCGGCAAGCACCAACCCAAATACGGCGACCCAGAACAGGATCGCCTTACCGAAGGAATGCCGCTTGCCGAGCAGGAATAACACCGCCATGAAGAGTGGCATCAGCAGGTAGCAGAATACCTCGAAGCTGATCGACCAGAGCGGCCCGTTCAAGTCGGAGGGGAAGAACGTGGTGTAGTGGAAGCCCGATGTGAAGGTGAAGGCTGTGACAATACGCCGCCCTAAGTACTCCATCGGAATATCCAGCCTCCAGGTCAGGAACAGACACACCAGCAGGGACACATAGAAGCCGGGCATGATTCTCGCGGCACGGCGTAGGGTGTACGTCCGCAGGCTTGGATATGGATCGTTATTCAGATACGCACTCCAGAAGGGGAACGACAGCAGGAAGCCGCTTAGCAGAAAAAACAAGCTGACCCCGCTGTTCCCCAGAAGCAGCACGGATTGCAGCTCCTGGAGCCAGGGTTTTTGTGCGGGCATGATCAGCTTTTGCGACAAGTGATGCAGGATGACTGACAGGCAGGCGATCGCACGAACGCCATCCGCTCCAGATAACCGGGTATTGCTCAGACGAAGGTTTGACATCAGCTCAACTTCCTCTTTTCACCAATGATTCCTGAACGGATGGCCGCCAGCAACACAACCACCACAGCTGTAAAATCACTACTCTTATTCGCTTAGGCGATATACACCGGTATCAGGTACTCCTATCTTTCAATACATGATGGATAAATCCTTCCACTCTTCCGCATTCTGCCAAAATATTTCAGAGCTTGCCCCGGCTGGCCAGCACATTATCAAGGAATTGCACGGCATCACTGTTGAATTTCCACCCCACACCATACTGATCCACCAGCAAGCCGAAGCACGAAGACCATGGTGTAGCGGATAAAGGCATGATGACATGTCCGCCGGCAGACAGGCCCTTAAAGTACGCTTCCAGCTTCTGCTTGTCCTCAATGACCAGGCTGATCGTGAGGTTGTTCCCCTTCACCAGCTCTCCCATTACCGCTTGCATCGAGGGCAGAAGGTCGGACATCATAATTTTGCCGCCTGCGAATTCTATAGAGGATTCCATAATCATCGCTGACTCCTTGTCCGACAGGGGATAATTCGGGTCCTGCGGCATATCTCCGAATTTGACCTTTTTCACCTGGGTGGCCTGTAGAGCCTCTGTGTAGAATTCAATCGCCTGTTCGGCAACACCATCGAAATTAAGATAAGCAATCGCTGACATTGAGCATAACCTCCTTCGTAAGATAAATGTAGTATAATACACGATAGGTGACGGCTGTATGTCACCGTTTCACACTCAACTCAAGAAAGAGGGAACCGGATGGACAAGGTGGAGCGGCTGATTACCATCATCATGATTCTGCTCAAAAAAGACATTGTGCCCAGCTCAGAGTTCGCACAATTATTCGGCGTGTCCAAACGGACAATTCTCCGCGATATGGAAGCGCTCAGCCTGGCGCACATTCCTATATACGCCACACCCGGCGTGCAGGGCGGGTATGGCATTATGGAAGAATACAAGATGGACAAGCGGCTGCTGAGCAGCTCCGACCTGGAGAATATACTGGCTGCGCTCGGCGGGCTGGAGCAAATTCTAATCAGCGAAGATGTGGCCATGACGCTACGAAAAATAGAAGCGATGGTGAGTCCAATCGCTCCTAAGGGGTCGGTTCAGCTGTCCTTCTATGATTGGGAGGGCCGCGCAGAGCTTGCCGGAGCCTTGAAGACCTGCCAGGAAGCCATCGCCGGGAGCTGGCTGCTGTCCTTCGGCTACACCGACAGATCCGGCACTCCGACGACACGGACAGTGGAGCCCTACCAGCTTCATTTCAGTGAATCGAGCTGGTATTTGAAGGGCTTTTGCCTGGAGCGGATGGGAGCACGGATGTTCAAGCTCTCCCGGATGGAGCAGCTGGAGCGGAAGGAACAGACCTTCAGCCCCAGAGCGGATATGCTGAATCAGGCACGGGAGGCTGAAGTTCCGCCGCAGTTAACCGAAGTGAAGGCGCTGATCTCGCCGGGGATTAAGGATCAATTCATTGAACGTTATGGCCGCAAGAGCATCGAAGCCTATAACGCGGAACAACTGCTGGCTACGTTCTATATTCCTCAGCACCCGATCGGATATCAATTTCTGGCCGGCTTCGGCACCCGTCTGGAGATTATGGAGCCGAAGGCCTACCGTGAAGAATTCCGTAAGTACCTGCATGAAATGATGAGCCGGTATACGTAGTAATTACGGTGTTAAGGGAGCGGGCTGCTATTCCAGCTCCTTAAGGAATTCCCCAATCCGATCCATATAGCCTGGAACTGTAATGTGGCGCGGGGCGAAGAGGCTGATCATGAGCGCTCTGAAGCTGGAATCCGCCGTCTTCTTGCTCAGCATCGAATGCTCAGCCTCCGGGAAGACCGCCACGCTCAGCAGCTCCGGCCGGACGAGCTTGCGGTACACCTGCTCTGTCTCCTGCCAGTCTACATGAATATCCTGCTGGCCCAGCAGCAACAGCACCGGGGAATGGAATTGCTTAAGATCCTCCCCTGCATCCGACAGGTAATTCTTGCTGACAAAGGTCCACCGCTCCCGCGTCATCGGGTCATCTTCCTTCACTACAGCCAGATAGTCTTCATAGCTCGCCTTCCGCGCCAAAAGCTCCAGAACCTCGTTGTTAGATACCACTTCCGCTTGAATCTCTGCTTCCGATTTCCCTTCCTGCAGCATTTGCTGCCGGGTATGATAGGCACCCTGGCGCAGCCAGTTAATAGCCGGGGAGACCAGGATGCTGAAGGCGAGCGGCTCCTTGCCCGCCAGCTTGGGAATCACCCAGCCTGCCTGACTGGCGCCCCACACCCCGATCCGGTCCGGATCGATATTCGGCTGCTTCCGGGCCCATGCGATAGCCTCGCGGGCTTCCTCCACCCGGTCATCTATACTCTGATCCAGCCAATTGCCTGCGGAACCACCGATCCCTCTTTTATCAAGAGACAAGGAGGCATACCCCAGACTGGCCAACCGCTCCCATAGCGGCTTATATCCGTCATCATGCGAGGCATTAATCGGCCCGTCTCCATGAATGAAGAGGACTAATCCCAGCTTGCCGGAAGCGGAAGACTCCTTAGGCAACACCAGCGTTCCGGTCAGCTTGCCTTCGGGCGATGCAATCTGGATGGCCTGCTCCGTCATCTCAAAGCGGTTCTGCTGCACAATGTATATCCCCGCACCGCTAAGGAGCAGCACTATAGTTAGCAGAGATATCCATAGCTTCTTCGTTGTCTTCATTTCTGTATCCGCCTCTCTTCTGAACCATGTATTCCCAGCGCAGTTCATTGAACAATAAATACAGGGTATAACGTGTCTCCCGGGCTTCCGTATGGAAGGACCACTTCCCGTATAGCTGACGGGCATGCGGATTACCGGCTGATACATGCAGGCTGAGACGATTCAGTCCCGGGTCTCGATCCACAAGCTTCTGCGCCCACTCTACAAGCAGCCTTCCTACCCCTTTGTTCTGATGCTCCGGGTGGACCGCAAGGTCGGTAATATAACACTCGCCTGCTGCCGGGGTATGGTCTAGTACATAGAGGCCGATCAGCATTCTGATCATGCCCCGTTTGCCTAATAGCTGTGAGGTTCCCGGTAACGGAGGCGTCTGCCTTTTCCCCAAAAGGCGGGCTTCAGGTGTACACTTAATCGCGATGCTGCCAATCACCTGGCCCTGCTGCACAGCAACCATCCTGTGTGTATAGGGATCAGCCGGAGCATACTGAAGCAGAATTTCGAAGCACTCTGCCAGTTCTGCCTCCTTCAGCCTGATCCGGTTCTGGAATTTCCCCTGAAAAGCTTGAGCCAGCAGCCCCCCCACCGCACAATTATACTTCGCTTCCATAAGCTCGATAGTTACTGGCGCTGTACTTATTGACGTTGTACCTGGTGGCATCGTTCTCATACGGAACCTCTCCCTTCCACGGGTGCAGCCGGGTCGATGCAGGCCCTCAGCTCATAATGCAGCTTGCCCGGAACGAACAGGGAGAGATAAGAGCGTTCAATGACCACCAGCGGTCCCGCGAGAGGAATCGCTTGTGCAGCAGCATGCTCCAGCAACCGGCCGGTCCACTGCTCCAGCTCCTCCTCGCGGGCCACACATTGCAGAGTCAGATACTCCCCTTCCGGTAAAATAACTCCGCCCGCCTCCGGCTGCTCCAGACACAAGGTCACAGCGCCCGACTCCTCCAGCACATAATACATATCCGATTCGAACAGATCCGGTATCCCTGCCGCCTGCTCCGCAAGCAGCGCTGCACTCAGCTTCCTGTGTGAATCCAGCTTCATCACCTGCATAAGTCTTGTAGCCTTACACTTCTTGATCTGAAAGGTCTCAGGGGAGGTGCTGTAGCTCTGCTGTTCCTCCAGCATCTTGCGGATGAACTGCCGTAGCTCCCGGAGGCGGCGCAGCTCTTGCTCAATCCCTTCGAGAGAGTTCTCCAGCAGCCCGCGATGCTGCTCCGGACTATAGGTCATACATTCGTTAATCGACTGAACAGGCACTTCAAGCTTGCGGAGCAGCAGGATATGCGCGAGCTGATACACTTGTTCCATACTGTACATTCTGTACTGATTCTCACCGGTATAAGCAGGCTGCAGCACACCCTTCTCTTCAAAATACCGGATCTGGTGGACCGACACATTCATCAGCTTGGCCAGTTCACTAATCGTTATTTCATTTCTCATCCTAATCACTCCCCGGACTGCGGCTTGGAATAGCTCTACGATACACCCTGGGTCTGACCTAAGGTCAAGGGGAGGATTCGAGATCCCGGGCCAGATGGATAAAAGCCTCAATTGCCGGGGAGAGCCATTTCTCCTCATGCCAGAACATTTGGGTGGCAAAAGATACTGCGGTCAAATCCCACGGCAGGGAGATCAGCTCCCCCCGCTTCAATTCTTCGCTTACGGCCATTTCAGGCAGGATGGCGATGCCCATGCCCAGCTTCGCACATTGTTTGATGGCTTCTGCGCTGTGAAACTCAAGTTCCGTAATGCCCGCCATCCCCTTCTGCGACAGGCTGCGCTCGAAGAAGCTGCGGTAGGAGCACCCTTGCTCCGTCAGTAAGAACGTTTCACCGTGGAAATCCTCGATAGCCAGCGCCGGACGCGACGCCAGCGGATGATCGGGAGCAGCCAGAAGGCAGAAGCGTTCCTCCCTTATTTTTTCTCCGCAAAATCCGCTCTCGCCCTTCACTTCATCCAGCATGAAGATAACATCGACATCCCCGTCCCGCAGACTCTGTCTGAGGCTTGGACTCACGAGCGGCAGGAAGATCAAGCGGACTCCGGGATGAAGCTGCCGGAACTTCTGCAACACAGCGGGGAGCCGGTAGGTGCATAATGTCTCATCTGCGCTGATCACGATGGTGCCTGTCAGTTCGCCGGGCTGCTTGAGCGCGTGCTGCGCCTCCTCCACCATACACAGGATGTTATCCGCATAACGCAGGAACGTTTTTCCGGTATCGGTTAACGTCACATTTTTGCCGAGCCGGTCCACCAGCTTCACTCCTAATTCTTCCTCCAGGGCCTTCATTTGCATCGTAACCGTTGAGGGAACGTAGTTCTGCGCTTCGGCGGCGCGGGCGAAATTGAGTGTGGAAGCCAGCGTATAAAAGGTTTTAAGTTGGCGTAATTCCATCTATGTCACTCCTTCATTCAAAAAAAATGAACGTTCCATTCAGAAACGTTTCTTTGACTTAACCTTAGCAGCATCGTAGAGTGATGACAAGAACGGCGGCCGATTCCGTTATGCATGTACAAGGATATGAAACCACAAGGAGCGAATGAACTTGAATAACCGATTGACGATATATATTCTGGCACTTGCCGTTTTTCTGATCGGGACGATTGAATATATTATTACCGGCGTCATTGAGATGATGGCGGCAGATCTTAGCGTATCCACCTCCGAAGTGGGGCTGATGGTGACCGTATTCGCGCTGTCCGCAGCGGTTATTGCCCCGGTTCTCATTGCACTCACCCTTAATATGGACCGCAAAAAGCTGCTGCTGACCGCCCTCGGCGTGTTCATTGCCAGCAACGGGCTGATGCTTCTGAACCTGCCTTATGAAGCTATGCTGGGGGTACGGGTTATCCAAGGGGCAAGCGGGGGCATAGCGACCGTAGTCGCTATGGCTGTAGCTACACGGCTCGTGGAGAAGGAGCGCAGAGGCAATGCGATTGGCATTATTCTGATGGGACTGAGCAGCTCGCTGGTTCTGGGCGTTCCGGCCGGCACTTTTTTCAGCGAACACTTTGGGTGGAGGGCTCTGTTCATCATCGTCGGGGGGCTGAGCCTTGTTCCGCTGTTCATCATCTCTGCCAAGGTCCCTGCCATCAAAGAAAAAGAAGCCGTCACCCTCAGGATGCAGCTGTCTGTGCTGAAGGATTCCAGAATTGTTACTGCTCTGGCGATCACCTTACTATATGTAGGGGGTTACGCTACACTCTTCACTTATATTACCCCTTACCTGCAGGCCGCATCCTCACTGTCTGTGACCGAAATCAGCGGTGTGCTCTTCCTGGCGGGAGTCTGCAGCTTCATGGGCTCCAAGTTAGGCGGGCAATTGGCTGATTCCAAAGGATCGAAATTCACCATAATTACGGGGCTTCTGCTACAGGCAGCCACGCTCCTCCTGTTCGCAATGGCAGGCGTTCATGTAATCGTCCTCCTCCTGATCCTGATGATCTTCATGCTGGGGACCTGGAGCATCTCCCCCGCGCAACAGCTCCTGCTGGTCACCCTGGTTCCCCGGAACCCAGATATGGCCCTGAGCGTCAATACTTCCTTCATCCAGTTCGGATTCGCGCTGGGATCGGGCCTAGGCGGCTATGTGATCAGCCGTACCTCTGTGCTCCACCTGAACTGGGCGGGTCTCGCGGCTGTAGCGGTGGCTCTGATTCTGGCCATCCGGCTGTTCAAGACTCATAAGGCTTGATCTCTTTCTGGTAAACAGCAAGACAAAGAGGCTATCCCAAGGGATGGCCTCTTTACACGTATACAAAAGCTGGCAGGCTTGTGGTCAGCCGCACGCCAATCTTTTCTATAGATGATTGACCGCGGCTGGCGGCTCATGCCCATCTGTTCCATTCGTCAGGCCCAGCGTGTGCGCTGCGGAAGCATGAATGTCGTTCAATAGCTTCGGGTTAGCGGACAGGGACATGCCGTAGGCAGGAATCATCTGCTTGATCTTCGGCTCCCAGGCCTTGATCTGCTGCGGGAAGCACTTGGTGATTACCTCCAGCATGACAGAGACGGCCGTTGACGCCCCTGGAGAGGCTCCCAGCAATGCGGCGATGGAGCCGTCCGCGCTGCTGATCACTTCCGTTCCGAATTGAAGCATGCCTTTACCGGCTGCTGTATCCTTAATAATCTGCACCCGCTGGCCCGCCACCACCAGCTCCCAATCGTCGCTGCTGGCATCCGGGATGAACTCCCGCAGCGCTTCCATGCGCTGTTCTTTGGACAGCATGACCTGCCCGATCAGATACTTGGTCAATGACAGGTTCTTCGCTCCTGCTGCAAGCATCGTAACCAGATTATCCGGCTTGACCGAGGTAATCAGATCGAACATGGAGCCGTATTTCAGGAACTTGGGCGAGAAGCCGGCAAACGGCCCGAAGAACAGGGATTCCTGCTTATCGATCACCCGGGTATCCAGATGCGGAACAGACATCGGAGGCGCACCCACAGCAGCCTTACCGTACACCTTGGCATGATGTTGGGCTACAATCTCCGGCTTCTTGCAGACCATGAACAGTCCGCTTACCGGGAATCCGCCAATCTTTTTACCTTCCGGGATGCCGGATTTCTGCAGCAGATGCAGGCTTCCTCCCCCGCCGCCGATGAAGACGAACTTGGCGTTATGACGCTCTGTTACGCCGCTGGCGAGATTCTTCACCTTCAGCTCCCAGGAGCCGTCCTTCGCGCGCTTCAGGTCATCCACCTGATGATTATACCTAATATCGGTGTTATTGCTCTGCAAGTGGTTGAACAGCATACGGGTCAGGGCGCCGAAGTTCACATCCGTTCCCGAATCGATTTTGGTAGCCGCTATCGGCTGGTCCAGCTTCCGGTTCTTCATCATCAGCGGTATCCATTCCATCAGCTGCCTTGGGTCATCGGAGAATTCCATGCCTTGAAATAGCGGACTATTTGAAAGCGCTTCATATCGTTTTTGTAAAAATGCAACGTCCTTCTGTCCTTCCACAAAGCTCATATGTGGCACAGGTACAATGAAATCCTGCGGATTGTGTATTCGTTTCTGGCTCACCAGATAGGACCAGAATTGCTTGGAGAACTGAAATTCCTCGTTCACCTTAATCGCCTTGCTGATGTCGATCGATCCGTCCGGCTGCTCTGTAGTATAGTTAAGCTCGCAGAGTGAAGAATGCCCCGTTCCCGCATTGTTCCATTCCCCCGAACTTTCCTCCCCGGCACCCGCACGCCGCTCAAACACGGTTATTTGCCAATCCGGTACTAATTCCTTTAACAGTGAACCAAGTGTTGCACTCATGATTCCAGCACCAATTAAAATAACGTCTGTTTTTGTTTGTTGGTTGCTCATATTATACCGTCCTTCTACCCTACGATTTGCAGGAAGGATGCAGACACTCCTGCTTAGGCGCCATAGCAAGCCAGCGCGGACCAGGTCACACACCGTTTGGATCAATCCTGATCCTAGTTTATCACTAATGAAACTAAATTTTAAGATTTATCTTAATTTTTATAAACTTTTTAATTAATAATCACGGGCCGCATCGAACCAGCCCTGCGCCGCTTCCTCTGTTATAGGCTGGCCGAGCTGGTGCTCTGACTGGCTGAGCTGCCATACCGCTTCGCCCAGGTCTTCCCTCTCGGTAGTCTCGATGCCCTTCAGCGAATTGAAGCGCAGGGTGAAGGCGGTAATGGCTGCTTCCGCCTCTTCAAGATTGCGGGCCTCCGCCATAGCTGCTTGTGCAGCATCGTAGGCTTCGTTCGCCAGCTTGGCCAGACGCTTCGGCCAGGCGGAGAACGGGCGGCCGTACTCGCTCACCCACCACTCGGGCTTTCTCAGCTGGCTCACCGAGGCATACTCATCCCAAGGGCGCACCTTGGCCCGCGCCTTCATCTGTTGCCTTAGACGCTTGCCGCCGGCCTCTTCCACATTGAAGGCAATGAACCGGTCCAGCAGCGGCCACGTATCCAGCGAAGGCAGACCGTCAAGCTCCGGCATGAAGCGCAGCTCCAGGCTGGTCAGCCCGGTAAGGCGGGCAAGTGCGTCAAGATCACAGAAGCTGCCCCACAAGCTCAGGGATTCCAGGTTCGGGAACTGCTCCAGGCCCGCCAGCGAGACGGGCTGGCCCAGCGGCGGGCTATTCAGCGCCAGAGTGGTCACCTCACTCAGCATGCCCAAGTCCGGCAGCCGGAAAGGCGCATCGCTCTTGCGCCGGCTTGTGTCCGGCACCAGGGCTAGATAAGCCGGCAGATGGCCGGAAACCGAGAAGCGTGTCAGATCGCCGGACAGGCTCAGGTTGTACAGCTTCTCCGGCAGAACCAGGCTCAGCTGTCCATTTGCCAGAGGACCCAGTTTGATACCCAGGGTATAGATATCCGCCCGGCTACCGTCCAAGGGTGCAGCCTCCGGCAGCACCGGGGTCCAGCTTATACTCTCAATAGGCCGCCGCTCCGCCCACTCCAGGAAGCCCGTGTCACCGCCGGTATAGCTTAGATAACGCGGCCAAGGGGAGCCGGCCGGGGTGGCGAAGGGCTCGAAGACAGACCAGTTGATGCGCTCATCCGCAGCGACCAGCAACTCCGCTGGTTGCTTCGATTCCCTGGGGCCGATCGATAAGCTGCCCATACCGGGCTTGCGGTCAAGCGTGTGGCTGCCGGGCCCCGTCAGATCAAGGACATACCGTCCGGGTTCTGTAATCGGAGCCGGGGGAAGAGCTTGGTTATCTGTGGACATTTGCTTCATCCTTTCTGCTTGATCCTACCTGTATTCTCGATACTACTAATATTCTCCATACTACTTTTGTTTGCTATACTAACTCAACCATACGATATCCTGGGGCTCACAGCAACTTTGCCCTATAACGCGAACAAGCCCGGGCCGTTACCGGCCCAAGCGCTCATCTCTATTTAGTTTGGAGTGCAGCTATTACACGCTCTGCCCTTCATTCGTCCCTGCCTTGTACATACTCTCTGCTTCAACCGGATTCTCTTTGGCTGTCAGATGCTGCGGAGTGATCCGGTACACTTGTACGGGCCCGCCGTACACAGCCGACCGGTATTTCTCGACATGCTGCTTGGACAGAGGCCGGTTATAGTATCCGGGCACATACTTGTTCATCATCTCCTGCAGGACCTGCGTAGCCTCATCCAGATCCATCACCGGCTCTGCCTGCCCGAAGACCATCACGCTCATATAGGCGGTATCCGTCTTGGCGGGCACGGGGTTCGTGATTGTCCCATACTCCTCACAGACTGTGAAGCATACCTCTGAGTTCTCACTCATCACCTGATTGCGTCTTCCATCCCCGGCCCCGTGGATATACAGCTTCCCGTCCATCCATACATAGTTAAGCGGCACAACATACGGGAGATTACCATCCGCTAATCCCAGAAACCCAATTCTCGCCTGATTCAAAAACTGTTCAATTCTCGCCTCATCCTTACATTCCCTAACCTTGTAACGAACCGGATTCATATCGAACCCTCTCCTTCCCGCGTCCTCCGCGTATACGTTATTCGGTAGTATATCAGCTATTGGATTGTGCTAAAATATCCAAAGAGCACAGTTTCAACCAATCCATAATTTAGACGCTGTAACGAAACTACGACCGGGAGGGATTCCTTATGATGTTCGTCAACCGTGAGGATACAAGCCCGATCTGGCAGCAACTGCTGAATCAGGCCATTTATAATATTACACAAGGCATCTGGACCCCGGGTGAGCTGCTGCTCCCTTCCCGTGAACTCGCCGAGCAGCTTGGAGTCTCCCGCTCCACGGTGCAGCTCGTCTATGAGGAACTGCTGAGCAGAGGGTATACCATAACCTCCCGGCGGGGCGGAACACGGGTAAGCCATTGGAACCCGGTTCCTGAAGCGGCACAGGAGGAGTCGGTGCCGGAAGGACCTGTTCCACCTTCAATTCCCCTGCTCAACTCAGCGGTAGATCAGCTGCAAGACTGGTTCGGAGGCCATCAGCCTCAGGAGGTGATGATCGATTTCACCCCCCACGAGCCTTATGTGGATAGGACCTTCCAGAACCACTGGCGGCAATCTCTGCTTCACGCCTCTGCCGCAATGGACGTATCCGATTGGTCCTACGGCAATCCCTATGGTCTCCTGCCGCTCAGGGAACAGATTCAGCGTTACTTGCTGCTTGAGCGGGGCATACGGATTGAGCTCAATCAGATTCTGTTGACCTCAGGAGCGCAGCACAGCCTTGACCTGATTGCCCAATCCCTGCTCACGGAAGGAGATACCGTCTCTGTGGAAGATCCCGGCTTCCCTGCGGCCTGGATGGCGATGAATTACCGGCGGATGCACGTAGC
The DNA here is from genome assembly GCF_038000365.1 of Paenibacillus sp. FSL R7-0333. Classification (NCBI taxonomy): domain Bacteria; kingdom Bacillati; phylum Bacillota; class Bacilli; order Caryophanales; family Paenibacillaceae; genus Paenibacillus; species Paenibacillus sp. FSL R7-0333. Next base: position 7,228,004 of record NZ_JBBOBZ010000001.1, read on the forward strand.
CCCTGTCCCGGTAGACGGACATGGCCTTGTGGTTGACCAGCTTCACCCGGAATCGCGTCTGGTCTTCGTAACTCCATCGCATCAGTGCGCCATAGGCTCCGTGATGTCAGAGCCGCGCAGGCAGCAGTTGCTGCATCAGGCCGTGCAGGAGCAGCTATGGATTATAGAAGACGGCTATGACAGTGAATTCCGCTACCGTGGCGACCCGCTGCCCACACTCTATAGCCAGGCGCCGAATAATACCCTGTATATGATGAGCTTCTCTAAAATGATCGCCCCGGCCATCCGTATCTCGGCGATTGTCGGCCCGGCGCGGGCCATTGCCCAGCTGGCCCGCGTACAGGAGCTGACCTACCGCCACCTTCCAGTGATGGACCAGCTCACCTTGACCCATTTTATTCAAAAAGGGCACTTCATGCGCCATATGCGCAGAGTCCGCAATGTGTACCGCCGCAGACATGAGGCCATCACCAAGGCGATTACCGCAAGCGGTCTAGCCGAGCGGTTCACCCTGAGCGGAGCAGAGACGGGACTGCATGTCTTCCTTGAGGCAGAATCAGACTACGATGAGGAAGCCGTGACCCGGTTAGCCCTGGAGCAGGGAATCCGGGTATATCCTCTTGCACACTACTGTCTGGAGAGCCGCAGGAAGGGTTGGGTGCTGGGGTTCGCCAAGGTGGATGAGACCTTGATTGAGCAGGGGATTCACCGGCTGGCCGGACTGTTATTATAAGCCCCTGCTTATGGTCCCGGATGATCTGCCGCCCCTGCTCCCCAATATAGCAAGGTGTATCACACAATACGCTTGTCCTAATCCAAGAGTGAGGTAACGCCCAGTGCAGCAAATAGGAGCAAGCCCAGCCCCAGCAGAATGCCTCCCATCAGCGAATACCGTACCTCCCGCTGAAACGATGCGGTGCCTGGGCCTCCAGGTGCCGGCGGGCCGGGCTGGGCTACCGCGCCTTCCAGACGGGTTCTCCGGCCTGTGCGCCGCCGTTGATAGCCAATAATGAGTAATACAATCCCCAGCAGACTCAAGAAGCTGCCAGGGTAGACGAATGCCATCCACAGGTTGTCCATAGTACACCTCCCTGTCCGTGATCTTGATCTATACTTAACCAAGTCACGGTACGCCAAACAGGGAGATGCCGCCAGGCTAGAAGCAGGTGAACGAGCTAACCCGGTTCAAATCAACGCCGTAGTATCCCCAGAAGAAGCCATTCCATCTGAAGCCTGCGACCGAATTACGGCCCACGAATACCGGATAGAACCAGAACTGCTCACCATTATTCAGCCAGATATAAGTGTTGCGGAACAGGCATCCTCTGATGCCCCCGGGGTCAACCGCATAAGCCGTGACCGCTGGTGCTTGCGGTACGAATTGCGGTGGTGGCGCCGTCGGGGCGGCTACTCCTCCCGGCGCACCCCCGGGCGTCCCCGGAAATCCCCCAGGCCCTCCGCCTGGTATCCCTGGAATCCCCGGCCCTCCCGGCAAGCCTGGTCCACCCGAAAATCCCGGTATCCCCGGAAATCCTCCGCCGCCTCCCGGCACTGGTATAAATCCCATATCTATCGCTCCTCTCTCGTTTCATTAGGCATAATCATCATATGCATTCGCGGAGAAGATGCCTGGGCGGATGCCCAGGTGCAATGGGCTTTTAACAGCATCCCGCCTAGCGGAGGGTAATCGGCGTTACAGCTCCTTTTGTATGCGGCCATAATAATCCGATAACTCGAACTCCTTGAGCGGAATATACCCCTGCCCTGTAAGAACAGTCCTGCGTGCTTCCGCAGCGTCGATGGCTTTGGTCATGATCCATTTCACACCGAATTCATGGTAGAAATGCTCCTGCACCAGCTCCAGGACAGCGCTCAGCACCTCTTCCTGCTCATATACGCTCATCACATCTATGCGCAATACGCCATGCACCCCATAGCCGGGAGCCTCCCCGCGATTAAACATCTCCACACTTCCGATGATCTCGTTAGTAGAATTCCAGATGATCGTCATGCGGACAAACTGCTCTGTGTCATAGCTGTACTTCCAGAAATCAAGCGCCTGCTTCATCCGCTCCGCTGTTGGATAGTAGAACGTATCGCCGTTGCAATTATCCGCGTTGAACAAGGGCACCGCCTTCTGATCTGCGTAACAGTTAAGCAGACCTGCAACATCCTCCTCTTGCACCGGCCGCAGCGTGATCTGTTCATTTTTAAATACCGGACAATGCTTATAGATGGTGTACATCCCCGTCTTCCTCCTCCTCATGGATCATCAGACTATATCGTAAGAGCGGAACTCATCAATGAACTCCTCCAGCCAGTCTTCCGTGTAATCCAGCGCCCCGCTATCACTGATGAACTCGACATCAAGTCCCATCACCCACAACCGGCGGGCAATCATAAACAGATCAATTACAGATTCATCTTGTTCGGAGAAGTCTCTGACCGAGCGGTAGCCCGACATTAACGCCTGCCACAGCGGTTCCTTCTTCTCCTGAGGCAGGCGTTTTCTATGCCGGACCTGGGCCAAGTCGTAGGCGCGCCAGCCTTGTGCCGCCCATTCAAAATCATAATGCGTGAACGCATCGCCCTCCTGGAAGGCATTGTTATTCCCGTGCAAATCTCCGTGGCAGATGCCCCAGTCCAGGCCCGGACTAGCAGCATTGATCCGTTCCGTTAATGCACCGGCGAACTCGCGCAGGTACGCAGCAGAGCGGTGTCCCTCACCTAGATAATCCACAATACGGTCCAGCGGCTGGGAGATCAGAGCGCGGGTATCCAGATCCGGTCTAGGCAAATCTAAGGAGACCCTGTCCATGGCAGCATGCAATTCAGCAGCGGATTTTCCGAAGGAAGCACATGATTCCTCATCATGCAGCACGTTCTCAGTGCCTGTCAGATAGCTGTAAATCACGGCAACTCTCGGGCCCTCCGGCGCATCGATGACCGTATATAAGCTGCTGTTCTTTTGAGGGAGGGGAACGGAAACCTTTGTATTTACTGCGCTTAATTGGTGTTCCAGCTGTGTCAGGAGAGACAATTCATAGACAACATCACTTTCAGCTATCGATTGGCGGTAGATCCGAAGAATATAAGTGCCTCTGCTGGTACGGATTCTGTAAGTATCGTTCAAGCCGCGTAACCAGAACAAGCAATCTCGCCAATCTCCAATGTCGTACAGAGGACTAAGGCAATATTCCAAATACTTTGGATCTAGAACGGAACGCATGGCCTTCGGTTTATGATACATTTAGCTCTCCCCTAGCTTGCTGCTCCAGCCGGACAACGGTCTCCTCGAACGTTTTGACCGGACTGTAGCCGAGCTCGTTTTTTATTTTGTCGCAGCTATACGCCGTTCTTATAGGGTCTCCGCCCGGTATAATGAACTTCTTATTCAGGGCAAGCCCAATACGCATCGTAAAATCTTTTTCCGGATAATTTCCGTCAATTGCGTTATAGCACTGGTTCCCAGCCGCAGGCTGCGTCGCTGCCAGTACACACATCTCAGCCAGGTTGTCCGCGTGCACCCAAGGCGTTAAGTCCTCCGGATGAATCCAGTCCACTTCCCCGGAATCAGCAAGCTTAGTGATCAGTCGGTCGCCCCAGTGCGAGTTGGATTCGGAGCAAATCACTCCAGGACGCAGGATCACACTTGTCAAACCGTTAGCCCTTGCAGCTTGTACAATCCGTTCCGATTCACATTTGGTTGAAATGTATACCTCCCCGTGGCCGAAGGCAAGGCTGCTAGCCTCATCCAGCTCCACCTCTCCATCAAAATGACCATAGACCGATACCGTAGAAATATGCACGAAGCGTTCCACTCCCGCAGATACAGCACCGTCAACCAGACTCTGAACCCCCTGAACATTGGACGCCTCGGCAATCGCCCGGTCCTCCCCCAGATACGCCGCAGCGTGAATGACAATATCCACATTCCGAAGCGCTCCCACAATAAAAGCTCTATCTGTCAAGTCTCCGATGACGGGTGTAACGCCGAGCTCTTCACATAGCGCGCTCTGGTCCGCATTTCGGATAAGTCCCTTGACCTCTGCTCCCTCACTAACGCATCTTCTGGCAATTTTATCTCCTGCCGTGCCCGTAACGCCTGTGACGAGAACGACTTTATCTCGAAGTCTCATGGAGATCCCCCTCTAGTATATAGTTTCTTTTATCGCCTTCTTATCTATTTTGCCTACGGATGTTCTGGCAAGTGACTGAGTAATCACTAAGCGGGTAGGCAACTTATATTCGGCTATCGATTGACCGCAGAATTGTTGCAAATCCTCTAGAGCGAGTGTCTGCTCATCCTTAAGTACAACTACCGCTGTGACTTCTTCACCTTCATCCGGCAAGGGCGTTCCTATAACAGCAGCCTCAAGAATAGAAGGATGTACGCTTATTGCCTGCTCCACTTCAGCACAGTAGACATTAGAAGCCCCTACTATAATCATGTCTTTCTTCCGGTCCGCAATGTATAAATAACCGTCTTCGTCCAGTCTGCCGAGATCCCCCGTATGGAGCCATCCATTTCGGATGGTTTTGTCCGTCTCTTCCGGATTGTTCCAGTAACCAAGCATGATTTGTTCACTTCGGCATATGATTTCGCCAATATCTCCTTGCTCTACATCTTGCCCTGAGTCATTGACTATACGCACCTCAAAAGGCTTCTGGCCCCAGCGCTCCATATGGGATGGATTTCCGACCGATTGCAGCCGATGTAGCTTCCCCTCTGCAAGGCACTCTTGTACAGATAAAAAGCTGATAAATTGGCCGCTCTCTGTCTGTGAATACACCTCGGATAACTGTGCGTTAGGAAAGACCTCAAGAGCTTGATACAAGGTCTTCTCACTGATCGGAGCACCTCCGCAGGATATGCCTGCAACAGTTCCAACTTCTCTGGAACGGGCCCCTGCCAAGACGGTAATATCCCTAAATAGAAGTCCGACTGTTCCCAGAAATCTGATTTGCTCACGCTCAATAATGTCTATGACCTCGTTAGCCTGCAGCGGATAGGAGTCCGGATAAATGAGACAGCCCCCTTCATAAAGAGTTGTCCAAAGTATAAATTGTCCGGTAAGATGGGCTTGATTGGGAACAAGCGATTTTTTGGCCGGATTATGCCCTCCGCCTCTTGCTGGATTCATGAAAGCCCACTTTCTGATCGCCCGATGAGAGTGCATCACTCCCTTGGAGCGTCCCGTCGTACCTCCGGTATATATAATAAGAGCGACATCATCCGGCTGTGCTGTGTACCATGCTGTTAATGGAGAGGAAGTCGCGATTAAATCTTCTAAGGACAGGCCGCCGTTGACCGGCTTGAATGTGATGGCAAAAGCTATATTGGACGCCGAAAGAGAAGAGGCAATTCTCGGATGCTCCGCATCATACACGATAGCTGTTGGGGCAGCATCATCAAGGATCTGATTCATCTCTGCAGGGGCCAAACCTGGAAAGATTGTAACTGGAATAGCACCTATAGCCATTACGGCACATTCTGCAATCACAAGATATGGGCAAGGATCACCTGCAAGCGCCACCCGTTCACCGGGTCCTATTCCCAAGTCCTTCAGACCTCCCGCCACACAGCTCACCTGATGCAGTAATTGTTGATAGGTCAGATACTCATTTCTGTACTTTGTAGCATAGTAATCTGGCTGTAACCGGGCCACATGAGGCAATATTTCTGAAAGAAGCATACGTATACCCTCCAAGAGTGTTTATCCTGCTATTTGCTTATCACAGAGGCCCTTACAAAGACAGATTTTAGCGGGGAACATCCGCTCAGCCCAAATAATCATCCGGCAGGTGCAGCTCCCGCAAGCAAGCGGTGAATTTCTCCCTGAAATTAGGATTTCCTTTGTATTCGGGCCATATCGCCTTATAGTAAGGCAGCAGTTTCTCATGTGGAATAACGTCCCAATGTGAAATGGAGCTGCGCAGTACCTCTGTACCTCCGGTACGGAACATCTGCTCAATGATCTGCCAGCTCTCCTGCTTATTCCCGCAGTCTCTCACGGCATAGATCGCAGCCGTCTGCATAGCCAGGCTGGCATGGCACAGGAAGGGTGCAAAGTCGCGGAAGTCCATAGCATCGCAGTCTTTTAGAATATAACCGGCATAACGCAGAGTTTCCGCATCATTAATCCCTTCAAGCCTCTCAAGCCTCTGCCGGATCAGCGGAATGAATTCGGTCCGGTCCTCATTCTTGCCGTAAGTATGCAGAATTGTTAAGGCGCGGAGCGCTCCCTCAGCGTCATCCGACTGCAGCAGCTTCTGCAGATAGGGCCTGCCCGCCGCAAAGGACGTTTTGCAGAGCAGCGAGATGGCTGTTGTGGAATCCCGGGGGCTATGCTCCGTCACATGCTTCAGGAATTCCAGGGTCGACGGGGTGATTCGCTTGAACTTGAACATGGCCTCCAGCGCCTTGGCCTGCAGCTTCCCGTCAGGAGTGTTTCGATACAGCTGAATAAGCGTATTCTCGTCACCCGGCAGCCGGCTGCCAAACCATGCGTTGTCATAATCCAGAATAATCTCATCCAGCCAGCGCTCGTACCAGTCCAGGAAGTTATCTTCATAGACGAAGAAGAACGGGCGGTCAGGGAAAAATTCCGAGGTATACACAATCCTCCCCCGGTGCTCCCCTTCCAGCACGAGATACATCTCATATTCGCAGCCCTGGGTGCCGATACACAGCATTCCGCCAAGCGCCTTGTTTCTCGCTTCCTCGTACTCTTCATCCGAGATGTCCCGCTCCCCCGTCAGAGGCTCCGTCAATAGATTCCATTCCTCTGCGGTCATTCCGGGATGAAGCGCCGCCCGGCCCTGGAGTGCCGGAAGCTCGGTATAGGAGGTGGCCTGTGCAAGCGGATAGATCCCGTAATACGGTCCGGCCCCGCCGTTCCCGATCTCTGTCAAGAACCGGGCGAACGGTTCAGGAAGCCTGATCCCATATTGTGCCTCCCAGTCCGCCAGCTCGCCTGCTGTAAGCTTCTCTTTCAGCTTATATCGATGCGATGAAGCCCCAAATTCCGCGAACTCCGCATCCTTGCACAGGGCCTGCTCCAGCTTCGTCCTGATCCGCTCAAGCTGATCAGCCTGCTTCTCTAATTCCATGATGATCCCTCCTGCATATTCAAAGAATGTCACATAATGGCCTGGCCGATTGTCTTCCATCATATCACACCCTGCATATGTTCCAGGCTCCTCGTTTATTAGACAAGAATAAGCCCGCCGCCACGGTGAAGTGGCAGGCGGGCTTATGGCCATGGAAGGTCTATTGGACAGCGTTAGACAGCTCTGTGAAAATAACCCCCAGGGCAAATGCGCCCGCATCCGGGTGGCCGATGCTGCGCTCACCTACTGTCCCGGCCCGGCCCATCCGCGCAACGATGGATTTCGTACGCTCCGCCCCCGTGACAGCGGCTTCAGCCCCCCTGGCGAAGGCCTCCTTCAAGGACAGCTGCTGCTGAGCGCTGCTCTTCCAGGCTTCGGCACAAGGAATCAGCGCATCGATCAGCGTCTTGTCACCCACGACTGCCCCGCGACCGAAGGAGCGTTCACCAGTAGCCTGGATGCCCTGAGCCGCCGCGTCCAGCATCCCGGCCATCTCCAGCGTATTCAGCGAGGTCCGGCCTATGGCATATTTGCCTGCTGAGCGGAAGGCTGAGCCCCAGATTGGACCGGAGGCTCCGCCGCAATGCTCCATAATGATCAGAGAGCAGGCCTGAAGGAAGCTTCCGATATCCGTAGAGTGATGCTGCACAAGCTCCTTCCATTCCCGCTTCAATTGCTTGAAGCCCTTGGCGACACTCATCCCGAAGTCTCCATCACCCGCATGAGCATCCAGCTCACAGAAGGGAGCCTCATTCGCGATAATAATCTCGCTCATCTTATCCACCAGATAGATGATGTTCGTAAGCCGCAGCCGTTCGTCACGGAGGACAGCGAAGCCCGGATCGGTCTCGGCCGTCAGGCTCACCTCAGCCTGAGCCTCCTGCTGTGGAAGTGGGCTGACGTATTGCACCGGCGCAAGCTCACCCGTTAACCGGAGCGCCGGAGTATCGCAAGGCTCAGCAAGCCATCTGCGCAGCTCATCATCCAGCTTCATCAGGCTGATGGAAGCGCCGGCCATATCTATGCTGGTCATATAGTTGCCTACAAGAGATTGGCGGATGATGATCCCCCGTTCTCCCAGACTACGGATTACGGAGTGATTGAGCAGGTACAGCTCCTGCAGAGGCGTTGCGCCGAAGCCGTTGACCAGCACCACCACCTCTCCGCCGCCTGGCTGATCCAGGTTCAGACTGGCCAGCAGGGCAGAGATCATACGTTCCGCCAGCTCATCGGCGGTCAGCAGCTTTTCTCTGCGGATGCCCGGTTCACCATGAATGCCGACCCCATACTCCATCTCATCCTCCTGAAGCTGGAAGGTAGGCGTACCCTTGGCAGGAACGGTACAGGAGGTAAAAGCAAAACCAAGACTGCGCACATGCTCTGCCGCATGCTTCGCGGCCTGCTTCACCTCGGCCAGCGGCAGTCCGGCCTCAGCAGCCGCCCCGGCAACCTTATGCACCAGAATCGTGCCAGCAACCCCTCGGCGTCCCACCGTATACAGGCTGTCTTCTACTGCAATATCATCATCAACCTTCACATAGTCCACAGCAAGGCCGTCCTCAGCCGCCAGATAAGCCGCATTCTGGAAGTTCATCATATCGCCGCTGTAATTCTTGATGATCAGCAGAGCGCCCTTATGGCCGGTATGGTTGCGGATCGCCTGATAGACCTGAATCTGTGACGGGGAGGCGAAGACATCCCCGCAGACTGCGGCATCCAGCATTCCCGGTCCGACCAGCCCGGCATGCGCCGGCTCATGGCCGCTGCCCCCGCCGCTGATCAGCGTTACCTTGTCAGGATTCGGCGCAGACCTGGAGACAATTTTGTATTTGCTGTCGAATGTCAGCTGCGGATGAGCCATCACCAGTCCACTGCACATCTCACGAACGAGATTGGCCGGATCGTTGATTATCTTTTTCATACGCGCTGCTCCTTACTCTTCTTGAAGGCTTCGCCCAGCTTGTCAGCGACAGTAATGGCAGCGGCAACCGCTTCAGCGGTAACCGGGAACGGCATCGAATGAATCGACTCTTCCGGGATACACGCCTTGCGGGCCACTTCCAGCAGCTCCTCATGGGAGATAGAAGCGACACCAATATCGGCCAGGCATACGGGAAGGCCCACGGAGTGGCAGAAGGACAACACCTGATCGATCTCTGCCTGCTGCGCATTCTCCAGAACGAGCTGTGCAATCGTGCTGAAGGCCACCTTCTCGCCATGGTAATAATGATGGGTGCCTTCAAGCGCCGTCAGGCCGTTATGGATGGCATGTGCGGCAGCCAGACCGCTGCTCTCGAAGCCAAGTCCCGACAGCAGGATGTTCGTTTCGATAATATTCTCCAGCGCCGGTGTCACCACGTTCTGATCACAAGCCAGCTTGGCCTTGGCGCCATCCTCCAGCAGTGTATCGTAGCATAAGCGGGCAAGGGCCAGCGCGGCTTTGGTGCCTTTGGCCTCCGTAATCACGCCTGCATGCACTCCGCAAGGAAGCCCCGCATTGACATTGGAATAGGATGCCGCAGTAGCTCTGGCCTCGAAGTAGGTGGAGAGGGCATCGCCCATCCCGGATACCAGGAAGCGGGTAGGAGCCTGCGCAATAACAGTCGTATCAATCAGCACAACCGAAGGACTGGCTTTGAAGTAGGCATAATCCTCGAAAGCGCCTTCAGAAGTGTAAATCACAGCGGAATGGCTGGTGGGTGCATCGGTGGCCGCAATGGTAGGAACGATAATCAGCGCATCGCCTTCTGCCACACATTTGGCCGTGTCGATCGCTTTGCCTCCGCCAAGACCGATTGTACAAGCACACTTGTGCTCACGGGCCAGCTCCTGTAGTCTGGAAATCTCCTGCCGGGAGCATTCGCCCTGGAAATCCCCCTTCACGAGGGTAATGCCGAATTGACTGCTGGTGGCATCGAGCTTGGCCTGCACACGCTTCACATCATCCGGGTGCGCAATCAGCAGAGCCGATGTGCCGAAAGTACTGACGAAGTATCCCAATTGAAGCAGCTCATCCTCACCTTGTGTGTATTTAGCCGGGCTGATAAAGGTTCTTCTCATTCTTTCATTCCTCCTCGAGTCGTATGTCCCCATTATAGACAAGTGGATGGAGGGACGCATGGGACAAAGCAAACGAATTAATATGCTGCAAAATAGTATTATTATGTTGTCAGCATCTGAATTATAATTATCTTGTTCTCATTGTCACTGTAAATGAAAGGAGTGAGCCGGATGCAATCCAAATTCGATTTGAAATATATCATTGATATGGATGAATGGGGCAAGCTTCAGGAATCGTTGTCCCTGGTGACGCGCATGGCCATCATTATGGTCGATTATAAAGGCGTGCCGGTTACAGCACATAGCCGCTGCCAAGCCTTCTGCCAGACCGTGCGCAGCGACAAGGAATTCTCAGCCTATTGTCAAAAATGTGACGCGCGCGGAGGTCTGGAGGCTGTGCGGCTGAGCCGGCCCTATATCTACCGCTGCCACTTCGATATTCTCGACATTGCTATCCCTATCATTGTCGATAATCAGTACATCGGTGCGCTGATGGCCGGACAAATCCGGCTGGCGGAGGGAAGCGGCCCGAATCTGGAGCAGATTGTATCCCGTCCGCAGCAGGACGCCATGACGGAGGATCGGGCCCGTAAGTACGAACTGCTGCCCGTCATGACGTATGAGGAGGTTGTGGCCACCGCCGATATGCTCTATCATTTGTGCAACTATGTGGTCAAGGAATCGATCCTGAAGCATGAGCTGCTGGAGCGAAGCCGGCAGCATGAGGCCTTGAACCCGCAGGAGTCCAAGCTCCAGCTTGAGCTGCCGCATCAGCCCGTAGAGCCGCCCTCGGCTCCTAAGACTCCGGTCTCTTTGGGAAGCGCATACAAGACGGAATGTACCAATCCTACGCTGCAGCCCGCTTTGGACTACATGCTAAGCCACCGGGAGGAGAATTTCTCGCTGAAAATGCTGGCACAGCTATGCCATATCAGCCCTAGCTACTTCAGCCGCTTGTTCACCAGGGAGATGGGCGAGCATTTCTCGCTATATGTCGCGCGCATGAAGATCGGGTGGGCGAAGGAGCTGTTGGCAACAACGGATTGGTCAGTCAACGAGATCAGCAATCACTTGAATTTCTGCGATGCCGGCTATTTCATTAAGATCTTCAAGAAATACGAATCGGCAACGCCCCGGTCCTACCGCGCTTCTCTCAAAACAGATCCGATATAACAAATGTAACACTATTCGACCAGGAGGTTATCTTATGAAGCTGAACGAACAAGGTGTGCTCATCATTGAAGAACAGGATATACACAATCTGTACTTTTATCTGGTCCATGACGGGACGGCGTTCAAGGATTCTTTCCGGTTCGAGATGGCACTTCAAGGGATCGAGCTTCATCCGGGCAGCGTATCCGCTATCTATCACCCGCAGACCATGCCCGAGGACTATGGCTACCCGGAAGAAGACCTTCCCCGTATAGTGGAGGCGATTTATTCGGCCGTCCGGGAGTATGATCCGGGCTTCGGGGTGTGGTAGCATCCCTGCGGCCTGTCTATAGCATCAAGGGATAACCAGGCCGTTCTTGAACGCCAGCTTGACATCATTCTCACGGACATAAGCGGAATAGTCCCAGGATTCTCCCTCCTGCAGCCGCTTGTAGGTCTGATGAATATTCCGGCGCCAAGACGACGGCCGGCTGTTGAAGTAATTCGTGAAGAAGCACTGCGCCTGCTCTTGTGTGCCGAAGCACAGCAGATAGGCCAGCGGACTGGATTCAGCATCGCAGATGCCGGGGAATCCTGCGCCGCAGGCGGCAAGCTGCTCCAGTGCGCGGGGACGGTCTGCGAACAGCTCGAACAGCGGCAGGAGACGTTCCCCAATCAGCTGACCGATCTCCTGCCGGGAGGAATCCAGTTGTGAGCCGGCGACCTGCCAGACGATAGCGCTTGACGATTTCTGCGGCCTGCGCAGCGAGCCGAACAGAACGGTATCGTCCCCTCTGCCAGTTTGTCCGGCAAGCCATTTTTTGAGGGACTTGCTGGCAATCCGCAGGTTCACGGTCATCCGTACATCGGTGCGGGTGTTGTAAGACTGCGGATTGAAAGAGAGCTCAAATACGGTGTCCTTGTCGGCCGCTGTTTTTTTCCATACCGTTCCGGCCTTATTGGATTTGAAGCCCTCTGCCTGGAGGAACTGCTGCCCGGTCTGCTGGCAGGCCTGAAGGAATTGAGCTTTGGGATCAAGCTTACGGTTAGAAGGGCCTTCAGACCAGACCTCCCACTGGGCATAACGTTCGTCCAGCACGGGCTGTAGGCGGTCATAATTCTCCCAGGTGTTCTCCACATGATAGATGCTGGGGTATTCACGGCCTTGTTCAGCCGCCTGGCGGTTGAAGACCTCACAATAATCATTAAAGTAGCTTCCATACTGTGCGGCGAAGGGCGATTGACCGTCGTAATAATCGGCGGCGAAGGCATTGCCGCGCTCATCCAGATCCTCATCCCAGAACTTCCCGTCACAGTACTCCAGCAGGTATTCCAGCCCTGTGAGCTCACGGCGTTTCAGCCGCTTCAGCGCCTCCGCCGACTCCTCAAGGTGAATTTCCCCCGCCATACCGCGGCCCAAGGCCCAGGCCAGAAACATGCCGATATGAATCCCGCCATTCTCTTCCGGCAGATCTGCAGGATAATCTCCCCCGGAATGCCAATCGATCCGATCATATGCCATATAGGTCTCCTTTCGGCCAGCAGGCTCTAGCTCCCGGCTTCCCTTTTTAATTTGTCATCAAGGATGGAATTCAGTACAATGATCAGCATCGGAAAGTACTACCATAGATTATGATATACAGAAGGTGACACCGCAATGGAAAGTGGAGATTTGAGGATTTTTCAAGCTGTTGCCCGTGAGGGTACGATTACGAAGGCTGCGCAAGCCTTGAACTATGTTCAGTCCAATGTGACCAGCCGGATTCAGTTCCTGGAGGCCGAGCTGAAGGTCCCGCTGTTCCACCGGTCCAACCGGGGAATGAAGTTAACGCCTGCGGGTGAGAACCTGCTGGAATACGCGAATGCCATACTGATGCTAATGGATGAGGCTGTCCAATCAACACAATACTCCGAGCACCCGGCAGGCCCGCTGCGAATCGGCTCTATTGAGACAACAGCGGTCATTCATCTCACATCCATGATCGCTGACTACCATTCCCGCTACCCCGATGTCCATCTGTCGCTCATCACAGGCGAAACGCATGACCTTCTGCACAAGGTGCTTGATCACAAGCTGGATGGCGCCTTTGTCTATGGACCTATAGACCAGCCGGATATCGGGCATGTTGCGGCTTACGAGGAGGATCTGGTGCTCATTGCTGAACCGGGGACAACTGAGTTGCATGAGTTGCTGCACAAGCCCATGCTGTTCTTCGACGTTGGCTGCACGCACCGGGTCAAAGCGGAGCGCTTCCTGCGAGAGAGCGGGATGCACTCGTATCAGATCCGGGAATTCGGCACGCTGGAAATGATACTACACGGAGTATCTGCCGGACTCGGCGTATCCCTGCTGCCTGAGTCCTCGATCCGCAAGGCGGAAGAGGCCGGACGAATTATCTCCCACGACCTCCCCGAAGAATACCGGAAGCTAGAGGTATGGTTGATATACCGCCGCAACTCCGTGCTTTCCAGTGCAATGTCCAGGTTTTTGGAGATGGTGGGGCAGAGATAGTAATGATAAAAGGAGTATTTTCCTTGAACGATACACCCCACACCCTTAAACAAATTATCGGAGGTTTAAAGATTACTCCCTCCTACTTCATTAAATTGGTTGAACTTGAGTATGACAGAGACTGGGAACAGGATTGAAGCAACTCTCTAGCTCAATCCAAGCATAAAATGCCTACGGCATCCCCGTTGTGATCGGTTTTTCGACCATATCCGGCCCACTCGCCTCTGCCGCACCGAATGTGGTCGGTTTTTCGACCTTATCCGGCCCACTCGCCTCCGCCGCACCGAATGTGGTCGGTTTTTCGATCATATCTGGCCCACACGCCTCTGCCGCACCGAATGTGGTCGGTTTTTCGACCTTATCCGGCTGTTCGGTGAAATCAGCGAAGTCATTCCTATTACTGATCCAGAATATAGTCATCCTGCCGATGCTCCAAGACACTTACCCCCAGCTTTATACACAACTTATCCACATCGGACGAAAATCATAATCTCCTCTAGAGTAAAGGGCTGGAGTAACCCAGCCCCTCCTCATCAAACCGTACGTGAGGTTTTCCCTCATACGGCTTTCCGATGTTTGTCATTCATGGGCATGCAGATTACAATAGCGTTTTTAGTCCGCACTTATTGGCCATATACTTGACCTCCGGGAATGAACTCATCCATCTCCTCCGATTTCTCTTCTTTGCATACCACCGGGTGAATCGCTGCAGAATATACCAATCCAGCTTCGCTAACCTCTTTTGGCTATACTTCGTGTAATAATAATTTCTCCATTCCTGTATCTTGGGATTGAGCCATTCCACGTGTTCCTCAAACGATTTCCAGCGCATGCCGGGTGGTGCTAATCGGTCTTTGACCACGCCCCGGATACGTTCCTCTGCCTTCTTCGTTAGCCACTGCTGTGTGGTATAGTACACCTTCCCTTGAGAGGTTTCTGCTTTCGTTTTTCGGTGGTGCATTCCTAAGAAGTCGAAGCCTTCGTCTCCTGTCCACAGACCTACAATGCGGGTTTTGGTCGGATGTAGCGTGAGTTCCAGACGTTCCATAATGTTGCGGATGAGTTCATACGCATGTTCCGCATCCTTTTTGGTTTTACAGACCACAACGAAGTCGTCTGCATACCTCGTCAGTTCTCCCAGCCCACTTCCGTGTTTCTCCCATAACCGGTCAAAGTAGTTCAAATAGATATTCGCCAGCAGTGGCGAAATCACGCCACCTTGGGGTGTCCCTAAATCGGAGCGCCGTACGTTTCCTTCTTCCATCACTCCCGCATGTAGCCACTTCCGTATCAGCTTCAAGATCCGCCTGTCATTGATACGCATTTGTATTAACTTCATGAGCTTCTCCTGATTGATATTGTCGAAGTAGCCTTGGATATCGATGTCGACTATCCAATTTCCTTTGCGGTTGCAGGCTTTACGAATTCGCTCCAACGCTCCTTTCGCACTTCGTTTCGGACGAAATCCGAAGGAGACTTCTTTAAAATCGGCTTCAAAGATGGGTTCAATCACCAGTTTCGTTGCCATCTGTAGGACTCGGTCACGCACGGTAGGGATGCCTAGCGGTCTTGGCTTCCCGTCTTTCTTTGGGATATAGTGCCGACGTACGGGCTGCGGATGGTAGCTGCCTTCTTTCAGTTCTCGCTCGCATTCCTTGAGGAATCTTGTTTCTCCTTGTTCTTCAATATCTGCGAGCGTTACGGCATCTACTCCCGCAGCTCCCTTATTCGCTTTCACCCGTTTCCAGGCTTCGCATAGCACATCCCACCGGTAGACTTTGTCGTACAAGGCGTGGAATTTACGCTTGTTGTTCTCCTTGGCCGCATGACCTAGCTTTTCTTGGAGTTCTTGAACTTTTTCCTTGGGTGTCGTTAGCCGTTTGGCATTCACTCACTCGTACCTCCTCCAAAAGCGTAAACAAAGCAGGGCTCCTTCCCTCCCTAAGGTTATGTTGTCCTTAGGTTCTTCGGTACTATAAGCCCCTCGGACTCCCTTCCCACAGACGGTTCACTTCGTCTTCTGGACTTATAGAGCGTCTCTTTACGGGTTCCTTTAAAAAAAATTCTTTTTTTTTTCTCCTCCCGTGTGGGGGAGGGTCTCCCCAGTTCACTGCATTATCTTTCAATCCATGCCGTTCCCTATACGCCGGAGGATTCTTCACTGCTGTTCCAAGTTCTGTACAGTTTCCTTGGCCTTCGTCTATTGATTCGAGACTCGGCATCCTCTCATCCCCTTCGCAGGGCCTTTTTGACGACGCGGCAAGATTCACTTCATGTTGCGGCCTGGATTGTTGCTCGCCCAGTCTCTGACCGGTACTTTTGTCGATGCGCTTTTACTCACAGATTTCGCCATGCGCAAGCATCCTAGCTACAAAGGTGGCTTGGTCCCTCCTTTGGTTGGACTTTCACCAACTAGATAATGCGTGCCTCTGGGCACGCAATCAATAAAAAAGATCAGAACCTATTTCCCCAGGTTCTGATCTTCTCGCATCTTAGAATCTATCTATTCGAATTCGACATCAGCCATGCCAGGAATTCCTCAAACGAATCTGCTACTTTCTCAACCTCTTCAAATTCAGGCTCAACTCCACGGACAATAGTCCCGCTATCCGTTGTTAATTCGAATTCGACATCAGCCAGGCCAGGAATTCCTCAAACGAATCTGCTACTTTCTCAACCTCTTCAAATTCAGGCTCAACTCCACGGACAATAGTCCCGCTATCCGTTGTTAAGTCGATGGCATAGAAGGAATATCCATCCTCCACAGACATTACGATCGGCAAGTGATGATCCCACCAGGCCGTGATCTCGGACTGCCAAGCTGGATCACCCGCTGCTGCCTCCACGCTAAGCATTTCAAATTCATTCCACCGGAATTCGGTTTCCGCGCTATGATTGAACTCAGCCTCACAAATAAACCAGGTTTGCTCATCCGGTGCAACGCAGGTTTCAACTACCTTTAGAAATTCTAAATACTCATCGGGCAGTCCTTTATATCTGGAAGTAATGCCGCTATTCAAATGCAGCTGAGCACCGGACTTTCTCCTTATCTCCCAGCCGTTTGCCTCCGCCCAAGTCATAAATTCCACAACATGAGTTTTTCCTTTTCCATTATTCATGTCCAAATGATACACCTGCCCATCCGCTTAAGAAATGGAAACTCCTACACCAATATACCATTTCCGCAGGTTTGCTTACATACAGCAAGTCATTCCGTTATCTTAAGTTTCCACGTCGCATCCCTTCCCTCCCACTGCTTACCGTTAGACACATAGTACTCTCTTTCCACCGAACCGTCTGTTTTAGTAAGGCTGATGGCAAAGACCTGTCCTTCTTTGATCAGCATCGGATATTGATCATATGGAAGAACATTACCCGTCAGTGGCAGCTTGTTGACATCTTCGTAAGCCCCCTCCAGTCGCCAAAACTCCCGGGAGGCGTAATCCTTGACTCCGCTTATATCCTGCTTCCCATAATACGAAGCCGTGTACTTCTTGCCCTGCAAGGTGATGGGATCCACCCGGATACGGTCAATATCCTTAACCATCCAGCTTATGTCCTCCGTATGCAGGTTACTGCCATAGTGCTTCTGCAACTGATTCGCCATGCAAGGGACCGATTGGGTAATAAGTTCCATTTCATTGACTCCGGTATGCGCTGCCCCGTAAATGCCCATGATGCTCTCGTTGCCCAGCTTTTCAAATTCTCGGATGAAATTCTCCGTCATCTTATTTTCCCGGTATACATTATCGTAACTCCTGTAATACCTCTGGCCCTGCTGAATCGCTTCGGTTGTTAAGGTGTACATCTCCGATCCGGTCAAATCGTTGGCCTTAAGATAAGACAAGAACCGCTCGCCGGTAGTATCAGGTCCATGCCCAATATCTGTTCCGTGGAAAATAGTATCAGGACATCCGCTTTTTATTTTTCGAAAAAAAGTCTTCGTATAGGGAATGTGACCCTGAGTCCCTTCCCAATCCTGATAAAGCTCCTCCAAAATGTCATCATTGTCCGACTGCATCCACAGGTTCAAGTATTCGGCAGCGTAATAGGACTGCTCCACGAATAGGTGTCTCATGCCCTTGTTGTGGTAATAATCAGACCAAGCTTCATATTCCTTGTCCATAATCTTGGCAACGCCATGGGATTCGCCATACAGATAAATCTGGCCGGTCGCTTTGGTCGTTAGCGGGGTTGCTCCAGGGGTTGCCTGGGCCAATCGGGCAGGAGGTGCCGATGGACTGGCTGATTGTGCAGACGGACTTGCTGTTTCGCCCGCAGAAGAGTTGCCGCTGCAGGCTGTCAGGCTGCTGATCAGCAGTATCGCCATTAGGGCAAGCAGCAGAGGACGAGTATACCTTATTCGCGCCTGAGCCGCTACGCCGCCATATGTATTGGAATTTTTTACATCCATAAGGAATATCGCCCTTTCATCATCAACTCTTACAAGTTAATCACAAATTATGGATGTCCTCAGTGCTGTATGTCATGCATAGAGTTACATTACTCTTCTTCTATGGAAATCAGTAAAGCACCCACCCTATGAGAGCAGCAGGCGCTTGGCAGCAATTATGACTTCTGAACAGGCCGGACATACTTGAAGTACCGATCCGGGTTGAAATAGAAGTAGATGATCCGGCCGGGGCTGGGATCGAAGCAGTAGCCAGTACCTGTATAATCAAAAGTGGCCATCGCCTGCTCCATCCGTTCCTCGACACTGCGGTTCTCCTGCTCATAATCGAATGGCCCGTGCTCGAATACGATATACTCGGCCTCGGGGACATCCGCCATCAGCATCTGCGCGGGGACTTCACCTTCATACTCATAAGGGAGACGCACCCCATAACACTCTGTACGCGGAAATCCCCAATCGCAGAGCCTGCCGTCCGGGTCATTCATATAGGCCATAATCTGGCCGTTACCGCTGTTCGTATCGCTTCCGCCGTCATCATCCAGCTTCCCCTTGATACTATCCAGCAAGCCGCTGATGGTCTCGCAGTCCTGCCCTGGAATCAGGCTCTGCTTCTGCCAGAAATCCCAGTACCCGTTGCTCTCGTAATTCTTAATGTGCAGGAATTTGTGCGCCGGAATGGTTACGAAATAAATCTTAACCTCTTCTGTAGATTTGATCATGCCAACCTCTCCTAGTCCGAAAAAGTAGCGGTCAAACGGGTTGATTTTGGTACGAAGGACAACAGGATACGGGTGTCTCCGGTACTCGCTTGGGGCCACACCATAGGTCACCTTGAACGCGCGCGTAAAGGCTTCATGGGAGGAGAATCCATAGTCGAGCGCAATATCCAGAATGCTTTTTTCGCTATCCCGCACCTCCTTCAGTGCAAAAGCCAGCTTCCGGTGGCGAAGGTAATCCCTAAGCTGCATCCCGGATATCTCTTTGAACTTTCTCGTCGTATGAAACTCCGAATAACCCAGCTTGTCAGCAAGAGATTGCAGCGTTATGGCCTCACTGTTATGCTGCTTAATACTTTGGTCCATATCATCGACAATGGTCTGGATCTGCCTGTGCCACTCGTACACCGTCCGCTCACCCCCTCGTTCCAACCGCTCTATGTTCATTCTAGAATACTGGCAAAGGCATTTCTTGATTCTACTTGCGGCGCCCGCATCGGTGCAGGCAATGAAGCCCTCATTCCCCATCTGCCCAAGCAATACAATTGATCCCCGGCAGCTCACGCTCCTCCGTCCAATGCTTCTGGATGAAGTTACTCATGGCCCTATCCTTTCATTGGATTGATTTTCTTGTCTAATATACTATTTCTGTAAGCTGCCGCGTTTTCCCTTCAAAAGGGTAAAGACCATCCTTCGCAGGATGGCATTTCTATATAAGAAACCTGGGGGAATATTTCCCCGTAGTAAATATGAATGAACCGACATAGGATGTGATTTATTTGACTGGATTTCTTGGTGCTGTAATCATAGCTATTGGATTGGTTATCGCCATTTGGCCTAAGGTAGCCTGGTATTTACGGCTGGGCTGGAGGTTCAAGAATGCGGAGCCCAGCGGGCTGGCCTTAGGGGTGGAACGGGTAACCGGTGTGGTCCTGGTAATCGCCGGTT
This sequence comes from Paenibacillus sp. FSL R7-0333, assembly GCF_038000365.1. NCBI lineage: Bacteria > Bacillati > Bacillota > Bacilli > Caryophanales > Paenibacillaceae > Paenibacillus > Paenibacillus sp. FSL R7-0333. The sequence goes on from NZ_JBBOBZ010000001.1 coordinate 7,247,919, forward strand.
TCATCCTGATGGTATCCAGCTGCTCCTCTGGCAGCGCAGACCGCCGCTGGTCAGAGCAGTTCAAAGAGAAGCTGGACTCGGGGCAGGTTCAGGAAATCAGCATCGGCATGATTAACCCCACCGTATTAAACGAAGAAGCAACGAATAGAATGATCCAAATGATACAGGATGCTGAGCTTAGACCTTTTGATGCAGGGAATTCGTTCGGAGCGAGCAACACCGGGACCATTACCTTTAAGGACCAGACCCGTGTAGATATGGTTATCCTGGGCCCGTCCGGGGGAATTGAGCTGCATCCCGATGATACACAGAGCGAATATGAGATTATGAGCGGATCACTGAAATCTTGGCTGAAGAGTTACGGGGACTAGACATGGCTTTATGCACAAAAAAGCTGGAGGCTACCCGTCGGGACCTTCAGCTTTTTCTTTCGTTACCTGCCCTCAAACCGTTTAACCGCATCCTCCGTCACCGGCTGAAAGAGATTCACCAGGTTGCCGTCGGGATCTCGGAACAGCATCGAACGGTTCCCCCACGGCATCGTGGTTGGCTCCTGTACCCAATCCTCAACAGTTGGCTTCAAGCGTGCATACTCCGCTTCAACATCGTCAACGCGGAACTCCAGAATGACCGTTCGGTTACTGGCCGCCACTACAGAGTCAGTACCGAATAGCTGCGCTGTCTTGGAGTGGCCGATGGCAAGTGTACATGAAGGCATTACGAATTCGGCAAATACAGGAGCGGGCCGTTCCGCTGTCACCCCCGTCACTTGTTCATAGAATTCAACCAGACCCTCAATGTCGTCAGTAATGATACGTATCGAAGCGAAATTCATAAGTGTTCATCCTTTCTTGAATGTTTACATGTCCAATGATAAAAAAACGCTACTGACAACGTTATGTCAGTAGCGTTTTTATTGTAGACGAAAAACCGATCACATTTGGCTGGCGCAAGGCTATCGGGCCGAATCAGTAGCGTCTCTATGTCCTGTCTCTTTACCCTTAGCCTATTCTCAGGGCAATGTTCCCCAGCTGTTCCGCGCGCTCCATCCGCTGAAGGGCAAGCGGAGTCTCCGCTAAGGAATACACGCTATCCAGGATAGGGTGTATCTGATGCTGCTCCATGAACTGAAGCATAGCGGTGAATTCTTCATGGCTGCCCATAGACGTTCCAAGCAACTGAAGCTGCGGGAAGAATATCGCTCTTGCCGGAATGGTGAGATCATCGCCTGAGCTTGCGCCGAACATGACGATTTTCCCGTTAGGCTTAATGACCTCGAAGTATTGCCCGAATGTCGCCGGCCCTACACTATCAAGGATCAGGTCTACAGGCTGATGCTGAAGCTCCTCCCGCCAACGGCTGTTGCTGTCTATCACCCGTGTAACCGGTAATTGCAGAGCTTGCGCACGCTTCGCTTCACTTCTGGACGTGACTGTAACCTGCGCCCCAGCCGCTGCCGCCATAAGAGCGGCAAACGTAGCCACTCCGCCGCCAATGCCAGGAATCAGCACATGCTCGCCCTGCTTCAGGTCCCCTCTGGTAAATAACGCCCGGTACGCAGTGAGTGCCGCTAAGGGTAACACACCCGCCTCTTCCCAGGACAGATACGCTGGCTTAGGCACAACATTCTGATCTGGCACAATGACATATTCCGCAAAAGTCCCGTCTGCAGGGTACCCTAATATGTCAGGAACCACAGGCACCTCATCCGCCCGATCCCAGCCCAGACACGGATTAATGATAACTTCCATCCCTTGAAACAGGCCGGTTACCCCTTCACCCGTCTCTGCAATTACGCCAGCCCCGTCTGAACCAAGCACGCAAGGATGAATCGGACCAGACGCACCTTCTGTAGCAGAAGCGGCAGCCGCGATGATGAACAAATCCCTGTGGTTGAGTCCGGCTGTCTTTAGCCTTACCTTGACCTGCCCCTGTTCAGGACGCTTGTCCGGATGATCCGTATATTGCAGACCCTGCGGTCCAAGTGTAATTGCCTTCATCTTCATATCCTCCTGTTTTACGCTGTAGTGGCTTCATACAAAGTGTAGGCTGTTACAGCGGTCAGGTAAAATGATTAGAAGAGAAGGTGAGTATCATAAATAATGATAGTGCTACTGCGGGGTCAAGGGACGACCCCTAACCTCCCTGCAACAGCCGGAAACGCCCAACAGTAATGATGATCGCCAGCACTATAAAGATGATGTTGATCCACACATCCGGTTCGCTCCGCAGTAGATGGAAGACCAAGCCGGAACATGCGGCAGCAGCCAGACCCATAGCGGCGAGCGGAGTGAGCTGCGGCTGGATTCGGAGCGCCATCGGTAAAATCAACCCTAAGATCCCCAGCAGCTCAGCGATGCCGATCCCCATAACCAGCCCCTGCGGCACATCATTCACCCAGCTCCAGGCCGCCCGGGCCGATTCCAATTGAAATGCCTTCAGCCAGCCCGAATACAGGAACCCCGCACCTAGAACAATTTGTAAGACCCATAGCACAATATTCATGTACAGTGTCACTCCCTCTCATATGTTCACGCAAACACCATCCGCATCCCATCCACCCGGACAGGCGGTTCTTCTTGCGCTCCAGAAACCTTAGTTGCATAATAATATGAAGGGTTTCACATGAGAAGTAGACACTTTTATTAAACCTAGTTACTTAAAAGATACCTTACGTGAATCAAGGGGGCAGCGGCATGACCTACTGCAAATTCGAGTCCGCATTAGAAATCTTCGTGGGGAAATGGAAGCCCGTCATTCTGCTGCGCCTCTTCTCTAACGGAACCATGAGATTCAGCGAATTACAGCGAGCCATTCCTGAGATCACCAAGAAAATGCTCACACAACAATTGCGTGAGCTGGAATACCACAATATTGTCCACCGCGAGATTTACCACCAGATCCCGCCGAAGGTGGAATACTCCATCACGGAATACGGACGAAGCTTGTCAGGCATTATGCAGGCCATGAATGATTGGGGAATCACGCATATCGAACATCTAAACCAGTTATACGGCGCAGAACGTATCGGCGAACTGGAGTCTGACTAGCGCCGCGGATCAATAATGGAATGCTCGATCTCCTCGATGTAGGAATCAAAGGCCTCCACGCCTTCATTTAAAATTAATGCAGCCTCCTGCGCCGTGACTGGCAGCGCCCATAGAATCTCAACCCTCTCGCTCCCGACCTGAAGCTCCTCCAGCTCTTCACTTTCTCCCCTCAGCTCATCCAATAGAAAAGCAGTGGTTGTCCAGTTAGCCGGGGCAAGCGGGCTCTCTTCCATAACCCTAGGTATCCGCGAATCACCGGCAGCCTCTATATGATGGGCGATAAGATCACTGAGATAGGTAAATATCCGGTCCATAGACTCTCCGCCTAAGTCAGAGGTCAGAGCCATCACCCACTCTGTACCCACAGCTTGCCCATTCGGACGGTGAGTCGCGGATAACCCGACTGTTGCAAACCTCGCAATCTCTTCCCCCTCCACTGCAGGAAAATAATAGATCTCAACATAGGCTCCTGTTTCGGGCTTCTTCAGAATGACCCGGTATTCCGGCATCTGCCACTCCCGCATATAGGCACCCAAGATAAGGGTTCTGCGGATATCGAAGGAGAGCTCCCTCTCTTTAGTTGATTCCATGAAGATGGTCATCACCTTTCCTCTTTTGATTAGGATATGGTTAATAAGTTAAGTATCTCTTTTACAAAAGTATCAACAACTGCTCTGTCAGGACGGGACTTCAGGAACACCGTAAGTCCTATTAACGAAATGACCAGTGTCTGCGCCAGATTCTTGGCATTATTCCCGGCATCTAGCTCCCCTGACCGCAAGCCCCGTTCAATCGTTTCCTGGAAGATGACCGAGAGGTACATCTGATGTTCCCTGGTCAGAATCTCGAACTTCTCATCATGGGGAGCCAGCTCCACCATTGAATTGATGCAGAAGCACCCCGTGCTCGGGCTTTTCTCATATTCTTTGGACACCACATCTTCAAAAAAAGTACGGAATGCCTCTTTTACCGAAGAATGCTTGTGCAGACTGCCCCGGACATACGCGGCATGGGAACTTGTATATTTTCGCAAGGCAGCTTCAAATAATCCTTTTTTATCTCCAAAGGCAGAGTATAGGCTTGGACGCTGAATGCCCATTCTTGCGGTTAAGTCGCTTAAGGAGGCCGCTTCGAACCCTTTTTCCCAAAATACATGCATAGCTGCCTCTAGCGCCTTATCCTGATCAAATTCACGCGGCCGGGCCATAGAACTCCCTCTTTTCATATCGAATGGTATATTACGATTGTATTTGCCGCAGATCCTCCTGTCAATCAGAGTGAACATACACAGTTACTCCTTGACAATTAATTTTGGTTAGCGGTATATTAATCAGGAATTATTTCATACCAATCAGTATGTTATTATATCCCTATGTCGAAGGAAGTGTTATCTCTGGTCAGCTTTATAAAAGAACCGCAAGCCATTACCGCACCATCCGGGCCAACGCCTGCATCTTCAATGTCCCGCAAGGTAGCACTTCTGTTTGCCATCACCTGCGGTCTGACCGTTGCCAACATCTATTACGCGCAGCCCCTGCTCGACGCGATCTCCAGCGAATTCGGGATTACGCATTCGTCCGTAGGTATCGTGATTACAGTGACTCAGATTTGTTACGCCCTTGGACTACTCTTGCTGGTGCCGCTGGGCGATCTGCTGGGTCGGCGCTGGCTGATTGCCGGACAGATGCTGGTATCCGTGCTGGCTTTGGTTGTTGTGGGCACTGCCCCCACCAGCATGGTGTTATTCATAGGCATAGCTACGGTCGGACTGCTTGCGGTAGTGACACAGACGCTTGTTGCATTCGCAGCAACTCTGGCTGCCCCGGCCGAACGCGGGCGCACAGTCGGTGTGGTGACCAGCGGAATTGTCATTGGTATTCTACTGGCGCGGACATTCGCCGGCGCGTTAACGGATCTGGCCGGTTGGCGTTCGGTCTACCTTGTCTCCGCAGGACTCACGTTAATCATGGCAGGTGTATTGTTCAGGGTGCTGCCGCAGTCTGAGCCCCGGAGAGAATCCTTATCCTATCCGCAGCTTCTCCGTTCACTGTTCACGCTATTTGCACAAGAACGGCTGCTGCGAATCCGTGCTGTGTTATGCCTGCTGATTTTTGCCGCGTTCAGTATCTTGTGGACTTCCCTGGTGCTGCCCCTCAGTGCTCCGCCGCTGTCCCTGTCACATACCGCGATTGGAGCGTTTGGTCTCGCCGGAGTTACCGGGGCGTTAGCAGCAGCGCGGGCAGGCCGTCTGGCCGATCGGGGTTTGGGGCAAAAGACCACCGGCGTAGCGCTGACTCTGCTCCTTCTCTCATGGCTGCCAATTAGCTATACTACACATTCGCTACTCGCGTTAATCGCCGGGATTATCCTGCTTGACCTGGCCGTACAAGCCGTACACGTCACCAACCAGAGCATGATCCTTAATCTGCGTCCGGAGGCCCGCAGCAGAATTACTGCCGGTTACATGGTCTTCTATTCCATTGGCAGCGCCACTGGATCAATCGCATCCACCAGTATCTACGCTTATGCGGGCTGGACCGGAGTGTGCGTACTTGGTGCAGCGGTCAGTGCGCTCGCTCTGATATTCTGGACGTTAACCCGTCATATGAAATGAACAATGTAACGCCTTCATCTTTCCTCTGAGGTTTGTCAAAATCTGAAATTTCCATTATTGTTATCCTTATCTTACATTTGAGGTTATGGATGCAGAAATGGAGGCCCGGAATTTCTTGAAACCACGGTTATTAACACGTTCCTTCTATTATCTCTGGACAACTCAGACGGCGGCGAATGCCGCGGATGTCCTGTATATTATGGCGCTGACGGTGCTGGTGCTGGACCGGACGGATTCCCTTGTCTCGGCGGCGCTGATGCCGCTGATGCGCAGCTCGGCCCAGATGGTGAGCGGCTTCATTGCGCCGCTGCTCATCAACCGGATCAAGCTGCCCTCGCTGCTGCTAATCTCACAGACAGGCCAGTTCCTGCTGTTTGTGCTGCTGGCTCTGTACCTGCAGCTTAACGGTGCTGCTGCTTCACTCATGCTGGTCTTTGCCCTGGTCTTCGTCATGTCCTTCCTCGACGGCTGGACCGTCCCAGCCCGTAATGCACTGGTGCCGCGGCTCGTAACGCGGGAGGAGGGGCTGCTTCAAGCCAACGGTCTGATCAGCGTCAGTGATCAGGTCGTGCAGTTTGCGGGCTGGGGACTGAGCGGCCTATTGGTCGCATTCCTTGGGCCCAGCCCGGCGCTGCTGCTGACAGCGGCCATCTATGGGCTGGCGGCCGCTTTTACGCTTGGCGTCAGAGAGTCGGCAGAGGCAAGTGTCCAGATGCAGGGACAGCAGGCGGACTCTGAACCGGCACCGTCATCTGCTTCGAAATGGAAGACCTTGACTGAAGGCTGGCAAGTCATCTGGCGTATGCCCCGCCTGCGGATGCTGACCTTCATGGACATCATCGACATGCTTGGAGGCTCGGTCTGGGTCGGCGCGTTCACACTGGCCTTCGTCCAGGTGGCGCTGAAGCAAGGCGAAGAATGGTGGGGCTTCATTAACGCAGCCTATTTCGCAGGAACGGTCGGCGGCGGGCTGCTGGTCCTGTCGGCAGTGCGTCTCATCGGCAACCGTTATCTGGGGGCGATGCTCATCGGTATGGCGGGCTATGGCCTGCTCACCATGGTGTATGCTCTGACTACACAGCCGTATATAGCACTGGTCCTTGTCCTGCTGATGGGACCGTTCGCGGAGCTGTCGGTGATTAACCGGCGCACCCTCATCCAGCGCAGCACCAGTAAGCAGATGCTGCCCAAGGTGCTGTCGGCGCAAGCCTCGCTGCTGCATCTGGTGTTCTGCATCTCGCTGCTGGTCATGGCAGGACTGGCCGAACGGTTCGGGATCGTCAACCTGTATCTGCTGGCGGCGGTTCTGACATCGCTGGCTTTGGTGGTCGGCTTGCTCGGCCGCCGGGCATTCAGGGACGAACCTGAGTCATCAGCAGCCAGCCGCCCAAGCCTGTAATTGTATATCTGTCTGGTATGAAATATCATACAGTTAGGCAGATGGATTTTAGAAGGAGAGATCTGGGATGCAGCATACTGACTCTGTGGCAGATGAACAAGAATGAGCGAATTCCTGAAATTAATGAAGGATGTACGGTTCAGAAGAACCATGCGGATGATTTTCAAGTTTGTCTGGGATTTCTGGTGGCTGAGCAAGCTGAAGGTTGTGATGTCAAGGCGGCGTTTTGCAGCGAAGCAACGGGCCTTATACCGCAAGCAGGCAGCGTATTTCACGACAACCGCCATGGATATGGGCGGGCTAATTATCAAGCTTGGGCAGCATGTGAGTGCGCAGGTGGATATGCTGCCGAAGGAAGTTATCGATGAATTGTCCAAGCTGCAGGATTCTGTAGAATTCGTAGATTTCTCCGAGATCCAGCAGAAGGTAGAGCGTGAACTCGGAGCATCTATAAGCGAGAAGTTTGCTGAGTTCAGCGCGACTCCTATTGCAGCTGCTTCCTTCGGACAGGTCCACCGGGCCACCTTGCAGACAGGTGAGCAAGTCGCCGTGAAGGTGATGCGGCCCGGGGTGGAGGACATTATCGCGATTGATTGGAAATCCATTCAGGTCGCTATTTCGTTATTGAAGCGCCAGAAGATGATTACAGACTTTATGGATCTTGATGCCGTGTATGATGAGTTTCATGACACCATTATGGAAGAGCTCGACTATCAGCAAGAAGGGCGTAATGCCGAAGAGTTCAAGCAGCAGCTAGCCCACCGGAAGGATGTCGTGATTCCGCACATCCATTGGTCCTGTACTACATCGCAGGTGCTGACCATGGAGTTTATGGACGGTGTCAAAATCAATGATTTCGCCAAGCTCGAGGCTTGGGGGGTAGACCGGACCCAACTGGCAACATCGCTGATCGAAATGTTCGTAGAACAGATTCTATTGAACGGGCTTTTTCACGCTGACCCCCACCCTGGCAATGTGCTCGTGCAGCCTGACGGCACCATCGCCCTGATCGATTTTGGCATGGTTGGGCGAATTCCCGGAGATATGAAGACCCAGATGGTCGCCCTCCTGCTGGCCGTATACTTGAAGGACGCACACGGTGCCATCGATGCCCTGAACCGGTTGAGATTTTTAAGACGCAATGTAGATCTGGAGGTCTTCTCCAGGAATCTTACGTTATTATTCGAACAAATCAACGGCGATACGTTCGATCTGAGTTTTGTGACGTCAGGCGACAATGTGGAGGAATTACGCAATTTTCTCTACTCCCAGCCTTTTCAGTTACCTGCCAATACCACATTCCTGGGCAAAGCCATAGGCACCGTGTACGGCCTCTGTACCGGACTGGACCCTGAGCTTGATCTGGTCGGGACGGTTAAGCCTTATGTGGAACAGGTGGTGCGGAGGGATCTGCGGGGAAGTGTCATCTCCAAAGTTGTAGAGGATGGCAAGAATATGCTCAAAGACATCCTTCCAACGACCAAGAAGTTCATGTCGGCAATCGATAAAATGGATAGCGGAGGCTTAAGGGTCAAGCTGGCGAGCTCCCTCGAGCAAAAATTAATCGAGACGCAGAATAAAAATACACAGCGGTTAATTGCCACCATCATTGGCGCAGTATTACTTCTGGCCGGGGTCAACCTGTGGAATGAAGTGAATCCCATCATCTCTTATGTACTCGGCACCCTGGGCCTGCTCATTATGCTGAGCCAACTCCGAACGAGACAAGGCCGCCGGGACGAAAGACATGCGAGGCAAATCAACGCTATGCGTGAACGTAGCCGGTTGGAGAAGCCGAAGTCTAAATCGCGTGGATAACGAAATGTGGATAACATTAACGCTGCGTACGAAACTAAACTGTACAAGTGGAAACGGTACCGTCCTTTTAAAGGAAGGTACCGTTTCCACTTCATCCTTCCGGCCGATCTCATCATTGTTATTCATTACTGCTGAGCGGAACGTGAAAAGTTACCGTTGTCCCTGCATCCAGCGAGCTTGTGATATGAAGGCCTGTTCCGAAATGCCGCTTCAAGCGCTGATCCGTATTGATTAATCCGACGCCGGAACTACTGCTTTTACGCCTTTCCAATAATCGCTGCAATTGAACCTCATCCATTCCGACCCCATCATCTTTAACTGTGATCTCTGCCCGGGTCTCCACGAAGGAAATACGTATGACAATGCTGCCTCCACGCTTGCGCTTCATGATTCCATGTTTAATTGCATTCTCAACGAGAGGCTGAATCGTAAGAAACGGGACTTTGATGCACCTGTGATCATCAATCTCCCAAATCACCTGCAGCCTCTCTTCAAACCGCACCTGTTCAATATATAAATAAGAACGCACTAAACTCAGCTCTTCTGCAACCGGAACAAGACTTGCAATGTTCTGGAATTTAAATTTGTTTCGCAGATAATTAGTGAATTCATCAAGCAAATCACGCATCTTCTCCAGATTAATATCCGTTAATGCTGATATAGCATTCAAAGCATTAAACAAGAAATGAGGCTTAATTTGGGCTTGCAGCCATACAGTTTCTAATCGCAGCTGTTCCCTAATGGATTGCTTAATCGTTGTTAGCGCCTGTATCCGCAATTTAAGTTCTATGGCCTCTACCGGCTTCGTCACATAATCGTTTGCTCCCGCCAGGAAACCGCTATGTATATCCTGTGGCTGGCTTCTTGCAGTAAGAAGCAGAACAGGAAGCTCGGTGAAGGTAAATCGCTCACGAATCCTTCGTGTCAGTTCATATCCGGACATCATCGGCATCATGATATCAGAGATTACCACATCCCATTCCTTCGTGCCCAGAATAGCCAACGCCTGTCTGCCACTGGTTACCATGGTTGTATCATATTCGTCTGGTGGCAGTATGGCTTCAAGCACTTGAAGGTTAACAGGATCATCATCAATAATTAATAGAACCGGACGGTCGGAATCCATCTTGAAGAACGTTGCCGGTGTCTCATCACTCAGGGGGGTTGCGCTGTCCATGATCATTGGAACAGGTTCTTGAATTGCCACAGCAGATATGGGTAACGGTTCAAAAGATTTCGCCGGCGCACTCTCCGCCTCCGCTTCCAAGCCTGCCAGTTGTAAAGAAAAGCTGAATTGCGAACCTTCTCCTTTAACGGAGGTTACATCCAATGTGCCCCCATGAAGCTCCGCCAGTTGTTTGCTTATACTCAGCCCTAACCCGAAGCCGCCTTCAATCATGGTCTCCGTTGTGTTGGCTTGCTCGTATGGATGGAATAGGCATTTAAGCATGTCCTCATCCATTCCAATTCCGGTATCAGCAACAACGATATAAGCCCTCCCGTCGTTTACATAAGCCGAAATCAAAATCACTCCATCATTTGTGTATTTCACAGCATTATGAAGTAAATTGAAGAGGATCTGAATAATCCGGTTCTCATCTGCATGGACCAGAGGAAAATCTTCAGGAATTTGATTTGTAATTTGTATAGATTTCACCTCTGCATTCAATTGCAGCATATCAAGTACTCCCGTCACGATCGGCTGGATCGGTATAACCTTTTTGCTGATACGGGGATTGCCTTCCCGCAGGCTCATCACATCAATCAAATCATTTAATATCAAGGTTAGCCGGTGCCCTACAGAAGAAACAGTTTCAAGCTCTTTGATGCTTCTTGCCTGCATTACATGCTGTTCCCGTTTCATAACAGATTGTGATAGGTTGAGCATGCTGTGCAGCGGATTTTTGAACTCATGTGAAGCATTCGCCAGGAATTGATCCTTATGATCATTCATTCTTTGCAGGGTTGTTGCTAGCTCATTCGTGTTTTCATACATTTTAAAATAATTCCTAAACCATACTGAGGCCAAACACCCCATTGAAATAATCAAATCAAACGGATAATAGAGAAGATTATAACCGCCCTCCCGCCAGAAGAGCATCCAGATCACATGATGGATCAACGCAAGGATGGAGAACAACAATAACAGATTCCCTCTCATATCCTTGACCACTGTTCTACAGATCGCAATCGTTGCAACGACTCCAGCAGTACCGCCTAGCAGATTATACACAGGGAAGATGCTGGTTAACTGATAGGTATCCAACAATAGCGTAATCCCTGCGGTCCCCAAGATCAGTGCCCTAAATACAGGATATATTCTGTGCCAAAGAGCTAGTTCGTGATGATTCGTACACTCCAATAATGCATAGGCTCCAACTAAAAAAGCTACATTGGATAGCCGGAAATCCCATACGTTGCCGATATAAATGATTTGATGGAACAGCTTCTCATCACTGCTTAACGCACCGCTTAGTGTGAAAGAGAATGTCAGCAAAGAGAAATACAGCAACTTTGTCTGCTTGTTACCCAATACAAATAATATAAACGCATAGGCAGAATGGATCAGAAAGATAACCGTTGTCAGAACCTGCATAGATACCGAAAGTTTCATCTCTTGGGTAATTGCTTCTTCTGTCCCGAATTTAATAGACCGGACAATGCCCCCGCTCCGGCTATCCACATAATTGGACGCTTGAATTACCAATTCGATTACACCATCTTTGTCCGCCTTAAAGGTTGTAGAATACGGAAGATTCTTAGCGATAGAGGCTTCTTCCGAATCCGCTACACGCCCGGATTTAGCCAGTAACCGGCCGTTTACGTATACTTCCGACGAAGTGCGTATACTTGGCACACGAATACTATAGTTGAGATCCTGCTGCGGATTCACATATATTCGTAAGCGGTACGAGCCGAATCCATATGGAGTAGAGGTCCCGGGATGCACAGCTTGATTCCATCCCCCTGGAACTTGAATCATCCTTGGCTCTCTCAAGGCCAAGCCCTGCTGCTTTTTGCCATCCATGAACCAATGTGAGGAATACAATTCCCATTCCCCGTCAAGCAAAACAATCTGCCCGTCTTCTGCATTCCAATTACGTAAATGGAGTTCCCCGTTTTTTATCGAATCCTGTTGTAAACCGCCAAACAACTCCATCCACAATAAGCGTGAGCCTGATAGAACAACTAATAGTAACCCCAGGAATAAAAAGATGTACTTCATTTTCATTTGGTGATTCCATGAAAAATTAGCCAAGAGTATCCCTCTCCTACTCATTTCTTCTTCTTTATCTATCGGCTTCATGTAGTTTTTTGCTAAGAAATTTTGTAGCACAAAAAACTCGCAAAAGCCCATTTATGCACCATTCCGACCTACCCTGCTCTATGGTCAGTTTGCTGCTAAATAAAGCTCCTGCGAGTTTTGGATCATAATGACTGATTTTTAAACCATACTGAGAGAGTAAGGGTTAAGAGCTCGGTTTCATCATTTTGTCTATCTTATCAACGTAAGGAGTGAGCGCCTCCAATAACTTCTCTTGCTTTTGTATTTCTTCTGTCGACAACCGATCCATATGAACACTTCCGTCTGCATCAGTTACCTTGGCATCATAGCTTTTCAACTCATTTATTATGGGTTCAAGCTCCCTATACTCCTGTTTAGTGAGTCTCTGTTCAGCCTTCTCAAGCAAGCTATCCCAGAAAGCGCCACGATCTGTGCCAGATGCCTTTGCCTTGGATTTATCCGTTTCGTTCATTTTCTTGAAATACGGTTCAAGCTCCACCAGTAATTTCTTGTAAGCCTTCTGATCTTCTGCATTAAGCCGTTCTATGTGAAAACTCCCCTTGGAATCTGCCGCCAGCAGATTGTAATCGCCTAATTCCTTCAATAAGGACATAACCGTGGCAGCTTCTTCCTCGCTAAAATTATGCTTCAACCTCTGAAGCTTGGTCTCAAACTCCTCATATTTCTGCTGGCTTAGGCCAATCGTAGCAGCTGCTTCTTTCGAACCATACATACTATCCGCCAGATAATGATATCCGGCAAACGCTCCAGTAGGAATTAATAAAGTAGCTGCCAAAACGCCTGCTACGATCCACTTCTTTTTCATTCGTCTTCCCCCTTGTCCGGTTACGGTCTGATTTAGTATTCTCTCCTTCAGTTCCGGTGGGGCATTTAAATTTCTGGCCTCTTCCTGCAGAACTGTTCGCAGCTTTTCATTGAAATTCATGCAGATCCTCCACCTTTCCCTTAAAAAGAGTCTGATTCTCTGGCTTCTGACGAAGCTTGCGCAGTGCAGCATGAATACGGGATTTCACGGTACCTAGAGGAATCCCGAGGATTACGGCACTTTCCTCCTGCGATAATTCATTTAAATAATGCAGAATAATCACCTGCTTCAGCTTATACGGAAGACTATCTACGCTAGCAAGCAAGGAGTGGTTAGAGATCTTGTCGACAATCTTACTTGTGAATTCAGGCTCCACCACCAAATTGACCTGCTCTGCCTTTTTGAGAATTCGGAGATGCGTCCATCTCTTTCTCCGGTAGGCATGAATTTGTCGCACTGTTATTCCCATAAGCCAGGGTCTAAAGGGACGACTGATGTCAAAATGTTCAAGAGATCTGCGCATTTGAATATAAATCTCCTGAACGATATCATCCACCTCAGATGTTTCGCGAACGAGGAAATGAACGGTTTGATATACATCCCTAATCGTAGCTTCATATAGCTCACTAAATGCTTCACGACTGCCGGCTAGCGTAAGCGTAATGAGCTGAGAATATTCTTTTGGATGCTCCATTCATCACCCCTCCCTTCGGTCTTACACTATATATTGGGGAATAAAGAATATTTCGTTCGATTTTTCTTCGGAAAAATACGGAATAAACCGATCAAAGTCCACTAAGGATTTTGGTCGGTTTATTGTTGTCTGCCTAATGTTCACATTGCCCGTTAGTTGAGCAACAAGCTCTCGAAATGTATTATCAGTGAATCCAACGGATTCCCGATTTTTACATTTAACTCTTGCTCAACTTTAACGGCTGATTCCACCATAGATAATTGTGCAACAGAAATTTTCTTATTTTTTTCTGATGCAAGTATCCCCTTTATGTACTTTGATAATTCTTCAACGTATTGCTCATTTTTACCTTGCATGATTAGCTCAAATGTATTCTCTATGACACGTGCCTCAATATGAATTGGCTTATCCTGGATAGAAGCAAATTCATTAAGCCTTCTCATTGTCCCTTCGACGGTTGCTGGATTAGTGAATAATAGAACTTGTGGTTCTGTAATACTGCAGACCGAACTAAAGAAAGGCTCATCGATTTTTATTATAGGAATAGATGTATTAAGCCGGTTTTCTTCAAGAAGAGCAATATAATTAGTACATGTGATAAGAATAGCCTCAACATTTGCTTGTGATATCCATTCTATTTGTTCGATGACTTTATTTTTGGCTTGTCCTTCGTCGAAATTTTTATCTGATGTAATTCTACTCATCAAACCAGGATCCACAAAATGAACCAATTCCAACTCAGCAGAGGTAAGAGCGTTTTGAATATACTGGATATTTGAATAGTGGGCGTGTAAACAGGCAATCTTCTTTTTCTTCATGATTTTATCTCCTTAAACCCGTACTTTGAGCAGTCCCGCTCCTTAATGATATCATGTTTCTCCAAAAAGTTCGTAATGCTGGTCTACCGGGTAACTCACTCTAGTTGCCAACGCAAAAAACACCTCCAAGGATCTCTCTATCTTACGACAGAGTTCATTCTCTTGAAGGTGTTTACATTTTTTTCTTTTCTACTCTGGGATATAAGGAAGATCCAGTGTCTTCGGAACATTGATCACATGCAGCTCTGTATACGTACGGATGCCCTCTGCGCCGTATTCACGGCCGATACCGGACTGCTTGAAGCCACCGAACGGGAACCGGACATCGAGCCCTTGCACAGCAGCTGTATTGATCATGGTCGTTCCCGCTTCGAGCTGACGTGCGACCAAAATGGCCTCCTCTTCCCGCCCCCACACCGAGCTCGTCAATCCATAGATGCTCTCATTGTGCAGATGAATCACCTGCTCCACATCGTCAAAGGGCAGAATCGGAACGGTAGGACCAAACTGCTCCTCCACCACAATCGGATCATGGTAATCGCAGTCCAGAACAAGCGTAGGCTGCAGGTAATACCCTTGTTCAAACCGCTGCTGATCCAGAATTTGGCCGAGCGGAATGACCTTAGCTCCGCGCTGGCGCGCACCCTCAATCAGACCCTGCACGTAATTCTTCTGCTTCAGGTTATTCACCGGACCTACTGTCGTATTGGCATCAAAGGGATCACCGATGCGAATCCAGCGGTTAGCCGCCTCTATATATTTTTCAACAAAACCATCATAGATAGAACGGTGTACATATACACGCTTGGCAATCATACAGATCTGGCCTGTCGTCAGGAAGTTAGAAATAACAATCCGGCGCATGGCCCGCTCATCTTGAACATCAAAGCTATCCAGGAAGATCGCCGCATCATTGCCGCCAAGCTCCAGCGTCATATCCTTAATCGTATCTGAAGCCGCTTTTATAATGTGCTTGGCGGTCGCGGTTCCGCCTGTGAAGGCGATTTTGGAGACAAGAGGATTACTCGTCAGCTCAACGCCCACATCCGCATCCCCATGAACGACATTGATGACACCCGCCGGGAACTCACCTGCGATCAGCTCTGCCACCTTCGCCGCCGCCAGTGGCGCAAACGGACTCGGTTTGAGCACAATCGTATTGCCCGCAAGTAAGGCAGGAGCAATTTTAATCGTAGATAACGCAATCGGATAATTCCATGGACTGATCGCTGCCACCACACCCATTGGATCATAGGACAGGATGGTTTTACCATGATCATGCTCCTGGACCTCTTCCTGTAGAACGGATGCAGCTTCATTACAAGCGAACTCCATCCACATTAACGAGACATAAATCTCACCATGGGCATCATATAGGGGCTTGCCATGCTCTCTGGACAGCAGATGGACAATTTCATTCTCCGCTGCTCTAATCTTCTCTATTGCCTTACGCATCCGGGTAATACGTTCATCAATCGAGGTCTTCTTCCATATTTTAAAAGCTTCTGCCGCCGCTTCAATCGCTTCCACCGCTTGTTCCTTCGTAGTGACAGGGAAATAGCCTACGATTTCAGCCGGGTTCGCCGGATTCTCTTTGGCTGACTGCGAAAGGGAGGGTACATTCTGACCATTAATGAAGGCCTCCACAATAACGGTCTCTTGGTCTGCCTTCCATACTTCTTCGGCAATTTCCTTCACATAACGAAGCTTACGCCACTGTTGTTCTTCCGTTAGAATATTGCCTTCCTCTGTAGAGGAGAATCCGCATTGCGGGCTCAAGCACAGCTGCTCAAGGGGCACATAGGTTGCTGCTTCGGCAATCCGGGCTTTAATATGCTCTTTATCCTCTAGTTCGCCTGTTTTGGATGTGAGCAGACCCAGCACGATTTTCAAATCCGGCCGGTTCACATATTTCAGTGGCTCGAAGCTGCCTGAACGCTCATCATCAAATTCCAGGAATAAGCCATCTACGTCTAAGCCTCCAAAAATGACCTCAGAAGCATAATCATAACCGCCGCTTGAGAAGTAGTTGGATTTATAGTTGCCCCGGCAAATATGCATAGTCACCACTAAATCTGCCGGTTTATGAGCCAAGGTTTCGTTAATCATGCGCTGCATGATCTTGAGCTCTTCCGCCGGTTCCAGACCCTTTGCCCGCAGCTTATCGTGACCCGCTGCTGAGAAAAGGTCTGCCCATGCTGTATCATCCAGTTGCAGGTACCGGCATCCGGCATCATAGAACGCTTGAATGGCTTTTTGGTACGCCACAATCGTATCTTGAAGGAATTGCTCCCGGTCGTTATAACTATTGGCCCCAGGCTCCAGCCGGTAGATCAGCATGTTGGGGCTTGGAATGGTTTGCTTCGCTACGGCGTCACCTGCATGCTTCAGCAAAAACTCAAAATGCTCCACAAAGGGATGGCTCGAGAAATCAACCTTACCCACCACACGGATGCCACCCTTACGGGTCTGCATATTATGGAACTTGGGCCCGTCGATCTCCTCATACAGCTCTACGCCGTCTAGGCCGCCCAGAAAGTCAAAATGCCACCAGCTTCTGCGGAATTCCCCATCCGTCACTGCGAATACGCCATTCTCCTTCTGCTTCTCAATAATCCGGATAATCTCTTGATCTTCCACCGCTTTTAAGGCTTCATATGTGATGTTGCCTGCTTTATATTGTTCACGCGCCTGGCTTAAGTTCGCAGGACGCAGGAAGCTGCCTACATGATCATTACGAAAGGGTATCATCGCTACATCTCCTTACAACTTTTTAGTGTACTGAGTATAGCATGAGGGCAAAGAATGCAGGTTATATGTAAAAAGCATGATTGGTCATAGCTTTTCGCAATAACCTATTTGTAATCATTTAAAGGTCCTTGATCCATTATCACTTCTACCATATTGGAGTCCCCTACCTTAAGAATCGGCCTATACTCTGAATTTGGTCTACTGTAAAGCTCTAGCGGACTAATAATTACGCCATTTGGCGTATTATGAAGTATCCCGGGTACACAGGTATAGATCGTATCATTATTATTTGCATTCTTGGCGGAGATCGTAACTGAGGTTCCATTATGATTATCTATACTCATGGACACCTTATATCTGTAAAATGAACCGGTTCCATTGGATTGCGCTGAATAAACTACAGGAACAACCGCAAGAACATCATCTCTTAG
Organism: Paenibacillus sp. FSL R7-0333; assembly: GCF_038000365.1. NCBI lineage: Bacteria > Bacillati > Bacillota > Bacilli > Caryophanales > Paenibacillaceae > Paenibacillus > Paenibacillus sp. FSL R7-0333. The sequence goes on from NZ_JBBOBZ010000001.1 coordinate 7,265,606, forward strand.
TCTTAACTTTATGACCTCTGTCTTCTTTGATTTTTTACCTCTCCCCACATCGCCCATATGCTCAACTGTCCCTTTACCATAATTTTTGAGGGGAGGTGTTCCCGTTGCACCAAACATAGCTACATCAATCTGCTTTCCATCCTTTGTATAGACTAAAGCATAAATGTCATAATCCGTTCCAGTCTCCCAAGATACCGTAGCCGTAATTTCTGGTGTTTTCTCAATGATAACCGGCTTCTGCCCTTTATCGAGATTGATCTTACCCTTTACCTTCTCAAGGTTGATGGACATAGCCGAACCAGGTTCCTTTGATACAGGCTCTTGAATGAACTGAGGTTTAGAATGCTCACTTGGCTCATCCGCTTCTACTTCAACACCATAGTTTTTGCATAACCCTTCAAGCCCGGAATCAAATCCGCGCCAGATTGATTTTACCTTGGTCTGACCGTTCCTTAGATATAATTCAAGCACTACAATTCCATTCTCGTTCGTGAAACTGGATGGGGATAAGTGAATAATCGTATTTTGCGTACATATCTCTGCTTCCAGATTCTTCACATTCGCGAATCCTGTGCTGTTATCCTCTGTCAGAGTTACAGCTATTTTGGTTATACCTTCAGGGACCTTATCCATGTCGAAATTCAGCTTATAAACTTTGGTATTACCGGCTTGCTCGGCTGGTAAAAGCGTGGCTACACCTGAGGAACTTGTGGGCTGATTATAAAAGATGATTCCGCTATCTCCTTGCACCTTATCAGCATCCGTTAAGAGGAAGGCTGTTAAAGAAACGTCTACCAGAGTAGAGATTTCGTGGCTAATCGTAATGCTACCTTTTGCGGCACTTAAAGTTGTATTTGCTCCCATTTGCAGAAATTGATTCACTCTAACCACTCCAATCCATTTAATGGCTCGTGCTGTCTCAATAATATTAACACAGGGAGGAAATACTTGGGATATAAAACTATAAAGGGCCCCGTTGAGTTAACCGGCACAGTATAATACTCCCCTAATCGCGTCCCGTCAAGAAATAATTTGAGAATGAGCGGCATAGCGAGGGAGACCCCCTTATGTTATTAAAATAGGAATGGATTCCCGAGTATGCAGAGTGATATCGCTTTTTCCATTTGAAACGGTGTCACGTAAAATAGTCTTCAGATCAATGAGAAATACGGAAGGGAGATCTGTATGAATAGTGTGGACAAAATCAGATTTTCACTCTTTTTCGGGGAAGAGCCCGAGGCAGCTTGTTACGGGTATATAGAGCGGAATCGGGATGGTCATATGATCGCGCTCTACAATAGTAATGGTGAGGAGATCGATATGTATGGCGGACATCAATTTGTCAGGGTACAGGCGCTTGGCAAATTTGATGATGAAGACCGCGATAATTTTTACTCCTTGTTGGAAGGTGATGGTGTGGGATGAGTCTCCACCACAATGGTGTGGCTATGGTTCATATCCGTAAGTTGAATGATAACCCCCACCGATTTTTCCTGATTTTTTTACGGCTCGTAGGGAGTTGAGGCAGAAATGCATTTTTCAAATCTTCAGACAGTACGTGTTAATATATTATCAATAATAGAAAATAATTGAAAACAGTACAAAATGATCTACAAATGTAGAAAAGGCCTCAGGAGGATATGGAAATGAAAGTCATCAATACATTCGTGGTTATTGTTGTTATACTTGCTGTTGCGATTCCGGCATATCTATGGAATGAAGCAAAAACCAATCACTCGCCTAAATGGCAATATGAGAGTAATTGGCAGTTGCAATTGCCTTCCGAATTCAAGGAACTTGATCAATATACAAATCAAGGGGGATTTCGTGGGGAGGGAGTGCGTTATACTATTTTTAGAACGAAAGAAAAACAATTGTCTACAATAGTAAAGCCATACGGCGGAAGAAAGATAATTGAACAATATTCCGGGGATAATCTTGATGATAATGAAAGAGATATTCAAAAATATGTTGAGGATACATTGCTGCGTTTAGATGTTCCTGAAGATAAAACGCCAGATTTTAATGGAGTTTACTCGTGGCAAGACTTCAATTACGAATCTGACCGATTAGTTGTTCTGTATTATCCCAATAAGAACATTTGTTATTTTGTGGAGGATTTAAGATAAATGCACTCGGCTACATTTTCACTTTACACCGCAGTCTTTAAGTGGTAGTATCATTTCTATAATTCCATAAATATAGAAATGATGGTGGAAAGGAGACTGTAATGGCTGATGTCGATCACAATCTGGTGCAAGCTGTCAAAGTATACAAGGCTCTAGGGGAGCCTACACGGCTAAAAATAGCCTTAATGCTAATCAAGCAAGAGAATCAATGCGTTACCGCGATCAGTGAACAGCTTGGTCATGTAGCCGGTTCAACGTTATCCCATCATCTTAAGCAACTGACGGAATCGGGTTTAATCCAGGCGCAAAAGAACGGTTCGTTTATTCACTACAGCGTTGATCAAGAAGTGGCAAAGAAGTTTGCGCCATATTTACTGGCGTAAATTTTTTTAAGTAACATTTCTATATTTTTAGAATTATAGAATAACAACAAGAAAGGCTAAAGAAATTGAAAGGGGAACAATCAAATGATTAAATCTTGGAAAGTTTATATTTTAGCGATTATCAGTTTTTTAGTGGGAACCTCGGAATTTGTAATAGCCGGGATATTGGATCTGGTGTCTAAAGATGTAGGCGTAACTATTGCTGCGGCCGGCCAACTCATTTCGGTTTACTCCATATCTTACGCAGTGGGTACTCCGATTCTCATTGCGGCTACCTCCAAACTAAGCCGGAGAACACTTATGCTGGCTGCTTTGACGCTGTTTTTTATAGGGAATTTAATTACGGTGTTCTCGACGGGCTATCCCATGCTTGTTGGTGCGAGAGTGATCTTAGCGCTTAGTACAGGTGTCTTTACCGTGGTTGCCCTAACGGTTTCTGCTCAACTTGCCGGGCCTGGAAAACAAGGCACCGCGATCGCAACGATCATGATGGGATTTAATCTATCGCTTATTTTAGGCGTTCCTCTGGGAAGAGTCATTGCCAGCACCTACGACTGGAAAATCATTTTTTATGGAATCGGCGCTCTTAGTTTTATCGCCATGCTGGTCATTTTAATGGCATTGCCCAAGTCACAGGGAGAAGCCAATGTACCTCTTAAAGAACAACTCGCCCTGTTGAAAAGGCCTCAGCTATTATTCACCTTGTCGATTAGCTTCTTTTGGATGGTCGGTTATACGATCGTTTACACGTTTATTACACCATTTCTGTTGGACATTACGGGCATGAGCAATGGGATGGTGAGCATCGCGCTATTTTCATTCGGCATAGCAAGCTTGCTGGGCGCCCAGGCTGGAGGATTTGGTGCAGATAAATTAGGTATTCCGCGTACGCTGAATGGAAGCTTAATTATCCACGCGGGTATTCTGATCCTTATGACCCTCTTTGCCCATACATCCATAGCTGTCTTTCCGTTGCTGCTGTTATGGTCGTTTTTCGCTTGGTCTACGGGTCCCATTCAACAAGTCTATATGATTAGCTTGGCACCAAGCGCAGCGGGAATTCTTCTGAGCTTGAATACCTCCTTCATCCAGTTGGGGATTGCTGCCGGAGCTGCCATTGGCGGTCTTGTGGTGGAGAGTCTTTCCTTACAGTCCATCGGCGTGGCTGGCGCAATGGGTGTTGCCATCGCACTCCTTCCGGCTATATTATCGTTCTCGATGCGAAGTCAGTCTGCGAATGACATACCGACGGAATAATCTACGGCTGAAATGGAAAACATCTGCCTCCTCCTTTTGTTTTCCCAACCACAAAAGAAGGACTAGGCAGATGTATAGATTTCATTCCGATCTCCGGTCAAAATTCACTCTTAAGCGCCTCAAACCTTTCTTTGTAGCTTGACGCTACATTCGGACGTTGTTGTGGTGGCGTACTCTATGAAATTTACAGAGCCGTTAAAGTTCAAATAAGCTTCATACCGTATGCGGATGGGGGCAGGGTAATGAAATCCAGAACGTTCTCCTTGGCCACCCATCTGCAATCACTGGTTTCATCAGAAGTGGCTAACTCTCCACCCACAACTTTGCACACAAAATCAAACATTACCTTCGTTGGAACATCAGTTACACCGTCATACCACTTATGAACCGCTGTATTTGAAATCACATTGATTAAATGGCTGACAGTAGCGTCTATTCCGCTTTCCTCTTTGATTTCACGTATCACGCCATCGATAAGGTTCTCTCCAATTTCAGTTATCCCGCCAGGATACACCCAACCATTATCATGGGCTTTTACTAATAGGATATTTCCCTTCCCATCTTCTACAATTCCGCCTGCCGACACAATATGCGTTGGAAATGCCATTTTACAACCTCCATTATGAAGTGATCGGATAACTACCTCTGTAGATCCTAACATGGCTAACGAACTATTATTACGATTTACATCCGGTCTGAAAATGCGCTCTGCCCTCTAGCACATCACCCAAAAACTTTTGGGATGCATTCAACTTGGCTTCTAACTCCTGGATTTCTTTGATTTTCTCTTTTACCAATGCTTCCTTCTTAATATACGAGCTCTCATTGATAAGTAAAACTATGTCCTGGATCGTTAAACCTAAAGTGAGTAGCATTCTCACATCATGCAAATAGGTGACCACTCCTTCATCGTATACACGGTAATTATTCTCATCCCTTGATATGAACTGCTCAGGGATCAACTGTTTGCGTTCATAGAATCGCAAGGTGGATATGGGTAGATTCGTCAGCCTGGAGACTTCATTTGCTTTCATACTCTGCCCCTTCTAAATCAATCATTAATTTATATTTGCTATAAACCAAGGTTCATAGTTCAAAATAAAAATATGATAACCCGGGACAGCGATACTGTCAAAATAATGGGTTACCTCAGAAGGAGTGCATTTATGCTGGAATCTATTCAAAATAATGATTTTGTCAACATTCTGACCGGCCGCCGTTCCATACGACAGTACGATGAGGACGTCAAAATTTCGGAGGAAGAAATGCACGCGATGATTCAAAAAGCAAGCTTGGCGCCCTCTTCTGCCAATATGCAGCCCTGGCGCTTAATCGTGGTTCATTCTCCTGAAGGAAAAGACAAGCTTCGGCCTCTAGTCCAGTTCAATACCCGGCAAAATGATACATCTGCGGCGATGCTCATCATTCTGGGAGATACGCAGAGCGATTTATATGTAGAGAAAATCTATGATACGGCTGTGGAGCAAGGAAAGATGCCCAAAGACATACGCGACAAGCAGGTCACGCAAATTCTGGGCATGTATCCGCAAATCCCTAGAGAATTGAAGATTGAAATTGCCAAAATCGATGCAAGTTTATTCGCGATGCAACTGATGCTGGTAGCCCGTGCTCATGGGTATGACACCAATCCGATGGCAGGCTTTGAACGTGATCAGATCGTTAGCGCCTTTGATCTGGACGACCACAGGTATGTTCCAGTCATGATCCTATCCATCGGCAAAGCCAAAGATGAGGGTCATGAATCCGTCCGCCTGGGTAGCGAGGAAATTACCTTTTGGCGCTAATGTGAATGTATGAACGTCACCGATTCTGTGCTCCCCACTCGCACAGCTGCTCCAACACAGGCAGCAGGGTCTGCCCTTTCGGTGTCAGCGAATACTCCACTTTGGGCGGAATCTGCGGATACTCCACGCGCTTCACCAGCCCGTCAGCCTCCAATTCCTTAAGCTGCGCGCTGAGAACCTTGTATGTCACCGCTCCGAGCTGTCTCTGCATTTCATTGAATCGAATCGAGGGTTTGGCGGACAGCAGATACAGAATCGCCATCTTCCACTTCCCGCCGATCACCGACATCGTATAACCGAATGGTGTGTCTTGGATCACCGTCTCCTTGCCCTTCAAATCTGAAATGCCCATGTTCACGCTATCCTTTCGGATAGTAGCCCACTTCTTTGTGCGTACTATCCCTTTATTTTTGCTCAGTCTATAATAGCTTTACTTTGAAGTAAAGGGGCTAAAGCAATGACAACCATCCGAACGTACAACCATACCCTCTGGGATCACGGGATTTCGCAGGGGTACCTTGTCGACAACACGCTGTATATCTCGGGACAGTTCTCCCATGATGCGGAGGGCAGCTTCGTTGGAGCAGGCGATATTCAGGCACAGATGACACAGACGCTGAAGAATTTGGATACCGTGTTACAAGAGTTCGGAGCAACCAAGGATAATCTGGCTTACGTGGAGCTGTATCTGACGAATGCGCAGGAGCACGGGGAAACCGCGATCGGACTGTTCAAAAAGTATGTCGGAGAGCATCGGCCGGCGGGGAGCATGATCGGGGTGACTTACCTGGCATTCCCGGAACAGTGGGTAGAGGTACGGGCTGTGGCGCATGTTGGTTAAGAAAAAGAGGTAGGGTTCAACTAAACAACGCTACTGGCAGAGTAATGTCAGTAGCGTTTTAGTATTTGCGGAATCTCTTCATCAGAGTAGTAGCGGATGGCCTTACCCGTTTTTCCAGCATACTCAATCTCATTTCTTGTGCTGTTGCCAATGTAGCCATTTACATCAATCACGAAGATTTCGTCAGAAAGATCAATCTTTCTAAAATGCAGATCTCCCAGTAACTCCGCTTGTTCTTCCGTGATTTCAAAACCTTCAGATTGTTCAAAGAAGGCTACACTAATCACTATGTTTCCTTGTAGTGTAAGAAATGCATTAGCCTGTTCAAATTGCTCCTTGAATTTTGTAGAACCGCATAATGTAATTATTTTCATAGGCATATCCTTCCTGAGCCGTTTTAGATATTTTTCAGGTAACCCGTACACTGTTCGAATTCTTGCTGAAGCTTGGTTAACCACTTGCCCAGTTACGGAAAATCCAACTCCTCATCGATGATACGGAATATCTCCCTACTCCGCACCGGATAACGGGCATCCAGTTCCCCCCACTTGTGCTTCGGTAAAATCAAAAATTCGTGCGTATCCGAAAAATATGAGGCCTCAAAAAGCCGGATTTCGTATTTATCCCCGACCAGCTCCTGAAAACCGCGAATCGTGATATAGCGATCATTCCCGGTAAAGGTAAGCGCAATCGAATGCAGTTGTCCATTGTAGGTAACGTCCAGTCCTTTGTCCGTTGATGTCACCTCAACCGTTTCATCTGGAAGCCGTTTACCGAACAACCGGACGATCTCCTCATCCTCTTCTCGCCAATCTACAATGACGCTGTACGCAAAAACAAATTGCTGCAGCTGTTGCTCATCTCCTTCGAATAGCAATGTCAGCTCGCTGTCGCTTGGCATTCTCATCCCCGTATCCTCCTTGTGTTCACTTAATGATCAGGCCCAAACCAAATGCTCTACAACTTGGTAGAATCTTATTTTTGCATAATCAATCTCTGATACACCATAGGATGAAAAAAATAACTTGACCCATTGCTCGCCGAAGTTTCTGATAATGCTCTTCTCAGCTACTGCCAAATCATAATAACGGTCCGCAATCCCGCAATTTCCCAGATCGATAAATCCACTTATAGAGTCATCAGCAATAATGATGTTTGGCAGGCTGTAGTCACCGTGTGTGAATACTAAATCTTCTTTGAGTTCCCGAGAATAATTGTTGACTTCAAGTAGCAACTTTTCAACATTGTCCTCACCAAACTTTCTATGCAGCTCCGTTGAGTCAAATTTGTTCCCTCTACTAAACCTGTACTGGATAGTGCTCATCAACTGTTCAAATGAATGATCAAAAGGACAACCTTCAATTGAAACTTCATGAATTCTCCGAAGACCTTGTGCCAATAAAGAGATCATTTCTTCTGTATTTGAAGAATATTGCATGTTGGAAGCTTCAACGCCTGGCAATTCAAGTGTTAATAAATACTCATAATTCCCGATCACACCGAAATCAATAACCTTCGGAACAGGTAACTTATTGTATAACCACAATAACCTTTGGGCTTGTCTTTCTAAAGATTCTGCATGGCCTGCTTCCTGGATTTTAAAATATTTATTTACTCCACTTTTACCCTGAATATAATAAGTCTTCGCTGTATTCACCCAAATCAATGAAGCTTCGTCATCTCCAACCAACTCAAGGAATTCAAAGGGTACTGCATCTTTTTCTCCAAAACTCATAATGTTCACCTCTATGGCTCAATCAATATCGTTACAAAATACATATCATATTCCTGCATACTTAGGCAAGCATTGCAGGGTATTTCAAAGATAGGGCCACAGCACAATCAAATGGATTTCTTCAAAAGCTGATTGACACGCGGCAATTAAAGAGGATAACTTTGATTTACTCATGGGGTGTAGATACGATGGAAATATACCGAACGATATCCGATCACGAAGGTACCCGATCTATAAACGTTATCTCCTCAATATCATGTCTTACAGTGGAATGACCCTCGTGAATCCCTCTGCCCACACTTAATAACATAATGTCTTCATAGTGCTGGGGAATATTGAGCACTTTAAAAAGAGCAGCTTTATCATAACCTGACATAGTGATGGTCTGGTACCCTTTTTCGTTCAAAATAAGGACTAAGGCCATTGCAGCCAGACTGCCATCGCGGACCAGCTCTTTTAAAAAATCTTGATTAGACATGTTTCGATAATAACCAATGGCTGCATTTGTTAAATACGTTTTAGTCTCTTGGGTGAAATAACCTTTCTCCAAAGCCTTGTCTTGAATAGCATGGATATTTTCACTATGAAAAGCACGGTAATCCCCCAAGATCAAAATCAAATAGCTGGAGGTTTCAACCTGCTCCTGGTTATATGCAATTGGTTTAACTTTGGCGCGCAGCTCCTTATCTTCGATGAGCAAATAACGTGTACTCTGAATGTTATTTCCGTTGGGTGATTTGGCAGCCAGTTCAATCGAATCAAGTATTTCCTTTCTTTCAATCGCATAGTTTGGATCATAATGTCTGACTGATTTCCTTTTTAGAATAAGATCTTGCAGACTCATTTTAACGCCTCCCATATCTTAGATTTGTTATAATCATATTATCTGGAGCGTATACAATTGAAAATACTGCACTTTATAGTCACTAGGTTACTTCAAAGTAAGGAGGATCTCATGAATACAATAAATACAGGATTTGATGTGGTACAAAATATCATTAGTGGTAAATGGAAAAGCATTATTCTGTATCAATTAGGATGCATCGCGCGGTATATGCAGACGAGGTTCCCATTAGAGTAGAATACTCAATATCAGACTATGGCCGGACATTCCTTCCATTATTAAAAGAAATGTGTGATGCTGGCGATAACCATCTTAAAAGAGAGGGGATCACCGCAGGTAATAATACAATCTGTGAACATTCTAAATCACTGTGATCGATAACCATGAAACCCTTTTAAGACCTTACTTAAATGAAAACAGCACCATACTCTTCACTAATGAAGAACATGGCGCTGTTAATATTTCGCAGTTATGCGACTGAAGAGACATTGGTAGCTATCTTCTATCTGATTAGCCTTTGTCTACTTATTCCAATCCTTTAGACAGCCGGATCGCAAGCTGCTTAATCTTATCGTTGCGAATCTGAAAATAAAAATCCAAATAGAGAGGGTCCGGGAGGCCGGTTTTGTCGAAATCCCCATCAACCTTGAAAACTACTACGCTTTCTTCCCCTTGCTGTTTATTCTGTATGGGTTCAAGTGTTATGTTAGCTCCAAAATGATATTCGGCACTCCATTGTTTGATAGCAGCTTTGCCTGCCCACTCTTTACCTTCATCGAGAACAAGTGCATCTTCCGAAAAGCAGCCGACATAAGCATCCGGATCGGGACAAACCTGCCCGATAGGGAAATGCCTCAACTGAGCTTCAGATACTGAAGGAGCTGTCCGAAATCCGCGGAATAGACATTTTCAATTCCATGGTAGCCTTCTCTTTGCCCAATAACGCGGGAAAACTTTGCGTACAGTCGATTTAGATAAATGTTGTCGATCTGAGCGCCAAATTGTAGATAGTTAACGCCACAATTCTCTGCGACGATCTGTTGTACCAAATAGCGGAACCCCTGAATAAATACCCTACTGCTGCGATAGGAGGGGTGGACAATGACAGAATTAACAAAAACGATTTCACCTTTGGGATCAAATTTATTCTCAGTATTGAGATACCGATAATGCCCCCAACCTATCATTGCCCCCATCTTGTCCGTTATTAATATAATGCGGGAGTTGGGGATGGATTCCAACACATGTACAAGTGCATCCGCAAGTGAGAATTGGCGGTTAAAATCTTTTCGGTTTCGGATAAAATATAAAGTGAACTGCGCATAATCTTCATCATTTTGGCAATTCCGGTAATGGGCAAGCATAAATGCCCCACCTCCTAATCGTTCATTTGAGCTTAGCTGTCTCGAGGATCGCAACAGAGCAAGCACTACGAAGTGAAATAGGCTACATTTCTGAACTTCATTACGTAGGCTTGCCATTCATTGAAATCGGCATGATATTCATCAATCCCACCTTGCTGTGTATCCCATGTCGCTGTTTTCTCTGCAAGCTTGGCTAGAAGTCTTTGCAGCCGGAGATGGACCGGGACCCAAAAACGGAGCTCAACAATAGGCTCAGGTAGTTGTGATATATATTGCACCAGAAATTGCAGACTCTCTAGGAACAGCCGGCTTCGGCGATACGTTTCAATAAAGAAAACAATCTGGATTTGTGCCACATGCGTATCCTTGTATTGGTTCTCCGCAGTCCCGCAAATGTAACCAATCGCCCCGACAACTTCATCCTCATCGTTGAAACACAAGATAGCTTCTTTTTGCATTAGAACAGAGCTTGCCAGAAAACTCAGCGAGATTGAAAAAGGATAAGGCAGATTTAGTTCATTGTAATGTTCCAATAGAAATATCATGTATTTATCCTGATAACTCTCTGAACTGCAGACTTGAAAGTAATAGCTCATCTGATTAATCAACTCCTTGCATTATGTAGATCTGTTCTTTTTCTTACTTATCGGATGAATGTTGTCCCACAAGAAAAAGCTGCCCGAAAGTCCAAAGACTTAGGTGCAGCTCTTCCCGTACCGAATGCTTATTTCGCAGGCGCTGTTCTCACTTGCTCACTATTCACAAGTAGGTTCACTACAATTTGTAGCGGTCCCCTGCCGCCTTTGTCATTAAATCCGCTTCTTGGTGGAAACATATATGTCACTCCTTCCCTCTTCATTTTCAGTTACTCATTGCTTACTTCGACATTTTATTACATTCCAGTCCACACATACATACCTAAAAAGGGGTATCTTTCACTTTTGGATGATAACTCGTGACTCTTCAACCCCGCCGTTTTTTAGTCTTTTGTAGATGTTTAGATAGTGGTATCAAAATATTCACTGGGCAAGTCATCTATGTTTTCCATAGACATTTGTTGTATGTTCCCGGTCAATCTGTTCTCCTGACCTAGAAGATGCAATTCATCCTTCCAAAATATGGATCAGCTACTTCATCCCATCCTGCTTTGTTGATCTCAAGCATTTCTTTTTGATCTTGCATGACTTCCCCTCCTTTTGCACTCTTTCATTGCGTTAAATTCTTTACATTCGAAAATCCCGTGCTATTATCCTCTGTCAGAGTTACAGCTATTTTTGTTATACCTTCAGGGACTTTCCCCATGTCGAAATTAATTTTATGAACTTTTGTATTGCCCACTTTCTCGGATGGTAAAAGAGTAGCTACACCCGTTGTTTATGGATGAAACTTTCCATATAATTGACCTTACTTGAGCGGGTATACTCTATGTATATCACAGTAAAGATGGAACGCTAGAGGAGGCAGCGCCTGTATGGAGAACCATGATTTTTCATCCGCACTGGGGGAATTTATCAAATCGCGCAGACATCGGCTTCAGCCTGAACATGCGGGAATCAAGCCCTTGCCTGGCCGAAGACGTACTCCGGGACTTCGAAGGGAAGAAGTCGCCTATCTGGCCAATGTCAGCGTAACTTATTATACCTGGCTAGAACAGGGACGGGAGAGGAATCCTTCCCCGGAAATCTTGTCCAACATCAGCCAAGCGCTGCAACTGGATGCAGACGAGCGGAAGCACTTATTCGACCTGGCCGCACCTGATCCAATCAGCTTCAGCATGACCCGGAGTTCAGAACAACCCGATACCGGATTTTTGCAAAACCTTGTGGATCAAATGCGTTATCCTTCTTTCATTGCCAATGAGTTTGCCGATATGATCGTCTGGAATCGGGGAGCGGAGCTCGTTGTCGCGGACTTCAGCCGATTGCCGGAAAGCGAACGAAACATGGTGACGCTGGTATTTCTGGATCCGGAGTACCCCAAGAGGCTTGACAACTGGGAAGAATTTGCCCGTTTCATGACGGCGTTAATCCGGGCAGGCTTCGACAGCAACAAAAACAATCCCCTATACATGGAACGATATGAGCGTCTTAGACAGAATAGCGAAGACTTCATACGGTTGTGGGAGTGGCATGAGATCCGGCAAAAAAGCTCTGCCCCGGTCCATTATCTCCTTCCAGGCGGACAGGAATTGTCATTCACGATCCATTGCGCGGCCCTCGACAATAATCCGGGACTGCAATGGTGCTTCTTCGTTCCTACACCCGGTTCGGGAACGGAAGAGCGGCTAGCGGACCTGCTGAAGCAAGACGCCGAAGGGCGGCCGCAAGCTTAGCCTGTTAGTTCCGTTAATAGTAAAGAGGCACAGTGGTTAGCCCCTTCTATCGTTGGTATGATCATTACCATATCAAGACGAGGGGGCTGTGTCATGAATACATATTCATATCAGGGCAAGCTGGCAGTGGTCACCGGGGCTTCATCCGGAATTGGCGAAGTGTATGCCGGGGCGCTGGCGGCACGAGGCAGCCATGTCGTACTAGCTGCACGCTCAGAAAAGAAACTGCAAGCATTGGCCGGCGAAATTCAACGTAAGCACGGGGTGCAGGCCTATGCCCTGCCCTGCGATTTGTCCAAAGCAGGTGCCCCGCGCCAGCTGGCCGAATCCATTGTAGCGCTCGGCCTAACGGTAGATATTCTAATTAATAACGCAGGCATTGGCACGCATGGCCGCTTTGAGGAGATCGATCCAGAGCGCGAGCAAGCGGAAATTATGCTGAACACTGCGGCTCTTGTCGACCTGACGCATCATTTTCTGCCCGGCATGCTGGAACGCAAGGACGGAGTCGTCGTCAACGTGGCTTCAATGGCCGCATTTGCACCTTGCGCCTATTCGGCTGTCTACGGTGCAACCAAGGCTTTCGTGTTATCTTTCTCCGAAGCGTTGTGGGCCGAAACCCGTGGACGCGGGGTGCGCGTCCTTACCCTTTGCCCAGGTGCGACGGATACAGGCTTTTTCGATGCTGTCGGCAGCAGGGACATGGCGGCGGGTAGCACATTGTCCACTCCAGAGAAAGTCGTTCAAGCCGGATTTCGCGGGATCGACAAAGGCAGCAGTTATATCGTCGACGGGAGAAATAATCACTTGGCCGCTCAGATGGGCCGTTTTCTTCCCCGGCACAGGGCAGCTATGCTAATGGAACGTATCTCGCGCCCCAAAGAACATTGAGGAACCCAATTTAGATGCCATTCTCACGCGTTGTTCACCGTAATGTATCTAAGCACAAAGTACGGTTTGACTCCAAGGGTTACATATCTATATGAACAAAAGCCCCCTAGCAAGCGAAATTGAAGGGTAATATTAGATATAAAGGAGTGTCCGCACTTAGAGGGTGTCCCAGCCATTTCATGGCTTATGGGACACCCTCTTTTAAAAACAATAAAACTATATATATCTAACGAATATATATTGACTTGATATATATCTAAGTGATATATTGTGATCGTGATATACAAATTTCCCTACCCTATAAGGAGGCCAAATTTTGAACAGTCAGGATGTTATTTTAGGCATACTTATGAAAGAAGCGTCGACTGGGTACCAAATAAAACAGTCATTAGAAAATGTATTCTCTAATTTCTATAGTTCCAGTTATGGAACGATCTATCCCACTCTTGCCCGAATGGAAAAGGAGGGGTTAATCACTAAGGAAAATGTGCTCCAGAACGGTAAGCCTAATAAGAATCTTCTAACTATAACGCCTAAAGGCAGAGAATGTTTTAACGCCTATTTACTAGGCCCGCTAGAAGGAGACAGCATCAGGAAATCTGATTTTATGATGAGGCTTTATTTTGGTGAATTCGTCGGATATGACAAGGTGATTGTGTGGTTGAAGCAAGCCCAAGAGGCATCAAACACCAAATTAGATCAATTACTTGAGCAATATTCGCTTTATAAAGATGAAATGCATCCAGCACAGATCATCTGCATCCAAATCGGGATAGAAGAATACAAGGCTAAACTTACAACCATTGCTGAGGGATTGGTAAGCCTGGAGAAGTTAGTGCAAGAGCAGAATTTATAGGAGGAATGGTTATGAATACAATTTTTATCACGGGAGCTTCATCAGGCATTGGAAGAGCTACAGCAAAGCATTTTGCTGAAAGAGGATGGAACGTAGTGGCCACGATGCGTTCACCTGAACAAGAAACTGAGTTTATTACACTGGATAATGTGTTAGTGCTAAAGCTTGATGTTGAAAAAGAACCTACTATCCAAACTGCGTTAGCAGAAGCGATTGAGCGGTTCGGTACTATTGATGTTCTTCTCAACAATGCTGGATATGGAACAATGGGTCTAATAGAAGCCGCTACGGAGGAGCAGATTAGAAGACAGTTTGAAGTGAACGTTTTTGGTCTGATCCGTATGACTAAAGCCATGCTGCCACATTTCCGATCTAATCAAAAAGGGATGCTAATCAACATCTCTTCGATGGGTGGGAAAGTGACCTTCCCTACGATGTCTTTGTATCATTCGTCCAAATTTGCAGTGGAGGGTTTTTCTGAGTCCGTATCTTATGAATTAGCATCACAAAACATCAAAGTAAAGTTGATTGAACCCGGTGCTATTCATACGGACTTTGGTGGAAGATCCATGGAATTCTTTTATAATGATGATTTAACAGACTACAAGCTATTTACTGCTGCGTTTCGGGCTAAATTGGGTGATATGGAAAAACAACCGGCCTACGCCTCGCCTCCAGAAATGGTTGCCGAAACCATATACCAAGCGGCCACAGACGGTACAAGTCAATTCCGGTACATCGTCGGAGATGATGCAAAGATGCTCATTCAGATGAAAGAAAATACGGATGAAGAAGAGTATTTAACTAATATCGCCCAGCATTTTTCTTGAAAAGAGAATATTTAAATAGTAGCTGTAAAAGAGCCTGCACTAATATCAAAGTGGCGGCTCTTTTTACTATGCTTTTATCGGGCATACATTTCTTTGATTTTCTCCTTTACCACTAAGTCCTGGATCGTTAAACCTAAAGTGAGCAGCATTCTCACATCCTGCAAATAGGTAACCACCCCTTCTAAATCAACCATTAATTTATGTTTGCTATAAACCAAGGTTCATAGTTCAAAATAAAAACCCGTCAGCCTCCAATTCCTTAAGCTGCGCGCTGAGAACCTTGTACGTCACCGCTCCGATCGGGGTGACTTACCTGGCATTTCCGGAACAGTGGGTAGAGGTTCGGGCTGTGGCGCATGTAGGTCAAGAAAAAAGAGGGGGCCTCCTAACCTTTGATCGCAAATACGATGGCGCGGGGCTAAGTCGTCGGGTATTGAGGATGGTCCTTAAAACCGTTAGCTTATCTTACCCCCGCCTAATGTGATCGACGTTCCGGTTCATCAGATGCCGAACCACCCTGCTATAGATTATTTTCTTGAACGGGCTGAGCCCTTGCGGATGAGCCGTGAAGAAGGCATCGGGGCTGTCGTAAATCCCGAAATCCTGAACGATTCCTTCTTTTTGCACGTAGGTATCATTTTCATTCCAATAAATTTGCGGATTTTGAAAATTATCTGTTGCAGCGCCATATCCGCAGAAGGAACCCGTACATTGTTCGAATTTTTGCTGAAGCTTGGTCAAATAAGGAACGTCCAGTATGAATCCCTCAATATTCAACCACTTATCCTCATATAGCACTTCAACCCAGCTATGAATGATCTCCCGGGGAGACAACTGGTAATACCACCCTTTCATGGCCCCCTTTTGCAGCTTCTTATCAATCGCGAATCCATGCATACGGCAAGGCACGCCCACAGCCCTAAGCAATGCCATAAACAGCACACCCTTTGTATTACACTGGCCGTAGCCATCCTGCAAGACTTCCGAGGCCGGAATATCGTCCGCCCGGTTGTAGCCGAATCGGATTTCGTCACGAACGTAGTTATAGATGCCGAGAATCTGTTCCTTCCTGGACATCGAATCCCACCGGCGGCTGTGAACAATTTGCTGGATCAACGGGTGAGCATAGTTCAGCAATTCCGTTTCCTTCAAGTATGCACTCATGGAACACACCTCCTGCACCCATTGTAAGGTCAATGCAGGCTGGAAACTTTTAAAAAGACGCTATCTTTACGGATATCCTTCGCCGTCATGCCCAGCAACTGCTTGCTGGTGGCAGCTAAGTGGGACGGACTGTCAAAGCCTGCGGCCATCGCCGCATCCGTAATGCTAAGCCCCTCAAAAATCAAATAGGTTGCCTTCTGAAGCTTGTGCAGCACCATGTACCCGCTAAGCGATATGCCAGTATTTTCTTTAAAGAGATGCGACAATCTGCTGTTAGATAAACCTAACTGCCGGGCGTAATGACTGACGGAGTGTTCGGAGTCGGTGCAATCTTTGAGGAGCTGAATAAGCTCTCTGATTCTCAGATCAACAATAGTGGGTTTCACCTGCTCTACACCTAATAGCCTCATAAGTTGTTCCAGAAAAGAACGATAGCTGTCCGGGTCCTTAACGCCGGCATACTCCTTTTGCACCAATGCACGGATACTCCTCATCACTTCATGCGGGAACACATGGTACTGCTGCCCCTCCAGAACCCGCTTAAAGCTCGCAGCCATGTCAGAGGTGCTGTCGATCAGAAGAAGCATTAGCGGATGTCCCGCTTCTTTTAACCGGTGAACGACGTTAGAATTGATAATGATCCCTGGACAACGCAAGCTTAGCCCCGCCACCTCAATGTCAAATTCGCCCGTTAATGAGATCGTCACCTGTAAAAAAGAATGCCGGTGCTCTTCCGCATCAATCGAATCTGACACCACCATCAAGTGATGCTCCGCTCCATATAAATTCATCATGTTCGAATCACTCCAGGCTTAGCTCTTTGTAGTATGATTTATATATTCTATACCAGCATGTTTATTATAAACAGAGGTGAACCGAGAATATGTTCTTACAAAAAGAAGTAGTACATACCAGTAAGGATAAGTATTTGGCGCTTAGAGGATCTTAACCTAGCTGCTGTCCAAGGAGTTAGAATAAGACATTTATTAACACATACTCATGGACTTAAAAATAATCATGAAAAACTTTTTCTTTTTGTAAGTGCCCGTGAATTGGCATATTGGGGTTACCTTCACTTGAACCGTGGACTCGTTAATGGACAACAGCTTGTTCCAAAAGAGGTTATAGAACAAGCTACAACTAATCAAAGCCCAGCAAATCTTGGTGCTACATTGCCTAGGAATGGTTTCGCTTGGTGGATTCAGGATAAGCCTAGAGCTATTTCTGAAATAGGAAACACACTCCCGCTCGGGTCCTATCAAATACTAGGACTAACTGGCTGTGCCTGTTTGGTTATTCCTGAACATCGGATAGTCGCGGTTAGAATGTACAATCAAACAGGTCCAAATCCACCAGGGCACGACTACTTAGAGGATATTAAGGCATTTGGAGACAAAGTCTTATCGTGTACTTTGAATTCGGCCTCTTTATACGTCTAACCCCTTCCCGCCAACGGGACGGAGTCTAACCTGTTCTGCGCCTGCGATTAAAGGACGTGCGCGTTGAATGGCGGCCAACACTTCTTCGTTCTTGAGAGAGCCGGCATGAGCCTCTCCATCGCTCCACAGCTCCGTGACCCAGATCGTATCGGGATCATCTGCGGATTCATTGATAATATAGAGCTCACAGCCCGCCATATCCTTCAAGCTACGCGAAGCTTCCAGCAGCAATGAAACAAGTTCATCCCGTTTCCCGGGGCTGGCCGTCAATTTTCCGTACATCGCAAATTTGCTCATACCCACTCTTCATCCCTTCTGATCCTCTGATTTTATTTGCATCGCTTCGTAGTGTTTAAACATTTCGAGGCTGACCTCAGCCATTCGATCGATTAGTATTTGCGGCTCAAGTATCTTGAGTGACTTCCCATACGGAAGAAGAAAGTACGGAACATACGTCTGCAGCGACAGTTCCCCCAGCTTAAAAAGAGCTTCGCCGGGCTGCCTGCGTTCGATCAGCGCATGACCGAACAGCCAATGCTTGCATAGCTCGTTAAGCGCATGTTCGTGTCCCTGAAGCCTTACGGTGACTAGCGTCTCAGCTTCGAGCGAATCCGGAAGTAAAGAATGCAAGAGGAAATCCCTCGCGGAAAAGGCAGCTGGACGTTCGAAGCGGGTATCCGCCGCCTCCAAACGGATAATGCGATCCACCCGGAAGCTTCGGATCTCTTGCCGCAACCGGCAAAACCCTGCAACGTACCATAGTCCCTTCCAATGCACGATGCCGTAGGGGTCGAGGACTCGATGGCTTGGAGTAAGCTCCGGTCCTTTGGCATAGTCCATGTTCAGCGACTCTCCCCAGGCTATGGCCTCCTCTAACCGTCTGAGCAATTCAATTTCTCTCGCGTCCGTGGGTGTTTGGATGACGGCAAGCCCGCTGCTATGTCTATTAATCCGCTCAAGCTGCTCTTCATTCGTGTATCGCTTCAGCTTATCGACCGCTCGGGAAAGCGCATCCGTGAACGGATAGCCCGCTTCCCGTGCGAAGACGGATGCATGTACGAGCGCCTTCTGCTCTTCGGAATCGAAGAGCAGCGGAGAATCAACGAATTCACCGAGAAGCCGGTAACCGCCGTTCGGACCGGCATCGGCAATAATCGGGGCTCCGCTCGCGCACAATGAATCAATGCACCGGTATACAGTGCGAACATGAATCTCCAAATCGTCCGCAAGCTGCTGCGCCGTCACCCGCTTACCCGAACGAAGCAACCATAGTATGGACAGCATATTATCCGCTTTTGACAAACCGTTCTTCACTCCCTAGACCATTTATTTCATTGTAAAGGAACTTAGATCAGAGGCGCTATCCCTTTCTCGACCCAAGTATCGTAAGTTGGACCGTAAACATTAGGCGTTCGAAGTCCGGCCTGGCGCATGAGAACGGTCATCTGTCCGCGATGATGCGCTTGGTGCATAATCGTATAACGAAGGGAGCTTCCGTTCAGCCAGGCTTCCTTCTCAATCATGACCGACTCGCGCAAGGATTCGTCATTCCACTGCGTTCGAACCGCGTTCAGCAGATTCTTGCTGATCCGCCGATACTCCGAAGCTATAAATGCAGCAGAATCCGGAGCTTCTTCGCCTCTGGAGGGAGCTTCGAACGCGAGCCCCAAAGATGTCATGTAGTGCAGCGATCGAACCAGATGCCAGGAGATTTGTCCCAGCGTTCGCCGGCCTTCGATAATCTCCTGTCCAAGAGAATCATCCGTAAGTGCATCCAGTACGGAAGCGGTTAGTTCCGCCTCGCTAGTCCATTCCGCAGTAAAGTCTTCAATTTTCGTAAACATTTTTGTTCCTCCAGTCCATTATTGACTAACACTCGACAAGCATACAAAAAAAACACTGACAGTTACGGTCAGTGTTTTTGACTCACCCTGAAATTTTTTTGAAGTAACTGATATACAGCATGAAACCTTAGTAAATGGTACTCACAAAGCTTATGACTGAGACAATTTGCCGGTGAATCAGCTCGCTCATCTGAAATCCGTAACACATCGAGAGAAAAGACATAGCCGTAAGGCGCTCATCCTGTCTAGCGATCACTTTTTTCTTCTGCAGGCGTTCAAAATATTCAACCAGCAAGGAGTGCAGCTTCACTGGCGGATCATCCAAAAACCCCGCGTCAAATTTTTTGAAGTCGCAGCTGGCGTCTTTGCCGGTATTTCGCCGTATCGCGGTATCGGTGGGGCTAATGCCGGGTTCATCAACAAGGGTGAAGGGCTGGTGTATGACACGTTTTTCGATTTGTTCCATGCACGGGAAATGCGGGAGGCTTATAAGGAAGTAAGCAACGGCGGCTCTCCCGCATATGTAGTGAACTCGCACTATAACAGTGATCATGCCTGGGGAAACAAAGTGTTTGAAGATGCTTGCATTATTATGCACAAGGAAGCCTCCAGAGAGCGTCTCACCGAGAATATCAGCTGGATGGACAACGTCATCAGAAGAGGGAACTCTCAATTGGGTTAAAGTGCTTGATCGCATTATTGATGAAATTAAACCCGAGATCGTTGTTCCAGGACATGGCGCCATCTGCGGCCTGGACTTCGTGAAGGAGCAGAGGGACTACCTCCTGAACCTGATGTATCCAACTTGTAAAAGTTACGGAAAATCGAGCTCATCATCGATGACACGGAATATCTCCCTGCTCCGCGCCGGATACCGGGCATCCAGCTTCTCCCACTGCCGTTTCGGTAAAATCAAAAATTCATGCGTATCGGAAAAATATGAGGCCTCAAACAGCCGGATTTCGTATTTATCCCCGACCAGCTCCTGAAAACCGCGAATCGTGATATAGCGATCATTCCCGGTAAAGGTAAGCGCAATCGAATGCAGTTGTCCATTGTAGGTAACGTCCAGTCCTTTGTCCGTTGATGTCACCTCAACCGTTTCATCTGGAAGCCGTTTACCGAACAACCGGACGATCTCCTCATCCTCTTCTCGCCAATCTACAATGACGCTGTACGCAAAAGTAAACTGCTCAAGCTGTTGCCCATCTCCTTCGAATAGCAATGTCAGTTCGCTGTCGCTTGGCATCTTCATCCTAGTATCCTCCCTGTGTTCATTCAATTAAAATACTATATAGATAGAGAATAACCTTGTTGATCAGGACCAAACCAGATGTTCTACAACTTGGTAGAATCTTATTGTAAGATTGCCGGTCGTCTCACCTGTTGTTTTGAACAAGCATACTGTTAAAAAGCCAGCGAAAGTTCCATCTGAAATACTGGGGCAGATGCCAATCCTCATACCCTTTTAATACACCTTGCTCCAGCCAGTAAGACTCTGATTGCCCGCTTGTTACAGCTCCAGCAACATAAGCGATCATTTTCTCCAAAAAGTGTATGACATCTGTGATGCGATCTGAATTAGAGATATCTCCGTGCCCCGGAACGACAGTGTCGATCTTGAGATCTTGCTGCATGCGTTTAAGGATGCGTATCCAGGCGTACGGATTACCGTAGGGGATGACCGGAATGGTCTTAGCCGATACCAAATCACCTGCAATCAAAGTCCGCTCCTCTGGAACGTACACCACGGCATCACTTAAAGAATGACCGCCTCCGTAAGACAACACTTCGATGGTTCGCTTTGTTCCCCGAATCACGAGTTTATCATCAAAGGTTATCTTGGGGATCACCCTGCGCAGGGAAGGGATCGTATCATACAGCGCACGCTGCACGGAAAGATCATAGCCGATTTCAGTGAGCATATGAGGATCTCTTTCCTGTGAACGCATGTGATCTAGACTAGTTATTAACCTGCGAATGTTTTGTTGCATGGCATCAATATTCCCTTCACCCATATCAGCAAGCAAATCTCTTGTCCACACAGTAGATATCAATTCGCTGCTCATAAATTCCTGATTGCCGTTGACATGATCTCCATGGAAATGTGTATTCACTACATATTTGACCGGTTTGTTCGTTAATTGTTCGGCAGTAATACGTAACAAAGCAGCAGAATGCGGCAGATTGGTGGTATCCACTACCACGGTTAAATCTCCAAGATCAATAATGGCTGCATTCCCCAGAGAGCCGCTGCCTGGAACCGAAATAGCCCCCCAGACACCCTCCGAAGCTTGCTGAATCGTGAAATATTCGTTGTTCATTGTGACACCCCTTTAGTGTTTGTTCCTGCATTCGAATGAGTAACATTAACTTACAAGTTAGAGTCAACTGGAAGTCAAGAGCTTATTCAGTACAAGGCTGGGGCGAATGTACACATTGGCTTTGAGCTAACTAAAGGCTGTATAATATCTTTCAATATCAGCTTTCATAAAGGAGGAACAGAAATCCGATGCTCACCATCAGTCAAGTGTCAGAACAAACAGGACTAACTCCGTATACCATTCGTTATTATGAAAAAATCGGCGTACTACATGAACCCATGCGTAGCAATGGAGGGGCACGTGTCTACCAAGAAAGCGAGGTTATCTACATTCAATGTCTAAATAAACTTAAAAAATTGGGTTTATCGCTTGAGGAGATTACGGAATTTACTCGTGAGGGCTGTGTCATGGATAAAATTCAACAAGGGGAGAAACCTTCTACTTATAGTCCAACTTTAAAAAAGCGGATTGAAATCCTTGAGCAGCATCTGATGGAACTGGAATCCAAGCGGCAAGAAATTGATTACATGATTTCTCTCGCCACAGAGAAACTTACCCTATACCAAGAACTTACGAAAGAAGACATAGTGAATACTAGATAATCGCCTGTACAAATATACCCGCAGAAGCCCGTTTACGCATCGTTCCGACCGGAGTGTGGCTACCCTGCTCCTATCGTCGATATGCTGTAAATATAGGCTCCTGCGAGCTTGTCTTCGAATGACCGTCTTTCAAACTGCCTACACAATCTCTTTATTATAATGCCCTCTTGTGTCCGTTTCCGGATTAAAGACAGCATTACTCATTGAGCCGTTTAATTTGCCTGAGGCCATATGAATGACTTGCACAACCTGCTCTTTAGATTCAACGGTGAAGTTTAACCGGAGCGCCTCGATTCCTTTGAGGTCTGGCAGCTCATCCAGAAGATTAAGTGTCTTCCCATTAAGGAGTGTCGCTGTACAATCCTCATGGGAAAGGATAGGGAACGTTCCTTGTTCATCTTTTAACTCATAGCTTTTCGTTCTGCACACTCTGCATTGATTCATTTTTCGCATCGGACAATATTTGGTGAACATCAACGGAGACCTGCCATATACGATCATTTCCAGCGCAGGATAGCCGTCATTTTCTTCAACATAGGCATTCAATAAATCATCCATTTGGCTCTTATTCATTTCATAAGATAAAGTGACTCGCTTGGCACCTAACTTATATAGTTCATAGCAGCTAGTTGCATTAATAACGTTTAGAGAATAGTCCGTAACGAACGGATTGGTTCCTCGGTAGTGATGAATTCCGCCATATCCTCCGATCAGCAGCTGTCCTTCTTTTTCCTGATAATCGTTCTGATTTCTTCTAACCACATTGTCAAAATAGATTTCCGTAATTCCACAGCTCACGCAAACATCATACTGTTCCTGATTCGTTACAGAGGCCGTAAGGTATGGTGTTACAGGGTCGAAGCTTATTTTTTCTTTGGCAGACACAGTCTTGGTTCTTTTCTTCTGGCTGTTGAGCTTCAAGTCATATAAGCCCAGTACAATTTCTCTTCTTGCTGCATTTAACAGTTTGGCTGGAATAAACGCATTACCTTCCTCATAATCGACCTGATGAAGCTCGAATATCGTATCGTTTAATCTGGAGAATTGTTTAATGACCTGGTCCTTGGTGGTTGGGTTATTAATGGCTTCGCCTAATATTTCCTCACTTTCATAGGAATAATTAAAGCCTAAGCCCTCCGCCTTTATGACAAGCTTTGAATCTGGATATGCATATACGCTAAGATCTAGGTTGAACCGCTTAAATTCTTTTTCCAGTGACGCTTCTAATTCTTTGTGGTAGAAATAATCCTTCGTTTTATAGACTATATCTCCCGCAGACATCTTTTCTTTGACTTTGATATAGCAGACATCATCTGCTGTGTTGATTAAGTCGCCGTCTTTGTTGTATAGCTTGGCAACCGTTAAATTAACATCTTCATTGTTATGGCTTATCCGGATTGTATCATTTTGATTTAAAGTACGTGTAAGTGTGATTTCATACCTGTCCTTCTCAATCCTGCTAATGGTTCCAATCTCATAACCAAAGTGATTAGGTCTTGAGATGTTTGTAATATTCCTCCGGTCTTCGTGGAACAAATATCCTTTAGTAAAGGTCCGATTGAATGTCTTCTTCAGATTTTCTTTATCTGCTTCGGTGATTTTATGATCTAAAGCCCTGCGATATTTGGATACCACATTAGCCACATACGTAGGCACTTTCATTCGGCCTTCTATTTTTAAAGAATCGATTTCTTTTAAATCGTCGATATAATCGATGGTGTTTAAGTCCTTAGTAGATAGAATATAGCTTTTCCCTAAAGAGGTATCTGTTGTCTTATCGATTAGTTCGTATTCCTTACGGCATGAACCCACACATCTTCCGCGATTGGCGCACCGAAAGCCGCTTAATCCTGACATTAGACAATTTCCTGAATAAGATACACATAAAGCACCGTGAACGAAAATTTCTAAAGGGATGTCAGCTACTCTTTTGATCTCTTTGACTGTTTCAATCTTAACCTCACGGGACAGAACCACTCTTTTCGCACCAAGTTCTTTGAATAATAAAGTTCCGTCTACATCGTCTATTCCCATCTGAGTGGAACAATGTGCTTCCATATCATGAAAGTTTTTAACAATATAATCGAAGGCCGTCAGGTCCTGGACGATAATGCCATCCACGCCGATTTCATTTAATTCGCGGATCTGCTCTTTCATCTCTTCCACTTCGTTTTCGAACACGATGGTATTCATGGCAACATAGATTTTAACGTCCCTCAGATGCGCATACGTAACAGCCTCTTTTAACGATTCTACATCAAAATTAGATGAATAGGCGCGTGCACCAAATTTTTGCATGCCTAAGTATACTGCATCACAACCATTAGATATTGCAGCTTTCAAAGCTTCCATATTTCCTGCTGGCGCTAATAATTCAGTCATAAATGATCCTTACCTCCTACTTCAAATAACCGCTCAAAATCAGCACCATTAATCATAGAATAAGAGCTACACTTAAGCTACGGCAAATAGCACAAACCAATGGTTTGCAGCTTGTTACGGATATATGGACGGAATCGGAATGGCCATATGATCGCTCTCTACAATAGTTACGGTGTAGGATAAATCTCAGCAAGCTCCGCTTTTTTCAACTTCTCCATGAGTGTATCTACGGCCTTCATTACCTCTTCTGGCTGATGGTGCGGAATCATATGCGCCGCTGTGGGCAGTACCTTAAGCTCAGCATGAGGTAGTGCGCGGTTAAGCTTAAAGCTATGCTCCCTCGTCGGGAAAGGATCCCGTTCGCCAACCAGTATAACTGCTGGAAGCTGTATCTGGGAATATCGTTGCTTCATATATTCTGCCGCCGGGACAAATTGAAGCACATCCTCCCGGTTCGCTCTGAATTGCGCTGGTCTCAGCCATAAGGCATAGACCTCGTCCTCGTAATCCGCCGGAACGGGCTCCGGCGCAAAGGTGGCCTTCATTATGCTCCGCACCATGATTTTGCCCACCAAGGGGAACAAAATGTTCATCATCACATGTCCCACAACAGGCATCATCACCAACCGGGAGAGGGGATCTCCCTTTTCAGCCGGATACCCTTCCTTATACATCCCGCCCGCCACCGTGACCACCCCTGCCACTTGATCGGGATATAAGGACGCATACGTCAACACCAATAGCGCGCTCCAGGAATGGCCGACCAGAACCGGCTTCTCCACACCCATCTCCTTAAAAACCAGATGGAGCCATTGTACCTGATCCATAAGGGCAAACGGAGCCCTCCCGCTCTGCGGGCGCTGACTATAGCCGTATCCGGGGCGGTCGAGAGCCAGCGTGCGGTATCCTTTGGATGTCCCAAGCTTCATTACCTTACCAAAGTCATCACCGCGAAGGACACCCCCATGCAAGAAAACAATCGGCCTCCCTTCACCTTCATCCAGATAATGCACTGGAAGGCCATTGACCCTGACAAACTTCCCCGCCGGGGGGAACCGGCTCTCCCTTTTCTTGTAGCTATAACGGTTGTATAGATATACAACAAGTAACATCACCAACGCGATGATAACGATCAGCACAACAATCAGCCTCCCTCTAATTGTGATACTAACATACTATTAAGTACGTATAAGCTATAACATAGGGCTTCTATCTTCCCCCAGATGAAGCCCTAGTCTTTACGCTATGGTCAAGCTGCTCCAGAGTAATTGCGCCGTATCCCGTGCAATTTCCTCTATTCCTCTATCCCTAGGCTCCATGAGCAAGGGGAGCACAAGGCCGCTAAGAACTGTTTGCACGTATACAGCCAATGACTGCGCCTGCATATCTTTTCGGATAATCCCCTGCTCCTGGAGGTTTTGGAACAATTGAATGATGGTCTCGTTAAACATCTCGAACAGTCCACTAATCTTCTCCCGGGTCTCAGGTTCGCGGCTCAAGGTATACACATCAAAGAACAATAAGGACCGCCGCGGCAACAAAATAGATTCCTCTATATGCCTCTGCAGCCATGCAGCCAAGGCCTGCACCCGGTCCTTTGACTGAACAATCTCACGAATCTGCTTTGGAAGCGCCACCGTCTGCTGTTTCAGATTCCGCTCACACACAGCCAGGTACAAATCATCTTTGTTGGTGAAATGCCAGTACACCACGCTTTTTGTTTGCCCCGCTTCAAGTGCGACCTGATCCAGGGTTGCGCCGGAATACCCATGCCTGGCAAACACCTTAATCGCTGCATCCATCACCCGGGTTCGCGTATCGGAATGCAGCTTCCCTTGCTGCTCCTGCCAGCGGGATAGCAGCTCCTGCAGTTCTTCTTTGCTGCCCAGCTGTCTTCTCACAGTTGTCCAATGGACATCTGCTCTTTTGGCGATACTGGAGTAGCTGATCTGATCCAGGGGATACTGGGCAGCAAGCTCCTCAACAGCCCGCATAATTTTGTCATAACTGCTCATGGCGCACTCGTCCCTTTAATTACAAATATAATAAACGCATACTCATTAGTATGCGTTTATTATATTTACTATAGGGCTTTATGTCAATTTTGGGTGGGGATCGAATTGGAATTATAACAATACAGGAATCAATATGCTGTTTACACAGGCTAAAAAACTACATTTCATCATTGTCCTCACGCATAGTCCTGCAAACTTAGGCAAGCATTGCAGGGTATTTTAAAGATGGTTGCTGTATCCCAAGTAAATCATATATTCTCTTGCTTTAATGCATCAATAATATTCTCCTTTTTTATTTTAGCTCCGGAATAAACAACCGCAGAGCTGACAATGACAAATACACACACAATGACAGACAGAACGCTCATCCAGGGCAGGGTGAACCCATAGCTGAATTTGTTCGCAAATGCTTTATAGATCAGAACCATCAAGGCGAAACTGAGAGGAAGCCCATACAAGAGCGACTTGACCCCATAATAAACACTCTCATAGTTCAGCATTTTGGCAAACCCCTTTGGCGTCGCGCCTACGGATTTCAGCATCGCAAATTCCCGTTTGCGAAGAGCCAGCCCCGTTGAGATCGTATTAAAGATGTTCGCAACGGAAATCACAGAGATTAATACGATAAATCCGTAAGAAAAGACGTTCATCAGCAGAATCTGTTGTTCTTCTCTTATTCTGTATTGATATACATTGTAGACATTCAGATGGGTCTCGTTCATCGCTTCAATTTCCTGCTGCGTTTTCACCGGTTCCGTGCTTTTCAAATGGAGGTACATCGGAGCGTTAGCCAGCTCCTCGCCGTCTGCCAGCCGCTTCATGACGCGTTCCGACACGATCATATTTAACCCGCCTACGCCTACCGGGCTTATCCCCATCGGTGCCTTATCCGTCAATGCGGCGGCAAATATCACTTGATTTGCCTTCGTTTCTTCCCCGCTCGCTTTAAAAAAACTCGTTAGCTCGATAGGTTGTCCGATATTCGCATATATGGACTTCGTCTGAATATATTTTCCCGTATCTATATCTTTGTAATGAATCGTATCCATCACGATTGCGGCGGGATGATCCAGATCCGTAAGCTGTTCGTAATCTGCGTGAGCCGCTCTGGCATAGGCTTGCAGGCTCGAATCATTCAGTGCATAGAGCTTAATTTCGTAAGGGTATTTCCCGTCTTGCAGCATACTCTTATCCTGCTTAACCTTCTCCTGCAATTCGTCGGCGATGCTTGCTGCATCGACCCAAGCGTTCCTGACTAACTCATGACTGACGCTGTATTCCGTGACGCCATCCAGAGATACAAGCGATTGCATCAACCGGTCATCTAGTCTTTCGCCATTACTGGACGACACTTCAATATCGTAATTGATGCCTTCCAGCGACAATGCCAGAGATTGTGTCAGGCCAGCCGTGAAAAACGATATCGTCAAAAACAAAACGATGCTGATGACAAGCGAAAAAAGAATAACATGATGTCTTCGTTTGTTCCTTTTTAAGTTTTTCAGTCCGATTTCTGCTTCAATTCCGAAGAGCTTACGAATGATCTTCGATGTCTTCACTGCTTTGGCCGTAAGCTTTACGTCAGTGGTTTGGCGAATCGCGTCCATGGGAGATACCCTGGAGGCTTTAACCGCCGGGAGATACGCCGAAACGAAAATCGTCAGCATCGAAACAAGACAAGTCATCAAGAGCAATAACGGCGTGACGATCAGCCTCAGCTTTTCACTGGTCCATAATGCCCCTTCAATCATTGTGTTCATGAACGAGAAGGTGATTCCGATGCCGGCAAGACCGCATAAGATGCCAATAGGAATGCTGATCAAACCAATGATGATCCCTTCAAAGAATACGGAATTTCGCTTCTGCCTTTTCGTCGCCCCCACGCTCGCGAGCATCCCTAAATAGCGGGAACGTTCCGAGACGGATATCGCAAAGGCGTTATAGATGAGTCCAACCGAGCCAATGATAATGGTCCCCATAAGGATTGCCGATAATGAGAACATCATGCTGGATGAGGCTCCGCTGCTGGACAAGCCATAATAATGAAGCAAATCGTTATTATATTGGACAGTGTGAATTTGGTTTGTCTCAGCCAGCTTCTCCGCATGTGCGAACAAGAACGGATTGACCTGCTTCAAGACCACCGACGCATCGACCCGATCCTCTCCCCCGATGATTTGATCATCGACATAGCTAATGATCGTATAAGCCGGGGCCCAAGCCGTTTCCGACACCGGACGTTTAATGAAACCTACCACCGTATAATCCTTAATTACGCTATGCTGTAATGTCTCGGTCAATGTGCCGTCTTTCCTGCGCAGCGGTGCCGTCTGATCCAGGGGATGATCGCCCCCTTGTTCGAATCGGTCGCCGACGCGAAGCGTTAGACGGTCACCGATTTCGTACTTCACTTTGCCATTTGTTGCAACAGACTCGGAGATCACAACCTCCTTGTCCGTGTGCGGAAGACGTCCCTTGCTTATTTCAATCTGAAATTGTGTGAACCCTTGCACATCATATTCCTTAATGAACAAGTACGGCTTATTGGAATTTTGTCCCCCTTCTAATGGGGCATACCCAAGGTCTCTTGTGATGGCAACCGTTTTGGTTGCATCATCGCCCTGTATCGCTGCAAGCTGTTTCTTGGTTATATCCTGATACTGAATATGCCACTCCCCTGTATCTGAGATCGTTTGTCTAATCATTAAATCCGCAAAGGAAAAAATAAGCGTAATGACAGCGGTCATCATGGATACCGAAATAATTACGCCAAAAATAGTCACAAGTGTTCGTCTCTTGTTCTGCTTCAGATGCCGGATGGTTAATGTGTTGACAATATTCATCGCCTGATCACCTCGTTTTTGGCAATCCTCCCATCTTCAATCGAAATGATTCTGTCGGCTTGCAGGGCGATCCGTTCGTCATGCGTGATTACGATCAGTGTCTGATGATAGGTCTTATTTAGCATTTTCAATAAAACGATGATTTCGCTGCTATTCCTGCTGTCCAGATTCCCGGTGGGTTCGTCGGCCAGCATGATCGCAGGATTGCCGATGATCGCCCTGCCAATTGAGACACGCTGCTGCTGTCCACCGGATAGCTGATTCGGCAGATGGTTTAATCGATGCTGCAAATTCAGCGTATTCACAAGATCAGCCAATTGCTTTTGATCTACCTTTTGTTGATCCAGCAAGAGCGGCAGCGTAATATTCTCTTCCACCGTCAGGACGGGAATCAGATTGAAAAACTGGTAGATCAGCCCGATTTGCCTGCGTCTGAAGATAGCCAGCTGCGTTTCGTCCAAGGTATACATATCCGTATCCTGAACATACACTTTCCCGCCAGTCGGTCGATCCACACCACCCAGCATATGAAGGAGTGTCGATTTCCCCGATCCGGAAGGTCCGATAATTGCGACGAATTCACCTTTTTGGACCGAAAAAGAAACATCATCAAGCGCCTTCACCGCTGATTCGCCTGTGCCGTATATTTTGGACAAATTTTCAATGGTTAAAATCTCCATTGCCATCCCTCCTTCCCTAGATGCTCAATTCCAGGTATACACCATCTCTCTATATCCAACATCCCAAAGGGTTTCATTCCCCTCAATGGTTATCTTAAGCTCATTAGCCCCGGTGAGATGAAGGATCCTATTATCCGGCTCATGGAGCTGATCTTCTGCAGATACAGACAGGAGCTCCTGCCCGTCAACGGTAACCTTTAGGCTGCCCTGAAAATCCTTATGATCAGGAATTCCATAATTCAAGCTAAGATACAGTTCTCCCTTATTGTCTAGCGAATACGTATAGGTTTCCTTCTTTTTACCTTCGGTGCCATACACATTATACTTAGGTGTCACGTCTTGACCGCCAATCTTAAGACTGTCCTGTTTGATTCCCGTTAATCGATTTCCGGTGCTATCTTTCCATTCGTTTATCGCTACAAAAGGGGCCAACTCTTTGGTGAACACTTGATCAACTACTCCGAAGACCCCCCACACGCCGAGCATTAATACAGCACTGGCAATTCCCGTAGCAGTGATATTTCTCCAGTAGTTTTTTGTACGGAAGCCAATCTTGTAGCCCCCGAATCCAATAGCAGCGCCCACTGAGTTCGTTATGACGTCGTTCATGTCAAAGCTGCCGAGGAATGTTAGGGCCTGGATGGTCTCCAGCACAAGAATGGACAGGATAAACCCTGCCATGAAGCGAACAAAGCTGGTGCGGTATAACAACGGAAACAGTATGCCAATAGGTATGAAGGCTGCAATATTTCCAATACCCACCAAGTCCATCAGTGTCGGATGTAGAAGATCGGAAAGACCCGGCACCCTAAAAAAATCGTCCGGCAAAAAAATAAAGGTGTACTGACTGGTTTGATCTACAGTATCCGCTCTGCCGAAAGCAAAAAACATAAAATAAAGAATAATCAGGGTGTAGCCTATCGTGATGAAAAAAGTAATTTTGCGCTGCTGCTTCATTTGCATGGTTGTACCTCCATCGTTCATCTGATGAATATCATTTTATCTGTCTAAAATGACTTTACAGTGACTTTGGAGGTGACAGTTCAGTCACTTACGGAGTGCTGTTAAATGACATGCTTATAAAATTTGATCCGAAACTCTGTACCGGTCCCGCTGTCGCTCGTTACATCAATCACGCCGTTCTGGCTTGCAATGATGCTGTGAGCCATCGCAAGCCCTATACCGATGCTTCCTTCATTAGCATTCTTTCCTTTATAAAAACGTTTGAATATATAAGGCAAATCCTCTTTCGGAATGCCCCCTCCGTTGTCAGCAATAACGATTTCCGTAAATAGCACATTGTCGGAAAATGTGATGGTAATCGCACCGCCCTCAGGGGTATGCTCCACTCCATTCTTCAAAATATTGATAACCGCTTCAGCAGTCCAATGGAAATCGCCGTCAAAAGAGACGTTATCATCCCCTATGATGGAAACGGTCTGGCCCTTAATATCCATCGGAATCATAACCGGCTCCAGTGCCTTTTGGATTAGGGTTTTCATGTGTATTCGATCTTTTTTGAACGGGATAGTTCCCGCATCCATTTTCGCTAGCTTTAATAAGGAAGAAACAAGCCAATCGATCCGTTCAAGCTGAATGCGGATATGATGGGTGAACTCCGTTCTTTTGAGTGGAGGCAGATCAGGGGCGCTTAACAGATCTGCCATGACTGTCATAGAGGTGATCGGTGTTTTGAGTTGATGTGAAATATCGGAGATGGCATCGGTCAGTTGAAGCTTATCCTGCTGCAATAGCGAACGATGCTCGGAGAGCATGCGTGTCACCTTGTAAATATCATTCTTTAAGATGCTAAGCTCACCTTCTTGATTATCGCGAGGGTCAAGGGAGGCCTGTCCGCTGCTAATCTTCCGCAAATAGACGGACAGCTTCTCCAGCTCGTAATATCTCCGTTTTGTGAATAATATAGCTGTGCCGGTAAGCAGCACGGATAAAATAATAACCAGGGCTGCGGCGGCAGACGAAATGAAAGCAGCAATGACGATCGCCGATAAGCTGATCGAGCCCATGACGAGTAATAATATTCGATTTTCCCGATTGCGCAGCATCTAATCACCAACCTTATAGCCTAAACCGCGTACCGTTTTAATCAGAGCCGGCTGCTCTGGATTATCCTCCAGCTTTTCCCTTAGCCTTTTGATATAAACCGTTAACGTGTTGTCATTCACGAAGTCGCCGGCCACGTCCCAGATTTGCTCCAAGAGCTGATTCCTGGTGAGGACCTGTCCAACGTGGTTGCCAAAGATCAGCAATAAGCGGTATTCCAAGGCGGTTAGCGAAATTTCGTCACCGTTTTTATATACTTTGCCTTCCAGCGTATGGATGCGCACATTGTCAATGTCGATGACCGCTCCGGCGTGGGACAGCTTCTGGTATCTCCGCAAGACGGATTTGATCCTGGAGAGAAGCTCGCGAACCCGAAAAGGTTTGGTAATGTAATCATCGGCTCCCATATCGAGTCCCATCACGACATTGACCTCATCATCAATCACTGTTAAGAAAATGACCGGGATATCCCGTCGTTCCTTCACCATCTTGCATAATTCATAGCCCGTTCCGTCTGGAAGCTGTAAATCGAACAGGCACAAAGTGAACTGATCGATGTCTTCGGCGAGCACCTTTCGGGCTGAAGCGGCATCAGGCAGAGAACGGTCCAATAACCATCTTGCTGCAGCGAATATTCCAGTCCCGACGCGATCGTCTTATCATCTTCAACTAATAATATTTTCATCTGAAGGTCATCCTTATGATTGATTTTAGAACAATTAATGAATTCCACGGATTCGTTTCTTTATAGTGATAAATGCCGCCATATCCTCCGATTAGCAGCTGCCCTTCTTGCTCATTATAATCATTCTGATTTCTTCTAACCACATTCTCAAAATAGATTTCCTTAATTCCACAGCAATGATCCAATTAGTCTATAATAGTTAGGTAAAGGAATGAGGATTAAATGATAAAATCATTTTTAATGTTAGGTCAATCTAATATGGCAGGCCGTGGATTCTTGCATGAAGTCGACCCTATATATAATGAAAAAATCAAAATGCTGCGGAATGGACAGTGGCAGATGATGACAGAGCCGATTAATTATGACCGTCCGGTCTCCGGTGTAAGCCTGGCGGCGTCTTTCGCCGATGCCTGGTCGAACGCCAATCCTAATGAAGAAATTGGTTTGATTCCTTGTGCAGAAGGCGGCAGTTCTTTGAATGATTGGCATCCGGAGGGCATCCTTTTTCAGCATGCTTTGTCCGAAGCCCGCTTCGCCTTGCGGTCCAGTCAAATCTCCGGAATTCTTTGGCACCAGGGTGAGAGCGACAGTTATCATTCGCTGCATGAAACTTATTACGAGAAATTAACCCTGATCATCGAGACCCTAAGAAACGAATTGAAGCTTGATGAGGTGCCGTTGATCATTGGCGGACTTGGTGATTTCCTTGGGAAGACTGGTTTTGGATCAGCAAGCAACAGAGTATAGACAGATCAATGAACAATTGCAGCGCTTCGCTAACGAACAGCCAAATTGTTATTTTGTAACAGCGGCAGAGTTAACCGCGAATCCTGATGGAATTCATATAAACGCGGTATCGCAGCGCAAATTCGGCTACCGCTATTTCGAAGCTTTTTCGAACAAGTGTCATGTCTTGGAGCCCCTCCCGGGCGAGGAGTTATCGCTGAAAGTAGAGCGCGACTATTCGAAAACAGAACAGATCTACCTTCATAGCATGGATTTGGCTTTGGGTAAAATTACTTACGCCGAATTCGAGGCGCAGATGATGAAGGTTATGCAGCCCTGATCCCTTTCGCTTAAAGGGTCTATCGGCGAAAACAAAGGGCGGCCTGGAAGGCCGCCACTGTTGTTTATACTATGAATAGATAGGCTTGATTCATAATGATTCTTTATAGTAATTCCTTCAGTACATTTTTTGCCACACGTACCTTACAACTGAATAATATTCACTTCAAGCGATTCTGCAATCTTATGTAAATTCAATGCAACAATATGTTTTCAAACCATGCAATTTCATTGAGACAGGTTGGTGTAAGAATAGAGAAGACAATTTAGTATGGTTAAATGAAGAATATGCTGATGACCAAGGGGGAGTAGCCAATCTTTTTGTAAGTGCCCGTGAATTGGCTTTTTGGGGTTATCTTCACCTGAACCGTGGACTCGTTAATGGACAACAGCTTGTTCCGAAAGAGGTTATAGAACAAGCTACAACCAATCAGAGCCCGGCAAATCTTGAAGATACATTGCCTAGGAATGGCTTCGCTTGGTGGATTCAGGATACGCCTAGAGCTATTTCTGAAATAGGAAATACACTCCCACCAGGGTCCTACCAAATACTAGGACTAACTGGCTGTGCCTGTTTGGTTATTCCTGAACATCGGCTAGTCGCGGTTAGAATGTATAACCAAGTAGGTCCAAATCCACCGGGGTACGACTACTTGGAGGATATTAAAGCTTTTGGAGACAATGTTTTATCGTGTTCTTTGAATTAATTATTAATTCCTCTGTTGCTTTGGCACTACTTATGATACGGTTCCCCGCGCTGTCTGTAACGGCAAGTTTTAGGGCCATCCTTGGCGGGATGACCCATTTCATGCTTTATTTGACGAAAAATAATACAGTTCCAAAATGATTCGTAAACCTCTTATAATCGGTAACCTCCCGCAACACGATAATGGTCGGGTACGAATTAACCTTGCGTTGGATCAGTCCAGCCAATATCTCCTTCTGTTCGGTACAGTAAAACTTCCCTTGATGATACTCAATGATAAGAGGCGGTAGAGCGGAATGATCTTCGGTTACATTCACATGGGAGTTACTGATATCGATTTCATCACTTTGAATAAGACGCAATGGAAACTTTACGACCCCAAAATAGATTCGGTCTACAACGGCATTTTCTGTATGGACAGATGCGTTTTTAGAAAGCTGCCAGTAGCAGTACATCCACTCTTCAAGTATCCCGCCATTCGCATATTCCACAGCTGACTCAATAGTCGGGGCATATGCTGCGTAGTCAGCCTGTTTCTTCGAGTAAAGGATTTTTTTAATTGAATCCAAAGACAAGAAGTATTCGTCAGCAAGCTCCGACACGGTACGTCCATGGGCGTACTTGTTGCGAATCATACGATTTCTTCTCTGCAACTGCTCCCGGTAACCGGAGGCTGCACCCCAAGCTTTCTTTTCCTCTCCCGCGGGAATGTAAAGAAGTTTACCCGAGGCGTACTTTTGAACTTCTCTCAATAGTTCCTCTGGAAGGATGTCGCTGCCATTCTCATATTTCATATTATCACCGTCTACAAAGCGTAAATTCGATCTTTTAGTTCGCCGATAGATTTCATCATACTTGTACACGATTCTGTATCGTCGATCGATGCGTGCCAGCGCAATCCATCTATCCCTTTATAATACGCCATACATAAGAACCTTTCCTTGAAGTCGGGAATGATGATTTTCCGATTCTTGCAGTACTCCATGAGAAGCTCCGGTATTCGCAGATAAGGCTTGTTTAAATCCATGATTGCAAAATCGATCAGGCAGTCTCCAATGCCAGAGTAGCTCCAGTCGGGAAACCCCACCGTGGTTTTACCATCCGTAATCATGTTGATGAAAAACGTAAAGTTATTTACTAAATAACGTCTGCCCTCGCAATAAGGAATTCGAGCCTCCATCTCTTTGTAGTACTGCTCAAAGAAATCCCGTTGCAAAACCGTCGTTCCGAACATCTCCCTCCAATTATACCAATACCCTTCTTTGTCCTCAGCAAACGTGTCGGTCAGAAAATCTCTGCCACTCTCATATTCCGGTGTGCCATCCTCGTTGAACCGTCCGTAGCCCTCTAATCCCGATATGTCAGAACTATGAATTTCAAATAGACTGTCAAATATCAGCTCGTGACAATCCTTGAATTGTTCGGGGCTTAATTGATCGGCCACGAACCCATTCGGGGTCATGTTGACCTTATCGGATAGCATGGACCGCAAAAAATCATCTTTACTCATCTTCTCATCTCCTTAACTTGATTCACAACTCACTGCCATCAGGTGCGCATCTGATATGTAAAATCATAGCATTGGATAGATTTAGGGAATAGGCAATCAATGGCTTAAAGCGACTTTACACAGGTTAAAAAACTTGCCCCTACTTATAATATGTACTGAAGGCCGCCGAAGTAAATCGGCAGCCTTTGCAATTATGCATTCAGCTTCAGTTCTGCTTGCTCCTAAAATACTCTGCTGTTTCAAGAATTTCATCATTTTCTGATAATAATCCTCGATCAATAAATACTTTTAATAATTCTGGAGCTACCTCTCGTGTCACTTCTAGTAATCTAATGTATTGCCATTCGTCCGCCCAATCAATAATTCTATTAACAACTTCAGGATAGTATTGTGTCAACCACTTGAGTGGTATTTTCTTAATAGCATCTCTTGCTAAAGTAATTACAGTTATGTTCTGACTCTCGCAAGCATAATTAACAAGAACCCCCAGCACTTTCATTCCAATTTCAATTGGCATTTGGTCGAGGGTTTTTAGACTTTCATAGGCATCCGGAAGTACTTTGTTAAGCGCTTTGCGTAACTGTAACTCGTAGGGATCAACTAATTGGCTGTCCATTATTATTCACCTCCGTAATCCACTGGTAAGGCCTTGAACTGACAATAATTCTTTAATGTATGTACTTCATTGCCATTGTGTAATCCATTGCCTGATTGTCTTGACTAGTCATTAATTTTTCGCCGTCACTTATGGTACGGTTCTCCGCGCTCTCTGTAACGGCAAGTTTTGCATCCGAGATTACATTCTTTGCTGCGTCGATGGCATCATGACGTTATAATAATCCGTAAAAGTACTTTATTTATAACGCTCCATTATTTTGTAATTCCAAAAAGCTCGCTAAAGTCCGTTTGCTCCATCTTCTCTGCTACGCGTGACCCCGCCTCAACCCATGTCCTTAAGGCTCCGTTCCAAGCCTGCTGCGGGATTTTCCGAAAAATTCGCCCCTACTTATGATACGGTTCAGCTTAACGAGTCTCTCGGTGAAAACAAAGAGCGGCCTGGAAGGCCGCCACTGTTGTTATAAATTCATTTGTGCATACCATTTTATTTATACTATGAATAGATTTGTGTCACGATTCCGTTGGTGAAGACTACATATTGGTAACCGTACCTCCACACGTCTACTTTAATTTCGCTGTAGACCACCTGAGATGTGGAGGAAGGCTTGCCCCAGGATAAATCCACCTGCGCCTTGCTCATACCTATTGCTATTTGAGATGCTTTAATCGTATTCCAAGTGGATGAGGACCAATTATATTTCTTATAAGGATCATAAGATAGGAAGGTGTATGGATCGCCTAAAATGAGCGTCACGAAACCTCTCGAAGTCACTTCCGACTTTAACGTCTTGCCTTTAACGGTAGCGAATACAATCTCAAAGTTATCTCCGCCTACCGGCAGGATATCTGTGACCGTCACCTTAGAGAATCGTTCCCAGTTGCTATAATTATTGACCCAATACGATTTACCGATTAGTCCGGCAAGATTGCCCTGCGTGACCTTCTTTTTAATCTGCGGTGTGTCGGCCGATTCAACAACCAGCGTCCCTGCACCGATCGACACCTTCATCACTTTAAGTTTCGAATCCCATAGCGTCACCGCGCCGAGATTCTTCTTGAGGAAGTCCGCAGGGAAAACCGCCTCACCCTTGTTTAAGCTAACGGCACTACTCAGCATGACCTCTTTTCCATTCACAGTAGCTGTATTGCGTCCATTCGTTAAGCGTATAGCAGTTAAACCCATTTGGACATTATAACTTTGGTTTGCGGAATCATACGTAACTGTGCCACCCAACGATTTAAAAACACTTTTAATAGGTAGCATGACGATTCCATTAGTATTCGCCGCTCCAGTTAGATTAGCGCCCAGACTGGCCGATACCGTAATCGTTTTGCTATTCCCTGCCGCCGTTGCGGTTATCTTCGAGTCGCCAACTCCTAACACCTTATAGCTGCCGTCATTCTGTTCCTGTAGAAGATAGGGCTTGTCAACCTGAAGAGAGCCTTCCTTGCCTGACAAAGTTTCCTTATAGCCGTTGTTGTACGTTTGTACGATTTTAAATTGAATCGTGTTTCCTACCGCCGGTTTGGAGTTGGAGGCTGTGAGCGTAAGTCCTGACACCGCTGGCGGTTCGACTTGCGTAACACTTCCATCACCATAGATGTTCCAACTTCCATTCGTCTGCAGAACCAGCCACTTCTGGCCGCCTACTGAGGAGACTATAGATTTATTCTTTTCGTCATTAGGCTTGTCTGCGAGCGAACCCTCGTAAGGTGTAACCTTTACGGCATTTGTGATACCTGATATTTGTGTGACTAACTGGAAAGACTTGCTTGTGCCACTCCAGGTAGGTTCGCCTAGCCATGCCGTTCCGTCTTTCTTGGTAACAAGAAGCTGATCTTCACCGGCACTTTCAATATAGGCTGCGTCGGTCGTGACAACTTGAGGGAAGTACTTCACATCTCCATCATTGTAGTCAAACTTCAACAAATCAACGTAAACAACCTTCCCTGTATTATCCATATATGCAAGTGAACGATCACTTACCAATTTCAATGCCACAATCGAAGAGGAATCGGCGACTTTATCTGCCACATATTTAACGTAAGAGTGGTGAATCTCTCCGCTATTTGTCACATAAGCCGTTGATCGAAAGCCTGTTGCAAGCAAAGAGATGTCGGTTAAACTCTCTATTTGCTTACGGCTTTGTAGACTCCATACCGTGCCGTCATTTTTCAAATAATATTGCCCCGTAACCAGTTTGATATCGTTTTGCGTTGTATCAACTGTAGGAAGAGAACCGTTATTCCATAAAATAAGTTCGCCTTTACTGGAAATTCCATAGTCGTAGAATTCGCTAAAAGCACGTTCAGTACTGTAAATTGCCGAGGCGCCAACGTTCACCTTCTGATAACCCGACGCTGCCCACGGTCGCTTAAGCCAGATCGTACCGTCGTCCATCAGAAGGGTGTCCATTTGAACGTCTTTAATGCGCGGGGAAACATCCGCCGCATCGGAGCGCCCAGGAAAATAAAACACGCTTAACATCATAAAAATCGACAATACCGCCACCAATCCTATTTTTCGCACTCAATGCTGCCCCCTAGTGGTTTTCCAGGAATAGAACTCAATTCCTAGTAATGTGAAAATATTACCATGAAGAAGCAGGGATATTCAATCATTAATAAGTGAGTCTTTTAACCCATATTCTTTATAATAATTCCTTCAGTACATTTTTAGCCAAACG
The DNA here is from genome assembly GCF_038000365.1 of Paenibacillus sp. FSL R7-0333. NCBI lineage: Bacteria > Bacillati > Bacillota > Bacilli > Caryophanales > Paenibacillaceae > Paenibacillus > Paenibacillus sp. FSL R7-0333. The sequence goes on from NZ_JBBOBZ010000001.1 coordinate 7,305,501, forward strand.
TATCTTCTCATCATTGGCCTCACGGAGCATGCTAACGATATCCTGTATATCACTTTCTGCTGCGGTAACCATGAACTCTTCACCCTGGTACGCAAACAACTGAATAATATTCACTTCAAGCGATTCTGCAATCTTATGTAAATTCAATAAAGAAACGTTCTTCTCCCCACGTTCAATCTGCCCTATGTATGAAAAATGAAATCCGCCCTTCTCCCCAAGCGCCTCTTGTGACAGTGCCTGCTCTTTCCGAAGAGCACGTATCCGAGCTCCTACCTGCTTCAATATTTCCTTATCCATCACCGTATTCACCTCTCCATGTCCAAAGTGCAGACAAGTTTCCTATACAAGTCTAGCCCGTTATCACATGAGATTAGCTCATATTATGAGAAATCACAAGCAATACAAGACTGCGTTCTTTCTTTGTCATTCAGCCCTCATCTCCATGATTCGTGCGTTATACATTTTTGAACATAAGACAGATTTCGGCTCAGAGATATCATTAAATGATCTGTTACTCCTGATACATACCGACTATCATCCTGGGCTTGAGATTGTGGTGTTTGTGGGTGAACTGAATTATCTCGTTAATGGGGAGGGGAAGGAGTTAGAGATGATAACGGACGAGGATATGAAGAGAGTGATGAGAAGGGCGGGTGAGGTTTTGGATGAGTTGTGTTGGAGGATGGGGATGTAGAGAGAGGCCATTAATCCTTGTGCCTGGATTGTGTGGAATTACTTTTGGTACTACTCTGAGTTTATCTTCCCTAAAACAAGAAGAGCCAGAGCCGTTACAGGTCTGACTCTAACATTCAGTTTTACCACTACTTATAATATGGTTCATCGTAACATATTAAAGACGAAACTCCTTGAACTGCGAAGTGAATATTAGCCATATTTTTTCTTATAATTTATTAAAATGGTGATTTAATATATTAAAAACCAATAAAAATATATAAATATTTATAACATTAGTATAATTAGTCTTCATCAATATAAAAACGCAACTCAGCAGGGGGAGCATGATTCAATGTTTGTTTTAAATGTTCTAATTCTGATTGAAGCCCGACTCTAACATTGTCAGATACAAAGGTTTCCCTTAATAATCCTTCAATCGCTTCACAACGCAACGCTAATATAACAGGCTTTTCTTTATCTTTTAGATTATTAAGAATGCTTAAGGCATCTGAATAATTTCTAACTGATATTTCATACTTGCTTCTAAGTCCGTCCCTTAAATCTCTTTTTACTCTCTTATATCTTTCATTCAAAATCTTTAAGTTATCAATGGCTACAGTATTCTCACCTATTTCAATTGCACAGTTGATTAACTGTGCAAGCATCTCAAAAGAAGGGCGTCTGTCAGCATCAACTGCTGCAATTGAGGCCTTGTATGCCTCATTAAGATGGTCAAATTGATATTCAACAGTAGAGCATCTATGTAAATAGTAGGATTTAGAATCGAGATCCTTTAAAATTGATAATTTTTCTCTAGCTCTTTCCTCATCCTTCTCTTTTAAATATATTTGGATCTGTAGATCCACAATGAAACGATTATCTGTTTCCTTGCCTGTCATTTCAATGAATTTTCGTGCATTAACATAGTCATTTAATAAAAAGTAACATTGAGCAAGATCACGATAAACAGGGGTATCAGTCCGACCATAATCAATAGAACGTGTATAAGCAGAAATAGCTTCAGAAATCCTTTCCCTTTTCCTTTCTAAAAAACCTTCTAAGTAATATGCATCTCTAAATTTTCTGTCTCGTTTTAATACTTCAATCTCATTCTGAGCCTCTTTCCATTGTTCTTCTTGAATTAAAGCTCGGATTAAAAAACTCCTTGCTTTTACATTATCCGGCCTATCCCGTAATGCCTCTTTAGCAAAAGATATGCAGTGTACATAATCTTGTGAATGATAAAGCTCCTCTGTCAATCGTATGATATCACTTGCTAAATTAATTGCATTGTCATCTGAACGATCAAACTTGTACATCCCTTGAGCTCTAAATAGAACTCTAAAGAGATCGAGATGAGAATCTGTATTTTCTATAAGGTAATCATTTAGTTTTTTAAATACGAGTTTACTGTCCTCAGTTGTTGGCCTTCCAATCTCCCCATATATCGCTTCACGGACAGGTTCAGATATACTGTAGTTCCCATGTTCATCTGGAACAACTAACGCTAAGTTAATTAGGTTTATAATTGCATCCGAAAAAGGATTTGGGGATGTCACTTCAATGGTTAAACCTAGAACCGAAATCGGCAAGGGAGAATGGACAACAAGAATTCTTAATATCCTTCTCTCTGTATCATTAAATCTTACATCGTTTTTTAAGAATCTAATAAAAGAAGTAGATCTAAATTCGACAAGTTTACTTTTATCAGACAAGACTATATCCACACCATATTCTTTGCTTAACGCTATAGAATGGTAAGCAGAAGGTGGAAATCCAGCAACGTATTCTGAAAGCTCAGTTATTTGATTTGAATTCAACTTTAATTTTTCTTTATTGGACAATATGGTTATTAACCTTTTCATCTCTTCGCTTTTCAGGGGATCTAGCCGAAGTATCGGAATTGCAGTATTACCATACTCTGTCTCAATAATAGGCTTGCGAGAGCTGACCAAAGTTAAATATATATCTTCATCCTTCGGAATATTTCTTATGAGTTCTTCAAGAAAAGGAGTTAAATAAGCGCTCTCGTCCAATAAACCACCTTCATCTACCATAACAGGCATAGCTGAGTTGCGAACTAACGTCGCCAAGTAACTTATTGTTCGTTTGATAGTTTCATCATTAGTTTCATTTCTTATTTTCTGAATCATAAATGACAAACCTTCTTTTGTCGTATAGGGCTCAACTATATCAGCAAGCTTGATCGCTAAATCCTTAAGTAAATCACCACTTTCAATTCTCACTTGTTGAATTCGCTCTAAATTGAGTAAATCATTAGATAGCCTCAGAGCAAAGGTTCTTCTTCCGATCCCTCTTAAGCCAAATATACTTACAATTTTGGGAGGGGATGAGCCATCAATCGGCATCATTTTATTCTCCGCTTCCTGTATACTGCTCAATCTACCAACATAATAGGGGAATTGTTGATCTCTCATCAGATTATCTAGGTGCTGTCTTATTTTTCTAGAAATCAACTTGGGAGTTATTTGTCTTTCAATTTTTCCACGCAACAGCCAAGCAGGCATAGCCGAAATATCTACCGTAGAGTCAATTATAAATACTAAGGTTTTTTCGATTTGCCGTTGGATTTTCCTATAGGCAACTTCATGTAGTTCAAGCTCAACCCAAACTGATTCTAAAGCCTTTTGGCTGGCGAGTAATACAAATACCGATGAGTCAGAAAGACCTTCTTCAATTGAGGTAATAAAATCTACTCCTGTAGAAAAGGCTTGTTCATCAAAAATGCAAAACTGTCTACCTAGTTCATTTGCGATAGCACGTACAAGTTCTTTGTCACTTGATGAATGAGATAAGAACGCCTTCATCTATATATCACTCCTTTAACCAAAAATATATTCCTTGTACATTTTGAAACAAGAGCGAAATCCTTCTAATTCTCTCTCTGCTACAATATACTTTTCATATTCATGATTTTTATGGACAAATTCAGGTAGGTAATGTTTATACTGATTCGTTTGTGCACGGAGTATGATTCCACGATTACAGAGTAAAGAAGTACGTACACTCATATTCTACTATGACTAAAAGGCAGTATAACGTTCTTTATGCCCTGCTTGTTAGTATGATAATGGCTAACAAACGTCTTACGAATTATATTTCGCCCCATTTATCGGTGTTTACTTCAAAGATGTCTTTGACAGTCGATTTAAAAAACAGATTCACTCTAGTATATCCTTCACATATTTCCGAATACCTGTAGTATTGTTTCTGCACCTCAGAGATCGGCGTCATATGAAAGCGGAGTTCAGAATCCCCATCAATAGTGGTTACTTTATCAGTATCGGAAACGCGCTTATACCAGCGCCTGTAATTATTCTGATGGGATGTTAGGAACTCATTAAGTACCTGCACAATTTCATTTGTCACTTTATAAAGTTCTTGTTGCTCACCCTTATTGCTCCATCTACCACGCTTCTTTTCATTATCAAGAATTTTCATCTCTTCTCTAAAGAATTCATAGGTCTTATAATATGATGACAGGGTCTCATCAAAGTTATCGCGTTCCAAGTCAATTTTGAATAAGGACCGCTTTGTGTCGAGAAAAGAGCGAACTGCCCTTTTATATAGCTTTGCAGGGTTATCAAACATAAGATTAAAGCCGCCTAGACTAAGCTTTTCAATTTTAAAAGCCCATTTATTTGTCATTAACAAAAGAAATAATCCCACTAAAATAAACAAAGGCAGTATGCCAAAAAAGTAAGTCGAGACTATTTTTATGTTCTGAAAAAAACGCATAGATTTTAGAAAGTTAAGATCATATAAGAAGCATGTAATTAGCAATACAATAATTATTAATAAAATTCCCCAAAATAGTGGATGGAACTTCTTCATGTATCTTCCTCATTCATTAATTTATTTATACAGCACGTGATGAGCATCATGAGCCGCCAAGCAAGTTTGACCCAAAAATTGAACGATCATATTCAGGCCTCTTATAATAATGGAAATGCTGAGGCAGCAATATTATGAATAAATTGGATTCGGTAAGGCGTATTCCCAACACTAATAAGAGAGGTTGAACCATGTGCATTTATTCTTTGGGTTCAGTATGAAGGAACGTATCTGGAGGTGTGATGCATATGACTTCAATAGATAAAATAGGGAGTAGTCTAAACATCAACAACAACAATCTTAGGTTGTAGACATTACCTATCAGTTTTTAAATACGGGTTTAAACTGTGATGATAGTTTGCAGATTCAGTGAGAAACTCATAAGAAGTAGACCCTTTCCTAATTGAATTGAGGTATTTATTTAATCCAATAACACCTTCGATTTTATATGTTATCTTCAAATAATCTGGAAGACTGGTTACATTACGAAGTGCAAGGGTAGACAGTTCCTTGTTGCTCTTTTTCCCATAACCAACTTCGTATGGTACCCACCATGAATTTTTAGTGGCTTCGCTGACAATGCACATCATATGGCTAGAATTTGATACACCCTTCTCAATAGCAGTCGTTACTCTAGCTGCATCATTATTAGCTACTGCTCTTTGAAGGTCTTCATCATTAATATCTAAGTATATGTTAAAGCCAGCATCCTGTATGTAGTCTCCTATTTTGGTTGCTGCAGTTTTATCAACACTAATATGGGATAAAAAAATGCATACATTTTTTCCAGTAAAGTTTTGTGCGGAAAAAGACTCGAAATATCCTTGACTGTTCCGCAATGCAAAATTTCTTCCTCTTATAGCCATGTTTTTATACCTGCCCTTTGTACAGTTTATTGTATTTCATGAGTTCAAATCATTGTATTCTTAATAGCAACAACCGATCATTAAATTCAGCATCGCTGCTCCCCCCCCACCTTAAACTTAATCTTCTGCTTTACCATTATCGATGGGGTGCGTTTTCCCCTTTATGCCAACATCGAAGAAAATCCGCTGCGATTATAGCAAAATTCTCGTTGTCAATTACGGCCTATCTACCACAATCATCTAAAAACCGAAAACCGCTCCAGTAGGGCCTGTGGAATGGGTCCTATGACCGAAGGATGAAATCATGACTTACGGATGTTAGCAGCTGATTTCATTTTCTGCCGACCAAGAGCAAATCAGCCCTATATGTAACTTTGGAGTTAAGCGAAAATTTCGGACTTTCATTGAGTCCACTCACTCCACCCACACTCTAAGCAATCTATGAAATAATAATTATCATCTTTTCTATAATCAGTATGCATATACTTCTTAAACTTTGTGCCTCCACAATCCGGACAAGCTTTGAAAGGTAGGGGATCATCTTTATCTTCATAATCATAAATAACTTCTTTATACTTCTTGACAATTGCCCTTATATACGATTGAGATGCAAATTGACCTGTAATAGCACGTATTATTTTAGATCTATCTTCTTCAGAACCACCGTTATATCTAATGTAAAAAATATCATTTAACAAAGCCGGCAACGGTGTTTGATCCAACACTAATGGAATAATCTTAGGTCGTCCGCTGCTTGAAATTGATGCACTAATTGTGGAACTCAATTCTCTTCTTACCCAATTAGATTTAGATGAATTGTGAGACCATAAAATAATGAAATGTGTACAATCGGACAGACCACCATTAATTTGCTCTGTTATTGAATCGCCAGCAGAAATAACCCATTCGTCATACCATACACCGATACTTTCAGAAACAAGAAATAGCCCTATTTCTCTAGCTATTTCTTTGTCATCCTTATTATGGCTTATAAACACTAATGGATTTTTATCTTCAATCATATAAATTCTCCTTTAGCAGCTATCAGAGATTTCATCTAACATCGTATTAATTGACTTCTTCAATAAATAAGCTCAATCCTTATCATAACACAAAAATGGGAAATGGTGGACACAATTATGACTAAGAGAATCATAACCCTTCTAATCCACAGGGTCTTAGAAACAAAGACTTATTTCCCGATTAGAGGCCTTCTCTTTAAGTACTCATGCAGGATTTTAGACTCTAAATGAAATCAAGTTTTCGCCGTCACTTATGATACGGTTCACCGTATCATCTGTAGGGCGAAATTTAAAGGCACCCCAAAATTGGGATGCCTTTAGGTTCATTTTTTATCCAACTTGATTTAATTGAGGGCTTTTCAAATACTTTTTGTTGGCTGCTGCTTCAAATATTTTCTCTCTGAGCAGATTCATTGTTTCAAGAATTTCTTGTAAAGTTTCAAAGAAATCTTCAGGCTCAAAGCTTGTTACTTCTCCATGCACAACTTTATGTCGATTACTCAAAAGGCTGTAATCAATAAAATGATTTTTTGATTCAAATGGTTCATGTTCCAACCCTATACTTATTAATATCTCTTTCAGAACTTTTGAACTTGGATTAGACTCAGTTTTTATTACCTTTTCATCACTTACTTTAAAGTGTTGTGTCTGAATACTTTGAACATTATCAAGTAAGGAAGTGTAGACACTCAATCTCTCAGTTTCAGTACATTGATCAAATTTCCCCTGGAATCTAATAGAAAGAAAGCAGTTCTTAATATCACAATAAGGGATTTTTTGACAAGAGACAAAAACAATGTACATATTTGCAGCATATTTAATAAAACCTTCAAAATTTGCAGATAGTAGGGCAAAGCCAGCTCGGATATGTAGCTTTTTATTGGAACCTTTCCTACTTATTAATCTCTTTATATCTAGTAGTTCTTTCTTTCTCCAAGCTAAATCTTTATCTATTAAATCCTCAAGTTTTTCAACAGTTTTTATTTTCATACCTTAAAATACTCCAAACTCAATTTCGAAAGATTCTTAAATCGACCTAATGGTCTCGCACCCCTTTTTGTACTATCTACATAAATAGAATTAGAGTATAGAGCTTTGATCATATCTATGACTTCTTCATTATTTTTAGCTTTTAAATCTTCCAAATTTTTACTAACGCCTAAGACAATTGCCTCATATGAACTTATGAGGACAGCCCCCTCATATCTACCTTTATTCTCATAGTATTTCTTGAATACTTCGTCTCCCAATAATTCATTCAGATAGTCAAAGGTTTGTATAAACGCAGCTTTTTCTAGTTCCAAATCAATTGTATTTTCTTGAGCTATCTGTGTTATTCTTTCAGTTAAATATTCATGAATGTTGTCATCCCTGTTCAAAGCCTCTAAATCACTATGTCTAGCTACAATAAATCTTACTATCAATTCCATGTCATTTTGCTGTTCAATATTATTATCTGACAATGGTAAACAATCTGTAAAACTTTTATAATCGCTTAACTCTTTAATCATATTGTAAAGATTCTTATTTATCATAACAAGAAGGCAATTTCTTATCTCCTGAGGACTGAGGTGAGTTCCTCCTGTATTTAACCGTTGAAACAATTCATATTTAGCATTCGAGTCACTCGATTTTTCAATTATTTTTATATCAAGCTTTGCTCTTTTTATAAATCTTCGCTGTGCCTCATCTAGACTTAATTCTACATCTTCATTTTCCCACATTTTGTTATTTAATGACGGAAGGAACTTCGTCTTAATTAACTTACTTGCTGGGACAGTAACCACTTCTCCATCTTCTCCATCATCCTTTAAAATACCCATAAATTCAAAAATTGTAGAGAGTCTTTGAAGGCCATCGATAACATCCCAGACCCCTTCTTTTGTTTGATAAACAAAAATTGGAGGTATGGGAATGCCCAGTAATATTGACTCGATTAGGTTAGATTTTTGTTTTATGTCCCATCTAAAAATCCTCTGAAATTCAGGGTGAAGATCCATGTCGCCTTCTTTATAGATGTTAGTCAGCTCTCCTATAGACATAGGATAACTATCTGTCATGATTACTCGGGACATTGTGTTTATCTCTTCTTGTAAAGACATTCTAACACTCCTCTAATATGAAGTTTATTACATTAATAATATGCTGCATTTTCTTAGAAATAATTCTTATAATGCAAAATGTATTACCTGCTTAGAGTCCTTCCCCTCGGAAAACAAGTATTTGGAGAGCTTTGTCCAATAACCTCAGTCAAAATAGGATTATTTACCTATATCATACTTCTTTTTCGACCTTCCTGTCTTTACAAAATTTTACGAAAAAGGGGTGGTGGTTTTTCTTGCAAATTGCCTAATTGAGTTATAAATAACTGATGAATAGTTGGACTCCGTAAACCTCATACTATAAAATATAATCATTAAGACATCTATCGCACGTATGTTCCCTTTGATATAATTGAACCTATCTTATGTCGGTCAGAATGGAGGCTTATCATGCTAACAATGGATAAACAAAATGAATTACTTTCAGAACTTCTGTTGACTCAGGTCAACGTTACTCGACAGCAAGTGAGTAAAGCTACTGAGAAAGCAACAAAATCGAACCTCGGACAGTTCTTTACCGAGCCACGCATAGCCCTTTTTATGAGCAATATGTTTGACATATATGAGCCTCACTTGAAATTACTTGACCCCGGTGCTGGCATTGGTATTCTTACAACCGCAACCATTACACAAATTTGCAAACATGAAAAAAAGCCGTTGAGCATTCATGTAACAGCAGTTGAAATCGACGAAACTCTTTTAGAACACTTACAGAATTCATTAGAATTATGTAAGGAGCTTTGTCGCAAAAACAACATTATGTTTGAATATTCTATAATTAATGAGGACTTCATAAATTACGGATCTACACTACTTAGTGCCAATAGCAGAGGCATGTATAATAAGGTGATCTTGAATCCTCCATACAAAAAAATCAGCAGTAAGTCTGAAACAAGAATTGCTTTAAGAAGAATAGGCATTGAGACTACTAACTTTTATAGTGCCTTTGTTGCAATATCAAAGAAGTTGCTACTCCCTAATGGTGAGTTAGTGGCAATTACTCCCCGTAGCTTTTGTAACGGAACATATTTCAAGCCGTTTAGAGTAGACTTCTTAACCGACATGAGATTCAGAAAAATACACCTCTTTAATTCAAGAACTGACTCCTTTAAAGATGATGATGTCCTTCAGGAGAACATTATATATCATGCAGTGAAAAACTTAGAGCCAAGAAACGTTATTATTTCAACTTCAGAGAATATAAATGAAGAACCTACTACACATAAACTCGAGTACAATGAACTGATACATCCAGACGATGAAGATAAATTCATTCGGATATTACGAGATGAAGCAGACTTGAGAGTCAAGTTGCGAATGGAAGGAATTACGACGACCCTTGCGGACTTGGGTTTAAAAGTATCTACTGGAAGAGTGGTTGATTTCAGAACTATAGAAAACCTTAGAGATGTACCTGATGACAACACAGTCCCTCTAATATATCCAATCCATTTCCAAAACGGCTTTTTACAATGGCCTATTATCCCAAAAGATAAACCAAATGCGATGTTATTAAATGAAGAAACAGTCAAACAATTGGTCCCGCGAGGGAATTACGTACTGGTGAAGAGATTTTCTCCGAAAGAGGAGACACGACGTATTGTTACAGCAATATATAATGAAACGCAAATAGATTCAGATTATGTAGGTTTTGAAAATCACTTAAATTACTTTCATATGAATGGACAAGGGATACCAATAGACCTAGCTAAGGGTCTGGCTATTTACTTAAGCTCTAGTCTGGTAGACAGTTTCTTTAGACAGTTCAACGGTCACACTCAAGTGAATGTTGGCGATCTAAAGAGTTTGCCTTATCCTCCCTATGATGTACTTATTAATTTAGGGTCCATATTTGGTGATTGTTTTCCCGAGCAACAAGAGATCGATAATATTGTCTCAGATTCACTGGAATAGGTACTTCTTAAAAGGCTGCCATATGACAGCCTTTTAAGTTTTCTAGCTATCTTAGCAGGTCGTTAAGTGTCTTCTTTCCCGTTAATTTTGATTCAGTATCTATTAAGTGAATAATTCTCTCGGGTTCATCCGCAAACCAAATAAACGAGCCCCATGCAATACTGCTCTGAACCTTACGATAAGCAGAGTCAGATCTTGATGCAAAGACAGTAACAAATGTGCATTCTTTTTCTGATAAGCCACTCCCTTCAGCCAACTCAAGCAAGTCCCTCTTTCTGCTATTTGATATTGGCCCATCTGAATGGACAATTTCGATAAATACAAGTCGAAATCCCGAAGGACCTGTCTCTGCAATTATGAGGTCGGGGAGAGTTTTCTTAGGATTGATTGAAAGTTTTAATCGCTCAAGAAGCTTTCCAAACTGCCAGTGTACTTTTTCAGCTGATTCGCTAATTAGTAAGACCTCCGGCTTCTCCATAAAGTTTTGTGCAAAAATCTCTACAGCAGCCTTCGTCAGTACCGAACTCTTGCCTGGGGACATTGGATGTTTTACGTGTCCAAACTCCACAAGAATTTCGCTCCGCAATTCTTGTTCTCTTAAGCCCTGGAGAATAAGAGCCCCCTTGGCCAAATGAGCAACCCTCCATATTGCGATTAACTCATCTAATTCCTCACCATCAAGAGAAGGGTTTAGTAAATTAACGAAGTCCCGGGCTAAAAAATAGCGTGGTTTCGATGAAGTTGTAGGAATACCAGCTACCTCTTCGATTGCTCCAATCTCTCTTAAGGAGGCAATGGTATCGTCTCTGATGGGCTCTCGCGTATTTTCGCTATACCATCTCTCCGTATCATTGGGCTTTTTCGGTCCAAGTACAAGCGCCCGCCACCGCTCTCTTGCCGATCTTGTCTGCTCCAATGATTGTCTATCCGTCATAATAGTCACCATTGAAGGACGTACTCTCCCATCCTCACCTTCGATTGCATACGCATATAACATTACGAAGACAGTTCGGGCTGCGGTAATGTTTCTAGCGTGATTTGCATTCTCAACATTATCAGGAACGATAGTGTGCAATCTGTCTTTAATGAATTCAACATTCGGTAATGCACTCTCGTACCAAGTTGTCATAATATCCCTCCTTGTTTGTCACTTACAGCTTAACAGAAATAACCATCGTCTGCAATGTATTAATTTTTTCTCCAGACAAATTCTACATCTACAGAAACTCCAGTCAATTCCAAGTATCACCATTATATAAAATGTAACGTAGAAAAGATAGACCATATATTATAACAATGAAGGTACTTCTAATAAGAAGTACTAATTCTCTTTTCTGGAGGCTTATCTATGCGCACAATTCAAACCCAGCAAGACCTCAACTCTCTGCGTTCCGCTAACCTTTCCCCACCTCTTCTATCCCACATCAAACGCTACTTTAGCCAACTGAAGGAAATACACGGCGACACAGAAGACACCCTCTTCTCCCTTCAAAGGCACGGCTACATTGTTATCCTTGAGCCAGGTGACAATCTATACGATCTGAGCATTGTCGGACTAAGCCCGGAGGATGCTGGACTGCTCGGTAGCAGGCCAGAGTATGTAGAAGCCATTGATCTCAATGGCCTCACGTTGTACAAGATTGTGGTCATGTACACGGATGATTACCTCATGACCTTCTTCACGCTAGCCGGTTGGCACGATGACGTAATCGAAAGGTGGCTACGGCAAGAAGCTGGAATAGGATGGTGGGCAGACGAGCTCATAGCGGACAAGCTCAGGAATTTGTTTGAACGAAATGATCTCAATCCTGAAAGCCAATCAGGAAGCAACGTCTGGGTTTCCCTCGCGTCAACACTATCAATTACCGAAAATACCCCCTCCGTTTTTATCCCCGAATACGCCCAACCATTCACATTTGATGGTGATCCCTTTTCCTTAAGTAATCAGCCTACGCATATTGTCCGCGCCGTTCTACGTACCACAGACCCGGATACCGGAACCAACGAATATGTGGATGGGAACGCCTTTCTATTTCGGGTCAACGAGGCAACAGACCAAGCAGAGCTTATGTATGAAGACGAAGCTTTCGGTGACACCCCGGATTTCCAAGGTGGCAATGTCCCTGATGCCTATCGCTGGGTATGCAAGTTGGCCAAGCCCTTCTATATACATCTGAAAGATCCCTTCCTCACTCCTGCGCAGCGCACTCTCCTTAATGGGCACGATCAAGACGAGCCGCTCCCTGATCTCACAGTAACGCCAGCCACTCCTCCATCTTCTGATACGATCGAACTCTTTCCTGAAGATTTCGAAGGTCTCTTCTAACTCTTCAAAATACCGCCATATCCGACATTTCCGAATACTAAATGAATAGGAGTTCTAGCCCATGAATCTTTCCCTCAGTGAAAGCAAGAAAAAAGCGCTCTATGGTCTCATCACCCAGCGCTATGATGTGCATATGTCCCGCTTCCCTTACGCCAAATATCCCTCCGAACCGCTTAACGAATGGCGGAAGCAGTTTGCTGAACCTCAGCATGTCCGCTCCGACATGATCCGTTCTGCCCTGAACTGGCGGTGTGGCTTCTGGCAGCGTAGCAGCGCTCCTTTTCCACAAAAGAAAATCGCCATTACCGCCATTAAGTCATGGCCGGAGTTTAATGGACAAGCAATAAATGATCACGCCGAAATTTTAGCCTTCTGGACGGACAAGTTCAGTAATGACACGCTCGGCTTTGACGCTGCAGCCTTCCTATTGCACCTTTTATATCCAACTGACCTGGAAATGGCAGATAGGCACCGATTGTCGGCTATGCGTGATCTTCTTGCCGAAGTCGGACACGAAGTGCCACCCGAAGCTTCTGCTTCCGACCTCACTTCCTTGACGATTTACACCGAGTTTTTTCGTAGCCTCTTGTCCAAAATGCAGGCGCAGCACGGCGAACAATCCGCTGTCAAGCTCGACCAATTCCTCATGGCCTATGGTAATCGGGAAGCGCTGACCAAGCTTTCTGAGAAGTTCGGTCCCAGCGTCGAACCAATCGTTTCCTTTGTGGACTGGAATGATCTGAGCAGCGAGCGTTTCCTGCCGAGTGCAATACTCGGTCGCTCCAATGCTGACATCCTCTTCGCCTGTCTTCTACTTGCTTTAGAGCTTTATCCTGACAAGGCAACCGAACTAACAGTTGAAAGTGTTGTCGAACTTCTCCCGTTAGGTAGCGGTGGAGTTTGCAACCCTGCAAGCTATCATTACGCCATGATCGCCATGTTTGGGGGACAAAAAGGACGAGACTTCTTCGTATTTGAAGATGAGGCTCTCTCGAAGAGTTTTACCGAGCAGGCCAATAATTCTACGCGTGACATGCGCTTTTACAAAAAACATGGAAACGCCAAAATCACTATCCATTCTAATTATGTAAAAGGCTAAGGTTATAAAAGTAGCTCGTCCTTTCCGCCATAGACAGAAAGGACGATATGGGCGATATTTTTCGGGGAATCCATGGAGGTTAGCGCTGATACTAAACTATACGAGGAGAGAAGTTAATGAGTGTGAATAACAACCGCAAGGGTAAGCTATTCGAAAAGGAAGATACCCTGCTTCAACAGGTAGAGTCAGCCCAGCATCTCTTGACGAGCATCATCAGTTTTATTGAAGCAGAGGCTGGTCAGGTTAGAAAAGTTACCGCACTCTCCGTAGCGCTGGAGGCTCACCGACAGTTTGCTCAAATCGACCGAAAATTACTGAAATTCCGATTGGAGAATATTTTCCGTTCCGCTCCCGAGAAAGCGCTCCTACGACCAAACAAAGGGGCGAATCGGAGCTTTTCAGCATCCATTCGCCCTCCTGTGATCTGTTATTTCTTCTTGCTCTCCTGATCCAGGGTATGGAACATATCACGCACCATCCGCTGGACCAGCTTTACTTCCTCTGGACTACGCTCCCTTAGCAGGGAAAGATGAATATCCAAGGCGAGCTCCTTGTCCAAAACACCATCCAAATCCTCTAATTGACCAAATTTCAGCGCTTCCGAGGGGTCGGCCTCCAGGGCTGACATGATCCTCTCCAGGGATTTTAGCGATATATTCCGCTTCCCCCGTTCTACACTACCAATGTATGTATCATGCAGCTCCGAAAGCTCCGCGAGCCGGGCCTGTGACAGTCCCTTTTCCGAGCGTATTTGCCTAATCCGCGCTCCTACAAGCGTCAAAAAATCCGTCATACCCTACCACCTCTACATACAGCGTAAGGAATAGACCCAGAGTCAAACAGAGCACAAAACTAAATAATTCACTATAAAACTGACTTATAAGTTTGTATAATTGAATTGTCTCATCTATATGTAATTGAATTCCACTTTTAGTGAGTCTATTAATCATGAAGTCCGGAAAGGAAAGTGAACATGTCACGTTTAAAACTTATTCAGCAATACCCGTTGACAGATAGTCGGCTGTCCGTACATGAAATCGTTGGCTATATCCTAGTTGTCTGCAAAGAACTAAGAATGGAGAACTACCACGGAGAGCATCTCGCGGCACACACCGCCCTTCGAATCGCTGACACTAACCCTGAGCAAGCCGAGGAAGCTTACAACCATGCAGAATGGATTAGTAAGAAAGCACCCAGCGTCGGAGAATTACTGAGATGGGGCAAGGCTAAGAGCAACATGAAAGGACCTATTTCCGAAAAAATTCTAGAAAAGATCGCCGATGATACTGACCTCGATGACTTAACTGTTACTGAGATCCAAGCCTTTGGATACATAAGTATCGCCGCGACTGATCTTCATTTCTTGAAAAACCAGCTTACGCCGCTAGAGATGGAGTTCAATTATCAGCTTCGTATACTTGAGCCCGATGCAGCACTTGCCGTGGGACTTCGCTTTCTCGGGCTTGAGATGGACGAGGTCTAGTAGACCGGAGGCAATGAACATAGCCTACCTAACTTTAGTTTCATCTCTCGCCATCACACCTTTATATGCAAGGAGTAGATTATATTGACCAATACAAAATTAGATAAACTACGAACTTACTATTCAAAGTACAGCCTGCTTAGCCTTATCCTGCTGACGACAGCTCTTCTGTTGACTGCCTGCTCGGACAAGTCTCCCAGCGACAGCAAGCAGGTGAAGGTTGTCCAAAATTTCATTACTGATATCATGACGTATAATCAGGATCACGACATAGACTTGAGCCAGCGAGCTGTCGATTCAGATCAGTTCTGGTATTACGCTGAGCAAGCCGGACTTACGAAGCAGCTTTCTTCCAGCTACCTCAATCCCAACAACTTTAACAAGGAATACACTGAAGGTTCTAAGGTTGAGGAGAACCTTCTGGACTATTTCCGGCCGATGATTAACTACCTGGAAGGATACACCATGGATGACCTCGTGATTGCCTACAATGAGGAACTGGAAGTGATCACCGTCTCCATTAAGCCGGATCGCGTCGAGAAAGGTATCTATTTTCTCGACGATCCGAAAACTCCGCTCTTTTTCACCTTCTATGTAGATAAGGTCAAGGAAGACGGCATTAAAATTATCTCAATGGCTTGCGTTCAGCCCAAAGCCGTCATCAATAGATATGAATGGTACACGAAAGATGCTCTACAGGAGCTTAAAGAGCTTGCTGGCGTAATCCCTTCTTCCAGTTCCGATGAACTGGCTATCACACCAAGTCCTTCACCTGTATCTGAGATCATTCCTACCGTACCGCCGCAAAACGAAATGCTGAATGAAAATGAAAACCCTGCTGATTTCGACGAGCCTGTAGAAGGGGATGCGCCGGAGACGGAATCCCTCATACGCACAGCAACAGGAATTTCCCTCGTTGACATAGAGTGGCTTCCGGGAAATCCTGATGTAACCATACCAATCAGGTTTGGAACTACTGATGCTGAATTGATCTTGGGGCAAGATCATCCTAACGGTGTCAAGGCATTGGTTGTTTTCACTGCCGATTCTTTTGGCTGGCCACTCGATTTGTCTTCGATGAATCAATCTGACGCTTTTGATGACTTCGGAGAACTGCAAGAAGGTTACAGGCTGCAAGCAAGCGTCTATGACTTTGACAATGATGGAACTAATGAGCTTGTCGTTGCTGCCGGCGACTTATTAATTGACGCTGAGGTATGGGTTTTCTCATTTACAAAAGTAGATGATATTACAAAAATCAATCCACTTAAACAAGAACTGGACATAACTGGTCAGACTTATTTCACACTTGATGGTCATGACCTGTACGCCCCTTATGGATCACAAGGCTTATTTGAGGTGTATAAGTATGTAGATAAAGCGTTTGTTACCCCGGCCAATTATACAACAATAGAGAATTAAAGGAATGCACCAAAGCGGACTGCATACACCTTTACCTACGGGACATTCTACATGCTGCCACTGGAATAATTCTAGCTGCTATTATAATTGATACTCGGATTCATTAAATAAGAACAATTGCGAAGGTGCTAAAAAGCACCTTCTTTTTTTTGCTGTTACCTTCACCGTTAGCTCTAATATGATATTCTAGGAGAGCAAAATTCTATTACAAAAACTGGAGGTACATAAAATATGTCAAAAGAGCTTATCTCTTTCTCTACATTTTCAGAAGAGTGTTTTATTATCGAGGGGAAAAATAATGATCCTGTTTATATGGATGCCCCGGATAAGAATGCCCTCTCGCATCTTATGACTAAAGAGCAAATTAAAACTACCTACAGTAACAAGCAACTTGAAAAATACCGAGAAATTCTCGAAGCATTTGCTGTAAATTTTGAGTTACTAAAGATTAATAAAGAAGTCTTTATTCCTGTGAGTCAAAAGGAAAACGTGATTTGGATCATAAATGAATACTTAAACCCCGTAATGAAATCCTTTCGCAAAATTAGCGCCAAAGCACCAAAAAAAAGTCCAAACCTGGGGGAGAGTCATAGGACTGTAACTATCAGTGATATGGTTTCTTCATTAAAGCAACCACATGAAGTACACCCTAATAGAAAGGAGATCGAAGCTTCTCTGGAAAAGCTCGATCCTGAAGAGATTTCAGACGTGGTTAAACGAATTAGCGCGATATTAACTGACCAACTAGAAGGTGAAATTTTAACAAAAGAAATTAATAAAATTGAGCAACGTGCCGGAGTCATGATCAGGAAAGCGCTTAATGAGTTTTATAACAACACTCTACCACTTATAATCGAGGAATTAAAAAACACCACCTTTATTACAAGTAATGATGCTCTCCTCAACGATATAGATCGCTTAGCTCTCTTGAGATACTATATGAGTGAAATGCAACAAACAAGGAAAAGATTTAGTAGGATTACTGAAATTTTCGCAGACCTTCGTTCAGAACAACTTGCCGATATTAGCTCCGAACAAATCGACTCCGGTATAGAGCCCCCCTCTGACCTGTGGTTTAAGTTAGATCATTTCAATTCAGCTATAGAAAAGGCCATAAGTATTTATAAAGGAGAATAGTTTCATTTTACGTAAGGAGGCTTCGGCCTCTTTTTTGTCTTCAAAAAAAGTCAAGAACTTTTTTTCTAACACTAAATAAGGTTCATTATTTCAAGCTTTAAAAATTATACTATAAAGTTGTCAGTTGGACCTCACGTTGACCCCAACTAATAACAAAACAGGAGGTTATATCTTATGAGTAAACACCCAATCGAAGTTCTAAAAGCTTTAAAGATCAACGAAGTATCGAATGAAATCAACAAGGCAAGATGTAAAAGTAAACGACAGGATATCGCAAGTCAGTATGAATTAGCCCTGCTAGTGCAATACGAAGATTTTTCTTTTGATTCTTTCGAGTACATTTGTTTTAGTGTTACGGGGATGGATGGAGTGGACTTTAGTACCGTCCGTAATGACATCCTGCGAGTCGAGTCGATGGCTGAGGCAAAACTCAGGCTACAAATATACATGGATGGAATTAATGGTATAGATCAAATTCATACCGATCAAGACTCTCTCTATGTCACGTTGAGCTTTCCTTTTCCTCTCCCTCTTGGAATGGGGGCTATAAACGTTAGTGGTATCCATGATGAACACGCCGTCAAAAAAATAAAAAAAGATACTGGGCTAGATATTTGCAATTTCGACCTAAATATTACAACCGCCCCCGCTGACATGGAGGAGACGTTTTTCAATAATATATTCCGCACCAATTTCCTTCTGGACTTGATTGGTCTCAAGCAAGCTTATACTTCTAAGTTAGACATGGATTTATAAGCAACGACCACCACTCTATCGCACAAGTCAATAATGAACAGAGGCAGCTGTTGAAACTATGTAAGCCACAAGTTGATGTTCAGCCAAAAAATAAACACATATTCGAGGAGGAAATTCTATGTCTACAGAATCAAACATTAGTCTGCGTATATCTTTCAAGGAGTTAGCCTGTTCTTATAAATGCATAGATGAAGATTCACTGAGTGGAGACTGGTCTTCTCAGTCTTATCCACTACTCCATTATGTAGAACATGAGATTGTCTTTGCCACTACGAAGAGTACTGCTCCAACTAACCTCCGCAGTATGAGTCAATCAATTATTCAAGCTGAACCATCCTCGCGCAGCGAACAGTCCAGTGTTGACCATAGCATAACGGTCAAAATTCCGTTTCTTGTGTTGAACATTGAATCTATGGCGCTAAAAGTCTTCGCTGCCATTGAGCAAGCAGTCGATACTATATCACAGAATGCATACGCTGAAGGCGATTATAACCTTATTGATACGGTACGTATGATTTTAGCCAAAGAAATCAACGCAGCCTTCGCCAAAGTGATCTGGAACACATCAGTGCCAATTGTTCACAGCGGTGTCACGGAATCTTTTTGGTACCAAGGTCAGTTACTCGCTGATTTTAGAGTGCCGATCATGGCGATCTGGAGACATAATCCCTTACAGTCATCCTTAATCACCGATGTATCATACCTTGTAGCCTAAAACAACTAAGAAAATATTGTCTTTTGACGACTAATTATTCAAATTAACATATCCGAGAGGAAGTACTTAATATGAAAATCAAAAAACTCTATCACTATCCTTCTCCCCCCTCCCAATGCCTAAAACAGCAACCTGTCGATAGCGGCGAACATCTAGCTATTATCACAAATGCCAGGAAAAAACAGCATCATCTCCTTCTGGAAGTCGATGTTCATCCTGATGGACATGATACTATACATCGTCTAGCCTACTCCATCATTGAAGATTGGAGATGGGGAGGAGAGTTTGTAAGCACTTTGACAGATTTAGGAGCACTACTGCGTCAAGGGTCTTATTTTGATCCATCCAGTCTCGAAGGATTACCATTAATCGTGAACATTGATGCTATTGAGGACGAAGATGGGCAGCCCTTATATAAGGTAAAACATATTCGACTCGCCACTGAGCGGGAGGCCACCCGAACAGATTTCGATGAAGAAGATTCATCTGATTTCGATGACGTTTTCAGCCCTTATGCTCATAATGATGAGTTCGAGGATGAGAACGAGTTAGACAGTGACGAAGACGATCTGGCTCTTGAAGATGACTTCATCTGGGAAGATTAATCGGTTTAGACTGCTAAAGCCTACTATACAGAATTGAGGTTTCCATATGGATGATAATAAAAAACCCAGACCCAGAAAGGGCTTCTCACAAAAATCTTCTTCTAAAATGCAGAGTGAGGAAAGCCAGAAACAGAACGAAGCCCAAAAGCTAATTTCTCTCTACTCAAAAAATCACTTTTTTCGCGACCAGCATGACGAACCCTACTGTAAATTGGTTGAGAATGGGGATTCGAAAATATTTAAGGTGAACAGCAAGGATTTCAAATTGAACCTTAGTCGTATGTTCTACCTCTCCGAGGGTAAACCGCCCAGTCCTGATACACTCAAGCAAGCCGTTCATCACTTCGAGGCAATGGCTATGTTTGATGGTAAGGTCAAGAGGCTTGAACGGAGGGTAGCCCAAAAACAAGGATTCTATTTCTATGATTTATGTGATTCGAAAATTGGTACCGTTATGATATCAGCAACGAAATACCAAATCATCACCAAAGATCCATGCATCTTTTATAGAACCAAAAATATGTCTCCACAGTTTGAACCTAATTTCTCTTGTACAAAAAGTTTACTCAAGCTTTTGTCCAAGCATTTTCGGACACAGCGCAGTTCAGACCTGCTCCTATTGGCTATCTATATCATATCTTGTCTTGTACCTGAAATCCCGCATCCACTCCTTGTCTTTACCGGAGAAAAGGGGGCAGCAAAATCAACCACAATGCGTATGGTAAAAGCTGTAGTCGACCCCTCCAAGATCGATCTGCTCTCCATGCCTAACAGCAATGATAATCTAGCCATACAGCTTAACAATAACCACACCCTTGCATTCGATAATCTAGACTACCTTTCATCTGAGCGTTCAGACCTGCTCTGTATGGCTGCTACGGGTGGGAGTATCAGCAAGCGTAAACTATATACCGATGATGACGAGATTATCCTCAATCTTAAGCGGTGCGTCATGCTTAATGGTATCAATTCTGTCGTTACTAGGTCGGACCTTTTGGACCGTTCTATTGTTATTGACATGAAGCGTATCCCTGCTGAGGATCGCAAGGATGAAAGCACAATATGGAATTCATTCTATGCTGATCTACCGGATATTCTTGGAGCTTGCTTCATCACTCTTTCCAAGGCTATGAGCATCCATCCTACAGTCCAACTCTCCAAGTTACCCCGTATGGCTGACTTTGCGAAATGGGGATATGCCATTGGTGAAGCTCTAGGTGATCACGGTGACAATTTCATAAAGTATTACGAGCTTAATCAAAAGCGTGCCAGTGCGGAGATATTGTCAAACAATCCTGTAGCTGCATCCATCTTAAAACTCATGGAGAAGCAAGAACAGTGGAAGGGAAGTGCGACCAGTCTACTCTTCACCCTAGACCATATATGTATGAATATGGGGATTCGAAGGTTCGGAAAGCACTGGCCTGATAGTCCCAACTCTCTAACACGGCGCATGAACAATCTACGTTCAAACCTGGAGCAATCTGGTATATTCTTCGAAAGCCGAAAGAATGGGGTAAGAACGATAACCATTAAGAATGTAAATGCCAAGCAAAGCAAAAAGCCCCGCAAATAGCAGAGCAGTAACCGTACCTATATCTAATCGGACTCAATACCTGAATAGTAGAATTTATCGTCCATAGCGTCCTTTACGTCTTGAGCATAGACGGTAAGGTCACTAAGGGCAGTATTCGGAAGTAGATTAGGGGTAATGGGGAACGTCTCTCTAATGATATGTAAATATTTTGAAATATATATTATATATGGGTACCCCTGGAGTAACAGGGGGCCTATATCCGTAAGGAGGCGAATATATTGCTCACTATCCAATGTACATCCGATTTTGCAAAATACCGTCAAACCCTATCCCCCTGTCTGCTGGAGTCTGTATCACAAGAGCTTTACCAGCTATGCGAGTTGCTGACTTCCCACGAAGATGACCTTGACTTTTGGCTTGATACCTCAAAGCATACCATTGACTGTATGGAACAACTTGAACCTCTAACCAGCCTAAAAACCTTAGGACTCGCATACCCTTTTGTCCATATTGATTATGTAGAAATTTATGTACATCCAGAAGTGCAGTATTATCGAGTTCTGCTTCTATATGATAATGAAAGTTTCAAGACTGTCTTTTCTCTAAAGGGAACTCAGAACACTCAACTGGAGGAATGGCTTGCGAATCAAGCAATTCATGGGGAGGCTGAAAACCAATGAAAAGCAAAGACAAGGAGCCACCCGCAAAACGCATTCAGGTACTAAGTCTCCGTATGGTTCGGGAGCAATCATCTATCCTTTACCCCGAGCGCAGGATCAGAAAACCAGAAGATGCTGCTCAGCTTTTCAGGCAGTTCATTGGTGATTGCGATAGAGAATGCTTATGTCTGCTGACCCTAAACACTAAGAATGAGCCACTCGCCTTGCAAATTGTATCCGTAGGAACATTGAATGCCTCTCTTGTTCACCCTAGGGAGTTCTACAAAATTTGCATATTATCGAATGCCGCTTCTGTTATGTGTGCTCATAATCACCCTAGTGGGGATCCTTTACCAAGTAGAGAAGACATAGAAATTACTGAACGCCTTCGTGACTCCGGTACGCTGCTTGGCATAGATTTCATTGACCATTTGGTTCTCGGCAGTGGACAGTTCGTGAGCATGAAGGAACGGGGATTAATGTAATCTCTACTTCTATAACACAAACATTTATACCTACTTTAAGGGGGAAGCATCTGTGGAAATCATGACAGCAACCAACGAAATGAACTTATTCATTGATATCCTTTCCGATATGATCTGCCATTACCTTGATACTCATTCTTTCGTTCTTGCCGATTCTCTAGCTGTACCAGCCCAGGATATTTCTACGGACCAAACATTGAAGGCAGCTTAGGTGATCGTATGGCATATAAAATTATAGCAGCGCTGTATATCCGCGTATCAACCGAAATGCAGGTAGAAGGATACAGTCTGGACGCTCAGCGTGAGGCACTCCTTGAATACTGCCAAAGGATTGGCGCAGAAGTGCACAAGGTGTACATTGACGCCGGGCGCTCAGGTAAATCAATTGAAGGCAGACCTGCTCTCCATGAGCTGCTTGCTGATGCCGAAAAAGGCTGCTTCAATCGTGTAATGTGCCTGCGCCTCAACCGGCTATCCCGTAATCTGAAGGACCTCCTCACCGTTGTGGAACTTCTGGAGAAACATCAAGTTGGGCTCTACAGTCTCAAGGAACGTTTGGAAACCAATACGACGATGGGAAAGTTCGTTCTGCAAATGATGGGTGCGACAGCCCAGCTAGAACGGGCACAAATCTCTCAGAACGTACAACTCGGAATGCGTGAGCGTAGCAAACAGGGCAAATGGAACAGCGGAAACCAGGTCTTGGGCTATATATGGCTCCCGCATCCTGTTGACCCAAATCTTTCACGCGTGGAAATTGTACCTGAGGAGGCTGTATTGGTTCAGGAAATTTTCGCTTCCTACGCTAGCGGTCAAGGATATAAATCCATCGCTAACCAACTGAACAAAAGAGGAGTTTGTACCAAACGTAAGAAACCTTTCAGCGCTACTTCTATCCGTGGAATCCTGAACAACTGTAACTATATCGGAAAGGTTCAATTTACTTCAAATAGCTCTCAAAAACAGCTTGTAACCGGAACCCATGAAGCGATCATAACAGAAGAATTATGGAAGCAAGTTCAGCTTCAGTTATCCCACCGCTCTCATTCTGTAACAAAAACTAATCAACGTTTCTTTCCACTATCCGGGTTGCTCAAATGCCCGGAGTGTGGACAAGGGATGATACCTGGACATGTACGAAGGTTCCGCAAATATGGCGCTATATCCCGTTCTCAGTATTACATCTGTGGGCGCTCCTCCAATCACGGATCATCCATCTGCCGATCAAACCATGTCAGAGCTCCGGAAGTCGAGGCTTGGGTCAACGAACAGATTATACATTTTCTGAGTAATCCATCTATTGCTGCAAAGCTCATCACAGAAATCAACCAACGACGGGAGAACACTCTGGAACCCCATCTTAAAAAGATACGGCAAATTGATGCACAGTTAACTTCATTGAAGAATCGTAACCTTCGTTGCTTTGAACTTTTTGAAGACGGTCATATCAATAATGACACACTGAAGGAACGCCTGAGCGAGATCAAAAAGGAATCCGACCTTCTTGTACAAGAAAGAGTAACTGTGGAGCGCTTAATATCACAAACCCCAGAACACTCTTATCCTAAAACAAGTATCCAACAGGCGCTTGGAGATATGCGGACGATCCTGCATACCGCTCAACCAGAGCAGCAAAAGGCACTATATCGCAGCCTGATCCGAAGCATTGCTATCTCACCTGACCGAGACATACAAAAGACCGTCATTTACGGCAATATCGCCCTGCTCAATCTGCAAATTCCAACAAAATAATTCGAAAGGGCGAATACCAATATGCAAAAAATAATACGAGTGGCCATCTATGCGCGAGTAAGTACGGATGAGCAAGCAGAGCATGGATACTCTATTGATGCTCAACTGGACACTCTGCGAAACTACTGTAAGCTGTATAACAAGCAGATCATTGGCGAGTATGTAGATCGTGGAGTAAGTGGAAAGAGTATGAAGGGAAGATATGAACTCCAACAACTACTTAAAGATGCCGAGGGCGAACTGTTCGATGAAGTCATCGTCTGGAAGATCAATCGGATGGCACGCAAAAATATCGACCTGCTTCAAATCGTAGATTTGCTAGACAAAAACAATATCGCTTTCCGCTCCTTCTCCGAAAATTTCGAGACAGAAACCCCTATGGGCCGCTTCGCACTTCAAATGATGGGAGCCGTTGGCGAA
Source organism: Paenibacillus sp. FSL R7-0333 (assembly GCF_038000365.1). Lineage (NCBI taxonomy): Bacteria > Bacillati > Bacillota > Bacilli > Caryophanales > Paenibacillaceae > Paenibacillus > Paenibacillus sp. FSL R7-0333. The sequence goes on from NZ_JBBOBZ010000001.1 coordinate 7,330,331, forward strand.
CTGGAGCGAAACACCATTGTAGACAACGTGAAGATGGGACATAAGCAGCGAGCCAAAACTGGAAGCCACAATGGTAAGGTTCCGCTGGGCTATCGTGTGGTGAAAGGATCTGCTGAAGGTCGTGGCAAAAACACAGAAGTGGTTATTGTAGAAGTAGAAGCTATGCTGGTCCGTAAGATATTCGAGCTGTATGCTTCCGGCAAGGGTCTCAAATCTATCGCTAATTCCCTTAACAAGGAAGGATACACAACCAAAGCGAACGGCCCCTTCTCCACTTGCTCCATCCGCGACTTGTTGGATAATCCGATGTTCATAGGTAAGATACGTTACAACCAGTACGAGAATTGGAGTGAAAAACGACGTAAAGGGAAAAGTGCAAATCCTATTCTCGTTGATGGACTACATCCGGCGATTATCGACCAAAGCCTTTGGGACAAGGTTCGGCTGCTCCGGGAGAAAAAAAGCTCTATGCCCAAAAAGCGCTTCGAAGGAGAGTACTTGCTGACCGGAATCATCCGTTGCCCCGAGTGTGGAGCGGCCATGACGGCAAGCCGAACGGTCAATCGGATGAAGGATGGTACCAAAGTAACTCGAATGTACTACTCCTGCAGCAGTTTTCGCAGTAAGGGTAGCTCTGTATGTCACGCAAATAGTATCCGCAAGCTGGAGGCTGAACAAGCAGTTATGGATAGAATTAAGAATGTACTGGTCAAGCCACAATTACTGAAAGCTATCGTTAAGAACGTCAATGAAAGGAAGGTAGGCCGAATAAAGCCGCTTCAGGAGGAACTGGCTAGTTCAAAGGCTAGAATCGCCAAGCTGGAGGAGAACAAGCGGAAATACCTTTCCTTATATGAAATGGACCAGATCGACCGTGACCTATTCTCCGAGCGCCTGAATGGCATCAATGGCGATTTGGACGATGAATTGACGCGAAAGTCCAGACTGGAACTAGAATTGCGTGATGACGAGGCTGAGCCTGTACCCTACGAGCTTGTGCGTTCCCTGATGGAACGGTTCGATGATCTGCTCCGAAAGTCTCCATTCGAGCAGCGTAAGACGCTCCTGCACCTGATCGTCAAGAAGATCACCCTGGACGACAGGCGAAGGATCAAGGATGTGGAACTTAGCTTCAATTCGGAGACCGAAAAGCATTTTTTAAGCGTAGCCCCTTCTACTGATAACATGGCGGAAGGGGCTTTCTCTGTTAAAGAGAAGGCCCTAAGACTTAAAAGCAAACTCCACATATATATTTAATCGTTTCTTGCTTAAGAAACCCCCAACATGTGAAAATTAATACATGATTCTTATTTGTTCACTCGGTTCAGCAGTTCCTCTACTCTAGCTCGACTAAACTTCCACTCATCTGGTATTTTATCATGAGCTCCCACTGCAAGCCCAGACTTCCATATGTGATTTTCTTTTAAAATAGTCTCTCCCAATCCATTTCTACTATTTTTCAAACGTTGGACTACCTCAGTTGGAGTAGCCAGGTAACTACGGGGAAGCTCCCCCTTTATCAAATCTACACCTTTAAACTGCACCAGACAAAGTACTGTCATCTCTTTATGTTTCGCTAACCATAAATTAGCCGCTTCATGGTATGTTCTATCTTTCTTATAACTTTGAGTTAATCCCCAGGCCCCATCTTGGCTACCTTTGACCGACACTTTAAGCATTCTGTCTCCCTGTACGACTACCAAGTCATATTCTGGCTGGTTTGCACCGTATTGTACCGACACATCAAAATCACACCATGCAAATAATGATGCCGCAAGTGCTTCAGCCGCCACTCCTACTTGATGTTGGTTCATTTCATTACTCCTGTTATGAATTCGGGATAATAATCATTTTTGTGACTCATTGCTGTGATAACGTTTTGCACAGATATGGCACCTCTATGTATAGATTTAGGTCTGAGGAAGATTAATTAATATTTCATCTGGTTCATCTGGTTCATATGCTTCAAACAACATATCTAGGAACTTTGATTTTCTGATAATGCTACTGGTCGAGGCAATAAAGGCGTTTTCTGCATCAACATTTTCACCTCTTCAACATTGAGCGACAAATCATTTACAGCTGGCAGATACAAATCAACATTACAAAATGTGATATGCTTTTTCTTGTCACTCCTCACAGTATTGATCACTCCTATATCAATTCCATATTGCTTCATCGTTAGGAGCATTAACCAAAACCTCACTACATCATAATCATCCAATGGACGCATTCCTTCAATAGAGAGGGGCATTCTGTTAAAAACATATCCTGTTATTACAACAGCGGTCATAAAAGCCCTTATGTCTGAAAAATCTCCGCTTTCAATTATTGCAATTGAATGATAAATAGCTTTCAATACTTGTCCAGATAGACGTCCCGATAAAGTATATCCGATATATGTATCTCTTAAATACCCATTAGTTATCTCTTTTACTGTCTCAAGATAAACTTCTGGTGTATTAGCGAGAACTGAAAAATTATACTTATTTGCAGAGCACCGCTTATACCCATTTCGTTTTATGGCTGAGACTAATACCAATTCATTTTTGGCATCCGACACAACGATAGGAGAGTGAAATTTTGAAATGGGCTCAAAACTATTCGAAGCAATAATGCTATGTTGATCATCCAATTTTTCTAATTTTCTAAATGAATAGGGAGAGTATTGCTTAATCCCTATTCGTTCTAGAGTTTCCGTATCACTATTGTTGTAGCCTCGCTGCGATGAGACATTGTTGTATTGTTGTTCACTTTTATGGGTATGCCCAAATATTCGCCAACTATTATCACCTTTAAGTGCTGTTGTTGAACTCCACCAACAATCTTTGTCTTCATTCGTAATATTAATCATAGGAAAATGGGTGACTATTAACACCTTCTCCTCATTATTTAATACATCATTAGCGAAATTCACCCAATCATTGTGCAAAGCTATAACCTTTTTAGGGCTAAAATCTTTTACCTTTTGCACATCTGGAAGACCCATAAACTGCCTCAGAGTGACTTGACGCTTTCCCCGCCGAAAACTCGTCCAACCTGTATCGCCAATAACACAAATATCGTTATAATAATATTTGCGACCAGTAACAAGAAACTTGAAGTATTGATTATCTTGCGTTTCTTTAGAAAACAGCTCGATAATATCCTGATGGCTCTTTGTACCGTCATTCCAGTAATCGTGATTGCCCAACACGAAAAAACCCAAAACTTGTTTTTTCTCTAGTTCTTTCACAAATGAGAGCGTCTTCTTATAGCTATTAAAAAAATCTCCTGCTAAGCATAATATGCTGTCAGAATACCATTCCTTTATAAATGTAATAAAATCATCTTTCATTAACGAAGCTGCTCTTGGCTTGAATTTTCTTTTTGTAAAATCAAAATGCAAATCAGATATGAATAAAATCGGATTCTCTGTCGATTCAACGGGGACATTGTTATTCGAAATAATCAAGTTAGCCATTAGAACTATCACTCCTATTACTTTTATAATAGATTGAATGACTCATTGGAGATTCTTTTGTGCGGTAAATTAGTCCTGTTGCCTCAACCAATGCTCTCATTAATGTAATCGTGAAGGAATTTACACTAAATAGCAAGCACCTTGCAAAAACTGTGATCTTGTATCAAGTGATGAAACCGAAAAGCATTTTTAAGCATTACCCCTTCCGCTGATTATATGGCGAAAGGGGCTTTCTCTATTAATGAGAAGACCCTAAAGCTTTGTCATAAGCTTCATATTTGTATTTAGCACAAATTAGTTATTCAAAAGGAAACTTCCCTCAATCCTTCAACTCTCTATGCCTTTAAAACACTCCTTCGATCACGTATACTAGTTGCCTTATAAAATTTCCTCAATTGAAGTAAAATGGAAGTATTGAATAGGAGGGGAAATAATGTCGGCAAATCTCCCAAGCAAATCGGACATCATCCGCCAGTTGCATAAAGAAGGCAAATCAATTAGCGAAATTAGCAAAATACTCGATATTCGCTATCAGCATGCTTACAATGTGATAGGCAAACGTACTAATAACGAAGGTCCGACTAAGCTAACAATTCAAGTTACACCAGAGGGTAACGAGTCCAAAAGTGTCCTTACCCCAACTAAATCACAGAGAAGAACCGTTGGGACAGGCATGTTCTCGAGAATGAATTATCAGGTTCAACGAGGTATGAAGGAGTTATATTTGTTACGCAATCTTCCACAGGTAGAATGGGAAGAAATAAAGACCTTCTTTAACCGAGAATGTGCTTATTGTGGAACTCCCGATACTGGCGACTCGAGAAATGGACTTGTACCAGACCACCTCATTGCAGTTGCAGAAAACGGAGATTTCGTACTAGGTAATGTAATCGCTGCTTGTCATTCATGTAACGACCAACGAGGGAAAAAGCCTTGGAGGAAATGGCTAGAGGATAAATTCTTAGCAGAGGCTCCTGATCGAATTTCGAAAATTGAATCCTATCTTGAATGCTACCCCTACATCCCCCCAGCCGGGCCTTGGGATCGTTTAACCGAATCTGAGTTGACCCAGTATTATAGCATCATGAATGATTGGCAGGAGATCTGGCTACGTGCGCTGAAACTCCGAGACCAGGTGAATGCTCGCAGAAAACTATCCGATTCCATAATTGATTCAGATTACGAGAACGGAGAAAACGCGAGTATATGATTATTCAGTAAACATTTTAAATTAAACATGGCCCCTTCTACAGTTAATAAAGTGGAGGGGCTTTATCATTGAGAAGGGATGTCTTGAATACAAAGTACGCAAAAGAAAAGTCACTTCCAAAAAAAAATGTTTACAACGTATTACGTTGTAAACTATAATTGAATTAATAATAAAAGGAGGGTTTTAAATTTATGAATAAAGCCGCTGAAAAAGCTCTACAGGATATTCTTATTGGTCGCTCCCTACATAAAAGAGGTTTCTTAAAGAAAAAACAATCAGCCCGATTAATGATTCCCCACTTTCGAATTCTAATACAGTTGGCTACGTCAACAAAAGAAAATATCAGTAATAAAGAGCGCGCCCACCAACGTAATTTAACCTCTACCAAAGCAGGTATAAAACATGGGTATTCTAATATTTCAGCTTTTTTACATGCAGGAAAATATGATACTTGTTCCCCTAAAAAAATTGAAAAGGCTGCTATAAACCTATCCAAAGAAATTTTAGGTAACAAAAGAACAAATAAAATTGTCGATGGTTACAAATACAACTATCATCCATCTCTTAGAGAAGCAATTTCATTTAAAAATGATGACTCCTCATTTTTCCATTAATCTTTTTGGTGATATTAATGGTGAGAAAAAGCGAGTCAACTACTGTTTCTTTCAGGCTGTCAGTAGAAGATAAAAATATTATCACTGATGCAGCACTGGAACTTGAAATTTCTATGTCTGATTTTATGTTAATGAAAATTTTTCAAGAAGATAGACTGGTACCTATTTACTTAGAAACGATCAGTAAAAATATTGATAATCTTGATTCCGATAAAATATTTTATATAAGCGAACAACTCCCTGTTAACTGGAGGATTATTTCAAAACGCACTAGGAAAAAAATTTTAAAAAAAGTATTGGACCTTATGGATGAGGGGGAAATTGAGGCGAATTATCTCACATCAGAATGCCAGAACTCGCATAAGGATATATTGTGCAAAAAGTTGTCTCCCGATATTTTTGCCCTCCTAGAAAGCTTTAAAGACGATGATTGATGATTAAAGATTTGCTCACAATTACTTATACAAAAAGAAACTCACCTTATCCACATATGGATGGTCGGTTTCTTTTTATTTTATCCAACAGCTCATTAGAAAGTTGCTCCCTTATTACAGCAAAATGAGAAAAAATTCGCCCTACTTATGGTACGGTTCCCCCCGATTTATCTTCACCGCCCGGTACACCTGCTCCACCAGCACCAGCCGCATGAGCTGGTGGGGCAGCGTCATGCGGCCGAAGCTCATGCGCTGCTGGGCGCGGCGCATCACCTCATCGGAGAGGCCGTGGCTGCCTCCGATGACGAAGACGACATGGCTCGTCCCGTAGGTGCCGAGCCGGTCGATCTCGGCGGCAAGCTCCTCGGAGCTCCAGAGCTTGCCGTCAATCGCGAGCGCAATGACATGCGCCTCGCTCTTGATCTGCGCGAGGATGCGCTCGCCCTCGCGCACCTTCACCTGAATAACCTCTGCGTCGCTGAGGTTATCAGGGGCTTTCTCATCCGCCACCTCAATCATCTGGAACTTGAGGTAGGGCGTGAGCCGTTTGGCATATTCTGCGATGCCGAGCGTCAGATACTTTTCCTTCAATTTGCCTACGCTTATCAGTTGAATTAACATAGTTCCTCCATCGGTCTGATCTTGTCATGTCCCTGTATTTTATCACATCCCTGTCCATAAGATTCCCTGCTTTCTACGCGCACCCTGTAACATCAAAAGAAGAGCCACCCTTCACGGATGGCCCTAAGATACTTCACTTGCCCTTCCCTTATTGGTTAGGCATATCCACAATCAACTGCTGTGTAATCTTACGGTCTTTCATATTGGTGAAATCCAGGCGAAGCGACTGCGGTTTATTCAAGAAGAAGTAGCTCTCTGACACGATTTTCATCTCATGGTCTGCATAGGTATAGACAGAAGCTCCCTCTTGCGATTTATAATCACCGGTTCCGTTCTTGACCAATAGCGATGGATTATATTCCATATAGAAGGTCTCCATAAACTCTCTGTTTTTAAACAAAGCTTCGTCTGAGGATAATGTGGTTATCGTCGTGAACGGTGTCAATTCCAGCTTTACTTTAATCTTGTGCCCTGCCACATCAATCGTTTCCTCCGGCGTCAGTGTACGGGTCTCCTGCTTCCAAACCTTGGGATTGATATCAAAGGCCACCTTCAGCACAGGGCTATACTTCACGTTGGACTTGATTGCATCATACTTCTTCAGCAGTTCAGGACTGTAGCTGAACGATGAGGTCTGGTCCGGGTTGTCCGCATGGGCCTTTTCGGTGGCAGCGAGCATTTCAGCATCCAGTGCCTTTAGCTGGTTCAGCTCAATGGCGGTTAATGTGCCTAGCTGAAACTCAGCAGCTACTTTTTTGGGAGGCGTGGTCAATGGACTGCTTAACGGGATTTTAGCAATTCCATATAGAATATGATCTTTCTTTGCTGGACTTGCGCCTATGACTAGAGCATCATTGAATTTCTTGCCACTGATGACCTTGCCCGTAACCGCATCGGACAATTGGAGACTATGACCCTTTGGCGGCATGAACACGAATGCTCTCTTACTGTCGGCTTGGGCTGTAAAAAGGATGATCAGCTCATATTTGTCTGCGATAAAACCGTTTACCGTCAACTGGTAACCGTCTTTTTTGACGACTGTGTTCAGCGGCTGCACCAGATTGTGTTTGATGGCATACTCAACCTGTCGATAACCCTGAATCTCGGGATTTACAAAGGGCGCAAGCGCTGCCGACGGTTTCGCGGCGGTTGCCGAGGCGGCCAAAGCTTGACCTGTCACGGCAAAAGGGCTAAGCACCAGCGCTGCGGTTGTCATGACTGCGACGATGGCGGTAGATAGCCGGTTCCTGGAGGACCGCCGTTTATTTGGTGCCGACCCTTGCTTTTGTTCCTGTCCTGGATGCATCTGCGCCGTATGTGAGATCTCCAGTTCATTCCGCTTCATACTAATCATTGTTGCACTCTCCTTCAATACAAGTTGGTTGTTTCATCCGGATCAGCTCTGATCCTGTCCGGGGACATCAAAGGTCATCTGGTATGTATGCTCAAGATCCTTCATTCCAGTAAGTTTCGCCGGACTCTTCATGAAATCCAGCCGCAGAGATTGCAGCTTATCCAACAAATAATAGCTTTCTGTAACCATCTTCATTTCATAGTCTGTAAACGTAATTGATGAAGTGCCTGGCTGCTGCCTATAGTCTCCCGTTCCAGTCTTGCTCCACCACAGGAATGGAGAACCGTACTTCTCAAGGAATGATTTCATAAATTCCTTATTCTTAAACAAAGGTTCATCTGAATAAAAAGTGGCTATGGTTGTTAAGGGTGTCAATTGTAATTTCACTCTGATCTTGTGTCCCGCTACATTAAGCGTTTCTGGCGATGTGATTGTATGCGTCTCTTGCTTCCAGTAATTTGCCCTCACATCAAAGGTTGTCTGGAGTGCCGGAGACTCCTGCATGTTGGACTCGTTGGCTGCCAGTGTGCGCAAATGGAACTCCACCTTGATCTTTGAGGGCACGTCCGTCAAAGGAGTATCGAATGGAAGTCTGGCTACCGCATCTTTAATATGCGGCTCCGGGCTGCTGCTGCTGACCAGCGCATGGGTCCGGCCGTTGATCACCTTGCCGGTAATACCATCCGTAATGATGCATTCTACGAAATGAGGATCGTCAGAGAATAGTGACCTACCGCCGTCCACTCTCGCAGTATAGAAGAGAATCAATTGATTCTTGTCTGCCATGAAGCCTGTCACTGTGACCTGGTAACCGTCTTGCTCAATCTCCACATTCATCGGCACCAGAAGATTATGCCTGATGGCATACTCCGTCTGTTGTTCATCTATGCTCGTTAACGGCACCAGTGTCTCCCCTTGCTCCGTTGCCGTATCTACGCGTTCCCCCGCAGCAACGACTTCTGCATGCGTGCCAGCGGAATTGGCCTCAGGTTCCGTGACAGCAGAGTCACCGGGTTCCCCAGAGACATCTGTAAGCGTCACGACGCTGAGCAGAGCGACCAGAATTACAGCTGCTGCGGAGATGCGGTAGGAGCCTTTTTTGAAGGATTGAATCATACTGATTCTTCTTCTAATCTGTTGCCGCTGCTGCGGGTTAGAGAAATAAAGATGCCCCCTCCGCTCCCGGACTCGTGAGAAGCGCTTCAGGAACTCTACCAGAGTAAGCCCGTAATCAATTGCCTCCTCTTCTCCCAATACCTCCAGCACATAGGCGTCGCACGCAACCTCCCGATCGATCTTCATCCGCCGGATCGCCAGCCACATCAGGGGATTGAACCAGTGTATCGTTGCGGCTAGGCTCCCTAGCAGGTTCCACAGCATATCCCTCCGCTTGTAGTGGGCAAGCTCATGCGCGAGGATGTGCCGCAGCCGGGAAGCATCCAGTTCCCGCAGAGCTTGCTCCGGGACGAAGATCCATGGACGCATTAATCCTGACAGATATGGGTTGTTAGCAGAACCCCCGGTATAGATAGGTATCGCTCTCCTGATTCCAAACTGGCGTCTGGTAGCAAGAACCACCTGAAGAATCTCCGGGGCATTCACCCGTCTAAGCCGTCTGCGTTCACGGTGCATCCGCCGGATATACAGGAGTCCATTCAACAGCATAAACGCAGCGCCCAGTAACCAGATCACGGTGCCTATCTTCATCCAGAGCGGGTAGCCTGCGGCTTGCGCAGAGCTGCGGTTATCCGCTACAGCACCATCCTTCTGCCGGACTGTGTCTGCCTGCCCCTGTACATTCAGAGCGGTGTTATTGACCGGATATGTAACCCGATCTCCCTCTCCCGGCGGAAGCTCCTGATACTCACCCGTAGAAGCCCCGATGTCCGGCCCCTTGTCCAGGATAGTTGTTAAGAGATGCTTACTATTGCCCAGAATATGCAACATGCTGACAGGGCTGTCCGGTACAGCAGGCAATAACAGCCGGGCGATAACAAGCAGCCACAGGAGGTAACGCACCCGGGCGTTGATGAATCGCCGCAGAACATATTGAATGAACAACACAGCCAGAATCACCATGCTTGCCGCCAGTGTCTGTTCTGCGATACAGGCAAACCATCCATAGACTATATTCATTCCTGCTTACCTGAGTTGCCGCTGGTGCCCTGCGACTTCTTCTCCTTGAGCAGCTGTTCGAGTTGTTCAATCTCCTGCTTGGACAGCTCGACATCCTCCAGGAAGCTGGTCACCATTAACTGCGTAGCCCCGCCAAATACGCGCTTCAGGAAAGAGCGGCTCTCGGCCCGGACACACTCATTCTCTGACACCAGCGGATAATAGAGATAGCTCCGGCCGGATTTCTCATACGCTATCGCGTTCTTCTTAAGCAGCCGGGTGACGAAGGTGCGCACCGTCTGCTCGCTCCATTCCACAGATGCAGGCAGGAGCCGGGTGATTTGTTCCGAGGTCAGCTGATGATGCTCCCAGATAATCTTCATAATTTCCCATTCAGCTTCCGAAATCTTCGGCGTTATACTCATCATAACAGCTCCATTCCATCGCGGCGGCATTCAATATACAAGTGTAGATTCAAGGATAACCGGCACTTATTGGTTAGACAAATCCACAACCACCTGCTGGGATACTGTCTTCTTCATCACATTCATGAAGTCTATACGAATCGATTTCGGTTGATTCAGCTGAAAATAGCTTACCATCATAATTTTCATCTCATTATCCGTATAGAAATTTTCAGTTCTTTCCTGATGTGATGTATACTTGCCGTTTCCACTCTCCACCATGAGGGCCGGGAAATAGTCCGCATTGAATGTCTTCAGAAATTCTTTGTCTTTAAACAAGCCTTCATCGGAAGATAACGTTACTATTGTAGTTAATGGTGTCAATTCCAGGTTAATCTTAATCTTATGCCCCGCTACATCAAGCGTTTCTTCCGGCGACAGCATTTGGCTCTTCTGCTCCCAGACCTTAGGGTTGATCTCAAAAGCAACCTTCAACGGCGGACTCTTCTTGATCTTCCCCTTCAACGCATCATATTTCTTCTGCAGCGCTGGACTGGTCTTGAAGCTTGTGGTTTTAGGATTAGCGGCAAAGGCCTTTTGGGCCTCCGCAGACATCTGCGCCTCCACCGCCTCTAGCTGCTTCAGTTCACTGCTCAATAGTGAGGTTAGCACAAACTCGCCAGCTACCTTTTTAGGAGCCGTGGTTAACGGGGTCGTTAGCCGGATGACAGCCGCTCCGTGCATGATGTTATTTTGCTTAGCCGGGCTTACGCCCTGAACGATCGCATCATTCATCTTCCTGCCGCTGATGACCTTCCCGGTGACGGCGTCTGTCAATTGCAGGTCATGCCATTGCGGACCCGAATCCGTGAATGCCCGCTTGCTGTCGGTTTGCGCTGTAAAAAGAATGATCAGCTCATATTTGTCGGCAATTAAGCCCTTCAACGTCAACTGATAGCCATCTTTTTTGACGACTGTATTCAGGGGCTGCACCAGATTATGCTTGATGGCGTATTCGATCTGCTCATAATTCTGAATCTTCGGGTTCACAAAGGGGGCCAGCGCTGATGCCTGATTCGCCGCTGATGCTGAGGCGGTTAAAGCTTGACCAGTCCCGGCAAAAGGGCTAAGCACCAGTGCTGCGGCTGTCATGACTGCGACGATGGCGGTAGATATCCGGGTTCTGGAGGACTGCCGTTTATCTGGCGCTGACCCTTGCTTCGGCTCCTGTCTAGGCAGCGTGTGCGCCGCACGTGAGTTTTCCATTTCGTTCCGCTTCATTCTACTCATGGTTACACTCTCCTTCAATATAAGTTGGCGGTTTATCCGAATTCAGCTTTGATTCAGCCCAGTAGTATCAAAAGTCATTTGATATGAACTCTCAGGCTCTGTCGTTCCCATCAGTACTGGTACCTTCTTGACGAAATCGAGCCGTAGAGATTGCGGTTTATCCATCAAGAAATAGGTCTCTGCAAGCATCTTCATCTCATAATCTGTATACGTAATAGATGTGCTGCGTGTTTGCTGCGTATAGTCTCCCGTTTCTGTCTTGCTCCACCACAGCATTGGAGAACCATACTTCTCATTGAAAGCTTTTTTGAATTCAGTGTTTTTAAAAACCGGTTCATCGGAATAAAAAGTGACTATCGTTGTGAGCGGTGTCAATTGTAATTTCACTCTGATCTTGTGTCCGCCTGCATCAAGTGTCTCCTTCGACTGGATCGTATATTTCTCTTGCTTCCAGTAGCTTGCGCTCACATCGAAGGTGGTCTGAAGTATCGGGGACTCCTGTAACTTGGTTTCGCCTGCTGCCTGTGAGCGCAACCGGAATTCGACCTTGATCTTTGAGGGCGGGTCTGTCAAAGGCGTATCGAACCGGAGTCTGGCAGCCACATTTTCAACATTCTTCTCCGGGCGGTTAGTAATGGTCATCGGGTGAGTCCGTCCATTAATCACCTTACCCGTCACCCCATCCGTAATGATGCATTCTACGAAACGAGGATCATCGGAGAATAGTGCCCTGCCGCCGTCCACCTTCGCAGTATAGAAGATAACCAATTGATTCTCGTCTGCCATGAAGCCCGTCACGTTGACCTGGTAACCGTCTTTAGCAACCTTTACATTCATCGGTTTGAACAGATGATGGCGGCTCACATACTGCTGCACATCCAGATTCAATAGTGGCACCTCGGTCTCCCCTTGCTCCATTCCCGGTTCTGCACGTTCCTCTCCCGGGACACTTTCAGCAAGCGTGCCAGCGGGATTGGCCTTAGTACCCGTGGCAGCAGATTTAACAGGCTCCCTAGAGGCACCCGTAAGCGTCACGATGCTAAGCAGGGCGACCAGAATTACAGCTGCTGCGGAGACGCGGTAGGAGCCTTTTTTGAAGGATTGAATCATACTGATTCTTCTCCTGATCTGTTGCCGCTGCTGCGGGTTAGAGAAATAAAGATGCCCCCTCCGCTCCCGGACTCGTGAGAAGCGCTTCAGGAACTCTACCAGAGTAAGCCCGTAATCCATTGCCTCCTCTTCTCCCAATACCTCCAGCGCATAGGCGTCGCAGGCGACCTCCCTGTCAATCTTCATGCGCCGGATAGCCAGCCACACTAGGGGATTGAACCAGTGTATCGTTGCGGCTATGCTCCCTAACAGGTTCCACAGCATATCCAGCCGTTTGTAATGGGCAAGCTCATGCGCGAGGATGTGCCGCAGCCGGGAAGCATCCAGTTCCCGCAGAGCTTGCTCCGGAACAAAGATCCATGGACGCAGGAGTCCTGACAGATATGGGTTGTTAGCTGAACCTCCGGTATAGATAGGTATCGCTCTCCTGATTCCAAACTGGCGTCTGGTAGCAAGAACCACCTTAAGAATCTCTGGGGCACTCACCCGTCTAAGCCGTCTGCGTTCACGTTGCATCCGCCGGATATACAGGAGTCCATTCAACAGCATAAACGCAGCGCCCAGTAACCAGATCACGGTGCCTATCTTCATCCAGAGCGGGTAGCCTGCGGCCCCCGCAGAGCTGCGGTTAACGGCTGCCGATTCATCGTTCTGTTCGATTGGGCCTGTCTGCGCCACTTCATTCAAGACGGTGCTATTTGCCGGATATGTAGTCTTAGCTCCCTCTCCCGGCGGAAGCTCCTGATGCTCCCCCTTAGAGGCCCCAGTGTCCGGCCCCTTTTCCAGGATAGTTGTTAAGAGATGCTTACTATTGCCGAGAATATGCAACATGCTGACAGGGCTGTCCGGTACGGCAGGCAATAATAGCCGGGCGATAACAAGCAGCCACAGGAGGTAACGAACCCGGGCGTTGATGAATCGCCGCAGAACATATTGAATGAACAACACAGCCAGAATCACCATGCTTGCCGCCAGTGTCTGTTCTGCGATACAGGCAAACCATCCATAGACCATATTCATTCCTGCTTACCTGAGTTGCCGCTGGTACCCTGCGACTTCTTCTCCTTGAGCAGCTGTTCGAGTTGTTCAATCTCCTGCTTGGACAGCTCGACATCCTCCAGGAAGCTGGTCACCATTAACTGGGTAGCCCCGCCAAATACGCGCTTCAGGAAGGAGCGGCTCTCGGCCCGGACACACTCATTCTCTGACACCAGCGGATAATAGAGATAGCTCCGGCCGGATTTCTCATACGCTATCGCGTTCTTCTTAAGCAGCCGGGTGACGAAGGTGCGCACCGTCTGCTCGCTCCATTCCACAGATGCAGGCAGGAGCCGGGTGATTTGTTCCGAGGTCAGCGGATGATGCTCCCAGATAATCTTCATAATTTCCCATTCAGCTTCCGAAATCTTCGGCGTTGTACTCATCATAACAGCTCCATTCTGTGGCGGCGGCATTCAATCTACAAGTGTAAATACAAGCTCTGTTCTATACATTACACTTGTAGATTTAATTTGTCAAATATGCCCTTATTGTCCCGCATTGTGATGAATGCACGCAAAACGACACCCAAAGTGGCTAAGTGACTGTAACCATAGCAAAAAGCACAAGCCAGCGGCTTGTACTTCCTGCTTTCTATCCATAAGAACTGACCTACTCCTGTCACTCACTTGCAGCTAACAACCCTGCCGCTTACACCCCCGCAATCAAAGCCTTAACCGAGCTGTCGCTCTGCAGCGCGCGGATGATTACAGCTACCGCTTCGGCACGGGTAGCCTGACTCTTTGGCGCGAACGCTGAAGCAGAGATGCCCTTCACCAGATTGGCCGAAGCAGCCTGGCGGATGGCGTCAGCCGCCCAGTAGCTGCTGCTGACATCCTTGAAGCTTACCGGAGTGCCGGTCTGGAGCACGCCGAGATCAAGCACACGGCCAATGATTGTGACCATCTCAGCGCGGGTAATGGTCGCGCCCGGCTTGAAGCTGCCGTCCGAGTAGCCGGTTACGATGCTTTTGTCTGCCAAGACACCGATATAGCCTGCCGCCCAATTGGAGGCTGTATCTCCAAATTTAGAGGCCGCCGATGTAGTGCCTAGCCCGAAGGAACGGGCGATCATCGCCGAGAATTCGGCTCTGGTCACCGGCGCATCCGGCCGGAAGGAGCCGTCTGCATAGCCGCTGATAATCTGCAGCTTCACGGCTGTAGCGATGGTGCTGCTGCCCCAGTGTCCTGCGGTGTCCTTGAAGCTGATGCTCTGATTCTTCGTGGCTGCAATAGCTTCAGTCACGGTCTTGTATACTATCTCGCGGCTCACCACTCCGGATTGGAATGGATTAACTCCGCCCTGTGGCTGTTTCTCCGGTTCAGCAGGAGTAGTGCTGCCGTTCCCTGGTGTTGTGCCGGTGGTCCCTGGTACCGTTCCGGTATTTCCAGCCGGAGTACCTGGCGTTCCGCCCGGATTGCCGCCGCCAGTTCCGCCGCTTGTCGTATCTGTAATACTAAGCGCAATCTGATCGCTCAGGTAGACGACCTGGGCGTTATATTTGCTTGGCAATCCTTCAACCTGCACGGAAGCAAACTGCCCGCTGCGCTGGCTGACGCCATGCGTAATGAGCGGAATCCGGCCGCTGCCTGGAACGTAGCTGTTCGCGAAGTTCACCTTCAGCTTCCCGTCAGCCTTCACCGCGCCCTCAACCTCAAGGATATCGTTTGCTCCAGTAAGGCCCAGTACAAGCGTACCTTCGGAGGCCTGGGTGAAGCTGCCGCCGATTACCATTTTACCGTAGACGTTCTCAACTACAGAACCGCCGGTATTCGTCACATTCCCTTTGCCGAAGGCTGTTGCCGAGTCTCCTTCCAGGACACCTTCGTTCACTTCAGTACCGCCGGAATACGTGTTGCTGCCTGCCAGCTTAAGCGTGCCTGTACCCTCCTTGGTCAGTCCGCCGGTCCCGGAGATATCATTGCGCCAGCGGTCTGCGGCGTGGAAGCCGCCCTTCGCAGCGTCCATCGCTATCGTTACATGCTCAACGAATGCACCGTACCCGTCAGCAGCGGCGAACAGGTTCAATCGTCCCCAGCCTTCGGGATCATCCAACAGTGGATAACCGGAAGGGAGTGCCGTTGTTACGAGAACTTCTCTACGCTGATCCGCACTCAGGTAAGGCAGGCGGGTCTCCAGCAAGACCTCTGCTCCCTTAGGAGCAACAGCAGGCTCAGTCGTGGAGTGAATCTGCGGGAAGCCGTAGGTCAGCCGCTGGGTATACTGGGCCTTATTCTTCGCATAATCCGTGAACCGGTCTTCTGCGGTACCCGTCTGTGTAAGCAGCACTTCATGAGCCTGAGTATAGGCCGCCTGCTTCAATGCCGCATTATCCGGATCTGTCAGCGCACCTGCTGCGAAGGCCATGGCCGTCACTCGTCCGCCCATAACATCCAGCGGTGAGTGCATCCCGGCGACGACACGGTTGTTGCCCATCTCCGAGGCCCGGGCCATCAGCTCCTGGAAGCGCTCAGGTACAGAATACGCCAGAGCTAGGGCTGCCAGATAGGAAGCGTTGGTATGTCCGCTCGGGAAGCCGCCGTCTGTGGCAGGCGTCTTGCTCATCGCCGGCACCAGTGTCGGTACGATGACAGAGGTATCCTTCCAGCGGAACGGACGCTTGTAGCTGTAGAAGTTCTTGGCCTGGCTGGTTGAAGCATAATTGCCGCGGATGATTCCGATCAGGTCTACCATTTTGCCCAAGCTTGAATTGGAATCACCGGCCTTGTTGCTGTCATTACCGTCACTATATTTCACGGAAGTGGCATCATCTGGAATGCTGTTAATGGTCGTGAAGGTCCCTGACATCGTACGGTACACCTGAGATAATGGTCCAAGGCCGTCAGCCGCTCCATAAGTCTGGTTCCGCCGGTCATCGTAATACGCTGCCTCCTCCTCTGCCGGAGTACGGGTCTTAGACAGATCCGCCACATACTGAATGTTGTAATCCAGCACACTTTGGTTCTTCTCCTTCCCGGTATCCCAGGTGGCGCCCGGTGTCCAGAGATCCAGGAAGCCGGAGAGAACACCTATCGAGGGGTTGGAATACACCGCCGTATTCACAGGTGTGTTATTCTTATAAGTATCTACGAAATGTCCCCATGCCGGGGCAGCCGGCAGCCCGGTTAATGAATTACCCGTGGCCGCCTCTGCAGGATGTAGCGCGATAGAATTCGTGAGGAGTACCAGACCTGCCGTAACAGACAACAGCTTTCTTTTCGACTTCAAGTTCAATGTGTCAGCCCCTATCTTGTTATTTTGATTGCCTGAATCGGACTCAATATAGCACCTGCCTCCACCGCCGCTCAATAACACAATTTCGCAATTCTATGATTTTGGGAACAATTCAGCTTTTTTCCGGCCATTTTACATGGATTTAACATGAATCCCGAACAGATTGGTGAGGGCCTAATGTATAATCCGCCTGGGAGGAGAATACATCTTGCGAAAATGGAACTCTGCCTTTGCCGCCCTTGCCGCTTCATACATCTCTGTTGTGTTAGTCATTGTCCTTTTACTCTGCTCTGCCTTCTATCTGTATTTCTCGAATCATTATAAGGAAGAGCTTCAGGGCCGCAACCGGCTCATCCTTGACAATACCGCCCGTACCCTTGAAGCCTCCGTGCTTCAGCGGGTCCAGCAGATCTATCTGGAAGTCTCTCTGAACCAGCGGGCTGCGCTCCGTATGCTGCCAGATGCTTCACTTCCAGCGAATCTCAGCAAGGTAAGCAGTCTCCAGGAGTCGCTGAACATGCAGGTATCCAATCATTCGGACCTGATTCAAGCCGTACATCTGTATGCTCCCAGGCAGCATCTCCTGCTGTCCTCGCTGTATGGGCTGAAATTCCGTGCGGATCAGCAGGCGGGTGCCGCCTACTGGATGGATTGGGTGAACGGCATGAACCTGAATTCCCGTAACAGCCTCTGGACGGAGGCCCGGTTCGTGCCGGACGATATCGTCTCCAGCATCCCCGGCGGCAGCGGCAGCCAGCTGATCACCTATGTGCACAGCTATCCGTTCCAATCTCCCGGGGCAGCCAGTGAGCTGCTGATTGCCATTGATCTGAAGGAGAGTGCGCTGCGCGCCATTCTGCAGAATATGATGCCTGCCCGCTATCAGAGCAGCTTCATTGCTACACCCTCTGGCGGGATTGTAGCCGGATCGAATCCGGATGCTGCAGCTCAGGCTGACACCTATGCTGCCAGTATCTCGAATGCACTAGCCTCTCCTGAGACATCCGGGAACATGAGCCAGGAGATCGGGGGCAGCACCTACGTCATCTCCTATCAGGACCTGCCGACCACCGGGTGGAAGCTCTTCAGTGCGGCTCCGGCGAACCTGTTCTATGAGAAATGGCTCGTTGTCCAGAGGGTCATCCTCTCCCTGTGTCTGCTTGCTCTATTGGTAGGAATCTGTCTGTCCGGCATTCTGGCCAAATTGAATTACAGTCCGCTTAAGCGGCTGCTTCGCACTATTAAGGATCTCTACGGCCCGGGGCCTGAGGTGCCAGGAGTGCGGGGACAAGCCCTTAACGAATTCGGAATTATTGATTCCGCCTTTAACCGTCTGAACGACAAAGTGACCACACTGGAGGGAGCGCTTGAGGCCAGCAGTCCGCATATCCGGCAGAACATGATCCTGAATCTCCTTCAGGACAGCCCTGCGCAAGGCAGCGTAACCGTAGATCCTCGATTCCTGGGACTCTCTCCGGACCACCGTCATTACTGCTGCCTGCTCCTCAACACCCGTGGAGCCTACGCCCGCATGAGTCTAAGCGGCTTGCAGGCAGCCATGAGCGGGATGACCGGGACGCTTGAGGCGATCCGGCTTCACGGAATCCGCATTCTGGCCGAGGAGCTGCCGGACAAGCAGACGGTTGTCATTATCAGCGCGCGCGAAGCCTCCGGGACGCTGCTCGAACAGCTCTCGGACCGGATTACAGCAGCGGCGGAGCAGCATTTCCAGCTGAATATTCAGCTCTCGCAGGGCTGCTGGGTGGATGCCATCAGCCTTCTTCACACCAGCTACGCTGAAGCGCAGACCTTAATGAAATATGCTTATTTTCTGCCGGAGAGCAGGATCTTGAAGGACCGGGAGCTGCTGAAGAGGGAGCAGAGTCTTGACGAGATTCCGCAGCCTGTACTGATGAGATTCAAGGACAAGCTGCAGAACCGGCAGCTGGATGAGACTCTGGCCGCGCTGGAGCAGCTGATAGCCGTCATGCGGGAAGGCAGCTACCCGGCGGATTATTGCCACTTCGTGCTGGCGAACACCGTATTTATGTACTCGGATTATCTGAAAAGCATCCGCTACACCCCTTCCGCACACGGGCCTCTGGATCTGTATAACGAATATATTGCCCTGCCGGATATCCGGCATTTGCAGGAGTGGTTCGCCGCTTCCATCGGCATCTTCATTATGGAGACGCAGAAGCGGAACAGTGACCGCGCACTCTCGACCATTGAAGCGGCCAAGGCCTATATCGGGGAGCATCTGTCCGGGGATCTATCGCTGGATGCCGTATCCGCCAAGGTCTTCATCAGTCCCAAGTATCTAAGCAAGCTGTTCAAGGAAGAGCTGGGGATCACCTACACCGACTATATCACCGGCATACGGATGGAAGAGGCCCGGCGGCTGATCGAGAAGAACAATATGTCGATCGAACAAATTGCCGGCACGGTCGGTTATGGAACGACTCCATACTTTATCAAGCGCTTCAAGGAGATCTACGGCTGTACGCCGGGGAATTATCTGCGAACCGTGAATACACTGCCGCCGCAGACGGAGATTAGCATGGGATAAGGGAGGGTGCCTTATGTATTTGTATAAAAGATTAATGCTCTTGCCCCTCCTGGGGCTGATCTGCGGCTGCAGCGGGCAGCCAGCTTCCCTCTCGTCTGCGCCTGGACAAGGGCTGCAGGATGCCGCCGTTTCCGCTTCTGATTCTGCTGATTCTGTTCTTCCCGCTTCCTCTGCCCCGAAGCTCAAAATCTCTTGGACCATGCATCAGAATCTGCCGGTTGCGGAGGATGCCGTAATGGTGCGGGAGCTGGAGCAGAAGTTCAAGGTAGATCTGGAATTCTGGAATCTGCCGAATAACAAATATGAATCCCTGCTCGACCAGAGGCTGGTGCAAGGCAGCATTCCAGACCTGTTCCGGGTCCGGCAGACCCAGGATCTGCTAAAGTACCAGCAGCAGGGCGTACTCGCCCCTATTCCTGAGGAACTGCTGAACACCTACGCTCCCAATATCCTTAAGGCCATCCGCGAGAATGCACCCGCCTATCAGCAATATGGCCGCATTAACGGGGCCTATTACGGCATTCCGGTCATTAATCCTACCAATATCTATCGGGTCCCCGTGGTCTACCGGCAGGATTGGCTGGACAAGCTCGGCCTTAAGGTGCCGGACACCTTGGCCGATTTCGAGAAATTCATCTATGCGGCTACGAACGAAGACCCGGACGGCAACGGTATCCGGGACACCTACGGCTTGTCGCAGGAGGGCATGAATGTTGTCTTCGGCGCATTCGGACAGATGGTCTTCACGGATCAGCTCTACTTCAGCCGGAAGGATCAGGGGCTGGTCATTGGCGCTCTGGAGCCAGACATGCAGGAAGCGCTGCGTTATCTCCGCAAATGGTACCGGGACGGGGTCATCGATCCCGAGTTCATTACCGGGGAGAATAGCGGAGGCTACAAGCATCTGTCGCACGCCTTCATTAGCGGGCGGATCGGCATGACCTCCATGGGCAATTATTATCACTGGACACAGGCAGGGGATTATACAGACTGGAAACTGGATGACCAGAAGGCAGCCAGGCTGGTTCCGGTAGAAGCAATGTTTAACGTCAAGGAGTTAACCGCGAAGCATCCGCAGGCCAAGATCGCTTTCGGGCGGCCGGTTAGCGGTCCGGACGGCAGACGCGGCTCCAAAGCCTACGATATGCTGATGAGCTTCACCGCCATTGGCGCGGATGCCGCCCAGGAGCCGGGCAAGCTGGAGAAAATCCTCCAGCTGCTGGACTACGTCAGCGCAAATCCTGACCCCGATGAAGCGGCATCTCTGCAGTACGGTATTCAGGGGACACACTGGGACTGGGCCGGAACGGACAAGAAGGATATCATCCTGCTGCCGCCGTATAACCATAAGTTCAGCTACCAGAATACGATCGGCGCGGGGATCGGCATGACCCTGCCCATCCTTCCTGCCGGCCGGAGCGAGCAGTGGGCGGCAACCCTGGGGCTGGATCACGACGGCATCTATAATGCCTTGGAGGTGGCTACGTCCTCTCTGATCAGGAACAGCCCTGGGCTTATTAACCTAAGAGACCAGGCGTATATTGCCCTCATCACCGGGGAGCGTCCGCTTGAGGAATTCGGGGAGTTCGTGGAGGAGTTCCTGGCGGCGGGCGGAGCGGAGGTACTGGCGGAAGCAAATGAGTCCTATAAGAAGCTTGATCCATAAAATAACCCCACAAAGTGAGGCTTTAGCTTCGATGATGACTCAGGTACTTTGCGGGGGCCCCAAAACATATAAAGCGAAAACGGTACCGTCCTATAAAAGGGCAGTACCGTTTCGGTGAGAGTGTAGTCTCCTCTATTGCTCCATTGCTCACGGGATGTTTACCGTTATTGTACAGCGTTCCCGGGCAGCTCCCTGTGCCGGTTCCGCGGATGCTCCGCAAGCATGGAATCGAGCAAGCCCCGAACCGCAGGATGAGCGGACTGCAGGAACTGCTCCTTGCTGTCGTTATATTCCACGAGCCTGCCCTGATCCATGACAGCCAGTGCGTCTGAGATCATACAGGCGGCCTTAATATCATGGGTGATGAACAGATATGACAAGCCGAACGCAGACCGCAGCTCCCCCAGCAGCCGCAAAATATTCGCCCCATTAATCATATCCAGACTACTAACCGCCTCATCCAGTACGATGAGCTTCGGCTTCAGCGCAATCGCCCTGGCGATATTGATCCGCTGCAGCTGTCCTCCGCTGAACTGGTAGGGCTGCTTCTGCATGTCCGCCGCACTTAGTCCAACACACTCCAGCAGCTCGCCTACCGCCCGCTTCTGCTCCTGAACGCTCAAGGACTCGTAATTGGACAGCGGCTCACCAATAATCTGCTCTGCTGTCATCCGGGGGTTCACGGCAGAATAACAATCCTGGAAGACCACCTGCAGATCGCGGCGGATGGTCCTGCGCGCCTGCGGGCTCAGCTTATACAGATCCTGGCCCTGAATCAGAACTTGGCCCGCGCGGGGCGGCTCCAGCCCGAGAATAACCCGGCCCAGTGTGCTTTTACCGGCTCCGCTTGATCCCAGCAGCCCCAGGCAGGTTCCCTCCTCTATATGAAGAGACACGCCGGACAGCACATTATCCTGCTTCTCCGAACGCCTCCACCGGCGGGATGCAGCATAGGTATGGGTAACTTCCCTGACCTCAAGCATGTATTCTGCCGCTATTCCAGTCATAGCTGGCCCCCTAACTGCGGACTAAGCTGAAGCAGCGGCCTTGCTGCTAGCAGCTCCCGGGTGTATTCATGCCGGGGATGATCGAATAATTCGAATACATCGGCGGTCTCAACAATCCGCCCGTGGTGCATAACCGCAACTTCATCAGCCAGCTCCGCAATGACGCCGAGATCATGGGAGATCAGTAGAATAGCGGTCCCATGCTCCTGCCGCATCCGGTCCAGCTGCCGCAGCACCTGGAGCTGATTGGTCACATCCAGAGCCGTAGTAGGCTCATCCGCAATGATCACGGAGGGCTTCAGGCACAGGGTGAGCGCCAGCATCACCCGCTGGAGCATCCCGCCGCTCAGCTCATACGGATACTTTCCCAGCAGCGCTGCGGGATCGGGCAGATTCACATCAGCCAGGGAGCGGATGGCGCAGGCTCTGGCTTCTTTTTTTCCCAGCTTCACATGTGTACGGATCGACTCCACGAATTGCACGCCGATGGTATACACCGGAGAGAAGGCTGTCATCGGATTCTGCATAATCAGCGCAAGACTACTGCCGCGAAGCCTGCGCATGTCCTTCTCCGAGAGTCCGTTCAGCTCACGCGTATGCAGCCGGATACTGCCTTCGATCACACTCGTCTGCCGGTCCAGCATCTGGAGGAGCGCCAGCGATGTAACGGTTTTTCCGCTGCCGCTGCCTCCCACAAGACCCAGCACACGCCCCGGCTTCAGCTCCAGGTTAACATCCTCTATGAGGGGCAGAACTCCTGCCGCTGTCTCCACAGATACCTTCAGATCCTTCACCTGCAGCACAACTTCCGCTTGTTCCATGATTCGCTCATTCCTTCTTTCAGGAGCCTCGTTTGATCCCGTACCGTTCAGACAGCGCCTCGCCCAGCAGATTAAACGAAGCTACAACCATAATAATCATCAGGCCCGGATAGAGCATCAGCTCGGGATGATTGCGGATGAAGGATTTCCCTTCATTCAGCATCGCCCCCCATTCCGGTGTAGGCGCCTGGACGCCCAGGCCCAGGAAGGACATCGCCGAGATATCCATAATCGCCCAGCCCATCTCAAGCGTCCCAATCACCACAATCGACGGCAGAATATTGGGAATAAGGTGCCTGCTCATGATCTGCCAGGGGGAAGAGCCGCTGATTCGCGCTGCCGTGATGAAATTCCGCTCCTTCAAGCTGACAATCATATTCCGGAACATCCGGGCGAAGTACACCCACTGCACCAGCATCAGAGCAATAACCAATTGAGACAGGCCCGGCCCCAGGATCCCGATCAGACCGAAGACCAGAATCATACTGGGAAAAGACATAATGCCATCGCACAACCGCATCAGCACAGCATCCAACCACCCGCCGATGTACCCCGAAACCACTCCTGCGAGCAGTCCCACCCCTAAGGAAGCGGCAAAAATAAGTGAAGCAAAGCCCAGTGAGATCCGTGTTCCATACAGTAGCCTGGATAGATTGTCCCGGCCCAGCTGATCTGTTCCCAGGAGATATTCCCACGAGGGCGGACTGAGCTTCGCTGCCAGGTTCACCCGTATCGGGTCATGCGGTGAGATCCACGGGGCCAACAGGCCGGCAAGACCAAACAGGATCAGCAGGCTGCCGCAGATCATGATCACTTTCCTGCCTTTGAAACGGCTGCTTAAGTTATTCATCCTTGGCTGGCCCTCCCTTTACGCGCAATTCGCGGGTCCAGGAACAGCTGGAGCAGATCGGCTATCAGATTGCTCCCGGCAATCACACAGACCGACAGCATGACATAGCACTGAATCACCGGAATGTCACGGTTAATGATCGCTTCAATGAAGTACCGGCCGAAGCCCGGCCAGGAGAATACCTGCTCTACGATAATCGCCCCTGTGAGCAGCTTTCCCAGATTGATGCCCAGTCCTGTAATAAGCGGTGCTATGGCAATTCTCAGCACGTATTTATACAGAATCACCCGTTCCTTAATCCCTCTGGCCCGGGCATACCGGACATAAGCCTCCTTCAGCTCCTCCAGGACGGTCGTCCGCAGCAGGCGCGCGTAGATGGCAATCAGCCAGAGTGCCAGGGTAATAGACGGAAGAATCAGGTGCTGCACAGACCCTCTGCCCTCCACAGGCAGCCATTCCAGCTTGACCGAGATGAAGAACATCAGCAGATAGCCGATCCAGAAGACCGGAACACAGGCACCGATATAAGCGAATACCCGGATCACATGATCTATCAGCCGGTTTTTGTAAATCGCCGCCAGCACCCCAAGCGGGATGCTGACCAACAGCGCCAGCACGATACTGGCGGACGCAAGCTGAAGCGTTGCGGGCAGCTTCTGGGCAACCTCTCCCCATACGGGCATATTGGACAGGTAGGAATGGCCGAAATCCAGCCGGAGCAGCCGGCCCATCGATTGAACATATTGCGCCAGCAGCGGCTGGTCCAGCCCGAATTCATGCCGCTTGGCGGCCAGCACTTCCTCATCCGGCTGGATATGGGCCGCGGCCAGATAGGCCTCGGCCGGGTCCACCGGCCCCACCCGGATCATCACGAACATCAGCAATGAGGAGAACAGAATGATGGGGATGATCGCCAGCACTCTTTTTCCGATATATACGCCCACTTAGAACCCTCCTGAACGGCTGCTACTTCTTCTTGGTGCCATGAAGAGGATATTCATCCCGGTTGGACGGGAACTTGAATTCGGTCACATTGTCCCGGTACACCGCCATCTGCTTGATGTAGGAGATTGGAAGGATCGAAGACTGCTCCTGCAGCGTAGTGAGCACAGAGCCGAACAGCCCGGTACGAGCTTTGTCATCTGTGGTAGCCATACCTTCCTTAATCTTCTGGTCAATCTCAGCCTTCATCGGCAAGGCCGCCAGAGTATCCGAGACCCCGTAGCCCGGCTGTACCACGGCAGTCATGAAGGAATGCGGGTCATACGGCGCACCAAACGTCGAATAGAAATTCATATCGAACTCATTGGCCTTTCTGCGCTGGATGTAGACGGTCAGCTCGACGCCGGTGATTCTCAGATTCACACCGATCCCCGCCCATTCAGCTTGCAGAGTCTCCGCCATGGACCTCATCGTCAGATCGGCCTTATCATACATCAGCTCCAGCTCCAGCGCCTGTCCATCCTTCTCCCGCACGCTTGATCCCGAAGGCAGCTTCCAGCCCGCTTCATCCAGCAGCGCATTCGCCTGCTCCACATCATATTTCACCGGGCTCACCTTGATATCGGCATAAGGCAGATTCGGGGGCAGAATATTATCCGCCTTCTCCTCCAGCCCCAGCGTCACCCCTTCGACCATCGCTTGCTTGTTGAAGCCCATGCTAAGTGCCTGACGGACCTTAAGATCAGCCAGCTTCGGGTTCATGGTATTCAGCACCAGATTGCGGGTTGCGATCGGCTCAGACAGCTTAGTGACGTACTTTCCGGTGCTCTCAAGCTCCTTGTAGGCATCATAGCTGATGAGACCTTCGCCGTAAATCAGGTCCAGATCCCCTTTTTCAAAAGACAGCACACGGGTCTCGGCATCCGGGATCACCTTCACCACCACCTTGTCCACCTTCGGCTTCTCGCCCCAATAGTAAGGATTCGGGGTAAAGGTTGCCGATTCATCCTTCTTATACTCGCTTAACACCCAAGGTCCGGTTCCAATCGGGCTACGAATACCCTTGGACGTATCGCCATCCTCGGGGAAGCCCGCCTCGCCAAGGAAGCGTACCGGCCGCACCACCGCAAGATCGTACAGTGCCGGATAATACGACTCTGTCAGCGTGAGCCGGAACGTAGTGTCATCCAGCGCCTCTGTCTTCTCAATCAGCGGAATCATGCCCAGCCACGTGTGCAGATTCTTATTATGTAAGACCGCATCCATATTCTTCTTCACCAGCTGTGCGGTAAAAGCCGTTCCGTCCGAGAACTTGACGTTGCTGCGGATCTTGAACGTGTATACCTTGCCATCCTGCGACAGCGTCCATGATTCGGCCAGAGCCGGAACAAGCTTCCCGTCTTGATAACTGACAAGCGGCTCATAGATCATAGACTGGGCTAGCAGCTGGGACGGATTATATAAATGCGGATTCATCGGTCCGATATCCCGGGGCCACGCCATTGTAAGGGTCTTCGTAGCTTGGGCATCTCCGGCAGCCGATGATTTCTCCGTAGTATTCGATGAACAGCCTGCAGCGACCATAGATATAACCAATAATACGAGCAGGCCTTGCAGCAGCCTCTTACCTTTAGATGCGAACATAGCGTTGACTTCCTCTTTTCTAATCGAGAATGATTATCATTACAATTTAAAATATTACTGCACCCGTCACAATTCTGTCAATGGTAACGGTTGTATGCTCTGTACATACCAAAGAAACCACCCCAGAATCTGGAGTGGCGATGATGTCATACGGTATATGATTGTTTATCCCTGCTCTTGCCCTTCCTCTTCCGGCTCCCCGAATCCCTCATCCGGCCCGGGTCTGACGTAAGCCTGCAATACGGAATCCAGCAGTCCGGGGAACCGCTCGTCCAGATCTTCCGTCCGCAGGGACAGAATGCGCTGGGTACCCTGCACCCGGGTATGAATGACACCCGCTTCGCGCAGCGTCCGGGCATGGTGGGTCAGCGTGGACTTGGCAATCGGCACCTTGAAGCTGTTGCAGGACTGCGGGCCGTGGTTACAGATCTCCGACACTACATATAGACGGATCGGGTCGCTAAGCGCATAGAGCACCGAGGCGAGCTGAATGTCCTTGCGGTCCGGATGATGGAGCTGCTTCATGAATAAGACTCCTTCAGAGTATATAATAGTACTTCTTTTCACGATGATTTCCTAATTGCATTTTACATTAGCGCATGCTATATTTCAATAGTTCGTAAGTAATCGAACAATACAATAAAAGAATGAAGGAGTGGCTTTCTCATGACCTCATCACCTGCTTCTGAGGGCGATCAAGAGCATTCAATGGCTGCTCCGCAAGCGGCTCTTCCACGGGAAGGACTGTTAACTCTGCTATTCAGCGTTGCTGTCGTCCTCGTTATTATGAACACAGCGATGTTCAATCTGGCCCTGCCTGATGTAACCGAGACCTTCGGCATCACCGCAGCGTCCGCCTCCTGGATTGTAACCGGGTATTCCATTATGTTCTCTATTGCCTCCATCACATACAGCCGGCTCTCGGACTTCCTGCCGATCCGCCGGCTGCTGGTTATCGGGTTGCTCACCTTAGGGCTTGCTGCTGTGGCCGGATTCTTCAGCACCAGCTTCATTTTCCTGCTGATTGTACGTATTCTGCAAGCCTCGGGGGCAGGCGCCGTGATGTCGCTGTCCCTTGTCCTGTTCACCCGCTACATTCCGCAGGCCCGGCGTGGCAAAGCCATGGCGACGATTATGTCGGCCGTCTCCCTGGGACTGGGTCTGGGTCCGGTAGCCGGCGGCTCCATTGTGGAATACCTTGGCTGGACCTGGCTGTTCGCAGTCACTGCCGCCATTCTGCTGCTGGTGCCGCTGTTCCTGATTCTGCTGCCCAAGGAAGTTCCGGCTCGCGGCTCATTCGACGTTCTGGGCGGGATCTTCCTCGGCGTGGGTACCACCGGTCTGCTCCTGTTCCTGACCAGTGGACTGTGGATCGCGCTGATCGCCGGCGTCGCCGCGATTGCCTTATTTGTAGGGCGTATCCGCACGACCCCTGATCCATTCGTGCTGCCAGCGCTGTTCAGCAACCGGCCATATCTGGTACTGGCGCTGATCGGGGTTGCCTCCTACCTGTGCAGCTTCGCTACCCTGTTCCTGCTGCCGCAGATTCTGACTCACCGCTTCGGCTTCAGCGCCAGCCATGCCGGGCTTGTCATCTTCCCGGGCTCACTGCTGGCCATCTTCGTCTCCCGCCTGGTCGGACGGATGATCGACCGCTACGGCAACACCGGAATTCTGCGCTTCGCACCGCTGCTCGTTCTGGCCGCCACCGTATTGTTCGCCCTATTCGCCGGACAATCCTGGATCGCCGTCATGCTCGTCTACATGATTATGAGCCTGTCCTTCACTGTGCTGTCGAGCAGTGTATCGAATGAAATCTCGCGTATCCTGCCTGCTTCGCAGATCGGCTCCGGGATGGGGCTCTTCCAGCTGCTGCAGTTCTTCAGCGGTGCCTTCAGCGTAGCGATGGCCGCCAGCGCCCTGGAATGGCAGCGCAGCCTGCCGCTTCAGGCCGCTTACTCCAACATCTACTGGGGATTGTCAGTTGCAGCAATCGTGGCGATCGGCTCCGCCTTCATCTACCTGCGGAGCAGTCAGCGCAGCCCGCTGGCCGAGATGGCGAAAGCCGCAGACTGCTAACTCCGCAACTGCACCATTCGCGCATACGCCCGCACGCCAAAACACCCTGCAGCCTTCACGGCCACAGGGTGTTTCTTATTCCGGCCGTCCTCAGACGACCAGATATTCCGCATTTCGTTCACATTCCGCACATTTCGCCGGCGGGTCCCAGTCCGAGAACTCCGTCTCCTTCAGATCGACTACATCTGGTGCATCCTCGTACTCGTCCACAAATTTGTCGATGGCCAGCTCTACGTGTTCCTTACAGACTACATACATTCAATCAAGCATCCCTTTCTGTGCCGCTGCGGCGTAGACTTATACTACTGTTCTACCACACTTCCCTGCAAAAAGGAACCTCACGCAGCGCAAAATACACTCTTATTCCCGCCCCGCAAACTTCCGGACATCCCCGGTAATGAATCCGAGCGCCTCCTGCCAGAAATCCAGGGAATGCACATCAATATCCATCAGCTTCGCAGCGTCTGCGATGCTCCGGGTACTGGTCGCTGAGAGGAACTGTTCATAACGGCTCACGAATGCCTGCCCCTGCTTTTGGTACTGGGCATACAGCCCCTTGGAGAACAGCAGCCCGAAGGAATACGGGAAGTTCAGGAACTCATTGCCTGCCATATAATACCCGGCCTTGCTAATCCACTGGTAAGGGTGAATGGACCCGGGCAGCACACTATCCCCGTAAGCGGCAGCCATCGACTCCAGCATCAGTGCGTTCAGTTCCTCTAATGGGAGGAGACCGGATAACCGGCGGGCATAGAGCGCGCTCTCGAAGCAGTACCTGGCATAGAAATCGACAATATAATACCCCGCATCCGAGAGACTACGTTCCAGGATCGCATCCGCTTCCTCCGCAGGCAGCGAGTTCAGGAGTTCAACATGAATCAGACTCTCGCAAAAAATCGACGCCGTCTCCGCAATCGGCACCGGATAATCCATGTTAACCATCGTATGTCCCGCGAGGCGGCTGCTATGGTATGCATGCCCAATCTCGTGAGCCAGCACACTCACATCTATATATTGACCGTGGAAGCTTGTTATGATCCGGCTCTCTCCAATCGGGACGATATCGACACACATCCCGAAATTGCCTTTCCCGCTGCGCGGCTCGGCATCAATCCAGCGCTCCCCGAACACCTTGCGGGCGAACCCGCCCAGCTCGGGGCTGAATCTGCTGAACCCCGCGATAATCATCGCCTGGGCCTCAGCATAGGTGACGCGGATTGAAGACTCCGTGCCAATGGGCGCAAAAACATCCCAGAGCGGCAGCTGTCCCCCCGAATGCCCCAGCCGCCCAGCCTTCTCGGCATAATACTCCCGGAAGACCGGCAGGCTCTCCCGGATGGCCTGAAGCATCACCTCCAGCGTCTCCTCATCCATCCGCGCTGCTTCCAGCACCTTATGCAGCGGGGAAGCATAGCCCCTCAGCTCATAGATGGCTGCCGCCTCACCGGAGACAGCATTGATACAGGCGGCACTCTGCTCCGCTACACTGCGGCAAGCCTCATGCTCTGCTTCAGCCGCCGCCCGCCGTACCGCAGGATCGGGGTCGTAGACCAGATTCCGCAGCTCCGCAAGTGTCACACTGCGGGTCACTCCGGCCAGCTCCAGATCGGTCCGCAGTGTAGACAGCGTCTGCATGTACAGCCGCTCCCACGCTTTGGAGCCGGTGTTCTGCATCCGGGCAATCACCGCTTCGCCTTCTGCGCTGAGCATATGCTGCGATTTCCCCTGTAATCCGCGCAGATAGAAGCTATGCTGCTCCAGATAAGCGCTGAAACGGAGATTCCGCTCCAGTTCATCCGCGCTTACCCCTGCCAGCCATTTGCTGAAGCGGACCAGAGCTTCACCCGCCCCGCTGGTCACCTCTTCCAGCTCGTCCATCAGATTGACGGCTTCCTCACACTGGCTGTCCGCACTGAATCGCAGCTCCGCGTAGCTGAACAGACGCAAATATAGCTGTTGATACGCATTATATTGTTTAAGGAACTCTTCCATCAGTTCTGCAGGAGCATGCCCGCTAACGGGCTGCGAGGCCGACCATGTATTCAAATCCCCGGCAAGGCTCTCCACCTGCCTGCGGTCCTGCTGAAATCCCTCCGACTCGAACGAGGGATAGATCCGGTCCAGATTCCATGTTAATTCGCATGTTGTTGATTCCATTGATTAATCTCTCCTTATTTATAATCGCAGGAGCCCTCCGTTATCACATGCTTCCACCCCGTTCTAATTGATCCTGTAAGGATCATCCATTTCAGTATACCTTAATTCCTGAACTTGTCTCATCCACAGCCAGGCACCTTTTTCCGATTACACCCGGCCCTAACACCCAGCACTTTCGCCCAATGTGATCGGTTTTCCGATTACATCCCGCCCGCACACCCAGCACTCGCCCATTGTGATCGGTTTTCCGATTATATCCCGCCCGAACACCCAGCACTTCGCCCAATGTGATCGGTTTTCCGATTACATCCCGCCCGAACCACCCAGCACTCGCCCAATGTGATCGGTTTTCCGATTACATCCCGCCCGAACCACCCAGCACTCGCCCAATGTGGTCGGTTTTTCGATTACATCCCGCCCGAACACCCAGCACTCGCCCAATGTGGTCGGTTTTTCGATTACATTGGGCCCACGTGCAAAAAAAGCTCTTCCTGCCCCCAGCGGGACAGGAAGAGCTTTTCCGTTGTACTCACACACTTATCTCTGCTCTAATCCTAGCCTCTACACACCATCTGCCCCATTCAGATATTGACCCGGCCGGTCCAGCTCATATAGCCTGCGGTAGCGGGATTCCCGCTCCATCAGCTCGGCATGGGTGCCGCGCATCTCCACTTGGCCGTTCTCCATGAAGATGACCTCGTCCATCTGCTCGGCGCCAACCAGATGATGCGTGACCCAGATCAGCGTCTTGCCGGCCATTGCCTCGAACATCGTGGCCAGCAGCTCGCGCTCCGTGCGTGGGTCGAGGCCAACCGTGGGCTCGTCCAGCACGACTACCGGCGTATTCTGCAGCAGAATACGGGCCAGGGCCATGCGCTGGCGCTCTCCGCCGGAGAAGCGCTGCCCCGCCTCGCGTACCGGAGTATCATAGCCCTCCGGCAGCGAAGAGATCAGCGTATCCAGCTTCGCCAGGGCTGCCGCCTGCTGGACCGCTGCCTCCGAAGCCCCCGGGTCCCCGAGCCGGATATTGTTCGCCACCGTGGTGTCGAACAGATGCGGGCTCTGGTTCAGCACCGCGATGAGCTGCGGAATCCGCTCACCGTAAGCCGCAGCATCGATACCGTTAATCGTCACGGAGCCGATGGTGGGCGCAATCACGCCCTGCACCAGCTTGAGCAGTGTCGATTTACCCGCTCCGCTGCGGCCGATCACTGCAACCTTCCGCCCCTGCGGCAGCGCAAGGTCCAACCCCTGAACAGAGAAGTCGTCACCTGCCGCATAGCGGTAGCCCGCCGACTTCAGTTCAATCTGAACCTGTCCGCTGGCCTTAGCCGCCTGCATCGCAGCGTCAGCCTGAGCTTCAGCTCCGGTACTCCCAGCAGCAGTTCCCGCGCTAAGCGGTGCATCTCCCGCTGCGGCTTCCACGCCCTCCAGCCGCTCCAGTGAATTCCGGTATTGCGGAATTTTCTCCACAGCCTCGGATACGGGCAGGAAGGCATCTGCCACCGGGAAGACCACCAGCACGAACGCCGCAATCAGCGTTCCGGCAATCGCCCCTTCAGCATACTGTCCAGCCGCCCAGTATAACAAAGACAACACAGCCAGGCCGACAACGGCCTGCCCGATGAACATACGCAGCCGTGCCCAGCGCCGCAGCGAACCGTCTATGCGGGCAACCGCCTGCTCGTCTGCTTCGTACGTATCGACGAACTGGCTCTGCCGCCCGCTGATCACCCAGTCGCTTAAGCCAAGCACAGCATCGGTCAGCTTTTGATACAGCCGGTTCCGCTCCTGCTTCACCTGACGCTGACGCTTCTGGGTCAGCAGGAGGGAGATCAGCGGTAATACGACTACCAGCACCAGCATGTAGAGTCCCATAAGCAGAGCAAAGGCCACATCGAACGTCCCGAGCGCAATCATCGCCGCTGCATAGATCAAGAGCGCGATAATGCTCGGAAAGACCGTACGCAGATACACATTCTGCAAATATTCGATATCATCGGCAAGCATACCGAGAATATCCCCGGTACGGAAGCGCGTGGATAAGAACAGTGCCTGCGGCTCCAGCATATGGTACAGCCGGACCCGCATCTTCGACAGAATGCGCAGAATCGTGTCATGTCCCACCAGCCGTTCCACATAGTGGATGACAGCCCGGCTGGTCCCGAAGGTACGCACACCAACAATAGGGACATAGATCATCAGTATATTTTCCGGCGGAATCGAGGCCTTCGAGATCAGGAAGCCGGAGGTGTACATCAGCGAAGACGCTGAGAAGATCGTCAACGCGCCCAGCAAGATAATTAACACGAACCGCCAGAAGTAGGCAGAGTAATAGGGAGCAAACCATCCTTCACGTTTCAATGGATTCCCTCCAATTGACTTTGAATAAGCTCATAATAAGCACCCCTCCGCGCAGTCATCTCGTCGTGTGTGCCTATTTCAGCCACCCGTCCCTGCTGCATAACGACAATCAGATCCATGTCGATCATCCAATGCAGGCGGTGTGTAGCCAGGAATACCAGCTTGCCTTCGAACAGGGGCAGCATCGTCTCCTTCAGCTCATATTCCGTCTCAATGTCCAGATGGGCCGTCGGCTCATCCAGCAGCATGATGGGGCGGCTGCTCAGCAGCGCGCGGGCCAGAGCCACTCGCTGCTCCTGTCCGCCGCTGAGCGAACGGCCGCCGCCGCCGATCATTTCGTTCAGACCTTCCGGCAGCGAGGATACCAGCTTCGATAAACCTGCCGACTCCAGTGCGGCAGCTACCGCTTCATGGGAAGCCTCAGGATAATAGAACCGGACATTATCAGCCAGCGTGCCGCTGAAGATATACGGGCGCTGTGGAATATAAGCCGTCTGCTTCCGCCACCCCTCATCGGTCAGCGCGCTGACACGGTTTCCATTAATCGTTAGGGTTCCAGAGGTTGGATGAAGGAAGCCGCCCAGAATATCTACAAGCGTAGACTTGCCTGCCCCGCTCTCCCCGATAATACCGATTCTCGCATATCCCCTGAAGTCGAGATTCACCCCTTCGAGCGAGGATACACCGTCAGCTTCATATTGTACGCCCACCGCATGAAGCCGAAGTTCACTATCATTGTTCCACGTGAAAACGCCTCCCGGCAGCTCTCCTCCATCGCCCTTCACCGCTCCCTGCCCACCCGGCTCCAGCAGCTTCGCCTGGACCGTCTCACGGTCAATGATGCTCTTCATCGCTTCTCCGGCTTCCTTGCCGTCCAGTGTGGCATGGAAATCTGCACCCACCAGCCGCACCGGCAGGAAATATTCCGGCGCGAGAATCAGGATCGTCAGTCCGGTAACCAGCGTCATCTGCTCATTAACCAGACGCAGACCGAGACTTACCGCTACCGAAGCGACAGACAGCATGGTGAAGAAGTCCAGTGCGAACGATGACAGGAAGGCGACTCGCAGCGTACGCATGGTTGCTGAACGGTAGCGGTCACTGACCTTAGCAATACTCTCACTGTGGCTGCGGCTGCGTCCAAGATATTTCAGCGTCTCCAGACCGCGCAGCGAATCCACGAAGTGATTCGATAAGGTACGGTAGGACTTCAGCTGACGGTCCATCTGCTTGCGGGCCGTCATCCCGATCAGGATCATGAATACAATAATGATCGGCATCGTTAAGGTAAGAATAACACCGCTGGACGTATCCAGGGTGAATACATAGATAAGCAGCAGAGCGGGTGTTACCGCCATACCGACCATCCGCGGAATAATCAGCTCCAGGTATGTGCGGAACTTCGTTACTCCTTCAAGCACTAATGTGACCATATTTCCGGTCCCCCGGTCGCCAGCCAGCCGTGGTCCCAGCTGGAACAGCTTGTCCATCATCTGTCTCCGCATGCTGCTGCCGGTTGCTTCCGCAAAGCGGTACGCCGCCCGGCTCATCAGCATAGTGCAGGCATGACGCACAAGAAACGCAAGAAGGAACAAGAGCGCTCTAGCCCCTTGTTCCTTCAGCGGTTCTCCCGCAAACAGCGCAGAGACAGCTTCTGCCAGCGACTTCGCCAGCAGAAGAATGGAGAAGCTTTGCACCAGGGTCAGGAAGCCAACCAGCAGAAAGACAGGCTTAACTCCTTTGTACCCAAGCAAATTTTTATCCATTAGTATTCAAGATGCTCCTTCTCATGAACCCGTTTGTGGAAGATGAAATAACTCCAGATTTGATAGCCCAGCACGAACGGCAGCAGGGTCAGCGCTACAATCGTCATCACCTTCAGCGAATATTGGCCGGAGGCCGCATTCGTAATCGTCAGGTTGAACGCCTGATCCAGCGAGCTGATCATCACCCGCGGGAACAGTCCGATGAAGATCGATGCAACAGACAGCGCCATCACAGCGCCGGTCATCCCGAAGGCATAGCCGTCCTTCTTCTTAGTCATGAAATATCCGGCCAGCAGATAAGCGGCTACAGCGAGAACAACTACAATCCACAGCAGCGTTCCGCGTTTATCGAAGATATCCGTCATAGTATATGTCATCACAACGAAGGCTACCAAGAGCGCCGCCAGTGGAATCAGCAGCTTCTGGGCCAGCTTACGCGCCCGTTCCTGCAGATCTCCAAGCGTGCGGAGCGTAGTGAACATCAGCCCGTGCACCAGACACAGCAGGACAACCGTAATCCCTGCAACCACCGTATACGCATTGACGATATCGAAGAATCCGGCATACATCTGCATATCCTTGTCGATCGGCAAGCCCTTGATGAAGCTGGCGAATACCACGGCGAGCAGGAACGGCGGCAGGAAGCTTCCGAAGAAGATGCAGACATCCCAGGTTTTCTGCCACGCCTTGGAATCGCGTTTGCCTCTGAACTCGAAGGCGACACCACGGGCAATGAGCGCCAGCAGAGCAAATACAAACGGAATATAGAAACCGCTGAACAGCGTAGCATACCAATGCGGGAAGGCCGCGAACATGGCACCGGCGCCCGTAATCAGCCATACCTCATTCGCATCCCAG
The DNA here is from genome assembly GCF_038000365.1 of Paenibacillus sp. FSL R7-0333. Lineage (NCBI taxonomy): Bacteria > Bacillati > Bacillota > Bacilli > Caryophanales > Paenibacillaceae > Paenibacillus > Paenibacillus sp. FSL R7-0333. The sequence continues at coordinate 7,365,941 of NZ_JBBOBZ010000001.1, forward strand.
AACGGCCCGATCGAATTGATCAGTATCCGTCGCTCCGTATCATTCTTGGCCAGAATCTGCGTCTCCATCCCTACACCGAAGTCGAAGCCTTCCAGGAAGAAGAACCCGACGAACAGCACCGCAATCAGCAGAAACCATAATTCATTAAGTGACATGGGTTAGCCCTCCTTGTTATACGGATCGTGGGATTCACCGTGTTCGTTATCCATAGCATAAGGACCTTTTTTGATCACTTTGACGAACAGGCCGACTAGCACTGCACCCAATATGGCATAGATCGCGGTAAAAGAAATCACCGAGAACAGTACCTGTCCGCTGGTAATATTAGGTGATACACTGTCTTCTGTAGTCATAAGTCCGAATACAGTCCATGGCTGACGCCCGATCTCTGTCATAATCCAGCCTGCCGTGTTGGCAATCGGCGGAAGCAGCAGTCCCCAGAACATGAAGCGCATGAACCAGGTATTGGGTCTGTCCATCTTTTTACGCCACATGAGGTAGATCGCGTATACCCCAAACAGTATCATCAGCGAGCCTGCAGCCACCATGATCCGGAAGCTCCAGAAGGTTGTTTTGACCGGCGGAATATAATCTCCTGGCCCATAGGCCACTTCATACTCCTGCTGCAGCTCCAGCATCCCCTTCACTTCACCGGAGAATTTACTGTAGGACAGGAAGCTCAGCAGATACGGAACCTGAACTTCATTGCTGTTGGTCTGGTTCTTCACATCGATATTGGCAAACACCGTCCAAGGTGCCGGGTCGCCGCTCTCGCCCCACAGCGCTTCGGATGCGGCCATCTTCATTGGCTGTGTCTCTACCAGATATTGAGCCTGTGCATGTCCTGCAACCGCAACGCCGAATGATGAGATAACCCCTACAATTGCTGCAATCTCGAATGATTTTCGGAAAAAGGCAACGTCCTGCTTCTTAAGCAATTTGTATGCACTGATCCCTGTTACCAGGAAGGCGCCTGTAGCGTAAGCGGCAAGCACGGTATGCGGAAATTCCACCAGCAGCTGGCCGTTTGTAATCAGTGCGAAGATGTCATTCATCTCAGCACGGCCATTGTTCATCTGGAAGCCGACCGGATGCTGCATGAACGAGTTAGCCAGCAGAATCCAGAATGCCGACAGCATCGTTCCGAAGGCGACCAGCCAGATGGATAACAGATGAATCCGTTTGGATACCTTATCCCAGCCGAAGATCCAGATTCCGATGAACGTGGACTCCAGGAAGAAGGCCAACAAGGCTTCAATCGCAAGCGGAGCCCCGAACACATCACCTACGAAGCGCGAATAATCCGACCAGTTCATCCCGAACTGGAACTCCTGCAAGATCCCTGTTACTACACCTACTGCGAAGTTAATCAGGAATAGCTTCCCCCAGAATTGCGCCATTCTTTTGTACTCTTCATTGCCCTTTCTTACGTACATGGTCTCCATAATGGCAATTATGAGCGCAAGTCCGATCGATACTGGCACAAAGAAATAATGAAAAATTGTCGTCGACGCAAATTGTATACGTGACAGCAGTACTGTATCCATATTTCTCCCCTTCCTTCTCCCCATTTCGTTATGTCTATTTTGTCAAATTCCCATCACTCAAAGTGTGATAATTATCACATTATACGCCCCGTTTAGGCATAAAAAACAATAAATTTGTGACAAATATCACAATTTTGCATTTAAAAGCAAAAAAAATAAGACGGTTTCACCGTCTTGAAGGTGTCCTGCATATATAGTTGTCTTGACTCATAAAGGTATTGGTCTAGGTAATGGAAATACCTTTCTTAAGCGATTTGAGATCGCCATTTGAATTAAGCAATTGCGGCAGCATCTTCATGCTACGAACCATTGGGGAATGACAGAGACGGCAGGAAGGCGCATGTTCAAATGCGAAATTATCCCTCATCCATCCATTGCAATCCTCATTGGTACAGGCCCAAATTGCGGTATTTTCTTCCGGTACTTCCTCCAAAGGCTTTTTCCGGTAGTTCATTGCCGTTCCTCCCTTCCTTTATGTTGCAAGCAAGTGATGATAAAAAAAGACCGTCCCAACTTTCACAAGCGGGGACGGTACCTTCTATTAATTACAGTTTTACAACGTTTTCGGCTTGTGGTCCGCGGTTGCCTTGAACAACGTTGAATTCAACGCGTTGGCCTTCGTCCAAAGTTTTGAAGCCGTCGCCAGTGATTGCGCTGAAGTGAACGAATACGTCGCTTCCGCCTTCAACTTCGATGAAACCGAATCCTTTTTCTGCGTTGAACCATTTAACTGTACCTGTTTGCATGTGTGTTACCTCCACAAATTTAAATTAATATGTTCTTTTTATCTTCAGACAAAGAAAAAATTCACACATTGAGAAAGGTTGTAGCTTTGGTTGACAGCCCTTTTCAATGCGAGAATAAGGTATCAATGTAAGAACAATTTCATGTTACCACACCTTAATAACAAAGGCAAGCTGTTCTATCCTAATTCCTCCGTTTTTTCCCTTATAAGGACTACTTCCCAATGTAAGGGCTACCAGTCATAATAAATTGTAATATTTATACCCATTGCTACCAATTACCCCATTTATTTATTCTTGAAACAGCCCCGCCCTCTTCTTTTTTTCCTGAAAAGGACGGCTTGAACTGTTTCGGTAATCGTGACTGCCTCATTATTATATACGGCCATTTCCAATTTTATTCCTCTGGCTTCTCAAGAAGCTGGACTGTGGTCTGCTTCACTTCACCATTGCGGTAGAAGGTAATCTTCAGCTTATCACCGATCTTGGTATGATCGTACAGATATTTGCGCAGCGACAGCGTGGAGGTAATCGGCTTATCGTTGAACTTGGTAATCACATCGTTAAGCTGCAGACCCGCTTCCTTCGCCGGTCCCACAGCATCCAGAACCACAACCCCATCGGTTACTAGCGACGGAAGATTGAGCTCCTTACGCTGGTCATCGGCCAGCGGTACATAAGGATTATTCAGATCCACTGAATAGACGCCCAGGTATGACCGGGCTATCCGGCCTTTGGAGGTAAGCTCATTGGCTGTATCCACCACATGATTGGAGGGAATCGCAAAGCCCAGTCCCTCTACCCCCGTATCAGAGATCTTCATCGTATTGATCCCAATCACCTTGCCGTCCAGATCCACTAGTGCGCCCCCGCTGTTGCCCTCGTTAATGGCCGCATCCGTCTGGATCACTTCCTGCTCCCAATCGTACACGCCGTCCTGGTTCAGTGACACCGGTATCGTCCGCTCTGTGTAGCTGACAATGCCGGAAGTCAGTGTATCTCCAAGCCCCAGCGGGTTGCCGATGGCAATGACAGTCTCACCCAGACGCAGCTTGGAAGAATCCCCGATCTCAGCAATCCGGTCGATTCCCTTGCCGTCTATGGAGAGCACAGCAATATCGCTCACCTTGTCGGCACCTACCAGCTCCGCCTTGTGTGTCACGCCGTCTACTGTAACCACTTCCAGCTTGCCGGCACCCTCAATGACATGATTATTCGTGATGATAAATGCTTTATTGTCATCCTTCTTATAGATAACTCCCGAGCCTAGCGCAGATTCATCGAGAATATTAAGTTCCTTATTGTCTTGTTTATGATTAATGATGCTCACTACCGCAGGGCGGATATGTGCAGCAGCCTGAATAATCCGGTCATACGGATCTGCGCTGCTCGCAGCCACCTTATCAATAACCACCGGAGCCTGGGCTCTCTCAGCGGCGAACTGTCCCGTTACCAGACTGAACAGCAGCACAGCCGCTACAGCACTGCAGACAGAGCTGATCAGCGAGATCTGCCAGGTTGCCAGCGACCGCTTCGATTTGCGGACAGCCCACTTGCCGTCAGCATATCCGCCGGTTGATTTAGATTTGCCGCTTTTGCGCCGTGACACCTTGGTTGAATAGAAATCATCATCAAATAATCCCATGTTACACTCTCTCCCCTCTATTGCCACCGCATTCACGACCTGAACGCCAAGCAACCACGCCCGAGCTTAACCGCTATATCTCTTAGACTTCACGAAGTACTAAAAGGTTTCACTTGATTTATTCACCACATTCCAGTGGGTTCTAAGCGCAAGGGATGTCTATTATTCTAATAAGCTACTAAAAAGTTTAACAGCTTGTATCCGGAATATTTTGCAACTTAAAAGACTACAATAGGATTAGAACGCTCTATATGATTGTATCACAGGCAGCCGCGCTGCCCACATGTTTTCTATGTTAAATAAATGTAAATTATTCACAGCTTCATTACTATCCATTTCACAAGGAGGGCCCGACTATGGAATCTTTTTCAACAAGTAAAGATCTGGTGCAATTCATTGGCAAGCTGGGGGACCTTAAGGATGAACATTATCAGCTGATTCTTGTCCAGCATGCAATGATTGAGCTGTTAATTGATAAAGGGCTATTCTCCCGCCAGGAGCTGGAGCACAAGATTACCGAGATTGACCGTCTTATGACTGGCTCACCTTATCCCATGGCGTAGGCCGGTCATAGTAGGTGTCGCAGAGCCTGAACTCACTGTCTTTGTAAAAGCAGCCCCGGTCCTCCATCGCCCCGCGCACGGACATCTTCGCCAGATCCATCATATTATGGTCTCTGCTCAGATGTGCCAGATAGGCGCGCTTGGTCCGCCCGCTCAGAATCTCGCTGAGCGCTGCGCCTGCCGCCTCATTGGACAGATGCCCCAAATCGCCGAGAATCCGCCGCTTCGTATTCCAGGGATAACGCCCCATCCGCAGCATTTCGATATCATGATTCGACTCCAGCACCAGTACATCGGCATCCGATATGGCCGTTCTCACCTTGTCGCTGACATAACCGAGGTCTGTAGCAACACACAGCTTCTCCTTGCCGTCATAGAAATTGTAAGCTACCGGCTCTGCAGCATCGTGGGAGATGGCGAAGGATTCCACCCGCATACTGCCGAAATCCCGGTGCTGCCCGGTCTCCATAATGACCCGGTTATGCTCCTCAATCTTGCCAATCCCCTTCTCAATGGCTCCCCAGGTGTTCGAATTCGCATAGATCGGAAGATTATACTTGCGGGCCATCGCGCCCAGCCCCTTAATATGATCCGAATGCTCGTGGGTCACAAGAATTCCGTCCAGCTCCGCTCCCGTCAGTTCGCGCATGGCCAGCAGTTCGTCAATGCGCTTCGCGCTCAGACCCGCGTCGATCATAAGTGTGGTCTCGCCGTTACGCACCACTGTCACATTCCCGGTAGAACCGCTGGACAGTACTGTAAATGAAATCCCCATATCTCTCCTGCTCCTTCTACTCTGTTGTCTTCGGACTGATAATGTCCGCACTGATCGCATCCATATAATAAGCGCTGCCGTCCTCCAGCATGAACCGCCACATCGGCGAAGCCACCTGGCTCTCGGAGTTGAACAGCTCGCCATAATAGCCCAGCTCAATCTCCTTCACTGCAGAACCCGCAGGAAAATACTTCTCGATCAGACTGCTAAGCGCCTGCGAAGCCGGGAGCACCTTCTGCAGATCCTCGCTCCGGCTTGCTGCGATCTCAATCTTCGGCCAGCGGTAGGCCACAATCTTCTGGTCACTGTTAATCAGCTCCAGCCGCACTCTGAACAGAGACCACTTGTTATCCACCAGCGGATGGAGGACGAACTTACCGACCTCACTCTCCTGTGAATCGAACCGGTAATTGGCAATGTCGGGAATCTGGCTCTTCAGCAGATTGCTAAGCTCCGAGAACGAGGAGTACATCAGCTTGCTGTCGATCGGCTCCTTAAGCTTCACAGGCAGTTCATTCTGCTCTTCGGCCGAATAACGGTACGTGATATCAGGCAGCTGCGGAGTGGCAGCCGGAATCGGGCACAGCAGCCGGATGTTCTTCTCCTCCATCACCGCCTGAGTCTCTGCGGACAGGGAAGTGAAGTCAAGTCCCGCACTGACCTGATCGCGCACATCGATCCATAGCTGATAGCACAGCAGCAGATTCAGCACCAGAAAGGCATATATCAATACACTCTTGGCCCTTCCCCAGTCCATAACGTCCCTCCTCGAATCGGTATTCTGTCCGATTGGCTTAACTCCGCCCTAATTCAATGTAAGCTCACTGCCATCGCTAAGCGTAACCCGCCAGACGGGATGAAGCTGCAGCTTCTCCCCGGCCAGCGCAGGCATATAGGCAGGCGTAAGCTCAATGATCCGCAAGGAACTGCCGATCTGCGCCAGCCGCTGCTTCAGCAGTTCGCCGCCAGGCAGCTCGACAATGGTCTTCTCAGACTTGTCCTCATTCGTATACATCAGGGAGCGCTCATAGGAAGAGACCGTTCCCTGCTGGAGCTCCAGATGAATTACGCCATACTGAAGCTGCGGATTGCTCATGATCGGATAGGAGCCGGACGGATAAGCGCCATAATATTGTTGAAAAGAAACCTTGCGGTCCTGCCGGCCCTCCTCCGTAGCAGCCAGCCTGTAGGTTCCGTTCCAGCCGCCATGGTTATTGACGAATTCCACCGCCTCCAGCGCATCCTTTGCCGGTGTGCTGTCGCCATCCGGCAGTGCAGCCGGGTCGCTATAACTCATCCAGTTCTGCTCCTGGTCCACCTGCAGGCTGCGTTTGCTGTCCGTGTAAATTTTGGAACCGTCCTTCTCAGGAATGTATCTTGTATTGCCTGCATCGAAGAACAAATTGCTTTGCATTTGCTCAATGGTATACATACCCGCAGGCATCACGACTTTAACCAGCGGAACATCCGCCTCAGGGACATAATACTCACCGTTCACGGCTGTATACAGAGTCAGATTCTTGCCGAAGTCCACATGCTGCTGCACATCCTGAACCGTAAGATCGGCCTTGGCCGCCTCGTACACAATATCCCCGCGTGTGCTGAAGAAGATGACATGGGCTTTGGAGTCATTTTTGATATTGTAGATCCAGATCCGGTCAATGCTCTCCCCCTCGAACAGCGAATCCGGCGAGATCTGCATGACCCGCTGCAGCAGCGTTACCGGAATGCCTGCCCCGAACGACAGCTCAATGCCCGGATTCTCGCTGCGGATCTTGTCCCAGTCGAAATCCTGTACGGACCGCCGCTGGAAGCTCTCGAAGCTGCGGCCCTTCAGGCGGTTCATAATCAGATTATAGAAGGTGGAGCTGGGGTAGAACAGCGTATGCTTGTCCCCGCCCATATGAATAATCATTTTATCAGGGTAGAGCAGGTTCTCCACCTTTTCCTTCAGTCCCATATTATCCGTCTTCACATATAGGGTCTTCGACAACACCGCCGAGTCGCTGCCCGGCAGCCTGTAGATCAGGTAATAGCTCTCCACGAGACTTCCGAGTATAAGCAGGACCAGCATCCATGACTTGATTCTCTCCTTCACGCCTCACTCCCCCTTTGCTTCATCAAAGGCAGTGTGAACGTGACCAGCGAGCCCTCATTCAGCTCCGACTGCAGGGAGATGGAGCCGCCGTGGGCTTTGACAATTTCCCGGGCAATGGACAGCCCCAGACCTGTTCCGCCCATGTTCCGCGAGCGTGCCTTATCCACCCGGTAGAAGCGTTCAAAGATCCGCTCAATATCCTTCTTCGGAATCCCTATACCAGAGTCACGGACAGACACGGCCAGCATGCCGTCCTCGTTCTTATGCGCCTCCAGCTGGATCGTCCCGCCTTCCGGCGTATACTTGAGGGCATTGGAGACCAGATTGCCCAGCACCTGATCAATCTGATCGCGGTCCAGCCAGGCTGTAGCGACATCCTTACGCACCCTGGTGCTGATGTGAATCCGCTTCTGGCGGATCTGGAAGGAGAAGCGGTCCGCCACATCCTCCAGCATCTCGGTGATATCCGTCTGCTGAATGCGCAGGCTGGATTCCTTAGAATCAAGCCGCGACAGATGCAGCAGATCCGTAACCAGCCGGATCATGCGCTCCGTCTCATTGCGGATAACGCCGACGAACCGCACGGCAAGCTGCGGATCTTCAAGTGCGCCGTCATCCAGCGCCTCCGCATAGCTCTTGATCGTCGTAAGCGGCGTCCGCAGTTCATGCGACACGTTCGCCACGAACTCCCGGCGAGACTCCTCCAGATTCTCCTGCTCCGTAACATCCTGCAGCACCGCAATCGTCCCGGCGATCCGTCCGCCTTCGCGGCGGTGAATCGGGGTGAAGGTCACCCGCACAATATTGGGGTCCTCTCCGACCATGGGAGACAGATGGAGCATGGCCGACTGGGGAACGCCCTGAGTTACCGAGACAGACTGCTCAGGCTCCAGGCCCAGCAGCCCGCCAAGCGAGGCTCCTGCCGGAAGCGGTCCTTCCGCGCCCAGCATCAGGGCAGCGCGCGTATTCATCAGAATCACCGCGCCGCTCTCGTCTGTGGCTACGACACCGTCACTCATATTGGCGAGAATGGACGACAGCTTCTCCTTCTCCTCTTCGTTCTGCAGCAGCGCCTCGCGCAGCCGGTCCGTCATATAGTTGAAGGCCTGGCTCAGCTGGCCAATCTCATCATTGCCGAACACAGGAACCTTCCGGTTGAAGCGCCCTTCGGCCACAGCCGTGGCATGCTTGGTCATCTCCTTAATCGGATGTGTGATCGTATGGGCCAGAATGACACCCAGTACGGCCGTCAACGCCAGCGCCAGCAGCAGCCCCGAGAGGAACACACTGTTAATCCGGCTCATGGTGGCATATAAGTCTTTCATATCGGCAGCTATATAGATGGCGCCTACCACCTTATCACCGGAAATTACCGGCTTCGCTACTACCTTCTTGCGCACATTATCATCAGCGATGATATATTCCTCATTATCGCTGATCCCCTGCAAGGCGCGGCTGACCACGGTCTGCGTGTTCCGCTGGCCGACATAGTCATTCTGTGAAGGGATCGAGGTGGTAATAATCTTGCCGCTCGCATCCAGCACCTGAATTTCTGCACCATTGATATACAGATTATTCACCATGCCGCGCAGGCTCTCGACCGCCGACTCCTCATCGGCTGTTCCTGTCTCACTGCCGAGTTTGTCAGCGGTGAGGATCGAGAGCATCTCGGCCCGGGCCTTCAGATCCTTGGTGAAGTTATCCGTCAGCGAGTTCTTCATCGAGCTGACAAAGTATACGCCGATCAGCTGCATCGCAATCAGAATCAGCAGCACATAGATTACGATAAGCCTGGCCTGAATCGTCCGGAAAAAGGACAGTGCCTTCATTACAACCCTCCGTTTTTGGGGCTATGCATCAAATAACCGAGTCCGCGCCGGGTATGAATATACTCCGGCTTACTGGGGTTCTCCTCAATTTTTTCTCTGAGCCGGCGGATGGTCACATCCACCGTCCGCACATCGCCGAAATATTCGAAGCCCCACACAGCCTGCAGCAGATGCTCCCGGGTCATTACCTTGCCCGCATGGCGGATCATGTAATAGAGCAGCTCATATTCACGATGTGTCAGATCCAGCGGCTCACTATCCTTGTAGACCATGTACATATCCGTATCAATGAATAATCCGAAATGATAGACCCCCTGCTTGCTCTCCACTGTCTCACTCGGCGCTTCCGACGGAGACGGCTTATGCTGGCGCCGCATTTGGGCCTTAACCCTGGCCAGCAGCTCACGGGTACTGAACGGCTTAGTCACATAATCATCCGCACCAAGCTCCAGACCCAGCACTTTATCAATCTCCCCATCCTTGGCGGTAAGCATAATGATAGGAATATCCAGATGGGCAGAGCGCACCTCACGGCAGACATCCATTCCGTCCTTGCCGGGCAGCATGAGATCCAGCAGCATCAGATCGGGGCGTTTGGACAGAGCCAGCTCCACTGCACTATTGCCGTCGAAGGCGCAGATGACCTCGTAGCCCTCTTTTTCCAGATTGAATTTCAATATATCAGCAATAGGTTGTTCGTCATCCACTACAAGAATCGTTCCCATTTGCATATGCTCAGCTTCACCTTTCTAACGATACTCGAAACCCTGATTCCTTTATTTTAACATACCTGCCTTAGCGTCACATCTATATAAGATGCCAGTTCAAAGAGAAATAAAAACCGCCCGAAATGATCCGGACGGCAGAGAAGAATTATAGAATGGTGGTCTAGCTCTTATCCATTACTTCAGGTATTTCATTGGATTGATGGCCGTCCCGTTCTTGCGGATCTCGAAATGCAGATGCGTCCCCGTGGAGCGCCCGGTGTTGCCCATAATTCCGATGGGGCTGCCCTGTCCCAGCTTCTGTCCGGTAGAGACCGAAATACTGCTTAAATGCCCATAGTACGTAACGTATCCGTTGTTATGGTTAACGATCACCACATTGCCGTACCCGTTCTGCACACCAGCGAAGCTGACCGTCCCAGCATCCGCAGCCTTGATCGTGCGGTTGCCCGATACCAGATCGACTCCCTTGTGTGTGCGTCCCCAACGCTCGCCGTAGCTGCTGGAGATCATCGCTCCGCTAACCGGCCAGGCGAACATTCCTGTTCCTTCACCTACAACCTTGGTGCCGGAATAGACCACTTCAGGCAGAGAAGCCTTCACTACGCTCTGGCCCAGCCACTCCTCCTGAACCACCTGTCCGTTCTCTTTGGTTAGCCTGTACTTCATCGTTTTGAGCCCGGTTTGTCCGGGGCGGACTACCTTCCGCTTGCCTGCCGGCAGCTGGTCACTCTTGCGGATAATAACCTCAGGCTCCGTGACCACCTCTTCGGTTACCTGTTCTACGGTCACTACCGTTAGGTCAGGCTGTGGCACCGTTAGCTGCAATTCATCCCCAATCTGCAGACTAAGCTCCTTCACCTCGGGATTATTGCGGAAAATCTCCGCCTGAGTGATATTGAACCGGGAAGCAATAGCGGAGACTGTGTCGCCTTCTTGAACCGCATAGCGCAGCGGCGCCTCCCTGCCTTCGGTCAGCACCTTCACTGCCTCTTCTACACTAAGCACCTTATTGGGATCTGCCTTCACCGGAACAATGTTAACTTCCTCCCGGATCTTGACTGACTCCACCTGATCATTGGCGGCTGAACCAGCCGCTCCCGCCTTGGCCGCTGTCTTCTTCAGCTTCGCACCCGGAGCTGCCGCCTTCTGCGGAGCGTAATGCGACTTAACGGCCTGAAGCACCGCCGCCGCCGTCTCCTGATCCTTCACAATCCCGAGTGGTTCCCCATCCACAGCCAGTTGTACGCCTACGGCATAAGCCTTGAGCATACCATCCAGCTTGTCCAGTGTAGCCTCGCTGTTAATCTCCGGCTTGTAAGCCCGCTGGGCCTCAGTCGTAATACCGCCGGTCTGTAGCACCATAACAGAGTCAGGATACTTGAGCTGATATTCCCGTCTCTTCTCCTCGAACAGCTTGTTCAAATCCGCCTGCTGGTTCAGCGCTCCAATCTCCTCACCGTTCACCAGCACTTTGTAATAGGTTACTGTATTCGCTGCTACCTGCTTCTTCTGTGCCCCCACCAGGAAGGTGGTCAGCAGAACCAGACCGGCAGAAGCCAGTATCCATGAACGCCGGCGGCGGGATTTCATCTCCGGCTGAAAGACACGGGATTCACCCGAAGTCATTGCATCCTTACCTTGCTCACCTGCTGCACCAGATCCTGCGGATGCTTCTGCACGGTTCCGCAGGTTCCCCATCCGGCGTATAAACTTAAATCCTTTCATGAAACTCTCCCTTTCGGCTGTAAAAACAAGAATGTATATGCTTCGCGCATCCGATTTGCATGAGTACGAATATGACTGTATGACGCATACGAAAAAGGTTACAAAATATTAACCCTTATTAGTCCTTTTTTACTGTACCATAGCCTGAAGAAAAATTTCAACTTTGCTCCCATAGCAAAACCCGCCAATTTCGCGGGTTTATTCCCAAAATATGCGTTTTAAACGGCGAAATCTTGTCCAAAAAATGACAATTTTAATTCTGATTCGTCCCTCCGCTATCTGGTGTAAGCATTTTCATCAGCGCCTTATATTCATCCTCATCTACGTACTTCGCAATGATACCCTGCAGTTCCGTTACTTCGCTCTCTGTCAAGCCGCCCTCCAGGGCAGCAGAGATCTTGATCATCTCCTCCTGGGGAAGCTTATTCATCAGAATATTGAAGATATTGGATTTCGCATTAGCAGGCAGGTTCTCCTTTAGATCATTCATAGCCTCCGGCGTCATCACCAGATTCTGGTCCAGCCCCTGCTCACTCTGTTCTTCTCCCGAAGCGGCTTGTCCCATCACAGGCAGTGCATTATCGGGCACCGTCTCGTCTACCGATTTCTCTTGAAGATTCCCGGCTTTTCCGCCACTGCTGTCCTTCTTCTCTACCTCCGTCTTGCTTGAATCAGCCTCCTTGGTGGAGTTTTTAGTCTCGCTTGAGGCCGCTTTGGAATTCTCCTTGGGGGCAACCCCGCTGCCGCCCATACCGGTCAGACTCTTCACAAAGCCGCCGATTCCCGGCCCCGGCCCGTCCAGCTTAATATCGAAGCTGGCCAGCACCGACTGGATATACGTATTCACCACATAGGCCGTTGTCAGCATGGACAGGCCGCTCGCCAGCACCACAATCAGGCAGATGCTCAGCGCACGCTTCACTATTTTCACCAACATCACTCCCTTACACCCTGCTCTATTCAACCTCAGAAGAATCGGTTCGCTATGATCCCATTCTCACAGTATTGACTAGAACAACGTCCGGGAAACGTCCCCGAAGCACATTAAAGCTGATTAACCTGCTAAAAAAACATCAGAACATACAGAAACAGGAGCCTCACCGAGGCCCCTGCTCCTATACGTATCTATTTAGTTCTGCTTCAGCCTAGATATAGATTGGCAGTACTTGATTAGTCTGTTCACGGTTGCGGCCCACAGAGAAGATCGAGATCGGAATCCCCGTCAGCTCCGATACACGTTCCACGTATTTGCGTGTGTTGGCCGGCAGATCCTCCAGCGTCTTCGCCCCAGTGATGTCTTCGCTCCAGCCTGGAAGCTCCTCGTAGACCGCTTCACACTCTGCCAGCATTTTCAGGCTTGCCGGGTAATGTGTGATAATATCTCCACGGTACTTGTAGCCGGTGCAGATCTTCACAGTCTCAAGACCGCTCAGGACATCCAGCGAGTTCAGCGACAGGCCGGTGATTCCGCTGACGCGGCGGGCGTGACGCACAACCACACTGTCGAACCAGCCCACGCGGCGGGCGCGTCCGGTTACGGTTCCGTACTCATGCCCGGTCTCGCGAATATAATCACCGGTTGCATCGTTCAGCTCTGTAGGGAACGGGCCGTCTCCAACGCGGGTAGTATAAGACTTCGCCACACCGATAACCTGCTTGATCTTGGACGGGCCCACGCCCGAACCGATGCAGACGCCGCCAGCCGAAGGATTCGATGAAGTAACGAACGGATAAGTTCCCTGGTCGATATCGAGCATCACGCCCTGCGCACCTTCGAACAGCACCCGGGAATCCGCATCAATCGCATCATTCAGTACCACCGAAGTATCGGTTACATAGCCGCGCAGCACTTCTGCATACTCCAGATATTTGGTCAGAATCTCTTCCACATTCAGCGGCTCAGCGCCGTATACCTGAGTGATCACCTGATTCTTCTCTTCCATCAATGGACGAAGTCTCAGCTCGAATTCCTCAGCGTCCATCAGATCGGCAATCCGGATGCCGTTACGGGCAGCCTTATCCATGTAGCACGGGCCGATACCCTTGCGTGTTGTACCGATTTTGTTCGGGCCTTTGCGGTCTTCCTCAAGCGCATCCAGCACCATATGATAAGGCATAATGACATGCGCACGATCGCTGATTACCAGGTTCTTCGTATCGAAGCCATTGTCATGAATATAATTAATTTCTTGGATCAGCGCTTCCGGGTTAATGACCATTCCGTTGCCGATAACACAAGTCTTCTCTTTATAAAATACACCAGATGGAATCAAGCTCAGCTTGAACTTCTTTCCGTCAATCAGAATCGTGTGACCGGCATTGTTACCCCCTTGATACCGGGCGACCACATCTGCACTTTCCGCCAGAAAATCCGTGATCTTGCCTTTGCCTTCGTCTCCCCATTGTGTTCCCACGACGACTACCGTTGACATGTACATTCCTCCGTAGGTGCTAGCAAGCACCATTATTTTTCCGCTTATCATAGGGGCTCTGTACGCGCTTCATCTTGTACGCAGCCCTCCGGACACCAGGCGGGCAGGCCGCCAAAGCACAATAATCAGTGTAACAGCGGCACTTTTTAAAGTCAAATAAAAACGAACGATCACAGACTGAAATGTGCAATCGTTCGTGTATTGTGCGAAGTTTGCCTAACCTGCAAATGGTTCTGCATGCGCCCGCTCGTAGTTGACGAACTTGTTGAAGTTCTTGAGGAACACAAGCTCCACCGTCCCTACCGGACCGTTACGCTGCTTGGCAATAATAATTTCGATAATGTTCTTCTTCTCGGTATCCTGATTGTAATAATCATCACGGTACAGGAACGCTACGATATCGGCATCCTGCTCGATAGAGCCTGATTCACGAAGGTCACTCATCATCGGCCGTTTGTCCTGGCGCTGCTCCACACCGCGGCTGAGCTGGGACAAGGCAATAACCGGAACGTCAAGCTCACGGGCGATCTGCTTCAGGGTACGGGAGATTTCCGATACCTCCTGCTGGCGGTTCTCGCCGGCCTTGCCCCGGCCCTGGATCAGCTGCAGGTAGTCGATGACAATCATTCCGAGTCCCTTTTCCTTCTTGAGCCGGCGGCATTTCGCCCGGATATCGGTAACTGTGATGCCCGGAGTGTCGTCGATGTAGATTTCGGACTCGGACAGCGACTGGATGCCCATCGTGAGCTTGGACCAGTCATCATCGCTCTTGAAATCACCGGTACGCATAATATTGGCGTCCAGATTGGCCTCTGCGCAGATCATACGCTGAACCAGCTGGGGCGCCGACATTTCCAGACTGAAGATGGCTACCGTCTCCTTCGCCCGCACCGCCACATTCTGCGCGATATTCAGAGCGAAGGCCGTCTTCCCGACGGAAGGACGGGCCGCCACAATAATTAAGTCATTGCGCTGAAAGCCGTTCGTCATATGGTCCAGGTCAACGAACCCGGTTGGAATCCCCGAGGTTCCGCCTTTATTCTGATGGAGCAGCTCGACCCGGTCGAATACCTGCATGAGCACATCGCGGATGGCAATGAACCCGCTGCCGCTGCGGCGGTTCGAGATCTCCAGGATTCGCCGCTCGGCGTCACTCAGCATAATGCCTACGTCTTCGCCGCCGGTATAGCCTTCGCTGACAATCTGCGTGGCTGTGCGGATCAGCCGCCGCAGCATCGCCTTCTCTTCAATAATCTGGGCGTAATAATCGACGTTGGCCGCAGTCGGCACCGCATGCGCCAGCTTCGCCAGATAGCTGACACCGCCGATATCCTCAAGCTCCCCCTTATCCTGGAGCCGGGATGTCAATGTAATCAGGTCAATCGGCTGGCTCTCTTCTCCGAGCTGCACCATCGCCTCAAATATCATCTGATGCGGTTTGTCGTAGAAGTCTTCGGTATTCACCCGCTCCATCGCGGTAATTAGCGCCTCATCCGACAGTAGAACTGCACCCAGTACGGCCTGTTCTGCCTCCAGATTCTGCGGGGGAACCCGATCGAAAAAGAGATCTCCACCCATCCTACTCCTCCGTTACCTGAACCGTGAGGTTAGCCTTTACTTCAGTATGCAGCTTAACTGTTGCCTGGAACGTGCCTACATGGCGGATCGAATCGCTCAGCTCAATTTTGCGCTTGTCGATGACGATGCCCTGAGTAGCTGCCAGTGTCTCGCCGATCTGCTTGCTGGTAATAGCGCCGAAGAGACGGCCGCCTTCGCCTGCTTTGGCCTTTAGAGTCAGGGTCAGCTCATCCAGCTTCTTGCCCAGCTGTACCGCTTCCTCCTTCTCCTGGTCCTTGCGGCGCTGTTCGGCTGCCGCCTGGTTCTCCAGTGTCTTCACATTACCGTCTGTAGCCGGACGAACCAGCCCGCGCGGCAACAGGAAATTGGCTGCATAGCCCTCCGACACCTCTTTAACCTGCCCCTTCTTGCCTTGACCCTTAACATCCTTCAAGAATATGACCTTCATTCAAATAACCCCTCTTTCGCTTCAATTTCGGCCAGCACTGCGAGCAGTCTGGCTTCCGCTTCTTTGGTTGTTCCTTCAAGCTGTACAGCCGCGTTGGACAGATGTCCGCCGCCGCCCAGCTTCTCCATGACTACCTGCACATTCATCCGACCCAGAGAACGGGCGCTGATGCCGATCAGGCCGTCAGGACGTTCACTGATGACGAAGGACGCCACCACATTCGTCATCCCAAGCAGCGTATCCGCCGTCTGGGCGATCAGCAGCTGCGGAATCTTCATCCCGGGCTGTGTGACCACCAGTGCGATCTGGTCATACACCATACGCGCATGCTTGATGATCTCCGCCTTCGAGATATACTCCTGCAGATCCTCCTTCAGCATGCGCTGAATGAGAATCGTATCCGCCCCGACCCGGCGCAGGAACCCTGCCGCCTCGAAGGTCCGCGAACCTGTATGCAGCGCGAAATGCTTCGTATCGACCGTAATCCCGGCCAGCAGCATCGTGGCCTCCAGCGGGCTGAGCTTAATCTTGTCATGAATGTACTGCAGCAGCTCCGTCACCAGCTCACAGGTCGATGACGCATACGGCTCCAGATACACGAGCACAGCGTCATTGATGAACTCCTCACCCCGGCGGTGATGGTCAACCACCACAATCCGGCTGGCAACCTGCACCAGCCTCGGCTCCATAGTCATGGAAGCCTTGTGTGTATCCACAACAATGAGCAGCGTATGCTCCGTCATCATCTGGAGAGCCTGCTCTGGCGTGATAAAGGTCTTGTAGAGCGCCTCATCCTTACGAATCTCCTCCATCATCCGGGTAATCGAGGGATTCGGTGTCTCCATCACAATGCTGGCTTCCACATTGTACATCTGTGCCGCCTTAAGCAGGCCAATCGCCGCTCCCACCGCGTCAATATCCGGTATCCGGTGCCCCATAATCAGCACCCGGTCGCTCTCCTGCATCAGATCCCGCAGGGCGTGGGCGATCACCCGCGCCCGGACGCGGGTGCGTTTCTCGGCGGCATTGGTCTTGCCGCCGTAGAAGGAGAGCCGCTGGCCCGCCTTCACAGCGGCCTGGTCCCCGCCTCTGCCGAGCGCCATGTCCAGACTCGACTGGGCAAGCGCTCCCAGCTCACTGGCCGATTCCGAGCCGTAGGCAAGGCCTATGCTCAGCGTCATCGGCACCTTGAGGTCTGCCGTCATCTCACGGACCTCATCCAGCACCACGAACCTGCTCTCCTCCAGGGCCTGAAGGCTGCGGTGATTCAACAGCATCAGGTACCGCTCGGAAGACAAACGTCGCAGATATACCTCGAATTGCTTACTCCACTCGGTAATCTCACTGGCAACCTTGGCGATTAGCGAAGTACGCTGCTGATCATCCATCCCCTGGGCGGCCTCATCCAGATTATCCATCATGACAATTCCAATCGCCAGCTTCTCTTCCTCATACCGCTCACGCAGCACCACAAGCTCGGTAATATCGAATAAATACAGCAGCCGTTCGCTTGGAATCACCACGACCTCATAATAACGGTCATCCACCGTAAGCTCATGGCGCTGCTCCTTCAATACCCCTTCCTTAACCGGTTCCCGCTTGGACGGCAGGTTCTGCAGAGAAGCCATAACCTCAGGCATCAGCTCCTGCATATCTTCACCCACAAGAGACTTGCGGGAGAAGATCTGGCCGGCATTCCGGTTATGCCATTCCACCGCCCGGTCCTCACTGTACAGGATAATTCCGAGCGGAAGCATGCTTACAGCCTCTCCCTCCACCCGCTTGATGCGGAAGGACAGGCCATTGATATAATCTACAAGGTTGCGGCGGAACGACAGCTCGGCCTGCAGCATGGTGAAACACAATGTGCCGGCCAGGAAGAGGCTGGCAACACCGAGGACCCAGTTATAGATACTCACTACTATAATCAGGACCAGCAGCAGTAAGAACGCCCACACGGTATGATAGCCGTGCCAGCGTCTTTGCAGAAATTTTGGCATGAGCCCTCACCCTATCGTTTCGATTTCTTCACAAGCTCCCGCAGCGGAAACGCCAGGTCCACCACACCAATAATCCAGAATCCCGGCAGAGCAATAACAGGGATTGCCAGCAGAAGAGCGATGATCTTGCTCCACTTCCGTTCATGCACCAGGAAGAAGAGGAAGCCGATGGTCTGAATCTTGAACGCAATCTGCAACAGCGGCAGCAGATTGGCCGAGACCATTAGCATGAAGCCGCTGTCGGCACCGCCGAACAGCAGGCTGATTACGACGCCAAGCAGATAATACCAGATGAACGCTCTGGCCAGTCTCCATTCCCGCGCCGGCTTCAGCTTGGGCACCGCATATTCCATACTGTTCAGTATAGGGCGGACAATGGAATGGGTAATGACCGCAATCACGAACGCACTGAGGATCAGCGTCATCGGTATCGCCTGGATCGTCAGCCAGCTCATCTGGCCAATTTGATCGGAGGAGAGGGCGATCTCGGACAGCAGCGGATTGCTTGCCCCCATACTTGCCAGCCAGTCTGCATAGGTCTTCAGAACATCATAGACATAGTCGTACAAGTTGAACTTAAGGAACGTCGTACTGATCAGCAGAATCAGCAGGAATTCAGCTAGGATAGCGACCATACCGGCAATCAGTGTAGAAATCGCTGAAGCACGCTTCTTGTACCATCGTCCCATCACAAGGGCCGGGATTAAGAAATAAGCCGCAATCAGGATATACATCGGGGTAATCAGGCCCACAATCAGCAGAACCGGTAACAGATGCAGAATGAACTGCTTGGTGTTAAGGGTCGTAAAGAGCACTATGGCCGGAATAATCATAAAGAATGTTGTAATAAGCAAAAGCGGGGTTGACAGGGATAACAGCAGCAACAGATAAGCTACGCTCCAAGCCACAGATGTCCAGCGAAATTTCAACAGTATTCACCTCTTACGCATATGTTCTTCTAATGCAGATATATCCTGGTACCATTCTTCGAGCTGATGGCCCTCCTGCCTGTGCTTTCTCAGCTTCTCCAGCAGTAAATCATCCAGCTCGCGATAAGGGATACCGAGTCTGCGCCCCAAGATGTACGAGCTCATAATCAGGCTGGCCAGACTGTCGCCGACACGCGTGGTACTGCCTTCCCACAGCGCTTTGAATAACCTTGAGACTTGATCAATAACTTCCGTCTTTAACCACTCAATTACCTTGGCGCGTTTGGCCACATCCAGATCCTTCGGCACATTGGGCACTGTCTCTCTACCTCCGGCAAAAAGCATTATTCTCCATTATAGCATAAAAATTTCCGAGCCACACGGACGCCTGCCGCCCCTGAATACCGCCTTCCATCTTTCAAAAAAGGCCCGCATTCCGCTTCGCCGGAAATACAGGCCTTGGTACCTTATAACGATTCGAGCGATTGCCGTGAGACAAATTTCTCGCAGTATTCAATAATCTGGCTCCGGCGTACAATGCCGATGAACCGCTTCATGTCGTCGACCACCGGTACAAAGTTCTGGACCTTGGCCAAATTAATCAGATCTTCCATATCCGCATCAATCGAAACCGCCAGATTGTTCATCCGCAGCGGGACATCCTTAAGCAGAAATTTGGAAGCATTCTCAAAGGTGACCGCGCCGCCCGACTCCTTCATATACCAGAGCAAATCACCTTCTGTAACCGTTCCCGCATATTCTCCGTTGCGGTTCAGGATCGGCACTGCTGTATAGCGGTGAAACTCCATCCGTTCCAGGGTCTGCCGCAGCGTCGAATCCATGGTAACACATGCGACCTCCTGCTTCGGAAGTAAAAAAAACGCAATGTTCATCTCTTAATCCTCCTCAAAGAATTCCGAAGGAATGCTACTTTACCTTCCTTGCACTAAAGCCCACCGTAGTTATACGTCTGCCCTCAGCAATAAGTTCCATTCCATTATAGCATGAAGACAGTAAACAGCAGCCATTAACCTTGAGGGAATGGCTGCTGTTTTTATAACGGGTCAAGAAAATCGGTTCTGATCCTTATTGTACTGCAGGTGTAGCCGAAGGCTCAAGCGCGTTGCCGGCCTTGCCTGGCTCAATCAGCTGGTCAACCGGTGTGCTGGGGTTCATCCAGTTGTCGATCAGCGCCTTGGCTTTATTCAGATCCTCTTCGTTCACTACATCGTAGTAGACCCCGTCCATCCGTTTGCCTTCCCCCATCACCGTGAAGCTGGAGATATCCATGTCCTTGCCGCCCATGAACTTCTTGGCGAGACTGATGATCATCGAGGGCTGAATATCCGTTTTGAAATTGTCGCCCATGATATCCAGCAGCTCAGGAATATTGCCGATCTGGCTGATCGATAACATTTTATTCGCTACGACATCAATAAAGACCTGTTGACGTTTGGTCCGGTTGAAGTCGCTATCCTCACGGTAGCGGGTATAGTTAAGTGCCTCTTCGCCGCTATAGTTCGACTTATTGGCCTTAATGGTGAATTTCTCATGGTCTTTGCCTTTGTTGACAATATCCTTCTTGATCGGGAGCGGCACACCGCCAATGGCATCGACAGCATCCTTCAGCCCCTGAAAGTTGATGGTGGCATAATATTGAATATCATGGCCGAGGAGCGCTTCCAGTGTATCCTTGGACATTTGCTGCCCGCCGAACGCATACGCATGTGTAATTTTATCCTTCTTATTGTCCTTGTATCCGATAATTTCCGTGTAGGTATCCCGGGGAACGGAGATCAGCAGAATTTTATAATCCTCCGGCCGGATCACCGCATACATCATGGTATCTGAGCGTGCGGTTTCATTCTTCCGCTGATCTGTACCAAGAAGCATCAGAGAGAACGGATCGCTTTTGAGTGCCACCGGTTCAGCCTTAACGGAAGTCGGTGTCTTGCTGGTGTTATTCTCCAGAGGCACATAGGATGCATCCGTCAGCTTCTGCTCCACCTGATCGGATAAAAAGAGGTCGAATGCCAGCACAGCCAGCGGCTTCTGGAACAGAAACCCTCCGGCTGCAATCACCAGTACCAGAATGAGCGCAATGTATCTTTTTTTTATTTTTTTAAGCTTTTTCATCATTTTTGATTCCTTCTTTATGGTGGAATGTACATATTATGAACGTAATCTATTTACAATGGCCGCCTGGGCTTCCAAGGCAGTCATGAGTGGGCTGTTCTAGCTGCTGTACGCCGCCCTGCTTCAGATGGTATTATTCCCCCTTTCCGGGATTCGGGTCGTTCTAATTGTAGAATAAACCTGGAAAACGGCTTTGACACATAAACAATATTTCTATTGTAATCACTTCACCACTAAAAAGAAACAACAAATAACGACAACTTTGACACTTAGGCCGCTTATATTCCATAAAGTATATGACGCAGCAAACGGCGTTTTGATTCTTTTTCAGCCAAAAAAATAAAAAAAGACAGTCTGTTCAGCCACTTAACACAGCAGATCAGACCGTCCTCTTAGCCTATTCAGTATCCTTAATCCACCAGCTCTGCGGATTGATGATATTGCTTAAAGCGTTCATTGTTACCCCTTGCAGGCGCTTATTCACCGCAGTAATATCCGAGCGTTCAGCGAAAAAGATCATTGGAACCTCATCATTGATCAGCTTCTGCCATTCATAATAGATTTCCTTCCGGAAGTCCTTATCATACGCCTTCAGGCTGACCCCTTCCCGGATCAGGTCCTCACTGCGCTTCGATGTCCACCGGGGGTAATTCCACGAATCGGCAGCGCGCCATAAGCCCGAAGGATCAGGGTCGCTGGCCAGTCCCCACACGCCGTTGAACAGCTCCACTGCCGGATCATCCGACTCCACCGCTTCATAAAAGGTATTTAGCTCCTTGAGGCTTCCTCCGCTGAGCCGCACATCCAGCCCGACATCACGCCAATTCTGGAGAATGGCTGCCGTCCGGGCCTCAGCTGTCTTGCTGCCGCTCATCGCATCATAGTGAATAACGAGCTTCTTGCCGCTGGGATCTTCGCGGAGTCCATCCCCGTCCATATCCAGATACCCGGCCTCATCCAGCAGCTGCCCAGCCTTTTCCGGAGAATAGGGATAGGTGTCGATCTCCTCATCCGCGATCTTGGCCCAGCTGGAGCTGGGGATAGGTGTCTCGATAAGCGTCCCAAGGCCATAGGAATATTTATCTAGAATCCCTTGCCGGTCAAGTGCATAATACATTGCCTTACGCAGGCGTTTATCCTTGAACTTGGGATTATCCATGACCACCTGACCGTCTGTCTCATCCCAGTGTCCAAACTTGAACCCGATATATTCAAACGACATTCCTGGTGTGACCCTAATCTCTACATTATCCAATTGCCCTGCGGCCTCATAGGCATCACGCGGCAAAGCCGCCATATCGACAGTTCCTGCTTCAAGCAGAGCGGTAATATCCTTGCTGTCGATCGCCTTATAAGTAATCCCGTCCAGAAGCGCTCCGCCCTTGTAATAATTATCGAACCGTTTCATTTCCACCGTCTGGCCCGGCACAATGCTGGTTACCATGAACGGACCCGTGCCAATTGGCTGCTTGCGCACCTGATCGCTGTCCGGCATGTCCTTAACAGCCACTCCCTCGAAGTACCGCTTGTTCATCGGGTAGGCCCACAGATTATCAATCATGTTCACCCGTGCTGAATTCATTGTAATGCGCAGCGTATACGGGTCCATCACCTTAAGCCCTGTAATTTCCTTCGCCTGGCCCTGGTGGTAAGCTTCTGCGCCCTTGATCATCTCAACGCTATAGTATCTGGAACCCGTATACTCCGGGCTGGCGATAGTCTCCAGAGCAAACTTCCAATCCTCCACGGTCAGCTCATCCCCGTTATGCCAGCGGACCCCGGGCTTAATGGTGAATGTGAACACCGTATGATCCTCGGACTCCTGCCAGCTGGCGATATTAGGAGCAGTGGACAAATCATCCTTCACAGTGAACATGGCCTCAGTGGTGAACTCCAGCACATTGGAATCATCTTCTCCTTCGAAGAATGCCGGTTCAAAAATACCTTGAAAAGCGGACGGGTAGCCGAAGATCACAGTCCCGCCTGTAATGGGTTCATCGGCTGTTTGGCTAAGGCGCGCCACAACATTCTTGACGGCCGGGCTTGGCCCGCTGCATGCCGACAATGCCACCAAGAGCGCAAGCGGTAGCATCAGTCTGCCGATGAGTCGGTTTGACATATATTTCTTCCCTCCCGGGTTGGATCACACAGTAATGTAAGCGGTTTCTACACTAGATTTTACTGTAATGCCTATTATGCAGATTATGGACAATTAATTATTCCACATTATAGAGGATATACAATATTCACTGTAAAGTGAAGTGTTTAATTTATTTCGGGGCAGCCAAGAACCCTTCCGATGTTGAAAAAAGCCTGCCCTGACGGGCAGACTTCAGCTACAGCAGCGCCTTAATTTTCCTTTCCCGGGTGGATGATGCTAAGGCCCTCCACATGCTTTTTCCGCATCAGCTTACGCTTCTTCCGGGTCTCCTTGCTCTCAAAAATAATATCAAAATCATAATCCTCCGGATACAGCTCTTCCTTGGACAGATAAGGCTTCAGCCGCTTATGATTAATGCTCATCTTCTGCTTCTGAATCATCACTCCGACCCTCCCCCGGCTGTCCTTCCTCTCATAGACAATTCCAGTGCGCCCCAGAGAGCTGACATAGACAGCATCCCCTATCGCAAATTCAGGTACTGGAGTATGCGCCTCCTGTGATGCACCGCTTCCCTGCTGTCCTTCAGCCGTTCTATCCGCTTTTGCAGTTATTTCAGCCTCCGCTGCTGTAGCCTTCTGAGCAGCTCTGATAGCGTCCTTCCACGGGCTGTGGCCGCCTCTGTGTCCCTGCTGCTCTGTCACAAGCTGTTTGGCCCGCTCGATAACGGAATGGAGAATACCCAGCTTCTCAGCGATCTGCAGCGCGTAGCTCTCGCCAGCCTCGCCAATCGTTAGCTTATACAGCGGCTGCAGCGTGTTCTGATCGAACTCCATCCGTGCATTCTCGAAGCCTGCCGTTGCCGCCGCGAAGGCCTTCAGCTCATTGAAGTGGGTTGTTACCACGATATTAGCCCCCTTCCGGTTCAGCTCCTCCAGAATCGCGATGGACAGCGCGAACCCTTCACCAGGGTCTGTGCCGGCAGCCAGCTCATCAATCAGCAGCAGCACGCCTCTGCCGGCATCATAGAGCATTCCTTCAATACTCTTCATCTGTGCCGAGAAGGTGCTCAGGGACTGTGTCAGGCTCTGTCCGTCTCCGATAACGCTCATTACATTGGTGAAGACCGCGAAGTCACTGCCGGGATCAACCGGTACCAGCAGGCCGGACTGTGCCATTAATACGAGCAGGCCCAGGGTTTTGAGCACCACCGTCTTGCCGCCTGTATTCGGCCCGGTTACAATCAGCGATTTATACCCCTGACCCAGCTCCAGACTGACCGGCACCATATCCTTCAGCAGGGGGTGACGTCCTCCATTCATCCTCACATACCCGCGTTCGTTCAGAGCAACCGGCCCCGCATCCATTACCCGGGCAACCTTCCCTTTGGCGAAAATAAAGTCATACATGCCCGTTACCTCAATATTAAGCCGGATAGCGGCCTGCTCCTGCTCTAACAGCCCTGTCAGCATACTCAGGATTATTCCTTCCTCGCGGGCCTCGTCAGCAGTCAGGAGTTCGATCTCTCCCTGTAACGAGGCCACCTCATCCGGCTCCACGAATACCGTCTGCCCGCTGGTGGACTGATCCAGCACCGAGCCCTTAATTTGCTTGTGATACTCCCGTTTCACCGGAATGACATACCGCCCGCCGCGCATACTGACCAGACTTTCCTGTAAAATGGATTTGTGGCGGTTCATGATACTCTCCAGCTTCCGGTGCAGGCGCTCCTTGGCGACTGCCAGCCGTTTGCGGACCCGTTCCAGTCCTTTGCTGGCGTGGTCATCAATGACGCCCAGCCGGATACACCGTTCTATCTCGTCCCGAACCCCATTCAGCTCCTGAAGGGATGCCCCGTAAGCGGCGATGCGCGGCGCTATCTGCTCCTTGGCGGCCATGTATTTCCTGAGCTGTCCGCAGCTGTTCAGAAACAGCGAGACTGCAGTGAAATCCTGCTCATTATACATATACCCGGTCCCGAGCAGCGACAGCACCCATTCAATGCCCTCCAGCGAGGGAATCGGTACACTGGCTCCACGTTCCAGCAGCTCTTTCGCTTCTTGCGCCTCCTCAAGCGCCCGGTGTATCGCCGGCAGGTAGATCATCGGCTGAAGCTCTCTGACAACCCTTCTTCCCTCATAAGATACCGCATGACGCAGCAATTCCTGCTTAATCGTCTCATATTCCAATGTGTGCAGACTTTGCAGATTCAAGCTGAATTCCTCCTTGTATACAAGTATATTTCTTATCCCAATCCACTGCGCATAACGCAAAAAGAGGGCAAAGAACCGCCACCACGGCAGTCTTCGCCCTCTTTTTGCTGCTGCTTCTCTTTGGCCTCAGAGTCCCGGCTCTTTCGGGAGGACACCTGAAAACAGAAAAAACCGTGCTGCAAGAGCACGGTTAATCACAAAGAGAACAATAGCCGGATCAAGAGGCCATCATGACGCTTCGCGTGTGTTCTTAACTAAATCATTCATTCCAGCAGCCCGCGGTCTACTCAGTCAGAGATGTCACCAGGACAGACTCCAACAAGACATGCCTCTGGCAAAATCAGAGCATGCGGCGGCTAACAGCCGGAACGATATGAAATTGCTTAGTTAAGAACGCTCACCAACATCAAAATTTCCCCTTTAGTTATAGGATACCTGTAATTTACTACACCTGGAATCCGTTTGTCAATTATGGGTTATCTCATACAAAAAGCAGCCGGCTCAGCCGGCTGCTTCATAAAACGTCCTATTCTGTTGTGTAAGGCAGCAGCGCGATTTGACGCGAGCGCTTTACAGCAATAGTCAGAGCGCGTTGGTATTTTGCACTTGTACCCGTTACACGACGCGGCAAGATCTTTCCGCGTTCGCTGATGAACTTCTTAAGAAGCTCAGTGTCTTTATAATCAATGTGAGTAATCTTGTTCACAGTGAAATAGCACACTTTTTTACGCTTGTTGCGTCCACCACGACGTGCCGGTCTTTTGTCGTTGTCCGCACCTTCTCTTGGTTTGAAAGCCATGTTCAGTTCAGTCCTTCCTTATTAAAATGGCAAATCATCGTCCGATATATCGATCGGTTTTCCATCGCCCGAAAAAGGATCTTGGGTATTGTTGTTACGCGAGAAATTATTGTTGCTTCCATTTCCGCGAGCACTGTTCCCGCCGTTACCGCCGCCACCGAAGGCTGGCTCTTCAGGCATACTTCCGCCACTTGCTGCATTTCCGCCTTCACGGCTCTGCGCGGATTCCAGGAAACGGACATTATCGGCAATAACTTCAGTAACGTATACACGTTTGCCTTCGTTATTCTCGTAATTCCGTACTTGGATGCGTCCTTCCACGGCTGCCAGTCTTCCTTTGCGCAAATAATTGGCACAGGTCTCAGCCAGCTGTCTCCAGGTTACTACCGGGATAAAGTCCGCTTCGCGTTCACCGTTCTGGCCCGTAAAGTTACGGTCTACGGCAAGCGTAAACTGTGTTACGGCAACACCAGCAGGAGTATAACGAAGTTCCGGGTCACGGGTCAACCGACCGATCAGAATGATACGGTTCAACAATTAGGTCCCCTCCTTAATAGCGCGATTCGTTACAAAGCTTGTCAATATCTTAGGCAACGTCGTTCGTAATGAGATAACGAATTACTTCGTCAGAAATCTTCATGATACGCTCAAGCTCAGTAACTACTGCAGGTTCTGCATTGAAGTTAACCAAAACAAAAACGCCATCACGATGTTTCTTGATCTCATACGCAAGACGGCGTTTACCTTGCACATCGTGCTTTGTAATTTCTCCGCCGTTGGAGATGATGCCTTGGAATTTTTCGACTGCTGCTTGAACGGCTTCTTGTTCAATGTCAGGACGAATAATGTACATGACTTCATATTTGCGCATAATTTTCACCTCCTTATGGTCTGCGGCCCCTGATCAGGTCAGGAGCAAGGAACGAGCACAAACATAGACTCGCACCAAATCAATATACCAAACCCAGCAGAGGATTGCAAGTTTTATTAATACGTACCAGATGCTGGACCCCCAAAAAATGTTGGCGGATTCCGAAAGAACCTCTGAGTAATCCCTCATCGTCAAGGCCACAATATAACCGCTTCATCATTCGATAACAGGAGGTTATTCACCAATGGGCGAACAGACGGAGTATGAAAAAGGCGACAAAGCCCCCAACCCGGGCGTTTACACCGAGGTAGGCGAAGCGCGGAGCTTCCACACGGAGATTCAGAATCCGAAGCGGATTACAATGGAGAAAGGCGACACCTTCCCGGAGACCAGCAACCAGAACCGCAAGTGGAAAAAAGTCGAGAAGGCCCGTGTCCATTAATTTCAGCAGCCAGGTATAAAACCTTGAACGCTGCGCATACTAGACCCAGGCAGTACAAAAGAGAGGTGTGGTTCCGTTGAACGTCGCAGACGAACACGATCACAGGGATTCTGAATTCAGCAGCTATCGTACCCGGGGAGAGTGAAGCTGGCTCTGTAAAAAGGAGTAACAGCTTTAGTATTACCCAATCACAGTAGTAGCTATAGACAGAGATTTCCGAACGTCATTGATGTACTGCCTCTGGAAGAGAGACCTGCGAAGGTCTCTCTTTTTGCGTGCTATCTATCCGGACTTCACGATGAAGTATGCAGCAAGTGGAAACGGCTTTGCCGTCCTTTTACAGGACGGTACCGTTTCAGCGAGAAATAGAAGGATAATTAATCGTGTGCAACATATAAAATTCTTATATTTGCACAAAAAAGCCCCCGTATCAGAACGGAGGTCTCATAAATTAAGAATATAATTGCTGAAGTGGCGGAGAGGGTGGGATTCGAACCCACGCACGCTTTGACACGCCTAACTGATTTCGAGTCAGCCCCCTTGGGCCTCTTGGGTACCTCTCCGCAGCAAGAATTATCATATCATGCCAATCGCACAATTGCAAGCGTTATTCATTTGCGTTTCGCTTCCTGCGCCAGCTTAATTATTCTCCGCTCCACTATCCGCTGAATGCAGGACCTTCTTCAGATTCTTTTCGAATTTGGCGCGGGGAATGAGGACACTGTGCTGACAGCCGGTGCACTTAATCCGGATATCCATCCCCATACGGATGATCTCCATCTCGTTCGTTCCGCAGGGATGCTGCTTCTTCATCTGCACAATATCACCCAGCCCGAATACCTTGCGTTCCATTACTCTTCCCCCTCCTCTGCCTCTTGCGCAGCTGCCACCTGCCTTCTTGGGCTGGCCTCCTGCTCCTCACGGGCTCTGCGGGCTTCCTCTGTGCGCTCCTGCTCACGAGCCGCCTTAGCCTCCCTCGCCTCCCTCTCCGCCTGCTCACGCGCCTCCTGCTCGGCCTTAGCAGCCTCCAGGGCGCTCTGCTTCTCCAGAGCATGCTTGATATCATTCTGAATCTGCCGCTCGGCAGCGTCTCTGGCATTAGGCAGGCAATTCGCCGCTATGCGGATGACATACTCCGAAGTACTCATCGACTGGATTCCCAGAATATTAGGGTAGGCAATGACACTGGAGCTGCGTTCCTCGATGCCCTGAAGCGCCTCGCCGATCAGGGCCAGAGTGGCTTCGAGCCCGCGTTCGATTTTAACCGGAACATCTACTACAGCCAGTGCATTCGCCAGCGAATAATTCGTCACATTAACAATCGTGCCGTTAGGAATGATGTGTACCTCGCCCGTTGCACTTAACAGTCTGGTCGTCCTCAGGCCAATCATCTCCACCGTTCCCTTATAGGTTCCGCTCTGGATAACATCCCCGACTGCAAACTGGTCCTCAAAAATAATAAAGAAGCCCGTAATCACATCTTTGACCAAACTTTGTGCGCCGAACCCTATAGCCAGGCCGACTACCCCTGCTCCGGCGAGCAGCGGCTTCAGATCGAAGTTGAACTCCGACAGAACCAGCAGAATCATGGTGAAGTTACAGAAGAAGGTAACCACATTCTTCATCAGTCCGCCGACGGTGGAGAAACGCCGGTTGTTCGCTAACATCCTCCCCCTCGTCTCCCGCTCAAGAGACCGGTCAATCACATTGGAGACCACTTTGATAATCACCCGGGTCAGAATGAAAATTAAGAGAATTCTGATTCCCGAAAACAGGACCGTGGCCCACATATCCGTATTGGTGAACCAGTCCCATAATTTATCTTTGAAGCGGACGGCATCATTAACAACACCGTCAACGCCGTCGGCCGCAAGTAAGCTGTTAATCATCGAACCCCTCCTTCTCCGTTATTTCCACATACCCTGCAACCTCAACGGCCTTGGCGAAGATCCCCCGGATCTCTACGTTCTGCTCTTCGACCAGGACCCTTACCTCATCCAGCGCACTCCGGGAGAATTGGATCGACATCGCACAGCCGGCGGTGATCTCCTTGGGCGTAGGGAAGATATCGATTTCAATCTCCGCATATTCAAGCAACATCTCGGCGCGCAGCGCCTGCTGGGTCGAATCAAACGCTAGCAGCAGTTCCTCCTCCACACTCCACGCCTCCTCTGGGTTATTGGTCCTATCTATTGCCGCCATAGTATAAAAAACCACTTCCATCCATATACTAGGATCATCAGAACACGCTCCCGCGGACGTAAGCCTTGCGTAATCAGCAGCCTGGCAGCCTGACTGCTTTTTTAGCTGATTTTCCCGTGATTTGCAGTCGCCGCCTCAGAAAGGACGATTATATGAATTTCTCTTCCAAAGCTCCACCGCTGCAAGAACCATCCTGTTTAAAAATATCACATGCCGACCCCAATATCTATTCTGCCATTACCCACCGTCTGCTGTTCCACTTTTCGCGCACCCGTCCGGATACGCCCATTGTCATTATCTGCGTGGGCACGGACCGCTCGACCGGCGATTCTCTTGGCCCCCTGGTCGGCACGACACTGGCCCGCTTTCACAGCCCGCTGTTCCATCTCTACGGAACGCTGGAGGAGCCGGTACATGCCATTAACCTGGAAGAGACAGTGGGCCTTGTGTACCAAAAGCATGCCAACCCGTTCATCATCGCCATTGACGCCTGTCTCGGCCAGTCCACCAGCGTCGGCTGCATTCAGGTGGTTGAAGGTCCGCTGCGTCCTGGCGCAGGGGTCAACAAGCAGCTCCCCCCCGTTGGCGATATCCATTTGACCGGCATCGTTAATGTGGGAGGATTCATGGAATATTTCGTATTGCAGAACACCAGATTAAGCCTGGTGATGCGCTTGTCGGATATTATTTCATCCAGCCTCTACTCTGCCTTGAAGCAGTGGAACCTGCATGCTAGATCTGCTGCAACGCGAGAGCAATAACTTCCTTCTCCTCCGGTGACAGAGCATACGGGGTCTCTCCCTGTTCAATCGGCTTAGCATAGATATATGAGTTCTCGCGGTTGTGCAGACTGCTCAGCACAATCCCGCTGTGGTTGTCATCCAGAATGGCAAGCGAGAAACTCAGGTCATTACCGCGTTCTCCAAAAGCATTATAGCGCTTCATAGCCACCTTCGACTTCATGCCGCGCATTTTGGTATGTGCCGCTTCAAGCAGCGTCTTCTGCTCCAACTGGACCTCCTCCAGCATATCCCCCTGATTCTTCAGGTTGACCAGCAGATTCTCCAGATCCTCTATGCCATTCCCGCCCATCATGGCTTCGTACCGGCTCCGCATTCTGCGAAGCCTGGCACCCTGGACGATCATCATAATGGCCATCAGTATGATTACCCCGGCAAAGCCCATGATGAACGCCGATAAATACTCGTTTATGATTTCATTTAACTCCGACATGTTGAATCATCCTTTATACAAAAATAAGAATTCCCACGCTGTAACGACACCGACCTGTATAATCCACCTGAATCCTTATCCACTTATTAGCTTGAACGCGATACGCCGTACATTTCGTCCATGGCTAATAGCAGCCGCTGAACATCCGCTTCCGTGGAACTCACTCCCACACTCGCCCTTACCGCTCCGCTAGCCAGAGTGTCCGCTGCTTGATGGGCCAGCGGTGTACAGTGCATTCCTGCCCGTACAGCAATCTGGTATTCGCGGTCCAGCCGGTGGGCAATATGCGCCGACTCCTGCCCCTCTACGACAAAAGCCACAATTCCGCTGCGCGGAGCGCCCAGTTCCGGGCCCAGAATCCGCATGCCCGGAATAGCAGCCAAGCCCTCCATCAACAGCTGTGTCAGCTTCCATTCCTGCATATGAATCTGTTCCACTCCCAGCGCCTTAACCGCCTTCACGCCAGCCAGCAGACCGGCTATTCCAACGGCATTCTGTGTCCCTGCCTCATAACGGTCCGGGCGAACACTTGGCTGCTCGCTGTTCTCCGACTGACTGCCAGTCCCTCCATGCATCAGCGGTTCCAGATCCAGCCCAGGAGAGATATACAGCCCCCCGGTTCCTTGCGGACCGAGCAGCCCTTTATGTCCCGGAAATGCCAGCAGATCAATGTTCATAGCCGCCACATCAATATTAAGCGCCCCTGCACTTTGAGCGGCATCTACCAGGAACACAGCCCCATGCGATTTCACTATGTCACCGATATCCCCAATAGGCAGAATACTTCCCAGCAGATTGGAACTGTGATTGCAGATCACCATCCGGGTGTTTGGACGCAGAGAACGCTGAAGCTCGTGAAGACTGATTTGGCCCTCGCGGTCCGCCTGTATATAATCCACTTCAATCCCGATGCTCCGGCGCAAATACTCCAAGGGTCTGCGCACTGAGTTATGCTCCGTCATCGTTGAAACGACATGATCCCCTGGTTGAAGTGTACCCTTAATAGCCATATTTAGCCCCATAGTTGTGTTATGGGTGAACGCGATATCCTGAGCATTCGCTATACCAAACAACTCCGCCAGCAGCATTCGTGCACGAACTAATACCCGCCCCGTCCCGATAGCCAGTGAGTGGTTGCCCCGCCCGGCATTGGCCCCTGACTGTTCCAAGGCCTCCACCATAGCTGCAGCCACCTCCGGCGGCTTGGGCCACGAAGTAGCTGCGTGATCGAGATATACCAGCCTCTCCATCTTCCACCCTCCCTCTTTTCGATTTAAAAAACATACCCCTCCATATCCGTATTAAGGATATCTCAGGATATGTCTTCGGTACAAATATCCAAATCAGTTCCCCAGCAGCTCCAGCAATCTTTCCAGGTCCTGGGCACTGTAATAGTTTAATTCGATTTTCCCTTTTTCCTTGCCTTGTTTAATTTTGACTGTTGTCTTGAATCGCTCCCGTAATACTTCCTCTACATTATCAATATAAGGATCACGTTTCACAACCTTGGCCTTAATTCCATTAGCTGGTTTGCGGTCGAGATTCTTCACTACCTCTTCCAGTTCTCTAACACTCCACTGAAGCTCCACACACTGAGCAGCCAATTGCTTGATGACCTCCGGATCTTTCAGAGCCACAATTGCCCGGGCATGCCCCATCGAAATTGTTCCACGTGAAACATAATCCTTCACTTCTTCTGGTAAGCTAAGCAGCCGCAAAAAGTTGGCGATATGCGATCTGGACTTTCCGACTTTAAGAGAAAGCTCTTCCTGAGTTAGTGAGAATTGATCCATCAGTCCTTGATAAGCAACCGCTATTTCCATTGCGTTAAGATTCTCACGCTGCAGGTTCTCGATCAGGGCAATCTCCATCACCTGCTGATCACTGAGGCTGCGGACCACTGCCGGAATTGTAGCTTTGCCGCAATATTGCGAGGCCCTGAATCTGCGTTCCCCGGCAATAATCTCATACCCTTTCAAAACACTGCGAACAATGATCGGCTGGATCACACCATGCTGTCTTATGGATTCTGCAAGCTCCTGAATGGCCTCTTCATTGAAATCCTTGCGCGGCTGATAAGGATTGGCTCTAAGCTGCGTCAACGGAATCTCTACTACCTTATCGTCTTCATTGATCGACAGAGAAGGTATTAATGCATCCAAGCCTTTCCCCAAACGCTTACTCATAAGAGATCACTTCCTTTGCCAACTCTAAATATACTTCCGCTCCCTTGGAACGGGAATCGTAGGTAATAATTGACTGTCCATGTGAAGGGGCTTCGCTTAGGCGTACATTACGCGGGATAATCGTTCTGTATACCTTTTCCTGGAAATATTTTTTCACTTCTTCGATAACCTGGATCCCGAGGTTCGTCCGGGCATCCAGCATCGTGAGCAATACTCCCTCTATTTTGAGATGCGGATTAAGATTCTTCTGAACCAGTCTTACAGTGTTGAGCAGCTGGCTTAATCCTTCAAGCGCATAATATTCGCATTGTATAGGGATAATCACTGAGTCAGCAGCCGTTAGAGAGTTAATGGTAAGAATCCCTAATGATGGCGGGCAATCTATGATAATGTAATCATAATTCGCCTTCACTGCATTCAGTGCCTTCTTCAGCTTCAGTTCCCGCGATATCGTAGAGACCAGCTCGATCTCTGCTCCTGCCAGCTGAATGGTTGCCGGAATAATATGAAGGCCCTCAATCCGGGTCTCCTGTATTGTATCCTGCGGATTCACTTCATTAATAAGAATATCGTAAATGCAATTCTCTACATCCGCTTTGTTGACGCCAACGCCGCTCGTAGTGTTGCCTTGCGGATCAATATCAACAAGCAGCACTCTCTTCCCCAGAGTAGCCATGCTGGCACCCAGGTTCACAGAGGTTGTTGTTTTACCTACCCCGCCTTTTTGATTTGCTATGGCAATAATCTTGGACACTTATTTCACCTCGAATTGTTTAGAAAGAATCATCTTGTAGTTCTTAGCTGTTAACGGCATAATAATCTGGATCTACGGCATCACGTTTGCGGAGATGTAGGCAAATAAGCAAATAGACAACAACTTATCCTTAGAGTGTATATGTGATAACGTTCGGAGCTAGTCATAGAAAAGGCGGCCAACACCTCAGGGCCGCCTTCAGCTTTTGTTGCCGTTATCGTTTTGGAATTTGGATCACAATCTCATAATGATCTCCGCGGTCATTCTCGGAGGTCTTAATCTCCATTCCTGAGCCGGTCACCATGTCTATAGATTGACGAATTGTATTAAGAGCGAGACGGACATCTTTGGTATAGGAGGTCCGTTTTGATTTTTTGGTCTGGGTAACGGCCTTGTAGAAGGCGATACGTGCTTCTGTTTGTTTTACATTCAATTCCTTGGAAATAACCTCAGCCAGAACCTTAAGCTGCATCTCCTCAGTGTCCAGCGACAAGAGCGAGCGTGCATGACGCTCGGTGATTTTTCTTTCCATTAAAGCAGTTTTGACCTGTTCAGGCAAATTCAGCAAGCGGATTTTGTTGGCAATGGTGGATTGGCTTTTGCCAAGCCGCTGAGCCAGACTCTCCTGGGTCAATTGATGCAAGTCAATCAGCTTCTGATACGCGATCGCCTCTTCAATAGAGGTTAAGCCCTCACGCTGCAAGTTCTCTATCAGTGCGATCGATGCAGCCTGTGAATCATTGAATTCGCGGACAAGCGCCGGAATGGTGTCCATGCCCAGCTTTTTAACTGCCCGCCAGCGTCTTTCGCCTGCAATAATCTCATACTGGGAATCACGCATACGCACAACGATCGGCTGGATCACGCCATGAGTTTTGATAGTCTGACACAACTCGTCGATCTTCTCATCATCGAAAATCGTCCGTGGCTGATACGGACTGCTGATGACCTCATGAACCGGGATTTGTTTGATCTCTTCTCCGCTGCTCCGCTCGGTAAATCCAAAAAGCTTGGTGAATTGTTCTTTCATTCCGTTCATAACCACCTAATTTCGTTATAGTACGATCCTCTTAACCTTTCATGCGAAAAGCTTATCGTACAGCGTAAGAAAAGTATCCCTAAGTCATTCTGAGCCACTTCTCTTAAAAGACGGCCTGGCATTCATTCTGATCTTATCTATTAAAAGTCTTACTATATTATTCTATCACTTTTCTGCTAATAATCCTATTCTCCATAATGACCTATTTTTCCTGCAAACCAGCCTGAACATACCCTGCTTTCCAAAAAAAAAGACCAAGCTCATCAAAGATGAGCTTGGTCCAGTATAACAGAAGACTGTCAATTGTTGTTTCACGTGAAACAATTAGATGAGCGGCGACTTCGCAGGTACGCCGGGCTTGCGCGGATACTTGGATGGTGTGGCCCCAGTCTTACGTACAAGAATGATATGCCGGGAAGATTCTTCCACCGGCAGACTGAAGGATTCTACCTTGTGCAGTTCAGCACGCAGCTCCTTGAAGCTGCGCTTGGCTTCTTGCAGTTCCTCCGTCGGATCGCTCCCCTTCATGGCAGCGAAGATACCGTCCTTGCGGGTGAATGGCAGACAGAATTCATTCAGAAGCGATAAGCGGGCCACCGCACGGGCAGTGACTACATCATAAGCATCCCGGTGAACAAACTGTCTGGCGACATCCTCTGCCCGGCCGTGAATGAGCTGTACACCCTTCAATCCCAGGGTATCACAAACATGCTGCAGGAAAGTGATCCGTTTGCTAAGTGAATCCACAATCGTCAGCTTAAGATCCGGGAAGCATATTTTCAGCGGAATACCAGGGAACCCTGCCCCTGAACCAATATCAGCAAGACTCTTCGTCTCCTGCATATTCACATAGAAGGCTAAAGATAAAGAATCATAGAAGTGCTTGGTATATACCTGGCTCCGCTCTGTGATCCCGGTTAGATTCATCTTCTCATTCCAGGAGACCAGCTCCTGATAATAGAGTTCGAATTGTTCCAGCTGCTTCATTGAGAGTTCCAGCCCATGCTCCTTGAGCAGGTCGGTGAACTCAGCTACCGTTGTATCCATAGATTATCCTTTCGCCGCTGTTACACGGTTGTAGTGCTCCAGATAGACCAGCAGAATCGAGATATCTGCCGGGGTAACGCCTCCGATACGTGAAGCCTGCCCAATGGAGATTGGAGCGATTTTGGTCAGCTTTTGCCGGGCCTCCATGGCCAGTCCATGAATCTCATTATAGTTGATGTCGTCAGGAATCTTCTTCTTCTCCATCTTCTGAAGCTTCTCCACATGCAGAAGCTGTTTCTCGATATAGCCGGCATACTTAATCTGAATCTCCACCTGCTCCTTCATCTCTTCATCCAGCTCTTCTGGAGAAGGAGAGATCAGATCCACGAAGCTGTAGGCTAGCTCAGGGCGCCGCATTAAGGTCAGCAGATTGCTTCCGTCAACAATCGGTGCAGATCCATAACTGGCTAGAGCTTCATTCACTTGAACCGGCTTAATCTTCGTCTCCTGCAGACGGATAATCTCACGGTCGACCCGGCCCTTCTTATCCAGGAAGGCTTCATAGCGCTGCTCTGTAATCAGCCCAATGTCATAGCCGATTGGTGTCAGGCGGAGATCTGCATTATCATGACGGAGTAGCAGCCGGTATTCCGCACGGGAAGTCAGCAGGCGATAAGGCTCATTCGTTCCCTTAGTGACCAGATCATCGATCAGAACGCCAATATAGCCCTGCGAACGATCCAGCACCACTGGCTCTTTCTCCTGCACTTTACGCGCTGCATTGATACCGGCAATAACCCCCTGCCCTGCCGCTTCTTCATAACCGGAGGTCCCGTTGATTTGTCCCGCAGTGAATAGTCCCGGCAGACGTTTGGTTTCCAGAGACGGCCAGAGCTGCGTCGGAACCATGGCATCATATTCAATGGCATAGCCGTTGCGCATCATCTCTACCTTCTCCATTCCGGGAATAGACCGCAGAACCGCCAGCTGCACATCCTCAGGAAGGCTTGTCGACAGACCCTGTACATAGTATTCCGATGTGTTTTTACCTTCCGGCTCCAGGAAGATCTGATGCTGTGATTTATCACTGAACCGGACAACCTTATCTTCAATGGAAGGGCAATAACGCGGACCCGTTCCTTCAATAATACCCGTGAACATAGGGGCCCGGTGCAGATTGTCATTAATGATCTGGTGAGTAACCGGGGAGGTGTAGGTCAGCCAGCAAGGCAACTGTTCATTATCCGAGGATTTGGTTTCAAAAGAGAAGAATTTCAGCTTCTCATCGCCCGGCTGGATTTCTGTCTTGGAGAAATCAATCGAATCCTTGTGGACACGCGGCGGCGTTCCGGTCTTGAAGCGGACCAAATCGAACCCCAGTTCGCGCAGATTCTCGGACAGGCGTACAGACGGCTGCTGATTATTTGGTCCGCTCTCATATGTCAGCTCACCCATGATCACTTTGCCGCGCAGGTAGGTTCCCGTTGTCAAAATAACGGTCTTGCTGTGATACACCGTCCCTGTCTTCGTCACCACTCCGGCGCAGCGTCCGTCTTCGACGATCAGCTCCTCCACCATCCCCTGGCGCAGAGTCAGGTTAGGAGTCTTTTCCATCGTTTCTTTCATCGCGTGCTGATAGAGGAACTTGTCGGCTTGTGCACGCAGAGCATGAACCGCAGGCCCCTTGCCTGTATTAAGCATTCGCAGTTGAATGAAGGTCTTGTCTATATTGCGGCCCATTTCTCCGCCGAGTGCATCAATTTCACGCACCACATGGCCCTTGGCGGGTCCGCCAATCGATGGATTACATGGCATGAAGGCCACCATATCCAGGTTAATTGTGATCATCAGTGTGCGGCAGCCCATCCGTGCAGCAGCCAGAGCTGCTTCGCAGCCGGCATGACCGGCGCCGATGACGATAACATCATAGCTGCCTCCATCATAATTCATAACGGTTCCTCCTTCTTATTTGCCCAAGCAGAATTGCGAGAAGATCTGGTCCAGCAGCGAATCAGCCGCCGTATCTCCAATAATCTCTCCGAGCTGCTCCCAGGCCAGACGTACATCAATCTGTATCATATCTATAGGAATCAGCATCTCCGCTGCCTCATAGGCATCCTGTAATGATTTATGTGCCTTCTTAAGCAAGGCTATATGCCTTACATTGCTTACATAAGTCAGATCGCCAGATTCCAGCTTGCCTCCGAAGAACAGTGCGGAGATCGCCTCTTCCAGTCTATCGAGTCCTTCCTCTTCCAGCACCGACATCGGTACAATACTCGCTTCAGCGAAAAAGGAGCGCAGCTTCCCCGTGTCCAGACGGGACGGTAAGTCCATTTTATTCATGATGACCAGCGCTTGTCTACCGTGGATTTGTTCCATCAGTGCCAGTTCATCCTCATGAAGCTCCTCATTGGCATTCAGCACCAGCAGAATCAGATCCGCATCGCTGAAAGCCGCCTTCGAGCGCTCCACACCGATTCTCTCCACCACATCCATCGTCTCACGGATACCGGCAGTATCCAGCAGCTTCAGCGGAATATTATTAATCGTTACATACTCTTCTATCACATCACGCGTTGTTCCCGGAATGTCGGTCACAATCGCCTTGTTGTCGCGGGCAAGCGCGTTCAGCAGTGAGGACTTCCCGACATTGGGCCTGCCCACAATAGCTGTCGTAATCCCTTCGCGCAGAATCTTTCCTTCATTGGCGGTTCGAAGCAGCTTATCTATGCCTTGCATAACCTCTTGACTCTTATCCTTGATGAAATCGGCAGTTAAGGATTCCACATCATGCTCGGGGTAATCAATATTCACTTCTATATGGGCCAGTGTCTCAATTAGCGTGTGCCGAAGCTCATGAATACGTGCGGATAACGAGCCGCTAACCTGCTTGAGGGCAACCGAGAAGGCCCGGTCCGATTTGGAACGAATCAGATCAATTACGGCCTCGGCCTGCGAGAGATCAATCCGTCCGCCCAAAAAGGCACGCTTTGTGAACTCTCCCGGCTCGGCCAGCCGGATGTCCTGCTGCAGCAGCAGATCCATTACTCTTCTTACAGAGATTACACCGCCATGGGCGCTGATCTCCACCACATCCTCCGTGGTAAAGGAGCGTGGTCCCTTCATGACGGTTACCAGTACCTCTTCCAGCTGTTCCCCGTCCTGCAGACTTACGATATGTCCATAATGCACCGTATGAGAATCAGCTTCCGTAAGGGGGATACGGCTTTTGAACAAAGGGGCCACTTGGGGGATTGCCTGCGGTCCGCTAACCCGGATGATGGCAATACCGCCCTCGCCCAAGGCTGTCGATACAGCGGCAATAGTATCACTAAGCATGTTTGTAATTCACCTCTGGTTTTGGTCTCTTCAAAAAAACAATGACTCCTCGCATAGGTCAAGGAGTCATTGCGGCATATGGTTCTACTTCAAAGTTATAACGACGCGGCGGTTCGGCTCTTCACCCTTGCTGAGGGTGTTCACCTGCTTGTGATCCTGTAATCTGGAATGGATAATCTTGCGTTCCTGTGGGGACATGGGCTCAAGGACCACCTCTTTGCGGGTTCTCACCACACGCCCGGCCAGACGGTCAGCCAGCTCCTCCAGTGTCTTCTTGCGGCGCTCCCGGAAATTCTCCGCATCCAGCACGAGCCGGATGAAGCTGTCAGAATACCGGTTGGCCACAATATTAGCCAAATACTGCAAAGCATCGAGAGTTTGTCCTCTTCTGCCAATCAGCAGCCCAAGCTCCGGACCGGAAATTTGCAGAACAGTTGATTCCTTGGCATGAACGATTTCAACTTCCACCTCAAGCCCCATGCTCTTGGCGACATCTACAATGAAATGAACGGCCTGACCGTATGCTTCTTCTACCGGGTGTCCGGAATCCTGGCGCGGTACACCGCTGATCGCCTCTGTATTGCTCTCTCTTGTTGTCTGCTGAGACAGTAGCGGAGCACTCGCCGCTGATGCCGGTGCGGCTTCCGGGATTAAGGTCAATTCCACCTTGGCACCCTTCGCACCGATCAATCCAAGGAATCCTTTTGACGGCTGTTCAAGTACGTTGACCGTTACCCGGTCCTTGTGAACTCCAAGCTGATTAAGTCCCCGTTCTACAGCTTCTTCAATGGTTTTCCCTGTCGCGACGACTTTGCTCATTTTGACTTTTTGACCCCCTTCTTCCCATTGCTTCCGTTTCCTTTAGCAGCAGGAGTTACATCTTTGCGGGCGTTAGAGTTGCTGTTCTTGCTTTTCGTCAGGTTAACATCCTTGGCCTTGCTGTTGCCTGCACTTACCGTAGCATTGGCAGCAACAAGTGCTGCTTTGTGCTTATCATTGTTGCGGTACAGGAAGTAGTTCTGGACAATGGTGTAAATATTGCTGTATACCCAGTACAGAGGCAGAGCAGCCGGGAAGTTGTAGGACATGATGAAGATCAGAACCGGATAGACCATCATCATGAACTGCATTGGACCCTGCTGTTGGACCGGGTTCATCTTGGTCATCATGCGGGTCTGAATGAAGGTGGTTGCGGCAGCGAGAACCGGCAGAATGAACAGGTGGTCGGGCTTGCCAAGCTGCAGCCACAAGAAGTCATGCAATCTGAGATCCGGGTTGTAGTAGATGGAATTGTATAGGGCAATAAAGATTGGCATTTGCACGATCAGCGGCAGACAGCCCGCCATTGGATTGACCTTGTTCTCCTGGAACAGCCGCATCGTTTCCTGCTGTACCTTTTCGGGCTCATCTTTATATTTCTTCTTAATCTTCTCAAGTTCCGGCTGAATCGCCTGCATGGCACGCGAGCTCTTCACCTGCTTAATCGTAAGCGGGAGAATCAGCGTGCGGACAATAATCACCATCACGAGAACGGCAAAGCCGTATTGGCCGTTGAACCACTTGGCGAAAGTATCCAGGGCTAAGGCGAAATAATAGACAACATTACTCTGCCAGAAGCCTCCATTTTTCAAATCCTCCGTAGTGTGCGTCACTGTTGTCGCAGACGGAGAGCATCCCGACAGAACAGCGATCATTAGAACCATTAACCCGAGGAGAAGAAACATTTTTCCTCGCTTAGTCTTCATTAGAGACACTTCAAAACCCCTCTCATAAACATTCCATTGCACCGTAAATCATAACATAATTATGGATACAAATAAACAAGCCCTCTTCAGGCTCTTTTACTTGCGTAAAGCCTTGAGCAGCTTGGCTTTGCGCAGCACATGCAGCACACTTTTCTCCAGCTCGGAGTAATCCTTGGAGAGCGCTCCTTTTCTGACAATGAAAACGATATCCAGATTGCCGGCAATTTCCGCCTCGTGGTGACGGACAATCTCCTTGACCAGCCTTCTCATCCGGTTGCGGACTACGGCATTCCCGACCTTCT
Source organism: Paenibacillus sp. FSL R7-0333 (assembly GCF_038000365.1). Taxonomy (NCBI): domain Bacteria; kingdom Bacillati; phylum Bacillota; class Bacilli; order Caryophanales; family Paenibacillaceae; genus Paenibacillus; species Paenibacillus sp. FSL R7-0333. The sequence goes on from NZ_JBBOBZ010000001.1 coordinate 7,407,330, forward strand.
TGCTGACGGATATGCCCACCCGGAATCGTTCCACTTCTCTTCTGGGGAACCAATACACCACATACTGATGATTCGCAAATGACTTCCCATGGCGGTATACGCGGCTGAAGTCGGCACGGTTTCGTAATCGTAAACTTTTGTGCACGGAAATCTCCTATTCAAATACCGGAATTGCTCCAGGCTCCGGTATTTCATCTTCTAATTAGTATTGTCATTCAAGGGAGACCATAAACAGTTACTGCGCCGGCCCTGGAGATCCCCTGCCAACAAACATAGACAGCTTGTGGAAGCTACAATCTAGTGAAATTGAATTCTTATATCTTTAAAAAAAGCCCCGCAGTAGCGTTAACATCCCCTGCAGAGCCTATCGTTTATTGTTGCAGCAGCAGAAGTAATGCGTGGGTTTCTGCTCACTGAGCATCATCCCATTCTGCGCTATATATAGAAGAGAAATAAAAACAGCTGATGCATTCTGCAAATAAAGCGTAAAAAAGGACCACAGCAGTGGTCCCAAAGTGGCCTATCTTACGCACTCAAAACTTTTCTGCCTTTCAAGCGGCGGGCTGCCAGCACTTTGCGGCCGTTTTTCGTGCTCATTCTTTTGCGGAAACCATGCACCTTTTTGCGTTTGCTCACATTTGGTCTGAACGTCGGTCTCATGTATTGCACCTCCCTTACAGGAACATAATTACTGTCATATAAGCAGAAACGGACTAAGCCGTCCTTAAAGTAGGGACAGTATCTACAAGTATTATCAATTTAATTTGGAGACATATCCTCACAGAAAACACCTTTATATATTTAAACACATTAATGCGCCAAAAGTCAACCATGTCTCTTTCTCCCTCTTTTTCCGGCTGCTCCACTTGTGCCCCCGATTTTTGGGACCAGCCGGAATCCGGAATCTTATCCCCAGCGTGTCCCGCCTCTTCACTAATCCTAACCCTAACCGCTTATCCACAAAGGAACACATCCAAAATAATAATCCACAGGCTTGTCCAGTTATCCACCTGTGATTAATTCCGGGCGAATTTTGCTCACAGGTGAGCACAACCTGTGTATAAAAAAATTGCCGCAGTCGCGGAAATTGTCGAACGGTAAACAAATTATCAACAATATGTAGTGGTGTGCCTAAAAATTATACACAAGTGATTGAATTTGTGGATAAAATGGCGTCGCTCATTGAAAAATAAGGGGCGTTTTGCTATGATAGTATTACTTTTGAATGTGAATAGATTTGTTTGTTCAATAAATTATCAACAAGCTGTGGATAAAGTTGTGAACAATTCAAATTTATCCATATTTTTTTGTCTCTTGAAGTTGCATACTGGGGATAAGATTAATCACCAACCCATTTTCTTCGACATTTCCACTTCATGGCTGATGCCACATTTGGAAGATTTAAAGGAGTGACAGTCTGTGGACAGCCATACTTCCGAATTATGGCAGCAAATATTATCGATTATTCAAACCAAACTAAGCAAGCCGAGCTTCGATACCTGGTTCAAGGCCACCAAGGCCACGACATTCAATTCCCAGGCTCTTATCATCTCGGCGCCTACAACCTTTGCCGTAGAATGGCTGGAAAGTCGCTATACCAAACTGGTAGGAGCAACGGTATATGAAGTTACCGGACAGCAGGTGGAAGTCAAATTTGTCATTGAGGAGAACAAGCCCTCTGAGCCTGTGGTTCAGCAAAGTGCGCCTACTCCCGTTGTTTCGCGCGAAGAGGCACAGACTCATTTGCTCAATCCCAAATACACCTTCGACACATTCGTGATCGGCTCAGGCAACCGTTTTGCGCATGCAGCCTCCCTTGCTGTAGCCGAAGCGCCGGCCAAAGCCTATAACCCTCTGTTTCTGTATGGAGGCGTAGGTCTCGGAAAAACTCACCTTATGCATGCGATCGGCCATTATGTGCTGGAGCATAACCCCAACAACAAGGTGATTTACATCTCCTCCGAGAAGTTCACGAATGAATTCATCAACTCCATCCGTGATAACCGCGGCGAAAGCTTCCGCAACAAGTACCGCAATGTTGACATTTTGCTGATTGACGACATCCAATTCCTGGCCGGCAAGGAGTCCACGCAGGAGGAATTTTTCCATACGTTCAATGCTCTTCACGAAGAACGCAAGCAAATTATCATCTCTAGCGACCGGCCTCCCAAGGAAATTCCTACTCTGGAAGAACGGCTGCGTTCCCGGTTCGAATGGGGACTGATCACAGATATCCAGCCCCCCGATCTTGAGACGCGGATTGCCATTCTACGCAAGAAGGCCAAGGCGGAGAACCTGGATATCCCGAACGAAGCCATGATGTACATTGCCAACCAGATCGACACGAATATCCGGGAGCTTGAAGGCGCGCTGATCCGCGTAGTGGCTTATTCTTCCCTGACGAACCAGGATGTGACGACACATCTGGCAGCCGAAGCGCTGAAGGATATCATCCCTTCGAGCCGTCCGAAGATGATCACCATTAACGATATTCAGCAAAAAGTCGGTGAATACTACAATTTGCGCATGGAGGACTTCAAAGCGCGGAAACGCACGAAGGCTGTGGCTTTTCCAAGGCAGATTGCCATGTATCTCTCCCGCGAGCTGACGGATTATTCGCTTCCTAAGATCGGCGAGGCCTTCGGAGGACGCGACCATACGACCGTTATCCATGCCCATGAGAAGATTACGCAGCAATTAAAGGTGGACCAGGAGCTCTATAAAGTGGTAAATAATCTTTCGGAGAAAATTAAAAATCCTTCCTAAGAGGAACAAAGAGCCTATACACAATCTATACACATGTGGGTAGGCTTAATTTTATGCTGTTTAGCCACTTATCCACATAAACGGAGCCCCTACTACTAATACTATTAAATAACTATAATAATTCATCTTCTAAGAGCAGGTTTCAAAGAGCATTTACGTACACCCATTTCCCAATTTTTCAGCTAGGAGTGAAATCATGAAAATCAGCATTCTCAAAAACGAGCTTAACGAATCCATCGGCCATGTCTCCAAGGCAATCTCCAGCAGAACAACTATCCCTATTCTGACCGGTATTAAGTTTGAGGTTAGCCATCAGGGCGTTACACTGACTGCAAGTGATACGGATATTTCCATTCAGTCCTTCATCCCTGCCGAGAATGACAGCCAGACGATCGTCAAGGTAGAGCAGCCGGGCAGCGTAGTGCTTCCCGCCAAATTTTTCGTAGAGATTATCAAGAAGCTTCCCTCCAAAGAAATTCACATGGAAGTCAAGGAAGGCTTCCAGACCTACATTTCCTCCGGCTCTACGGAGATTCAGATTGTAGGCCTCGATCCTGAAGAATTCCCTGTTCTGCCAAGCATTGAAGAGAATGAAACCATCTCCATGCCCGGTGATTTGCTGAAGAATATGATCAAGCAGACTGCCTTCTCCATCTCCACCCAAGAGACCACACCGATCCTGACAGGCATTCTGTGGAATCTGGCCGACAATGAATTCAAGTTCACGGCTACCGACCGCCACCGGCTCGCAACCAGAGCTGCACACTTGGAAGGCACAGAGAATATCCAGTTCGCGAATATTGTCATTGCCGGCAAAACGCTGAACGAGCTGAGCAAAATTATCCCTGATCAGAATATGCTGGTGGATATTGTCGTCGCCGATAACCAGGTGCTGTTCAAAATCGACAAAGTGCTGTTCTATTCGCGGATTCTGGATGGCATTTATCCGGATACTTCTAGAATTATTCCAACCACCTACAAAACAGAACTAACTTTGGACACAAAAAAATTAAGCGAATCGATTGACCGTGCTTATTTGCTGTCCCGCGAAGAGAAAACGAACATCGTCCGGATGCAGACCCTGGAAAACGGTGATGTGGAGATCTCTTCCAGCTCCTCCGAGCTGGGGAAGGTCCGTGAAGAGCTGGAAGTTATCGATTTCAAAGGCGAGCCGCTGCGCATCTCCTTCAACTCCAAATATATGCTCGATGTGCTGAAGGTGGTGGAGAGTGAGCAGCTCGTGATCGCCTTCACCGGCATGATGAGCCCGATTATTCTCAGACCGCTCGATGAGAGCCGCAGCCTGTATGTGATTCTGCCGTACCGGACAACTAATTAACGCCCTGTTCATGAACATGTGGATAAGTGGCTGAGAGGATCAAAAACATGAAAAAAATAGTTATCCACAGTGGATATATTAAGCTCGACCAGTTCCTGAAGCTCTCCGATTGTGTATCCACAGGGGGGATGGCCAAGGCGCTGCTGCAGGAAGGGCATGTGCAGGTGAACGGAGAGGTTGAAGAACGCCGTGGCCGGAAGCTCTACCCGGGTGATAGAATAGAGGTACAGGATAACGGCGTGTTTGAAGTTGAGGGCGGCGGCGTCAAGGAGGAGTAACCCTAAGGAGGAACAGGCTCTTGTTTGTCAAAAATATCGGACTGCAGGATTACCGCAACTATGGGCTGCTGCGTCTTGAGCATCTGGGCGATGTGAATCTCATTCTCGGACAGAACGCCCAGGGCAAAACCAATCTCATGGAGGCTTTGTTTGTCCTTGCGATGACCAAAAGCCACCGGACCTCCAAGGACAAGGAGCTGATCTCCTTCGATGCCCCGGCGGGCTCCGCACAGATTGTTGCTGAAGTAGAGCGCAAATACGGCGATCTTAAGCTGGAGCTGACCCTGTCCCCGCAGGGCAAGAAGGCCAGAATTAACGGACTGGAGCAACGGCGGCTCAGTGAATTCGTAGGCTCGCTGAACGTTGTAATGTTTGCTCCGGAGGATCTGGAGATTGTTAAAGGCACCCCGGGCATCCGGCGCCGGTTCCTTGACATGGAGATTGGCCAGGTTCAGCCGAGCTACCTGTTTCATCTGCAGCAGTACCAGAAAATCCTCCTCCAGCGGGGCAATTTGCTGAAGCAGTTATGGGGCAAGGAGGCTGGCGGTCGGGAGCTTCTGGACATCTGGGATGCCCAACTTGTAGAACATGGTGTTAAAATCGTCAAAAAAAGGAAACAATTCATAAAGAAGCTGCAGATATGGGCAGAAAGCATTCACCGGGGCATCACAAACGGCGGAGAAGAGCTCAAGCTGCTCTATGTCCCCTCGTTTGGTGAGCGTGAAGAGGAAGATGAAGCTGTCTTATTGGACAAATTTATGTTAAAGTTATCACAAACAAGAGATCAGGAAATCAGGCGCGGCATGACGCTGACGGGTCCCCATCGGGATGACCTGTCCTTTTTTATCAACGGAAGAGAAGCTCAGGTCTACGGTTCCCAAGGGCAGCAACGTACGGCAGCTTTATCGCTCAAGCTGGCGGAAATTGAACTGATCCATGAGGAGATCGGAGAATACCCTGTGCTGCTTCTTGATGATGTTTTGTCCGAACTTGATCCCTATCGTCAGACCCAGCTTATCGAAACCTTTCAGAGCAAGGTGCAGACCTTCATCACTGCCACCGGTGTTGAGGGACTGAACGCTGATAAACTAAAGGGTGCAATCCTGTATCATGTTCATGGCGGCAAAGTGGGGTTATAAAGAGCGGAGGAAGACCATGTATATTCATTTGGGCGGAGAAAAAATTATTCGATCCTCAGAGCTGATTGCTATATTTGATATATCGATTGAGAAGTCCTCCAAGGTATCGAAGCAGTTTATGACTCATTCCCAGCAGGATAAGAAGCTGGAACGCATTGGTGAAGAGGAAGCGAAGTCTATTGTCGTGACCAGGAATACTGTCTACTACTCCCCGATCTCCTCCTCCACTCTCAAAAAAAGAGCCAAGATCTTGTTAGAAATATAGGTTTCGTAAGTTACAAGAGATAATCTGAAAGAAGTAGGTGAAGGCATGTCAATGAATCAACCGACATATGATGAGAGCCAGATTCAGGTACTGGAAGGGCTGGAAGCAGTTCGGAAACGTCCCGGCATGTACATTGGCTCCACCAGCTCAAAAGGTCTGCATCATTTGGTCTGGGAAGTTGTCGATAATAGTATCGATGAGGCGCTGGCAGGTTTTTGCGACCGGATTCAAGTCATAATTACTGAGAATAACAGTGTGACTGTTATTGACAACGGGCGGGGAATTCCTGTCGGTGAGAACGTCAAGCTGAAGAAGTCCACGCTTGAAGTGGTCATGACTGTCCTGCATGCAGGCGGTAAGTTCGGCGGCGGGGGATACAAGGTGTCCGGCGGTCTTCACGGCGTGGGGATCTCTGTGGTTAACGCTTTGTCCGAGAAGGTAGTAGTGACCGTCAAGCGTGACGGGCATGTCTATCAGCAGGAGTACAACCGCGGCGTGCCGCAATATGACATCAGAGTGATCGGGGATACAGAGGAGACGGGGACCACCACCACCTTCCACCCGGACCCGGATATTTTTACCGAAACCACTACTTTTGAATACTCCACGCTCCTTACCCGTATCCGAGAGCTGGCCTTCCTGAACAAGGGCATTGAGCTGTCACTGCTGGATGAACGGACCGGAGTCAACAATACGTTCAAGTATGAAGGCGGTATTGTGGAGTATGTGAAATACCTTAACGAGAAAAAAGAAGCTCTTCATGAGGAACCGATCTACGTGGAAGGCTCACGGGATATGATCGCGGTTGAAGTAGCTCTCCAATATAACGATTCATATACAGAGAATATCTATTCATTCGCCAACAATATCAATACCCACGAGGGCGGAACGCATGAATCCGGCTTCAAGAGCGCTTTGACACGGATCATTAATGATTACGCACGCAAGGCTGGCGTGATCAAGGATAGCAGCCAGAATCTGACCGGCGATGATGTCCGTGAAGGTCTGACGGCGATTATTTCCGTCAAAATCCCTGAGCCGCAGTTCGAAGGCCAAACCAAGACCAAGCTCGGCAACAGTGAAGTCCGCGGGATTGTAGAATCACTGTTCGGCGAGAAGCTGCAGGAGTTCCTGGAAGAGAACCCTGCCGTCTCACGCAAGGTGCTGGAGAAGTCATTGCAGGCTTCCCGTGCCCGGGAAGCGGCCAAAAAGGCCCGTGAGCTGACCCGCCGCAAAAGTGCGCTTGAAGTCAGCGCCCTGCCGGGTAAGCTGGCGGACTGCTCCTCCAAGGATGCGTCGATCAGTGAGCTGTACATCGTCGAAGGTGACTCGGCGGGCGGATCAGCCAAGCAAGGCCGGGACCGTCATTTTCAGGCGATCCTGCCGCTGCGCGGTAAGATTCTGAACGTCGAGAAGGCCCGGCTGGACCGGATCTTGTCCAATGCGGAAATCCGGGCGATTATCACCGCACTCGGAACCGGGATTAGCGATGATTTCGACCTCTCGAAGGCGCGTTACCACAAGGTTGTCATTATGACGGATGCGGACGTCGACGGCGCCCATATCCGAACACTGCTGCTGACCTTCTTCTACCGCTACATGCGGAAGATTGTTGACGCAGGGTATATCTATATCGCCCAGCCGCCGCTCTTCAAGATCGAGCGCAACAAGGTTGTGCGCTATGCACAGACCGAGAAGGAGCGCGATGAGATCATTGCTGCCTTCGGTGAGAACGTGAAGGTTAATGTTCAGCGCTACAAAGGTCTGGGTGAGATGAACGCCGCTCAGCTGTGGGACACGACGATGGACCCTGAGAGCCGCACCATGCTGCAGGTGACCATTGAGGATGCCATGCTGGCGGACAGCATCTTTGATACCCTGATGGGTGACAATGTCGAACCGCGCCGTGAATTCATTCAGGAGCATGCGCAATCGGTTAAGAACCTGGATATTTAAGCCGCACATAGCGAACCTCCGGATTATCCCTTGCGGATGAAGCCGGAGGTTTTTTAGTAATACAGAGGGGTATATAGCCTGCCGTTTGAATACATAGAGCTAGAAGTTCGATATTCGCTTGCGGCGGCTGGTCACGGACTTCCGGTTAGGCTTCAACCGCCCATAGGCCACAGCGTAACGGTGGATTTTACGGTAAATTGCTTTGTTCGGGAACAATTTGAAGACAATGATGGAGGGTAAGGTGTTTACTTCAAGCAGCCATAGATCGTGATGCTGGTCCATGGCGACATCAAGCCCCAGCTCCTTAAGGCCTGGATAAGCCGTTTCGAGTTGCGCGCCGATTCGGACGCCCAGCGATTTGAGCTGCTGGGTAGTTGCGGACATTTCGTCAGAGGTCATATGCTCCTTGAACAGGGTATCTACCGGAAAAACACTGCCCCCGCTGTGATAATTCGTGATCACCTTCTGCGGTGCGGCGACCCGGCCAAGCATGCCTGTAGTCTCCCAGCTGCCCTGGGGATTCTTCTGGGTAAGCACCCGCAGGTCGAAGGGACGGTCCTGATGCTGCAGCAGATCAATGCCCTGCTGGACCAGATAGCTGCGGTCTTTAATCCGGGGTACCAGTGCGGCATGAAGCTCTTCAGGGCTATTAAAGACCTCGGCGTCCTTCGCATACCTGAGAATATACATCAGCTTCGGCTCTGCCGGTACTTCTGCTTCAATGCCTGCAGCTGCTGTCTCCGGTTCACGGGTCTCCGGCTGCTGCCCGCTGGGACTTAAGTGTACAACCCTCTGCTCGGCTCTCATCACTCCGCTGCCATAGGTGCCGCGGTCGGGCTTTATATATACCGTGCCATACAGATGCAGCATTTCTTTCAGATCCTCCAGGCCGTATTTGCGCGTTTCCGGAATATAGACCGAGAGCTGACGGTTTTGCAGAATGACTTTCGTTTTTGCCCATTTGCTGGACACGCGTTGAATCTTCATGTTCTGCCTCCGTTTCTTTACGCATAGCGAATTTTCAGGACAAGCCAACAAAAAAATGTTATAATATAAGGATATGAGATTATGCTTTTTGGGACGAAAACAGGGGCATGAAGCCAATTCTCTTGTCTCTACAGTCTATGTACTGAAGACAGCAGCGGAGAGGGCGTATACCCTTATCCGTACTAAAAGAAAATCAATATAGACGATAACAGGCTATCATGTTTAATTGTGCTGGTTTTGTGAAAGTAATATAATATAGGGTAGCGGTTTTTAACTGAAGGAGGTCCACCAACTCATGGCTGAACAAAATAACCCGCAAGTCAAAGATCGGGACATTGGCGTGGAAATGCGCGAATCCTTTATGGATTACGCAATGAGCATCATTGTAAGCCGGGCTTTGCCGGATGTGCGGGATGGACTTAAGCCTGTTCACCGACGCATTTTGTTTGCGATGTCGGAACTTGGTATGTCCTCGGATAAGCCACATAAGAAGTCAGCGAGAATCGTCGGTGAGGTTATCGGTAAGTATCACCCACACGGTGACTCAGCAGTCTATGAAACAATGGTACGTATGGCACAGGACTTCTCCATGCGCTATATGCTTGTAGACGGTCATGGTAACTTCGGTTCCATAGACGGAGACATGGCGGCTGCAATGCGTTATACAGAAGCACGTTTGTCCAAAATTGCCGGAGAAATGCTACGTGACCTGAACAAGGAGACCGTTGACTTCGCGCCCAACTATGACGGTGAAGAGAACGAGCCTGTAGTCTTGCCGGCGCGTTATCCCAATCTGCTGGTCAATGGTGTAGGCGGGATTGCGGTGGGGATGGCAACCAACATTCCTCCGCATAACCTCGGTGAGGTTATTGACGGTGTGCAGGCGATGATTAAGAATCCTGATATTACGCCTATGGAGCTTATGGAATATATTCAAGGCCCGGATTTCCCGACGGCCGGATATATTCTGGGCCGTGAAGGCATCCGTCAGGCCTACCGCACTGGACGCGGATCGGTTACCATGCGTGCCAAAGCGGTCATTGAAGAGAATAACGGCAAGGCCCGGATTATTGTGCATGAGCTTCCTTACCAGGTCAACAAAGCCCGGCTCGTGGAGAAGATTGCGGAGCTGGTGCGTGAGAAGCGCATCGAGGGCATAACGGATCTGCGTGATGAGTCTGACCGTAACGGAATGCGCGTAGTGGTTGAAATGAGACGGGATGTGAATCCGAGTGTTGTACTCAACAATCTCTACAAGCATACTTCTATGCAGTCCACCTTCGGGATCAACATGCTGGCTATTGTCAACAATGAACCGAAGATTCTGAATCTGCGCGATGTGCTGTATCACTATCTGCAGCATCAGATCGAAGTCATCCGCCGCCGGACGATCTTCGACCTTAAGAAGGCGGAAGCACGGGCGCATATTCTGGAAGGTCTGCGTATTGCCCTGGATCATCTGGATGAGGTCATTGCCCTGATCCGCGCCTCACGCACTACCGACATTGCCCGGGAAGGTCTGATGGAGACCTTCAGTCTAAGCGTAGAGCAGGCCCAGGCGATCCTCGATATGCGGATGCAGCGCCTGACCGGTCTGGAACGCGAGAAGATCGAGAACGAATATAACGAGCTTTTGGCCAAAATTGCCGAATACCGTGAGATTCTGGCCAATGAGCATCTTGTGCTGGATATTATCAGCAATGAGCTGCAGGAGATCCGGGATAAGTACTCCGATGACCGCCGTACAGAAATTACGGTTGGGGAAGAAAGCATCCTTGACGAGGATCTGATTCCGCGTGAAGAGGTTGTTATCACGATTACCCACACCGGTTACATCAAACGTCTTCCGGTCAACACCTACCGCAGCCAGAAGCGTGGCGGACGCGGTGTCATCGGGATGGACACCAAGGACCAGGACTTTGTGGAGCATCTCTTCGTGAGCAACTCCCATAACTACCTGATGTTCTTCACTGATAAGGGTAAGGTGTACCGGATTAAGGCCTATGAGATTCCGGAGCTTGGACGCACTGCCCGGGGAACGCCGATCATCAACCTGATTCAAATTGAGCAGGGTGAGAAGATCAGCGCGGTCATCCAGGTAGAGGAAGCGGACAGTGACAAGTACCTGTTCTTCGCTACCCGCGAGGGAATTGTGAAGAAGACGCCTCTGGAAGATTACAACAACATCCGTAAGGGTGGCCTGATTGCAATCAATCTCCGTGAGGAGGATTCACTGATTGAGGTGAAGCTGACAGACGGTGAGCAGAATTTGATTATCGGTACTGCACGCGGAATGTCGATTACCTTCTCGGAGAATGATGTGCGTTCCATGGGCCGCAGCGCTACCGGGGTTAAGGGAATCACGCTTGATTCCAATGACCATGTTATTGGCATGGACTGCGTAGACCAGGAGCTTGAGGTGCTGATCGTAACCACCAAGGGCTATGGTAAGCGGACACCTGCTGCTGACTACCGGTCCCAGACCCGCGGCGGTAAAGGCATCAAGACCATTAACCTTACGGATAAGAACGGACCGGTTGTCGGGCTGAAGGTCGTCAAGCAGGACGAGGACCTGATGATTATTACGACCAGCGGTACCCTGATCCGTACCAGCATGGACGGAATATCCACCATGGGCCGTTATGCGCAGGGCGTTAAGCTGATTAATATCCGTGAGGATGATGCTGTAGCTACACTGTGCAGAGCGGACAAAGAGGATGAAGAGCTGTCTGAGCATGAGGATGGCGAAGACATTCAAGGAGTTCCTGTAGAAGACGAAGGCGAAATTGAAGCTAGCCAGCCTGAAGCGGATGCCGTGAACGAAGACGATAGCCTCGAATAAGGATTGCAGGAGAGTATGGGTTTCTGATGTATAGAAATCCATGCTCTTTTTTTATACTCTATTAACTGATGAACGGGGAATTCTCTATCTAGCCGCTTCCCGGGTTCCATACTATAATTAGAGCATCATAGGTGTCACCGACATAAAGGGGCTTGGGCTAATGCCAAACATATCCGTTGGAGAGATTAAAGCGGGTTCAAAGATTATAAAGGATGTAATTACTCCTTTAGGAGGAGTATTGTTCGGGAAGGGCAAAATCATTCTCCCCCGGGATATTGAGATTTTGCAGGCTTTTTTGATCGGACAGGTTGAGATTGAAGGGGCACAAGGGGAAGACAAATCGGCAGAGAGCGCTAAACCGGCAGTGAAGCAGCAAGCGGCTAAGGCGGGTGCTCTGATTAATGAGTCGGTGCTGGCCAAGAGTAATTCTCCGCTTCACGATGAGTATGAGAAAATGCTGGTGCTTATCAAGCAAAGCTACCGTGCAGCGGCCGCAGCGGCTCTTCCGATCTTCGAACTGCGGAGTCAACTGGAGCTGCTGATTACCCATTTGAAGGATTACCATGTCTTAAAGTTTGCGCCGCGTGTGCTGATTGACCAGGAATATAACTATCATAATGCGGTCTTGTCTGCCCTGACCTCCTATCGAATTGCCCAGTGGTGCGGATATCCGCAGAAGGACTGGATGCAGGCTGCTTTTGCCGGCTTGCTGCACGATATAGGTAACATTAAGGTAGACGAAGCGCTGCTGCAGAAGCCAACCCCTCTAAGCGGTGCAGAGATTGACGAAGTACGCAGGCACACTACATACGGTTATCAGCTGCTGCGCAATGTTACAGCCATTAACGAAGGGGTTAGACTCGCCGCCTTGCAGCACCATGAGAAGATAGACGGTTCAGGGTATCCACTTAGGCTGGATGGCAGCCAGATTCATTTCTACGCCAAGATTGTGGCAGTCGCCGATATCTTCCATGCCATGACGCTGGGAAAAGCCTACAGAAAGGCACAGTCGCCTTATCTGGTATTGGAGCAGCTGCAGAAGGAGAGCTTCGGGAAGCTCGATCCGGTAATCGTACAGACCTTCATTCAAAAGACGACAGACCTATATAACGGTACACGGATACGGCTCAGCGATGGGCGTCACGGGGAAATCATCTTTACCGATCGTAACAACCCGACAAGACCTATGGTTCAGGTTGAAGGAAATATCGTTAATCTGATCAATGAACGGGAGCTTCATATTCAAGAAATTATTGCTTAAGCACGCGGACAGAGGAGTAGAGCTATGCTAACTTGCTTGCCGGGTTAGGGCCGGTTAGGGGAAGCGTAGCTTTAGATAATGATTTAGAAATAATGCTTGCATTGAATCTCAATCCGTGATATATTCTATTTCTGGCCGCGAAACATCAACGCCTGGCTCGAACAAGAAGTTAAAAAAAAGAGCTTGCATTGATCGGTTGGATATGATATATTATAAGAGTTGCTGGTGACGACGACATCGTCGCTAACAACGAGCTTGATCTTTGAAAACTGAACAACGAGTGAGTATCTGGAAATCACTTCGGTGAGATCCAAAATTAGAGAATGTAAATTCTCGTCAGATGTTTCAAAATGAGCAATCGCTCTTTCTAAATACCAATTTGGAGAGTTTGATCCTGGCTCAGGACGAACGCTGGCGGCATGCCTAATACATGCAAGTCGAGCGGAGTCTGAAAGGAAGCTTGCTTCCTTTCAGACTTAGCGGCGGACGGGTGAGTAACACGTAGGCAACCTGCCCTCAAGCCTGGGATAACTACCGGAAACGGTAGCTAATACCGGATAATTTCTTTTTTCTCCTGAAGAGAGAATGAAAGGCGGAGCAATCTGCTGCTTGGGGATGGGCCTGCGGCGCATTAGCTAGTTGGTGGGGTAACGGCCCACCAAGGCGACGATGCGTAGCCGACCTGAGAGGGTGAACGGCCACACTGGGACTGAGACACGGCCCAGACTCCTACGGGAGGCAGCAGTAGGGAATCTTCCGCAATGGGCGCAAGCCTGACGGAGCAATGCCGCGTGAGTGATGAAGGTTTTCGGATCGTAAAGCTCTGTTGCCAGGGAAGAACGTCCGGTAGAGTAACTGCTGCCGGAGTGACGGTACCTGAGAAGAAAGCCCCGGCTAACTACGTGCCAGCAGCCGCGGTAATACGTAGGGGGCAAGCGTTGTCCGGAATTATTGGGCGTAAAGCGCGCGCAGGCGGTTATTTAAGTCTGGTGTTTAAACCTTGGGCTCAACCTGAGGTCGCACTGGAAACTGGGTGACTTGAGTACAGAAGAGGAAAGTGGAATTCCACGTGTAGCGGTGAAATGCGTAGATATGTGGAGGAACACCAGTGGCGAAGGCGACTTTCTGGGCTGTAACTGACGCTGAGGCGCGAAAGCGTGGGGAGCAAACAGGATTAGATACCCTGGTAGTCCACGCCGTAAACGATGAGTGCTAGGTGTTAGGGGTTTCGATACCCTTGGTGCCGAAGTTAACACAGTAAGCACTCCGCCTGGGGAGTACGGTCGCAAGACTGAAACTCAAAGGAATTGACGGGGACCCGCACAAGCAGTGGAGTATGTGGTTTAATTCGAAGCAACGCGAAGAACCTTACCAGGTCTTGACATCCAACTAACGAAGCAGAGATGCATCAGGTGCCCTTCGGGGAAAGTTGAGACAGGTGGTGCATGGTTGTCGTCAGCTCGTGTCGTGAGATGTTGGGTTAAGTCCCGCAACGAGCGCAACCCTTGACTTTAGTTGCCAGCAGGTTGAGCTGGGCACTCTAGAGTGACTGCCGGTGACAAACCGGAGGAAGGTGGGGATGACGTCAAATCATCATGCCCCTTATGACCTGGGCTACACACGTACTACAATGGCCGGTACAACGGGAAGCGAAGCCGCGAGGTGGAGCCAATCCCAGCAAAGCCGGTCTCAGTTCGGATTGCAGGCTGCAACTCGCCTGCATGAAGTCGGAATTGCTAGTAATCGCGGATCAGCATGCCGCGGTGAATACGTTCCCGGGTCTTGTACACACCGCCCGTCACACCACGAGAGTTTACAACACCCGAAGTCGGTGGGGTAACCCGCAAGGGAGCCAGCCGCCGAAGGTGGGGTAGATGATTGGGGTGAAGTCGTAACAAGGTAGCCGTATCGGAAGGTGCGGCTGGATCACCTCCTTTCTATGGAGAATCGTCACCTGCAACGGTGACATTCAAATCGGAAGCTTAGCTTCCACAATAGAACCCTTGGGTTCGAATACTCACTCGTTGGTCAGTTTTGAGAGTTTAAGCTCTCAAGTAAGAAACTTGATCCTTGAAAACTGGATACCGAAACGAATTTGCGTTTTAGAACATTCCTTTAAGCTGAACTTGTGTAAACAAGTTTTGAATTAATGGCGATACTAGCGATTTTCCTTAGGGAAAACGCATTGGTTAAGCTACTAAGAGTACACGGAGGATGCCTAGGCGCCAGGAGCCGACGAAGGACGTGGCGAACAACGAAACTGCCTCGGGGAGCTGTAAGCAAGCTTTGATCCGGGGGTGTCCGAATGGGGAAACCCAGCTGTGGTAATTCGCAGTTACTCGTATCTGAATACATAGGATACGCAGAGGCAGACCAGGGGAACTGAAACATCTAAGTACCCTGAGGAAGAGAAAACAATAGTGATTCCGTCAGTAGCGGCGAGCGAACGCGGAACAGCCTAAACCAAGGGGCTTGCCTCTTGGGGTTGTGGGACGTCTCACATGGAGTTACAAAGGAATATGGTAGGTGAAGAGGTCTGGAAAGGCCCGCGATAGAGGTAAAAGCCCTGTAGCCTAAACTGTGTTCTCTCCGAGACGGATCCCGAGTAGTGCGGGGCACGTGAAACCCCGTATGAATCCAGCAGGACCATCTGCTAAGGCTAAATACTACCTGGCGACCGATAGTGAAACAGTACCGTGAGGGAAAGGTGAAAAGCACCCCGGAAGGGGAGTGAAATAGAACCTGAAACCGTGTGCTTACAAAAAGTCAGAGCCCTTTCTATGGGTGATGGCGTGCCTTTTGTAGAATGAACCGGCGAGTTACGTTTAAGATGCAAGGTTAAGGTGAGAAGCCGGAGCCGCAGCGAAAGCGAGTCTGAATAGGGCGACTAAGTATGTGGACGTAGACCCGAAACCGTGTGATCTACCCCTGTCCAGGGTGAAGGTGCGGTAACACGCACTGGAGGCCCGAACCCACGCATGTTGAAAAATGCGGGGATGAGGTGGGGGTAGCGGAGAAATTCCAATCGAACTCGGAGATAGCTGGTTCTCCCCGAAATAGCTTTAGGGCTAGCCTCGGTGAATGGAGTGGTGGAGGTAGAGCACTGATTGGGTGCGGGGCCCGCAAGGGTTACCAAGCTCAGTCAAACTCCGAATGCCATTTACTTCTTGCCGGGAGTCAGACAGTGAGTGCTAAGATCCATTGTCAAAAGGGAAACAGCCCAGACCATCAGCTAAGGTCCCCAAGTGTGTGTTAAGTGGGAAAGGATGTGGAGTTGCACAGACAACCAGGATGTTGGCTTAGAAGCAGCCACCATTGAAAGAGTGCGTAATAGCTCACTGGTCGAGTGACTCTGCGCCGAAAATGTAACGGGGCTAAACACACCACCGAAGCTATGGCTAGATGCTTTGCATCTGGGGTAGGGGAGCGTTGTATGTGGGTTGAAGGTGTACCGTAAGGAGCGCTGGACAGCATACAAGTGAGAATGCCGGTATGAGTAACGAAAAGATCAGTGAGAATCTGATCCGCCGAAAGCCCAAGGTTTCCTGAGGAAGGCTCGTCCGCTCAGGGTAAGTCGGGACCTAAGGCGAGGCCGACAGGCGTAGTCGAAGGACAACAGTTTGAAATTACTGTACCACCGTAATCCGCTATGAGCGATGGGGTGACGCAGGAGGGTAGTGACGCGGACTGATGGATGTCCGTCTAAGCAGTGAGGCTGGTGTGTAGGCAAATCCGCACATCGTTAAGGCTGGGCTGTGATGGGGAGCGAAAATTACAGTAGCGAAGGTCATGATCTCACACTGCCAAGAAAAGCCTCTAGTCAGGAGAAGGTGCCCGTACCGCAAACCGACACAGGTAGGCGAGAAGAGAATTCTAAGGCGCGCGGAAGAACTCTCGTTAAGGAACTCGGCAAAATGACCCCGTAACTTCGGGAGAAGGGGTGCCTCGGTAGGGTGAATAGCCCGAGGGGGCCGCAGTGAAAAGGCCCAAGCGACTGTTTAGCAAAAACACAGGTCTGTGCGAAGCCGTAAGGCGAAGTATACGGGCTGACGCCTGCCCGGTGCTGGAAGGTTAAGGGGAGCGGTTAGGGGTTACACCCGAAGCTGTGAACCGAAGCCCCAGTAAACGGCGGCCGTAACTATAACGGTCCTAAGGTAGCGAAATTCCTTGTCAGGTAAATTCTGACCCGCACGAATGGCGTAACGACTTGGGCGCTGTCTCAACGAGAGATCCGGTGAAATTTTAATACCTGTGAAGATGCAGGTTACCCGCGACAAGACGGAAAGACCCCATGGAGCTTTACTGCAGCTTGATATTGAATTTGGGTACGATCTGTACAGGATAGGTGGGAGCCGGT
This sequence comes from Paenibacillus sp. FSL R7-0333, assembly GCF_038000365.1. NCBI lineage: Bacteria > Bacillati > Bacillota > Bacilli > Caryophanales > Paenibacillaceae > Paenibacillus > Paenibacillus sp. FSL R7-0333. The sequence goes on from NZ_JBBOBZ010000001.1 coordinate 7,424,520, forward strand.
GAGGCAGGAGCGCAAGCTTCTGCGGAGGCGCCGTTGGGATACCACCCTGATCGTATCTAGGTTCTAACCTAGTGCCCTTAGCGGGTACGGGGACCGTGTCAGGCGGGCAGTTTGACTGGGGCGGTCGCCTCCTAAAGAGTAACGGAGGCGTTCAAAGGTTCCCTCAGAATGGTTGGAAATCATTCGCAGAGTGCAAAGGCATAAGGGAGCTTGACTGCGAGACCTACAAGTCGAGCAGGGACGAAAGTCGGACTTAGTGATCCGGTGGTACCGCATGGAAGGGCCATCGCTCAACGGATAAAAGCTACCCTGGGGATAACAGGCTTATCTCCCCCAAGAGTCCACATCGACGGGGAGGTTTGGCACCTCGATGTCGGCTCATCGCATCCTGGGGCTGAAGTAGGTCCCAAGGGTTGGGCTGTTCGCCCATTAAAGCGGTACGCGAGCTGGGTTCAGAACGTCGTGAGACAGTTCGGTCCCTATCTGTCGTGGGCGCAGGAAATTTGAGAGGAGCTGTCCTTAGTACGAGAGGACCGGGATGGACGTACCGCTGGTGCATCAGTTGTTCCGCCAGGAGCATGGCTGAGTAGCTACGTACGGACGGGATAAGCGCTGAAAGCATCTAAGCGTGAAGCCCCCTCAAGATGAGATTTCCCAGTATGTAAGACCCCTTGAAGACGACGAGGTAGATAGGTTGGAGGTGGAAGTGCAGCAATGCATGGAGCTGACCAATACTAATCGGTCGAGGGCTTATCCAAATTTCTAACACGCAGATTCGTTTCGGATTCAGTTTTCAGGCGATCAAGCCTGGCAGGATGTTAAACCGATGGTTTGATATTTTCTGTAGCGATTTCGAGAAGCGTAGGCTTCGAAAAATCACGTTTGGTGGCGATAGCGGAGGGGTTCCACACGTACCCATCCCGAACACGACCGTTAAGCCCTCCAGCGCCGATGGTACTTGGACCGAAGGGTCCTGGGAGAGTAGGACGTTGCCAAGCACACATGAGCCATTGTCGAATTATCGACAATGGCTTTTTTGTATACCCTTATATATAAAAAGCGAGCAGGGGTGCGGTGTTTTATTATAAAAACGCTTACAAACGAGTGACATTTTTGTTACCGACGAGGCGATGGTTCCAAGTATAATGGAAAAGTGCAATAAATAAGCAAAAGCCTTAATACGAATGAACTACGTATAAATTCTATCTTGGAATTTTCTTGCGTCTTTAGATGCATGGTAGAGGTAAGGAGGATTTAAGGTATGAAGCGAACTCAACCTTTGTGGATATTAGTTATTCTTTGTATAGTCGGAGTAATGCTGGCGGGTTGCGGAACGAAGGAGCCGGCTTGGGATACTTTTAACGGTGCACTTAATGAGGAAGACTTCCCCGTTCCCAAAGAGGCAAGCTCACCCGACAGAACAACTACAAACGTAGCCATGGACTATGTACGGTACTCCTTGCCGGGGTTGAAGGAGAAGAAAGGCGTACCGGAGCCTTATCTTGCAGCCATTAAAGCATGGGGCTGGGAAGAGCAGGAACAGAAAGCAGACGATTCCGGGAGCTCCCGTGTTTTTCAGAAAGAAGGACTTATTGTACATCTGACCGTGCATGATGACTATTTCATCGTGATGATTCCGAAGGAAAAGAAGGTCACGACCAAAGGCTTGAAGAACAGATAAAAAATCGCCGTCCGGTTATGGATGGCGATTTTTTTTGAAAGATAAGAATTTATATGTTTTGGAGTCCCCGCAAAGTACCTGAGTCATCACCTACGCTAAAGCCCCACTTTGTGGGGTTATTTTGCGTGCATGCTTGGCCGCTTAAATACAGCGCTATGTATATCTGGTTGGGATTACTGGGCGTAATAAGAGGCGTCTGCCGCACCCAACTTGAGCATCCCGTCTTTGCCTACACTTGTTAACCGCAGCAGCGCATACAGACGGGGTAGCAGCAGCCACAGGTGGCATACCGCAAGCGAAACCGTGAAGGCTGGCGGAGCCCAGACGATGAAGAGTGCGGCTATACAAAGACCGATCCAGAGGTTATGCAGCTGTACGGTACGGAAGATGCCGTAATTGATATATTGATCGGGCATGTAACCGGGCCAGGGCAGGCGCAGGGATAATCTCCAGCGCTTGGCGATAGGGTGTCCGCTAATCAGCAGCACAGAGCGTGAGATGACATACTGAATCCACAGCATGACAGGTCCGGCTATAATCATGAACAGAACACTAAGCCAGGAGAGAAAGACACTTTCGAGCACAAGGCATATAAAGGGCAGGGTGATATAGACCCGCAGCAGGAATGCTGTAATAGTAATTTTTTTGATAAGCTTGTATTGATAGAATGTAGCGGCACCTTTGGTGTTTGGTTCCATACCTGGAATTCGGACCTCCTCGCAAGTTCTCTTGTTATTATTATCGGCCTGCTCCTGCGTTTTATTAAACAAAGGGCTCACATTCACCGAATGGGCAGCGGGCGAATATATATATTTTAGGCTATGAAGGATTAGGAAAAAACTATGAAAAGGTTTAAAATGATAGAAGGTGTACCATACTGTTCTTAAAAGAGTCAAGGTGGGATGAAAATGGAACAGCAAACCGGGCAGGCCTGCATTATCTGCGGGCAGCAAAAGGAAGAAGGCATTGTGATTGTCTCGCACTTCATCTGTGAGGACTGTGAGAGTGAGATGGTGCGTACGGAGGCTGAGGATGTGAAGTACAACTTTTTCATTAACCGGATGAAGAAGATCAATCTGCGTATGCATGCTTAATGTACGAATTGCAGGACCTGTAACAAGCAACATATAAAGAGCGGGCGGTGAATCTGTGTCGCGTTGGCTGCAAATACAAGGTTCTTCTTAACGGCTTCTCCGCCCTGACCGGGTGAGGGGAGCCGTTTTATTGCGTGCAATCCTTTGCGGAAGTGATAGGCGTTTGGGTGCATTTGCGTTAAAATAGAAGGTAACCCCCAGGGGAGGAAGAATCTATGGACAAGCTACAGCCTGGCAGGGCACCTGTATACGAAATGCTGGAACAATATAGACATAAGGGTAATATATCTTATCATGTGCCGGGTCACAAGAACGGGGAGGCTTACCGGAGTACTGTCAGTGCAGAGAGTGCGGGGTATCTCACGGAAGTGATGCGTTACGATGTGACGGAGATTACGGGAACGGATGACCTTCATCATCCGGAAGGGGTAATAAGGGAAGCACAGGAGCTGGCAGCCGATTGTTACGGCGCGGAGGAGAGTTATATGCTGGTGGGCGGAAGCACCGCGGGTAATCTGGCTCTGATCCTGACGGTCTGTTCTGAGCCCGGAAGTTTGCTTATTCTGCAGCGCAACGTCCACAAGTCCGTGATCCATGGACTGATGCTGGCGGGAGCGCGTGCAGTCTTCCTAGAGCCGCAGATCGACCCGGGCAGCGGCCTTGCGGTGGCTCCGTCTGCTGAGACGGTGCAGGCGGCGCTGGCTGCATACCCGGAGGCTGCCGGGGTCCTAGTCACCATGCCGAATTACTACGGCATGGGCAGTGACCTAGCGCCCCTCGCGCAGGCCTGTCACGCTTGCTGCGTGCCGCTGCTGGTGGATGAGGCGCACGGGGCGCATTACGGGCAGCACCCCGCGCTTCCGGCGGGGGCGCTTGCCCAGGGCGCGGACGGCGTGGTGCAGTCCACGCATAAGATGCTGACGGCGCTGACGATGGGCGCCATGCTGCATGTGCAAGGGCCATGGCTTGACCGCGCGCTGCTGCGGCAGCGCCTGGCCATGGTGCAGAGCTCCAGCCCATCCTACCCCGTGATGGCTTCGCTCGATTTGGCCCGGCGCCTGCTGCACAGCCAGGGCGCCGGTGCCTTCACGGCGGGGCTCGCCGCCGTGGATGTCCTGCGGCGCGGCCTGGCGGCGCTGCCGCGCTTCGGGCTGCTGCAGCCGGCCTCGCCGCAGCAGCCTGTCTGCGGCGAGGCCGGCGCCGCAGGAGTGAGTACGCCGCCGCTGCGCGGGGCGGCGTACGTGACCCAGGACCCCTTCAAGGCGGTCATTTATGACGCCGCGGGGGTCCTGGGGGGCTTCGAGCTGCAGCGCAGGCTCGAAGCGAGGGGAATCGTGCCGGAGATGAGCGACGACCGGCACGTGGTTCTGGCCTTCAGCCTCGGCTCGAAGGCTGAAGAGGCAGCGGAGCTGCTGACAGCGCTGCAGGACATTGCAGCGCAGACCTCCTTGGCAGCGCAGCAGACCGGCGGGAGCGCAGCCCCCTCAGACCTTGATCTTACCGCTGGCCTTGATCCTATCGCTGGCCTCGATCTTACCTCTGGTTCTGGCCCTGATACTGATCCTGACCGATTTCCGGGCCCAGGATCGGCTCCCGGTTGTGATCGGGCTTCCGGACCCAGCCAGTCTACTTACTCAGACACTGCCGCAGCTCCCGCTCCCCAAGGCGGAGAATCCTTCTTCAGCGCACGGACCGCAGCCCAGGCAGCGTCATATAATAGCAGAGAAGGGGAATTAACCTTCTCCGGTCATATTTCCACGTGGAACAATTTCGACATTCCGGCAGTATCGGCTCCGGTCGCGTTCTCTATCCGGCCGGTGGCTGCCGGGGAGACAGAGAGTGTAGAGCTTGAGGCAAGCGCGGGCAGGATTGCGGCGGAGATGGTTATTCCCTATCCGCCAGGCATCCCGCTCTTATATCCCGGAGAGAGCATTACAGCGTCTGTCTGTGACAGGCTGATCCGTCTGAGAATAGGCGGGGCGAAATTTCAGGCCTGTGCTGATCCGGCCTTACAGCATATTATGGTATACAACATTCAGAAGGGCGGAGAAGCATAAGTGAAGCGAGAAGGATTCTTCATTACACTGGAGGGAGGCGACGGCTCCGGCAAAACAACCGTACTCGGCAGGGTGGCAGCTTATCTGCAGAACCATTCCATGCCCTATTTAATCACCCGCGAACCGGGAGGGATTGAGATTGCCGAGAAGATCCGCTCTATTATCCTCGACCCGGCGCATACGGCTATGGATGCCCGGACAGAGGCACTCCTGTATGCGGCGGCAAGAAGCCAGCATCTGGCGGAGGTGGTCGAGCCTGCCTTGCAGGAGGGAATTACCGTGCTCTGCGACCGTTTTGTAGACAGCAGTCTGGTCTATCAAGGGTACGCCAGAGGGCTGGGCATCGAAGAGGTGAGGGGGATTAACCGGTTTGCGACTGGCGGGAGAATGCCCGATCTTACCTTTTACCTGGATGTAGATCCTGAGGTGGGCCTGTCCCGGATAGCGGCCAATCAGAACCGGGAAGTGAACCGGCTGGATCTGGAGAGCCTGGAGTTTCATCAGAAGGTGCGGGCGGGCTATGAGCTGGTAACCAGCTCTGATCCGCAGCGGATTGTGGTGCTTGATGCGGGTCGTCCCATCCATATGGTGGAGCAGGATATTGTACGTGTACTGAAGGACAGGATATTAAAGGATTTCTAAGGTGTTTTGTCAAATAAACAATAGAGGTATAATGATTGAACAGGGCTTCTCTGCAGATTGAATCGATGTTGTGCGGATAGCCTGTGAACATAACTAATTAGGAGGGGATACGAAGATGAATTTGATCATTGCAATTATCCAGGATAAAGACAGCAACCGGCTATCCAGTGAACTGGTGAAGGCGAACTTCCGTGCCACCAAGCTGGCCAGTACAGGCGGATTTCTCCGTGCGGGTAACACTACCTTTTTGATTGGGGTAGATGATATTCAGGTAGACGCCGTACTCAGTGTAATCCGTAACAGCTGCAAAGTGCGCGAGCAACTGGTCACTCCGGTCACGCCGATGAGCGGCACGACAGATTCCTATTTGCCGCTTCCTGTTGAAGTGCAGGTGGGCGGAGCTACCGTATTCGTACTTCCCGTCGATCGTTTCGAGCATTATTGAGCATAATGAAGATCAACCCGGGCTACAGGCCCTTAAAAAGCGAAATGCTGACCACGGAGGCTGAGAGGCGTCCGGTCCAGCAAAAAAACTTCAACGATGTATTTCAACAGCAAAGCCAGCAGAAAACTATAGATGAGTTAAACCGTCAGATTAAGGATATCCAATTGCAAGGCGACCGGCTCTCCAAATCCATGACTGTGCGTGAGCTATCCATCTACCGGAACCTGATCAAACGGTTCCTGGAGGAGACGGCCCGCCGCGGAGTGATCCTGAAGGATACCAAGGGCTGGGACCGGCGGGGCCGCGGCAAACGCTACAAGCTGCTCGAAGAGGTTGATGCCGCTCTGCTGAATATGGCAGATGATCTGCTGGACAGCGAGCAGGGCCGGATCGATCTCCTGGGACGGGTTGGAGAGATCCGCGGGCTGCTGATTAACCTTTCTTTCTGACAACTTGGAGGAATATATGTCTTTTCATGAACTATTAGGCCAGGAGGACGCCAAGCGGCTGCTTCAGAATGCCTTACGCAAGGATGCTGTCAGCCATGCCTATCTGTTCACGGGTCCGGCAGGCAGCGGGCAGGTGAAGATGGCTTTGACGTTCGCCCTGGCGATATTCTGTACCGCCAGCAAAGATGATGCCTGCGGAGAGTGCCTGGAATGCCGCAAGGTGGAGCATGGCAATCATCCTGATTTAACGCTGCTGCGCCCCGATGGGGCGAGCATTAAGATCGATCAGATTCGTGAACTTCAGCGTGTTTTTTCCTACCGCTCGGAAGGAATTAACCCGAAGGTTTATATTATAGAAGGAGCGGACAAAATGACGGTGCAAGCCGCGAATAGTCTGCTGAAATTCCTGGAGGAGCCGCCGGCCCCTGCGGTAGGCATTCTGATCTCCGATAACAGCAGTTCCCTGCTCCCGACGATCCAGTCCAGAACCCAGCGCATTCCGTTTAGCCCGCTCCATCCGGATATTATGCTTCAGGCGCTGTCCGGTGAAGGGGTTCCGGTGCCGCTGGCACGGTGCGCGGTGTCGCTGACTGCCGGTCTTGACGGCTGCAGGGAACTTTTGGCACAGAATTGGTTTGCAGAAATGAGAAATCTAGTGTTACAATTAGCGAAGGAGTCTCTGGGCAAGGGCAGCACTGCGGTAGCAACCGCGGGTTCGAAGTTGTTCAAGACCGGACTTGGTGAACATTTGGACACTCTATTCAGCATGTTCCACTTATGGTTCAAAGATATGCTCTACTTCCTGTACCGAAAGCACGAAAGTATCGTTTTCATAGATCAGTTAGACTTTATTTCGAGGGCTGCCCGTCAGAGGAGTACGCAGCAGTGGGTGGCTTATATGGAATATGCGGCGGAGAGCAAGCGGAAGCTGCGTTCCAATGCCAATGCCCAGCTGTGTCTGGAGCAGTTTTTAATCCGGCTGGAAAGCTAGAGGCTCGGGTTATTTATAATAGATCCTCCGGGATATAATCCTCAGCACCTGGAAAGACCGGGTATAGCGGACGAGGAAGGACAAGCATGGATCATCAGGGAAGCAGTCTTGCTTAAGGGTTCCTTTACCGTCAAACAAGGGGGTTAATTTTTGTACAGCGTAGTAGGCGTCCGCTTCAAAAAAGCGGGTAAAATATATTATTTCGATCCGCTTGATTTCCCGATTGAACGCGATCAATGCGTGATTGTCGAGACTGCAAGAGGGGTCGAATACGGTAAGGTTGTCGTTGGCAAAAAAGAGGTGCAGGAAGCTGACGTTGTACTGCCGCTCAAGAAAGTCATGCGCATTGCCGGTGAAACCGACGCGCGCGTGGTGGAAGAGAACAAGGGTGCAGCGAAGGATGCTTTTACCACCTGTTTAAATAAAATCCGCGATCATGGCCTCAAAATGAAGCTGGTGGATGTGGAGTTTACGTTTGACCGCAACAAGATTATTTTCTACTTTACGGCCGAGGGCCGCGTGGATTTCCGCGAGCTGGTGAAGGACCTGGCCAGTATTTTCCGTACCCGCATTGAGCTCCGGCAGATTGGTGTGCGGGATGAAGCCAAGATGCTGGGCGGATTAGGCCCATGCGGACGGGTGCTCTGCTGCTCCTCCTGGCTTGGTGATTTCGAGCCGGTGTCCATCAAGATGGCGAAGGATCAGAATCTGTCGCTTAACCCGACCAAGATCTCGGGATTATGCGGACGGCTGATGTGTTGTCTGAAGTTTGAGCATGATAATTATGAGAGCACGAAGGAAGAAATGCCGGCTGTAGGCAAAATGGTCGTTACTTCACTGGGTGACGGCAAGGTAGTCGGTATCAATGCCGGCAGCCGCACGGTTCATGTGCAGCTGTTTGAAGTGGGCAAAGTTAAAGAACTTCCAATGGATGATGTTGTCGTCAAGTAAACCATTATAAGGTTACTTTCGGGGTGGAAACTTGGAGAAGAAAAATATATTTGCACACATGCAGGAGATGGAAGCGCAGATGGATGAAATGCGCACCACTCTGGGCGATTGGAAGCAGACGGTCAAAGAGCTGATGGAAGCGAATCAGAAGCTGAGTCTGGAGAACGAGCAACTTCGTATCATATTGAAAAGGGAAGCGCCTGTAGATAAGGCCGCACTGTCTGCGGAGGCGGAGGCTATACTTGCTGCCGAAGGGAAAGAGGAGGTTGTCGGGGAAGGCTACGATAATCTGGCCCGGCTGTATCACGAAGGCTTCCACATCTGCAATGTCTACTTTGGGCATTTGCGGACGGAAGGGGATTGTCTGTTCTGCCTTTCTTTTCTTAATAAATGAGGATATCCAGCCGTAGGAGATTGTCGCCTACGGTTTTTTTGAATGTAAGGCTATGATTCCGAAGCATACGCTCAACAAAAACTTTTAGGAGATTACATTACAATGACCCATTCAATGAACAATACACCTGTACCCTTACATGAAGCTGAACGGGTCGATGACCTGCTCACCCATGATCTGAGAATTATCCAGAGTGACGAGGTGTTCAGCTTCTCGATGGATGCCGTACTGCTGGCACGGTTCGCCAGTGTACCGCCGCGCGGACGGGTGCTTGACCTGTGTACGGGTAACGGAGTAATTCCTATGCTCCTGACTACACGGACGAAGGCTTCTATTGAAGGAATCGAGATTCAGCCCCGTCTGGCAGACATGGCCCGGCGCAGTGTATCGCTTAACGGTCTGGAGGAGCGGGTACAGATTCATGAGGGCGATTTGCGGGAGCTTCATCTTACAGCGGGCTATGGCGTATACGATGCGATCACGGTGAATCCCCCTTATATGACGCTGAACGGGAGCGATCTGAAGCTGAATTCCCATCAGGCGATGGCCCGCCATGAAATCGGTTGTACCCTGGAGGAGGTCATTCAGGCCTGTGTCCGGCTGGTCCGTACCGGAGGCAAAGTCAGCATGGTGCATAAGCCGCAGCGCCTCGTGGATATTATCAGTCTGATGCGGAAGCACCGGCTGGAACCGAAGCTGATCCGCTTTGTACATCCCCGCGCCCATCTGGAAGCGAATATGGTTCTGATCGAGGCCGCGCGTGACGGGAAGCCGGAGGTGCGTTTACAACCGCCTTTAATCGTATATAATGAGGACAATCAATATTGCCCCGAGATTATGGATATTTATTACGGAAACAAAGAGGATACGAGCCAATGACCATACAATGCCAAAGCAGCTTTCAAAATAACCATGACGGAGCGAAGCCCGAAGGATGCGGATGCCTGTATCTGGTGGCTACGCCGATCGGCAATCTGGAGGATATGACTTACCGGGCAGTACGCACGCTGAAGGAATGCGATATTATCGCTGCTGAGGATACGAGGCAGACGCGTAAGCTGCTGAGCCATTTTGAAATTACACCGTCCATGCTGTTCAGTTACCATGAGCATAACAAGGCCGCCAGTGGACCGGAGCTGATACGCTATATAATAGAAGGTAAAAATCTGGCACTCGTCAGCGATGCCGGTCTGCCGGCGATATCCGACCCTGGTGCCGATCTGGTAGCTCTGGCTGTCAGCCATCAGATTCCGGTGATTCCGGTGCCTGGAGCGAATGCCGCCTTGTCGGCTTTGATTGCCTCAGGGCTGCCTACCGCCAGCTTCACGTTCGTCGGCTTCCTGCCTAGAGAGCGCAAGGACATAAGGGCCGTTCTGGCACCTCTGCGCTCTGCCCAAGGGACACTGCTCTTCTACGAATCGCCGCACCGCGTGGCCAAGACCCTTGTTCATTTGCAGGAGGCCTTCGGCAACCGCCGGATCACACTGGCCCGTGAGCTAACTAAGCGGTATGAGGAGTTCCTGCGTGGAAGCATTGAGGAGTGCCTGGCCTGGCTGGAGGAGCATCCCCCGCTTGGCGAATACGTAATTGTGCTTGAGGGAGAGAGCAAGGAGGAGGCCGAGCTGGCCGAGTCTTCCTGGTGGCGTCAGCTTAGTACCGGGGAGCATGTAGCCCACTATGAGGCTTCAGGTTTAACACGTAAGGATGCGATGAAAAAGGCAGCGTCCGACCGCGGCTTGTCCAAGCGCGATATTTATAATGAACTCCTGGAGCGGAGTTAGAACACTGTTGTGCTGAAGTTATTTAAATTCCAGTAAAAACCTAAAAATGGGTTTAATCATCTGAGCACCCAATGAAATAAATGTATTCCATACACTTATATGGATTGTATTATTCCTTTTATTAGTTATAGTTGTAGTTTATACATTTATATGTATAGGAGAATGAATCTTTTAGAGGAATTATGTGGATATAAGTGTTCAAAGTACACTTATAATGATCAAATGGATGTTTTAGCAATAAATAGCTGTACAGAATACAGTTATCCAAATTTCTCAAGACCATTTTTCTTATATAATGATTCTCACCTTAGGGGCGTTTGGCTTAGCGTAACGGACTGAGGTGCTCTTATCCGGGAAGAAAGTCGTCACTTGGGCGATTAACGGACCGCAAGGACCTTATCGCCTGCAATTCAGCTCCAAAACGTCTCGCAGAAAGATGACAAGGTCGCCTGAGTCCGTTACGCTGCAAAAGGTGGCGTTCTCGTAGGGATAAGGTCTCTTCGGTCCGTTAGATTTTTTGGGGTGATAGGGTTTCATTACACGAACCCCTGAGTTCACAAAGCTTATGCACCCTTTTAAATCCGACACTGTACTAGTCGCTCCACATAGCAAGTTCTGGCAAAAAGAAAGTCAGCAGCCAGTAACCATCCAGTAACCCTCCAGCACCAAAGCCGCTAGTGACTCTACAGGTAAGCGTATCCCGCAGGGAGAGCGATCTGCTCATCCATGGCACGGGAGCACCCGGCGCAGCCGCCATAGGCACCTGACTATGGCGAAACCCTTCGCATGGCAAGGCCTGAGGGATCACCGCAGGGAGGCCGAAAGGGGCCGGTCCACCGCCGAAACCCGCTTCCTTCCGCGCCAGCAGCAGAGATTCCACCAAGCTTCCGGGTGTCCAGAGGGCCGGGGCCCTTGGGGCCCTCCCTGCAGGGAGGGTTTGGGAGGGTAAGAATCAGAGGTTTAAGAATTAGATGTGAGGTTTAGGAAGCAGACAGGGTAGGAAAAAGGGGCATCCGGGGAAAGTCGCCGAAAATAGCGCAAAAAAATACCTCCCGCGCGAACGGGAGGCCAAGGAGATATAAAAAGGTTAGAATTAACAATTGGATTAGTTCCTATTATACCCTATTTATTTTAGTTTGTCACAGGGGTAGGGATAGCCGAAATGCATTCATGACAAACAATTTTACCTTTGAAGTAAGTTACATTCTCAGCATTGCCGCAGAAAATGCAAGCAGGCTCGTATTTCTTAAGCATGATCCGCTCACCGTCCACGTAAATTTCGAGCGCATCTTTTTCTCCAATGCCCAGGGTGCGACGCAATTCAATTGGAATAACGACCCGTCCAAGCTCATCTACCTTACGTACAATTCCTGTTGATTTCATCATTACAATCGTTGCTCCTCTCAATGTTCAAAAGCGTCATTATTCGACATTCTTCACTGTTTTATGATATTTATAATACCAACCATTCCCAAAACAGTCAACCTTTTTTCAGGCTAATTTTAAGAAATCTTTTGAGACCACATTTATTCCGCGTTTGATCGGGCAAATCACTCTTAAAAAGCTTATGAAGATGTTTGTCGATTTGGCAGTATATGAATCGCTAATATTCGACAAATAGCGACAATATATTATATAAAACAAGAAAAGGAGATGATTTCATGAAGCAACCACTGTCAGAAGAGAAGGTATTTAAGGACCCGGTTCACAACTACATCCACGTACAGGATACTATTATCTGGAGATTGATCAACACTAGGGAATTTCAGCGTCTGCGGCGCATCCGGCAGCTGGGCACCTCCTATTTGACCTTTCACGGGGCGGAACACAGCCGGTTCTCCCATTCTCTGGGGGTATATGAGATTACGCGGAGGATTATTTCCCAGTTTGAACGGAGCGGCTATAAGGACTGGATGCCGGAGGAGAGACTGCTTACCCTGTGTGCGGCACTGCTGCATGATTTGGGGCATGGCCCATTCTCCCATTCTATAGAAGAAGCTTTCGAAATGGATCATGAAGACTGGACCTGCCGTATCATTCTGGAGGATACAGAGATTACGGCTATTCTGCGTGATGTGGCTGAAGATTTCCCCGGTAAAGTAGCCTCGGTCATCTCCAAAACCTATGAGCATGAAATTGTTGTCAATTTGGTGTCGGGACCACTGGATGCGGACCGGATGGATTATCTGCTCCGGGATGCATATTATACAGGGGTGAATTATGGAACCATCGACATCGACCGGATTCTGCGGATGCTGCGCCCTTATGACGGCCGGGTGGTTGTGAAGGAATCGGGGATGCATGCGATTGAGGATTACCTGATGTCACGGTACCAGATGTACTGGCAGGTCTATTTCCACCCGGTAACCCGCAGCTCTGAGATTATTCTCAGGCAGATTCTCCGCCGGGCCAAGGAGCTGGTGCAGCAGCAGCATGCCTTCCGCTTCATGATTGAGCCCTTAAGTGATCTATTCAGCGGAGAGGTAACGGTAGGGCAGTACCTGCTGCTGGATGAAGCCTTGATGCAGACTGCCTTCATGCAGTGGACGCTGGAGGAGGATGACATCCTGAGCGACTTGTGCAGCCGGTTTATCCATCGTAAACTGTATAAATATGTGGAGATGGAGCATTTGGATTCTGACACGATTGACGAAATCCGCCGCAGCTTCGCCGGTGCGGGACTCCGGCCCGATTATGATCTGGAAATTGATTATCCCACCGATCTTCCCTATGATGTGTTCCGTCCGGGAGACGGCTTTGACAGCAAGCAGATCCTGCTTCTGGACAAGCATGACCGGCTGAGGGAAATCTCCGAGGTCTCGGATATTGTTCGCTCTATCAGTGGTATTCACCGCGGCAGATACCATCTGTATTTTCCGCAGGACAGACTGCAGAAAGCCCTTCCACAGCTGCCGCCGTCCATCGCAGAGATTTTTGCCAAATAAGCAGATCAAGCTTGGAATTATAGATACAATAACAGGCCGAAAGGATGTAATGTAATGCAGTTATTCGACACCCATACCCATCTGGATGCTCCACAATTCGACGAAGACCGCGAAGAGGTCATTGCCAGGGCGCTGGAAGCCGGCGTCAGCAAGATGATCAACATCGGTTTTAACCGGGATACGATACCGACTACCATGCAGCTTGCCGAGAAATATGATTATATTTATGCAGCCGTTGGCTGGCATCCCCAGGATGCCATCACGATGAAGGACGGAGACCTGGAATGGATCGCCTCCTTATGCGCTCATCCCAAGGTGGTTGCCATCGGCGAGATTGGACTTGATTACTACTGGGATACCTCTCCTAAGGATGTGCAGCATGAAGTATTCCGCAAGCAGATCGGGCTGGCCCGAGAGCTGAAGATGCCGATCTGTATTCATAACCGTGATGCTCATGAAGATGTGATCCGCATACTCCGTGAGGAGAAGGCGGGCGAGGTTGGCGGCGTAATGCACTCCTTCTCCGGGAGCTGGGAAAGTGCCAAGATGTGTCTTGATTTGGGCTTCCATCTTTCTTTTGGAGGACCGATTACGTTCAAGAATGCCCGGGTGCCCAAAGAGGTGCTTGCCCAGACTCCGCTGGACCGGCTGCTGATCGAAACTGACTCCCCATATCTGACTCCGCACCCCTTCCGGGGCAAGCGAAATGAGACCGCTCATGTGAGGCTGGTAGCGGAGGCGGCCGCGGCAATAAAAGGGATTGAATTACAGGAATTGGCGGAAATTACGTATGCGAACGCACTGGAACGATTTGGGATACTCTGAAAACAGGAGTAAAAGCGGCGAAAAATGAAGTATAGCGGATATATTAAACTTTTATGACGGAAAAACGGCCGATTATTACAATATTTTAATCATTTTTTTACGTAAACGTGGTTGAATCGTCCTTTACAACATGTATCAAAACAGGATATCATCTTTTCAGTGCAGTGAGCTGTTGTAACTGTGACAGTCACTAATTTCATGGATCGTCTCGCTGAGTCTCCGTATGGAGAACGGGGGAACCAATAATGCGCTGCCGCATGAACGTACAAGAGTACTGGCACAGAATTGCCGCAGGCATTATTTGATTTCTTTACGTGGTCTTTGGGGTGAATTTGAGGGCAACCGCCGTGAGCGGGTGACCTGAGATAGGGCGTCTCTCTTATGTCCGAACCCGACAGCTAACCCCGTAAGCGCAAGTAAGAGAGGAAACCTCGTGCATAAGCATTCCGACGTATTCGACACCGGGAAGCCACGAAAGAGTCCTCTATGAGCTCTTTTTAGGCTTCTTTTGTTTTGAATAATGAGAATGCTCCCGGCATACTGTTATATAACAGATCTCCGGAGTAACTATGCCGAGCAGGCGATCCATGAGCAGGAAACGCTGAAGCAAGTGCGGGCGTATCCTGTTGCAAACTCAAACCTAGTTTCGTCAGAAGTGATACAGTCACCTTGAACTAACTTGGACGACGGGGCTATGTAAGGAGGATGGAGAGAGTGGGCGTATTCCAACCAGAGGTATCCCATGATTCGCAATCATCCAGCAGGTCTTTCGCATTACGGTTGAAGCAAGTGAATCCCCGCGTAGTTTTACTTGCCGGTGTGGCATCGATTGTTATCGCACTGTTAATACTGCTGTACGTACACGGTCAGAGCAAAAAAGAAATTACCCTAGTAATAGACGGACAGGTACAGACACTGGAGACGCGGGAAACGCTGTTCAGTGATGTGCTGGCTAAGGAACAGATTTCGCTGCAGGCGCATGATGAATTATCTATTGGCCTTAGTGATGAAATAAAAGACGGCGACCGTATCGTGATTAACACTGCGCAGAAGTTCGCTCTTACCGTAGACGGAAAGACCGAGACGTTATTTACGACCGAGGATACCATTGGTGAGGCCATCGACAAGCTGGGCTACAGCCTGGAAGGCTTAGACAAGATTTACCCTTCGCTAGAAACCGCAGTATCTGCAGACATGGAAATCAAAATTGTCCGGATTAAAAAGCATGTGGTTCAACGGACAACTAATTTGCCTTTCCGGGTCATTAAGACAGCAGACCCCTCATTGACCAAGGGAACCGTAAGAGTGGCACAGGCAGGTAAGCCTGGCGTAATGGTCCAGCACATCGAGAAGATCTATCAAGATGGCGAGCTGGCATCCATGCGCATGATCGGCAAGGAAGTACAGACGGTTACCAAGGACAAAATCATTGCCATTGGAACCAAGCCGCTTCCTAAGCCCGTCGTAGTTACTGCCAAAGTTTCCATACCTGTAACAACCTCCAAGTCATCTAAAGCCAGCGCAAAGGCCAGCAATGTTACCAGTAAGGCTGGTGTGGATTTCGAGTACAAAAGAATGATCAAAAACGTATCCATGACTGCGTATTCGTCTCAGGAACCGGGTATTGGAACACGTACTGCCTCCGGCACACGCGTAACGGAAGGCCGCACTATAGCTGTAGATCCTAGTGTTATACCGATTGGCTGGTGGGTGTACATTGAAGGATTAGGGTTTCGCCGAGCAGAGGATACCGGCGGTGCCATCAAAGGCAACAAGGTGGATGTCTATTACGATTCACTGAGCCATGCCCGTAATTTCGGCCGCAAGTCGCGCACACTCTATGTGATCGGACCTGTGAAGCCGGAGCTGAACTAAACGTAAAGTCTTTTGCAAATTAGCGGTTAATACGATATAGTGAGGGAAGCACTTACGAAATTTTAGAGAGCTGCCGCTCATCACTTATACATTCTTTAGCCAAAAAGAAGGGGAGCGAATCCTCTTCTTTTTGCGTTCTGGAGTAAGGAGTAAAAATATTTATGATTAAAGAGCTAATTGTGGTTGAAGGGAAAAGTGATACCGTTGCCGTTAAGCGGGCGGTTGAGGCCGATACGATTGAAACCGGGGGTTCGGCAGTGGATAACAGGGTCATTGCCAAGATCAAGCTGGCCATGGAGCGCCGGGGTGTAATCATTCTTACCGACCCGGATCATGCCGGAGAGCGAATCCGCAAAATCGTCGCGGCCAAGGTGCCGGGCTGCAAGCATGCCTTCATCCCGGAGAAGGATGCAACCCGCAAAGGAGATATCGGAATAGAGAATGCTTCGCCTGAGGCTATCCGCCATGCGCTGGAGCATGTACATACCTCCTTCGAGGGGGCGCCGCCCATCATTGGGCTGGATGAGCTTATGGCCGCAGGGCTGATGGTGCATCCCCGGGCGGCTGAGCGCAGAATGCAGCTTGGCAATCTGCTCGGTATCGGTTATTGCAATGGCAAGCAACTGTACAAACGTCTGGCGATGTTCGGCATTACCCGCGAAGAATTCGCGCAGGCCCTCGCCCAAATTGATCAGGGAGGCATTACTTCATGAGCGGTATCGAGAATATCTCGTCCCCAACAAGAACCAAAGCGATAATTCAGCGTTACGGATTCTCCTTCAAAAAAAGCCTGGGCCAGAACTTTCTGATCGATCAGAATATTCTGGACAAAATTGTGGATGCCGCCGGTCTGGACAGCACAGCCGGTGCGCTTGAGATTGGGCCGGGGATTGGAGCACTGACGGAACGGCTGGCGTTGACGGCCGGGGCCGTCACTGCGGTAGAGATTGACCGCAGGCTGATCCCGATTCTTAGGGATGTCCTGTCGCCTTATCCCCATGTAAAGATCCGTAATGACGATGTGCTGAAGGTGAATCTGCAGGAGCTGTTCGCTGAGGATTTCGCGGGCAGGGACCGGGTTAGTGTCGTAGCTAACCTGCCGTATTATGTGACTACACCCATCCTCATGAAGCTGCTGGAGGAGAAGCTGCCGCTGGATAATATCGTGGTCATGATCCAGAAGGAGGTTGCCGAGCGTATGGCGGCGTCTCCGGGCGGCAAGGAGTATGGCAGCCTGAGTATTGCCGTCCAGTATTACAGCGAGCCTGAGCTGGTCTGTATGGTGCCGCGTACGGTGTTCATCCCGCAGCCTAACGTGGAATCAGCTGTGATCCGGCTGAAGGTCAGAGAACGTCCTCCGGTGGAGGTAGCCGACGAGCAGCATTTCTTTGGTGTGGTTCAGGCGTCCTTTACCCAGCGGCGCAAGACGATTGCCAATAATCTTAAGGCACGATTCTTCCCGGAAGAAGGGCGGGAGCGCCTGGAGGCGCTGCTCTCCGAAGCCGGCATTGAACCCTCGCGGCGCGGAGAGACGCTTAGCATTGAAGAGTATGCGCGGCTCAGTGCGGTTCTTCTGGCTGCAGGCATCGCATAGAATACAGAAAACCCTCCCGGCGGATGAACCAACCGGGGCCTTTGCCCATAACATGGGGTAGAGGTGGTGTTGTAATGAATCTAGGAGACTTGGTCATTCGTAAATCCTATGGCGGCGATGTGACCTTCCGGGTAGACAATATATTGCAGAATAGAGCAGTCATTAAAGGCACGGAGTTCCGTCTGCTGGCGGATTCCCCGCTGGAGGATCTGGTGCAGGTGCCTCCTACACGGGTTACCGAGCGGGGAGCGCGTGCGCAGATCAAGGCAACAGAATCTCTAACCTGGTTGCGTAAAGACCGGCAGGTGCAGAGCCAGCGAAGCGGAGAGAGCGTGTCGGGGTCCACGGGAACCTGGGGCCCATCTCCGAAGGAAGCGGCTTATTTTGAAGTGCCGGGTAAGGTCCTGCATTTGGATGGTGATGCACTCTATCTGAAGAAGAGCCTGAGCCTCTACGAGCAGCTGCGCATACCGGCTGAGGGACATCATGTCAACGAATCCAAAATGGCGGAGACGCTGTACCGTCTGCTGCCCCGTGTGCGTCCCGATATCGTAGTGATTACCGGCCATGATGGAGTACTTAAGCAACAGCAGAATTATGATCTGTACAGTCTGAGCAGCTATAAGAATTCACAGAATTTTGTGGCAGCCATCCGGGTGGCCCGTGAATATGAGCGGAATTTCGATGCTTTGACGATCGTAGCCGGAGCCTGCCAGTCGCACTTCGAGGCTCTCCTGGGCAATGGTGCCAACTTCGCCAGCTCCCCGGGCAGAATACTCATTCATGCCCTGGACCCGGTGTATATCGCGGCCAAGGCCTCTTTTACCTCTATCCGGGATACGGTGAACTTAAGCGATGTACTGAGCCATACGATCAGCGGCAATCAGGGGATGGGCGGAATAGAGACGCGGGGCAGCTTCCGGATCGGAATGCCTCAGCTGCAGAACCTGGCTACGCTGAAGGTAGCTCCTTCGGTGCTATAACCGGGTAAGTGATAACTGAACAGGCGGAAGGAATAGGGTAAGCATTCGTGCTTATCCTATTTTGCTGCCACGGAAGCCGCTTATGACACAAGATGGGTCAGGGAGGAGCCAGTCATCATTACTGATAACAAGGTGCTTAAGTCAGGAATTTCCCCGCCTAAAAAAATTCCGTTGACAACTTTTTTCTCATCATCTATAATTATTTATTTAATTTGACAAGTGGTTATGGAAGTTGTATAATGGACAAGGAAAGAGGTGGTCGTCAGGTAATGGCTAATAACGCGCTGTTAGAAATTAAACGCAGTCTTGAAGCTCACGTCGGTCATAAGATCACGTTGCGGGCTAACGGTGGCCGTCGGAAGACCGTTGAACGCACCGGTGTCCTGGAAGAAACGTACCCTTCTGTATTTATTGTCAAACTCGATCAGGAGCAGCAGACCTTCAAGCGTGTCTCCTATAGCTATGCCGATATACTTACTGAATCTGTGGAAATCACAGTTACCGAAGACGATGGGCAGATGCGGATTATGTATATCAAAGCTTAGCGTCATGACAGTCTCCCTGCGGGGGGGCTGTTTTTTGATAGAATTTTTATGTTTTGGGGTCCCCGCAAAGTACCTGAGTCATCACCTACGCTAAAGCCCCACTTTGTGGGGTTATTTTGCATGTAGGGGGTCTTCCTGAATGATGCTGCATGACACTGGCCTCCCGGCTGCATACTACATAGGCAGTACGTTCATCATAGAGCAGCATACAAGGGAGGCATTCGTAATGAGCCGCAGAAGACGAAGCATGATGTCGGAGGAATTGAAGACGGAGCTGGCCAAGGAGCTTGGGTTCTACGAAACGGTTGAGCAGGAGGGCTGGGGCGGAATCCGGGCAGTCGATGCCGGGAATATGGTGAAACGGGCGATTCAGCTGGCAGAGCAGGCTGCTGCGCGGAAATTGTAAGCGGCTATAGCGGTGTCATGCCGCACCGGGTATCGCCTGCGGGCGGTACCTTTTCTGCTTCATAGAACCGGATGTATATTTAATGGACTTCACTGTCAGTTTCTCATATAATATGTTAAGTTGTTTTGTACGGGAAAAGCTGAGGGTGGGTGAACGCCTTGAAAATGTATGAGAAGGCACCGGCAAAAATTAATCTGATGCTGGATGTGCTGCATAAGCGGGCTGATGGATTTCATGAAGTGGAAATGATAATGACAATGGTCGATCTGGCGGACCGTCTGGAGCTGTCGGAGCTGAAGCGGGATTCGATTATTATCTCAAGCCAGGCCGGGTATATTCCGCTGGATGAGAAGAATCTGGCCTTCCAGGCGGCAAGGCTGATCAAGGACCGGTATAACGTCAGAAGCGGAGTACATATCCATCTGGACAAAAGAATTCCGGTCGCTGCCGGCCTCGCCGGCGGCAGCAGCGATGCCGCGGCTACGCTGCGCGGCCTGAACCGGCTCTGGCGCCTGGGCATCCCGGTGCAGGAGCTGCAGGAGCTGGGCGCTGAGCTGGGCTCAGACGTCCCGTTCTGCGTCACAGGAGGCACTGCCCTGGCTACGGGCAGGGGCGAACGGCTGACCCCAATCGCGAATCCTCCGCAAATGTGGGTCATCCTGGCGAAGCCGCCGATCAATGTATCGACGGCTGAGGTATACGGACGCGTGCGCGCCGGCAACATAGCGGTGCATCCGTCCGCGCTCCGCATGCAGCAGGCTCTGGAGGCCGGTGACTTCTCAGCCGTCTGTGAGGGCCTTGGCAACGTGCTGGAGGATGTGACTCTGAAGCTGCACCCTGAGGTGCAGCAGCTCAAGGAAGCGATGCTGAAGCTGGGGGCGGACGGCGTGCTGATGTCGGGGAGCGGTCCGACCGTATTTGGCCTTGTCTCCAGGCACTCCAAGGTGGCGAGAATCTATAACGGGCTGCGCGGATTCTGCAAGGAAGTCTATGCAGTGCGTTCGCTGAGCTAAGCGGAGCGGGACCATCCTCTGATAACGGAGGCAAAGCGGTTTCCGCTTGTGCAAATCCGTACAATAATGATATTATTCATAGTAATATTCGGTTTTGTATAAAGTGAATTTAAGAATCGAGCATGCATTATTCTTAAATTCAGCTTATAAGGCGAGGAGCATTCCGTGAAAAAACTTAAACGAAGCCAACGGTTAGTTGATATGACCCAATTTTTACTGGAGAAGCCGCATGATCTGCTGCCTCTGTCCACTTTTGCAGAGCGGTACGGTGCGGCGAAGTCATCGGTCAGCGAGGACCTGGCTATTATAAAAGAGGTATTTGAAGGCGAAGGAATGGGCGAGCTGCAGACACTGGCCGGGGCAGCGGGCGGAGTGCGTTATATTCCGCGCATGCCTATGGATATGGCGCTTGCCTTCGTGAACCGTCTGTGCGGGCAGCTTGAGCAGAGCGACCGGATACTGCCCGGCGGTTATCTGTATATGTCGGATCTGCTCGGCCTCCCGTCCCTGATGGAGCAGGCCGGCAAGATCATTGCCACCGCCTTCTACGGCGTGGAGATTGATGTCGTCATGACGGTGGAGACCAAGGGGATTCCGCTGGCGTACGCAACGGCTGCGCAGCTGGGGCTGCCGGTCGTGCTGGTCCGCCGTGACCATCAGGTAACGGAGGGCTCGGCTGTAAGCATCAACTATGTATCGGGCTCCCATAAGAGCATCCATACGATGTCCCTGTCCAGACGGGCACTGCGCGAGAAATCCCGGGTGCTGATTGTCGATGACTTCATGAAGGCGGGTGGCACCGTACGCGGAATGGTCGATCTGTTGGGTGAGTTCAATGCAGAGGTCGCAGGTGTGGGCGTACTCGTAGAGTCCGGCGACGTGGAGAATGAAGAACGCCTGCTGCATGACTACGTGTCGCTGGTGAAGCTGACAGAGGTGGACTCCAAGGTGCGGCGTATTTCGGCGTTTCCGGGCAACTATTTCTCCTCCTGAACGAGGGATGCTGCCGGTTCTGAAAAGACGGGCATAATGTCGAAACTGTGAGGATTCTTAAGATAACTGCACGAAATCTGTCGAAATCGACGATTCTGCAAAAATAATCTTCTTAATCAGGCATTATTTGGAATGAAAAAGAAGGAATTCGCTTTGCTGTGTGGAATTATACACCAAGTCTCTGATGGAAAAAGGTGGTGAACACACACATGCAAATTACGGATGTCAGACTCCGCCGCGTCAACTCTGAGGGGAGAATGAAAGCAATCGCATCCATTACAATCGATAACGAGTTTGTTGTTCATGACATTCGCGTCATCGACGGGAATAACGGGATGTTTGTTGCAATGCCCAGCAAGCGTACACCTGACGGAGAATTCCGCGATATCGCACACCCGATTTCTTCGGGAACGCGCGAGAAGATTCAATCTGCGGTTCTGGCCGAGTACGAACGTGCCGCTACGGAAGAAGAGGAAGTAATTGAAGAGGGAGCTTAAGCGGTGAACCGCTGACTCTCTGGGAGTTGCTGCCTCCCCAGGGCGGCAATAGGCCATACCGTTTTATATGTTTCGGGGTCCCCGCAGAGTACCTGGGTCAGCCTCGGAGCCAAAGCCCCACATTGTGGGGGGATTTTATTGGGGTTCGAAGAAAAGGGAACCATGCCTGCATGGTTCTCTTTTCTTTTTGCCCGGAATGAGATATATTCAGTAGTGAGTTCAAGAAGTGGGAGGTTGGCATTCTTGAAAAGAATGGCTGTTGTACTTGCTGCAGGCCAAGGCAAGCGCATGAAATCTAAATTATACAAGGTACTGCACCCTGTCTGCGGTAAACCGATGGTAGGGCACGTGCTTGATACAGTGAAGGCGACCGGATGCCAGCATAATGTAGTTGTTGTAGGCCACGGCGCCGAGAAGGTTAAGGCATACTTAGGCGAGAATGCCGAATATGTGCTGCAGGATGTCCAGCTTGGAACCGGCCATGCCGTCAAGCAGGCCAAGGATCTTCTGGGCAGCGAAGAAGGAACCACCATTGTCATCTGCGGAGATACGCCGCTTGTCATGAGCGAGACACTCGAAGGCATGATGGCGCTGCATGAAGCGCAGAATGCTGCTGCAACGGTCCTTACTGCTGTTATGGAGCAGCCTGCCGGATATGGACGGATTATCCGCGGCGAAGACGGCGGAGTGCTGAAGATTGTGGAACAGAAGGATTGCACAGAGAGTGAAGCTGCGGTTAACGAGATTAATACAGGGACGTATTGTTTTGATAACGCGAAGCTCTTTGCTGCTCTCGAGAAGGTTACGAATACCAACAACCAGCAGGAATATTATTTGACGGATGTTATCGGTATACTCCGGGCGCAGGGCGATATCGTTCTGGGCTATCAGGCCCATGATGCAGCAGAGTCCATTGGTGTGAATGACCGACTGGCGTTGTCTGAAGCCGAAGGCTATATGCGTCAGCGCATCAACCGGGGGCATATGCTCGGCGGAGTCACTATCATCGATCCGGCTTCAACCTACATCGGAGCAGATGTTGTCATTGGAGCAGATACTGTGCTGTATCCGGGCACGGTACTCAAGGGCAAGACAGTGATCGGCGAAGATTGTGTGATTGGTCCGGCAAGTGAAATTGAAGACTGCGTGATTATGGACGGAGCGGCTGTGAAGCATTCCGTGCTGAATCAGGCTCAGGTCGGCACACGGGCTTCCGTTGGGCCTTTTGCGTATTTACGTCCCGGAACCGTTCTGGGTGAGGGTGTTAAGGTCGGCGACTTCGTAGAGATCAAGAATGCTACAATCGGCGACGGCTCCAAGGTATCTCATTTAAGCTATGTCGGTGATGCTGAGGTCGGTAAGAATGTCAATATCGGCTGCGGCGCGATCACCGTTAATTATGACGGCTATAATAAGTTCAGAACCGAGATTGGCGATGATGCCTTTATCGGCAGCAACGTGAACCTTGTGGCTCCGGTTACAGTGGGCAAGGGCGCATTCATTGTCGCCGGTTCCACGATTACGCGTCCGGTTTCGGAGAACGATCTGGCGATTGCCAGAGCAAGGCAGGAGAATAAGCCGGGATATGCAGAGAAGATCCGCTCCCGGGCCAAGGCGAAGAAAGACCAGCATAGTCCATCGTAAAGCGTGTAAGCAGAAAGCAGCTGTAGGCTTAGAGCGCCGGACGGACTTCTTGCACATCCGCGCCGGTGCTTTGGCCAGTTAAATTCCGTCACGGAGGGTTTATATTTTATGACTTATTGTGATTCCAAACTCAAGATTTTCACCTGCAACTCCAATCCTAAGCTGGCCAGCCAAATTGCTGATTATATCGGCATTCCGATGGGCGAGTCCCATACGACAAGCTTCAGTGATGGAGAGATTCAGGTTAAGCTGTCGGAGAGTGTCCGGGGCTGTCATGTCTATATCGTACAGTCCACCTGCGGACCGGTGAACGACAATCTGATGGAGCTTCTGGTGATGGTAGATGCGCTTAAGCGTGCCTCCGCGAAGAGCATCAATGTCGTGATTCCTTACTACGGGTATGCCCGTCAAGACCGTAAGGCCCGTTCCCGTGATCCGATTACGGCCAAGCTGGTAGCGAACCTGATTGAGAAGGCGGGTGCACATCGCGTCATTACTATGGACCTTCATGCGATGCAGATTCAAGGCTTCTTCGACATTCCAGTAGATCATCTGCTGGGTGTTCCGATTCTGGCTCAATATTTCCGTTCGAAGCAAATTCAGAACCCGGTGGTCGTCTCTCCTGACCATGGGGGCGTGGTGCGTGCCAGAAAGCTGGCTGACTTCCTTAACGCTCCGCTGGCGATTATCGACAAGCGCCGTCCTGAACCGAACGTCAGTGAGGTTATGAACATTATCGGTAATATTGAAGGCAAAACGGCGATCCTGATCGATGATATCATCGATACGGCAGGAACGATCGTTCTTGGAGCCAATGCTCTGATGGAAGGCGGCGTGAAAGAAGTCTACGCCTGCTGTACGCATCCTGTATTATCCGGTCCGGCGCATGAACGTCTGGAAAACTCTCCGATCAAAGAAATTATCGTGACGGATACCATTCCAATTCGCAGCAGCAACCCGACCTCCAAGCTCAAGGTACTGTCCGTAGCCCCGCTTATGGGCGAAGCTATCATTCGCGTGCATGAAGAGCTGTCGATCAGTAAGCTGTTCGAAATCGAATAGGCCGCAGGCAGATCAGCAGAAAAAGGGTTACACCTTTCGTCAAGCGGAAGGTGTAACCCTTATCGGCGTGATACAGCGGCAGGGACTAAAGGCTCGTATAAGCTTCAATATCCCGGACGGGAGATGAAGGTGAAGAGGCTGCGGTTGTACAGCGTACCCTGCAGCTCTACGAAGCCTTCGTCCACCGCTGTAATCACACCGATGTCTACGTGCGCGTTCCCCCTATAGACTTCAACAGGCACAGCATATTGAATATGGTACTGGAAATGGCGCTGCAGTGTTAAGATATCGCCCTGATGTGGCATGTTCATCACCTGTCTCCGGAGTATAAACTTATTGTACCAAAAACGGAACTCTTCTGCTGAGAGTACCGGGTGGAAAGGAAAAACCTTAAATATGAAATGGATTGTTGGACTCGGGAATCCCGGAACGCAATACGCGAAGACCAAGCATAATGTCGGCTTCATGGCCCTCGATGAGCTTGCGTCCAGACACGGAATTGCCTTTAACCAGAATAAATGCAAATCGGTAATCGGTGAAGGGATGATCGGCGGTGTGAAGACGGTGCTGATCAAGCCGATGACCTTCATGAATCTGTCCGGGGAAGCTGTACGGGCTTATATGGATTATTATAAGGTCCAGCTGGAAGATATGATTGTGGTCTATGATGACCTGGATACGGAGCTGGGTAAGATCAGGCTGCGATATCAAGGCAGTGCCGGCGGGCACAATGGCATCAAGTCCATCATTCAGCATACGGGTACCCAGAGCTTCAACCGGGTGCGGATGGGCATATCCCGTCCGGAGCCGGGCTTTGCTATAGTTGACTACGTACTATCTACCTTCGCCAAGAAGGATGGAGCAAGGCTTGAGAGCATGATAAGTGATACTTGCGATGCTGTGGAATTCAGCCTGCAGCATACCTTTGAACAGACCATGGCCAAATTTAACGGATGAAATACAAGGCATAGGGTTCAGGACCCTGCGGCTAAAGCCCTCCCGGGCGGGGCATACTGAAGGTATATACTACCTTCAGGAGGCATATAGATGGCAATACACTATGTATGCAGGCACTGCCGGACGTTCTTGGGAAGCATTGGCAGAAGCGATATTACAGAGATGCAGCTGGGGCTGCAATCCTTGACCCCTGCGGAGCGCAGAGATATAATAGCGTATGATTCAGAAGGCGAGATTACGGTGAAGGTGACCTGCGATTACTGCAAGCAGGCGCTGGATAACAACCCCGAGCTCAGCCTGCTGGCCAGTCCGCTTCAGTAAGGTGGAAGCGCCTGTCTCTATCGTCATCCGCAAGCCTTGGCCTTATCCGCTGAGGCTTGTTTTCGATTCCAATTATAATAGGTGACAGCGGCATTGCCGCTGTCAGCCTGTTTAGTAAGAGAGGTGCACCTGTTGTTACAAGGTCTTATAGAAGCTTTTTCCAAGGATACTGATTTCCAGTCTGTCACCCGTGGCATCGCAGCAGGGATGAAGGAACAGCTTATCTCCGGTCTGTCCGGCTCGGCCAGACAAATCATGCTGGCTGCCCTGCATGAGGAGACGCAGCGTCCGCTCTTGGTTGTGACCCATAATATGTTCTCAGCCCAGAAGATGGCTGATGATTTGCAGGAAGCGCTTTCCCCGGAGCGGGTGCTGCTCTATCCGGCCAATGAGTTGGTGGCGGCTGAGGCCGCTGTCTCAAGCCCGGAGACGCTGGCTCAGCGGATTGATGTACTGACGCGCTGCGCCCAGGGCTTCCGGGGAATTGTAGTTGTTCCCTACTCCGGCGTTCGGAGGCTGCTCCCCGCTCCGCATGTCATGGCTGAAGCCCAGCTTACGGTTTCGCAGGACGGAACCTTGCCACTGGATGACTTCCTCATGTCCATGATTGAGATGGGCTATGAGCGGGTGGAGCGGGTAGAGAACCGCGGTGAGCTTAGTGTACGCGGCGGTATTATCGACTTCTATCCCATGACCTCTCCACTGGCTTACCGGGTGGAGCTGTTTGATGATGAAGTAGACTCCATCCGTACCTTCGACCCTATGGATCAGCGCTCCATCGATAAGGTCCGCAGTGTGAAGATTACACCGGCCAAGGAGATTATATTCGATCAGCTCCGCCAGGATGCGGCTTCTACCGCTGCGTCTGCAATGCTGGAGCGGCAGCTTGAGAAGATGAGTGACCGTCAGGCCAAGCTGCGTCTGCGTGAGGAGATGGGCCGGGAGCTGGAGATGCTGCGGCAGGGTACCTATTTCCCGGAAGTCTATAAATATATCAGTCTGCTCTACCCTGAACGTATTCATCTGTATGATTATATGGCTCAGGATACTTTGCTTGTCCTGGATGAGCCGGCCAGACTTCTGGAGACCGCCAAGCAGCTGGAGCGGGATGAGTCGGAATGGAATCTGCACTTGCTGCAGAACGGCAAGACGCTGCCTGAGCTGCAGCTCTCTGTCGACAGCGAGGTTATTATGTACCAGCGTCCGTTCCAGAGCCTGTTTATGTCGATATTTCTGCGTCAGGTTCCACATATTCAGCCACAGAATATCTTAGGCTTCATCAGCCGCGGAATGCAGGACTTCCATAGCCAGATGAATGTGCTGAAGTCCGAGATGGAGCGTTGGCACAAGTCCGGCGTGAAGGTGATCATGCTGGCGAACGGCGAGGAGCGGATGGAGCGTATCCGCCGGGTACTGGATGACTATGGCATTGAGGAACCGACGATCCTGCAGGGCAACCTGGGCTCCGGCTTCGAGCTTCCTTCGATTCATCTCGCAGTGATCACTGAGGGTGAGATGTTCTCGCAGAAGCAGCGTAAGGCGCGGAAGGTCTCGAAGGGCATTGATAATGCCGAACGGATTAAGAGCTATACCGAGCTGAAGATCGGGGATTATGTGGTTCACCAGAATCACGGGATCGGTAAATATATGGGCATCGGGACGCTTGAGGTCAGCGGTATTCACCGCGACTATATGCACATCCTCTATGCAGGAGGCGACAAGCTCTCTGTTCCGATTGAACAGATTGACCTGATTCAGAAATATGTCGGCTCGGAAGATAAGGAGCCGAAGGTCTATAAGCTGGGCGGCAATGAATGGACCCGGGTTACCAGCAAGGTACGGAGCTCGGTTCAAGATATCGCCGATGATCTGATCAAGCTGTACGCAGAGCGCCAGAGCGCGCTTGGCTATGGCTTCGAGAAGGATACGCAGGAGCAGCGCGAATTCGAAGAGATGTTCCCTTATGAGGAGACACGTGACCAGCTGCGGGCGATCGAAGAGATCAAGAAGGATATGGAGCAGAACCGTCCGATGGACCGGCTGCTCTGCGGCGATGTAGGCTATGGCAAGACAGAGGTGGCGATCCGGGCTGCTTTTAAATCTGCTATAGAGGGCAAGCAGGTGGCTGTGCTCGTGCCGACGACGATTCTGGCGCAGCAGCACTACGAGACCTTCCGTGAGCGCTTCGCCAATTATCCGCTGAATATTCAGGTATTGAGCCGGTTCCGCAGCCGCAAGGAGCAGAATGAGACGATCAAGGGAGTACGCCAGGGGACAGTGGATGTTATTATCGGCACACACCGGCTGCTGTCACAGGATCTGGTCTTCAAGGACCTCGGCCTTCTGATTGTCGATGAAGAGCAGCGTTTCGGCGTGACCCACAAGGAGAAGCTGAAGCGGCTGAAGACCAATGTCGATGTATTAACTCTGACAGCCACACCGATTCCCCGCACGCTGCATATGTCGATGCTCGGGGTGCGTGACTTGTCAGTTATTGAGACACCACCGGAGAACCGCTTTCCCGTACAGACGTATGTGGTGGAGCATAGCCAGACGCTGACCCGGGAAGCAGTGGAGCGCGAGCTGGCCCGTGGCGGGCAGGTCTATTATCTGTACAACCGTGTACAGGGGATTCAGGAAATGGCGGCGCAGATCTCCATGCTGGTGCCGGAGGCAAGAGTGGGTATCGGGCATGGACAGATGTCGGAATCGGAGCTTGAGAAGACGATTCTCGACTTCCTGGACGGAGAGTATGATGTGCTGGTCAGCACCAGTATTATAGAGACCGGTGTCGATATTCCTAATGTAAATACACTGATTGTTCATGATGCTGACAAAATGGGCCTGTCCCAGCTCTATCAGCTGCGCGGACGCGTCGGCCGTTCCAACCGGATTGCTTATGCCTACTTCACCTACCAGCGCGATAAAGTGCTGACCGAGGTGGCTGAGAAGCGCCTGCAGTCCATCAAGGAATTCACTGAGCTCGGGTCAGGCTTCAAAATTGCTATGCGCGATCTCTCCATCCGGGGAGCAGGCAATCTGCTGGGGGCGGAGCAGCACGGCTTCATTGCCTCGGTCGGCTTCGACCTGTATTCGCAAATGCTGGCGGAGGAAATCCGCAAACGCAAGGTGAGTGTGCTTGGCGAGGAGGATACTTCGCTGAAGCAGGGGAATACGGTCATTGATTTGTCGATTGACGCGTATCTTCCTTCCGAGTATATTTACGACAGTATCCAAAAAATAGAAATCTATAAAAAGGTTGCTGCTGTGGCTTCCTTCGAAGATGCCTCCGAGCTTGAGGATGAGCTGCTGGACCGGTTCGGCGAATTGCCGGAAGCCGTTATTAATCTGCTCTCTGTGGCCCGGTTGAAGGTGTATGGCAAGCTGTACGGCATGGAATCCATGGTCCGGCGCGGGGATGATGCCCTGCTTAATTTCCACGAGGGCAGCCTGGGGGCGTTTGATACGGCAAAGCTCGCCAAAGTTGGTAATAGCTTCGAAAGGCGTGTACAATTTGATAAGGATGCCAAGGCAACGATCCGGATCAAAGCGAAGGATTTAGGTGACAAGGGGCTGCTGGATGTGCTGGAGCAATTCCTCGCGGCAGCCAAACAGTCTTTAAAATCGAAGGGAGAATTACACAATGTCGTTAAATAAAAAATCCTGGAAGGTACTGGTGGTCTCGCTGACCGCAGCCCTGTCCTTCTCCATGCTTGCTGCCTGCAGCAATAAAAGTGATGATACTGCGGTGGCAACGTATAAGGGCGGCACCATTACCCAGAAGGAATTCAATCTGGATACCCGCGTAATGAAATTCCTATCCCCCGAGCAGGCGCAGTATCTGGAGATTGATATGTTCAAGGAGTCCATCCTGAAGCAGGAGGTCGCGTTCGAATACTTGGCGGACAAGGCCACAGATGAAGCGAAGAAGGCTGCGGAGAAAGAAGTCGATACTCAGATCGGCTCTATCAAGACTGCGCTGGGCGATAAGTACAAGAGCACGCTGAAGGAACAGGATCTGAGCGAGTCGGACCTGCGTTCCTATATGCAGCGCGTACTTACCGTATATCAGGACATGCTGCTGAAATTAACGGACGAGCAGGTCAAGACCCATTATGAAGCCACCAAGGCTGATTATAGTGTGGCTACTCTGCGCCATGTCCTGGTTGGCCTGACCGATAGCGCCGGCAAAGAGCGGACGGATGCCGATGCGCTGAAGCGCGCCCAGGAAGTGAAGGCGAAGCTGGATGGCGGGGCGGACTTTGCAGCCGTGGCCAAGGAATACTCGGATGATACCAGCACGAAGGAAACCGGCGGTGAATACAAGGACAAGGCACTGGTAGATTATGTAGCAGAGTTCAAGGCTGCGGCCCACTCTCTTCCGCTGAATACGATCAGTGAGCCGGTCAAGACTACCTACGGATATCACATTATCAAGGTGGAAGCCCGCAAGGACACTACCTTCGATACGCTGACTGCCGACCAGCTGAAGGCTGTGAAGAACTCTGCCGCTTCTGCCAGCCTGGAGACCTTCCTGGAGAAGGAACTGGACAGTCTGGAGATTAAAATCAATCTGCCGAAGAGCTCAGCTGCTGCAGGCAGCGCGGGAGCCACAGCTACACCGGCTCCGGCTGCGGGTAGTGACACGCCACCCGCTACAGATACACCGGCTGCTACAGAAGCCGCTAAATAAATTTAGGCTGGACAAGCCGCCTGATGCGCCATGCATCCGGGCGGTTTTTTTTGCCACAATAGAACAAAATGGGGAAAATACTGCGGCGGTATAGAAATGACTATTTGTGATCATAACTGGAATGATGCCGGGCCGGGGCGTTCTCATTCTCCATGAACAATTATATGCGGGCTGAGGGATGTATAAGGAACTGGGAAGAGATGAATACTATGGTCAGATATTACGATAAATCACCGGGATTAACCATTCCCATAATGGACAGTAGTTGGACCATACTTCTTAAGGAAAGCGGGGCAACATTTGAAATGAAAGCTACTGGTATTGTAAGACGTATTGATGACCTCGGACGAGTTGTTATCCCCAAAGAGATCAGACGCACCTTACGGATTCGTGAGGGCGATCCTCTGGAAATTTTTGTTGACCGCGATGGTGAGGTTATATTGAAAAAATATTCACCGATTGGTGAATTGGGCGATTTCGCCAAGGAATATGCAGAGTCGCTGTATGAAGGAACAGGGCATATTACCATGATTACGGACCGGGACACGTTCATCGCGCTCGCCGGCGGCTCCAAGAAGGATTATCTGGAGAAGCAAGTGGGTGTGCTGCTGGAAAAGGTAATGGAAAGCCGTAAAACGATGCTTGAGAATAATGCAGGCAGCTATGACATCAGCAAGGACCACACGGAGCTGTTATCCACGTATGTGGCAGCGCCTATTATCTCCGGAGGAGATCCCATCGGCTGCGTAGTGCTGCTGAATAAGGATGATTCGGTCAAGATGGCCCAGATGGAAGTGAAAATGGCGGAGACAGCCGCAGCCTTCCTGGGCAAGCAAATGGAGCAGTAATCAGCTGGTGCTGGAGAGTCCCGCTTTTCCTTAGGTTATTATGACCGTAGGGAATGGCGGGTTTTTGCTGTGAATCGGCAAGCTAAGGAATAGACGCATGGTCATTTACACTTCTACCCTTAGATAAGTTATAATATAGAAATTCATTTGCTTAGGTTAAAACAAGCTCTATATTATGGCAGTTATGGCTGTAGAAGCAGGTAAACGATGACATCCAATTCGCAAGGCTCGAAGCTGCTGCAGGGCGCTTTTATTCTTAGCGCGGCAGCTATTTTCTCGAAACTGATCGGTACGCTCCAGAAGATACCGCTGCAGAATCTGGGCGGTGACGCCGCGTTCGGTATCTACAATACGGTCTATCCGCTGTATACCATTCTGGTTACGGTGGCGATGCTCGGGCTGCCTGCCGCCATCTCGCGGTTCGTGGCCGAGGCTTCGGCGGCACAGGACGCGCAGAAGGGGCGGCGGGTCCTGCTGCTATCCGCCGGAATTACAGCGGCCAGCGGCCTGGTGCTCGGCATTCTGGTCTACGCCGGGGCTCCGCTCATTGCGGTATGGGTCGGCAGCTCCCATATTGTCCCGGCGCTGCGCAGCAGCGCCTGGGGGCTGGCGGTGGTGCCGCTGATGGCTGCGCTGCGCGGCTACTTCCAGGGACTGCATAATATGATGCCGACCGCCGTGTCGCAGGTGGTCGAGCAGTCGGTACGCGTGGCGGTCATGATCGCGCTTCTGCTGTATCTGACGGGCGCTGGCGCAGATGCGGCAGGAATTGCTGCCGGTGCGATGCTGGGTCCAGCCGGGGGCGGGATCGCCGGTCTCGGCGTGATGCTGCTGTATTGGCGCAGCCACCGCCGGGGCTTGCAGGACAGGCTGCCTCAAGCTCCGCTTCAGAACAGAACAGCATCGGCTGTACGAAGGGATAAGCAGGGCATTCCTGCCCGGGAGCTGTTAGCCTATGGCCTCCCGGTGATGCTTGGTGCGCTGGCTGTTCCGTTAATCGGACTGGTCGATGTCTTCACAGTTCCCCGTCTGCTGGCGGGGAGCGGGAGCAGCGAGACGGCGGCGATGGCCCAGTTCGGCATCTATAACCGCGGGCTGCCGCTCGTGCAGATCGTAACGATGCTGGCGACCTCGCTCTCGGTCGTCTTCATCCCGGCACTGGCCGAAGCGAAGTACCAGCGGGATGAGGCCTTGATCCGCACGCGCATCACGCTGTCGCTGCGCTGGTTCTGGCTCCTCGGGCTGGCCGCCTCCGTAGGCCTGGCCGTGCTTGCAGAGCCGGTGAACACGGCTCTGTACGGGGACGCCGCCGGCAGCGGCGCGATGACCTGGCTGGCCTTCACCGCCGCGGGCGGCACGGTCAGCATCATCTCCGCCGCGCTGCTGCAAGGCCTGGGCGCCGTGCGGGCGCCGGCGCTGACCCTGCTGGCCGCCGCTGCGCTTAAGGCGGCCCTCAACCTGCTGCTCGTCCCGCAGCAGGGCATTACCGGTGCGGCCATCGCTGGCGTGGCCGCACATCTCTTCGCAGCAGCGCTGAACGTGCTGCTGCTCTACCGGCAGGGACATCTGCGGCTGCGCGCCGCAGATGTCCTGCTGAAGCCCGCGGCGCTGCTCGCGGGCCTGGGGCTGGCCGCCGCGGCTGTGAGCCACGGCGCAGCCAGGGCGGCAGACGCCGCCGGCTTCGGCGGCGGGCGGACCGTGGCCCTGGCGCAGAGCCTGCTCGGCGTGCTCGCAGGCTGCGCCGTCTTCGCACTCGGCGCAGTGGCGCTGCGGCTGCTCAGCGAGAGCGAGCTGCGCCAGCTTCCGGGCTTCGGCCCGCGCTTAGCGGACAAGCTGAAGAAGCTGCGCCTGTTCCCATAAGGCGCAGCTCAATAGATACATAGCGCAGCCGCCTTTCGCGAATAGCAGCAGGCGGCTGCCTGGAAGGAGTAGACTGGCATGAGCGCAACATTAACGATCGTCGGCCTGGGCTCCGGGAACCCGGACCGGCTGACGCTGGGCATTATCAAGAAGCTGAAGGCGGCCTCGGCCGTATACGTGCGGACCGCAGAGCATCCTGTCATGGCTGCACTGGCGGAGATGGAGATAGCCTGGGAGTCCTTCGACGGGCTGTATGAGTCGCTGTCGTCCTTCCCTGAGGTCTATGAAGCCATTACGGCAACGCTGATCGAGAAGGCTGCGGCCGCTCCGCAGGGCACGGAGATCGTCTATGCCGTGCCGGGGCATCCCATGGTGGCTGAATCCGCCGTCTCCCTGCTGCGCGGGCGCTGCCCGGAGGCGGGCATTGAGCTGAATATCCTCGGCGGCGAGAGCTTCCTGGATGAAGCGTTTGTCCGACTGGGCTTTGATCCGATTGAAGGCTTCCAGCTGCTGGATGCCTCCGGTATCCGCAGCTCCCAGCTTCACCCGGAGCTGCACACCCTGATCGGGCAGGTCTATGACAGCTTCACCGCGTCTGAGACCAAGCTTTGCCTGATGGAGCTGTACCCGCCCGAGTATGAGGTCATTGCCGCACATGCGCTTGGCGTGGAGGGCGAGGAGCAGATTCTCCGGGTGCCGCTGTACGAGCTGGACCGGCAGGACGGCTATGGTAACCTGTCGCTGGTGTATGTTCCGGCGAACCGTGCGGATGAAGCGCGTAACCGCACCTTTGCCCGGCTGCATGAGATTGTCGATATTCTGCGGAGCCCCGAGGGCTGTCCTTGGGACCGTGAGCAGACGCATGAATCCTTGCGCAAAAATCTGATCGAAGAGACCTATGAGGTGCTGGAGACGATTGACGAGGATGATCCGGACCATATGAGGGAAGAGCTGGGCGACCTGCTGCTCCAGATTATGCTGCACTCCCAGATGGAAGAGGAGCTGGGAACCTTCAGTGTCTACGATGTCATTGAGGGGCTGAATGAGAAGCTGCTGTTCCGCCACCCGCATGTCTTCGGCGATCAGGCGGCGGGCAATGCCGAGGAGGCGCTGCAGAACTGGGAAGGGATGAAGGCCGAGGAGAAGCGGCGCAAAGGCGTGAAGCCCGAAGCCCTGTCCGCACTCAGCGGGGTTCCGAGGGATCTGCCGGCTCTGATGAAGGCGTATAAGCTGCAGAAGAAGGCGTCCCGCGTCGGCTTCGACTGGGATAACACCAGTGATGTGCTGGCCAAGATCCGCGAGGAGGTTGACGAGCTTCAGGAAGCGATTGAGACGGGACAGTCCGCCGGGGAGCAGATGCTGGAGCTGGGCGACCTGCTGTTCGCAGCCACCAATGTGGCCCGCTTCATCGGAGCCGATCCGGAAGAAGCGCTGACCCGCACCAACCGCAAGTTCGTAGCCCGCTTCGAGTATATTGAGCAGCGTCTGCGGGATCGGGGGGTCCGGCTGGAGGACAGCCCGCTGGAAGAGATGGAGGCCCTCTGGCAGGAAGCCAAGGCAGAAGAGCGGAAGCAATAGATTTTAGAATTATAGTCTTCGGCGTATATCCCGCGCGTTTCACGGCAATGCTGTGACTATTGGCGCGAATCTCTGATTTAAAATGCATTGAGAGGTTTATAATGTTATAGTGCTATAACCCCCATATCCTACGCAAGATGTTACTTTTTCAAAAAAAACGGCGGATCGTGGCAGGAATTGAGGGCGGAATCCAGAATATCATAAAGACGAAATGACGATTTGCCGTGATTTTCCGGTAAACCTGATTTTCATTTATTTTTTGTATCCTAGGAGGAACTTCAAATTATGAACAAGACAGATCTGGTAAACAACATTTCCGAGAAAAGCGGACTATCCAAAAAAGACGTAGAAACCGTACTTAACGGAATGCTGGGCGAAATTACAGAAGCTCTCGCAAGCGGAGATAAAGTACAGCTGATCGGCTTCGGTACTTTTGAAACGCGCAAACGTTCCGGCCGCACCGGCCGTAACCCGCAATCGGGCACACCTATCGAAATTCCTGAATCCACAGTGCCGGCCTTCAAGGCAGGCAACAAGCTCAAAGAAGCCGTTAACTAATGCGTCTGGACAAGTTCCTGAAGGTCTCCCGTCTGATCAAGCGCCGCACCGTGGCCAAGGATGTGTCCGAACAGGGCCGGGTGTTGATCAATGGACGGGAGTCCAAACCGAGCAGCACGGTGAAGATCGGTGACGAGATTACCGTGCAGTTCGGCCAAAAGCTTGTGACGGTCAAAGTGGAAAAGCTGGTGGAAACCACCCGCAAGGACGAGGCCGCCGGAATGTATACCCTGCTCCGTGAAGAGCCGGTTGCCAAAAGCACGGGACTCGACTGGTAGCAAATGATTGCAGCATAAGGTTAAGAGGTATTCCTGAAGCCGGAAGACGGCGGAGCGGGATGCCTCTTTTTTCTTGTTCTATACCCTGTCCTTCCTTCATAGATTAGAACCAAGAAGGAGGGGTACATGCTATGATGGAGCCAACTAAAGTCAACAAACAGCATGATCTGCACATGCGCAGCCGTAAGCAGATTGAGCTGACAGGTGTGCAGAATGTGGAGAGCTTTGACAACGAGGAGTTTCTGCTAAGTACAGAGCTCGGCCAATTGACCATTCGGGGGACTCATTTACATATCAAGAATTTAAGTCTGGAGAATGGAATGCTGTCCCTTGAAGGCAATGTTCATTCCCTGATTTATCTGGACCCCGGGGCGCAAGGCAAAAATAAAGGGATTCTCCGCAAGCTGTTTAAATGAATCCCTCCGTTCAATGGATCACCCTGCTCTATATGATTCTGTCCGGCATTGCCATGGGACTGGCCTATGACAGCTACCGGGTGCTGTCGCAGAAGCTGAGATTTCCCAATTGGCTGAATGCGCTGCTGGATTTGCTGTATTGGATAGGGGCTGCCCTGCTGGTCTTTCGCATGCTTTATGCCGGAAACCAGGGACAATTGAGGTTTTATGTCGTTCTTGGCCTCTTTCTAGGTGTATGGATCTATTTTTTGATCTTCAGTATTACAGTGCAGCGTTTTGTGGTAAGGTTAATTCAGTCAGTTCAGTATGTATGCAGGATGCTATGGCGGTTCATTACCATAGTCATCGGAGGTCCGATTCTCTGGCTGTGGCGCCTGGTTAAGGGAATAGTACTGCTGCTCGGCCGGGTCCTTCTTTATATTTTTAAGCTGCTGCTGCGTCTAACCAAGCCAATCTGGGTACTTCCTGTAAGGTGGGCCTCTCCGTATGCATCCCGGTTCGTTCATAGCGCCCGGATCGTGAGGATCACCGAGTGGATATCAGGGTGGCGGAAGCGCTGACCTTGAACCCTGGAACTGGAGGTAAGCTTAAATGAACAGATTCTCTGCGGAAGAGAAGAATACGAATCAGAGTGCTTCGGCCGCAGGCGCGAAGAGAAGAAAGTTTATATGGATTCTTGTGATGGCTGTTTTCTTCGGCTGGGCCGGATTCACTTTCTTTGCCCAGAGCGCAGTAATCGCCGACAAGAGCGAACAGCTCGCCCGTAAGAAAGAGAACAGTGAGAGTGTAACAGCCACGATGAATCAATTGAAATATGAGGTCTCGCGGCTGAATGACGATGAGTATATCGGACAATTAGCGCGTAAATGGTACAATATGTATCCTGCAGGGGAATCCCCTATCCGTACCGAGCAATCCGGGCAATAAAAGCAGGCGAAAAGAGGCTTACGCTGTGTTGCCTTGCTTTGCTCTTTACTGTATAATCAAATCACCGCAGACAGGATGGACATTATATTCGTCTGTATATTTTTAAGGGAGGATCATTTTATTCTATGGCAATTGAAGTGGGCACCAAGTTAGAGGGCAAGGTGACAGGCATCACGCATTTCGGAGCATTTGTGGATCTGTCAGGAGGTGTCACAGGTCTCGTTCACATCTCGGAGATCGCCGATAACTACGTCAAGGATGTTAACGATCATTTGAAGATTGCGGATGTAGTAACCGTTAAGGTGATCAATGTTGACAAGGACGGCAAGATCGGACTTTCCATTAAGCAAGCCGTTGATAAGCCGGCATCGGAAGTACGTCCCCCCAGAGCTCCAAGACCTGAACGTCCAAGCGGTGGAGACCGTTTCGGCGGTGGTGGCGGCAGTGGCGGAGGCGGCGGTGGATTCAATCGTGAACGGGGTGGGCGTCCATTCAAGCCTGCAGCCGGTAAACCTTCATTCGAGGATAAAATGTCACGCTTCCTGAAAGACAGCGAAGAACGGATATCTTCGATCAAGAAGAACACAGAAGGAAAGCGCGGCGGCCGTGGAGCCAAGCGCGTATAATCTGAGTCTTGCACATCATAAATAACCGCAGGGGCGTTTCGCCCTTCGCGGTTTTTTTGTTGCGTCCGGCTATTTTTGTCGGGCTTTGAACAAATTGCCGACAGCATCTATGCCATTCTCACATAACTCTAGGGCAATCGCTGACGAATGTCCGCGCGGCCACTACCTGCAACCGGCAGTCTGACTGCGGCAGTCCGCAGCCGATCTTTTACCCCGTATGGGATTGGGAGGCTTTTCCACAGAATGTCGGGACAGGCTTTTTTGTCGGAAATTTTTTACAGATTGCTCTCCGTTTCTGACAAACTTTCTTAAGACCCCCGCTATATAATGAGAACCATAAAATTCATAAACGGGTGGTGCATGGAATGAGTAAAAGCAATGTGGTGAATTTGCCGGAGTGGACAAGAGCAGGAAGCAAAGACAAAAATCAGAAAGAAGCCTTAGGTACGCGCTTGAAGGCGTGGGGCACCAAGCTGCCGGTTATCCAGTTCATCGCGGTCAAGAAGTGGGTGCTGCTGCTTAGCCTTATGGGCTTTTTGCTGGGACGGGCTATGATCCTGGATGAGCTTACCCCGTTTGCTGCTGCTTATTTCGCCGTCATTGTATTTATGCGCAGGGATTCCATGCTGCCTGTGGCCGCAGCCATCGTGCTCGGCAGTCTCTTCACCCCGTTTCCGGGTGCCATCGTGGTTGCGGCAGAGCTGATTATTTTTTATCTGATCTACAAAGGGCTGGAGAACTTCCAGCGGGTGGATCTGTCTTATGCCCCTCTGATGGTGTTCGTAGCTTCGTTTATGGTGGGACTGTTCCAGGTCGTTATCGGTCCTTCGCTCACGTGGTATCCGCTGATGATGGCGGCCATTGATGCCATACTCGGATTCGTGCTGACGCTTGTATTCCTGCAGGCGCTTCCTTTATTCACCTATAAGCAGAAAAGCAGGGCACTCCGCAATGAGGAGGTACTCTGTCTGATCATCTTGCTGGCTTCCGTCATGACCGGCCTTGTCGGCTGGACCATTAACGGTCTATCGCTGGAGCATGTTTTATCGCGGTTTCTGATTCTGATCTTTGCCCTGGCCGGAGGAGCGCCGCTTGGTGCTGCGGTTGGTGTAGTGACCGGACTAATTCTCAGTCTGGCCGATATCGGAGCCATCTATCAAATGAGCCTCCTGGCCTTTTCCGGGATGCTGGCAGGTATGATGCAGTCCGGACGCAAAGGGGCGGTCTCCATCGGGATGCTGCTGGGATCAACGATTCTCTCCGTATACTTCATGGGACCGGGCGATGTCATGAATTCTACCTGGGAGACCTGTGCAGCTGTAGTATTGTTTCTTCTAACACCTAAGGGGATGATTACTGCCATTGCCAAATATGTACCAGGCACAGCCGATCACAGCCGTTCCCAGCATGAATATGCCCGGAGGGTCCGGGATATTACAGCAGACCGGGTGACCCAGTTCTCGCAGGTATTCCAGCAGCTCTCCAGCAGCTTCGGGCAGATTCCCCGGGCCGCAGAGGCGGGCAAAAGCGACCGTGAGATGGAGGACTTTATGAATACGGTAACAGAGGGAGCCTGCGCCGGATGCATCCGGCGGACCCACTGCTGGGATGCCAAGTTCTATCAGACCTACAGGTATATGACGGACATGATGACCACGGTCGAGGAGTGCCCGGACATTACCGCTGCCCAGCTGCCGCCGGAGTGGAGCCGGATCTGCGGCAGGACGGGGGAGGTTCTTGAGGTGATGAAGGGCCAATATGAGCTATACCAGCATGATATGCGCTGGAAGCGGCAAATATACGACAGCCGCCAATTTGTGGCCGAGCAATTATCCGGCGTATCGCAGGTCATGGAGGACCTGGCGAAGGAGATTAAGCGGGAAGGGCAGGCGATGTACCGGCAGGAGAGCCAGATCCGGGAGGCGCTGGAGAAGCTGGGCCTCTCCATTCACAGCATTGAGATTCTGAGTCTCGATCCCGGCCGGGTAGAGATTGAAGTCGTGCATGCCTACACCCGGGGCTTCGATGAATGCCGCAAAATGATCGCCCCGCTGCTCTCAGATATTCTGGAGGAGAATATCGCAGTGGTCAGTGAGACCGCCGTCCATCCCCGCGAGGGCCTGTCGATGGTGACCTTTGGCTCGGCGAAGGCTTACGAGATAAGCTCCGGCGTAGCTGCCGCCGCAATGGGAGGCGATATGCTGTCGGGAGACAGCTTCAGTACGGTGGAGCTGGGTAACGGCACCTTTGCCGTCTCCATCAGTGACGGAATGGGCAACGGGGAGCGGGCCCGGATGGAGAGCAGC
Source organism: Paenibacillus sp. FSL R7-0333 (assembly GCF_038000365.1). Classification (NCBI taxonomy): domain Bacteria; kingdom Bacillati; phylum Bacillota; class Bacilli; order Caryophanales; family Paenibacillaceae; genus Paenibacillus; species Paenibacillus sp. FSL R7-0333. Next base: position 7,464,755 of record NZ_JBBOBZ010000001.1, read on the forward strand.
GCTGCGTTATCTATGCTAGAGAAGCTGCTGCAATCGGGAATGGATGAGAAGCTGGCGGTGAAATCCGTTAACTCCATTCTGCTGCTGCGCTCCCCGGATGAATTCTATGCGACAGTAGATATGGCGCTGATCGACCAGTATTCGGCTCAGACCATCTTCATGAAGATTGCTTCCGCTCCGAGCTTCATCCGGCGGGGCAGCGAGGTGATCCCCGTGACGGCCAGCAATCTGCCGATCGGCATCATCAAAGATATCGAGGTGGATCTGGTCACCATGCAGCTTCGCCCCGGTGATATCCTCATTATGATGACCGATGGTATTTATGATGCGCCCGGTTATGCCGTTAATAAGGAGATATGGATGAAACGTCTGATTCAGGAGCTGGAGGGTGATGACCCGCAGGATATGGCGGACGAGCTGCTGGATAAGGTAATCCGCTATCAGGGCAATGAGGTCCATGATGATATGACCATCGTAGTCAGCCGTGTGGATCATTACCACCCGGAATGGTCCAGCCTGCATATGCCCGGCGTGGGCCGGATGGAGCGTCCGCGTACGGTTAGCTAACGCAGTAAGCCATTGACCTGACAACTAATTAGTCTATTTGGATGAGTAAGCTGAAAATGTTGTACGAAATGCAGCCTGATGCTGAAGATACCTGGGTGTTGGAGTGGATTGCTGCATGAATTGCAAGATTTTTTACACTAATCTGCTTCAAGGAGGAGGATTCCTGCCTTTTGTGCAACAATTTCGTTATTTGAGTGGATTGATGGAAGGAATGTTGCATTTAAGGCAGGATTATTGGATTTGAGCGAGCCGAGAGCAAAGTCAGTGCTGAAAATCCGGGTCTTGTCTTTAAACTATTCGGCGAGTGCATTCCAGTCACTCGCCAGCCCCTGCTCCTCTCCTTTTCAACCGCTGCTGGTTAGCGGACGAAAGTTGAGGTTGAAGGTTTATCGTAAAATAAACGGAACGGAGAGAATTTTGGAGCCGTAGAAGCGAAGCGTTCGCCTTTGTCTTCCGATTTCAACCGCGAGCTGCGGTACAAAAAATCAAGAAATCGGAAGACAACAGCGATCGAAGGCCCAAAATTCTCGCAGAGACTCTTTTTTACGAGCTCATTCAGATCTAATCTTTAAGCGTTAAGCGGCGTTTGAAATCTCTCAACCTTGGCAATGCTAGTAACTAGACAAGGAAGGGAGGAACGGTCATGAAACAAATTCTGCTGATCACGGACGGTTGTTCGAATGTGGGGGAGAGTCCGGTGCTGGCGGCAGCACACGCCCGTCAGGAGGGCATCACGGTCAATGTTGTAGGGGTCGTAGATTATGGAACCATCGGTGAGCTGGGCAGCCGGGAGATTGCCGATATTGCCAAGGCAGGGGGCGGGATCAGCCGGATCGTGGGAACCCCGCAGCTGGCCCAGACCATTCAGATGATGACACGCAAGACGGTGGTTCAGACCATTCAGCAGGCGGTTAATAAAGAGGTGCAAAAAATTCTCGGCGACGGCTCACTGGCGGAGCTGCCTCCGCAGCAGCGTTCACAGGTGGTTACCGTGGTCGATGAGCTGACCGAGACCTCGCCGCTACGCATAGCGCTTTTAATTGATGCAAGCGCCAGTATGAAGCCGAAGCTTGGCGCGGTGGAGGATGCCATCCGTGATCTGGCGCTCAGTCTGGAGGCCCGGGAAGGGCGCAGCGAGATTGCCGTGTTCCATTTTCCCGGACGCTCCGGCAGTGAGGATGCCATGCTGGATATCGACTGGACCCGGAATGTGTCCGAGGTCCGCTCCCTCTTTTCCAGATTGAAGATGCGGGGGGCTACGCCGACCGGGCCAGCTATTTTCAAGGTGCTGGAACATTACCGTTATGATAAACTGGAAGAACATCGTAATTATCTTCCAGGGGAAGATGACGGGGCAAGAGAAGGGATGATTGATGGGTATGTCGTCTAATCCATCCTATCCGGCAGGCACAGTAATTACCGGCAAATGGCGGGGGAACCGTTATGTCGTGGAGCGTGTACTGGGGAAGGGGGCAAACGGAACCGTATATCTGGTGCAGCGGGAAGGCAGACGGGAGCGGTATGCGCTCAAGATCGGATACGATACGCTGGAGCTGCAGTCTGAGATTAACGTGCTGACCTCTCTGCAGTCCTGCCGAAAGCGCAGCGAGCACCGGGCCCGCAAGGAATCGCCGCTATCCTCCTATCTGCTGGAATCGGATGATTTCAAGGACCGGGACCATACTCCCTTTTATGTAATGCGTTATGTGGAAGGCAGGCCGCTGCACCATTTCCTGTCCAGGAACGGTGCCTCCTGGCTGGGGCTTGTCGGAATGACGATTCTGGAGAAGCTGCAGACGCTGCATGAGTGCGGCTTCGTGTTCGGGGACCTGAAGCCGGAGAATGTCATGGTATCCAGCTACGGGGAAGCCGAGCTGATTGATTACGGAGGGGCAAGCCCCATCGGACGGAGCGTGAAGCAGTTCACAGAATGGCATGACCGCGGATTCTGGAATGCCGGCAGCCGGACAGGCGACCAGAGCTATGACCTGTTTGCTTTTGCCGTCCTGTGCCTGCGTCTGCTTAATGAAGAAGGGCTGAAGTCTGCCGCCCAGCAGCTGCCGCAGACAAGGAGCGTAGAGGAGCTGATGAAGCTGGCCCGGGAGCTGCCGGATAAGAAGCTGTCCTCCTGGCTATGCCTCGCGCTTAAAGGCGGTTTCCCCGGTTCCGCGCAGGCAGCAGAGATCTGGAGAAGCCACATCTACAGAGGACGGAAGAGCGGACACGAGACGATGGCGACTCCGCGCTGGCTCAAAAATGCGTTCGCGCTGTCTTTATTTCTACTGGCATTCACGCTATACTGGGTTTTCCGTTTCTGAGATCTGATATCGTACATAATCAACAAGATGCTGACCGCCGGAGCAGGCGGTGTAAGGGATGGCAGGAAAGGAAGCCCCTATGGAGCACAGGAAGGAACTGGTGGAATCCGTAATGGAGGCTGCGGCTGAATATGAGCTGTGGGCGCCGCATGACACCATTGTAGTCGCAGTTTCCGGAGGGCCGGACTCTGTGGCTCTTTTGCGTATTCTGCATGAGATCTCCCTGACCCGGATGCCGCTGACGCTGATCTGCGCCCATGTCAATCACGGCTTCAGAGCCGAATCGGTTGAGGAAGCAGAGCTGGTCCGGGACCTCGCGGCCGAGCTGGGCATTCCCTTCGAGCTGGGCGAATTCGATATTCCGTCCATTATTAAGGAGAGCGGGCTTGGCCCGGAAGGGGCTGCACGGGAGAAGCGTTACCAGTTCCTGATTGCTACCGCACACCGTTACCGGGCGCGCTCGGTAGCGCTGGCCCATCATGCAGACGATCAGGCCGAGACGGTGCTTATGCGGCTGCTGCGGGGGAGCGGGCCTTCGGGCCTTGCAGGCATGCGCTGGAAACGGACCGAAAAAAAGGTGGAACTCATCCGCCCCTTCCTGCGTATTAACAAAACGGCTCTTGTCGGCTTTTGCCTAGAAGAGGGCTTAGCTTATGCGGAGGATGCGACCAACCTCCTGACGCAGTACAAGCGGAATGCAGTCAGGCTGGAGCTGCTCCCTATGCTGGAGCAGCATAATCCGAGAGTGAGACAATCGCTTCTGCAACTGGCTGAAATTGCCTCGGCGGAAGATGAATATATGGAGGCGAATGCGGCAAAATGCTTTGATGAGCTGGTTTTCACCGAGCATGGAAAATACACCTTGAAAAGAGCTGCCTTTGCGGCCATACCCTCCGCTTTACAACGGCGTTTGATTAAACTAATATTAAATTATCTGTCGGCGGATTCATCATTCATGGATTTTTCCAAGATTGAAGCAGTACGCCGGGGAACGCTGCAGGAATACCCTACCGTCTGGACGCTGGATATGGGTGGCGGTTATGTCTGCGTGCGGCAATATGATACCATTGTGTTCTCGTCCAAGCCCTTGACCCGGCAGGTAAGCTATACATACCTGCTGTCTTTGACTCATCCCCGGATTAAGCTGATGGAGATAGGAAAGGTTATGACGATGAGGGGGCTTGCGGGGGAAGTTTTTTCTGCACAGGAGGAGGATTACGGGAAGAACTCGGCTTGGTTTGACGGGGACGATCTTGTCCTGCCGCTCACCATTCGTTCCCGGTTGCCTGGAGATACCATAAGGGTTATGGGATTAAACGGAAGCAAAAAGGTAAAAGATATTTACATTGATGATAAAATACCTTCTTCCGAACGGCCTGCAATTCCCCTCGTATGTGATGCACTCGGCAATATCGTCTGGATTCCGGGCGTAAGGCGCTCGGTGCATGCCGCAGTTGGGCGGCACACGGCCTCAGTTCTGCTCCTGACCCTGGAAGACATGGAACAGGGCGAAGAATCGTAATGGCCGAAGTAAGTCTTTCATAAGTATATCTTAGGAGGTTCGCAAGTTGCAGAATGATATTCAGGAAATCTTGATCAGCGAAGAAGAAATTCAACAAAGAATCAGGGAGCTTGGCGCCCAGCTGAGCAAGGAATATGCAGACCGCACACCTTTAGTGATTTGTGTACTCAAAGGTGCGTTTATTTTTATGGCGGATCTGGTTAAAGTGATTACAGTACCCGTTGAAATGGACTTCATGGCGGTATCCAGCTATGGCGGTACAACCAAATCATCCGGCGTAGTCAAAATCATCAAGGATTTGGACACATCGGTTGAAGGCCGTGATGTTCTGATTGTCGAGGATATTATCGACAGTGGCCTTACACTCAGCTATCTGATTGACATGCTGCAGGGGCGCAATGCCGCTTCTGTCAATGTAGTCACTCTGTTCGACAAGCCCTCGGGCCGTGCCGTGAATCTTGAAGCCCAGTATACCGGCTTTGTGATTCCTGATGCATTCCTTGTAGGCTATGGACTGGACTATGCCGAGCTGTACCGGAACCTCCCTTATGTCGGTGTACTGAAGCCTGAGATTTACACCAAATGAACTACCCGACAGCCTTAGATCTACGGATCACTTTTCTGGATTTCCTGACAATTTGAGGAGTCCGGTCAGGCTATGGTACAATAACTTGAGCGTTGCGAGAGGAGGTAGGGGATGAATCGGTTCATCCGGAATTCTGGTTTTTATTTGATTTTATTTTTAGTCGTGGTGGGCATAGTCCAGTTTGTAAGCAATGGAAATGAATCCGCCGATCTCCCTAGATATGATGAGTTGCGGCAGGAGATCTCGAACAATAATGTGAAGAGCATGACGGTTCAGTTTGAGGGGAATGCATTTCTGGTTACTGGCGAATATAAAGAGCTGCCACCCGAGGCTAAATCGAAGAATTTCTCCACTTATGTTCCTCCTACAGACGAGGCCCTTAACGAGCTTGTGGATGCCAGCGATAAGAACGGCATAGAACTTAGCCAAAAGAAAATGGAAGGTGACAGCATCTGGCTGACATTCCTCTCTTCCATGATTCCACTGGTCATCATGTTCATCCTGTTCTTCTTCCTGTTCAATAATGCACAGGGCGGCGGCGGCAAGGTGATGAACTTCGGCAAGAGCAAGGCCCGGTTATATAATGAAGAGAAGAAGAAGATCAGCTTCGAGGATGTTGCAGGAGCTGACGAAGAGAAGCAAGAGCTGGTTGAGGTTGTTGAATTCCTCAAGGACCCCCGCAAATTCGCAGCGGTAGGTGCCCGGATTCCGAAGGGGGTACTCCTTGTAGGTCCTCCGGGAACAGGTAAAACCTTGCTGGCCCGTGCAGTTGCAGGGGAAGCAGGCGTTCCGTTCTTCAGCATCTCCGGTTCCGACTTCGTGGAAATGTTCGTCGGTGTCGGCGCATCCCGCGTACGTGACTTGTTCGAGAACGCGAAGAAGAACGCTCCTTGTATTATCTTTATCGATGAGATCGATGCTGTGGGACGTCAGCGCGGCGCAGGACTTGGCGGCGGACATGACGAACGGGAACAGACCCTTAACCAATTGCTCGTTGAAATGGACGGCTTTGGCGGCAACGAAGGCATTATCATTGTCGCGGCTACCAACCGCGCAGATATTCTTGACCCGGCGCTGCTCCGTCCGGGCCGTTTCGACCGTCAAATTACGGTTGACCGCCCAGATGTGAAGGGCCGTGAAGCTGTACTGAAGGTTCACTCCCGCAACAAACCGCTGACCAAGGATGTAAGACTTGACGTTATCGCCAAGCGTACTACCGGCTTCACCGGTGCCGATCTGGAGAACCTGCTCAACGAAGCGGCATTGCTTGCTGCACGCCGTAACCGCAAGGACATTACGATGCGTGAAGTGGATGAAGCGATTGACCGTGTCATCGTCGGTACCGAGAAGCGCAGCCGCGTCATCAGTGACCGCGAGAAGCGGATTGTCGCATATCACGAAGCAGGCCATACCATTGCCGGGTACTTCCTTGAGCATGCTGATGTGGTTCACAAGGTTACCATTATCCCGCGTGGCCGTGCCGGCGGATATGTTATTATGCTTCCTAAGGAAGACCGGATGATCGTAACCAAGCAAGAACTTCTGGATAAGGTTACCGGATTGCTTGGTGGACGCGTTGCTGAAGAAATGTTCATTGGCGAAATCGGCACAGGCGCTTATAGTGACTTCCAGCAGGCTACGCGCATTGTGCGTGCGATGATTATGGAATATGGAATGAGCGATAAGCTTGGGCCCTTGCAGTTCGGTGCAACCCAAGGCCAAGTCTTCCTGGGCCGGGATATCGGACATGAACAGAATTACAGTGACTCCATTGCTTATGAGATTGATCAGGAAATGCAGAACCTTATCCGCAGCAGCTATGAGCGCTGCAGAGAGCTGCTGACCAAGCATTCCAAGGAAATGCACCTGATTGCCAACACCCTGCTTGAGAAGGAAACGCTGGAGCTTGATCAGATCACAGAATTGATTGAGCAAGGCTACCTGAGCGAGGATGGCAAGCCAGAAGAAGGCGACGCCATTACCAATGAAGCGGGCGAGCCGATTATTGATTCCATCGGTGATGTGCGTGTCCGGATTCAAGGCAAAACTGGCGAGGAATCCCCATTAGACCTGTCCAAGGATATTCCAAACAAGCCGGACCCTGAAGAGGGCAACGGACCGGATGACGGGAATAAGGGCGGCGGAAGCCTGGTCTAAGCTGTACCGCAGCAAATTGTGTAATCTAGTCCGGAGAACCACTGGTTCTCCGGACTTTTCTTTTGAATACAGGCATGCACAGGTTTCACACGGCAACTTGTCCTCCGGTTTCTCTCTGAAACAGAGCACCCGCTTGGATTGACAGGGGGTGGAACGTTGTGTACATTAGTGAATAAATATTAAATTTATCATTTATAAGAAATGTACTGGCGGCAAGCCATGATGACATAAGGGGGAGACTGACCGTGGAAGCTCTGGCGCTTGAGCGCAAGCAGGAACAGAATCGTGAACTTCGTGTGCGCCTCGAACAGCTTAAGAAGGAACGGAATGCTATTATTCTGGCTCATTATTATCAGCGTGATGAAATTCAGGAAGTCGCCGATTTCCGGGGAGACTCGTTTTTGCTGGCCCAGAAGGCAGCGGAGACAGAGGCAGATGTAATCGTATTCTGCGGCGTTCATTTCATGGGGGAAAGTGCCAAGATTCTGGCGCCGAACAAGACGGTCCTGATTCCTGACGAACGTGCAGGTTGCCCGATGGCTGACATGGTCAATGTGGATGGGCTGCGCAAGCTGAAGGCTCAGCATCCGGGTGCGAAGGTAGTAACCTACATCAATTCCTCTGCAGAGATCAAGGCGGAGACAGATATTTGCTGCACCTCAGCGAATGCGGTGAAGGTGATCGAATCACTCGATGCTGAAGAAATCATCTGGGTGCCCGATAAGAATCTGGGTCAATATGTGCAGGATCAGACCGGCAAGAAGCTGATTATCTGGGAGGGCTATTGCAATACTCATGACATGCTTACCGTCAAGGATGTCATGGAGATGAGAGCCAAATACCCGGAAGCTGAATTTGTTGTACACCCCGAATGCCGCCCGGAAGTCGTGGCAATGGGGGACTATGTGGGCAGCACTACCTCAATTCTGGAGTATTGCCGGAAATCGGACCGCCGGCAGTTTATTGTGGGAACTGAGGATGGAACCGGGTATCAGCTAAGGCTGGATAGCCCGGATAAGGAGTTTCATTTTGCTACCAAATTCCTGGTATGTCCTAATATGAAGGTAAATAATTTGAAAAAGCTGGTCAAATGCCTGGAGACGATGAAGCCGCAGATCTATGTACCGCCTGCAGTCGCCGACAAAGCCAGAACATCCCTAGAGCGCATGCTACAAGTCCGGTAGCATGCGCTACTCTTTCGTTGAAACAGGTGAAAAGCGGTCATGATTCCACAATATTTGGTTGATTTTGATCTTCAGGGACTTCCTGTAGTTAAGACAGACTGCCTGGTCATTGGTTCCGGTATTGCCGGGTTATTCACAGCGATCAAGGCCAGCGAAGACCGGAAGGTTATTATGATTACGAAGAAGACCGTAATGGAGAGCAACACACGGTATGCCCAGGGCGGAATTGCGGCCGTCATTTCGGAGGATGATTCGCCGGCGTATCACCGTCAGGATACCTTGATGGCCGGCGCGGGACTGAACTCCTCTGCGGCTGTGGATGTGCTGGTCAATGAAGGACCCGAAGGCGTCCGCGAACTGATCCGGCTTGGCACTATTTTCGATAAGGAGAATGGTGTACTGGCCTTAACCCAGGAGGGGGCACATAGCCACCGCCGTATTTTACATGCAAATGGGGATGCTACAGGATATGAGATTGTCCGCGCACTCGCTGAACAGGCTGCCCGGCATGAGAATATTGAGACCTGGGATGACCATTATGTCGTTGACCTGATTACGGAGGACGGAGAGTGTCTGGGAGCGCTTGTACAGCGGCCTGACGGCGGGCGGTTATTCCTGCAGGCAGATGCAACAATCCTATGCTCCGGCGGAGCAGGACAGCTATACCGTTACACGACCAATCCTGAGGTGGCCACCGGAGACGGGGTAGCCATTGCCTATCGTGCCGGTGCCCATATCCGGGATATGGAGTTCATTCAGTTTCATCCGACCGCACTCAGCTATCCTGGCGCTCCGCGCTTCCTGATCTCGGAGGCTGTGCGGGGAGAAGGCGCTGTGCTGCGGAACATTAACGGTGAGCGGTTCATGGAACGTTATCATGAGCTGCAGGAGCTGGCCCCGCGGGATATTGTTGCCCGTGCCATTGTAAGCGAGATGGAATTGACCAAATCCACCTTTGTCTATCTGGATATTACGCATGAACCGGCGGATATGGTTAAACACCGCTTCCCGACCATTTATGCAACCTGCATGAGCTACGGGCTGGATATTACAAGTGACTGGATTCCGGTGGCTCCTGCTGCGCATTATATGATGGGGGGCGTGAAGACCGACCTGAGCGGAGAGAGCACGGTTGCCCGCCTGTTTGCCTGCGGTGAGGTATCATCTACTGGTGTGCAGGGTGCCAACCGGCTGGCCAGCAACTCCTTGTCGGAAGCTGTTGTGTTCGGCCGCCGGATCATTGAACGAATCCGCCAGCTGCCGCCGCTTCACCGGGATAACCTACCCTCAGCCTATCATCAGGCAAGGGTAGAAGCTCCTGCACAGGCTATTGTTGAACGGCGGTTGAAGCTTCAAAAGGCTATGGTGCGGTACGCCGGACTGCGGCGGAACCGGGAAATGCTGAACAAAGGCCTGGATGAGATAAAGCGCCAGCTGCCGATTTTTAAGACCAAACTGACAACACGGGAAGAATACGAGTTCGCCAATATGCTTACATGCTGTCTGCTGATCACTGAATCGGCCCTGGCACGGGAGGAGAGCCGCGGTGCGCATTATCGTGAGGATTATCCGCTGCGCAGTGACGCACAGTGGCAGAAGCATCTGCTCCAGATTCGCGAACTTGGAATAGTGGAGGAATTAAGTGATGATGTTTAACGGATACAATGAAGATCTGCTTAAGGCTATTAAGGGCTGGCTGCAGGAGGATGTCGGCTCGGGGGATATTACTACCCGTACTACCATTCCAGCCGGGCATGAGTCCAAGGGAATCATCCATGCCAAGGAAGACGGGATTATTTGTGGAATCCCCGTGGCTGAGCTGGTATTCGAGGTTGTTGATCCTGGGCTCGTATTCACGGCGCTGGTCCAGGAAGGACAAGCGGTCTCCAAGGGCACTGTGATTGCTGAGGTAGAAGGCAGCACTCATGCCATCCTGACGGGTGAACGGCTTGCCCTCAACTTGATGCAGCGTTTATCCGGTGTGGCCTCGCGCACGGCTTCTTTTGTTGAGAAGCTTCAAGGGCTGCCGACCCGCCTGGTGGATACCCGCAAGACCACACCGGGTCACCGGATGCTGGAGAAATATGCAGTTCGCATTGGCGGCGGAGCCAACCACCGTTACGGTCTGTATGATGCGGTAATGATTAAGGACAATCATATCAAGGGGGCCGGCGGCATCCGTCAGGCAGTAGGACGTGCCCGTGCCAATATCCCGCACACCATGACCATTGAAGTAGAGACGGAGAGTCTGGAGCAGGTAGAGGAAGCGCTGGCGGCCGGAGCTGATATTATTATGCTCGATAACATGTCTCCTGAGCAGATGGCTGAAGCCGTGAGAAGAATCCGGACCAAGGCGAAGCATGTCACCATTGAGGCATCGGGCAATGTATCTCTGGAGACGGTCCGGGGCATTGCTGAATCGGGTGTGGATGTGATTTCGGTAGGACGGCTGACGTATTCCTTCGCGAGTCTCGATATCAGCCTGGATCTGAATGGCAAGAAGGAGGGAGCCCTCTGATGATACTTGTCGTCGATATCGGCAATACGAACATCGTACTGGGCGTCTACCGGGGCAGTGAGCTGTTGCACCATTTCCGGCTGAGCACTGCCCGCGGGTCCACTGTCGATGAATATGGTGTGATGATTCATAATCTGTTCAGCATGTCGAATCTCTCGTTCAGGGATGTCGAGGGGGTCATCATCTCCTCGGTTGTTCCGCCGCTCGTGCAGGTTATCGTAGAGATGTGTGTCAAATTCATCGGCAAGGACCCGCTCCTTGTGGGGCCTGGTATCAAAACCGGGCTTAATCTGCGTTATGAGAACCCGCGCGAAGTGGGGGCGGACCGGATTGTGAACGCGGTTGCGGCGATTGAGCAGTATAAATGTCCGCTTGTCGTCGTTGATTTCGGCACGGCAACCACCTTCGACTGCATTGATGCCGGGGCCAACTATCTGGGCGGTGCTATCGTGCCGGGTCTGGGCATTTCCACGGAGGCCCTCTATCTGCGTGCATCCAAGCTGCCCCGGATTGAGCTGGAGAAGCCCAAGAAGGTAATCGGGCGCAATACCGTACATGCGATGCAGGCGGGAATCATTTTTGGCTATGCCGGTCAGGTTGAGGGTATCGTCAGACGCATCAAGCAGGAGATGAACGCTCCCGTTCTCAAGGTTATTGCTACCGGAGGGCTGGCCTCACTGATTGCCAGTGAGACAGAATGTATCGATGAGGTTAATCCGATGCTGACGCTTGAAGGATTGCGCATTATTTACAACCGTAACAAATAATCATAAAGATGAACCTATACAGAAGAGAGAGATAGGAGGAGTATGCACCCAATGGATAATAAGAAGGACCGGCTGGTCCGGGGGACGGCGATGAACGGAAAAGTCAGAGCGTTCGCTGTCCGTACCACTGAGCTTGTCGATGAATTGCGGCGCAGACATGATACGTATCCGACGGCTACGGCAGCGCTTGGACGTACGGTTACTGCCGCAGCTATAATGGGGGCCATGCTCAAGGGGCAGGAGAAGCTTGCGATTATGGTCAAAGGAAACGGTCCGCTCGGGCAGATTACGGCTGAATCCAATGCCCTGGGAGAAGTTCGCGGCTATGTGCACAATCCGCATGTTCATCTGCCAAGCAACAGCATGGGCAAGCTGGATGTTGCAGGGGCGGTAGGCACGGAAGGCTTCATTGATGTCAGCAAGGATCTGGGGATGAAGGAGCCGTACCGCGGCAGTGTGCCTATCGTTTCAGGAGAGCTGGGTGAGGATTTCACCTATTATTTTGCCCTCTCGGAGCAAACGCCTGCTGCTGTAGGACTTGGAGTGCTGGTGGAGACCGATAATTCAGTCAGAGTTGCCGGAGGCTTTATTATTCAGCTGCTGCCCGGCCTGACCGATGAGGAGATTACCGAGGTTGAGCAAGCGGTTGGAGCCATGCCTTCGGTTACGTCCGTGCTGGATCAGGGGCTTGAGCCTGAGGAAATGCTGCGGCTGCTGCTGCCGGATGCTGTGATCCTGGATGAGCTGGAGGTCCGGTTTGTATGTCAGTGCTCACGGGAACGGATTGAGCAGACTCTGGTTAGTCTGGGTGAGCACGAGCTGGAACGGCTGATCGAAGAAGATGATACGGCAGAAGTCGTCTGCCATTATTGCAATGAGAGCTATGTATTTAACAAGGATGAACTGCAGGTAATCCTCGATCAAGCGAAGTCATAGGGCTATGAAATGGTGACAAGACAGGAGCGCGCGCTGCGCAATGCCGTTATATTACTTGCCGTGGCAACGCTGGTGCTGGGAGGGCTATTATTCTGGAGCCTGCGTGCCATGGCACTGCTGAAGGCAGAAACGGCTGAAGGAGAAGCCTCGGATGTCGCTGCTGCCGGAGGACAGCCGGTCACGGAACAGGAATGGATAGAGGAGCTTCAGAAGAAGCACGGGGAAGAAGTGCTGCTGAGCATGCTGAATCATATCGTGGTGGGCAAGGAAGCCGCAGCTCTGGGAATTATGGTCACGGATGATGAGATTGAACGGGAACTGAAGCGGGGAATGTCCGGTTACAGCTCGGAGGAGCAATATTATCAGCAGATGCAGTCTGAGCTTGGACTATCCCGTCAGGAGCTGCGTGAGGAGACGGCATACCGGCTGACGCTCCAGGCCATAGCAACGGCCGGCATTGCGGTCAGTGATGCGGAAATTGATGATTATCTGAAGCAAAATAGCGAGAGATTCATGCCCCGCAAGCAAATGCAGCTCTCTATCATCCAGACCTCCACCTATAACGAGGCCATTACAGTGATGGATCGCCTGGAGCGGGGTGAGGATTTTGCAGAGCTGGCCCGTGAGGTCTCGATCGACGAGGAGAGCCGCCAGCATGGCGGCAGTATCGGAACGGTCGAGGAGAAGGACCCGTTCTGGCCTGAGGAGCTGCTGGAGACAGCAGCCGGGCTGGAGAATGGCGATATCGCAGGACCGCTGCAGGTTGACGGGGGGTATGCTGTGATCCGTCTGGAGAAGCTGATTGATCCTGTGAAGCCGGATCAGGAGGAACTGCGGCGGATGATCGGCCAGCAGCTGAGACTGGAGCAGGCAGCGCCCTTGCAGCAGGTAGAGCGTGAATTACGGGCCAAATATGATACAGCAATATATATTGACAACAGCCTGCAAGATTGATAATATGAAATTAAATATAAAACCTACTGATTTAGTCGGAAATATTAAGCGGTACAATTACAACTGTTAGTTACCCAGGCATTGTGAACCGGGGGCTACGGTAATATATGCTGATAGCATCTCTCATAAGTTCCGCACCCTAATTCATTTATCATTCCAAGGAGGTTTTTACTCATGGCTAAAGTCGTCAACAGTGTAACAGATTTGATCGGTGGCACACCGCTCGTCCGCCTGAACCGGATTGTTCCGGAAGGCTCGGCAGAGATCTTCCTGAAGCTGGAATACCAGAATCCAGGCTCCAGTGTGAAAGACCGTATTGCCATCAGCATCGTAGAAGAGGCTGAGAAAGAGGGCCTGCTGAAGCCGGGTGGCACGATTGTAGAAGCGACCAGCGGTAATACAGGGATCGGCCTGGCGCTTGTGGCAGCTGCCAAAGGCTACAAGGCTATTATTGTTATGCCGGAAACGATGAGCCTTGAACGCCGCAACCTGCTGCGCGCTTACGGCGCTGAGCTCGTATTGACTCCGGGATCGGAAGGAATGAACGGTGCGGTCAAGAAGGCCGAGCAGATTCTGAGCGAGAATCCGGATTATTTCCTTGCGGAGCAGTTCAAGAACAAGGCTAACGTGAAGATCCATCGCGAGACCACTGGACCGGAGATCGTTGAAGCGATTGAATCCGTAGGCGGCCCGCTGGATGCATTCATTGCCGGTGTCGGCACAGGCGGAACGATCAGCGGTGCAGGTGAAGTGCTGAAGAGTCAATATCCGGGCGTGAAGATCTATGCGGTAGAACCTGCGGCTTCACCGATTCTGGCTGGAGGCAAACCGGGCCCGCACAAGATTCAGGGTATCGGCGCTAACTTCGTGCCAGAAATTCTGAACCAGAATATCTATGATGAGATTATTCATGTTGAGAATGATGAAGCGTTCGAAACTGCCCGCCGCGTAGCCAAGGAAGAAGGCGTGCTGTCCGGCATTTCCTCCGGTGCGGCTGTATTTGCTGCACTGAAGGTAGCGAAGGAACTTGGCGCAGGCAAGAAAATTGTTGTCATCATTCCAAGCAACGGCGAACGTTACTTGAGCACTCCGCTCTATAACTTTGAAGTATAATTGCTGAGAATTCAGCTCTTACGAAGAGCCTGCCCTATCCGCTTTCACAGGGATACCGCAGGCTCTTTTTTCGGATAATAAGCATTTATAAGAATTGCGGGCTTTTCAAAGTAACCCTATGTACAGTATACTGACAGGCAATAAACTATCGATGAGACGGGAGAATGGTTGTGGAGATCTTAACGGCTTGGCAGGACTGGGAGCAGTGGGCAGAGGCAGATGAGGCCTGGAGCGTCCTTCCCCTGATCCTGAGGAAACGGCAGGACAACCAAGGCTTGCCCCGCAGCTGGAAGCAGGCCTGGGAACAGGCTTCCCCCTATTCGGTTGTCCTGGAGAGCGGCAAGGGCGGGCGCTACACCTATCTTGGCCTGAGCCCTGTCTCGATCATCGAAGGCCGGGGAGCCGTTGCGGAGAGCTATACTCCCGGAGCCAAGGCTTCGGGGCATATAGAGTCTGCCGTAACGGAAGGCCAGCCGCTGCAAGTGCTGCAGGCATGGATGAGGGAATATACGTCTCCCCGCCTGCCGGTTGACGGTCTGCCGCCGTTCACCGGCGGCTGTATCGGATTTCTTGGCTATGATGTGGCCCGTTCCCTGGAGAAGCTGCCGTCGCTTGCCAGGAACAACCCTGAGTTTCCGGATTATCTGTTCATGAGACTGGAAGAAGTGTGGATCTACGATGAGCAGGAGCAGCAGCTCTACTGTGCAGTTCATATCCCTGTGCCGGATACTGTATCCAGCGGTAACCTGGATGGGCTAAGGAGTCTGTATGAGGCTGCTGTGCACCGTGCGGAGCGCATGCTGGAGCAGTGGAGCCTTCTCTACGCACCGGCAGAGCCGGAAGAAGCAGCCGCTGCAAGGTACGCCGGGCTTACCCGCAGGGTGGAGGGCGAGGCCGAGATCACCGGCGAGTGGCCCGGCATGAGCTCGGATTTCTCTGCCGCACCCTTCCAGCAGGCTGTGCTGAAGGTCCAGGAATACATCCGTGCCGGAGATGTATTCCAAGTGAACCTCTCGCTGCGCCAGCAGGCGCAGCTCAAGTCTACACCCGAGGAAGTCTACGAATGGCTCCGTAGACTCAACCCGTCCCCGTACATGGGGCTGCTCCGCACGCCCGGCTTCGCGCTCTCCAGCGCCTCGCCGGAGCTGCTCGTCAAGCTGCACGGGGACAAGGTCAGCGCCCGCCCCATTGCCGGCACCCGGCGGCGGGGCCACACTCCCGCGGAGGATGCCGCCATGGAGGCGGAGCTGCGCGGGAGCGAGAAGGAGATCGCCGAGCATATTATGCTTGTCGATCTGGAGCGCAGCGACATCGGCCGTGTCGCCGCCTACGGAACGGTCAGCGTGCCGGAGCTGCTGACCGTAGAGCGATACTCGCATGTCATGCATCTCGTCTCGCAGGTTGAGGGGATCATCGCACCCGGCAGGGATGCGTATGATGTCATTGCCGCCTTGTTCCCCGGCGGCACCATCACGGGCGCGCCCAAGGTGCGCACCATGGAGATCATCGAAGAGCTGGAGCCGGTCCGCCGGGGACCCTATACGGGATCTATGGGCTGGATTGACTATAACGGCAATATGGAATTAAATATAATCATACGCACGCTCGCAGTGAAGGACGGAATCGGCTACATTCAGACAGGTGCGGGAATTGTGATCGATTCAGACCCTTACCGGGAGTACCGGGAATGCCACAACAAAGCCAAAGCGGTAGTCAAAGCCATTCTCTGCAGTGAACGCGAGCAGGAAGAGCGGGCTGCCCTCGGCACCGAAGGAGGAAGCGCAATATGATCTTGGTCATCGATAATTATGATTCCTTTACGTATAACCTGGTGCAGTATCTGGGTGAGCTGGGGGAAGAGGTTAAGGTAGCGCGCAACGATGAGATCAGCATTGAGGAGATAGAAGCATTAGCCCCGGATCATATTCTGATCTCTCCGGGACCCTGCACACCGAATGAGGCAGGCATCAGCCTTGCGCTGCTGCAGCATTTCAAGGGCATCATCCCCATATTCGGCGTATGTCTCGGACACCAGGCCATCGGACAGGCTTTTGGCGGTAATGTCATCCGCGCTGAACGCCTGATGCATGGCAAAACCTCGCCCATCCATCATAACGGCACCTCCGTGTTTGAGGGGCTGGAGTCTCCTTTCACAGCGACACGCTATCATTCACTGATCGTGGAACGTGAGAGTCTGCCGGATTGCCTGGAGATTACTGCCGAGACCGCTGAAGGCGAGATTATGGCCTTGCGGCATAAGGAATACCCGATTGAAGGGGTACAGTTCCATCCCGAGTCGATCATTACGAACCACGGTCATACCATGCTGCGCAATTTCCTGAAACGGAGAGCCGGAGAACCGGCATGAAATATATAGGACTTAACAACAAAGCAGTCGACGCCAAAGACGCCGTGGTCTCCGCTCTGGATCACGGCTTTTTGTACGGCATGGGCCTGTTCGAGACCTTCCGCACCTATGGGGGGCAGCCCTTCCTGCTGGAGCGCCATCTGAGCAGAATGGCAGAGGGTTGCCGCCAGCTGGGCATTCCCTTCGAGCCGGATATACAAGGGCTGCGGGAATGGATTCAGCTTGTAATGGACAAGAATGAGCTTAGTGAGGCATATATCCGCTACACAGTTACGGCGGGCGAGGATATTCTGGGTCTGCCATCCGCAGCCTATAAGCAGCCTAATCAGCTGCTCTATATCAAAGCCCTGCCGGTCACGCCAACCAGCCTTTATACGGAAGGCAAAGAACTTCAGCTCCTGAACCACAGACGCAATACCCCGGAGGGCCCGGTAAGACTCAAATCGCTGCACTATATGAACAACATTCTGGCAAAACGTGAATTGGCCGGTTATCCGTCCGCAGAGCGAGGAGCCGAGGGACTGATGCTCACCGCACAGGGCGAGGTCGCCGAAGGGATTGTGAGTAATATTTTTTTTATCTCCAATAAGCAGCTCTATACCCCCGATATCTCCACCGGGATTCTTCCGGGAATTACCCGGGAAATGGTGCTTGAGCTGGCAGCGGCCAGCCATCAGCCTGAACAAGGCTTTTACCGCTGGGAACAGCTTGCGGCTGCGGATGAAATCTTCCTCACCAATTCCGTGCAGGAGATCGTACCGGTGAGCACCTTGTGGAATGGGGACCGGAGGGTAACCATAGGCAGCGGGCGCTGTGGAGAGCGGACGGCTGCACTTATGAGGCTGTACAGAGAAAGGACGGATATGCTGATATGAAGCCGATGATCTATGAGCGGACTTACCGCTGCGGAAGCAGCGAGCTGAAATTGGGCAAGCGCACGCTGATTATGGGCATACTCAATGTGACGCCGGACTCCTTTTCGGATGGGGGCCTGTGGACAGAGCGGGATAGAGCGGTAGAGCATGCGTTGCAAATGGCGGCAGAGGGTGCCGATATTATCGATATAGGCGGAGAATCCACGCGTCCGGGTCACCAGCCGGTGAGTGCTGAGGAAGAATTGGCCCGTGTACTTCCTGTCATTGAGCGCATCCATCAGGCCGCCCCGCATCTCCCCCTCTCTATAGACACCTACAAGGCGGAAGTCGCCCGCCAGGCGATTCAGGCCGGTGCGCATATCATCAATGATGTATGGGGAGCCAAGGCCGATCCGCAGATGGCGGCGGTTGCTGCGCAGGCAGACTGTCCGATCATTCTGATGCATAACCGCCATGACCGAGATTATAACGATTTGATCAGCGATATGACGGATGACCTGAGCGCGAGCATTCACCTGGCGCTGGCAGCGGGAGTGAAGCCGGAGAATATTATTTTGGACCCGGGAATCGGCTTCGCCAAGGACTATGCAGAGAATCTTCAGGTCATGACCGGCCTCGGCGCACTGACGAAGCTGGGATATCCGGTGCTGCTGGCCACTTCGCGCAAAAAATTCATTCGTACCGCCCTAGGTCTGCCCGCAGATGATGTCCTGGAGGGGACCGCAGCTACTGTCGCCTTCGGGATTGCCCAGGGCTGTCAGCTTGTGCGGGTTCATGATATTGCGGCAATAAAACGTACAGTAGAGATGTGTGACGCCATGTTATATGCAGGGTCACCTGTGTTCTGCGTATAGACTATATTCTTCAAGAGAAGGCAGGTACCCTTAATGGATAAAATGAAGCTGCACCGCATGGAGTACTACGGTTACCACGGAGTGTTCGAAGAGGAGCGGAAGCTCGGACAACGTTATTATATCGACCTTGAGCTGGAGCTTGATTTGCAGGGAGCAGGGCTCAGCGATGATCTGGAGCAGACTGTGAATTATGCTGAAGTTCATGTTTTGGTCAAAAAAATTGTCGAAACCCAGTCCTTCAAGCTGATAGAAGCTTTGGCGGAACATATTGCATCCGGGTTACTGGACACTTATACTGTTATCAATGCAGTAACGGTCCAGGTGACCAAGCCGCATCCTCCTTTTGATATTCATTTCCAGGGAGTCACTGTAGAATTGCGCCGGACGAGAAAGTGAGACAGACTGATGAACATACCTTCCACCTCTGAGGCATCAGAGGCTTATATTGCTTTAGGGGCTAACCTGGGTGACCGTCAAGGCACCTTGAGAGAAGCCCTGCACCGGCTGGAGCATCACGACAAGATTGAAGTTATGCGCACCTCCCGGGTCTACGAGACGGAGCCTGTCGGATATCTGGATCAGCCTCAGTTTCTTAACATGGCGGCTGTTCTGCGCACCACACTAGCACCGGAGGAGCTGCTTCATGTGATGCTGGACACGGAGACCCAGTTAGGCCGGGTCCGGGATGTGCGGTATGGACCGAGAACGGTAGATTTGGATTTGCTGTGGGTAGAGGGGCTGACCCTGGACACCCCGGATCTGACGCTGCCTCATCCGAGGATGCTGGAGCGGGCGTTTGTCCTTCTGCCGCTCAGCGATATCTTATCGCAGAACGAAGAGTCTTCCGGATTCCGCAGATTAATTACAACAGCGCTGCAAGACATAGACGGAAAGGCAGGAATTCGCCTGTGGACAACAAACGTATGGGAATGCGGGTCAGAGCGTTCCGGAAGCTGAAGGGCTACACGCAGCAGGAACTGGCGGATTCTGTCGGAATATCACTTGCTGTGCTTGGCGCAGTGGAGCGGGGCAACAGACGTTTGGAAGATCAAATTTTAAATAAAATTGCGGATTTTCTGGAAGTGACAGTAGAGGAATTGGCCCATCCGGCACCCTAAGACCGGGCTGAACGTTACAAATTAAGGTAGGGAAGTGATTGGGCCATGCTGAAGATTGGTGATATTGAATTGAAGAATCAGGTCGTGCTGGCGCCTATGGCTGGCGTATGTAACCCGGCATTTCGTCTGATTGCCAAGGAATTCGGGACTGGCCTGGTCTGTGCGGAGATGGTTAGCGGCAAAGCGATTGTACATGGCAACCAGCGTACGCGTGAGATGCTGTTTGTTGATGAGCGTGAGAAACCGCTGAGCCTGCAGATTTTTGGCGGGGACCGGGAGTCGCTGGTGGATGCGGCGAGAATTGTCGATAAAGAGACGAATGCCGATATCATCGACATTAACATGGGCTGTCCGGTGCCCAAGGTGACCAAATGCGATGCCGGAGCACGCTGGCTGCTGAATCCGGACAAAATCTATGAGATGGTATCCGCAGTAGTGGAGGCCGTGGACAAACCGGTCACCGTGAAAATGCGGATCGGCTGGGACAGCGAGCATATCTTCGTTGAAGAGAATGCGCGTGCGGTGGAACGGGCCGGCGGAGCGGCGGTCAGCGTACATGGGCGGACCCGCGAGCAGCTCTATACGGGACGCGCTGACTGGAATTATATCCGTATGGCTAAAGAGGCAGTATCGATCCCGGTAATCGGCAATGGCGATGTGAATACGCCGGAGGATGCGCGGGCGATGCTGGACCAGACCGGCTGTGACGGTGTAATGATCGGGCGGGGTGCACTGGGCAACCCGTGGATGCTGTACCGGACGATTCAGTATCTGGATACCGGTGTTCTGATGCCTGAGCCTGGAGCTGAAGAGAAGATTAAGGTAGCGATTCTTCATATGGACCGCCTGATTGCTCTTAAGGGTGAAGCTGTGGCTGTCCGCGAGATGCGCAAGCATCTGGCCTGGTATCTGAAGGGCTTTAAGGCGGCAGCCCGCGTGAAGGACGTTATTATGGAAGAAACTAAACGTGACGAGATGGTGCGGATTTTGAATGATTTTGTCGGTCAGCTTAAGCAGGATGAGGAGCAGAACAGCGCGGATAGCGAGCTTTTTGCCGTATGAGCCTCACATATTCCTGGGACTAAGCCCCGTTCCTGTGTGCTTTATTGATTATTGCTAAACATTATATGGGGCGTCATTGACATTTTGTAGCGGTTCCAATATAATTTCACAGTATAAAATCGCCGTTACAGCAGGAGCAATGGTGAAGGAGGGTTCTGATCCCTCCGGATTCGCATATAGTATGGTGTTTTCAATAAATGTATACGACAGGAGAATCGGTTAAGATGAGCGATAAAGAAGTCATCCTTACACCGGACGGACTTAAGCGTCTGGAAGAAGAACTGGAGTTCCTCAAATCCGTTAAACGCCGCGAGGTAGCGGAACGTATCAAAGTGGCCATCGGCTACGGAGATATCAGTGAGAACTCGGAATATGAAGACGCGAAGAATGAACAGGCCTTCATTGAAGGACGGGTTCTTACTTTGGAGAAGATGCTCCGCAATGCCCGTATTATTAATAGCGATGAGATCGTGACAGATGTGGTAAGCATCGGAGTAACGGTGAACGTTGAAGATATGGAGTATGGCGACATTATGGAATACACCATCGTGGGTACTGCCGAATCCGATCCGCTGAACAACAAAATTTCCAATGAGAGCCCTGTAGGCAGAGCGATCATCGGCAAGAAGATTGGTACGATTGTGGATGTTAGTGTCCCTGCAGGCGTCATTCAATATAAAATTCTTGATATCAAAATGAAGTAAAACGGTTCCGAAAGCTTCCTTAGGGAAGCTTTTTTCAAAGTTACAGCCAGCCGTAAAATATGGGTGAACACATACAGCTTATATTTTGTACCTTGTACCGGAACGGACTGTCCGCAAGATCGGGGCGGAGCCGTTTCTTCTTTTGTATAGTGAGTAAGAGAGGATGAAGAACATGACGGAAGAAATCAACAACGTCGAAGCTACAGAGAATGAATTAAGTGAATTGCTGCAGATCCGCCGGGGCAAGCTGGACGAGCTCCGCGCACTCGGGATCGATCCGTTTGGCAAGAAATATGAGCGTACCGCTGCTGCTGGCGATCTTCTGGCCAAATACGACGGGCTAACCAAGGAAGAGCTGGACGAGCTGGCGCTGGAGGTTAGTGTGGCCGGACGCATTATGGCGAAACGGGTCATGGGCAAGGCAAGCTTTTCTCACATCCAGGACCTTAGCGGCAAAATCCAGATCTATGTGCGCCAGGACAGTATCCCTGAGTCGCAATATGCAGCCTTCACGATCCTTGATCTTGGCGATATCGTCGGTATCCGGGGAACCCTGTTCAAGACAAAGACCGGCGAAACCTCTATTAAAGTGGATAACCTTGAGGTGCTGTCCAAGTCCCTGCTTCCGCTTCCCGAGAAGTATCATGGTCTGAAGGATGTAGAGCTCCGCTATCGTCAGCGTTATGTGGACCTGATCATTAACCCTGAGGTACAGCAGACCTTCATCATGCGTTCACGGATTATCCAGTCGATGCGCCGTTATCTGGACTCGCTGGGCTATTTAGAGGTGGAGACTCCGACCCTGCATGCCATCGCTGGCGGAGCAGCGGCCCGTCCGTTTATTACCCACCACAACACGCTGGATATGCAGCTGTATATGCGGATTGCCATCGAATTGCACCTGAAGCGTCTAATCGTCGGCGGTCTGGAGAAAGTCTATGAGATTGGCCGTGTATACCGTAATGAGGGTATTTCAACACGCCATAATCCGGAATTCACAATGATCGAGCTGTATGAAGCGTATGCGGATTACAAGGACATTATGCATCTGACAGAGAGCCTGATCGCTCATATTGCCAGCGAGGTGCTGGGCTCCCAGATAATTAATTATCAAGGACAGGAAGTGGATCTGTCTCCAGGCTGGCGCCGCGTTACTATGGTGGATGCCGTTAAGGAAGTAACCGGAGTAGACTTCGGTGTTCAGATGACGGATGAAGAAGCACAGGCTCTGGCTAAGGAACACCGGGTACCGGTAGAGAAGCATATGACCTTTGGACATATCCTGAATGCGTTCTTCGAGCAGTTTGTGGAAGAGACGCTGATTCAGCCGACATTCGTAATGGGACATCCTGTAGAGATCTCACCGCTTGCCAAAAAGAATGAAGAGGACCCGCGCTTCACCGACCGGTTCGAGCTGTTCATTGTGGCCCGCGAGCATGCCAATGCGTTCAGCGAGCTGAATGATCCGATTGACCAGCGTCAGCGCTTCGAAGCACAGATTCACGAGAAAGAGCAGGGCAATGATGAAGCCCATGAGATGGATGATGATTTCATCCGTGCTCTGGAGTACGGCATGCCGCCAACAGGCGGACTGGGTATCGGTGTAGACCGTCTGATCATGCTGCTGACCAACTCAGCATCTATCCGTGACGTGCTGCTGTTCCCTCATATGCGTAATAAAGACTGAGGATTTCTCTGATTCCAGACCCGGATAACCAAGGGAGCTGCTCAGGCAGTTCTCTTGGCATCGGGGATTGAATACTCTGGTTAAATGATTTAGAAATAATACTTGCAATGAATCTCTATCCATGATATATTCTATTTCTGGCCGCGAAACATCAACGCCTGGCTCGAACAAGAAGTTAAAAAAGAGCTTGCATTGATCGGCTGGATGTGATATATTATAAGAGTTGCTGGTGACGACAACATCGTCGCTAACAACGAGCTTGATCTTTGAAAACTGAACAACGAGTGAGTATCGGAGATCGCTTTGGCGAGATCCAAAAATGAGAATGTAAATTCTCGTCAGATGTTTCAAAATGAGCAATCGCTCTTTCTAAATACCAATTTGGAGAGTTTGATCCTGGCTCAGGACGAACGCTGGCGGCATGCCTAATACATGCAAGTCGAGCGGAGTTTGAGAGGAAGCTTGCTTCCTTTCAGACTTAGCGGCGGACGGGTGAGTAACACGTAGGCAACCTGCCCTCAAGCCTGGGATAACTACCGGAAACGGTAGCTAATACCGGATAATTTCTTTTTTCTCCTGAGAGAAGAATGAAAGGCGGAGCAATCTGCTGCTTGGGGATGGGCCTGCGGCGCATTAGCTAGTTGGTGGGGTAACGGCCCACCAAGGCGACGATGCGTAGCCGACCTGAGAGGGTGAACGGCCACACTGGGACTGAGACACGGCCCAGACTCCTACGGGAGGCAGCAGTAGGGAATCTTCCGCAATGGGCGCAAGCCTGACGGAGCAATGCCGCGTGAGTGATGAAGGTTTTCGGATCGTAAAGCTCTGTTGCCAGGGAAGAACGTCCGGTAGAGTAACTGCTGCCGGAGTGACGGTACCTGAGAAGAAAGCCCCGGCTAACTACGTGCCAGCAGCCGCGGTAATACGTAGGGGGCAAGCGTTGTCCGGAATTATTGGGCGTAAAGCGCGCGCAGGCGGTTATTTAAGTCTGGTGTTTAAACCTTGGGCTCAACCTGAGGTCGCACTGGAAACTGGGTGACTTGAGTACAGAAGAGGAAAGTGGAATTCCACGTGTAGCGGTGAAATGCGTAGATATGTGGAGGAACACCAGTGGCGAAGGCGACTTTCTGGGCTGTAACTGACGCTGAGGCGCGAAAGCGTGGGGAGCAAACAGGATTAGATACCCTGGTAGTCCACGCCGTAAACGATGAGTGCTAGGTGTTAGGGGTTTCGATACCCTTGGTGCCGAAGTTAACACAGTAAGCACTCCGCCTGGGGAGTACGGTCGCAAGACTGAAACTCAAAGGAATTGACGGGGACCCGCACAAGCAGTGGAGTATGTGGTTTAATTCGAAGCAACGCGAAGAACCTTACCAGGTCTTGACATCCAACTAACGAAGCAGAGATGCATCAGGTGCCCTTCGGGGAAAGTTGAGACAGGTGGTGCATGGTTGTCGTCAGCTCGTGTCGTGAGATGTTGGGTTAAGTCCCGCAACGAGCGCAACCCTTGACTTTAGTTGCCAGCAGGTTGAGCTGGGCACTCTAGAGTGACTGCCGGTGACAAACCGGAGGAAGGTGGGGATGACGTCAAATCATCATGCCCCTTATGACCTGGGCTACACACGTACTACAATGGCCGGTACAACGGGAAGCGAAGCCGCGAGGTGGAGCCAATCCCAGCAAAGCCGGTCTCAGTTCGGATTGCAGGCTGCAACTCGCCTGCATGAAGTCGGAATTGCTAGTAATCGCGGATCAGCATGCCGCGGTGAATACGTTCCCGGGTCTTGTACACACCGCCCGTCACACCACGAGAGTTTACAACACCCGAAGTCGGTGGGGTAACCCGCAAGGGAGCCAGCCGCCGAAGGTGGGGTAGATGATTGGGGTGAAGTCGTAACAAGGTAGCCGTATCGGAAGGTGCGGCTGGATCACCTCCTTTCTATGGAGAATCGTTTCCTGCAACGGAAACATTCAAATCTTAAATCTAGCCGGTCGGCTAGTTACTCACTCGTTGGTCAGTTTTGAGAGTTTAAGCTCTCATCTTTACCTTGATCCTTGAAAACTGGATACCGAAACGAATTTGCGTTTTAGAACATTCCTTTAAGCTGAACTTGTGTAAACAAGTTTTGAATTAATGGCGATGCAACGATGATCTGGATGGAAATACAGGCGTTGAAGAAATTCATTGTCCGATATTTTCCTAAAGGAAAAATCGAGGTTAAGCTACTAAGAGCACACGGAGGATGCCTAGGCGCCAGGAGCCGACGAAGGACGTGGCGAACAACGAAACTGCCTCGGGGAGCTGTAAGCAAGCTTTGATCCGGGGGTGTCCGAATGGGGAAACCCAGCTGTGGTAATTCGCAGTTACTCATTTCTGAATACATAGGAAATGTAGAGGCAGACCAGGGGAACTGAAACATCTAAGTACCCTGAGGAAGAGAAAACAATAGTGATTCCGTCAGTAGCGGCGAGCGAACGCGGAACAGCCTAAACCAAGGGGCTTGCCTCTTGGGGTTGTGGGACGTCTCACATGGAGTTACAAAGGAATATGGTAGGTGAAGAGGTCTGGAAAGGCCCGCGATAGAGGTAAAAGCCCTGTAGCCTAAACTGTGTTCTCTCCGAGACGGATCCCGAGTAGTGCGGGGCACGTGAAACCCCGTATGAATCCAGCAGGACCATCTGCTAAGGCTAAATACTACCTGGCGACCGATAGTGAAACAGTACCGTGAGGGAAAGGTGAAAAGCACCCCGGAAGGGGAGTGAAATAGAACCTGAAACCGTGTGCTTACAAAAAGTCAGAGCCCTTTTTATGGGTGATGGCGTGCCTTTTGTAGAATGAACCGGCGAGTTACGTTTAACATGCAAGGTTAAGGTGAGAAGCCGGAGCCGCAGCGAAAGCGAGTCTGAATAGGGCGACTAAGTATGTGGACGTAGACCCGAAACCGTGTGATCTACCCCTGTCCAGGGTGAAGGTGCGGTAACACGCACTGGAGGCCCGAACCCACGCATGTTGAAAAATGCGGGGATGAGGTGGGGGTAGCGGAGAAATTCCAATCGAACTCGGAGATAGCTGGTTCTCCCCGAAATAGCTTTAGGGCTAGCCTCGGTGAATGGAGTGGTGGAGGTAGAGCACTGATTGGGTGCGGGGCCCGCAAGGGTTACCAAGCTCAGTCAAACTCCGAATGCCATTTACTTCTTGCCGGGAGTCAGACAGTGAGTGCTAAGATCCATTGTCAAAAGGGAAACAGCCCAGACCATCAGCTAAGGTCCCCAAGTGTGTGTTAAGTGGGAAAGGATGTGGAGTTGCACAGACAACCAGGATGTTGGCTTAGAAGCAGCCACCATTGAAAGAGTGCGTAATAGCTCACTGGTCGAGTGACTCTGCGCCGAAAATGTAACGGGGCTAAACACACCACCGAAGCTATGGCTAGATACTTTGTATCTGGGGTAGGGGAGCGTTGTATATACGTTGAAGGTGTACCGTAAGGAGCGCTGGAGAGTATACAAGTGAGAATGCCGGTATGAGTAACGAAAAGATCAGTGAGAATCTGATCCGCCGAAAGCCCAAGGTTTCCTGAGGAAGGCTCGTCCGCTCAGGGTAAGTCGGGACCTAAGGCGAGGCCGACAGGCGTAGTCGAAGGACAACAGTTTGAAATTACTGTACCACCGTAATCCGCTATGAGCGATGGGGTGACGCAGGAGGGTAGTGACGCGGACTGATGGATGTCCGTCTAAGCAGTGAGGCTGGTGTGTAGGCAAATCCGCACATCGTAAGGCTGGGCTGTGATGGGGAGCGAAAATTATAGTAGCGAAGGTCATGATCTCACACTGCCAAGAAAAGCCTCTAGTCAGGAGAAGGTGCCCGTACCGCAAACCGACACAGGTAGGCGAGAAGAGAATTCTAAGGCGCGCGGAAGAACTCTCGTTAAGGAACTCGGCAAAATGACCCCGTAACTTCGGGAGAAGGGGTGCCTCGGTAGGGTGAATAGCCCGAGGGGGCCGCAGTGAAAAGGCCCAAGCGACTGTTTAGCAAAAACACAGGTCTGTGCGAAGCCGTAAGGCGAAGTATACGGGCTGACGCCTGCCCGGTGCTGGAAGGTTAAGGGGAGCGGTTAGGAGCAATCCGAAGCTGTGAACCGAAGCCCCAGTAAACGGCGGCCGTAACTATAACGGTCCTAAGGTAGCGAAATTCCTTGTCAGGTAAATTCTGACCCGCACGAATGGCGTAACGACTTGGGCGCTGTCTCAACGAGAGATCCGGTGAAATTTTAATACCTGTGAAGATGCAGGTTACCCGCGACAAGACGGAAAGACCCCATGGAGCTTTACTGCAGCTTGATATTGAATTTGGGTACGATCTGTACAGGATAGGTGGGAGCCGTGGAGGCAGGAGCGCAAGCTTCTGCGGAGGCGCCGTTGGGATACCACCCTGATCGTATCTAGGTTCTAACCTAGTGCCCTTAGCGGGTACGGGGACCGTGTCAGGCGGGCAGTTTGACTGGGGCGGTCGCCTCCTAAAGAGTAACGGAGGCGTTCAAAGGTTCCCTCAGAATGGTTGGAAATCATTCGCAGAGTGCAAAGGCATAAGGGAGCTTGACTGCGAGACCTACAAGTCGAGCAGGGACGAAAGTCGGACTTAGTGATCCGGTGGTACCGCATGGAAGGGCCATCGCTCAACGGATAAAAGCTACCCTGGGGATAACAGGCTTATCTCCCCCAAGAGTCCACATCGACGGGGAGGTTTGGCACCTCGATGTCGGCTCATCGCATCCTGGGGCTGAAGTAGGTCCCAAGGGTTGGGCTGTTCGCCCATTAAAGCGGTACGCGAGCTGGGTTCAGAACGTCGTGAGACAGTTCGGTCCCTATCTGTCGTGGGCGCAGGAAATTTGAGAGGAGCTGTCCTTAGTACGAGAGGACCGGGATGGACGTACCGCTGGTGCATCAGTTGTTCCGCCAGGAGCATGGCTGAGTAGCTACGTACGGACGGGATAAGCGCTGAAAGCATCTAAGCGTGAAGCCCCCCTCAAGATGAGATTTCCCAGTATGTAAGACCCCTTGAAGACGACGAGGTAGATAGGTTGGAGGTGGAAGTGCAGCAATGCATGGAGCTGACCAATACTAATCGGTCGAGGGCTTATCCAAAGACTACCCCAAAAAGTGAAGATGAAGCTGACGAAGCGGATTCCGAGTACTTTCCGGGGGCTCCGTAAGAAGGGCAGACGCAGATTCGTTTCGGATTCAGTTTTCAGGAATCAAATTCCTGAAGCATTTACGCTGTAAATGCCCGTTTGGTGGCGATAGCGGAGGGGTTCCACACGTACCCATCCCGAACACGACCGTTAAGCCCTCCAGCGCCGATGGTACTTGGACCGAAGGGTCCTGGGAGAGTAGGACGTTGCCAAGCACACAAGACCACTGTTGAGAAATCAACAGTGGTCTTTTTGTATATCCGGTGGTGCAGCCGAAATTTGTTCTATTGTCCACTGGAGACGGACTTTAGTCCAAGAATTCGCTTACCGGAGGGCGGATTGCCTAATCCCTTCACAGAGCGGTGTAATATTCTTGACAGGCCAAATGCCCTTTGCTAAGATGGACAATAATATATTTTTGGACAAGCCTCTCAAACCTTAACAGAAGACACAATTATGTATAACTCCCAGGCCTCTACTGCTGTCTATCGGGTATGGACTTGACGCAGGAGTTTCTTTATTCATAAGTTGGCGGGCGGGTAGAGAAAAGAATTTAGAGGAGGAATGACCCAGGTGTGGGAAGATAAGTTTGGTAAAGAGGGATTCACTTTTGATGATGTGCTGCTGGTTCCGCGTAAATCCGAGGTATTGCCTAAGGAAGTGGACTTAACCACTGTACTCAGCAAGAATGTGAAGCTGAATATCCCTTTGATGAGTGCAGGTATGGACACAGTCACAGAAGCCGCTATGGCGATTGCTATCGCCCGTGAGGGCGGGATCGGCATCATTCATAAGAATATGTCCGTGGAGCAGCAGGCAGAAGAGGTGGACCGTGTGAAGCGCTCAGAGAGCGGGGTTATTACCAATCCATTCTCACTTACGCCGGACCACTGGGTATCCGATGCTGAAGTTCTGATGGGCAAATACCGCATTTCGGGTGTGCCTATCGTAGATGAAGAGGGCAAGCTTGTCGGTATTCTGACGAACCGCGACTTGCGTTTCATCCATGATTTCAATATTCAGATCAAAGAAGTGATGACTCATGAGAATCTCGTTACAGCTGCTGTAGGAACCACTCTTCAGGAAGCGAAAGGCATTCTGCAGCGCCACAAGATTGAGAAGCTGCCGCTGGTAGACGAGCATAATATTCTCAAAGGTCTCATTACTATTAAAGATATAGAGAAAGCTATCCAGTTCCCCAACGGTGCCAAGGATGCTCACGGACGTCTGCTGGTTGGAGCGGCAATCGGGATCTCCAAGGACACGCTGGAACGGACTGAAGCACTGGTAAAAGCCGGTGTGGACCTGATTACCGTGGATTCCGCACATGGCCATCACATCAATATTATCGATGCAGTGCGTAAGCTGCGCGAGACTTATCCTGACCTAACCATCGTAGCCGGTAATGTGGCTACAGGCGAAGCTACCCGGGAATTGATTGAAGCAGGAGCCTCTGTAATCAAGGTGGGTATTGGTCCAGGCTCTATCTGTACTACCCGCGTAATTGCCGGTATAGGCGTTCCGCAGGTTACCGCGATCTACGATTGTGCGACAGTAGCCCGTGAATACGGCATTCCGGTGATTGCAGACGGAGGCATTAAGTACTCCGGAGAGATTACCAAGGCCATCGCTGCCGGTGCTGCTGCAGTCATGATGGGAAGCCTGTTCGCCGGTACGGAAGAGAGCCCGGGAGAGTCGGAAATCTACCAGGGACGTAAGTACAAGGTATACCGCGGCATGGGCAGCATGAGCGCCATGAAGCAGGGCAGTAAAGACCGTTATTTCCAGGATGATGATAAGAAGCTGGTACCGGAAGGCATTGAGGGCAGAGTCGCTTTTAAAGGGCCATTGTCTGACACGGTTCACCAATTGATCGGCGGACTGCGCTCCGGTATGGGCTATTGCGGAACGAAGACGTTAGAAGAGCTTCGCAATGATACCTCGTTCATCCGTATCACTGGGGCAGGCCTGCGTGAGAGTCATCCCCATGATGTCCAGATCACCAAGGAAGCCCCGAACTATTCTCTATAAACCGGAGAGAATCACTTATTTTGCCGACAGACGGGACGAATTCGTCCTGTCTGTCTTTTTTTGCAGATACCCCTGTGTTAGAATAGAACAAGCACTGATTTGAGGATTAAAGGAGAGTTAATCATTGAAGGCCAAGCGAAAACTTAGCAGTAAGCAAATTGTGATTAAGACAGCGACAGTAGGTCTGCTTTTAAATATGTTGGCATTTCCTGCGGCTTCTGCGATGGCAGAGGCAGTAAATAAACCGGCTACAACCGAGGCTGGAACCAAGGCGGCAGCTACCCCTGCCAAGACGGCAGTAGCCAAGATTCCAAGCGTGGAATCTCTCGGACTGAAGCTGAAATCGGCAGTATTGATTGAGCCTACAACGGGTGAGGTTCTGCTCTCGCTTAATGCGGATCAGCCTATGCCTCCGGCGAGTATGACGAAGATGATGACAGAATACCTTGTAACTGAAGCGGTGAATAGCGGCAAGATTTCCTGGGATCAAAAGGTCATTATACAGGAGAATGCGTCCAAGCAGATCGGGTCTCGGATTTTTCTGGCAGCGGGCGATGAACATACGGTTAAAGAACTCTACATAGCGATGGCGGTAGGCTCTGCCAATGATGCTACAGTTGCTTTGGCTGAACTGGTAGCTGGCTCGGAGCAGCAGTTTGTGACCCAGATGAATGAGACCGCACAGAAGATGGGCATGAAGAAGGCTTATTTCATTAATTCCACCGGTCTGGACCGGAAGGACATGCCTGCTAAATACCGGCCTGAAGAGGACCGTGAGACGGTAATGTCTGCGATGGATGCAGCGATTCTGGCCAAATATATTGTCACCGATCATCCGGAGTTTACAGATTTTACGACAATTCAATCGTATAAATTCCGCGAGCGTGATTCGAAGCCGATGATTAACTACAACTGGATGCTGGAAGCCAACAAGAATATCCCCAATTTCAAGGCATACGCTTATCCGGGCCTGGACGGACTGAAGACAGGACATACCACTAACGCCGGTAATTGCTTCACGGGTACTGCGGTGCGTGACGGCATGCGTCTAATCAGCGTAGTTATGGGAGCGGACTCTGAGGCCCACCGTTTCACCGAAACGAAGAAGGTGCTGGATTTTGGCTTCAATAATTTCGAGATTAAGCAGGTAGTTGCGCCCAAGGCTGTGATTGCCGGCACTGAGACTGTGCCTGTGCTGAAGGGCAAGAATAAAGAGGTATCCGTAGTAACGGATGCTGGTGTAACGTTCATGGTCCCTAAGGGTACTGTATCGCCTCAGATCAAGACCACTGTGGTCACGAATGATCCGGCTACGCTGGTCGCACCGATTGCCGGAGCCAGTAAGGTAGGTAAGGTCACGTACTCCTATAAGATTGAAGGAATGAATCAGACGCAAGAGAAGACGGTGAACCTGATTACTGCCGAGGAAGCGGAGAAGGCGGGCTGGTTCAAGCTGCTGCTGAGAGCCATAGGTGATTTTTTCGGTGATCTGTTCAAAGGAATTAAAAATCTGTTCTAACCTTAACAGGTGCACAGGTACTAGCTTCACGACAAAATCCCAGTAAATAGGTTGTATATATTACAGCCTTGCGGTAAAATAACATGTTAGATTAGGTTAGATCTAACGGGAGGCGTAGATATGGAAACAGGAACATCGCGAGTCAAAAGAGGCATGGCAGAAATGCAAAAGGGCGGCGTCATTATGGACGTCATGAATGCAGAGCAGGCGAAAATTGCCGAGGCCGCAGGCGCAGTAGCCGTAATGGCCCTGGAGCGTGTACCTTCTGATATCCGCGCTGCGGGTGGTGTCGCACGTATGGCCGATCCTACTATTGTAGAAGAGGTTATTAAGGTAGTGAGTATCCCTGTAATGGCTAAAGCGCGGATCGGTCACTATGTGGAAGCCAAGGTTCTAGAATCTCTGGGTGTAGACTATCTCGATGAGAGTGAAGTGCTAACTCCTGCCGATGAAGTGTTCCATATCAACAAACGCGAATTCACGGTTCCTTTTGTATGCGGAGCCAAGGATCTTGGGGAAGCGCTGCGCCGGATTAGCGAAGGGGCCTCCATGATCCGCACCAAGGGTGAGCCGGGAACCGGCAACATCGTGGAGGCTGTCCGCCATATGCGCCATATCAACAGCCAGATCCGCAAGGTGACCGGCCTCTCGCTTGATGAGCTATATCATGAAGCTAAGACGCTGGGTGTTCCGTATGAGCTGCTGCTGGAGGTTCACGAGCTGGGCAAGCTGCCTGTCGTTAATTTCGCTGCCGGTGGTGTAGCTACGCCTGCCGATGCCGCGCTCATGATGCATCTGGGTGCTGATGGGGTGTTTGTCGGCTCAGGGATTTTCAAATCGGACAATCCTGAGAAGTTCGCCCGTGCCATCGTCGAAGCGACAACCCACTTCACGGACTACAAGCTGATTGCTGAAGTATCCAAGAATCTGGGCGCTCCGATGAAGGGGATTGATATCGCCACGTTGTCCCCGGCTGAACGCATGTCGGAACGCGGCCGATAATAGAGAGAAGGCTTCCGGATGAGAATTGGAGTGTTAGCGCTTCAAGGCGCTGTTACAGAGCATATTGTCAGTATTGAGAAGACCGGCGCGCAGGGCCTCCCTATTAAGCGTGTAGAGGAGTTAGACGGGGTAGATGGTCTGATCATTCCCGGCGGTGAGAGTACAACGATTGGCAAATTGATGCGCAAATATGGCTTTATTGAGGCTGTTCGTGAGTTCGCGGGTCAAGGGAAGCCTATTTTCGGCACATGCGCCGGGATGATCGTGCTGGCGAAGCGGATTGCCGGAGACGAGGCCGGTCATCTGGAGCTGATGGATATTACCGTGGCCAGGAATGCCTTTGGCCGCCAGCGGGAAAGCTTTGAATGTGATCTCGAGGTTAAGGGGATTGCTGAGCCTGTGCGGGCGGTATTTATCCGCGCTCCGCTTATTGACGAGGTGGGGCCTGATGTCGAGGTGCTTACCCTCTATAAGGATGAGATTGTAACCGCTCGCCAGGGCAATTTGCTGGCCTGCTCTTTTCACCCGGAATTGACTGATGATTACAGGCTGCATCAATATTTTGCCGACATGGTAGAGGACCGTATTGCAGCCAATCTATAGAACCGCATATAAGGACACTTTGACTCTTTCAAAGCTGCAAACAAAACAGCATTTTGAAAGAGTTTGGGCTGTTTTCAGGAGGGAAACTTTGTGTTAGATGTTAAAGTATTGCGCAGCGATTATGCAAGAGTAGAAGAGGCACTGAATAAAAGAGGAAAGTCGCTGGATTTGATTGCCGGCTTCCCGGCGCTGGATCAGCGCCGCCGTGAGCTGCTTCAGGAAACGGAAGGGCTCAAGAACCGCCGGAACACTGTGTCCGGAGACGTAGCCAAGAAGAAGAAGAACGGGGAACCGGCTGATGATCTGATCGCAGAAATGCGTACGGTGTCGGACCGGATCAAAGAACTGGATGATGAAGTGCGCGAGCTTGAGGCCAAAATTGACGAGCTGACGATGAGCATCCCGAATATTCCGCATGAATCGGTACCGGTAGGTACCTCCGAGGCGGACAATGTCGAAGTGCGCCGCTGGTCAGAGCCTACAGAGCTTGGCTTCACTCCGAAATCCCACTGGGAGCTGGCGCAGCAGCTGGATATCATTGATTTTGAGGCAGCGGCGAAGGTTACGGGTTCCCGGTTTGTCTTCTATAAAGGACTGGGTGCCAGACTGGAACGTGCCCTGATCAATTTCATGATGGACCTGCACAGCGGGGAACATAACTATGAAGAGATGCTGCCGCCTTATATTGTTAATAAGGACAGCCTCTATGGAACGGGACAGCTGCCCAAATTCGAAGAGGATCTGTTCAAGCTGCGGGATACAGAGTATTATCTGATTCCTACGGCGGAAGTGCCTGTGACGAACTATTACCGTGAAGAGATTATGACGGCTGGCGATCTGCCGAAGTATCATGTGGCTTATAGCTCTTGCTTCCGCTCGGAAGCCGGTTCTGCCGGACGCGATACCCGTGGTCTGATCCGTCAGCATCAGTTCAACAAGGTGGAGCTGGTGAAGCTGGCCAGCCCGGAGAGCTCCTATGAGGAGCTGGAGAAGATGACAGCCGATGCTGAGCGCGTCCTGCAGCTTCTGGGACTGCCCTACCGCGTCCTGCTGCTCTGTACGGCAGATATGGGCTTCACCTCTGCCAAGACGTATGACCTTGAGGTGTGGCTGCCTGAGAGCGGTATGTACCGCGAGATCTCCTCATGCTCCAACACCGAGGACTTCCAGGCACGCCGGGCCAACATCCGTTACCGCAAGGAGCCGAAGGCGAAGCCTGAATTCGTGCATACGCTGAATGGCTCCGCCCTGGCTGTAGGGCGTACAGTAGCAGCTATTCTGGAGAATTACCAGCAGGAGGACGGAAGTGTGCTGATTCCGGAATGCCTGCAGCCGTATATGCGTAATGTGAAATCCATTTCTGCAAAAACAACTCAATAATAATAGTTGCATATTATTTGCGGGGCGTGGTATAATTCCTATTGCATGTGAAATTTCAGTGCATTGGAGAGGTACCGAAGCGGTCATAACGGGGCGGTCTTGAAAACCGTTAGGGTGCAAGCCCACATGGGTTCGAATCCCATCCTCTCCGCCATTCCTTTACATCTAAATAAGTGCAGATAGAAGCCGTTCTCTCAGGAGGACGGTTTTTTTGTTTGCCAAGGCCTCTTTTTCACAGAAGCGGTTCCAACGGGAATAAAAAGCCGTCTTTCTCCGCAATGTATTAGAGAAGGAGGCTGATAATAAAGATGGACCGACAATTGCAAGTAGATCAGCAGAGTCTGGTGTCTGCCTGGCAGGAGAGGCTGCCGGAACTGATGGAGAGTGGGGACAGCTTCAGTGTGCAGGGGGATGCGGCGAACCAGAACAGTCTGCTCATCCATTTCAATGCAGCGGGACGGCAGGGGTATTCTCTGGATTTCCGCTGCACCTATGTGGATAGCCGCGAGGTTGCTGTAGATTTGCTTGACGCCGAACAGGCCGGGGTACACGCGGATGAGCAGTTAGATGCTGTTCAGCTGTTGGCACAGCAGTATACGAGACAGATTCATGAGTGCGCACAGGCCCTTCAGGGCTTAACTAATCCATAGGAGGTAATCGAAGTGAGCAAACCCAAGAGCATGCCTGTACCCGGCGTACAGCAGGACAATCAGGAGCCCCGCAAGGAGCATCATTCATCGGGTCCTGAGCCATTGTCCGGGTCTAAAAAGGTGAAGCAGGCCAACCATGTGGACCACAATAATCCTCAGGGCTGATAGGCTAATGGAACGAAATTACTGAGAAATGTTTCTCATAATTGCCAAATGGTTTATCATTAGGGAGGGGAAAAAGTTTTTTACATGGGAGAGGAGAAAAATAATGAACAAAAAGTGGGGGTTATCCGCTGCCGCGTTACTGTTAACTGCTGCAGTAATTCTGCCGGGATGTGCAAAGAAAGAGGAGCCGAAGGAGGCTCTGACTTCAGCTGCAGCCAAAGCTACAGCTATGACATCTTACGAAATGAAGAGTAAGGTGGTCATTAACGATCTGACGATAGACACCGGTACTAATGAGGCTGACGCTTCGACGGGTCAGATTCTAAGCATGCTTAAGAATGCAGAGCTTACGATTGATGGAGTCTATCAGGCTGAGCCGATGCAGACAGAGCTTACAACGGTTCTGAATCTGAAGGGGGATATGGCTATGTCCTTCACGGTTCCGATGGTTATGTCCGGACAGAAGCTGTACGTCAAAGTGCCTTCGATTCCGTTCCTGCCGATTCCTGAGACGATTGTCAATAAATTCGTAGAGGTGGATCTGAAGAAGCTGGCCGAAGAGCAGGGAACTGAATTCAATCCTGCACAGATGGATGCACAGAAAGTGCAGAAGCTGTCGAATGAAGTGATGAATACGCTGCTGGGTGAGTATGATGAAGCGAAATACTTCAACAATATCAAACCTAAGGATGCCGGCCTGCCTGAAGGCGTGGATGCCAAGCAGGTGGTTCAATTCAAGGTAACCAATGATAATGTCAAAGAGGCGCTTACGATCCTCGTGAACAACGCATTGCCTAAGATCATGGATATTCTGAGTAAGGATGAATATAAAGATCTGCTGCAGGTTGACTCTGCTGACCTGGCCAAAGCCAAGGAAGAGCTGCAATCCAGCGAAGCACGTGCCGAGTTTGATAAGAGCCTGGCCGATCTGAATAAGTATCTTACCATTAACCAGTTCCACCTGAATACAGCGGTTAATAAAGATGACTATCCGGTATACCAGGATATGCTGATGGACATCAAGGTTAATGATCCTGACAAGGGTGAGAACGTTACCTTATCCATGAATGCAAGCAACCAGTACAGCAAGATCAATGAGAAGCAGACCTTCAAGATTGGCATTCCGCAAGGCGATGATGTCATTACTCTGGAAGAGCTGCAGCAACAGTTCGGAAGCACAGGTACGGGTACTTATTAATACCATAGTTCCGCACGCCAAAAACCCGTATGAGCAAATTTCGCTCATACGGGTTTTTGTGTGGATATATGAAGGTTAAGGGGATTCCTGTCCCTCTGGCAGGAACTCCTCAGCCAGAATGGCGTAGGTGCAGTGATCCTGCCATTCGCCGTTGATCCGGATGAAACGGCGCGCGAGTCCTTCGGCCTGGAAGCCGTTCTTTTCCAGCACTCTGCGTGAACCGGTATTATGGGGCAGAATGGCAGCCTGTACCCGGTGAAGCCCCAGAGAGCGGAAGGCATACCCGAGGATCAGGTGTACGGCGGCACTGGTATAGCCTTGCCCCTGCTGCTCATGATCGATCATATAGCCGATATCGCAGAATTGTCCGACTCCCCGCACTACATTGGAGATCGTAATCTGGCCGATCAGCTCACCGCTGAGCAGATAAATCCCGAACATATACGCGCTGTCCTGCTGCGCATCCAGGATACGCTGGTTAATCAGCTGCCGCTGGCTCTCCAGGGTGAAGTAGTCTTCACTGCGCAGGGGCTCAAATTGCTGGTGTGCGGTTCGGTTACGCAGACGGAGGCTAAGCAGCCCTTCGGCATCCGTAAGCTCCAGCAGCGAGAGATAGATCCCCTGTGCATTGTTATACAGCTTGTACGACATCTGGCATTCTCCTTATGAGCATAATATAAGTGTTAATGGGCGTTCTAGAGCTTCGCAGGCCGCTTCCGCAGCTTGCGGAAGAAGGAGGTCAGAAGCTCCGCGCATTCCTCCTGCAGCACGCCCTGGATGACCTCTGTACGGTGATTAAAGCGAGATTCCTCCAGCAGGTTCATCAAGGTCCCTGCACAGCCAGCTTTGGGATCTGGAGTGCCATACACGGTGAGCGGCACCCTGGACTGCACCATCGCTCCTGCACACATAGGACAAGGCTCCAAGGTAACATAGAGCTGGCAATCGAGCAAACGCCAGGAGCCCAGGGCTGTACTGGCTTCCCGGATCGCTACCATCTCCGCATGGGCAGTGGAGTCAAGCGTCGTCTCACGCAGATTATATCCGCGGCCTATAATTTGGCCTTCGTGGACGACCACGGCACCAATCGGCACTTCGCCCAAGGCCTCGGCCTTGCGGGCTTCTCCTATCGCTTCTGTCATCCAATGTTCATGAATGGCCCGCTCCTCCGCCGGCAGTTCTTCAAGCCTGGTATTCAAATGCATCTTCCCTTCTTCTATGCCCATTGTACAACGAACAAATATTCGTTCTTAACAAATTGTGGACAACTCTGTGGATAAAGGCCGACTTATACACAAAATTGTGCACATCGCGATTTGGCAAAATGTTTATATGTGCATAACCTGTGGATGGTTTCTTACCTATTGTAGTGAAACTGCCCCGATAATTCAATATCTGCCAGCACCCGGCTGTGGGGAAAGGCCTTTTCAAATGGGAGGGCAAAAGGTATGATTATGTTGAATGCCCGCTAGGATTTACCAGCGGATAAGAGGTGAACAATACGCTTGTCCATAAAAACGAAATTATCAGCGATTATATTTGGCTCGGTGCTCTTAATCTTGATGCTTAATCTTTCGCTCAATCTTTATGCTGCCCGGAATAATCTGCGGAATGAGAGTGTAAGCAACATGAAGATCACTGCGAAGCAGGTTGCCGTATCGGTGGAGCAGAGCGGCTACAGCTCGAATTACGTGCAGGATAAAATTGCCCAGAACCTGCGCTTGACCGCCATTCTGGCCTCCTATGAGCTGGACCCGGATATCAGGAATATTACCAATCAACAATTGAAGGCGCTATCCACCAAGCTGGGGGTGTCGAATATCTCGCTGCTGGTGAAGACTGCGGATGATATTATCGTAGCCAAATCTTCAGATCCTGCAGAGATTGGACTTTCGACCAGAGGCATGGGTTTTTGGTATGTAGCTTTTCTGGAGCTGTTTGCAGGCCAGCGGGTATCTGTCGATCAGGGGCAATCCCTGGAGAATTTCTGGTCCGGGCCGTTTGAATATTCAACCTCCAATCCGGAGTATATTGATAAATGGGGTTATTATTATGACGGGGCACGCAATTATATCATAGATCCATTCGTCCGGAGCACAGCGGTAAGCGATTATGTCAAAATTATGAGTCCCGATGA
Organism: Paenibacillus sp. FSL R7-0333; assembly: GCF_038000365.1. Lineage (NCBI taxonomy): Bacteria > Bacillati > Bacillota > Bacilli > Caryophanales > Paenibacillaceae > Paenibacillus > Paenibacillus sp. FSL R7-0333. The sequence continues at coordinate 7,503,919 of NZ_JBBOBZ010000001.1, forward strand.
GATCATCCAGGAATCCAAAGCTGTAAATCCCGGAATTCTGGAGATTACGGGAATCAATCCGAAGACCTTCGGGGCCTCAAGCATGCTGCCTGATGGTACAGATCCCAAGAACACGAAGCTGCGGAACCGCCCTATTCAGTACGGAACCTATTCCTACGGCAATATTGCAGAGGACAAGGCGGCAATCCGTGAAGCATTGAACAAGGGCGAGCCGGTAACGCTGGATACGAAGGCATTGGGTAAAAGAGTGCTCAAAAGCTTCATTCCGATTGAGCGGCCGGGAGCCGCAGATTATGTGATCAGTGTAGTCATGGACTACCAGGCGATCTCCTCAGTCATCCGCGAGCAGCTGTTCAATAATATCACCACCTCGGTACTGCTGCTTATTATCTTTCTCTTGGCGAGTTATGTCCTGGCCGGTGTTGTTACACGCCCGATTCAGGATATACTGGCTAAGGTCAATGATGTGGCCAAGGGCAAGTTCGAGCCCCCGCTTAATGTATCCAGCCGCGATGAGCTTGGACAGCTGGCCCAGCGCATCAATGCGATGACCTCACATCTGCTGCAGCACACGAACCGGCTGGGGCAGACACTGGAGGAGAACCGTGCGGTTAAGGAGCATCTGGAGTCGGTCATTAACGGCACTTCGGATGCCATCCACACGGTGGATATGGAGGGGCGGATCATCAGTACGAACAGAGCGTTCGAGGATCTCTATGGATGGGGCGCTGCGGATGCTCTGGTCAAGCCGCCTTATCTGGTTCCGGCCACTGTGCAGGAGCAGGAGAGTATACGATTGCAGCAGCTTAAGGATGGGGCATCTCTGCCGCCTGTGGAGACCGTCAGGCTGAAGCGTGACGGCTCCCTGGTAGAGGTCAGCGTCAGCAGCTCGGTTATCCGGGATGAAGAGGGCCAGCCGCAGTCGGTTGTCCATGTATCCCGTGACATGACCGAGCGCAACCGCATCGAGGAGCTGCTCAGACGCTCGGAGAAGCTGACTACAGTCGGCCAGCTTGCCGCAGGCGTTGCCCATGAGATCCGCAATCCCTTGACCACCCTGCGGGGCTTCCTGCAGCTTCAGCAGGAGAAGAAGGTTCTCGTTCCGCTGCATATTGATCTGATGCTCTCGGAGCTGGACCGGATCAATATGATTGTCAGTGAGTTCCTGATTCTGGCGAAGCCGCAGGCTGTTCATTTCCAGCAAAGGGATCTGCGGCATATTGTCGGCGATGTCATCTCCCTGCTGGACAGTCAGGCCCACCTGTTCGGCATTGAATTCACCACACATTTCTCGGGAGTACCCGCCATGGTGCACTGTGAGGAGAATCAGCTGAAGCAGGTATTTATCAATGTAATCAAAAATGCGATCGAAGCGATGCCGGACGGGGGAACGATTACCGTGGAGCAGCAGGAGCAGGATGATTCTGTGGTTGTTGTGATCACGGATGAGGGCGGAGGCGTCCCTGAGGACATGCTGCCCAAGCTGGGAGAGCCGTTCTTTACGAACAAAGAGTCCGGAACCGGTCTCGGCTTGATGGTCAGCCAGCGGATTATTCAGGCCCATAAGGGCAGCCTGGAGATAAGAAGCGAGTATGGCCGGGGGGCACAGGTAATTATCAAGCTGCCTGAAGCGAAGGAGCCAGTACCTCCGGCCGTTATGAATATAGAACGGAGTGAAGACGAACATGAGAATCAATAAATTCATCAGTGAGACAGGCTATTGTTCACGCCGTGAAGCAGACAAGCTGGTCGAGGGAGGGCGGGTCACCATCAACGGTGAGCCCGCTATGCTGGGCAGCCAAGCCGAGGCCGGGGATACCGTACTGATTGACGGCCAGCCGCTTCAGACGGGCAGCAGGATTGTGTATATCGCGCTTCATAAGCCGGTTGGCATTACCTCTACTACAGAAGCGCATATTCAAGGCAATATTGTTGATTTCATAGGGCATGAGGAGCGGATTTTCCCGATCGGGCGGCTCGACAAGGATTCAGAGGGATTGATTCTGCTGACCAATGACGGTGACATTGTTAACAAAATATTACGCTCAGAAGGCAGGCATGAGAAGGAATATGTGGTCACTGTAGATCGACCCGTCACGCCTTCTTTTCTGACCGGTATGTCCACCGGCGTGAAAATTCTGGGCAGCAAGACACTTCCCTGTGAAATTACGCGTATTAGTGAACGGGTATTCCGTATCGTGCTGACTGAGGGCAAGAACCGGCAAATTCGCCGCATGTGCAGCGCCTTCGGTTATGAAGTCCGGCGGCTGCAGCGCATCCGGGTAATGAATATCCGACTTGGCGCACTGAAGACCGGAGAATGGCGGGAGCTGTCCCAGGAAGAGAAGCAGGAGCTGGGGGCTATGCTGAACTATCAGCTGCAATAAGATTATAATGCCCATACCTATAATAAGAGCTGCTCCGATAGACCCTGGTAGGGCCGTTCGAAGCAGCTCTTATTTATTTCATTACTATTCAGGGAGCTGTTACATTAGAGACATCCGTTGTCTCCGCAGCAGCGTCCTTATATTTACGTAGGATGGATACTTCTACCCGGCGGTTCTTGGCCCGCCCGGCAGCCGTAGCATTGGTAGCGATGGGGTGGTATTCGCCAGAGCCGGTCGGGCTGAACTTCGTCGGGTCCAGGTTGGGATTGAGCAGCAGAATCTTCATGAACTCCAGGGCGCGATCTACGCTAAGATCCCAGTTCGAGGAGTACGTGCTGTTGGAGATCGGAATATTATCGGTATGCCCCTGCACCAATACTTCATAATCGGGAAATTGCTGCAGCATGTTAGAGATCGACTTGGCCAGCTGGCGGGATTCGTCCTTCACTATAGCCTGTCCCGAAGCGAACAGGGCATTGTCACTAATCGTGATCATCAGCTGGGACTGATTCAGCTTCGTGCTAAGCAAGTCAGTCATCCCGTTGTTCTTGATGTACTGGTCGAACTGCTTCTTCAGCTTCTCCAGATCCTCCTGCTCCTTGGCACGGAGCTTGGACAGATCGGAGGTGCCGGTGTTCTTGGCAATCACACTGTTCATCTTATCCTGCTTGCCCTGGTCCAGCTGGGAGCTGGTTGGGGAATCCGACCGGTACTCCAGGACGCCGCCGCCGCCGCTGAGCGCTGAATTGAAGGCTTCAGCCATTTGCTGGAACTTCACGGCGTCCGTAGCGCTCATGGCGTACATAACCAGGAACAGAGCAACAAGCAGGGTCATCAGATCAGAATAGGGAAGCAGCCAGGATTCATCGGCATGCTCTTCATGTTCCTCATGCCTAGTCTTTTTGCTCACTGGAAGCCCCCTCCTTCTCGCTAAGCTTGGCACGCTCGGACGGAGTCAGGAAGACAGACAGCTTCTGGTTAATGGCAATGGTAGACACCCCAGACTGAATGGAGAGCAGACCCTCGACCATCATCAGGCGGACTTCAATCTCGCGTTTGGATATCCGCTTCAGCTTGTTCGCCATAGGGTGCCACATGACATAACCGGTGAATATCCCGAGCAGGGTTGCAATGAAGGCACCGGCAATCGCGTGGGCCAGGACGTCCATGTTACTCATATCCCCCAAGGCGGCGATCAGCCCGATAACAGCCCCGAGTACCCCTAGTGTAGGGGCATACATCCCGGCCTGGGAGAAGATCAAGGCTCCGGCTTTATGTCTGTCTTCAGTGGCATGAATATCTTCCATTAATACATCACGGACGAACTCCTGATCATTGCCGTCAATAATCATCCGCATGCCGTTACGGAGGAAGTTATCTTCTATTTCATCGACATTGGACTCCAGAGCGAGCAGCCCTTCGCGGCGGGTAATGGAAGCCCATTCCATGAACATGGTAATCAGTTCGGGCTTACCGACCATCTTTTTCTTCGTAAACAGGATCTTCAACAGCTTAGGGAAATTCTTGACTTCCGACATCGGAAAGGCCATGAAGATAGAGGCAGCCGTGCCAAGAAAAATAATGACATAGGCAGCGGGGTTGTTCAAGCTTGCAAGCGGAGCATGCTTGAGTATCATCCCCCAGATTACTGCGATCAGACCAAACACCAGGCCTAGAATTGTTGAGATTTCCATTTATGCACCTCGTCCATGAGAATTAAGAAGTGATCGACTAACCGCGTAATTCGTCCTTGAACCGCGGGAGAACACTCTGTTCGTAACCAAATCACGTATATTCTTCTTTATCGACATCATTCCCTTTTTTGTGAAGTGATTTTTTCGGCTATAATAGATAAGGTAGGTTATTATTCATCAGCGAAGAAAACGGAGTGATTGATGTGGGAGTTAAGCATGGCAGGGATTACGGTGAAATTCTGGTTGAACTGACAGGAGCCGTTGGACGGATTGCAGACGGGTACATTTTTTTTGAAATGGAGCCTGAAGAGTGGACGAATCTGCCGGAGGAATCGAGGCAGGAGGTCTGGGAGGCGCTTGCGGAAGACCTGTTCTACGCGCTGGGCAACGAGCCGGTCATTCAGGTGGGCAGCGGAGTTGTGATGTACGATAAAGAAACACACCGCATTAATATTCTGCTGGGCGATGAGGATCTGGCTTCAGTCGTTCTTGTATAAAGCAGGGGAAAAATGCGGCAGCGGGTTTGTCCCGGGCATCCGGCCATGTTAAAATTGGAAGTGGAGTACTAATTGCTGGGATGTCAGAATACATTTAATCAAAAATCTTTGGCCTGGCACATCCCTTGGACTTTCAGAAGCTGAGGGATGTTTTATTTGAAGGAAAGAGCAGGCTCAAGAAACCGTTAACTTAGCAAGGGAGGAAACGAATTGCAATTAACTGAGGAACAACTGCAGGAGCAGATCGGCAAGCTTGAGGGCTGGAAGCTGGAGAGGGATAGGCTGGTGCGCAAATATATGTTCAGTGAATATATGAAGGGAATTGCCTTTGTGGATGAGGTAGCGACAATTTCGGAGGCCTTTGACCATCACCCGCATATCACCATTGATTACAAGACGGTTGTTCTGCGGCTGGCTGCAGATGTGGAGAAGCTTGATCTCCGCCAAGCGCATGAATTTAATGAGGCATTCGAGAAGACCCGCTAGAGGACAAGGCCCCTATGGAGACAACAGGAATATCTAATTAATAGAAATGCCCGTGCAAGGATCGTTCGTTATCCTCGTCACGGGCATTATACATTTAGAATGAGGAGCAAGGTGTGAGTACAGGTTGCGGATTATTTCTTCTCGGCCAGCCATAGGGCTACATTCGCAATCTCTTCAGGGGCCAGCCTGTCTTTGAAGGGAGGCATCTGTCCGCGGCCCTTGGTGACTATGCTGTAGATCTGAGCTGCGTCATGCGAAGCGCCTTCCTGCTGCAGGCTGGGTCCCGCCCCGCCCTGAAGCTGGTCTCCGTGGCAGGAGATACAATTGGCCTTCACTGTGGCTTCTGCGCCCGCAGCGTCCAGCACAACCTCCGGCATGGTCGGCTTGTTCTGCTCCGCCACCTCGGATTTACCGGGTAGGGTAAACATTAAGATTACTGCAAAGGCACAGGCGGCAAAAAACAAACCGCTCATGATCCATTTCTGCATCTGCATCCGTCCCTCCATGTGAGCTGCTGTCTCCATTATAGCGGATGGTGAAGCGTTATCATAGTATGTGTGTCAAAAAAATGAACACAAATGATCCATTTTTTGCAAATCCCTCTTGTCTCCGGTGCTATTCCTCATAGACCATGCAATAAAAAGGCTTATTGCCGGTCGGAGTGCGGCGTTCATAGGTATCCGTTATAGTGAACCCGCATTTCTGGTAGGCGCGGATGGCGCGCTGGTTCCAGGTCAGCACCTCCAGGTCGATCTCACATTCCGGGTAACGCGACCGTGCTGCCTGCACAATAGCCTTCATGAACAGATGCCCCATTCCATGACCGCACAGATCGGGCTGCATTCCGACTCCAAGCCGGACTACCCCCTCCATCGGAAAGAGCTGGGCGAAGCCGCACAGATCCCCCTCTCCATTCACAACCGACACATATTGCTCGCTGCGCAGCTGCGGGTCTCCGAACTCCACGCCCAGCGCCTGCATCTGCTCCCAGGACATCCAGCCGTAAATATTATACGGAGGCTTGTAGCTCCACTCACAGATCTCAGCGGCATGCTGCGGCTCCATAGGCACCACATAAAAGGTTAGCGGGGAGCTAATCATTAGGGGAGGCCTCCTTCCAAGGGACATAAATTCATTTCTTCTATTAATTATATACAAAAACAGCCAGTTTCGACGCAATTTCCTTACGGAAATGCAGGAACTTGACAAACGGCAAAATATATTTTCCGAAAGCGCAGAATCAGTGTTTTACAAATATAGAGAGGGGTAAGTAATTTTATAGACAAAAAAAGCCCTTCTCCAAGATTTCGGCAAAAATCTCGGAAGAGAGCGTTAGGTTACAAAGGATTATTGTACATCATCGTTGTCTTGGGAATCCGAAGCTACAGTCTTGTAGGCATCTGTACTCATGATTCGCTTGGCGCCAACGTAGCGGTTGACGTAATAGCTGTCACTCAGCGAACTGATGGTTACACCACGTGAGGAAGAGGCATGGGCGAATTCGCCGTCACCAACATAAATACCAACATGGGATATGCCCTTACCGCTTGTATTGAAGAATACAAGGTCGCCCGGTCTCATCTCGTCACGGGACACGGCAGTGCCCATCTGATATTGGGAGCCGGATTGATGGGGCAGGTTAATGCCGATCTTATCAAAAACATACATTGTAAATCCGGAGCAATCAAACCCGTTAGTTGATGTACCGCCGGACACGTATTTGGTTCCGATGGCTTTGTCGATCACTTTATCCATTTTGGAATCCGCGAAAGCGCTTCCTGCTCCGATGGTGAAGATAATGGACAAGCTTAGTACTGCGGCTGCTAGCTTCTTCTTCAAAAGTAAATACCCCTTCCAATGCCTACGAGGTTAGCTTAAGGGTTCGGTTGAAGGTCCCCTATGACCCCTCTTAGAATAGGAGGTCAATTCACCCAAAGTGGTTCCCCCGTTTCCCTAATTCATTAGGGAACTCGGCACGACTGTTGATTAGGATTAGCGGTTCATTCAATACATGACAAAACCTTTGTTAAAAGCGATTCAATAATTACAAAAATGTTACTAAAAGATCACTGCGATAATTGTAACAAAGACTAAGGCGCTTGGCAATCACTTATAACATATTAATGCATCTTTTTTGCTGTTTTTTAGAGTTATAGCCCTTTCGAAAGACTCATATCTATGCGCAGGGGTTAATTTATATGATAATTTCTTTATTTTTGCAAGAAAATGCTGTTTCAAGGCTGCGAATTCGGTGTAAAAGGTAGAATAAGGAAAAGGAAAAACCCGGAAATGATTACGGCAATAATCATCCCGGGCTCGTATAAGTTACATTTAGTTGTTAGAGGCTGAAATATTCGGGGTATGCTTCAAGGGTTCAATCGTAAGCGACAGCTTGGTAGGCTGTTGTGCTCATTACTCGTTTGGCGCCAACGTAGCGGTTGGCCCAGTAGGACTGGCTCATCGAACTGATGGTTACACCACGTGAACTCGAGGACTGTGCGAACTTCCCGTTTCCAACATAAATACCGACATGGGACACTCCGTTACCCAGGGTATTGAAGAACACGAGATCACCGGAACGCAGATTGCTCTTGGATACACTTGTTCCAACTTTGAACTGTGCTTTGGAGGTACGGGGCAAGGTAAGCCCGACATTCTTGAACACATACTTGGTAAATCCGGAACAGTCGAAGCCGCTGGTGGTTGTGCCCCCGGTTTTATACGACGTTCCAATGGTTTTTGAAATCACAGTATCCATTTTGGAATCTGCGAAGGCACTGCCCGCTCCGAGTGTGAATACCATCACAAGACCCAGCGCTGCTGCGGTGCATTTTTTCTTGAAATTCTGACTAATCAAAAGATGTACTCCTTCCAGGGCCTGCGAGGTTAGCTTAAGGATTCGGTAGAAGGTTCCCCTATGACCCCTTTAAAGCGAGATCAATTCACCCAAAATATGGTTCCCCCACTTCCCGGTGCAGGGAATTCGGCGTTTTATGCACCAGAACAGTGACTTATCGGTATTGCTTAAATTGCAAGAGTTACGGAATATTTTGCTTGAAAGATTACAACTTTGTTACTACTGGTACAGCCATCATTGTATCAGAGGATTTCCCCTTTTGCAAATGCTTTTGTCCTCTGTTCAAGCAAAAAAGAGTCCCGCTCCCGGATAGAGGGGCTGTGACTCTCTTTAGTATGCCGCTTCAGCAGCTTATTATTGTGGAAATGATTTACTGGACCAGAGGTGGTATTGGGCAGCGATTCCCCACATATCGAACAGCGTGGAGGGCAGCGGAGCTGCCTGGCGGAGCATAAGGGCCGGCAATCCGGGATAGAACAGAGCAGAGGCGCTGCAGAGCAGAATTACGGCCAGGCTTCCCGCCCCCAGAACGATGGATATACCGATCGAAGGCATCAGCATCTTCAGGCAGATCAGCAGTGAGGAGAACATGCCGGTACCGGCGGTATAGCCGAATTGCATATAGAGCAGAAGCTTGCGGACAAGGAAGAGATAGAGCAGCCAGCCCAGCACATAAGGCACCAGCTTCAGCAGAAGCTGGACATCGAGAACGCCGCTGAGCAGATGACGGTACATACGCGGAAGCAGCCAATAGAGCGGCAGGAGGGTTAGCGCCCATTCGATGAGGCTGAACACCAGCACCGGCAGCCCATATTTTCTCATTCCGGGAAAAAAGAACAGTCCCCGCGCTCCGTCGCGCTCCTGGTGAAGCTCGTGCAGCAGCCCTGCACGGATAAAGGGAGTCACCAGCAGCCTTAGCACTGTCAGCGCAAGCAGCATCCACAGCCAGTGCTGGACGGCGGAGTCGGTGCGCAGCGCGGTCTGCCCCTCGATATAATACAGCAGCCTGCCTATTCCGCTGCCGCCGGCATTCGCATCCGGGTAGCGGAGCAGGACGGGGACAACCGCGCTTTTAATGAATTTGTACAGGAAATATCCCCAGAACAGCCGGTAGATAAATAGCAGAATCAATATATAGAATTGCTCTTTCATGCTGATCCAACCGCGGGCAATTGAACTTTTCACCATTCCTTCACCTCACCAGACAAGAGTTCCGAGCAGGGTTTCAAGCAGAGTTGATGCACTAAGCGTCCAGCGGGAGAGTGTACGCGGCTCAAGCTCCGCCATTCTGAAATTATTAAGATGCCTGCTCTCCAGCAGAATGGAATGCCCCGGATCGATCTCTGCGGAGACCAGCGGCGCTTTATACGCTAACTCAAAGGAAGTAGCCTTACCCTCGCCATTCCAGTATTGCTGTACCGTGTACCCGTCTGCGAAGGTGAATTTCACGGGAACATCGGGGTACAGGCTGCCCTTATTGCTTACATCAACCACAGCGCTATAGCGGCTCCCCCCGCCGTCACTGTTGTCCCGTCTGACGGTGAGCCTGATATCGTCAACTGCGAAGTCGGGTGCCCCCCCGCTATAGACATACCGCTCAAAATACGTCTGCCAGGATTGCTTGGTCACTTTCTCCACAACCTTCTGGAAGTCGGCGGTGGTCGGATGCTGGAAGCGGTATTTGCGGGCATAGGCGGCGAGGATGGCGTCCATATTCTTGGTCCCGGCGATGCGTTCGATATCCTTCAGCACCAGCTTGCCCCGGATGTATACATTGCGCGTGTAGGCGTCATCACCGGTGTATTTCCAGGTCTCCAGCTTAAGCGGCTGTGAAGAGGAGACCAGGCTGGACTGCAGCGGGAGGCTTGAGACCACACCGTATTCCTGTTCCATCAGCCGGTCTTCGGCATAAGAGGTGAAGCTCTCATCCAGCCAGGCTTCTTCGAATTCATTGCTGGCCACCAGACCGTAGAAATATTGGTGCCCGATCTCATGGATGATCGTGCGCTCCAGGGAGGTGCCCGGTGAAGTGTCCGTGGCGCCGAAGGCGGTAATCAGGGTCGGATACTCCATGCCTCCGGCCCCGTTGCCGGACTCCGGCGGGACAACAATCGATAAGGTAGAGTAGGGATAAGGGCCGTACCACTTGCTGAATGCCATCAGTGCAGCCTCAGCCGCCTGAAAGTAACGCTCCTGGAGATGCTTATGCAGCGGGTCCAGATAGAGCTTAATCTTCACCCCGGGCACCTGCGGCGCGGAGAAGGCCTTCTCGGCAACCACGAAATCAGGCGATGCCGCCCAGGCGAAGTCGTGGACGTCATCTGCATAGAACTGATAGATCTTGCGCCCCTTCACCACCTTGGCGTCTCTCACCGGGAACCCGGTTGCGGCGACCTTATACTCGGGCGGGACAGAAATCGATACATTGTAAATTCCAAAATCACTGTAGAACTCGGAGTTGCCGTGGTATTGATGCAGGTTCCAGCCTTCTTCCTTGAGTCCTCTTCTGCCGGCAGGCTCATAGACGCTAAGCTTCGGAAACCACTGGCCGGCCATCACGAAGTCGCCAGCGGTTCCCATCCGGGCGAAAATTTTCGGCAGCTTGACTTCGAATTTAAGCCTTACCGTAACGCTCTCGCCGCCGTTCACCGGCTGCGGCAGATGGACCTTGAGCAGTGTTCTGTCATTGACATTGCCGTCGTCCGGCTGCACATATTGGGTGCGCTGCATCAGCGAAATGCCCTCGGAGGTCCGCAAATCTGTCAGGGTAATGCTCCCGTAACCCCCAGCAGGCATGGTGTCACCGCGAAGCGTGCCCCCGGACTCCTTCATGAAGGTGGTGCCGGCGGATGAGAATGCATTGGGATACAGATGAAAGTAGAGCTCCTGGACCGGCTTTGCGCCCGGATGGGTCCAGGTCAGCGTCTCGGAGGCGACCAGGGTCTCCTTATCAGGCAGGAGCTCCACATCCATGTGATATTCAACCACGCGCTGGCTTAAAGCCTCTGTCTCCGATGTGTAGATCGTATCTGAAAGATCGGACTGCACGGGCTGCTGCCGGGGGATAATGGCGGGGGACTTGGCCTCTTTTGGAACAGAGGCAGTCCATACGGCAGGGCTATGCCCTGACAGAAACCATATTCCGCCTCCAAGCAAGGTGAGGACAGCCAGGACTGCGAAGATGAGGGTATACCTTAATGAATGTGGCTTCATACTATGATTCCTCCCGTGACAAGCATCTACGGGATGTATATGTTTGCAATCGCCGCATTATTAGCTAAAATTAAATAATTAGTGAATGGAAAGGATGTGCACATGTGGATAACGTACAACCGGAGGGCAAAAAACAAATTGCCTTGAATATTGTGAACGCCAGAGCCAAGCATAAAGGCTTCGGTGCAGGCTCGATTGATCTGAACAATGTATCGCCTGTCATTATTGATCAGGGCATCGCCGTTATTGATATAGGTGCCATGCATGCCAAGAGCAAAGTGGAGAAGGGAATTAAATTCTCTATGAACCGTGAGGATGTTCCGGCGGGAAGACAGGTTTGGGTCGTATGGGTCGCCGTTGACCGTACCCCGGAGGGACAGTTCTACGGCGGAATTACCGCCTGTGAGATGTGGATTGACACCGAAGCGCGGCGCGGCTGGAAGATTCTTGCGGATCATGTAAATAAGCTGGATGCGGCCTTGAAGCGCAAGCTTATTCTGGATGGACTTGGAAGTGCTGAGCGGGCAGCGCTGAAATCCCTGCTGATGGCCCATAATGAAGAGTGGTGGGCCGCTTCGCCTGAGGAGCTGAAAGCTGCGCTATCGGAATAGAAGATCAGGTTATATGCTTCGCCCAAAAATTAAGGCTTGGCCCCAACGGGGCCAAGCCTTATCTGATGTCTAAGCAGGGATGAATGGATAACGGTTACTGCGGATCTGTTCTGCCGGGAGTGTTCAGCTTGCGCTTGAGTTGGCTGACTCTGGCTTGGCTGATGCCGAGAACCTCGGCAAGCTCCTTCTGGTTGGCATAGGGATGATCTTCGATCGCTTTCATAAGACGCAGACTCATTTCTTCGGTCTTGCTTCTCCGTCCCCCGCGGGCTGGCTCGGGATGCTCTTCTGCTGAACTAGGGGAGGCATGGATGGGTTCTGATCCGCGGTCGGGGTCACTAAGCTCCTTCAGACAGGTGTTGCAAATGAACTGATCCTTATAGTAGGTCACATGATCAAGACTTCTGCAAAAGGTGCATTCTGTGGAGGTGTACTTTCGGAGGACGATGATATCCTCATCCAGTATAAAAAATTCGATAGGATCCCCAATGTCAATATTACGTGTCATGCGGATTTCTACGGGAACCACAATTCTTCCGAGACTGTCTAAGCTTCGGATCATGCCTGTATCTTTCATCCCATGTCCCTCATTTACATCTTTATATTTTTTGTAGATATATATGATTATAGCAGTAATTGTAAGTTTAGAGAACGGGGGAAGCGTATACAAATAGGGGGATTTATTGTCATTTTATAGGAGTGTTTATCATTTTTTGGCGCCTAAGGGTGCGGAGATCAAAATATAGAAGAAAAACCTCTCCGCCTGGAAAGTTCCAAGGGAGAGGCTGATTAGGGTTCTCTTATTAATACCCAATATACCACAGCCGAAACAGCGGTATAGGCCTTTAGACCAGCCTGTGGGGCTGTGCCTGCGGATCGCTGACCGAGACATAAGGATTGCCCTTCAGATAGAAGCGCCAGGGGCGCCCGGCATACTCTTCCGCATAAGGAATATTGATGCGCGGGGCCTCGACAATATCCAGGGACTCCGGGTCATCCCCCTGCTCGATGCTCAGCGGGCCTTCCGGCAGATCGAACCTGGTATTGTTAAGACTCTTGTCAATCCGCAGCGCCCGGCACAGCTTGCCCGGCCCGCCCGAGAGGTCCGAGGGCTTCCTCACGGCAACTCCTCTATATGCCGCCATAAGCTCGGCATCCCTCTCCGTAAGCGGCTCTACTGCCCGGATCAGAACGGCATGCGGCTCGTCCTGAGCGGCAGTTACGACATTCAGGCAATGGTACATGCCGTAGATCAGGTATACATACACTGCGCCTCCGGCGCTAAACATGACCTCCGTCCTGGCGGTCCGCCGGCTGCCATACGCATGGCTGCCTTTATCCTCGGCACCTCCGTAGCTCTCTGTCTCCACAATGCGGCAGCGGATGTTCCCGTCTTCCGTGCGGCGGACCAGATGCTGGCCAAGAAGGCGCGGCGCTGCTTCAACTGCTGCGAGCTTGTAGAGCTCAGGCTGCAACAGCTGTGGCGCGTCCGGCTCAAGGCCAGCGGAGTGATTCGGCTTCATGAATGGATGGCACACCTTCCTGCGGCGGAGTTAGGCGGGCGTACGCCTCTGCCGGTCTCCCCATCGTAACGCAGACAGCGGGGAGCGGCAATCCCAGGTTAGTTCATCCACCAGCGCTTGATATTATTCCAAAGGGAATGCTCTTCCTTGACCGGATCGGCAGGGCCGGAAGGATCGGAGCTTCCGGAAGCACCGGGTTCACCGGAGCTATGCTGGTCACAATATGCGGTAGGCTCTGTGCCGCTGATGAAGGTCTCCAGCTTTTTCTCCGGACAGTCTGCTGTAGCCAGCATGCCGGACAGCGGATCGATATATACGCTGACCACGCCATCGGGAATGGGAAAAATCTTCGGCGGCACATTCTCCAGTGCTTTTTCCGTGAATCCGGCGAAGATCGGTGCTGCCCGCCTGCCGTCGGTGGTCGCAATATCGCGGCCCTTATCGTATCCGACCCAGACGGCGGTTGAGAGCTCAGGCGTGAAGCCTACCATCCATCCGTCGGTATCTGTAGTGCCGGTCTTGCCGGCAACCGGACGCTTGATCATCGAGGCCACCCGGTTCCCGGTGCCTCCGCTCTCGAAGACCCCCTCCATCAGCCGGGTTAACACGTAAGCCGCTGCCGGCTCAACCACGGGCTGACCCTCTGGCTGAGGAGCTTCATATAGAAGATGTCCGCCCGCATCCGTGATCTTCAGGACCGCAGTGACCGGCTGCTTCACTCCGCCATTCGCAATCACTGCGAAGGCTGCGGCCATCTCCAGCGGGCTGACAGGCGAGGTTCCAAGCGCCAGAGAAGGAACGCTCTGCAGCGGGCTGTTAATCCCCATGGCGGCCGCCATAGCGGCGACCTTATCTGCCCCGATCTTCATAATAGTATTCACTGCATAGATATTGTCGGACGCAGCAATGGCCTGCCGCATATTAATCTCTCCCAGATATTTATCCCCGAAATTCCGGGGCTGGTACGTCTTGCGGTTGTTATCATAATGGAACAGCGTCGGCTGGCTGTTGAAGACGGACAAGCCGGTCATTTCTTTGGTCGACAGCGCCGCCAAATACATAATCGGCTTAAAGGAAGAGCCGGGCTGGCGCGTCTTTGCCAGCGCATGGTTGAAGGAGCTGGTCCGGTAATTTGTGCCCCCGACCATAGCCTTCACATAGCCGGTGCGGGGATCAACGGAGACCAGGGCCGTCTCCAGCTCGCTGCTGTGGTCCATGCCTTGATCCACAGCCGCTTCCGCAGCCTGCTGCATATCCGGGTCAAGCGTTGTATAGACATTCAGCCCGCCCCGGTCCAGCTCGTCACTGCTGATATGCAGGCTGTCGATCACCAGACTGCGCACATAATCGCGGAAATAGGGTGCAGCCACCGTGGTATCCTTTTGACCCTGCGGGCTCAGCTTCAGCTGCTCCTTAGCGGCCTCCTGTGCCTGCGACTCCGTAATATCCCCCGTCTCGACCATGGCAGCCAGGATAATGCCTTGACGCTTCAAGGCGCTGTCCAGATGATTATAAGGAGAATAATAGGTGGGTCCCTTGGGCACTCCGGCCAGCAGGGCGCTCTCCGCCAGATCCAGATCTGCGGCAGCTTTGCCGAAATACATCCGGGCCGCAGCCTCGATTCCGTAAGCGCCGTGTCCGTAGTAGATTTCATTTAAATACATATTCAGAATTTCATCCTTAGAGTATTTCATTTCCAGCTGCAGAGTGTATAGCGCTTCCTTGGCCTTGCGGGTCCAGGTCTTCTCATGGGTCAGGTACAGATTGCGCGCGAGCTGCTGGGTTAAGGTGCTGGCCCCTTGCGTGCGTCTGCCCGCCTCCAGATTGGCGAGCACCGCTCTCCCCATGCCTTTCAGATCAAAGCCGATATGATTATAGAATTTCCGGTCCTCCACAGCCAGCGTGGCCTTGATGAGCAGCGGGGAGATCCGGTTAAGCTCAACAGGCTCGCGTCTGCGGCCGTCTGTGGTGAAGGTGGTCATCACATTGCCCCTGGCGTCAAGCAGTCTGGAGCGGACATCATCCCCGAGCGGGGGGAGCGGCTTCTGATATAGGTATCCAAGCAGAGCGCCGGCTGCCAGCAGGAACAGCAGGGCGGAGACAGCCAGCAGCCGAAAGAGCAGGCGGAAGCGGCGTTTGCGGACTTTGGGTGTGGCAGAATCGCGCGTCATGGTATCAGGCTCCTTCGAATTCAAGCAATAACACAGGCTGTCCCCATGAGGGCTGCCGCTGCTTGTATTCCTCATTATGGGAAAGGATGAGAGGAGATATTCACCATTGGCAGAGAAAGCGGAACTTGCCCGACCCGGCGGGGAACTTGGGAGTGTCCTTTAAAAGGACGGCAAAGCCGTTTCTACTTGTGAACGGTTATGGTAAAATTTTAGATACTTATGAAAATGCATGTAACTATCATGCCCGGGAGGACTGCCGCCATGGCTTTTCGCGTATCTGCTGTACAATATCATCTGCATACCATCTCTTCCTTCGGGGAGTTTGCTGCCGAGTGTGAGCACTATATCAAGACGGCCGGAGAGTACGGCGCCGAATTTATCCTCTTCCCTGAATTTCTTACGACACAGCTGATGTCGATCGGAGGCGAGGACGGGGAGGCGCTGGGGATAGAGGATCTGCCGCAGTTCACAGACCGTTACCTGGAGATGTTCTCCGGGTACGCTGGGAAGTATGCGGTACATATTATTGGGGGGACCCATGTGCTGCGGCGCGGCGGCAAGCTGTATAATGTAGCCCATCTTTTTTACCCGGATGGAAGAATTGCCGAACAGGCCAAGCTGCATATTACCCCTGCTGAGGTAGAGGGCTGGAATATGGGGGCCGGTGAGGAGCTTCAGGTATTCCAGACAGACCATGGAACCATTGCCATGCTGACCTGCTATGACATTGAATTCCCTGAGATTGTGCGCATGGCCCGGGCCAAGGGTGCAGATGTGATCTTCTGCCCGTCCTGCACGGATGACCGCCACGGCTTCCACCGGGTAAGGTATACGAGCCACGCCCGGGCTATCGAGAATCAAGTCTACGTGGTGCTGACCGGCACCGTAGGCTCACTGCCTACGGTTGATCTGATGCGGGCCAACTTCGGCCAGGCGGCGGTTATCACACCCAATGACATTCCGTTCCCTCCGCAGGGTCTGCTGGCCGAAGGAGAGATCAACAACGATATGATCATCACCGCCGATCTGGATCTGGAGCTGCTGTACCGCGTCCGGGAACACGGGTCTGTAACCACGTGGCGTGACCGCCGCACCGATCTGTACACCGACTGGACGTAAGGGGGAGACTAACGGATGTATTATAAGAAGTTCTACGCTCTGGACGGCAAGACGCCGGTGCCTGCGGTGATCCGTTCCTATACGGAAGCTGACTTCACCGAGCTGATCACGATTCAGTCCGAGGCGTTCCCGCCGCCTTATCCTGCGGAGCTGTGGTGGAACCGGGAGCAGCTGCTGAATCACGTGACACTTTTTCCGGAAGGGGCCTTATGTGTAGAGGTGGCCGGGGAGCTGGCCGGATCGGTTACCGGATTCCTGATGAATTTCGACCCGGAGGCGCAGGCGCATCATCATACGTGGTCAGAGGTTACGGCAGACGGTTATCTCACTACGCATCAGCCGGGCGGGAACACGCTGTATATCGCGGATTTGTGTGTCCGTCCCGGATACCGCAAGCTGGGTCTGGGCAAGGAGCTGGTCCAGTCGTTATACCATGTGGTCGTGGAACAGAAGCTGGAGCGGCTGCTGGGAGCGGGCCGGATGCCGGGCTATCACCGGGTGGCCGGGCAGATGACAGCGGAAGAGTATCTGGCCGGGGTTATCGCCGGAAGCTGGTCTGATCCGGTGATTACTTTTCTGCTGCGGTGCGGCCGGTCTCCCGTTCGTGTGGTCGCAGGTTATCTGGAGGACGAGGAATCAGGGAATTACGCAGCGCTGATGGAATGGCGGAATCCTTTTCAATAAATGAATACAGCCTATCACTTGGAGGAGATCCCTTGACTATGGATTATAGAAGAATTACAGATATTGCCGACCCGTTGTTCAGAGAGGTGCATCAGCTGCTGTCGGATGTATTTCCGCCCGAGGAAGTGCTGGAGTACAGCTTGTGGAAGGAGCCGCTTGCCGATCCGGGAATACGCGTGTTCGCTGCGGTGCATGAAGGGAAGGTTGTAGGCACTACGGAATACCGTTACTATGCCGACTGGAATGTAGCGATGACCGATTTCACCATCATTGGCCGGGAAGGGCTGGGCATTGGCCGTTTTCTGGCGCGTCAACGCTTGAAGGACCTGGAGAAGCTGGCGGCTGAGAATCACACGGAGCTGCTGGGGATGTTCGCTGAGATCTATGATCCGTACCGTGTGGGGTATGATTTTGGCGGAATTAAGCCGATGGACCCGTACGTCCGCCGTGAAGTTCTGTCGCATTTGGGCTATAAAAGAATAGATATTCCCTATGTCCACCCTTCCTGGCAGGGAGATGGCGAGGCGGTGTCCGGTCTGGACCTCTGTTTCATGCCCGGAGATGAGGAGCTGGAGAGCATCGCGGCGCCGCTGGTGGCCGATTTCCTGACCCGTTATTACGCCGTGCTGGAGAGCAAGCCGGAAGCCTGGACATCGATGATCAGCCAGCTTCGCGGCAGGGAGAGTGTGGCGTTATTGCCGCTGTGAGGGCCAGGGCAGATGAAAAAGCGATTGAAATGCCCTCCTGATCTGGATATAGTGTACAATGGGAAAGCGAATATGACCTCTATGATTACAAGTACGAATAAGCGGGGAACATGTGATGACTGAAGGACCGCAAGGCAAATACGGCGTTTCGGTAACGCTGGAGAGTGTGCAGGGCACAGAGCGCAGTGTGGTACATGCTGCAGGAGAGGCTATTGCCAAGGGGCAGTCGCTGTACATCATTTATGAAGAGCAGCAGACCGCACCCGAAGGCGCAGCAGTTGTGGTACGCAACACACTGAAGATTTCAGAGGGCAGAATCAAGCTGATCCGCCATGGCGCTGTCCAGTCGGAGCAGTCTTTTGAGCCGGGGCAACCGCTGCCCGGATTCTACCGCTCGCCTTATACACAGTTCAATCTCACCACAGACACGAAGACACTGGACATCAAGCGCGAAGGAAGATCGCTTGCCGTTTCATGGGAATATGATCTCTACGTATACGGGGAAATATCAGGACAGTTCGCTATAAGTTTGAATATACAGGAGGAACCACAATCATGACACAATCTTTAAATCCGCTCCAGCTTGCCCATGAACGGGTGAAGGAGGCCATCGCCGATGCGGTCGTAGCCGCAGGTCTGGTGTCCCGCGAAGAGCTGCCGGCCATTGTGCTGGAAGTGCCGAAGGACAAGGCCCATGGAGATATGGCTACGAATGCTGCGATGCAGCTGACCAAGATCGCTAAGCGTAACCCCCGGCAGATCGCCGAGGCGATTATAGAGCATCTGGATACGGGCCGCGCTTCTATTGAGAAGGCGGAGATTGCCGGACCGGGCTTCATTAACTTCACTTTGTCCAAAAGCTATCTCTACCCCGTGATCGCACTTGTGGCCGAGCAGGGTGACGGTTATGGCCGTGTGAACATAGGCCAGGGCAAGCGTGTAGAAATGGAGTTCGTCAGCGCGAACCCTACCGGCAGCCTTCATCTGGGACATGCCCGCGGGGCTGCGGTCGGCGATGCCCTGTGCAACGTGCTGGATTATGCCGGTTACAACGTGACCCGGGAATACTACATTAATGATGCCGGCAACCAGGTCGCCAATCTGTGCAAATCCATCGAGACCCGGTACCTGCAGGAGCTGGGCCAGCCGGCCGAGATGCCGGAGGACGGTTATCATGGAGAGGATATCAAGGGCTTCGCCAAGGAGCTGGTGGCGGAGAAGGGCGATTCCCTACTGGCTATGACACCGGGCGACCGGGCGGCATTCTTCCGTACCTACGGGCTTGCCAAGGAGCTGGACAAAATCAAACGCGACCTCAGCCGGTTCCGGGTTAACTTCGATATCTGGTTCAGTGAAACCTCCCTCTATGAGAACGGAGAAGTGCTGCGTTCACTGGATGAGCTCCGCGAGCGCGGAGAAGTCTATGAGAAGGAAGGCGCCACCTGGCTTGCGACCACCAAATACGGGGATGATAAAGACCGCGTGCTGATCAAGAACGATGGCACGTATACGTACCTCACACCGGATATCGCTTATCACAGCGACAAATACGGCCGCGGCTACGATACGATGATCAACATCTGGGGAGCTGACCACCACGGCTACATTCCACGGATGAAGGCGGCTATGGCGGCGCTCGGCAATGATCCCGAGAAGCTCGTGGTGCTGATCGCCCAGATGGTCAGCCTGTTCCAGGACGGCGAGAAGGTCAAGATGTCCAAGCGTACCGGCAAAGCCGTAACGATGGAAGACCTGATGGAGGAAGTCGGAATCGACGCGATCCGTTACTTCTTCACCATGCGCAGCATGGATTCGCATCTGGACTTTGACATGGATCTGGCGATTTCGACATCCAATGAGAACCCTGTTTTCTATGTACAGTACGCACATGCGCGGATTTGCAGCATATTCCGCCAAGCGGAGGAGCAGGGGATTGTAGTGCCGGATGCAGCCCAGATTGATTACAGCAAGCTGACTGCCGTACATGAATATGATCTGCTCCGCAAAATCGGTGAACTGCCTGCAGAGATTACCATTGCCGCCGAAGGCTATGCGCCGCACCGCCTGGTCCGTTATGTATACGACCTGGCTTCGCTGTTCCACAGCTACTACAAGGCAGAGCGCGTAATCACTGAGGATGCTGCTCAGACGGTAGCCCGCCTTGCCCTGCTGGGCGCTGCACGGACGGCCATTGCCAATGTCCTGCGGCTGGTTGGTGTTACCGCACCGGACCGGATGTAACTATACTTGGAAAGCGCCGCCCCTATTTTCTGAGGGGCGGCGCTTTTTGGTCTTGTCATGCCGCTGTACCTTACGCCTTTGCCGCCGCAGCGGCCTTCGCCCCGCTGCTGCTTCCGCCGCCAGCGGAGCTGCCACCGGCTCCGCTGCCGCCAGCTCCGCTGCTGGCACTGCCGCTGCCGCGCCGGGCCCGGATGCCTACGCGCAGCAGCCGCAGCGCATCGACCGCGCCGCCGCCCAGCGATGCGCGGCGCTGGCCCTTACGCAGCCGCACCGGCGAGGCGGTGCGGCGCAAGAGCAGCTTCAGCTCGCGGGGCGACAGCCCCGGCCGCAGCGCGAGCAGCAGGGCCGCGGCACCGGTGACATGCGAGGTCGCCATAGAGGTGCCGCTCATTTCCTTGTACCCCTCCCGCAGCCAGCAGGAGGGGATGCCCTCGCCCGGACCGTACACATCGATGTACGGTCCGCGGTTGCTGAAGGCTGCGACACGCTGCCTTCTGTCAAGGGCGCCTACGGCAATCGTCTCCGGATAGCGCGCGGGGTAATCCCCGCCGCGCTTGCCGTCGTTGCCGGAGGAAGCGATGATGGCAATCCCGGCCCGGTAGGCCTTGATCACCACATCATGCAGAGCCTTGCTCCGGTTCCTCATCCCGAAGCTCATGTTAATGATATCGATTTTGTTCTGTACGCACCAATCGATGCCAAGGACAATATCCGACACATAAGCGGAGCCGTTGTGGTCGAAGGCCTTGACCGGATAGAGCAGCGCCCGGGGGGCTACGCCCATCATGTTGCGCGCACCCCCGGCCGCCGCCAGGGTGCCGGCAATATGCGTACCGTGGCCGTTGTCATCCAGCGGCATCATGCCGCGGTTCAGCAGGTTGACCCCGGAGGCCAGAGAATGCCGGAGATCGGGGTGGCGGAAATCGACGCCCGTATCGATGACGCCGATCTTCACATGGACGCCGGTCGATTTGGACCAGGCCTGCGGAGCACGGATGGCCCTGATCCCCCAGGGCATCAGGGCGGAACCGCTTTTGTCCGCCAAGGGCGAGTGAACCTTAATCCGGTGGTCTTCTTCTATACTGAGGGAATCTGCATAACGGTCCATCAGCCGCTCTGCTCCGGCGGCGGGCACGAAAAAAGCCCGGATCAGCGTAGAGACCTGAACCTGCCGCAGGCCAGGCTTTTTACTCTTCAGAGATTTCCACTGCGACAAGGCGCCGGCATACATGCGGGGGTCGTTGAAGGTCACAATGTGCCGTGGTGCACTTTTGGAGGCAGCCTTCATTTCTTCAAGCAGCATCTGCCAAAATCCGTAATAATCCATAGGTTACGCCGTCCCCTCCTCGGTGCCGTGCTGCCATATTGTATGAAAGGGGGATGGCGTCCGAATGGGAACTTGCCCTTTTTTAACGAAATAGGCTGCCCATCGTGTCAAAAGGCTGGAGTTTACATAAAATAAACAGAGGGAACCGCGAGGCGCCCTGCAACATCCCGTAAGGAGCCGATCCTTGGCGTGGATACAGTCATGCGCGGAGGGGTAACCCCTCCGCCTTTTTGGAATGAAAAGACCGTCCATGCTCATCCCATTTATTGCCCTGTCCAGGTGGACAAGCCTTCTTCATGCGGAAGCACCGCCAATCCTGTTTCCCTGATCTTGCTGCAATAGACTTGCAATTTACCCGCAAATAGGTTTTACTTAGTTTTGTTAATGGATATCATGAATGAAGCATGATTGAATGTGAACAATGCGTGAGAGGAAGTGTCCTTTAGTGAGTACGCCACTCAATTTAAAGCTGGACCCTGAGAAAGTAAAAGAAATGCCGATGGTAGACCTGGCCTTCCTGGTGCTTAAGGCAGCCAATACGCCTTACTACTACCGTGATCTGATGGTGGAGGTTGCCAAACTGCGCGGGTTGACCGATCAAGAGAGCCAAGATACGATCGCCCAGCTATATACCGAGATTAATATTGACGGACGTTTTGCCTGTGTCGGAACCAACCTGTGGGGGTTGAAGCGCTGGTACCCGCTCGAACGCTCCGATGACCCTGTCGGCAACACCAAGCGTGTGCGGATTATCAACGACGAAGACGACGATCTGGAAGATGACGACTTCACCGATGAAGAAGAGAATTATGCTGCCGAGGAAGAGGATTTCGATGCGATTGACGAAGATCGCGACGACCTCTATTCCGACGACGACAGCGAAGAGGAAGTTGACGAAGATGTGGTCATCGATGAAGACGACATTGACGAAGACGAATCGGACGATGAAGATTCCGAAGACGGCGAAGAAGACGATGCCGACGATGAGGACGAGGAAGATAAATTTTAGAACAGTCTTTGCAGCGCGCAATTCCTCACTTGACAGGGGCGGGACGCTCAGAGTAAACTATTGCATGGGCTTATAATGAAAGTTAATATTGTTTTCTAAAATAAAAAGTGCCCCGGGTCTACGGGTGTCACTTTTTTGTTTTTTTACAAGATAAGAAGGAATAGGCTTCGCTTCATTTGTATGCCAAGAAGCTGCGGTTTTCCGCGATTTCCAGGCTGCCGGCCTTGAATTTTGGCGGGTGGAAGCAACTTTCGGGTTCCCCGGTTGGATGATGGAAAAAAGGGATACGATAAGGGGCAAGCGTCCCCTGAATTTCTGGACTTTATTTAGGAGGGTTTTACAGTGACAAAGTATATTTTCGTAACGGGTGGCGTTGTGTCTTCCCTTGGCAAAGGCATTACCGCTGCTTCGCTGGGCAGACTGCTCAAGAACAGAGGGCTCAAGGTAACGATCCAGAAATTCGATCCTTACATTAACGTGGACCCGGGAACAATGAGTCCTTATCAGCACGGGGAAGTATTCGTGACCGATGACGGCGCGGAGACCGACCTCGACCTTGGGCATTACGAGCGGTTTATTGACATTAACCTGTCCAAGAACAGCAACGTAACCACAGGCAAAATCTATTCCTCGGTCATCAGCAAAGAACGCCGCGGGGAATACTTAGGGGGAACCGTACAGGTTATCCCGCATATTACGAACGAAATCAAGGAACGCGTCTTCCGTGCAGGCCGTGAGACCGGCTCCGATGTAGTCATTACCGAAATCGGCGGCACCGTGGGCGACATCGAGAGTCTGCCGTTCATGGAAGCCATCCGTCAGATCAAGAGCGACATCGGCCGGGAGAATGTCATGTACATTCACGTAACCCTGATTCCTTATATCAAAGCCGCCGGAGAAGTGAAAACAAAGCCGACCCAGCACAGTGTCAAGGAGCTGCGAAGCATCGGGATTCAGCCCAATGTGATCGTATGCCGTACGGAATATCCGCTCACCGACGATATGAAAGCCAAGCTGGCTCTGTTCTGTGATATTGATGCGAACGCCGTTGTGGAATGCCGCGATGCCTCGACGCTCTATGAAGTGCCGCTGAATCTGCGCGACGAAGGCCTGGATGAGATTGTCGTCAACCACTTGAAGCTGACCACTCCTGCACCGGATATGCGCGAATGGGAGAGCATGCTGGAGCGGATTCAGAAGCTGGAGCGTACCGTTGAGATTGCCATCGTCGGCAAGTATGTGGCGCTGCACGATGCTTACCTGAGCGTGGTTGAATCCTTGTCCCATGCCGGATTTGCCTCCAATGCCGAAGTGAAGCTCCGGTGGGTCGATGCAGAGCTGGTGACAGATGAGAATGTGGACGAACTGCTGGGCGGCATCGGGGGGATTCTGGTTCCAGGCGGCTTCGGTGACCGGGGAATCGAAGGCAAGATCTCGGCCATCCGCTATGCGCGGGAGCAGTCCATTCCGTTCTTCGGCATTTGCCTGGGAATGCAGGTGTCTGTCATCGAGTACGGCCGTTCCATGCTGGGACTGGCAGGAGCGAACAGCTCCGAGATCGATCCTGCGACTCCGCATCCGCTGATTGACCTTCTGCCAGAGCAGAAGGATATCGAAGATATGGGCGGCACGATGCGCCTCGGCCTGTATCCTTGCAAGCTTTTGCCGGATTCCCTGGCTATGTCCTGCTATGACGATGAACTGGTCTACGAACGTCACCGTCACCGGTATGAATTCAATAATGCTTACCGTGATGAGATGGAGAAGGCAGGTCTGGTTATTTCGGGAACCTCGCCTGACGGACGTCTGGTGGAGATTGTGGAGCTGCCGGGTCATCCGTGGTTCCTGTCCGTGCAGTTCCATCCGGAATTCACTTCCCGTCCGAATCGTCCGCAGCCGCTGTTCCGTGAATTTGTCAAAGCCTCGCTTACACATTCCGAGCAAATGTAACTATAGAATGAATAGGCCAGACAGGCCTGTGGGAGCTCCCGGTACGGGGGCTTTCTTTTTGACAAAACATCCTTTGCATAATAGCTCCCGGAATGCAAGGGGACTGTATTCCCGCTTTTTCGCCGGAATTCCTCCTTTATATGGCATAGATTTACGCATTTTAGCCAATTAGCAGGATTTTGGCTGCAAAGCACGAATAATAGGTTTCGTATAGACTAAGTTGAAGCGGGGCCGTTAGCTGTTGAGAGGGCGCGGTATGGACAATCTGCCTTAAACTCTGGGAGGGTAACGTATGGAAAAGAAAAAAGTGTTAATCGTCGACGATCAGAATGGAATCCGGATTCTTCTCATGGAAGTATTCAATAGTGAAGGTTATGCCACCTTTCAGGCAGCTAACGGGAAATTGGCGCTGGACATTGTCAGGAACGAATCGCCGGATATGGTTTTGCTGGATATGAAAATTCCGGGGATGGACGGACTCGAGATTCTCAAGCATCTGAAGGAGCTTAATCCGGCGATCAAGGTCATTATGATGACGGCCTACGGAGAGCTGGACATGATTAAGGAAGCGACCAAACTGGGAGCCCTGATGCATTTTACCAAGCCGTTTGATATCGATGAGATGCGTGTTGCCGTCAATATGCACCTGCACAACAAATCAGTAGATCAATGCAGCTAGCTTAGAAATTTATAGTTTGGGGACATCCTGTTATGGATACGCTAAAATGAGGAAATGGTCCGCCGGCAAAGGGTTGGCTGAATATCGTCCCACCGGGACATTTTTTTGTGTATCCTATTTAGTATTTAACACAGGATGTGCTATAATAGGCCTGTATGTGATGTCGGCTTATATAAGCAACCCAATATTTTAGGAGGATTGAAACCATGCCATTAGTATCTATGACAGACATGTTGACCAAAGCACTTGAAGGAAAATATGCAGTTGGCCAGTTCAACATCAATAACCTGGAGTGGACGCAAGCGATTCTTGGTGCAGCAGAAGAAGAGAAGTCACCGGTAATCCTTGGCGTATCCGAAGGTGCAGCTCGTCACATGGGCGGCTTTTACACAGTAGTTAAGATGGTTGAAGGTCTTATTCATGACATGAAAATCACCGTTCCTGTAGCCATCCACTTGGACCACGGTTCAAGCTTTGACAAATGTAAAGAAGCCATTGATGCCGGATTTACTTCCGTAATGATCGACGGCTCCCACCACCCGATTGATCATAACATTGAGATGACCAAGAAGGTTGTTGACTATGCTCACGCTAAAGGTGTTTCTGTAGAAGCAGAAGTTGGTACTGTAGGCGGACAGGAAGATGACGTTATCGGCGGCATCCAATACGCTGACCTTAACGAATGCGTACGCATTGTTAAAGAAACAGGCATTGACACTCTGGCTCCTGCACTGGGTTCCGTACACGGTCCTTACCTGGGCGAACCAAACCTTGGATTCAAGGAAATGGAAGAAATCCGCGATGCAGTTAACCTTCCGCTTGTACTTCACGGCGGTACTGGAATCCCGGTACATGACATTCAGAAATCCATCTCCCTGGGTACTTCCAAGATCAACGTTAACACTGAGAACCAAATCGCGTTCGCTAAGGTTGTCCGCGAAGTTCTTGCTGCTAAGCCGGATGCTTACGATCCGCGTACATTCATCGCACCGGGCCGCGATGCTATCAAGCAGACTGTTATCGGCAAAATCCGCGAATTCGGATCCAGCAACAAAGCCTAATTACCCTGCCGCATAACGTTTTTCCGCACAAGCTATTTCGTTTTCCTCAGAAACGGGTGCCGTCCTTCAGGTAAGGGCGGCGCAGCCGTTTCTTCTTCTAATCACCAATCACAAGCAGTCCTTATGTCACCTTAAGCCACAACTGGTATTGCCACAACAAGCTGCAATACACGTAGGGGGAACCAGATAAATTTATGGAAAAATTAATGATTGGCGGCGGACGTCCGCTAGAGGGCGTTGTTACCATCAGCGGAGCAAAGAATAGCGCCATTGCGCTTATTCCTGCAGCCATTTTGGCGGAGTCTGAAGTTGTGCTGGATAATTTGCCTGCGCTTAGTGATGTTGCCGTTTACTCCGAGATTCTGGAGGAGCTTGGCGCGAGCGTGTCATGGACAGGCAGCCAAATGAGAATTAATCCCTCCCGTATCGTATCCATTCCCATGCCTAACGGACCGGTGAAAAAGCTCCGGGCCTCTTATTATATGATGGGCGCACTTTTGGGCCGGTTTAAGGAAGCGACCATTGGATTACCCGGCGGCTGTAATTTTGAGCCCCGTCCGATTGACCAGCATATCAAAGGCTTTGAGGCGCTTGGTGCGACTGTTACCAATGACCATGGTTCGATTCACCTGTATGCCAAAGAACTGCGCGGTGCCAAGATCTATCTGGATGTATCCAGTGTCGGCGCCACTATTAACATTATGCTCGCGGCCTCCCGTGCCAAAGGCTCAACAATTATTGAAAATGCGGCTAAAGAGCCTGAGATTATAGATGTAGCTACCCTGCTCAACTCCATGGGCGCTGTTATTAAGGGCGCCGGTACCGAAACAATCCGGATTGAAGGCGTAGACGAAATGCACGGTTGCCGCCATTCGATTATTCCTGACCGTATTCAGGCTGGAACTTACATGATTGCCGCAGCGGCTACGCGGGGCAATGTCTTAATTGATAACGTGATTCCCAAGCATCTGGAGGCGCTCACTGCCAAGCTGCTGGAAATGGGAGTTGACATAGAAGAACTGGATGAGAGTATCCGGGTGATCGGCAAGGCCAAGTACCAGCACGCGGATGTCAAGGCGCTGATCTATCCCGGTTTCGCGACCGATCTGCAATCTCCAATGACGAGCATGCTGACTCAGGCTGAAGGCGTTAGCGTCCTGAGCGATTTCGTCTACAGTAACCGGTTCAAGCATGTTCCTGAATTGGTCCGCATGGGCGCTAAGATTCGTGTAGAGGGACGTTCCGCTATCATTGAAGGCGGCCGGCTCAATGCAGCCAAGGTGAAGGCTGCCGACCTCCGTGCAGGCGCAGCGCTGGTGATTGCCGGTCTTACTGTTGAAGAAGGTATCACCGAAGTGACAGGTGTAGAGTATATTGACCGCGGTTATGACAACCTCGTAAGTAATCTTCGCAGTCTGGGAGCCGATGTCTGGCGCGAGAACGAATAATGAGAATATCCGGATTGGCAAGGGCAGAAATTGGCTGCTTCAATGCATATCTCCTTCCAATTCGGGTAATCCTATCCTAATAAGCATTTTCATAGACTCATAGTTTAGAACTCATCATACACAAATTGAATAGGTGGTTATAGCACATGGATCTTCAAATTTCCGATCTGGAAGAAATGAAGCTTACCGATCTGTATAAGCTTGCCAAGAAATACCAGATTCCTTATTATGGAACGCTTAAGAAGCGGGAGTTAATCTTCGCTATTCTTAGAGCACAGGCAGAGCAGAGCGGTCTAATGTTTATGGAAGGCGTGCTTGAGATTCTGCCGGAAGGCTATGGCTTCCTTCGGCCGATTAACTACTTGCCGAGTGCAGAGGATATCTATATCTCCGCATCGCAGATCCGCAAGTTCGACCTTAGAAGCGGTGACCTGGTCTCCGGGAAATGCCGGACGCCGAAGGAGAACGAACGCTATTTCGGACTCTTGCAGGTGAATGCCGTCAACGGCGAGAACCCGGCAACTGCAGCTGAACGGTTACATTTTCCGGCGCTTACGCCGCTTTATCCGCAAGATAAGCTGCCGCTCGAAACATCCCCAACTCATTTATCGACCCGTATCATGGATTTGCTTGCTCCTGTAGGTCTGGGGCAGCGCGGTTTGATTGTAGCACCTCCCAAAGCAGGGAAGACGCTCCTCCTCAAAGAAATTGCCAACAGTATCTCTACGAACAATCCCGAGATTGCACTGTTTGTTCTGCTGATCGATGAACGTCCCGAGGAAGTAACGGATATGCAGCGTTCGGTAAAAGGTGAGGTAGTGGCTTCGACATTTGACGAGCTGCCGGAGAATCATATTAAAGTGGCAGAGCTTGTACTTCAGCGCGCGCTGCGTCTGGTAGAGCACAAGAAGGATGTCGTTATTCTGCTGGATA
Organism: Paenibacillus sp. FSL R7-0333; assembly: GCF_038000365.1. NCBI lineage: Bacteria > Bacillati > Bacillota > Bacilli > Caryophanales > Paenibacillaceae > Paenibacillus > Paenibacillus sp. FSL R7-0333. The sequence continues at coordinate 7,532,516 of NZ_JBBOBZ010000001.1, forward strand.
GCATTACCCGTCTTGCCCGTGCCTACAATCTCGTAGTTCCGCCATCCGGCCGGACACTTAGCGGAGGGATTGATCCTGCCGCGTTCCATCGGCCTAAGCGTTTCTTCGGTTCCGCACGTAACGTGGAGGAGGGCGGCAGCTTAACTATTCTTGCCACCGCACTGATTGATACCGGCTCACGGATGGATGATATTATTTATGAGGAATTCAAGGGTACTGGGAACATGGAGCTCCATCTGGACCGTAAGCTGGCTGAACGCCGGATCTTCCCGGCAATTGATATCCGCCGTTCGGGTACGCGCCGTGAAGAAGTATTGCTTAGCAAGGAAGAGCTGGATACCATCTGGTCGATCCGTAAAAATATGAATGAATCCTATGACTTCGTAGAAGGATTCCTGAAGAAGCTGCGTGACAGCAAGACGAATGCGGAGTTCCTGGCCTCCTTCGATGTGGCTGGAGGCAAGGATTCCTCGTCAGCAAGCGGTACGGCCAGCAAAGGCGGTACCTCGAACAGTGGCTCGTCTGCCCGCCGCACCACGCGTCCCAAGGCGCCTACTGTGCCGACTACCTGAGAATAGATAACAAGAGGAGAATAACATGTATTTGGTATATGCCGACGAACAAGGAAACGTATATGATCATCCCGAGCTGTATGCCCTGGCCCGCAGTGGCGATATGATCGTTGAGATACTGGAGGAAGAGCTGGTTCCGCTGCCTGAGGGGGCCACGCTGGTCGGGCTCCCGAGCACCCGGGCGATTGGGATGAATCCGGAGACCGGCGAGATGCTGCCCCTGCCGGCAGGTTCGCAGGCTGTCGGAGCCTTGCTGCCGCAGGGATACACCCGCCTGTGCCTTCCCGGTTACGTCAAGACAGACAAGACCTACAAGCTTCCGCTCTTCGGATATTCCGCTGTAGTATGGAAGGACGGCGGATTCTATGTGGCGGCTGATCTTACGGATGATCCGGAGCAGTGGAACCCGCTTAACTGCGACCGGGACGATGTGAAGAACGGTGTGGGCGAACTGACTGCCAAATACCCGGAGAACCGTCTGTATAATCACTTGTCCAACTGCGCGCTGGAATATGAATGCTTAACCTCGTCCAATACCTTCCTCGGCCGCTGGGAAGGCGCTGTTCCGGTCTCATACTCCTGCAACGCCGGCTGCTTCGGTTGTATCTCTGAACAGCCCGATGACAGCGGGTTTGTGTCCCCGCAGACACGGATGAACTTCCGTCCGGCAGTGAACGAAGTATCGCAAGTGATGCTGGAGCACCTGAAGACGCCGGAATCCATTGTCAGCTTTGGACAGGGCTGTGAAGGTGAGCCTTCTACGCAGGCGAAGCTGATTATTGAATCTATCCGTGAAGTCCGGTCCATTACGGATATGGGTTATATCAATATCAACACCAATGCCGGCTTAAGCGATCATATCCGCGGCATTGTCGATGCCGGTCTTGATCTGATGCGGGTTAGTACCATCAGTGCGCTGGATGACCATTATAACGCCTATTACAAGCCTCGCGGGTATACGCTGGCTAACGTGGAGAAGTCGCTGAAGTACGCTGCCTCACAAGGCGTATACACCTCCATTAACTATTTGATTTTCCCGGGGGTTACAGACCGTGAGGAAGAGATTGAAGCGATGGTGGAGTTCGTCAGACGTACAGATCTTAAGCTCATTCAGATGCGTAATCTCAATATTGACCCGGAGAGCTATCTGGAGCTTATTCCCCCTGCACGGGGCGAGATCCTTGGTATGAAGACCATGCTTGAGATCTTCCGTGAGGAGCTCCCGGAGGTTGTGATTGGTTCCTTCACCCATGTCCCCCCTGCTGAGCTGGCCCGTGCCAAGCAGCGCAGAGTGCAGCTTTAGGCTTTAGGTTTTTTAAGAATTGCTGGCCTATTGCAGAGCCTGGGCTTCACATGCTAGAATGTAGCTTGCGTAATCATATAACTCTAGGCCCGCATGAGGCTTAGGGCGTGAGAGGTGAGATTTCATATGCAAACAACCATTCAACCCAAGTACAATGTAACGAAGGTAACCTGCGCTTGCGGCAACACGTTTGAAGCCGGTTCGACAGTACAGGAGCTTCGCGTCGAAATTTGCTCAAGCTGTCACCCGTTCTTCACCGGCAAGCAGAAGTTCCTGGATGCCGGCGGACGTGTGGACAGATTCAAGAAGAAATACGGTGTCTAATATTGCATAGTTGATTTTTGCCTGTCCGTAAGCTATACTTATCTTCGCCGTGCTAGACGGGGAGGTAGCGGTGCCCTGTAACTCGCAATCCGCTGTAGCGAGGTTGAATTCCTGTTAGAGGTGCTGTCGATGTGAGGCCTTGGTTCCTATGGGCTGTGTTGACGGTTGGGTCCTCCGCAATGAGTGCTTGTGAACCTGGTCAGGTCCGGAAGGAAGCAGCCATAAGCGAGTTTGCTCTTGTGCCGGAGGGTGGCCTAGCCCGAGCAGTTTTGTAGGGTTACCGCTTGGATCGCAGCCATCAATAACAGGTGCACGGTTTAAATAAGGATGATGATAGCGTCTTTGCTACAAGCAAAGATGCTTTTTGTTTTTCTAGTATCCTAGGTAATGAGATATTATTTCCGTTCTGGCTAATATCCTTACCTTTCGGATGGTGAGCCGCTTCTGCTTGGTCAAAGACTTGGGAATATAGTATAATAAATTAGCGACAAATGCCGGAAAGCGGCAGCCTGAGAGAGGGTAATGCATAGTGGAACATATCGCGCTGTACCGTGCCTGGCGGCCGCAGTCGTTTCAAGATATGGTAGGGCAGCAGCATATTATCCAGACGCTGCAGAATGCGATCCGTGAACAACGGGTTTCGCATGCCTATCTGTTCAGCGGACCGCGGGGAACCGGTAAGACGAGTGCGGCCAAGGTATTGGCCAAGGCAGTCAATTGCGAGCGGGGCCCGGGTCCTGAGCCCTGCAATGAGTGTCCGTCCTGCCTGCGGATTACGGCAGGCAACATCATGGACGTTCAGGAGATTGATGCGGCATCCAACCGGGGCGTTGAAGAGATTCGCGATCTGCGGGATAAGGTGAAATATGCACCTACCGAAGTACGCCGTAAAGTGTATATTATTGATGAAGTGCATATGCTGACAACAGAGGCATTTAATGCTCTGCTGAAGACGCTCGAAGAGCCTCCGCAGCATGTGATGTTTATACTGGCGACTACCGAGCCGCACAAGCTGCCGGCTACGATTATCTCGCGTTGCCAGCGGTTTGACTTCCGCCGGGTCTCACTGGAGGAACAGACGGGCCGCCTGACCGAGATTTGCCAGAAGGAAGGCATTACAGCAGATGCAGATGCGCTCCAGTATATCGCCCGTCTGTCTGACGGGGGAATGCGGGATGCGCTCAGCATCCTGGATCAGATCTCATCCTTTACAGATGGGAATGTGACCTATCAGCAGGTGCTGGGAATGACCGGGGGCATCCCCTCCGAGCAGTTCGCGCGTCTGGCGAATGCTATTCTTGAGAGTGACATGGGGCAGCTGCTGGAGCTTGTGGAGCAGATGATGCATGAGGGTAAGAGCGCAGATAAGTGCCTGGAGAATCTTCTGTATTATTTCCGCGATTTACTGATGATCAAGATGGTGCCTGGAGCGGATCAGCTAACGGACCGCGTGCTGAATCCGGCAGATTTCCGCGATATGGCTAAGGCCTTTACCCGCGACCGCTTATTCCTGATTGTGGAGACGCTGAGCCGTTATCTGGGGGAGATGAAGTATGCTACACATCCGCAGACCATATTCGAGGTAGCGCTGATGAAGCTGTGCAGCGGTCCGCAGGATGCTACTGCTCCTTCTGTAGGCGATCCGGCAGTGAATGCAGCCACACCTGCAGCTGCGAATGGTTCTCCGCAGGTACAGTCCGGTGAGCTGGATCAGCTCAAAGCGCAGATTGCCGCGCTGGAGAAGAAGCTGGAGCAGGCTATTCAAGCTGGCGGGGTTGCCGGCGGCGGGCGTGAGCAGGCAGCGCAGCGCACTGCCCCGCCAAGCGCTCCGCGCGTATCCTCGGCCTCTAAGCTTCCCCCGCAGCTGGATAAGTTTATTGCGGGTAAGGACAGTCCTGATTTTAGCGCGGTCTATAAGCAGTGGAGTCTTGTTCTTCAGGGTGTGAAGGAAGAGAAGGTCACGGTACATGCGTGGTTTGTGGACGGTGAGCCGGTGGCGGTGATGGAAGATGCTGTGCTGGTTGCCTTCAAGAATACCATTCACCGGGATACTACCGAGAAGCCTGCGAACCGGCAGGTCATCGAGAACGTAATGAACGCCAAGCTGGGTAAGCCATTCCGGCTGGTAACTATGATGATGCGTGACTGGAATGAAGCTGCGACGAAATCCGCGGCTTCGGCCGGAACAGAGGAGCTGCGTCTGGAGCATGAGCACGAGAGCGGCGAAGGCAAGTCCGAACCATGGATTGATGAGGCGATCCAGCTCTTTGGAGAAGACCTTGTTGTCATAAAAGAATAAGGATTCAGCTATCAGCGCGAAGATGCGCATCCCAAAGGAGAGATGATCTATGAATAATATGAACCAAATGATGAAGCAGGTTAAAAAAATGCAGGAGCAGATGCTCAAAGCCCAGGAAGAGCTGGGCAGTAAGACGATTGAAGGTTCTTCCGGCGGCGGCGTGGTTACCGTTCAGGTGAACGGACACAAGAAATTGCTGTCCATTCAGATCAAACCGGAGGTTGTAGATCCGGAGGATATCGAAATGCTGCAGGATCTGGTGATCACTGCTGTTAATGATGCTCTTACCCAGGCAGAAGAGTTGGCGAACAACGATATGGGTAAATTCACAGGCGGAATGAAGATTCCTGGCTTGTTCTAGGCTTACTCCACTCCCTGCCAAAGGAGAACCGATACTTTGTATTATCCAGAACCGCTAGCCAAGCTAATAGAAGCTTTTACACGTTTGCCCGGGATTGGCCCGAAGACAGCTGCCCGGCTGGCCTTTCATGTGTTGAACATGAAGGAGGACGAGGTGATTGATTTCGCCAAAGCCCTGGTCAGCGTCAAGCGTAATCTTCATTATTGCTCGGTCTGCTGCAACATAACGGATACCGACCCGTGCCGGATCTGCCAGGACAAAACCCGCGATGCTTCGGTAATCTGTGTGGTTCAGGACTCGAAGGATCTGGTGGCTATCGAACGAACCAAGGAATTTGACGGCTATTATCATGTGCTCCAGGGTGCAATTTCGCCGATGGAAGGCATAGGGCCGGATGATATAAGGCTGAAGGAGCTGCTGACCAGACTCAGCGATGAGCGGGTGAAGGAGCTGATTATGGCTACCAACCCCAACATTGAAGGGGAAGCCACTGCCATGTATATCTCGCGTCTTGTCCGTCCCTTTGAGATCAAGATCACCAGGATAGCCCATGGCTTGCCTGTAGGCGGCGATCTTGAGTATGCGGATGAGGTAACCCTGTCGAAGGCACTGGAAGGCCGTCGTGAGCTGTTCTGAGTGCTTTGCAGTTGTATTATAAGTGTAGGGAGCCCTCGGGCTCCTTTTTTATTTCCCGGAGAGCCGCTGATATTCTGCTAAAAGTTCTACTAAGCCCCTTCTCCCGGTTCTAAGTTTGTCCCTATTCCGATATGTATGAGATTAACGGGTGTGAATCACCGGTTGCATCTGCAGTTATTCATATATCTTAGGAGGGATTGCAATGGGTTGGTGGAGTACCAAGTGGCTGAGCGGGAATACGGATAAGGAAAAGGCAGTGCAGACGGAAGAGGAATGGGGGACAGTATACCAGGAGGTACGTAAAGCGCAGTCTGAATGGGAGCGGGCTTACCTGATGTTTGATGAGGCTCTGGGCCAGGATCAGATTGACTATGCAATCTATATCCTGGAGGCGGCTGAGCGTAAATATCAGATACACCTTAAGGATGCCAAGCGGCTGGGGCTTAACCGGAGCCAGCTGCAAGTATGAATAGACTGAGTCAGCGAGGAGGAGAACAATGCTAAGAACTGTTGCGATGGGTGTGCTGATTATATCTGCAGCGCTGCTGGTCCTGATTGTATTCAGGAAAAGACTGGGCTGGGCTTGGTTGAGTGTATTTGGAACCCATCTTATATTGGCGGCGCTCGGGATTTATATCGTTAATTTCTCAGGAGTTGTAAGCGATCTGCACATTCCGCTTAACCCTACAACCATAGGTGCTGTAACCATTCTTGGGCTGCCGGGAGTGGCGCTGTTATTGGGATTAAAATTAACTTTGTTTTAGAGGTTGACGAAGGCTCCTGATTCATGATACATTAAGTCTCGGCCCTTTGGACAGGAGATCTTCGGATCACTTGCTGGAAGCTAAAGCGAAAAAAGAAATTAAAAAAACGCTTGACTAAAACAAGGGTGCTGTGATATATTATAAAGGTCGCTGCTGAGACAAACATCAACGACAAAAGATGAGATATTGATCTTTGAAAACTGAACAACGAGTGAGTGGGAAATCACTTCGGTGAGATCCAAATTAGAGAATATAACAATTCTCGTCAGATGCTTCAAAATGAGCAATCGCTCTTTCTAAATACCAATTTGGAGAGTTTGATCCTGGCTCAGGACGAACGCTGGCGGCATGCCTAATACATGCAAGTCGAGCGGAGTTTGAAAGGAAGCTTGCTTCCTTTCAAACTTAGCGGCGGACGGGTGAGTAACACGTAGGCAACCTGCCCTCAAGCCTGGGATAACTACCGGAAACGGTAGCTAATACCGGATAATTTCTTTTTTCTCCTGAGAGAAGAATGAAAGGCGGAGCAATCTGCTGCTTGGGGATGGGCCTGCGGCGCATTAGCTAGTTGGTGGGGTAACGGCCCACCAAGGCGACGATGCGTAGCCGACCTGAGAGGGTGAACGGCCACACTGGGACTGAGACACGGCCCAGACTCCTACGGGAGGCAGCAGTAGGGAATCTTCCGCAATGGGCGCAAGCCTGACGGAGCAATGCCGCGTGAGTGATGAAGGTTTTCGGATCGTAAAGCTCTGTTGCCAGGGAAGAACGTCCGGTAGAGTAACTGCTGCCGGAGTGACGGTACCTGAGAAGAAAGCCCCGGCTAACTACGTGCCAGCAGCCGCGGTAATACGTAGGGGGCAAGCGTTGTCCGGAATTATTGGGCGTAAAGCGCGCGCAGGCGGTTATTTAAGTCTGGTGTTTAAACCTTGGGCTCAACCTGAGGTCGCACTGGAAACTGGGTGACTTGAGTACAGAAGAGGAAAGTGGAATTCCACGTGTAGCGGTGAAATGCGTAGATATGTGGAGGAACACCAGTGGCGAAGGCGACTTTCTGGGCTGTAACTGACGCTGAGGCGCGAAAGCGTGGGGAGCAAACAGGATTAGATACCCTGGTAGTCCACGCCGTAAACGATGAGTGCTAGGTGTTAGGGGTTTCGATACCCTTGGTGCCGAAGTTAACACAGTAAGCACTCCGCCTGGGGAGTACGGTCGCAAGACTGAAACTCAAAGGAATTGACGGGGACCCGCACAAGCAGTGGAGTATGTGGTTTAATTCGAAGCAACGCGAAGAACCTTACCAGGTCTTGACATCCAACTAACGAAGCAGAGATGCATCAGGTGCCCTTCGGGGAAAGTTGAGACAGGTGGTGCATGGTTGTCGTCAGCTCGTGTCGTGAGATGTTGGGTTAAGTCCCGCAACGAGCGCAACCCTTGACTTTAGTTGCCAGCAGGTTGAGCTGGGCACTCTAGAGTGACTGCCGGTGACAAACCGGAGGAAGGTGGGGATGACGTCAAATCATCATGCCCCTTATGACCTGGGCTACACACGTACTACAATGGCCGGTACAACGGGAAGCGAAGCCGCGAGGTGGAGCCAATCCCAGCAAAGCCGGTCTCAGTTCGGATTGCAGGCTGCAACTCGCCTGCATGAAGTCGGAATTGCTAGTAATCGCGGATCAGCATGCCGCGGTGAATACGTTCCCGGGTCTTGTACACACCGCCCGTCACACCACGAGAGTTTACAACACCCGAAGTCGGTGGGGTAACCCGCAAGGGAGCCAGCCGCCGAAGGTGGGGTAGATGATTGGGGTGAAGTCGTAACAAGGTAGCCGTATCGGAAGGTGCGGCTGGATCACCTCCTTTCTATGGAGAATCGTCACCTGCAACGGTGACATTCAAATCGGAAGCTTAGCTTCCACAATAGAACCTTCGGGTTCGGACACTCACTCGTGTTCAGTTTTGAAAGAGCAAGTCTCTTTCGTATGCGTTTGGTGGCGATAGCGGAGGGGTTCCACACGTACCCATCCCGAACACGACCGTTAAGCCCTCCAGCGCCGATGGTACTTGGACCGAAGGGTCCTGGGAGAGTAGGACGCCGCCAAGCGAACAATCAATTCATTGATTGCTTCACTACTGCAAGTTTTGTTATATGGGCTTTTAGCTCAGTTGGTTAGAGCGCACCTCTGATAAGGGTGAGGTCGGTGGTTCGAGTCCACCAAGGCCCACCATATAACAATCTGAAATTGAATAGTAAGTACCGGGGTCCCCGAAAAGTAATCGGAATTAACCTCGAAGCTACACCTCACTTTTTGGGGTGAATTTATGGGGCCATAGCTCAGCTGGGAGAGCGCCTGCCTTGCAAGCAGGAGGTCAGCGGTTCGATCCCGCTTGGCTCCACCAAAACTTCTTTACAACAGTATATGCACATCGTCTGTTATTCCGAACATCACAGTCGTGATTGTTTCATAATAACAGCAACTTGATCCTTGAAAACTGGATACCGAAACGAATTTGCGTTTTAGAACATTCCTTTAAGCTGAACTTGTGTAAACAAGTTTTGAATTAATGGCGATGCTAAGCGGTTTTCCTAACGGAAAACACATTGGTTAAGCTACTAAGAGCACACGGAGGATGCCTAGGCGCCAGGAGCCGACGAAGGACGTGGCGAACAACGAAACTGCCTCGGGGAGCTGTAAGCAAGCTTTGATCCGGGGGTGTCCGAATGGGGAAACCCAGCTGTGGTAATTCGCAGTTACTCGTATCTGAATACATAGGATACGCAGAGGCAGACCAGGGGAACTGAAACATCTAAGTACCCTGAGGAAGAGAAAACAATAGTGATTCCGTCAGTAGCGGCGAGCGAACGCGGAACAGCCTAAACCAAGGGGCTTGCCTCTTGGGGTTGTGGGACGTCTCACATGGAGTTACAAAGGAATATGGTAGGTGAAGAGGTCTGGAAAGGCCCGCGATAGAGGTAAAAGCCCTGTAGCCTAAACTGTGTTCTCTCCGAGACGGATCCCGAGTAGTGCGGGGCACGTGAAACCCCGTATGAATCCAGCAGGACCATCTGCTAAGGCTAAATACTACCTGGCGACCGATAGTGAAACAGTACCGTGAGGGAAAGGTGAAAAGCACCCCGGAAGGGGAGTGAAATAGAACCTGAAACCGTGTGCTTACAAAAAGTCAGAGCCCTCTTTATGGGTGATGGCGTGCCTTTTGTAGAATGAACCGGCGAGTTACGTTTAACATGCAAGGTTAAGGTGAGAAGCCGGAGCCGCAGCGAAAGCGAGTCTGAATAGGGCGACTAAGTATGTGGACGTAGACCCGAAACCGTGTGATCTACCCCTGTCCAGGGTGAAGGTGCGGTAACACGCACTGGAGGCCCGAACCCACGCATGTTGAAAAATGCGGGGATGAGGTGGGGGTAGCGGAGAAATTCCAATCGAACTCGGAGATAGCTGGTTCTCCCCGAAATAGCTTTAGGGCTAGCCTCGGTGAATGGAGTGGTGGAGGTAGAGCACTGATTGGGTGCGGGGCCCGCAAGGGTTACCAAGCTCAGTCAAACTCCGAATGCCATTTACTTCTTGCCGGGAGTCAGACAGTGAGTGCTAAGATCCATTGTCAAAAGGGAAACAGCCCAGACCATCAGCTAAGGTCCCCAAGTGTGTGTTAAGTGGGAAAGGATGTGGAGTTGCACAGACAACCAGGATGTTGGCTTAGAAGCAGCCACCATTGAAAGAGTGCGTAATAGCTCACTGGTCGAGTGACTCTGCGCCGAAAATGTAACGGGGCTAAACACACCACCGAAGCTATGGCTAGATACTTTGTATCTGGGGTAGGGGAGCGTTGTATATACGTTGAAGGTGTACCGTAAGGAGCGCTGGAGAGTATACAAGTGAGAATGCCGGTATGAGTAACGAAAAGATCAGTGAGAATCTGATCCGCCGAAAGCCCAAGGTTTCCTGAGGAAGGCTCGTCCGCTCAGGGTAAGTCGGGACCTAAGGCGAGGCCGACAGGCGTAGTCGAAGGACAACAGTTTGAAATTACTGTACCACCGTAATCCGCTATGAGCGATGGGGTGACGCAGGAGGGTAGTGACGCGGACTGATGGATGTCCGTCTAAGCAGTGAGGCTGGTGTGTAGGCAAATCCGCACATCGTAAGGCTGGGCTGTGATGGGGAGCGAAAATTATAGTAGCGAAGGTCATGATCTCACACTGCCAAGAAAAGCCTCTAGTCAGGAGAAGGTGCCCGTACCGCAAACCGACACAGGTAGGCGAGAAGAGAATTCTAAGGCGCGCGGAAGAACTCTCGTTAAGGAACTCGGCAAAATGACCCCGTAACTTCGGGAGAAGGGGTGCCTCGGTAGGGTGAATAGCCCGAGGGGGCCGCAGTGAAAAGGCCCAAGCGACTGTTTAGCAAAAACACAGGTCTGTGCGAAGCCGTAAGGCGAAGTATACGGGCTGACGCCTGCCCGGTGCTGGAAGGTTAAGGGGAGCGGTTAGGAGCAATCCGAAGCTGTGAACCGAAGCCCCAGTAAACGGCGGCCGTAACTATAACGGTCCTAAGGTAGCGAAATTCCTTGTCAGGTAAATTCTGACCCGCACGAATGGCGTAACGACTTGGGCGCTGTCTCAACGAGAGATCCGGTGAAATTTTAATACCTGTGAAGATGCAGGTTACCCGCGACAAGACGGAAAGACCCCATGGAGCTTTACTGCAGCTTGATATTGAATTTGGGTACGATCTGTACAGGATAGGTGGGAGCCGTGGAGGCAGGAGCGCAAGCTTCTGCGGAGGCGCCGTTGGGATACCACCCTGATCGTATCTAGGTTCTAACCTAGTGCCCTTAGCGGGTACGGGGACCGTGTCAGGCGGGCAGTTTGACTGGGGCGGTCGCCTCCTAAAGAGTAACGGAGGCGTTCAAAGGTTCCCTCAGAATGGTTGGAAATCATTCGCAGAGTGCAAAGGCATAAGGGAGCTTGACTGCGAGACCTACAAGTCGAGCAGGGACGAAAGTCGGACTTAGTGATCCGGTGGTACCGCATGGAAGGGCCATCGCTCAACGGATAAAAGCTACCCTGGGGATAACAGGCTTATCTCCCCCAAGAGTCCACATCGACGGGGAGGTTTGGCACCTCGATGTCGGCTCATCGCATCCTGGGGCTGAAGTAGGTCCCAAGGGTTGGGCTGTTCGCCCATTAAAGCGGTACGCGAGCTGGGTTCAGAACGTCGTGAGACAGTTCGGTCCCTATCTGTCGTGGGCGCAGGAAATTTGAGAGGAGCTGTCCTTAGTACGAGAGGACCGGGATGGACGTACCGCTGGTGCATCAGTTGTTCCGCCAGGAGCATGGCTGAGTAGCTACGTACGGACGGGATAAGCGCTGAAAGCATCTAAGCGTGAAGCCCCCCTCAAGATGAGATTTCCCAGTATGTAAGACCCCTTGAAGACGACGAGGTAGATAGGTTGGAGGTGGAAGTGCAGCAATGCATGGAGCTGACCAATACTAATCGGTCGAGGGCTTATCCAAAAAAATACCCCAAAAAGTGAAGATGAAGCTGACGAAGCGGATTCCGAATACTTTCCGGGGGCCCCGTAACAAGGGCAAACGCAGATTCGTTTCGGATTCAGTTTTCAGGAATCAATTTCCTGTGCGGATTTACATGGCTACCATTAATTTGGAGAGATACCCAAGTGGCTATAAGGGGACCCTCTGCTAAGGGGTTAGACTGCGTAAGCGGTGCGAGGGTTCGAATCCCTCTCTCTCCGCCATTATAAATCCAATACTTGTAGTGTGGCGGCGTAGCTCAGCTGGCTAGAGCGTACGGTTCATACCCGTGAGGTCGGGGGTTCGATCCCCTCTGCCGCTACCATACATACCCGGAGGCTTAGCTCAGCTGGGAGAGCATCTGCCTTACAAGCAGAGGGTCGGGGGTTCGAACCCCTCAGCCTCCACCATTTTTATGTTCGAATTGTATCGCCTTACACCGTGCCGGTGTAGCTCAACTGGTAGAGCAACTGACTTGTAATCAGTAGGTTGGGGGTTCAAGTCCTCTCGCCGGCACCATTTTTAAGAGCAAATTGTGGAACCGTGGTGTAGTTGGCCTAACATGCCTGCCTGTCACGCAGGAGATCGCGGGTTCGAATCCCGTCGGTTCCGCCATTTTCAATGGCATAAGGGATGAGAATTCCCTGGGTTCGTTGAAGCATAGGCATCGTAAGGAATACTTCGCAATCTCTTAACGGAGTGAAGAGTATCCCGTCGGTTCCGCCATTTTTTTGTTTTTAGGTTTTTTTTATGGCTCGGTAGCTCAGTCGGTAGAGCAAAGGACTGAAAATCCTTGTGTCGGGGGTTCGATTCCCTCCCGCGCCACCATCATGGAGGCTTAGCGAAGTGGCCAAACGCATCAGACTGTAAATCTGCTCACGTACGTGTTCGGTGGTTCGAATCCATCAGCCTCCATCCCTTTTTAGGAGCCATTAGCTCAGTTGGTAGAGCACCTGACTTTTAATCAGGGTGTCGAAGGTTCGAGTCCTTCATGGCTCATCTTAAGTCAAACGGTCATCACTTTAGGGTGGTGGCCTTTTTTGTATTTTGATACATGATACAAGTATGCCGGTAAGCGCAAATTCCGCATTTTACAGCAAAATATGATAAAATAAGCGAAAAAAGCAAAAGTGGTGGAGAATGGTGATGATGGATAGTGAGGGTTTGCGTCAAAAATTGGAGCAACTCACCGGAAAGAGGACCGGAATCAAGCAGCTGGGGAGACAGCATTCCGCTTCACTTTTTGGCATAGGTACGGATAAGGATCAGGAACTGCCGGTCATTCATGAGGGTTATCTCTGGATTCCCCTCTATGAGAATGATGGCCGTGTTACAGCAGTGTGGGTGGAGACAGAGGGGCTGTCGCCGCTGGAGCTGGAGCTGGTGAATTATGCCGGACGCAATTTTGCGGTAGCGCTGAAGGCAACCGGGTTCAAGGAAGAAGGGGAGATGGAGGCGCGGCAGCTTAGCGGCTGGCTGAATGCTCAACTGGAGCAGGAGAAGGACGATGCGGAGATCCCGGATGAAATCTCGCTGAAGGGCCGGCTGTTCGGAGATATGATTCCGTTCATGCTGGTAAGCGAGAATGTTCATAATCCGCAGATGACGTATCGCTCCTTAATGAAGCTGCTGCGCAGTTATTTCGAGAATGATGTATTGCTGGTTCCCCTGCAGGATAAGGAATGGTTAATTTTAGCCCGTAAGGAACTCCTCACAGGCGGAGATGATAAAGAGGATGAGGAAGAGAGTGCTGAGGATTTGCTGTCACAGACTTCTATGGGGCTGCATGAACTGATTGCCAGCGAGTGGGTTGGCGTCTTCCATCTGGCGGTCTCTCCAGCCATTATCCCGGTTAAAGGTCTGACAGGAGCAGTCGCCTTGCTGCGGGAGACCATTATTCTTGGCCGTATCTTCCAGGTAGGCGATTATATTCATCTGCCGTGGGAGCTGCACATGGAGCGGCTGGTTAACAGTATTCCGGATGACCGGCGGAGACAACTGCTGGGCCAGATCGGTGATTACACGGCGGTACTGGCGGATAAGGAAATGCTGCTGACGCTGGAGAGTTTTTTTGAAATGGACTGCAATGTCAGTGAAACCGCCAAGAAGCTGTACATTCACCGCAACACGCTGCTCTACAGGCTGGACAAGATCAAACAGGAGACGGGGGCCGATGTCCGCAGCTTTGGGGATGCCGCTATTGTGAAGCTTGCCATGTTATTGTATAAAGTGACGAAAAGAAAATAGGTTTTTTGTGAACCTTGCAAATAGCCATGAGGCCGGCTCTGGGGTAAGATAAGTGTACAAGAAAGCGTTTGATTTTCTAATCCAATACTAGACTCGAGGGGGAAATACAATGGCAGGCGTACGTTTAGAGCATATTTTCAAAAAATACCCGGGTTCCGATAAAGCAACAGTAATCGATATCAATCTTGATATTAAAGATAAGGAATTCCTCGTACTGGTTGGTCCTTCCGGTTGCGGTAAATCCACAACCCTGCGTATGATCGCTGGTCTGGAAGAAATCTCTGAAGGTAAAATGTACATTGGTGACCGTGTAGTGAATGACGTTGCTCCTAAAGACCGTGATATCGCGATGGTATTCCAATCCTACGCGTTGTACCCGCACATGAGTGTATATCAGAACATGGCTTTCGGTCTGAAATTGCGCAAAGTGAAGAAAGAAGAAATCGACAAGAAAGTGCGCGAAGCAGCGAAAATCCTGGATATCGAGCACTTGCTGGAACGCAAACCTAAGGCACTGTCCGGTGGTCAACGTCAACGTGTCGCTCTAGGCCGCGCAATCGTCCGTGATCCACAAGTCTTCTTGATGGATGAGCCTCTTTCCAACTTGGATGCTAAACTTCGTGGTCAAATGCGTGCTGAAATCACTAAGCTGGTGAAACGCCTTGAAACTACTTGTATCTATGTAACGCATGACCAGACAGAAGCAATGACGATGGGTGACCGTATCGTAGTTATGTACGATGGTATCATCCAGCAGGCAGCTTCCCCTGAAGAACTGTACAATGAGCCTACGAACCTGTTCGTAGCCGGATTTATCGGTTCCCCTACCATGAACTTTATCAACGGTACTCTTTCCGAAGTGAACGGCGCTGTCCGTTTCCGTGCAGAGAACCTTGATGTTGAAGTTCCAGGCGGCAAAGCTACAATCCTGCGTAACAAAGGCTTCATCGGTAAAGATGTAATCATGGGCGTTCGTCCAGAAGACATTCATGAAGAGCCAGTGTTCCTGGAAGCTTCCCCTAACACAATCTTCACTTCGATGGTTGATGTTACGGAAAACCTTGGTCATGAAATGCTCCTCTACTTGAGCGGTCTTGGCAATAACACTGTAATTGCGCGTGTAGATGGACGTTCCACTACCCGTGAAGGCAGCAAGCCTAGATTGGCCATCGACATGAACAAAGTCCACATCTTCGACAAAGAATCCGAACTTAACGTTCTGCTGGGATAAGATTCTGCAGGGTAACATAGTTTATAATGAAGAAAGCCGCCTGGTTAGGCGGCTTTTTCTTGTAATGATCATGGTGGAATGGAACGATAACAGCTGGGGTTAAGATTGCATTCACTGGCATAATCCATTAAGATAGCAGGAGAATTACCTGTAGCTGGAATGGATAAAGATGTAACCGGTATGCGGGGAAGCGGCATAAGCCGCGGGTGACGAAAGGACGGACATATATGGCTAAGAAGGTAAAAGTATCGGAATTGGTGCAGCATTTTCAATTAGAGGTAGTATCCGGACATGAAGGTCTGAAGAGACCGATCACAGTGGATGATTTGAACCGTCCCGGGCTGGAAATGGCCGGTTATTTCGAATATTATCCGGAAGAACGTGTGCAGCTACTAGGCAAAACAGAGCTGGCTTTCTTCTCTATGCTCTCAGAGGAAGAACGGAAAAGCCGGGTACGCGGTATCTGTAACGACAATACCCCGTGTATCGTCATTACTCGTGCGTTGGATGTACCTCAGGAGCTTGTAGACATCAGCAACGAGAAGGGACTTCCCGTGCTTCGCAGCTCGATGGCGACCACGATTTTCTCAAGCAGACTGACCAGCTTCCTTGAGGGCAGACTGGCACCGACAGCAACAATTCACGGTGTTCTCTGTGATGTATATGGGGTAGGGATGCTGATTACAGGCACCAGCGGCATTGGTAAAAGTGAAACGGCACTGGAACTCGTTAAACGCGGTCATCGCCTGATTGCCGATGATGCGGTGGAGATCCGTCAGACCTCGGATAATCAGCTTCATGGTACCGCACCGGAATTAATCCGTCACCTGCTGGAGATCCGCGGTGTCGGGATTATTAATGTGATGACGCTCTTTGGGGCAGGCGCTATCCGTAATCACAAGCGGATTACTCTGGTGGTCAGACTGGAAGCCTGGCAGCAGGACAAGCAGTATGACCGACTGGGACTGGATGAGGAGACGACACGGATTATTGATACCGATGTGCCGCTAGTTACCATCCCTGTCCGTCCGGGACGTAACCTCGCTGTCATTATCGAGGTGGCTGCGATGAATTACCGGCTCAAGCAAATGGGCTTTAATGCCGCGCTACAATTTACGAATAAACTTACCGCCACCATCTCAGAAGATATGGATGATCTGGATTAGGAGTGTGAGAGCATGTTTTATTCACTAGCGATTGACCCGATTGTCTTCTCGATTGGTTCTCTGCCGGTTCACTGGTATGGCCTGATTCTGGGTCTTGGTGCGCTTACCGGGCTCTTCCTATGTATTCAAGAAGGCAAACGGTACGGCATTTCGCAGGAGTTCTTCATGGATATGCTGCTGCTGGGCTTGCCATCGGCCATTATTGCTGCGCGGATTTATTTTGTAGCGTTCAAATGGGAGGATTATAAGGACAACCTGCTGGATGTCTTCAAGGTCTGGAACGGCGGTATTGCAATATACGGTGCGCTGATCGGAGCAGTTGTCTGCGGAGTGATCTATTTCCGCTATAAAGGCTACTCGGCTTGGCGGCTCATTGATATTTGTGCACCGGGACTGTTGGCTGGTCAGATGATCGGACGCTGGGGGAACTTCGTGAACCAGGAAGCTTACGGCGGCGTGGTGGAGGAGTCGTTCCTGCGCGACAAGCTGCATCTGCCGGATTTCATTGTGAATCAAATGTACATAGGGGATGCCTTCCATCACCCGGCCTTCCTGTATGAGTCACTCTGGTGCCTGCTCGGGATCCTGCTGCTGTTCGTTCTGCGACGTCAGAAATTTGTGCGTGCCGGAGAGATCTTCGTATCCTATTTAATTTGGTACTCCATCGGCCGCTTCTTCATTGAAGCGTTGCGGACGGACAGCCTTGCCTTCAATGGCAGCAGCGGAGCGGCCTCATTCATTAATGCGCTATGGAGCCCGATGAAGTGGCTGGGCTTCGAGCAGGGGTATCTTGACCCGGCGTATGGCAATATTCGTGTCTCGCAATTATTGTCGCTGCTGATTATTATTGCGGCAATCGCCTTGATCATTATCCGGCGCGTAAGCGTCCGGCCGCTGCCTTACTACTCAGACCCGATCATCAGTACCAAACCGGCAGCGGCAGATGCGGTAGTTCCAGAGAGTGCTGTGAATACGCCTCAGAAGCCTTCTCAGCCAGTTCAGCCGGTGGAAGATCCCTCTAAAGATAAGGAAACAAAGGAGTAATACAATCAATGATAGAATGCGTGTTATTTGATCTGGACGGAACGATTGTGAATACGAATGAGCTGATCATCAATTCGTTCATGCATGCGCTGAAGGAGAATAACCTGCCGGCGCTGACCCGGGAACAGATCATTCCCTTGATGGGAACTACACTTCAGCAGCAGCTAGGCGCATTCTCCGGCCTGGAGCCGAAGGATATAGGTGTGCTGGAACGGTCCTACCGTTCGTACAACAATGCGCATCATGATGAGCTGGTCCAAGCTTTTCCCCATGTGAATGAGACGATGGAGGAGCTGCAGCGCCGGGGAATCAAGCTTGGGATTGTGACCACGAAGATCCGGCCTAACACATTGAAGTCACTGGAAATGTTCGATCTGTTGAAATATATGGAGACGATTGTTACGGTGAATGATGTGACTCATCCGAAGCCGCATCCGGAGCCGGTGCTCACGGCAGTGGCCAATCTGGGTGTTGATCCAGCCAAGACACTGATGGTTGGCGACAGTGCTGTCGATATTCAGTCTGCGAAGGCAGCAGGGGTTCGTGTAGCCGCTGTGGCCTGGTCGCTTAAGGGTGAGGCTGTGCTGCGCACCTATGAACCGGATTACATCATCCAGGAGATGAAGGATTTGTACTCTATTGTGGAGCAGGAGACTATGCAGCCGTGAGAAAGATAACCCGTTATCCCGTGGAGGGGCATAATTCGCTCTGGCATATTTACCGCACGGTCAGCCCGTGGAAGGGTGTGCGCAATTTTATTTTTATCCAGATTGCCCGTTATTGCCCGATTCTGCCGCTCAAGAACTGGATTTACCGCCGGGTGCTCGGGATGAAGATAGGTAAGCATACTGCGTTTGGACTTATGGCGATGGTGGATGTTTTTTTTCCGGAGAAGATCTCTATCGGGGAGAACACGGTTATCGGCTATAACACTACGATCCTGGCTCATGAGTATCTCATCAAGGAGTATCGGCTGGGTGAAGTTATGATCGGCGAGAATGTAATGATTGGGGCTAACACGACTATTCTCCCTGGGGTTACGATTGGGGATGGGGCTACGGTTGCGGCGGGATCGGTGGTTCACAAAGATGTTGCTGCCGGTTCGTTCGTCGGGGGGAATCCGCTCCGCGAGCTGCGTAAACAGGAGGAATCATAATGGCTCAAAAGGAAAGAATTCCACAGCTTGATATTTTTCGGGCAATCGCTATTTTTGCGGTGATCGCCATCCATGCCACTTCACGCACGTTGGCTGAGACACTGGGCACTTCCATGTTCCCTCCGTTTCTGTTTATTAACAAGTTCAGCCAGTTTGCGGTGCCTTCCTTTATATTCTTAAGCGGGTTCGTCCTGTTCTACAATTATATTGACCGTCCGCTGGGCGGGAAGGTACTGGCCAAATTCTACAGCCGCAGACTGATCTATATTATTGTGCCTTATCTTGTGTTTACGGTGCTGTATTTTGGACTGAAAATGACGGCCGGTCATACCTGGGGGATGCCTCTTCAGGAGATGGGCGGGAAGTTCTTCAAGTATCTATGGACGGGTACGGCGTATACACATCTCTATTATATCATCATCATTATCCAGTTCTATCTGCTGTTCCCGTTGATACTCTGGTGTCTGCAAAAAGTCCGGCATCTCGCGGCATGGGCACCGGTGATCGGGCTTGCTCTACAGTGGGGCTTCGTGCTGCTTAACAAATATATGGTGAACCATGGGTATTGGCAGCTGTCCAAGGGTAGTCTGGCCATTACGTATTTCTCGTATTTCCTGTTAGGTGCGGCGATTGCGATCTACTACAGCTCCTTGAAAAAGTGGCTGGTTCCCTCCCGCGAAGGCTGGTGTTCCGGTAAAGGGACAAGCTGGGTGGTACTATGGCTCTTATGGGCGGCTGCCGGAGCTTACCATGTGGTCTTGTGGTATAACAACTATACGAAGAAAACAGTAATCAATAGTCTATGGTACGAAGGGTTTTCGAACCTGCATGCCTTGCTCTCTTGTCTGGTACTGTTCCAGCTGTCCTTCCTGCTGTACGGGGCAGGACGCAGCGTGCTGAGCAGACTGCTGCTCTCGGCCGGGGCATGCTCCTTCGGTATCTATCTGCTCCATCCGCTGTTGCTGTTCATGTACCGGAAGCTGCCGTTCCACGGCGGATCGCTGGCCTATACGGCGGCAATAGCGGGCGGCTGGCTGGTGGCCCTCCTGGGCTCCTGGCTGGTGGTTGCTCTTGCCTTCCGTTATGTGAAGCCGGCCTGGATGGTGTTCGGCTCTGCACCGCAGAAGCCTGCAGCAGCGCCAAAGGCGACAGTGTAGACTTAGGCTAAGTTCATATATTGAAAGCGCCGGCTGGCCGCATCTGCGGCTGTCCGGCGCTTTGCTGTAAGCAGGCGGTTCTGGAAAACACGTTAGCCGGGCTGTTCTCCCGCCTGCTCGCGCTGGAAGTCGGCGATAGCCTGATACTGATCCTCCAGACTGCGGGATACCGAGATGAAGATGGGCAGCAGCTGTTTGTAGGCTTTGGCGTGGGCAGTAACAGGCTCATGCCGGTGAGTGGAGCCAATCATGCTGAAGACAGCATCCAAGGAATCGATCCGCCGGATGGCGTATAATCCCAGTACAACAGCGCCGAGGCAAGAGCTCTCGAAGCTCTCAGGGACGACTACCTCCTGATCGAAAATATCCGCCATCATCTGCCGCCATAGCGCCGAGCGGGCGAAGCCGCCGGTAGCCAGGATTCTAACGGGCTCACCGATACATTCCTCAATGGCCAGCAATACGGTGTACATATTGAAGATGACACCTTCCAGCACCGCACGGATCATATGCTCCTTACGGTGATTCATGCTTAACCCGAAGAAGGAGCCGCGGGCATCAGGATTCCACAGCGGTGCGCGTTCTCCGGTCAGATACGGATGGAAGAGCAGTCCGTTGCTGCCGGGCGGCACCTGCTCGGCGATCCGGGTTAATACTTCGTAGGGATCAATGCCCAGGCGCTTCGCCGTCTCTACTTCAGAAGCAGCGAACTCATCACGCACCCAGCGGAAGAGCATCCCCCCGTTATTCACGGGGCCGCCAATCACCCAATGCTTGTCTGTCAGGGCGTAGCAGAAGATCCGTCCTTTGGGGTCGGTCAGCGGATGGTCAACTACAGTACGGATGGCACCGCTTGTGCCTATCGTTGCAGCGATTACCCCCGGCTCCATTGCCCCTACGCCCAGGTTGGACAGAACGCCGTCACTGGCGCCTACTACAAACGGAGTGTCCGTGAGCAGACCGAGCTTTCCGGTAAGCTCCGGAAGCAGGCCCTGCAGGATATGGGTGGTCGGGACCGGACGGGATAGCCGCTCTGGAGTAACACCGGCAATCCGGAGCGCCTCCTCGTCCCAGTCGAGCTTCTCCAGATTGAACATGCCGGTGGCAGAGGCGATGGAATGGTCAATCACATATTCTCCGAACAACCGGAAGAAAATATATTCTTTGATGGAGATGAACTTGTAGGTCTGCCGGAACAGCTCGGGCTGCTCCTCGCCCAGCCACATCAGCTTGGTGATTGGAGACATAGGGTGTATAGGCGTTCCTGTCCGCAGGTACAGCTCATGTCCATTCAATTCATCCTTCAACCGCCGGGCATAGCGGCTGCTCCGGTTATCAGCCCAGGTGATACAGGCGGTCAGCGGCTTACCCGCAGGATCTACAGCGATGACGCTATGCATAGCGGAGCTGAACGAGACCAGCAGAATGGATTCAGGTGTTGCAAGGCTCTCCTGCATGACCGATGCTATGGTATGAATTACGGCTTCCAGAATCTGCTCCGGGTCCTGTTCTGCGACAGAGGGGGAGGGCTGATGCAGCGGATAGCCCTGATTGCTCTGAGCGACAATTGTTCCGTTCTCCTCAAAGAGGACAGCCTTCGTGCTGGTGGTTCCAATATCAACGCCAATCATATAGGATGTACTCAAGCCGTCAGTCCTTCTTTCTGCTTCTGAATTAGATACCGGGAATACTTAATGGAGGAAATAAAGTACAATCATATTAACTTATTATATTCGCCGCTTATCCTGGTGGCAAAAGGAACTCTGGAATTCAAGCGAATTGTTGACGCAAAAGGATGGTCCGTGATACGATATTGCCACTACTTTACTTTGCTACCACTTTACCATGATAAAGCATTTGATGATACCCTTTAACATATCCGATGAGGTGAACAATGAAGATGGCCAAACCAAAGGGATTTGAAAAGCCTGCCGGCGTAAGAGATTATCTCCCGCGTGCGGTAACGAAGCTGCGCAAGATCGAGAAGGATGTACTTCACTGTATGAGCCGCTGGGGCTACCGGCAGATGATTACGCCTACTCTTGAATATTACGATACGGTCGGTGTAGCCAGCTCTACATCTGATCAGAAGCTGTATAAATTGCTGAACAACCGTGGGCAGGCGCTGGTGCTGCGTTCAGAAATGACGGCACCTGTAGCCCGTGTGGTCTCCTCTCTATTGAAGGATGAGCCGCTGCCGCTGCGTTTGTCCTACCATGCCAACGTCTTCCGGGCCATTGAAGAAGAGGCCGGGCGGGAGGCAGAATTCTTTCAGACCGGTGTAGAGCTTGTCGGTGATGATTCGCCGGAGGCTGACGCGGAGGTAGTCGCGCTGGCAATTGCTTCACTGCAGGCGGCGGGCGTAAAGTCTTTTAAAATAGCAATTGGACATGTGGGCTTCCTCGACGGTCTCTTCCAGGAGGCGGTATCCGGTCTGCCCCAGGCTCAGGAGGAGCTGAAGAGCCATCTGCTCAGCCGCGATTATGTAGCCTTCCGCCAGACGCTGCGGCGTCTTGAGCTGTCTGCTGCCCAGAAGCAGGAGCTGGACGGACTGCTGCGGTTGCGCGGCGGGAAGGAGATCTGCGGTCAGGCGCTGGAGCTGAGCAACCATCCGGTGGCGCGCGCGTCGATCGAGCATCTGTGCAAGGTCTGGGAGGTGCTGGTTGCTTACGGTGTCTCCGAGCATGTGCTGATTGATCTGACGATGATCGGTGATTTCTCTTACTATACAGGCATGACCTTCGAGGGATATGCTTCCGAGCTGGGCTTCCCGGTATGCAGCGGCGGCCGGTATGACAACCTGCTGCAGCAATTCGGGCGTCCGATTCCCTCCACCGGCTTCTCCCTGAAGACCAACCGTATTCTGGATGGAGTCTCCGGGCTGCTGGAAGAGGAAGAGCTGCCGATTCTGGTCCAGTACGATGTACTGCGGCGCCAGGAGGGTCTGGCCGAGGCTGCGAGGCTGCGCTCGGAAGGGCATGCTGTGGTTACACGGCTGGCAACAGGCCCGGAGGAGCTGAAGACCGTGAAGCGGCTGGATGCGGATACTATTCAGGCAGAGGGCGAGCTGTACGGCGAGATCTACACGTTCGTGTCGTTTGTCAGCGAGCATGGGTGAGCGGAGCTGCTGCAGGTGGTTTTGAAATGATGAGTACACACGAAACGGGGGCGGGTATTGATGGCACAGATTCTTAAGGTGGCCATGCCGAAAGGCCGGATTTACAATAAAGCGGCAGAGCTGTTCCGCCAGGCGGGACTGCCGATTCCTCCGGACGGAGAAGAGTCGCGCAAGCTGGTGATTTCCTTGCCGGAGGCCGGAATGGAGTTCATTCTGGCCAAGCCGGTGGATGTGCCCACTTATGTAGAGTATGGAGTGGCGGATATCGGTATTGTCGGCAAGGATGTGTTGCTGGAGGAGAGCCGCGATGTGTACGAGTTGCTGGATCTCGGGATCGCCCGCTGCCGGATGTCGATTATCGGGCTTCCGAACTGGCAGCCGGGCATTCAGCAGCGGGTAGCTACCAAGTACCCGAACGTGGCTTCGCGGTATTTCCGTGAGCAAGGCCAGCAGGTGGAGGTTGTGAAGCTGAACGGCTCCATCGAGCTGGCACCGCTGATCGGGCTGGCTGACCGGATTGTGGATATGGTAGAGACCGGCCAGACGCTGAAGGATAACGGTCTGGTGGAGATGACGAGCATCTTCGAGATCACCAGCCGCCTGGTGGCGAACCGGGTAAGCTACCGGATGAAGAATGAGGAGATTCAGCAGCTGTGCGACCGGCTGCAGGCTGTTATTGCAGAACCGGGGTTGCAGGTAAAATAATATAAGCAAAACTATAAGCTCAAGGGGGAAGCGGCGGTGAAGATCCAGTCCAGTAAGGAATT
The DNA here is from genome assembly GCF_038000365.1 of Paenibacillus sp. FSL R7-0333. NCBI lineage: Bacteria > Bacillati > Bacillota > Bacilli > Caryophanales > Paenibacillaceae > Paenibacillus > Paenibacillus sp. FSL R7-0333. The sequence goes on from NZ_JBBOBZ010000001.1 coordinate 7,556,212, forward strand.
TAAACTGCAGCGTGAGGTGGAATACGGCACGCCGGAGCAGAACAAGGCCGTACGTGAAATCGTGGCCGATATCAAGCGGGAAGGCGACGCGGCGCTGCTCCGTTATACGGAGCGCTTCGACGGCGCTGTACTGACGCCAGCGCAGCTGCGCGTAACGCCGGAGGAGCTTGAGGCCGCCTACGGCCGGGTAGAGGAGTCCTTCGTGACGGCGATTCGCGCAGCAGCCGTGAATATCCGTGCGTTCCATGCGCGGCAGAAACGCAATTCCTGGATGGATCTGCAGCCGGACGGCACGATCCTCGGCCAGATCATCCGCCCGCTGAAGCGCGTGGGCGTCTATGTTCCCGGCGGCAAGGCGGCCTACCCGTCCTCGGTGCTGATGAACGTGATACCGGCACAGATCGCCGGGGTGCCGGAGATCGTGATGGTGACGCCGCCTTCGACGGGCGGCTCTGAAGGTATTGATCCTTATATTCTCGTGGCCGCCGCTGAAGCGGGCGTACACGAGATCTACCGCGTAGGCGGCGCGCAGGCCATCGCCGCCCTCGCCTTCGGCACGGAATCGATCGTGCCGGTCGACAAGATCTGCGGGCCAGGGAACATCTACGTGGCCCTGGCCAAGCGCGAGGTCTACGGCGCTGTCGACATCGACAGCATCGCCGGACCGAGCGAGATCGTCGTGCTCGCCGACGATACCGCTGAGGCCGCCTACATCGCGGCCGACCTGCTCTCGCAGGCCGAGCACGACGAGATGGCGTCGGCGATCCTCGTGACGCCGTCGCAGCGTCTCGCGGAGGCGGTGGCTGCCGAGGTTGAGCGGCAGCTGCAGGCATTGCCGCGCGAGCAAATCGCGCGGGCCTCGGTCGAGAACTACGGCGCGATTATCGTCGTAGACTCGCTTGAGGAGGGCATCTCCGTGGTGAACCGGCTCGCGCCGGAGCATCTGGAGATTGTGGTGAACGACCCGATGGGGCTGACCGGCGCAATTGAGAACGCCGGTGCGATCTTCCTCGGGCCGTACAGCTCGGAGCCGGTCGGCGACTACTTTGCCGGACCGAACCATATTATACCGACGAATGGCACAGCACGGTTCTCCTCGCCTGTAGATGTGGATGACTTCATCAAGAAGTCCAGTCTGATCTATTACAGCAAGGAAGCGCTGCTGCGCGACGGGGCGGCGATTATGGAGCTTGCCCGGCGTGAAGGACTGGAAGGCCATGCACGCGCGATAGAAATCCGGCTTACGAACGAAGCGAAAGGTGGAGACGGAAATGGAGAACAATAATAACGAAGTGGCGCTGCGTAAGGCCGGACTTAGCCGTACAACCAATGAAACGGACATCAAGCTAACCTTTGCCGTGGACGGCAGCGGGGTCTCCGAACTGGAGACCGATGTACCGTTTCTGAATCATATGCTGGATCTGTTCACGCAGCATGGACAGTTTGACCTGAGTGTGCAGGCTCGGGGCGATATCGATATCGACGATCACCACACGGTGGAGGATATCGGCATCTGTCTGGGACAGGCACTGCGGGAAGCGCTTGGCGACAAAAAAGGCATCAAGCGTTACGCAAGTGTCTTTGTCCCAATGGATGAGGCACTGGCTCAGGTAGTCATTGATGTCAGCAACCGGCCGCACTTTGAATACCGGGCGGAGTATCCTTCCCAGCAGGTGGGCAGCTTCTCAACAGAGCTGGTTCAAGAATTCCTCTGGAAATTCGCGCTGGAAGCCAGAATTACACTGCATGTCATCGTGCACTATGGGTTCAACACCCACCACATGATTGAAGCGGTATTCAAGGCGCTGGGACGGGCACTGGACGAAGCGACTATCGTAGATCCCCGGGTGAAGGGCGTGCCTTCAACGAAGGGAGTGCTATAGGATGGCCGTTGCAATCGTCGATTACGGCATGGGCAACCTGCACAGTGTCAGCAAGGCCGTAGAGCGGCTGGGGTATACGAGTCTTGTAACCTCGGATGCCGCCGAGATCCTGGCGGCAGACAGTGTCATTCTGCCGGGAGTCGGTGCCTTTGGCGATGCGATGGAGCACTTACGGGAGAGCGGAATGGATGATGTCGTCCGGGCCGCAGCGTCAGCGGGCCAGCCGGTGCTGGGCATCTGCCTCGGAATGCAGCTGCTGTTCAGCAGCAGCGAGGAGCATGGCGAGCATAAGGGGCTGGGGCTTTTGCCCGGCGCAGTGGTGCGCTTCGCCCCCCGGGACGGCTACAAGGTGCCGCATATGGGCTGGAACAAGCTGAGCTTCCGCCAGCCGGAGAGTCCGCTGCTGGCCGGCCTGACGGAGGGGCATGTGTACTTCGTGCACTCCTATCATGCACTCGCGGCAGACAGCGATCTGCTGGCTGTCACAGACTACGGACATCCGGTAACGGCTATCGTGGGGCGCGATAATGTCTACGGCATGCAGTTCCACCCGGAGAAGAGCGGAGAGCTTGGCATGAAGCTGCTGGGTAATTTCCTGCAGCTCCGGGGACAGCAGGCTTAGCTGCCTGAATCACTAAATTGCAATGAAAGCGGGGAGTATTCATGTCTTCTTTTATCCTATATCCGGCGATTGATATCCGGGACGGCAAGTGTGTCCGGCTGCAGCAGGGTGATTATGCCCAAGAGACGATCTATAACGACAGTCCGGTAGAGGTGGCTAAGTCATGGGAAGAGCAAGGCGGGCAGTATATCCATCTGGTGGATCTGGACGGAGCCAAAGCAGGCTGCCCTGTGAATGATTCCATCATTGGGGCCATTGCTAAGCATGCGAATGTTCCTGTACAGGTAGGCGGCGGTCTCCGTACACTTGCCGATGTTGAGAAGCTGCTGGGCCTCGGCGTCAGCCGGGTGATTATCGGAACGGCGGCTATTAATGATCAGGCTTTTACAGAAGCAGTTCTTGCCAAATACGGCGACAAGGTAGCTATCGGCATCGATGCGCGCAACGGCTATGTGGCTACGCACGGCTGGCTTAACACCTCGGAGGTTCGCGCTGAAGACCTGGCCAGGGAGCTGGCCGCCAAAGGTGCCGAGACCTTCATCTATACCGATATCTCCCGTGACGGGATGATGCAGGGGCCGAACGTGGAAGGCATTCTCTCTATGGCTAAAGCAAGCGGCCGCAGCGTAATCGCTTCCGGCGGCGTGACCAGCCTTAATGATCTGCAGCGCCTGAACGTACATAGCGGCAGCGGAATCGGCGGGGCGATTGTGGGCAAGGCGCTGTATACCGGCAATATTAATCTGGGTGAAGCGCTGCAGACCCTGGGCCAATCCTCCGGATTGCGGTAAGTCTATACTAAGGAGGGGTCTTGGCATGTTGGCGAAACGGATTATTCCTTGTCTGGATGTGAAGGACGGGCGTGTGGTAAAAGGCGTGAATTTTGTGAATCTGCGCGATGCCGGAGATCCGGTGGAGCTTGCGGCGCTGTACGACCGCGAGGGCGCGGATGAGCTGGTATTCCTCGATATTTCCGCTTCTGTGGAAGGCAGGGCGACCATGATTGAAGTGGTGCGGCAGACGGCGGGTGAGATTGCCATTCCCTTCACGGTGGGCGGGGGCATCTCGACACCTGATGATATGAAGCGGATTCTGCGTGCCGGAGCGGACAAGATCGGCATTAACACGGCCGCTGTAAATAACCCTCAACTGATTTTGGAAGGGGCCCGTCACTTCGGCTCCCAGTGTATTGTAGTGGCGATGGATGCCAAATATAATGAGGCTTGGGGCGAATGGGAAGTGTATACGCACGGCGGACGTACGCCCACGGGTATCCGGGCTTTGAACTGGGCCAAGGAAGCCGAGCGGCTGGGCGCGGGTGAGATTCTGCTTACAAGTATGGACGCGGACGGGACCAAGGACGGCTTCGACCTGAAGCTGACAGCGGCGGTCAGCGACCTGCTGAGTATTCCTGTCATTGCTTCCGGCGGGGCCGGGAGAATTGAGCATTTCTATGATGTATTTACGCAAGGCCGGGCAGATGCCGGACTTGCGGCAACCATTTTTCACTATAAAGAGATTGCTATTCATGATCTGAAGGTTGATCTGAAGCAAAGAGGAGTAGAGATCCGATGAGCGAGGACAAGAAGGATATCGCACTAAGCCAGCAGGAGGCTGTGTCCGGCATCCGTTGGAATGAATCAGGCCTGCTGCCTGCTGTCATTCAGGATGCGCGCACCCTGGAGGTATTAATGTTCGCCTATATGAATCCTGAATCGCTGCAGCGCTCCCTTGCGAGCGGCCAGACCTGGTTCTGGAGCCGTTCACGCAGCGAGCTGTGGCATAAGGGGGGAACGTCCGGCAATACGCAGGCGATCACTTCGATCCATTACGATTGTGACAGCGATACGCTGCTGGTGAAGGTAGTGCCGGAGGGACCGGCCTGCCATACCGGGGAGAACAGCTGCTTCTTCCGCGAGATTCCGCTCGATTCACCGGCAAACGTAACTGACACTGCCGGGGCTGCCGTGAATGCTGCTGAAGCAGAGAGCGGCCGGTTTGCGGTACTCGGGGAGCTGGAGCGTGTGATTGCCGAGCGTGAGGTGAACCGTCCTGAGGGGGCGTATACGACCTATCTGTTCGACAAGGGCGTGGACAAGATCCTGAAGAAGGTCGGTGAGGAAGCCTCCGAGACGATCATTGCCGCCAAAAACAAAGATAATGCCGAGCTGCGCCTGGAGGTCAGCGATCTGATCTATCACCTGCTGGTGCTGCTGCAGGAGCGCAAGCTTCCGCTGGATGAGATTCTGGAAGAGCTGAGCGCCCGCCATGAACGCCCGCGGCGGGATTAGGAGGAACTTTCTGCATGCATATCGATTATCATACCCATCATGAACGCTGCGGCCATGCCGTCGGGAAGCTGGAGGAGTATGTGCAGCAGGGCATCGCTCTGGGTCTTGAGCAGCTCGGGCTGTCGGATCATCTGCCGCTGATCCATGTCGACCCGGACCACTACTATCCCGAGATGGCTATGCCTCTTGCGGAGCTTCCGCGATATGTGGAGGAATGCCTTACGCTGAAGGAGCGCTACCGGGGCACGATTGAGCTGCGGGTCGGGCTGGAGGCGGATTATATTGAGGGATATGAGGAGCAGATCCGCGAGCTTTTGGCACCCTATCCGTGGGATTATCTGATTGGCTCGGTGCATTTCCTGGGAGAATGGGATATTACCGACCACCGGCAGACCCATGGCTGGGAAGGCCAGGATGTAATGGCGGTATACCGCCGCTATTATGATGCTGTACAGAAGTCGGCGTTATCAGGATTATATGATATTATAGGACATATGGACGTCATCAAAAGGTTCGGTTACGGACCCCGGACGCCGGAGGACCTGGCGGAGGCTAAGAAGCTTGAGCTGGATACGCTGAAGGTCATTGCCCGCAGCGGCATCTCGATGGAGCTGAACGCTTCCGGGCTGACCAAGCCGTGCGCCGAGATGTTCCCGGCAGAGCATGTGCTTGTTCAGGCGCTTGAGCTGGGCATTCCGCTCACGGTTGGCTCTGATGCGCATGATCCCATGAAGCTGGGAGACGGCTTAACAGAGGCCCGGGACATGCTCTGGCGCACCGGCTTCCGCGAACTGGCCGTCTTTGAAGGACGCCGCCGTACATCTGTTCCGTTCAACGTATAAATTTATAATCCCAGGAGGGTACTATGCATCATCAATTACGGATTTTTTCCGGTTCGTCGAATCCGAAGCTTGCCGCTGATATTGCGGAGCGCCTTGGTGCGCCGCTTGGCCAGATTAAGCTGACCCGTTTCAAAAGCGGCGAGATTTATGTGCATTATGAAGAGAGCATCCGGAACTGCGACGTATTTTTGGTGCAATCCCTGGCTCATCCGATTAACGAGCTTTTTGTAGAGCTGCTGGTCATGATTGATGCCGCCAAGCGCGCATCGGCCAGAACGGTGAACATTATCGTTCCCTATTACGGGTACGCCCGGCAGGAGCGTAAGTCCGCACCACGTGAGCCGATCTCGGCCAAAATGGTCGCCGATGTGCTGACCACCGCCGGTGCAACGCGCGTAATTACGATTGATCTGCATGCCGCAGCCATACAGGGATTCTTCAATATTCCGGTCGATCATCTGACGGCGCTTGATCTGATTAGCGGTTATCTGAAGGTGAAGGGGCTTACCGATCTGGTCGTGGTCTCCCCGGATGCGGGACGAGCGTCCATGGCGGAGAAGCTGGCCAGCCGGCTGGATTCGCCGTTCGCCATCATGATTAAGAAGCGTCCGGCGCATAATGAATCGGTGATTACGCATGTCATTGGTGATGTGGAAGGCAGGACGCCAATCATTATAGAGGATCTTATAGATACCGGAACCACGATCGTCAATGTGGTGGAGGGCCTGAAGGAGCGGGGCGCCCGGAACAGTATCGTCTGTGCTACGCACGGACTGTTCTCCGGGGATGCGCTTGAGCGGATGGATCATCCCAATATCGACGAGATTGTCATTACCGATTCGATTGCCCTGCCGGACGAGCATTCCAGCAGATTCGCAGTGCTCTCGGTAGCTCCCATGCTGGCTGAGGCCACGCGTATTATCATCGAGGGCGGTTCCATAGATAAGCTGTTCAGAGACGCGGGGATTTAACTCCCGCGTCTTTTTTTGAGCTTTTCCCTCCCGTTAGCTCTCTCTCTGAGACTTGAGAATCTCGTTGCCACATGTGGTATACTGTGTGAAGAAGACAGCCGAGACCATAAATGGAAACGAACAGGTAAGGCTAGGGAAGCTGAAACAAGGGAGGTGCCTTGCTTCCATGATAGAGAGAACTTCAGAGAATGCCGCGGAGCACAGTAATGTCATTCCGGTCACTCTGGATGCCAATTTTTTCTTTGAAAGAGCCGTTCGGTCGCTGGACCGCTTTCAATATGATAAGGCATTAAGAAATTTTCGCAAAGCTGTTGAATATGAGCCGGATAATCCGGTGAATCATTGCAATATGGCGGGTATATTATCTGAGATGGGCAATTATACCGCATCTAACGAGATTCTTATCCATGTTCTGGAGAAAATCGACCCCGCTATGACAGAATGCCATTTCTACATGGCTAATAACTTCGCCAATATGGAAAGCTTTGAAGAGGCGGAGCGTTCGCTGGTCACTTACTTGGAAGAGGATGCTAACGGCGAGTTCATGACCGAATCCGAAGAACTGATGGAGCTGCTGCAATATGAGCTGAACCGGCCTGCTCCGCTGGTGCGTATCCGCAGCCGTGAGGGAGTCGTAGAGCATGACCGGGCGCGTAGTCTGCTGGAGGAGGGTAAGTTCCCTCAGGCTGTAGAGCTGCTGGAGGAGATCACTGCGGGTACCCCGGATTTTTTGGCTGCGCATAATAATCTGGCATTAGCTCATTTCTATATGGGCCGGTTCGCCAAGGCGAAGGAATGTCTGAATGAGGTGCTGAAGCAAGACCCCGGCAATCTGCATGCTCTGTGCAATATGGCCATCTTCCTGCAGTATGCAGGAGATAAGGAACAGCTTGAAACGCTGCTCGGTATGCTTGAAGCAACGGTGCCGTTCCATCAGGAGCATGTATTCAAAATGGCTACAACCATGGGTATCCTGGGCCGGCACGCTGCCGCTTACAGCCATTTCCGCCGTCTGCTGAAGGATGAGGAGGTCGCCGGAGATGCCGGGCTGTATCATTACTGTGCGGCCGCGGCAAGCAATAGCGGAAAACATGATGAGGCGCTGCGCTGCTGGAGACAGGCAGCCAAGCTGGACCCTGCTTCCGCTGTCCCGGCGTTCTTCCTGTCCCAGCTCCAGCAGGCCCGGGCAGAAGGACAGCCTATGCCTGCTGTCAGCTATAACTATCAGCTGCCCTTCCAGGAGCAGCTGAAGCAGTGGAAGGGCAATACGGGCAGATTCACTGAAGAAGTGCGGAATAATCCGCTGCTGCGCGCCTCGTTCTTCTGGGCGCTGCGCTACGGCGATTCCGCTACGAAGCTTCAGGTGACCGAGGCTCTCCGCTGGATTGAGGACGAGGAGATGTCCGAGGTACTGCGCGGAGTTCTGGAGCAGGAGCCGCTGCAGGAGGACCGCCTGCAGGAGGCGGTATTGTTCAGCCTTCAGCGGCTGATCGGGGAGAACCTGAATGAAGCCGGCGGCTCGCCCGGCGAAGAGCAGGAGCCTGCGGCTGCTCCCGGACCCAAGGGGATGCTGCCCGGAACCGGCGGCTTATCGCCGTCCACTACCCGTATTTGAAGCAATTGCTGTTGTAAGAACACCTACTTGTAAGGAGGCCAATGTAATGTACAAAACGATTGTAATCGGAACAGGCCCGGCCGGGCTGACTGCCGCGATTTATCTGGCGCGTGCGAACCTGAGCCCGCTGGTCATTGAAGGTTTGCAGCCGGGGGGACAACTGACAACGACGACAGAAGTGGAGAACTTTCCAGGCTTCCCTGAAGGGATTCTGGGTCCGGACCTGATGGACAATATGCGCAAGCAGGCGGAACGCTTCGGCGCTGAATTCAAGAATGGCTGGGTGGAGTCGGTGGACTTCTCACAGCGTCCGTTCAAGGTAACAGTGGACGGAATGGGTGTACTGGAAGCGGAGTCGGTTATTATTTCAACCGGGGCCTCTGCAAGATATCTGGGCATTCCGGGCGAGCAGGAGAATGTGGGACGCGGGGTCAGCACCTGTGCGACCTGTGACGGCTTCTTTTTCCGTAATAAAAAGATTGTCGTCGTCGGCGGCGGAGACTCCGCTATGGAGGAAGCCAGCTTCCTGACCCGCTTTGCGTCCAGCGTAACGCTGGTTCACCGCCGTCCCGAGCTGCGGGCCTCGAAGATCATGCAGGACCGGGCGCGTGACAACAGCAAGGTAACCTGGGCCTTGAACCGCACACCGGTTGAAGTAACGGTAGGAGAGACCGGAGTGAAGGGCCTTACGGTGCTTAATAATGAGACAGGTCTGACAGAGCTGGTAGAAGCAGACGGTGTGTTCGTAGCGATTGGACACACACCGAACACAGCCTTCTTAGGCGGCCAGATTAACACCGATGCCAACGGTTATATCGTGGTGAACCCGGGTACCACCGAGACCAACATCCCGGGTGTATTCGCCTGCGGCGATGTACAGGATACACGTTACCGTCAAGCGATATCGGCAGCGGGAACCGGCTGTATGGCCGCTATGGATGCCGAGAAGTTCCTGGAAGGTACGATGGTGCACGACTGGAGCGAATCGCTGGATAAATAACGGGTTTACAAGAATTACCCATACAGGTAAAATGTATTTAATTAGATAAGATACCCACTAGGGGAGCCTGAATAGGCTGAGACGGGAAAATTGAATTTCCGGACCCTTGAACCTGATCTGGATCATACCAGCGTAGGAAAGTGGAGTCGGACCTTTTTTGAATACAGTCTTATTTGACTGTTCCTTTAATAAAGCCGCTCCAGGTGGAGCGGCTTTTTGACTTGCAGGAATCTATAGATTCTTCGGCTCAGTCTGCTGCGTGACATCTTATCTGATTGACTCACAGAGTGAAGAGGAGGAGATTGGAATGTCAGAAATGATGAAGAACGAAGAGGTGGATCTTTCCGGATTCCCCGCAAGCCGTAAAGTGTATGTGGAGGGCTCACGCCCGGATATCCGGGTTCCGATGCGGGAGATCAGCCTCAGCAGAACCGAAGGCGTTGCCGGGGAAGAGGACAATGCTCCGCTGCGGGTCTATGACACAAGCGGTATGTACACGGATGCCGCGGAGGAGATGGACATTCGGAGGGGGCTGCCGCCGCACCGTTCAAGCTGGATCGCGGAGCGTGGCGATTCGGAGGAGTACACCGGAAGAGCCGTCCGGCCGGAGGATAACGGAATCCGCAGAGAAGGGGCTGCCGCAGAAGCTTATCCAGGACTGTGCAGGAATCCCCGGCGGGCCTATGTAGGCGGCAATGTGACTCAGCTGCATTATGCAAGGCAAGGGATCATCACACCGGAAATGGAGTATATTGCGATCCGAGAGAATACCCGGAAGGAGTTCGTAAGGGATGAGGTGGCTGCGGGCCGTGCTATTATTCCGGCCAATATCAATCACCCGGAGAGTGAGCCGATGATTATCGGCCGTAACTTCCTGGTGAAGATCAATGCCAACATCGGAAATTCGGCGGTCACTTCTTCTATTGAAGAGGAGGTGGAGAAGATGCGGTGGGCGACCCGTTGGGGGGCTGATACCATCATGGATCTCTCCACCGGCTCTAAGATCCATACCACCCGGGAGTGGATTATCCGCAATTCTCCTGTGCCGGTCGGGACAGTGCCCATATACCAGGCGCTGGAGAAGGTGAACGGTATAGCCGAGGACTTAACCTGGGAGCTCTATCGCGACACGCTGATTGAGCAGGCGGAGCAGGGGGTGGATTACTTCACCATTCATGCCGGGGTGCTGCGGCGCTATATTCCGCTCACTGCCCGGAGAATGACCGGCATCGTATCCCGGGGCGGATCGATTATGGCTGCCTGGTGCCTGGCCCATCAGCAGGAGAACTTCCTGTACACACACTTCGAAGACATATGTGAGATCATGAAGACGTATGATGTGGCCTTCTCACTGGGGGATGGCCTGCGTCCCGGCTCTATCGCCGATGCCAATGACGAAGCCCAGTTCGCCGAGCTGGAGACGCTGGGAGAGCTGACGGCGCTTGCCTGGAAGCATGATGTTCAGGTTATGGTAGAAGGTCCGGGCCATGTGCCAATGCACAAGATCAAGGAGAATATGGACAAGCAGCTTGAGATTTGTCACGAAGCCCCTTTTTACACCCTCGGTCCGCTAACTACGGATATTGCACCCGGCTATGATCACATCACGTCGGCCATCGGGGCAGCGATAATCGGGGGGCTTGGAACGGCAATGCTGTGTTACGTTACACCTAAGGAGCATTTAGGCCTGCCTGACAAGAATGATGTGCGCGAAGGCGTCATTACCTACAAAATTGCTGCACATGCCGCAGACCTCGCCAAGGGACATCCGGGTGCGCAGGACCGGGACAACGCGCTGTCCAAGGCGCGGTTCGAGTTCCGCTGGCGCGACCAGTTTCATCTCTCCCTGGACCCGGAAAGGGCGCAGGCGTATCATGATGAGACGCTGCCTGCGGAGGGGGCAAAGCAGGCGCATTTCTGCTCGATGTGCGGCCCTAAATTCTGCAGCATGCGGATTTCGCATGATATCCGGAATTCCCATAGATGGAGCCAATCACTGTAACTTAGCTGCATGACCTAATCTATATGTAGGTATGTTGTTCATGGCCGAGAGGCCGTGAATACAGCGGAAACGTATAATTCTGAGGCTATCCCCCCAAGCTGAATGGCTGGCGGGGATAGTCTTTTTGTAGTTAGTGATTACAATCACAATTCACCCCTGTACCCTATGCTAAGCTGGTGTTGAGAAGAATTCTCATTAGTGAGGTGTGCAAAAGGATGAGCAAAGCGTTGAAGCTGGATGAATCGGTCTTTGAGCTGGTAACCAGGCACCCGGAAGTGGTGGAGATCATGGTGGAGCTGGGATTCCGTGATATTGCAAAGCCTGGAATGCTGCAGACCGCAGGACGATTCATGACCCTGTCTAAAGGAATGAAGTTAAAGAAAATAGAGCTGGAAACCGTTCGGCTGGCCTTTCAGCAGCATGGTTTCGAGATTATAGAATAGAAGGAGAGATTGCGATGAGCGAACTGATTAATAACCGCGAGGTCGATATTCCGGAACAGACACGCCGCCAGGCTATGCTGAGAGAGATCATCAAGGAGCTGCATGCGGGCAAAAGCGTGGAGGAGGTTAAGGCGCGATTTGAAGAGGCGGTAGGCGATGTTACGGTGGAGGAAATCTCCGCCATGGAGCACTCCCTGATGACCGAGGAAGGCATTCCGGTAGAGGAAGTACAGCGCCTCTGCTCTGTGCATACGGCAATTTTCAAAGGCTCGATTGAACAGATTCACCGTTCTTCTAAGCCCGAGGAGCAGCCCGGTCATCCCGTGCATACGTTCAAGCTGGAGAACCGCGAGATCGAGCGTCTGGTCAACTTCCGGCTGGAGCTGCATGCAGATAAGTTCAAGAAGAACGCCACCGAGGAGATTATTTTCAAGCTGCTGGAGGACCTGAGTCTGCTGCTGGATCTCGACAAGCACTACAGCCGCAAGGAGAATCTGCTCTTCCCCTACCTGGAGAAGTACGGCATATACGGTCCTACGAAGGTAATGTGGGGAGTGGATGACGGAATCCGCAATATGATCAAGGAAGCCAAGAAGGCGCTTAGCGCCTATAACGGGGACAGCGGGCAGATTACAGCCGCACTGGAGGAGATCATTAAGGAAGTCAATGAGATGATCTTCAAAGAAGAGAATATTCTGCTCCCGATGGCGCTGGATAAGCTGACTGAGGATGAGTGGGTCCGGATCGCCCGCGAAAGCGATGAAATCGGCTTCTGCCTGACTGCGCCCGATCAGGAATGGATACCGGAGCGTGCAGCGGAGCCTGAGGGTGCTGATGTTCCGGCGGAAGAAGGGGAAGGCCTGTCCCCGCAGGGCTTCATCCGGTTCGAGACCGGGCTGCTGTCGCTCCACCAGCTCGAGACGCTGATGAATCATCTGCCGGTGGATCTGACCTTTATCGACGAGAACGATGTCGTCCGCTACTTCTCGCATGGCAAGGAACGGATCTTCGCCCGGACGAAGGCCGTTATCGGCCGCACCGTACAGAACTGCCATCCGCCGCAAAGTGTGCATGTTGTTGAGAAGCTGCTGGCTGATTTCAAAGCCGGAGTGAAGGATGCCGAGGATTTCTGGATTAACATCAAGGATAAATTCATCTATATCCGTTATTTCGCCGTGCGGGATGCAGAAGGCCGTTATATGGGGACGCTGGAATTCACCCAGAATATCGCACCGATCCGTGCCCTTGAGGGCCAGAAGCGGATTTTGTCCGAATAGCATTAAGGTATCTGGCACCCTACAATAGAAGAGAATGAACGGACTTTCTTGCCTGCCTGGTGAGAAAGTCTTTTTGTTAACAAATAAGAACTGAAGTCCATTGCCCCGGGTGTATCGCCTTTCCTTGACCGCAGGGGAGGGTTCTATTATAGTGGGTACGTAGGATTAACTATTTTAGCATAGAAAAAGGTGGCTTGTAACATGTCTGAACATATCTACGTTGGCGTGGATTTAGGTGGTACCACGATTAAGGTTGGAATCTGTAATGCCGAGGGAAGCCTGCTGCACACTTACGAAGGTCCGACAGGGACTGCGGATGGCGTCGATGCTGTCATCGATAATATCGAGAAGTATGTACGCCAGATTGTGGAGGACTCTCCGTACTCCTGGGACCAGCTGGCTGGTGTCGGTGCGGGACTGGCCGGATTTACGAATATTCGTGAAGGTATCATCATCCTTGCGCCCAACATAGGATTTAGAGATGTGCCGATCCGCTCCATTCTGGAGGGTCGCCTGAACAAGCCAGTCAAAATAGACAATGATGCCAACGTGGCTGCACTGGGCGAAGCCTGGAGCGGTGCAGGGCGCGGCATAGAGAATTGTGTCTGCTATACGCTCGGTACGGGTGTCGGCGGCGGTATTATCATTAATGGTAAGGTGTATCAGGGATTTGCCGGTCTGGCCGGTGAGCTTGGACATATCTCCGTGGTGCCCGATCTGGAAGCGATCCAGTGCGGCTGCGGGAACATGGGCTGTTTGGAAACCGTTTCCTCAGCGACAGGCATTATCCGTATGGCGAACGATGCTGTAGCACGCGGGGACCGGACCTCCTTGTCCACCGTTGAAAAAATCGCTGCGAAGGAAGTATTCGATGCCGCCAAGGCAGGCGATGAAGCTGCGCTGCGGATTGTGAACCGGGCGGCCTTCTACCTGGGCAAATCAATGGCCTCCGTTGCAGCGGTTCTGAACCCTGAAGTATTCATCGTCGGCGGCGGAGTCTCCAAGGCAGGCGATATTCTGTTCGATGAAGTCCGCCGGGTATTCGCCAAGCTGGCGCCTGCCCCTCTGCAGACCGGTGTTACGATTGTACCTGCAGCGCTTGGCAATGACGCCGGTATTATTGGTGCGGCAGGTCTGCTGCTGCGTTCTTAAAAGACCGGAATTATTCATATACTAATCATAGGGAGGGATGCTGTAATGACCGACCTCGAGCAAACCCTGCCCGCCCATGCCACCCTGATTATCATTACAGGCATGTCGGGTGCGGGCAAGACGATTGCCGTGCAGAGCCTGGAGGATCTGGGGTTCTTCTGCGTGGATAATCTTCCGCCTGTACTAATCCCGAAATTCGCTGAGCTGATTGAGCAGTCCAAGGGTAAAATCGCCAAGGTGGCGCTGGTCATCGACCTTCGGGGGCGGGAATTCTTCACCGCTCTGTCGGAGTCTCTGGCCTACATCAAGGACGAGTCAACGATCGGGTGTGAGATCCTTTTCCTGGACGCCACAGATTCAGTGCTTGTACAGCGTTACAAGGAGAGCCGGAGGCATCATCCGCTTGCTCCGAAGGGCATGCCGCTGGACGGCATCCGCATGGAGCGCCAGATGCTGGAGGAGCTGAAGAATTCAGCTACCCTGTGTCTGGATACCAGCAGCATGAAGCCGGTTCAGCTCAAAGAAAAAATAGTGTCACGCTTCTCCCACCTCGGGAAAAGCACCCTCTCGGTTAACATTACTTCGTTTGGATTCAAGTATGGGATTCCGATTGATGCTGACCTGGTGTTCGACGTCCGCTTCCTGCCTAATCCGCATTATGTGGATCAGCTGCGGCCCAAGACAGGCCAAGACAACGAGGTGTACGACTACGTAATGAAATGGCCTGAAACGCAAGAATTCCTGACCAAGCTGCTAGATATGCTTCAATTCCTTATTCCGCAATACCGCAAGGAAGGCAAATCCCAGATTATTATCGGCATCGGCTGTACGGGCGGCAAACACCGTTCGGTAGCCATCGCCGAATACCTGGGCAAAATGCTGGGGGTTAGCGAGACGGAAGCGGTGGCAGTCAGCCATCGGGACTCCGAACGCGACCGGCATTGATGAGAGAAGGGATGAATAGTGGCTGAAGAACAAGGACAGCGTCCAAAGATCGTCGTGATGGGCGGCGGGACCGGACTCTCGGTGATGCTCCGGGGGTTGAAGGAGAAGCCGCTGGATATCACGGCGATCGTAACTGTCGCAGATGACGGGGGAAGCTCCGGGATTCTGCGCAGTGAGCTGCAGATGCCGCCGCCCGGGGATATCCGCAACGTACTTACGGCTATGGCTGACGTTGAGCCTCTGATGGCACAGATTATGAAGTACCGCTTCAGCAGCGGAGAAGGCTTAGCCGGGCATAGCCTGGGCAATCTGATTCTGGCTGCACTGACTGACATCTCCGGGGACTTCGTTACAGCAGTCCGGGAGCTTAGCCGGCTGTTCGCCGTTCGCGGCCGGGTGCTGCCTGCGGCCGGAGAGGCGGTAATCCTGCACGCCGAGATGGCGGATGGAACGCTGATTACCGGTGAATCCAAAATCCCGGAGGCGGGAGGCGTCATCAAGCGCGTATTTCTGGAGCCGGTGGATGTTGAGCCGCTGCCGGAGGCGCTGGAGGCTATCCGCAACGCAGATGCTATTCTGCTCGGTCCGGGCAGTCTGTATACCAGCATTCTGCCGAATCTGCTGGTGCCGAAGCTGGCAGAAGCCGTGGTAGCTTCCGAGGCCATTAAGATTTTTGTATGCAATGTAATGACCCAGCCGGGTGAGACGGATAATTACACGGTTAATGACCATCTACAGGCCGTATATGACCATATCGGGCTGCATCTGTTCGATTATGTGATCGTCAATGACGGGGAGATCCCGGAGCAGGTGCAGATCAAATACGCCGAGAAGGGTGCCCGTCCGGTACAGCTTGACCGTGAGGCCGTGGACGGCAACGGGTATAAGGTGATTGCTGACAAGCTGGTATTATTCAAAACCTATTTGCGGCATGATACAGATAAGCTCAGTCACCATATTTTCCAGCTGGTGAAGGATTGGATTGACAGAAAGAGTTAAATGAAAGAGGTGAGCCCCTTGTCTTTTGCGGCCCTTACCAAAAAAGAGCTGACGATGGTCGAGAGCCAGCCCTGCTGCGAGAAAGCGGAAATGTCAGCGCTGATCCGAATGAATGGTTCGGTGCAGCTTTCGAGCAAAAAGGTGGTTCTCGACATTTCGACGGAGAACGCCGCGATTGCAAGGCGGGTATATTCTTTGCTTAAGAAATATTACCAGGTCCATATCGAGCTGCTCGTGCGTAAAAAAATGCGTTTGAAGAAGAATAACGTCTATATTGTAAGAATCCCGAACCAGGTCCAGGAGATCCTGAAGGATCTGCGGATTGTCTCTGAGGGTTTTATTTTCACAGACGGGATTGATGAAGAGATTGTCGGCAAGAATTGCTGCAAGCGTGCCTATCTGCGCGGGGCCTTCATGGCCGGCGGTTCGGTCAATAACCCGGAGGGCTCTTCGTACCACTTGGAAATCGCTTCCATGTATGAGGAGCACTGCAAGGCGCTCGTTGAGCTAGCTGGTGAATTTCACCTGAATGCCCGCTGTATAGAACGCAAAAAAGGCTTCATCCTATACATCAAGGAAGGCGAGAAGATCATCGAGTTCCTCAGTCTGATCGGCGCTCATCAGGCGCTGTTCAAATTCGAGGATGTGCGGATCATGCGCGATATGCGCAACTCGGTCAACCGGATTGTGAACTGCGAAACGGCCAATCTGAACAAGACGATCAGTGCGGCGGTACGCCAGATTGAGAACATCAAGCTGCTGCAGCGCGAGGTGGGTCTGGAAAGTCTGCCGGATAAGCTGCGGGAGGTTGCCGAGATCAGACTGGCGCACCCGGATATTAACCTCAAGGAAGTCGGGGATATGCTGGGCGGGACGGTCAGTAAATCGGGTGTGAACCACCGTTTGCGCAAAATTGATGAGCTGGCGGACAAGGTCCGCGGCGGCTGATTATTTTTTTTCTAGTGCGGTATGCGTTATAATGATATAATATTATAAAATTAATGTGAAATTTTTGGGCAGATCTCAAATAGGGGGTAAGCGTTTCATGACAAAGCACCCGGTAGTTGTTCGGTTGAAGACGGGGCTCCATGCTCGGCCGGCAGCATTGTTTGTGCAAGAAGCTAATAAGTTTTCGTCGGAGATTTTCGTGGAAAAAGACGATAAAAAAGTGAACGCCAAGAGTATCATGGGCATTATGAGCCTTGCGATCAGTTCCGGTACGGAGATTCATATCAGCGCAGACGGTGCAGACGCGGAACAGGCTGTAACCGCTTTGACCAGTCTGGTAAGCAAGGAAGAGCTCGAGAATCAATAAATGCTACATGGTCTAACCAAAAGCCCTTAGGGGCTTTTTTTCATATCAGCTTTAGAGGATAAGGAGAGGTATGCGGATGCAGATTCAAGACGGTGAAGTATCATTAGTTGAGCCTGCTGAGGCGCTCAGAGAGCCGTATTTAGCCTTTTATGAGGAGTGGAAGGCCAGCGGGGAGCCGTTTGTGCCCTGGGTAACAGAGATGGACCCCGCTGACTTTGACGGTATGATTCAGGCTCTTCACGGGTATGCCCGTGGTACAGATATACCGGACGGCTGGGTGAGCAGCTCAACCTTCTGGCTGGTGACCACGGACAAACGGGTAGTGGGAGCTGTGAACATCAGGCACCGGCTGACCGAAAGGTTGCTCCATTCTGGCGGGCATATCGGTTACGGCATCGTCCCCTCTGCACGCAGACAAGGCTATGCCAGTGAGCTTCTGAAGCAGGCTCTCCTGAAGTCCGCTGAACTGGGTATCGAGCAGGCACTCGTAGTTTGTGACTCCGTCAACACCGCATCGGAACGGACAATCCGCAGGAATGGCGGTATCGAGGATAGCGAATATATAGAGGAGGACGGAAATGTCATCCGCCGGTTCTGGATCGGGACGGGGAACAAATAAAAAATAAATATCGTACATCGCTCATGCAACTTTTACCATGCTGTCCCGTCTAGAGGGTAATAACACTTAAACGAATCGAAAGGGGATGGCAAGCATGATAAAATGGGGTAAATCGATTGGATCAGTTCTGCTGGCAGCTAGCTTGATGATTGGAGGAATGGGGTTGAGCGGAGTGCTAAAGGGTCCTGAAAAGGCTTACGCCGACGAAGTACAGAAGAATGTGGTGAACGTGGTAGGCAAAGGCGAGCTGTCGATCAAACCGGATATTGCGTATCTCTCCATCGGCGTAACGACAACTGCCGAAACCGCGCAGGAAGCACAGAAAGGCACAGCCGCGAAGGTCTCCAAGCTGACCGCTTTGTTCAAGACCACTTGGGGCATTGCAGACAAAGACATTCAGAGCACCCAGTTCAACGTACAGCCTAACTACACTTACAGCGAGAAGGACGGCCAGAAGGTAAAAGGCTATAACGCCCAGCACACGCTAGAGGTCTCTTACCGGGATCTGACAAAGGTTGGACAATTGCTGGACGCTGCCTCTGCGGCTGGAGCGAACAACATCGGCAATGTGCGGTTTGCGATCGAAGATCCGTCCGCCTTTGAAGCACAGGCTATTGAGAAGGCTATGCAGAATGCAGATGTCAAAGCTGCGGCCATCGCCAAAGCAGCCAAACGCGGACTGGGTCAGGTAGTCACTGTCATTCAGAGCGATGACGGGAATCATCCGGTGGTCTATGCTGAAGCAGCCTCTTTACAAAAGATGTCCATGGATAACAATGCCGGCAGCTCCGTTGAGCCCGGGCAGGTTAAGATCATTACCCAATTGAGTGTAACTTATGAATTGAAATAAAACGTTTCGTAAGAGGCGCTTGCTCTGCTGTTATAGCGGGGTAGGCGCTTTTTATAATCATATAAATGTATATATATGCACACAGCCGCTATCTAAAGCTCTCAATTTGTTTAAATTGAGGTAACAGGATCTTTAGATAATCACGGCAAACCTTAAGAAACTGTAAAGCGGATTGTAACATCCCCCGCTAGTTCTTTTACTATAATAGGAACAGTGATACGGAAGAACACACATCATGACTAATCATACCACCAGGTGGAAGGGGAAATAACAATGAATTCGAACTCTAAGAAATACATCAGCAAATGGGGTGCAGGAATGCTCGCCGCAGGAATCCTGCTGGGAGGAACAGGAATAATTCATGCAGGCATCACTGAGGCCGCTCCGGCAGCCGCTCAGGTCAAAGCCAAATCCTCATCTGTAGTGCTGAAGGTTAACGGGAAAAGTACAGCCCAGACGGGCCTGCTTCAGGAAGGAAAGGTATGGGTGCCGGTAACCTTCCTGCGCGATGCGCTGGGGATGCCGCTCTCTTATGATAAAGCGGGGAAGACGTACACCATCGGGACAGGAACTGCTCAGACAAGGCTGACGATCAATGATTATGGCATTTCTGTTATGGTGAACAATTATTATGTCGGTGAAGGCAAGCAACTGAATAACCGGCTGTATGTTTCGTCTGAGCTGCTTAGCGATTACTTGGGCTACAAAGTAGACGGGAGCGCAGCAGCAGGACGGCTGAATGTTATGAAGAAAGTGCAGAATGCGGTAACCATCAAAACAGTGAGCTATGTGAAGGATCATAAGGATGCGCCTATCCGGCTGGATTATCCGCAGGTCAGCGGCCTGGCAAGTGCAGAAGCAGAGAAGGCAATCAATGATACGATTAAGCAGACCGTTCTGAACTATGCGAAGGATGCTGAAGATCAAATCTCCAAGCGGTCAAAGGATGACCGGCCCTATGAATTCGAAGGCGGTTATGTGGTCACGTATAACCAGGATGGCGTGCTCAGCCTAATCACCAATCAATACGGGTATACCGGCGGTGCCCATGGGATGACTTACCGCAATGCGTTCACCTTCTCGCTCAAAGACGGGAAACGTCTGTTGCTGGGCGATCTGTTCGGTGCCAACCCTAATTACAAGAAACAGCTCAATGCCAAGCTGGCCACCGAGATCAAAGCTAACGGAGGATATCTGGGCGGGTTCAATGGACTGAATACCGAGAAGTACTTCTATCTGAAAGATGGCAAAGCGGTGCTCTTCTTCCAGTTATACGAATACACGGCATATGCCGAGGGCTTCCCGGAATTCAACTTCAGCTTCAAGGAACTCCTGCCGGATGGAAGCAGTCCGTTCGCGGCGCTGAAATAATAAAATAATTATCCAGATGCCCTTGCATCTCCTCCGGGAGACGCAGGGGCATTCTTCATGCAAACCCTTCATCCACGGCCTAATCAGCCTGCCCTGCCGTTACCACTTCACCCGGATAGTCATAAGCTATAGAAGGCAAGCAGCTTATAACGGGGAGGGGAAGGTTATGGTCTATGCTTATACAGCGATCGGGGATTCACTTACAACCGGCTTCGGGGCGCTGCCCGGGAACGGCTTCGTCCCCGTCTACCGCCGGATGGCGGAAGGGAGGCTGGGTACACCAGTGGTGCCGGCGAATCTTGGCGTCAACGGTCTGACCACCGGGGGGCTGAAGCAACGGCTGAGAAGCTCGAATGTCTACCGGGCGGCGGTGAAGGATGCGCAGATCATTACGCTGTCCATTGGCGGCAACGACTTGATTAAGGCAGCCCGGGCAGCCGGGCCCCGGCCCGGTGAATTCCAGGGCTTACTGCAGCAGGCGCTTAGGGACTGCAAGCGTAACTACAGCGACATCATGGGCAGCCTGACACAGCTCAAAGCAGGTTCCCGCAGCCCCTACATCATCCGGATGGTAGGCCTGTATAATCCCTACCCTCAGGTGAATGAAGCAACAGAGTGGGTGCGCGAGTTCAACCGCTATGCAGCAGGCTACAGCAGCAATAACGTAGGGTTTGCTTCGGTATACCATGAATTTGCCGGTAATGAGCGGGGGCTGCTGTTCCTGGACCATATTCACCCGAACGGCAGAGGCTACCGCGTAATTGCAGGCAAGCTGGATGCCCTTGGGTACGGGAGCTTAAGGTAGGCAGCAATGGCTGGGCATAAGAAAGAGGCTGTAACGGGACCGGACCGGTCTGTTACAGCCTCTTTGTGTATTCATTGGAGCAGGTACTTATACGCCTGTGGGCAGAGTCTTCTCAATTACCTTGTCTACGATACCGTATTCAGCAGCGTCTGCAGCGCTCATGAAGTAGTCGCGGTCAGTATCCTTCTCGATCTTCTCCAGCGGCTGGCCTGTACGCTCGGACAAGATGCGGTTCAGCTTCTCACGCAGCTTGATGATGCGGCGGGCGCGGATCTCGATATCCGAAGCCTGCCCCTGAGCACCGCCTAGCGGCTGGTGAATCATGATTTCGCTGTTCGGCAGGGCGAAGCGCTTGCCCTTGGCGCCGGCATTCAGCAGGAACGCTCCCATGGAAGCGGCCATACCTACACAGATGGTGGACACATCCGGCTTAATGTATTGCATTGTATCGAAGATGGCCATACCCGCTGTGATGGAACCGCCTGGGCTGTTCACATACAGGTGAATATCCTTATCCGGGTCCTCGGCAGCCAGGAAGAGCATTTGTGCGATGATGGAATTGGCAACCACGTCATTAACCTCCGTTCCAAGGAAAATGATGCGGTCCTTCAGCAGGCGGGAATAGATGTCATAAGCGCGCTCACCGCGGTTGCTCTGTTCTACTACCATAGGAATATAACTCACGTGGAAAACCTCCTTGAAATTGGTGCTTCGAATGGGTTCATTTTTTACTGTTACCGTATTAACCACATGATAAACAAATTCAAACAAAAAGTCAAAGAAAGTCAAACTTACTTTCAAAAAAAAGAGCCCTCAAGCGGCTCATTGGTTAAATATAATATAATCGTCACTAAATTATGTACAAGCTTGAAAATAATGGCGCGCCCGCCAAGAATCGAACTTGGATCTCAGGCTTCGGAGGCCTACGTCATATCCATTGGACCACGGGCGCAACAGAAGTTATTATAATATATTTCTCGGATAAAAGCAATGCGTATTAGGCATCCTGCGCAAAAATAGTTTTCTCTGCCTCCATTAATAGAGCCGGAGATGCGCCTCCTGCCAGCGGGCTTCCGGACAAGCCCATGTATAAGATGAAAGCGGGCTGAGAATTATAGTCTCGGAACACTTGCACTTGGCGTCAGTTTTGGGTAGAATATGGGTGGGACTTAAAAAGTTAACCCGGGACATTTTGAGACCACGAACAAGGGATAAGAGAAAGACGAAGTTGCAGGAGTGAAAGCATGCGTAATCTATTGGAAATCCAAAAGCAGCTTCTGCCTGATCTCATGGAAACCCTTAAGAGACGGTATACGATTCTACATCAGATCATGCTGTCCGATATTATTGGGCGCAGGACGTTAGCCGCATCGCTTGATATGACCGAGCGGGTGCTGCGCGCCGAGACGGATCTTCTGAAATCGCAGGGGCTCATTGAGATCGAGAGCGTCGGTATGCGCATTAGCGATGCCGGTCGCAGACTGCTTGACCTGCTGGAGCCGGTCGCCAAGAGCCTATTCGGCCTGGATGATCTGGAAGAGAAAATTCGTACAACGTACGGTCTCACCAAAGTAATTGTGGTACCTGGCGATTGTGAGACATCGCCGTTCACCAAGCGTGAGCTGGGGCGCGCAGGCTCCAAGGCACTGCTCAGCGTACTGCGGAGTGACGATACGATTGCCGTCACAGGCGGATCAACGCTAGCCGAGATGGCCGATCAGTTGACCCCGCCGCTATCCCTTTCCTATAAGAACGCCTGGGTTGTTCCGGCGCGTGGAGGACTGGGAGAGAGCATGGAGATACAGGCCAACACCATTGCTTCAACCATGGCCAAACGGATTGGCGCCAATTACCGTCTGCTGCATGTGCCCGATCTGCTTAGCGGAGACGCATATGAGTCGCTTGCGCAGGACTCCAATATTGGAGAGATTGTACAAATTATCCGCAGATCGCGTATTATTGTACATGGAATAGGCGACGCCATTGAAATGACCCACCGCCGCAAGCTGGACTCCGGGACGATCTCAGAGATTCAGAGCGAGGGAGCCGTAGCCGAGTCCTTCGGATACTATTTCAATGAAAATGGCGAAGTGGTTCATACGATGCGGACCATGGGGCTGCGCCTGGAAGACATTATCCGTACGGAAGTCGTTATCGGTATTGCCGGTGGCAAACGCAAGGCGAAGGCCATTCATGCGATGCTGCGGTTTGGGCAAGAGGATATTCTCGTCATCGACGAGGCGGCGGCTGTTGAAATCGGCAAGGAAATCGACACACAGCTACAAAAGGCCCTATAGATTCCATTAAATGGGGCGCGCGCAAAGGGTTTATGCATTATACTTAACATTGTTGTCTTGACGAGCCTCACGGCCTGTCTTGAATAAATAAAACGAACTCTAGGAGGAACTATTCAATGAGTGTAAAAGTTGGTATTAACGGTTTTGGACGTATTGGACGCCTTGCATTCCGCCGTATTCAAAATGTAGAAGGTATCGAAGTGGTAGCAATCAATGACTTGACTGACGCTAAGATGCTTGCTCATTTGCTTAAATATGATACAACTCAAGGTAAATTCCAGGGAGACGTTGAAGTTCATGACGGATTCTTCAAAGTAAACGGTAAAGATGTTAAGGTTCTGGCGAACCGCAACCCTGAAGAACTTCCTTGGGGAGAGCTTGGCGTTGATATCGTTCTGGAATGTACTGGTTTCTTCACAACTAAAGAAGCCGCTGAGAAGCACCTTAAAGGCGGAGCTAAGAAAGTAGTTATTTCCGCTCCAGCTACAGGCGACATGAAAACTGTTGTGTACAACGTTAACGATGACATCCTTGACGGTTCCGAAACAGTAATCTCCGGCGCATCTTGCACAACGAACTGCCTGGCTCCAATGGCCAAAGTCCTGAACGACAAGTTCGGTATCATCGAAGGCCTGATGACTACGATCCACGCTTACACAGGTGACCAGAACACTCTTGATGCTCCACACGCAAAAGGCGATTTCAGACGCGCCCGCGCTGCTGCTGAGAACATCATTCCTAACACTACCGGTGCTGCTAAAGCCATCGGCCTGGTTATTCCAGAACTGAAGGGCAAGCTTGACGGTGCAGCACAACGTGTGCCTGTAGCTACAGGTTCCCTGACTGAGCTGGTTACTGTTCTGGATAAGAGCGTAACTGTTGAAGAAATCAATGCAGCCATGAAGGAAGCTTCTGACCCAGAAACTTACGGCTACACTGAAGACGAAATCGTATCTTCCGACATCAAGGGTATGACTTTCGGTTCCCTGTTCGATGCAACTCAGACTAAAGTACTGACTGTTGGCGACAAACAGCTGGTTAAAACTGTTGCTTGGTATGACAATGAAATGTCCTACACTGCACAGCTGGTTCGTACTTTGGAGAAATTCGCTAAGCTTGCTAAATAAGACCGATTTCATATAAGAAGTACAATAGAGCGGAAACAAGGAAAGTCTGTTTCCGCTCTTTCTAAATGAACTGGATTCGCGTGAAATGGCTTTGTGAAGGAACCAATTTTGGGTGTGGAGGAAATGTTAATCATGAACAAAAAAAGTGTCCGTGATGTAGAAGTAAAAGGCAAACGCGTATTCGTGCGTGTAGATTTCAATGTGCCAGTGGAAGACGGCAAGATCACTGATGATACCCGTATCCGCGAAACCCTTCCAACAATTAAATACCTGATTGAGAACGGTGCAAAGGTCATTCTGGCCAGCCATATGGGCCGTCCTAAAGGCGAATTCGTCGATTCCATGCGGTTGACTTCCGCTGCAGTCCGTTTGTCTGAATTGCTCGGCAAACCGGTAGCCAAGGCTGATGAGGCCATTGGTGAAGCTGTAAAAGCGAAAATCGCTGAACTGAACGATGGCGATGTGCTTGTGCTTGAGAATGTCCGTTTCTACAAAGGCGAAGAGAAGAATGATCCTGAACTGGCTAAGCAGTTCGCTGAACTGGCTGACCTGTTCGTTAATGACGCATTCGGCGCAGCTCACCGTGCCCATGCTTCGACAGAAGGAATCGCTCACTTCCTGCCGGCAGTATCCGGTCTTCTGATGGAGAAGGAATTGTCCGTTCTCGGCAAGGCGCTTTCTAACCCGGAACGTCCTTTCACTGCCATCATCGGCGGTTCCAAGGTGAAAGACAAGATTGACGTTATCGACAATCTGCTGAATCTGGCTGACAATGTACTGATTGGCGGCGGCCTCTCTTACACGTTCACCAAGGCTCAAGGTTACGAAATCGGTAAATCCCTGGTAGACAACGACAAGATTGATGCAGCGCTTGGATTCATCGAGAAGGCCAAGAAGCTGGGCAAGAACTTCGTGCTTCCGGTTGACGTTGTAGTCGCTGACAAGTTCGGTGCAGATGCCAACACTAAGATTGTAGATGCAACAGAGATTCCCGCAGACTGGGAAGGTCTGGACATCGGTCCTAAGACCCGTGAAATCTATGCCGATATTATCAAAAACTCCAAGCTGGTTGTATGGAATGGACCGATGGGCGTATTTGAAATCGACATCTTCGCTGAAGGTACCAAGGCTGTGGCTCAAGCTTGTGCTACTACCGAAGGCTACACTGTTATTGGCGGCGGCGATTCCGCTGCGGCTGCTGAGAAATTCCACCTCGCAGACCAGATGGATCACATCTCCACTGGCGGCGGCGCATCGCTCGAGTTCATGGAAGGTAAGGCTCTTCCAGGTGTAGAAGCACTGAACGACAAGTAATACCGAAGAGGGAGGCAATACATCACTATGAGTAGAACACCTATTATTGCAGGCAACTGGAAAATGTTCAAAACCGTTCCGGAAGCCGAAGGCTTCATCGCTGAAATCAAAGGCCAGGCGGAAGTGGCAGGCGTAGAGACTGTAATCTGCGCGCCATTCACGAACCTGCCTGCACTGGTTGCAGCGGTACAAGGCACTACCATCAAAATTGGTGCACAGAACCTGCACTTCGAAGATAACGGCGCTTATACAGGTGAGATCAGCGGCGTAATGCTGAAGGATCTTGGTGTAGAGTACGTTATTATCGGCCACTCCGAACGCCGTGCTTATTTCGGTGAAACGGACGAAATCGTTAACAAGAAGATGCATGCGGCCTTCCGTCACGGCATTACTCCAATTGTCTGCGTAGGCGAAAAGCTGGAAGAGCGCGAAGCTGACCAGACTAAGGACGTATGCAAGGTGCAGACTGAAGCGGCATTTGCCGGTCTTAGCGCAGAGCAGGCAGCAAGCGTAGTTATCGCTTATGAGCCGATCTGGGCGATTGGTACAGGTAAATCCTCCACTTCCCAGGATGCTAACGAAGTTATTGCTTATATCCGTACCCTTGTTAAAGGCCTGTACGATGAAGCAACGGCTAATGCAGTCCGTATCCAATACGGCGGCAGTGTGAAGCCTGAGAATGTAACGGAGTACATGAGTCAAAGCGACATCGACGGCGCTCTCGTCGGCGGTGCCAGCCTGCAGCCTGCTTCCTTCGTTTCACTCGTTGAGGGGGCGAAGTAAGAATGTCAGCTCCAAGACCTGTAGCACTGATTATCATGGACGGCTTCGGACTGCGGAACACGGATGAAGGCAACGCTGTTGCCCAAGCCAACAAGCCGAACTACGACCGTTACCTGAAGCAATATCCGAATACTACGCTTACCGCTTGCGGTGAAGCTGTAGGTCTGCCGGAAGGCCAAATGGGTAACTCTGAAGTAGGGCACCTTAACATTGGTGCCGGCCGGATTGTATATCAAGACCTGACCCGTATCGACAAGTCGATCCGTGATGGAGAATTCTTCGATAACGAGACGCTGGTGGCTGCCGTAAGAAGCGCTAAGTCAACCGGCAAAAAGCTTCACCTCTATGCACTGGTATCCGATGGCGGCGTACACAGCCACATCAATCACCTGTTCGCCATGCTCGATCTGGCCAAAAAAGAAGATCTGCATGAAGTCTATATTCATGCCTTCATGGATGGCCGTGACGTACCACCCGACAGTGGACAGAAGTTCATTCAGGATCTGGTCGCCAAGATTGAAGAGGTTGGCGTAGGTACGATTGCTACGGTATCCGGACGCTACTTCGCGATGGACCGTGACAAGCGCTGGGAACGTGTAGAGAAGGCTTACCGTGCAATGGTATATGGGGAAGGCCCTAAATATACCGATGCCCTTCAGGCCATCACTGTATCCTACCAGAATTCTGTGTTCGATGAATTCGTGGAGCCAAGTGTAATTGTAGACAGCCAGAACAACCCGGTTGCGACCGTGGAGAGCGGCGATTCCGTCATTTTCCTTAATTTCCGTCCTGACCGTGCCATCCAGCTGTCGCAAGTATTCACCAATTCCGATTTCCGCGGCTTCGACCGTGGTCCGAAGTTCCCGGAGAACCTGCATTTCGTATGTCTGACTACCTTCAGTGAGACAGTTCAAGGCTTCGTGGCTTACTCCCCGAAGAATCTGGACAACACGCTCGGTGAAGTGCTGGTTCAGCAGAACAAGAAGCAGCTGCGTATTGCAGAGACCGAGAAGTATCCGCATGTGACCTTCTTCTTCAGCGGCGGACGCGATGAGGAGCTTCCGGGCGAGACCCGTATCCTGATCAACTCGCCGAAGGTGGCAACCTATGATATGAAGCCAGAGATGAGCGCTTACGAAGTGGCGGCGGCCTGCGTAGCGGAGATCGAGGCGGACAGACAGGATGCCATTATCCTGAACTTTGCTAACCCTGATATGGTAGGACACTCCGGCATGCTGGAGCCTACAATCAAGGCAGTCGAAGTAACGGACGAATGCGTAGGCAAGGTTGTGGATGCTGTAGTTGCCAAGGGCGGCGTTGCTATTATCATTGCCGACCACGGAAATGCGGATATGGTATTCGATGAGAACGGACGTCCGTTCACAGCCCATACCACCAACCCGGTACCGTTCATCGTTACCACTGAAGATGTAGTTCTGCGCGAAGCTGGTATTCTCGCAGATGTGGCACCGACAATCTTAGATCTGATGGGACTTCCGCAGCCTGCGGAAATGACCGGACAATCCATGATTGCCAGCCGCAAATAAGCAAGACACCCTGTTTGTGTAAACCCAAAACCATTGTATAAAAGGAGATTAAACTTACATGACTATTATTTCTGATGTGTATGCACGCGAAGTCCTTGACTCCCGTGGTAACCCTACTGTAGAGGTTGACGTATATCTGGAGTCCGGCGCAAAAGGCCGCGCTATCGTTCCTTCCGGCGCTTCCACTGGCGCTCATGAAGCTGTAGAGCTTCGTGACGGCGACAAATCCCGTTACATGGGTAAAGGCGTTCTGAAAGCTGTTGAGAACGTAAATGAAATTATCGCTCCAGAAGTAATCGGTATGGACGCTCTTGACCAAGTGGGCATCGACAAGCTGATGATCACTCTGGACGGAACTCCTAACAAAGGCAAGCTGGGCGCTAACGCAATCCTGGCTGTATCCATGGCTGTAGCTCGCGCTGCTGCAACTGCTCTGGATATTCCTTTGTACGTATACCTGGGCGGATTCAACGCCAAGACGCTTCCAGTACCAATGATGAACATCATCAACGGTGGTGAGCATGCTGACAACAACATCGACGTTCAAGAGTTCATGGTTCTTCCTGTAGGCGCTCCAAGCTTCAAGGAAGCACTGCGTACTGGTGCAGAAATCTTCCACAACCTGAAATCCGTACTGCAATCCAAAGGCCTGAACACAGCTGTTGGCGACGAAGGCGGCTTCGCACCGAACCTGGGTTCCAATGAAGAAGCGATCACTACAATCATTGAAGCCATCGAAAAAGCCGGTTACAAACCAGGCGTTGACGTATTCCTCGGTATGGACGTTGCTTCCACTGAGTTCTACAAAGATGGTAAGTACACACTTGCGGGCGAAGGTAAATCTTACACTTCCGCTGAGTATGTTGACCTGCTGGCTTCATGGGTTGAGAAGTATCCAATCATCACAATCGAAGACGGTATGTCCGAAGATGACTGGGATGGCTGGAAATTGCTGACTGAAAAATTGGGCGACAAAGTCCAATTGGTGGGTGACGACCTGTTCGTTACAAACACTGAGCGTCTGGCAACAGGTATCGAAAAGGGTATTGGTAACTCCATCCTGGTTAAGGTTAACCAGATTGGTACACTGACTGAAACCTTCGATGCGATCGAAATGGCGAAACGTGCCGGTTACACAGCTGTTATCTCCCACCGTTCCGGTGAGTCCGAAGACAGCACCATCGCTGACATCGCTGTAGCGACTAACGCTGGCCAGATCAAGACTGGTGCTCCTTCCCGTACAGACCGTGTGGCTAAATACAACCAACTCCTTCGCATCGAAGACGAGCTGGGCGAATTGGCTCAATACAACGGCCTGAAATCCTTCTACAACCTCAAAAGATAATTTCTTTTGAATCTATAGATACAATGAGCCTGCCGGTTTCCGGCAGGCTTTTTTGATGTTGATATCCGCGATAGAGGGACAACATGAGATTTTCATAGTGTGATAGGGCGGGAATGCCGTCTGGAAGGTTGTATTCATTCTGTGGCTATGATAAAATAAAAATGCTGTTTATGAAACGGAAATTCTAATTTAGCATAGATAGTGATGCTTGGACGTAGGAGGTGGAAGTGAATGGATATCTTTTTGAAAGTGGTGCTTCTGATTTTTGCCGTAGGTCTGATTGCGGTCGTTCTTCTGCAAAAAGGGAAAAGTGCAGGTCTTTCCGGTGCCATCTCCGGCGGTGCTGAGCATCTCTTCGGTAAAACAAAGGCGCGCGGTATGGAGCTTGTGCTGCAGCGTGTAACAGTTGGCCTGGCGGCCGGATTCTTCATCATGTCAATTGTTGTTGCCATTGTTGTTGAATAGTATGCCTACAGTAAACCTTCGCTCTGTTCTGAAATGGAATAGGCGGAGGTTTTTTTGTATGCAGATTTAATATTGTGAACATCATAACAGGGATGCCCGGGATTAAATTCGTGTATACTAGGGTATGAAGTATAGAGAGGTAAATTTTACTTGAAATGATTAGTTGTGCAATAGGACAAGGCATACATATATGCCAGCGGCATAGGAATGCTGCGGAGCGGAGAAGAGAAGGTGACGAACATGATAACACAGGAAATTTTACTTGATTTCATGCGGGAGACCGCTTATAAACCACTAACTTATGAAGAACTGGTGAGCCATTTCTCCACTGAGGATAGTGCTGAATTCAAGGCCTTTGAGGCCTTACTGATTGACTTGGAAAAGGACGGCCGGATCATATTAACCCGGGGTAGCCGTTATGGTGTGCCTGAGCGGATGGATTTGCTGCGCGGACGGCTGCAGGTTCATGCCAAGGGCTTTGCTTTTCTGATTCCCGATAACCGGGAGCACCCGGATGTGTATATCCACGCGAACGATCTGAAGGGTGCTATGAACGGCGATATCGTCTTGATCCGTATTACCTCTAAGAGCCCGTCCGGCGGGCGAATGGAAGGCGAAGTGGAACGGATTCTGATCAGAGGTGTGTCGCAGACGGTGGGTGTCTTCCAGAGCCTGGAGACCTACGGCTTCGTGCTGCCTGATGATAAGCGGATTAACCGGGATATTTTCATCCCAAGGGAGTCTTTCAAGGGTGCGGTTGACGGGGAAAAGGTGGTTGTCCGCATTGTGAGCTATCCGGAGGGCCGTGCTGCGGCTGAGGGTGAGATCATTGAGATCCTTGGCCATAAGGATGATCCGGGCGTGGATATTCTGTCGGTAATCCGTAAGCATCAGCTTCCGGAGGCTTTTCCGGCTGAGGTGATGACGGAAGCGGAGCAGGCGCCGGATTCGATCACTGATGAAGAGATTATCGAGCAGGGGCGGCGTGATCTGCGCGGGCTCAATATCGTAACGATTGACGGCGCAGATGCCAAGGATCTGGATGATGCGGTCAACGTTGAGCGTCTGGAGAATGGCCATTATAAGCTGGGCGTTCATATTGCTGACGTAGGCTATTATGTGCGTGAAGGCTCTGAGCTGGACAAGGAAGCCTATGACCGCGGATGCAGTGTGTACCTGGTGGACCGTGTCATTCCGATGCTTCCGCACCGGCTGTCGAACGGGATCTGCAGCTTGAATCCGCAGGTTGACCGTCTGACGATGTCCTGTGAAATGGAATTCGACGAGCAGATGAAGGTCGTGAACCACGATGTTTTCACCAGTGTCATCCGTACGAAGGAGAGAATGACCTACTCTGACGTACGTAAGATTGTCGAGGATGAAGATCCTGAGCTGCTGGAGCGTTATGCTCCGCTGATCGGGGATTTCCGCCTGATGAAGGAGCTGGCGATGAAGCTGCGGGGTGCCCGGATGCGGCGCGGGGCGGTGGATTTCGATTTTGAGGAGAGCAAGATTATTGTAGATGAGGCCGGTAAGGCTATCGATATTGTAAAACGTGAACGCTCTGTGGCGGAGCAGATTATTGAAGAATTCATGCTGGTGGCTAATGAGACGGTGGCGGAGCACTTCCACTGGCTGAAGGTTCCGTTCCTGTACCGGATTCATGAGGACCCGGACCCGGAGAAGCTGCAGAACTTCATGGCTTTTGCGGCTAACTTCGGCTACCACGTGAAGGGCCGGGGGAATTCGGTTCACCCGCGTGCCCTGCAGGATCTGCTGGAGCAGATTCAGGGAACGAAGGAGCAGACGGTAATCAGCACGATGATGCTGCGCTCCATGAAGCAGGCGAAGTATGATGCCGAGAGCACCGGGCACTTCGGACTGGCAGCGGAGTTCTATTCCCACTTCACCTCACCGATCCGCCGTTATCCCGATCTGGTCATCCACCGTGTGATGCGTGAGGTGCTTGAGAATGGCGGAGCGCTGAGCGAGAAGCGCCACGAATATCTGGCCTCCCGGATGCCGGATATTGCCCAGCAGTCCTCGGAACGTGAGCGAGTGGCTGTTGAAGCCGAGCGCGATACCGAGCAACTGAAGAAAGCAGAGTTCATGCAGGACAAGGTTGGCGAGGAATTCGACGCCATGATCAGCAGCGTGACCAGCTTCGGGATGTTCATTGAGCTGGACAATACGGTCGAAGGTCTCATTCGCCTCAGTGCGCTGACAGACGACTACTACCACTTCGATGAAGCTCATATGGCGCTGATCGGCGAGCGTACCTCCAAGGTCTTCCGCATCGGCGATGAAGTGAAAATCCGGGTTGCCAAGGTTAACATGGATGACCACACCATCGACTTCGAGCTGGTTGATATGAAGCCGCGGGCGGCCGGAGACCACCGGAGCTATGGCGGCAAAGGCGGCCGTCCGGGCGCAGGTGGCTTCAGCAAGCCCGCCGGTAAGGCTGGAGGCGGCAAGGGCCGTGGCGGTAAAGGAAAGCCCGGCAGCGCTGCTGCCGGAGGCAAGAGTGGTGTTGCCAAGGGCAAGAACGGCGCGATCTTCGGTGCTGGCGGTAAGGGGAAGAGCGGCGGCGCAGGTGCCGCTGGTAAGAGCAAGAATGCTTCTCCCGCTGGCGGCGGTGAAGCGGCTGGTGGCTTCGGCGCCGCTGCGGCAGGCGCCGGGAACGCCGCAGGCGCAGCGGGCGGCGGCAAGGCGGACCGCCGGGGCGAAGCCGGCGGGTCTGGCGCTCCGCGCGAGGGCGGCAGAGGCATCGCCTTCGGCTTTGGCTCGGGCAAGGGCGGCTACGGCGCGCCGGGCGGTGGCGGGTCTGAGCAGGCGGGCGGTGAGCTGCGCGGCGTAGACGCGAGTACACGGTTCCGCAGCCGCGAGGATCTGGGGGCCGACGGGCGCGGCGCAGCGCCGGAGGGCAAGGGCCGCCGCAAGAAGAAGGGCGGCGTGTTCATTAGCCCCTCCGTGACGCCAGGCAGCGGGGAGTCCGCAGGCCAGGCCGGTGCTGACACTGGCGAGAAGAGCGGGCGCCGTAAGCGCAAGAAGAAACCTAAGGCGTAGGCTGAACGATATGAGCGCTGTTCCTTTAGGGGGACAGTGCTTTTTTAATAAGAATCAAGCTTCACACGACCGCGGCATAGAGCGATCCTTCCTTGCGTTGGCAGCTCCGCTTTTGATACAATATAGACCTGGTGTCCGTGAAGGATTGCCGGGAATTCGATTCAAGGAGTGACGCTCATGGGTAAAAAAGCAGACGGGAAAGTGCTCGCCCAGAACAAAAAAGCTTCCCATGACTATTTTATTGAGGACACCTACGAAGCGGGTTTGGTTCTTACAGGAACAGAGATCAAATCGCTGCGTAATGGCCGCGCTAACATTGGGGATGCGTTCGCAACGATCCGTAATGGCGAGATTCATATCCACAACATGCATATCAGTCCTTTTGAACAGGGAAACCGTGCCAATCCTACCGACCCTACGCGCACGCGTAAGCTGCTGATGCATAAGGAGCAGATACACAAGCTGCTGGGCTCGTCCAAACGGGATGGCTTCACCATTGTGCCGCTTAAGATTTATGTGCGTAATGGCTACGCCAAGCTGCTGATTGGTCTGGGTAAGGGGAAGAAGGAATACGACAAACGGGATTCCGCCGCGAAGCGTGACGCACAGCGTGATATCCAGCGTGTGCTGCGTGACAAGCAGAAGGTCGCCAGATAGACGGACTACTGCACTTGCGCGAAGTGGTTCCAGATTCAACCTTCAATTCCTTTAACCCACGTGTTAAAGTGTTGATAAATGTGCTATACTGGGTAAGTAGATTTTTTGCTTCTGAACAGCCATCTTAAGTCAGATCGCTGTGTACCGGATCAGCATTTGTGCTTGTGACTGATCCGTTCATCCGAAGCGCCCTTTCTAATGAGGGGCCGTTCTTGGATTCGACGGGGATAGTTCGAGCATGAGTAGCGAGTAGTGGGGACGCGTCCGCTTCATCAACGCTAAAGCCTATTAAACGGCAAACAACAAAACAACTACGCTTTCGCAGCCTAAGAAACTGTGTGCGTGCTTCTACTCTGCATCGTCCATGTGACAGGGCTAGGGGCTAACAAATAGTGGAATACGCTGTCTCATCTCCGCCTGGGGTGAGCTGAAGAAGATAATCAGGCTGACCCGAAGGGGACCCGGTTACGGGGGGCTTCTAGGGTGACATCAAAACTGTAACTACACTCGTAGAAGCTTATGTGCCGTTATCTTCGGACAGGGGTTCGACTCCCCTCGGCTCCATATGGAGTATCAGTGAAAGACACCTTAATAGGTGTCTTTTTTCGTTATAGGTATTTTCCTTCTAAGCCCATTTCAAATGAAAAATGTTATAATAAATATTAAAGAATGGAGCTGATGCCGATGGAATTACTCGACCCGCGTGTGGATTTTGTGTTCAAACGGATATTTGGCAGCGAGAATAATAAGGATGTGCTGCTGGCGTTTCTTAACCGCATTTTTACAGAGGCTGGCGAGCCGCCGCTGACCGAGATCATTCTAATGAATCCCTATACGGACAAAGACGATCCACTCGACAAACAATCCATCTTTGATGTTTATGCCAAGACTTCTGAAGGTAAACTAATTGATATAGAGATGCAGTTATTTAATAAATACGACATAGAGAAAAGAACTCTCTTTTACTGGAGTAAACGATATGCGAGTCAACTCAGTGAGGGTGAGAAGTATCTAGAGTTGAAAAAATGCGTAACGATCAATATTTTGAATTATTTGTTCTTGAAGAATCAGCAATATCATAACGTATTTCATTTGCGGGAAGACCGGACAGGAATATCCTTGATTGATGACATTGAGGTTCATTTTTTGGAGTTGCCGAAGCTGGATGAACATAGTGTTCCGTCTGAAGGCGGATTGATCAATTGGCTGTTGTTCCTGAAAGGTGCCGATATATCACAATGGGAGGTGCTGAAGATGAATGAGCCGGGTTTGGAAAAGGCAATGGATACTCTGCAATATTTGAGTCAGGATTCTGATGCTAGACGACTTTATGAGGCTAGACAGAAGTATCTTCATGATGAAGCATCTATGCTGGGAAGTGCTAAATTGGCAGGTATAAAGGAAGTAGCGAAGAATATGCTTGACTTGAATCTGGACATAACGACGATTGCAAAGGCCACTGGATTAACAGAGCAGGAGATCAATGCTTTGAGGAAGTAAAAAATGTGGGAGCATCCAATGTGAGGGTGCTCCCTTTTTTTGTTACTAACGATGCCTTCCTTTATTAGGGGTGATGATTGATTTATTCGGGGGATTGCGGGAATTTCAAAAGTAGAATATTATTACCTTATGATTAATGTATTGGATTACTAATTAATGTTTATATTAATTTAATTGGAGTGGATGTATTATGTATCCCCATCATCAAGCTGCCATTGATGCCATCACCAACAAGCTTAAAGCCAGACCCGACGTACAAGGGATCATCATCGGGGGTTCCGTGGCGCATGGCTTTGCGGGCGAAACCTCTGATATCGACATTATGATCGTCCTTTCTGAAGAGGATTACAAGAAAGCTTGTTCCATCCATAATCTTGGGTATTTTGAAACGGAATCCTGTTCTTATGAAGGCGGTTACGTGGACGGGAAGGTTGTATCCGCTTCCTACATCAAGCAAGTGGCCGAATCCGGCAGCGATCCTGCTAAGTTCGCATTCCAGGATGCGTTCGTCACGTATTCCAATATTGAGGGGTTGGAACAGTTGGTCCAAGACGCTCCCCGATATCCGGTGGAGAAAAAGGCAGAGAACATGCAGAAGTTCTATGCACAATTCGAAACCTGGAAATGGTATTATTACGAAGGACTGAAACGCAACAATCGTTTATTAATCGACTACTGTTTGACCCACTATGCCTTTTTCGCAGGTAGGCTGATTTTGGTACACAACGAAACGCTGTTCCCTTCTTATAAGTGGTTCTTAAAGGTTCTGGAAGGGGTAGAAAAGAAGCCGGAGAATTTGTTGGCGGACATCCATCGGGTACTGGAAGAACGAACGCCGGAAGCCGTCGAGAATCTGTACGAGAGTATTGTGGAATTTAATAACTGGTATCAGGCAGAGCATCATTGGACGGTTCAGTTCATGATGGATAGCCAGCTGAACTGGATGGACGGACCGGTTCCGGTTCTCGATTTATAAACTGTTCCGCTAACACATAACAAGCCGTCTCCCCTGGATGGCTAATAGGAAAATGATGACCATAGGGAACAACATCAATCTTACCAAGCTGTACTGGAGCAGAATAGCGCCGATCTTGATCTCCCCACATGATATGAAGATTAGACCCCGGTACTTTGGTGAAATCGCCCTGATAGCCTTTCGACAGAAAATGGTTGAGCTGAAGAGTGGTATTTATAATTCTGGGCGAAGTGAAGCTACTGCGTACTTTGGCAATATAATGTTTCGGGATGCTCTCTGTGGTTTCAAACAGACCATGACCAATTAAATAACGTTCTAATGAATTAGCCGTTGCTAATTTCAATGCCCACTTGTTCATAATTTGAGGAGCATGAAACGACTTAGGATTTTTTCTCTCAACAGGTGGCTGAAGTAAAGTAATCGTATTCTTCGTATCCAGGTACTCTCGCGCTAACGCTTCCAGCAGAATAACCGCTCCGAAGGAATGGCCAATCCAATGTGCGCCATGAGCAGCTTTTCCTGATAACTCCTTAACTACATTCAAATAGAGATCTATAAGATTCTTCTCATGCTTAAAAGGGGACCGTCCTAAACCTGGAAGATCCGGAATCCATACAGGTTGACCCGTTTGTTCATGAAGCTCTAGACCTAAAGGAAATAAATCGGCTCCATCACTCAACAAACCATGGAATAAAATAAATGGCCTGCCCTCGCCTGGTATTTGATAAATCACAGTATTTCCGGTTAAGGTTCGTTCAAATGAATGATTATGCTGGTTATTTGGGTACATCAGGCGATAATCCAAATCTGCGACTACGGCCGGGAAAAAATTCATAACACTCGTCTTAGTAAACCAATCTGCTCCCATGACTTTTTTCGGTAAATCATTTGAAAACTTTCGATTTGTAATAAAGTTCAGTCCATCCGATGGAATTTGTGTGATTTTACTGAGCCCGCTGTTCATAAGTGCCTTCATGAAGCGAAGCGGCACAGAGATTGTAGGTGCGGGCATATTCATACTTTCTGACATCACGCCTAATAATTCAGATATATCCGGGTCCAGCGGTTGGTCTGGAACAAGGGTATAGGTTTGAATTGACGATGTCTCCAGCTTAACAACCTGAACCATAAACTTCGCCAGCGCATCGTTTGCAATCAGCGGTAATTTATACCCCTTGCCTCCAGGTATAACTGGCATCAGCCCTCTGCGCATACTCTCCACAAGCAAGCCTAAGCCGGCAACCTGCTCCGTACTTCCTGTTGTACTGCTGCCGACTACGGTGGGTGGATTAATCACAGACAGTGGATAGCCGATTGCGGAGGCCTGCTGGCGAATATACAGATCTGCTAAAAATTTGGTTCTTTCATAAGGATTTTTTATTTTCAGATAGTCGTGTCCTTCTTTAAACACATCGATCGCAACCTTGCTGTTATGGTCATCAAAGGGGGACATATATCCAACTACATGAATAAATTGCTGCAAACCCTTCAATTGATGGATACGTTTAGCGAATTCACTGATATGCTTGGCACCGTTTAAAAATACAGAGGTTGCTTCTTGCGTTGTCGCTTGAATATCCATTTGTCCGCCTGCGTGAATAATAACATCCGTGCTCAGTACCTTCTTCTTATCTTCATCACTTAGACCTAAATCTGGTTTCGTCAAATCACCTTCAATAAAGTGCATGGCTGCCTCGTTGAAAAAACCTTTTTTCTGAAAAACGCGTGTTGCTTTACTTTTCGACCTCACTAAAAGAAAAATCATAACCTCCTCTTTAAG
The DNA here is from genome assembly GCF_038000365.1 of Paenibacillus sp. FSL R7-0333. Classification (NCBI taxonomy): domain Bacteria; kingdom Bacillati; phylum Bacillota; class Bacilli; order Caryophanales; family Paenibacillaceae; genus Paenibacillus; species Paenibacillus sp. FSL R7-0333. Next base: position 7,594,071 of record NZ_JBBOBZ010000001.1, read on the forward strand.
AAGCTCCTCCACGAGTTGCCTCCCAATAAAACCTGTTCCACCTGTTAAAAATATGGTTCTCATATCAACCGCGCTCCTTTTAGTGCTGATTGGTACTAATTTTGTGTAAAAAAAATGCTTCTTATCGAAGCAAGTTGAAAAGGTGGCTTGCTGTTCTCGTGATCACCGTTGCATCCTTCAATGTCTCTGCAAGAAACAGCGCTCCTTCCAGATTCGTTATAAAAAGTGCCGCTACCTCGTCAATATGAATCGTATCTCTAAACTCGCCTTTTTCTGCTCCTTGTTGTAGTAATAGAGAGATTTTCATTTGTAATCCTGTGAAAAAGAGACCTATTTTTTCCTTGATGTGCGTAGCTTGTGCCGGAGTTTGAATATAAAGTGTAATAAACGGACAGCTCCCCTTATAGTCTCTTGACTGAACTCCCTCCGATAAATGCTTTAAAAACATCTGGACACGATCTTCAACGGATAACTGGTTCTGAGAAAGGATTTGATCTATTGCCCGCTCATACGTTTCAATCCAATAATCAACGACCCCTGCTAACAATTCTTCCTTATCCGCGAAGTGATAATACACATTAGATTTGGACACTTTGCTTACACGTACTAATTCATCCATGCTGGTATAAGCAAATCCCTTTTCTAAAAATAAGGCTGCCGCGACTTCAAGCACACGTTTTTGGTTCATTATTTTTGCCTTTGTCATGAGTAGAACTATACAGTACTAAATTGAGCGTTGCAAGTATTTTTATTTTTGCATAACACCTAACAATCCTCTATAATTGTAGGCTACTATGCACCCAGTCAGGAGGAAATGATGAATTTTATACAAGAGCACCTAGCAGGATATGGAATGAGCGAGCAGATGGTTGTGTATCTCTCGAACATCATTATGGTTTTATGTATTGCTTTACTCTCTATAGTGGCTAATCTTGTTGCCAAAAAAATCGTACTGAAGATCATCATCCATATCATTCATAACAACCGGTATACGTGGGATAATATCTTTTTGGAGAAAAAAGTATTTCACAAGCTGTCGCATCTCGCTCCGGCCTTTATCATTTATTACGCCGCGCCTATTTTTCCGCTGTATCAGTCTTTCATTGTAAAGTTCGCCTTAGCTTATATGATTATTGTAACGATCACGGTGTTTAATGCCCTGCTTGATGCCATCGATGCTATTTATCGTACGTATGAAGTGTCCAAGATGAGGCCGATCAGAGGCTACATTCAGGTTGCGAAGATTATACTGTATATAATTGGTGCGATTGTGGTGATTTCTAACCTCATGGGTCAGAATCCGCTGATTCTGCTTAGTGGACTGGGCGCGTTATCCGCTGTTCTGATGCTAGTGTTCAAAGATTCGATATTAGGCCTCGTGGCAGGTATTCAATTATCTTCTAACGATATGGTTCGTGTAGGCGACTGGATTGAAATGCCTAAATATAATGCCGACGGCAATGTAATTGATATTACGCTGAATACGGTAAAGGTGATGAATTTCGATAAAACCATTACCATGATTCCGAGCTATGCCCTGATCTCAGACTCTTTTAAAAATTGGCGGGGGATGGAAGCCTCCGGGGGCAGAAGAATTAAACGAAGTGTCTGTATTGATACAAGCAGCATATGTTTCTGTACCAAAGAAATGATTGAGGAGTTCCAAAAGGTTCACTATCTTAGCAATTATGTCCTGACCAGATTAGATGAAATTAACGCCTATAATACGGAACATCATATCAATAGGGAGAGCAAAGTGAATGGAAGACAGCTAACGAATATCGGGGTGTTCCGGGAATATGTCCAAGAATATCTGCGCAATCATCCCAAAATTCATAAGGATATGACGCTCATTGTCAGGCAGTTAGCACCAGGAGACAGCGGACTGCCTTTAGAAATTTATGCGTTCAGCAATGAAACTACCTGGGGTGTGTATGAGTCCGTCCAGTCGGATATCTTTGATCACATTTTTGCGATTATCCCTCTGTTTGGACTTCGCGTTTTCCAGAACCCGACGGGCCAGGATATTGTTAATTTAAAAGAAAGTAGGGAGTATTCGGCGGGATATTGAGGTGTGATTAGATGGAATCAAAAAAGGCCCTTTGGGGTCTTTTTTTATGTGAAATTATATTGATTGCAGTTGTTTATATGGTGTTACCTATACTCATAATATTAATAATGGCATAGTCTTGGATGAACTTATCATAAATAGTTAGCGATAATCATAAATTAATAATTAGTGATATTGATAAATAACAAAGTTAGCGTTAGAATGGGGGAATAAAGGAGATGAATCTTATGAGTAAAGCTCTTTTCGATCTTACCCAGCAACAAATCAATATAGGCTATAAAGAACAGAATGAAGGGATTCTTGAAAAGGAGACTGAATTTCTCTTCAATATGATTTATAAAACGTTCTTGGTTGCTTTTTCAGATAAGGTTGCTGCGATTAAAATGGATATGCAGACTTTGAGTCTAACGCCCAGCTATCTCTTTTCTGAAGAACATAAAGGCAATTTAATTAAATGGCTTAGTCGCTTTTCGAAAATGGAATTACCCTCATCTGATTTGAATTTTGGGAAACTCAAAATAGATTTTGAACATTGGTATATGCAGCTAGGCGGAGAAAAGATTGAATTTGTTTTTGTGGAACACTATCTTATGACACCATCTGAAGCAGCTGCTGCTTTAAATATTTCTACGGTCACTTTGCAAAAATATATTAAACAAGGACTAGACTGTGTTGATACGGAAAAGCATCGTAAAATCCCAAAGTATGCCATAGAGCTTCTTAAAGATCCCATATATGGTATACGTATGCAGATCCTAGCGCAGGAAAAGAAAAAGGGTAAGCAGTCAAAAGAGGAGCGAGCTAAGGAAATTGCTCTAGAACTGATGGATCTTCAACTAAAATTTAAAGGTAAAACGTTTAAGGAAGCATTTGCAGACTACAATGGTGATGAAATGGATGATCCAACGGATTACCATCGGTGGTTAGACCTCGAAGAGGAATTAGCTGAAATTATGAAGCTCAGCGGAGGTGCAAATGACGCAAAGTAAGATTGAGCAATTAGCTCTCAAAAAACTCTTACCCGCGAATCTTTTTAGTATTACAGCTCAATTCGGTCATTTGCTTGAGACTTATCCTAATGTTCCAGGGAATTCAGGTATCTATGGTAATTACACGAGAAATACAAATAAGTTAGATGTGCTTTTTCCTTTAAAAGAACATCCTGTACACGGCATTACTGGTTTACATGCGCTAGAATCATACGACGCCGCTGGGTATGTCCGAAGATACACTTATAGCTGGAAAATTATCATTCCTAAGATGGGCGTCAGTCTGCATCATATATCAGCTTGGGGTAATGACCCTCATGATTCACCAGATACACCTGAAGAGTTCAAGGTAATTACCGAACCTCATCACCATCATCACATTCCTGGCAACCGGAGGCACAGAAAAGAGAATTGGGATGTGCATACTCTGGAAGAGGCGTTTAATTTTGTAGAGCCTTATATAGTTAATGGTATCGAATATAAAGGAAATTTTTAGAGAGACCGTCTTATGGCGGTCTTTTGATCGATTAGGTAGTTGTTCTTAAATGGTGCCGATACATCACACTGGGAGGTGCTGAAGATGAATGAACCGGGATTAGTAAAGGTGATGAGTACTTTGCAGTATTTGAGTCATGATTCTGAGGCAAAACGGTTGTATGAAGCCAGACAGAAGTATCTGCATGATGAGGCGTCCATGCTGAGTAGTGCGAAAATGGCAGGTGTAAAAAAAGGGAAAATAGAAGTTGCACGAAATTTGTTAGCTATGGCGATGGATCATGCGTCTGTCGTTAAACTAACTGCTCTAAGTGAGGATGAAATCCGTACTATAAAGTTGTTATAGTATACCTTGAAAGCCCTAGAGAGGAGTGCTCCAGTGCCGAAGCTAAGAAAAACAACACTCAAAAAGCATCTGAACCAATTTACGAAGGAAGAGCTTGTTGAAGAAATGATGAATCTGGTGAAGCAGCAACCGATGCTTGAGGAATATTACATATCATTGTTAACTCCAAATGAGAAAGAGATTCTGAATAAATACAAGAAAATCATTGAGAAGCAATTTGGCGACAGAGGAGAGGTTCTGCGCTACCCCGTTATTAAGAAGGCGATTAAGGACTTCAGTAAGGTATCCGCCAACAAGGAGCAGATTGCTGAAATTATGGTGTTCACGGTGGAGTGCGGGGTGGACTTCACCCGGGCTTACGGAGACATCGATGAGCGGTTCTATCTGACGGTGTCCAGTATTTATAGACAAGCGTTGGAATACATTATGAAGAATGATTTGGAGGAAAAATTTGTAGACCGTTGCAGAAGGTTGATGGAACGTAGTCATGATATTGGCTGGGGCTTTGGAGATGCCATGGTCGAATTCTATTATGACTATTTAGGGCACATGGAGGAAGAAGGGGAAGAGAATTAGCCTATACGTGCGAGGCCGGAGGCTGGGCAACCTTGTCCGAATAAAGAATAAAGGAGCCTCCCTGTAGTGTATAATAAAGCAAATTAAAGCCCCTATCCCTGGATCGGAATGGACAGGAAGCTGAGGAGGAATCGTTGTGGCCAGTATCAGACAGAGAATTGTCCCGCATCTATGGTATGACAAGGAGGCGGCAGAAGCCGCCCGCTTTTACGCTACTGTGTTCCCGGAATCCAAGGTAACGAGTGTGACCACCATTCAGGATACGCCGTCCGGCGATGCGGATCAGGTCTCTTTTGAGGTCTGGGGGCAGCCGTTCATGGCGATCAGCGGAGGTCCTTATTTCAAGCTGAATCCGTCGGTGTCTTTCTTTGTAAATTTTGATCCCTCACGGGAAAAGGATGCAGCAGAGAGATTAGATGAGGTGTGGGATAAGTTAGCGGAAGGCGGCACCGCCTTGATGCCGCTTGGCAAGTATCCGTTCAGTGAGCGGTACGGCTGGATTCAGGACAAGTATGGGGTGTCCTGGCAGCTGATTCTAACGAATCCGGCAGGGGAGGAGCGGCCTGCAATTATTCCTTCCTTGTTGTTCGTAGGGGATCAGTGCGGGAAGGCGGAGGGGGCGATGTCCTTCTACTTATCCGTATTCAAGGATTCGCGGCAAGGTCTTCTTACCCGCTACCCGGCAGGCTCTGCGCCGGATCAGGAAGGAACGATTATGTTCGCAGACTTCATGCTGGAGAATCTGTGGTTCACGGTCATGGACAGTGCGCATAATCATCAGTTCAGCTTCAATGAAGCCGTCTCCTTCATGGTGTCCTGCGATTCTCAGGAAGAGATTGACTACTACTGGGACAAGCTGTCCGCAGTTCCTGAAGCCGAGCAATGCGGCTGGCTGAAGGATGCCTTCGGTATCTCCTGGCAGATTATTCCGGTGGAGATGAATGAGATGATGAAGAAGGGCACACCGGAGCAGCTGGCGCGTGTGACGAAGGCTTTTCTGCAGATGAAGAAGTTCGAGCTTACGGAACTGCGTAAGGCCTATAAGGGAGAATAAAAGCGGCAACTTGCTGGAATACCAACACAAGCGATAAGGACCTAATCCTTATCGCTTCTTTGCGCGCAAATATAAGAATGTATAGGTTTCACTTGCCTCACACCTTCCCCCCGCCATCCCCCGCCCGGTACTTCTTGCGGTACTGGGCCGGGGTCATGCCGTACACCTTTTTGAAGCTGGAATAGAAGGTGTTCAGGGACGAGAAGCCGAAATGCTGCACGATGGGCTCGATCGGCGAGTCGGAGGCAATGAGCTCCTGGCAGATGAACGTCAGCCGCTTCTCGGATATTTTGTCGGTGATGGACTGGGTGGTCTCTGCTTTGTACAGACTGCGGAAATAATTGACGGACAAGCCCAGGTGATCGGCCAGCATGGTGGCCGACAGATTCGGATCGGTGAGATGACTCTCGATGAACTGGTCCACCTGTCCGATCAGGGCGATATTCTTGGATTGGCTGCGGGCGGCCGCAATGTCTTCGAGTGTTCGGGTAATCAAGGCCTCCATCCACGGCATGACGTTATCCATTGTTTCCTGCCGAATGATCTGTTTCTCAATGGACGTCAGTCCCCACGAGCTGGGCAGCGGCTGGGAGGAATGCTCCTGGATGAGCCGGCGGATGTCCATAAACAAGGTAATCAGAGACATTTTACATTCAAAATAAGGAAGTTCCCGCAGCTTCACAACCGCTGAGCGTAAGACCTCCAGAATGACGGCGGCGTCCCCCTTGAGTATGGCCTGGGCGATCTGCCGCTCCTGACTCACAGGCAAATGATATAATTCCCCGGGTGCAGCGGGCAGCCATTCCTTCACAATGAGCGACCGGTGTCCAAACCGGAACCGCTCCTGCGTCAGATCATACGTCTCCAGATACACCTCATGCATGTCGGTTAAGCCAGGCAACGTCCGGCCCCAGGCAATGGTAGTTCCTACGGACAAATACTGCTGGATTAACTGCCCTGCCACTTGCAGCTCCTTCGCGAATTCCTCTGACAAGGGAGCCGATAAGACTACAGCCACGTGGTCGTCCCCCATATCTACCGTCTGCAGCTTGTGCCTGGACGATTGCAGCGACTCCTGAATGATATTGGACATCGCGAACCGGAGCAGGCGCCGGTCCTTCTCCGGGTACACTCCCGAGAATTCCGCGAAGTGGTCGATCCGGAAGATGGCTACGGACAACTCATCGCTTGGCAGATCAATCCCCCATTCTAAGAATTGAGCGCGGATCTCCGTTGCCGAATGGTACGTCTCCCCGAGGAAATCCCTTAAGAACCGCTCTCTGCCCAGAAATTTATTATGCCGCCATTGCTCGGTAAGCTCGTGAATCTGATTATGCTGCGAGGTAAAAACGCTCGATAAGTATTCGAGTTCATTGGCGTTCGCCTCAAGGCCGGGCTTCTCCGCCTGATGCTGCCGCATGACCCGGCTGATCAGCTCCTGAATGGGGGAGTACACCCGTTTGGAGATTAGTATAATCACCGCCAGGGAGGCCGCGAACAAGACAAGGAACAGGATCAGACTGGTGTCGCGCAGGACCGTGATTTTATTCAGAATGGCGGACTTCGGGATCATCTCAATGAAGGTCCAATCCTGGATACCCTTAACGGAGGAGTCGGCATAGACCACTAGCTTCTCCCCCTGATCCTGTGGCTGAAATAGCTTCCAGCCGCTGGCTCCCTTCATTCCGTGGCTTCTGAGCTCGGCAATCTGCTGCGGATTCATGGGCGTGCTGCTAAAAATCGTCTCGTCCCGGTCATTCAGCACGGTGATCGACCGGCTGGCGAAGTTTGAATTATTCTGCAGCAGGGTCATGAGATTATCCGTATCTACATTCATGACGAATGCGGAGATGGAGCTGCCTTTTTCATAAAATCTGACAATAGTCATCACTTCTTTGGGGGTGTTCCCGGTAAGAGGGAGAGACAAGGTTCGCGGAATGAGCACGCTGTGGTTCGCTGTTTCCGGGTCACGTAAGCGCTTAATAATATCCTGATCGTAAAAAGCGGCGGTATCATTTAACCCAAGTCTGGAGTCAATAACCGTATTCGTATAATCGTTAATGAGGTAGACCGAATCAATGGAGGGGTTGGCGTTCTTAATGTCCGTCAATTGGCTCCATACCTCATAGGTCTCGAAATCGCTGTAATGGTCCGAAAGGGCATACACCTTAAGCGCGCTGTCATTACTGGAGGAGAAGCTGAAATCAAGCGCCCATTCCATCAGCCTTGATGTATTCCGGGCCCCGTTCACGAGGAGGGACTCTGAATGATCGCCGATTTCCTCCAGCAGTGTCTTGGAAGATTGCCCATAGAGCAGGACGAAGGATACCCCTAATACCAGAACGTTCGCACTGACAAAATAAAAAATAAGCTTCATGTAGGTAGGGTGCCGCTTCAGCGAGGCGAAGAACGGTTGTCTGAATTTCATGGCTCTGGAACCTCCGTAATCATAACTGTCCGGCTCATTATAAGTAGATTTATTATAGCACACCGGGTATTTTCGTCTGCCGAATCGTTTGTTTTCGGAAGAGTGTTGTTTTTGGGAAGGCGGTAAATCTGCACTTGCGGGAAGAATTGGCGTTTCTCGGAATTGCTCAGGGCGCAATGGCTTGATAAGGTGACGGCATAGATAACGGGACGCTTATGGGGCGGTTACCGGTCTTGAGGAAGGGGGGATGTACAAATGAACTACCAGCTTAACGCAGGTAAACGTTCAAAATGGAGGCATATCACGCAGAATCCTTTTCTGTATGTGATGGCTGTACCGGGGCTGTTGTTTTTTCTCGTGTTCAGCTATTTTCCTATATACGGGATTATGATTGCCTTCAAAGATTATGATTTTGCCAAGGGGATCACGGGGAGTGACTGGGTAGGGTTTAGAAATTTCGATTACTTTTTTACATCAGATGACTTCTGGACGATTCTGCGGAACACACTGCTGCTCAACGTGCTGTTTATTGTGTTCACGACAGTGGCGGCCGTCCTGATTGCGCTCATGTTCAATGAGATCCGCAATAAGTATTTCAAACGAATCTCGCAGTCGCTTATTTTCCTTCCATACTTCATGTCCTGGATTGTAATCGGGATGATTGTGCAGTCCTTGTTCGGCGGGGAAGAACCAATGATTAATACCTGGCTGATGAATCTCGGGATGGAGCCGGTCAATTGGATGTTTGAGTCCAGTCTTTGGCCAGCTATTCTGACCGTGATTCGCGTGTGGCAGGGTGCCGGTTATCTCTCGATTATTTTCCTGGCCGCCATTACGGGCATATCGGAGGATCTGTATGAGGCGGCCCGGATCGACGGAGCTTCTAAACTGCAGATTGTGACGCGCATTACGCTGCCGCTGCTGGTTCCGACGATTATGATCATGACGCTGCTGGCCGTGGGCAAAATTTTCAACGGGGACTTTGCAATGATCTATGCCATCATTGGCGACAACTCCATGCTGTATCCGACGACCGACGTCATTGACACCTTTGTCTTCCGCTCGATGCGGCAGCTGCATGATTTCGGCATGTCTTCGGCCGTAGGCCTGTTCCAGTCCATTATGGGTCTGATCTTCGTCATTGCCGCCAACTGGGTAACCCGCAGGGTATCCAAAGAATCTGCTTTATTCTAGGAGAGGTACTATGATACAGAAACAAAGCGCTGCGGACCGTACCTTTACGGGATTCGCCCATACGTTCATTTTGCTGTTCACTCTATTTTGTCTGTTTCCTTTTCTGCTGATGATTGCTGGCTCGTTTACGGATGAGGAAGAGCTGATCGCACACGGCTATACCTTATTTCCGTCTAAATTATCGCTGGCCGCATATAAGGCGGTTTTGCAATCCGATGTACTTTTTAACGGCTATGGAGTCACCATATTCATCACGGTTGTCGGGGCCTTAAGCGCCCTGTGCATTTCCGCTATGCTCGGCTATTCGCTGGCGAATAAACGGAATGTTCTGCAAACGCCCTTTCTGTTTTTTTGCTACTTGCCTATGCTCTTCTCGGGAGGTATCATTCCGTTCTATATTGTAGTCAGCCAGTGGCTGCATTTGCAGAATACGATCTGGGTGCTCATCCTGACGATGTTATGCCAGCCGTTCCTCGTCTTCCTGCTCGTCAGCTTCTTCCGCACCATACCTGAGGAGCTGGAGGAAGCCGCCAGAATCGACGGAGCGAATGAGATGAGAGTGTTCTTCCAGATTATGATCCCGATCTCTAAGCCCATTCTGGCTTCTGTCGGTCTCTTCTATGCGCTGAGCTTCTGGAATGACTGGTTCATGGGACTGATGTTCATCGATAACGAGAAGTTATTCCCGCTGCAGTTAATCCTGCGCCGGATGGTCTCCAATATGGAAGCGGCCAGGAATCTGATTCCTTCCGGTGCAGCGATTGCAGTGACCCCACCGACGTACGGGGTGCGGATGGCGACCACGGTACTGACCATCGGCCCGATTGTGCTGCTGTATCCGATGCTTCAGAAATATTTTGTCAAAGGTCTAACGGTTGGTGCTGTCAAAGGGTAAGCTATTCAGATTGTCCATAGATACAGGAGGGTAACGAGATGAGGTTGAAAAAATGGTTTGGCACGGCAACAACAGCGGTATTGGTATCATCACTGGTGCTGGCAGGCTGCGGGGGAAATGCGAAGAATGAAGGCAATACGGCGAATTCTGCGAATTCCCCGTCCAATTCAGAGGGGGCAGCGCCTGCTGCCAAAGAAGTAGTTACGCTGAAGGCTTATTTCCCGGGAGATAAACCTGCGGGGTTCGATACTGTGCTGCAGGCAGTCAACGACAAGCTGAAAAAGGATAATATCGGAGCAGCGCTGAATATCAACTTCATGCCTTGGACCGATTACGGGAATGCGGTATCCGTGAAGATGTCTGCCGGAGAAGAGTTCGATATGTATCTGGATGCCCCTTGGTTATCCATGAACCAGATGATTGAGAGTAAATCGTTAACGGAGCTGGATGCGGCAGTGGCTGCACGGCCCGAGCTGAAGGCGTCCATTCCGGAGGAAATGTGGGAGTATAACAAATTCGGCGGCAAAATTATGGGGATTCCGCTTGGCACCACCCAAGGCCAGCTGTATGGCGTACTGATCCGTAAGGATTTACGCGAGAAATACGGGCTTCCCGAGCTGAAGACCCTCGATGATCTGGAGAAATTCCTGTATGCAGTCAAGGAAAATGAGAAAGACATTAAGCCTTTTGTCATTAACGGAATTAAGGCCGATAAGCTGCCATTCATCCTGAGCAACTCTGCGAATCTGGCGCAGGATGAAGTGCTGGAGATTGGGGTCAACATGTTCTCGTATTCGATCAAGGATAAGAAGGTTATTGGCCAGTGGGCCAGCCCGACGATTGCGGATGCCTATGAACGTGTCACCAAATATTATAAGGATGGAATTATCTCCAAAAATATTGCCCAGGAGCAAAATGCCGAGACACTGTTCAAGCAAGGTAAGTATGCAGCGACCTACTATGCAGCCGATGGGGTCGAGGGGCTGAAATATTCGGAAATGCTGAAGGATGGCAGCGACAAGCTGGAGATTTTCATACCGAACGGGGAGCAGGCTAAGCCTTATACGGCTTATCAGCAATGGAACTTCCTGTGTATCCCGACGACCTCCAAGCATTCCGATGTCACTATGGATGTAGTGAACTGGCTGTCGATTAAGGAGAACCATGATCTGATGGAATACGGCATTCAAGGAAAGGACTGGGAGCCTGTCGGCGATTCGAGCTATAAGGCGCTGTCCGGCTATACCTTCCCTGGTTATGTGCTGACCTGGCGGCCGACGCTGAATCGTACACCTGACACCATGATGCAAGATGACAAGAAGTGGTTCGACTTCTCGACCAAGACATCCAATTTCACGCTTAGTCCAATCGCAGGTTTCAACTTCAACGCTGAGAAGGTAAAGACGGAATATGCCAAAATCACGCCGCTGCACGATTCAATCTTCTTGCCGCTAAGCCAAGGCCTGATCCCTGCGGCAGAAGGAAAGAAAACGATGGAGGATAAAATGGCCAGTCTCGGCGGGCAAAAAGTGATCGATGAAATCCAGGCCCAGATTGATGCTGTAACTTCCGGGAAATAACCGTACTTCACACACAGAAAGAGGTCACTCCAATGAAAATAACACGCAGCGCGCATAATCCGCTGATTGAAGCCGTGGATGTTGTCCCCTCCCGTCCCGATTTCCGGGTGCTGGGCGCGTTCAATGCAGGCGTGGCGCAGCTACAGGATGAGACGATCCTCTTGCTGCGCGTGGCCGAAGCGCCAATATCAGACCGGGCGGACGAGGTACTTGTTCCCCGGCTGAATGAAGCAGGAACGGAGGTGCAGGTCGAACGGTACGACAAGAACGATCCGGACTACGATTTCGCGGACTCGCGTTTTGTCGCCAAGGATGGACAGACGGTGATGCTCACCTCCTTGTCCCATCTCCGGGTAGCGCGGAGCCGGGATGGCATTCATTTCGAGGTGGAGCCGCAGCCGGCTCTGTTTCCGGAGCATCCGCTGGAAGCCTGGGGGATTGAAGATCCGCGGGTGACCCGGATCGGGGACATCTATTACATCACTTACAGCGCAGCCTCCGCGCGCGGTGTCGGTGTCGGGCTGGCGGAGACCCGCGACTTCCGGACCTTCAAGCGGCGCGGGATGATGCTGCCTCCCGAGAATAAGGATGTCATGATTTTCCCCGAGACAATTGGCGGCAAATACTACGCCCTGCATCGTCCGGTACCGAAGTCCTTCGGCGCGCCCGAGATGTGGATCGCGGAATCGCCCGATCTCGACCATTGGGGGAACCACCGCTTCCTGATGGGACTCGGCGAGCAGGGCTGGGACTCCGCCCGTATGGGCGGCGGAGCAGTTCCCATCCGCACACCGCAGGGCTGGCTTGCGCTCTACCATGGCGCGGACAGCAGCCACCGCTATTGTATGGGGGCTGTGCTGCTGGATCTGGAAGAGCCGTCCCGTGTCATTGCGAGATCGCGCGTCCCCGTATTGGAGCCGGAAGCTTCCTATGAGGTGAACGGATTCTTCGGAAAGGTCGTGTTCTCGTGCGGTGCGCTGCTGCTGGACCAGACGGTCCGCATGTATTACGGCGCGGCGGACGAAGTGATGGCTGTGGCCGACATCCCGCTCCAGGATATATTAGATACTCTTGTGTAAGAGGAAGAAGGCAGTGCGAAGCTGCCTTCTCTAATTCCTAGAATAGAAAGCGCTAACAAATATCTGCTGGATAAGCAAAGGAGCGTGTACATGACTGGCAACATGCAAAGCAGGATCAAGAGATGGATATGTCTCGTGATGGTTGGTTTGATGATCTCGACCCTCGGGTTCCAATATCCTGTATCGGCGGCGGATAGCTCGTCGCAGGAGCTGGCTGAAATGAAGCTGATGAAGCAGCGGGCGGTGGATTTCTATATCTCCAAAGACATCATCAATGACGGAACGAACGGCCGGGTTGAATGGACCTTCAAATCACAGGCCGGGACCTACTTATCTAGTCAAAAGGCGAATGGAAGCTGGGGCGATGTAGATTATACCAGTACGGCTTCCAGTGCCAACGGGCGGGCGTGGTCGCCTTACCTTGCGCTGGACCGGATGCAATCGATGGCTCAGGCTTTTGCAGACCCGAAGGGGCCTTACTATCACGATGAAGCCATGTTAGCTGGTATTCAGAAAGCGCTGGATCACTGGCTCACGGTCAAGCCGACCTCCACCAATTGGTGGGAGACCGGCATCGGCAAGCAACTGCGGCTTAGCAAAATCGCGCTGCTGTGTGAAGGCTATCTGACTGCGGAGCAGGCTGCGAGTATTATCGATACGTTAGACAAAGAGCCCAACACTATCGATGGAGCCAACTCGTCCTGGTATAACCAGAATTATATGATCCGCGGCTTATTGCTGGAGGATGCCCGGAATGTCCGCAGCGCTGTAGAGGCGTTTAACGTGCTCTCGGCGGTGACGGAGACGCTAACGGGAATCCAGTCTGACATGTCCTTTTTCATGCATGGGAAGACGAATTATACCACGGGCTACGGAAGAAGCTTCGCGAGAGATATGTCCTTCTGGGCTTATGTCGCCTCGGGCACAAGCTTCGCTTACAGCCAGGCGGCGATTGACTCGTTGTCCTCTTATGTGCTGGATGGGACCAGGTATCTGGTCAGAGGCGATGTTGCCGATCTCGGCATGGGAATGAACGGACCGGAGTGGCCGGATTATGAGAGCTCTGCGCTGACCTTCTACGAAGATCCGCTGGAGTGGATGCAGGCGGCCAATCCGAAGCGGGCGGATGAGTTCGCTGTTTTCCTGAATAACATCCGGGGTATTGGCACGGTCTCGGGCAATGGACTGGATGCGAACAATATGACGCAATGGCAGACCCTGGTCTCCTCTCATATGCGCAAGGATTATGGAATCACGGTCAAGATGTCGTCCAGTACGGTCAAGGGCGGCGAAATGAGAACCATTAACCCAAGCGGATACAACCTGCTCTACTGGACCCCGCAAGGCGCCACGGCTATCCAGAGAACCGGGGATGAGTACAGAACCGTGTACCCGCTGATGGACTGGAATCATGTTCCGGGAACAACAGCTCCCTACGTTTTCACGAAGGAGAATAACTTCAACAACCCGAAGACCTTTGTAGGCGGCGTAACCAATGAGCGCTACGGAGCCACGGCGTTTGATTTCAACAAGCTGAGTACCAGCGGGAAAAAGGGCTACTTTTTCTTCGATGATGAGATGGTAGCGCTGGGCGCAGGCATCACTTCAACGAATGCTGCTCCAGTCCATACCACGCTGAATCAGAGTCTGGCTGTCGGCGATGTGCTGGTAGACGGCAAAGCCGTTGCAGACGGAACGTCACAGGTGAACGGACGCTGGGCGTATAACGATCAGACCGGGTATGTTTTCCCGGATAATACGGATTTCCAAGTCAAGAAGGAGACAAAGACCGGGAAATGGGCCGATGTGGTTACCGGCAGCTCCACGGAGCCGATCACGAAGCCGGTGTTCTCGATGTGGCTGGATCATGGCGTGAAGCCGGTCAATGCCTCCTATCAATACATCGTATTGCCAGGTAAAAGCCCTGAAGAGGTTGGCAGCTACGCGGAAGCAAGCCCGATTAGTATTCTCGCGAATACACCGTCCGTGCAGGCGGTCCGGCATAATTCGCTGGGCATTGCCGAATTGCTGTTCTATCAGCCGGGTACAGTGACGTTAAGAGAAGGCCTCAGCGTAACCGTAGATAAACCGTCGATGGTAATCGTCGATGAATCGGCAGACCCTGTCCGCATCTCGGTGGCGAATCCCGAAACGCCGGGAATTACAGTGAACGTAACACTGAACCGGAACGGGGACCAGACAACGACAACTTACAGACTCGGTAAAGATACGTTTACCGGCCGGAGTATGACGCTGAGCGAGGGAGCTTCTATCGACGATAGAGGGTATGATCTGGCTTACAGTAAAGGCACGGTTGCTTCGTCCAGCGTGGGCGAGCAATTTGCCTCCAATGCTACAGATCTCTACAGAACCTCCAGCTGGAGCTCAAACGCTTCAGACGATGAGTGGATTTATGTGGATCTGCAGGATCAATATATGATCAATAAGGTTAGACTGCATTGGGAGAAGGCGTTCGGACGAAGCTATAAAATTCAGGTATCCGATGATGCGGCCACATGGAAGGACGTTTACGCGACCTCGATGGGAGATGGCGGCATCGACGACATTTCTTTCGGTAAAACCAGTGCCAGATTCGTCCGCATGCAGGGCGTTCAGCAGGGAACCGGAGAGGGCTACTCGCTTGCTGAATTTAACGTGTATGAAGCGGTTGCCCTGAACCTTGCGGAAGGCCAGACTGCGATTGCAAGCTCGTCTAAAGCCGCCGATGTGCCGGCGGGGAGTGCAGTAGACGGCTCGTTGACTTCACGCTGGGGATCTAATTACGCTGATCCGCAGTGGATTTACGTCGATCTGGGCTCCATTCAGGCCATCTCCAAGGTGATGTTGCATTGGGAGGATGCCTATGGAAAAGAATACCGCATCGACGTCTCCGATACCCTGGACGACTGGAAGACGGTATATAGTACGTCCAATGGAGACGGGGGTATCGATGAAATCTCTATCGATCCGGTGAATGCCAGATATGTCCGGATGTATGGAACGCAGAGAGGGAGCAAATACGGATACTCGCTCTGGGAATTCAAAGTGTTCGGTCCAGAGACTGGGGCCAGCGTTCCCGCCCGGGTTGAGCTTGCAGCAACGCCATCTTCGGTAATGCCTGGGGGCAAAGTATCCGTTATGGGGGCCGTCTACGCTGACGGTGATCTTCCGTTGTCTGGTGTAGACGTTGAACTCACAGCAGCCGATGGAAGCCTTGAACCTGCGAAAGTAACTACAGATGTGTACGGCAAGTTCAGTACGGTCTTTACTGCACCGTCTGTTCCCGGTAAGGTATCCATCTCAGCCGTCCTGCCGGCAAGCCCATCTGTGACAGGGGCGGTTACCGTATCTGTTGAAGAAGAGGCTGTGCCTGTATCCGCCCGGATTGAACTGGAGGCTAACCCGTCCTCCGTATCCGCAGGAGGCAAAGTGTCCGTTACGGGAACCGTCTATGACGGTGAAGATCTTCCGTTAGCCGGTGCTGCGCTCAGTCTCATGGCAGCCTCGGGCAGTTTCCAGCCTGCACTTGCCGTAACGGATGAGAACGGCCGGTTCAGTACGGTGTTTACGGCACCATCCGCAGCCGGGGATATCGCAATTACGGCTGTACTGACCGATAATCCTTCCGTGACGAATACAGTAACCGTTTCTGTAAGCAAAGCCATGCCAGTCCCTGTTCTTATTGAACTTCAGACGGCAGCGTCTGCCGTGAATACCGGAGATGACGTATCCATCACGGGAATCGTATCAGGTAGCGACAATCTTCCGGCTTCCGGCCTGGAGGTTGAACTCGCTGCTTCCTCGGGCAGCCTGGAGCCTGCTCATGCTGTAACGGACGCAAACGGCCGGTTCAGCGCGGTCTTTACGGCACCATCCACACCTGGAGAAGTGACGATTACGGCATTCATGAGCGCTTATCCGTCCATTACGGGAAGAATTAACGTGTCGGTCAATGAGCGTTCGGGCGGCGGAAACGGCGGCGATCCCGGAGGCGAAGCGCCAGTGACTCCGTCAGTACCAGTCCCGCCGGTTATTGTTGGAACGCCTAGTAAGCCGGACGAGGGCCCGCAAGCCCCGGCTACTCCTCCGGTGGCTGGTCCATCCCTCACCGATATTGCGGGCCATTGGGCCGAAGCCAGTATCCGGGAAGCGGTTAAGCAGGGCATCATTACAGGGTATCCGAACGGTTCGTTCCAGCCTGACCGTACCGTGACCCGTGCAGAATTCACGGTGATGCTGGCAAAGGCGCTGAAGCTTCAGAACACAGAAGCAGCGTTGTCCTTCAAGGACAGTGACCGAATCGGTTCGTGGGCCAAGACAGCCGTTGCTCAGGCAGTAGCCCTGGGAATCATTCAGGGCGATAATAACAGCAACTTCCGCCCGGATGCGCCTATGACCAGAGCGGAAATGGCCGTTATGCTGGCTAGAGCGTTGCATCTCGCTCCTGTTGCCCGCTCCGCAGGATTTACAGATGACCGCGATATCCCGGCCTGGGCGGTTGGAGCAGCGGCCGAGATGAAGAAATCAGGACTGATGCAAGGCAAAGGCAACAATAGCTTCTTCCCGAAAGATGCCGCAACGCGGGCAGAGACGGTTACGGTTCTGCTGCGGATGCTGGAAGCTAAGTAAGTATAGCCAACCTTTCATCGCTATACGTTAGAACATAGCAAAGCAGCGATTCTCCTGTTAATAGGGAATCGCTGTTTTGTATTTTTGGGCGTGTAAACGGCTATGATCATAAGGAGATCAATGACAACCAGTACACTTATGCTATAATTTAATAAAGTGTTTTTGTGCTTAGAGAAAATTGGATAAAGGATGCATTGACCAACCATGTATGAGAATCAGACTTCTATGCACCACAAGCTCTTTATTATCGGCGCAGGTGCTGCCGGACTAATGGCCGCTGTTACTGCGAGTGATATGGGGATCGATACTGCCATTCTGGAGAGTAACGACCGGATTGGCAAGAAGATCTTAATGACCGGTGATGGCCGCTGCAACATTACGAATGAATCCACTACGACAGATACGGATGAAGCAGCCGCTTTATCGCGCAAGTATCACAGTAATCAACCCGAATTTCCGCTTGCGGTAGTGCAGCAATATGGCGTCGGCCAGACGATTGATTTTTTCTCCTTTCTTGGGCTTCCGCTGACAAGACTCAAGGGGGGCTTGATGTATCCGATGTCGCTGCAGGCAGCGGCGGTACTTGATATTTTCCAGCTGGCGCTAGAGGATCGGAATGTTCCCGTATACCTTAAGAATAAAGTGGTGGATGTTACTGCTTCGGCAGATCATCCTCGCTTCACGATAAAATGCCTAACCGAGACAGAGGAAGAGGTTGTGTATACTAGCGACTATCTGCTTCTGTCTACGGGTGGCAACACCGGTCCGAATGCAGGCAAAGAACCTCCGGGTTATACCCTTGCCGAACGTCTGGGGCACACCCTGATTGAGCCTTTTCCGGCCATTGTGCAATTGAAGCTGCAATATCCGAATATGAGGGCACTGTCCACTATCAAATCTCAGGGACAAGCCCATATCATTGTTAAGGGTAAAGTCATCGGCAGTGAACAGGGTGAGCTGGCCTTCACAGACTATGGGATTACCGGTCCGCCCATTCTCCAGCTAAGCAGGAAGGCTGCGTATCATTTGGCAAGAGGAGAACAGGTGAAATTGTCGGTGGATCTGACGCCGGGCCGCACAGAGGAAGAGTTAGTTGATTTTTTAGAAAAGCTCTGGGAGACCTTTGGGCACCGGACCGTGGCGGATTCCCTCGTGGGTATCTTCAACAAGAAGCTTGTTACGGTCCTGCTTAAGGAGACGGGCTTAGATCAACAGCCACAGCTTCTTTGCCAGAATCTGCCGCAGAAAACTAAAGAGAACTTTTATAGGCTCTTGAAGCGTTGGGAATTTAAAGTGACGGATACCAATGGCTTTACGAATGCGCAGGTGACAGCCGGCGGCATTGATACGTCGGAGCTCACCCGGGGAACGCTGGAATCCAAGCTGGTGCCCGGGCTGTATCTGGCTGGCGAGGTAATGGATGTGGACGGAGATTTCGGCGGCTATAACCTGCAATGGGCCTGGAGTTCCGGATATGTGGCCGCCATGGCGATAGCTAAGTCCATTCAATAAATTTATTAGGAAAAGGGATGCATCAATTAACATGTATAAGGATCAGACTTCTAGGCACCACGAGCTGTTCATTATCGGTGGGGGTGCTGCAGGTCTAATGGCTGCAGTTACAGCGAGGGATCAAGGTATTGATACAGCCATTATTGAAAGCAATGACCGGCTCGGGAAGAAAATAATAACGACAGGTAACGGGCGTTGCAACATTACGAACCAATCCACCGCCACTGGTACAGATGAAGCAGCTGCTTTATCAGTGAAGTATCATAGCAATCAGGCAGGATTCCCAATACATGTACTGCGGCAATTCGGTGTCCGCCAGACGATCGAATTTTTCTCCTCGCTCGGGCTTCCTTTTATGAGCTTGGAGAATGGCCGGATGTATCCGATGTCGCTGCAGGCGGCTTCGGTGCCGGGGGTGTTTAAGCTGGCCCTGGAGGACCGGAATGTCCCCGTATATTATAAACATAAAGTATTGGATGTGACCGCTTCGGCGGGACATCCGCGGTTCGCGATAACCTGCCAGACCGAGACAGAGGAACAGGTTGTGTATACCAGCGACTACCTTTTTCTATGTACCGGCGGCCTTACCGCTCCCAAAACAGGAACAGACGGTTCCGGTTATACACTTGTCCAGCGTCTGGGACACACCATGATCCACCCGGTGCCAGGCATTGTGCAATTGAAGCTGGATTATCCGTATTTAAAGGAACTGTCGGGCATCAAATTTGAGGGAGAGGCCCATGTGATCGTGAACAATGAGGTTATCCGCACGGAGTCCGGGGAGATTCTTTTTACAGACTATGGGATCTCGGGCCCGCCCATCCTTCAGTTAAGCAGAAAGGCTGCGTATAATCTCGGTATAGGAGAATCCGTGACCCTGTCGGTTGATTTGATGCCGGAGCGCACGGAGGAAGAGTTAATTGATTTTCTGGAGATCCACTGGGGGATCTTCGGACACCGGACCGTTGCCGATTCCTTCGTGGGCATCGTCAGCAAGAAGCTGATTCCCGTGCTGCTGAAGGAGGCTGGAATTGATCAACAGCTGCATCTGCTGTGTCAGGATCTATCCTGGAAAACCAAGAAAATATTCTATAAACTATTGAAGCGTTGGGAATTTAAAATCACCGATACCAACAGCTTCACGAACGCACAGACCACAGCCGGTGGCATCGATACGACGGAGCTAGTCGAAGGAACGCTCGAATCTAAGCTGGTGCCGGGGCTCTATTTGGCTGGTGAGGTGATGGATGTGGACGGCGATTGCGGCGGCTATAACCTGCAATGGGCCTGGAGCTCCGGATACGTCGCCGCGATGGCGCTTGCGGATCAGCGTGCCCGGACCACGTAAGAGTTAGAGGGGCGCTGACAATACAGTACTAATGAAGACATCTTTAGGGGTGTCTTTTTTTGGATTTTCAGACTCCAAAAGATCGCATGGTAAAGGTGAGAATAGAAAGCAAACCAGAATTTAAAATTAATGGCTCCCTAATTCTTCATATGTCCATGCAAATCATTGAGATTGCCATGGAGCATGGCTTTGAATCACAAGAAACCTACAGTCGTGCTTTTATGAAGCAGTTCGGAATTACACTGGGCAGTTACGGGTCTTCAAGCGAGGGTAAATCTAGGCTCCGGCACAGTAAGTCTGGTAAAATTCTATCTGTAGTCAAGTGAATTATTTAACCATAAGGATTGTGCTATAATATTATAAAATGAATTCAAAATCCGAGCGAGGTGCTGTCCTGATGCTGCCCCAAAGAGAAGAATTGAAACGGTTATTAAAAAAGGCTAATCGGCATGCGGTCGCAGAGGCCAAAAAGGCTGGAGCCTCCATCTATTATATAAAAGACGGTAAAAGGATACGTGAAGATGCCACTGGGCAAAAATTTGAGATTACTTACGATGTAGCTGGAAATCGGACTGAGCTTGTTAGTCATGATTGAGACGGAATCTGTAATGACAGTTTTTGCTGGCACTAATGGAGCCGGGAAAAGCACAATCAGTTTTCAGATGAAGGATTATGTTGGAACCATTATTGATCCTGACCAGATTGCCAAAAGAATTAACCCGGAAGATCCCAGAAGTGCAGAGCATATTGACCGGGTAGCTTCAAGAGTGGAACAGGGAGGAAACTGGATTGCTGAAGAAGATATCCGCTACAGATATGGCCAATCTTTGAGTAATCTTAAGCCTGCTTTGGAGATTTCTGATGAAGTCACCATAATCGATAACACCGGTGAACCTGAAGTTGTGGCGGAAATTAAACGCTCACAGATTAGCTTTTGCCGAGATGAGATTCCTGTGTGGGCTAAGGGAGCTTTAGAATCATACACTCATTGAGATCGCCTTCTTAGGGTGGTCTTTTTATTTTGGCAGATGTTGTTTTCCATATCATTCTGCTAAAATGTACATATGTTATAACTTTTATTACTGTTACAAGTTATAACTTAATGTAGAGAGATCATACTATAGGAGGAAAGAATAAAATGAATGGTGTGATCAAAGTGACGAAGGAGCAATCGAAGGTGACCCGTTATTCCCGAAAGATTGGGCGAATGGGGAATAGCTTGGGCGTGAGCTTGCCAAAAGCTCTGGCGGATAAATTGAATATCTCGCAGGGAGATGAAATCGAGTTTATTGAAAATGAACGTGGAGAAGTGGTGTTCAGGAAAAGCCGCGCGGCTCTGTTGAATGAACAGATCCGGCCTGAGGTGCTGGAGGCGTTCTTCGATGTGTTTGAAGAGGATCAGGGCATTCTTGAAGATCTAAGGGATCGTTGATATGGATACCTTTCTTACCAAGGAAGAGGTTATTACCGCACACCACTTCATGATGAAAAGAATGAATGACGCAGATCAGGCAGGAGTGAAGGATCACGGCCTGCTGGAATCTGCGGTACATAGACCGCAACAAAGTATTTTTGGCGAGGATGCTTATCCCTCTATATTTGATAAGGCAGCCGCATTGCTGGAATCGCTGGTCAAAAACCATTGCTTTCATAATGGCAATAAACGTACAGCCTATCTGGTCACGAAATCATTTTTGATTCTGAACGGGTACCATCTAAGAATGCAGCGGGGGTTTGCAGTAGAATTTGTTGTAGACATTGCCAAAGGCGTACATTCATTAGAAATGATCTCTAATATTTTGACAAAATATTCTGAGGAACAATAGAGGTAAGGTGTCCCCCTTACAAGTGAAGGAGGCCTTTCTATATGAGCAAAGCAGCAAAGCAGCAGCTGAACGATGGCCCTAAGATCCGCAAAGAAAAAATGATAGCTGCGAAAATGATCCGTATCTATTGCAAGAAAAAACATCATAAGAAGGAGCTCTGTGAGGAATGCCGGAATTTAAATGAGTATGTCATGAAAAGACTCTCCCGCTGCAAATTCGGTGAAGAGAAAACCGCTTGTGCGAAGTGTCCGATTCATTGTTATACACCCGTCTACCGCCAAAAATAAAGGGGGTTATGCGTTTCTCGGGACCATGGATGTTGCTGTATCATCCGTTAGAGTCCATAAAGCATATCCCCCTACCGGAGAAGTTAAAAAGACCGCTGTCCCGATAGTCGGCAGCCACCTCCCACGGTTGCCGGGCGATTGATGCTACACCTTCCCTTGCCCCAACCACTCCCGCTTCAAAATCGCAAACTGCTGGGTATTCTCGTACTTCAGCGTTCCGTCTTCGTTCGTGGTGAAGGAGATGAATTCCATGAAGCAGCCCTCCCGGCGCATGCCCAGCTTCTCGCAGAGCTTCTGCGATCTGAAGTTGTCGTCCTCGACGTAGGCGTAGATGCGTCTGGCTTCCTGCTCCAGGAAAAGGTAGCGCAGCAGCGCGCGGGCGCTTTCGCTGGCATAGCCGACGCCCTCGTAGGCCGGGTTGAAGTGCCAGCCTACGCTATAGGTATCGGGCTCCTCTTTCATGCAGAACAAATCGCCAATAATCGCCCCGGTCTCCTTCAGAGTGACGGCCAGATGGGAGTCGTCCTGACTTCGTTCAATTGCGGTGGCGATGGCTTCTTCTAACGTGGAGAGGCGTTCGCTCAGGAAGCAGTTCACCCGCGGATTTGCCAGATACTCCAGCATCCCTGGTGCATCCGTCTCCCGGAAGTTTCTGATGACTAAGCGGTCGGTAGTGAATTTTTGCATGATGATCCTCCCTAAATGAAGTGAGCGTGTTATTTACCGGCAAGCGGATGTGAACGGAATACTTGCCGCCAGTGCTTGTGAATGTGATTTCGCCCTTATGCTGGCTGATGATTTTGTGGCAGGTCTTGAGGCCGATTCCGGTGCTATGAACCTCATGGGCCTCCTTTTTTATAACATTCGTGATATCCATCAACAGCCAGCGGTCTTCGATTCTATACGCAATCGTTACGGCCGCAGACGTATCGGCATACTTCGTAATGTTGGAGAAAAGGTTATCGAATACCCGCCTGAAGGAGATCAGGTGAAGATCCACGCGGAAAGGGACAGGGGACGGCTTCCATGCTACCTGGAAGCCGTGATTCTCCAGCAACATCGACTGCTCATCGATTAACTGATCCATCAGCTGAACCCCATCGTAGGACTCGAACTCCAGATCATTCTCCTCTGTGTTGTACACGGTGAAATATTCGAATAGCTTGTCGGACAGATGCTTGATCTGATAGGCTTTTTCCCTGCTGTTATGAATGAATTTCGCTAACGCTTCCTGATCCTGATATTTCTTGTATTCGATGATGTCCAGGTAGCCGACCAATGCGGTGAGCGGTGTCCGCAGATCGTGGGACATGGCGGTGACCAGCTCGCTGTTGGCCAATCTGGCCTGCTCCTCGCTCTCCAGGCGCTCGATGAACGATTTCCTCATCTCATTAATGCTCTGGGCCAGAGACGATAGCTCATCCTTCCCCTTCAGTGTAATCGGATAATCCAGATTCCCGCCC
Organism: Paenibacillus sp. FSL R7-0333; assembly: GCF_038000365.1. Classification (NCBI taxonomy): domain Bacteria; kingdom Bacillati; phylum Bacillota; class Bacilli; order Caryophanales; family Paenibacillaceae; genus Paenibacillus; species Paenibacillus sp. FSL R7-0333. The sequence continues at coordinate 7,617,843 of NZ_JBBOBZ010000001.1, forward strand.
TCCAGAATTTTAATTTCCTTCTCCAGCACGCCAATGTAAGAGGTCTTCTTGTTGATGAAGAACAGAACCAGGACGATGAAGAATAAGAATGACAGAATCACACCCAGAATCGTAATGAGGTTGTAGTACTTGTATTCAAAAAAATACTCCATATAGACCTTCGCAGTCGTATCCGCAAAGGTAACCGTAGAATATTGGGATTTGCTGAAAATGCTAGGGTCCGGTAGAAACCTTGTATTCTCGGTCTTGATGGTGTACCCGTCTGTAGAGTAGAGAAATTGGTTGTCCTTATAGAGATAGAGATTTACGTACTTGGTTTTCCTGACCCATTCAGCTATTTTTGCGTCATCCTTAAGCGACAGATGCTGTCCGGAGATATATTCTTGGAGTGCCGGAAGGGCTTGCTCTTCTTGCTTGTTGATGAACGAGCTTCTGGTCCGGTAATGCTCCAGCAGATCTTCGCCTGTGGACTGCAGCAGCAGGAACAGCATGGCAGAGGCTATGAAAGAACCGATCAGGCACAGGATTAATTTCAGTTTCAGCCTGCTCCACCGCAGCTTGTTATTCAATCCGGTACCCCTTTCCCCAGACGGTTTTGATGAACTTGGGATTCTGCGGGTCCTTCTCCAGCTTCATCCGCAGGTTGCGGATATGAACCATCACCGTATTGTTGCAGCTGTAGAAGTAATGCTCGCCCCACACACTCTCATACAGATTCTGTGCCGAGAAAATTTTATTACGGTTAATGGACATCAGCGCCAGCAGCTTGTACTCAATTTCGGTCAGGGTCAACTCCTTCTCATTCATCCTTACCTCGTTGACGGTAGTATTCACGCTTAGCCCGTTGAAGGTAATCACATCTGAGGGAGCGGAGGAATCCTCCTTGCCTTTGTACACATAATACCGCCTAAGCAAGGCCTTCACCCGGGACACCAATTCGGTGTAGGAGAAGGGCTTGGACAGGTAGTCGTCACTTCCGGCCGAGAAGGCCAAGGTTTTGTCAGAATCCTGGGTCTTAGCCGTCAAAAATAAGATAGGCGCGCTGGTCAGCTCACGAATCTCCACGCAGGCCTTAATTCCCGACTTCCGGGGCATCATCATGTCCAGAATGATCAGATCGATGGTATCGTCTACTTTATTCACGGCATCCTCACCGTCAACAGCCTCAATGACATGGTATTGCTCACTCTCCAGCAGCACCCGGACAATCTCCCGGATCTCGTGGTTGTCGTCGGCTATAAGTATGGTCTTCGCAGAATTCATCATTCCTCCATCCCCCTCCTTTCCCGGGCACTCGTCGTGCTTACATTATAAATTGTCCATAGCGCTTAAACCACCGGATGACAGGCGACTTAAGAATTCTTAAGGAATTCCATGCCCGGATCTTAAGAATATTCACCTAAGCTGGAGATATCATAAGCCAGTGAAGAGAGGGATTCGTAAATGGATTGGTTATTACAAAAAAATCGGGTCAGCAAGGTTCTCCTCGCCTCTGCGGGCCTTGTGACAATTATAGTATTCATCAGATACCTGCCGGAGCTCCTGCGCCTGACGATGTCGCTGGACGGCTTCCGCGATTATATCCTCTCTACGGGGAAGTTAGGGCCGGTTATGCTGGTGCTCTTCCAGATTCTCCAGACGGTAATCGCCCCGATACCGGGGGAGGTCGTTCAAATTGCCGGGGGATACATCTATGGCACCACGTTAGGTGCGGTCTTCGTTACGGGGGGAATGCTGCTGGGGGCGATGATCGCCTTTTACTTCACCAGATTCCTGGGCGGATCTTTCATTGAAGGCTTGCTGCGAAGGGAGAAGTTCAAGTGGATGCGGGGGATGATGGATAATAATAAATTCTCGGTTTTCCTGTTCATTATCTTTATAATTCCCGGACTTCCCAAGGATATGTTCATCTATGCAGCGGGTTTGACGACGATGAAGCCCCTAAGATTCTTTATGATCCTGCTCATCGCCAGATTTCCGTGGCTGCTGGCCTCCGTAAGCATTGGGGCTAATATCTACCACAAGAATTATGGACCCACCATCGTCATCTCCGCTATCTCCGTCCTGGCCTTTATCTTCGGATTAATCTATAAGGACAAGCTAATTGACAAATTATCATCCTTCAAAGGTGGCAAAAGCGGGCTGTAGCCGCAACATGCAGGAATGATGTCTGTAAGTTGGACATAGAGTGGTACTACAGGAGGCGTTGCATATGTTAATTCAGCTTAGTGTTGCTTTGGCTGCGGTTGCTTTTGTCTGTCTGGTTGCATTTGTCATCCTTACGCTGCGCAAGGGAATGACCACACTCGGCGAGACCAACAGGACGCTGGGCGAGGTGAGGAATGCGATTCATGGATTAACGGGAGAGGCGACCCAGCTCATTCACACGGCGAATCAGGTCACCCGGGATGTGAAGGGGAAGATCAAGACCATCGATCCGATCTTTGAATCGGCACACAATGTAGGGGAAGTTATTCAGACGGTGACCGAGACCTTCAAGAAGAACGCTACCGACATCGGCCAGAGCTTGAACCCAGAGCCGCCGGAGAAGGCTGCGGTCAAAAGTAAAAGCGGCCAGATCCGCGTCAATACGAAGTTTCAGTGAGCTTTCCATTATTGATGAAGAAGCGTCAGTTCAAGGCACCCCGGACGGGTGTCTTTTTGTATGCAGGTATCATTTCGCTGCAAAATAATCATTTTCTCATAATAGCGCATAATTGGAGGTGATATGAGCAAATGATTGTTTCAGCACTAATTCGGCTTCTGCTATGCTCGGGGTATCCGACAGGTTCATTTCCGTCTACTTCAAGGGTTCGGATCACCCGGTACAAGAGGAGGGCAGACACCGAAATTCCACAGGTTATTGCAAGCGGTTACAACTGTATTCTGCAACAAATTTAAATCGGGAGGCAAATCAATGAATAGAATCGTTGCGAAGGTAACCAGTATAGGATTGTTATTTTCTCTTGGACTCACTCTGTTATTCAGCGGGTGGGGGACTGCAGTAGTACATGCTGCGGGGCTTACGGTAACAGGCAGTGGAGGCGGAAATGAAGCTGCCTACGTGGAGTGGTCACCTGTCAGTAATGCATCGGGATATAAGGTATTCATCAAAGCGGCAAGCGCCGCAGATTCCCAGTATCAGCAGCTTCATAATGAACTGATCCGCAAATATGCCTCTTACTGGAGAGCAGATGCCGTAGGCCTTGCGGCCGGAAGCTATGTTATGAAGGTGGAAGCTGTGCTGTCAGGCGGGGGAACAGCAAATGCAGTGACGGGTACGCTGGCCGCCGCGCCGTATGACCGGTCAGGGTTTGCTTTTTCCACAGCTTCACCTTATGGTACAGGCTCCGGTGCTTATAATGACAATGGAACGCTGAAGAGCGGGGCACAGGTGCTGTATGTCACCTCTCAGAATGCGCAGACCGTAACACTTCCCGTTGTTGTCAGCAGTTCGGGTACAGTGCAGACGGGAGTTGGTCTTGGCGGCATTCTTACTCTTCGGCAAAAAGGCTATGATACCACCCCGCTTGCCATCCGGTTCATCGGACAAGTGAAGGCTGCTGATCTGAGCGGACAGTTGAACAGCAGCGGGTATCTTGAGCTCAAAGGCAAAACCAATTATACGGAAATGAACATTACCCTCGAAGGAATAGGGAAAGATGCGACTGCCTACGGCTGGGGAATGCTGCTCAGGTATACCGGAAATGTAGAGGTAAGGAACCTGGGCGTGATGTTATTCCCGGATGACGGCATTTCCATGGACACAGGCAACGCGAATGTGTGGGTGCATAATAACGATATTTTCTATGGATCAGCGGGGAGTGATGCCGACCAGACCAAGGGCGACGGCTCCACCGACCTCAAGAAAGGCTCCACCTATATCACCATTTCGTACAACCATTACTTCGATTCCGGCAAAGCAGCTCTGGTCGGACTTAGCGAATCCGCAGAATTCTTCGTGACCTTCCATCATAACTGGTTCGACCACTCCGACTCCCGTCACCCGCGGATCAGAGTAGCTTCGGTCCATGTGTATAATAATTTCTATGACGGCGTATCCAAATATGGTGTGGGCGTAACTACCGACGCTTCGGCCTTCGTGGAAGGAAATGTGTTCAGGAATACCAAGAACCCGATGCTAAGCTCCCTGCAAGGCACAGATGCTCTGGGCGAAGGCACGTTCTCCGGGGAGAATGGCGGGATGATCAAAGCCTACAACAACAGTATCACAGGTGCGGCCAGTCTGATCTATGCGAACTCGAATACCGGAACAGCTCCGGCAAACGCAGCTTCACACGATGCTTACCTGGCCTCATCGAGAAGCGAAGCCGTTCCCGGCTCGTACAAAGCACTTGTCGGCGGAACAGCATATAACAACTTCGATACGCTGGTGGATACAGGTGTCAGCGTAGCAGCTGTCGATAACGTAAGCGTAGTACAACAGAAAGTTACAGCGGGAGCCGGACGCCAAGGGGGCGGCGATTTCAGTTGGACGTTCAACAACTCCGTGGACGACGCATCCTATGCCCTCAATGCGCCGTTAATGTCTGCCATCCGCAGCTACACCTCGGGGCTGGTATCTGTGGGAGGCAACGCTAACCCGGGAGGCCCATCGCCGACTCCGGCAGCAACGCCTGTGCCAACGGTAACTCCGATGCCGACAGTGACACCGGTGCCGACAGCGACTCCGGTGCCGACAACAACTCCCGCGCCGACAGCGACTCCAGTGCCGACAACAGCACCTACGTCAACACCAGCCCCGGGAGCGGCGGTTCACAATTTTACAGCGTCCGGGACTTCGAGCAGCTTCTTTACCATTCAGGGCAATCTCTCTACCAGCAAGGGAACAGTGAATTACAACGGCCTGACCTTAACCCAATGCCTGAAAATCGAAAGCGCCACCCGCATCCAGTTCACCGCAGCCAAGGCCTCCACGCTAACACTGGTCTTCAACTCTGAGGGGACCAAGATTAAGGTGGATGGGACAAGCTATCCCATAACGAACGGCGTGGCCACTATCTCCCTTGCGGCAGGTACGCATACGATTACGAAGGATAGTACTGCTAATTTGTATTATTTGGTGGTGGAATAATATAACTCCTAACTCCATTATCGCTTGGTCATGGCGTCACTGGAAGTGATGGATTGTGTCATGATTCATGAACTGTACCATATTCACCGCATGAATCATGACCGTTCTTTCTGGCGGCGTATTGGTAGTATAGTGCTGGATCAGGAATAAGATACTTGAACACCGTATTGTGTGAAAAAGTGAGTGACTGCATCCATGTCCATGCGGTGATCGAACAAGTGCTCAGGATAATAAATGCCTGGAGCCATCGGCTCATCCGTAGACATCATCAGCAGTAAATTTTCGGCCTGCACCGCAGCGCCAAGCGCAGTCATATGGGTCTGACCGAGTGGATCGGAGACAGTCATCCTGCGTTCCACTACGTTACCCTTCGCATCCATGCCTTTCAACAGAATCACCAGGTGATGAGCACTCCCGGTTCCCGGATTGTACAATAATTTCCGTCTGAAAGGCTTGAATCGATCCCCACTAATCATCTTCCATATTCCGGTTTTGACCAGTCCTGCGAGTGCATAAGTGGAAACCTTATGATCGAAGGAGATGCGAAAGCTGGCAGAATCGATATGATGGGTACGAGGCAAGGTGACATGATCAGGAGTATCCAGTCTGTAACAGTGCGTCGCGTATCCATTTGGAAACTGTATTTTAACCGGGTCAGTCATGGGATAGACAAGCCGGCTCGTATTGGATTGAGTGATATGAAAAGGAATGCTCATCCGGTCCATAAAGGCTGCTGAATCCGGGCCGGCCTTATCCCGCAGGGAGTACAAGGCATGGATGTTAACTTCAACGTTCTGAAGCGATTTCGAGAGCATCATTGCAAACAGGGAGGCCGTTCCCGCCATCCATCCGGAAGAGAGAATCACGGGGGCATGAAGCTCTTCCTGATCTATTGTGCGGATCGCTTGCTGAAAAACTTCTGTCCAGCGTGTGACATCAATGAGTGGAATTTTTCTTCGTACTGCTGCTACCAGTAGTCGGTCATCCAGATCGTTCACCGCACTAATGATTAAAGTTATATTTTCTCCTGCGTGAATCAGCGGATCGACTGCCTGGGTATCAACAACAACCGTGTGCACCCGGTCCGATGGGAAAGGGGCTGCTTTGCCAGCAGAACGACCGCCAAGCACTAACTCCAGATCAGGGTGCCTGTCATGCAAAATGCGGGCAATCTGTACCCCTACAGCACCATAGCCTCCAGCGATGAGAACCTTTTTTCTATTCATTTGTTAACCTCCGTTTATAGGTTTATGTACTTATATGTTTAAACTATTGAACATAATACTGTGAAGAAAAGGAATGCGGTTCACCAGCGCGGCGTGCGCTAGCTCTGACATTCCACTTCTACGAGATGAACGAGCTGTTTGAGCAATTCGATAGCATCGTTGAACTCCAGTTTGTAATACATCTCAGTCCCTTTTTTCTGAACCGACAGCAGCCCGGATTGGCGCAATATTTTCAGGTGATGAGAGACTGTAGGGCGTGACATGGGAACATGCTCTGCAATCTGTGATACGTTCATGCTGTCTCGGTCAATGAGCAGCGATATGATTCGCTGGCGAACGGGATCTCCCAGACCTTGAAGATAAGGGCTTAGATTCTCGAAAATATCAATGACTTGTTGATTACCTATCGACTCGCTCATGGCTCACTCCGTTATAATGTTTAATTGTTTAAACGTATTATAGCCTTACATGCCACCAAAATCAAATTTAATATTCATGCCATATGAAAATAGCTGTTCCGCTTGTACGTTTTGAGTACAATAAAATGGGTGTATAATAACGATATTTTCTATGATGCCTGTACCAACGGCAACGTCTGCCCCTGGAGCAGCGGTCCACAATTTTATGGCGTCCGGGACTTCGAGCAGAGGTTCACCATTCAAGGCAATCTCTCCACCAGCAGAGGAACGGGCCGTCTTTTTTCTCTCGCCTTTGGGCCTATGGGAGAGGTGTCACTGTGCATCTCACTAGTGAGTATTACTATGATCATTATTTGCTATAATGAAAGGTATACGGGTAATACTCCATGTGAGAGGAGTGGTGAAGATGCTGAAGAATTTTTCGTTCCAGAGCTTTAAGAGCTTCGATTCATCTATCTTAGAAATTGAGAAATTAACCTCCATTATAGGTACTAATGCCGGCGGTAAAACCAATGCGATTGAAGGGATGAAGATACTCTCTGAGATCTCCTCGGGAAGAGAGCTGTCCATCATTCTGGATGGCTCTAAGAATGTGGATAGTGAGATCAGAGGCGGAAGTGTAGGCTGTCCTAGAATTGGGACGGATACATTTACACTAGGGTGTCTGGTGGATATTGATGAAGAGTACGACCTGGAGTATTCAATAACGATCAAAGTGAGCAATCGTGTTTTTGTGCTTGCCGAGCATTTGTTGAAGCTATCCTCTAGCGGCGCCAAACCGGTGACCGTTTTTCAGACTAAAGACACACCAGATGATTATAGCGATATTAACGTAGAATATAACAATGGACGTAAGGGGAGAAATCCCGAGGTAACCTGCATTCGTTCTGTTTCTGTACTATCGCAGCTATCGTCCAAGATGCCTACAACTACGGATAATAACAAGAAGAACGTGTCTTATATAAACCTGGTTCTGGAACGTCTGGGGAAGATCCTTTTCTTAGATCCCGTACCTGTCCGTATGAGAGATTATTCAAGGATGAGTGACCATGAGCTAAGACCTACAGCGGATAATATTTCTTCAGTAATTTATGAATTGTGCAAGGATAAAGGGGTCAAGCAAGAGCTGCTGAACGCCTTAAAGGATCTGCCGGAGAATGAAATTCTGGATATTGGGTTCATAGAGACTTCCATTGGCGATGTGATGTTCTGTCTGAAGGAGAAGTATGGTGAACGCTCGGAATTCGTGGAGGCCAAGCGTCTCTCGGACGGTACGCTCAGATATGTAGCTATTCTCGCTGCACTTATCACAGAGGACCCTGATACTATGATTGTGATTGAAGAGGTGGATAACGGAATCCACCCCAGCCGAATTAAGAGCCTGATCCAAACGATATCCAGACTAACCAAAGAGAGACAGATAGATGTCATCATTACTACACATAATCCAACCTTGCTGAATGCTCTGTCGAAAGAAGAATTGTTCGGGGTTGTTTTGTGTTACAGAGATCCTGACAACGGATCGAGTAAATTCTATTCCTTACCGGATTTGGAATCCTTACCGGTTCTTTTGTCAAAAGGTAATCTGGGCGATCTGACTGTCAGGGATGAATTAGTGAAGGCGGTAAAGAAGAATAATGAGAATAAAGTAATACTGAAGTTTAATAAGCATCTGGCTGCAAACTGAATAGTTTAATGATTGTTATTCAATCACTAAACTTGAGTTTCGATTTTATTTGTTACTAAATTTTCAATTGGTGTATATAAGTCGACGCTAGTTGCTGGCGTGGATAGCGTTACCATTAAAGAATATCTTAATTCTTTGTTCCATCGATTTAACCATGGTCGTTTTGCCCACCAGCCACTTATTGGGTAAACACCGATTATATTACTTGTTGCAAGCTCTGAAGCAGTAGTTTCCCAGATATCACTATGAAGGGATCCTTTATTTCGAGCATTTGGTCCTATTGTCCAATTTATACTACTTGGTTGAACCTTACCTTCATCCTCTTCCCGGGCTGCTTGATTGATACGTTTAATAAATTGTTCTTGTGTAGCTGAGCCATTAATATCAAACCTTAAGCCACAAGAGGAGTATGAGTATCTACTTTTCCAACCTACTTCGCCGGGACTCGGCTCAATAAAATAAGATAATGTTACCCTTAACTTTACATCAAGTTCACCAAGACTCAATAAAACTTCTTTTGGCCAAGGTAATTCATACAAGTGCATTTCATTTAATGAGACCGTACCCTTGCTTTTATTAAAAGGCACTATTGTTGACTGCATTACCATACTCACACTGTTTTTAAGGCTATTTAGTGCAACATCGAGATTAGGAACTCCATATCCACACATTCTGATCAAATCATGATAATGCTTTTTGTCAGATCCAGATAGTAACTGTTTTTTTAATCCTTCTGTCCAGTCTGCTGAATGTACTAGGATCCCCCTAACTGTTTCAGGCCATGCTTGAAGATATTTTTCTTGAATGAGTGCTGCCATCCAAGCTGCTTTTGCAGTTGCTGCGCTTGTGGCATTAAATACTGAAAATTGTTCACTTTGAAGTTTATGAGAGGTTGTAAGAACTGAATGATTTTCATCAGACCATGCTCCGAAACTATCCACCACCATATTTCCACCTTCTAACACAATATCCGGTTTGACTGGCCATTTAGTTTTATCCCAAACATAAGAAGTTGTGCTAAACGGTGATAATCCGCCTTTGGGTGCTAAAGGCTTATAATTATCATTTGGGGCATGTAGATCAGTATAAGCTCCAACTGTAAGAGCATTGCATGATTGTCCAGGATTTTGAACTATACTTGTATAATTGCTATCGGGATATTCAGCCTCGTTACTAATATCATTATTGCCTGCTGAAATAATAAATAATTTTTTGATATCATCAATATACCCTGATGTAAGTTCGTCGATTGATGCTGACCAAGATGAAGGGCGCCCATCATCTGATTGATAATTAGGAGCAGTGACTGCCATACATATTATTCTTTGCCTATTAGGATTATCAATGATTGCATTGCTAATTATTTGCCCTGTAATATCACCGTATAACTCAGGGGGATTTTGCCCCTTATCAGGAATGATTTTTAATGATTCAAGCCTATGATTTATTTTAACTTTATCAAAACCCATTAATGCTTCTTTCAAGTCACCATATGCAACAACTCCGCTCATATTAGTACCGTGACCACCAATATCTGAGCTTGTCCAGCTTAAATCAAACGATTTACAATCTTCATCTCTTAATACCGGATTTAGAAGGATATGACCGTTATTAACCCCTGTATCAAGAATACTTATGTATACATTAGTATCTTCTGAGACTTCCAATCTATCTAATAGGTCCGTTGCCCACTCAATTTGTTCGCTATTTTCAATGTCGATAAAGAACGAAATTGCTTCAGATGCTCTTCTCATTTCAGCTATATCATTACATAAAGATAATATATTTTGGAGCGCTTCTCGGTCTGCATTAACTAGTACAACTCTTCGCTCAGGAAAAACAATTGAATTATCTTTTATCTCAAGTCCGAGTGTTGTCTTTGCAACAAAAATAAAGTTATCGTAAACTGACTCACTTTCACTGCTAAGCCAGATTTCACACCAAACCTTGATAGTATTAGGTATCCATTTTATTTCATTAATAGACCAGAACGACTCAAGGATAGCGTGATTAATATCCTCTATACCATCTATTAATGGTGCATTTTTGGGTCTTCCATTAGATGTATCTTCATTCATATATGACTCAATTTTCTTAAGAAAAACATGTCGCTTATCTTTTGGAATAAATACAGTGGCAAACTTCTCTACTTTATCATTTACTTTTTTCTCGCGAATATTTAGAAGTCTTATACCATCTCTTCTACTTTCTAAACTCTCAAATTTCAAATCATACCCGGGTGCATTATGAAATTCCACGTAAACACCATCTCTTGTTACTGCCGAGACAACTGTTTTATTTGCTTCGCTGTCTTCATTCCAAAGATGATCAAACTGTTTTAATAACTTTTCACTATGTGTTTCCCTATTTCTCAATGGATAGTTTGAAACGCCTTGACCTTTGCCTTTATATTTGTGTGATTCAACGGCGTCGATATAAAAATGACCAAACCTTTCATTATCCATTAAAATTCCTCCTATGAATATGCTCCAATCTTTTCTCTAATCATTTGCAAAAGTAATTCCCCTTGTACGATTTTATTATCAGACATAATGGTTGCCTTAATCGCATCGTCACAAGCTTTTGATAATTCTGCATGGCTTAACGACTTGGCAGCATCTACGATATTATCCATGAAATCGTAGATCTGATTAGAAGAGAATTGTCCTAATCTGTTGATTATTAAGCTTGGAATCTGAAGTTCATCGGGTAACAAATAGTGAATAACATCATCGAACCTTCGAAATAGCGCAGGATCTAATTGCTTTGAATTATTTGTAGCCGCAATAATTATGCTTTCAGAATCATCTTGCTCAATAAACTGTAAAAAAAGGTTAAGTATTCTTCTGATTTCTCCAACATCGTTTTCTTTGCTGCGATCGGCACCAATTGCGTCAAACTCATCAAAAAAATAAACTGCAGGTTTTTCCTTAATTGCATCAAAAATACCTCTTAACTTAACCCCGGTTTCACCCATAAATTTAGTCATCAATTTGTCCATTTTTATCGTACATAGTGGAAGACCTATTTCAGTTGAAATTACAGATGCGGTCATTGTCTTACCAGTACCTGGAGGCCCTTCTAAAAGAATCTTTCTTCTATTACTCAAATGATATTTGCGCAATTTTTCTCGCATCTGATATTCTTTTAAAATACGTTTAATTCGATCTTTAATGTCGTTTGCAACAACCAACTCAGCAATCCTCTGGTCACTATAAGTAATTCCTATTAGTTCACTGATTTCTTTACTGAAATGAATTATCTTTACATCTTCATTCCGATTTTTATTTAGTAACTCCCTTATTTCCCTAGCAAATGAGGTGTGACCTAATTTGGCTTCATAGGCTGCTAATTGAAGTACTAAAGTTTTAAATCTATCGTCATTCTTTAATACATGCGCCTCAATAAGCATTTTTATTTGATCTGCAGTTGCCACATAAACACCCCTTTTTACAATATACTCCGCTCGCTATTCTTTAAGCTAATTCTATCAGAAATATGATTCCCACAAAGAGTGAGTTTTAACAAAACTGTGCTTTTATCTAAGTTAAATACAAAAAACAACCGTAATTTTCCTTAATTATGATGCAATTCAGCTGATGGCTGAATTTATCCTTAAAGACTGTCCTGCCTTCAACTCTACAAGGATTGAATTCTGGATCATCATTTACAAGATAATGAAAAGATGCCCTTGATACAAAGACGAAGCAACAGGTAACTAAATCAATCCCTTTCTTTACTGTCAGCCAAGTCAATAATCTCCCGTATATCCTGAATATTTAAAGCCTCTGCGATTCTGACGATATGACTGAAGCTAATGCTTTCTCTCTTTCCATTGGCTAGCTCGCTTAATGCGGCATGGCGAACATCAGAAAGTCTGGACAACTCCCGCATAGAAATTTTATGCTTTTTGGTTAACTCGGCTATTTTCACTACTATTCTCTTTCCCATTGGAATCCCTCACTTATCCTGAAATATTTGCATTGACTATACGCATAAGCGTACCGTATAATAAACTCACGGTTGGTACGTATAAGCGTATATTCCCTTAAATGTTTTAGAGAGGAGGCCCAATGCCAAACATTCTAGAATCGCTTTATCATGGAAGTTTATTCCCGAATGAGGATATTGTCTCCAAAGACCCTGACTACCGCCCGCTCAACAGGCAGATTACCGATTCTCTTGAGGCTTGGAGACGGAGGCTGTCACCGGATGAGTTCGCGGAGCTGGAGGCATTATTGGATCTGTATTCACAGGTGCAGGGAATGGATATGGCGGCTGCATTTGTATCCGGGTTCAAGACCGGGACGGCGATGATGATCGAGGTTTTAGTTGAGGGGTAGTTTTCTTTGGACACCGTGAAAGGTGTCTTTTTTGTTTTATTCGAATATTTTAATTCCATTGAAGGAATATCGTTACAATCTAAAGAATTTCCTACATATCAAACTCAAATACTCCATTATGAGGAAGTGCCATGGACGAAGATAAGTATTTAATATTAGTCAGACAAAAGGATCGCACTGCAGATATCGCTTCATATACACCATGCGGTACCAATATACAAGTGACGTTTCACAATTACCCAACTCTCTATAACTTTCTTGCAAGTGATGTAATAATCCTCAGCAATCCTGCTGCTATAACAATTACTAAAGAGCAGGTGATATTTCATTTGGAGAATCCTTTGAATAATGTAATGAAAGTGCTGGATTTTGGGCCTAGAATCTGCGTTTTTTTTAATAATGGAACCAAACGGGTGTATGAATCACAGAATGTCAGAATCGAGAACAGCGGCGTTAAGACCTCTGATGCACTACAAGTCATGGAGTATTGGCGTTCCATCTCGCTTCATCTCAGAAGCTCAGAAGAGCAGTCGGAAACGAAAGATTTTCTGAAAAAGCAGTTCGCCAAGCTCAACTTTGTGCATCCAAAGAGTGTATTGAGCCATTATGTTAATGGCTCTCCTGAGAGTATTGATGTTTCTACTGAAATGCAGCCGATCTTTCCCTTTCGCTACAACCTAAGTCAAAAAACAGCATTAGACCAAGCGCTACGCAGTAAAATTAGTATCATTGAAGGGCCTCCGGGTACAGGCAAAACCCAGACGATTCTCAATATATTAGCTAATTTGGCGGTCATGCAGCAGAAGAAAGTGGCAGTGGTGTCAGGGAATAATGCGGCAGTGCAGAATGTACGAGATAAGCTGGAGGCAGCGGGATACTCTTTTCTGGTAGCATCGTTGGGGAATACAAAGAACAAAAAGCATTTTTTTGCTAATCTGCCTACTGCGGAGGTTGCGGGGTGGGACAGTGAGATACCGGAAAAAGAGCTTCTGTCTAGAGTGCAAGAGCTGGATGGCCATATTAACCGACTGATGGAGTTAGATGTAGAGAAGGCGAGATTGAGGCAGCAGTTATCTGCGTATGTACTGGAGCAAAAGCATTTTGAGAATTATTATGCTGATCAGGAGATTGAATCTCTGGATAAACTTTCATTTTACCGGGAGACACCAGAGCGGATGCTAGAATTCATGAAGGATAGCCATCTTGCAGTGAGGAAGGGAAAAGAAGCGGGCTTACTGTACAGGTTTAAGCTGTTTTTTAAACATGGGTTTACCGACTTCAAATACTTGCGGGAACAGGGTGTGGATGTAATCCTGAATGTTCAGCGGAAGTTCTATTCTCTGCGAATTGAAGAGCTCTCGAACCGTATCAAACATATCGAACAAGAGCTTTATGCTGCAATGTATGTGTCCTTGTTGGATGAACATCAGCAGTGCTCTGCGCAGCTTTTTCGTCATAGACTGCATAAGAAATATCTTAATCTTCCAGGCGTTAAATGTGGTGTAGACGATTATCGGCAGAGCAAGAAATTTAAATCATTCATTAACTATTATCCCATTATCCTGAGCACGACTCATTCTTTACGTAACTGTATTCCAGAGAATGAGTTATTCGACTATGTCATCATTGACGAAGCCTCTCAAGTGGATCTGATCACAGGCGCACTTGCTCTGTCCTGCTGTAAGCGGGCAATCATTGTGGGTGACACAAAGCAATTGCCACAAATTGTGACGATGGAGATTCAGCAATTGGTTGGAGATACAGCATCAGCCGGTGTGGACGAAGCTTTTAATTATTTTAAACATAGTCTACTGTCATCTATGCTTGCCCTATACGGTGATCATATTCCCAAAGTGATGCTTAAAGAGCATTACCGCTGTCATCCCCGGATCATTCAGTTCTGTAATTACAAGTATTATAACGGTGATCTCATCACTTTCACGGCTGAAGAAGAGGCGGATCTGCCATTACTGATTTACAGGACTTCACCTGGCAATCACTTGCGTGAGGTTACTCGGGGAGAAGGCAAGGGAAAGTTCAACCAACGTGAACTGGATGTCATTGAAAGGGAGATTCTTGCGGGTTTGGAGGAAGTGGCATCCGGGCATCCGGATATTGGCTTCGTTACACCATACAGGAAACAGGTGGAGAAGGCAGCCGGACAGTTCACTGATGATATTGAGAGCGACACGATACATAAGTATCAAGGTCGTGAGAAGCCGATTATGATTATGTCGACCGTGCTGGATCAGACCCGTTCTGGCAAAACTGGTATGAAATTTGTGAATAATCCATGCATGATTAACGTAGCTGTCTCTCGTGCGCAACAGAAGTTCATTCTTGTAACGGATCATGCTCTTTTTCGGAAATATGGCAACGAAATCAGCGACCTCACGCGGTATATGGAATATAGCACACTTGATGAGAATGTGGTTGAGAGCGAAATTGTTTCTATATTTGATCTGATGTATACGGAATACGCAGTTAAGCTTCATGCATTTAGAGAACGAGCTAAACATTTTACAAGATCCAGGTTCCAATCAGAAAATTTAATGGAGGCATTGCTTACAGAGCTGTTACAAGAACCGGCTTATAGCGGATTTACACTTGGAAATCAGATTCTTCTTAAGAATTTGCTTAGAAGTGTAAATAAATTGACAGATCAGGAACGGCAGTATATCAAAAATCGGGCGTCTGTTGATTTTGTCATTTATCATAAACTGGATATGACAGCAGCACTGGCTATTGAGGTGGATGGATTTGCGTTTCATGAAAATAAACCTGAACAAATAGAAAAGGATAAGATGAAAGATCATATATTTAAAACCTACGGTCTGAAGCTGAAAAGATTTGCAACCAATGAAAGCTTAGAGGAGCAGAAGATCCGGAAGCTGCTGGATGAAATCATTCAATCGAGTTGAAAATAAATCTTGCCGGGATCTTCTATTTCCTCGTTTAATTATTCCTCCCCATACCTTCCCAGCGCCATCTCCGCCGACTTCAGCATACGCTGCTTCAGCTGCTCGCCCTGGGTGATCTTCACGCGCAGGCCCAGGAAGCGGATGCGGGAGAGCAGGAACTCGCTGTCGTCCCTCATGTAGTGGACGGTGATGTGGTAGATCCCCGTAGCTTCATCGAAGGCCACTGACTTATCGAAGCAGGAGAAGGTGGACAAGATCCGCGACAGCTCGGCATTGTAGACGGGAATGACCTGAATGCAGGCGGATTCCCTCAGACCGTCTAGGAGTCGGGCGATACGTGCCTTGAGGCCATCTATCCGGTGGGCGGGGATGGGAGAGGAATCGGCAGACACAATGTTCCGCAGCTTCGTGGACATGAGTGAGCGCTGCCGGGTGCTGTACCACTGTAAGTACCACTCCCGCTTATACATATTGTACTCCAGCTTGTGGGGGAAGCCGGATGGGGCGGTTCGTTCCCCGCCATGCTTGATCGCATATGTGAGCTGAATTCCCTGATTCTGCATGATGATGCGGCGCAGGGGGCGGAGCAGCGGATGATAGACCTGACGCTCCTTGCTGCGGGCCTTCTCGATGATAATCTCTCCTACTTCGATAGAAGCTTCGGCTTCCAGCAGGGAATTCATTTTACGTAAGGTTTCGGTTGAAAAAGCTTCAGCCGCCGCCGGATGCCCCAGCATCGTCTTCAGCCAGGAGCGCTCCTGTGAGGTTAACGCCAGGGAGCCGGTCTCTTCCAGGCGGGAGATGATCTGGAAGTTGAATATTTTCTCAAAGGGATTCATAGTAGCTCTTAATCTCCTTCCATTCCTCCATGAACTGCTTGCGTAGCCAGCGGGGCTCCAGAATCTCGCAGCTGGAGCCGAAGCTCCGCAGCCACGGCTTGATCTCAAAGATCTCATTCACCGTAATCTCGTACAGGAAGGTCGTATCGGACTCCTCCGTAATGGTTCCCCACTGCCCCTGCGCCTCGACCCGCTCCCGGATGAAGTTGGCGCCGGACCGGCTGGGGTTATAGAATCGGACGGCGACCTTCACCGCACGGTTGGTATCTGTTACCCAGCTATACTCCAACTGAGCCTCTAATTGCTGAAGTCTCTGCGCAAACTCCTCTTCTTCTACAGGCTCGCCCTCTTCAACCTGGGTCAGGCCGTCCATCCGTAATTTCTTAATCCCGGTCCGGCTGTGATAGCCGATCAGATACCAGCGCCCATACTGATGATCGTAGACGACACGCAGCGGAAGCAGACTGTCCGTAATCCCTGCCGATTCCCGCTCGAAGAGGGGATTGGTGTTCTGGGAGGTGTAGTTCATGCCTTTTTTGGGCGACAGATAGAGGAATTTGATTCTCCGCCGCTGCTGGATCGCCCCGTGGATCGTATAGAGATGAGCCTCATCCAGAATCCGTGAATGGTAATGATATTTGTACCGGTGGGTCTCCGTGGCTTCGGGGAGAATGTCCCTTATCCGCAGTGCCTTCTTCAAGGTGTCACGCAGGAGGTAACCCTGGACAGAAGGAATCTGCGTATTGGCAATGACATCTGTATAATCGAACAGGTCGAGCAGCTCGTCATCCGTAAGCTGGTCCAGCAGTTCGTTGGCTGCCTTGTACCGGTAGGGACGCTTCTCATTCACCCTTACAATCACGCCGACCTCCTCCAGGTATTTCAGGTCTCCCCGGATGGTCTTCTCGTCCGGCAGCGGTGAATCGGCGGGCATCTGGTCACAACAGCCGTCATGCAGTTCCTTGGCCGTCAGTTCTTCGCTCTGAAGTGCGGTTAACAGCAGCGTCAGCCGGATGCTCTCCGTCTCCTTCAGCGATTTCGCCCGGAACAGGAACAGGAGCAGCGGATCGGCCGATTCATAGTAATTGTAGCGGAGCCATTCAGATAGCTCGGTGCCCTGTTCTGTAGTCAGATCCTGCTGCAGGACGGTCACCATCTCCTTGAGATTGCGCAGCGTTTTGTCATAGGTATGTACGGAAATGCCGAGCCGCTCGGCGAATTGCTGCCTGCTGTAAGCTCCCCCGGCTAGTGACAGCATACGGAGAAACTGGATTTCTTTATCGAAGCTTTCCTTGGCCATATGTATACCTCCAGCCTGTAGCGCATTCATGAGTTGTAATAGTTAATACCTCTATTAAGCACCAGAGTTGCATGAAATGGAAGATTTTTGTCTGCCGCCATACTTTCACCCTGTTCCTCCTTGGCAAAATGAGGGAAGATAAGGCCAGCGAAACCGACTTGGAACGGAGGGATGGCATGAATCCTATCAATACGCTCATCCATGAGCAATTGAAGCAGATTGAACAAGAGGAGCAAGTGACGATCCTCTATGCCTGTGAATCGGGCAGCCGGGCGTGGGGGTTCCCCTCACAGGACAGTGATTACGATGTGCGGTTCATCTACCTGCATCGGCCGGAGTGGTACTTATCAATCTGGGATACAAGGGATGTCATCGAGCGTCCTATTAACAATATGCTGGATCTAAGCGGCTGGGATCTGCGCAAAGCGCTGAAGCTGTTCCACAAATCCAACCCGCCGCTGCTGGAGTGGCTGCAGTCCCCGATCCAGTATGCTGAGGAGTTCAGCGTGGCGGAGCAGCTTAGGGGGATCTCACCGTATACCTTTTCGCCGAAATCCTGTATGTACCATTACCTGAACATGGCCAAAGGCAACTACCGGGATTACCTGCAAGGGGAGCAGGTGAAGATCAAAAAGTATTTCTACGTGCTGCGCCCGGTGCTGGCCTGTGAATGGATTCACCGGTACGGGGAGATGCCGCCGATGGCATTCGATGTGCTGGTAGACCAGCTGATCCCGCAGGATGGGGAGCTATGGAATGTCGTGCAGCAATTGCTGGCCCGGAAGAAGTCGGGAGAGGAACTGGACCTGGAGCCGCGGCTGAGTGTGATTAACGAGTATCTGGAGGAGCAGCTGCAAGAGCTGGAGAAGACAGCGACGGCATACCTGAGTGCTAAGACGGACAATAGGGACGGGCAGCTTGATGCCTTGTTCCGGGAGGCCTTGCAGGAAGTGTGGGGGTTGAATTTAAATTTAAACTAAAAGTGAAAAGGATCGAAGGGGAATTTTGGAACTGGAGGAGCGATAGCGGCCGGAAGTCCAAAACTTCACCGAAGTGACGACTAAGCTTTAAGTTAGGTTTTGCTGATAATGAACGACCGACAGGAGGAAGACAATCATGGCTATTGTACAACTGAGATCAACGAACCCGCAGCTGAGCTTCATCATCCGCAAGAATCCGCAGAGCGGCATGCAGCTTCGCCCGGTCCGCCAGGGTATCGCTTACGGCTGGTATTCGGATGAAGCTACTTATAATGTGTATTTCAAGGATGCTGATAATGAGGTCTCCTATAAAAAGAACGAAGGCGAGAGCTTCGAGTACCTCAATGTCTCCCGTTACAATACCCCGCTATTCCCGCTGAATGCGGTGAATGAGTTCTTCTCTACCCCGTTCAAGGCGCGGGATGAGCGGGATGCGGAGGGGTATGAGCACTCTTTTACCATCCAGATGATTCATGTGGAGCGGCTGCATTACATCCGGTTCTTCGAGCAGCATCTGAAGGATTATTCGTTCACCCTGGAGCATCAGGCGCATAAGAGCTATTCCCTGACCATTACTACGCATAAAAGCTTATACCACCTCCTGCATGTGGTCAGTGTGCTGTCCTTATTCTTATCGATCTTCGGGGATGAATATATCGATATTTCGGACCGGATTCTGGACAAATATATCCGCAGTCTGAACGTGATGGACGCCCCTTTCTATATCCGCAGCCTGTTCGCCCGGAATCTCCTGAAGACCCGGGAGCAGTTCAAGCGGTACAAGGCGGCGGTCGAGCAAACGGAGCTGTATCCGATTGGTCTGGAATATGGCAGTACGGCGATGCAGCGGCGGACGTTCATCTCAGGTGTGCTTCCGTTCGATAAGCCCATTCTGGATATCGGCTGCGGGGAAGGCTTCTACGCCATTCCGTATGCCGGAAAGATCGAAGGTGCTTATTATGCGGTGGACATCAACGAGGAGCTGCTGGAGGTCGTGAACCGGAAGGCAAAGGCCAAGGAGCTCGATAACATCGTCACCTTCCGCTCGCTGGAGCATTTCCTGGAGCTGTACAACGGAGAGCAGGTGGATATCATACTGACTGAGGTTGTGGAGCATATGAGTGAGACGGAAGCGGCTGCGCTGATCCGGCAGATCATCCGCCATGTGGATTTCGGGCAGCTGATTGTGACTACGCCGAATGCGGATTTCAATCCTTACTATGAGCTGGAAGGCTTCCGGCACGAGGATCACAAGTGGGAAAAGGGTCAGGCGGCGTTCGAAGAGTGGCTGACTGCCACACTTCAAGGGCTGGGCGTAGAAGCCGAGTTCTCGCTCGTGGGTGACCGGGTAGGCGACATTCGTACTTCGCAGAGCGCGATTGTGCGCAGACAGGAGGGTTAGACCATGGACATTCAGACGAAGGTACACACGATATTCATGCTGGTGGGAGCGACGGAGTGCGGGAAGTCTACTTTTGCCAAAGAAGTGCTGATCCCCCAGCTCGGGCTTGCGGACAGCGCTACAGGTCTGCGTACGAATGTGCAGTACCTCTCCTCAGACCTGATCCGTCAGGAGATCTTGGGCTACGATTACGATAAATACGACCAGGTCATGCTGGAGGCCAGCTCGCATACGTTCGCGCTGTTGTTCGAGCGGCTGAAGCGGGTCACCTCCTGGCCGATTAATGCGGAGTTTGTCATTATGGATACGATAGGTCTCGCCGAGGATTACCGCAGCAAGGTGCGGGCGATTGCCCAGGAGAACCAGTATAATCTGGAGGTCATTCTGTTCGATTACCGTAAGCGGGAGGATTATTATGCCTCGGAGCGCTCGAAGAAGCTGATCTCGGGCCACCTGAACCGGCTGCGCCGCGAAGTGCTGCCAGTGCTGTCCCGTGAGGGCTACCACAGTATTCATAAGGTGCGGGCGAAGGATTTTCTGCTGGAAGGTCTGGAAGGTACTGATGATTCGGGGGAAAAGCGGCCGAACCCGGATTACCGGGTGCACATTCAGGACTGGGAGGCGTATGCCGCTGCGGTGCTTCCGCAGGAGCAGGAATACATTGTGGTCGGGGACGTACACGAGTGTGTTCAAGAGCTGCAAGGGCTGCTGCGCAGCTACGGCTACCGGATTGAAGAAGGGAAGCTAAGCGCTACGGATAAGCTGAAGAATACACGGATCATCCTGGCGGGCGACTGGATCGATAAGGGCAAGCAGACCCGGGAGATCACCCGGTTCTTGTATAGCAATCAGGAGCATTTCTTGTTCGTAATGGGTAACCATGAGAATTTCGTTTACAAGTACCTGCGGGGGGAGATCAAGGGGACTGAGCCGGAGCTGCTGAGAAGCTATTTCGATTCAACTCAGGTATTACAGGAAGATGAGGAGCTGTTCCGTCAATTCTCCGTGCTGGTGGAGAGTGCGAAGCCGTTTTACCGCTATATCGGGAATCGGGGGCCTTCCTTCTATGTGACTCATGCCCCTTGCCGCAACAAGTATATCGGGAAGCTGGATACGAATTCGCTGCGCCATCAGCGCAACTTCCGGCTGGACCGTGAGTCTGCGTACGAGCAGCAGCTCGGCTTCCTGAAGGAGGAGGCGGAGGGGAACCATCCGTTCCATCTGTTCGGACATATTGCCGCCAAGCAGACGTTCCGCATCAAGAACAAGCTTCATCTCGACACAGGAGCCGTGCATGGGAACGGGCTAACTTCTGTCCATATAACCTTCAAGCCGTTCTACAAAAGCCATAGATCCCGGCAGCAGCTATTGCCGGAAGAATTGCCGGTTCTCTTCCGCGAAGTGAGCACGGTCTCTGTGGAGGAGCTGAATGCGGAGTCCATGCGCAGACTGCACTATTCCTCGCAGAATAAGGTTAACTTCATCTCCGGGACGATGTCGCCAGCGGATAAGGATGAAGTAGCAGGCGAGCTGGAGTCACTGCGCAAGGGTCTGGATTATTTTGCCGGACGCGGGGTGTCTGAGGTGGTCCTTCAGCCTAAATATATGGGATCGCGCTGCACGGTGTATCTGTACCGGGACGTAGAGCATTGCTACGCGGTTAGCCGCAACGGTTATAAGGTCAAGGCTGTCGATCTAACGCCGGTCTATGAAGGGCTGCTGGACCGGTTCGGAACGTATATGGCGGAGCAGGGCATCCGTGTGCTGCTGCTGGACGGGGAGCTGCTGCCCTGGAAGGCGCTAGGGGAAGGGCTGATTGAACGCCAGTTCCAGCCGATTGGGCGGGCGCTGGAGCACGAGCTTGCATTCCTGAGGCAGCACGGGTTCGAGGAATCGCTCGGTGAGCTGATCCAGGCGTATGAAGCCAGCGGGTTCGAGCAGGACCAGCATCATCTGACCAAAGAAGCGCTGAACACCAGCTACGGCGCTCACGTATACCAGACGTATAAGCATGTCCGAGGCATCCGGGATGCCTATGTGGGGCTTGACCAGCGGGACGAGGCGTACCGGGTGTATAAGCAGCAGCTGGAGCTGTATGCTGGGGATGCGGAGCTTGCGTATAAGCCGTTTGCCATCCTGAAGGAAGTGCTGGAGAGCGGGGAGGAACGGCTGCCTGAGGGAGTAACCTTGGAGCAGTACCGCTTCCTGAATGACGATGAGATCCTGGTGCTGGATCTGCAGGAACCGGAGGCTTACAGCCAGGCCGAGGAGTATTTCGCCTCTATTACAGTTGAGCGGAAGATGGAGGGCATCGTCATCAAGCCGGAGCGCGAGCAGCCGGGAGTGGTCCCTTACCTGAAGGTCCGTAATCCGGGGTACCTGTCCATTATCTACGGCTATGATTACCGGTTCCCGCACAAATATGCCAAGCTGATGAAGCAGAAGAACATCGTGCCCAAGCTGCGGATGTCTCTTGCCGAGTACCGATTGGGTAAGCAGCTGCTAGAGATTAAGCTGGAGGAGATTTCGGCTGACAACAGCACTTACAAGCAGATTGCCGCGAACCTGTTGTTCGAGGTGACGAAGGAGAAGGAGATCGATCCGAGGTTATAAAAGATAGTCAGGCAGGCTGCCGGGAAGCTCCCGGCAGTCTTGTTCGCGTACCTGTTTAGCCGCAGAAGGAGCTAAAATGAAATAAAACGCCAGATTCCTGCAAGAAAACGCAGATTGATGGTCAAGACGCTTTTAGGATAATAATATGGGTGTTGAGAGGAGGTAGTGCCAGTTGGAGATTAGATTTGAAGCAGACAGCGGGATGGACCGGGGATTGGCCAAGGTCGTTACGCATCCGGCAGAACAGGAACAATGGAAACGCCTTGAGGCTGCCCTTCAGGCGGCAGAGAAGCGGATCACCGTCATCAATGCCCGCAATAACCGCCAGGTCACTCTGGAAGCGGGCAAGGTTGCAGTCATAGAGGCGGAGGGCCGGATGTGCAGTGTGCGGCTCATTACCGGAGAGATGTACCTGCTGAACACGAGGCTGAAGTTTGCGCTGGATGCGCTGGATGCGCCCGGGTTCATCAAGATCAACAACCAGACCATCATCAATACCCGCTATATCAAAGAATTCTCGGCAACCGCTAATGCGCGGGTGGAAGTCCTGCTGACGAATGATAGTTCTTATACTGTTAGCCGCTACTATATCAATCATTTCAGGAGGAGTTATCATGGCTAATCAGCTCAAGCAAGCATTCTTTCAGGTATTTACCCTTACGTCACTCTGGGTCACGCTGCTGTTAACGGTGTTCTTCAGGGATCAGCCAGTGGAGATGCTGTATCTGTGGCGTCTGGCGGTCATCGCCGCCATCGCTGCTGTGCTATTCGGCGTCATGTACAATGTGCTGTGGAATCACTTCACGCTGAAGCCGCTGTGGAATATTCTTATTGGATCGATTCTCAGTATTGCAGGCGGAATGGGCATGGTGTGGTTGTTCTCTGTCGAGATGTTCGATTCCATCAGTGCCTGGTGGCCTGGAATGCTGCTGTTATCCGTGATCCTGCATACGGTTGCGTTCTACTTCTATGCCAGAGCGAGCAGCAAGAAGTCGGCAGAAGAGCTGAATAAGATTTTGAAGTAACATGATGCGTGATGCCAAAAGAAGGAGAGCGCCTGGCGGGGCTGCTCTCCTTCTTCGTATATACACTATGCCGTTCCTTGGACCGGCTTGAAGCTAGCCCATCACGACCAGCACTTCGTTCTCTGCCGCCATCCGGGACACAGGAATCAGGTTGCCCTGGATTTCTTCGCCGTTGATGACGATGCGGGAGACGCCTTTCTGGACGCCGTGCTTGTTCTCTACCTGGATGCTCAGCTTCTTCCCGCGGAATTCGCGCACCATGGAGAAGTCGGTCCAGTCCGAAGGGACACACGGGTCCAGACGGAGGCTGTCCTTCTGCGGCTGAACGCCCATAATGCCCTCTGCCAGTGAGACCATAACAGTGGAGGCTGTGCCGGTCAGCCAGTGGACATGGGCCCGGCCCTGATACGGGCTGTCCTTGGACTCCACGAATTGGCCGTGGACGTAAGGCTCCAGCTTGCGGACCTCCGCATGGTCGTTCATGGTAGCAGGGCTGCAGTTCAGGAAGTACTCGAACGCGCGTTCACCGTTACCAATCATCGTCTCTGCCAGAATGAGCCAGCCCTGCGGTTGACTGAAGATGCCGCCGTTCTCCTTTGTTGAGGCATTGAACAGCGCCATCAGTGCTACCGGCAAGCCATATTTGCGGAACGGCGGGTAGAACAGCATCGTGCCGTAATCGGTCCGCAGATTGTCATAGACCTTGTCCATGGCGAGTTTGGCCTGTTCCGGGCGGGCCGCGCCGCTGAGCACCGACCAGCTCTGCGGATTGAGCCAGATCCGGCCCTCATCGTTCTCCCAGGAGCCGATGGTATAGTTGTCCTCGGTGAAGCCGCGGACGAACTGGTCGTTCTCCCAGGCATACTTCTGGATATTACCGTCCAGCTCCTCCAGCAGACCTTGCGCCCATGCGGCATCCTCCGGCTTGTTCTTGTTCTCCGCGATGCCCATGAAAACCTTGAAGCCCATGTACAGCTGGAAGGCCACGAACAGTGATTCACCCTTGGCGCCAAGCCGCAGGCAATCGTTCCAGTCCGCATGAAGTCCAACCGGCATGCCGTGGGCACCCATCCGGTCGAGACTGAATTGAAGCGCCTGCCGCAGATGCTCATACACCGTTGCTTCGCCTTGATCTGAATAAGGAATGACCTCATCCGTGAAGTCCCAGTTCCCGCTCTCATTCAGGTACTTGATAACCGTCGGGAACAGCCACAGGGCATCGTCGGCCCGGTAGTGGGGATGTCCCGTCTCCCGCACATATTCAGGGTCGTCCGGTGCTCCTTCATGACCCGGATTATGGTCGAATTTCACCAACGGCAGCCCCCCGCCATTGGACACCTGGGCAGAGATCATCAGCCGCAGGCGTTCAAGAGCCATCTCATGGTCCAGATGGATAATGCCCTGGATGTCCTGCACCGTATCCCGGTAGCCGAGCCCGTTGCGCAATCCGGAGTACTGGAAGGAGGCAGCCCGCGACCAGATGAAGGTAATGAAGCACTGGTAAGCATTCCACGTGTTGATCATATGGTTCAGATTGCTGCTTGGGGTCTGCACCTGGAAGCGGTTAAGCTTGCTGTGCCAGAAGGTCTTCAGCTCTTCAAGCTCCCGGTCTACCACGGACAAATCCTGGTAGTGGCTAAGAATGCCGGAGGCTCCCTCTTCATCATATTGTCCCAGCAGGAAGGCGACTTCCTTCTCTTCCCCCGGCTGCAGCTCCACATTGAGCTGCAGGGCACCGCAGGCATTGGCATTATAGTTCAGCGAGTTTGAGCATTGACCGTTCTCCACGGAGAGCGGATTCCCGTAGCTGCGGTAATCTCCAAGGAACGTATCGCGGTCCCCGTCATAACCGGCCACCTCTGCTCCGGCCGCGCCGAAGAATCTCCAGGTTTGCTCTCCCGCGATGTTTTCATTGATGACTTGAAGAATTTTATCATGCTTGTAGTAGGTCCGGGAAATAAACAACGTGTATTGCAGGTTCACGGTATCTTGCTCATAGTTGTTGTCATTGGTGAATTCGGCGAAGCCGAAGAGGGCCAGCTTGCGAGCCGCAGTGCCGTCATTGCGGATCTTCATGCGCCATACTTCATAGGTCTTGTTCAGCGGTACGTAGTATAAGGACTCGGTATGAATGTTGTCATAATCTGAGACGATGTTCGTGTATCCGGTTCCATGATGGCAGACGGACTTGTATTGCTCCAGATCCTTGCCTACCGGCTGCCAGGAGCCGGACCAATAATCCCCGTTCTCCAGGTCTTTGACATAAATGTAGCGCCCAGGCTCGTCCTTGGAGTTGAAGTGATAGCGGATATGCCGTCCGTTGGCCCCGGATTTCACGAAGCTGTAGCCCCCGGCGTTACCTGAGATAATCGCACCGTATTCCGGCGAACCGAGATAGTTGGCCCAAGGAGCAGGCGTATTCGGCTTCGTAATCAGGTACTCTTTGTTCTTGTCGTCAAAATGACCGTATTGCATAACCATTCCTCCTCATGATAGATGATAGGCAGGGCTATGAACGCGCGTTCATAAATGACCGAAGAATCCCGCCCAATTCCATTATAAGACAGTTGCGGTCTGACAATATACCCTATATTTGAGAAAACAACAAACAGTAGAGTCTTTTTATAGCAGTTTCCTATATTTGAATGGGCACATAGCCTTGTTAAGATCAAAAGGAAGGTCTATGTGAGTGCAGCCGAATGGCTGGAGGTATAAGGAGGAGTGCACGATGAGTGTAAAACAATGGTCTGAAGATACGATATCCTACGATTTAGATGGTGAATGGTCTATCCGCAGAGCAGAGCCCGAGGAGTGGGGAGTATATTGCTCCGTCTATTATAACATGCAGTATAACGGCTTTTTTAGAGAAGAAGGTTATACGAATCCGCGCAGGAATGCCTTTTGGATATACAAGGGGGAGAGTAGAATCGGCGGAGTCCGGATGTCACCGAATGTGATCTACCATCTCTTTGTAATCCCTCCGTGTAACGATTCATCCGGAATATTGAAGCAGCTTAAAAAGTTGTTGATTCAGTGGTCTGACCGGAAGGAACCGATACGGACCTATGAGGTTCTGCCGGATCAGGTTCAGCTATACGCGCGGGCAGGCTTCTGGCCGGATGAATTCAGATGCCGCTGGATGCAGCGGCCTACAGAAGAGTTCCAAGTGGACTGGGAGGACAATCTGCGGATTGAGAGTCCTGAAGTGGAAGTAACTGAGGAGGGAGGCAAACGGTTCATCCTTGCAGAAGAGATTGCCCGCTGTGATTTTGAGAGCTTTAGAGGGGGCTTAGATGCGACCCGGCGGAAGCAAACTTTAGTGAAAGATTTCCTGCCTACTGATCCTAGTTACTCTAATGAAAAATTAACACAGGCCTCCACACTGGTATTTGATAAGGCCACGGGACAACTCATTGCCAATTGCCGGCTGTGTCTGCAGGATCATGTGGCGGCAGTCTATAGCATAGGCGTTAACCCCGCCTATCGTGGGAGAAGACTGGCTACACGTATGCTGCAAAGAGCCCTTACCACTCTGAAGGGGACTTATCCGCTGCTGAGATTGTATGTAATGGAGGGAAATGATGCGGAATCTGTGTACTATAATCTTGGGTTTAAGCCCGGGGTGCAGGAGGTTCAGAAGATGTATATCCCGGTGAATTAACGAAATAAGCGATCCGCAAGATCAGCGAAGGCACCCTTAGGGGTGTCTTTTTTACTTTTCAAATGAACCGCAACACAAGGTTGGGAGGAAATTCGTAATTACGCAATGATCTTTGTCACAAAAAAGGGGATTTGTAGAGTTAATGTAGAGGACTGTCGGATAGTATTAGAAACTAAGAGATTATTATACACAACCTGTCGGTATCCGTATCGCACGATTTGGTGAACGCCTGCAAAGGAAGGGAGGATTTTACAGGTAATAGGCAAGCGGTCTATGAACAATAGGAAGTGTCGGCTGATCCCATAAAAGTCCCTTTAGATGAGGAGAACAAAAAAAAGATGACAACATCGAAGAAATGGAATAAAAGAGATTCCCGTGCTCTGGCAGCCTCGTTGTCGATTGCGCTGGTTGCTGCCAACTTTGCGCTGGCCGGACCCGTGGCCCATGCGGCTGTAGCGGAGAATGATGGTTCGGAACAAATTTTTACTTCAGAAGAATACCGGAACTTCACTAAGGATGGCGGGGGTGCTGTAAGCTTAACCTTCCCGGAGCTCTTCATCACCTCAGATCCGGATGAGATGATGTCAGGGGCTACGGTTGTCATTAACGGGTACGAGCAGGGTGACCAGCTTACGTTCGTAACAACTGGTACAGAAATTACAGTTAAATCCGGCGCGGGGAACGGTGTCTATGTATTAGAAGGCGGAGCTTCAACTGCAGAGTATCAGAGCGTATTGGAAAATGCCGAATTCACTATGACATCACCAGGAGAGCGCAGTCTGACCTTCGGCCTTGGTCCTGTCCCGGCCTTTAATAAAAACGGCCATTTCTATGAGTATGTGTCGGAAACTAGCATTACGTGGCCGAAAGCCAAGGCGGATGCCGAGAAGCGGACATACTATGGACGTAAAGGCTATTTAGTGACGATTACTGACCCGGATGAGAACGCTTTTATTGTCGAAAAGACGCCGGTGATTGGCTGGGTTGGCGGGAAAGATGTGGCCCGTGAACAAAATGAACAACAAAACGATAGGGCTACTACGCGCGTTTCCACCTTGCAGAACATTGAAAAATATAAAGGCTACGGCGATTGGCGCTGGGTAACCGGACCGGAAGGATTGGTGCAATTCGAAGGCAAATCAGGACTTCGTTTTTACCAGGGGTACCTCGCCGATGGAGGAAAAAATGATGCCGCCGAGGTTACCGATGCAACTTACGGCCCTATGTACGCTAATTGGGCTCCGAATGAGCCCAATGATAAAACATACGAGCATGTGGTCCATATTTATTCAAGCGGTTCTAATAAAAGTAAATGGAATGATTATCCAACTAACTCCCAGGGGGTGCATGCCTACCTTGTTGAATACGGCGGTATGCCAGGCGATTCCACCACCAGCATTAACACTACCATTACTCTAGTGGACAAAACCCCACTGAAGCAGGACAACGATACAGCAGAGGGCTATCTTAATCTTGAGCCGCAGGAATATACAAAGGCCTCTCTGGCGGTTCTCAAGAATGCATCGGATGCAGCCAAAGCTGTCCTTGAAGATGACCATGCTACCCCGGAAGAAATTGAAGCCGCCCGTAAGGGTCTGGAGGATGCAATTGCCGGACTGGTGAAGCAGCCGCCAGTGGCTGATAGCGCAAGCTATACCGAGGGCAGCAACAATCAGGTATCCATTAAGTTCGACAAGCCGGTTAAGTTCAATGAAGGCGATGCCGACCCTACGGATGACTTCAGAGTGACACTGGACGGAAAAGTGGTGGATCTTACGAATGCTGTAGTATCCGACCAAGATCCTAGTGTCATTATTCTGACCCTGGCCAGCCCGCTGGTTAATGACCCTGTGGTTAGAATCGAATATGATGCCGCAGAGTCGGCAATCCAGGCTCAGACACCGGGGAAGGAGCCAGTGTCCGACTTTACACTCATTGCGAACGGACCGTTTGGTGATTCCTTGGAAATTGAAACGCCTGCTAAGGGAACAGAGGTATATGGAGCAGACTTCCCGCTCCCGGTAACCGGACAAGCTGCACTGGACTCGGTGGTTACGGCTGCTGTGTATAAAGTGGATGTCCACCCGAATGCGCATCTGTTCGACCTTGAGGTAGGGATTACGGTAACCGATGATGTCTATAAATGGGACACCAAGCTGCCGGGTCCGCTGGCACCGGGCTCCTACCATGTGGCGGTGACTTCGACCAAGACATTCGGCGATGAAGTAAGAACAGAAACGAAGCTGTTGCCGTTCACGGTACCGCAGCTGGAATTGACCCATGTGGCGGTAAACGAAGGGCAGCCGGATCACGCGGTACTGACTTTCAACCAACCTGTTGGTTCTGCGTTGACCGATGCTGACTTCACCGGGCTTACCGTCGATGGACGGAAAGTGATTGCTGTGAAGTCCGTACAGGGAGATAAAGTAGAAGTCGTTCTGGAGGAAGCGCTCGGTCCAGATGATGCATTGGTCGTAGGGTACGACCCTGCTGCCGGTAATGTTACGGCTGAAGGCAATGTCCTGAACGAATTGAAGCCGATTCAGGCCGGCGACCAGTCAGGCATTACGAAGAATAATAATGTGATTCCACTTGAGCTCGTTGCTGCGTATCCCGAAGAAGGGCAGCTCAAGCTGGTGTTCAACAAGCCGATCAACGATCTGACCGATCTGTCCGGGTTCACTTACGGCGGTGTGCCGCTTCAGGGACCTTTTGAAATCAACGGCAATGAACTTATCGTTCCCATTCCTTCTGATCATAAGGGCGGTCTGCTCAGCTACGATCCGGAGCTTGGAAGTGTGACCGAGAATGGCAATAAGCATAACCCGCTTACGGGATTGCAGCCGGGGATTGATCTCGGCGGAGACGGCAAATATATCGCAGACGGCGGCAAGCTGCCGGAGAACGGTCTGGGATTGAGTGCCGGGGATAAGCCGGTATCCTTAAGTCCAGGCTTCCAGCCGGATGTACCAAGCGGCTACCTGGCAACCGTGCCTAATGAGACGGATTCCATCGCCCTGAATCTTGCTCCGGCAGGAGATAACGATACGCTGCGCAAGGTAAGCCTGAACGGTGTAGAGGTGCCTGACGGTGACTGGAGCAAGCTGCCGCTTCAGGAAGGGCTAAATACCATTCAGGTGGATATTGTGGATGCGAAGAACCCAGGCATTAAGCTGGGACAATACCAAATTCAGGTCATCCGCGCCAGCGGGAAGCTGGTTTCACTTGAGCCTTCCAGCGGTACCTTGCAGCCGGAGTTCAAGCCCGAAATTGATAAGTATGAAGCAACTGTAAGCAATAGTGTGTATGAAATTTCCCTTAAGCCGTTTACGCTGGACCCGGGAGCCGTAGTAACGCTCAGCATTGCGGGTGAAGCTCCGGTACAGGTGAAGAGCGGCGACTGGAGCGCAGCGCTCCCGCTGAAGGTAGGACAGAATGAGGTTGTAGTGACCGTCAAAGATTCCGCAGGCGGAACCAACACGTATACAGTAATCATTACCAGACAAGAGCCTGTATCTTCAGGCGGAGGCGGAGGTTCCGCTCCGGCTCCAGCAGCTCCTGAAACATCCAAAACTGAAGTGATTCAGGTGGATGTGGCCATCGGCGGAGCCAATGCGGCTGGCATCACAAAAGTGCCGGTACAGCGTACCACTCAGAGCAATGGCATGATCACTGATCTGGTCCGCTTCACCAAGGATAAGGCTGAAGAAGCGGTGAAGATGGCGAAAGAGACGGGACAAAGCATTGCCCGTGTAGTCATCCCGGATGCGGCGGACAATGTCAGCGAAGTGAATGTCCAGATTCCGGCGGAAACCGCCAAATTGCTGAAAGAGAACGGCATTGTACTGGAAATCTATACGGAGAACGCAATTGTACGTGTTCCGAATGAATCGCTGGAAGGCATCGGACAAGACTTCTATTTCCGGCTGGTGCCGGTGAGAAGTGCAACAGAGCGGAGTGAAATCGAGAAGAGAGCCACGCTTGAAGCTGTGGTCCGTGAAGTGGCCAAGGACAACAAAATCGAAGTGGTCGCCAGACCGATGACCATCGAGACGAACCTGTCCAGCAGGGCGGTAACCCTGATCCTGCCGCTAAGAGATGTGAAGCTGCCTGCGAATGAAGCGGCGCGTAATGCATTCCTCGCACAGCTCGGTATTTTCATTGAACATACCGACGGCACGAAAGAGGTTGTCAAAGGCAAAGCGGTTACCTATAAAGAGGGACTGCTTGGACTGGAATTCTCGGTAAGCAAATTCAGTACCTTTACGATTATCAACTTCAATAATCAGTCGCCTGCTACACATGTATCCTATATCGTTGGCTTCCCGGATGGTCAATTCAAGCCGGACGATCGGGTAACGCGCTCGCAGATGGCGCTCATGATTGCCCGGAATCTGGGCTATGATGCTAATGCGGCTGTAGGCACTCCTCCCTTCCCGGATGTGGCTGTCCGCCATTATGCGGCAGCAGCCATTGCCTTTGTGAATGCACAGGGCGTGATGAAGGGTGATCCGGCAGGGAAATTCCGGGGCAATGCACCGATTACGAGAGCAGAGATGGCCGCTGCTGCTGCCAACTACCTGAAGCTTGCCGTACCGGCTGACGGAAAATCGGGCTTCAGCGATACCACTGGACATTGGGCTCAGGCGGTAATTGAAGCCAACGTGTCGGCAGGCCTGCTTAAGGGCTATCCGGACGGCAGCTTCAAGCCGAATGCTTATCTGACCCGTGCGGAAGCAGTAGTCATTGTTAATCAGATGTTTGACCGCGGCCCGCTCCATGGAGCAGATGCGGTGAAATTCCCGGATGTCTCCAAGAATCATTGGGCCTACCTGGACATCCAGGAGGCTGTCATCGACCATCAGTACCGGATCGACAGTGAACAGAAGGAACAACGGGTTACAGAATAAATGGATAGGGGTTGGAGGAGAGATCATTTCTCCTCCAGCCCCTAAATCATTAAATTTAAAGTATAATGGTTATAAAACCGTACCGATTTCCAGTTGCGAAGGAGATCCGAATGAGAGCAATCCTGATTGACGATGAAGAATTGGCACTAAAGGCTTTGGAACGCCAATTGCATGCGCTTGGGTGTTTTGAGATTATCGGCAAATATACCGATCCGCTGCAAGGGCAGCAAAAGGTAGAGGAGACCGAGACCGATATTGTGTTTCTCGATATTCATTTACCGGAGCTGAGCGGGATTGAGATGGCGGAAAGGCTGCTGGAACGGAGACCCGATCTGCAGGTTGTATTCGTAACGGCATATGATAAGTATGCGATCAAGGCTTTTGAGCTGAATGCTCTGGATTATTTGCTTAAGCCGATTCATACGGACCGTCTGAAGCTTACAGTTCGGAGATTGAACGCTCAGCAGAAGCCTGGCCTGGCAGCCCGGGCAGCGTCAGCGCAGACAAGCTGGAGAATGCTGATGCTCGATGCCTTCCGGATCTACGAAGGGAGTCAGGAGCTTCCGTCACTGCAATGGAGAACGGCAAAGGCGCAGGAAATCTTCTTTTACCTACTGCATCATCGCGGCAAAGTGGTCAGTAAAGCCACTTTGATTGAGTTGCTATGGGCTGATTTTGATCCGAACAGGGCCTATCCGCAGTTATATACGGCTGTGTATCATATCCGCAAAATGCTGGAGCCCTTCAGCAGAGAACGGATTCTCCTGCAAAATACGGCGGACGGCTATCTGCTCAAGCTGAATGGAATCTGCCTGGACGTTGATGAGTTTGACCGCTTTATCCAAGCGGGGTTAGAGCTCTCGAATGACACCCTGCCCGAATACGAACGAATCCTGAAGCTGTTCAAGAGCGAATATCTGGAGGGGTACGATTATGTGTGGGCGGAGCTTGAACGGCAGAGATTCCAGCTGCAGTGGATTCGGCTGAAGCTGAATCTGGTCCGCTGGTATATGGGGAATGCAGAATATGAACAGGCCTTCAAGCACATTGAACAGGTCTGCACCCGCTATCCGTTAGAGGAGCAGGCGCAATTATTGTACATGCAAATATCGGATAGAATGGGCTTTCATTTTCTGGTGCAAAGACAGTATGTATTGCTGGAAACGGTCATGGAAGCAGAGGTTGCGGAGAAACCGAGCCGGGAGATTGTCAAATGGTATAGGGATTGGGACAACAAGCGTCAAAAAGGGTGAATCCGTGGATTCATCCTTTTTGCCCTATCTAAATTATGATATATTTAATCTTGAATGAACTGGTTCTGCAAAGACCCGACGAAGGAGCACCCCATGACCCAATTTGTCTACAAGCAGATTATTGCTGACCTCAAAACGAAGATCTTTGCCGGGCAGTACGCCGATATGAAGCTGCCGGATGAGCGCAGTCTCAGCGAGGCGTATCAGGTTAGCCGCAGTACCATTAAGCGTGCGCTGACGAAGATGGAGAGCTCGGGCATTATTTTCAAGAAACGCGGCTCCGGCACCTTCATCAATCCGTTATACATAAAGAACGATTCGATCTTCAATTACGAAGGCTCTAATCTGGGGGTGTCGGATAACTTCCAGATGCACGGCAAGAAGCCGGAGATCAAGGTGCTAAGCTTCGAGGTCATCCGGCCCACGGAGGAGCTTCAGCGGGATTTGTTCCTGATGCCCCATGATTTCGTGTATAAGATCGTGCGTCTGCGCCTGTTTGAAGGTGCGCCCTTCATGATTGAGACGGGATATATTCCGATCAAAATTGTGCAAAATCTCGACCAGACGATTATCGAGGGGTCGATTTTTCATTATCTGGAGGAGTCGCGCAATCTGGCGGTGACCAAGTCCTTTTTGTCTATTTTTGCCGAGCCTTCACTGCTGAATGATCAGGAGCTGCTCCATCTTAAGGAGAATGAACCCGTAGGGATTATGGAGGGGATCTTCTTCCTGGATAACGGCACGCCGTTCGAATTCTCGCATATGCGCTTCCATTATGAGTATCTAAAGTTTAACACGTTTGTATCTGTGCATTAACGGATGGACGGTGTAAATAGCATAACTAAGGTATAGCAGGCCGGGAGGAATCCCGGTCTTTTTGTGTTTTTTAGTATAACAAATTAATCCATAATTATAAAAATAAACATCTTTTTGTGCGTGTTTTGCAGAGAATTTCATACTATGTTCAAAATTTCACAATATTGGACCGTATTAATTTCTAAAAAGATTGAATTTCTGAAATGCCGATGTATGATGTAACTGTAGAAGTGATACATTCAATTTACAAAGAAAAAGATTAGGGAGTGGAAGACATGGGATTAACAATCGAACAGGTGGATTATTCCTCCAAAACGTATCTGGCAAAGCTTGACGCTTACTGGCGCGCAACGAACTACATCTCCGTAGGCCAGCTTTATTTGAAGGATAATCCGTTGTTAAGAGAACCGCTGAAGGATGCAGACGTCAAAGTGAAGCCGATCGGACACTGGGGCACGATCCCTGGGCAGAACTTTATCTATGCGCACCTGAACCGCGTTATCACTAAATATGATCTCAACATGTTCTATATTGAAGGCCCGGGCCATGGCGGTCAGGTGATGGTATCGAACTCTTATCTTGACGGAACCTACACCGAAATCTACCCGCAGATCACTCAGGACATCCCTGGTCTGAAAAAGCTGTTCAAGCAGTTCTCCTTCCCTGGCGGTGTTGCCTCCCATGCAGCTCCTGAAACACCCGGATCGATTCATGAAGGCGGCGAGCTGGGTTACTCCCTGTCGCACAGCGTGGGTTCGATTCTGGATAACCCTGACCTGATCTCAGCAGTCGTTGTAGGTGACGGCGAAGCAGAGACCGGTCCTCTGGCCGCTTCCTGGCTGTCCAACCGGTTCATCAACCCGATTACAGACGGTGCTGTATTACCGATTCTGCATTTGAACGGCTTCAAGATCAGCAACCCGACGATTCTGTCACGGATGAGCAGAGAAGAATTGACCGCCTATTTTGCCGGCAACGGCTGGGAAGCCTTCTTCGTAGAAGGCGAGAACCCGGATCTGATGCACCCGGAAATGGCGAAGGTGCTGGATACAATCGTAGAGAGAATTGCCGCCATTCAGAAGAATGCCCGTGAAAATAACGATACTGCCCGTCCGGTATGGCCGATGCTGGTCTTCCGCTCCCCTAAAGGCTGGACCGGTCCGAAATCGTGGGATGGCGTGCCGAACGAAGGCTCCTTCCGTGCCCACCAGGTGCCGATTCCGGTCGATCAGAAGAACATGAAGCATGCTCCGGCATTGCTTGAATGGCTGAACAGCTACAGACCTGAGGAACTGTTCGATGAGAATGGCCGTTTGAACGCAGATCTGGCTGAAATTCTGCCAACCGGCGACAGACGTATGGGCATGAACCCGGTAACCAATGCCGGCAAACTGATCAAAGACCTGCACAAGCCGAATTTCCGCAACTATACTCTCGATAATTCCGCTCCAGGCCAAGTGATTGCACAGGATATGGCGGTGCTGGGCAAATACCTGAAAGAGGTTGTTACGCTCAACGAAGAGAACCGCAACTTCAGAATCTTCGGACCGGATGAGACCATGTCTAACCGTCTGGGACCTGTATTCGAAGTGACCAAGCGCCAATGGATGGACGCCATTCAGGAACCGCAGGATGAATTCCTCGCTCCGTATGGCCGTGTCATTGACTCCCAGTTATCAGAGCATCAGGCAGAGGGGATTCTGGAAGGGTACGTACTGACCGGCCGCCACGGATTCTTCGCCAGCTATGAAGCGTTCCTGCGCGTGGTCGATTCGATGATCACCCAGCACTTCAAGTGGCTGCGCAAGGCTACAGATCAGACCTGGAGAGAAGACATTCCTTCCCTGAACGTGATCGCCACATCGACAGTGTTCCAGCAGGACCATAACGGTTATACCCACCAGGATCCGGGTCTGCTCGGCCATCTGGCTGACAAGAAGCCTGAATTCATCCGTGAGTATCTGCCGTCCGATGCGAACAGCTTGCTGGCTGTGTTCGACAAGATCCTGAATGACCGCCAGAAGATCAACCTGATCGTATCCTCCAAGCATCCGCGTCCGCAGTGGTTCTCGGCTGACGAAGCTCAGGAGCTGGTGGACAAAGGCCTTAAGATCATTGACTGGGCCAGCACCGACAAAGGCGGAGAGCCGGATCTCGTTATCGCTTCTTCGGGTACCGAACCAACTATGGAAGCCTTGGGTGCCATCTCGATCCTGCATGAGAAGCTGCCTGAGCTGAAGATCCGTTACATCAACGTGGTCGACCTGCTGAAGCTGAGAAGTCAGAAGCTTGATCCGCGCGGCTTGTCTGACGAGGAGTTTGATCAATTTTTCACAAAAGACAAACCGGTCATCTTCGCCTTCCACGGCTATGAAGGCCTGATCAAAGACCTGTTCTTCGACCGCCACAACCATAATCTGCATGTGCACGGCTACCGTGAGAATGGCGATATCACTACACCGTTCGATATGCGTGTCCTCAACCAGATGGACCGCTTCGATCTTACGAAGGAAGCTGTGCTGAGCCTGCCGGAAGCAAGCAAATACCAGGCCATCGCTGACGAGATGGACGCCATGGTGCAGAAGCATCACGCGTACATCCGTGAAGAAGGCATCGACCTTCCAGAGGTAGAGAGTTGGGTATGGAAGGCTTTGAACTAAGGTTAGGACGATAGTGTTATTTCATTAATAATATAGTAGGCTTCAATTAAGGAGCGCTCCGGTAGTCATGTTGATGGCTGCGGAGCGCTCTTTTTGTCCAATGATTGGAGCTGGATTATGGTCTCCGGGACCTCCGGCTGCAATGCCTTCTTCCACTGCCCCGCGGTGAGTACAGGCACACCATTACTGCCGTTCATCTCCACCATGTGCTTCCAGTAGCGCTTCGGCATCTTCGAGGAACGCAGCCGGTCATTGCGGCGCTCCTTGATGCCGATGGCATGATAGAAGCCAGTCCATAAGCGGCGGTACGCTTCCTCCGTCTCATCGGGTTCGGGCGGGGTCCAACCGTTTAGAGGCACGATGGCCACACGCCCGGGCTCATGAATCAGCGCAGCCCCATGGGTCTGATCGTAGATCATGAAGCTCTCCCCCTGGAACCGGTCACAGAAATGCTCCTGGATCACAGGCAGCACATAACCCTGAGGCTCAATCACTGCGGCCATGACCGGGCCGTATACGGAGAAGCGGACGAAACCCGTATACAGATGCGCTTCATGCCGCAGCTGCTGGACAGCCTTCATCAGCGTGTTAACGGTGTCATCCGCCAGCATATTCATCACCTTGCGGCCATGCTGGAAGCCGAGATACAGGAAGTTCAGCAGCAGCATCTCCTTATCGGGGGCGCAGCTCCAGAAGCCCAGACGCACCAGCTCCTCGGCTTCGCGGCTGATCCGAAGCGGCAGGGACTTCAGTACTCGTGCGGCCTTGTCTTTGTCGGTCTCAATCCATTTCGCTTCCAGCAGCAGGCCTATTTCCCCGCCTTCAGCATGAATCGCCAGCGGTTTCTCCTTCCAGGCATAGCTCTCAAATACACAGCACAGCAGACCCTCGAAGCTTCCGTCATAGGTGTACGCCAGTGCGGACGGCTTGAACATCAGGCCTTCGCTCCTTTCTTGAGCAGGTCCCAACCATCTGCTGCCGGAAGGGCCGACAGGTTGAAGTCGTCGAACAGCGTGAGCTGCTCCACCTGCGGCTGCTGGAGAGCGAGCTGCTCCCCGGACATGAGTGAACGAAGCAGCGTATGCTCGCTTACCTTCAGTCCCGCAAGCGGCTTGTCCTTGCAGGTGATGAAGAACTGGGCACGCTTGAGGACCACTCCCAGCTTCTTCAGCGCATGGAAATCGAGCGATCCGGCCCGTCTGGCCTTCACGATCCGCTGTGCACTTCTTACGCCGATGCCGGGTACACGCAGCAGCATTTCGTAAGGGGCGCGGTTGATCTCAACGGGGAACTGCTCCCGGTGGTTAACGGCCCAGCTGCATTTGGGGTCCAGCAGCGGGTTGAAGTTCGGCACGGCCTCATCCAATAATTCATTCGCCTTGAAGCCGTAGAAGCGCAGGAGCCAATCGGCTTGATAGAGCCGGTGTTCCCGCAGC
The DNA here is from genome assembly GCF_038000365.1 of Paenibacillus sp. FSL R7-0333. NCBI lineage: Bacteria > Bacillati > Bacillota > Bacilli > Caryophanales > Paenibacillaceae > Paenibacillus > Paenibacillus sp. FSL R7-0333. The sequence continues at coordinate 7,656,429 of NZ_JBBOBZ010000001.1, forward strand.
AGCGGCGGTTTGGTGTCTAGTGCGGGCAGGAGGGAATCCTCCACCACCGGGGTGTAGGCGGAGAAGAAGACGCGCTTGAGCGAGTATTTACGGTATAGGCCTTCCGTCAAATTAAGGATTTGGTAATCCGTATCAGGCGTTGCCCCCACAATCATCTGGGTACTCTGTCCAGCCGGAGCGAAGCGGGGAGCATGGTTATACTTGACGATATCGGAGCGGTTCTCCTTGATCCGGCTGGTAATCAGCCCCATCGGCTTCAGGATGGATACCTTGCTCTTATCAGGTGCGAGACGTCCGAGGCTCTCCTGCGAGGGCAGCTCGATGTTGACGCTCATGCGGTCGGCGAGCAGCCCAAGTCTGGACAGCAGGGCTTCGTCTGCTCCGGGGATGGCTTTTACATGAATATAACCGTTGAAATGATAGACATTGCGCAGCAGCTCAAGCGCTGAGATCAGCTGCTCGGTGGTGTAGTCCGGATTGCGCATAATGCCTGAGCTAAGAAATAGTCCTTCTATATAATTACGGCGATAGAATTGCATGGTGATATCTGCGATCTCTTCGGGGGTGAAGGCTGCCCGGCGAATGGGGTTAGATTTGCGGTTGATGCAATAGGCACAATCATATACACAACCGTTGGTCATAAGCACCTTCAGCAGCGAGATACAGCGCCCGTCCGCCGCGAAGCTGTGGCAGATGCCCATCGCGGAGGTGTTGCCGAGCGCCCCGGCCTGACCCTTGCGGTCGGAACCGCTTGAAGTGCACGCCACATCGTATTTGGCGGAAGCGGTCAGAATCTCTAGTTTCTCCATTACATCCACGGTCTCAATCCCCCTCATATGTGAGCATTATATATCGAACATACGTTCTTGTCAAAGGTATACCCCCCTTCTTGGCCGCCTGTAAAATGTATGCGCATTCCTTCTTGTGCTATAATAGAAACTGATGGTTCATGGAATGAGGAATCATATGGTTATTGAAAATCGGGTTAGGAGTGTTGCTGAAGTGAGAGGATATAACATATGGCGGCCCATCATGCTGATTGCGGTTGCACTGCTGACAAGACAGTTAGTGACAAGTGTGTGCCTGATGTTCGGCATGTCGCAGGAATCGGCAGGCAGTGTAGCCATGCTGGGCATGATCGTTGCTGCTCTTATTATGTACAACCGCATGATGAAGGGCCGCCGCCGCAGATAAAATCAATAGAAGATCCGGCCGTATCTCTTCAGGCGGAGCGGATTGCATAGGAACAGGCTTGAAAGACGCCCGCACAGGTGTCTTTTTATTTTAGAACTGTCTTTTTAACTAAAAAAATTTATGCAGACAGATGTGCATCCCGGCGATCCGGCAAGCGGTGCTTGAATAATCTGGCTGGAGCTTATATTCTTAGAAGGATATGCTATATGATGGACCATACAGATTCAAGGCAACGTATATTCCCTGCAGGGAGGGCGTTATCTATAGAATCAACCCACAGCATGGGAAATGAACATACAGGAGGAAACCAATTGAGTACACAGAACATTGGAGTGCCGTTAGAGGGTTTTGCAGAATTTAGCCGGACGGTAGCCGCAGAGGGTGCGGTACTGCTTAAGAATGAGGGACAGGTGCTTCCGCTGGGTAACGGTGAGAGCGTTGCTGTTTTTGGCAGAATACAGGTGAACTATTACCGCAGCGGTACAGGATCGGGCGGTAGCGTTCACGTTGCATATACGACGAATCTGCTGGATGGACTGCGCAGCAAGAAGAACATTAGCGTGAATGAAGAGCTGGCTGCAGCCTACGAGGCTTGGATCGGGCTTAATCCGTTCGATGACGGCGGCAAGGTATGGGCTGCGGAGCCGTGGAACCAGAAGGAAATGCCGCTTACGGACGAGCTGGTGAAACAGGCAAGAAGCCAGTCAGCCAAAGCGGTTGTGGTTATTGGGCGTACGGCGGGCGAGGATCAGGATAATGCCGATACCGCAGGCAGCTACCGGCTGACGGAAGATGAGAAGGCGATGCTTGTCTCGGTTACGGCTCATTTTGAACAGACGATTGTGGTGCTCAACGTATCCAACATTATCGATATGAGCTGGGTAAATGACGCCGCTTATGTGAACCCTATCTCTGCAGTGATCTATTCCTGGCATGGCGGCATGGAGGGCGGCCACGCGATCGCCGATGTTCTGGCCGGCGAGGTTACGCCAAGCGGCAAGCTGACGGACACCATCGCGTATTCCATTGAGGATTACCCGTCGACCCGCAACTACGGCAATGAGTTCAAGAACCTGTACGAGGAAGATATCTATGTGGGCTATCGTTATTTCGAGACCTTCTGTCCCGATAAGGTTCAGTATGAATTCGGCTACGGGATCTCTTACACGACCTTCAAGCTGGAGCCAGAGGAAGCGAAGCTGGTGAACCAGGCGGGCGAGCCGCAGATTGAAATCGGCGTCACCGTAACGAATACGGGAGCCGTATATGCCGGTAAAGAAGTAGTGCAGGTGTATTACGAAGCGCCGCAAGGACAGCTGGGTCAACCGGCCAAAGCGCTGGCAGCCTTCGCTAAGACTAAACTGCTGGAGCCTGGTGAGTCTCAGCGCCTTACTGTAAGCTTCCCGCTCCATTCCATGGCTTCCTATGATGACGCCGGAGTGACCGGGCACGCTTCCGCTTATGTGCTGGAAGCCGGAACCTACCGCTTCTATGCAGGAACCAGCGTCAAAGCGGTATCAGCAGTGCTTCTGGATGGACAAGAAGGCTATGTGCTGGATGAGCTTAAGGTCGTGGAACAGCTGCAAGAGGCTATGGCGCCTACCGAGAGCTTCATGCGGATGAAGCCGGGTGCCCGCAAGGCAGACGGTTCGTATGAGCTTGTCTCCTCCGAGGTGCCAACGCGCAAGGTGGATCTGGCGGAGCGGATTGAACGCAATCTGCCGCAGCAGCTTCCGCAGACCGGCAATCAGGGATATACCCTGAGAGATGTCCATGACGGAAAAGTTAGCATGAGCACCTTCATTGCCCAGCTAAGCGACCAAGATTTGGCGGCGATTGTCCGGGGCGAAGGAATGAGCAGCCCGCTGGTCACTCCGGGTACGGCATCGGCGTTCGGGGGCGTGAGCGACAGTCTGTTCAGCTACGGCATTCCGGTTGCAGCTACAGCGGACGGCCCTTCCGGCATCCGTATGGACAGTGGAGCTAAGGCAACACAGGTATCAATTGGAACCCTGCTGGCCGCTACATGGAATGCGGAGCTGGTGGAAGAACTGTATGTTATGGAAGGCCAGGAATTATTGCGCAACCAGGTGGATGCGCTGCTGGGACCGGGACTGAATATCCGGCGCAGCCCGCTCAACGGGCGTAACTTCGAATATTTCTCCGAAGATCCGCTGATCTCTGGGATCTTCGCTGCCGCATGCACACGCGGAATTATGAAGGGCGGCTCTAATGCGACGCTGAAGCATTTTGCCTGCAATAACCAGGAGAAGCACCGCAGTAAGGTCGATGCTGTCGTATCGGAACGCGCGCTGCGTGAGATCTACTTGAAGGGCTTCGAGATCGCAGTCAAGCAGGGCGGGGCTAATTCGATCATGACCTCCTACAACCCGGTGAACGGGCATTGGGCGGCTTCCAACTATGACCTCAACACCACGCTGCTCCGCGGCGAATGGGGCTTCCAGGGGATCGTCATGACCGACTGGTGGGCGATCATGAACGATGTGGTGAACGGAGGGCCGGCAGACCGTAAGAATATGAACTGGATGGTCCGCGCCCAGAACGATCTGTACATGGTCGTTAGTAATTATGGGGCAGAGGTTAATGCTTACGATGACAATACAATTGCATCTCTGGAGAACGGCACGCTTACCCGCGGGGAGCTTCAACGCTGCGCGATCAATATCTGTGAGTTCATCATGAAGGCGCCGGTATTCTCCAGAAAGCATGAGATTATTGAAGCGGTCGATACGTTCAAGGCTGATCCGGCTATCGGGGCCGAGCAGGTGCAGGTGCTGAGCGAGAACGCTCAGGTAACCCCTGCTGTGTCCGGGCCGACCTATATACAGGCTGACGAGGCGGGCCAGTACCGCATTATTGTCAGCATCATGTCTCCTGAGCCTGAGCTTGCGCAGAGCGCCTGCAACCTGACCCTGAATGGACAAGCGGTAACCACCATTCAGACGAACGGAACGGAAGGCCGGTGGATCCGGCAGAAGCTGGTCAAGGTTGAGCTGGAAGCCGGACGGTATGAGCTGAAGCTTGACTTCGTCAAGCCCGGCCTGCAGGTTGAATGGATTGAATTCAAACAGGTATAGCATCAGGATCATTGATAGCATGAGCAGCAAGGCACCCTCCGGGGTGTCTTTTTTTGCAAATACAAGAATTTACATGCTAAGAGGTTGTCCTGATATCCGCCTGATTCCGCATACCCGCAGGGCTGCCGAATAAAATAGAGATAAAACGGCTACTATGAAGGGATGGCAGGAACGTATGCAAATACATGTAGTGCAGCCGGGCCAGACGCTGTATGGCATTGCGCAGGCCTACGGAGTAAGCACTGATACGATAACTGAGGCGAATCAGCTCTCTGCGCCGGGAAGCCTGGTGGCAGGGCAGGCGCTGGTAATCCCGATTGCCGGGCAGTATTATTGGGTGCAGCCGGGCGACAGCTTCTACAACATAGCCAAGCGGTTCGGCCTGAAGGCAAGCGAGCTGGCGGAGGTGAACGGGCTGACGCTGAATCAGCCGTTACAGGTCGGACTCCGTCTGTACCTTCCACCTGGACCGAGGCGGCAGGCGGAAGTGAACGCGTATGTGGAGCCCCGAGGGGAGAGTGTCTCCCAGCCGCTGCAGAATGCTGCGCGTGAGGCTGCTCCTGAGCTGACGTATCTCGCACCGTTCAGCTTCAGGATCAAGCGGGACGGAACACTGGTCCCGCCGCCTCTGGATGGCCTTGCCTCCATTGCTGCAGAGCATCAGGTGACGCTGATGATGGTCGTGACGAATCTGGAGGATGCCCAGTTCAGCTCGGAGCTCGGGCGCATTATTCTTAATGATCAGGAGGTTCAGGACCGGCTGCTTGAGAACATCATCGCGGAAGCGAAGCGGCTGAACTTCCGGGATATCCACTTTGATCTGGAGTTTCTCCGGCCGGAGGACCGTGAAGCGTACAATACTTTTCTGCGGAAAGCGGCAGAGGTCATTCATAAGGAGGGCTTCCTGCTGTCCACCGCCCTTGCCCCCAAGACCAGCGCGTCACAGGTTGGGGCCTGGTATACGGCGCATGACTATAAGGTCCACGGCGAGGTTGCCGACTTCGTCATTATTATGACGTATGAATGGGGCTATAGCGGGGGGCCGGCGATGCCTGTCTCGCCGATCGGGCCTGTCCGTCAGGTGCTGACCTATGCAGCAAGCGAGATGCCCGCCGGTAAAATCATGATGGGCCAGAATCTGTACGGTTATGATTGGACGCTGCCTTTTGTAGCAGGGGGGCAATATGCCAAAGCGCTCAGTCCGCAGGCGGCCATTGATCTGGCAAGGAACAGGAATGCGGCCATTCTCTATGACTACAGAGCCCAAGCTCCGCATTTCGATTACACCGATGACGAGGGGCGGCAGCATAAGGTATGGTTTGAGGATGCCCGCTCGATTCAGGCCAAGTTCGATTTGATCAAGGAATTAGGGCTGCGGGGCATCAGCTACTGGAAGCTGGGCCTGCCTTTTCCGCAGAATTGGCTGCTGCTTACGGATAACTTCAAGGTGGTAAAAAAATAGACCGGAGACCCTGCTGCCAGCGGCGGCGTAAGAAGCTCCACACCAAAACGGATGTGCCCATGCGAAATGGCGGCACATCCGTTTTTTTGAAAATATAAGTGTTAGCCCATTAAGCCCTTGAGCCCGCCCAGAAAAGGCCGGATTGACTTGATCATGTTGTAGCCCATCTTCATCACCGGCATAGCCTTCTGCATCATTCCGAACATGCCCATGAACCGTCCGAGACCCCCGCCGATACCGGCAGCCCCGCCTCCCCCGCCCATCAGCGAGCCGAGTAGAGGCATGAAGCCGGACACCTCTGCTCTGCGCGCAGCTGAAGAGGATTTCCGTTTCGGGGGTGGCCCCTTACGCGTGCTGGGTCTGGACAGAATCACTGCCTCCTGGTTCAGATCTGTAATCCATCCTACGTAGGAACGCCCATTATGCAAAGTGATGCAGACCGGCTGGCCTTTCAGCTGCTGTGCCCACTTGCGGAGCTTTGTTGAATTTGCCATTCGTCATTCACCTCACTGTTCTATTTACTCTATTTTACTCAGAACCTGGGAGGCGGCTTGTGCGGGTATGGAGTTCTGCGGATTATTTTTGAACAACCCGGGGCTGTCTTTGGGGGCAGGATAGCGTACTATTAGTAGATAGGTGGAATTATCTTACAATAGTCATTCTATGATTAGGGGGAGATCCGTTTGACCGATATCGGGAAGTTAGCGGCGTTCATCTGCGCCCGTAATACAGGAGACCAGCAGTGCGGGTATGTAGGCAGTACGCTGGAGGATGTTATGCATGACCTTAGTGACGGTATGGAGGAAGCAAGTCTGGTGCTGTATGAAGGAGAACGTATTACTGGCGCGGTTATCCTGGACATCTATGACATTGGGGGCGGGCAAGAGGATATTGAGGTATGGGGGCCCTATTATTCAGCTCACCCTGAAGAAGAGCTCCGGCTCTTATTCAACTATGTGAGTGAGACCGCTGAAGCGGGAGCTATAAGGTATATCCATCTTTTTATTAGTGGTGATAATACTCCGCTCATGGAATACGTTGCCCGCTATCAATCCGAGAAGGTGAACACGCATTACCACTACTCGATCGCTACAGCATCAGCGCCTGACAGCAGCCGTCACATGCACCCTGGCTTGTCTGTTCTGCCCGTCACAGAGCCTGCCTCCAGATGGACAGGGCAGATTCTCGATCTGCATAATCAGCAATTTCAAGGTGCAATTCTCACTCCGGAGGAGATTACTGCAGAGATAGAAGACAGCAGCAACAGTGAATATGACGTTCACGCTGTCCTTAATGAGGGCTTATTCACCGGATACATAATTGTTAGAAGAAATGCACGGACCGGCACCCTTCATCTGGAATACCTATGCATCCGGCCCGAAGAGAGAAGCCGGGGCATAGGCAGGCAACTGATTGCCTGTCTGGCAGAGAAGTACAAAGGGGTGGGTTATTCGAGTATTAGTTTGGTTGTCGGCGAAGAGAATACAGCCGCTATCCGCTTCTACGACAAGAACGGGTTCACCAGGGACCGTGTCATGAGGCATATCCTTATCGGGGGCGGGATGTTCTAAAAATATACAAATTGTGAAGATACAAATAGGATTATAGGCACCACAACCCAAGTCATATCTACACTCTAGGCCTCTGCTAAGATCAGTAATGAAAGGAGGAGAACAGCAATGTACGAATGGAATGAGATGGTACAGCGCATGATTGACTGGGTGGAGGAGGATCTTGCAGCTTCGCCTACGCTGCTGGAGATGTCTGAGCAGCTGGGGTATTCGCCGTATTACTGCACCCGGCAATTTCATGTGCTGACCGGAATGACGCTGCGGGATTATGTCTGGCAGCGCCGGATTGGCCGGGCGGCACTGGAGCTTAGGGACACGGAGGCACGCATTCTGGATATTGCCGTAAAGTTCGGCTTTTCCTCTCAGGAGGCGTTCACGCGGGCCTTTTTCAGAGCCTTCAAGCTCACTCCCCATGCCTACCGCAAGGCTCCACAGCCGATTCCGCTGGCTATTCGTGCCGAGGTGTTCTCTCCTTATCATTATCTGATCAGGGAGCGGGATAGAATGAGACAGGTGCATTTGCAGGAAGCGGAGATTAAGCTTGAGTGGATACCGGCGCATAAGTTTATCGGCATCCGCGATATCGGCTCTAACAATTACGGAGGATTCTGGAAGAATGGGCATGACTGCGATGAGGTCTCTGGAACCCTGGAGAGCATGTCGCATCATACGCTTCCCGGCCAGTTGGGCCAGACGGCAGGCTGGTTCTATCAGGAGGGGCGCAAAGGCTATCTGTATGGTATCCTTGTCGCGGCTGATTACGACGGGGCGGTTCCGGAGGGCATGGAATGCCGGGATATCCCGGAATCGGATTACCTGGTCTTTTTTCATCCGCCCTTTGATTACTTGCAGGATAATGGGCAGGTGATGCGTATCGTTGAGGAAGTGGCTTGGAATTATGATCCTGCGGTTATGGGCTATGTGTGGGATGAAGAGGAGAAGCAGGATTATCAGCGGCATTTCCCGGAGGGTTACGGCTATGCGGTGCTGCGGCCGGTCCGTAAATTAGACTAACTTCAGACAGCAGGCTGGCTTAAGCAAAAGCGTTCGGCGCTTCTGCTTAAGCTGCTGCATGTTATACAACAACGCTCCCTTAGGCGAGGCTCAGCACCGTTTGTGCAAGAGTATCTCCCTGATGCTCCAGCGAAGCAACCTTCGCCAGCAGCTCTGCCTGCTGCTCACGCTGCCGGGTCGTCCAGTTGGCTCTCGGGGCAGCGCCGGCTGTTCGGAGTATGGCCGGGTCGGACATCTCCTTATAGTATTTATCCAGCAGGGCAGCCATTTCCCCATAGATTGCCGACATCTCTTCCAAGGCAGCCTGTTTTTGCGGGTCATACACCAGCGGCAGAGAGTCACGTAAGTAGGCGGCGGCGCAGCGGCGGGCATCTGCCAGGGCCATCATGCAGAAGTGATTGACGGATAACCTGCGGCTGAAGGCTCCTTCGTCCGCTGCGGCGTACCAAGGGTGGTCCAGCAGTCCCTCTCTCCAGAGCTCCAGCGCCTTGAAGCCTGATGCATAAGAGCTGCTGTCGGACAGGGTCTCAGCCTGCATAGATTCCAGCTTAACGCGGAGTGATGCATATAGATTCTCAAGCGCAGACGGGGCTTCCATCTGATCGCCCAGCCTGATGATCCGGTAAGGCCATTGATCCACATGGAGATACCCGTGGCTTATCCTCATATGAGCCTGGAACTCAGGATCAGCTTCAAGCTCACTGAAGGTCTCATCGTCAAAATAACTGCGGCACAGCAGCACATCCCCCTCGGCCAGATATCCTGTAATGACTCCCCACTCCGGCGCTACCCTGAGGTTAATCGCAAGTGGCAGTCTGCCTTGGCGGATATCCTCCAGAATCGCCAGCTTCTCGGCTGTGCGCTGCTGCGGCTCTAACCGATTGGCCCGGTGAGCCCTTAGTCCATAAGCCTTGCAGGCGGGGATGGAGTAGTCATAGACGACAAGGGCATCCGCAGCGCTGTAGTCCCATACCGGTTCAAAAGCCACTCTCCAGCAGGCTCCCGAATAGCCCATCACCTGCTCATAGGTGGTCTCTATGCCTCTGGCTGAAAGAGAGAGGGCCATGGCTCCTGCCCAGGAGCAATCCTGACCCCGTCCGAAGCCCAGCCGCGGAATTTCTTCCATAATGCACTGATCCCGGGAGGAGCGGGTCTGATAGAGATGGCTGCGGTCCCGGCTGTAATGAATCTGTTCGCCTTCCGCGCAGCTTACCGCATGAATGCCTTCTGTATTCAGGTAGACCAGCAGCAGGTAGTCCTGCCCCCCACAGTCGATCAGACTGGGAAACAGCTCATGTGTGGCGGTGAACTGAGTCCAGCGGAAATGCTCGTAATGCTTCATTTTGGCCGCGACGCTGCGGTGTGCCTGTTCATTCCCATAATGCGCAGCCATAATCTGCAGCTCATTACTGCTTGAGACATATCCGCTCGATTGGATATCTATCGTAAGCAGCTGGTCTTTCAGCACAAAGGTCGAATACATGCCGTCAGGGGTCTCATAGGTAACAAGCAACAGCTTCAGGCGGCCGTCATTCCATGAGTGGGGAAAGAGGTGCTCCCCGGGGATTAGGCTTAATCGGTCTGAGGCTACGAACTGGTTCACAAGCTGGGTTACATCCAGCTCCTGCTGTCCATCTGTATAGATTGCAGAGAGCACCACAAGCTCCTGGGGCAGCAGGATGCTGTCAATCGAGTGGTTCAATGCGGCGGATAGCAGGGGAAGGGTGGCTGTCTCCGGCAGAGACTTGCCAGTCTCCCATTTGGATACCGCCTGTGCACTGACATGGAGCAGTTCCGCTAATTGTTCCTGGGACAAGCCTTTTATTTTGCGGAGGGTAGCAATCCGTTTGCCAACTTTGTCGCTTACGATCATACTCAGTACAACTCCTATAATGGATTCCGACGTCGTAAGTCTATTATAATCTCCGTTCTCGAAATAACCCATATACTGGAGTAGGGCACGCGGTATAACAAAATCAACCGTAAGTTGAGGCTAGCTATGACGCACCAGCTAGACCCCTTCTCAATGTGGCTGTGTCTCTCTTTAACCATGATTAATAAAAAAAGACTTGTTCTTTTGAAGAATTCATGATATATTACTTCTTGCGTTGCATTGAATGTTTTCTTTGCGGTCATGGCGGAATTGGCAGACGCGCTGGCTTCAGGTGCCAGTGGTAGCAATATCGTGGAGGTTCGAGTCCTCTTGACCGCATAATGGTTTTAACCGTGATGCAAGCGAAGGCCCTTCTTAAATGAAGGGTCTTTTTTTTGCTGCAAATAGAATATATGCTAAAAACCGAACACAATGTGCACGTGCTGAGGTGAACGGGCCAGATGTATTCGGAAAACCGAACACAATATGCTCTCGCCAAAGCGAGCGGGCCGGATGAGTGCGGAAAAACCGAACACAGCCCCCCTTCACCACGTACCCGTGATAAAAGGGGGGCTTTTGCATGATCGTGCAGGGTTCATCTCTACTGCGATACCACGCGCTATATTACCCCTGCCAGATGTCAGCAATCCGCACCGGCTGGCCGGTCTTCATGGAGCGGTTGGCGGCAATGCCGGTCATAATCGACATCGCGCCGTCCTTGTGCGAAGCTGCGCGGTTGAAGCGGTCCTCCTGCTTTTTGTCAAAAATATCGCTCAGCAGCACCGGATCACCGCCGCCATGTCCGCCGCTGCTGCTCTCGAACTCGACGCGGTAAGGCTCCTTGAAGTGTGGATAGATCATAATGCTGACGCCTTCCAGCGCGCCTTCGTTTTCTTTTTTGCCGCCGGAATTGACGTAAGACTGCTCGGTAATCCGCACCTCCATCCGGCCCTGTGTCCCGTTGAACACGATGATGAAGCCCTCCCACGGCATATATGCGTTAAGCGAATAGTTCATGACGGTCTTGTTCTTGTACTTGACCATGACATTCATGGTGTCCTCAATGCTTATATTGTCCCCGAATACACTCTGGTCGCGCTGGTACCCGTCCTCGTGTTCGGCATCCAGGTACATGCTCTTCAGGTGTTCGTTACGGTCCAGGTGAAGCGCGAACGGGTCGTTCTCGGCAGCCTTGCTGCCGTAGGCACGCTGATAGAACTCGGTGATGCCCCGTTTCTCGGCATTCTCTCTCCCGTAGAAGCGCAGATCGCCCATGGCGAAAACCGTGTCCGGCTGCGATCCCAGCCAGAAGTTCATCAGGTCGAAGTGATGCGTCGATTTATGCACCAGCAGGCCGCCGCTGTTCCGCTTGTCGCGGTGCCATCTGCGGAAATAGTCCGCTCCATGCTGGGTATTGAGCAGCCATTCGAAGTTCACGGACAGAATTTCGCCCAGCACGCCGTCCATAATGACCTCACGAATCTTCGTGTTATGCGGCGCATAGCGGTAGTTGAAGGTGACCCGCAGATTCTTGCCGGTGCGCTCAATCGCATCGAAGATCTCCCGGCATTTCTCCTCGTCAATCGTCATCGGCTTCTCGGAAATGACATCACACCCCAGCTCCATCGCGCGGATGATATACTTGTGATGCGTCCGGTCAATCGTAGTCACCAGCACGAAGTCGGGCCGGGTCTCGGTGATCATCCGGTCGAAGTCTTCTGCCTTGTACGTAGGAACCTCATGATAATCGTATTTGCCCGTAAGCATATGATTGGCGAAATTCATCCGCGTCTGATTGACATCGCAGAAGGCCACCAGCTCGGAGGTTTCGTTGTAAGCGGTAACAAGAGCGCCATAGAAAAATTCAGCCCGGCCGCCTGTGCCGACAAGTGCATATTTCTTTTTGGACAAGGGGATCACTCCATTTACTTGGATTTGATTCTATTTTATAGTATAGAAAATGCAGAAAGTAAACGGTATTTAGTCATTTTTGCTCAAAAGTGCGCTTATCTTATCCTTTCAGGAGGCTTGGTGCAGGGTGGAACCTATTTTTCAGATTGAGCAGCTGAGGCGCATCGGGCATTTCAATATGGACACCGACCATTTCCATGATTTCTACGAAATATATTATCTGCTATCCGGGGAGCGGCACTATTATATCCGTAACGGAAGGTACGCGCTGGAAGCCGGAGACCTCGTGTTTATTAACAAAAATCATCTGCACCGCACAACCGGCGGAAGCCATCTTCCGCATGAGCGGGTGCTGATCAGCTTTGACGATGCCTATCTGGAGCCCGTGGCACCCGGGGCAGACTGGATGAATGTGTTCGAAGGGGAGAGCTTCCTGCTGCGGCCTACGGCGCATGAACAGGGACTCATCACAGACCTGCTCCAGGCGATGCAGGAGGAACAGAAGGAGGGGCTGCGCTGGAGCACTGAATATACAAGGATGCTGCTGCTGCAACTGCTGATTACGCTGGAGCGGATAAGGAGGGCGAAGCCCGCCCTGGTCTCACCGGAGCAGAGCGAGGGGCAGCGCCGGGTATACGGTATCATCGAATACCTGGACAACCATTACAGCGAGCGGCTGAGCCTTGGGGGGATTGCCGAGCGGTTCTTCATCAGTGCTACATATCTGTGCCGGATTTTCAAGCAGACGACAGGCTTCACCATCATTGAGTACCTGAACTATGTCCGCATCCGTGAGGCGAAGGTACTGCTCACGCAGACGAAGTGGCCGGTCACCCGGGTGGCGGCGGAGACGGGATTTGAGAGCATTGCGCATTTCGGAAGGGTGTTCAAGGCAATTACAGGACGTTCACCCTTGCAGTACCGCAAGCAGCACCGGGGGTGACGATTACGGCTCGCATCGGCCATCCGCTATTTCATTCGACAATAGCTGTTGGGATGTTACATATCTTTCTATCTTTTGACACAGAGTCTGTCTTATAATAATGAAGGTTGAAATACAAATATTGGGGTGTCCTATGACAATGAAGTCAGGCGGTCTCTGGCTCGTTGCTGCTATGCTAGCGGTAACCGTAACCGGCTGTTCTTCGGGCAGTGCAGGCGCTGGCAGAGATCGCACGGAGAAGCTGAAGGCAGAGATTAGTGAGCTGAAGAAGGAGAACAAGTTTTTAAAGGAAGAGAATGAAGCGCTGAAGAGGGACCTTGTTGTGAGGCCTGTGACAGCGAAAGAGGAAGGCGGTACGGCCGAACTTCTAAGTACCGGGGACAGCCCGGCAGCCGCTGATTCCGGCGATGAACACAAGCGGATCGTAAAAGGCACGCCGCTCACGATCGATGGAACGGGTGAGTATACCATTACCAAGACCTCATTTGGAAAGAAGGTTAATCCATCGAATCCGGGGTCATATTACACCTACTATGAAGCCAAGGAACCGGGCACAACCTATCTGGCGATCACTTTGAAGGTGAAAAATCTCGCAGGTCAAGCCATCAATGCGGGTGGAGTAGCGGAGGTGGAGGTTACATACGATAACAAATATGAATATAGTACCTTCGCGACGATGGAGAAGAACGGCGGTGAAGATTTCACCTATACCAATATCTCGACGATTGGACCGCTGAAGTATGGAACTCTGGTGTTCATGGCCGAGGTTCCTGATGAAGTGAAGTCGAGTGGCAAGACGCTATATGCGGATTTCGAGATTGAGGGCGAAACCTACCGTTATACCATAAAGAAATAAGAGAAGAGCCTGTACGGCCGCAGTGTGAACTGTGGTTAGCAGGCTCTTTATTGATGTTAAGGGATTAGTCCTGAGCGAAAAAGGCCGGCAGATACTCCCTGTTCGCTTCCAGCATCTCATCCAGCATGACGATCGCTACTTCCACGGAAGGGACGAGCGGGTGATGGGCCAGCGCCTGGATCGCCAGGCTGCGGTCACCGGTGACGGCGGCGTCGATGGCTAGCTGCTCATAGGTCTTCACAGCATGAATCAGTCCCTTGGCCATCGGCGGAATCTTCGTCAGCGGCAGCGGGAGGGGGCCGGTCTTCGTAACGACACAGTTCACCTCGATGCTGGCATCGTCCGGCAGGAAGTCCAGGATGCCCCGGTTCGCCACATTCAGCGTCTGAATGTCATTGGTCCCGTTGTAGAGCGAGCGCATCAGGTTCACAGCCGCTTCGGAATAAAAGGCTCCGCCGCGCTGCTCCAGCTGCTTCGGCTTCTCATCCAGCGCAAGGTCGCTGTAGATGGCGAACAGCTCCTCCTCCACACGCTTGACGACTTCGGCGCGGTTCCCGCCTTGCGCGGCGGCTTCCTGCTGCTCCGCGAGCATCGCATCGGTCATGTAGAAGTACTTCAGATAATACGAAGGCAAGGCATTCAGTGATTGCAGGAACTCGGGGTTCCATTCGCGGGCCGGAACATTCTTTGCACTGTAGCCTGCGGTATCCTCCAGCATCTCCTGCAGCTTGTCTTCCCCCTCCACATCAATCCGGGTAATCCAGTGCAGGTGGTTCAGGCCGACGAACTCGGCATAGATCCGGTCCGGGGCTGCGTCGTATTTGGCCGATACCTGCTTGATCAGGCCGATCGGGGCATTACAGAGACCGATGCTCTTCACCTTGGAGTACCGCAGGACCGCCTCGGTGACCATACCTGCGGGATTGGTGAAGTTGAGCAGCCAGGCGTCCGGTGCCAGCTCCTCGATATCCCGGCAGATGCCGAGAATGACCGGGATGGTGCGCAGCGCCTTCAGCATGCCGCCGGGACCGGTCGTCTCTTGGCCGATCACGCCGTATTTCAGCGGGATCGCCTCGTCACGGGCACGGGCATCCAGCATACCGACACGGATCTGCGTGCTGACGAAGTCCGCACCGGCAATGGCCTCGCGGCGGTCGGTGGTGAGATGGACCTCGATCGGCAGGCCGGACTTCTCCACCATACGCTTCGCCAGAGCGCCCACGATGTTCAGCTTGTGCAGGCCAGCCTCAATATCTACGAGCCACAGCTCCCGGACCGGAAGCTCCTTATGATGCAGGATGAAGCCTTCTACCAGTTCGGGGGTATAGGAAGAGCCTCCGCCGATGACGGCAATCTTAAGACCTTGGTTCGCTGTCACAATAAATCACTCCTGTCTGGTGGTAGTGGGAATAAGCTCGAACTCCCTGTAAGCACGCATCGTCTCATACATACCCTGGCTGACGGTGATTCCGTCACTCTCCAGCGCCGACCAGAGAGCGCCGACCACAGGCTCGGTGGAGAGGGTGACCACTGCCCCGCCTGGTGCCGCTTCATGCACAGCCTGCTCAATCGGCCCGCGAATCCAGCCCCGGTCGCCTCGGGTCAGCACGCTTCCGGCCAGGACCACATCAAATTCATCGTTCTCCATACCGAGCCGATGAATGACGGCCGCCGCAGCCTTGCCCAGTTCCACGCCTTGGCGGTTTAGGATCGCCAGAGCGGCAGCATCGCCCTCAGCCGCAGCCGGGAAAAGCAGGCGGGCCGCATCCAGCGGCACCTGCTTCCCGTGATCCAGGAAGTCATCGTACATGTCTTCCACCCGCTCATAGCCGAGCAGCTTCAGGAGCGGCACCGTCAGCAGCGTGGGCGCTTCGCGACCGTCCCAGGCCCGGATGACTGTGCGGAACACCTCGATATTCAGCGCACCGCCGCCGCCGAAATCGCCGTACATATAATCGAACCCGCCGCACTGGAAGTGGCGGCCCTGCGGATTACGGCCCGCCGCATTGGTGCCGGTGCCGCAGATCAGGGCCACCCCGTAGGGGCGGTCCGTCCCCGCCCGCAGGCCGATCATCGTATCGCCGCTGATCGTGTACTGTGTGAATCCGATGCGGCGGATCATCGGATGAAGAATATTATAGTCCGTCTGGCGGTCAGCACCGGCAAGCCCCAGATAGGCTTGCCGAAGCTGATCCAGCCGGAGCCCGGCTTCCGCCAGCGCCATGGAAGCCGCTTCGCGGATGTTATTCTCCGCCTGCGTCACGCTGGTCTGGTGATTGCCGTTGCCGCTCCGGCCTTTGCCGAGGATGCGGCCTTGTTCATCGCATATGAGGGCGTAGGTTTTGCTGCCTCCCCCATCGATCCCCAAGTAGTAAGCCAATGTTTGTACCTCCTAAAGTGTAATCTTCGTCGATTCCCGCACGATCAGCTCCGGATCGATCCGGATAGCGGAGCCGCGCTTCATCTCCCCGCTGATCCGGCGCAGCAGCATGTCGGCGGCGGCGACGCCAATCTTATCCGCCGGCTGGCGTACAGTGGTCAGATGCGGGTGGAGCCGGGAGGCGATATAGTGGTCGTCGTAGCCGACTACAGCAACCTCCTCCGGCACCTTTACGCCTGCCTCCATCAGGGCATTGATCACCCCGAGGGCGATATTGTCATCTCCGGCGAATACCGCCCCCGGCAGCTTACCCTCTGCGAGCCAGCGCTGCGCCGTGTCGTAGCCCATGGTGATCTCAAATTCACCGTGTACGATCTCGAACGGGGCGAGGCCCTGCTCCTGCAGCGCTTGCAGGAAGCCCGCGCGCCGCTCCCGTGTACTGCGGAACATCTCCTGCCCGCAGAGATGGGCGATGGAGGTATACCCCAGCTCCAGCAGGTGGCTGGCTGCGGCATACCCGCCTTTGAAGTTGTCGATGGTGATCGAGTAGCTGTCATTCTCCGGCAGCTGGTTGTCGATCAGCACATAGGGAATGCCCCGCCGCTTCAGCTCGACAATATAATTGTCCTCTTTGATCGGGGAGAGCAGGATAAGTCCGTCCACCCGGTCTTCCTGGATCAGGTAGTGGCTCTCGCCAGAGCCAATGCCATCATATACGGAGATCGCCAGATAATATCCGTGCAGGGCCAGCGTCTCATTCAGCTCCTTGACCACAGCATCGAAGAAGGAATCCTGCAGGGTCGTTACGATCAGGCCGATGATGCCGGTCTTGCCGCTGGCCAGACTGCGGGCTGCTGCATTCGGGCGGTAATCCAGCTCCTTGATCGCGTCGAGCACCTTCTGGCGGTTGTTCTCCCGTACTGACGTTGCTCCGTTTAATACCCGCGATACGGTGACCACGGACAGCCCTGATTTTTTGGCTACATCAAAAATACTTACTTTCATCTCAAGCGCTCCTTGCGGCAGATTGTCCGGTGCTTTTATTCTATCTTCAGTATACAGGCCGCACCGGGGTTTCGCTAAACATATAACCATCGCCGGGCCGCTACCTCTTGATGATCTCCGTAACCTTCTTCTGAATCACCGGCATCACCTCTTCCAGGGTCTTGTGACCCGTCTCGACCGGCTGCAGCTCATTGATGAACATGTCGTTGATCTGCGAGTAGTTGGTGATCAGATGGTTGTAGGATTCATAACCGTATTTGACTGCGCCTTCGTAGACCTTCTTCACATCCTCCGGATCAATGCCGTCAAAATGCTTGTAATACACCTCAGCCGCTTCCGTATTGACTGGTGGATTGCCGCCGCTCAGCTCGATGGACTTCTCCTGGATTTCAGTGGTCATCAGGTATTTGATCCATTCAAAAGCCTCCTTCGGATGCTTCGAGTCCTTCAGAATCAGCAGCGGATCAACGAACAGCGTGCTGCGCACCTTGTCGTTGCCTCCCCATGGCACAGCAGCTACGCCAATTTTGAACGGGAAGTCGTTAGCCCCGGCGAGGTTCCAGGAGCCGCCGATCGACATGCCAATCTTGCCTGCGACGAACGGGTCGCCGTTCTGTCCGGCTACGCTTTTACTCCACTCGGAAGTCGGGGACACCTTCTCCTTAAACACAAGGTCGAACAGCTTCTGGTAAGCGGCAATGACCTCGGGTGAATCGAAATGCGTCTCGGAAGGAACACCGCCGTTGGTCCAGGTATCTTCAGAGTAAGGCTCTGCTCCGAAGTACAGCGGCCGCATATCCCGCTCCGCCCAGGTGAAGTCTACACCGTACTGTGTTTTGGCGATATCGTCCGAGACAAGTGTCATCTTCTTGGCATCCTCCACCATGCGGTCAAACGTCCAGCTCTTATCTTCATAATCACTTGGCGGGTAGGAGACGCCCGCAGCATTGAACATATCCTTGTTGTAGAGCATCAGGGTGACGTACATATTGACCGGTATGCCGTAGGTATGACCGTTTACGGTATAGATTTTCATCAGATTCTCTGGGATATGATAATCCTCGGCTTTGAAGCCGTCTTCCTGAATAAGGTCCGTCAGATCAAGCAGCATGTCTTTGTTATAATACTCGGCAAACCCGCCATATCCGTAATGGCTCGTCACATCCGGGGAATTGCCGCCGGCAATCAGTGTCTGCAGCTTGCTGTCGAACTGCTCATAGGGGGCCTTCTCCACCTTGACCTTGATGTTCGGATGCTCCTTCTCGAATTCCGGGATCAGCTTCTCGATAAAAGTCCGGTCCTCGGAATCAATGGTATAGTGGGATATCGTCACTTGCTCCCCCGAACCGCCGGTATTCCCGGCTCCGCTGTCTCCAGCCGCCACATTGCCTGCCGATTTGCCGCCGCCGCAGCCCGCCAGGACTGCCGCCCCTGTCAGGGCTGTTGCCAGCAGCAACGCATACCTCTTACTCTTCATGTTACGTTTCATTGTCCAATCCCTCCTGAATTTTCCATGTGTTGTAACCCGGGATATCTTTGCTGCCTTACTTGATACCGGTCAGTACGATGCCTTCGACGAACTGCTTCTGGGCGATGGCAAACAGGGTGACGATTGGAACCATAGCCAGGACGGAGGCGACCATCAGCAGATGCCACGGCGGAATGCGGAAGCGCGATGAGGTGAGGGAGGCCATCCCCACGGGAAGCGTGAATTTGTCCGACGAGCTGAGATAGAGCACAGGGGTCAAGAGATCATTCCAGCTGTAGATAAAAGCAAAGATCGCAACCGTCGCCAGCGCCGGCGCAGACAGCGGCAGCGCGATGGTCCGCCACATCCTCAGCTCGCCGCAGCCGTCAATGCGTCCGGCATCGAACAATTCCTCAGGCAGCGTGGAGAAGAATTGCCGCAGCAGGAAGATGTTATACGCCGAGCCGAAGAAGGCAGGCACAATCAGCGGGAGGAAGGTGTCGATCCACTGCATTTTGGAGAACAATACGAACTGCGGAATCATAATGGCCGGATAAGGCAGCATCATCGTGCTCAGCAGCAGGATGAACCAGAAGTTGTTGCCGCGCCCCCGGTACCTGGCGAACCCGTAAGCAACCAGCGCCGAAGAGAGCAGGGTGCCGAATACGGAGAAGCCGGCGATAATCAGGCTGTTCTTGTACAATGTGCCGAACTGGAGAGTCTCAAAAATATCGACATAATTGCGTAAGGCCCAGCTCTCCGGCAGAAACGTCGGCGGGAACTTCAGCATCTCCCGTTTCGACTTCAGCGAGGTGGAGACCATGAAGAACAACGGCAGCAGCATGAGAAACGTTGTGACTAGGAGCGCGGTGAAGCTGGCAATCTTAACGGGCTTGATTCTCCGGCGGAGCCGGGGGGACGGGTCAAGCGGGCGGGTGGCCTTAACAGTGCTCATCGGCTGCTGCCTCCTTCATAATGGACATAACGGCGAGACAGCCTCATAATGACCGCCGTGAACAGCATGACGACAATCAGCAGGACCCAGGCAAGCGCGGAGGAGTATCCGGCGCGGTATTCCTTGAAGGCACTGGTATACAGATTGTAGACGTAGAACCAGGTAGAGTAATTGGGTCCGCCCTGCGTCATGACGAAGGCTTGCGTGAACACCTGGAAGGAGTCGATCAGCCCCATAATCAGTTGGAACAGCAGGACAGGCGAGATCATCGGCAGCGTAATATTCAGGAAAATGCGGAAGCGTCCTGCCCCATCCAGATTGGCAGCTTCGATCAGGCTGGCTGGGACTCCTTGCAGACCAGCGAGGAAGAGGATCATGCCAGAGCCCGCTGTCCAAAGGGACATGATAATTAGGGCATACAGCGCTGTATCGGGATTCATCAGCCAGGCCGGGCCGTGAATGCCGAACCAGGAGAGCATATAATTGAAGAGGCCGATCTGCGGATTGAAGATCCAGTACCAGAGGAGCGACATGGCCACACCGGAGACCATACTCGGGAAATACATCGCTGTGCGGAAGAAGCCGCGCCAGGGGATGGTCTGATGCAGCAGCAGGGCGAACCCCAGGCCCAGCAGCAATTGTACCGGCACGCTGATGAAGGTATATCTTAGGGTGACCTTCACGGAACGCCAGAACAGTTCATTGTGGAACATCTCCGTGTAGTTGGCGAGGCCGATGAATCTGGGCGGATGAATGATGTCATAGTCGGTGAAGCTGTAATACAGCGATGACAGGATCGGGTACAGGGCGAAGATCAGGAAGCCGACCAGCCACGGGGAAATGAACAGATACATGTAGAACGTCTGCCGCCGGCTCTCACTCTTAATCACGGACACACCAGCCTTTCATTGTCAAAAGTATAAGCGCTTTAATTTTAAGGGTAAATAAAAATTTAGTTTGCCAATTTTATTATAGTGGACAAATTATAAGTTAAATCGCTTTAACTTTAATGCCGTCCGTTGACCTAATCATAGTGGATGATCACCAAATAATCAACCCTTTATTTCGGTAATAAAGCGTTACCAGTCAATAAATATAACAAATGAATGGATGATAATGCTGAAAACGGTGAAAATTCCGGTGTGAACAGGGATTTTATGTAAGGAAACCTGACTTATGAGGCGTGATTTCATGAAAAGCTCACCTGCGGGCGATAGATTTGCATACAAAGTGCCTGTCAGTCAACGCGCTGTCCAATGTAATCGGTTTTTCGCATACAATGGGCTCGGTAGCCCTCGCGGAGCCCCATGTAATCGGTTTTCCGATTACAATCAGCCCGTCAGCCCGCGCGCCGCCCGATGTAATCGGTTTTCCGATTACAATCGCCCCGTTAGCCCGCACGCCGCCCATAGTAATCGGTTTTCCGCCTACAATCAGCACGGTAGCCCGCGCGCCGCCCAATGTAATCGGTTTTCGATTACAATCGCCCCGTTAGCCCGCGCGCCGCCCGATGTAATCGGTTTTCCGATTACAATCAGCCCGGTAGCTCTCGCGCCGCCCAATGTAATCGGTTTTCCGATTACAATCAGCCTGGCAGCCCTCGAGCTGCCCGATGTAATCGGTTTTCCGATTACAATCGTCCCGGTAGCCCTCGCGCCGCCCGATGTAATCGTTTTTCCGCCTACATTATACTTTCCGTAGCAGCAAAAAACCGTCCGGCATGCCGGACGGCTACTGCACCCATATCAGCCGGTGCGCGGCTTAGTTCCATTGGTGATCGCCGGACAGATACTTCTCGGTCAGTACGGACAGCAGCTCGATTCCGACTTGATTCTGTCCGCCTTCCGGGATGATCAGATCCGCGTATTTCTTGGAGGGCTCAATGAAGGCCTCGTGCATCGGCTTCACCGTAGTCAGGTATTGCGTATGGATCGAACGGATCGTCCGCCCGCGTTCCTCGATATCCCGCAGCACCCGGCGCAGGATACGCACATCGGGATCGGTGTCCACGAACACCTTGATGTTGAGCTGCTCGCGCAGCTTCTCGTCGGACAGCACATGCAGTCCTTCCAGAATGACGATATTATTCGGGGCAAGCTCTACAGTCTTCTCGGTTGAACGGGCATGAACCGTGAAGTCATACACGGGAGCGAAGGCGGCTTGTCCCGCTTTGAGACAATCCAGATGCTCGATCAGCAGTTCCGTGTCAAAGGCCAGCGGGTGGTCATAGTTAATGGCACCGCGTTCAGCCATGCTGAGGTAAGAATGGTCTTTATAGTAGTTATCCTGGGATATGAATGTTACTTTGTCAGAGCCAAGACGGTCAATCACGGAGCGCGCTACCGTTGTCTTGCCGGAGCCGGTCCCGCCGGCGATACCAATAATAAGCATGGTGAATTTATAAACCTCCCTAAGCAATTGCCTTTGCAATTCCAATATTGTAGCACAGCGGTCAACTTATTTCACCTTGCTGGAGAGGAATATCATGTGAACATTCTAATAATTCGGTTATTTTGTAGAGGAATGATATAATTTCAAGGATTCATGCAGATCGGGTGCTACGAAGAAGGGGGCTGGGATAATAAAATGAACGAGGAGAATGCTTTAATGGAGGCGTTCGGCAGGACGCAGGTGCAGCTTGCTGGCCATGGCGGACGGGACGCAGCTGTACTCAAGAAGGCGCTGGATAGTGTAGAGGACGGCCTCGCTGCGGACATGTACGGAACAGGGACGGTGATTGAGGAGTTCCAGGCAGAGATGGCGGAGACGCTGGGCAAAGAATGCAGCGTGTTCTTCCCCAGCGGCACGATGGCCCAGCAGATTGCCCTGCGTATCTGGAGTGACCGGGAGGGCAGCCCAAAGGTCGCTTATCATCCGCTATGCCACCTGGAGATTCATGAGCAGGACGGCCTGAAGGAGCTGCATCATCTGGAGCCGCTGCTGCTGGGCAGTGCCGACCGTCTGATTACCCTGGAGGATGTGAAGGGGATGGGACCGGGGGTTGCCTGTCTGCTGCTGGAGCTGCCGCAGCGGGAGATCGGCGGACAGCTGCCGGAATATGCCGAACTGGAAGCGATATCGGGGTATTGCCGGGAGCAGGGAATCAGGCTCCATCTGGACGGTGCAAGGCTGTTCGAAGTGCTGCCTTACTATGGGAAGACCGCAGCGGAAGTCAGTGCGCTATTCGATAGCGTGTATGTCTCCCTGTACAAAGGCATCGGCGGGATTGCCGGAGCGATCTTAGCCGGCAGCCGGGAGTTCACGGAGACCTCGAAGATCTGGAAGCGCCGCCACGGGGGAGACCTGATCAGTCTCTATCCCTATATTGTCCCGGCCCGGTATTATTACCGGCAGAGAATCGGCAGGATGTCAGAATACTATGAGCAGGCCAAGGAGCTGGCAGCCTTATTCAACAGCTGCCATAAGGTATCCACGCTGCCGGAGGTTCCGGTCTCGAATATGTTCCACATTCATTTCGCGCTGCCTCTGGAGCAGCTTGCCCCTGTATTGATTGGGATCTATAACGAGACCGGCATTGGCCTGACGCCACGGCTCAAGCCAACCGGCGGGAACTCCTGCTACTACGAGCTGAACATCGGCGATGTCTACGGCGGACTCTCCAAGCCTGCTCTGAGGGAAGCGTTCCGGCTGCTGGATGAGCGGCTGAAGCAGCTCTGATCAGCAAGCTTGCCAAAAACCAAGAGAAGAAGCCTCTGCGGATCTTGTCCGCAAAGGCTTCTTTGTTTATGCCCCCCCACGGAGCAGGCAGCACCTAAGCGCGGCCTGCCAATCAGCCCCGCCTCACGTAGAGTCCTAGGCCTGACTCCGCAGAGCTATTTTTCTAACCGGTCCGGCCACCATCTGCTTCTCAGCCCCGTTCAGTCCGAACAGCCACATGGTAAGCACATAGATGAGGGAGTACAGGATGACATACATGCCCAGATACACGTAAGAAGTGATGCTCACGAAGCTAAGCAGGAACCCGCACACACCGGACAGCAGCACCACCGGAATGAAGACGCGGATGATCTGCAGCCAGAAGTGAAGAATATCAAACTTCAATTTATATTTGTAGTACACATTATTCAGGCATACATTGATGATCATCCCGATGGCCGTAGCAATGGCGCAGCCTGTAATCCCCCAGATCCGGATGAACCAGAAGGTTAAGGCCACCTTCAGAATTGCAACTGAGAAGTAGATAAAGGCCTTCACCCTGTGCATATTCATCGCTTCCAGCATGGTGGCGAACAGCGATTGCACAATCGACGTGATCTGGGGAATGATGATGATCAGCGCAACCGTGTACGCATATTTGTAATCCTGGCCGAGCCAGATCAGAATGAAGCTCTGTCCGAATAACACGAAGCCCGAGACGATGTAGCCTACGATCAGCGCCTGGATTCTGCCTATTTTGACCAGCTCCAGCATTAGGGCCGCCTGATCTGCCCCCTTGACGATCATCTTGGTGAGCTTCGGCAGATAGAAGCTGGCCAGCACATTGGAGAAGTTGAGAATATACGTGTTGAGTTGGGCGGCGATGGCGAAAATGGCTATGGGCGTAGCCCCGAGGAACATCCCGATGATCAGCGGATCAGCATTCGTATAGATCTGGAAGGCAATCGAGGATAATAAGATATACGACGAATAGCTGAAGATTTCCTTGAACAGCTTGGTGTCGAAGCCGTGGAACCGGACCCTCAGATTCAGCTTGGTGCGGCAAAAGACTACGTTGATCACGCCGATTGCCAGGTTCAGTACAAGCGCAACGGTGACCATTCCTGTCGATCTGAAGTCGAACAGCAGGACCAGCACCATCATGGCCGGAGACAGGACCACGCGGATCAGATTGATGATTTTGAGATAGACGAACCGCTCATAGGCCGTAATGATCGAGCTGAAGATATTCAGCGGGAACGAGACAGCCACGTTGATGGCGGCAATGATGAAGATGGTCTTCAGAATGCCCAGCTCAGCTTCATCAAGGCTGCTGAAGATCGCATCGAAATTAAACACCAGAATCACACTGGCAAGTAAGGAGAGGAGTCCGATGGCTGAGAACAGCAGCAAGAACATTCCGTTAATATTGCGCTGGCCTGCGGAGTCATTCTCGGAGATGTATTTCGCATTGAAGCGGATGACCGCGCTGCCGAAGCCCAGATCCAGCAGGACGATATAGGCGATGATGGAGTTCACCAGCGCGAATAATCCATATTCGGATTTCCCCAGGGTCGACACAATGAACGGCGTCGAGCCCAGGGAGATAATAACGCCTAGGAATACCGAAGCATAGGTTATGATTGCAGCAAGTTTTATATTTGTTTTCAAGGGTGGGATCGCTTCCTCGCTACAGAGAGTGTCTTGTGCTTATCTTAAGCGGTAACGATAGACGAAGCAGGTTCTTCAGCGCTGCTATTCGACATGGCTTCAATAATTTGGTTGTAATGCTGGACCGAGAATTCATTATTGTAACGGGGACTCTGGATCGTCTTCAGTTCTTCCAGCAATGCCGGGATTTGCTTCACATCATTCGTGAATTTCACATAGCCCAGATGCTTGATCCATTCGTAGCTGCCTACGACCTTATAATTGTAATTCCCCAGCGCAATACAAGGCGTGGACGTAATCGCTGCAAAAATCATCCCGTGCAGCCGGTCCGTAATCACGACCTCGGCCTCCTTGAACTGATTCCATAGGGTGTTCAGCTCGTGATCCCGGTCTTCCAGGGAGACAGGGCGGAGGATGCAGGTATCCGTGAAGGTAGTGGTGCTGTAGTGCTTGGAGGTGTAATCCTGGATGATCTTTTTGTCCTGCTCGCTGAAAATACTCTCCTTATCGGCTCTAATGCACAGAAGGGCACCGTGGCGCTCCTTGGGAGGATCAGTGATATCCAGGGACATGACAATGTCCGGCGTTAACAGCACTGCGTTGTTTCTGAAACCTGCTTTCATAATTTCGTACGACGTTTTCTCTCTGGCGACCAGAGTGAGGTCCTTATGGGAGCCATAGAGGTCCTGTGTCTTCTTGAACTCCGCGCGGCCCAGCTCGGTATCACCGAAGTAGATGGTCTGCGGGAAGACGATAATTTTGTTATTCGGGAAATCGGAGATAATCTTGCGGCGTACCTCTTCCTCACGGAAATACTCGATTCCGAAGTTGCCCCCGCCTTGAAGCACGAAGATATCCTCCGGCGAACAGAATTCCTCCAGGCACTTCATGTTATGCATCAGCCGGTTGGCTACAATCTCTATAAGTGTATAGTCGGGAAAAGCTTTTCGCAAAAAATTCATCTGCGCATAAGTGATGGCGTGATCGCCCAGATTGTCATGCTCGGGGGAGCCGACGACGTAAATGGCTTTTGTCTTGTCTTTATATGCATTCCGGTAGCTCAGATAGCCCTTATAATATTGATAGACGGGAATATTGCTTACATAATTGCGGAAAGACAGCGGCAGGATCTTCTCAAGGGCTTGGCTCATATCATATTACTTCCCTTCAAACGGAGTTTGGAATAATACAGCATTTTGTATACCGTGGAGCTGGTCATAATCAGCAGGGCAGCGGTCTTCATCTCCCGGCGGAGAATACGGTTGCGCAGGATCGCGGAGGTATGCTTGCTCAGGAACCCGCCCAGCTCGGCCAGATATTCCTTGTTAACTGCAGTCTCGCCGGTAATCAGCTGGAAGTTGCACAGCTCAATGCCTTCCGTTACCGTCCGGGATAACGAGATTTCTTTGGCGATCGGATAGTTTTTATCCTGAATCGTCTCGTAGATCTCCAGCGCCGCGCAATAGCGGTCGTAATATTTCCGGTTGTTCATCGCTCCGGTGATGCTGTCGCTTCGCTTCAGATACAGATATTTGGGGGAATCCAGCGAGACGGTCTTGTTCGCCTGGAGGAATAATTTATAGGTGGTAAAAATGTCCTCGAAATACCGGCCGACCGGGTATCTCACCTGGCTGAACAGCTCGGCCTTGTACAGCTTATCCCAGGCAAGGTTCTGGATCTCGGTATCCTCCAGCAGCTTGTCGATGGCATGCGCATTATCGTATACACGCACCTGGTGCGTGAAGGACTTTTCCAGCTTGACATCATCCTGCACCTCGCAATGACCGCATACAGCGATATCTGCATTGTGGGCGGTGATGAGTCCGTACAGGGCTTCATACATGTCCGGTTCGATCCAGTCATCGCTGTCGACGAACCCGATATACCGGCCCTCTGCCACATCAATTCCATAGTTGCGGGCATCGGACAATCCGCCGTTCTGCTTATGAATGACGACGACACGCGGGTCCAGCTCCTTGTAATACTCGCAAATCTCGCCGCACTTATCGGGTGATCCGTCATTGACCAGAATCAATTCAAAATTGCGGAAGGTCTGCGCCAATATCGAATCCACACACTTCCTCAGGTACAATTCCACGTTGTAGATAGGCACAATAATACTTATCTCTGGCTTCACTCGAGCAGTCACTTCCTTTCCCGGTTCTGATTCGGGTCTACGCGTCACTTTATTTGTGATAATCTTACTATCCGGGTCAAAAGGTTGTATATACTACTAAAGTGTACTTATCACTTGAGGAGGGCCGTGAACTGCCTGACGAGAAGCCGCTGTTCCACAGCAAAAAGACCGCAGCACCACGGGGTGACTGCGGCCTTCGCCTGTTGAAATTTAGTTAAACGTAATCGCCAGCGCGCTGGTAAACTGGCCGCCCGGCGGCAGGGAGATGACGTTCTGCTTCTCCCGGAAATCGCCGGTGAAGCCTTCGATATCAGCCACGCCATGCCAAGGCTCGATACACACGAATGGTGCATTCTTCGGCTGCCAGATGCCGAGATCGGGGAAATTGGTGAAGGCGACTGTTACGCTCTTGTCAGACTGTCTGCTTTTCAGGGCAACCGATTTGGACTGGACATTGCGGAAGACCAAGGCGTCATGCGCGAACATGCCGTGGTTCAGCGGCAGCTTGTTGTCCCCGTCGAGCATAGTCTCGCTCTGGCCTGGAGTAATCAAGCCATTCTCATTCAGGAATAAGCGCTCCAGGCGCTCCGGCTGCTCAAATTCAAGATAATAGTCGGTGAAGCTGCCTTCCCCGCCGACCGGGCAGTTGAATGCCGGATGGGTGCCGAGCTGGAAGAACATCTCCTCTTCTCCGGGATTCTCCACCCGGTAGCCGATGTCCAGCGTGCTGCCGTTCAGCGTATAGGTGAGATACAGATGGAACGGATACGGGTAGCTGGCCAGCGTATCTTCGCTGTGGGAGAGCCGGTAGATCGCCTGCGTCTCGCTTGCCTCCACCAGCGTGAATTCGCTGCGTCTGGCGAAGCCGTGCCGGGCCAGCGGATACGCCTGCCCGTCTACCCGGACCGCTTCGCCTGCGGCTCCCCCGATCATCGGGAACAGCACCGGGGAACGGCCTGTCCAATAGGCGGCGTCTCCGTTCCACATATATTCAGTGTCTGTATCCGTTCTTTTGAAGCTGACCAGCTCAGCACCGAGTGAACTGATCTCGGCCACGGCCAGGCCGCTGCGTAAAATAGTGTTCATGCTTTTACCCCTCTCGCCCTGCAATATGTAATCCTGATGTCTCATATTCTAACAGACTTCCCCGCAGGTGCCAGCATATAACGGAAATTCTCCAGCCTATAATTTTTACAGTATGTACAATGACAAACATGTGGAATTCGTTAACATATAAGGATAGCAATCATTCCATATCAGCGGAAACGGGGGAATAAGCCGATGCAGGTGAAGCAACTATTGGTGAACGGTGGGCGGCTGAAGAATACGATTGAAGCTTTTGCCGATTTCGGGCGGACAGATCATAACGGAGTTACCCGGCTGTCGCTGTCGGAGCAGGATGTGCGGGTGCGCGGCTATTTCACCGCCTGCTGCGAAGAGCTGGGCATGAGCGTGAAGGTGGATGATATGGGCAATATGTATGCCACTCTGGCTGGCAGTGAAGAGGGGCTGCCCATCGTGATCGGCTCACATCTGGATACTGTGAAGAAGGGCGGCAGATTCGACGGTGTGCTGGGGGTGATTGCCGGCCTTGAGGTGGTGAGAACCCTGGTAGATCACGGGATTAAGCCCCGGCTGCCTGTCACGGTGATGAACTTCACCAATGAGGAGGGGGCGCGCTTCGAGCCGTCCATGATGGCTTCTGGGGTCTTGTCCGGCAAGTTCGATAAGGCGGCTATGCTGGAGAAGAAGGACCCGGAGGGGATCACCTTCGGAGATGCGCTCCAGGCCAGTGGCTATGCCGGGGAGGCGGAGAACCGGATCAGGGAAGCGGCGGCTTATCTGGAGCTGCATATTGAGCAAGGCCCTGTGCTGGAGAAGGAGAACGTTAAAATCGGTCTGGTTGACTGTGTTGTGGGCATGGTCTGCTATGAGATTGAAGTGACCGGGGAGTCGGATCATGCCGGGACTACGCCGATGGATATGCGCCGGGATGCGCTGTTTGCCGCTACCGATATTATTACGGAACTGCGCCGCAAGCTGGCCGTGCTGGACCCTGAGCTGGTCTATACGATGGGGCGGATGAATGTGCTGCCGAATATCCATACGGTCATTCCGAACAAGGTGATCTTCACCGTGGAAGCGAGACATAAAGATATGGACGTGGTTCGGGAGGTCGAGGCAGTTATTCACGACCTGCCGGAGGAGCTGCTGGATTGCAGCGTGTCGAAGACGAAGCTGTGGGGCCGCGACACGGTATGGTTCGATCCGGGGATCTGTGCGCTGGTGGAGCAGGCCGCGCAGAAGCTCGGTTACAGCAGCCGGAAGCTGGCTAGCGGCGCGGGGCATGATGCCCAGTTCGTGGCCGGGTTCCTGCCGTCGGCGATGATTTTCGTCCCAAGTGTGAACGGGAAAAGCCATTGCGAGGAAGAGCTCACCTCCTATGAGGATTGCGAAATGGGCGTGAATGTGGTGCTGGAGACGGTGCTGTCGGCGCTTTCCCGTGCCTGAGCGGCGGGTACTAAGCTTAGTTAGATAGTAATATTGGTATATGGATATGCTTAAAGGAGGAATGCAATTTTCCCTCCTTTAAAATTCGCAGTTTATAAAGATTACGAACCAAACTAACTTTTTATTATGCTCATTTTGCGTGAATAGGTAAATTGAAATCCAATCGATCAAACTTCCTCAAAATATCCAAATTGGAGGTAATATGATGAGTACCCCAATAATAATTTCCGATGGCTTGTTCAGTGACACACCATCGTTTGCCGTCCGGATGCGGGTTATTCTGTTCATATGTGTTTAATTCTTCCTCAGGTGCTATTCGAATCTCATTTGTATTATGCAGTGTGTCTATAATCGTATCCAGATTTATATCTACAACATGTTTAAGTTCTGGATAGTGGTCGCTTTTTGGCGAACCCATAAAGTACACGGGCAATGGTAACCA
Organism: Paenibacillus sp. FSL R7-0333; assembly: GCF_038000365.1. NCBI lineage: Bacteria > Bacillati > Bacillota > Bacilli > Caryophanales > Paenibacillaceae > Paenibacillus > Paenibacillus sp. FSL R7-0333. The sequence goes on from NZ_JBBOBZ010000001.1 coordinate 7,686,577, forward strand.
AAACGGCCATGTTACAGGGTCAAAGGATTTCATTTCCAACGATACCGGGTCATAATCGGGGACGCCGTTGAGTAGGATTTGACCACACAGCTTGTACTTGTCTTTTAAAGTCACTGCTTTGTGGTAGATATCACTGTTTTCGTCTGCATATTTAAGTATAAAGTCTGAAAGTCTCTTTGTTACTCCAATATCAGCTTCCGTGGCTTTCTTTGGGTCGAAATGAAACCATGGCAAATGTGCGAAATCATTGTTGCTAGGGATTCCTTGCATCCCCACCCAGCCGTCATCCAACAAATATGTACCGGAATCAAGGTATTTGAGGATACCCATAATAATTGTATCTCTTAGACTGCTAACAGAATCATCTGCCGTGTCCAAATAATCCAACGCTATACATATTGTATAGGGAGAAGAATTAGGGTTCCAATTGTTGCACTCGATGTTGTAACCAAAACCGCCATCCTCATTTTGGTAACTGGACAGAACTGAAAGGAATTCCTCGCAGCTCCCTTTTTCAAATAAATACTTCCACTTTGTAAATTCAAGCGGTCTGGCATTACGGTGAATCAGTTTTCTTAATCTCAAAAACTCATCAAGTGATATTTTTTTCAAAATATTTACCTCCCGTATTGTTACAAAACTTTATATGGTATTATTATACATTTTTTTCATCGGAAGTTGTCGATCGCTGACTAGTTTTCTGTTTAGTAGAGAATATCCTTCACTGTAATCAGCCCATGCCCTGGTGGAGCCGTCACAGTATCTCTGATGCGTGCCGCCGCGAATGGTGTAGGAACAAAGCAGGTTCGGATTATTGTGCTTTTTAAAGGCGGTGGCTTTCGGGGGATTAGTATGAGCGGCCCGTTCTATAGATCCCAGCTATGTGGGATGGCGGTTCCGGACGATATCCCTAATAATGAACCTTATTCGTTATTGGGGATGACTGTGCCGTTACGGTCATTATACCGATGACCACACCGGAGGGGATGAAATGAAGAACCATATATCCAATGCAGCCAACCCATGGGAACAGGCAGACGGAGATCAGTACGTACAGAATATCAGCCGCAAAATCCCCGGATACACGCTGCAATATGACCTGATGGATACGCTGCTAACAGCGCGGCTGGACAATCAGGAGAAGCCCAGGCTACTGATCGTTGGAGCAGGCGGGGGCCAGGAGATTCTGAAGCTGGGCCTAAGCCATCCGGCCTGGAGGTTCAGCGGCCTGGACACCTCGCAGAGTATGCTTCAGGCTGCCAAGCAGCGGCTGGAGGCTGCGGGTCAACCGGGTCTGCTGGATAGAGTGCGGCTGCATCATACGGAGATTGCCGCGTGGAGCAGTAATGCGCTGCATGATGCCGCAACCTGTATGCTGGTGCTTCATTTCGTGCAGGGGAGGGAGAGTAAGCTGGCGCTCCTTCGCAGCATTGCCGCGCGGCTTCGGCCAGGCGCGTCGCTGTGCCTGTCCGCCATCTGCGGGGTGCCGGGTACTCCTGCATGGGAGCTTCAGATGGCAGGCTGGCGGCTGCATATGCTGGGGAACGGGATCGCAGAGGAACAGTGGCAGACCTTCGAGCAATCGTTCGGCGTAATCTCTCATCCGCTCCATGCTGAAGAGATAGAGGAGTTGCTGAAGGAGGCCGGGTTCACTGCCGTATCCCGATTCTTCGGCGCTTATCTGATTGATGGCTGGGTGGCGGTGAAGGCGCTAGAACGATAGCAACTGCACTTTGTACAATGGATTGCTGTAAAAAAGGCTTCCAAATATGATCTATTGTATTCCGTACAGTCGAATATTGAAAAAAGGCCATTTTTCACCCAAAACTCAACATTCCACTGTATGAAATACAATAGAACATCATTTTACGATCAGCTATGCGTTTTCTATTGCACGAAATACAGCTAAACAGAGATTCGGCGGCACATCCGGGGGTTTAGTTGTACAGATTACAATTAAGCCCACCCCGGAGCCTTAATCCGGCATGATCGGGCACGCCAACCCCGCCCCGTCATCCCTTCACCGCCGAGCTGGCCACTCCTTCAATAATGTATTTCTGGCCGAGCAGGAAGACGAGAATCATCGGGATGATACCGGCCGTTGCGGCGGCCATCATGCCGTTGTAATCGACATTGTTCTCCAGGATGAAGTTCTGCAGCCCGAGCGGAACGGTGAACAGATCCTGGTCAATCAGGAAGACGAGCGCGTTCTCATAATCGTTCCAGTGCCAGGAGAAGTCGATAATCGCCAGGGTCGCCAGCGAGGGCTTGGCCATCGGCAGGATGATCCGCGAGAAGATGCGGAAATGGCCGGCACCGTCGATGAAGGCGGCCTCCGAGATTTCATGGGGCACGGAGAGGAAGAACTGCCGCATCATGAATACGCCAAAGATGGTGAACATGCCGGGCAGGATCAGTGCCCAGTGGGTGTTATAGATGCCCGCCCAGTCGAACATGATGAACTTGGGCACGAACAGGACCTGCGGAGGAACCATCATCATGGACAGATAGATCAGGAACATCGTGTTGCGCCCCTTGAATTCAATTCTGGCAAAACCATACGCCGCCAAGGCAGACAGGGAGACCGCGCCGATGGTACTGAGCACAGCGACTTTAAGGGAATTCAGATAATAAGGCACGAAGCTGCCCTGGCCGGACCAGACTTTGATATGATGGCTCCAGTTGAAGTGATCCGGAATCCACTGGATCGGATAGCGGAATACCTCTGCCGGGGTTTTGAAGGAGGTGCTGATCATCCAGAGGAAGGGCACAATCATGACGATGCTGAAGAACAGCATGATCAGGGTGGTGATGCTTTTGGTAACGATGGCTTTATTCATATTCTCAGCTCCTTAGTAGTGAACCCAGCGTTTCTGGCCCAGCCATTGAACCACGGTGAAGATCAGAATGATCAGGAACAGGGCCCAGGAGACCGCTGATGCATAGCCCATCTCGTAATAGCGGAAGGCATTCTGATAGATGAACAAGGATAATACGGTGGTGCTGTTCCCGGGGCCGCCCTGTGTGATCGCCTGGATGATGCCGAACTGCTTGATCGACATGATCAGTCCGGTAATCAGCAGCAGAAAAGTAGTGGGACTCACCAGCGGCCACAGAATGCTGCGGACCGTCTGCCACGTGCGGGCACCGTCGATAGTGGCTGCCTCCAGCAGCTCGCCGGACACCTCCTGCAAAGCGGCGAGGTAGATAATCATGTTATAGCCGAGCATGAACCAGATCCAGATGATATCAATCGCATACATGGACGTATCCATCGTGGACAGCCAGCCGGGAGGATTCTCGATGCCCAGGGAGCGGAGAATGCCATTGATCGGCCCGTTATTCGGGTGGAACAGCAGCATCCAGACGAAGGCTACGGCTACGCCGCTGGTAATGTAGGGCATGAAGTACAAGGCGCGCAGCAGCTTTTTGAGATACACGGAACGGTTCAGGATGACAGCCACCAGGAACGCCAGCCCAATGGATACAGGAACAGAGAGCAGGAACAGCAGCGTGTTCTTAATGGCAATATAGAAGACCTCATCCCCCAGCATCCGCCGGATATTGGCCAGCCCGATGAACTTGGTATGGGGACTCATAAACTTGTAGTCTGTAAACATGAGATAGAACGAATACATAGCCGGTATGATAAAAAATAGTATCACGCCAATCATATTGGGCCCGATAAACAGATAGCCCAGCAGCTGCTGACGTCGCATCCAGGTTGCCTTCACAATAGCCCCACTCCTTTAGGTCTTATAAGTACATTACAAGCATAACAAGCGTCCTCCTGACGGTTAAGGAACAAAACCACCCACTTCATGGCACAGAAATATACAATTACGCAGGCGGCGGCAGGCGCTTCGGTCTTAGATATGTTCTATCCATGTTCCGGCCAGCAAGAATAGCGGCATTCCCGGAAGGAATGCCGCTGGAGCGGTACTATGATCGTTATCTGAAAAGCAGGCTATAAGCTCAAGCGATCCGGCTTCTCCCGCTGCTGATGCCGGTATTGGCTGGGCGTCTGCGCGGTCAGGCGCTTGAAGATCTTGATGAAGTAGTTGTCGCTCACGAAGCCGACCCGGTTACCGATCTCATAGACCGGCAAGTCGGAATCGGTAAGTAGCCGGATTGCCTGATCTACCCGTACACGGTGCAGATAGTGGATCAGGGTATGGCCCGTTTTCTTTTTGAACAGGGTGCTGACATAATTCTCGGCCATCATGACATACTGGGACATCGACTTCACCGTAATATCCTCATCGTAGTGTTCGTGCAGGTAGTGAAGAATCTTCTGGATCTCCGGGTGGCTAGTAATCTCCTCATGGGCCGGCGGGGACACCTTAGACTCCTGAGGGCTATCCGGTTCAACCTTGCGGTTCTTCTCCAGCTCGCCGCTGATCTTGCGCAGTGTGTCCCGGAGTGAATTCACGCTCATCGACAGCTTCAGAATATAATTGGATGCCCCATATTCCATGGCCAGCCGCACATTCTCGAAATCATTCATGCAGGTCAGCATGACGAAGCGGGAATCAAATCCTTCCTCACGGGTTCTGCGCAGCAGCTCGACTCCATCCATCTCCGGCATGACGATATCCGAAATCACCAGATCGGGCGTATTCTCCCGGATCATCTCCAGCGCTTCTGCCCCGTTGCCCGCTTCTCCGCTGACCGTGAAGCCAAGCTCCTCCCAGGCGATAATCTCGCGCACACTTTCCCGTACGAACACCTCGTCCTCCACCAGCAGTACCTTCCACATGTGTAATCCCTCCCGTAGTTATGTGCCTTAAGCCGGATGTTCGTTGCCGTAAGGCGTGGACATTAGCAGCGGCAGCGTCAAGCGCACCGTAACGCCTTCACTGGTTGAGAGAACCTCAAGCTGACCCTCTTCCCGGAACAACAGCCGCAGCCGCTCCTGGATATTACTTAGTCCGATGCCCGGACGCTTGCGCGGAGCCTTGGGGCCGCTGCCCTGCTCCATGCCTACGCCGTTGTCCCGGATCTCGACAATCAGCCTGTGCTCTTCGCGGCGGACGTTCAGCTCAATCAGGCCATGGCCGGGAAGTCTGCTGATTCCGTGAATGATGGCGTTCTCCACCAGCGGCTGGAGACTTAGCTTTGGCACCAGGGCATACAGAATGTCCTCGTCATACGTGAACGTACAGTCGAATTTGTGCGCGTACCGGACCTGCTGAATATGGACATAGGCCTCAACCAGCTCGATTTCATCTTTTAGATGGATCAGATCCTTATCGGTGTTCAGACTGGCCTCCAGCAGCTTGCCGAGCGACAGAGTCATGTTCGTAATATCCTCGTTATGCTCACGGATGGCGATCCATTTGATCGTATTCAGCGTGTTCAGCAGGAAGTGGGGATTCGTCTGGGCCAGCAGCATCTGAAAATGCACCGCCTCCTTCTGGCGCTCCTCCGCCTTCAGCTTCTGGATCAGCAGGTGGGTGTCGTCAAGCATTGTATTGAAGGTCCGGGTCAGCTCAAGGATCTCGCCGCTGAATTTGTGCTCCGGCAGGCGGATCTTCAGGCTTTTCTGCACCGCCGCCTTCATCTTGTTCTGCAGATGGGACAAGGGCCGCGTAATGGTCGTAGCAATCACGAAGGTCATCATCAGGAAGATGCTCGTCAGCACCAGGAACGTAAGGAAGTACTGCTGCTTCAGCCCCTCGATCTCCACGAACAGCACAGACAGCGGAATCCGGTTGACGATATACCAGTCCAGCGACTCCACATAGATATAATTAATCAGGGCGTTCGAGTCCTTGTCGATAAAATATTGCTGTCCCGGCTGCCCGGCGAAGCCCGCCTTCACCTTCTCAGATAGCTGGCTGCCCGGAACCGATTGGGAGATATCCTCGCCCGAGCGGGTGATCAGGAAATACTGCTGCTCCAGATCGGACTGCTTGTGGATGGAGCGCAGCCAGTACGTATAATCAATGCTGATCCGGGCCATGCCATACGGCTGGTTCCGGGCATCCTCCAGATACGCGTATAAGGATAGAAGATAGGCGCTGGTAGAGACATCACGCAGAACGTAGTTGGCATCATTAGGCACCCAGTGATAGGAGCTGTTATTCATCTGCCCCCGGTCGAACCCGGGATTTCCCCGTAGATTCGAATAGACCAGAGAATCCTTGGGCGGATATGAGGTGTATGCGCTTTCAGACAAGTCCAGAATCATGAAGTAGACCGAAGGGTTATACAGGAAGAAGCTATTGTTCAGGTTCTTGAAAATATTCTCCATCAGCCGCTTATTTTCCAGCTCATTACGCTGTCCGGGATGGAGCAGCACGGACTTCACAGTGTCATCCTGCTTCAGGAACAGCAGCGTTTTGAAGGCGATGCTGATCTGGTCCTCCAACGTGCGGTACATCTGCTCCAGCTGATAGTGGCTCTGCTGGCTGATTTTCTTCTGGACCAGCGTCTCAATGCGCTGATAGTTATAGATATTCAGCGCGCCGAACGGCAGCAGAATCAGACAGACAAAGGCGGTGAACAGGCGGTATTTCAACTTCTGGGGAACCAGCATACGCAGCAGCTGTGACACAGGGAAGCACCTCCAAGCCGGTTGATATGCTAGATTATAGCATACTCCCTCCGCCGGATTGGCGATATTTCAAATTGCATGGATTTGTTCCAGCGGACAGGGGAGGATGGCGGAAATGCATAGTTTTGTTCTATCCGGGCTGCTTGACAGCGGGACAAGAAAGACGGAGCGGATGGTTATCCGCCCCGTCTTGTCAAGGGAGCTTTTGGAGTATGGAGGGGTATTTCCTGGCCCCAATCATTGTGCCCGCCGCTACTATTCCTCCTACTGTGGACCGACGGACTCACAGGCTCCTATTTGGCGAAAAAGTCAACTTCATGCTTGCAGGTGGACTCAGAAGCCTTTATATCACTTCAGGTAGCCGGAAATGAAGAGGGAAATTGTAATTAAGCGCATCTGAGTCCGTGTAGCCTCCAGAATAGCCGAATTTGCCCTAATAAGTGCATTCCAGTCCGCAAGAACACGGCTGGAGCTTGCGCGTTCATTCAAGGCTTAGCCTGTTCCTGATAGGGCAAGACAAAAGAAAGAGAGGCGCCATGATTCCCATGGCAAGCCTCCTGTATGATGCACGATACTTCTCTATTTCTTCGCTATCTCCGCTGTCTCCACCCAAGCCGCTACTTCTTCTGCTTCAAATACTCATTATGCCGGGCTGCCATGGCCTGCACGGTCTGGTCAAGCGACTGTGAGCCGAGGAAATACTTCTCGTACTCCTGTGAACGCAGGTCCATTACCTCTTGCGGCAGGCTGCGGACATAGGTTGGCGTCTTATTGTCGAACATGACGTACATCAGGGAGTCCAGATCGTAGGAGTCACTTTTGTCGCCGATGAGGCTCTTGAGCGCATCCTCCTGCTTGGCATCCTTGGAGGCCGGGAGTCTTCCACCCGCTGCCATGGGGGACATGCCGCCATCGGAATACCACTTCAGGAACTCCCAGGCCGCTTCCTGCTTCTTGGACTTGGCGTTAATGGAGATGTAATCGCCGAGGCCCCCGCGGGTCACGTAATCACTGGCGGATTCAGCAAGTCGGGGTACCGGAGCGAAAGCGATTTTGAAATCACGCGGGAAGTCGGTGAAGTTATTCGAGCTGCGCAGCAGCCACGCCCCGATATTGAGCATCGGCACCTCTCCGCTGAGGAACACCTGCTCCACCGGCATCTTGGAAGTCAACTGCTCGCCAAGCGGCGGTGTGGTCTTATCGTCCTGCATCATCCCGTTCAGCGTCTCCAGCCATTGTCTGACCAGCGGATGATCGAGATTGGAGGTGCCGTCCGGCTTAGTGTAGCCCTCCTGGGACAGCACGGAGTCGATGGGGTCCACGAAGGGCTCCATATTTTGAATAAAACCGTACGAATTGCCGCTCTTCAGCTTCTTCGCATACTCGCGCAGCTCATTCCAGGTCCATTCCTTCGGAACCGGCAGGCCTGCCTTATCGAGGGCGTCTTTGTTCAGGGCGATGAAGAACGGGCTCTTGGTTGTCGGAACGCCGTAGAACTTGCCGTCAATCTTCCAGCTCGCAGTGTCCGCGCCCATCTTCTCTTCAATGTTGTAATCGGTGAAGCCGCTGAGGTCCAGGGCCAGTCCCGATTCCACCCGCTTGGCGGCATGGGAGATTGTATAGTTCACGAACAAATCCACATCCTGGCCGGTAATCATCGCCGTATCCAGCTTCAGATTGCCGTCGTCGTCATTGACATAGCGTACATATTCCACTTGAATATCGGGGTGCTCCTTGTTCCAGTTGTCCACCACCTGCTGCGGACCGGATTCCGGGGGGACACCGCCCCACATTTTGAGCGTTACCGGTGTATTCTTACCTGTGGCAGAGCTTCCATTGTCCGCTGAAGATGAATTGCTGCTGTTCCCGCAGCCTGCGGCCAGACCCATGATCAGAACGAGCGAAGTGATTCCGGCAATAACACGGCTCTTGTTCAAAAGCGACAACCTCCCTGTGTGTGTACTGTATAAGCTTGCAATTCAAGAATAGCAGATGGCCGGAAGCGTCAGAAGGAACAAAAAACAGGAGAATATGGAACATAACTTTATAATATCTCCCCGGATTAGGGCTAGGGCGGCAATAGTGCAGGGAAACGTTCTATTCCGGGAGCAGCTGGTGCGGCGTTTCAAGTCCATTGTGTAAAAACACAATCATGTCAGATCATGTTTTTCTTTTTACCCAAAATGCAGCTCCGGCCTGTATGTTATGATTCTTCACATAAGAGAACCCTAACTGACAGGAGCGATGAAAGATGATTATTGGCGTACCGAAAGAGATCAAAAACAACGAAAACCGGGTAGCGATCACCCCGGCGGGTGTTGTCAGCCTGACCGCAGAGGGCCACAAGGTGCTGGTGGAAGCAGGAGCGGGTGTAGGCAGCGGATTCCAGAATGAAGAGTATGCCGCAGCCGGTGCTGAATTGGTGGCAGAAGCCGCCGCAGTGTGGGCCACCGCTGAAATGGTAATGAAGGTAAAAGAGCCGCTGGCCAGCGAATACGGTTACTTCCGTCCAGGGCTTATCCTCTTCACTTATCTGCATCTGGCTCCAGAGCCAGCTCTGGCTGCCGCCCTTAAGGACAAAGGCGTATTCGCCATCGGCTACGAGACGGTAGTGGATGGACGTACGTTGCCGCTGCTCACACCCATGAGCGAGGTAGCAGGACGGATGGCTGTACAACTGGGCGCACAATTCCTGCAAAAGAACTACGGCGGACAGGGCATCCTGCTCTCCGGTGTTCCCGGCGTAAGCCGCGGCAAGGTCAGCATCATCGGCGGAGGTGTCGTCGGCACCAACGCGGCTAAGATGGCCATCGGCCTCGGCGCTGAGGTGACCATTATCGACCTGAGCGCAGACCGGCTCCGCCAGCTTGACGATATTTTCGGCGCACAGATCAGCACCCTGATCTCCAATCCGTACAACATCGCCAAGGCTGTTGCCGAAGCAGACCTGTTGGTAGGGGCAGTGCTTATTCCGGGAGCGAAGGCGCCTAAGCTGGTAACGGAAGCGATGGTGCAGACCATGAAGCCAGGTTCCTTCATTGTAGATGTGGCGATTGACCAGGGCGGGATTGTGGAGACGATTGACCGGGTGACCACGCATGATAACCCTGTCTTTGAGAAGCATGGGGTTCTGCACTATTCCGTAGCCAATATGCCGGGCGCAGTCGCCAAAACCTCGACCATCGCTCTAACCAACGTCACCGTTCCGTACGCCCTGCAAATTGCCAACAAAGGCGTATTCCAGGCCATTGAAGATAATGCAGGTCTGAAGAGCGGCGTCAACGTAGCCAACGGCAAAATCACCTGCCAGGCCGTAGCCGAGGCGCTTGGAGAAGAGTACTTCACGGTTGAAGCTGCTGTAGAGCAGGAGTTCACGCTGATCTAATCTATACAGAGAGAAGTCGGCTAGAGGGGGATCGCAATAGAAAAAAACAGGGGATAGAAAAGTACGCAGGAAAGAGTACGTCTACGCCTATTACAGTCCGGTGAGAGATCGCCGGGCTTTTTTGTGGTGAGCGGGCCGGATGTAATCGAAAAACCGATCACAATGGGCACGTCGAGGGTGAGTGGGCCGGATGTAATCGAAAAACCGATCACAATGGGCATGTCGAGGGTGAGCGGGCCGGATGTAATCGAAAAACCGATTACAATTGGTCAGCTGGAGGCGTGTGGGCTGGATGTAATCGAAAAACCGATTACAACGGGCACGTCGAGGGTGAGCGGGCCGGATGTATGCGAAAAACCGAATACAATTGGTCTGCGGGAGGCATGCGGGCCGAATGTATGCGAAAAACCGGATACAATCGGTCAGCGGAAGGCATGCGGGCTAGATGGACGCGAAATGCTGGCGCGAATGCAGGTATGCCGGATACTTCATTCATGTGAGGTTTTGCACCGCACCAGTTTGCTTTTGACGCAAATTCTTCATGATATGTCAGGTTTTCTACTGAAATCTGTTTTATTCCTATAGGCAACCGCCAGGCAGCGTACTATAATGTAATCACTTATTCTGCTATTCTTCAGGTTGAGGTGGGAACATTGGCACAATCAGAGCCATCATTTGACCGTTTTTTTGACAGTATGGAATCCCTGGCGGATACGCTCAGCGAATCGCTCCAGTCCCAGGTTACGATTGAGGACAGCAACCATCATGTGATCGGCTACAGCTCGCATCAGACGGAGAGCGATCCGGCACGGATCTCGACCATCATTGGCAAAAAGGTGCCGAGCACCGTCATCATCGGCTTGCGCAAAAAAGGCGTCATGCATGAGCTGGAGAGCAGCACGCATCCGATTCGCATCCCTGCGGTAATGGAGGTCGGGCTTGGCCCGCGGCTGGCCATGTGCATCAAGCACCAGCAGGGGATTCTGGGCTATATCTGGGTGGTGGACCGGGGGAATCTCGCCGCAGGGCAGGCGGAGGAACTTGTGGAGAAGGCTGCCGGGACTGCCGGGCGGTATCTGCTGAAGCAGCGCGGATGGAAGACGAAGCAGGAGAAGGCCATGGAGGATTTCTTCTGGAAGCTGCTGACCTCGCATTATGACAGCGAAGCGCATATCCGCCAGGAAGCGGAGGCCGGATCGGTGCTGCTGCCGGAGAACTATTACATTGGGGTGCTGGAGAGCAGCAGGCCGGTAGATGAGCATTTTCTGCAGCGTTTTCGCCGGGTAATGGACACCTTTACCGGGCAGCGGCTGCTGTTCCAGACCGCCGAGCAGAACCGGCTGATTATTCTTTTCTCCTTTATGTTTCCGGTGGAAGGGACGGGGCGGCTGTCTTCGTTCCTGCACAAGCTGCTAGGGGAGCTGGGCCAGAGCGAAGGCGGCAAGCTTACAGCAGGCTGCAGTCCTGAATACCGCGAATATACCTCAGCTGCTGAAGCGTACCGCGAAGCGCTGCAGATTCTGGAGTTGAAGAAGCTGCTGCCTTATCATACCCGTGAGCTGCTGCTCTATGAAGAGATCGGGTTCTGGGCGTACCTTCCGGCGATTCTGGAACAGAAACGGAGCCGCCCCCGCCGGAGCTTGCTGCTCTATCCGCTGAAGGAGCATGACCGTGAGCATAAGAGCGATCTCCTGAAAACCCTCGCCGTATATTTGTCGCTGGACGGGAATTTGAAGGAATCGGCCGCTTTTCTGCATATTCATACCAATACCTTAATGTACCGCCTGAACCGGATCACCGAGATTACAGGCAGGAGCCTCAAGGAGACCGACTACCGTACCTCCATCTACCTGGATCTTCTGACCGAGGAGACCGCGCAGGTAAATCTATGGTTCCAGGAGGCTGCTGGGTCCAAAGAGTAGCTAATGTTTTCGGGCGATCCGAAACGCATTGGTAGCCGCTTCAAAGCCGATTTGAGGATAGAACGTTAAAGCTTCCTCAGAAGACAAGAGTACGATGGCTACTTGATCTCCCAAGGTCTGCTGAAGGAGTTCTACCAGGTCTTTGCCTATATTTTGCTTCTGATACTCTTTGATGACAGCCAAGTCTGAGAGGTAACAGCAGTAACAATAGTCTGTGATGGCCCGTGCTAAGCCTACTACACGCTCACCGTCCCAGCAGCTAATGATGATATCGGCCTGATCAATCATTTTCTCCATACGGTCTAAATCGTTATAAGGCCGCTTAAGCCCCGATAATCTAAACACCTCAGCCATTTGCTCAGGCAGCAGCTGTTCATTGACCTTGAATTCTAATGCCATAATGACTCTCCTTTTAGATTCATTTTTATTATTCTAATCTATAAATGAGCACAATTGGATAAAGAATACTCTTGCATCGTATATGATTAAGTGGAGGTTTTTATGAGAAAAATAGTGAGCGTAATTCTCAGTGTCGCAGTGATCTCAATGAGCATTGGAGTGAATAGTATATTTGCTTCAGCAGCTCCCTCTGGTAGTGTAGCTAGTGTCAAATCTTCCAGAGAACATCCAAGTATTTTTATTAATAATGAAAAATTGGATATCTACGCTAATGTTACAACTCTTGGGACAACGCTTGTTCCTATGCGGCCTATATTCGAGGCTTATGGAATGACAGTAGAATGGAATAACGCGACCAAAACAGTTACTGCGACCAAAGATGATATTATCATTCAGTTAACAAATAATTCATTTGAGGGGGTTGTAAACGGAAATAAAGTGGTATTAACTCAGGCTCCTTCTCTAGAACCTGATAGCAATATATTTTTTGTGAATTTAAGATTTATCTCTGAAGCACTTGGCGCACAGGTTACTTGGAATAAAACGGCTTATAATGCCTCCGTGTATATTAATTTTTCTGAATAATACTGAATTAATATATAGAGTCTGCCTTTCAACTGGGTAGGCTTTTTATATTTTTTATTATTTTTTAAGTTCTGGTTGTAATCCATCTGTGTAAATCACCTTATATAGTGAAGGCATCTGTTCTGAGCCTATCTGCTAACTAGAGGGAGCGTGACATCAATGAAGAAAGTGCTATATGTACCATTGGATGATCGGCCTGTTAATTTGGATGATGTGATTGTGCAGGGGAGATCGGCGGGCATTGATGTGATCACACCGGATGTAACGGATCTTAAGAATCGCCTGGATTCGCAAAAGACAGCATCAGGCACAACCCTGCTGACCACCTCCTCACCGGCCTACGGAGATACCGCCAAGATCCGGCAATGGATTCTGGATCATGCGGCGTCCGTGGACGGTTTTATTCTCTCGGCGGACATGCTTGCCTACGGGGGGCTGATTGGCAGCCGTCGCCTGCGTACGGATGCAGGAGGTGCTTATCCGGCTTACGATGCTGCAATTACAGACTTGCTGGATGTCATCCGTGAAGTGAAGCAAGCTTACCCGGACAAGCCGGTGTATGTAATGGATACGATTATGAGGCTGGCCACCACCTCTTTTGCGGAAGGGCTGGACCTCGCGGCCTATACGGAGTCCCGCAACTTCATGCTTCAGCCGCGCAGGAGCTTCACGCAGTTCGAAGATATTCTCAGTGGATATAACCTGTCACCGACTGGCGACTATGGCAGTACGGCTACTTTTGATAAAGAGCAGTATTACAATACCAGAGCGCATAAGTTCAAGACGAACCGCTATATTCTGGAGGTGCTGGCGCAGGAAGGCTCTATTGATTTCCTTGCAGTCGGTGTGGATGATGCCAATACCCAGGGCGTGCAGATTAACGAGATTCACTATATGGAAGCAGGCATTAATGAATGGTTGGGCGGGACCCAGGGTCAAAATCCGGACCGGGCCGTCATCCTCCCGGATGCAGACGGACTGGGACAGTCCTTACTGGCGCGGATGGCGAATCAGCTCTACCGGAACGGGGCCACAACCAGGTATACCGTTGAATATTTCGGACCGCATGGCTCTACCCTTACGAGTCCGTATGAATATATGGATGTGCATCAGAACATCCTGCGCCATCTGGATATTGTAGGGGGTGAGGCGGTAGGCGATGCCCGTGAGGTGGAGATTATTGCGATTACTGCAGTGGATCAGGTGCTGGCTGCGGTTAACCGTATCGAAGATAACGATTCCCGCCTCGTCCCTTCGGTAGTGATTGACTGTGTCGGCGCAGGTGCAGCAGATGCAAGTATAACTGAGGCTCTACTGGACAGCAGGCATACTGGCGCGCTATTAGGATATAGCGGCTGGAATACGCCGGGGAACAAAATCGGCCTCGCACTGGGCATGGCCCAGGCCCGGTATGCTTATATCGTTACAGAGACCGATGTGGCGGCGCTGGATCTTGCGGTTAACGCTCACGGCTCGCTGCTGTTCAAGCGCTTCCTGAAGGATTACTTCTACAAAAGGCTGGCGATTGGCGAAATCCGGACGTACTCCAGAGCCCATTCGCTCTATGAGAATGTTGCAACGTTTACAGATCAGAATATGTTGTTGTTCAATAGCCCCGAGGACTACGTTCATCTTAAGGCCTTGCTAAGAGAGCGGATGCAGACACACACAGCCACGCTTGCCGGGACGGGAGCCTTCCGGATCGGCAGTGCTGAACCGGCGTGCAGTATCCGGCAGATTAACGGGGGCAGTTGGGTCTTCTCCGAATACGCCAGTGCAGTCCTTCCATACGATGATCCCGATTATATTTGGGGCCGCGCCTTTGAAATTACTTTGAATCCTCATGTCACGTTAGAATAATAGGTGTTTCTGACCGGCAGCTCTCCGTGGATAGATTACGGGGGGCTGTTTACGCACCAATAGGAGGCCCGACACGTACAATAACCTATATTTCATGGCAAGAAGACGAAAGGGGGAAGCAGAATGGGGTATGGATACGCGGCTCCGGCAGATCCGGCATTTGAGAGCAGAATGCGGGGGGAGATTATTGCGGCAGCCCGGGCAATGAATGTAGGGGGGACAGATTTCTCGACCTTCGAGAATTCCCGCTGCAATCCGAGGTACTGGACCCGTACAGGAGGCGGTGGATTTGAGCTGAATTCAAATGTCACTCCTTCGGCGGCGATTAATGATATTTTTGTGAATGGACAGCTGTATGCCTTTGAATGTGCTATGGCGATGGTGATGATTCTCTATAGAGCGACCATCAACATGATCGGAGAGGCGGCCTTCAACCGTAATTTCACCGGCCTGTACCTGTGGGACTGGAACTATGACAGCAATCTGAAGCTGATTACCACGTTCAACAGGAATGAGCTGCAGCCGGGCGATGTGGTCTATTTCAAGAATCCCGACCATGATCCGGCTAAGCCGGAATGGCAGGGGGAGAACGCGATTATGTTGTCCAGAGACAGTTACTACGGACACGGGCTTGGGATTAAGAATGCCACTCAGATGATAACCTCGCTTAACAGGGAGCGGGTGCCGGGCAGCCGGACCTCTGCCTATCTGGCGGATGAGGGGCTTCACCCGGATTTTGCCTATATTGCTTCTCTTGGCAACTCACGACTGAGCCCGCCGGTCTCCGCCAAAGTGAATGCAAAAACGGCCATCTTCTCCAGAATAGGTACGAAATCCTATATTGTCCGCTAGAGCGGCAGCGGTCTAATCCTTGGCCGAACGGAACTTGAGCGGGTGCAGGCCGGTGGTTTTTTTGAAAACAGTACTGAAATAATGGGGATTCTCATAGCCGACCCGCTCTGAGATCTCCATGACCTTCAGGTCCGTGGTCAGCAGAAGCTCCTTCGCCTTGCCTATGCGGATCTGAGTGATATAGTCGGTAATGGTTCTTCCAGTCTCCTTCTTGAACAGCAGGCTGATGTAGTTAGGTGTCAGAAACACCTCCTCGGCAATCCTGGACACGGACAGCTCCGAGGCGTATCCCTCCTGAACGATGGTGCAGATGCTGCTGACGATCCGGCTGTTCCTGGAGGTGTTCTTGCCTGCTACATAAGCGCTTAAGTCATGCAGGAGCGACAGCATATACGCCTTAAGGCCGGTGATCGTGGTCTGCTGGTACAGCTTATCCATGATGCTAATCCGGTCGCTTAGCACCTGCCCGATATCCTCATCTATCTCATATAGGGCTCTGGCGGAGGTGAAAATCATCTCTGCGCAGATACTCTGCACATATTCAATTCTATGCTTGGGCCCGGCCAGTCCGTCGAACAGCTGCTCCAGCAGCCGGGTGACGGTGTCCGTATGTCCTGCCTTCAATTCATTCATCAGCCGGGCCTGGAGTTTATAGATAAAGGTACTCTGCAGCTTCTCCGTGTCGGGCTGGATATCGTTAATGTAGAG
Source organism: Paenibacillus sp. FSL R7-0333 (assembly GCF_038000365.1). Taxonomy (NCBI): domain Bacteria; kingdom Bacillati; phylum Bacillota; class Bacilli; order Caryophanales; family Paenibacillaceae; genus Paenibacillus; species Paenibacillus sp. FSL R7-0333. The sequence goes on from NZ_JBBOBZ010000001.1 coordinate 7,702,847, forward strand.
GACGGAGGCAGGCCCGGTATAGAATTTGTACACCAGCGCGGCCAGCGCATCCTTATAGGAATCCTCAAGCTGGCCCGCCAGCGGACAAGCCCGCCCGATGCCGACGGAGGCATCCAGCCGCAGATACTTCTGAATATTAGCGATGATTTGTTCGCAGGTCCCGGAGATGGAGGGGGACGGAGGTGTCTGCGGGGTGCAGATCACCATAATGAATTCGTTCTCGCTGGCTACGAAGCTGATGGCGCAGGGGTGGCTGTCCAGGCTCTCCTGAATGATATTCTGGATGGAAAAGTAGAGCAGCTGCTTATGCTCCTCTGAGTATTTATCCACCGCGCTCCGGTATTCATCCAGCTGGAGTACACAGACGCTGAGAAGCGTCCCCTGCTGGAAGGGCAGGTCGAAATACTGTATCTTCTGCCAGATCTCCTCCTCCCTGCGGTAGAGGCCGGCAATCAGATTCTGGAGGAATTTCTCCCGCAGCAGCGGCATACTGTCTTGAAGCTGCTGCTTAAGCTGCTCCAGATCCAGCTGCTGCTCGTGTTCCTCTGTCAGCTTGGCCACCGCCTGGCGGAAGACACTGCGGATCTCGGGCAGCTTGACAGGCTTCAGAATATATCCCTCGGCGTTCACCTTCAGCGCCTCCCGGGCGTAGGAGAAGTCCTGGGCGCCGCTGATAATAATAATCCGGGCCCTGCAGCCTGCCTCCCGCAGCTTCTCTGCTACCTCCAGCCCCCCCATTAGCGGCATCATAATGTCGGTGAACAGGATGTCCGGCCTGAGCTTCAGGCATAATTCGTAGGCCTCCAGCCCGTCTGAGGCTTCCCCGATAATCTCAATCCCGAACTCTTCCTGCCAATCAAACACACGGATCAGACTGCTGCGGATAAACGGCTCGTCATCCGCTATGATCATCGTTAACATCTTCATTCACCTCATTCCAAGTAGTGACCACCGGGAACCGGATGACAGCCAGCAGACCGCAGCCGTCTTCGGTATTGTCGTAATAACGGATGCCGTAGGACTCTCCAAAAAACTGCCGGATCCGCATATGCACATTGCGGATGCCGTAAGACTGGCTGCCCGGCTGCGGGTCTGCCAGCAGCTGGTTCAGCCGTGCGGGATCGGCGCCTATTCCATCGTCGAACACGGAGATGCTAAGCAGCTCCTGCGTCTGCTCTACCCGGATACGGATCGTGCCTGTGCCCCGCCGCTGCTGAATGCCGTGAATCAGGGCATTCTCCACCAGCGGCTGGAGACTGAGCTTCACCACCAGACATTCCTCTGCCAGCGCCCGGTCCGTCTCCTCCAGCTCATAGTGAAGCCGGTCCTGGAAGCGGAACTGCTGAATCTGCAGATAGCTCTCGACCTGCCGCAGCTCATCGCGGAGCGGGATGATATTGCGGCCCTTGCTCAGGCTGTACCGGAAGAAATCCGAGAGTGAGGTGACCATGCTGCTGATCTCAGGAATATCGTGGTTAATGGCAATCCAGTTAATGGAGTCCAGGGTATTGTAGAGAAAATGCGGATTGATCTGGGCCTGGAGCATTTGCAGCTCGGCTTCCTTTTTGCGCAGCTCGGTGACGTAGAGCTTGTCGATCAGCGCCTTAATCTGCTGGAGCAGCTTGTTGTAGCGGTTAAATAAATAGGAGAATTCGTCCTTGCGCCGGTAACGGATGGGGATATTGAAGTTCCCGCTCTCGGCATGCGACATTGACTGGATGAACTTGCGGATCGGAGCGGAGATATTCTCGGAGAGCAGCAGGGCCATCAGAAAGGAGATGAGCATGCAAATGCCAATTACGACATACATCACCCGGCGGAAGGAGACCAGCTCCCCATTCAGCTCACGGACAGGCGAGAAGGACAGGATGGTCCAGCCGGTATTCTCCAGCGTCTTGTACGAGACGAGCATCTCCTCGCTGCCGATAGAGTGGCGGAAGGAATGCAGAGCGGATGAGTGGTCTGAAGAGAGAGGGTTGCTGGTACTGTCAGCAGGGCCTATAGTCAAGCTAAGCTTGCTGTAATAATCCTGAGCGGCGATATTCTGGCCGATGAGTGACGGCTCGGGGCTGATGGCGATCGTTCCGGCCCTGTCTGCGATATAGACCTTGCTGCCGGGGGTAGGCTTATAATGCTCCAGCAGCGTGCCGAATTCGGCTACCGGGATATCAAGGGTGAGAAGTCCGACATAGGGCAGCTGTGCATGCCGGATACCGAACAGGCGCTTCGCGAATTTGAGGGTGAATCTGGAATCCAGTGAGCTAAGGCCCACCACGGCAAAATCGGCTTTGGCCGGAATGCTTAAATACCAGGGCTTCAAGGTAATAAGATCGATATTGAATACACGCCGTGAGAAGTTATATTGGGTATATTCCGGCCGGTTCAGCATATAGAGCATAGGGACGAAGCTGTTGCCGGAGGTCCCGTTCGCGGGGAAATCCTCAAGGATTTTGCTAAGGGCGGCCAGCTCATTAATGATTCCGGTGCTGTCTGCGGGCCGGTTGGAGGAGATGAGGTCCGCGAATTCAGAATTCAGGTACAACGCAGTCATGGATTGATTGGCGGCTTCGAACCGCCGGGCCAGATTATCCTGAACCAGATTGAAGTTATTCTCAATCGATGTATTCATATTCCGGGTAATGATCCCGGCGGATTTGTTATAGATGGTGACCGAGATGATCGTGGTCGGGAGAAGAACGAGGAAGAGAAAGTAGAGGATCAGACGGCTGCGGATGCTGAAGTTATACAGGAAGAGAGCCTTCGACAACGAATCGTAATATTTCTTCATCGGAGTCCTCCTTCAGTAAGTCAATAACTGGTATACATTGTAAAACGCGTGAAGTCAGGATGTCAACGCAGGAGGTGCGGTGTGAAAAGGTTACTGTTCTATCTTATCGCCATCTTAGGGTGCGGGCTGGCTATCTACACTTTTGTCTATGACCGCCCGCTGCTGCCGGACCTCACTCCAGGCGAGAAGGCCCTACCGGCGGCGCAGACCACCCGGGTGAGGGTCGCCCTGTCTGACTGGACGGAGAACCTGGAAGTGAAGAATGCCATCAGCCATTATAATAAAACGAATCCCGATCAGATTGAGATCGTAGTGATGAACCTTGCTACAGACGCCTACGACGATACCTTAAATATGCTGATGACCTCCGGGCAGGGGCCGGATGTGTTCAGTGTCGATAACGCCTGGCTGGCCACTTACGTCAACAAGGGGTATCTTGCTAATCTGTCTGCTGATCTGGATGCCGGATGGCTGTTGCGTTTTCCGGTATGGGCCAGGAAGTACGCATCCGGCCCGTTGTTCAAGGGCGGAATCTACTTCATGCCCTCCAGTATTGATACCGTGCGTCTGATCTACAATAAGCAATTGTTCCGGACCGCCGGACTTGACCCGGAGCAGCCTCCGCTTACCTTTGCCGCACTGGAGCAGGCGGCCCTGCAGATCAGCCAGGCCGGAGCGCCGGTGAACAAATACGGCTTCGCGTTGCCCGGCGGGGATAGCCGGGCCAGTCTCCAGGCCGGACTGGAGCTATCGAATACCTACAGCGGTTATTATCTTTATGATTACCGGTCGGGCCGTTATGACCTGAGTGTGTATGCCCCCTGGCTGCGAATGGTGCGGGAGATGAAGCAGCAGGGCAGTCTCTACCCGGGGGAGACTCTGCTGAAGCTGAGCAGCGCGCTCCGGCAGTTCGCGGACGGCAATATCGGTATGATGTATGTTACCAGCAAAGATTATGTCAAGCTGCAGGAGTATATGCCTAAGGATGACTGGGGGGTGGCGCTCCCTCCGGCGGCGGACCTGTCACGGCGCGGGGCCGGGGCCCTGATGATGGTCCCCCACGCTCCGCTGGTGGTGAACAGTGCGGCGCAGAGCCGGGAGGCTGCGGTGAAGGTCTGGACTTTTCTTCAATCGAAGGAGTTCCTGGGCATGCTGTATCAGCAGGCGCTCGCCCTCCCGGTGACAGACGGGATTATGGATAAGCCGGGCGCTTCACGCGGGCTGCACCACTTCAGGGAATTCTATCCCACCGCAGCAGAATCGATCTATCCGCTCTCCCCGCAGATCATGGACCAGTATGATCCGAATACGGTATCCATGGAGCCGCGTTATTCAGGCGACCGTCCAAGAATGCAGCTGTATCTGCGGATCATCGCGGGGGACATTCCGCTGGACCAGGGACTGGGCAGCGAGAGTGAGCGGCTGAATCAGATGCTGGACATTGCAGCTACCGGGTATTCTTTTCGGCGTGAGGAATATATCTATCCGCAGTTCGATCCCCGCGCCCCGTTATTGGGGGAGAGCCTGCAGAACCGTTCAAGCAGCGGACGGGAATAGAATAGGCTTATATTCAGGGACCTTTCCCGGCCATTGCGGCTGAGTAAGGTTCTCTTTGTGTTGTCTCCTATTTATATGGGATGCCTGCCGGAATCTAGCTCTACTGCACACACCGTGCCGGAATCGCAGAATATTACTATATTGATCCATCTTTCTGCTGCTAGCTTCTATGTAGTCAAAAGATAGATTAAGCGAGGAAAGGAGAATCTATCAGGACAATACAAATCTGTCGTTAAAGGAGACTGGGTAATGACTCTACTATCCACAGGACCACTGGAAAATAATGCAGTAGGAGGGGTAAGACCCACCACACAGGTTACGGTCAGAATTGATAACCGCAGCAGCATTTCAGCTTATACAGTATTGATACAAGGCTATTACATGCAGGGGGGCGTTAGAAATCTGTATGTCAGCCAAACGCTCGATGTGGCTGCCAACGAAGCGATAACAAACACTTATTATGCGGATCTGGACGCTTTTGAATTTCTGTTTGTCACTTCGGCTACTGTGGATGACCCGGTTCAGATCTCCGTATGGGGCAAGAGCAGCACCGGCCAGCTCGTCACCGCCCACCGGGTGGTCTCGGCTGAACTGCTGGGCGATACTGGTGTAACGGGGGCCACTGGGGCGACTGGAGCGACCGGTGTGACGGGCCCGACTGGCGCAACTGGCGCAGGAGTGACGGGGGCGACCGGGGCAGGGGTGACCGGTGCGACCGGCGTGATGGGCCCGACAGGTGCAACTGGCGCAGGAGTGACGGGGGCGACTGGAGCGACCGGGGCGGTGGGTGCAACGGGAGTAGGAGTGACGGGCCCGACAGGTGTAACTGGCGCAGGAGTGACGGGGGCGACTGGAGCGACCGGGGCAGGAGTGACCGGAGCGACCGGCGTGACGGGCCCAACAGGCGCAACGGGCGCGGGAGTGACTGGAGCGACCGGGGCAACGGGAGTAGGAGTGACCGGTGCAACGGGGGCGACTGGAGCGACCGGGGCAGGAGTGACCGGAGCGACCGGCGTGACGGGCCCGACAGGCGCAACGGGCGCGGGAGTGACTGGAGCGACCGGGGCAGGAGTGACCGGTGCGACCGGTGCGACCGGCGTGACGGGCCCGACAGGTGCAACTGGCGCAGGAGTGACGGGGGTGACCGGGGCAACGGGCGCAGGAGTGACCGGAGCGACCGGGGCAACGGGAGTAGGAGCGACCGGAGCAACGGGCGTAGGCGTGACCGGAGCGACCGGAGCAACGGGCGTAGGTGTGACCGGAGCGACCGGGGCAACGGGCGTGGGAGTGACCGGAGCGACCGGGGCAACGGGAGTAGGTGTGACCGGTGCGACCGGGGCAACGGGAGTAGGTGTGACCGGAGCGACCGGGGCAACGGGAGTAGGAGTGACTGGAGCGACCGGGGCAACGGGCGTAGGAGTGACCGGAGCGACCGGAGCAACGGGCGTGGGAGTGACCGGGGCGACAGGTGCAACGGGCGTGGGAGTGACCGGGGAGACCGGGGCAACGGGAGTAGGCGTGACCGGAGCGACCGGAGCAACGGGAGTAGGAGTGACCGGAGCGACCGGAGCAACGGGCGTAGGCGTGACCGGGGCGACCGGTGCAACGGGCGTAGGAGTGACCGGAGCGACCGGAGCAACGGGCGCGGGAGTAACGGGAGTGACCGGAGCGACCGGAGCAACGGGCGTAGGAGTGACCGGAGCGACTGGAGCAACAGGAGTGGGAGTGACCGGAGCGACTGGAGCAACAGGAGTGGGAGTGACCGGGGCGACCGGAGCAACGGGCGTAGGAGTGACTGGCGCGACAGGAGCAACGGGCGCGGGAGTAACGGGAGTGACCGGAGCGACCGGAGCAACAGGCGTGGGAGTGACCGGGGCGACCGGGGCAACGGGAGTAGGAGTGACCGGAGCGACCGGAGCAACGGGAGTAGGTGTGACCGGGGCGACCGGGGCAACGGGCGTAGGAGTGACCGGAGCGACCGGAGCAACGGGCGTAGGAGTGACCGGAGCGACTGGAGCAACAGGAGTGGGAGTGACCGGGGCGACTGGAGCAACGGGCGTGGGAGTGACGGGTGCGACCGGGGCAACCGGCCCGAATTTGGCAACGGAAGGGTTCTCCGCATTCCTGCCGACGTTCTCGGTCTCGACCAGTACTCAGCTTACCGGCTGGACTGTGACTTCGCCTTACTATGACAGTGCGACATTTAATGAGACCACGGGCAACTATACTATACCGGTATCCGGCAGATATTCGTTTGAGGCGACCATTAACTACAGCACTACGGCTGCAATCACGGTTGCGTTGGGAGCAGGGATAGATCCGGCTTTTGTAGTGCAAAGAACATCCCCGACAGTGACAAATCTGGTAACCGGATTGTTCCCGCTGCTGAATGTTAACGTTGCGCTTGTGTTGTCCCTCCGCACGATTTTGGGCAACGGAACGGTAACCTTGACGGGTGAATTTGAATTAACGGCAGGCGATGTGATCGGACTGTTCTATGTAGCAGACGGATTAACTATTCCGCTTGATCTTGGCGGCTCCTCGTCAGGCACTGTATGGTCTGTCCACAGACTGACTTAACCCCGGCAGGCAGACCAGTCCTGTAAGCTCAGCCAAAAGAGCGTTCCACAGCGGTCATCGTGGAGCGCTTTTTTGCATTTTGTCCCTTCGGCTTCACTGCCTTCCGGCAAATGGGTTCTGGTACGGAAAGCAGTTGGATTTTCACCACTTACTCATGGACAGAAGCCTTCTTGTAGGGAAACAGTTGGAGAAACAGCACTTAAAATTCAGCAAATATAGCAGAGTAGGGGAAATACGCAAAATTAAATGACGTTTATCCAACTAAAACCTGAAAATAATCCAAAATATTCATATTAAAATACGTTTATCCAATTAATTTACCTCAAGCCAGAGCGAGAAAGGGCGCGCTGTCCACCTCATAGCAGAGTGAGAAGGGGCGCGCGGCCACCTTATGCCAGAGTCAGAGCGAGAGAGGTGTGATGTCCGATCTCTGCGACTGCCATTTCTTGCTGCCCTTACTTGCCCGGAAGAAGTGAGCCCTTCCAAACTCTGTAGGATTTTGAACTTTTATTATAGATGGACTTATTTAGCATGGAGCCGCCTGCGGGTACACTTAAGTCAGGGAAGAGAGGGACTGCTGAAGGAACACAGGAGGCGGAAGACAATGGTTATGAAGACGAAAAAGAGACACGGGCTGAAGCATCTGCTGAAGCATAAGGTGCTGCTGCTGATGCTGCTGCCGGGCGTAGTATTTTTGCTGATCAACAACTATCTGCCGATGTTCGGAATTGTGATTGCGTTTAAGAATATCAACTATGTGGACGGGATTCTCGGCAGTCCGTGGGTGGGGCTGGATAACTTCAAATTCCTCTTCGCCACCTCGGATGCCTGGATTATCACGCGCAATACGGTGCTCTACAACTTCGTGTTCATTGTGCTCAATCTGGTTTTTGCCGTATCCATTGCGGTTGCCCTGAATGAGCTGAGGAACAAGCTGGCCGCCAAATTCTATCAGAGCATCATGTTCTTCCCCTACTTCCTGTCGATGGTGGTGGTGAGCTATCTGGTGTTCGCTTTTCTGAATGTTGAATACGGTTTCATTAATAAAGGGGTCTTCGCCATGTTCGGGCTGGATGAGCTGAACTGGTATTCGGAGCCGAAGTACTGGCCGTTCATTCTGCCGCTGATCAATCTCTGGAAAGGGGTGGGCTATGGCTGTGTCATCTATCTGGCGGCCATCATCGGCATTGACAACGAGTACTATGAAGCGGCCCTGATCGACGGTGCCAGCAAGTGGAAGCAGATCCTGCATATCACGATTCCGCTCATCCGGCCGGTCATTATTATTACAACGATTCTGGCGATCGGGGGCATCTTCCGCTCCGACTTCGGGCTGTTCTACCAGACCACACTGAACTCCGGGGCGCTGTACCCGACTACACTGGTCATCGACACCTACGTCTATAACGCGCTGATTAATATGGGTAACCTGGGGATGTCCGCAGCGGCCGGATTATACCAATCGGTGGTCGGCTTTTTCCTGGTCCTCGGCTCGAACTGGATCGTGCGTAAGGTTGACAAGGATCAGGCGGTTTTCTAGCTAAAAGTCTGGCAGCGCACGTACCCTGTAGAAGGAGTGGAAATCCGTGGCTAATAACGAAATATCCCGCTTCACTAACGTTCTTCTCCATATTATTTTTATCATCCTGTCCCTGGCCTGCCTGCTGCCGATTGTACTGGTCTTCATGATCTCCATTACCGATTACGATTACATCGTCCGCAATGGCTATCAATTCATTCCGGAGAAGCTTAGCCTGGAGGCTTACGCCTATATATTCAAGGATTACAGCGTGGTGCTGCGGGCGTACGGCATTTCCTTCTTCGTCACCATCACTGGAACGCTGGTCAGCGTGTTCATCTCTTCCCTGTATGCGTATCCGATTTCGCGGGCGGATTTCCGGTACCGGGGGGTGTTCGCTTTCCTGATCTTTTTCACCATGCTGTTCGGCGGCGGGCTGGTACCGTGGTATATGGTCTACACCCAGGTGCTCGACCTCAAGAACTCCATCTGGGCGCTGGTCGTGCCGATGCTGCTGTCCCCGTTCAATGTGCTGATTATGAAGACGTACTTCCAGATGAGCGTGCCGCCTGCGCTGATTGAAGCCTCTACGATTGACGGAGCGGGGGAGCTAAGGACGTTCTTCCGGATTGTTTTCCCGCTGTCTTTGCCGGTCTTCGCGACCATTGGGCTGTTCAATACCCTGCATTACTGGAACGACTGGTTTAACAGCATGATTTTCATTACCGACACAGACCTCTATTCCCTCCAATATCTCATGTACAAAATGATCTCCCAGGCAGACTACCTGAGCCGCAATGGGGCACTTATTCAAGGCTCGGCCACCGAGCTGGCCAAATTGCCGGGGGAAACGATCCGTATGGCGATGGCGCTGATCGGCATCGGGCCGATTGTGCTGGCCTATCCGTTCTTCCAGCGGTATTTTATCAAAGGACTGACGCTCGGCTCTATCAAAGGCTAACCTCGGAACCTACCGATTAGCATATATTTGTTCCATCAAGGGGAGGAAAAAGTATGGCAGGTAAAAAAGTCACAGGTCTGCTGCTGTCATTTGTGCTTATGGCGGGGTTCACCCTGGCCGGATGCTCCGGCAATAACAACAATACGGCTGCGCCTACAGAGAAAACGGGAGAGAGTACCACAGCTCCGGCAGCAACGAAGGAAGCTACAGCAACGGAAGCGCCCGGGACCAAAGCGCCGGATGCGCTTGAGCCGGTGGAGCTGTCCCTGTATCTGCCCGGCGGGCCGGATAAGGACGTGGCGTCCGTGGAGCAGGAGATCAATGCTTATCTGAAGGACAAAATCAATGCCACAATCAAGATTAACCAGCTGAGCTGGGATAAACCGGCTGACAAGGTCAACCTGATGATCCAGTCCGGCGAGGTGTTCGATATGGTCTATACCTGGAACTTCATGACCAACGCCGCGAAGGGGGCGTATCTGCCGCTGGAGGAGCTGCTGGACACCTATGCCAAGGAGACGAAGGCACAGATTAATCCCGCATACCTGCAGGCAGCCACCGTCAACGGACATTTGTATGCGGTTCCAACCGAGAAGGAGCTGGGGCAGTCGGTCGGGTTCGCTTTTGACAAGGCGATTGTGGATAAATACGGCTTCGATGTGAACAGCCTCCAGAAGCTGGAGGATATTGAACCGATGCTGAAGACGATTAAGGAGAAGGAGCCGGCGCTCTCCCCGCTGTTCATGAACCATACCGACAGTCTGCACTGGTTCACCGCGTATCCCGACAGCGAGGATCTGGACGGCAGCAATGATATCCCGACCCTGCTTGATTACAAGACCATGAAGGTGTTCAACGAATACGACACGCCAGCCATGACGCAGCGTCTGAAGCTGATCCGCAGCTGGTATGAAGCGGGCTATATCAACAAGAACGGAGCTACAGACAAGACCGAGCTGAAGGATGCGGTCAAAAGCGGCAAAGCCTGGTTCGTCTACGGCAACATGAATCCGACCTCCACCAATGACTGGACCCGGCTCGCCGAGAAGCCAATGATCATCAAGACGCTGCTGCCTGTTCAGGTCAGCACCAAGAGTCTGCAGGGCTCCATGCTCGCCATCTCCAGAACCTCGAAGAACCCCGAGCGGGCGATGATGTTCATGAACCTGATCCACACCGATCCGGTGCTCTACAACCTGCTGACCTTCGGCATTGAGGGCAAGCACTACAAGAAGCTGGAGAACAATACTGTAGAGTTCATTGCGGACAGCGGCTACAACTCCGTATCCTCCTGGATGATCGGCAATGTGCTGCTGAACTACCTGAATAAGGATGAAGATCCGAAGCGTGTGCAGCTCTATACGGACTGGAATAAGAATTCGAATATTTCACCAGTTATCGGGTTTGTGTTCGATTCGACCAAGGTGCAGTCACAGATCGGGGCACTGATCAACATCACGAAGCAGTATAAGAACACCCTGTTCTCCGGGGAAAAGGACCCTGAGCCGGTCCTGAAGGAGATGAACAGCAAGCTGAAGGCCGCAGGCCTGGACGCTGTGATTACGGAAATTCAGAGTCAGCTCGACGCTTTTCTGGCCGCCAAATAAGCAGTAGAGGCCATAGCACGCCCGGTTCCCTGCCGCAAGCAGCCATAGCGGCCGCCTGCGGCAGGTACCGGGTATTCTCTTTCGCTAATCCAGCCTTTGGGGAGCCCCTATCTGATCAAGAGAGGGTGTTATTATGCGAATTCAGAGAATCACAGTTAAATTGCTCATTGCAGCTCTGGTATGGATGTCCGCCTCATTGCCCGGAGTACAGATCAGCTCCGCCGAAATGCCGCCTGCACAGGCGGTTATTGAAGACAGCGAATCCGCTGCGGTGTTCCCGCCTCCGGGGTCTGCGGCTGAACCGTTACATGAGAGTACACTCAGTGCAGCCAGTACAGTCACAGAGGATACCTACCAGCCGTCTCCGCTGCTCTGGCAGGTGGGCGAGCAGGATAACAGCTCCGCAGAATTTACAGTGTATCAGGATGTGTACAGTGAGAATATCACCCTCCCCGTCAATCCCCTGAACTGGAATACAATCTCCCGCGGTATGAAGCTGGACCGCAACGGCACGATGACGCTTACCTTCAATCTAACAGAAGTCCCCCTCTATGGTACAGAATTCAGCTTCAAGGTACTGGATGCAAGCACCGCTATTCCGCAGCTGGCCGTATTCACCAATGGCAGCTTCAGCGGGCTGATTCAGATTACCGGGCTGAACGACGGAGAGACCCCCCTTACGAACACATGGAAAGAAACCTATAGACTCTACATTCCCTCAGAACAGCTGAAGACCGGCAGCAATGAGCTGAAGCTGACCGTGGACCGCGGGTTATACGCTGATCCGCAGTCGCCAGGATATGACGGTGACAAGTATCTGTGGTTCGAATGGGATTATCTCAGGCTGGAATCATTGACTGAGCCGGCTGCCGAGCCTATCCACGGACGGTATGTCCACCTGGGAAGCACGATAGCTGCCTCGACCTTCCGCTACGACGAGCATGCGATCCGCCATCTGGCCCCGATGGCCAAGTGGCTGGGCATTGCCTACAGCGGTAACTGGATGCGTACCTCCTTCTGGTCCGATACCAGCGCAGGCTGGGACCCGCAGGGCCGCAAGTACCTGGAGACGCTGCGCGACCTCAATCTTGCGCCCATGGTTAATATCATCGGCGGCAACTGGAAGACTAACAGCGAGCTGGCGGCAGGGACGATCAGCTCTGCGCTGAGGAGCTACTACAGCGGCTTTGTCAGCAAATTCGGGGATCTGTACCAGTATGCTGAGACGGGCAATGAGCCGGGATTGTTCGGCTGGGCACAGAAGGCGGTGCTGGCGCTTCATGAAATGATGGACGAGGAGAGGCAGACGAACAGCCAGCCTTACTTGAAAATTGTTGCTCCCGGCTGGGCCTACTGGCCGTATAACGGCACCCCTGACGGCTGGGAACGGGATGCTGCCCAGCGTGCGCCGATTGAAGCGCTGTCGGATGTGACCAACGGACACAGCTATGGCGGGACCGGCGTCCAGCCGTTGCCGGGCGGAAGCCTGTATGAGAATCTGCGGGTGTATAGTGCTTCAGAGGAAGGCTTCGGCAAAGAGATGGCCATGAGCGAGACCGGCAGCAACGACAATCATTCCGACAATACGAAATACGGGACGTATGCTTACAGGTTTGCTTCTGCTTTTGAACGGGAGCTGCGGGGGAATATCGGGTATGCCGACCATATTATGCAGCATGCCGCCTTCTTCAATGACGGGACGGAGTTTGGCCTGTTCGATTCCGCGATCAACTGGAACACACACCGCTATGAGGATACAGCGGCGGTACCGGCTAATATAAATGAATCCGGGGAGACCCGGCTGAAGACGTTCCGCAGACTGGCTGCCGCTTACGCCACCCATGGAAGTCCGCTGGACTACGAGGTGCTGAATGGAGCCGAACTGACCGGGCTGAAGGCGTATTTCCGCGCAGTGGATACCTCAGCGCTGGGCACTACAGCCATCGGAGCTTCGTCCGATAAAATCCTGCTGAACTTCGTCAACTTTGAGACGTCGCCGGTGACGATTCAGGTGAAGGTTAAGATGCCGTCCAGCGGAGCGTATGCCGGGGAACGGTTCGGTCCAGGGGAGACGTACGCCGCTGCCTACTCCAGGGTGGAGCTTGCGGCAGATCCCTACCTTACCCTTACAGTGGCACTGGACGCGGGAGAGACGGTCCAGTATATTCTGGATGAGCAGGAGACCGCCGCGCCATCCGCACCGGGAAGTCCATCAGCAGCAGCCGTAAGCCATGAGCAAATCCGGCTGACCTGGACGGCTTCCACAGACAACGCTGCTGTCGTCAGCTATAACGTCTACCGTGACGGCGGAGCGGCTCCGGTGATCAATATTCCGGGACGGCTGACCTTCTGGAGTGACTATACCGTAGCGCCCCAGACCACTTACAGCTACACGGTGCAGGCCGTGGATGACTCCGGCAATGTATCGCCTCTTAGCACAGCCGTATCAGCGACTACACCGGTCATGCCGATTACACCGCATGCCGCAGGAGATCCGGCCAAGTTCGAGGCCGAAGCTACCGCCTTTGCCCTGCCGCTGAAGACCGGCAATAACAGCAGCGCCTCGGGCGGCAAGGTCGTGGAGCAGACGCATAGCGGAGGCTTAACGATCCAAGGCTTCCATTCCGTGAACGGAGGCAGCTATACTTTAACAATTGTATACGCTTCCAATGAGGAATCGAAGAAAAACATCCTCGTGAACGGCGTGAAGCAGTCCACAGTAACCCTGCCTTCTACGGGAAGCTGGACCGCGAATCTCACCGCACGGCAGTATGGGATTACCCTCCAGCCGGGCTATAACATGATCAGCTTTACCTCCGCCGGGAAGGGGGCAAATCTCGATTATTTCAAGCTGGAGGAAGGGCTGTATGTTCCGCTCTCCCACTGGTATCCGGCCGCACATGATCATCCTTACATTGACTATGCCGGATTCACCCCTGCGCCCAATGGAGTCTCCCATGTGACCTATGAGGAGGATGCAACGGCTGCCTTCAGCTTCAATGGCATCGGTGTCCGCTGGAGATCGGATATCAAGAGCGATATGGGCAGTGCAGATGTCTACGTCGATGGCGAGTATAAGGAGACTATAGTCATTCCGCAGGCAGGGCTGGAGGGTGATCATAAAATCGTCTACGAGCTGACAGGCCTAGCATATGGGCTGCACCGGATCGAGATTGCAGGCAACGGCGGAAAGGTGATGGTCAGCGGGCTGGAGTACGAGAGCTACGAGTCTGTGTTGCCCGTACCGGGACCGGATCTGACGGTGACGGATATCGGCTGGCATATTGTGAACAGCGACGGCAGCCCTTCCGCGCACAGCACACCGCAGCTGGGCGACTCCCTGATCTTCTGGGCCAAAGTGAAGAACATCGGCGTCCGCCCCACACCGCTGAATGCCTCGACCGGACTCGGACAGATTACCGGCGGCGCCTTCTCGGTCAACGGCGGGGTGGTCTCGTGGACGGACACGAATACCAGTGTGATTCAGCCGGGTGAGGAGATTACCTTGACGGCTAATGCCAGTGCGCAGGGAACCCCCCGGTGGACGGTGCCGACGATCGGCGAGTTTACGGTCAGCTTTTTTGTGAATGATATCTGGCGTTATGCGGAGATGAACAAGGAGAATAACAAGCGGGGGCAGACGCTGCAGATCAGCCTGCCCTGACGGGCTAATCAGCCGCCGGGCATTCCACGCAGGCAATTTGTAGAATATTGAACTTATATTATAGCTGGCTGTATGTAGAGCAGCTTCGCGATCCGGTACACTGAACTGGAAGAGAACCTGCCGGGAGGAGTAGGAATGATGCAGAAGCCGTTAAGCAAGGAAGAACAGGAGTGGGTGGAGGCTACGCTTGAAGCGATGAGCCTCCGCGAGCTGATTGGGCAGACGATGCAAGACCATGCAGGCAGACTGCCGTTCAAGGGAGATGATGAAGCGGGTCTCCGCAGGTATCTGGAGCAGTATCCGGTGGGCAGCTTCTTCATCGGCGGGGAGGTTATTCAGAAGGCCGCAGGCAAAGCGGAGGATTACCGGGACTGGGCGGGGATGCTGCAGGGCATCAGCAGGTTCCCGCTGCTGTTCTCCGGTGATCTGGAATTCGGGGCAGGCTCAGCCGTGAGAAGTCTCACGGCCTTCCCGCCGCTCCTTGCGCTTGCCGCCGCCGACGATGAAGACCTGGCTTACGAATACGGCAAATATACCGCGCTGGAAGGGCGGGCAGCCGGGTTCACCTGGGCGCTGGCCCCGGGCACCGACCTGCTGCTGAACTGGATGAATCCCGTTATTACGACCCGTTGTCTCGGCGATGAGGCCGGGCGGGCGGCGCGTCTGGCCGCCGCTGTCATGCGGGGAATGCAGGAGCACGGCCTTGCGGCCTGCGCCAAGCATTTTCCCGGTGACGGGGTCGATTACAGGGATCAGCATATCATTACCACTATTAATAGTCTGTCCGAGGAGGAGTGGTTCGCCACTTACGGACAGGTGGCCGGGGAGATGATCAGCCAGGGGGTCATGTCCTATATGACCGGACATATTGCCCTTCCCTGGATCGAAGACGGGGCAGGCGGCGCTGGATCGAAGCCGATTCCGGCAACCGTCTCGGAGCGGATTACCACAGGATTGCTGCGGGAGCGGCTGGGCTTCGATGGAGTGGTGCTGTCAGATGCGCTCGATATGGGCGGATTTTTATCCTGGGGAGACTACACGCAGCGCATCATAGACTGCTTCAATTGCGGTACGGATGTGCTGCTCTGGCCGGGGGTGCGGTACTTCGCGGTGATGGAGCAGGCGGTGGAGGACGGACGCGTCAGCCGGGAACGGCTGAAGGCCAGCGTCCGGCGGATTCTGGAGCTGAAGGCGCGGCTTGGCGTGCATGCTGCCCGTGCCGGGGGAGCGGATGGTAGGGCGCTGCCGCTGCTGGACGATAAGCTGCTGCCTGGTCTCGACCAGCAGGTCAGACAGTTCAGCCGCGAGCTAGCCGGGCGCTGCATTACCCTCGTCCGCAACCGCACCGGCCAGCTGCCGCTGAATCCGCAGGAGGTCCGGCGGGTGCTGGTCATCATGCTGAACAAGGTGACGGAGGGGCGCAGATATGAGCGGATGAATCTTTTTGTGGAGCAGCTTAAGGCTAGAGGACTTGCGGTCGATATTCTGGATGAATTCGAGCCGCTGACGACACTGCGGCAATGGGAGCTGTCCGGGGTCCGCTGGGATGCCGCCTTCGCCCCCTATTTCCTTCCGCTGCACGGAATGATGAATACCGCCCGTCCAGTGGGTGAAGCGGCCAAAGCCATCTGGGCCATGCAGCATGCAGAGACAGTCCGGCCGATCGGTATTTCGTTCGCTACGCCGTATCTGCTGCAGGACATTCCCTTCTTAGATACCCTGGTGAATGCGTATTCTCTGCATGAAGATACGGTAGAGCTGACGGTTAAGGCGTTGTTCGGAGAGATTCCGTTTCAGGGAAGCTCCCCGGTGAAAGCGGAGATTTGAGAGGGCGATTACGGTTCAGGGAGGCTTCAGACGTCTTGAGTGCGAAACAGGAATCAGAGGCAAAACGGGCAGCGGGCAGGAAGCGGGAACTGGAGGCGAAGCTGCGCCAGATCTTTGAATATATGCGTCTTGAACGGCATCAAGGGAATTGGGGAATGGATATTAACCACTGGGACTGGGTGCCCGGTGTCGGGGTCATCTCTATGCTTGAATATGGCACAAGGACTGGTCAGGATGAGGTGACGGATTACCTGCTGCACTGGGTGAACCGGAATAAGCAGAAGGCCGAAGGGGTTCGGGTTATCAATTCCCTGGCTCCCTACGCGGTCTTTCCTGAGCTGTACCGGCTGACCGGGGACCCGTGGTTTCTCAGCCGGGCGCAGGAGGTTGCCGCATGGATGCTGGATACTGCCCCCCGGACCCGGGAAGGCGCGCTGGAGCATACCGTGACAGAGGCCGTGGAATTCCCTGAACAGGTATGGGCCGATACGGTGTATATGGCCGTGCTGTTCCTGGCCCGGCTTGTCGGTCTGACCGGCGACCAGGAGCTTGCTGCCGCCGCCGTGCAGCAGACCTTGCAGCACCTTCGGCTGCTCCAGGACCCGGCGACGGGGCTGCTATTTCATGGCTGGAACAGCCGGGCAGGCAGCCATATGTCGGCAGCCCGCTGGGCCCGGGCCAATGCCTGGGTGGCACTTGCGGTCCCGGAGATTGTGGCCGGGACCGGAAGCCTGACTGCTATTCCACAGGAGCTGTACAGCCGCTACCGCAGGCTTGCTTCTGCCCTGCGGCAGGCGCAGGGGGCCGGCGGCTTGTGGCATACAGTGCTCGATCAGCCGGATTATTACGAGGAGACCTCGGCCAGCGCCGGTATTGCCTGCGGCTTCCTGAAGGCGGTGAAGAGCGGACTGCTGGAGGATGCCTATCTGGAGAGCGCGGAGGCGGCACTTGCGGGGATTCTTCCGCTCATCCGCGAAGACGGTGAGGTGCAAGGGGTCTCGGGAGGCACTCCGGTCATGCCGTCGATAGCGGCCTATAACACCATAGAGAGATATTCGGCACTGTATGGGCAAGGGCTGGTGATGCAACTGCTGACAGAGGCATTGGATCTGGGGGAAATGAAGCATCGTCTTGAGAGGCAAGAGCATGAGGAGCGTCAGGAGCACCAGGGGCGACAAGAGGGCCAGGGGCGTGAAGAACATAAGGAGCGCCAGGGACGACAAGAGGACCAAGGGCATGAAGAACATGAAAAGTGTCAGGGAGGACAAGAGGACCAAGGGCGTGAAGAACATCCAGAGCGTCAAGGGGGTCAGCGACGTCAGGAGCAATCCGAGGGGATAGGTTCATTAAATGTTGAAGGGGAGGCAGGGGGATGACGGTGAAGGATAACGCAGAAGCTGCGGGTGGAGGGCTGGATCAGCGGCAACGGCTGATTCATAAGGTGACCGGACTGGAATCCCGCTATGACTCGGACATTTGCATGCTGCGCTCCCCGTTCAGCAGCCCGGGTTATCATACGACGCTGAAGCAGGCGGAGTTCATCCACTCCACCAGAGACTCGCTCAGCTATGCGCTTGGACTGCTCGACACGGAGCTGGCCTGTTATGAAGAGCGGGCATTCGATATTATCCGGCAGGTCATCTCCTTGCAGGATACGGACCCGGCGCATGATACCTTCGGCATCTGGTCCTGGTTCTATGAGGAGCCGCTGGACCAGATGGCTCCGCCGGACTGGAATTGGGCGGACTTCTGCGGCAGCCGACTGGTGCAGGCCCTTTCGCGCCACGGCCACCGTTTCCCGCACGTTCTGCGGGAAGCAGCCGTCTTGTCCATAGAGTGTGCCTGCGAAGCCATTATCCGGCGCAATGTCGGACCGGATTATACCAATATTGCGATTATTGGCGCGTTCGTGACCAGAATTGCCGGGGAGAAGTTGGGGCGTAAGGATTATGCGGACTATGGGCTGGAGCGGCTCAGGAGGCTGCATGCTCATACCCTGAAGCATGGGGCTTTTCAGGAATATAACAGCCCGGTCTACACCTACATTGCCATTCTGGAGCTGTCGAAGCTTCAGTCCGAGACCTCGGACAGCAGGGTTAAGGCATGGACCAGAGAGCTGCTAGAGCTGACCTGGAGGACCGTGGCCGGGTATTATCACCCCGCCACGGCCCAGTGGTCCGGCCCGCATTCCCGCTGTTACGGAGTGCTGCTGGAGGACCAGAGCAAGGCGTTTCTGCAACTGGCGACAGGAGGAGCCGTGATGTTCTTCCCATGGGAGGAGCTGCCCTACGAAGAGGAATGGTATATGAGCGGTATTCATTGTCCCCCTGCCTATCTGAAGGGCTTCAAGGTTCCTGAGACGAAGGTGATAAGGCAACGCTTGGAAGGGGAGGAGAAAGGGCAGGAGCAGGGGGCAGGGAAAGAGCGGAAGCGGGAGCGGGGGCAGGAGCAGGAGCAAAAATGGGGCCAGAAACGGGAGCAGGAGCATGGTCAGGGTCAGGACCGGGAACAGGACCGTGATCAGGAACGGGAGCAAGAGAGGGAGCAGGGGCAAGGGCAGGAGCAGGAACAGGAACAGGAGCAGGAATGGGAGCAAGAGCAAGGGCAGGGTCAGGAGCGGGACCAGGTGCTAGAGCGAGGTCGGGGGCAAGAGCAGGGTAAGGGTCGTGACGGCAGGTGGGCGGTTACTTATATGACTCCGCAGTGGAGCATGGGCTCCTTCACCTATAGTGATCTGTGGAACCAAAGACGGCCGCTGCTGATCTATGCCAATAATAACGGACAGCCCTCATATCTCCGGCTCCGCTGCCTGCATGACGGCTATGACTACTGCTCCGCACGCTTCCAATCGCTGCAGGAAGCAGGCCATGTGCTGTTCGGGATCGATTTCATAACGGATGGCGGGGATACCCATCCGAATCTGGACCGGACCGGCGGTGTGATTGCGGCTTCGGACCTGCGGCTGCGGCTGGAGGTTGGCGGCGCTCTGGAGGGAGTTACAGCCGCATTAACAGAAGAAGGTACGGTTATCACCATTGCAGGGACGGAGTTTGGCCTGACAACCTGGTTCGCGGCATTCAGCGGGCAAGCGGATACAGGCAACCGATTGGTGTGGGAACTTCATAAGGCAGACGGCCGGATGAATATCGATATGATTCTCTACGCCGGTCCGCGCAGGATGCTGGACTTCACCTCTATGCAGCAGGCTGCGCTGGTGTTCTCTCTGGCGGCTGGGGCGGAAGGGAGATTGAACTCTGCCCTGCTTCTGGAGCTGACGGATGAGGGCGGCCTGCGGGTTAGCAGTGGAAGCGAGCACGAAGGGGGCAGAGTGCAGGGAGTTGCAGGAGGGAAGGCGGCGGGAGCGAATAAAGTCAACGAATGGAATGAAGTGAATGAAGCGAATGAAAATGATGAAACGAATGCTGCGAAGGGAGAGCGGGGTGTAAGAGTCGTGAACAGCATGAACAGCATGAATAGCGTGAATAGCATGAAAAGTATGAAGGGAGGTTTCGTACTTAACCTGCGGCCCGCTCCGGGAGAGTAGCTGACATCACCGCTCAAAGGCTGAATGTATGCGAAATACCGAACACAATTTGCTGGTACAACGGCCGATGACCAAATATATGTGAAAAACCGAATAAAATAGACCAGTGCACCGCACTTGGACCAAATTATGCGGAAATCCGAATACAATCGGTGCTGCTGCGATGAGGGTTGGGCCCCATGTTCTGCAGCCCGTAACATTGTAGAGATCCTGCAAAATGTGCAGCAATATTGCCCAGCATCGTGCACCCGCAGGGTAATTTGATCCTATAACCTCATGGACAACACAAGGAGCTGGCCCTGTAATGCGGGGACCAGCTCCTGTGACATTCAGCGATTTTATTGTGGCAGCTCTACAAAGTCATCTCTGAACCGCTCGTAATCGGCGGCCCGGCATTCCAGCTTCAGGCGTGTGCCCTGCTCTTCGTAGCTGACGGACTGCACATCGGCATGTTCGTTGAAGTAGGAGACAATGCTGCCCCGGTCGAAGGGGACCAGGATCTCACACTGTACATAGTCGGTGAAGATACGGCTGCGGATCAGAGTGACCAGCTCGGCGATTCCGCGGTTTTTCTTAGCAGACAGGGTTACAGAGTTCTCCTCCACCTGCGGGTAAGGCTCCTCCCTCAGATCGGCCTTGTTGTAGGCGTACAGGGTAGGGATTCCGTCAGCACCCAACGCCTTCAGGGTCTCATTCGTTACAGCCATATGCTGCTCATGCTGCGGATCGGCAATATCGACGACATGAATCAGCAGATCCGCTTCCGTTACCTCCTCCAGGGTCGAGCGGAACGCCTTCACCAGATGATGAGGCAGCTGGCTGACGAAGCCTACGGTGTCGGTTAACAGGAAGGTCTTGTGATCGGGCAGCACAATGCTGCGCACTGAGGTCTCAAGCGTCGCGAACAGCATATCCTTGGCGAGCACGCCTTTGCCCGAACCGGGATGATAGGTCTCCACCAGTGTGTTCATTAAGCTGGACTTGCCGGTGTTGGTGTAGCCGACCAGACAGACCACAGGTACCTCATTCTTATGCCGCTGCTTACGCTGGATCTGGCGTCTTGCGACCTGCGTCTGCAGCTCTAACTGAAGCGCCGAGATCCGCTCTTCAATCCGTCTGCGGTCCAGCTCCAGCTTCGTTTCCCCAGCTCCCCGGTTCTTCAAGCCGGCCCCGCCGCCCTGTCTGCCGAGAGATTCGCGCAGTCCGCTCAGGCGGGGGAGCATATATTGCAGCTGTGCGACCTCTACTTGGAGCTGAGCCTCCTTGGTCTTCGCCCGCGAGGCGAAGATATTCAGAATCAGAATGGTCCGGTCAATAACCTGGCGGTCCAGGGCGGACTCCAGATTGCGGATCTGGGAAGGGGACAGCTCATCGTTGAAAATAACGATCGGTGCTTCATGCTGCTCCATCAGCAGCGCCAGCTCCTGGATTTTGCCGGTTCCGATGTAATGCGAGGGGTTCACCCGGCTGGATTTCTGGCTAAGCTCAGCCACGACCTCAATCTCGCAGGCGGCTGCCAGATTGCGCAGCTCCTCCATCGAATAAGCGAAGTTCGTGTCGTTCTGCAGCTGCATGCCGACGATAACGGCTTTCTGTAGTATGGGTTCCATATATAGATCAACCTCCATAATGTAATTTGAGCATCAAAAAAGCACAGGCAGTCTGCCTGTGCTAACAGTAGTTGGAGGAACAACAGAATAAAGTCTGGTATAGCCCGCTGCGCGGGAGCAGCTATACGGCCATGCTTGCCATAGACACCATGAAGGTTCAAGCGGCAAGGGCAAGGGCCCCGGCAACTTAAAAAGATATAGAGCTAATCCTCCCGGTAAACACAGATTCTGGCGGAGCGGATACAGGCCTTATTGGGCACAGTGTACCGGTTCCGGGAATCAGTGTACGGGTTGCGGATTAACAGGTGTATGCTATGGGTTACGTGTTATGGACAGACTTATCCTGAGTCCTCTGCACAAGGCAGAGCTTTCGCGCTATGGGAAATAATTAGCCGCGCAAAGTGCGAATCCGGATATAGTCTATCACACGCAACCCTCCGTTCTAAAAAAGTTACATTGATTTTAGCACAGTGTCTGTGAATTGACAACTGCCATGGCCTGTAAACAGACCAGAAACTTCCAATTTCATCTGCATATCCTATTGAATACAGCTCTAACGGAGGGTGATAATTATGCCTATACTGACAACCAATATGTTAACAAAGAACCCTACCCCGGGAGCAGGACACATCAGTCAGGCAGTAGTGAAGGTAGTAAACAATGGGATTGCCCAGGGAACGGTCTATTTGACTGGTTACAACAACGATGTAAGTCCCTCAACGCTGTTCGCGCAGGAGTTGTTCGAGTCGAACTATCGGGAGGTTGTGACCAAAACGTATAATATTACGCAGAATTTTTTCCAATTCAATATCTCCTATTCCCAGGAGCAGGTACGGGTGCGGATCTTCCTTGTGGACAGCAGCGGGCTCTGGAGTCCCGTTACCCTGCAGCCCATGGCGCTTAGCCGGATTACCTCAGAGTTTCGTAACAATATCCCCGTAACGAGCAGCGACACCGCAGCCATCAGCTTCCGCAGAAGCACCACGATCGCCGTTCCTGAAGCAGTGGCCGCCGAGATCGTTCCAGACGGGCTGGAAATTCTGGCCTCCACCCCTATCCGCTATAAGGTGATAGCCGGGGGGACCGTGAATGGAACTTTTGTGAATTACCCTACGCCGACTACGGCTATCCCTGTCACTGAAACAGCGCTGCTGGTGAACTATACCTGTACAGCAGTCACCGGCGGACGGGTGCTGACTCAAGGCATCGGCTCCGGCATATCCGGAGCATACCAGAATGTGGCGGTGAATCTGCTGAATCAGCGGCTCGCCTACGATCTTCAGCAAGTACCGGTCACGCTGGTGGTCAGCTCGCTTGCCGGTGAGGACAATGTGGCGGCCACCTTCAGAATGTCCGAGCAATGGTGAAGGCCGAAGGGTGAAGGTCCAGTAATGCCACGCTGGCTGACTGGTAACAGACCGATGACAGACCTGTAGCAGATAAAAGATAACCGAAGCAGGGGGATATCCACAGCGGCGGGTTATCCCACCCATTCCCGGCGCAGCGTGAACAGATCCTTCAGCGCGTCTGTGGACAGCTCGGTGATCCAGCCCTCGGAGCCGGAGATGACGTCGTCGCTGAGCTGCTGCTTGCTCTCCAGCATCTCGTCAATCTTCTCCTCCAGCGTGCCGAGCGAGATGAACTTATGCACCTGTACATCCCGGGTCTGGCCCATGCGGTAGGCACGGTCCGTAGCCTGATTCTCCACCGCCGGATTCCACCAGCGGTCGAAATGGAACACATGGTTGGCGGCCGTCAGGTTGAGGCCGACCCCGCCCGCTTTGAGCGAGAGGATGAATACATTCGGCTGATCGGACGGCTGTGCTCCGGCGGCTGCATCTGCAGCGGCTTCGCCCGCAGGCAGCGGGGGAGCCTGGAACCGCTCAATCATGCGGTCGCGCGTGCTCTTCGGCGTGCTGCCGTTCAGGTACAGCACCGGTTCCTGAAGCTCCTGCTGAAGTACGGCCTGGAGCATTTTACCCATGCCCACATACTGGGTGAAGATCAGGCAGCGCTCGTTCTCCTCGCGCAGCTCGCGCACCATCGCGAGCAGCCGTTCCAGCTTGGCGGAGCGTTCGATCAAGGAGGTGGTGTCCAGAGCGCTGCCGTCTTCCGGCTCAGGCAGTGCCTCCTTGGTCAGCAGCATCGGATGGTCACAGAGCTGCTTCAGGCTGGTCAAGGCGGCGAGAATGGCCCCCTTGCGTTCGATGCCCTCCAGCTTCTGCATCCGTTCAAGCAGGCTGTTCACGTTCTGATCGTAGAGTGCGGCCTGCTCGGCCGTCAGGTTAATGTAGGTCTTCATCTCATTTTTATCCGGGAGATCAAGCTGGATCGCCGGGTCCTTCTTCTTGCGGCGCAGCATGAACGGCTTGACCAGCCGCTGCAAATCAGCGGTCCGCTCGGCATTGCGCTCCTTCTCAATAGCATTTGCGAACCGGTCCTGGAACCCTTTCGGGCTGCCCAGATAACCAGGTGTAATGAAATCGTAAATCGACCACAGCTCGGACAGCCTGTTCTCAATCGGCGTACCAGTCAGGGCGATCCGGTGCAAGGCCGGGAAGCTGCGCACGGCGGCGGACTGCTTCGTTCCGGCGTTCTTGATATTCTGTGCTTCGTCCAGGCACACGGTTGCCCAAGTGAACTGCTTCAGCAGCTCCTGGTCCAGTGCAGCGGTAGCGTAAGAGGTAAGCACAACATCTGCCTGCGAAGCTGCGCCGTAGAAATATCCGGCATCCAGCCGCCGGCTTCCATAGTGAAGCATCACGTTCAGGGAAGGCGCGAAGCGCTGCAGCTCCTTCTGCCAGTTGCCCAGCACGGAGGTCGGACAGATGATCAGCGAAGGCCAGCCGGCCGGCTCGGTCTGCCGCCGGGCCACGTGTGCGCCGGAAGCTGCTGCTTCCTCCTCCTGCTCCTTCAGATGGAGCAGGTAGGAGATCAGCTGCACCGTCTTGCCAAGCCCCATGTCATCGGCCAGGCAAGCGCCCAGCCCGAAGCGGCGGAGGAAGACCAGCCAGGCGAAGCCCTCATGCTGGTAGCTTCGAAGCTCGGCATGCAGACCGGCCGGCACCTCCGGCTTCGGCCACTGGCTACGCTGCCCGAGCTGGCCGATCAGCTTCAAGAGGTGCTCGTTCAGTTCGACCTCCAGCCGGACGCGGACCGCTTCTTCCTCGGCACGCTGCGCTTCCGCTTCCTCCGAATCGCCGTCTGCACCTTCGTTCAGCAGGTGCAGCTGCAGCACATCCTGGAAGGACAAGCCGCGCGACTTGTCCATCCCGGCCATGGCCCGCTGAATCTGCGCCAGCAGCGCAGGGTCCAGCGGAATCCACTTGCCGCGGAACTGGACGAGGCGTTCCCCGCGCGCTACGAGGTCAGCGAACTCCGCCTCGGTCAGGTCGGCGTCGCCGATGGAGATGCGCCAGTCGAAATCGACGAGCGCATCCAGGCCGAACAGCGACTGCCCGCGGCTGCCCTCAGCCGTGCCGGAGCTGATCTTCGCGCGCAGGCGCGGCTTCCTGCGGCTGGCGGCTTCCCACCACGCCGGCAGCAGCACCTGCCAGCCGGCCTCCAGCAGGAGGCGGCTGTCGGCCGTAAGGAACCGCCACGCGACCTCGTCGCCGAGCGGTTCTGCCAGCACATCGGCGCCGCGCCCGATGTGCTCCGGAAGGCTGTCACGCAGCCGTGACAGCCACCCGCCCGCGCGCTCGTGGACATGCGCTGTCCACGCTGCGGGCCAAGTGCCATGCGGCTCGCCGTCCCCGGTGAGCCGCAGCGGCACAAGCGCGGACTCGTCGCGCTTGTCCTGGAGGAGCAGCTGGAGCCGCCAGTGCGGCAGCTCATCGTCAGGCTCAAGCAGCTGCAGCACCGGCCGGAACGGCGCGGTGTCTGCCTTCCAGCCGATGGACATCAGCCAGCTGTCCTCGTCCATACCGGCTGCGCTTCTCCCGCCTGCGCTGAACAGCAGCGGGAATTCACTGCGCAGATCACCGGCCTGCGCCTCGGTGCTGTAGTGCCGCTGGAAGACTGCCGCCGAGAAGGCGGCCTGCAGCCCTTCGGCGAACCCGCTGCGCTCCTGAAGACGATGCAGCGCGGCCGCATCGTCCCAGTCTGCCTCGGCGGCTTCCGCAAGCGCCTGCTCCGTCCAGGCCCAGCGGAGCTGGCCTTCACGGTAGGCTGCGAAGCTCGGGGCATACTGACGGTCCTCCAGCATTCCGGCCAGCAGCGGGGCCAGCCGGGTCAGCAGCTGGGCATCGCCCTGCCAGCTCCAGCCGACATGCCGGAGCAGCCGCAGGTCCGCAAAGAACGGCAGGACCTGCTCGGCAGGCAGCACCACCAGCTCGACCTCATCGGCCTTCGAGGTGCTGAGCTCCGTACCGTAGAAGGATTCCTCGTGCCAGGCGAACAGCTTCTGCTTGAGTTGGACACCGGGCATATAATCATCCCGGTCATCCACACCGTAGATCAGCGCATCGCCATACTGGGTAAGGGCGAGCTGGACGGTAATATTGCGCATCTGTATATTCATGGAATCAGTTTTCCTTTCCGCAGCTCCTCCTGGAGGGCGCGCAGGCGGCTGTGTCTATCTGTGAAGCCGTCCAGGAACACTTCCCAGCGTGCTTCACGTTTTAGTTTTTTGTACAGCTTGGCGAGCCGCTTCAGCAGCTTCACGGCCGCTTTGTAGCTGTGCCGGTTCTTCTCCAGCACGAAGCGCTCCACCGCCTGATGATAGAACGGCAGGAGCAGCTCCGGCGCATTCTTCTCAATCGGCTGCAGGTCGCTCACCCGGAAGTCGGAAGGCTGATGGCCGGAGGAGATCTGCATATCCATCCATTCCTGCCATTTGCCGTAGGCAAGCAGCTGGGCTTCATAGATCTCGCGGGACAGCGGCAGCATACCGGACAGCGTATCCCACATCTGCGGCTCCGCTTCGGGCAGGCGGCGCACCGCCTCATCCCAGTAGCCCGCATAATCCAGCAGATTGTACATTCGGCTGTTCAGCAGCGGGCCGAGCGCGGCCAGCCACAGGGCCAGGCGTCTCCACTGGCCGGCTTCGGCCAGCGGAGGCAGGAAGCTCATCAGCTCCTCCGGGTGCAGCCCGGGCCGTTCGGACGCTGTGTGCAGCTTCTCTATAGCCGCAGCATCCTCATGAAGCAGAGCGTACATCCGGCTCTCGGCCAGCAGCAGGGCGTGGCGGGGAGCAGCGGCGCTTAGCCCTTCTCCGGCTTGTTGCAGCTCCTTCAGCTCTTTGGTGTACAGCTCCGGTCCGCTTAGATTCGGGGTAATCCAGTTGATCCACAGCAGGCTGTAACAAGCAGAGAAATAAGGCTGTTCTCTGGCGCGGTCGCGGGCCTCCGTCAGCATCTCGCTCCGCAGATAGGCAATCGTATCGTAGACTCTCGGCCACTCCTCAGGGGCCTCTGCCAGCGGCAGCGCCCGCTGCATCAGGTCTGTAATATGTTTTTGCAGCTCGGAAATCGCAATAGAAGTGTAGTAGCCCACAGAATAACCAAGGGAGGAGAGGTTGGCCGAGAGCGGCTGTCCGCCAGGCCGGATCAGGCTCTCCAGCACACAGAGATGAGCATGGAGCTTGAACAGCATGGCGGCAGCGGGAGGCAACTTGGGCTGGCCCCCTGTGATGGCGGCGAGCGCCCGGTCGGCATACTGCGGGTTGCGCACCGTATGAGCAAGCGGCTCCACCAGCAGCGCCATGTATTCTCGCCACTGCTGCACCGTAGCCTCAGGAATCAGGGCGGCCAGCTTCTTCAGTTGTTCCCCGCGCCGTCCCGGAACAGCGGATGCCGGAGCAGAATGAAGCTTGGGCTGGTCAATCAGCGCCTTGGCGTTCGCGATGGAATGCACAGGCCGCTCCTGTTCCTCGGCGTATTGCATCAGCACAGCCGCCATATGCTTGCACATCCCGGATACAGGGCAATCGCAATGGCTCTCCTGCAGATCGTCCAGGTCAATGGAGACCGCATAATCCTCCCGCCCTTCGACCAGCGCCATGATTCTGTACGGCGTGACCATTCTGAAGGCCTGCACGCGCTGCTGCTTATAATATTGAAATCCCCGTTTCAGGGTCAGATCATCGAAAGAATGGGCAACCTCCGAGATGAGCTTATCCCACCCGGCAGCATCCATGATATAGTTTGACTGCATCGCTATCGTTCTCCTGTAGCAGATTGGGTGAATCCATCGTTCCATTATATCATTATTGTATAGCGTATCCCGGAAAAGTCTGAAATCCTGGCAGGTATGATATGCCCCATATTGAAAAATTAGGGGAACATGCTAATCTGAAATCTAAACCTATGAGCAACCGCTGGAAGGATGAAGCTTAAGCAATGCTGCGATTTAAAATGAAATACCTGCTGCACAACAAACAGAACCGTCTAATCCTGATGCTGACAGCCGGGGTATCCCTTCTGATTACTATGATTGGTCTATTCTCCTATAGAGAGTACCGTAATGCACTGGACACCGAGCTGAATACACCGAATATTGAACTGCTGCAGATTAATGTAGATGTTACGAACCGGGCCTTCCGGGAATCCGACAACAAGGCAGTGGATCTGTCCTTCCATCCCGCTGTACTGAGCTATATCAATGCGTCTGAGGCGGATAACCGGGGCAGAGCCGCAACGGCGCAGGAATACCTTAAGGCGCTGGCGACAGAGCCGGATGTACACGCGATCAGCGTGGTCAAATTCAAGGACCGGTCTGTGCTCTCCAGCCGCTACGGCTATGTTCCGTCCTGGGGGGAGGCGCCTGAGCATGAGTGGGAGTCCTGGATCGGGGGAATGAAGGAGAAGCCGCTTTTGATCAAAAGAAGGCTGTATACCGGCCCCGGTTCCCGCCCCGGTGATACTGAGCTGTTATCGCTTGCCCGGCCGGTGGTGGTGAACGGCGAAGTGGCCGGTGCCGTGCTGATTGATCTGGATTACGATACGCTGTTCTCCAAAATGTACACCCATCTCTCCAGCTACCAGCTCGTCTATAACCTGGAAGGAGAGCTGATCTACCCCAAGCTGAATCTTCCGTTCCCGCACGCGGAGCTGGGAAAGGTGCTGGAGGACATCGATGTCAGTCCCTTTGCCCATGTCACCATCGGAGGCCAGGCCTACATGGCGAATCAGACCTTCTCCAATGTGACCGGCTGGCGCCTGCTCTCGCTCGTACCCATGGAGCAGCTGCTCAAAAATGTGAAGATTGCGCGGAATATGATGCTGATGCTGTCACTGATCTCCATCGCCGTAGGTCTCGCTGCCATGTATTATTACAATTTTGCCGCCTTCCGGCCGCTCAAACGGATTAACAAGCTGCTGCTTCCTGAGCAGAAGGCAGCCGGGCAGGGCGGACTGTACGATCTGGAGCCGGTCATCGGCAAGCTGGTCGGTGATTTCCGCAGTAAATCGCTGGTGGCGGACTGGAGTCTCCCGGAGCTGCGCTCCAAATTCCTGCAGGACCTGATCACGCGGAGTATCGGCACACAGGAGACACAGACCCGGTTTGAGCACTACTTTACCGGCTGGAAGGAAGGTCCGTTCGAGCTGCTGGTCTTATCCATAGACCGGCATACCGAGTGGTCCGCGGGCTTTAAGGAAGAGGATCAAATGCTGCTCAAATACGCGATGATTAACATGGCCTATGAAATCTGCGAAGCTTCCTGGCGGACCGTGGTCGCTGCACCGCAGCAGGACAGTCTCGTCATCCTGTTACAGGCGGCAGGCGGAGAGGAGCGGGAGCTGTATGCAGATGCCCGGCGGCTGGCGGCTGCCATGCTCGATGTGCTGAAGATTCCGGTGTCCGTTGGCATCGGTGAACAAGCAGGCTCAATTACCCATATCGCCCAGTCCTACTTAGAGGCGCAGACTGCGCTCTCCTACCGGTTATATGAAGGGTATTCCCATGTACGGGTCTATTCCCGCGCAGAGAACAAATATGAAGAGAGCAGCGGGGCGGCAGATGAGCTATGGAAGCAGGAAATGCTGAACGCCCTGAGAGCATCCGATGCCGCCGCTGCACAGGATTGGATCCGCAGAGGGATTGCCGAGACCCGCAAGCGGGGAATTCAGCCGCAAAAAGTATTCCGCTCGCTAAGTGACCTGCTGGAGGAGATTCTGCATATGGCGGCTGCCGGGGGATACCCGGTGCCTGCGGAGCTGGCTGACTACACCTGGCATCAGGTGACAACGATGGAGCTTAATGAGATTGAACAGATGCTGTGCAGCATAGCGGTTCAGCTATCGGACGCCTTCGGGGCGCACCGGCAATCGAAGGAGTTCCTGCTGGTTCAGAATCTTATAGAGTATATGAAGGAGAATCTGCAATTCAATATCGGGCTGTCTGATATCGCCTCCCATGTGAACATGGGGGTATCCTCGGTGAGCACCATCTTCAAGGAAGAGACCGGAACTACCGTCTATGACTATCTGACCAACTTGAGAATCAATAGAGCCTGCGAGCTGCTGCAGGACAGCAGTCTGAGAATTGCCGACATTGCCCAGCAGGTGGGTTATCAGAATGAGAACAGCTTCATCCGGGTCTTCCGCAAGATTAAATCGACCACACCCGGCAAGTTCAGGGAGAGCAGCAAATCTTCCAAGGAGTATGCAGATCGGCCAAAACCGCGCCATTCCGGCGTTTCTGAGGATTCGGAATAAGATTATGCGATTGAAGGAATACCCCCGGTTGCGATAAAGTTCTATTTGAGAAAACTTTCACATCCTTCATGGCAGGCTGCTGATACTCAAAGAAAACGGGGGTGAGGGCACGGGCGCAAGGCTAGGCATCAAGCATCTGCAGGCTGCCCGATTACTTCTATATTAGAGAAGAGGGATGGATTTGAAACGATCGACTCAAATAGGACTCTGGACAGCGGCTGTAGCAGCTCTGGTCCTGTTGATTCTTAGAATCGGGATTCCTGGGGGAGGCGGCCCGAGCCGGGAGACTGCCGGCACAGATTATCCCGGACGGCCAATCACACTGCTTGTGCCCTACGCCGCAGGAGGAGGAACGGACGCCACCGCGCGAGCGCTCGCCACCGCGACAGAGAAGGTGCTGGGCCAGCCGGTAATTGTGGTTAACCGCACCGGCGGCGGAGGCTCCGTAGGACTGATGGAAGGCGCGAATGCCAAGGGAGACGGCTATACCGTTACTTTTTTGCCGGCCGAGCTGACCATTCTTCCGCATCTGGGATTATTGCCGATTACCTATGAGAGATTCAAACCGATCGCTCAGACGAATTTTGATCCTTCCGCCATCACCGTAAGACAGGACGCGCCATGGCAGGACGTCAATGAATTTCTCGACTTTGCGAAAGCGCATCCAGAGGAACTCAAAATGGGAAACGCAGGAACGGGGAGCATTTGGCACTTGGCCGCCGTAACGTTGGAGCGGGAGACCGGTGTGAAGTTCGCGCATATTCCCTTTGAAGGTGCAGGGCCGGCCGTCTCCGCCTTAATGGACGGATTCGTGGATGCGGTACCAGTCAGTCCCGCCGAGGTGAAGAAGTATGTGGATGAAGGGAAGCTGCGGATATTGGCAGTCAATGCCGACAAGCGCTCAGAGGCGCTGCCGGATGTGCCGACCCTGGAAGAGCAGACCGGAATTCATGTGAACTTCACAGGAACATGGAGGGGACTGGCTGTACCGAAGGATACGCCGGATGCGATTGCGGAGGTATTGGCAGGGGCATTTATCAAAGGGACCGAAGACAGGGAATTCCGCGAATATATGAATTCGAACGGGCTGGGGCTGCTGGTGAAGGACGGCAAAGCCTTTGCGAAGCAGCTCAAGGAGAGCGATGATCTGTTCGCCGCCATGATTCCGGAGCTTGGACTAAGCCGCAAGTAGAACATACACACTCATCACGAGTAAGAAGGGTAGGGTAATCATATGAAAATCAAAAAGACACTGGATCGGATTCCCGGCGGAATGATGCTCATTCCACTGTTTCTGGGAGCGATCATTCACACTGCTTTTCCTGATGCGGGCGAATATTTTGGAGGGTTCACCAAAGGCCTGATGACGGGCACCGTGCCGATCCTGGCCGTATGGTTCTTCTGTATGGGAGCCGCGATCGATGTCAGAGCTACCGGAACCGTATTGCGCAAATCCGGTACGCTGGTATTGACCAAGATTGCCGTGGCCTGGGTTGTTGCCCTGATCGCTATCCAGTTCCTGCCCGAGGGCGGGGTGCAAACCGGCTTCTTCGCCGGACTGTCGGTCCTCGCCATCATCTCCGCTATGGATATGACCAACGGCGGGCTGTACGCTTCCATTATGCAGCAGTATGGGACCAAGGAAGAGTCCGGTGCCTTCGTGCTGATGTCACTCGAATCCGGGCCGCTCGTAACCATGCTCATTCTGGGCAGCACCGGTGTGGCTGTATTTGAACCGCATCTCTTCGTTGGCGCTGTCCTGCCGTTCCTCGTCGGGTTCATCCTGGGGAACCTGGATCATGATCTGCGCGCCTACTTCGGCCGAGCTACTCAGACGCTCATTCCCTTCTTCGGCTTCGCTCTGGGCAGCTCGATCGACCTTGGCGTAATCGTTGACACTGGCCTGCTCGGTATTCTGCTTGGTATTGTCGTTATCATTATTACCGGTATCCCGCTGATTCTGGCCGACAAGTTCATTGGCCGCGGTAACGGAACTGCCGGACTGGCCGCCTCCAGTACCGCAGGTGCTGCGGTCGCCAACCCTATGCTGGTAGCGAACATGAAGCCCGAATTCCTGCCGGCCGCCCAGTCCGCTACAGCGCTGGTAGCCGCATCCGTGATCGTTACATCCATTCTCGTCCCGGTCATCACAGCTTACTATTCCGACTACATGAAGAAAAAGAACCCTCCGGCAGCAGAGGGACCTATAGATGCTAAAGCTCAGAAGGCAGTGAGCTAAACGTCGGATAACAACGTAATTAACACATAATAGAGCAATTAAATTCTATGTTACTTAGAACCTCCGGACAGCGTTAGGGCTGCTCCGGGGGCTTTTTTTGAATCATCTG
Organism: Paenibacillus sp. FSL R7-0333; assembly: GCF_038000365.1. NCBI lineage: Bacteria > Bacillati > Bacillota > Bacilli > Caryophanales > Paenibacillaceae > Paenibacillus > Paenibacillus sp. FSL R7-0333. The sequence goes on from NZ_JBBOBZ010000001.1 coordinate 7,735,512, forward strand.
AATGAAGGAAGAGTAGATGGAGAAATCCTGCAAGAAGTGCAACAATGGAATCCATACAAGCGGTTGGTGAGTGGACCCGTTAGGGTGATTTTGTTCTTAGTTCAAGCAATCAAACGAATAATACATAATATTGATTTTATAGAAAACAGCCTTTTCCCGGGCGCTAACTTCGGCATATAGGTTCCTTACTCCGGGATGGCCCGGATCAGCTCCGTATAAGAGAGGCCGGGGAATTTAAAGGTTGTTACAGTACCGTCGCTAAGCTTGTGATAACCGCTATATACACCGTTGTTGTAGCTAAAAGAATCCTGAAACAGATCGGAAATATACGCTGGCTGCACACCGCCGAATGTAGTAGCAGGATAACCGGGGATATCTGCCTCCGAAGCCTGCCATATGGCTGTGGCTGTTGTGCCTGCAATCTCAACCACTGTGGTTATTTCTCCATTGCTGTAGGCATAACGGGTGGCGTCCTTTGAGGCAAAGGCATACGAGTAGTAATGGGATTGATCACTTTGTACACTTGTACCGGGTTTAAAAGCGTAGCGCACCGGCAACGAAATGGCCGCCAGGCGGGCCTGCTTAAGATCTGCTGAATGGATAGCCTGGGCATCAGGAGTGAAATTCTTGGATTGAATGAAGATGATCTCCCTTATCTTTTCATAGTACACACTGTATCCAAACGCCTCACTGACAAACTTTGCGGGAACCATGATTCGCCCGTTGTAATTATTGGCTTCACTATCCATCTGTACAGGCTCGCCATTCTTATAAGCAATCGATTGCCCCTGAGTCATTTCAAAGTGGTCATTAGAGGAATTCGTGATCGTGACCGTATGGCGGGTAGCGTCCCATGAATATTGGAGCCCCAGGGAAGCAAGCGTGCGGATGGGAATCATCGTTCGGCCAGACTGTATAAAAGGACTGCTATCAGCAGAGATAAAAGCACCATTGATGTTCACCTGTATAGGTCTTGTGGTTGGCTGGGCGGGGCTGGAAGCAGGGGCTGCCAGAATAACGTTGGGAAGCATAAGCATTAACAGCATAATGCAACAGGCAGGAAGCCACCTTTTTAATGAAGACATATACCAATCATTCCCTTCCAGTAATTTGTATATATTGATTATAACGTGAGTATTGAGAGGTTAACAATCCGTTACCCTGGCCCTCAAAAAAGCCCTCCAGATGCCTTTATGGCTGGTAGAGGGCTTATCAGAAATGTTGTGTTTTATTTCTTCGTTACAGGAATCCATACCTCGCAAATACATTCATCGTGCTCATCATTCGTCCAGAAGTATTTCTCAATGCAAGGCCCTTCTACTTGCTCAAAGCCTGACGACGGGAACCATTCCGAATAGATCCGCCGCCACACATTCTTAATCTCCGACCCCAGCTCCGGGTCATTTGGTACCTTATCCTGGCAATCGAATACGGCATACGTCTGGCCTTGTATAGTCAGATTAACCAGATCTTCTGGTACCTTCTGTCCTTCCGGCAGTTCCATTCCCATCAGATACCGTTTGGTCCCATCTTCACGGAAGTCGTAGTAATAACCGAACAGCAGCGAACCGGCAGGTCTTCCGGCACATTCGTTAATCCGGTCATGCGTCCCATCGTTCCAGATTTTCTCTACGAACGCAGGGATTTCGCTATAAGCATCCTGGTGGATAATAACCTCCTTACCCATGACGCCATAGCCTTTCTCTTCAACCATCCTGTAATTCATTTCGCTTTCCCCTTTGATCTGAATTTGAAAGGAGATGCGGGGGAACGATTTGAGCTTCACGTTCTTTTTCTTCGCCATATTGGGCGTCACTCCATGCACCCGCTGAAACGCTTTGGCGAAGGACTCCGGTGTCTCGTACCCATACTTCAGCGCAATGTCGATTACCTTACCGTCCGTTCCAGCCAGCTCTTCCGCCGCCAGTGTGAGCCTCCGGTTGCGCACATATTCGGTAACAGTGAACCCTGTCAAGGCATGGAACATCCGCTGAAAATGGTACGTCGAGGTCATCGCCGCTCCAGCGATCTCCTCGACGCCGATGGCGTTATGCAGATTCTGCTCTACGTAATCGATCGCCTGCTGAAGCAGCCGTATCGTCTCCATCTCCTCACCTTCCTTTCACTATTCATTGTAGAGAAGCGGGCAGGGAGGGGCCTGACCGGGAATGCTTTGAATTGTCCGGATTTTTTATCATATATTCTATTCGATGCGTTTCCTGAAAACCAAGGCTGTTATACAAATGTATGGCCTCATTCCCAACGACACAGGATAGGGTAACGCTTGTATAGCCGCGCCGGTGGATCTCATTGCACAAGTACTTCACGAAGGTTCGTCCGATTCCGCGTCCCTGAAGGTCAGAACGTACACTAACACTGCTGATTTCATTCCCGTGGATGTGGCTGTAAGCCGCAATTTCCCCGTCAAGCTCATAGACCAGCCTGTCCTGTGCATCCGCTGCCCAGGCTGTTCGTCTGCCTTCATTAGGCTCTGCAGGCACAGAATCGGGGAAGCAGCCAACGCGCATCCGCATTTCATGAAAAGCAGTAGCATACAGCGAATGGGCAGCCACAAAGTCCTCATCTCTATACAACCTTGCAGAGGATGTCTCCTGAGGAAAAGAACCCCCGGTTCGTTCCATATAAATAAGTGAATAGTACGGAGCATAGCCCAGGCTGCGGGCAAACGCAAGAGAAGAGGATGCCCCGGACCGGACAGAAGTACTGACCTTACGGGTTCCGCCTGCCTGTAATTGAGCTTCTGCCATCTGCATCAATGCCCTGCCGATGCCTTGTCTGCGATACTGTGGGGCGACAAATACATTTAAATGAGACTGGGGTACGGACGCTTCCATTTGGACTAACGCAAGAAGCGTCTCATCCACATAAGCGGCACTAAACAGTTCGGGCTCCTCTTCCAGCACCTGCAGGAGGTCAGGACCAGTGTACGCGTCCAGGCTTAATAGTTTTGCGGCTGCGAGCGAATCCTTCTTGCTTAGGCGTTCGCAGCGGATGTCTGATCGTTTCATTGGGTTTTGTGTCCTCCCCTGACTTTAATTCAAGCAGTCAATAATAGCATTAACAGATGCTGTTTTTCCACTTGCTTCCGAACATTGATTGGAAACCGGCGAGGTAAGATACATTTTTCCAACTGTTTGTTGAAGAGTAGGGGCAGCAAGGCCTCGTTAGTCCGCTTGGCGAGAATAACCCTCTGCTTCACTGTCGTAATCTTGCTCTCCTATTGCAATAGGCTGCATATGTCAAAACGAATCGTTTATACTGGCGGTAAGAGGTGATGGGGATGGACCCGCAATTGTTCGAGCGTATCTATGAAACGGTGGTGCGGCGTGAGCCGACCTATGACGGGATCTACTATACGGCGGTGCTGACGACCCATATTGTCTGCCGTCCGTCCTGCCGGGCGAGAACGCCGAAGGCAGCGAATGTTGTATTCTATGGCTCCTTGCAGGAGGCGATTTCGGCAGGCTTCCGTCCCTGTAAAAGATGCCGCCCCGAGGAAGGCGGCACCCTCCGTCCGGACGCAGTCCTGGCGGCGCAGGCGGATGCCATAATGGACGGGCGGTTCGGCAGCAAGCTGACCCTGAAGTCGATGGCTGAAGAGCTGAAGGTTAGCCCGTTCCACTTACAGCGCACCTATAAACGGGTAACCGGCCAGTCACCTGCTGCCAGGCTGGATGCGCTGCGCACCGAAGAAGCCCGCAGGCTGCTGACGGAGACCGCAGCAGTGATGGCTGAAGTCGGCGGGGCTGTGGGGTTCCGTACGCCCTCTCATTTTGCCGCCTGGTTCGTGAAGAAGACGGGGCTGTCCCCTACAGAGTACCATAGCAAGCATAACGAAGGAGGAAACCAACATGAACCCAAGCCCAAGCCGGAATAACAGCCGGAGTACAGATACTATCACGATTTATCATCATACCCTGAAACTCGGGAACGGGGAGTGGACCCTGTGGGCTAGCGATAAAGGCCTGATCCGCGTATCCTTCCCGCAGGACGAAGGGCAATTACCCGCCTCCTGGTTGAAAATGTATGCGCCTGCCCATGAGCTCATGGAGGATGCCGGGAGATTTGAGCAGCTTGGGGTGATCACGCTGCTGGAGCGGTATTTTGCCGGAGAGCCGGTGGATTTCAGCAATGTGGAGCTGGATCTGTGGGGCACCCCGTTTCAACAGGAGGTGTGGCGGGGGCTGCTTACCATCCCGCATGGGGAGACGGCCAGCTACAAGCAATTGGCTGAGCGGATTGGCAGACCGCTGGCGGTTCGTGCTGTCGGTGCGGCCAACGGGCAGAATCCGGTGCCTGTCATTGTACCTTGCCACCGGGTTATCGGCGCGAACGGCACCTTAACCGGCTTCCGGGGCGGACTCCAGATGAAGCAGGAGCTGCTCCAGCTGGAGGGAATTCTCAATGTAAAGGCGGCTGGTCATGAACGATTTGCTTTTTGAGCTGCCGCTGCCGGAAGACTTCGACCTGGGGGCCTGTCTGGAGTACATGAACCGCTCGCCGCTGGAATGCCTGTTCCGCACGGATAAAGCAGGCGTCAGCCGGATGTTCAGGATAGAGGGTGGCCCGCTGCTGGTGCGGCTCAGTGTGTCCGAGAATCACAAGCTGAGTGTAACCCGGCTGCATGGGGCGATTCCCGGTGCGCTGGAGCATGAGGTGCTGGCCCGCTACATTGTGGAGTGGTTTGATCTGGACCGGGACCTTGCCCCGTTCTACAGGCTGGCGGCAGCGGACCCGCTGCTCGGGCCGCTGGCCAGCCAGCACCGGGGGCTGCGGATCATCGGCATCCCGGATCTGTTTGAGGCGTTATGCTGGGCGATTCTGGGCCAGCAGGTGAATCTGGCTTTTGCCTACAGGCTGAAGCAGCGGCTGACAGCTGAATACGGGGAAGCGCTGGAATGGGAAGGGCAGACCTACTACCGTTTCCCTGGACCAGAGGTATTCACAGAGGTGCAGGTAGAAGAATTATGCGCCTTGCAGCTAACCCGCAGCAAAGCACAGACGGTGCTTACCGTGGCCTCGCTGATCACAAGCGGGGAGCTAAGCCGGGAGGAGCTGCTGGCGCTACCGTCCCCGGCTGCCGCCGAGCAGCGGCTGCTGCAGATCCGCGGGATCGGCCCGTGGACCTCGCAATATGTGCGGATGCGCTGCCTGCGCGATGCGTCCTCTTATCCGGTCGGCGATGTCGGCCTGCAGAACGTGATCAAGCATCTGACCGGCATGGACCGCAAGCCGACGCCAGCGGAGCTGCTCGACCTGGCCCAGCCTTGGCAAGGCTGGGAAGCATACGCCACCTTTTACTTGTGGCGGGCGTTATATTAGAACAAAGCACGGTCCCCTTAAGTATGGCGGGACTGTGCTTTGTTTGCGTTGTTGCGGCTGATGCCCAATGCGGATGTGGCCGAAAAACCGACCACAATTGGACTGTGCAATGGCTACCGGACCGAATGTAATCGAAAAACCGATTACATTAGACGCCGCAATGGCTGCCGGGCCGAATGTAATCGAAAAACCGATTACATTGGACGCCGCGCGAAGATACATAGGTCTGCGGAGCATATCGCATTTGCCGAAATGCCCATCGGCCCGAGGTTACCTCAGCCTCCCCAGCCTCACCGCCCCTTCATCGTGAAAATCTGGAAGCATACGCCGAACTTATCGGTCACCATGCCGTAAGCGGGACTGTAGTAGGCTGGGGCCAGCTCGATATCGACAGTTCCGCCTGCCTTCAGTGAGTTAAATAGCTGCTGTGCTTCCGCCTCGGTCTCCACCGTGAGACAGATGTTGATGCTGTTGCCCCGGCTGCGCGGCATACCCGGCTCATAATCAGCCACAAAAAACTTCGTTTCTCCCGCCAGCAGCACCGCATGGGCAATCTGCGCCTTCTCCTGCTCCGTCATCGGGGCGTCCGGGTTCTGCGGGCCTTCGCCCATTGTTTGCCTGAAGAGGACCACAGCGCCAAGCGCCTCCTGATAAAAAGCTATCGCCTCCCGGGCAGATCCGTCCACCAGAATATAAGGGTTCATTTGCAGTTTCATGTCTTGTTCGCTCCTTGGAAGGTATATTTGCCTGTACTAACCGGCTATGGTTATAGTGTAGACTGTAATAGTGACAGGTCTTGTCATAGTTAAAATAATAAATGGAGTGAACCTTGTGTCGAAATCCAAAAGGCTGCTGGATCTCATGATGACCGTCAACCGCAAGCGTAAATTCACCGTCAGGGAGCTGGCTGACGAATTCCAAGTTTCTTCACGCACAATCCTCAGGGATTTGCAGGAGCTGGGGGAGCTGGGCGTACCGCTCTATTCCGAAGTGGGGCCGCATGGAGGGTATCAGGTTCTGAGCGAGAGAATCCTGCCGCCGATTGCGTTCACGGAGGAAGAGGCGGTGGCGATATTTTTTGCCAGCCATGCCCTGCGCCATTATAAATATCTTCCCTTCAAGGAAGAATCCTTATCCGCCTTGTACAAATTCTATAATTACATGTCTGGCGATGTCCGTGACCGGATTGATGAGATGAAGAACAGGATTGATTTCCTGACCCCGTCGCGGCAGGCGGAATTCCCTTATCTGCCCCAACTGCTGGAGGCGGCTACCGGGCAAAAAGTGCTGCTGATCGATTATGAGTCGAAGGGCCGGCGGCAGCAAAGGTGGATTCAGCCCGTCGGCATCTATGCCAGTAACGGCCTGTGGTATTGTCCGGCGTATTGCTTCCTGCGGGGCGGCATCCGTACTTTCCGCTGCGACCGGATTCAGTCTGCCGGGTATGATGAAGCGGGACCGGCCGCGCTTGATCTGCGTCATATCCACTTGGACAATACGGAGCATTACGGCAGCCCGCCGCAGGAGCAGGCCGAACAAAGCCTTATCCGGCTGTACGTGGAGCTGGGGAATGAAGGGGTCCAGGCCTGCGAAGGGGAGGTATGGTCCCCGCAGCTGCTGCATATCCGTGCAGACGGCACAGGCTGGCTGGAGGGAGAGATTCCGGGAAGCGATCTGGGCTTCTTCGCGCGGTTTGTGATTGGCCTGTGCAGCGAGGCTACTGTGCAGGAGCCGCCGGAGCTGGTGGCTGAGGTGAAGCGGACGCTTGCGGATATGCTGGAGAAGTATAGTTGATTCAAAACCTATATTGATTGAACTTGAAGCATAAATTAAGGGAGGAGTGGCGGAAGGGAATTTTGGAACTAGAGGAGCGTTAGCGTCCGCCTTTGTCTGCGGATTTTCACCACGAACAGCGGTATGAAAATTCAAGAAATCTGCAGACAACAGCGGCTGGAAGTCCAAATATTCTCTGGAGCCACGCCTCTCCCAAAATAACAAAATTAGTAGTTCAATCCATATAGCCCAGCCATATCCCCGCCAATCTGCGGATGCCCTCATCGATCAGCTCCTCGGCGATTCCGCCGAAGCCCAGGATGAATTCGGGTTCGTCATAATCCGGCTTGGCCCACCACGTATAGGACATGGGGGTAACGCGGATGCCTTCAGCTTCCGCTGCGGCAGCAAGCTCCCTGGCGCTGGTGCTAAATCCGGCTTTAACCCTAGCGCTGCCTTCTGCGGGCGGCTTAAGGGCCAGCAGCAGATGAAATCCGGCATCCGTTCCGCTGAGCACTGCGGCATCGCCGAAATGCTGCCTGACCGAACGCAGCAGCAGGTCATGCTTACGCTGGTAGAGCAGGCGCATCCGGCGCAGGTGCTTCTCGAAATGACCCCGCTCCATGAAATAATGCAGCGCAATCTGATGAAGCCGTGAGGCCGAATGCTCCAGGTACAGCTCGCTTCTCAGGCTGTGATAGTCTGGCAGCAGCTCCTCCGGCAGCACCATATAATGAATACACAACGCAGGGGTTACCGACTGGGCGAAGCTGCACATATAGATCACCGGACTGCCCTCAGCAAGCCCTTGCAGCGCGGGGATCGGCCGCCCGTGATAACGGAATTCCCCGTCATAATCGTCCTCGATGATATATCCGCCTGTGGACCGGGCCCACTCCAGCAATGCGAGGCGTTTGGTGATTGGCATGGTCATCCCCCGGGGAAACTGGTGGGACGGCGAGATGTACACAGCATCTGCCCCGCTGCTGTACAGCTTGTCTATTTGCAATCCATCCTCCTCCAGCGGAATGGGCAGGACGCTATATCCGCTGCGCCAGAATGCCGCAGGCAGCAGGTGGTACCCCGGATCTTCGATACCCAGCCCGCTCACCCGTCCTTTCAGCAGCAGACACAGCAAAGAACACAGCGTATACTGGTCACCACCGACTACAATCTGCTTCTCCGTGCAGCGCAGCCCGCGGAATTGCCGCAGATGGGCGGCGATGCTCTCGCGGAGGGCCGGCTCCCCCTGGGGATCGCCGTACTGGAGCAGGTCTGGATTCGCGAGCTGCTCCTGGTAGAGGCTGCGCCATATTTTGTGTGGGAACAGGGAGAAATCATTGCGCGACATATGGAAATCATACGCGTAGTGCCGTGAATCACGGGGCGTGATCGGGCGGGGGGCCGGACTGGGCCGTTCCCCGGCGGCAGCAGGGCTGCCTTCCCGGTGAACGGGCAGAATATAGTAGCCGCTGCGCGGCTTGCTGGCGATGAAGCCCTCTGCCAGAAGCTGCTGGTATGCAAGCTCCACCGGAGTGGCGCTGATTCCGCATAACGCCGCCAGGCGGCGGATAGAGGGCAGGCGCGTCCCGCTCTGGAGGGTGCCGCCCAGGATTGCTTTTGCCAGATAATTATAGAGCTGTATGTAGTACGGGACCTCGCTGTGTTCATTCAGATCAGGGACAAGCAGCATCCTTCACCTTCAATCTGTCCTTTGAAATTAGACGTTTTTGTATATTTTATAGTATGCAGATCTGCATTACCATAAGAGCTATAACATCAGGTGGGAGATGACGGGAATGAACAGGCATTCAGAACTTGTAACAGGGGATAAGGTATATCTGCGCCCGCTTAACGGGGAAGACGCCGAAATGTATTACCATATGTTCTATGGCACGGAAGTCCGCAGACTTACAGGAACGAAGAAGCATATCACCAAAGAGCGGATTGAGCAGTATATCGCCCATAAGTCCGGGGATGACAGTACGGTGCTGCTGCTGATCGCGCTGAAGGAGAACGACGAGGTTATCGGCGACATCGCGATTCAGGACATCGATGGGGATAACCGGAATGCCAATCTGCGGATCGCCATCGGGGACGAGCGGCATCAGGGACAAGGTTATGGGCGTGAAGCGCTGCTGCTTATGCTGGATTATGGCTTCGGCATTCTGAATCTGCATAGGATTGAGCTGGAGGTCTACAGTTATAATGCCCGTGCTGCGCATGTCTATGAGTCCATCGGGTTCGTGCAGGAGGGAGTGCGGCGTCAGACGCTGTTCTATAACCATGAGTATCATGATGTGATAATGATGGGCATGCTGGAGAGTGAATACCGGGAGCGTTATTTGAAGTAGAGCAGGAAGGTCAAATAAGGTCAAATCCTTAATAATGTTAAAATTTATTATAAAAAAAGAGCCGAAACGCCGGATTTTCCCGGTTTTTCGGCTTATACCGGTTTTGTTTTCTCCGGGGGTGCAGGCTATAATAAAGCCATAGGTCAGACAAAGTCAAAGTCTTAGCAAGACCGAATTCAAAAAATCAAAAGTCAAATGAGAGGAGAATGAAAGATGTTTGATTTGGTTCCTTTTGGTAAACGCAGAGATGATGCTTTTGGTGTGCTGGCGAAGTCGCTGAACGAAGTGTTTAATGATGATTTTTTCGCACCGCTGACAAGTAACGCGCTGTCTTTCCGGACCGACATTCGTGAGAGTGAAGGGGCATATCTGATCGAGGCCGAGCTTCCGGGCTTCCGCAAAGAAGAAATCGACATTGATTATTCCAGCCCTTACTTGACGATTAAGGCGGTTCGCACAGAAGAGAGCAATGAGGAGAACAAGGACCATCAGATGGTGCGCCGCGAACGGCGGTATGGTGAATATGTACGCCGGTTCTATGTCCAGGATATTGACGATGCGGGCATCCGCGCTTCCCTGAGAGACGGTGTGCTGAGCCTGGAGGTGCCTAAACGGCAGAAATCCCAGGGCAAACGGATCGAAATTCAGGATGGCGGAAACGATACTTCAGACCGGAAAGAGCTTCAGTAAGCGGAAGGACAGCCTTATGAGGAAGATGGACCTCCAAGTCCGCCTGAAGCTGCCGCTTCCGCAGGAACTCCGGGCTTAGCGGCTGTAGCCGCTGGCCTATCCGGTTCACCGGGCGGCAGCAGGATTTCACCGGGCTTTTCATATAGCACTAATATAAGACGCATTGTAGTGGGGGTCCCGGCTATAATGCGTCTTTTCCCGGAGGAAGGCAGAAGGTTCCCATTACACGAAAGGAGGAGGTTCCGGTGGCGGCAAATTACTATGAGCGTCTTGGGGTAGATCAGAAGGCCTCGAAGCAGGAGATCAAGAAGGCCTATCAGAAGCTGGCCAAAAAATGGCATCCCGATGTCAACAAGGCCCCGGAGGCAGAGGCGAAGTTCAAGGAAGCAGCCGAGGCATATGAGGTGCTGGGCGATGAAGAGAAGCGCAAAATCTATGATGAGGAGCTCCGCTATGGAGCCGCCGCAGGCTCACGGGGTCAGCGCAGCTACGGATCGGCCTCCTCTGCGTCATGGGAATCGCCGTTTGGCGCGGGCTGGAGCAGCGGAGCCGCTTCTTCCAGCGGTATACCGGAGGAGGATCTGTTCGGGATGTTCTTCGGCAGCCGGGGCGCGGCTGACCGTGCCGGCTTCTTCTCGGGCAGCAGTGGTGCCCGTCCAGGCGGAAGCCCGTGGGGGGATGAGTTCAGTATGATGCAGGCCCAGCTTGAGATTACGCTGGAGCAGGCCTACAAAGGCGGCAATATCAGCGTTCAGGCGGCCGGCAAGGACCTGAACGTACAGATTCCGGCACGCTCGGCGGAAGGGACGGTCATCCGGGTGCCCGGCGGCGGAAGCGGGTCGGGCCAGGGCGGCGATCTGCTGATCTCGCTGCATCTCCTGCCGCATGAGATCTATGAGCCGGACGGAGGGGATCTGCTCGGCACGGTTGAGATCGCCCCTTGGCAGGCTGTGCTGGGCGGGGAAGCCAAGGTAGCGCTGCCGGATGGCAGCAGCGTGAAGCTGAAGATCCCTGCCGGAATAGCCAGCGGCGGAACGCTGCGCCTCTCCGGCAAGGGGCTGAGACGTCCGTACGGAACGAATGGTGACATTCTGTTCCGGATGGAGATGGTCATTCCGGCCGGAACGACCGAGGCAGAGAAGAAGCTGTACCGTCAGCTGGCGGAGTCCGGCAGCTTCCAAGCCGGCGCGAAACGGCGTACCACAGGCGGAGCGCAGCGGCGAAGAGCGGCAACACGGTAAAGAACATTTAAGTTCAGCATATATAACAGCCGGGCATCCGGTTGATTAACCTATACCTATACATTTAGAAAGGCGATGATTTTATGGATTTCAATAAGCTTACCCAGAAGCTGCAGGAAGCGGTAGCAGAGGCGCAGTCGCTGGCGGCCTCCGGCGGGCATCAGGAGATTGACAATCTTCATCTGCTGAAAGCCTTACTTCAACAGAATGAGGGCCTGCTGCCCCGGCTGCTGCAGAAGATGAATGTTCCCGCAGCCGAACTGCTGCAGGGAACCGAGGCGCTGCTTCAGCGCAAACCCAGCGTAAGCGGGAGCGGAGCGGGCACCATGCGGCGCTATGCATCGCCCGCGCTGATTGCCATGCTGGAACAGGCGGAGCAGGAAGCAGCTAAGATGCAGGACGAATTCGTCGCGGTGGAGCATGCCGTCCTGGCGATGGTCTCGGATGCGAGCAGCGGGAACCGCGAGCTGCGCGGGCTGTTCACCAGCCGGGGCGTTACCCGGGAGAAGCTGCTTGGAGTGTTAGCGGAGATTCGCGGACACCAGCGGGTGACCAGCCGGGAGCCGGAGGCCACCTATGAGGTGCTGGAGAAGTACGGCCGCGATCTCGTGGCTGAGGTGCGGGCCGGCAAGATCGATCCGGTCATCGGTCGCGATGCCGAGATTCGCCGGGTGATCCGCATCCTCTCCCGCAAGACCAAGAATAACCCTGTCCTGATCGGGGAGCCGGGTGTCGGCAAGACTGCGATTGTCGAAGGGCTGGCCCACCGGATTGTCCGCCGGGATGTGCCGGAGGGACTGAAGGACAAGACGATTTTCTCGCTGGATATGAGTGCGCTAATTGCCGGTGCGAAATACCGGGGGGAATTCGAGGAGCGGCTGCAGGCGGTGCTGAAGGAGATCCGCGAGAGTGACGGACGGATTATTCTGTTCATTGACGAGCTGCATACGATTGTCGGTGCCGGCAAGACGGAGGGGGCTATGGATGCGGGCAACATGCTGAAGCCGATGCTGGCCCGGGGTGAGCTGCACTGTATCGGGGCGACCACGCTGGATGAGTACCGCAAATATATCGAGAAGGACCCGGCGCTCGAACGCCGCTTCCAGCAGGTGCTGGTCAGCGAGCCGGATGTCGAGGATACCATTTCGATTCTGCGCGGCTTGAAGGAACGCTTCGAGGTGCATCACGGGGTCAAAATCTATGACAGCGCTTTGGTAGCAGCCGGTGTGCTGTCTAACCGTTATATCACGGACCGTTTCCTGCCGGATAAGGCGATTGACCTGGTCGATGAAGCCTGCGCAATGATCCGCACGGAGATTGACTCCATGCCCGGTGAGATGGATGAGGTAACCCGCCGCCTGATGCAGATGGAGATTGAAGAAGCCGCGCTCAAAAAAGAAACCGACGACGCCAGCGCGCGCCGCCTGGAGAACCTCCAGCGGGAGCTGGCTGACCTCAAGGAGAAGCATCTGGGGATGACGGCCCGCTGGGAGAAGGAGAAATCGGCCATTCAGGGCATCCGCGACCTGAAGAAGCGGCTGGAGCAGGCCCGCAAGGATCTGGTCGATGCGCAGGAGATCTATGATCTCAACAAATCGGCTGAATTAAGCTATGGCATTATTCCTGATCTGGAGCGGCAGCTTAAGGCGGCAGAGGAAACGGCGCAGCAGGACCAGGAGACCCGGCTGCTGCGTGAAGCCGTGACGGAGGAGGAAATCGCCGATATTGTCTCACGCTGGACGGGAGTTCCCGTAAGCAGACTGGTGGAAGGCGAACGGGATAAGCTGTTGCGGCTGGAGGAGACGCTGCATGAGCGGGTAGTCGGGCAGGATGAGGCGGTCCGGCTGGTAGCCGATGCCGTTCTTCGGGCAAGAGCCGGCATCAAGGACCCGAACCGTCCGATCGGCTCGTTCCTGTTCCTCGGGCCGACCGGGGTCGGGAAGACGGAGCTGGCCAAAGCGCTGGCGGTCTCGCTGTTCGACCGCGAGGACGGCATGATCCGTATCGATATGTCGGAGTATATGGAGAAGCATAGTGTCTCCCGTCTCGTGGGTGCTCCTCCGGGATATGTCGGCTATGAAGAAGGCGGCCAGCTGACCGAAGCGGTGCGCCGCCAGCCATATACCGTGGTGCTGCTGGATGAGGTAGAGAAGGCTCACCCGGATGTGTTCAACATTCTGCTACAGCTGCTGGATGACGGGCGGCTGACCGATTCGCAGGGCCGGATGGTCGACTTCAAGAACACGATCATCATCATGACCTCCAATATTGGCTCACCGCATCTGATTCAGGGCACGGATGACAACGGCGAGCTGACTGAAGCGGTGAAGGACCGGGTCATGAAGGAGCTGAGCGGGCATTTCCGTCCAGAGTTCCTGAACCGGGTGGATGATATTGTAATGTTCAAGCCGCTGACACTGGGCGAGACCCAGAGAATTGTGGTTAAGCTGGTCGATGGCCTGCGTCTGCGCCTCTCAGAGCGGAACATCGGGCTGGTCCTCAGCGACCAGGCGGTCCGCTTCATTGCCGAGGAAGGCTTCGATTCCGTCTATGGCGCCAGACCGCTGAAGCGGTTCATCCAGCGCAGCCTGGAGACCCGGGTGGCGCGTGCGCTGATCGCCGGAGAAGCGGAGGAAGGCTCAGTGCTGACGGTGGACGAAGCGGACGGCGAGCTGACTGTTGCAATAGCGAAATCAGAGTCTGCGAAGACAGTAGGATCAATGTAAAATGTAATAGGCCCCGGCGCCTCCCCTAAGGAGGCAGCGGCAATCTACAAAGCATCCACAAAAAAAGCGTTCTGCCTTATTGAGGCAGGAGCGCTTTTTTATTATTCGACTTAGAGGCATTAGCATTCTCGCTGAAACGGTACCGTCCTTTAAAAGGACGGCAAAGCCGTTTCCACTTGCACGACCGAAAGTCAGCAGCTGTGTTTGTTCCGCAAAGTATTTGCCTTCTATTGATTCATATCACCTCGGTTAATAGGTCTTTGGTATGGTCTAACCAGCATCCGAATTGAGACTATGCGACGATTTTTTGTAAATATGTGGTTGAAATGTTGTCATGGCGGGAGCTGCCGGGTAATAGAAATGATTAGAACTTTCGAATATGGCTGGATTTGCAGCAGAAGCCAAGGAAACGGAGGGAGAGATCATGGCGGCACAGACGGTATCCGGTATCAGCCCGGTACAGGCCACTACAGCTTACGGCAGCACACAGAGCGATGTCAGTTCTCTGGAGAAGCAGCGCAACCGGCTGCTGATGGAGCTGGACAAGGTGAATGCGGCGCAGGGCGGAGAGATGCAGACTCCTTATCGCCGGGAGCAGCTGCAGCGGCAAATACGGCAGCTGGAGGCCCATCTGGTGCAGAAAAGCGGGAGTACCGCTTCGGCTTCATTTGTACCTGCTCCCCCGCTTCAGGATCATACTCCGCCCTGGCGGACTGAGGGAAAGGGAGGCCTTAAGGGCATCGGTCTGACCGATCCCCGGACAGCGACGGTAGACGCAGAAGGCCATTTCGACGCGTTGATTTAGATAAGGGAGTAGTGAACCCAATCCTTCCCTTTGACCGCGTTCATGTTTTCAAAGAAGCTTTGAGCGCGTTTGTTGTTAGTAGAAGTAATCCAAGTCATGTTGGCATTATCCAAAATCTAAAGGATTCTCACTATATTGTTAGAAACGGCCGGATAGTGTTCGAATATTTGCAGATCATGGAATGGGAGCGGAATTAATCCGCTGTGATGAGCCTCATTTAGAAACCGTTCGTTATTTTCTGTACTGGAAAAAACCCCGTTCGGCCGATTGCTTAGCAAATTATCGCACCAGTAGCATTCATCGCCGGTAATTATATAGTTGGTATGAACCGATTCAAAGTAAACCACCGATGAACCAGGGCTATGCCCGCTGATCACCTTGAATCTGAACTGGTTGTCGTAAATATATTCGTTGTCTACGGTGACAACCTGGCTTTGAAGCAGCTTCTCCTTGATGGCCGGCGAGCACTGCTGTAGCGCAGTTTCATAGTCGGTTTTTGAAATAATGATTTCAGGTTTATCAAACAAGTCAAGATTCTCAATATGGTCAAAGTGACTATGCGTAATGATGACTGTATCTACGGAGCTTAGATTGCCAATGATGCCTCTTAACTCGTCTGCTACGTCTGTTAGTGTAATTCCCCATTGCTGTGCCACATTCTCATCGCGAAAGCCTGTATCGATAAAGATTGTTTTATTATTATACTTGGCAATATAAAATGACCACGCAATCTGGACTAATTCCTCCGAATGATTCATATCACGGTATACGTTGCTTAAGCGAAATGAAGATTCACCAAATTTCACGGCGTAGAGTTCCATGGATGGGTTCAACCCCTTCTTGTGGCATCCGAGTTATACAATGTACGATTCAATATTTAATGAGTTTACCCCATTTCGCCGTGCCCGGTCTAGAGTGTCGATGGAAGCCTCGATAATGATGCGGATATCTGTGCCGGTTCCGAACGGTCCGACCAGACCTCCGATGTAACATCCCATGGGCCTCAAGCTGCGAACTCTCCGATCTTCAACGCATGAACACCCTTTCATAAGTTATTCCGGCCGGAACTTCTTATAGTAACCATAAACCTTACCCTAGCAGGAAGGTCAATACCTAGGTTGCAGCCGGCATGAATGCCGGTCTTGCCTGATAGATTAGCTATTCCCAATGAATGACAAGCGGGCAGCGCCACGATAGGTCGGCGTTTGCCCGCTTGTTCATGTGCTATCCCCCGCCTGTATGAAGTTAAGAATCTCCGTCACAATATGTGAAATGGCATCCTCCCGCGGGAGGAGGATGCATTGACTGACTATTTCGATGTCCTCCTGAAATAGCTCGATGATCTGGAGCATGGCCTCCGGCTGTTTCTGGCGGACACCTGTCAGAAGGTCTGCGAATTCGCTGTCTGTGATAGCTGCTGGAGCATTTTTTGCTTCCATTTGTTAACCCCCTGTTGACTCATATGCAGCTGTGCCGCGACCTCAGCCTCTGTCATTTCCTGCAGATAAATCTTTTGCAGAATCACCTTTCCTTTAGCTGGAAGGGTATCTAATAGCTGCTCAACGGACAACCGGTTAATCATCTCCTCCGCTTCATCCCGCTGAGCCGGGCGGATATCCATGAAGGTACATTCATGCCGGCGGGTTCGCTTGCTGCGGTATTGTAAGCGCCAGCCGATTCGATAGATTTCCTGCCGGTAACGCTGTATCATTTGCTGTTCCATTGCCGTTACGCCTCCTCTTCTATATATCTTTCTAATAATAGGGAAATATTAGGATGTATTTTACAACCAAAATACGAACTTATGTTCTGTTATTTTAGCATATTTGCCTGCGGACCTATAGTGATATATTTCCTGAAGCTTATTTGCAAAAAAAGAAGAAGCTCCGATAAGGAGCTTCTTCCTCTCTTCTTATGACTCAGCCCTCCGCCTTATTCGCTCCAATTCACCAGCCGGGGCTTCGGGTCAAGGATAGACTGATACTGCTCCTTCCAGCCGTACTCGGCATCCGGGTCCAGCAGCTTATAACGCAAATACTTCTCCAGCCTGAATTCCGGCTTCGACCAGCCAAGATGCTTCAGGCGCAGGTTGCTTAACTGATGGGGCAGCTCGAAGATATTCTCCGGCAGCCGCCCGCAGTGCTGCGGCAGATCATTCCAGGTATAGGTGAAGTCTTCCCGGTAACGGAGCAGGAACGGGCGGTAGCTCTGGTGGGCCTGCCAGTACATATCCTCGCGGTAACTTCCCTCATCCCAGAAGTCGTAGAGCCGGAAACAGAATAAGTCGCAATCTGCTGTCCGCAGCAGGGAGTCTACTTCCTCTGGAAAACATGACTCGAACAGCTCATCTCCGTCCAGATTAAGAATCCACTCGGGATGGGTCGCAACCACCGCCTCCCACTGCTGCTTGCGCAGCTCCGATTCATTATGGAAGCGGGAGACAGGATTCTGTATCAGGTGGAGCGGAATCCCCTCAAGAGCCTCCCGGCAGATATCGGCTGTATCATCTGTGCTTGCGTCGTCGATAATGACGGCCTCATCGATATACTTGCGGTGCTCCTCAAGCACCTGGCGCAGGAATCTGGTGCCTTCGTTCTTGACGATCATCGTGAGGGTCAGCTTGGGCCGGCGGGAAGCAGGGACTGCCGGGGTGACAGGGGACGCTGCATAAGCGGCTTGAGGCTTCTGCAGACCTGCTTCTCCTTCCCTGCCTGTGCTGGCTCCTCCTGCCGGATGCTCCTTCACCGCTCCGCTTCCTTCTGCCGTCTCGGCTACGTCAGCAGGCAGAGGCTCCTTGGACAAGCGCTGCCGGGCTTCGGCTTCGGTCCACAGCACATCCCACTGCGCTGCTGCCTCTTGTACTCTTTTGTCAGCAGGGGACGGAGCCGTCTCTGCCTGGCCCGGCAGATCAGTGTCGCTGTCTTCAACGGTCGGCGCTTCATCTGAGCCGTCAGGCTCTGCTTCACTCCTGGCCCCGGCTGCTTCTGAATGACTGCCAGCTTCATCCTTCGCCTCTACTATAGAAGCTGCTTCCGCGCCCGAGGTGTGCCGGATGAACTCCGCGACCAGATCCAGATCACTGTCTCTGTAGAGGTGCAGCGCAGGGAAGTGGGTATCCACGAAGAGCGGAAAGCCGAGGGCCGCTGCACGGATGCAGAAATGACGGTCCTCTCCCCAGTAGGAGATATTACGGACCCGGTCGTAGCTGATCCCGGAGCTGAGGGCTGAGCTGCTGATCAGCGTGCAGGCGCCAAGTCCGCCAACCTCATAGATTCCAGGCTGCTGCATCTTCAGCAAAAAAGCATAGAAACGGCGCTGAATCTCCTCCGGAGAGAGCTGTTCCCCTGGATGAATCTCCCACTGGTTGTATTCGTCATGCATCCATACCTGCGGCTGCAGCAGTGTATTCGGCTGCCACTGTGTCCAGAAAATCTCGGAGATAATATCCTTGCCTGTACCGATCAGATGCAGCAGCGTATCCGGGTGCAGAATGAGGTCCGAATCAATCAGGAACAGGTAGTCATAGCCGAAGGCCTCCGCCCGCCGGATCATCAGATTCTTGAATCCGGCCACCTTCCAGACCAGATTGGAATGCCAGACATGAGTATGCTCATCTCGGATATAGTTATCATGGTAGCCGGAGGATTGCAGGAAGACAGATCTGCCGTTCCGGGCGAACTGCTGCAGCAGCCCGCTTGCGGCTTCATACGGGTTATCGTCAATCAGATAGAAATCAAGATCGATATCCTTCAGGTTCAGACGCAGCAGAGAGTTCAGGAATTGCTCCAGGATCGCCGGTTTTTGATGAATCGGGCTGCCCAGCAGCACCCGGGTTCTATTCGGATTCATAGCAGCCACTCCAGAATAAGGTCAACATGATAGAACATCCCCTTGGATTCGCAAATAGTTGATATAAATTATATGTATTCGATATTTTTAGAGAAGTACCGGACTTTCCCCATTTTCCCGAAATAATCACCTGCATGTATAGAAGAGAGCCGTATTGCCGTTTGCCCTGAGCTATTGTACAATACCGCTAATATATATAATCCCCGGAAGAGGGCTGGCAGGAGTGAGAGGATGGACAAGCCAACGTTAAAAGTACAGCAATTGATCAATGTCCTCCTGGCGATGAATCCGCGCGCTGAGGTGTTCCTGCATATGGAGGGCGGAGAGCTTAGGCCGCTCGTGGACGAGGATATCGAGGAGATTTATGCGCCGCTGCATGCTGCCAAGACGGCCGTCTATATCGGTGTACCGGCAGATAATGCAGCCCGTGTAGAGGAGGAGGCGCCATGAAGCAGGCTCTGATCCGTCTGGAGCAGGGACCGGAGGTTCGGCTGGAGCTGTTCGATCAGGAAGCGCCGGGAACCGTAGCCAATTTTGAAAAGCTTGCGAACAGCGGCTTTTACAACGGTCTGGCCTTTCAGCGTGTGGTTCGCGGCTTTGTTGCCCAGGGCGGCTGCCCGGAGCGCAACGGCAGAGGCGGCACAGATCCCATTCCCTGTGAGACGCAGGGGAATCCCCATAAGCATGTGCGCGGGGCGCTGTCTATGGCGCATTTTGGACCAGGCACGGGGTCCTGCCAGTTTTTTATCTGTTATGATACGTTCGATTATCTGGACGGCTGGCATACGGTATTCGGCAGGGTTACGGAAGGAATGGAGCATGTCGATGCCCTGCGACGCGGAGCGGTCATGCAGGAGGTCCGCGTCTGGTAAAGTCCATGGTAAATTCATACATTGTAATTCCTAGTATTCCGATATATAATGACTCAACAACGAGTGGGAATGCTCATAGACATGGAGGAAGAGACAATGCGTAAAGGGATAACAGGGGTTGCTATTCTACTATTATTAACACTGATGATCAGTGCATGTTCGAGTGGGAATAACGCTTCATCTACCAATGCCGCACAGACACCGGCTGCATCACAAGAGCCTGCTGCCGGCGAACCGAAGGATGGAGGCAGTCTGATTATAGGGGTCGCTTCCGATCCGGTAGTGCTGAATCCGAACTATGCGGGTGACCGTGTCAGCCTGACCATTGACCAGGCCCTGTATGCTCCGCTGTTCCAGGTGAACAACGGCAAGAAGACCTTCTACCTGGCAGACAGCCTGACACCGTCAAGCGATAATCTGACGTATACATTGAAGCTTAAGGATGGATTGACCTGGCATGATGGAGAGAAGCTGACGGCGGATGATGTGGTATTCACCATCGACAGCATTCTTGATGAGAAGCAGAACAGCTTCCTGCGTGCCAACTTCCTGATTGGCGACAAAGCGATTAAGGCTGTCAAGGTCGATGACCTGACTGTGGAGTTCAAGCTGCCGCAGGTCAGCCCGGCTTTTGAAGCCACGCTGGTACAGGTATTCCCGATTCCGAAGCACATTTACGAGAATGAGACCAACATTGAGAAGAGCACGAAGAACGCTTCTCCTGTCGGCTCCGGTCCCTTCAAGTTCAAGGAATACAAGGCCGGCGAGTATCTGACGCTGGAACGCTTCGACAACTACTTCGGGGGCAAGCCGCATCTGGATTCGGTCACTTACCGGATTGCCAAGGATACCAATGCTGCGAATCTGGCTCTGCAGAACGGCGAGATTAATGTACAGTATCTGGACCCGAAGGATGTTCCTACGATTCAAGCGACGAATAATTTTGAGATTCTCCCGTATAGCGAAGGCCGCCTCGCTTATCTGATGTTCAATGCGAACAGCGATACCGGTGCCCTCGCCAAAAAAGAAGTCCGGCAAGCCCTGTCTTTGGCCCTCAGCCGCGACGAGCTGATTCAGACGGCGTACACTTCCGGCGAATATGCTGATCCGGCAAAGTCCTTCCTGACTCCGGATGCACTGTACTTCACGAACGATGTCCCTACCTTTGACAATGATGCTGCCAAGGCGAAGGAACTGCTGGCCACTGCCGGTGAGAGCAACCTGAAGCTCCGGTATATCGTACAGAGCGGTAACAAGGCGCAGGAAGCCATCTCGCTGTATGTGCAGCAGAAGCTGAAGGCAATCGGCGTAGAGGTTGAATTGCAGAACATGGATTCCTCGGCCTGGGTGCAGAAATTCATTGATCTGAAGGCGACCGACTATGAGCTGGCTCTGACCGGCTATATCATGGGCTATGATCCGGATGCGTACCGTATCCTGTTCACTACGGACAGCTCGTCCAACTACTCGCATTATTCCAACAGTGAAGTCGATAAGCTGATGAATGACGGTGCAGGCGAAGCAGATCCGGCTAAGCGTGCAGAGATCTACAAGAAAGCGCAGGAACTGGTAGCCGAGGATGCACCGATCTATCCTATCGCCTATACCAAGACCGTGGTAGCAGTATCGAAGAACTACGGCGGTATTGATGAGGCTGTGCTGAAGCCGGTCGTCATCTTCGAAGACCTGTCCAAGATTTACAAGAAATAATCCGCCTCACAAAATAAGCAAGGCAAAAAAATAAGCTGGTTCCCCCAGCTTATTTTTGCCTGTTAAGAGCTGGGAGAAGCTGCGTATGAGACAACTCATCGTCCGAAGGTTGCTGCAAACATTGCCGATGCTGTTTTTTGTATCGGTGGTCTGTTTTACCATGATTAAGCTGGCTCCGGGAGATCCGGTGCTGTCTTTCGTGACGCCCAATATGCACGCTGATGATATTGAGCGCATCCGTCATAATCTGGGGCTGGATAAGCCTGCTTATATCCAATATTTCATCTGGATCAAAGAGATGGTCCAGGGCAATTTCGGGTACTCGCTGGTCAATCACCAGCCTGTGCTGGATCAGATTCTGGACCGCCTCCCCGCAACTGCGGGTCTGATGGGCAGCGCCATTGCCCTGGCCGTCCTGCTGGCCATTCCGCTGGGCCTCGTGGCCGGTGCGAACCGCAACCGCTGGGTAGACAAGCTAATCAATTTTATCGCTTATATCGGCATCTCCATCCCCTTATTCTGGCTGGCTATCCTGCTGATGTATCTGTTCGCGATCAAGCTGCACCTGCTTCCAAGCATGGGGATGCGCACCATTGGTGTGGAATCGCCGCTTGATGTGCTGAAGCACGGGATATTGCCGTGTACGGTGCTGGCCTTCAGTTTCCTGTCCGGGTATGTGCGCTATATCCGCTCCAGCACGATCGGACAGCTTAAGGAGGAGTATGTGCAGATCCAGTACGCTTTTGGCTCGAAGAAATCCACCATCCTGTTCCGGCATGTGCTGAAGCATGTACTGCTGCCCGTGATCACGCTGATCGGTATGTCGATGGGAGATCTGGTGGCTGGGGCGATTGTTACGGAAACGGTGTTCTCTTGGCCGGGGATCGGCTCCCTGGGGATGACGGCGGTGAAGGGGATGGATTATCCTGTCATTATGGGGATTACCCTGTTCTCTTCCTTAATGCTGATCTTCGGTAATCTGGTGGCAGATATTCTCTACAGCGTTGTCGATCCAAGAATCAAACTGAAGGGGTGACCTCATGAATCGCAGTAAATGGAAAAATCTGCAGTCCGAGCTGTTTACGAACGGTCTGGGTGTCGCTGCTCTTGTTATATTGATGGTGTTTACACTGGGGGCGGTCTTTGCCTTCCTGTCCGGTCATGATCCGAATGCCATGGATGCCATGGCCCGCCTGACGAAGCCCGGCGCCGCGCATCTGTTCGGCACCGATGATTATGGCCGCGACTATCTGTCCAGAGCCTTATACGGAGGCCGGGTTTCGCTGCTGGTCGGATTCTCCTCCATGATCGTAGCAACCTTTGTGGGCGTGCTGGTTGGGGTGATTAGCGGATATTTCGGCGGCTGGATCGATAATCTGCTGATGCGGATGCTGGATATTATCATGTCGATCCCGTCCTTCCTGATCCTGCTGCTGCTCAGCGTCTATCTGAAGCCGAGCATCGGCAATCTGATCATTATTATTGCTCTCTTGATGTGGATGAATGTGGCACGTGTCGTCCGCGCGGAGACCCTGACGATCAAGGAACGGGAGTACGTGTTATATGCCAAAGCCTCGGGACAGAGTGCCTTCGGCATGATCTGGCGGCATATCCTTCCGGGGCTGATACCGGTGATTATTGTAGGGGCGACGAATAATATTGCCTCGGCCATTATGATGGAATCGTCGCTGAGCTTCCTCGGCTTCGGAGTACAGCCGCCGAATGCCACGTGGGGGAGTATGCTGAACAGCGCACAGGGGTATATTGCCCAGGCGCCTTATCTGGCGCTGTTCCCCGGGCTGATGATCCTGTTTACGGTGCTGAGCTTTAATGTGCTGGGAGATATTTTGCGGGTCGGCTTTGAACCTAAGCTGATCCGAAGATAGGAGGGCTTAACATCATGACTGAACGGCTGCTGACTGTTGAGAATTTACAGGTTTCCTTCGCTACCCGGGACGGGGAGAATCAGGCCGTCCGTGGCGTTAGCTTCCATATTGATGAGGGTGAGACCGTAGGCATTGTCGGGGAATCCGGCAGCGGCAAAAGCGTTACAGCCAAGGCGGTCATGTCACTGATCACACCGCCGGGGCATATGACTGCCGGGAAGCTGGAGTTCCGCGGCAAGAGCCTGAAGGGGCTTACGGAGAAGCAGTGGCGGTCCTTGCGGGGCAACCGGATTGCGATGGTCTTCCAGGACCCGATGACCTCGCTGAATCCGGTCAAGCGAATCGGCCAGCAATTGACAGAGGTTATCCGCAGGCACCGCGGACTGGATAAAGCGGCGGCGTATACCGAAGCGGCGGAGCTTCTCCGCCAGGTCGGCATCCGTGATCCGGAGCAGCGGCTGAAGCAATATCCCCATGAATTCAGCGGAGGGATGCGCCAGCGGGTGATGATCGCGATGGCGCTCTCCTGCCGCCCGGAGCTGCTGATTGCCGATGAGCCTACCACCGCGCTGGATGCGACCATCCAGGCGCAGATCCTCGATCTGTTCAAAGAGCTGAAGGAACGGGGAGATACGGCAGTTGCGCTTATTACCCATGATCTTGGAGTGGTAGCCCAGGTCTGCACGCGCGTCATTGTCATGTACGGCGGACTGGTGATGGAGGAGGGGACGGTGCAGGATATCTTCTACCGGCCTCAGCATCCGTATACGCAGGGCTTGCTGCGTTCCATACCGAAGCGCGGCGGCGGTGAACGTGAGCGGCTGATTCCGATCGAGGGCACACCGCCCGATCTGCTGAATCCCCCGCCCGGCTGCCCGTTCATGGACCGTTGTCCGCATGCCTTCGCCCGCTGCAGTGAACGTCCTCCGGTAGTCGAGTTTGCACCAGGGCACCGCTCGATGTGCTGGCTGACCGAAGGTACAGAAGAGAAGACAGCAGTTACAGCGGGGAGGGATTTCACTTGAGCGAGCGCAAGGTGCTTGTAGAGGTTAACAATCTGAAGAAGCATTTCCCGAAGGGCAAGGATTTGCGCGGACGGGATAAGGGTGTACTTAAGGCCGTAGACGGGGTCAGCTTCCAGATCCGCCAGGGCGAGACCTTCGGTCTGGTCGGTGAATCCGGGAGCGGCAAGTCCACGGTCGGGCGCTGTCTGCTCCGTCTGTACGATTATACAGACGGTGAGGTGTTCTACGACGGGAAGCCGCTTGGCAAGCTGGGCGAGAAAGGGCTGAAGCCCTTCCGCAGGCGGATTCAGTCAATCTTTCAGGACCCGTATTCCTCGCTTAATCCAAGTCTGAATGTACTGGAGCTGATCAGTGAGCCGATGCGGATTCACGGTCTCTATCCGGGCGAAGAGCGCAAGGAAGCGGTGGCAGAGCTGCTGGAGAAGGTGGGGTTGAAGCGGGAGCATCTGTACCGCTTCCCCCATGAATTCAGCGGCGGGCAACGCCAGCGAATCTCCATTGCACGGGCGCTGTCGGTCCGGCCCGAGTTCGTCGTCTGCGATGAGCCCATCTCTGCGCTGGATGTCTCTGTCCAGGCCCAGGTCGTTAATATGCTGGAGGATCTGCAAGCCGAGTTCGGGCTGACCTATCTGTTCATCGCCCATGATCTGTCGATGGTCCGCCATATTGCTGACCGGATCGGCGTGATGTACGGCGGCCGGCTGGTGGAGGTGGCTCCAAGCGATGAGCTGTACGATAATCCGCTCCACCCCTACACCAGAGCCCTGCTGTCCTCCATTCTGGAGACAGATCCGATGAAGGCCAGCCGCAGAATCCAGCTGGAGGCTTACCCGGCTGTGCGCGGGACAGAGGAAGCCGCTGCACTGCGGGAAGTGAGTCCCGGGCATTATGTGGCCGGGGAATATGCAGACTAATATTATGAACGAATCTTAGGAGATACACATCTGTGAATCAAGGAGGAGATACAATGACAATACCGACTAGCAAGGTCAAATTATCACAATGGGATGCCCTTCTGCTGGAATCGCTGCGCGCGCTGTCCGGATCTGACGAAGAGCTGCTGCGCAGAGTCAGTGAAGGGGATCTGCCGGCCGATGAGAGTAAATACGAGTTCGATTACGGGCAGTTGTCTGCCCTTGCAGAGGAACAGCCGGAGGGATTCCGCCGGGCCGTTCTGGAAGGCTACCAGATTAAATACAATACCATCCGCGGCATCCGCAGCTGGATCGAGGTTGCACTCGGTATTGAAGCGAAGCTGGAGCTGGAAGAGGGGCAGGAAGCGGTGGAAGCGGAATTAACGGAGGCTGAACGCGAACGGCTGGAGGATGTGTTGTCTTACGGCTGGGCGGTCACTGGCGGGCCTGCTGGAGACGGCAGTACCGGAACGTACCGGATTGAGCCGATTCAGCGCTAGAATCTGATAAGGGAAAGCCAAAGACAGCCGCTCCAGGAATGGGAGCGGCTGTTTACATTTACATATTCAACTGAATTCTGCGCGTGCTTAGTACGCCTTCCAGTCCGGTAGGGTCAGTGCTGACCTTGCGGGCAACGAAGGCTTCGGCCCGCTCTGAGGTGCGCAGGCGCAGCGGCTTGGTCTCAAGCTGTACCAGCTCCCACATCACATCCGCAACAGAGTCTGCCGTCTGCGGCTCCACATTGCGCTCCAGGAAGGCCGCTCTATAAGCATCCAGAATTGGCTTGTACTCGTCTTCCAGAACGCCGCCGGTGCTGGCGACATGCCCCATGACGGTTGAATTGAACTCCGTAGCAATCGCTCCTGGCTCCAGCAGGGTGATATCGATATTGAACTGCGGTTTGTAATAGGTGGCGAGACTCTCCAGCAGCCCTTCCACTGCGAATTTGCTGGCGCAGTAGACCTCGTTCATCGGTTGCCCGACCAGTCCGCCGACACTGGAGGTAGCCACAATATGGGCGTAGCCAGTCTTTTGCAGCAGCGGCAGTGCAGCCCGGATCGTATGCATGACCCCGTACACGTTGGTATTGAAGACATCCTCGATCTCAGGGAACGGTGCCTGCCCAAGCGCTCTCAGATATCCGAATCCGGCATTACAGAATAATAGATCCAGCTTGCCTTGCTCCGCTTCTATCCGGTCTATAACCTGCTGAATACTCTCCGGCTGTGTCACCTCCAGCTCTACGAACTGCAGACCCTCCACATTCTGGTACAGCTCCTGTTCACGCTTCAGATGGCGGGTTCCGGCATAGACCGTCCAGCCCTCATGGGCGAACTTCAGTGCAGTGGCAAGGCCGATGCCGGAGGATGCTCCGGTGATACAGATTACTTTGTTCATACCAGCTTTCGCCTCCATTAGTTTGAATTCATTGATTTGGAATATTGAAAAAGGTATATATGTTCCAGTTTTGCCCACATTATAGCATATAGCAATAGAGCTTCCTGTAAATCGACATAAAGTTCGTGGTTTCGCGGGAATTGGGCGATGCCAAAGTTGCTATATTTGTTTTCAGTACGGTACACTATAATAAAAATCTTATCTGCCAGCGAATGGAGAGGAACAAGGGAACAATGGAAGTATTCAAGCGTTATGTCGCCAATTTAACAGTCCGGCGCTTCTTGATTCTGGGATTGATTGGACTGCTGCTGTACAGTATCAGGGATATGCTGAATCTGGTGCTGCTGACCTTTCTGATCGCTTATGTGATGAACAGCTTTCAGGTGCTATTGAGCAAGCGGATCGGCAAATTCGTGAAGGTAAACAGCAAGGTCATCATCATTATACTGTATGTGGCGCTGATCAGCATGATCGTCATGGCACTAGTCAAATATATGCCCAAGGTATTCTCGCAGATCAAGCAATTAACCACTTTTCTCGGCACGCTGACCTCCGATGATATTCCGCAGAATGAAATTATGCAGTACTTGTTCCGAAAGGTCAGGGAGCTCAATTATCAGAGTTATTTGAATCAAGGGATCGAATATGTCTTCAAAATCAGTAACTGGGGCACCACCTTCGTCCTGTCCACGATTCTAAGCCTTGTCTTCATTCTGGAGAAGAATCGGATCGTCAGCTTCACCTCCCGCCTGAGAGACAGCAAAATCTCCTGGTTCTATGTGGAGCTGGAGTATTTCGGCAGAAAATTCATCTCCTCCTTCGGCAAGGTCATTGAAGCACAGATTCTGATTGCGCTGTTCAATACTTTGTTTACCGTGGTCGGGCTGTGGGTGCTTGGTTTCTTTTTCGAGCCATTCCCGTATCTGTTCGCCCTCTCCATTATGATCTTCATGCTCAGCCTGATTCCGGTCGTCGGCTTTGTCATTTCGCTGATTCCGCTGTGCATTATCGGTTATAACACGGGTGGACTGATGCTGACGATCAACATTCTGGTGATGATTGCCCTGTTACATGTCATAGAGGGCTACTTCCTCAACCCGAAGCTGATGTCCTCCAAAATGAACCTGCCGATGTTCTACACTCTGGTAGTGCTGTTGTTCTCCGAGCATTATATCGGGGTATGGGGACTGATTCTCGGGATTCCAATCTTCGTCTTTTTCCTGGATATTCTGGATATCAGCCGGGATAATAAGCCTTCGCTGGAATGACGCAGTCAATGATATAATTCGTAGTACACTAGGGGGATATTCAGCCTGCTCAAGGTTCGGGTATCTCCTTTTTTATAGAATTTATATGTTTTGGGGTCCCCGCAAAGTACCTGAGTCATCATCGAAGCTAAAGCCCCACTTGGTGGGGTTACCTTAGGAGGAATAACCGGATGATCAGATATCCCGTATTAGAAGCAGAAGCCGTTATTGGTGTAACTGCACCCTCATCAGGAGTAGGAGAGGAGCTTCGTGAACTGCTTGAGCTGGCTGTAGAACGGCTGCAAAAAAGAGGGTACGGCGTAGTCTGCGGACCCACAGCATGGACACAGGAAAAGGCTAAATCGGCTCCGGCTGCTGTACGTGCCGCTGAATTCAACGCGATGATGGCCGATGAGTCCATCGGACTCGTCGTGCCTCCCTGGGGCGGGGAGCTGCTGATCGAGATGCTGGAGCAGGTGGATTTCAGCAAGATGAAGTGTAAATGGATTCTCGGGTATTCCGATATCAGTGTGCTGCTGCTGGCTGTCACGCTGAAGACGGGGATTGCCACTGCCCATGGCACGAACTTCATTGATCTCCGGGGAGAAGAGACAGACCCGACAACCGCCATGTGGGACAAGGTATTGTCTACGCCAAGCGGCGGCTCTGTATTTCAGCAATCCTCACAGCAATACCAGCTGGAATGGGGAGGAGGCGAGCCGTCGCCCCATGTGTTCAACCTTACAGAAGCCACTAGCTGGAAGACGGTGGGCAATCAGGCCCTCGCCATGCAGGGCCGCCTGCTGGGCGGCTGCATTGACGTTATCCGTCATCTGATCGGCACGCCGTATGGAGATGTGCGGCATTTCCAGCAGCACTATATCCATAATGAGCCTATTCTGTGGTACTTAGAGAACTGTGAGCTGCCCGTGACCGACCTGCGCCGCTCCCTGGTGCAGATGAAGCTGGCGGGCTGGTTCGAGCATTGCAGCGGACTTATGTTCGGCCGGAGCGCGGCTAACCGCCCTATGGACGGGTACACCGTAGAGGATGTCTACCAGGAGCTGGCCGATGAGCTGGGCCTGCCGGTCGCATACGATATCGACTGCGGGCACCTGCCTCCCCAGGTTACTTTGGTGAACGGGGCTTTTGCAGAGGTCGAGGTTGGGGCAGGCAAGGGAACGGTGACGCAGTACTTCCGGGATTAGAGAAATAGTCTATGGAGTCGCGTGATCGCTAAGTTAGGCTCAGCCTGACAAACTAGCTTCAGGAGGTAATCAATGAGCGTTATTCATCACGTTATAGACGAGCTTAAGTTGAACGTTTCGAACATAGAGGGTGTGCCAGATTCGTTTAGTTCCGAGGTATATAAGCTTACGCTTGCCGGCGGAAAGAACGTCTATGTGAAAGTTCCGTATAACAAAGACAAGCTGTACCGTGAATTTCAGGTCCTTGAAGCATTGAAAGGCATGATTCCTGTTCCTGAGGTGCTCGATATTTGGTACGGGGATGACACTATGACAGGAGCATTGCTTCTTTCAGCAATTCAGGGGACGCCTTGTACAGGGGAGCTGGACGAGCAGCTTTCTTATCAAATAGGCATGTATCTTGCAATGCTCCATGAGGTTACAACTCCGGGATATGGCTACCATGTAGCCAGCGGCTTTAAGGATCTGGACCCGAATGACTGGCGAATATATATCCGGAGTAATTTTGAGAAATGGGAAGAGCCATGTAAGGAGATACTCGATCCAAGGCTGGTTGAGAAATGTATGCTTCACTTTGATGAGCTGTTCTCTGCTCTGCCTGATCCTGACGGACCCTGCATGGTTCACATGGATTATAGACCGGGCAATATATTGGTGAACGGGAACAGGGTTGCCGGCATTATTGATTTCGAGAGTGCCCGCGGCGGATCGTCGGAGGTGGATTTTACGAAGGTCAACCGGTATCTGTGGGAGGTCGATTCAGGAACTAAGAGGCCATTCATGGAAGGTTATCAATCAATCCGGCCTATACTGGATCTGGAAAGAGTCCTGCCGTTATATGATCTATACGATGCGTTCGCCTCCATTGTGTGGTGCCGTAACCGGGGTGTGGACAAGAATCAAGCATTCCTTCAGGAGAATGTGAACACGTTAAGTACCTTGGTTGGATATTAGGATGTTGCTCGTGCTGACGCTAATTTCCACTTTTCTCATACCATAATCAAACCTCTCTTAAACAGGTATATTCGTCATATATAATGTGAATTTATGTCGAATTTAGTTGAAAAAAAGTGCTGGGATTATTCAAGGAATGCTCTACGCATGCTTGGCATCCTGTATAATTTATGAATATACAGACAGCCATAGCTGCTGATTCCTGAGCAGTGAATTCCTCACGAAAGAGAGTAATGACTATGAAATCCATCGCCTGGGTGACTGACAGCACCAGCACCATTGATTCTGAATTCGCCAAGAATAACCATGTGTATATCGTTCCCCTCCGTCTAATCGTCAATAATGAATGTTATAGAGAAAATATAGATATTAACGCCGATCAGTTCTATGACAAAATGCGTCAGCATGACAAGGTAGGCAGCTCCCAGCCGCCGATTGGCGAGTTCGTGGAATTATACGAGCGTCTGAAGGAAGAGTATGACGAGATTATTGCGATCCATTGTTCCTCCGAGCTTAGCGGAACCTTCAACACCTCGATGCAGGCGGCAGACATTGCTGGAGTCAACGTAATTGGTATCGATTCCAAAGTAGGCGCGTACCCGATCCGTGAGATGCTTCTGCGCGGTATTCACTGGCAGCAGGCAGGCTGCTCTGCGCAGGAGATCAAGAACAGAATTGATAATATAATCGAGAAAATGTCCTTCTATATCATCCCCGCCAGCCTGAGCCAGCTGCACCGCAGCGGACGGCTCTCCGGCTCTCAGTTCCTGCTGGGCCAGCTGATGCGGATTCATCTGCTTCTGCGGTTCGATGAGGGCAAAATTGTCGTCTCCGATAAAATCCGCACCTTCAAGAAGACGAAGCAAAAGCTGCTGGAGACCATCCAGCAGGAAATCGGCCGCTTCCAGGATGTATGTATTATGCACGCCAACAATAAAGAAGAGGCGCTGAGCCTGGAGTGGGCCATTAAGGCCATGTCCCCTTCGGTGCGTACAGAAATAATGACCTTTGTCCCGGTGGTAGGTGCTCATATGGGCGAGGGGACACTGGCGCTGTCTTGGATTAACCGTACGGCCCTGAATAGTATTGAAGCTGAGAATGAAGTGCTGGAGTCTGTGCTCTAGAAAAGGAGCGGAACGATGTTCTTATATCATTACTATGATGCATCTGTGGGTCCGTTTGTTAGCCTATCTGATTTGCCGGGCGATCAGGCGAGGGCCGTGCTGGAGACGATTAAGCAGACCAAGCCCAAGGCCCAGAGCGCCCAAAGACATGATAAGTATGTGGAATATCGGCGGAACTGCGAGAGCATCATCCGGGCGGAATTTATACGTAAGGGCGGTGTGGTCCAGCGGTCCTCCCCGCATTATATGGTAGTTGAACACAGTCCGTGGCTAAGCACATGGTTCGAGAATGGCGCATCGCTCAAGATTCCGATTGAGGAATTTGATGTGAACACGATTTCTTTTACCTATGGGGACTCCATGCCCACCTTCAGCCCGCTGATTAACGATGGCAAAGAGTACAGGCACACTCTGTATACCTATCCCGAGATTGTGAGCATCATTGACAAGTACGGGTTACCGCAGAATTGGAACAATGACGGAAAGTACGGTCCGGAGCGGTACGTCGAAGCGCATGTCTGGAGCGATGGGGCGGTTGGCCGGTATCTGAGTGAGCGGAGCTGGGCCCGATAATATGGTATCGAAATAACCAGAAAACGGCTGGATCAGGGGAACCTGACCAGCCGTTTTTAATGGAATAGTATTATTATCAAGACTTCAATCTAAATGATAACAGAATTCAAATGAATAGTCTAGTAATTTTTGGGCGAGATGTTAACATAAGGTTACCGGTAAAACAAAATGTGAGTGCGCACTGTTACATGAAATGGAGTCTGCAAATGAAGGGTTTAGACTTGAGCGAGGAGTTCTATTGGGAGATTGTGAGGCCGCTGATCGCCAGACGTTTCCCGCAACTAATGGAGAAGCATGCTGCCGGATTGATTGGATATGGCTCGGATGTTCTAGGGCATGATGACGACTTATCAAGAGATCATGAATGGGGAGCCAGATGCTACATTTGGCTGTAGGACTCGGACTACGATCAATATGCTGTAACCCTCGATCAAGCGTTGGATGAAGAGGTTCCGGCTTTATTCAAAGGGTATCCCGCCCGCTTTTCTGTAGATGAGTCTCACAAGGTGCTTATACCCTCTAATGGTAGTGGCAATCTGCATCATATTGCTATTACATGTGTCTCCCGGCATATGCGAATCCAACTGGGTCTGCATAGTGTGCAGCCTTCCTTACACGAGTGGCTAATGCTTCCTGAGCAGAAATTGCTCGAATGGACAAGAGGGAGAATCTTCACAGACCCTATAGGGGAAATAACAGAAGTGCGTTAGACCCTTGCTTATCTGCCAGATGATATCTGGCGCTATAAATTGAAATATGCCTGGAGTTCATTCTGTCATCTCTATGTGGTAAAGCTCGCTGAACTTCGGGGAGAAACGTTGTCAGCCCGGCTGCTGTTAAACCGGATGGTGGAGCAGGCGGTGCAATTGGTCTTTCTCTACAACAGAAGGTATCGGCCGGGGACCTACAAATGGCTGTCCAGGGAGCTGGCGCAGATCAGCCCTGTGGTCAATGAGCATGTTAAGCAACTTGAAGCGATCCTGATGGAACCCTCTATTGCAATAGCAGTGCAACAACTGGAAGGCTTGTTAATGAAATTGGCGTATCAACATAATGGATTGAAAATAACCGAATTTATTGAACTTCAGCCAGCGCCGTTCTACGCAAGAGGCCTGCAATCGTATTCTTATGTAAATATAGAAGATGCGATACTGGCTACGTTACCTGGAGAACTCCAGCATCTTGAAATCCCGGGTGCACTGGATCAGTTGATTACAAGTGATCACGTGTTGATCTGGGCGGATCATTATTCCAAATTCAGGCCAGTATACAGTGCCAAGTCTGATATAACAAGAACCGGGATAGGGGATATGATTGTCTAGCTGACCGTGTTTAATAGTCACCGCCGAAACGATGAACATGATATTTTTAACAGTTTTTTTAACAGAAGATGAAATAATATATTTTATAACATCTGGGATTATATATCATAAATGAATCTTTATCACATAATTCTATTTCTCTTGAAATAGACCGTGAATGGAGGTGAAACTATGAAAAAGCCAGTAATGATCCATCCTTCGTCTGTTAAAACAAATTTAAACCCGTTGACGACTAATCGTCCTTGCTAATCTAACCAGGGATATCTGTGGAGCTTTTAGAGCACACAGATATCCCTTATAAATTATAACGGAGGATAAATATGAAGATTTTGTATAAGCTAGCCGCTAACTTAATCAGATATTCTATTACGGATGATTATTACTTTATCTATAATGCACTGTACGGAAATGGAAGAATAGTTTCTAAAGAATGTAATGATTTTTTTGATGGTCATACTATAGTTTCGGAGCATGAAGTACTGGAGTATTTTGGCGATGAAATGTTCAATGATTTAATTGCTTTGAATTTTATCTATAAGGTTGAAGAAGATGAACGGGCCTTGTTGGAGAAAGAATTGGATCAACGGCAGCAGGCGTTACATACTGGTATTTATTTTGACAGGCTTCATCTTTCTACAACTAACAAATGTAATATGAGCTGTAGCTACTGTTTTTGTAGCACCTTTGACTATAGTGAAGCTAACCCGCAAGATGATAAGCTGAGATTTCCGCAGCAGGCAATGTCTTTTGAGGTTGCCAAGGAAGCTATTGAGAAATCGATTCAGGTCATTCAAATGAACGGAAAGAACAAACTGTCAATTGAGTTTTTTGGCGGAGAACCTTTTTTGAACAGTAAGCTGATTGAAGAAGTATTATTACACTTCGGCGATGGTACAAGCTTTGGCATGGATTTGGAATACGGAGTCACTACAAATGGTTCATATTTGCCATCCAGTATATTGGAGCTGTTGGCTAAGTATAAGGTGCGAGTGGCTGTAAGCATTGATTATATTGATTACCTTACAGGTGAGTTCCGCGGAGAAGGAAATAATCTGATTAAGTGGGCTACACTGGACAAGAATATTGGTAAGCTTAGAGATCACAATATCAATATTGAACTGCAGTCAGTAATGTCAGAAGAGACTTGGGATCATTTTAATTATGAGCTCATAGACTATGCTGCAACAATGGGAATAAAAAGTATTGAGATTATCATGTCTTTTGATTTTGATTTTTATAGAAAGTTTGGTTCCAAAGAGATTGGTGACCGAATTCTGGATGCTTACGACTATGCTCAGACTAGAGGCGTGTTGTTATCAGGGTATTGGTATCAATCATTCTGGGGAATTGTTCATCCGGATGAATGGGTGGAAAGAAGAGCCTGGAAGACCTGCCCTACCATCGGGCGTCTAATAAGCATTGAGCCGGATGGCAGTGCCTATGCCTGTAAAACAACTTCAAAAAAATTAGGAAATACAGATTTATTTCAGGAGATTTTTGCTGGTGAAGCATACCGTTATTATGCGATGAGAGCATACTCCAACTCCAAGGGTTGCGTCGATTGCGAATTGGAGGGATTTTGTTCGGGGAACTGTACAGGTGCTGTAGAGAATGAATTTGATGATATCTATAACTATGATGAAGCATACTGCAAAACAATTAAACATATAGTTAAAGGATTGCTGGAACGTTATTTCGTGGAAATTAAAGTGCAATTGCCGGAGACCGAGAAAAAAGCAGATTATATATCAGGATAAACTTTGTTACCTAGGCTCCGTCTTTGTTAATGGATGGGGCTTTGTATAATTTGACTATCTAATTTCGCAATACATGAAGGGATGAACAGTTTGACTAACCCGAATCAGAGCCGTTCTCTTGAAGAGAGAGCAAATCCTATCCAAAAGTTATTTTTTACGTGGACACGTTCGTTTACTAAACATGCTATACGTAAGGATCAGTCGCTAGATGCCATCCAAGAATCCATTCTGACTATTCCCTCCGCCTATGGGATTGGACAGGTTCAAGAAGAGTCTGAGGTCATGCGCAGATCCCAAAAAGTGCTT
Organism: Paenibacillus sp. FSL R7-0333; assembly: GCF_038000365.1. NCBI lineage: Bacteria > Bacillati > Bacillota > Bacilli > Caryophanales > Paenibacillaceae > Paenibacillus > Paenibacillus sp. FSL R7-0333. Next base: position 7,770,589 of record NZ_JBBOBZ010000001.1, read on the forward strand.
CCGCTTGTTATTCATATCGTGCGTCAATTAAAGTGCTCTTTCCTGGCCTATGCATTACTATCCATTCTGACGCTTGCATTACAATTCTCTATCCCTTACTTGTTCCCTGATATCCTTCGCGCTATCATTAACGAAAGCTCGCAGCCTCACGGGAGAGCGCTGGGGGCAATCTTCCTGTTTGTCGCCATTCAAATGGTTAAGGTGATCTCCAATTCTCAATTTCTGCATTTCCGCTGGAAGTTAATTACCTCCATTGAATTCAATTACCGGAATATCCTGTTTAAGAATATTTTGCGGAAAAAAGAATCCGCTCAGCGTGCCGGGCAGCTGATAGATTTGTACGGAAACCAAATTAGCTGGTTCAGAGGAATAGTTTGGTTTATAGACGGCATAAGCAGCGCGCTCGGGATTCTATTCGGCGTTGCACTCCTGGCAATGTATTTAGGTGCCGGGGGCCTTATGGGGTGTATTTTGCTATTCGCAGCACCTATGTTTTCGAGGCTGCTTCATCAACTGAATCGGGTGGATACTGAGCTCAGCCGGGCAAACAGTAAGCGGCTATTTGAAATCAACGATTACCTTAACAAATATAGAGAAGCTAAACAAATGAGCTTCACCAATTACTTCATTCGCAAGATTAATGAAGAAAGATCGCGCCAATCGGAAATTTTACATAAAAAAAGTAAGATTCAAATTCTGCTAACTCTAATCAACTATTCTCTGGTTCCGTTGACGGCCATGATATGCATTGCCTTCTCCTCTCTTATGGGCTATCCGCTAAGTGTTGAGAAAACCATGGCATCCTTTATTGTATTTGGCCTGCTGGACCGGTGTATTAACGATTTCCTCGTCAGTATCAACACAGTTAGACAAGGGCTAAAGGCTGCCTCACTCGTAAAGGAATATGTTAGCCTGGATGAAGAAGAAGGGGAGGGAAGCAGGGGGACTGTAGAGAACGCAGGGATGATCTCACTGAAGAAAGCAACGTATAGCACACCTAATGACCCTGGCCAGATTCTGCTTACAGATATAGATCTAACGGTCAATCCAGGACAGTTGGTTATCATTATAGGTGCAACGGGGGCCGGGAAAACGAATCTGCTGCGGGCCATTGCCGGATATCTGGAATGCGTTCAAGGAGATGAATCTGCGGAGCTTAGCTGTGAGGAGGTCATGGATCCTTCACCTTTATTCCCGGTAAGCATCAGAGATAATATCATCCTTGACAAGCCTTATGAGGAAGCGCGTTATCGTCAGATCATTCATTTATGCGAGTTAAGCAAGGATCTGGAACAGTGGGCAAGCGGGGATTCTACAGTTATCAACACAGATATGGTCAATCTATCAGGGGGGCAGAAAAAAAGAATCTTGCTGGCCCGGGCTGCATATCAGAATGCCAAGACCGTATTGTTGGATCAAATTTTGAATTCTTTGGATGCAAAGGTGCGAAAGAGAGTACTTAAACATTTGATTCTGGATTATTGGAAGGATACAACAAGAATTATGGTGGCCGCCACTATGGATCAGGAATTGTTTGAACAGGCAGACCAAGTGATTGTAATGAAACAAGGCCGCATCAAGGATGCTTTCCAAAAGAATGCATTAGATTACAATACACTTCGTGACTTTCTTCCTGATGAAAATGTAATTCCAATGAATAATGAAAGTATCACCAAGGAATTGTCAGAAGAGCAGAGCTTGAAGCGGGAAGGGCCGGGCCCTGAAGAACAGGAGAAGCTTAAACAATCTAGTCTTAGAGTACTGAAGCATTACTTTTTAGCACTAGGAAGCAAGCCGCTACTGGTTCTTTTCATAGCTTTATTTATATTAGCGCAGATAATCGATGCTGCTTCTATTTATATTGTGCCGCGGTTCGGTGGAAATACTGCAAACCCTATGTTATTCGCCTCTATTTATTTTGGCATAGCCCTATTGCTGGTTATTACCAATGTAGTGCGTATAAGTATAATCTACTTGGGGAATGTAAAAGCCGGTGAAGCCCTTCATCAGCAATTATTACAGCGGGTATCAAAATTCAGTTTTTTGCAGTTCAGTAAACAACAGAACGGCGCATTATCCGCGCGTTTTTCTAATGATATGAAGGTTATTGATATGGATATGAGCGGGTACACCAGCAATCTGCTGGAATCGTTTTTCAAAATTATTGCCGCAGCAATTCTAATTGCTTACTCGGATTTCTACATGGTGCTGGTGCTTGGTGTGTTCCTGATATTTTTCAATAAAATTCAGAAGGAAGTTCGGATCACGGGCAAAATTACATCCAGGCTAGCCAATGAAGCACACGAGCCCTGCCTCGCTATTCTTAAATCTGTGGCTGCAGATTCTAATTATGTCAGGAAGCAAAGCCTGCAAACTTATTTTACGAATATCTGGGAAGGGAAAATTACAGACGCATTAAATGCAGAGTATACAAGACAGTCAGTGAATAGACTTTATCTGTTCTGGATAGAGGTAGCAGGGTATTTTACATTTTCTGTTTTCTTGATCCTTATGAGCTTGAGAGGCTTCGCGGGGGACTCCGTTATCATCTATGTGACTTTAACTTATACGTTAACGGCATTTTCCAATTTTGAAGGGCTGCTCAGAGATCTTCGTCATATGGAGATTGGGACGAATTCACTTGAAAGAATCTTGGGGCTCGAAAGTGAAAAATCCCCGGTAACCGCAATAGAGATCATGCCTCCGGTTATGAATACAGCAGGGGGCCTGACCATCAGGAATTTGCGCGCCCAATATAATGATTCCATACCCGTCATCTCCGGATTGACACTAAAACTTGCGCCTACTGAAAATCTGCTGGTCAAAGGAAGAACGGGAAGCGGCAAATCTACGTTATTTTATTGCCTGACCCGATTTATGGAGTATGAAGGCGAGATTCTCCTCGGAGACACTAATGTGAAGTCCATTCCAGAAAATCTGCTGATGAAAAAAATAGTCACCCTGCCGCAGCGGCCGGTGCTTTACCACGGAACGCTAAGAGATAATTTGGACCCCGAGCAGCAATGTACGGATCAGGAGATATGGTCAGTGCTTGAGAAGCTAAATCTTAGGGAGAGAGTATGCTCTCTCCGACAAGAAATTGATGAAGATCAGGGGAGCTTCAGTCAGGGTGAAAAGCAGCTTCTTAATTTGGGAAGATGTCTGCTGCTCAAGCCGGAATTGTTATTAATTGATGAAGCAACCACCGATATTTATGGAGCGCAAGAATCTGATTTATACCGACTGATAAGCAAGGAATTGCCGAATACAATGGTCATTGGCATTTCACACAAAGAGACCCAGTCCAGCTTTTATCATAACATTCTGGATATGGAAGAGATGAAACTCCAAAAAATAAGATAAGGGTCTCTTTTTAAATCTTTTTCCTCCAATATTCCAATTTATACAATTTCCTAGTATCAATATACATAGTAAATGTACATAGTCCTATTGTAGAATCAAGAAGTTGTCGAATTATGGAGTGATATTCCATCCTTGGAACTCTGTAGGGCGATGGTTTTTATGAATTTTTTTACAAAGAAAGAGGGGGAAGAAATTTTGTTATTCCAAGCAGCACGCCGTAAACTCAGTCTGTTGATTGTATTTGCCCTGTTAATCAGCAGCCTTACGCCACATCTGGTGTTCGGGGAGTCCGCGCAATTGAAAGATATCGCAGGCTCTTATGCTCAAAAGGAGATTCAATCTTTAACTGAAGCAGGAATCATCTCGGGGTATGAAGATAACACCTTCAAACCGAATAAGGCTATGTCGCGCGCCGAACTGGCGAAAATTATAGTCCTGTCCTTAGGACTGGAAGTAAGTGGTGATCAGGCCGCAGCATTCAAAGACGTTGCCGCTACCAGCTGGTATCGTGGTTATGTAGGTGCGTTGGTGAAGGCAGGCATCACAGAGGGGACATCGGCGAGCACGTTCAGTCCTAATTCGAGTGTAACCCGGGAAGAGCTGGTTGTATTTTTCATCCGGGCCTTTGAATTAGATGAAACGGCGAAGAAGCTGCCGCTTGGCAGTAAGCTGTCAGATATGTCTGAGGTGTCTGATTGGGCAAAAGCTCAAGTATCCCTCGCCTTCAACAATGGGTTCATCAACGGGGTAGAGGGCATTGACGGCACGCTGAAATTCAAACCTAAAGAGCGCGCAGAGCGCCAGGCTCTGGCTCGTCTCGCATATGAGTTCAAGACGAATAAGGCACTATATGTTGAGAAGTCCAAGCAGCTCCTTGCTGAAGAGACGAACAATGTTAAGACTCCGGTGGTTACTCCGGCTCCTACAGCGACACAAGCTATCCGTGATACGTCTGTGAGCGCTCCGGCAGCCCCGGGTCCAGGAACGCCAGCATCCGCAACGCCTGCACCCGCAACACCGGCACCAGCGGAGCCGACTCCAGCACCAGCAACACCGGCACCAGCGGAGCCAACTCCAGCACCCGCAACACCGGCACCAGTGGAGCCAACTCCAGTACCGGCCAATGCTCTCCAGATTGTAGTGAAGGGGGAGAGTACAGATGCTATTTATGCAGAAGAGTCCACTGAAGTTATTTTCCGTACAACGCTTAATGCGGCAGAGACAGCAACTGCAAGTGTCTATCAGATAGATGACAGCGGCAAAGTGATGTCACAGATCACCCTGCTGTACGATGATGGTCAAGAAATTCATGGAGACAGCCTTGCGGCTGACGGACTCTATAGCGGCAAAGCAGCATTAACTGAAAATACAGAGGGCTACATAAATCTGCAGGCCTTTGTTGGAGAGGTGCCTAGCAGTGCAGTCTTTAAACTGTCTGTACTGAAGCATCTTACAGATGAACAGCTTGCACAAACAGAAATGATTGAAAATAATACACAGAGTAAGCTTGATCAACTGGCTGCTTCTACAAGTAATTTGCAACAGGCAAAGGAAGAAACAGTGGCTTGGCTTCAAACCCAGGACGAAGTAGAGCATGCAGGAATATCGGGTGAAGGAGGAAGCATCTGGTATTTGCTGGACAACGGGATTCTAGGCGGAATATCCTCGGCCCCTGAGAATACAAAAGGATTAAACAACACTGTAGAAGAGGCTGCGTCCAATAATGCATTGACGGCGCTCACGCAAGATGTGGAACAAACCGTAGCCACCATAGGAAGCCAGCAGGTTGCTGTGGTCTCTCCATTCTCCGGCACACTTCCATCTTCGACGGTGTATGACGCTGTATATCAAAGCTTCGAGCAGTCGAATTACCCCTTCCTTGTGGAGAGAGTAAAGGACAGCGCAGCGGGCGTTAACTTCTTCAAAGGACTTAATCAGTATGGTGTTGTGGTCTTAGATTCCCATGGGGATACGTACTATGATGAGATCGTGCTCCAGACATTCCATGATAAATACGGTGTTGATTTCAAATATGCGGGGCCGCAAGTCATGTTCCTGACTGGAGAGAAGGCAACCGCAGAGAACAACAAGACCTATGAACTGGATCTGAAAAAGGGAAGATTGGCTATCATATCGGGTTATTATGCGATTACGCCTTCTTTCATTACACGGTACAATGATATGCTTCCCGGCACTATTGTATATAACGGCAGCTGCCGCAGCGCATACAACGATTCCATGTCGGATGCGTTCATCAACAATGGCGCCAGCACTTATTATGGTTACACCGATTATGTAAAGCTTGCTTATGATCAGGTCATTGCTCCATCCGTATTCAATGCCTTGAATAATGAGAATATGACAACCGGACAAGCTTTTGAGGCAGCAGTGGCTGCTCATGGAGCCGATGACGGGTTGGCAGCATTCGTTATGAAGGGAAGCAGCATCGGTACGAAGACCGAAGGGATCATCAACGGAACCTTTGAGAACGGAAAATGGACCGGCTGGAATGGAAACGGAGATGTCCGGGTCATCTCAAAGCTGGGGCCGCTTAAGCCTACAGAGGGTAACTACATGGCGATTATCAGTACTGGCCTTGGGTTTGAAAACAATGATAAGGGAGGATATGACTACAATTCCGATAGTTATATCGAGCAGAGCTTCATTGTCCCGGCGGGAGCCACAACCTTGTCGTTCGATTACAATTTCATTTCTGAGGAGCCAAAGGAATATGTTGGAACCAAATACAACGATACATTTAGAGCAACAGTAACTTCCAGTGTATACATCAATCCGGCTTCCCTCGTCACCTCACACTTGAATGGCGGACCTACGGTGACGTCCAGTGTCTACGGACAGGAATCTGTGATTGTTGGTAAGGAATCGATTAATGAGTCCACAGCCTATTGGATTGATGAGAACAAAGTAGACGTTAATTTCTACGGCGGGGATGATACGGCCTACATGACGAATTGGAAGCACGTCCAATTTGATGTGAGCCAATTTGCCGGCAAGGGCTCCATTGTCCTCCGGTTCCATGTGTGGGATCAAGGTGACAGCGTCTTTGACACGGCAGTATTGATCGATAATGTAATATTGAAATAACCGTAAACGGCTGGATCAGGGGAACCTGACCAGCCGTTTTTTAATGGAATGAGCAATCAAGACTACTACATAGCCTTTTGCAACCTAGAGTTGCAGAATAAATATAGAATACTCTACTTACGCTCGATTTCGATATCAGCTCCTCTATGCTACTATTGGCTGTGTTGAGTGAAAGTAGAATGGAGGTACGGTCACG
>NZ_JBBOBZ010000002.1:0-61825 GCF_038000365.1 Paenibacillus sp. FSL R7-0333
TGACGAACAGACTGATAATATATTTAGGTGTATCAGTTAATAATCAATGAATAGGCTATACACTCATTAAACCAAAAGATGAAGGCATTAGCAAGTTGTATTTGTAGTAAATACGGATTCTATGTTTAGCAGGAATTCTCCCCCGACCTTTCTCCAATACTTCTACATCAACATGATCAATGACACTTCTCAATACAGTGTTGCGGTCAGTCTTATCCTCGGCTCTTTCATACAACTCCAGGATAGAATGAAGGTTAGCCCTTACAACTTCGATATCGATCTTCTCCCGTTGTTCGGTAGGATCGTCAGAGATGTCTTTTTCCATCAGATCGAGACGTTCTCTTTCTGTACGCAATTCCTTCATACGCGATTCAAATAACTCATCTGTGTACAATCCAGATTCATACTTCTCACAAATGAAGTTTTCCCGGTCCTTCAAAACCTTCCTTTTATGCTCAATTTGATCTCTCATCTCAGATGAACTGAACCCCGTTTCAGAAGACTTTTCTTCAGCAATAACAGAAGCGTTCAATTGATCTTTCAACAAATCTTCATCTAAACCCTGTAAGAATCGTAGAGAGTACAGAAGGTCCTCCTCTATAGCTCTGTATTTCACAAATGTACATCCAGTTGCGGTACACCACAAGAACTCTTTGTGATACTGGGAAATTTCACCGCTTGTAGTCTTATAGTTTTGGACACTGTATTGACGAACCATTCTTCTGCCGCATTTGATGCAGACACATAGGCCAGCCAACTCGCATGCGGAAAATTCCATTTTTGTTCTTGGTTTGTGTGAAGACTCTGTAATTTTATCCTGAGCCTTGTCCCAAATATATTTGTCTATAATTGGAGGGATTGCATCGTGTACAATAACATGCTCCTCTTTAGGACGAGCGACTTGCTTGCCGTTTACTCTTTTGGTAGTTTGATATCGTAAAATACCAATAAACCGTTCATAGGTAAGTAATTGGCGTACAACATTCGGATGCCAGTCACCCTTAGCATTAGGGGTTTTTAACATCGTATGCTTTTGAAGGTGGGTTGACAAGGCTCTAAAACTGACCTCTCTACGTTTTCCATCTTTTGTGGGAACTCCATTAACAAAATAGTCGAAGACAATGCGAACAACAGCAGCTTCTTCTTCATTGATTTCAAGCTTACGAGTTTTCTTATTATAAGTGTATCCAAAGGGGGCGCGGCCAGCTACCCAGTATCCACTCATAGCCTTGCTAACCTTCCCGCCGTTCAAACGTTCTTTGGTAGTCTCAAACTCTTCACGTGACATGAACAATTCAAATCTAATTTGCTTCAGATCGGATGGATTACGTGGATCATATATTTTGTAAGGTGTAATTATGAATATGCGATGGTCTTGAATAAGGTCATATATTATACCCATATCAGTGTAACTACCGCGCCCCATCCGACTAATTTCTTTTACTGCAATTGCCTGATACTTCTTTTCTCTCAAATCTCGTACAACACCTTGAAAAACTGGGCGTGAATCAATTTTATCACCTGAGCCGATTTCAAAACGTTGATCGTACGGGATTTCTAAAGGAGCCAGAACCCTATCCATAAGGTCTTTTTGTGCGGTTAGTGTATCCTCACCAGTTCTCTTCTCCATTTCTTCATCCTGTCTTGATTTACGCAAATAATTCAATATAGACTCTATTCCCAATTCAATTAAGTAATCGCGCTTGAGCAAATATCTCACCATCCTGCTTCTTTGGTTTATGCGATGATTATATACCAATGCAAAAAGATAATGCAAAACAATTCGTTCGACAAATTTCAGAATAAAATAAGAAATATTTCAGAAGACAAAAAGAAACCATTTCCTATTTTACGTGATAATCTTATAGCATGGAAAACAAAGAGAACAGCACCCGACACAAACCAATACCCGTTTGACGGCCATGAGTCGCAAGGGTATAAATGGCGGGCAGGCTGTTCTTTTTACGTTCCTGTGTAGTCAATCTACACATCGTTTCACAGCCTCCTGGGGCGCGTTCAGCGCGTCTCTGAAAATGAGGGGTAAACCACTCGCCCTATGAGTCCAGGCAGTACGACGCGCGTTCGTGCCGTCTGGCAGGGGCAATCTATCGAGGTCGGTTAATGGTAAACCTGCGGACTCCAAACCCGCGACTGGTAGGTTCGATTCCTCCCCTCGGTGTTTTAAGAAAGGATGATCCATATATTCGACAATCCATTTTTGAAAAGACCAGTCGACTTGATTGACACGATCAGGGGAGAAATCCACCTTTACAAGGATGAATATGGTTTCAACCCCGAATTGATCAGAATGAGAGCCGAGACAAGAGATTTGTTACTGGCGGAAATTAATTGCCGGTATAGGTTGCATGCAGGGGATTCAATAGGAGATTTTATTGGCGTTCAGGTTGAGGTGATTCCTTCAATGGACGAGGGTATTCTATTCCAATTATTAATGCTTGATTCGGAATGAAACATTAATAATTGATGTGGTGGCGGAATAGGTAGACGCAATGAAGCGGTGTAGTCAATGACTGCTGGTGATGCAGTGCTGAGACTCCAGCAATACCGGGCATAAACGGGATACCGTGAAAATCACTATGCAAGGTGCAAATCCTTGCCCACATCGATGATCCTGCGATAGCTCCGGCCGATGTATCAAAATGTGCGGCGTTAAGCACAGGCCCAGAGAACGCAGCAGGATCGAATCTGCGGGCATGGTCTAAAGGTTGGGCCGCAGCCTTCCAAGCTGCTGATGCGAGTTCGAGTCTCGCTGTCCGCTTATTAAATTCATAGGAGGCGAACCCTTTGGAAGAGCAGCCATTGCTGGTGAAGTATGAATGTTTAGCCGAAGTGTGCAGCGAGCAGTTCCTGGTTAATACGGAGAAAGTAAAGGAGCAGGTGCTTGCTTGCCCATACTGCAAAGGGCCGGCAGAAGCAACGGCCAGCGAGAACCCGGATGCTGCGGAGCGCGGGCTGGTGTACGGCTGTTTGTATCCTCGTTGAGCTTTGCAGGATTTATCTCCCGTGCGCCGAATTATGGTTGTGAGGGAGGATGATTATGTTCCATAACTGCCAACAGATGAAGGACGTCATTGCTCGTCACAAAGAATTTCAAATCGATCTGAAGCTTGGAATAGAATTTGACGAGAGTATAGGAGAATTTGAAATGATTCAAGCAACACATGATTTGAAGACGGGCGAGATTATAGGCATACAAAGTATTGGTTATATAAAGCACTGTCCTTACTGTGGTGCGATGTTTAAACACTTTAGACCAATTAATCATTGATCAATAAGCAGGGGTTATCTTCCATATGCCGAATAGGTTAATAACCAAATCTAAGGAGGAGTATGAATGCAGCTTCCTGGCATTTTAGTACGACAAGGTCATAAGGAGGGCAAGGGGTATTCGGCCCATATCACCAAGTTGCCCACTGGGAAGTATATGGCTTCGATCACTGAACACAACAAAGAAAAAGGCGGCATTGTTACTAAAGAGGTCGATACGGAATCTGAGGCGAATGCCGAGATTAGTGAAGTCTGGAAAGAGCTTGGACTAGAAGACCTTAGCCAGATGCAATAGAAGGGAGCATGATAGTGAGCAATAGTGCCAAAGTATTTGTGCTTCGCTCATATGACCTTGGTTCAGATGGTGATGTCTCTCAGAATGATATAGTGGCCGTAGGTGCACAATCATTTCTTTACCGAATATCTACGCTTGAACTGGAGTCATTACTTCAATGCAGTGTTTTTGAAGTGTGGACGGACGGGGTGTTACAAGGCCAGTCACAACCAACAGTGCGGCCACATTCGGACAAGGTGATTCTCTTGAAACTGGCTGAATTATTTGTTAAGGTCCACAGTTGAATAAATAGAATAGTGCAGTACATAAAGCCATCCATTAACCCGGGTGGCTTTTTCTATGCCCAGAAGGGAGAGAACATATGAAGATCTATAAAGACGGAACACTGGAAGGCACCCCGGAGGAACTGGCAGCTTACGCAAAGCTACAGACACTCCAGCCCTTCAAAGTCATTGAGCCTATTACGCCGCTCACAGGACAGCCATACAGGTCGCCCGAAACGATCATCAGTACAACAGGCATAGATGCTGGGAAATACCCTGGAGGCGACCAGGGGCCGTATAGGGTGGACATAACAAGGCATCCATATGACCGCAATAGGGCGGTTTTCGCCTTCAACGGTGATCCTGAGACTAATGGAATTGCCGCAATAACGACATTTCCTGACAGAGTAGTCTCCGAAATTACGGGGGTTATATCGTAGTTACGTGACAATCCCATAATCTAAACCCCAAGGCCCATGAGGTGACGGCGAAGTAAGGTACATGGGAGAAACATAAAGGAGGTTGTGTTCGTGGGCAAGCATGATGATCAGATAGACGCTCTTGTGCATGGGCTGCACAGAGTAGAGGCTAGGGCGCCTGCGATTATTGACGAGTATCACGATCATCCGAGACCGGGGTATGTAGTTCCGGCGTGGAGCCAGGAACAAGGAGGCTACTTTATTCAGGTGCCGCCAATCCAGCAAAGTGATGATGACATATCGCTTGAGTGCAGATGGTTGAAGCGTGACATTTATTCCGCCCTTGGTGTGCCTACAGAAATACTTGAGACGGTCAAAGCTAATGAACGCGAATTTGAAGAGATGTACAGGGAGTGGTTAAGGAGTAATCCGGTAATCAGAAAGGTGGGTCAACATGAGCACAGCACAGGCCAGTAAGGCCACACCAGCCATATGCAATGAGGGCTGCGGCAAACAGTTCGAGGTCAAGGGTTTCCAGACAGCCCGACTACCGGGAGCCATTGAGAAGGTGTTCTTCTCATGCCCGCACTGCCAGCATGAATATGTCGCCTATTACACAGACCCAGAGGTTAGGCAGCTGCAGGATAAGATCCGGCGGACACAGAGCCAGCTCCAGAACCCACGGGCTAATTATGCTGCCACGCTGAAGAAGATCAAGAAGACGCAGGCCGAAATCAAGGCGGGCATGGACCGGGTGAGAGCAGCAGTTGAGGGAGGCGCAGAGAGTGTCGGACAAAACCAATGAACCGCGAGTGATTAAGTATAGGTGCATTGAGTGCAGGCTGATCCATTACGACACGGGAAAGAAAGACGGTATTACGTGTAAGTGCGGGGGCAAACTCGATCCGCTTGGATGGGTAGATCTGACCACGCTCGATAAAAGCGATATTACAAAAGGAACGGTGATGTCAATGATTAGAGTACAAACCACATTAAGCATGGGAGAGCACTATATTGAGCGTGTGCTGGAGGTAGATGACATCGGTACGCTCTCCGAGGATGAACGAGCTGCCATCATTGATGGGGCTATTGCACCGGTGGAGTACGACCATGAAGATACTGGACCGGATGTCCAAGCGTTTGACCAAGAAAAGAGTGAGCCTCAGAGCAAAGAGGCTAGTGATGTAGGCAACATCAAGATCAAGATCGAGGTTGATACATCAGAGATACAGGCGGCGTTGAAGGACGTTGAACTGTTGACTCATGGGCTGTGCGAACTTGAAGGAAAAGGCGGTATAGAGGATAAGCTGGCGTACTTGGACAGACTCATTACATTGACTCATGCATTTGGTGGGAACAACCCACTCTTGGAGTTGGGCGGAAGAGTACAAACTGTGCTTGATAGTGTCCAGGGTGACCTTGGCCTTAAGGAACGATAGGAGGGCGAGAGCTATTAAAGAGATGCTTCATTACTACATTCCCGCGCCGCATGGATGGGCGTAATCATTGGTATAGCAGTGCCTATAATCGCTTTAAGGTGAGGGTTGATGAACATGACAAGCAGCAGGCGGGACCAGGACCGTTACTATGACCGCTATAAGAGAGACAAGACCTCACGGTCATTCTATAAGTCTACCGCATGGGAGAAGGCCAGAGAGCAGGCGCTCATCAGGGACAACCATCTATGCCAGCACTGCTTCAAGCGCCAGCGCCTGACACTGGCAGACATGGTGCATCATATCAAGCCTATCAGTGATTACCCAGACCTTGCCCTTGTCCTGGACAATCTCTTAAGCCTCTGCAATAGCTGCCATAACAAAGAGCACGGTATTGAGGGGCAACAACATAGAGTAGTGCCCTTAGCCCGTAGGGCGAGAGTAATCACCTCCAAGGGGAATGAGACAGTCTTCTAAGGGGAGAGAAAGTCATTCAGCTTACGCCCAATGAGGCTTTATATAGACGTCCCTGCAGAGCGCGGCAGGGAGATAGTCGAATGTCACAAATTTAAGAGATTTTGAGGGAAATAGGTGTACAAAAGAACGCCGCTTTACTTTATACCCCCCCTCACCTTTAGTTAGTGACAGGAGGCGAAGGGGACCGGGCTGCCAGTTTCGTTTTCGGCGTATGACATTTCATATATGAGGGGGGGGTGCTATGGAGCACAAGCCAAAACCGGAGATTACACTGCAAGCCGCCAAGAAATTATTTGAAATCATTATCAGAGAACTGGAGATCGACGAGAACCTGTCGGACCGAACAATTATGCTCGCTGACAACATGGCGCTGCTGGAACAGCTTAAACAGCAGCATATCAAGGACATCAAGACGCGGGGAGCAGTTGAATTGTTTAAAAACGGGACACAGGAGATGTACCGACAGAACAAGTCGGTGGATGCGGTATTGAAAATCATCGAAGCTCAGCGGAAGCTGCAGGCCGAGTTGAAGCTGACCCCCGCCTCGGACAGGAAGGTTTCCGGTGTAGTTGATCCGGAAGGTGAAGGTGGCGATAAGGGTGACGAATTTACTCAATACTAAACCGTCGAATCTGAAAACCACCCAATACGCCGAAGCGGTTGTTGCGCACCTCATCATCACCTCCAAAAAAGTGTTCCAAGCTTGTCAGCGGCATTTGAATGATTTGAAACGGCAAGGCACGCCGGGCTTCCCATTCATCTTCGATGAAGAGAAGGGTTATCGGCCAGTCGGATACATTGAAAAATTCTGCAAGCCATCAATGGGGGACTTTGACCGCCTTGAATTGCAGCCCTGGCAGCATTTCATTGTTGGCTCTCTCTACGGGTGGGTGCATAAGAATACGGGCCTCCGTCGCTTCCGCGAGGGGCTTATTTTTATGGGCAGAAAGAATGGGAAAACGGCACTGGTCTCTGGCCTGTCACTCTATGGAGCATCCAAGGATGGGGAAAAGGGCGCAAGGGTGTATCAGTTGGCAAACTCCAAGGAGCAGGCCAGGGACATGTTCGATGAATGTAAGGCGATGATCAAAGCTTCCCCGTTACTCCGGAAGCACTTTGATGAAACCCTGCATGAGATTCGGTTCCGGCGCACGATGTCGAAGATACTGCCATTGGCAACCGACAGTAAGAAACTGGACGGTAAGAACTGCAGCATGGGTGCTTTTGATGAGATCCACGAGTATAAAACATACAAGCTGATCAACGTCATTAAGAACTCTACCGGTGCCCGTTCACAGCCAATGATTTTGTACATCACAACAGCTGGCTATCAGTTGGATGGTCCGTTGATGGATTACTACGACAAAGCAGCTGATGTGCTTGAGGGTGTCATTACTGCTGAGCATGCCTTTTACTTCATGGCTGAGCTGGATCACGGGGATGATATCGAAAATCCGGCAAACTGGATTAAGGCTAACCCGAATTTGGGCGTGACCATAAAAATGGAGGACATGCTCAAGGAATGGGAAGACCGTAAGCATATTCCGGCAGAACGGAATGACTTTATCACCAAACGACTGAACATCTTTGTCAAGGCTGATGAAGAGCCATTCATCTCATTCGAGGTACTGAAGCGTAACAACAAGAACCTCGATGCCGAACAATTCGTGGGGAAGGGTTGCATTGGATCATTTGACCTCTCGGACAGCGAGGACTTCACCAGCGCATGCCTAGAGTTCCCGGTGCAAGATACTGGAGATGTATTCACTCTGAGCCATTCATGGATTCCAGCCGCGAAAGTGGCATTAGACAACGAAAAAATCCCCTATAACGAGTACGCCGAGGCAGGTCTGCTTACGATAGTACCGGGTGAATATGTCCGCAAAGAATATATTTTTGACTGGTTCGTGGAGCAAGCAGAAAAATATGGCATCGAGAAGATCATGTATGACCCCGCGAAAGCTTACGGCCTAGTGGAGTCGCTGAAAGCTTATGGGTTCGAGTGTGAGGTTGTCCGGCAGGGCCATCTGACGCTGGGACCGGCTATGGATGATCTGAAGGAGCTCTTTATTGATGGCAAGGTCATTTACAACAACAACAGGCTGCTGCGCTGGTACATCAACAACGTGAAGCTGGTTGAGGATAGGAATCGCAATAAAATACCAACAAAACAAGGTCGCTACCGGAAAATTGACGGTTTTGCGGCCTTTTTGAATGCCCATGTGGAGGTTATGAAGCGCATGGCGGTGCAACAAGTGAGCGGAGATGTTTCATTCGTATCCATCAGCGATCTGATGAGGGGGTGATGATAAAAAATGAACTTTTGGCAAAGATCTAAGATAGCTTGGGATGTGGTCCGGAATAAAACTCCATCCATGAAGTCCGAATCTATGAGAGGGTTTGAAAAGTGGTTCCGCAGCGGACTATCCATATTCAGAGGCAGGCCGGGAGGAGAACTGGCGAGTAACGAAACGATTTTCGCGGCAGTTTCCCGACTTTCCAATTCAATGGCGGTACTCCCTATCAAGTTATACAAGGAGTACAACCCTATTTATTCTGAATTGAATGACCTGATAGCTAATGCTCCGAACCGGAACATGACCTCATTCGGATTTATGAGGCTATTGGAGACCCATCGGAACGTATACGGCAATGGGTATGCGATGAAACGGTATAACCGATTCTACGAAATCGAATCGCTCATTGTGCTTGATCCGACAAAGGTTGAACCTGTTATTGAATTAGACACTGATGAGTTATGGTACATGGTCCGAGGAGACAAAGGAACCTATTATGTTCATAACATGGATATGGTGCATATCAATCACGTTCAGACTTCCCAGAATGGCTATAAGGGAATCAGCCCTATTGATGTCCTTCGAGGAACAATTGACTTCGATGCTGCCGTAAGAAAGTTTACGCTTGATCAATTGGACTCTTCAATAAAGGCATCATTCATCCTGAAGCTGGCGGCCCATGTCGGGAAAGATAAAAAAGATGAGATTTGGGCGAATTTCGCAAAATTCTACCAAGAAAACGGCGGAGTTATCATTCAGGAACCAGGGGTGGAGGTTAAGGAGATTACTCGTAATTTCATTGACTCCAAGGTATTTGAGGTCGAAAAGATTACACGGTCGCGGGTCGCCACAGTATTTAATATGCCGGTAACAATGGTGGGCGAAACGGACGGTGCAAGCTTCAACAGCATGGAACAAATGAGTCTTGAGTTTGTGACCTATACGCTGTTGCCGATTATTCGGCAGTATGAACAGGAATTTAACCGGAAGCTGCTCACACCACAGCAGCGTCTGCAGGGATTGTACTTCAAGTTCACTCTTGGCGCTCTTTTGCGTGGGGATATGTCAACCCGGGGGGATTTCTACTTCAAGATGATCCGTTCAGGAGTGTTCAAACCGAATGAAGTCAGAGCCTGGGAGGAGTTACCGCCAGAAGATGGCGGTGACAAACTCCACATCAGCGGGGACCTTTACCCCATTGATACACCAGTTGAGCACCGGAAGGGGGTGAGCACAAAAAATGAGTAAAGCTAAAACTAAAACAGCGCCCAATAAATTTTGGGAAATGAAGATGTCCGCGAACGATCCAAGTTCAGCGGATATTTTTATTTACGGTGAAATCACCAGGTACGCATGGGAAGAGTATGGCGAGGTTTCTTCCAAGTCATTCAAAAATGAGCTGGATAAGCTGGGCGATGAGGTTGAGACAATCCATCTCTACATCAACAGCCCGGGCGGTTCTGTATTCGAGGGAATTGCCATTCACAACATGCTTGTGAGGCATAAGGCAAGGATTATCGCACATATTGACGCGCTGGCAGCCTCCATTGCATCGGTTATTGCGATGGCTGCGGATGAGATCCGGATGCCTAAGAACTCCATGATGATGATCCATAACCCATGGACATTCGCAATCGGCAATGCCACTGAATTGCGCAAAGCTGCTGATGACTTGGATCGTATTGGTCAATCGGCCATCCAGAGCTATTTGCAAAAAGCTGGAGAAAAGCTGGACGATGAGACACTGAAAAATCTACTGGATGCAGAAACTTGGCTCTCGGCAGATGAAGCCCTCGGATACGGTTTATGCGATGTAGTCGAAGAGGCCAACCAGATGGCAGCGTCGATCAGTGAAGCTCTTTTTGCCGAATATCGCAATGTACCTGCTGCTATAGCCTGCAAAACAGACCCGGCAGCGCCCGAAAACGGCATGAGCGAAGAATATCGATTGGAAGTCGCAAGACATGTAAGCCTTGAAATTCAAAATCTGCATTCATACCTGGGAGGTATCATTAATGGCTAAAACACTGTTTGATGTAAAAAATGATTTGATCACTATCGGTGCAGCATTGGCGGCTTCAAAGCAAGAAATTCTAGCAAAGGCTTCTGAGCCGAATGCGTCTTTGGATGATATCCGTGCGCTCGAAACTAAAGCAGGCGGCCTGCAAATGCGGTTCGATATCCTGCAAAAGGAACATGACGCGATGGAAGCTGAACAGAAGGCATCTCTCCAAAAGAAGGAGCCTGTGTTCAATGCAGACCCTAAAAACCAAGTTGTATCGGCTAAAGCTGCTCTGATTAGAGCCACAATTAAGGGTCATGATGCTGGCCCAGAAGTGAAGGCAGCTCTGGGCGATGGAAACTCCACGGGCGGAGAAAAAATTCTGCCTACAACGATGACAACCGAATTGCTGCACGAACCTTTTGTGAAGAACCCTCTGCGTGAAGTTTCTACCTTCACCAGTGTGACAAACCTTGAAATCCCTAAGGTGGAGTTCCATCTGGATGATGATGACTTTATCGCTGATACAGAAATGGCTAAGGAATTGGAAGTAACCGGAGACGTCGTAAGCTTCGGCCGTCATAAATTCAAGGTCTTTGCGCCAGTTTCTGAGACCATTCTCGCTGCTACTGATACCAATCTGGTTGAGACGGTTGATGCTGCTCTCCGTTCAGGTTTGGCTGCAAAAGAAAAGAAGGTATCTTTTGCAGTAACGCCTAAGCCGGGTGAAGAGCACATGTCATTCTACGCTAAAAACGGTTCTGTATCGGTAATCAAAGAGGTTACCGGAGCAACGATGTATGCAGCAATCAAAGCTGCTATCGCAGATTTGCCAGAAGACTTCCGCGAGAATGCAACCATTGTGATGCGATATGCAGACTACTCTGATATCGTTGAAACCTTGGCTAACGGCAATGCAACGCTGTATCAAGCCCAGCCCGAGCAGATTCTGGGCAAAAAGGTTGAATTCTGTGACCTTGCTGTCAATCCTGTGGTCGGGGATTTCCGGTACTCTCACTTCAACTACGATCCAGATATCATTTATGACCGTGATAAAAACGTCCGCACAGGCATTTGGGATTTTGTACTGACGGCATGGATGGATCATCAAATCAAGCTAAAGTCTGCATTCCGTATCGCAAAAAAGTCCTAGCTCCTTCCCCGGCAACGTTAAGTCCAACGGGGCAAGAGGGTGAACATAACGGTGTGAACCATACCGAGTTCGAGCTGTTGGATGGAGAAGGAGAGCGGATTTCCCTCGCGGCCGGAGCAGTGGTGTACATCAAGAAAAATGGTGTGAACCTGACTCCGGATGATCAAGAAACACTGTGGTTTAGCGATGAAAACGATGCTGGAGAGTACACTTTTGAAGTGGAAACAACTGCTGGTACAGTGTACAACGCTGTGCTGGACTGGGTGCCGACGATTTAAGGCGGAGAGGAGCTGCGCATGCTCAATTTACCGCTAACTGAGCTGAGATCCTACCTCAGAGACGATGACACGGAAGACTGGCTTCTTGAGCTTTTAGTGGAGTCTGCAAAAGAGTACTTAAGCAAAGGCGGAGTTTCAGATGGAGAGAATGGCACGGCGAGGTACAAACTTGCCGTGCTTCTTTATTGCTCAATTTACTCCGAACACAGAGATTCGGCGGAGAAAATTGAGAAGTTTAATGTATCGCTGGAAAGCTTGATCTTACAACTGAAAACGGGGTGATTTAAAAATGGAATATCCCGTATTGAAGAAATTCAGGGATAAAGAATCCGGTGAAATTTATGAGATCGGTTCTAAATATGAAGCAAATGCGGCGCGGGCCAAAGAGCTGCAGAATCGTGGATTCCTTGATAAGGCGGAAGAGAAGAAAACAGCCAAACGATCTGAAAAAGATTCTGTACCAACCGCCAAAGCGAATGAAGATTCATGACGACACCTCTCATCAATCGGCTTGATAAACGCGCTGTAGTCTTCCGGCCACCGGGTCCAGATGATGTGGATCAATGGGGGCAACCCACAGAAGATTGGGTTGAGGTAGTGAAGCTCTGGGCAGCCATCGAACCACTTCGAGGTCAAGACAGAGCTGCAGCAGCCCAAATCACTGCTGATGTCACAACACGTATTCGCATCAGGTATCGGGAAGGGATAGATCGCTCTATGATCGTGTCTTATAAGGGAATAGAGTTCGAGATTTTGTATATTATCCATCCAGAATTCAGCAGGCGAGAACTGCAGCTGATGTGTAAGGAGCGTCAATAATGGCCAGGCGGAATACCCGGACAAACATCCGGGTGGATGGAGCTGAAGAGATTATTCGTCAGATCAAGCGGGCCAATGCTGAAATTACCAAAGAAATTCGGGACCTGATATCCCAAGCAGCAGAAATTGTTTTCCGGGAAGCCGACTCCCGGGTGCCGATCGGCGAAACGGGAAAGACCCGTTTTTCTCTTGAAATCAACATCGGGACATCAAAAAAAGGTAACTTCTATGCAAATGTAACAGTAGGGGCAAGGCGCGGCGAGAACGTTGCGACCGCCCCTTTTTACGTTACCTTCTACGAATATGGTTCATCGCATCAACCGCCACGTCCCTTTATGCGTCCTTCCATGGATAAGAGCCGGTCGAAGGTCCGCAAGCTGCTGATGGAAGGTGTGAAGGCCGTGGTTGAGAGAGTAGGTGTGTAATGGGAATTGAAGTTAAGCTGCGGGAATACCTGTTGTCCATACCGGAGATTCAGAGTATCGTGGGCAATCGAATTTATCCGGGCTGGCTGCCGGAGAAGCCCGTATATCCCGCCCTTGCCTATCTGGAGGTTTCGGGGGTGGCTCATCATAATATCCCGGTTGCCTATCCTCGATTTCAGTTCTCCGTGTTCTCCACGCGCTACGGAGAGTCGAAGCAGGTCGCCCAAGCGGTGCGTGATGCCCTTCAGCGCTACAAGGGAAACATGGGTGGCGTCCGGGTGCTGCAAGGCGTCTGGGAGGGCAGCAGAGACATGTACGAGAGTGACACAAAGCTCTATCACATAGCAACAGATTTTAAAATCATTTATAGGGAGGAATAACCCATATGGGACGTAATATGACTACTGTCCAGAAAGCGAGCTCTATCCGTTTTGGTTCAGCGAAATTTGAGGTCGGGGAAGATGTGAACAGCCTGATCGACCTGGGGGCAATGAATAGCATTGTCTTTGAAGAAACATGGGACGAAATGACTGTGACCAGTGATAATGCTGGGGTTATCAAGACAGGGATCAATAATCACGCAGCTGGCATCGAGGGCGACCTAATGGAAATCAACCTCGCGACATTGGCGACAATCCGGGGCGGTATTGACAAATTCGAGCTTATTGCAGGCACACCGAAGACGGTCTCAAATGAGGCTGTGACGCTATCCAACCAGGTTCAGAAGCGGCTGCTGAATAAGAACGGAGCAGGAACGGTAGTAACGGCCGTAACTGTCAAAAAAGGCGCAACAACACTGGTTGAAGGTACTGATTACAATCTGTCTGTAGACAGTGCTGGCTTTACTGTAATCGTACGTATCCCGAGCGGAGGAATCACCTCTGGCGACACGGTGATGGTCAACTACACTTATACACCGTTGTCTGCACAAAGATTTCTTTCCGGCGGTCTGGGTACGTTTCAGCCGCGTGTTGCCCGGATTACGAACTATGACGATGCCGGTAAGGAGTTCCGCATCACCATATACAAGGCAACGCCTGAAAGCGGACTAAACATCACGTTCCCGGAAGCGGATGCGGAAGACCCTGCGATGACACCTATCCGGATGAACGGCACCATGGATTCCAGCCGCGCTGTCGGAGAGCAACTATTCGAGATTTATGATGAACAGGGGGTTTAACAAGAAATGTCCAGAAAACAAGTAATCCTTGACCTTGATCAGATCATTCCAGAAGAGCGGGTTGTCATCCTGGCAGAAAAACGAATTGATGTATCGCGTATTCCTTCCCGCGTAACGCTGGATATCGCTAAGAACTCAGATAAACTGCAATCCGGCAGCCAGGATACATTCCCGTTGCTGTTGGATCAGGTTGCGAGCATCTTGCGGCCATCTTTCCCAGAGGTTACGGCGGACTGGATTGTTGATAACACCGATCTCAATCAATTACTGAAGCTCATCGAATTTGTACTGGAGCCAGTAAAGGATAGAGCAGGCGGCGACACCGAAAAAAACGAGGTAAGCCCCAGCCAATAGAGTTGGGGCGTATTTTTGCGCGAATGGGCGCAATGTACTCCTGGGCGACACCTGAATACATGCTGAATCACATGTCATTTCCGCAGATCATGATGTACTACGACTACGGAATGGAACATGAAGAGAATATATCGAACATCTTGGTCGGCCGCATAGCGGTCGGCCTTTTTGGTGCTCAAGAACCGCCTAAGAAGGAGAAGCGGCGAGTCCACGGGGACGGCAATCAGGCCCCGGACCGGGCAGCGTTCTACAAGCAGCATGGTGACCGCATCAAGCGACCGGAAGGAGGGGAGTCATGAGCTTACTCGGCAACCTTGTCATTAATATCTTGGGAAACAACACCGGCCTGGACAATGCCATGCAGCAGGCCCAGAAGTCGGTTGATAAGTTTGGCAAAGGCATGGCGAATGTCGGGAAATCTCTCACTCAACTCGTGACGGTTCCCCTTGCTGCGATTGGCGGTGTATCGTTGAAGGTCGCCTCAGACTTTGAATCTGCCTTTGCGGGCGTGAGGAAGACCGTTGATGCGACAGAAGCTCAGTTCGGGGAGCTGCGGCAGGGTATCCGGGACATGGCGAAGGAAATGCCTCAGTCCGCCTCAGATATTGCGAGAGTGGCGGAGGCTGCCGGGCAGCTGGGTATTCATACGGATGCTATCCTGGGATTCACGAAGACCATGGTGAACCTTGGGGTCGCAACCAACATGACGGCGGATGAAGCGGCAAGCTCACTGGCGCGGATGGCAAACATCACCCAGATGCCGCAGGATGAATTTGACAAGCTCGGGTCCTCCATCGTTGCACTGGGTAACAATTTTGCGACAACGGAGTCTGAGATCACAGACATGGCATTGCGGCTCGCTGGTGCTGGGCATCAGGTCGGCATGTCAGAAGCAGATATACTCGGCCTCGCAGCTGCTCTCTCATCGGTAGGTGTTGAGGCGGAAATGGGGGGCTCGGCGATCTCCCGGGTTATGGTCCGCATGCAGGTTGCAGCAACGAGTGTTGACAAGATGGATAAGTTAACTCAAGCAACGGGCATGTCACTGCGGGAGCTGCAGTTACTTGCAGACAACAACGGGAAGGACTTCAAGGCGCTGGCGGATGCCCTGGGCATGACTCAGACCCAAATGGGCAACATCGTTGACGGTGGGGTCGATCTGCAAAACTTCGCCAAAATCGCAGGGATGACCTCGGAGCAATTTCAAAAATCATTCCAGACTGATGCCGTGGGGGCTCTTACGGCTTTTATCCAGGGGCTCGGCAACGCGGATTCAGCCGGATCATCGGCGATCAACATGCTGGAGGAAATGGGGATAACGGAAATCAGATTGCGTGACTCTTTGCTCCGCTTGGGGAACGCGGGAGATCTGGTTACCGATGCAACAAAACTGTCAAATGATGCGTGGAATGAGAACAGCGCACTAACCCATGAAGCGGAAGAGCGGTATAAGACATTCGCCAGTCAAATGCAGATTCTCAGGAATAAACTGACGGACATCGGGATTACCATCGGTGATGCCATAATGCCAGTTGTGCTGCAGGCGGTTGATGCATTGCAACCGTTGATTGAAAAGGTCAAATCATTTGCAGATAGCTTCGGGGCAATGGAGCCGGCCAAACAAAAAATGATCATCGTGGGTGCAGCAATCGCCGCCGCATTGGGTCCGGTGCTTGTGGTTGCGGGACAAGTCGTCAGCGCAATATCAGCTCTAATGCCGGTGTTTGCCGCGCTAACGGGTCCAGTCGGTCTGATTGTGGCTGCCGTGGCTGGATTGGCGGCCGGGCTCGTCTATTTGTATAAAACAAATGATTCGGTGCGGGCATCACTCAATAGCGCTTGGGAATCCATTAAGGCGGTTGCTCTCGCTGTATGGGGAACTGTCGCCGAATTCGTCATGGGCCAGATCAATAAGATAAAAAAATTCTGGGATGAGAACGGCGCCCAGATTCTGAAAGCAGTAACGAATGTTTTTAACGGCATCAAGAAGGTAATAGAATTCCTTATGCCAGCGATCAAGTTCATCATTGATACGGCCTGGACAGCCATTAAAAACGTGATCAGCGGAGCCCTTGACATCATTATGGGCTTGATCAAAATATTCACTGGGCTCTTTACCGGAGACTGGGGGAAAATGTGGGAGGGTATTAAGCAATTACTCGGCGGAGCTATTGATTTCATAATGGGGATAATGACGCTTAATTTCCTCGGTGGATTAAAAACGCTCTTTGTCAACTTGCTGAAATCCGGTGTCAGCCTGATGGGTAATTTAGGTTCAGGGATAATCGGAGCTTTTAAAGGACTACAGACTGGCGGGGTAACTCTCATATCAAACATGGTAAGAGGCGTGCTCAATTTCTTCAAAAATTTATTTACAGATGGCATTGGGATATTCACGCGCCTTCGCACTTTTGGAGCATCCATTTGGGAATCTTTATCTCAAGCGGTAGTCGGTGTCGCCAAAGGTATTTGGACCAGTGTAAAAACTAATTTCCAAAGCATGCTTTCTAGCATTAAAAATATCTTCAGCACCATCCAGGGCGTAATTGAGGGAATTTGGAGCAAGGTGATGGCCTTCTTCAAAGGCATTAACCTGGCGAACATCGGGAAGCAAATCATACAGGGTCTTGTCAATGGTATCGGCAGCATGGCATCTTCAGCCGTTGAAAAGGCCAAGGACGTTGCCGAAAGCATCGGCAAAACAATCAAGAATTTCTTCGGCATCCATTCCCCATCCAAGCTAACAACCGGTTACGGTGAAAATATCTCCGAGGGCCTTGCTGTTGGTATCAATAATTCCAAGGCAAAGGCAAAAGCGGCCATTGATAATTTAACCGGGGAATCTGTCAAAGATGCAGAAAAATCAGCTGCAAAAGCTGCTGAAAAAGCACAGAAAGCTGCCGAAAAAGCACAGAAGGCCGCAGTTGCGGCAGCCAAAAAGGCGGCAAGCGCAGCGAACAAGGCATTTAATGATGCACTCAGCACTGCGCAATACAAATTTAAGATGGGCGAATTTGACGATCAGGCCTACGTGGCCGCACTTGAAAAGGTGAAACAGTCATATGCCCAAACTGCCGAGCAAATCCAAAAGGTTAACCTCGCTATAAAAAAGGCTAATGACGATGCGGCAAAGGAAGCCGCAGCAAAGGCGAAAGAGCAATTCAATGCATCGAAGACTTATATCGAGGCTAAGAAGCAGGCGAACGAAATTTCGCTTCAGCAAGAACTCGCGGCCTACGAGAAGTTGCAGGCCCGTTACAAGGTGGGCACTACCGAACGTATTGCCATCGACAAACAGGTCAATAAGATTCGGGCAGATCTCGCGAAGGAAGCAGCAGATGCGGCGGAAAAGGCACTGGATGCTCAAATTAAATCGCTGGATAAGCTCAACACTGCCGTCACGACAGCGCTGAAGGCTCGCTACGCCGCCGAAGAGAAGGCGGCGACAGAAGCCCTGCAAAAGCGCATAGACCAGCACAAGGCGGCTTCTGATGCCATCATTGCGGGATACGATGCAGAATACCAAGCTTCACTTAAAACGTTGGATGCGGAGACCCAGGCTAAACTGCTCGGGCTGCAAGATCAGATTGACGGCATTGAAGGGTTGACTAAAGCGGAGGATGTCGCAGCGGAGGAAGCCGCCTATCAGAAGAAGCTGGCGGATAAGCAGAAGGAACTGACCGATGCCGACACCGCTGAGTCTCGGGCCAAGATCCAGCAGGAACTGGACGAAATGCTCGCGGAGCGGCAGCGCAAGTATCTGCTTGCTGAGCGCCAAACTCGGATCGATGCGCTCAAAGCAGAAATGACCCAGATCAAGAGCCAGTCAGAACAAAAGGCCGAGCAATTGAGGCTGGACTACGAGCGCAAGAAGGATATTGAGCAAAAAAGCGCCCAGGCGACAGCTGACAGCCTCACGGCGCAGATGGAATCTACCAAGGCACATTACACCTCCCTCAACACCGAAGAGGCCTTACAGGCCGAGGTACGGCGGCTGGCGCTGGATAGTAACAACAAGGAACTGATTGACTTACTGACCCAGTACAACCCGCAGTGGCAAGACGCGGGGCAGACCTTCGGTGAATCTCTCCTTAAGGGGCTAAATAGCACCAAGACCAGTATCCAAGCGGCAGTTAGCGAAATCCTATCCATGGTTGGTAAGACGGCCACAGCAGCCGTATCAAAAACCAATATGGACAACGAAATCGCCTATCTGAACAGCCTTCTGGCAAATGGAACGGCAGCTCAGAAGAAGTGGGCGGAGGCTCAGGCAAAGTCATACGGACTGAACATCGTCAACGGCGTGATCCAGGGCATGCAAGCGGGCAACGCGGCCGTTAAAGCTGCGGCTGCAGCGACAGCGCAGGCGGCAACGGACGGCATCAAGGATACCCTCAAGATTAAGTCTCCAAGCCGGGTGATGATCGCTATTGGGGAGTTTATCGGTAAGGGGCTTGCCCTTGGGATGGAGCGGCAGCTGACAGCCGTAGAGGGCGCGGCTCAGGACATGGCGGATGCCGCAGCGGTGGAGCTCAGTACTCCAGGGTTAAGCTCTATTGATAGCAGAGTGCAGCCACTGTCCAGCGATAGCAGAGGGACATCCGGGGCGGCAGCGGGGCTTATCGGCGATGGTGAATTAGTCCTCAATCAGAATATCTTCCTGGATGGAAAGCAGATTGAAGCCAATGTTTCCCGCAGGCAGTGGAGCTCGCTGACAAAAGCTACAAGGGGGATGGGATTATCATGACAAGCAGTATAACCCTCGGAGGTATCCGGGATATTGATTTGGGCTTCCGGGTGCTGGAAGAGAGTAAGGAGCCTCTGCTCCCCAGCACCCGGGATATTGGCGTCTCTCTCCCTGGGAAACACGGGCAATATGATTTCGGCGCGGACCTCACGGAACGCGCTTTTTCTTATTCCTGTGCCTTTGTCTCGGATGGAACTAATTACGATATGCCCAGCGCGGCGGGCTTACAGCAGCGGGTCAGGACGCTGGCGAGACACCTGACTGATTCATATGGCCGTCCCCGGACGCTGGAGCTGCGGCGTGCTTTTGAACCGGATAAATTCTACCTGGTCCGATACGCCGGATCTGCATCGCTGGAGCGGCTGATCTATAACAGTATCGGTATGTTTGAGTTGGAACTGGTGGCTTTTGATCCGTTTGCCTATTCGGTTCAAGAGCATATCACGGAGCAGGTAATTACTTCTTCACCGACCACATTGCAAATTCAAGTAGACGGAAATATCAGGTCCGAGGCTGTGATTGTGTTGACCAATACAGGATTGACCTCACTAACCCAGTTCCGCATCACAAATCAATATTTACTCGAATAGGAGGCGATTCAATTGAACGTTTCAAATTATTTGACAACGGCATTGCTTAACCAAGTTTTTAGAAATACGAACTTTACACGCCCCACAACCATTTATGCAGCTCTGTACACCAGCAACCCGACAGCAGCGGATACCGGGCAAGAGGTTACTGGAGGTGCTTATGTTCGGCAGACAGTGACGTTTGCTGCTCCGGCAGCGGTAAGTGGGATAGTGACCAGCAAAAACAGCGCAGACATCACTTTCCCAACAGCTACAGCTTCGTGGGGACA
Organism: Paenibacillus sp. FSL R7-0333; assembly: GCF_038000365.1. Lineage (NCBI taxonomy): Bacteria > Bacillati > Bacillota > Bacilli > Caryophanales > Paenibacillaceae > Paenibacillus > Paenibacillus sp. FSL R7-0333. Next base: position 20,293 of record NZ_JBBOBZ010000002.1, read on the forward strand.
GATAACCCATGTCGGGCTCCGTGATGCGGCGACCGGCGGGAATCTGCTGTACTTTGGAGCACTGAGTGATGCTCGAAGTATTCTTGCCAATGACATTTTCAAATTCCTGATTGGTCAGATTTCGGTTGACCTAAGTTAAGGGGGCGGACCATTTGGCACAACAACCAATGTACCCGGCCATAACAAATTCGCCCGGTACAGAGTTATCAGGAGCACTGACAGCCGCAGCAGTTACGGTTGCGGTGACCGATGCCTCCAAGCTTCCAGCGGCCCCAAACGTCTGCACAATCGGAACAGACGAGAGTAGTGAAACTATTCTCTTTACCGGGAAGACAGGGAACACCCTCACCGGATGTACCCGGGGCTTTGACGGCACGACAGCCAAGGCGTGGGTGACCGGCGCTAAGGTGGCCCGGTATTTTACTGCATACGATCACAATACATTCAGAGCAAATATTCTTGATCTGATAGATTATTTAGGATACATGTCGATTGATGGCGGCACCTTTGACAGTGTGTCATCTGGGCCAGGCATTGACGGCGGCACATACTAAGGGGGGAATCATTTATGGCAAATTCAGATATTAAAAAGATACAGATTAAGCGGGGACTATCATCCAAGGTACCGCAGCTCGTCCTGGATGCGGGAGAGCTTGCAATCGCGCTGGACACTGGCAAGCTCTATAGCGGGGACGGCGAAGGTAATGTCGTATTGCTTAACCCGGCTGCGGCAGCAGCAGACACAGCAGCCAAGCTGGCTACAGCCCGTACAATCTCACTCACAGGGGATGCTACCGGCTCTGTCTCCTTTGACGGCTCCGCCAATGCCCCTATCACCGTAGTGCTGGCTAATACCGGTGTTGCGGCGGGGACATACACCAAACTGACTATTGATGCCAAGGGGCGGGTACTCAGCGCCGCGCAGCAGACAGCGGCTGATATCCCTAACCTCACGCTGACCAAGATTACAGATGCCGGGACGGCCGCCAGTAAAAACACCGGTACCGCAGCAGGCAATGTTCCTGTCCTGGATAGCAACGGCAAGCTGGACGGCAGCATCATGCCTCCCATTGCGATTACGCAAGCGTATGCCGTTGCGTCTCAGGCCGCCATGCTGGCGCTGGATGTGCAGATCGGGGACATAGCTGTCCGGTCAGATGTAGCTAAAAACTTCATCTTGCGCGCCGAACCAGCATCCACACTGGCAAACTGGCTGGAGCTTGCAGCACCTGCCTCCTCCGTGAGCAGTGTGGCTGGGAAGACTGGAGCCGTTACTTTGGCCTCCTCTGATGTGGGACTGGGAAACGTGACGAACGTTGCCCAAGCTCCTGCGACACATGTCGGTGCAAGTGGTAGCGGCGCTCATCCCGATGCGACAACTAGCACATCTGGTTTTATGACTGCGGCGATGGTGTTGAAACTTAATGGCGTTGCACAAAACGCAACTGTTAACCGTAGTCAGGCGACTCAGGCGCAGGCAGAGGCTGGTACAGATAGTTCGACAGACATGTCTCCATTGCGAGTGGCGCAGGCGATTACAGCACAGACGGCCGTCATTGACGGCGGGACATTTTAAAGGGGGAGCGACATGGCAAATAAGATACAATTCCAGCGCGGTACCAAGGCGCTGCTTGCAGCCCATGGCCCATTGGATGCTGGCGAGCCGGGGTACACCACGGATACCAAAGAACTATTTATAGGTAACGGGACAGGAGCCAATACGCCTTTGGTTTCGGCCACAGCAGCGGACATCACTTTTTACGTCCGCACAGACGGGAATGACGCGAATACCGGTCTTGCGAATACGGCGGCAGGGGCGTTTAAGACGATAGGCAAGGCAATTAGTATGATACCGACAGTTGTGGATCATGCTGCTGTAGTCAACGTGGCAGCGGGTACGTATAACGAAATGATAAACGTGTCGGGGTTTTCGGGAGTCGGCGTGATTACGATTAAAGGCGCCTCTGCTGCGGGTAGTACACACATTATAACTGACCAGGTTGCAGTAATGCGCAATAGTTGCCGAGTGGAAGTGATAGGCTTTAAAAGCACTACAACCACGAAGAATAATTTTTATACTACAGGATGTGTTGAAGTATTGTTTCATCACTGTATGACTGAGGCAAGTTCAACCTTCCCGGGTTTTTACGCAGAAAACGGCTCTGTTTACGTGGCAAGCGCTATTGTTAATTCCAAACAAGAATACGCATTTTATACTCATGTTAATGGGTTAATGCTGGTACACAACTGCTCTGGATCAGGAAATGCAGTAGGGTATAGAGCAGCGTATGGCGGAAAAATAAGCATGTACGATTCTAACGTAGGCGCTACTACTCAAATTAGTGTATTCGCTGGCGGCATCGTCACTGACAACAATAATTTTGGTGTTATTAACCCATGGGGAGATAACAATACCCGCACTAGAACAGGGGTATTCGGGGTTAAAACTTCGCAGCAAACCATTTCCCCTAATACATGGACACGCATCCTTTTCAGCGGGGAGAATTACGATTTTTTGAACGAATTTGATATTAGTCAATCTATCATCACAGTCAAACAAACGGGGGTATATTTGCTCACGGCCAGACTTTACGTGAATGATGGCGCTGCCGGAAATGTTATAGTTATGCGAGTTAAGCAGGGCAGCGTTTACTATACCCTAACCTCCGATATGATTGCGAGCAATGGGCATCATTACTGTCAAGCATCATTTCCAATACTCGCGGACGCAGGTAACGATATTAGCATTGAAGTATCATCAACCGCCTCTGTGACTATAAACCCGGCGGCAGATGCAACTGGCTTAAATCTATTTAGAATATCATAGAAGGAGTGGAAAGGATGAATATACCTGCCGCGATTAGTTTCCTATTCCCCGGAGCTAACCCGCTAATTGATTTTGAAGTCAGAGACCTTGGCCCTGAGCCTGTGATACGCCCCGGGGCCGAAGAGAAAGGAAGAGTACGGTACGATATCAAGCCGCCGGAAGACGGCGAGGAACCAGTAGAGGGCGTACACTACCGCTACGGGATCGACTATAACCTGCTGATCGAGGGCGAGGATTACGACCTGATAGAGCGCGGGCCGCATATCGCGGTCTGGAAGCTGGACGCACCGCAGCCGACAGAGGCTGAGCTTCAGGCAGCGTGGGAGGCGTACCAGGAGGCAGAGGCCAACAAGCCGCCGGAGCTGACGGAGGTAGAGACTTTGCAACTTGCCCTAGCAGACACCTATGAGCAACTACTGACAGCGCAGGGAGACGCTACAAGCGCACAGGTTGCCCTTGCCGATCTGTACGAGTTGACGTTGGCATTACAGTCCGATGTTGCCGCCCTGAAGGGAGGTGTAAACTGATGCCAGCCATTTATGCCAGTCTAATCCGTAAAGGACTCAAGACATTGGAGCAGGTGCCGACAGTGATCCGTGATGATGTTGCTGCTCTGCTCGAAGCTAAATAGATAATGATGGCGCCCATTGAGGCGTTTTTATTTTGCCTCTGGACTTGTATCCGGGGGCTGCTTTTTTACATTAGAGATAGAGGGGAGCGGGGGAATGGACAGTAATAACCTATCAAACTTGGAGAAGCTGCTGCCGCTCGCAGACAAATACGGCCTGGCCTATATTGTGGCGCTGGTACTGGTGTTTATCGTCTTTGGCTTTGTACGAGATATCCGGCGCGGGAAATGGGTGCCTCGGGAGCTGCTAGACCGCGCTGAGGAGGACAGGGACCGGCTGCAGGCGATCCTGGATAAAGAGCGGTCCGACTTCATGGCACCTACACTCCAAGTGCTGCAGCGATTGAAAATTGATCACGCCGCCAGTAATGCCGGTAGTGATGAGGACAGGGGAGGATAACCGTGTTTAGTCGATGGATCAAACGATTATCGCCCCGCCACACAGAGAGAGAACAAGAACTGGCGCGGGCGTCCCGCAGGGTCTCATTCTCAATAAAGCGATACAAGGACACCTCCAAGGACATTCAAGAGGAGATCCGGAATAATGGTTTCGCGGAATATTTAATTTATGATCGGGGTGTTAATCATGGGGGGCACTGATATCTTGCTGTTAATTGCATATGGTATTTCATTCATCTGTGCGCTGCTGCTTATAGCCGCGCTTTTTTTGTACTTCCGCACAAGGTTCCGGGCGCGGGTGGTCAGCTTGTTTATGCTGGCGGCGTTCGCGTTCCTGGGGGCATACACCGTTAAGATGGCTGTGGCCTTTTGGATTCGGTTTTCCAACGTCACGGGAGGGGATGCCGTCTATGCAGCGCTTAAGTCTACAGCCTGGGCCGTAGCACAGACCGGCACGACATTGGGCCTGGTGATTCTGACCGTGCTTATGTACACCAAACGACAGGATCTGTTCCTCTCATTCCCGGCGGTTAAGAGAGAGGAGGCGGGCAGAGATGCTGACGCTTGATCAGGTAAAGCTCAAGTCTATGCCCCGAATGTCCGGCCTGCACCCGGTCCTTGTGGCCGGCACGGTGGCGCTCATAGAGCGCTGCTATGCCCGGGGCGTGCCCATCCTCATCACTCAAGGGCTGCGGACAATCAAGGAGCAAGACGCCCTATACGCACAGGGCCGGACCAAGCCGGGGAACATCGTCACCAACGCCCGGGGTGGCTATAGTAATCACAATTTTGGGCTGGCTATTGACTTCGCGTTGCTGCTGCCGGACGGATCGAGCGTGTCTTGGGATATGAAGCGAGACGGAGATAAGGATGGGATTGCTGATTGGCTGGAAGTGGCGCAGGAGGCTAAGGCGTTGGGGTTTGAGTGGGGCGGAGACTGGACGTCATTTAAGGATTACCCACATTTGCAGATGGTCTTTGGACTCAGTACGGCGCAGCTCCGCGCAGGTAAAGAGCCGACAGCAGCACAAATTAAGGCGGCATATGCCGTTATTGATAAATTACAAGGGGAGGCGGACGAATTGTCAGCAGAGGATAAGAAACGGATTGAAGCATTGGAGGCCGCGGTTAAGGCATTGACCAATAGCAAGGATGTGCTGAAGGACCAGGCACTTCAGCAGGCAAGTGAGATCAAGGAGCTGAGCGCCTTATTGCTGGAGTTGACCAATACCAACCCGCCAGCGTGGGCCAAGGATGCGCTGAAGGCGTTCGCTAATACGCCATCAGTGCTTAATGGCAAGCCGGTCATTGATACACCGGACAAGGCCACATACACCGAGGCACGGCTGATTACCATCTTGCACCGTCTGGGACTGGCCGGAATTCAGAAGGGAGCAAAATGATCATGAAGAGCAAATGGCGGAACTATGGCATGTGGGTATCCTTGACCGCAGCCGTGCTGCTGGGCGTTCAGGCGGTCGGGGCGATCTTCGGCCTACAGTTAGCCCCCGAGAAGTATGACGAGGTTACAGCGGCCGTCAATGCGGTCCTGGGCGTGCTAGTGGTTCTGGGGATTGTGAGCAACCCGGAATCAGGCAAAGGCTATACCGACAAAGAGTAACCATCCGCCCTGCCATCTGGTGGGGCTTATTTTATTTTGAAGGATAGGAGACCTGTCCATGTTTAATAGAGGATCATTTAACCGGATCGCCTTCAACCGGGAATTCTCGGTATTTGTATTTGGGAGTGCTGTCCTGCGGGGCGAAGGGACGTTAAAGGCAGGGGCTAACCTCATTGCAACGGGCTCAGTGGCTCTGCACGGCGAAGGCAACCTGAAGGCTTCATTTGTACGGGAAGTTAGGTTCAGCGCGGCCATGCACGGCGAGGGCGGGCTGACAGCGGCTTTTGTGCGGGAGAGGTTGCAGCGGGCCGTCATGCATGGAGTTGGGACCCTGAAGGCAAACGGCAGCCGGTACCACCTGGATGAGATTGTGTTCACTGGATCGTTTGCTCCGGGGGACCGCATCGTTATTGACAGCAAAAATCTCACCTTCACCAAAAACGGCCAGAACGCTCTGCACATGATGCAGGGCGATTTTTTTGACCTGAATCTTGGCAGCAACAACATCGTTTACACAGACCCGGCAACGGGCCGGGAAGTGCTAATCCGAATTACGTACCGGGATAAATTCATCTAGGAGGTCAATTATGTACGAGCTGATATTAGCGGATATTAACCCCGATCTATGTCGTGAATTTGAACGTGCCTTTGCAGGGCAGGAGGACGTAAAGGTCATATGTGGCCCGTTCCAGGAGATTGAGAAATGGGATTGTATTATCACCCCTGCGAATAGTTACGGCATTATGGACGGCAGTTTTGATCTCAGAGTGGCGGAGTTTTTCGGGCCCAGCCTGCAGAGATCTGTTCAGGCGAGTCTTTTCGTGTATCATGCCAGAATGCAGGCCGTTGGAACATCATTGATCATTGAGACGGAAAACGCCGAACATCCATTTGTCGCGCATACACCGACAATGAGGTATCCCATGAAGATTGCGGGAACAATCAATGTCTTCTTAGCGATGAAAGCCGCGCTTCAAGCCATTCTTAATCATAATGATAACGGCGGGGGAGAACACCGACAGTTTATTAATAAGGTCGTATGCCCGGGACTTGGAACGGCAACGGGAGGCGTCCCTTTTAATGTGGCAGCTGATCAAATGAGAGCGGCCTATGATATGGTATTTGATTCTCCACGCCGAATGAACTGGGATGTCGTCAGGGAGATCGAAGGAAAGCTCAGAGGTGGATATAATGCCTAAAGCACCAGTCACGATATACGATGCTCAAATGCGGCGTGTGGCGCTGCTGGAGAATGCGTTCAACATCGAATACAGTATGCCTCTTAATTCACTCTGGACCGCAGCCTTCAGCCTGCCCGGGGATGATCCCAAGAATGCGGAGTGCCGGCCGTTCTACTTTGTCGAGTTGTACGATGATAATGAGCGGGTGGAGCTTTTTCGCATCGTGCCCAACACCATGAACCGGAGCCAAAGCGGGCCGACCATTAAGTATGAATGTGAGCATGTCCTGGCAACCCTGCTGAACGATGTGCTGTTCCAGGCCCACACAGTCGGCAATCTGGGCGTGTACACAGCGCAAGTAATCCAGTACATCCTATCCAAACAGATTGTGCCGCGCTGGAAACTGGGCACCGTTGGGTTTACCCGGCAGTTTGAATACAACTGGGAGAATGACACGCTGCTCGGGGCTCTGTTCTCTGTGCCGAAGCCCTTTGATTCAGAATATCAGTGGACCTGGGACACCACATCCTATCCATGGACATTGAATCTTGTCCCGCCCGCTGAAGAGGTGACCGCCTATATCCGGTATGGAGTGAATATGACCGAGATCGAGAAGGTGGTGGACCCGACAAACCTATGCACTCGGCTGTACGGCTTGGGCTTCGGGGAGGGGGTCAATCAGCTGACGTTCGCGGAACTGAACGGCGGTCTGCCGTATATCGAGGACGTTGCAGCTCAGGGACAGCACGGCATCCTGTCCTCTATCTTTGTGGACCGGCGCTTTGAATACCCAGAGACGCTGCTGGCACGCTGCCAGACTCTGCTCAACGAGCTTAAAGTGCCTCGGGTATCCTACAGTGTCGGGGCTTCGGAAATCCACCGCCTGACCGGGCAGCAGATATATAAATTCCAGACCGGTGCCCGCATACGAGTGCAGGATGACGAGATGGGGGAGGACTTCATAGCCCGGGTGGTCAACGTGGGCAAGGGGGATATGCTCGGCGCGCCGGGGGATGTGCAGATAGAGATCGCCAACCGCACGGAGGATATTGCGGGTAGTATTGCAGACCTTCAGAACCGGCAGCACATTAATGACTCTTATGCGCAAGGTGCAACCAATCTTGATACCCGAGACTTTGCCGACAATGCTGATCCTACACACCCGGCTGTGCTCAAATTCTATGTGCCGGAGGAGACGGCGCGGATCAATAAGGTGATGCTGTCATTTCAGGTGGAGGCATTCCGGGCTTACAGTAAAGCCATTGAGTCCGCACCATCTGTTTCATCAGGCCCAAGCAGTACCCAGACCGCAGGGCCAAGCAGTAGAGATACAGCAGGGCCCAGTACTCGTGATACAGCAGGGCCAAGCAGCGAACAGACCACCGCAGCGGGAGGTCAAACAACATCGGGACCTAGTAGTAGGTTGACTACAGCATCAGGTGGGGGTGTGGTTAATACGAGAACGGGGGCGTATAAATTAGATCCAGGTTTCGCCCCCGACCCCTCAACATATGAAGGAGCACACAATCACGGCGTAGCAAATGGAACCCAATTAGCTACGCCAGGCGGAGGATTTGTGACCTGGGTTTCTCATGCTGGTCATACTCATAATCCTGCAATGCATTCTCATCTGATAGATTTGCCCGATCATGTACACGACATGAATCATACTCATGAAATTCAGTCCCATGTGCATAACATGGATCATACCCATAGTATGGAACATACGCATAATATGGAGCACACTCACAGCATGGAACACACACATCAGATTCCTGCACATACACATGGGATTGAATATGGGATCTACTCGGGGCCAACACCAAATACATTGGTGATAACTGTGGATGGGAATTTAGTCCCGAACAGCGGAGTCAGCGGGGAGGATATTGATATAATTCCATATCTCAGCAAGGATGATAGTGGGAGAGTGAACAGGGGGCAATGGCACACTGTCGCAATTGCCCCTAATACTCTTGGAAGAATTATTGCCACTATAACAAGTCAAATTTTCATTATGAGCCGAGGTGGAGGGAATTTCTAAAAATTAACTCCCAAATAAGCGGCAGATTCTTTTGAGAGATAAATGGTTCCATCTTTGACCATTGCTACGTGCAGCCCGTCTTCACTTGTATACTCGGCATCTGCCATTTGTCCTGCCATTGAGAATACTAGTTTTTTGTTTCCCAACTCAAAAATCACATCTCTAATTTTCCCGGAAGTTGCAGACACATCCACGGTGTAGTCCTCAACCAACTTTTTAGCAGAGATCCATTCACTTTGATTAAGGGTAGGTTCGACTTGTGATGTACTCAATTCAGTTCCTCCTTTTGACTTAAGATCAATGGATTTTTTCGTGTTATCGAATTCCAACTCATAGCCTGTGATTGCCGCAACTTCACGGACGGGGAGATATGTTGTTCCTTTATAGACGAGGGGGTCAGCCTTCAGCGTTTGCTTCTGGCCATCGACAGATATCGTAAATTTTGCGAGAACGGCCTGGACGGTTTGGGTGGTCGCAGCTGCGGCCATTCCCGCCGATCCGATCAACATGCCGGCCACAAGGCCTATGATTGCTTTCTTCAAAAGAGTCAACTCCTTTAATTTCATAGTACCATATTATACGGCATAATCTGCCAATAGTTTTAGGGAGGGAATGCAAATGGAAGAGGAATTAATTCGACGAATTGTTCGTGAAGAACTGGATAAACGGGAAGCAGAGAAGAAGTCGGCCACTAATGGTGCTCATAACTTCGGATTATCTCCTATATCCAACAACATCATTTATCAAGAAGACGGGAGTATTGTTGTTGATATGAATAAGGCTATTTAAACCAGTCATCCGGCATTTTTCGAACTACCTTGGCAGGGGGCTTAATTACTAATTCAAGGGCAGGCGTTTCAGAAACTACTCCTTGCCAATATTTTTCGGCATTAACGGCACCTTGGAATAATGTAAATGTATCGCCAATGGTTAACCATGTTGAATCAAGTATTACTGCATTAGAAGCTTCAAATTCAATCTCATATAATGGATGTTCGATTTCTTTATTAAGTGTCAGACGCCATTTCTTCGCATCTTCAATTGTTTCGGCAGCGAATATCGCTTGAAATCTTGATGTCATACTAGGATAGTTTAACTGCCGTGTGTGTTCGCATATACTTTCAACAATCGCATTTACAAAGCTTCCAGAGTCTCCGGATATCGAACTTATATAATGAGTAATGCCATGGCTTGTTAATCCTCCTGGATAGTTTCGTTGCATCAAAGAGGTATATATTTCAGGGGCATCAATTTTTATAGGTAATAAATCAATAGTTTGTCCGATACTCATTTCGTTACGTCTATCTAAACGATATGCCTTCACGCAGAGCCCTCCTTATGTATTTCAGTAACAGTTCGCCAAGCATATATAATTATCCTGTAAATACATTTACAGAATGTCCCAAGCGTGATAATGTCATCTGTAAGCGAACGGAAGCACCGTACCCTGCCAGCATTGGTGGGGTATTTTGTTGTATAGGAGGAAGTTTTTTGAGTGCATCATACAAAGTGCTGGAAAGCGACACTGACTTTCTTATGGCTGCTTTGGCGCAGTCTAAAGTCTCTGTCTGGTACAGGGAAGAACCGGACCCTATAGGCCACCTTATGGATTATGGAGGCATAGTGGAAGGATACACACCTGAATCTATTAAGATTGCTGGTGCCCGGTTTGTCCGGGAGCGATTTGAATTCAGAGCACACATAGAAAAAGCCCGTCAACCTTAACTGGTCAGCGGGCTTTTTTTCTGTTCATATCTTGTTTTAAAGTAAGCCTGACACTCTGCGCAGTGATTAGGCTTTTTGCCTTTTTTGTTGGCTTTGGGCTCAGTCCACGGTTGGCGGCACTGAGGACAAAGTTCCACTTTTGCTTTGGCCACTATCCGTTCGCGATAAGCATTTGTTTTGCATGTATCGCAGCAGTATCTGCGGCCGTTTTCAGAATTTATAGGATTTAAGCACAAAGAATAAGCGCATATCGAGTCGAACTCTCCTTGTGTAATCTCAACAAAGTGTTCTCGCTTTGCTATGGAAATCAGCCTTTTTTTAGCTGTTATGGGACTTGAGAATATCCCGATTTGTTGTATATCTTCATCTGTGACATTATATCCTTGTGGTGGAGGTGCAGATCGAGGCGAGACGATGTTGTTAGCTTCTTGCCACCGTTGAATTGTACGGCGGAGCTCCCTGGGTGTGTTTTTCATTCGCCTCTGTGGATGGAAGTAGCCTTTGACCACTTCTTCAGTGCAGTCTGAACAGTAGAGTTGGTTTGGCGAATTAGCAATAAATATACTACCACAACGTTTGCAACTGCCTGCGTCTCCGACAGCCAACGACTTCGCCCCCTTATTTTTAGACCAGTTACGCATATATCGATTCCGATTTTGACGGCGGCATTCTTCCGAACAAGTTGTGGTTCCGTTCACCGGGTCAAACAAGTTTTTGCACCATGCGCACAAATTGCTTGTCTTTCTTCGGCGTATCTTCCGAACCGAATTAATCCGGTCTTTGTTTATATTGTAAAAGGCGAGAGATGTTTTTTTGTCGTATTCCGTTGTATGAACAGGCTGACACTCTTCACAAAAGCGCTGAAGGCCAGACTTCACTACGAAACCTTTTTTGCAGCGGTCACATGTGTCTTTACTGCCTAACGCCCGAACTTCCCCCTGTCTCTTTCGACTTTGGAAATCGGCCATTTGTTGACACCGCCGAACAATTCGGCATGTCGGGCAGAAGTAAGCACGTGGACCACCACGGAAATTCTTCCCGCAAGAAGGAGTTTGACAGATGCGATCTTGTAGCAACCTGCATCACTCCTCTGGCGAAACTATAAATCCGTGATCTTTCAAATACTCTATTACATTCGCAATATCGGCAGATTGCATAAGCCGAAATTCATCGCCATTATCTTCAAGCCAGTCGGCATATATTATGCCTTTTTCTTCGGAAATATGGACGCCTTCTTTGACGGCCGATTGCAATCCTTCGGCGGTTTCAAACATTGGCTTCTCCTTGAAAGATGGACGCATTCGTTTATTCCTCGCATACTCTTCCAGATCTGACCGGAGATAGAGGCGGGTCTTTCTCAATTCCCCGAACTCCACGAAGGCCTTAACGCCTCCATTTTGAATGGACTGGCCGAAGCCAGTCGCAGATTGCCCCGTAATGATCTGAGCCTCGTCCCGCATGACCAAGTTCTGTTCAATCCATTCTTTAATCTGCTGTTCGTTCAATGTTCATCCCCCCTTAAAATATCTGAGCGACTACAACCGCATCTTGGATAACGATTTCGTTGTCATCCCAAGGCGTTTCGATGTCTGAAGCTTTGCGATTTCCAGCGATAATGTAGCAATGTTCAGTTTCAAAGTGATTTTTGCAATCGTCTTCAAGGTTTTCTCTTGAGCCGATCTTGTAGATCGCAGTTGCGGCCATATCCCATGCAGATGTACCGCCCATGCTTTCCATTTCTTCATACTCTTCGGTCCCGAAGTCCGGGAACTCTCTTTCGTCTTCGCGGTCAACATTGGATTTTGACCACTCGCATTCTTCACCAACTTGATACTCTTTATTCTCAAAACGCAGGCCCACGAAGTAATATTTCTCACTCAGTTCGGAGTGGAGAGCTTTGACTTTATCGTACATTTCTACAATGTTCATTTCAATTCCTCCTGATCGATTTCTATATGTTTATAATAACATGTTAATAATAATATGTAAAGTGAATTAAGAGATTAATTTTCCATTGATTAAAAACTAATTATCGGCATATAATACAAACAAACGTTCTTATGAGGTGGTAACTGATGAACGGAAATATGCTAACACCCGAGGAGTTGAAAATAGTACGGGACCTTATCCTACTCCCGTACCTCGATACGATGGTAGCCAAGAGCTTAAAGGAAGTGGAGTTGTCCAGCAACGTCCTCAATAGAACCTATATGACCGCAGGCCGGTACATACAAAAGCGGATCATCCAAGACTCCTACCAGTTGCGACAGCAGCTTAAGCAACGGAATATTAAGATTGTGGAGGACTCACACGAAGACTTTGTTACATACAACATGATTTACTTCAGGGGCTATCAGCAGCGGTTCGGACTTACCCGGGATGTGATGCGCACGGAGATCAGCCTACGGTTAACAAAGTATACAACGGAATTAGGTAATGCATTAAATGAGAATAGAAGACCCCGTCAGTGATTATACTGGCGGGGTTTCTTGTTGCTGAGGTTCTTTTTCATATTCAATTAAATCCTCAATTCTTTCAATCTCAAGTACTTCCATAATTTTTTCTAAGTTTTCTACGGGCCAGCGTTTAGTCTTGTTCTCCATTAAATCGTCAATGCTGTTCCAACGTATGCCGGTAGCTGTACTTAATTGCCGAGCATTAATGTCCTTTTTAAACATAATTTCTTTCAGCTTAAGTCTGAGCATTTGCATCACCTCTACATTAATATAAAACACTTAGCGTTAAAAAACAACTCTAAACGATTATATTTAACGCTAAACGTTGACATATAACGTTTAACGTTGTATAATGGAAATGTAGAGAGGAGGTGAACATGATACATGAAAGATTGGGTACAGCTCCTTACAGCAGCCATCCAGTGTTACACAGCTTATCTGCTGCTAAAGGACAAAAAGAAAGGAACCAAAAAACGCAGCCACCGCGGCAAACGTAAATAGGTTCCCGGAGAGTAGGGGTTAGGGCCCCTGCTCTCCACCCAATCTTAACATAAATGGCAAATCAGTTGCCACTTCATAAATAAGCCGGCGGGCATACGCGGGAGGGATAAGTGATGGAATTTAAAAGCGGGGATAAAGTTCAATTCCGTAAAGTTGGTGGGTGGGAAGGTCTAGAAGGAGAGTGGATTGACGGAATTTTCGAGAGGGAGTCAACCAAATGTGTTTTTATCGCGGATGTGACTGGTAAAGTGAATGAGTATTGGACGCATCGAGTTGAGGTTCGCAAAAAAGATATAACTGAGAAAATGAGCGTGGCGGGAGCTCTGGCCGTTTTGGAGAACGGGCTGGATTATGAGAAAGTCACACATATAGAATCGACCCAAGCATACCACTACTTTTCTGCTCTGTTTCCAATCGGAGATTCACCAGTAAAGCACGAAGTTCGGATAGATGCTGAAATCAACATTGATGACCAATTTCACATTCAGCGTCGGCCATGGGGATCAGAGTATTGGGAGCACATCGACAGTGTCTCGTCTGATTGGTCGCAAGAAGAATAACACGGGGCTACGGCCCCACTACTATTGAGGAGGGATCATATGAGCGAATATACAGGACCTTGGGGTTACCTAGCAGATGTTGAGAGTGATATTGAGGCGGAAGAGGCATACAGGGAATCATGCAGGTTCCAGGGGCCGCGCGAAGAGGAAGAAGAATTAGGGATTACGGCCCCTTTAAAGGAGAATGCGATGAAGAAGATTGACGAACTGAAATTGGCAATTGATGCGTTGTTGCTTCAAGGATACTCATACTCCGCTGAAGTATTGTACTTTAAATTGCGGGAATTAGAAGCAAAAAAGGAGGATACGACATGCTGAATATAATCACCTGGACGGTTATCGGGGTGGCGCTGGTGCTGTCTGTGGCGGCACTGATCAAGGCGCGGGGGCGGCGCTGATGAAGCTGGAGGAATTACGGCCGGGCCTGTCGGTGCGGATTACAGAGGGAGAACACACAGGCAAGACGGGCAGTGTGCTGGCAGTAGGAACATTTGAGGGAGGTCCGCAAAGTATCGGGGCGCTGCTGGATATTGGAGAGCGGCTGCCGGTGATCTGTGAACCAGGAGGAATAGAGAAGAGTGACTCGCCCGCCTGATGATGGTCGGAAGGGAACTGACCGAAACCATTTTGCGCTACGGCGCAGGATGGTCGCGGGAACCCGCATAAATAAGATGTGTACGGCATACAAGCCCGGTTATATAATGGGTTTGTCAATGAAAATTATGTCAGGTGGTGTTGTATGTTGTCGTGGGAGCCAGTAGGGTATATGCTGTTTTCGACCGTGGAGACATTTGCGGTGTATTGCTTAATAATGACGCTGTTTAGGTACAAGTTTCAAGATTACATATGGGAGGCATTGATCACTGGCTTATTAATCAACCTGCAGAGTTACGTAATGCGCAACGAGTTTTCCCTCGCTTACCTGGTGCCCATTATTACTATCTTCATCTTCGTTGCCCTTTTCAAAGTGATTGTAAAAATACCGTTGATTTGGTCCATTATAGTTACAGTCCTTGGATATGTGATATATGCGTTGCTTCAAACCGGGCTTGCAAATATGCTGTTCGGTTCCATCGCAGCAATAGCAGATAGTAAATTCAACGGCTATCTACTGCAATTCTCAAGTGGTGGAATGACCATAATAGCATCATTGTTCTTGTACAAAATCGGAATGGGGTTCAAGTTCAATTTTGAAAAGCTCAGGTTTCGTTTCGAAGATATTATTATGATCGCTATGATTATATTCTTTCTTATCTCCGTTTCGATTGTGTTTTACTACAATGACATGTTTGTTAATATCGTGTTTTTCATTTGTGTCATGGCATTTTTACTATACTATGCAATACGGAAGGAACAGGGTGAATGATCGAATCTTTGGCTTCTAGAATGGCTACTGGAATAAAACATCAAGTTCCTGAACACCCTGCTTCTTTTGCTGTACTTAAATTCGCTATTGCTGTAATTCTTAACGTGCTATTCATTGTTGCCCTCACCCTTGCTATATCCTTATTGACAGGAAGGACAAATGAAGTGGTGCAGATACTTGTCTCCTTTGCGCTATTGCGACAGGTATCAGGCGGCGCACACATGAAATCTGGAACAGCTTGCGTCTTGTTCACAACGGCTCTATTTACAATCCTGTCCTTCATTGATGTGAACAGCACTGTGGTTCTGCTTTTTAACGGAGCCAGCTTGCTGATTGTATTATGGCTGGCACCGACTGGAATTGAACGGCAGACCCGGATTCCCCGAAATCATTGGCCCAAGCTGAAGTTCATTGCAGTATTGCTTGTGGCCGCAAATTTTGCAATCGGGTCCCCGGTGATTGCGGCCAGCTTTCTGGCACAATCCGTAAGCTTGATTATTTCGAGAAGGGGGTGAAAACTCAATGATGAAATCCTTACAGCGTAAAGCCGTATATAAGCTAGCTTCTGGACTATCTGCAATGGCTGCTTTGTTAGTCCTAGTGACAGCAAGTATTGTTTACGTAAATCAACCGGAAGTTCCTGAGGAATTGTTGAAATAGTCTGGAGTGATTCAAGTGATTAAGACGATAAGCGCAACTCTGGATGAGAAAGGGAATAGCGGTATTATTAATGTCTTAGTTGATGAAGTGTATTACTTAGGGGTGGAGAGTAGATCCTCTATGATACTACTGGAAACCCCATCGAGAACTTACTATACGCCGGGCACTTTGAATTACTGGACACATGTATTAAATCGTAGCGGCTATCATTTTCATATCGCTGACCGCAGTAACAGCATTAACATATCTAAAATTGTCGAAGTTGACGAAAGATATAAGATCGCCTTCTTCGACAAACATGACCGCTCGAAGAAATGTACAATGTCAAGTACTGGGAAACGCGAGGTCATGGAATTGCTATCACAAACAAATACACCTTATGTACTCCTATGACCGCCCATTACGGGTGGTTTTTTTATGAGTTGGCATTATAGCACATATCGATTGTAGAATGATGTCGAAATAAGGAAGGGTCTTGGAATTATTCAATCGGGGAATTGAAATTGCCAATGCAGAATTTTTGCTATTTAATAGAAGTACAGGGAGGGGAATTCACCCGATGAAATGGGGTTGACAATTTTCATGTTGAAGTGGTAATGAAGACTATTACCATACTTTAATTTACTTAGGTTGTTAAGTTATAGGTTAACATCTGATCGGGGGGAGAGTAGAGAATCTACTCATTCCGATTGCTTGACCATTGTAATGTGTAAAAATCATTCACGCTACAATTGAGGAAATGAGCTGCATTAATTGCAAACTCAAGGGACATTTTCGGCTTACCCTTTATCAATTGGTTGACATAGGAACGCGAGCAGCCCATGTGCCTTGCAAAGTCAGCCTGTGTAATGTTCTTTTCCTTAAGACGGTCAAGCAGTTGGCAGTCCCCGAGCAGGAACGCCATGCTATTCTCCTTTCTTTAAAAATTCTATATCAAATTATATCATCATGGAGGTCAGAAATGGGCAAATTTTCTTACAGAGTGACTGACAACAGCATGTCTGGAGATCGGATATACATAGGAGATGAAGTGATTATCGAAGAAACACAGTCTTATTTACCAGATGACATCTGTGCAATTATAAACCAAACAGACATTTCAACCCTTGAATTTAGGAGGATAGAACCAATAGGGGATAGTTATCGTCTAGTTGCCTCTAACTCTGATTTTAAAGGTGAAATCCGAAAAGAGGTCGAGGTAATTGGTAAGGTATTGATGACATACAGAAGCGTATAAATAAAGCCCGCCTTAATGGCGGGCTTAAATATATCAAAATGAAATCACAACTTTTTTGAGTTTACCAATAATTCGTATGTTATTTTCTTTGCCTGTTAAGATGATTGGGGGATAGTCGGGATTGGCTGATTGCAGTATTAGAGTATTATTTTGCTTGTACACTTTTTTTAATACAGCCTCGTCATCAATCAGAACAGCAGCTATTTCTCCGTCTTCTACCTCTTCTTGAGTACGAATGAGTAACAGATCCCCATCATATATGCGAGACCCAATCATACTGTCGCCCTTAGCTCTTAAGTAAAAATATTCCCCGCCATTAATCCACGAACGTGGAGTCGTCTCATATCCTTCGATTAACTCATACGCTAATCTTCCATTTCCGCATGAAATTTTTCCGACAACAGGCAAGCTTATGTATTCTGAATTTGAGGATTCAGTTTCTGAAAAAGAGTATGCACCTTCCGTTAATTGAGGAACTGTGACATCAAGAGCTTTTGCAAGATCTCTAAGTCTGTCCATATCAAATTTATGTTCGCCGTTTTCGTAACGCTGGACAGTTTTCTTTGTTATCCCCACTTTTTCCGCCAATACCTGAAGACTATAATTTCTAATGTCACGGTACTTTTTAATATTTTTTCCCACTACACTATAAATAATTTTTTTATCTTCAGGACCAGTCATTTTAAAAATCTCCTTCATCTAATGTTTGAATATAGTATAACCTCAAAAAGACACTTAATACAACAATAAGTTATGTTCGTGTCTTTTAAGGGGTTGACGATGTCTAAAACTGGTGCTAATCTATGGGTGTCTCCGGGAGACACGACACCATGAACAAGGGGGTGAGCGAATGTTGAAGATTAGTGTTAAGGCCGCAAGAGTGAACTCAGGTATGCAAGCAAAAGAGGTTGCTAAGGATCTAGGGCTTTCAGTTACGGCATATTCCAGAAAAGAAAACGGTCATGTTCGGTTTTATGTAGATGAGGTAATGAAGCTAAGCCAACTCTTTAAGGTTCCAATTGAAAATTTTCATGAGGCGGGGTGTCTCCCAGAGACACGAAACGAGATAGACATTCCGCTAGAAAATAAGCTTTCTTAATCCATTACGATATCCCAGCACACACATAGCATTATCACTTTACGAAAGGAAGGTGAATGTTCTTGCTTACACCAATACACACAATTAACATCGGCAGCCGCATCCGGGAAGACATGGGCGACATCGCAGGGCTGGCCGAAAGCATCCAGGCACGCGGTCTGCTGCATCCAATCATCATCGATGAATCAGGCAACTTGATCGCAGGTCACCGCCGGTTAGAAGCTCATAAGCTGCTGGGTCGTGTAGAGGTTGAGACCCGCACCATGGCTGATCTGACTGAGAAAGAGAAACGGCTGATTGAGCTGGAAGAGAACACGAAGCGCAAGGCACTGACGGAGTTTGAAGCTTCTAAGAACCTCGCGGAATTGGCTGAAGCTGCCAAGGAAGTACTGAGGGAAGAGTTTTCACCGCCCGGCAGTAAAAACCCCGGCGAGGGTGGAAGACCTGAAAAACCGGACTCGGAAGCTAAAGTGGCTGAAAGGATCGGTGTACCTCAACAAACCATTAACGAGGCAAAACGTCACGTGGCCGCAGTCGAACAGTTCCCGGCACTTGAATCCCTGCCGAAGAAAGAGGCCATCCGAACCGCTAAGGAGCCAGACAAAGCGGAGTTGTACCAGAAGGCGGTAGAGGAGTTCCCGATTCTCGGTGAATCAAAGCTTCCGGCAGATGTGGTCATTCAGGGAGCTGAAAAGCTGAGGAGTGCTCCTCCAGAAGTTGCTCAGAAGACGCTGGATAATATTGCGGCTGAAGAAAAGAGATCAGCACTCAAGCAGCAATTAATTGACGAACAATTCAGGGATGCGAAGCTCATCAACAATCTGATCGATTCTGCAGTTAGAATTCGCGGAATGGTAACGGATGAACGAATGGTGAACTGGATGGAGACAAGGCGGGACCGCAGCGAGATTGAGCTGAGTATGAGCCAGGTTCAAGGCGGGATCGACGAATTCCAGCGGTTGAAGGACAAAATGAAAGAGGCGCTGAAGGGCCCTCGAAGGGTGGGGAAATGAGGTGGATAAACATAATCTTGATCGGGATGATCGAACGGAGTTCATTCTTGGATTCATGAGCCGGACATTCACCATTGATGAGGTCGTTGCTTTCCTGGAAGAAAAAATTGTGCTGGATGAAGCGAAGATCCGCAGGGGTGCAATAAGAGCCAAAGCGCGTCAGCTGATTGGAAGCTTCAAGGATGGTGACGGCGTTCGCCTGATTGCCGCATATGACGAATCGGCAGACAACGAGCCGCGCCGGATGGTGTACGGGGTTATCGATAGCTGCAATGATCCAAAGATTCTGGATAGGCAAATTGTGAATATGGTCAAAAATCGTGATGGTTCCGAAAGGCTCATCCAAAAGGCCAGAGCTCGGAAAGAGAAGATCATGAATGAAACTGACCTGTTTAGCTTCTTCGACTTTGATGACCTGGAGAAAGGAGCATCCCAATGAGCACAGTTGAAGCAACTGAACGGCAGTTGACGCCGGACGAACTAATAATTAATAACTTGGGCTTAGTTCGTTTCTTCGCAAATCGGATGAATCGGACTACCGGAGAGGATTATTCGGAATTGTTCCAAGAGGGTTCGATTGGACTCATTAAAGCTGCTCGTACTTTTAACAACACCAAGGGATGTAAATTCGCTACATTCGCCCGAGAGTGTATTCAGAATAAAATGCGAGACTACCTCCGCAAATGTCAACGCAATAACGGCCGCTATCAAAGCTTGGATGCAATGCCGAACGGATGGGAGTTAGTTGGTAAGTGGGAACCGGATTTATCTTATGTGGAGATAGATCAGGCGGCCTTTGCAAGGATGAACGTTAAACAGAAACGGCTGTTAATGCTTCTCTTCGAAGGTTACTCCCAGGCTGAAGCTGCAATTGAGATGGGGCATACAGCTTCATACATCTCACGGATATTAAATAAGGCTCGTAGCAATTACGAGGATACATCAGGCTTCTAAATAATTTGAAGGAGAATGGAGGCTCTGCACATGGCAGTATTCATCCATCCTACTCATCGCGCTCTGGCTCGCATCACTTATATGGCAAGCAACATTAAAGGCGAGCTGATACTCGGAGAACCAGAACTTGCACTGATCATGCCCTTACTTATGGATAACCTGAACATCGTCCAGCAGGTGGACGGCATCAAAGAAGCGACCTTCGCGGCACACCGCGCAGGCAACATGGATCTGGAACAGCATTTTACAAATAAATTAACAGAATGGGAGGAGCAATTGAAATGAATGTGAAGTCAATCCAAATTCGCTTTCATCGTGAGCAGATGGCTTACTGGCTGGGCGTGTTGCATGCAGCCAAACAGGCCGGTGACACGAATATGGAACGGCAGGCATTGCGGGAGCGGCGGACTCATACAGACGCTGTGCTGGAGTTGTGGGCCTCGCCTGCGGAGCGGGTGGCGGTGATCGCGTGAATAAGGTTCCAGATGATTTACTGGAGGACCTGGGCGAATACTTCGAGCACTATGAAGTGTTGAAACGTCAAGGCATTCCGTTTCACCTATTCGTGGATCAGTACATGGCAGGCCAGCTCCAAGGTATTTATTTTTTAATCCCGATGGAAGGGGCTGAGGAAACTGATGTCCATCAGAATCAGCAGCACAGTCAAGTGCCCATTTCCTAATTGCGGCCATACAGGTGACGTAATCACCGTTCTGCACTGCCGGACAGCGCACAACATGGAGCGCAAGGAACTGTATGGCAAGTATGGTCAGCCAGAGCCGGTAAGGTTTAGCCCGGATGCCGCCAAGAAGAACCTGGAGGGGCAAATTATCGCTCCAAGGCTGAATGTGGGTTATCCGAGCAATACGGATCATGCAAAGGATAGGCGAGCTGAGAGAAAGCGTGAGGGGAGGTGAACAAGACAATGCAACCAAGTATCGGAAGAATAGTCCACTTGAATAGTTATCACGGACCAGCAGCAGCGTTGGTAGTGGGTGTCAGGGGGGCGCAGGCAACTGACCTGCAGGTGTTTTATGCGGATGGGCAAATAACCTTCCTTCAGAACGTGGAGCAGGGCGACCAGCCCGGTCAGTGGAACTGGCCTCCGCGTGTGTAAAATTCGCATAGCCTATTATTTTTTTGCCAAAAACGGGATTTTGAGCCCCAAAAGGAGCATTTGTGATGTCGAAACTGACAGTTGAGCTTGAATTGGATTGGTTTGATTCTGAATCTGGAAGTGTTTCGGATGAGATTAAAAATGAAGTTGTTCGGGGCTTGCAGGATCGCCTGATCCAGAAGGTGGAGAAAGAAATCCAGGCCACAATTGATCAAAAAGTGGTCGAAGCAGCGGAGAAAATCACGGATGAGTTCCTTGTAACGGTCTATAAGGAGCGCTTGGAGAATCTGAGGATTCCAGTCAAAACCGGAGGTTGGAGTTCGGAAGTGAAGTATTACTCTATCGCTGAATTTGCAGGGGAACGCTTCGATGACTTCCTGAAGAAAAAGACGCTTGGGGAGAGCGGTCAGCATGTGGACTATGAACGCGATGCTAAATATACGCTCATGGAATACCTGGCAAAGGACATTCTCGGCCGCGAGTTGGAGAAGAAGGTTTCTAATCTCATCAGTGAAGCCAGACAGAAGGCAGAGAATACAGTCATCAGTTCCCTTGAAAAGAACCTTCGGGACCAATTATCTGCCGACATGATTAGCCGCTTAAATATCCCTTCTATGCTGAAGAGTTTGCAGGAAAAGGCTGCTGAAATCGAACAGACCAGCACCAACCAATAACCCATATCGGAGGAATCATTCATGAAAACAAAATTCCGTATCACCAACAAACGTCATGCTTTCATTGCAGCAGTTCAATCCCAGCGGGCTAAGGACTTCGCTGAAGCCAAATCCCGCCGCCAGTTCAAACACGAAGCATCCGATAAGGTGGCTTACAAACCCGGCAAACTTGGCCCCTCGGTTGTCGCTACAGCCATCCAGAAGGAATACGGCGGCGTCCTTAACCGCACTGGCCGGAAGCTTCTTGCAAAGACCCGGCGGGAAGCACGGCCTAGATTCTACAGCTATCAATAAGGAGTGGAGGGAAATGCTCCAGAAATGCAATTGCGGCAATATTGCCGACTATGCGGTTTATGCAGATGCTCAACCCAAATGCCTGCTTTGCATGCTGGAAGCAGTGGACACAACGATAGCGGTCCCTGTCCGCACGCTGGACCCATGGGAGAAGGAGCCGCCAACAACAAATAACGCCCCTGGCTGCAACCAGGAGCGTTAAGCAAAGCTTAAACCAAAATTCACGGTCAATATACCACGAAATCAAGGAGGCGTAAAGATGCTGCATATTAAGAAGCTGGAAGCAAAGCATTGGCTGGGGATCAGAGAGTTGAATATTTCCCCGGGCAAGATCAATAAGGTTAATGGCGATTCTGGGGCGGGCAAGACTAGTCTCATTGAAGCTTTAGATAAGGCGTTAACCAATACCAACCGGCGAACTGAGGTCATCAGCCACGGTCATGAAGAGGCAGAACTGTTTGTTGAGTTGACAGACGGTCTGCAGATCACTCGTAAGGTACGGACTGAAAAGGCTGATTACCTCAAGGTTAAGCACGACAGCAAAGCTGTGAGCAATACAGAGGGATTCATTCGGAAGTTTATCAATGGGGAGATCTTCCGCCCTATCGAATTTATGCACAAGGATGCCAAGGAGCAGACGGAAATCATCTTGAACATGCTGCAGATTGATTGGACTACAGAGGGCATTAAGGCGTGGTTCGGCGAGTTGCCGGAGGCGGATTACCAGCTTCACATCTTGCAGATTTTGAAGCAGATCGAATCAGCCTATTTTGAGGAGCGCGCCAGCATTAACCGCGAGATTAACCTGCTGCGGGCGAACATCGAGGGCATCAAGCGTGACCTGCCGCCAAATTATGACGGAGAGGAATGGCGAGGGGTGGACCTGCAGCAGCTCTACCGCAGGTTGTCTGAGGCTCAGGAGTCCAACAAGAAGCTGGAAGAGGCCAGGTCTTTGATCGATGGGCTGACGCTGCGTATCGACGACATCAAGCGGCGCTCTGCCAACTCTGCAGAGGAAAGTAAGCTTGATTATCGGAGACAACGTGACACGCTGACAGGCAGTATCAATCGGCTGCAGGAACGTGTCGAGCAGGATCAGAAGGTAATCGACGATGCAGACCGCCGTATCTCAGAAGCTTCGCAACAACTGGACAATGAGTTGGAGCAGGCGATTGAACGTCTGAAGATTCAATTCCAGCAGAAGAAGCTCAACATCAAAGAAGATATTCAACACGAAGTCGAGCTGAACAAAGGCTATATCAGCGAACACCGGCAGCAGATTGCGGAGAAAACAACCTCACTAGATAATCTCGCGGAGCATGAACGCAAGGACAAAGAGAAGATTGCGGATCAAGAGGCGAACCAGATAGCAGCTGAGAAAGCGAAGTCAGGCCATGCACAGCAGGTTATCGCAGATGTTGAGTGGATTGATCCTGAGCCGTTGCAGGCCGCCGCCCACAAGGCTGCTGAGATGAAAGAATACCTCCGGGAGTGGGAACGGATGAATGACATCATCCGGGAGAAGCTGGCTCCGAAGGAAGCGCGGGCTGCGGACTTGACCGCGAAGATTGAGAAGGCCCGCGAGCTGCCGAAGGAACTGCTTAAGACTGCCGCGCTGCCTGTGGACGGCTTGACAGTAGATGACAAAGGCCGCATCCGCATTGATGGCACCCTGTTGGACGGGTTGAGCGAAGGGGAGTCCTTCGAATTCGCGTTCAAGCTCGCGAAGGCTCAGGCTGGCGAGCTGAAAGTAATCTGCATGGACGGCTGGCAGAATCTCGGCAGCAAGCAGCAGGAGATCCTGGAGGCCGCACAGCACGATGATTATCAGTACTTCTTGCTCTCCACAGTAGAGGGCAAAGACCTTGAAATTGAAACCCTGGAGGGATAAACCGTGACCGTAGCCATTGAACTGCAAGTACAAGAGACCCTGGATAGAATCCTTGATTCTAAGCACGATGCCCTCCCCTCTGACTTTAATAAGAAGCGTTTCTCGGAGAACTGTAAGGCATATGTGGCTGATGAAAAAGACCTTCATAAATACAGTCCCGAGGAGATTGCAGCCAATCTGTTTAAAGGCGCGGTGCTGGGGCTGGACTTCTTGGCTAAAGAGTGCCACCTGATCTCTGGTGGCGTCGAGCTCAAATTTCAGACTGACTACAAGGGCGAAATGAAGCTCACCAAGAAATACAGTGTCCGCCCGCTGCTGGATGTGTATGCCAAGAATGTTCGGGAAGGCGATGAGTTCAGGGAAGAGGTCATAGAAGGACGCCCGGTAATCCACTTTGCTCCTCTACCGTTCAATGCCAGTAGTATCATCGGTAGCTTTGCAGTGGCTCTCTTCCAGGACGGCGGGATGGTGTACGAATCTATTCCGGCCGGAGAGATCGAGGAGATCCGCAAGAATTACGGCAAATCGCTCGGGGATGCCTGGGATAAGAGTCAGGGTGAAATGTATAAACGGACGGTGTTGCGCCGGTTGTGCAAGACAATCGAAACAGACTTCGATGCAGAGCAGCGGCTGATCTATGATGCGGGCGGAGCCTTTGAATTCACCAAACAGCCGGCCCGTTCCCGCCAACAGAGCCCATTCAATCCACCGGAGGAAAGCGAGGTGACCCAGGATGACCGAGTTGCTGAAACTGACCAAGGATAATTACTTCTCGCTGGAAGCCAGCAGGCAATATATGAGCGTCAGCCAGTTCAAAAGCTTCGTGCCTGCCTTCGGCGGCTGCGAGGCGGCGGCTGCTGCGAAGCTGGCCGGGGACTGGGAAGAAGCCGACAAGGATGCACTGGTGGAAGGGAAATTCGTCCACGCATGGAACGAGGGTACCCTTGAAGAGTTTAAGGCGGATAACCCGGATATGTTCAGCAGCCGGGGAGCGACAAAGGGAGAGTTGAAGGCCAATTTCAAGCGTTGCCTAACCATGATTGAAGTGCTTGAGAATGATCCCAAGGTTATGCAGGTACTGGCCGGACAGAAAGAGGTCATCCTGACAGCGGAACTGTTCGGTATCCAGTGGAAGGTCATGCTGGATAGTTATCAGCCGGGGATTGTATTCGCGGACCTGAAAGCCATGAAGGACATGGACGGTAAGCACTGGAACAAGGAAGCTCAGGCCTATGAGAATTTCATTGAACATTACGGTTACGGCCTCCAGATGGCGGTTTACGCCGAAGTGGAACGGAAGGCGAAGGGACGTAACGCTGAGGAATGGCTGCTGCCTCATATGGTGGTCGTAACCAAGCAAGACCCGCCGGACCATGAAATTCTGTACTTTGATTTTGACGCCATTGCAGCAAGCCTGCGGGTTGTGGGGAACCACATCGAGCGGGTGAAGCAGGTCAAGGCCGGAGAGGTAGAGCCGGTGCGGTGCGATTCATGCGAGTATTGCCGGGTGACTAAGCAGATTAAACGCATTAAACACTTTTCCGAATTGAGCCTGTACTGATGAGCGCCTTCGGCTTCCACCCAGTGAAGAAGCCCAAGCACAAGCGAAACAGCCCAACCGCCAAGCAGCGGGGCAAAATCACAACAGAGGTCTATGAGGCTGCTCTGGAGCGGTCAGGCGGATACTGTGAGCGGTGCGGAAGGTCTGGGCAGTTGCAATGCGCTCATCTGGTCCGGCGCTGGAACATCGAAGTGAGCACCACTGTGAACGATGTGGCGATGCTTTGCGGACCCAGCGTCAACACTGGGACCTGTCATAATTTCGTGGACTATACAGCTGAAGGGAAGCAGTGGGGCATCGACTACCGGGAGCGGTTGTATGGACGCTGACAAGGCGCCTTCCGTTGAAATCCACCTCCGGCTGCTCGACTGCCAGATATGCGGCAGCGAGATCAATCCAGACCGTGAGGAGTATATAGGCCGCAAGCGGGTATGCGGTCGCTGTTATGACGGTCTGACATCCGGCAAAGATAGAATGGCCCGTAAGTATGGACCTAACAAAATAACAAGCAGAGGTGTTGTGGATGGCTATTGAAATAAAGGTGTTCAAGAAACAAGGAGACATTGAACCCGGAAACTATGAGGCCCGCATACTCCCACCTGGGAGAGCAAGCATAATACTCGGAGGCTCTTTTCCTTCACAGGCGCAGATAATCAGTGGAGATCACGCTGGCGAAGCCATCCCTTATGAAAACTATATGCAAATCGGAGAACTGCCTGCTGAAGCTGATGTGATGCTACAAAACACAAAGATGATTGAACAGTTGGCTGAAGCTGCACGAAAGATTGCGGCATGCAATAACCGCACTCATCAACTTGAAGAAGAACTCAGAGTCGCTGGATTGTCACTTGTCAGTCAGCGTAATGAACTTGAAATGGAGCGCAACGGCAAGAAGAGGGTAGAACTGCCCAAAGAAATTGTAGAAGCATTGCAAGTCTGTGCAACAGCAGGGTTGAAGGGTGTTAGGCTCATTTCTTACCTTCCAGTCACAAACCAATTATTCAGAGACTTTGATCGCATTGTAATAGAATCCCTGGATAAAATTCGAGATTTTTGTTTCAAAGGCTCAAACGATCCGAATTTGATTTTGAAAGCTATGCTCTATGGATATACTGCTGCACCCGAGAAGAATGGACTTATTGAACACCGGAATGAAGTCACCCGCATTATTCAAAAGTGGTGGAACACGATTCCTCCAGCAGACGGTAAGCATGATCCCGAACGCTTGACTGATCAGATTTTCGAATTCCTACAGAATGAGGATGGCAAACTGCCCTTTTAAAGTAAAGCAGGTGAAGTAATGGCAAAGCCCCAGAAGGAGAACGGGTTTGCGCCGATTGCAAATGAAATATTGGATGAGATATGTCAGTACACCTTCAACGGGGCGCAGCTAAGAATTGTACTGAAGATATGGCGTCTCACCTATGGGTATAACCGGAAGGACCATGACTTTTCCATTACCTTTTTACAGCAGGTCACGGGCATATCAGGGAGGACGGTCAAGAAGGAGGTTGCCTTCCTGATTAAGTCTAAAGTGCTGCTTGTCACGAAGAACGAGACGAAGACCACGGCCCGGCGTCTCGCCTTCAACAAGAATTACGATGATTGGACTATAACGAAAAGCGGTGATTTCGTGGAAGAGCAAATGGACCTCTTTACTGCTGATGAGGGGAGCGATACTTCCCCTCCTAATGATGAAGGGGGAGGGGAGCAATACTTCCCCTCTGAGGGGAGCGATACTTCCCCTCAAGTAGCCTCTAGGAGGGGAGCAATTGCTCCCCCATATAAAGAAATAAAGATCTTAAAGAAAAGTATTAAAGAAAAAACAGCGATGTTTGATGAGTGGTATCAAAAATACCCTCGCAAGGTATCGAAGGATGCAGCAAAAAAAGCATGGGATAAGCTGTGTAAAACAGAGGACTTTGACCCTGATGAAGCTATTCAGAACACAGCCAATTTTGCGGAGACTTGCAAGCTGCTTGAAACGGAGAAAAAGTATATTCCGCATCCTTCGACCTTTTTAAACCAGAAGCGCTACAAAGATTACCCTGTCGTTGATCCAGAAGGGCTGTTGATGCCGGTGATACCAGAAACCAAGAAGACAGGCAGCCTGTTCAACCAAATGCTGAAGGAGGAGCTGAGATCAAATGACTCGGGCACAGATATTGTGGCTCCTGAATTACCTGTCGGCAGCATACCGGAGTTTCACGGTTGAGAGAGAAGAAGCAGACGGCGTTGTGAACGTCTGGACGGATATCCTTCAAGGCGTTTCATTTGAAGCTGCACAGGAAGCCGTCCGCAGGCTCTGCCGGGAGAATGCCAGTTTCGCCCCGACACCTGGGGAGATATATCAGGCATGCATGGATAGTGGACCGCAACTCACTATTTACCAGATTCAGCAGCAGGAGCAGCAACAACGGATGTTGGAACTGCAAGAGTACCACGAAACAGAAGATGTCGGACCGATGCCGGACCATGTACGTGAAAAACTGAATTCCGTGTTCGAAAAGTTCAAGGCGGTGAAGCCAGATGCGCATTGAGGCGGAGTGGACTGTGCTTGGATCGTTGATGAAGGATCACCGATTGATGGATGATTGCTTCCTTACACCGAAAGATTTCACCGCAGACGACATGAACGGGACCATATTTAAGGTTTTGTTATATGCCAAGGATCATATCGTTGATGTGCCAGATCCGTTTGATCCAAAAGTTTTAGGAAGTAAATGGGGAAATGAGCTTGAAAGGGTTGGCGGACCATCTTACCTAATGCGTATAAGAGAATCCGTTCCGAGCACAGAGAACTTTGTCTTTTATCAAAGGATTGTGCGCTCCAATAGGATACAAGAGGAACTTGCAGAGTTAGGCAGCAAGATTGCAAGGAATGGCGGCGGCGATCTAGCCGAGCTCAAAGCCAAAATGGAGCAACTAGAAGAGCTCCAGCAGGGCGATAACATCGGCGGTCCTGTTCATATGGCGGAGCTGCTGGAGGGCCATGAGCAGGTCATTGCTAAGCGTGCGAACAGCGGCGGGATCACAGGGGCGAAGGCAGCGAGTGATGATTTCACCCAGTTAAGCAAAGGGCATCAGGAGGGCGATCTTGAGATACTGGCCGGACGTCCTTCAATGGGGAAGACGCTCTATATGGTAAATGATATGGACGCTGTAACAAGCTCCGGCTGGGCTGACGCAGTATTCTCGCTGGAAATGGGAGCGCTGGAGATTGTCGAACAGATGGCCTCCTGTATTGGGGGGATCAAGAAGGACCGGATTGCTTCAGGGCAAATGTCCGACAATGATTGGCACCGGTACGGAGACGCACTGGAGATCATCGCAGGACGTCATCTGTACATTGATGACAAGCCAGGGGCCACAGTGGAGTATATCCGCCGTCAAGTGAAGACCTTGAAAAAGAATCATCCGGGCAAACGATGGGTGATTCATATCGACTTCTTGCAGTTCATTCAGACCGAGAAGAATTTCGACAGTACAAAAGAGCGGATCGGGTACATCACAAAGTACCTGAAACGTATGGCGAGGGAACTGCAGGTCAGTGTAGTTTGCTTATCGGCAGTCGGCCGGAACTGCGAGCAGCGTCCCGACAAGAGGCCCTTAATGTCAGACCTGAGGGACTCCGGTGACATCGAATCGGATGCAGATATCGTGGCATTTATTTACCGGGATGATTACTACTATCCTGAAAGCCCCAAGAAGGGGTTTGCAGAGGTCATTGTTGCCAAAGGACGGAAAATCGGAACGGGCACGTTTGATATGGGATTCTCTCCAGGTATCAGCAGGTTCATTAATTTGACTAAGGACGAAAAATACAAACTCGCTGAGAAGGTGAGGGAGCATGAGCAGCAAAAAACGCATCGTAGATGAGGAAGGTTACCAAACAGCGATTGATTATTTGACCGAACATGCCCCTATCCTGGATGATCCGCTGCCAGATCCTAAGTACGACATTGAGAAAATTAAGAAGATATACGCCGTGACAGAGCAACGCATCCATGAGTATAGGCGCGGTCAGATGCTATTGCTGCATCCATATCTCAAGAAGATATACAAGGCGGCAGGGGTTGAGTATCAAGAATTTAAGTGAGGAGGGGCAGTGATGGGAGACTGCATGTACCCACGATGTAAAGAAGCAGCATCACAGACATGGGCGCTTGTGCCGCTGTGTGAAGGACACCGCCAAGAGATTTCAGCAGAAACGGCTTTATATTACAGCAAAGGCTCCATGACCTATCATGAGCGGGCTCGTTACATGAGGATTTTACATCTGATCCCATGGAGCCGGAAGGAGTGAAGGCATGAGATTTGTGGGGATTGACCCCGCCACGACAACCGGTTTTGTCGCACTGGATGAAGAGGGCAATGTCCTTGTGGAAACGGATGTCAGAGGCGAAGGAAAGGTTGTACCCGGGGGGATAAGCATAAGCATGTTGGTGTCCTTGGAAAATAAGGTCTACGGATTGCTCAAGCCTGGTGACATCATCGCAATTGAGGAGTCAGCAAAGGGCACACAAAAGGGCATAACCACTGGAATGATACACGGTGGACTGCGGTCCATGATCTTCCGAAAGGGACTCGAATGTATTGAAGTCAACCCACAGCGAACGAAGGGTTATGTGAACCGGAATCAGCGCGTTCCTAAAAAACAGAAGAAGGCACATGTAGCTGCTGGAGTGCTGGAACATTTCGGATATGAACATAAGAGTGACAATGTAACGGATGCCTATATTATCGCAAGGATCGCTCAGGCGATCTATCTTGTGAAGAACAGCGGCAGAACTGACATATACACATCTTATCAACAGAGAATTATCAATGCGATTCTCTACCCGGAAGAGAAGGCCCCCACAAGAAGTAACGCAAATAACCAAACCGTAAAACGCCGAGGGAAGCCTGCGGCGGCGGATAGTCACACCCAAAATACAGAACAGACGCTCTTATTTTAAGGAGGCGGACGGATTGAATTGGAAGAAAGCCACTCTCCCACAACTCTATGAGATTGCCTTCAACGACAGCGGGGCTCCCATCATGCATAAGCATTCTGCCCTTGCTGAGATCCAGCGTAGACAACCGCAGCGGCGGGAGAAGGTCAATTACAAAATGAAGAAGGTGTATCCACGATGAGCTGGTACGATGATGACTTTTACCAGGAGCCGAGTGAGTTTGAGGAGCAGATTAATGCTCTAAAGGAATCATTGATGAACGCGATCAAGGATGAACAAAAAGCGGAGATCGAACGGCTGAGGAAAGAAAATGGAGAGCTTCAAGAGGTCAAACGTGATTTCGAGAAGATCCAGCAGGATTATCGGGTGAAGGAGCGGGAGCTTGAGTGGAAAATGAAAGAGGCTCAGACGGAAGCTCGCCGGATAAGATTATCAACCCTTCTGGAATCATTCGGAGTTTCCCTTTACAGAGCAAGTTATGAGTATGTGAAAGTTCCGAAGTGCAATAAATGCGATGAACATCGGCGCATTTATTATAAGACTCCATCTGGAAAAGACGCTTATGAGCCGTGTGGATGTGATGTATCAAATACCATTTATGTTCCAAAAGAAATGATCTGCTGCGAATTCAGGATTGATCGGCGCGGAAGTGACAAGATGACCGCCTGGTATAAGTCCATCCCCAAAAAAGATGCAGATGATGATTACGCGAGTTATGAATCCAGCACCCACCTAGATCAACTTTATGTTCCTGGGATGGAATACGAGAAATTGAGCAAGTGGAGCACGTTCTTTAAAGACAAGGATGATTGCCAACGATTCTGCAATTGGCTGACCGAGCAGGAAGCCGTCAAGAAGAAGGAGGGCTGATCCTATGAAAACAGTCATTCGCATCAGGGACGACAACGGCCGGATCATCGGCACGGCCCGCCGGGAACAGCAACAAGAGGCAATCGATGTACTTTGGGATTTCAGCCTGGCGCTGCTTCTCCTGGGGCTGGTGCTCTTATGGATATGAGAGAGATCATAGTCGATAATTTTGCGGGCGGTGGCGGGGCCAGCACTGGCATTGAGCTGGCAACCGGGCGCAGCGTTGACATAGCCATTAACCACGATCCTGCAGCTATCGCCATGCACCGTGCCAATCACCCGGAAACAGAGCATCACTGTGAAAGCGTATGGGACGTTGATCCCCGAGAGATCGCAGCGGGCCGTCCGGTGGGCCTTGTCTGGCTATCGCCTGATTGTAAACATTTCAGCAAGGCAAAGGGCGGCAAGCCGGTTGAAAAGGGTATCCGTGGGCTGGCCTGGGTGGCGGTACGCTGGGCGGCAACGGTTCGGCCCCGGGTGATAATGCTCGAAAATGTGGAGGAGTTCAAGACCTGGGGGCCAATCATCCCAATGCTTGACCGGGGTACGGGGCGGATGCTCAAGCGAATTCCCGCAGAGGTAGAGGGCGAAGGGGATCAGGTGGGCCCAGCAGCGATAGGTGAGATTGTTCCTATTGATCGGCGGATATACATGCCTGATCCCAAGCGAAAAGGGCGCACATTCAATCATTTTGTGGAATCCCTTCGCGGCCATGGATATGAAGTCGAATGGCGGGAGCTGCGGGCGTGTGACTACGGAGCCCCGACAATCCGCAAGCGGCTTTTCCTAGTGGCCCGATGCGATGGCCGACCGATAGTCTGGCCGGACCCGACCCACGGAGCACCTGACAGCCCGGAAGTGTTTGCAGGGAAGCGGCAGCCCTGGCGGACGGCAGCGGAGATTATTGACTGGTCCATACCGTGCCCTTCTATCTTTGACCGCAAGAAGCCACTGGCGGAGAACACTGAACGGCGGATAGCTCGCGGGCTGCAGAAGTTCGTAATCGACAACAAGAAACCATTCGTTATCCGGTACAAGTATTCTAACGAGCCGGAAAGCACTGATAAACCATTGAGCACGATCACAACCGTGAATAGCCATTACGTTTGCACGCCGTATATTGCCCGGATTGGGCAGACGGGATTCGGTGGTGACCGGCTGCAATATGAGCTGAATGACCCGCTGACGACTGTAACGACAAAGGCTGAGCACCTACTTGTTACACCAATATTGGGAGTCAATACAACAGGGCATCCCGGCAGCTCGCCAGAAGAGCCACTGCGGACCATCACGACAGGCAACCACCATATGCTCCTAACCCCAACACTGATTGAAATCGGGTATGGCGAGGGGCCAGGTCAAGCACCTCGGGCTCCTGGACTGCAGAAACCACTGGGCACGGTTGTATCCGGCGGCCGCAAACACGCACTGGTCGCTGCATTCCTGGCAAAGCATTACGGCGGGGGGTACACCGGGGCTGGGAACAGCCCGGACGAACCACTCAGCACAGTGACAACCGTGGATCACAATGCACTGGTGACCGCCCATGTTATCCGGCATTTTGGGGAGTCGGTAGGCAGTACGGCGGATTCCCCCATCGGAACGGTGACGGCGGGCGGCGGCGGGAAGACGGGCCTTGTTACTTCTCACCTGGTTAAGCTGCGCGGAACCAACACAGGACAGCCGGTGGATGAGCCACTTCAAACGATTACGGCGGGCGGGCTCCACTTCGGCGAGGTACGTGCATTCCTGCTCAAGTATTACGGCAGCGCCGACAACGGCCAGACCATGGGAGAGCCGCTGCACACGATTACTACCAAGGATAGGTTCGGACTGGTCACAGTTGAAGACGTAGATTACCAAATTATCGATATCGGAATGCGGATGCTGGAGCCGCATGAACTATTTGCTGCTCAGGGCTTCCCGAGCAATTACATCATTGATGTGGATGCAGACGGACAGAAGTATTCCAAGAGCGCCCAGGTTGCCCGCTGCGGCAACGCCGTCCCGCCGCCGTTCGCGGATGCGCTGGTCCGGGCAAACCTGCCGGAGATGTGTGTAGGAGCTGGCCGGGCGCTGTCCCTGGAGAGATATAAGCCTGCTGCGGGACAGATGGAGTTCAGCTTATGAAGAAGGAATATGCAGTTTACAAGGGTGACCTAATGCTGGTGATGGGGACGGCAGAAGAGTGTGCAGCGGAGATGGGCGTGTTACCGGAATATATCCGATGGCTCACAACGCCAACAGCGAAGCGAAGGTTAGCCAGGCGCAAGCATCCGGAACGCTGTATTGTCGCGGATGTGATTGAAGATTAAGGGGCTGCTATAGCCCCAAGGAGGGAACATCCATGAAGCACATCGTCTGCTACAGCGGCGGGGAGACATCGGGCATCGTGGCTGTTGAAGTGGCTGCCCGGTACGGTCCCGAGAATGTAATTCTTATCAACCATGATATAAACCCCTGGGTGGAGCACTGGGATATCAAACGGTTCAAGGCCGAGGTTGCTGATTACCTGGGGATTCCAATCACATACGCCAACATGACCGGGTGGGACCAGAAAGACCAGTTTGACGTCTGTATGGAGGCCAAGGCATTCAAGGTCGGAATACACCCGCTTTGCACCAACCGGATCAAGACGGCCCCCTTTCACAAATGGCTGGCGGAGTCGTTTCCGGTGGAGCCGGGCGGCAGCCGGGATGATGTGACAATCTATTACGGATTTGAGGCTGGAGAGACCGCCCGCGTGGAGCGGCGGCGTAACATCCTGGGGGCAAAGGGTTATCAAACCTGTTTCCCGCTGGCGGAGTGGCCGGGCTTGATCGGCAGCACCAGGGATGTCGGCATCGATCCCCCGGAGACTTATGACATTTGGAAACACGCGAACTGTACCGGATGCCTGCGGGCGGGGCAGCAGCACTGGTATGTAGTGTACTGCCGGAGGCCGGATGTCTGGGCCAAGGCCAAGCATGCGGAGGAAGCAATCGGATATAGCATCCTTCGGGTCAACAACAAGGCAATGTTCCTGAAGGAGTTGGAACCGAAATTCGCGGCGATGCAGAGCCTGGGCATCCGGGCGGACGAGAAGACCCCGGCGGCGACATTCTGGGCGGCAGCACGGAAACTGCTCGGGGCGCAGCCGGTGGAGGAAAAGGCGGGCTGCAGCTTTTGAAGGGAGAGTCACATGAACCAGATAATGCTTAATCTCCCGCAGTATGGACCATGGCTGGTTGTCCCAAAGGGAGACGACTCCTGCCGCCGCCTGGCGGACCGTCATTACAGCAGGCAGACAATCGGGTCTCCGCAATTCACACGTCCGGGCCATAACCTGGTGCTGCGGACGGCGCTGGGGGATGCAGTATGGGTCACCTGGTCCGGGATGCGGGATGATGGCCTGCGGGCGTGGGAGTGTACCATCTTCCGAAACGAATCGGCTGTGTTGAGTAGTGAGATGATCCGTGCTGCGGTCTCTGCAACGCAGGCCGAATGGGGCGCACCACCGGCGGACGGCATTATCACCTATGTGGACGCCGGGAAGGTCCGCAGCGTTAACCCCGGCTGCTGCTTCAAGGCGGCGGGCTGGCGGCAGATCGGCAGGAGCAAGCGGCGCGGGCTGGTGCTGCTGCAATATAAACTATGAGGGCATAGCCCCTATAAGGAGAGATTGACATTGCCTCGTGAATCAAAACTCTGTGAATTTGAAGTCATAAAGGATATTTACTGGGATGATTGGGGCCGTTTCGTTAAGGTGTTCCGCAAAGGGGATGTGTGCAAAGGTAAGCTTTGGCCGGATGGCAGTGTATCTGCGGAAAGCACTCTGTATGAAGGAATTACAGACAGCGTAGAACCTGACTGCATTGTGATTAGATCGGTTGAGGGTTAACCACCCTCTCCCCCCTATAAAGGAGCTGATACCAGTGTCTGTGTTAAACGACAATCTGGACACGAAAAAAACCTTGGCTGTAATGAACCGCCTATTTCAATCATACCTGACTCAAAAATATATTGACCAGGGCAACCACTCAAGTTCCTTCTGTGCAGAAATTGAAAAGGCTGTTGATGGTCTGGACGGTCCGGAAAAACAAATTATTCAAGAGCGATATATGAAGTCAGCCTACGTTAAAGATTACCAAGTATTTAACTTCAGCTTAGATCCTCCTTTAAGCTCAGACACTTATAAAAAGTATCGTCGCCGTGCGTTTTTTAAACTGGTAGTTGTTTTTAATAGATTGGGATATTTGGATATTGAAAAAATCAGGAAGTAGGGGAGGCATAACCAGTATGAGCAGCAAACCAAAATACCGCGCCTGGTATAAGCCGTTGGGTGTCATGATTGAGCCGGATAAGCTGGAAATGATCAATTTTGAAACTGAAGTTCTCGGCGTGTATCTGATAATGGACGGCTGGGGATATCACAAGCTGCGGATTTCCGATTTTGAGCTTATGCCTTACTCCGAAACGAAAGAGCGGAACGGGGAAGGAGCAGAATTGTTCGTTGGTGACATTGTTGTATCAGATCAGTACCCAATCCGTGAAGAAGACGGATATGTCGGTGTCATCGAGTATGACAAGGGCGTCTTCTGGTTGACACACAGGATGAAGGCTGGATCGGAGGTCAGAGGATTGTCGGATAGCGTAGCTTACTTCCTGTACGAGCACAAAAACAACAATTTGCGCCGGATAGGAAACATCCACCATAACCCGGAACTGCTTTCAGCAGAGGTGACAGAGATATGAGCAGGAATACGCTGCACCGTTCAAAGATTCAAGAATTCCGGGAGTGGCTTGCAGAAGACGGGTGGTCTCTTGAACCAACAAAGGGGGCTTACGAGGTACTGCGGGCCCGGAAAGGGAAGCGCCTGCTGCTGATTTATGACCGCCACGAAGGCGACCACCTGAGCTATGCGGACAAATTTGCTGGAATCGTGCAGGCATTCATCAAAGCGAGAAAGGCGGTAAAGGCATGAGCGACAAAACAGGCATTGAATGGGCAGACGCCACTCCTATGTATGATGCAGATAGAGACCGTATCCGCTACTATAAACGCCTCGACCCTTCCCGTCCTGGGCAGCAGTTACGGAGAAAAATGGCCGCAGAAGGTAAGAAGTGGTGCAGGTCATGCGCCGCATGGCTGCCAAGTGAGCAGGTAAGTAAGAACGGAATGTGCCGCCCTCATGAGAATGAAGCATACCGAAATTATTATCAAAATAAAGGGAAAGCCGCGATCCGTCAAAGAGTTCACGCCAGAAAACGGGGTGTAGCACCACTACCTGTAATTGCACAAGGCTTGCTAATGGAACAGTTTGGCGGATGCTGCGCATATTGCAAGACTGAGCCAGCGTCAACATGGGATCATGTCGTCCCTGTAGTTGCTGGCGGAGAGACGGTACCAGGAAACATGGTTCCCGCGTGCAATTCGTGTAACAGTTCCAAAAAAGATAGCGATGTATGGGAATGGGCTCATAAGAAAGGCCTGCCCTTCCCTCATGAAGTGTTGGATGTTGTTATTCTGCTGGAGGTGATCTGAGAATGGGAAAGACGAAGATTGAATGGGCAACGGATGTCTGGAACCCAGTCACCGGCTGCACGAAGGTCAGCGAGGGCTGCCGGAACTGCTACGCCAAGAGCTTCGCAGAGCGCTTCAAGGGGACGCCAGGCCATTACTTTGAATCCGGCTTCGCGGTTACCCTGCGGCCGGATAAGCTGGAGCAGCCGCTGCGCTGGACCCGGTCCCGGAAGATATTCGTCAACAGCATGTCGGATCTCTTTCACCCGGATGTACCGGACGATTACATTGACGAGACATTCGCGGTGATGGCGCTCTGCCCGCAGCATACTTTTCAGGTGCTAACCAAACGGCCGGAGAGGATGAAGAGATATATGAATGTTCCTAATTCCCCTTTCGGAATGGATAAATTGGCGGACATTGCGCCTTACATGGAGCAGTGGGGTTGGATCAGCCCGGAGGACGCGGCGAACATCGCTCCGCCAGGCAGCATACTGCCAAAGTGGCCGGAATGGCCTCTGCCAAATGTCTGGTTCGGCGTTTCAGTGGAGAATCAGCAGGCAGCAGACGAGCGCATTCCCCTGCTACTACAGACTCCGGCGGCCGTCCGCTTCCTAAGCTGCGAGCCTTTGCTGGGGGCGGTTGACCTTAACCACATAACCCTGCAGATATCAGATGCGCCGGAACGAGGCAAGCCAGCTATAAGCATCAGCGCACTTCGCGGCTGGTATGGAGGGGACGGTGCACCTGCAAAGATTGATTGGGTCATTGTCGGTGGAGAGAGCGGCAGCAAGGCCCGACCAATGCATCCATGGTGGGTGCAGGAGTTGCGGGACCAGTGCCAGGCTGCGGATGTTCCCTTCTTCTTCAAACAATGGGGGGAGTGGAAGAAAACCCACGCGTTGGCCTGCAACGAGCCTGGAATTAAGGGCAAGCCATGGTTTAATTTTGACCCGGACACCTCGGTATGCCGGATTGGTAAACAGGCTGCAGGGCGGGAACTGGACGGCAGGACATGGGAGGAGTTCCCGGGAGGAACACTGCTATGAAAATAACGCCAGAGCGAATAGAAGAGGTCAAGATGATCGCGAAAACATGCGACATTTGGAAATTTAGCGAAGCAGAGCAAACAGAGATTCTAAATGATCTGCATACTGCTCTGGAAGAAGCACAGGAACAGCTATTTCTGGCGAATGGACTGGCATCTAACTATGAGTATGCGAAACGTGAATGCATTAAATGGAATGACGAAGCTGTGAGATTACGTGGAGAACTGTCAGAGGCACAACAGACCATAGCCCTGAAACAATCCAGCATCGACATATTGGCGGGTCAGGTTACAGATGAGACGGCCTTGCATGCAAAGACTGCCGCAAAGCTGATTATCGCTGAGCAGACCATAGCCCGGCAGCAACTCGCAATGAGTAGATCCTTAACCAACCTGACAGACGCGCTTAACTTCCCTTTTGCCGAATCTAACGATGATACCCGGTGCGTTAAACGGATGATTGATACGGCAATTATCATACTGAGCGAGGCAGGAGAAGGAGATTATCAGTCATGACACAAGTAAAGGAATGGAGCAACAAACAGTTAGATGTGGCACTTGCTAAATTATGTGGATACGAAATATACGCTGAGGAATTTAGCGTAAGCCATGAGCTTGTTGTGAGGTATGAAGATCCATCCGCAATTAAGGGATTAAAATTCTTCAGCCCATGCACCGATGCTGCCGCCTCTCTAGAGGTACAGACAAAGGCTATAGAGGTATCAGCGGATAAGTACGTAAGCAACCTTGACGCTCTGGTGAATCCTGAACTTATACAGGAGGGTTGGGGAAATCATGAGATCGCTCGATTACTAACCGCCAGCCCCCGAGAGATGGCAGAGGCGGCATATATCACATTCCAGGAGGTGAAGCGGCTTGTGGATTAAGATATTCTTTGCAGCAATAGCTTTCCTGGCATTCGCCGTGGCTGCAGAGCGAGATTCAAAGATTAACCGGCAGCGCCTCATGCACATGGCATCTATCTGTGACGCTTCCATCATCGCGCTAGCCGTTGTAGTCATTTACAAATAATATTGAAATTCGAGAGGAGTAATTATAAATGGCAGACAAATTTCATTCTCAGGGTGCTGAGGAAACATATAATCTACTGGCAGATATGATAGAGAAGCATCACGCCGACCTCCAGGAGACGGAAGTTCTGATCCTGATGAAACATGGTGGCTGGAAGTCCAAAGGAAAGCCGGTATTCGGTAAATTCAAGGTCTTAGGAGACGATCTCCGCAGCACCTGGAAGAAAGATGTCATCCTCTATCTGAATGCAGATATGTGGGGCATCCTCAGCGAGCCGCAGCGCCGGTATGTCCTGGATCATGCTTTATACGGGTTGGACGTTAAGGTGGATAAGGACGGGGAAACAAAGCTTGCTGATGATGATCGACCACTGCTTAAAACCGTATCGCCGGATATCGAAGCTTTCGTCGAGGTTATCAAGCGTCACGGAACCACCACTCAGGACGTTAAGCGCCTGGCTGCTGCTATTAAAGAGGTCAACCCTGATCAGGTGACCATTGAAGATGTTATCGGTGCTGGCGGCAAGCCGCAAGGCGGCGCAGATCCTAAGCCACCCGGCAACGGCCTGCAGGTGAAGAAGAACCCTGACGGCACAGTAGATGTCGAGGAAGAGGACGAGAACCAGCTCACGATAGAGGAGATTGCAGCCGCAGAGGCCGCAGCTGCTGTTCAACAGGCAGGCGAAGGCGGGCCGATTATACCTGAAGGTGATCCAGACGGAGAAGTATTCTAAATAATGCACACTCCCCGGCTCCGGCCGGGGGAACTCTTAACCCGAGGTGAGAAACCACATGAGGGAACAGTCCTCTGATAATCCTGATCTGCCGGAATTGGATGGCAAAAAAACCAAAGCGGCTATCGAGAGGGTTATGAGCAACTACCGCAATTACAAATACATTTATTTTGAAGACCGCGAAGCAAGTGTAACGGCTTCCTACGAGGATAGGCCTAGTGGTCCAACGAACGTTACAAGCGACCAGACAGCCAGCATAGCAATATATAACGTTGATGCTCGACAAGCACGGAAAGACTTCTGTCAGCGTGTCGAGAGGGCAGTGAATGAGCTGCCCAAAATTGAAAGCTTCCTGATACAGAAGCGTTACATGAATAATGACGCAGAATATATAACGGATCAGCGAGTATTCAGCATTGAATTTCAGCCCCCAATAAGCAAAGATACCTATGCTAAATTTCGGAGAAAAGCCATGTATCGCCTCATATTGAAACTGGATGATTTGAAGATTATAAAGATAACCGAGGTGTTTCGAGACGAACCTGAAGAGGCTCGTCCCGAATAATGGACAGGCGGGCCTTAATATACTTTATAAACGGAAAGAGGAGGTGTCGCCGGAGTGGATGCTGTGGAGCAAATCAGTCAATCGATTCAAGGTGAAGAGAGAGATGACGGAACATTTATGGTTGAAATCCAAGGAAAGCACGGCATCATAGAAATGGTTTTTCCCAGCAAACCCCCTACGGAAGATGAAAGAATAGAACTGTATAGAAAGCTCGCAGATAGTGTATTGCGATCACATAAAAAAGAGACTACCTCCACCGGGTAGTCTCTTTTCTTTAAATATGTTCAACATGATCTTTAGAGTCTAAGGAATGAATCATTTCAATTTGAGTTTTGGGACCAGACAATCTAAATGTATGATTACCAAAAGCTTCAGAGTACCATTTCTTATAATCATATTGTTCCCAATTAGTTCCGACTGCGACAGAAGAAAGGAATGATTTAGAATCATCTATAGAAATATGTGAATTGTAAGTCGAAAATGAATGAGTTTCTTTTTCTACTCTAGCAACAATTTTTATTTCTGCATCCGCCTCGTAAAGTTCTTTTATCATGGAACGAATCTGGAAAATGTCCCTTGATACAGAACTTCCGCCCTTCTTAGGTTTGTCAACAAGTCTAGGTCGCTTAATTATTTCCCCATCTATTTTATATATCGTTATATTCAATCCTTTATTATCTCCAACCCCTCTGGTTCTGAAAAATGTTAATGATGTTTTAAGATTCTTTTTACCATTAAAATAATCAGTTGGAACAGTTTCTGCGCTCGTTTCCCAACCTTCACCCCCTGACATATCTTTGGATGCCAAGACTCCAAGCCGAAATGTGTACGGCCAATTATGGATGTTTACAGATACATCAACATCAATACCGTATTCGTGCTTTATTAATTTTCTAAGATCAACCAACGATTCAGCAATATCTCCTCTTACAGCTTTCGGTGTTATTGAACCAGTCTTTTGTCTTGCTTTTACCATACTTGTCCACCCTTTCTCATATGAAGATCGATATTAATACTTA
>NZ_JBBOBZ010000003.1:0-22531 GCF_038000365.1 Paenibacillus sp. FSL R7-0333
TGGAGAAACCGGGGCGACAGGACTGACAGGAGAAACGGGAGCAACAGGCCTCACCGGCGAAACCGGGGCGACAGGACTGACAGGAGAAACGGGAGCGACAGGACTCACGGGAGAAACGGGAGCGACAGGGCTCACTGGGGAAACGGGAGCGACGGGACTCACTGGGGAAACGGGAGCGACGGGTCTTACAGGTCAGACCGGGTCGACAGGACTTACCGGAGCGGGAGAAACGGGAGCAACAGGTCTTACTGGTGAAACGGGAGCAACAGGCCTCACGGGAGAAACCGGGGCGACAGGACTTACCGGAGCGGGAGAAACGGGAGCGACGGGTCTCACGGGAAGAACGGGAGCGACAGGGCTAACTGGATCGACAGGTCTTACGGGTTCTACAGGAACAAGAGGACCTCAAGGGAGTCAAGGTTTACCCGGAGCTCCAGGTCCACGTGGCTATCAAGGTGATACGGGACCTACGGGATTCACGGGATCGACCGGAGCAACGGGATTCACGGGAGAGACTGGATCGACAGGATTCACGGGATCGACCGGATCGACGGGTCTTACCGGAGCAACCGGATCGACGGGTCTTACTGGAGCAACCGGAGCAACGGGTCTTACCGGAGCAACCGGAGCAACGGGTCTTACCGGAGCAACCGGAGTAACGGGTGTTGGTATTGTAGGTCCAACTGGCTACTTGTCTCAGAATTATGCTCAATTTGTTTCCAATCAAACATTAATTGTAGCAGACACAGATGACTTTCCAATTCCTCATTTCAGTTATCTTGCTAGTTCAAGTAATGGTGTTGCTATTGGGCCGGATAGTGAAGACACTGATGAATTTGTGGTTCAAGCCGGGAATTACCTGATTATCTATCAAGCTACTGTTCAGTCCACCCCTACCAGATCGGCTGGTCTGGAACTTATTATAGGCGGTTCAATAGCGTATGACACCCAAATTGCGGCTCCAATTAACAATAATGTTTCATCCTTACAAGGCACCTATATATTGTTGGCTACCGAACAAACAACAATTCAGTTGGCACTTTTGTTTAAGGATACTGCTGTGACTAACGATATCCGAGGTTTATCTTATGGCATTTTTGCGGCAAAAGTCACAATTATTATGCTTGGCTGAGACTGGCGTGACTTAAGCAATCATTGTAATTCCGTTCTATTAAGGCCAGCCGAAATCAGGGCTGGCCTTAATTTGTATCTGAAGGTGGGAGCTGAGCAGGACGTTTATGTATTCTTTACATAGCTTGGATGAATTAACGAACCATTTGCTGTGAGCGACATATGATGGACTATTCTAAACAAGAAAGGAGAGGATTGATTTGTCACAAGCCAATCTGCCGAACATTACACCAACCATTTCTCTCACCAGAAACGACGCTGTTAACATGATGTTGTCGGCAATTGCTATGGAAGAATTAGGACTTAGTCACGTTATCAATGCAGAAGGGGAGAAACTGCAGTATGTGCTGGGAACTCTTCCGGGAGTAACCGCTCCGGTGGTCAACTTATCCAATCTTATGGACATTACATCGAGCATAAGGAATCTGTTGGGAGAAACCCTCAAAAGCGCATGGTTGCAGACCAGTCAATTAGAGAGTCTGCTGTCGGTGCCAGTTGATTACGGCGCTACAGGAGCACCTGGTCAAACAGGTCCAGACGAAGGTCCAATAGGTCCACGAGGTCTGGTAGGTGAAATAGGAGAGACCGGAGATAAGGGGGAAACGGGGAGTACCGGATTTGCCGGAGTTACAGGCTTAACCGGTTTTACAGGAGAGACAGGGGCTACGGGACTTACAGGTGCAACAGGGTTAACTGGGGCTACAGGTATGACCGGACTTACAGGAGAGACAGGAGCTACAGGTCTAACAGGTCTAACCGGAGTTACAGGTCTAACCGGTGCCACAGGTCTGACGGGAGAAACGGGATTGACCGGTCTAACCGGATTGACCGGTCTAACCGGTGTGACCGGCTGGACCGGCGCTGGCGGTGTATCTGCAGCAGACCGACTGCTGTACTATGTCGAGGCAGGGACTGCGGATGCTGGTGATCCGGTAGTTTTTACTAGTCCAGGTATAATATTGGGTACGAGTATCGGCCTTGGGACTGGAGGATCCTTTAATTTGCTTAATAATGATGTGGGAGGGGTAAATGAGCCGGCGATATACTATGTCCACTATTCGGCAACCGCAACTTCTGCTGCCGGACAGGGAATGACACTATCGCTGTCGCTTAACGGAAATGGCATTCCCGGAAGCGAAAGTTCCTCTGCTATTCCTGCAGCGGTAAACATGGTGTCGGGCGGCAGCGTCTTTCCAACAGAAACTACTCCGAATCCTAATGCATTAACGTTGATCAACACCGGCGCAGGCGGTCTAAACGGTATAGCAGGAACGATTTCGATTATCAAATTGCTCTAACCCAACTTAATACAGAGGAGTTGATTCCATGTCTCAGGCGAACTTGCCTAATATCACCCCAACGATAAATCTTACCAGGGATGATGCCGTCAACCTGTTGCTGTCCTCCATAGCAATGGAAGAATTGGGACTCAGTCATATTATCAATGCGGAAGGAGAGAAGCTGCAGTATATTCTGGGTACTCTACCGGGAATTACAGCTCCTGAAGCTACCATTGGTGATGTGCTGGCCATGAATGATAGTGTAAGGAATATGATGCGCGATATTGTCAAAAAGGAATTCATTCTGACCAACAAACTGGAGACGGTACTCAGCGCTTCCATCATGGCGGGTCCAACCGGTCCAACCGGAGTAACGGGTAATCCTGGAGGACCTCAAGGACCTCAAGGAGCTCAAGGTGATCAAGGTGCTCAAGGTCCAGAAGGTGCAGTCGGTAACACTGGGTTGACCGGAGAGACTGGAATGACCGGGGCGACGGGATTGACCGGAGTAACTGGGCTGACTGGAGGGACCGGCGCTAGCG
The DNA here is from genome assembly GCF_038000365.1 of Paenibacillus sp. FSL R7-0333. Lineage (NCBI taxonomy): Bacteria > Bacillati > Bacillota > Bacilli > Caryophanales > Paenibacillaceae > Paenibacillus > Paenibacillus sp. FSL R7-0333. Next base: position 2,954 of record NZ_JBBOBZ010000003.1, read on the forward strand.
GAGCAACCGGAATGACGGGTCTTACCGGATTGACTGGATTGACTGGCGTTACGGGACTTACAGGTCTAACCGGGGAGACCGGTGCTACCGGCCTTACGGGTCTAACTGGAGAGACCGGTGCTACCGGAATGACGGGAATGACGGGTATGACTGGGATGACGGGGCTGACCGGTATTGCATTCTTCGCGGATTATGCTTCTTCTTCAACCACTGAGTTGGGTGTAGGACCAGATAGTCCTATCCTATGGGATGATCCGGGACCGTCAGATGGAGAGATTATAAATAACACCTCATACTTTGCTTTACCTGCAAATGCAACAATTTTCGTACAATTCTATGTAAGTGGCCAGAATCCCTCTCCTGCAGGTCCGATGGTCTTCCAATTATATTACACGGATGCAGCAGGAACGGTGGGAGCCGCTGTCACTGGAGGGTCAGCAACCTCTTCTATAGACAATGACGGTATTGCAGCCGTGTCAGGCGGAGGCATTATACAGACAGACGCAACCGCGGTGCGAGGTGTAGCCTTATACAATAACACCACCGGGGAGCCTATCGGGGAAAGTGCGAATCTCTCTGCCAACATCCAACTAATCAGAATTAATTAATTCCCTTGTATTAAGAAAAGCAAGGCACCGAGAAGCCAAAACTCGGTGCCTTGCTATGTTAAGATTCGGGAGAACATCCGGTGATTCGCCTCTTTGGAGCTTCTGTCAGCATTATCCCATACTTAATGGATGGAGCAGCATAGAATATTCCATGCTGCCGGACCAGAAGGATGTATAGGATTCCTTCATTGATACTGGACTTGGACAATCCGGCTTCAGCATACAATAGTACTGGAGGTGTAGTTGGGCAGTTGTCAATCAGCGGGAGGTAAGCAAATTGAAAGAGAAAGAAGGGTTGTGTCGACATGTCATCATTGATTCCGGTTCAACTGGGAAGTCCGGGAGCGGCAATCAGGCTGAATAGTCCTGTATTTTTTGAAATTAGCCATCCCTTGTCCCAAATAGATTTCAGCGTACCTCTGTCGTTCAGGCCGGCAGTGCCCGGCAGTTATCACTTAATTATCGGATTAACGATTCTGAAAGACGGTCAGGTCCTTCATACCTTTAATGATCCGTATATAGGCAACGCCAATACCGCTGGCGATTCCCTGTCTACTGATGTAAATGCAAGTGTTACAGGAAGATTTGACCAAGGGGAACAGCAGTTTGAACTGGAGCTGAGGGTTCTGTCGTATCAGAATATCCAGGGGAACCCGCTGCTTGGTGTCCCAGCCGTTTCCGTCCAAGGTTACTCCGTGGCAGCCGAAGAAGTTGGTCCCACGGGTCCAACAGGAGAAACAGGGCACCCCGGTAATCGGGGATTGAAAGGTGCTACGGGGACCCGGGGGCCAACTGGGCAACTAGGCGGTACTGGTATTACCGGAACGAAAGGGATGAGGGGCGCTGTAGGAGCGTCTGGTATCGTGATTAACTTAGGGAGCGAAACCGGTGAAACCGGAAATACAGGGGTCACCGGGCCAGGTATTATCGGCCTGACCGGGGCCACAGGAATCGGCCGGACAGGTCCGACCGGTGCTGGTCCAGCCGGGCCCACAGGAGCGACTGGAGCCAAGGGAGTGACCGGACAGACCGGTCCTGGATCATCCATTACCGGACCAACTGGTCCGACAGGAGCTACAGGCGCGCCTGGACCAAGCCGATCGTTGCCAGTGGTCGTGAGTGACACCTTACTATCGAACAGCCCAAGTGAAGGAGTGCTTGTTGGCCAGCTTCCGCCGGTGCAGATTGATGCGGCTGACCGCTGTGTAATGATCGAGGGGACGCTTCAGATCAGCTATGGGAACCCTCCGGATCGTGAGTTCCGGAATGCTTTATACTATCAAGTCCATCGGAACGGCCAACCTGTGGGTAGTCCCCAGTTCTGGGTATTACAGTACAGTTACAGTGATATAGAAAGTTCCACTCCGTCCAGCGATGGGTTAGCATTCTTTAGTATTGACCCTAATCCGCCGGTTGGACAGAATGTGTATACGCTGACAGTTCAGGTCTATACAATATCTCTTAACACATCCATCGCCTATACATCGTTCAATGCAACGGCAAAAGTGTTCCTGGATGGAAACTGACCTTATACAAACCGATTATTGGAATAGAAAAGAAACGTATCTTAGGTATAAGGAGATGAACTTACGTGACGGAGATCTATTCGTCGCTTCTTCTGGGAAGCGGCAATATGCTGGCCCTTACGGGAATACGGACGGATGTGGAACAGCAGATTGCTAACGCAGATTTGCGGTTGGCTGTCCCCCTGTTGCTGGATATCCTCAGTCCGGGGGAATACCACCTGCATCTGGATTATGAGCTGTGGAGAGACAAATCGCGTATTACAGCGGGTGCCGTATCGGTTGAATCGCAGACCTCTACAACGGGGCTGGTCCAGACAGAAGCAATCATAAGATTCAGGGATCAGCTGTCAGCAGGGGTTCACCGCTATGAACTGAGGCTGAAGGGGCTTCATGACCAGAATATCGCTTCCGATATCCGGGTGGGGTCGCCGCTGCTGCAGACCGGACCCGGGCCGATCATATTGGCCGGTCCTATAGGTGCCAAAGGTCAAACTGGTCTTACGGGTCTAACCGGGCCAACGGGTTCACAAGGACTGCCAGGGTATCCGGGAGATCCAGGTCCGTCACTCTCCGGAGCTACCGGACTAACAGGCCCGACCGGAGCAACCGGAGCGACCGCATACATTGGAGGATCTCCCGGACCGAAGGGTGCGACAGGAATAACAGGCGGAAGCATTACCGGCCCTACGGGAACGAACGGAGTGGGAGCCACTGGAGCTACGGGGATTGGAGCTACAGGCAATACAGGACTCACTGGCTGGACTGGAGTGCCAGGTGACCCCGGTCCGGCCGGATCAGGGAATGAGCCGGGAGACATGGGACCCGCCGGGGCCAGGGGACCTACAGGATCTCCAGCAGACGGCTCCTACATTCCAACATTAACCTACGCAATTAATTCAGTTATTTTACAACCAACTCAGTTCAATGGGCCTGTTATTGTTGTAACACTACCGGCGAGTTCCCCGGAAACGGGACGCTGCCAAATTGCCGGCGGTGTGCAGCTCCGGTGGAATGGCCCACAGGCTCAGATACCTAACAAGGGTATAAAGATATATTTCGTCCTCACCGATAGTGATGGGACGATCTACTATCAATATAGTGATTCCAGTGGGACACAAGGTATTAATTTAAGTCAGTTTATCCCATTCGTTGCTATGTATAGTGGGTCGCCGACAGAGATGAAACTTGTTCTGATGGTAACGGCCGATATATCTGATCAGTGGTTAGTAACAGCTTTGGGTACCTTAACCGCAACTGTACTTCCCGATAATACATGAAGACCGGAAAATATAAAGGAGTGGTGAAGTGATGTCAAACCTTACGTTTCTTCCGCTGGGAATGCCGGGACCGGCAGTCCATCTGGCTGAGACACTTCAAATCGCAGCAGCACAGCCTCAGACGCAGGTTACTTTCCATATCCCGCTCGTCTTCCAAAGCCTCACAGCCGGGCCATCCCAGATGGGGATTGAACTGGAGACCACGCTCTCCGGACATCCTGTTCAGACCCAATTGGTTACGCTGTCCGATAACGGTACAGAGGAAGCGGCCAGAACGCTACAGGTTACAGTCAACCATCCGGGAAATCCGGGAACGTATGCTTATAGCATCCAAGCCAGGGTGGTCAGCTATAGCAACATTAAGGCCAATCCCCTGATAGGGAGAGCCGTTGCCGGTATTGCCTCGGTAGCCACAATCAGAGCGGATACCGGCATTACCGGTCCGACCGGTCCGACCGGTCTAACGGGGGTCACGGGCTACCCGGGGTTCCTCGGTGGGGGGGGGCTAAAGGGGCCGGTGGGACCGACAGGGTACGGCCCGACCGGTCCCACCGGAGACACGGGTACTACCGGAGCCGATGCTACCGGAGGGACCGGCGGTGCTGCCGGGGCTGCCGGTCCGACCGGCCCGACGGGGCAGACTGGAGCTGGCGACCGTGGGGCGACCGGGGCTGCTGTAACCGGGGCTACAGGCGGAGGCCGCAAGGGGACCACTGGGGCCAGGGGCCTCACAGGATTAACGGGCGACCGGGGAGCGACAGGTACGGGGGATAAAGGCCCAACCGGCCCGGTAGGTTTGACAGGAGCTGCAGGTGCTACTGGAGAGCCGTTGCTTCCTCCCCAGTATCAATATAGTGCCGATCCATTAGGCTTGACTTATGACTTTCAGACTGTTCTGACCTTACCTCAAGTGGTCTTTGAGGGTGGACCGAATGTCGTATTACAGGGGAATGTTCTGGTTACTTTTCAGCCGTATTTGACCGCCACGCGGGTTCCCATTGTTATCAATGTACTCTTCAACGACACCATCCTCCAAGACTTCTCTTTCTATTCTATTCAGCAGAGCTCTGACAGCTTCCCGGGCGGGGAGCGGGCGAGTGTGGACTGCCCGTTCAGTCTAACTCATTATAACGCTGGTGGTCTCGGGGCGTATTCTGTACAAGTAAAGATAGATCAGCCTGTGCCAGATGGTTTCGACTTAAGGGTGGAGAACCGGTATTTATTGGCGGAAGCGTCGGAAAAAGAGCGGCCCTATGTCAGGGACAGAACGGTCTATTATCTCGCTGCAGGTGCAGTTCAGATTTTCGACGCTGTAGAGGGTCTATCAGCACCCGTCCCTATGTACGACAGCATCTATGTCGGATTTGGTGCCAATGTCGCTTCAATGGATGGCCGTTATATTTACTATGCGGTGAAGGATAGACTATATCAGTTCAACATAGATACACTAACTGTGGATTGGGAACTTGACTTGACAGGAGGCATGGTCGCTTCCGACCTGCTGTTGACGCCTGATCAGAGGTATCTCTTTATCTCAGATCTTACCAATCCCCGGGTTCAGATCTATGATCTTGTGAATAGGGCAACGGTCCGAATCTTGTCTTTGAGCTCCAGCGTCCGTTTCTCTGCCGCTTCTCCTGACAGCCGTTATGCTTTCTTCTATATCTACACAGGCCAGACTATCAACACGGGCCAGGTGTATGCCTATGAGATTGCAACGGATTTGCTTACAGGACCTTTCTTTACTTATCTCAGTCCACCGGCAGCGGACCCCTCCGACTCCAACCCGCTGGTAGTTACACCTGACAGTAAGCAGGTTTTGCTAACTCCAAATAGATATCAATACTATTATACTCCTTTAATTATTGGTGATTCTTCTCAAGAGGCTTCTGCTGGTGGAAATGCTGCTATAACATCTGGCATACTTCAATTGGAGAATGGTGAGGTATATGTAATGGGCAGCGGATTATCACAAGACAATGTGACAGGGATAGCCCGTTATCTAGGATACACCCAATTGGGCATTTACCCGGGTCCGGACCAACCATACGCTATGGTTCTATCGCCGGATGAGCAGTGGATCTGTATCGCGGGAATTAGTGAGCTGATGCTGTTCTCGACCAGCGAGTTAACTTCACGGTACATTCCAATGTTGGATTTAGGCATCGAGGGCGGGCTCATATTTACCTGGGACAGCCGTTTTGTTGTCCTTACCGGAACCCAGAATAACTACTCGATAAGTGTGGAGGATCTGACAGTCCGAACCTTCGATCTTCCGCCCGAAGCTAACAACTCGCCGCTGGGCTATTCCCTCTCCAACGGAAGATACAAGACGCAGAGCAAATAAACGAGAAGTCCTGTGCTGCATTAGTTATCCCGAGAGCAACTCTTATGGTTGGGGGAACCATGGAGTTGTTCTTCAATTCATATCGGTTGGACAAGTGAGAGAAGTCATGCAAGCCGTATCAATGCCTTGAAGTTGAAAAAGGAGTGGTGAAGTGATGTCGAACCTTATGTCTCTTCCGCTGGGAATGCCGGGACCGGCAGTCCATCTGGCTGAGACACTTCAAATCGCAGCAGCACAGCCTCAGACACATTAAGGCCAATCCGCGGGGGGCGCGGGCTACCCGGGGTTCTTCGGTGGGGGGCTAAAGGGTCCGGCCCGACCGGAGAACGGCTATCTTTACGCGGAACAGGTGGAGCAGGAAGGTGCTTTTGCGTGGGCATCCAAGGTCTATTTTGTCGGTAACGGGGCACTTAAAATTTTTGACGCAGTTAATGGTGTGATTAAATCCGTCCCGATGTGGGACACCACCAATCTTCCAAGAAACCCCTTCTTTGCTACCTATGCCGCTTCACCGGACGGCCGTTATATTTACTACGGAGTAGGAATTACGCTGTACCGTTTCAACACGCAGGAAGAGACAATCGATTTGAAAATGGATTTGATCCCCACCATAAATATCTCAGGTATGCTGCTCACGCCTGATGCAATGCAGACACTCCAGTATTCTACAATTCCGTATCCAGTGGAAGATATGAGTCGCAGAGCCGTTTAGAGAGAGTTTAGCCCAAAACCAAGGGGAGTAGGGAGTGTGGACAATTATGAAGGGAATCATTCTGGCAGGCGGCTCGGGGACGAGGCTGCATCCGCTGACGAAGTCGATCTCGAAGCAGATTCTACCGGTGTATGACAAGCCGATGATCTATTATCCGCTGTCTGTCCTGATGCTGGCGGGCATCCGGGACATTCTGCTGATCTCCACCGGGCGGGATATCCGGCTGTTCCAGGATTTGCTTGGTAACGGTGAACAATTGGGGCTATCGCTGCAATATGCGGTTCAGGAGCAGCCGCGCGGACTCGCGGAGGCGTTCCTTATCGGCGAAGAATTCATCGGCACGGATCAGGTGTGTATGATTCTGGGCGATAATATATTTTATGGGCAGAGCTTCGGCGCCATTCTGGAGAAGGCTGTTTCGCGTCAGGAAGGTGCCACAATATTCGGCTGCCGGGTACAGAATCCGTCTGCTTACGGTGTTGTCGAATTCGACAGCTCGGGCAAGGCGGTTGCACTGGAGGAGAAGCCGCTGTATCCCCGGTCCCACTATGCGGTGCCGGGCTTGTACTTCTACGACCGGCAGGTAGTGGAGATAGCCAGACACATCAAGCCCTCGCGGCGCGGCGAAATCGAGATTACCGATGTTAACATAGAGTATCTGAGAAGAGGACAACTACACGTGGAACGCTTCGGCCGGGGAATGGCCTGGCTGGACACCGGAACGCCCGAATCGCTCCTGGAGGCGGCCAATCTGGTCGAGACTATCCAGAAGCGGCAGGGGCTGTATGTAGCTTGTATAGAAGAAATTGCTTTTAACAAGGGGTATATCACCAGGGAACAGCTTCTGGAGCTGGCCAAGCCGCTGCACAAGCTGGCGTATGGACAATACTTATCAAGCATAGCCGAAGAATCCCTTACTGCGAACTGAGGTATATCTGATTCAAGACCATTAATGTAAGGAGTGAGTGTGCTTGAAGGTATCTGATTATGTAATAGATTATCTTAAGCAACAAGGCATATCGCATGTCTTTGAATTTATAGGCGGAGCCATTGTCCATCTACTTGATTCCGTTTCGGTTAGAAATGATATCGAATGTGTTTCGGTTCGCCATGAACAAGCAGGTGCTTTTGCGGCTGAAGCTTATGCCAGGATGAACGGGAAGCTCGGTGTGGTTATGGCCACAAGTGGACCGGGGGCATTGAATTTGCTTACCGGAATAGGCAGTTGTTACTTCGATTCAGTTCCTTGTTTGTTTATCACGGGACAAGTGAACACTTACGAATATAAATTTGAGCGGCAAGTAAGACAAATAGGGTTTCAAGAAACCGATATTGTCAGCGTAGCGAAGCCGTTGACTAAATATGCTGTCATGGTTACAGAGCCGGATCAGATCAGGTATGAGCTGGAGAAGGCAATAGTTCTGACTCAGCATGGCCGGCCAGGGCCAGTCTTATTAGACATTCCGATGAATCTTCAACGGGCACAGGTTGAGCCTGAGACTCTGAATAGCTTCTACAATAGCAAAGAGTACAAAGCGCTTATGAAAGATTCAGGGGACGTAAGCGATTCTGTCATTGAAGATGTTATTAAGATGCTAGGTGCAGCCAAGAGACCGCTGATCTTAGCGGGCGGTGGTGTAAGAGCCGGTAATTCTGCAGCAGCACTGTCCCGATTCATTGGCAAGACAGGAATACCCATAGTTACATCATTAATGGGGCTTGATGTGATCTCGCATGATCATCCGCTGTATACAGGTCTGATAGGATCCTATGGTAACCGGTACAGCAATCTGATTCTTGCTAATTGTGACCTGTTGCTCATCTTCGGTTCAAGACTCGACAGCAGGCAGACCGGAACCAGACCGGATACCTTTGGGCGTGGGGCCCAAATGATACACGTGGATATTGATCATAATGAGCTTAACAGCAAGGTTGCAGCAACACTTGCCATCAAGTCTGATCTGAAGGTATTCCTGGAACGGATGGATTCTGCACTAACCGGGTATCACCCGCCGGATATCACTGAGTGGTTAGCATATATTGCCGGTCTCAAAGGGCAATATCCTACGTATTCTTTCACTCCGAGTGCCAATGAAATTGAACCTAACCGCTTCATGGGGCTATTGTCCTCCAGATCTGCGAAGTTCAAGGCAATCTGCCTGGATGTGGGACAGCATCAGATGTGGGCATCGCAGTCATTCTTATTGTCCGGGAACCAAAGACTACTCAATTCCGGCGGGATGGGGGCGATGGGATTCGCCTTGCCGGCAGCCATCGGAGCTTGCTTAGCAACAGGGGACGAGACTCTCGTCATTGCGGGAGACGGTGGCTTTCAATTGAACATACAGGAATTAGATACGGTTGTCCGGCTGCATCTGCCCATTAAAATAGTGGTTATGAATAATAGCTCTCTGGGAATGGTGAGGCAGTTCCAGAATTTGTATTTTGAGGGCAGGAAACAGTCTACAGTAAATCCTAATCCTTCATTTATCGATATTGTTAAAGCTTATACCATTCCGGCCTTTCAAATGAATAACACGGATGATATTCATCAGCTTGAACAGTTCTTAAGTACTAAGGGACCGGCATTTATTGAGGTTAAGGTGGACAGAACAACCGACGTCTATCCCAAGCTGGTTGTAAATAGGCCTATTGAGGATATGTATCCGTATCTGGACAGGGACGAATTGAAAAGAATCATGCTAATCGACCTCGCGTCAGAGATGGGTCATCCTGAGTAAATCTCTCCTAGCCCAGAGGGAGATCACCAACGAAGAAGCGGTGTCCATCTGCTGAATGCAGTGGAACACCGCTTTTCTGTAGTTCGGTCCGGCTTCTGCATATATTGCCTTTGCAAAGAATAATTTAATTATTATGCAATACAACAATAGAGGTGAGTAGATGAAATATTTCCAGAATCATGTGCATGGGATGGAGGGGCTCTGTAATCAGCTGATGGCTCTTTACCGGGCAGTATCGGAAGCATTCCTGTGCATTGAACGGGGCGAATCGGCCTGTATTATCCTTGCTGATGGTCAAACACGCAACTTTATTAATCTGACCAACGAACCTTTTTTTTCACCTTTATCTATTGATGCTTTCATAGAGGTAGATCAATTCCAGTCAGTCCTGGCCTCCCGAAGTGTGTCACTCCTACGAATGAGAGATGCAGAATCATTGTCTGAACTGGCGGTTAGATGCTCCCGTTTCCCTATCAGCACCATGACTCCAGAGGAGGCCCTTAACACGGGGATCTGGATAGCTGCTTCATTTCCTTTTGCCGCCAAGCCGTTGGAATTAGCCCACACGATCATCGGCTCTATGTCCCATTACCCCAAATGGGCTGCTATGCAATTACGTATCGAAGGAGATATATTGTATGGCCAAGAGGCCATGAACATAAGTCTTGATAATTACGCACAGCAGTATGTGCATCTGGCAGCCGGCCACTTGGCTCAGTTCCCTGCAATGTCGGCAGTATATATAGCAACCGGTGTGAAGGAAGAGGTTCTCAGAAGGGCTTCCAAAGAGCTGACGGAAAGATTCCCAGATACGGTTCTGCTTAGTAAAAAAGAAATTCTGCGGCGATCTTCGGGACTTTGGGAGGAATTTCAAGCCCTGTCTCTGGAAGAGCAGGCGTTGGTGGATTGGCTGGTCTGCCTGAATGCTCCTCACTTTCTGGGTCCGCACGGGAACTCCTTTTCGTACCTGGCCGGATACATGCGTCACTACCGTGGATTAGAGCCAGACACTACATTATTATGGCCGGAGTACCAGCCTTACTGGGATTTATGGTTTCCCAGAGTGTGAACAGAAGCTGTAACCAATTGTTTTTTATGTATAAAAAAGTCGTGCGTGAATATTAATCAAAAGAGGTGTTAGGCGTTTTTTGGGAAGCAGAGGCGTAGTTTGAAATTGAAAGGGGTTAATATAATGGATGTACCGAACCCTGAACAAGGGAGCTATTTCAGTTGTGGATCACAATCGGTATTGGCGGAGAATGGTTATGTATCCAATCCCTCCTGTGTTTCTATAGGCAACCATGTAAATGTGCAGGCGGGTTATCACTGGAGGATCAAGGGAGCGGATTCAGGCAATGCTCCTAGTTTGACAATTAAGGACGGTTGCAGTATTGGAGCAGGTTTTCATGTTAACAGTAACCATAAAGTCCACATAGGCCGGAATGTGCAGATTGAACCTTATGTCATTATATCAGACCGGACGGTTAGACCGGGTTTTCCAAGTTGGGTAAGCACTTCAGAAGAGATGAATAGCCCGGAAACGCTGGAGGTGGGGGATGGATGTGTCCTTCGCGCACATAGCGTAATTGCCGGAAATGTAAATATTGGAAAATTCAGTATTGTTGAGCTTAATAGTGTAGTTGTTGAGGATGTTCCAAGCTTCTGCACGGTCTCCGGCAATCCCGCTGTCGTTACCAAAGTGTTCATTCCTGAAACACTCGAATGGGTTATCGTGCACGGTGAGGAAGAAACAAAAGCTGCACTTGAACGCCGCCGGGAGCATCCCCTGTTGTCGATAGTCATTCCGACCTATAATCGTGCTCATCATCTGAACAATAATCTTCAATCCATTTATAGTCAAATTTGTGATGAGGACCTGGTGGAAGTGGTAGTCACGGATAATCACTCGCAGGATACTACACAGGAGGTCGGTGAGTCATATACCAAGTTATTCTCCAGCTTTCGTTATAGCCGGAATGAACAGAACATAGGGTTCGATCTCAATATGGCTCATGTCTCCTCACTGGCGAGAGGGAGCTTTATTAAATTGAATGGAGACGATGATTACTGGCTTGATGGGGCGCTGATTGATTTCATAGGGATTGTGCTCAACAACCTTGATTGTGCGCTGTTTCACACGAATCAGTTGGATACGGATGGGCAAGTAGTTACCATGGAGGGCAGTGATCTATTCCTGACACATACAAGTAATGATGCGGTGCACATGACCATGAATACGATGAAACGCTCACTTTGGAGTCAGATTGAGGATACAACGAAGTATGCTTCCACGGGGATCATTCATATGTATTGGCTATATGATATTCTTGCTTTGGACCCTAAGTTTTGTATAATAAACCAAAAATTATATTATTTTGCAGGGGTTGCGCCAGAGGGATATAACGTAGGTAGAATGGTAATTAAGAGTGCGCTGGATGTGTTTCTGCATTATGAAGGCCGGACTCTGAAAAGTGAGACGATTCGTGAGGAGAAGAAGAAGCGTGTGTACGGGGTGATTATTCCATTGTACGATATTATTGTGAGATATGGATACTCAAGTGACATCTCGAATTATGAAGATTATTATACAGAATACTACGCAAATGAAGATTACTATGAAGATGGGCTGATGAAGCTGCGGGAAATCTCGGCGAGGCGGCTGTGAAGAGTCCCACACCAAATAAGATTGCTATACTGGGAGCCACTGGGCACATTGCGAGGAACCTGATTCTCGGTCTAGCTGCTTCACAGGAGTATGAGCTGTATTTATTCTCACGGTTCAGAGACAGAATGGCCCTTTTCCTGGAGGAAAAGCAGCTTCAGAAACATGCCCGGCTCTGTGAGTACAGTCAATTCGAACTTACGGCGGACTATGATGTGATTATCAATGGGGTGGGGATCGGAGATCCGCGTGACCTCATTCAGCATCCGTTCAAGGTCTTTGAGATTACCGAGCATTACGACAAGCTGATTCTGGAATATCTGCATGAGAATCCGGCTGCCATATATATCAATCTAAGCAGCGGGGCGGTATACGGGTCTGACTTCGACCAGCCTGCTACAGACGGGAAGTGGCTCAAGCTTGATCCCAACCATCTATCCGCTCAGGAATTTTACGGGATCACCAAGCTGAACATGGAGGCCAAGCACAGAAGTCTGGGCCAGTACCGCATTGTGGATCTACGGATATTTGGTTTTTTTAGCGAGTTTATTGATCTGGATTCACGGTATTTGCTGACAGATATCATTGATCACCTTAGAAAGGGAGAGATTCTGCACACCTCATCGGACAACATCGTTAGAGACTATGTGCACCCCTGGGATTTGCTCCAGCTCATCAAGCTGTGTATGAAGGAAGATGTACGGAATAATGTATATGATGTATTTTCACTAAAGCCTGCGGCGAAGTTTGAGATTCTGGATTACTTCGCAGGTTCCTACGGGCTTAAGTATGAAATACAAGATAATCCTTCCTATAACTCCATAACCGGCTCTAAGACTAACTATTATTCTCTTAACCACAGAGCCACCCAAATAGGCTACCTGCCCCGTTACACGTCGCTCCAGAGCATAAAGAACGGTTATGATCAATTGATACGCGTATAACTAAATACCATATTCTCCGTTCGTGCTATGTGAACAAACACCATTCTAAGAGAGCTGTCCGGTTCTCCGTCTGGGGATCGACCGGATCAATTTCCGAAAGCATCGGTACGTACAGCAACTACCCGTATGAGACGAAGTGGACCTTCAACTCCGCTCTGAGTCAATGACAGATCAAATGAAATTCATGTTTCCCGTCCCTCAGGGAATTCTAGAACTGGAGAGTTATCTACCATTCTGAAAGCGGTGAGGACGGAATTCATGAAGCAAGCTTCCGGTACAACTGAAGAAGATAAGAAATTGAAATGGTGGCAGCTAAGCCTGCTTGGGATTGCGGGGACGATTGGAACCGGGTATTTCCTCGGCTCGGGGCTGGCAATCACAATCGGCGGACCGGCGGTGCTGCTGGTATATCTGTTAGCTGCGGCGGGGACTTATGTTGTATTCGATGCCCTGGCCCGGATGACGGCGGAGCAGCCTGAACAAGGCTCCTTCCGCTCCTATGCGAAGCAAGCGTTCGGGAATTGGGCCGGCTTCGGCAGCGGTTGGCTGTATTGGTTCTCGGAGCTGCTGATTATGGGCAGCCAGCTCACCGCATTATCCATATTCTCGCGCTTTTGGTTCCCGGCCGTACCCATGTGGGTGTTCGCGGCCGGGTTCGCGGCGGTTGGACTGGGGATTGTATTCTTCGGGAATACAGGCTTCGACCGGGTGGAGAATGTGCTGGCCGTCATCAAGATGGCGGCCATTCTGATGTTCCTGGCGCTGGCGGCGGCGCTGCTGGCAGGCTGGATTGGCGGCGGCAAGTACACCCCGAAGCTGCCGCAGGGTTATAAGGGGTTCTTTCCTGCGGGAGGTATCGGGCTTTGTTCTGCGTTTATTTTTGCCTTTTATGCCTATGGGGGCATTGAGGTGCTGGGGATTATGTCTTACAGGCTCAAGAATCCGGAGGATGCCCCGAAGGCAGGGAAGGTGATGCTGGTGGGACTGGCGTCCGTGTATATCCTGTCTATTGGACTTGCGGTAATTATGGTACCGCTGAGCGCTTTTAACCCGAAGGAAAGTCCCTTCGTGCTGGCCTTGCGCAGCGAACATCTGGCCTTCGTGCCGCATCTGTTCAATGGCGTGCTGATCATTGCCGGCTTCTCTACTATGACTGCCTCGCTGTACGCAATCACCTCAATGATGCTTACGCTGGCCCAGGAGGGGGATGCCCCTAAGATGTTCTCGAAGAAATGGAAGGAGAAGTACCCGTTCTTCGCGCTGTGCCTGATTGCCGCCGGTCTGAGCGGTGCCATTATGATGTCCTTATGGTTGCCGGGGAAGGTGTATGAATACATCACCACCGCTGCCGGACTGATGATTCTCTATAACTGGGCCTTCATTCTGCTCTCCTCGGGCAGGCTGCTGAAGCCGAGTACGCTGGGCGCAGTGAAGCGCTGGAGCGGACTGATACTGATTCTGGTGGCGGTCACCGGAACCTTGTTCCATAAGCTGAGCCGCCCGGGCTTCTACATCAGCCTGCTGATTGTAGCGCTGATTGCGCTGGGGGACTGGATCGTTCAGCATGTCCGCAGCAAGCATGCAGCCGTACCCTATCCTTCACTGCATGGGGGTCCAGGAATTCGGATTAAGGGCATTCGGCTGCGGAAGAACAAGATCTAATGGAATAAAGGCAGCGATTCTCCGGTTTGGGAGAATCGCTGCCTTGTTTATAGCTAATTTTAAATTAAAGTAATGATGGTCACTTCGCATCTGTTTGGGGTAGTAATAATTACAGGAGTACCTAACATATTTTGGACCTGCATGGTAGTATTTACTCCTCCGATAAGATCAATAATCGCATTTGCAGTGTGATTGACATTTGAGGAGTTAGTGGATAAAGATAATGTTCCCTTAACAAAATTCGTTGGGGGATCAGGGAAAGTACCAATCGAAAGTTGGTATCTGTTATCAGGAGTACCTCCTACAGAATATATGACTAGATAAGAGTGCCCAGCGGTTAAATTAATGGTTCCAGGTGGTGTAAGTGTTACTGTGTCGCTTGTTCCATTAAGAGTATCAAACGGCACCGGACCTTGAGGCTCGGCAGTCAGACCGGTAACCGATATAGTAGCATACACAGCGTTAAGAGGTTCACCTGATACACCTGTCACCCCAGTTGGTCCTGTCACTCCGGTGGGTCCGGTGACACCGGTGGGTCCGGTGACGCCGGCGGGTCCGGTGACACCAGTGGGTCCGGTGGTGCCTGTTGGCCCAGTAGTACCCGTGGGTCCGGTGACGCCAGTTGGCCCGGTGACGCCTGTCGGCCCGGTGGTGCCGGTGGGCCCGGTGACGCCGGTGGGTCCGGTGACGCCAGTGGGTCCAGTGATGCCTGTCGGCCCGGTGACGCCCGTCGGTCCGGTGACACCGGTGGGTCCGGTAACGCCGGTAGGTCCAGTGACGCCAGTGGGTCCGGTGGTTCCCGTCGGCCCGGTGACGCCGGTAGGTCCAGTGACACCAGTTGGTCCGGTGGTTCCCGTCGGCCCGGTGGTGCCGGTGGGCCCGGTGACGCCGGTGGGTCCGGTGGTTCCCGTCGGCCCGGTGACGCCGGTGGGTCCAGTGACGCCGGTGGGTCCGGTGACGCCGGTGGGCCCTGTGACGCCAGTGGGTCCGGTGGTACCAGTGGGCCCGGTGACACCAGTGGGCCCGGTGACGCCAGTGGGCCCGGTGGTTCCCGTCGGCCCGGTGACACCAGTGGGTCCGGTGACACCAGTGGGCCCTGTGGTTCCCGTCGGCCCGGTGACGCCGGTGGGTCCGGTGACGCCCGTCGGTCCGGTGACGCCGGTGGGCCCTGTGGTGCCGGTAGGCCCCGTGACGCGGGTGGGCCCGGTGACGCCGGTGGGTCCGGTGGTTCCCGTCGGCCCGGTGGTGCCGGTGGGCCCCGTGACGCCCGTGGGCCCCGTGACGCCCGTCGGTCCTGTTACCCCTGTATTTCCTGTGTCGCCGGTGGGCCCGGTAACGCCGGTGGGTCCGGTGACGCCGGTGGGTCCGGTAACGCCAGTAGCTCCGGTAGCCCCCGTGGTTCCGGTGACGCCTGTCGGCCCTGTAACTCCAGTAGGTCCGGTGAACCCTGTGGGCCCGGTGGTTCCAGTCGGCCCGGTGACGCCCGAAGCCCCGGTGAACCCTGTGGGCCCGGTGGTGCCGGTTGGCCCGGTGACGCCCGTCGTCCCTGTTGGACCAGTAATGCTGTCACCAGTAGCACCCTGGGGGCCAGTGGAGCCGCGTTGCCCAATCTCTTGCCAGTCTGTCCAGTGCTCTCCGTCATCCTGACTGCTACGGTAATAGAGGACAGGATTAGAGATATAGAGCTGCTGAATATACTCTCCAACCTTGGAGACGTACAAGGTCCAGACTGCGGGGTGAGCTACAAGCGGCGGACCGTGATGAGGATCTCCTCCATTGGGATTATCGGAGCTGTAGACACCGGCTTCGGTGAATGAGTCTAGATCAGACTCAGACGTTTCCTCGCTTAAAGGTAGAGCGCCTATGTCCTCGGCATCAATTACAACGGCTCCGATCTGGGTGTTGACACTGGTGACGGCTCCTGGAAGTCCAGTAGCTCCAGTCAGTCCAGTCGGTCCTGTTATCGTTGGAATACCAGAGGCGGTCTGTAATTTTGAGTCCAGCATCATTTCCTGGCGGATGATGGTATTCAGCATGGCTTGAGTACTGTTATTCACCTCCAGCACCTGTTCCAGAGTGGCGTTCGGACCGCTTATTCCTGGCAGTGTGCCTAGAGCAAACTGGATTTTCTCCCCTTCCGCATTAATAATGTGGGCCAAACCGAGCTCTTCCATAGCGATGGAAGAGAACAACATGTTAACGACATTATCTCTTGTTAATGTGATCGTTGGAGAGATGTTGGGAATATTAGGCGTAGACAAATGAAACCCTCCTTCATGATTTGATGATCAGTATATCGTTATGTCAACGTATTTATCGTAACTCCGCATCTGGCAGAGACAACTGTTATACTTCCCCCTCCAACATTTTGAACCTCCAAAGTAGCAGCAGTTGTCTCACCGCGAAGATCAATAATGGCACTTGTCGTGTGATTGACATTTGTATTATTGGATGCTGACGTAAGAGTGCCCGGAACGAGAGTATTTGGAGCGCCAGGAGCTACACCCCTTGCAAAGCGGAAGGAGTTATTATTACCGGCTCCTACCGTGTAAATAGCCAGGTAGGCGTGCCCGGCTTGTAAAGTAAAGGTTCCTGCGGCAAGTGCAATATTATTGCTTGTTCCAACATAAGCGTCGAACGGAACAGCTGCATTAGGGCCAACAGTTGGAGACGGGTCGGCGGTTATATTAGCATAGAGGTAGTCATTTGCCGGCCCGGTAAATCCTGTTGGCCCGGTAACGCCGGTCGGTCCGGTAACGCCGGTCGATCCGGTAACCCCCGTTGGTCCGGTAACCCCTGCGGGCCCGGTAACGCCGGTGGGTCCGGTAACACCGGTGGGACCCGTGTCCCCGGTCGGCCCTGAGATGCCGGTCGGTCCAGTGACGCCGGTCGGCCCGGTGTCCCCTGTAGGTCCGGTAACGCCGGTCGCCCCGGTAGTGCCCGTAGGTCCGGTATCCCCCGTGGGCCCGGTAATGCCTGTCGGTCCGGTGTTCCCGGTCGCTCCGGTGATGCCGTTCGGTCCAGTGACGCCTGTTGGTCCAGTGTCTCCGGTCGGTCCGGTAACGCCGGTCGGTCCAGTGACGCCGGTGGAACCCGTGTCGCCGGTGGGTCCGGTAACGCCGGTGGGTCCGGTAACGCCGTCCGGTCCGGTGGTGCCAGTGGGTCCGGTGACGCCTGTTGGCCCGGTGACACCCGTCGGCCCTGTTATCCCTGTATTTCCCGTTGCACCAGTGGGTCCCGTGTCGCCGGTGGCCCCGGTAACCCCAGTGGGGCCCGTAACGCCAGTCGATCCGGTGACGCCGTCCGGTCCAGTGACGCCTGTGGGTCCAGTAACGCCGGTAGGACCTGTGTCCCCGGTCGGTCCGGTAACCCCGGTGGGTCCGGTGACGCCCGTTGGCCCAGTAATGCCCGTCGGCCCGGTAATGCCCGTTGGTCCGGTAAGCCCGGTCGGTCCGGTAACCCCTGTTGGCCCTGTAATCCCAGTGGGCCCGGTAACGCCGGTCTCTCCGGTGATGCCGGTGGATCCGGTAAGCCCGGTTGCTCCAGTCATGCCCGTCTCTCCGGTGAGGCCGGTCTCTCCGGTGGCACCCGTCTCTCCGGTGAGGCCGGTCGCGCCAGTGACGCCCATTATTTCTACGCCCGTCACGCCTGTTATCCCCGTTGATCCTGTGAGACCGGTTGGCCCAATGATGTCCGTCGGCCCGGTGACGCCGGTGGCTCCAGTAACACCGGTTAGTCCGGTCGCACCGGTCTGCCCCTCAATTCCCGTGTCTCCGGTAATCCCAGTTACACCCGTAAGGCCTGCGCCAGTAGCGCCTTTCGGTCCGGTGAAGCCTTGCTGCCCGATCTCTTGCCAGGGTGTCCAGTTCGCTCCCGCATCCTGGCTGCTGCGATAATAGAGGACGGGGTTAGAGATATAGAGCTGCTGAACGTATTCTCCCACCTTGGAGACATATAAGGTCCAGACCGGGGGATGAGCTACAAGCGGCGGACCGTTGTCAGGATCTCCTCCATTAGGATCAGCGGAGCTATAGACACCGGCTTCTGTGAACGAGTCCAGGTTGGAAGTAGACAGCTCCTGGGTTAAAGGCAGAGCCCCTATGTCCTCAGGATCAAGCACAATTGTTCCAGTTTGGCCGTTGATACTTAATACGCCGCCAGCAGCACCCGTGGTTCCTGTTGGCCCCGTCGCTCCAATTACAATTTTAAGATTCGAGGCAGTGCTTAAAACAGAATCCAGCATCATTTCATGCTTGGAGGTCGTATTCAGCATGGAGCGTACGTTGTTGCCCAGCTGCAGCAACTGGGCAACAGTAGCTGGCGGACCGCTGAGTCCCGGCAGCGTGCCCAGAGCATACTGGATCTTCTCTCCCTCTGCATTGAGAATGTGAGCCAAACCGAGTTCTTCCATAGCGATTGAAGAGAATAACAGGTTAACGGCATCATCCCTCGTCAATGTGATCGATGGTGTTATATTTGGAATATTAGGTGTTGACAAATAAAACCCTCCTTCATGATTTAATCGTTCATTATCTTAGTGTCACAATCGTCACCTGGCATCTGGCACCATTAACAATAGCAGCTGAACTTTGAGCATTCAGGACTGCTAGTGTAATTGAAGAGACTGTCATAAGATCAATAACCGTAGTCGAAGTGTGATTAGCGTCGGAGCCGCTTGTTGCTAGTGTCAGAGTTCCTGGTATCACTGTATCTGGAGGACCCGGAAACACACCTCTAGCGAACTGAAAGGACTTATCCCGCTCGGACCCTACAGAATAGATGGCTAGATAAATATGACCGCCAGCCAAAGTGAATATTCCTGTTGTGGTATCAAGTGATATATTGTTACTTCCACCTGTAGGAATAATGGTGTTGAAGGGAACCGGGGAATTCCCATTAACAGTAGGAGTGCCGCTGTCGATAGTGGCATTGGCAAAGTCACTGGATAATCCTGCTGCCCCAGTCGCTCCTGTGACAACCCCTGTAGCGCCGGTAAAGCCTGTATTGCCAGTGAGGCCTGTAGCGCCGGTAATGCCCCCTGTAACGCTGGTAACGCCGGTAGCGCCAGTGAAGCCTGTGTCACCGGTAACGCCCCCCGT